>CAVSPX010000006.1:0-161427 GCA_963729965.1 uncultured Alphaproteobacteria bacterium
ATGCCCAACGGGCGCGTTCCGCCATCTCCCTTCGGAATATCCACCCGTCGCACCGGCGGAGGAAAATAGCTCCCTGACGACAGCCGGTTCCAGAGCTTGTAGAGGTTGTTTGATAGATCAGCCTCAAAGTCCGCAATCGTCTGTCCGTCTACTCCGGCCGCTCCCTGGTTGGCCTTCACCTTCTTGAAGGCTTCCCAGACTTCCCGTTTGGGGATGTCGAACGGCTTTGCTTTGTCCACAGGCTCCTCCTGTCACCAGTTGGCCCGCAGCTTCGGCTGAACAACGCGGCCCCTTCGGTCCGGCTCCATTACAGAGCCTTCATCCCTACTACGAGCCACTCCGTCCCTGTGCGCCGCATCGGTACTCTGATCCTCGCGGTTTTAGCCGCTTGTGACTTCTCCCTTTGCATCGGAGCACAGGTTCTCACGTTCCGTACAAAAGCCTGGTTGAGCTTCGCGCCGTCTACATGCCGGATGCCACTCGGACAGACTTCAGGCTTCCCCCGAGTTGATCTCGGAGGCAGGGTCAGCCCCCGATTCTGACATCGTCTAATCAGCTTTCGACACTTCATCGACGGTTCGCTTGCGCTCGCCTCTCTCAACCTTGCCTGCCAGGATCATGTCCTGGCGTTTCCGCAACGCTCACCACCATTGCTTTTGACAACAGCAGCTTGCGGTGGCTTGAGATCAGCACCTGACTGCCGACCTCGAAGGGCCTTCCTTCATCTCTCGTACAGTTGTGCACCGCCGTGTGGACCGGCGATGCTCGTGACACACGGCCCAGCGCCGCCATGACCTCGATCTGGTCCTGCGCCATGACGCGGAACGAATAATTCTCGTGGTTGTTGCCGCCCGGCGGCTTCTCCGAATCGCCGTAGCCGCGCAGGTCGGTGGCGACGACGGCGAATTCCTGCGCCAGCCGCGGCGCGAAACGTTGCCAGGACAGGTGGCTGAACGGGTTGCCGTGCAACAACAGGAGCGGCGGGCCCTTGCCGCCGTGCACGGTCACGATGCGCGTGAAGCCCTCGAAAAACATGCCACCTCCGTCATTCCGGGGCAAATACTAACAATCCCAACTCGTCATTGCGAGGAGCGAAGCGACGAAGCAATCCAGAGCGGCTCGCTCCGACTGGATTGCTTCGCTTCGCTCGCAATGACGAAAAGTACACGCTAATCTTACGCCGCAAAAGAAACTCAAGGATTCCCTCACATGCCCATGCCTTCCGATATCGACCCGCAATCCGGATGCCGTCTGCCGCTGCGCAAGCGCGAGGAACTGGACGAGGTCGGCCAACGCGCCTTCGACCGCGCCTCGACGCCCGGCAAGACCATCGTCGGCCTGCGCGGACCTTCCGGACTAAATCTCTACAGCCCGGCCACCGTGGAAGCGCACCAGGTGATGAACCAGCATCTGCGCTTCAAATGCTTCGACGCCAAGACCCGCGAGATCGCGATCCTCACCGTGGCGCGCGAAATGGACAGCCGGTTCGAATGGGCCGCGCATGAGCCGGAGGCCCTGAAGGAAGGCGTGCCCCAGGACATCATCGACGTCATCAAATACCGCAAGAGCACGCAGGGCCTCGACGAAACCTACGCCGCCATCATCGAATTCGGCCGGCAGATTTTCCGCGATCACAAGGTCACGTCCGAAGCCTTTGCGCGCGTCAAGGCCAAATTTCCCCCAAACAAACTCGTCGAACTTGTGCTGCTCATGGGCAACTACGCATCGACGGCGGCGTTGCTGTGCGCCTTCGACATGCAGGTGCCGGAGGGCAAGCCGGTACTGCCGGTGCCGTGACGAACTGTCATGCCCCGCGAAGGCGGGGCATCCAGCATTCCCGGCGTTGAAATATTGACCGTGAGGATTGTGACTACTGGGTCATCCGCCCACGCGGATGTCGACAAGTGTGATTACTTCTTCTCTCCATCCAGCCCAAGCTCGGCCCAGCGCTTGTGCACCGCGTCGATGTCTTCCTGCGCCGGCCACACCTTGGGCGGAAAACGCGCGCCGCCGAGGTCGGGATCGGGATCGTAGTCGAGATTGACGGTGGCATCGATCAGCAGGCGGTTCCACTTGCCGGTGCCGAACTGCGAGACGTTGCGGTCGCGCCGCCGCGTCGACGGATCGAGGCCGGCGCCGAAGGTCGACGGCATGATGACGACATCGTCCTCGCCGGCATTGACGCGGTACGCGACTGCCCAGTCGACAGCGGCGTAGTCGTGAATGTCGATATCGTCATCGACCACGATGACGTGCTTGTAGCGCACGTGGGCGGCCGATGAACCCCACAACGCGTTGGCGACCTGCTTGGCCTGACCGCGATAGCTCTGTTTGATCTGCACGTAGACGTTGATGCCGGTCTGCACCGGCGGGCACCAAACGTCGGTGACGCTCGGCACGCCGGCACGGTCGAGCACGTTCCAGGCGGTCGCCGCGCGCATGATTGACGAGCAAACACCGTTCTCGGAAAAACTCCCGGGCATCGAGCCCTCGATGGTGCCGCGCAGGATCGGATCGGTGCGATGCGTGATGGCGGTGATATGAATGGTCGGCTTGCGCGAGCGATCGCCGGCCACATAGCCGGTGAACTCGGCGAACGGGCCTTCCATCGTGTAGGTGTTGGGATCGAATTTGAGCACACCCTCGATCACGATCTCGGCGCTGGCCGGCACGTAAAGATCGACGGTCTCGCACTTGACCAGTTCGACCGGCTCGCCGCGGATGGCGCCGACGACGTCGTATTCGCACATCCCCTTGGGCACCGGTGAGCCGCCGACGAAGCCGAGCGAATCCTCCCAGCCGATCGCGACCGCGATCGGCATTTCATTGTAGCCGGCCTCCTGCCAAGCGGTGACGTGATGGCCGATATGCTGCGCTCGCCACATCAGGATCGGGATCTTATCCTTGCCGGCAACCATGCCGCGATAGACGCCGACATTCATCACGTTGGTGTGCGGATCCTTGGTGACGACGCCGCCATAGGTGAGGATGTAGCGGCCGCCGTCGATACAATTCCACTGCGGCACCGGAAATTCGTAGAGATCGATATCCTTGCCTTTGACGATGTTCTCCTTGACCGGGCCCGTCTTGACGATTTTCGGCGCGATACTCTCGGTCAGGAGCGTGCGGCCGATCTTCACCAGCTCGCGCGCATGCGTGTCGGGCGGCAGCCCCATCATCATGGCGACCCGGCGCGCACTCGACAGCCCGGAGGTAAAAACCTGATGGCAGCGCGCGTTCTTGCCGTAATCCTTGATGTTGTTGAACAGCAACGCCGGACCGGTGCCCGAGCCCTGGGCCAGCCGCGTGATGGTGCCAAGTTCGACGTCCCAGTCGACTTCCGCGTCAACAGTGTGCAGTTCGCCGGCAGCGCCAAGCGCCTTCATCCAGCCGCGCATGTCGCCGAACGCCGTAGGCTTGCGAGTGATCGTCATTGCCAATTCCAATGGAACATTAGGACGCGCGGTTGTGCGCCACCGGCGCGTGCGGTGTCAATTCAGCGGGGCCGGAGTGCTCATTGTCGCCGCTGCCGCTTATCTCCGTTTACGCAATGAGGTGGCCAGGTCACTCCGCCTTCAGTCCGGCTTCTTTGATGACCGGGCCCCAGGTGGCCATTTCGGATTTGAAGAACGCCTCGCATTCTTGCGGCGAATTGCCGATCGGCACATAGGCCATCGCGGTGAGCTTGGCGATGACGGCGGGCTGCTTGAGGCCGGCGACGATCAGGTCGTGCAGCTTGGCGATGATATCCTTCGGCGTGCCGGCCGGCGCCGCTACTGCCGTCCAGGTCACGCCAATGACGTCGGGGAAGCCCGCCTCCGCCATGGTGGGCACGTCGGGCAGTGCCGGCGAGCGCGTTTTGCCGGTCACCGCCAGCGCGCGCAGCGCGCCGGATTTTATCAGCGGCACCGCCGGCGCCATGGCGCCGAACGAAATTGGGGTGTGACCGCCGACCGTGGCTTCGACCGCTGGAGCGCCGCCATTGAACGGCACATGCACCAGATCGAGCTGCAGCGAATGCTGGAATAGCGAGCCGACAAGCTGTGGCGGCGTGCCGGTGCCCGGCGACGCGAAGCTTTCCTTGCCGGGATTGGCGCGAATCCACGCCACCAGTTCCTTGACGCTGTGCGCCGGCACCTGCGGATTGACCGCCAGCACCACCGGCGTCTCGGCGCCGACCGTGACGGCCTCGAAATCCTTGATCGGATCGAACCCGACGTGGCTGTAAAGGAACGGAGCGTTGGTGAGATTGCCACCGGTGACCAGGATCGTATAGCCGTCCGGCGGCGCCTTCGCCACGCGCTCGGCGCCGACATTGCCCCCGGCGCCAGCAACGTTCTCGACAAAGAAATTCTGTTTGGTCTGCGCCGTCAGGCTTTGCGCGATCAATCGCGCGAACAGATCGGTCGGGCCGCCGGCGGCAAATCCGACGATCAGCTTTACGGGCCGCGACGGCCAGGTCTCGGCCGCGGATGCACCAACGACGCTGACGGCGAGCAGGCACAGTGCCACCGCCAATTGCTTTTTCATGCCGATCCCTCCCAAAGGTTTCTAGTTCCGGATCGTCGAGCCCGGATTAAGCTTGCGGAATTTAGCGCGATAGAGCCGCGCCACGTCTCAAAGTGCGGCGATTATGGCAGCGGCGGCGCGGCGTTCAAGAAGGCGACATCTAAAACCGCACGATCAGAGAAAACCGTCGATCGCAACGGCCAGCATTTTTGCAACGCTCAGACTTTACCGCTGATCGACGGCGCCCCGCCTCAGAGATGCGCCACGACGGCGAGCTTGGTGATCTCGCCGCTCTGGTAGGCCTGCAGGAAGGCATCGTAGTCCCGGAACGAGACGCAGCCGTTCGACTGGCCGTTGGGACCGAGCATGTAAGTGTGCGCCAGAAGTCCAGCCCGGCCGAATACCTTGCTCTCGTCGACTGGAATGAGGCGCAGCGCCGCCACGCCGTGGAACAGATGCTCGCGCGGCCGCAGCGTGTAGATATCGGGCGGAGTGACGCCGCGATCGCGCGCCTTGGCGGAAGCGGGATCGTCGAGATCGCCGCCGAGTCCGGAATGCGCTTCCAGCGCCGTTCCGTTCGGCAGGTACACCATGTGGGCGGAGATATCGTAGACCGCAGTCTGCCGATCATAGAGACCGCCGGTCGTGCCCGCCGTCATGCCGTCCGTATCCGCCGAGGCGTAGGCCAGTTCGACCTTGTCGGTCGACGGCGAGCCGAACAGTTTGGCGAAGATCGAGGGCGAAGCCGATGAGCCGCCGAACAGGCGCTCAAAAATACTGCGGTGGTCGGCTGGCGGCGACCAGGTGCCGACGCCTGCCGTCTCCTGATTCGCGCTCGCCGTCGGCGCGGCCGCTCGACTGCGAGGCGCGCCATGCGGCAATGATTCGGTGCGGGTAAGCCGCCGGACAGGTCCCTGTTGATGCACAATCGTCTGCTCGGCCGAGGCGAGTTGGAAAGTGCTCTCCGGAACGCCGGGGGTGAAAGCCGCGGAAAAGCGCGTGTCGAATGGAATGGCGGAGGGGTTGGCGGAGGCGAGTTTCGGCGCCTGCGTCACGGCAAGCTTATCGGCGCGGCCCGGAATCGCGAGGCGATCACCACGCGCGGGGGAAGCCGGATTGGCCTGCGGACCGCCGAGATTGACGCAGATCGTCCAGGCACAAGCCAAAGCGACCACGCCCAACGCCGCCCCGCCCAAGATGCGTTGCGGCAGCGCATTGATCGAAGAAATCCCCTGATCGTAAGCCCGCGAGCTATAGGGCCACGTCACCCCGACCGTCATTCCCCCTCACGTCCCCGTAGTGATCCCGCATGCTCCCGCACACAACGGCAACCGCCGCCAAGGCGGCGTCCGCATGGACGGGCAGATATGTAGACACGTCCCCGACCCCCGAAGGGTCAATATCCCCAATGCCGGATCATTGCGGCAGCTTTTGGGTCACGCTACCGAACTTTTGCATGGATGCAAGCGCCGCAATCGACCGGGCGGCGGACCTACCGGACCTTGTAGAGCGCGTGCCGGCGATTGCGGGTGAAAGGCCGGACATGGGTCGGCCAGCGCCCCTCTTCCACCGCCTTCGCCCAAGCGGCGCTCACCAGAAACCTTGGGGTCGTCGATCTCGTAGAGCGCGCTATAGCGCGGACCCTCGTGCGCGATGCGGCGCTCCTCGCCGCCCAGGCTCACGGTGAACGGCTCGCCCGCCATGCGCGACACGGCTTTGACGCCCGGCACCTTGAGCAAAGTGGGCACGTGCTCGACGTCATAGACCTCGTTGAACAGCGCCTCCTTATCGGAATCGACGTCCATGCTAACGACGAACAGGTATTTGGATGTAATAGGCATTAGTTCCTCTTGTTTCCGAATTATTTGAGCCGTTCGCTGGGCGGCGCGATTTCCGTCACCAGGTCACGCACCAGCTTCTTGTTCGGCAGCGGGGAGAGAGTCATCTCGCGCGGCTCGAGCCGCGCCGTGCAGGCATAGACCGTCTCGCCGTCGACCTGGATCATGCACTCCTTGCAGGCATTGGCGTTGATGCAGGAGAAGCGGACGGCGATCGACGGATCGCGGTTGACGCGCAGCCAGCGCAGGCCGTCGAGCACGGATTGGCCCGGCTCGAAGGGCACGTCGTGCGTGTCCCAATGGCCGGTATCGCGCGCGGCGCCGCGCCAGATCTTGAGTTTCGCGAAGTCGCTCATATGACGGCCGGCTCCAGCGGCGCCGGGGCGCCCGAGCTTTGCATCGCGCCGTCGTGCCATTGCAGGGTCTGACGCCGCGGCCATTGCGGCTCAAGGTGCGGAAAATCCTCGCGCTGATGCGCACCGCGGCTCTCGGTGCGGGCAAGCGCCGCCTCGGCGACGGCGCGCGCCACCATCAGCATGTTGCGCAAGTCAAACCAGTCGAGCCGTTCGAGATCGAAGGCGCCGGGCCGGCCGGGCGGCCCGTTGCCTGCTTCGGCGGCGATCGCCGCGATGTCGGTAAGCGCCTGACTCAGCTTGGCCCCGGTGCGCAGCGGCCCGACATTGTCGGCCATGGTGGCTTGCAGCCGGGCGACCAGCGCCGCGGTGTTGGCGGTGGGACGCCCACCCTGATCGGCGGAGAGCAGATCGAGCGCGGCACCGGCGTCCTGCGGCCGAAATTCGCGGCGCGGCGTTTGCTTGACATGCGCGCCGGCGCTGCGCCCGGCGCGGCGGCCGAACACGAAGGCTTCGGTCAGCGCGTTGCCTGACAGCCGGTTGGCGCCATTAGCGCCGCCGACCACTTCGCCGGCGACAAACAGGCCGGGCACGCCGGCGGCACTCATGTCGGCGCCGGCCTGAATGCCGCCCATGTGGTAATGGGCAATCGGCGCCACCTCGACCGGCATTGTGGTGAGATCGATCGCGTTGGCGGCAAGCCGGTCGATCACAGGCCCGAACGCCGCGCGCAACGCAGCCGGCGAACAATGCTGGAATGACAAATAGGCGCCGCCATGCGGCGAGCCGCGGCCGGCCTCGGCTTCCTTGAGGATGGCGTAAGTCGCGAGGTCGCGCGTCAGCACATATTTGCCGTCCTCGTCGGAGCCGTAGCGCGACGTGAATTCCTCCATGCGGCCGTTGAGCAGCCGGCCGCCAAGCTTGTAGCGAAACGGATCCCACATGATCGGGTCCATGCCGATCAGCCGCGGCGCCAGATGGCCGATCGGGAAAAACTGCACGAATTCCATGTCGATCAATGGCGCGCCGGCGCGCAACGCCAGTGCGTAGCCGTCACCGCCCATGTTGGTGGAGGCGCTGTTGCGGCGGTAGAGCCGTGTCAGCCCACCGGTCGCCAATACCGTCGCCTTGGCGGCGATGAGTACCGGCGCGCCGGTCGGCAGATGATAGCCAACTGCCCCCGCGCACTCTGCGTCGCGCACGACGAGATCGACGATGCAGAGATCGCCGGCCTTGCGGATGTTTTTCTGGTGGCGGGCAATCTCGGCGCGCAGCGTCTTCGACACCGCCGGGCCGGTATTGATGAAATCGACATAGACGCAGCGCGGCCGGTCATGGCCCGGCGCAGTCGTCGCGGTGATGTGGCCATCCTTGCGCGCCCAGCCGACACCCCAGTGGTCCAATTCTCGGATGCAGTCCGGCGCGTCCTCGCATAGCAGCCGCGCGAGTTTCTCGTCACATAGGCCGCGGCCGGCCGCGATGGTGTTGTCGTAATGCGCCTGGGGATCGTCAGGAACCTCTTCGCCGAGCGCCGCCGCCACCGTCATCTGCGCCATCACGGTGGCGCCGCCGCGACCGATCAGGCTCCTATCGGCCAGCAGGATTTTTCCTGCGCCGCTGCGCGCCGCCTCGATCGCCGCATACATCCCGGCGGCGCCGGAGCCGATGACCAGCACGTCGGTGTCGATGGTGATGGGGTCCACGTTCATTCGCCGAAATCTAATGCCGTTGGTCCCAATTACGCCTGAGCCGCGAAAGCCGCCGCGAGCCGCGCGGCGAACTGCCGTTCCATCTCTTTGGCCTTGGAGCGCAGCACCGGCTGGCCCATGGCACCAAGCTTTCCGGTGAGCGCGGCGTCAACCTCGTAGCTGATCTTGGTCTCGCCGCTTTCCTCTGCGAGCCGCGTCAGCGACGTCGCGGTCAGCCGGCCGACGATGCCGAGCGGCGTGCCCTCGACCTTGGCCTCAATCTCGCGCGGCTCCTCGGCGCGCACCACCTGGACTGTGACGTTGAACTTGAAATTCATGTAGGCGACCTTGGTGGCGAACACCGCCGAATAGGTGTCGGGCGCGGTCTCCTTCAAGTCCTGCACGCCATCGACGCAGGAAGCGAAAAAGCGCGCATCGCGCACCTTGGCATAGACCTGCGCGAGCGGCGCCTTCACACTCAGTTCGCCGGAGAATTTCATCGCGGCTCCTTATGCATCATGGCCGGGCATGACGAATGTAAGGTCACACCGTCGCTTTCAGTAACGAGGCGAGTGGGCGCGCCGGATCGGCGAGCGCCGCGGCATCGACCGGAATGCGGCGCTCGATCAGCCGGCGCGCGGCGGCGAGGTCGCGCTGTGCGTTGATGCCCATGGCGTAGACCAGCACGCCGCCCACAATCTCAAAGCTGAGCATGCTTTTGCCGGCAAGCGGACGGCGAACGCGCTCGTCCGGCTGCGCCGGCGCGTAGCCGATGCCTTGGATGTAAAGGTCATACTGCTCCGACCAGAACGACGGCACAGTGCGGTAGGCTTCGCTTTTGCCTGCGGCGTTACGCCCGGCGACCGTGCCCTGATCCTGAGCGTGCTTCCAGTTTTCCAAACGAATAAGTCCGTGCGGCGCGGGAAAGCGGACCGCGTCGCCAGCCGCAAAAATCGCCGGATCGGCGGTGCGGCAGTGTTCATCGACGACAATACCGTTGTCGGTCGCGAGATCCGCCGCCGCGGCGAGCGCATCGTTCGGTCGCACGCCCGTGCCGACGACCACGGTGTCGGCCGCGAGAATCGCGCCCGCGCTGGTTTCGATCTCGACAGCATCCGCAACGCTGCGAATGCCAACAATAGCCGTCGCTGTGTGCAGCTCGACACCATGCCGGCGATGCTCGTCGGCGATGAAAGCGCCGGTTTCCTCATCGCAGACGCGGGCCAGGATTCGCGGTGCGACTTCCAGCACGGTGACGCGCAGGCCGAGTTCGGCCGCCGAGGCCGCGGCTTCGAGGCCGATCAGCCCGCCGCCGACCACGACCAGATGTTTGCAGTCGCGCAGCGCGACAGCGAGCGCGCGTGAATCCGCCTCGGTGCGTAGATAGTGCACGCGCGGCATGCCGAGCGGCAGTTGTGCCAGTTCTCGCACCTGCGATCCCGTCGCGAGCACCAGCGCGTCATAGCGGTAGCGCCGGCCATCCGCGGCGACGACTTCGCGCGCCGCACGGTCGATGGAGGTAACCACCGCGGTGCGCTCCAGCACCACGTTGTGGGCGGCCGTGCCTTTGGGACCGGCAATCGGCGCGTGCTCGGGCAACGCCTTGCCCGTGAGCACCGCCTTCGACAGCGGCGGTTTCTCGTACGGTTCGCAGGCCTCATCCGTCAGCAGCAGAACGGATGCGGCCGGATCGGCGCGCTTGGCCTCGATGGCGGCGAACACGCCGGCTGGGCCGCCGCCGATCACGACGATTTTTTTGGCGTCTTGCTCGGACATTGGCGGCGCGCCGCGCTCAGGCACGCAGCGCCGTGAGCATGTCCTTGATGTACTCGTCGGCGCTGGAGATCACCAGCATCATGGCGTGCGGGCGGAGCTGTGCCAGCATCTTCGACAGCGCCTCATCGCTCGATGTGGAACCGCCGAGAATAAGCGCAGTGGTCATGACGTGCTTGACGTTGCAGGCCTCGCCGATGATCGACGCCGCGGCGGCGCTTTCGCCAGCGGTCGCCACCATCACCACAAGGTCGGCTGAGTTGACCTCGTCGACCAGATCCTTGGTGCGGCCGGCAAGGTCGTTGAGCCAGCCGCCCATCGAGAACGGCTCGCCGGCACGCGGCGCACCGGAGAACGAGGACGCCGTGAGGAAACTGGCGCGCTGCCAGGAGCCTGCCGCCAAGTCCTTGACCACGTGCTCGCTCGGCGCATCCAGCGCGATCACCTTGACGGCGCGCGGCTGCGAATTGGGCCGATTGATGCGGAATTTCGCCTCCGCGGCCGAACTCATCCGCGCCGATTCACTCTGCATGGCTCCGTCTCCTTGCCCCGCATGGGCCCTCCTGGATATGGCGGCCCGGCGGGGATATTTCATTCTCCGTCCTGTTGGGTATAACGGCCGTCAGTCACCGCAAGCAAGCCACCGAAAGCTAATCTTCCATGCCTGGAAAGCGTATCGAATTGTGCAGCACCGGCGAGGTCGCCCCCGGCACTGCGCTCAAGGTCGAAACCGAAGGACTGACGCTCGCGGTGTACAATGTCGCCGGGGAGTTCTTCGTTACCGACGACCTGTGCACGCACGGCCCCGGCTCGCTGGCGGAAGGCTATCTCGAAGACGACGTCATCGAGTGCAACTTCCATAACGGGCAATTCAACGTCCGCACCGGCGAGGTCGTGTCGCCGCCCTGCATGGTGCCGATCAAGACCTACCCAGTGATCGTGGTGGACGACAAGGTGACGATCGAAGTCGAGTGATTGTTATGCTCCGCAAAGGCGGAGTATCCGGTAACCGCTGCACGCTCTCTAGCCCACATAACTGGGGACCACTCGATCATCCGTTTTTGCGGACGATACGCGCCTCATTGGGCCACAGCCCATCAGATACGCCGAAGCAACAGCTTTGCTGTTGACGAAGCGCGCGGACCCGGCTTGTTAACAATCCAAGAAATTCGAGGAGAAACGCCGATGATGCGAGAGAAGCCGCCGTTCCGCGCCGATGTGGTCGGCTCGATCCTGCGCACTGCGCCGCTGAAAGAAGCCCGCGCCAAGCGCGAGAAGAGCGAGATCACCCAGGCACAGCTCAAAGAGGTCGAAGACCGCGAGATCGAGAAGATCATCAAGAAGCAGGAAGACGTCGGTCTCAAAGTCACGACCGACGGCGAATTCCGCCGCTCGTGGTGGCATTTCGATTTCTACGGCCTGCTCGGCGGCATGGAGCGCTACACGCTCGATCACGGCATCCAGTTTCACGGCATCCAGAGTCGGATGGAAAGCATCCGCGTCACCGGCAAGCTCGGCTTTCCCGCCAATCACCCGATGCTGGAGCATTTCAGGTTTCTGAAAGCCCACACCAAAGTCACGCCGAAAATGTGCATCCCGAGCCCGGCGACGCTGCACTTTCGGCTCGAGCCGGGCGCCATCGTCACCAAGGAATACGCCGACCGCGACGCCATCTTCGAGGATCTCGGCAAGACTTACCGCCAGGCAGTGCGCGCGTTCTATGACGCCGGCTGCCGCTATCTGCAGTTCGACGACACCGCGTGGGCGTATCTGTGCTCGCAGGCCGAGCTGAAAAAGGCGCGCGACCGCGGGCTCAATGCCGACCGGCTGCAACAGGACTATGCCCGTGTCATCAACGCCGCGCTGGAAGGCAAGCCGGCCGACATGGTGATCACCACGCATGTCTGCCGCGGCAATTTCCGCTCCACCTGGATTTCCGAGGGCGGCTACGAGCCGGTCGCCGAGACTTTGTTCGCCAAGCTCCATTACGACGGCTATTTCCTCGAATACGACAGCGAGCGCGCGGGCGGCTTCGAGCCGCTGCGGTTCCTGCCCAAAGGCAACAAAATCGTGGTCGTCGGGCTTATCACCACAAAATCCGGGACCTTGGAAAAGAAGGATGACGTCAAGCGCCGCATCGACGAGGCGACCAAATACGCAAGCCTCGATCAGCTGTGCCTGTCGCCGCAATGCGGCTTCGCCTCGACCGAAGAAGGCAACGTGCTGGCCGAGGACGAGCAATGGGCGAAGCTGCGCATGGTGGTGGAGATCGCCCGCGAAGTATGGGGCTGACGCTCGGACCTGGACAGATCGCGGCGTCGTATGGTGACGCCGCGGACTTCTGTCATTAATATCCTGCGCCATGGATAGGCTGATCCAGAGCAAGGTGCTGACGATCGCGGTCGCAGGCGGAATCTGGCTCGTGGCGACCGTGCTCATGCTGGAAATTTTCGGCGTTCATGCGCCGTGACGGCCCGGCGCACAGGCGCGCAACTGCGCGCAAACCGGATGCGGACGCAGGCAGACGCCGATGGCTCAAGTCACTGAAGTTGCGGACGGCGTCTTTCGAATCTGCTCGCTACCGGCGAGCCAAAACTCACCAATCAGCTTCAATCAGTTTCTGATCGACGACGAGCGCCCAGCGCTCATCCACACCGGCTATTACGAATCGTACGAGGCGGTGCGCGCAGCCGTCGCCGAGGTCATCGATCCGAAGCGTCTTGCCTATGTGGCCCTCGGCCATTTCGAAGCGGACGAGTGCGGCGGCATGGACCGTTTCGTCGCCGACGCACCGAACTCAGTGCTGGTGGCGAGCGATCTCGGAGCAGCCGTCAATCTGGCGCACTGGAATTATAAGCGCGCCGTGAAGGGCATGCGGGACGGCGACGTGCTCGATCTCGGACGGCATCGCTTGCGATTTCTGGAAACGCCGCACGTGCATCACTGGGATTCGCTGATGATCTTCGACGAAACCACGCGCAGCCTGTTTCCGGCCGATCTGTTCATCCAGCCCGGCGATCAGCCACCGGTCGTGACCGAAGACCTCACCGAGTCGATGATAACGCTGTACCGCAAGACCGGCATTTTCGCCCATGAGGCGCCGGTGCGGCGGGTCGTCAGCCGCGTGCAGCAACTGGACCCCGCCTGGATTCACCCGATGCACGGCGGCAGTTTTGCACGCGACCTCGCGCCGCGCTTTTATCGGGCGCTTGCCGAACAGCCGTTTGCCTATGCGGGAATGCTGCGCGGCCGCCAACTGCCTATTTGAGGGACACCAAATCCACCGCACAATGAGCAACACCCTCCGCGGCGCCGACGTCGTCGCTCGTTCGCTGCAGCGTCTTGGCTGCCGGCGCATCTTCACGCTGTCCGGCAACCACATCATGTCGATCTTCGATGCCGCGCTCGATACCGGCCTCGACCTGGTTCACGTCCGCCATGAAGCCGCCGCCGTGCACATGGCCGACGCGCATGGCCGGCTGACCGGCGAAGCCGGCATCGCACTCGTCACCGGCGGGCCGGGCCATGCCAACGCGGTCGGCGCGCTGTACACCGCACTCGCCGCCGAGTCGCCGATGGTGCTGCTGTCGGGACACGCCGCAACCTGGGAGCTTGACCGCGGCGGCTTCCAGGAATTGCGCCAGGCCGAGATGGCAAAGCCGGTAACGAAGGCATCGTGGACGGCGGAAAGCGTGACGACTCTCGGGCGCGATATCGGCGAAGCCATCCGCATCGCGCTGTCGGGCCGGCGCGGCCCGGTGCATGTCAGCCTGCCGTCCGACCTGCTCGATGCACGCATCGACGAAAGTGCGGTGAGGTGGCCCGAGGCCAAGCCGATCGCACGCGCCGCGCTAGGCGACGCGGACTGCGCTAAGATTCTTTCCTCGCTTGCCGCCGCCGAACGTCCACTCATTTTCGCCAGTCCGCAATTATCCAACCGGGCCGGACGCAAATTGCTGGCGGAGCTTGAGGCCGCGACCGGAGCGCCGGCGATCGTTCTGGAGAGTCCGCGCGGGCTTTTGGATGCGAGCCTCGGCGCGCTCCGCGACGTCGCCACGCGCGCCGACCTCGTGGTGTTGCTGGGCAAGGCGCTCGATTTTACCACCAGGTGGGTGAGCGCACCCGACTTCCATCCGGCCGTCCAGGTGATTGCCGTCAATCCGGACGCGGAGCTAATTGCGCGGGAGCGACGCGAGAAGGGCGACGCGCTGGTCCTCACCGCCGTCGCGGATCCGGCGCTGGCCGCGCAAAAACTCGCCGCCGCCACGCAAGCGCGCCCGCGCGACACCGCTTGGTTCGTCGAGGCGCGGCAAGCGCTCGACGCGCGTCCGGCAGCATGGCGCACCGTCACATCGAGCACACCGGGCCGGCTGCATCCGGCGGAAGTGTTTCGTGCCTTGCGGCCCTTCGTCGAACGCGATCCGGATACTGTCCTCATCTGCGATGGCGGCGAATTTGCCCAATGGGGTCAGAGCATGCTTCCGGTGCGCCGGCGCCTCGTCAACGGCGTCGCCGGCGCCATCGGCGGCTCGCTGTCGTTCGCGCTCGCGGCCCGTCTCGTCGAGCCCAAGGCGCCGGTCTTCGCGGTGCTGGGTGACGGCACCATCGGCTTTCATATCAGCGAATTCGAAACCGCCGTCCGCCGCGCGCTGCCGTTCGTCGCCATCCTCGGCAACGATGCGCGCTGGAACGCGGAGAGCGAAATTCAGCGCCGCGCCTATGGCGCCAACCGCATGCACGGCTGCGAACTGCTGCCGGCGCGCTACGATCAGGTCGTGGCGGCGTTCGGCGGCCATGGCGAATTTGTCGAACGTGCAGCCGATCTGCCCATCGCCATCGAACGCGCTCTCGCAAGCGGCAAGCCGGCCTGCGTCAACGTCATGATCGAGAGCACCGCCGCTCCGGCGCTCAGCCTGCCGCTGTGACTGTAACTACTCGGCCGCCAGCGCGCTCGCTTTCAGCGGCAGCTTCAGCCGGTGCCAAACGTCGACCAGCGCTTCGGCAAGGCGATCGATCAGCGCATCGTCGTGATACGGGCTCGGCGTGATGCGCAGCCGCTCGGTACCCTTCGGCACCGTCGGATAGTTGATCGGCTGGATGTAGATGCCGTGCTCGGCGAGCAGCATGTCGCTCGCCGCCTTGCACTGTTCCGGATCGCCGACGAAGACCGGCACGATGTGGGTCGTGCTCATCATCACCGGCAGCCGGGCGGCGGCGAGAACCGCCTTGGTGCGCGCGGCACGGTCCTGATGCCGCTCGCGCTCCCAACTCGATGTTTTCAGATGCCGGATCGCAGCGGTCGCCGCGGCCGCGACCGGCGGCGGCAGTGCCGTGGTGAAGATGAAGCCCGGAGAATACGAGCGCACCGCGTCGATGATGGCGGTGCTGGCGGCGATGTAGCCGCCGACGCAGCCGAACGCCTTGGCGAGAGTGGCCTCGATCACGTCGATGCGGCCCATGGCGCCGTCGCGCTCGCTGATGCCGCCGCCGCGCGGGCCGTACATGCCGACGGCGTGGACCTCGTCCACATAGGTCATGGCGCCGTACTGTTCGGCGAGATCGCAGATCCTGTTGATGTGCGCGATGTCGCCGTCCATCGAATAAAGGCTCTCGAACACGATCAGTTTCGGCCGCTTCGAATCGGCGGCGGCCAGCAGCTGTTCGAGATGCGCCATGTCGTTGTGGCGGAAAATCTGCTTCTCGGTGTGCGCCTGGCGCACACCTTCGATCATCGAGTTGTGATTCCAGGCGTCCGACAGGATGAGGCAGTTCGGCATCAGCCGCGCCAGGGTCGAGATGCCGGTCTCGTTCGACACGTAGCCCGAGGTGAAGACCAGCGCGGCTTCCTTGCGGTGCAGGTCGGCGAGTTCGCGCTCAAGCTCGACCAGGGGGTGATTGTTGCCGGCGATGTTGCGGGTGCCGCCGGCGCCGGTGCCCATCTTGGTCGCGGTCTCAACCATGGCGCCGATCACCTTCGGGTGCTGCCCCATGCCGAGGTAGTCGTTCGAGCACCAGATCACGACGCTCCTCGGCCCGTCCGGCGAATGCCAGATGGCGTGCGGAAAACGGCCGGCAATCCGCTCGAGATCGGCGAACACGCGGTAGCGCCGCTCGGAATGCAGCGCCTCGAGCGCGTCGGCAAAATAGCTGCGGTAATTGACGGGGGTATTCGGCCGATCGATCATACGGAAACGTCCCGGCAGGGCAGGTGGAACGGGCGTATTTCTAGAAGCGTTCCAGGGTGTTTGTCGAGCCTCAATAACGGCGACCGGTTGCCGCGACATTGATCGAAATCAACCTTTCACTTGAACAAGGTAGCCTAACTAGCCGGCCATCTGACGCAATGGTGCCGTGCGGTCGGACACAAGCCACGGACTCCACGGCTCCGGCGCAACAAGGCCGGCGCTGACGGAGACCGGCACGATGCAGCCGTCGTTACCGATCCGGCCGATCACCACCGGCTTATGCAGATGGCGGGTGCCGCCATCCAGCCAGACGGTGAACCCGCTCGGCGCCGCCATGCGCCGCCCGGCGAGCGCGGCTCGCACCTTATCGGTATCGGTGCTGCCGGCTGCCTCGACGGCCGCTGCCCAAAGGTGGAAACCGATCCAGGTCGCTTCCATCGGATCGTTGGTCACCGCATTGGGATCGCCGGCAAAGCGCCGCCACTCGTCGATGAACGCGCGATTTTCGTCGCGATCGAGCGCGTGCAGATAATTCCAGGCTACGTAGTGTCCGGCGACGTTCGAGCGCGCCAGCGCCGGCAGCTCCGCCTCATTGATCGACAGCGACATCACCGGAATAACGTCGGCCGTGATCTTCTGCCGCGCCAGTTCGCGGAAGAAATGCAGATTGGCGTCTCCGCTGACGGTTGCGACGATCGCGGTGCGGGCGCCTTTGGCGAAACGGCGGATCGCGTCGACGATCTTGCTCCAGTCCTTTTGGCCAAATTCAGTGTAGCGCTCGGCGACGGCCAAAACGTCCCGGCTGTGCAGATAGCCGCGCAGGATGGCGTTCGTGGTGTGCGGATAGATGTAGTCGGTGCCGACCAGGAAGAAGCGGCGTATCCCCTGCGCCAGCAGAAAGTCGACGGCCGGGATTGCCTGCTGGGGCGGCGTGGCGCCGGTATAGACCACGTTGGGCGACGCTTCCTGCCCCTCATACTGGCTGGGGTAAAACAACAGCGCGTTGCGGCGCTCGATCACGGGCAGCACTTCCTTGCGCGACGCCGAACTCCAGCAGCCGAAAATCGCCGCGACCTTGTGCTCGACGTTAAGTCGGCGGGCCAATTCGGCGTAGGCTTTGGTGTCGGAGGCCGGATTGACGATCACCGGTTCGAGCGGCCGGCCAAGCAGCCCGCCACGCGCATTCTGCTGCTCGATCAGCATGACCAGCAATTCCTGCAGCGGACGCTCGCTCGCCGTCATGGTGCCGGACAACGAATGCAGTATGCCGACCCTGATCGATCCCGATTCCAGATCGGAGAAGTAGCGCGCGATCGCTTCGCTCAGCCATTGCGAGCGGCCGAGCAGATCTTCCGCGGTCGCCAGCACGCAGCGCCCGGCCTCGTCGACGCTGCCGGCGAGCGTCGACAGTTCGGGCAGCACGCCGGCGACGCCGTCGGCGACCTGCTCGGCACGGCTGCCGATGCGGTCGGCTTCCGCGGCCTGCTGATCGAGAATCTCGGCAAGGTGACGATTGGCGTCGCTCATCGTGGTGACGCTCGACGACACCCCGGCTATGGCGGTCACGGTTTCATGAACCGCGTGCTGGATGCCGTAAATCTGCGCGCCGATGTCTCCGGTCGCCTTGGCGGTCTGCTGCGCCAGTGTCTTGACCTCGGAGGCCACCACGGCGAAGCCGCGCCCGGAGGCGCCGGCGCGCGCCGCCTCGATAGTCGCGTTGAGCGCCAGCAGCGAGGTCTGCGACGCGATCGCCTCGATCAGCTTGACCACGGTGCCGATGCGCTCGGCGGCGTCGGCGAGGCTGCGGACCGTGCGGTCGGTGCGTTGCAGATCGGCGACGCTGCGCGCGGTCGCGTCCTTGGCGAGCACCGCCTCGCGCGCGGAACTCGCGATCAGCGTCAGCAGCTCCCGCGCCGCGCCCGCGACCGCGGTAACGTCGCGGCTCGCCGCAGTGGCGGCATCTACCGCGATCGCGGTGCGCTGCCGCAGGTCGGTGTTGCGCACGCCGAGATCGCCGGCGGTGACGCGAATCTCCTCGCCGGCCGATTGAAACAGGCCGATCAGTTCATCGACGGTGCCGCGGAAGCGCTGGGTGAAGACGCTGCGGCCGTCCTGATGCAGCCGCGCTTCGGCGGCGCGGCTGCGGTGATCGACCGCCAGCGCGTCGGCGTCGATCAGCACCTGCCGCATGGATTCGGCTGCCGCCGCGCTCGCTGCCAGCGCCCCACCGCCGACCTGGTGCGGCAGCGCCGCGTACCGGTCGCCGCGTGCGATCTGCGTGATCGCGGAAACCATCCCGCGCAACGTGCGTTCGCAATACCACGCCGCACAGGCTGCACCGATGAACGCGACCGCAAGGCCGGCCAGCACGCTGCCGGTTCGCCACGCGACCAGCGCCGACGCCACATCGGCAAAAATTACCGGAACAAAGATCCAGGCCGGCAGGCTGCATTTGCGCAACATGGAAAGCATTTCAGTTTGACGTGACGGGCTGCCGATACCCCGGACAAGTCGCGTCAAATTGCGCATATTCGATTACCAATCCCTTGCCAAATGCTGCAATGCAGCGCACGAATATTTGGCGTCCCGCCCAAAATTTATGCGTATCGCGCCAGCGCGCCCGCAATCGATATGTTGCAATAACAAACAAGAGCACACTTGCTGTGGCACTGCTCCTTCTCCCCGCGCGCGTAGAGAGGTGGGGCAACGCAATCCCGTTCTCGCGGCGCGGTTTTTCTTCGCACCCGAGTTATGCCCAAGCTGTTCACGAACGGGCCTCCCAAAGAGGGAGGCGGAGCGCCGAAAGGCGCGTACTGAGAGACCGCTCCGCGCTATCGCAGCGTTGCCGCTGGGCGGGTACACGGCGCGCGCCGCTTTTGGCGGACGCGCTCGCCTTCCGGCGCTCTACCGCGGCTCTCGCCAGAGACCTCTCGGCCTAAGGCTCAGTCCGGTCCCGCGCTTCATGGTCGCGGACAACCGATCCGCGCCCCGGGCAGCCAGCTCCTGGCGGACCTGCGTCGTGGCAGGCCGGGCGAGTTTCCGAACCGCCTCGGAATGAGGTTACGAGCCCCATCCCGGGCACCGCTCCCGCTCGCATCAATCAGCCGTCACCGGTTGACGTCCCTCAAGACGAGCGAGATGATTCTTTTTAGTTCGCCGCGCGGCGCAGATTCAAGAAATTCCGGAGGCCAGGCGCCATCCCATTGATCTGACAAAGAATCATCTGACGCTGTTTGTTTGATTCGCGGCGTAACAATTGTGGCACGCCGCCTTGATTGCTTTGATTCGGTGCTAAGGCCCAGAGAGTACGGCCATTTTCGAATTGTGGCAGCGAACAGGCTGTTCTAGAGCTTGCCTTCGATATGCTCTCAGAAGGCGATCGATGAATAAGGTTCAAGCTTCCGGTATCGAGCCCGGCCAACGCCGTCTCAACGGACCGCAAATGACGGGGCGCGATTACCGCAACCTGTCGCAGCCTCAGTATGCCATGGTGCAGGACGATGACGTCGCGGTGCCGATGCGCGACGGCATCAGCTTGCTGGCGGACGTGCTGCGCCCATCGAAGCCGGGCCGCTATCCGGTGCTCATCGCGGCGTCGCCTTACCCACGGCAAATCCAGAATACCGGCGCGCCGCTCGGCATCGTCGAGGCCGGACAAAGCGATTTCTTCGTGCCGCGCGGCTACGTGCACGTCATCGCCAACTGCCGGGGCACCGGCGGATCGGGTGGCTTGTTCGGCTTTTGCGACGGGCAAGAGCGCCACGACATGCACGACCTGGTCGAATGGGCGGCGGCGCAGCCGTGGTCGGACGGCAATGTCGGCATGGTCGGCATCAGCTATTTCGCCATGACCCAGATGGAGGCGGCGGTCGAGAAGCCGCCGCATCTCAAAGCGATCATGCCGATCGCAGGGACTTTCGACCTTTTCGAATTTGCGTCGCATCACGGCCTGGTGAGCAGCGGATTCCTCACGCCGTTCCTGTCCATGGTCGGCATGACCGCGGCTCACACCAACAAGCTGTGGCGCAGCACGCTGATCGAGGCGATCAGCAAGCTGGTGCTGACACCCGCCATTCATAAGAAGTTCGAGCACGCGAACGGCGAGGCCGCTGTCGCCGGCTTGAAGCTGTTGCTGAAGCTGCATCACAATCCCCATCCATGGGACGATCTCTGGCGCGCCATCGTCGCCGAACACCCGCTTCGAGACGATTGGTGGGATGACAGAAACCTGGGGCCTTTGCTGAATCGGGTTGAATGCCCGGTTTATCTCGGCTGCGACTGGCAGAACGTGCCGCTGCATCTGCCGAGCACCTTTACGGTGTTCGCCAAGCTGACGAACAGCAGGGACGTTCGGGTCGCGATGATGGGCGATTACGGACTGGCATGGCCGTGGGAAAGCCTGCACATCGAGGCGCTGGCGTGGTTCGATCATTGGCTGAAAGGCCGGGATACCGGCATCCTCGAAGGCCCACGCTTTCGGTATGTCATCCCCGAAGAGAAGGGATGGCACGCGTCGGAGACGTGGCCGCTCCCGCAAGCCGCAGTCGCGACCTTCGCCCTGCGCGAAGATGGCGGCCTGAGCGCGGACGAGGGAGCGACCGGATCGCGCAGTTACATGAATCTCGGCGGAGGTCTTCATCGCCCGCACGCCAGCGAGGCAAACCCTCCCTCGTTCCTGACCTGGGACAGCACGCCGCTGGCTGAAGATTTAGCAATCGTCGGTCCGATCGAGCTGCAGCTCGACGCCGCTTGCACGGCGCCCGATACGGCTTTTTTCGCTTTTCTCCAGGACCTCGATTCAAAGGGCGGGCAAATGACTGTCACCGCCGGATATCTCCGGGCAGGAATGCGAGCCGTCAACGAAGCCGAGAGCAAACCAGGCGCGCCTGCTCTCGATTGCCGGACATTTGAAGCCGTCCCGATAGGCAAGCCGGTCCGCTATCGGATTCCGCTCGTGGCCAACGCGCGGCGCTTCAAGGCGGGACACCGGATCAGGCTTTATCTGACCTCGGACGATCAGGACGACGACAAGCCCGTGATCATGATGTTTCGGCACGCCAGCATCGGCACGAGTTCGATCAACACGATCCTGTCCTCGTCGCGATTACTGTTGCCGATAGTGCCGGCTTGAGTATCGCGGTGTTTGCGGCCCGTTTGGCCGGGTGGGCAGGTTTCCAATGCCGCCCGGGAGCAGCTTCGCATTAGCTATCCCGCCGCAAGAAACGCCTCGGCCTCCGCACGGGTGGCGAAACGCCCGAGTTCGCGGTAATCCGCATCGTGCTCTGCCGTCTCGGGCGACCAAAGCACAACAAATTGACCACCCTCTTTCGAGATTATCTCGGTCAATTCATCGCTGTCATAAGGCGACATGTGGCGGGCACCGCAATCCGGGCAATTGTCATCGCACATGCACGACCACTCGTCTTCCCACTGATGGCCGCAACGGGCGCATTCGTAAAAGTTGCGATACCAAGCCATCTCGTTTCACCACGAATCAGCGATTAGATCGCAAACGATAATATCCGCGCGAGACGAAATCGAGATAGCCTCTGTCTCTTAGAAATTGAAGCTGCTGACGAATCTTTGGGCGCACATTCTGATTTTCAGGATACAGCTGGGCCAATCTATTTTCGAACGCATAGACATCATCGAGCTGAAATACCGGCTTTCCGATAGTTTCTACGCATTTCATCACCTCCAATAGCCAGCCTCGCGTCTCCAATCCCTGATCTCGCAGGAAGAGTGTCCTGTTCCATTTTTCGAGTACCGACTCCTTCGGTTCGGCCTGACCGGATCGAACGATAAATATTTTTCCTGATTCTGGGATTTTATCGAGCAGGATGTGAGAGCCGATCCAGCCTGCCCGCCTCGCGTCAGCGGCCAATGGCTTGCGTTCTGCAATAATGTCTCTGACAAAGAAATGCTTTGGGACGACCAGAAAATTCACAACGCTGTGCTGATTGCGATCATAATTCAAAAGGAAGAGATTTGGATTGTTGTTCGCCGCAAGGCGCTCACATTTGGTTCGAAACGCACCGTCGAGTACCTTTTTGCCGAACGGGCTCCTTTGGCTCTTTAATTCATACTCCTCGCTGCAAGACGCGCAGAAGAAGTCCGCGACCGGGCTGTTATTGGGAAACGCGCTTATCTTTGGGCTGCCGCAGTTGGGGCAAAAGACCTGGTCGCCCACCCAACGTTCGGTCCATACGCGCGCGCTTTGCGATCCGCTGCTGTAGGGAATTTGAGTTTCTTCGAAGCCCAATTTCATAATCGGATCGCCCAAAGACGATTCGCATAATCTTTTGATGTTAATCCATACAATCAATTTTGAGGATGCGAGGCAATGCGGCAATGGCGGCAAGGCCCGAACAAGAGCCGCTTCGGCATTTCGCCGGCGCGATTTCCGGCTGGCGTACCGGTGGAAGCCAGTGCCACTCCCCACCGCGACTCCCCGCCGCGCCACATGAACGCGAATTAACGCAACGCCCCGGGCGCGCGCTGCGTTCTTCGCACGAGGGGAGAGCATTGCGCGAACAAGGAGATCGCCACATGAAGAAACAGACACCGATCGCGCTGGCTGCGGCGCTGCTGCTGGCCGGCGTCACCGCCGCGTCGGCTGCCGGCATGGCGCAGTCCAGCGCCAGCGATTCGCTGACGCTGACGAACAGCCAGCAGAAGACGGCGTGGCGGGACCTGCACACGAGGAACAAGCAGACCGCGCCGTCGAGTTTCATGGCGTCGTCCGGCACGGCGGTGCCGAGCACGCTGAAGATCAAGCCGGTGCCGAGCGCGACGGCGACCGCGGTTCCGAAGCTGCGGCCCTACGACTTCGCCATGGTGAAGGGCAAGCTGTTGATCGTAAACCCGTCCGACCGGACGATCGCCGACGTGATCACCGGCTAAGCTGCTCGTGATAGCGGGCGCACGGCGCAATCCAAACACCTTCTACAGAAGGAGGATTGCGCCGCCGCGAGCGAGTAAAGCGCGAGTGGCACGCGCGACGGGCGCTTACGCTACGCGGCTCGGCCCAATCCGGCCTCCACCGCCGGCGCCGCGGTCACGCTCGTAAACATCGCCAGCCGTTCCAGCATTTCGGCAGCCTGGCTTGATGCCGGCGTGCCGGCGAGGCCGCAGGCGTAGCCTGCCTTCAGTAGCGCATGAACGGCGCCGAACGCGCGGCGGCGCGCGTTGCGGGCAAGCGCGATGTCGAGCGGGCGCCAGTTCAGGCCGACATCGGACATCGCCGCTGTTGGCCGCTCCTGGTTGCCCTAGTCCTTCTTGCCGTACGGAAACGTGCAGGGCTTAGCTTGGCTGTGCATGTTGGCGAAAGGCGACGGGGTAGCGCCGCCTTTCTTCTTGTTCTTGTCCTGCTTCGGTTTCTTCTTTTCCTTATTGCTTCGCATCTGGCCTTTCGCCATGGCGCCCTCCGGGTGCTTGATGATGGATTCTTACGCGAACGGTGCAATGTATCTCATTCGCCGTGCACAGCACCAACAGTTCCCCGCTTTCTCCATCCGCCGCGTACGCCCGGCCCGCCGAGCATCGGGGCGTGCGTCACACTGTTCGCAACGCTACCCGGGCAGCGCCTTCCCCTCGTGCAGCTTGGCGATGCTCGCCACCACGCGCGCGACCTCGTCGTCGGGCAGCGGCGGGCGGCAGCGCAGCCGGTTCCAGGCGAGCATCAATTCGAGCGCGATCTGCGCATCGACGCCGTGCCAGAGCAGATGGCCGGTGAGCGAAGCGATGGTGGTGTTGCGCTCGCCTGCGGCGACACCCTCGCGCACCAAAAGCTGCCAGTCGGCAAGCGAACGTCGCGCCCGCGGCCCGCGGTGCGCGAACAACAGCCAGCGCGGCAGCGCCGCAAGCCCGATGTCGTCGGGCGACCGGCCGGCGGCCCAGGCGTAAGCCTTGCCGCTCGGATGCAATGACGGGGGCGCCACCACGTAGCCGCCGTCGCCGCGCAGGTCGATGCCTTGCGCCAGTCCGGCGCGGTTGGGCACGAGGCCGCCCGGATGGGCGAAATAGAGATGCCGGCCGCCGCCGCCGGTCTGCGCCTCGACGGTCTCGGGCAGGGCGCCGAAGCGGCGCCCCAGCACGGCGAGCGAATCGTCGCCGCCATGCTTGGGGTCGACATCGAGCACAATGAGATTGGAGATTTCGCCGGTGACGATGCCGATATTGGCGCCGGGAGAGCGCGCGAACCACTGCGCCAGCATCGCCGCATCGGCGCGGTGCTGCTGCAGCATCTCCCACGCGATCAGCGGCCGCTTGTCGCCGTGCCGGAGCGGCAGCACCGACCAGCCGCGCGCGAGATAACGCGTGGCGGCCTGCGCGGCCGGCGACTGTTTGTTCGGTTCCACGGGCTCGCTTCTTCCTCTTCCCCTCCCCCTTTTGGGGAGGGGTCAGGGGCGGGGGTCGCGACGTTGCTCGCGATCGTTGACGCCCTCACATTACCTCTCGACCCCCCTCCCTACCCTCCCCCACAAGCTTGTACTCGGGCGCGCGCAAGCGCGGCCCGGGTGGGGAGGGAAAGAATCTGGCGGCTTCGCGTCATCCCGCACTCCGCGCCACGGCCGGCCGCGCCGCGAGCGCTCTGGCGATCAGCCACGGCACGAGCACGATGACGAATCCGATCGGCACCAAACAGATCAGAACAATCGCGCGCTGCGGCCACCGCCCCAGCGCCGAGACGAACGGCGGAATGCTGATGCCGGCCGGCGGATTGCCGACGAAGCCGTAATCGGCGCCGAGCCAGAGATCGACCGGCACGATCACCGCCACGTAGAGCAGGCTCGCGATCACCGCGGTGCCAAGATCGCGCCAGGCCGGACGAAAGCCGCGGATCACGACATCGTAGACCGCGCAGGCGCCGATCACGGTGTGATCGATCCAGAACGCCCAGAACAGAATGTGGGCCGGGCCTTCGATCAGCGCCGGCTGGATGAAGGCCTGCACGGTCAGTGCCGCGGTCCAGAAATACAGCGCGGCGCGCGCCCAGCGCCGGCCGGTGACGAGCGCGAACGGCGCCATCAACCCGTTGATGTCGCACAGCTGCAGCGGCAGCCCGCTCTGCCAGTCGATGCCGCCCCAGTTCCACCAGATGTTATAGGCGAGCCAGACGCCCACCGCGAACGCGGCGAGACCATAGCGCAGCGCACGCTCGCCGTTTTTTGAAAGCGCGCGCCCTAACAGAGACGGCGCGGCGATCAGCACGAGGCAGACCAACACGGTAACGCCGTGCAGCCAGCCGTAAGGCGCAAACACCGTCCAGGCGCCGGGGGTGATGTCGAGCGGCGGGTTCATGTGACCAGCGTCAATAACCAAGCCATGATCTCACCGTTTCCCGGGCGCGGCGCAGCACGAAGCGCAGCGAAGTGGTGCGTCGCAGACCCGGGATCGTCACGAACACCGCGTCCGCGAAGGTCCCAGATCAGCGGTGCACCGCATCCGGGAAACATGCTGCCGCCACCGAATACAAGCATGCCTGCTGATACGGCACCACTATGACAGCCGGATCATTGCTCGGCGCGCAGCGGCCGGGTCAGCAGCGATTCGATCGCCTCGCCGACGCTCATGCGCTCGTCCAACAGCGCGGCGACCGCGGCCGAGATCGGCATGTCGACGCCGCGCTCGTGCGCCATGTCGAGCAACACCGGCGCGGTGAACACGCCCTCGGCAAGCCCGCCGTGAATCTCGGACGGCCGCTGGCCGCGGCCGAGCGCTGAGCCGAACGAGAAATTGCGCGATTGCGGGCTCGAACAGGTCAGCAGCAGATCGCCGAGTCCGGACAGGCCCATCATGGTCTCCGACTTGGCGCCGAAGGCGCGGCCGAAGCGGGCCAGTTCGGCGAAGCCGCGCGTGGTCAGCGCCGCGGCGGCGCTGGCGCCGAGTCCGCGGCCGGCGACCACGCCGGCGGCGATGGCGAGTACGTTCTTGGCCGCGCCGCCGATCTCGACGCCGCGCACGTCGGTGGAATGATAGGGCCGGAAGCTTGCCGAGCCGATGGCGTGCGCCAGGTCGGCGGCGAGCTTGTCGTCGCGCGCGGCGAGCGTCACCGCGGTCGGCAAGCCGCGCGCCACGTCGGCGGCGAAGCTTGGTCCGGACAGGATCGCCGGCTCGGCCTGCGGCGCACAGGCGGCGACGATCTCGGTGACGAATTTCTTCGTGCCGCGCTCGATGCCCTTGGCGCAGACCACGACCGGCGTTTGGGCTTTGAGCAGCGGCGCCAGCGCGGTGGCGGCGCTGCGCACCGCCTGCGTCGGCACGACCAGCAGGATCGCCTGCGCGCCGGCCGTGACCGCCAACTCATCCGCGACTCCGATGCCGTCGTCGAGCCGCACGCCGGGCAGATACAGGCTCTCGCGCTTGGCTTTCAGATTAGCGGAGTTGGCGGCGTCATGTTCCCACAACGTCACCTTCCGGCCCGCGCGCAGGCAAGTGAGCGCCAGGGCCGTTCCCCAGGCGCCGGCGCCGATCACCGCGATGTCGTTGAAGGGCATGTGCAGACAAGTCCCGACAGGAAAATGAATTTGTTTCCCGGATGCGGTGCAGCGCCATAAGCGCGTTTACGCGCGTCTTCGACGCGCTATGGCGGTGCACCGCATCCGGGATCGTATCACACTCAGAGTTTGTAACGGTCCCGGTTCTGCAGTGCACCACTCCGCTGCGCTACGTGCCGCACTGCGCCCGGGACACAAAGATAGTGTCGCCAATTACAGCGCTTCGCCGCGCAGCAGCTTCGGTACGTCGCCGACCAGGCCGGCGGCTTCGCGGATGAACAGGCGCTTCAATCCGGGCAGGCGCTCGACCATGCCGAGGCCGACATCGCGTGCGACGCGGAGCACATCGGAGCGGTTGGAGAACAGCCGGTTGAGGCCGTCGGTGGCGAAGCCCATCGCCATGGTGTCGAAGCGGCGCCAGCGCTGATATTTTTCCAGCACGTTTTGCGATCCGGGATCGAGTCCGAGCCGCGCCGCATCGACGATCACTTCGGCCAGGGCGGCGACGTCTTTGAGCCCCATGTTGAGCCCCTGCCCGGCGATCGGATGAATCACATGCGCGGCGTCGCCGGCGAGCGCGATGCGCTCGGCGATGAACGAGCGCGCGACGAAGAAGCCGAGCGGATGCACGCGGCGCGCGCCGAGCACTTTCAGCTCGCCGAGATGCAGCTTGAAGCGCTGCTCCAGCGCGGCGTGAAACTCGTCGTCCGGCAGCGCCACGATGCGCGCGGCCTCGGAGGTTTGCTCGGTCCACACGATCGAGCAGCGCCGGCCCGTGAGCGGCAGGATGGCGAACGGCCCGGCGGGCAGAAAATGCTCCTCGGCGCGGCCATTGTGATCGCGCTCGTGCGCCACATTGATCACGATCGCGGACTGGCCGTAGCTCCAGCCGTGGGTGGCGATGCCGACCGCCTGGCGGATGGTCGAGCGCGCGCCGTCGGCGGCGACCAGCAAACGCGCCGCGATGGAGCGGTCGTCGGCGAGCGTCATGGCGATCCGGCTGTCACTCGCGGCGGGCGAGGAAACCTGTTTCACCGCACCCGCCAGCAGCTCGACGCCGCAGTCGCGCGCTTTGCCTTCCAGCGCCGTGACCAGATGCCGGTTCTCGATCATGTGGGCGAACGGCTCGCCCGGCTCGATGTCGCCGCCGAAGCTCAGATACACCGGGCGCGTCGCATCGCTGAGCCGGCTGTCGGTCACCACCATGTCGAGGATCGGTTGCGCCTCGCCCGAGACGGCGTCCCAGACACCGATCGCCTCGAACAGTCGGCGCGCCGCGGCGACGATCGCCGACGCCCGCTCGTCGCCGTCGTGGTTTCGGCCCAGCGCCGGATCGGCCACCGTCACGGCGAACGACGGCCCGAGCGCCTGGCGCAGCGCAATCGCCAGCGTCAGGCCGGCAAAACCGCCGCCGGCAATCAGTACGTCCGTGTCGCTTCGTGTCGCTGCAAGTGTCGTCGCATCAAGTGTCATGGCCGCAAGTCTAGCACGCCTGGGCGCGCCGGGCTTGACCCCGCGGGCGTTCCCGTATGCAAAGAACCGTGAAAGGTTTCCCGGATGCGGTGCAGCGTGAAACGATGCACCGCTGGTCCGGGATCGTTCGAGACTCGATACGTTTTGGCGATCCCGGGTCTGCTGCGCACCGCTCCGCTACGCTCCGTGCTGCGCTGCGCCCGGGAGACGAGAACGTGAGAGCAACCATGTCCGCCGTAGAGGAATTGATTGAAACCCTCGATCTCGAACCGCTGGAAGTGAATCTGTTCCGCGGCCGCTCGCCGCAGTCGCGCTGGCAGCGGGTGTTCGGCGGTCAGGTGATCGGCCAGGCGCTGGTTGCGGCCTGCCGCACGGTCGACGACGTCGCGACGCGCCCGCCGCATTCGCTGCACGCCTATTTCATGCTCGGCGGCGATCCCAAGGTACCGATCATCTATGAAGTCGACCGCATCCGCGACGGCAAGAGCTTCACCACCCGCCGCGTGGTCGCGATCCAGCACGGCCAGGCGATCTTCACCATGGCGGTGTCGTTTCATCTGGTCGAGCCAGGCCTGTCGCATGCAGCCAAGATGCCCGACGTGCCAGGGCCCGAACAGCTGCCGACCGAAGCCGAACTGAAAGAGCGCATCTGGCCGATGATGCCCGAGCCGGTGCGGCGCTATTACGAGCGCGAGCGGCCGATCGAACTGCGCCCGGTCGAGATGGGCCGCTATCTAGGCGAGAAGAATCCGGACGGCCGCTTCGACGTCTGGATACGCGCGACCGGCCGGCTGCCCGACGCGCCGGCGCTGCATCAATGCGTGCTGGCCTACGCTTCAGATATGATGCTGCTCGACGCCGCGCTCATTCCGCACGGCAAGAGCGTGTTCAGCGAAGACATCATGGCGGCAAGCCTCGACCATGCGCTGTGGTTTCATCGGCCGTTTCGCGCCGACGAATGGCTGCTCTATGCGCAGGACTCGCCGAACCTGTCGGGCTCGCTCGGCTTTTCCCGCGGCTCGATTTTCACCCACGACGGCACGCTGGTGGCGTCGGTGGCGCAGGAGGGATTGCTGCGCCAGCGGCGGCCTGCGACTAAATAGATATTGCAAATAATCAGTCGTTCGCCCTGATGCCGGCCGCCTTGATGATCGGCCACCATTTGGCGATTTCGGCCTTCTGATAAGCCGCGAGCGCCGCGGGGTTCTGCTGATCGGCCGCAAAGATGACCTGGCCGATCTGGGTGAGCCGGTCCTTCACAGCCGGATCGGCCAGCGCCGCCTGCACCGCGCCGTCTAGGCGATTGACGACGTCCTGCGGCGTGTTTTTGGTGGTCCACAGGCCGTGCCAGAAGTTGATGGTCAGTCCAGGTACGCCCGATTCGACCATCGTCGGCAGGTCGGGCGCCTTGGGCCAGCGCTGTTCGCTCATGACCGCAAAGGCCTTGAGCTTGTGCGCCTGCACGTAGGGCAGCGACGCGGAGGCCTCCAGACAGGCGAGATCGATATGGCCGCCCAACAGATCGGTGAATGCCGGGGCGGCGCCGTGATACGGCACGTATTGAAATCGCGCGCCGGTCTTCTGCGCGAACAACAGTCCGCACAGATGGCCGGCGCTGCCGGCGCCGACAGTGCCGAACGTCGTCGGCTGCGTTCGTGTTTTCAGCCAGGCGAGCAGTTCGGTCGCCGTTTTTGGCGGGACGGCGTTCTTGCCGAGGATCACAAGCGGCGAAGCCGCGAGCAGCGAAATCGGCTGCAAGTCGGTTTCCACATTGTAGGTCAGCGGAACAACGGCTGGCGCGCCGACATGGCTGGTCCAGTTGCCGATGCCGACGGTGTAGCCGTCGGGCGCGGCGTGCACGACACGCGCGGTCGCAATGGTGCCGCTCGCGCCGGAGGCGGTCTCGACCACGATCGGCTGATGCAGCGTCTTCTCCATGCCCTTGGCGACGAGCCGCGCCAGCGCGTCGGTCGGGCCGCCGGGCGGGAACCCGACCATCATGGTGATCGGATGCGAAGGATAATCGTCGGCTTGTGCGGCAAATGTGCCGAACAGGACGCCGAGCAACGCAACCGCGAGCGTGATTGTCTTCATCGTCCTCCCCACTTGCTGTTGGCGCTCTTGTCGGGTGTGGCGCCTGCGCAACGATGACATGGCTCACGCCGGCCTAATAGGTCAGCAGCCCTGTCGCGACGCGCGGCGATGCCTATATTCCGCCAGCCAGCCCGGCCCGTGCTGTCGGCCGATTGACGCTAGCCCTGCGGCCCCTGTAACCATCTAAAAATGTTTGAATTTTTCGAACAAATCCTGACCCCGACGGCAACGCCGGAGCACCCGGAACCGCCGGGCACGCTGATCGCCTTCCTGTGGCACTTTGCCCGGCAGGCGAAATGGCTGTTTGCGGCCTTGTTCGTGGTCGAATGCATGTCGGCGTTGACCGACAGCGCCATCCCGTGGTTCATGGGCCGCGTCGTCACCCTGGTGACGAAGACGCCGCCCGCCCGCCTGTTCGCCGACGACTGGCCGTTGCTCATTGGCATCGTGGCGTTCGTCGTCATCGTACGGCCGGCGGTGACGCTCATTCGTTACCTGATCTCCAACCAGGCGATCGCGGCGCCGTTCACCGGCATGATCCGCTGGCAGTCGCACTGGCACGTGGTGCGGCAGAGTTGGGCGTTCTTTCAGAACGATTTCGCCGGCCGCATTTCCAACCGCGTCATGCAGACCGGCCCGTCGGTGCGCTCGACGCTGACCGCGACCATCACCACGGTCTGGTACATCTCGGTCTACGGGGCTTCGGCCATCGCCATGACCGCGGCGGCGGATCGCTGGCTCGCGCTGCCGCTGGTGCTGTGGTTTTGCGGTTACGCGGCGCTGCTCGTCTATTTCGTGCCGCGCATGCGCGAGCGCTCGAAGGTTTCTTCGATCGCGCGCTCGACGCTGATGGGCCGTATCGTCGACAGCTACACTAACATCCTCACGGTAAAGCTGTTCGCTCGCGCCCGCGAAGAGGACGACTATGTGCGCGACGCGGTCGAAAGCCATGTCGATCTGTTCAAGTCAGCGCAGCGCCTGCTCACGGCGTTCGTGTCGCTGCTCGACGTGCTCAACGTGCTGCTGATCGCCGCCGCCGGCGCGCTGGCGGTGACGCTGTGGCGTTACGGTGCCATCGAGGTCGGCGCCATCGCCATGGTGCTGCCGCTGAGCTTGCAGCTCACCAACATGTCGCGCCAGATCGCCATGCGCATCACCGAGATTTTCGAGGATGTCGGCGTGGTTCAGGAGGGCATGATCACCATCGCGCAGCCGCTGCAGCTGCCCGATCCGGACAACGCGCGGCCGCTGACGGTCAATGCCGGCCGCATCGACTTCAAGAACGTCAATTTCGGCTACGGCCGCGAGGCCGGCGTGCTGCAGAATTTCAACCTGACGATTCATCCGGGCGAGAAGATCGGCCTGGTCGGCCGCTCCGGCGCCGGCAAATCGACCGTGGTCAATCTCCTGCTGCGCTTTTTTCATCTCGAAGGCGGCGCCATCCTGATCGACGGCGAGGACATTTCCGGTCTGACGCAGGAATCGCTGCGCTCGCAGATCTCCGTGGTGACGCAGGATACCTCGCTGCTGCATCGCTCGATCCGCGAGAACATCCGCTACGGCCGCCCGCAGGCAACCGAAGAGGAAATTCTGCGCGCCGCGAAGCTCGCACACGCGCACGACTTCGTCCTTGATCTGCAAGATTGGAACGACCGGCGCGGCTACGACGCCCACGTGGGCGAGCGCGGCGTGAAGCTCTCCGGCGGCCAGCGCCAGCGCATCGCCATCGCGCGCGTCATTCTCAAAGACGCGCCGATCCTGGTGTTCGACGAGGCGACCTCGGCGCTCGACAGCGAAGTCGAGGCCGCGATCCAATCGAGCCTCGGCGCGCTGATGGCCGGCAAGACCGTGATCGCCATCGCGCATCGGCTCTCCACCATCGCGCAGATGGACCGCCTGGTCGTGCTCGAACACGGCCGCATCGTCGAGCAGGGCAGCCACCGCGAACTGATCGCGCAAAACGGCCATTACGCCGCGCTGTGGCGCCGCCAGGCCGGCGGTTTTTTGGACGCCGCCGACATGCAGGCCGCTGAGTAGCTGCCTGCTTCCGCCACGGATGTACGGATGGTGAAGGTGCGGCTCGCACAAAGTGCGAGACAAATCGCCGTCGCCACCGCAAAGATGTTTGAATGACATAAAGTCGGTGTTATGTGGTCGCGATCACGGGGCCTCGGTGGGGCGAGGTCGCGGACTTCTTTGACCGTTCTGTGACAGCCGGACATCGAGCATGCGCGTGAATGTCCCAATCTCGGTCGGGGGCTGGGCCCGGCTGTTCACCCGCTGGGATATCTTGGCGGTGCTGCTGATTCTCGGCCTGCTGGTGTTCCTCGGCGAAGCGAGCCGCCATCTGTTCGAGCCGCTGACCGAGCTGCAGAAGCAGCCGCCGTCGCTCGATCCGCGCCATTTGCCCGAATATGCGGCGCGCACCACGTTGCGCATGCTCGTGGCGATGGTGTTCTCGCTGATTTTCACTTTCACCTACGCGACGTTCGCGGCGAAGAACAAATATGCCGAGCGTATCCTGGTGCCGCTGCTCGACATTCTGCAGTCGGTTCCGATCCTTGGCTTCATTTCGGTGACGGTGGTGTTCTTCATGGAGCTGGCGCCGGGCCGCGTGCTGGGCGCCGAATACGCCGCCATTTTCGCGATTTTTACCAGCCAAGCCTGGAACATGGCGTTTTCCTTCTATCAGTCGCTGCGCACCGTCCCGACCGAACTCGAAGAGGCTTCGCAGAACTTCCGGCTCAGCGCATGGATGAGATTCTGGAAGCTCGACGTGCCGTTCGCCATGCCGCAGCTGATCTGGAACATGATGATGTCGATGTCCGGCAGCTGGTTCTTCGTCGTGGCGTCGGAGGCGATCAGCGTCGGCAATACCACGGTCACGCTGCCCGGCGTCGGCTCGTATATTTCGCTCGCCATCGAACACCGCGATCTTAAGGCGGTGAGCTGGGCGATCGCCACGATGCTGGTGGTGATCCTGATCTATGACCAGGTGCTGTTCCGGCCGCTGGTGGCATGGGCCGACCGTTTCCGCTTCGAGCAGGAGCCGGGCGGCATCGCGCCGCAATCGTGGGTGTTCGACGTGCTGCGCCGCTCGCGCGTCGTCGAGCGGCTGACGGAACCGTTCGGCGTGCTGTGGCGGATGACGCTGCGGCCGCGCCGGCTCGACAAGCCGTCGCCGGTCAAGCCGGCCGCGCCACAAAGCAACGCCTGGATCGGCTATCTATTCGGCCTGCTCGCGATCGGGGTCGCCGTATTCGTCGTGTGGCGCGTCGCCGATTTCTTCATCGGCGCGATCACGCTGGGCGATGTCGGCACAACGTTGCTGCTCGGCCTGGCGACGCTCACTCGCGTCATCGTGCTGATTGCCATCGCCAGCGTCATCTGGGTACCGATCGGCGTCTGGGTCGGCACGCGTCCACGCGTCGCCAACATGGTGCAACCGGTAGCGCAGTTCCTGGCCGCGTTTCCCGCGAATCTGCTGTTTCCGATTTTCGTCTCGGTTATCGTCGTCTGGCGGCTCGATCCCAACATCTGGCTCAGCCCGCTGATGATTCTCGGCACCCAGTGGTACATTCTGTTCAACGTCATTGCCGGCGCGTCGGCGCTCCCCGCCGAACTGCGCGCCTGCGGCGCCAATTTCCGCGTGCGCGGCTGGCTGTGGTGGCGGCGCATCGCCCTGCCCGCCGTGTTTCCCTATTACGTCACCGGCGCGATCACCGCGTCCGGCGGCTCCTGGAACGCCAGCATCGTCGCCGAGGTGGCGTCGTGGGGCGACCAGCATCTGCAGGCAGCCGGGCTCGGCGCCTATATCGCGCATGAAACCGACGCGGGCGACTTTCACCGCATCGTGCTCGGCATCATCGTGATGAGCCTGTATGTCGTCATCGTTAATCGCGTGTTCTGGCGCCCACTTTACTACTACGCCGAACGCAAGTTCCGGCTCGGCTGAGGAGGAACACCATGACCGCCGCTCCCGCTCTCCTCGATATCCACGGTCTGCGCCAGTCGTTCCCGCGCGCCGATGGCGGCGAACATCTCGTGCTCGACGGCGTGGAACTCGCGCTACAGCAGGGTCAGATCGTCGGGCTTTTAGGCCGCACCGGTTCCGGCAAATCGACCCTGCTGCGTCTGATCGCAGGCTTGGCGCGGCCTTCCGGTGGCACCGTTACTTATCTCGGCCAGCCGGTGCAGGCGCCAGCGCCGGGCATCGCCATGGTGTTCCAGGGGTTCGCCCTGTTCCCGTGGCTGACGGTGCTGGAAAACGTGCAGCTCGGCCTTGAGGCGCTCGGCCTGCCGGAAGCCGAAATCCGCCAGCGCGCGCTTGCGGCCATCGACCTGATCGGCCTCGACGGTTACGAGTCCGCCTTTCCACGCGAGTTGTCGGGCGGCATGCGGCAGCGCGTCGGCTTTGCCCGTGCGCTCGTCGTGCATCCCAACATTCTGCTGATGGACGAGCCGTTCTCGGCGCTCGACGTTTTGACCGCCGAGACGCTGCGCACCGACTTTCTTGAACTGTGGGGCGAGGGCAAACTGCCGATCAAGGGCGTGATCCTGGTCACGCACAACATTGAGGAGGCGGTGCTGATGTGCGACCGCATCCTGCTGTTCTCGACCAATCCGGGCCGCATCATCAGCGAGATCGCGGTCGATCTGAAACAGCCGCGCAATCGGCTCGATCCGCAATTCCGCGGTCTGGTCGAAAAGATCTATGTGGCGATGACCGCCCGCAAATCCTCGCCTGTCGCGATCGGAACCACCGGCGACCGGACGGCGACGATCGACACGGTGCTGCCGCGCGTGTCCGCCAACCTGATGTCCGGTCTGATCGAGACGCTGGCCGCGGCACCGTTCAATGGCAAAGCGGACCTGCCGGTGCTGGCCGACGAACTGCATCTGGAACTCGACGAGTTATTTCCGGTTTCCGAATCACTCCAGCTTCTCCACTTCGCCGAAATCGAGGGCGGCGACATCAAATTGACCGATACGGGCAAACAATTCGCCGAATCCGGCATGGACGACCGCAAAAAGCTGTTCCAGCGGCAGCTCCTGGCTTGCGTGCCGCTTGCCGCGCACGTGCGCCGCGTGCTGCAGGAGCGCGCCAACCATGTGGCGCCAAAAAGCCGCTTTCTCGACGAACTCGAAGATCATATGAGCACCGAGGACGCAGAAGGCACGCTGCGGGCGGTCACCGCGTGGGGCCGCTTCGCCGAGGTTTACGCCTACGATGACGATTCCGGCGCTTTCAGCCTGGAAAATCCGTCGTAGCGGCGAGCTTGTGCGGCTCCAGCCGCGGCGGATATGATTGTGGCGGCCGGTTGGTTCGAGCTTGCTCGAACGGGGACCCTGGCTGGTTACACGGGAGGCGACAATGTCGATCTTGAAGGACGTTTTGAGCGGGACGCGCGCGCGTTATCTGCTGCTCGGGTCGTTGACGCTCAACTTGGTGTTTGCCGGCGCCGCCGGCGCGGTGGCGTTGCAGCATGCGACCAAGCTGCCGCCGCTGCAGCCGGTCGTCGGCATAAATCGCGGCGTGGAGGAGCGCTTCGACCGCATCGCCGCGGCGCTGCCGGCGAATGATGCCAATATCATCCGCGCCGAATTCCATGCGCAGGCATTCAAGCTGGCGACTGCGGAGACGCAGGTGCGGCTTACCGAGCAGGCCGTCCGCGACAGCCTGCGCGCGCAGCCGTTCGACCCCGCCGCCGTGCGCACGGCAATGGCAGAGACGAGCCAGGCCCGCGATCAATTCTTCCAGCTCGTCCACGAAACCGTTGCCAGCGCCACGGCGAAAATGTCGCCGGCCGGTCGGCAGGCGCTCGCCGACTGGCGCAGACGCCGGACCTCCGCGGTGGTGACGCAGTAAAGGTCGCCCCGAACCGGAGCGAGCCTAGGCCGCGCTGCGCCGCGCATTGACGGCGATTGCCAGCAGCGCGCGATCGGCGATGGTCTGGTCGAGTTCGTTGGTGCGCCGCGATTGCAGAACCGCGTCGGCGAGATCGGCCATGGCGGCCGCAAGCCGCGCGGGATTCCATAATTTGAGCGCCGCCTCGACCAGCCGCTTGCGGCGGAACTGCGCCGGCGGCAGCGCGGAGTCGATCGAAAAGCCGCTGCCGGCTTCGATCGCCATACGCCATTTGTGCAGTTGGGCTACCTGGCGCTGAGCGGCGAAGAAGATCGAGCCCGGCGACGTTCCGGCGGTGCGCGCCTTGGCGAGCCGGGTCTCAAGTTCCGCAGTCTGCCCCGCAAAGGCGGCGTCGACGATGTCGTCGAGCGCCAGCGACGATGCGTCCGATACGACAGCCGCGACGTCGTCGACGCCGACGCGGTCCTGCCCGCGCGCGTAGAGTGCGAGTTTGCGGATCTCGCTACGCGACGCGGCGCGGTCGCCGCCAAGCAGCGGCACGAGCAGCGCGCGGGCATCGGGCGCGAGCGTCAGTCCGGCCTCGCGCATCTCCGCGTCGATGAGGCGTTCGCGGCTGCGCTCGTCATCCGCGTAGCACGGCAGCGCCGCGGCGTTTTTGGCGCGCTCGACCAACGCGCGCAGCGGCGCGTTGCGCGGCAGATTGCCGGCCTCGATAACCACGCGGCACTCCGAGCCACGAATTGCGAGCAGCGCCTCGACCGCCGGCGCGATGTTGCGGCCGCCGGCCTTGACCCAGACGGCGCGCCGACCGCCGAACAGCGGAATGGTCTGCGCCTCTTCGACCAGCCGCAACGGCTCGGACGCAAGGTCGTCGCTTTCGAGCCGCGCCAGCGCGAACGGATCGTTGACATCGTCGACCGAGGCCCTGATCAGCGCATTGGCACGCTCGCTGACCAGGCCGGCGTCCGGCCCGAATATCAGCACGACCGGTTTCGCCGGGTCGGGCCGGGTTATGAAAGCGTCAACGTCCGCGGCTTTGATGGCAACCATGGATCAGTCCGCTTTCTCACATCGCCACCACGTTGACGATACGCCCTGGCACGACGATCACCTTCTTCGGCGGCTTGCCGCCGAGCGCCGCCTTGACGGCATCGAGCGCCAGCACCGCGGCTTCGACCTCGGCGTTGCCGGCGTTGCGCGGCACCGTGACTTCGGCGCGCTTCTTGCCGTTGATCTGCACCGGCAGCGTGATCGTGTCCTCGATCAGCAAATCGCGCTCGACAACCGGCCACGGCGCCTGCGCCACCAGCGTGTCGTGCCCGAGCGCAGCCCAGCACTCCTCGGCAAGATGCGGCATCATCGGCGCGAACAGCTGCACCAGAATATTCACCGCTTCGCGCATCGCCCAGGTGAAGTCGGGTGCGACGCTGCCATCCTCGGAGTCGGCGTCGCCAATGATCTCGTTAAGCGCGTTGGCGAATTCGTAGATGTGCGCGACACAGACGTTGAAATGCAGCCTCTCCACATCGTCGCTGACATTCGCCAGCGCCTTGTGGGCGGCCTTGCGCAGCGCAAGAGCGGCCGGTGAAAACTGCGCCGGACGTGTGGCCGGCGCGTTACGCGCAATCTCCATGCCCTCGCCGACCAGCCGCCACAGCCGTTGCACGAAGCGCGCCGCGCCCTGCACGCCGCGCTCGGTCCATTCGACGTCACGTTCCGGCGGCGAGTCCGACAGCATGAACCAGCGCGCCACGTCGGCGCCGTACTCGCCGATAATGTCGTCGGGGTCCACGGTGTTGCGCTTGGACTTCGACATCTTCTCGATCGGACCGATCTCGATTTCTTCGCCGGTCGCGATCAGCGTGGCGTGCCGCGCATCGCCGCTGGATTCGATTTTCACCTCCGCGGGCGCCGCCCATTCGCCGTTCTTCCGGCGAAATGTCTCGTGCACCACCATGCCCTGGGTGAAGAGGCCGGCGAACGGCTCGTCGACACCGACGTGACCGGTGGTCTTCATCGCGCGGGTGAAGAAACGGCTGTAGAGCAGATGCAAAACCGCGTGCTCGATGCCGCCGATATATTGATCGACCGGCATCCAGGCATTGACCACAGGCAAGTCTGTTGGCTCAGACTTGATCCACGGATCGGTGAAACGCTCGAAATACCAGGACGAGTCGACGAACGTGTCCATGGTGTCGGTTTCGCGCGTTGCCTGCTTGCCGCATTGCGGGCAGGACACATGCTTCCAGGTCGGGTGGTGATCGAGCGGATTGCCCGGCCGGTCAAAGGACACGTCTTCCGGCAGCGTCACCGGCAAGTCTTTTTCCGGCACCGGCACGATGCCGCAGGCGCCGCAATGGATGACCGGGATCGGGCAGCCCCAGTAGCGCTGCCGCGAAATACCCCAGTCGCGCAGGCGGTAGTTGACTTGTCGCTGGGCGACTGCATGAGCGCCGCGCTTTTCATTTTCCAACCGCCGCGCGACATCGTCCCGCGCCTGCGCCAGCGTCATGCCGTCGAGGAAGCGCGAGTTGATCACGCGCCCATCGCCCTCGTAGGCGGTATCGGTAATGACGAACGATTTCGGATCCTGCTCGGGCGGGCATACCACCGGCGTGACGCCGAGACCGTATTTGTTGACGAAGTCCAAGTCGCGCTGGTCGTGAGCCGGGCAGCCGAAAATGGCGCCGGTGCCGTAGTCCATCAAAATGAAGTTCGCCACGTAGACCGGCAGCGTCCAATTCGGATCGAACGGATGCACCGCCTTGATGCCGGTGTCGAAGCCGAGCTTCTCGGCCTTGTCGATGATTTCCTGCGCGGTGCCGTGGCGCTTGCACTCGGCAATGAATTCGGCGAGCGCCGGGTTTTTCTTTGCTGCCGCTTGCGCCAGCGGATGATCGGGCGACAGCGCCATGAACTTGGCGCCAAACAATGTGTCCGAGCGCGTCGTGAAAATCTCAAGCTCGCTTTCGCCGTTCGGCGTGGTCTTCGGATCGAGCGCGAAACGGACCAACAGCCCCTCGGAGCGGCCGATCCAGTTCTTCTGCATCAGCCGGACTTTTTCCGGCCAGCGGTCGAGCGTCTCCAGCGCCTCCAGGAGCGGCTGCGCGAATTTGGTGATGGCGAAAAACCATTGCGTCAGTTCGCGCTGCTCGACTGGCGCGCCGGAGCGCCAGCCGCGGCCGTCGATCACCTGCTCGTTGGCGAGCACGGTCTGGTCGACCGGGTCCCAGTTCACCTTGGACTGCTTGCGCTCGACCAGGCCGGCGCGCAGAAAATCGAGGAACATTTTCTGCTGGTGCTTGTAATAGGCCGGATCGCAGGTCGCGATCTCGCGGCTCCAGTCGAGCGACAGCCCCATCGACTTGAGCTGCTTCTTCATTGCCGCGATGTTGTCGTAGGTCCATTGCCGCGGCGGAATCTTGCGCTCCATGGCGGCGTTCTCGGCCGGCAACCCGAAGGCGTCCCAGCCCATCGGATGCAGCACCGCGTGCCCGGTCGCGCGCTTGAAGCGGGCCACCACGTCGCCCATCGTGTAGTTGCGCACGTGCCCCATATGGATGCGCCCCGACGGATAGGGGAACATCTCCAGCACGTAGTATTTCTTGCCGAGATTGGTGTTCGGCGTGGCGAAGATGCCGCGCTCGTCCCAGACTTTCTGCCAGCGTGGCTCGGCCTCGGCGGCGTTGTAGCGTTCAATTGGCATGCGCGGTGTTTAGCGTTGAAAGTCGCGGGATGCCAGTGCTTTCCCGACGACGATCCCTAAGTGTCTGTCCGAGAACAAGTTGAATCCAATGAATCATTTGTGATTCAAGAGTGGTGGCCTGATTCGAGGATGGTCACCGATGTGGACGGCGAAAAACCGCAGGCGTTACGACCGTAGCGCGCTACGATATCCGAGCGATCTGACCGACGACGAATGGGCGCATGTCGAGCCGTTTATTCCACCGGCCAAGCGTGGTGGTAACAAGCGGCACGTCGACGTGCGCGAAGTGATGAACGGGATCATGTATGTGTTGAGCACGGGGTGCCAGTGGCGGGCGATCCCGAAAGATCTGCCGCCACGCAGCACTCTTTTCGACTATCTTGATTTGTGGAGCTACGACGGCACGCTCGATCGGATCCATCACGCCCTATATGTGGAGTGCCGCGAGCAAGGCGAACGAGAGGCCAGTCCCACCGCCGCCATCATCGATAGCCAAAGCGTGAAGAGCGCTGAAAAAGGGGGGCCTGCATCGATCCGCCTGGCTATGATGCGGGCAAAAAGATCAAGGGCAAGAAGCGCCATATTCTCGTAGATACGCTGGGTTTGTTGCTCCACGCGATCGTTCATCCCGCCAATATCCAGGATCGCGACGGTGGCGTCCTGCTCCTTGCAACCCTTTTCGGGATGTATCCCTTCTTGAAAAAGTTGTTTGCCGACGGTGGCTATCAGGGGCCGGAATTCCAAAAGGCCTTGGCGAAAATTCTGCCTCACCTCGAAACTGAAATCGTCAAGCGCTCTGATCACGCCAAAGGTTTTGTCATTCTCCCACGCCGTTGGGTCGTCGAACGTACCATTGCGTGGCTCAACCGTTGCCGACGGCTCGCGAAGGACTGGGAGAACCTCAATCGCAAGGCGCTGTCGTTCTTGCGCCTCGCATCAATCCGCCTCATGCTGCGAAAACTTTGTAATCCGGCCTGATGTTCCCGGACAGACTCTAACGCCCGCAGTCTCCCCCTAACGGCTTGGAAGGTGTTGGAGCGATTGACAACAGGTCCGCAATGTTGTTCTTTACTCCAACATGAGGGCCGAGCTGCTGATCAACGAGCGGCACGTGCTTGACGACAGCACGTTCGTCGAAATCGTGGTGTGGCGGGTCCCCCGTCCGGTGCGCGGCTCCCGCCATCCTTCAAGTACCGACTTGCGCTTGTTCGCGATGGCACGTGTGTCCTTCGCTACGACAACGAAGCGGGCAAGGGCGATCATCGCCATCTGGGCGACGCACAGCCGCGATATACATTCACGGATGCGAATTCGTTGCTGGCGGACTTCTGGCGGGATGTCGCGGCTTTGGAGGCGATGAAATGAAGACAGTAACGCTGCAGCTCGCTTCGCTCGACGACGTGAAGCGTCGTGCGCGCGAGGCATTCAAAGGGGGCAAGCAAGGCGCGCGCATAAGCTTTGCCTCACCCGAACTGCTGTTCCGGCTGATGACCGTCAAACGCTGGGAGCTGATCCGCGCTCTGGCGGGGGCTGCGCCGACGACAATTCGCGGCGCCGCACGTCGAGTGAACCGCGACGTGAAGGCCGTGCACGGCGACGTGCATGCGCTGCTCGCCGCCGGCATCTTGCAGAAGACCAACAGCGGCCGGATCGTATTTCCGTTCGATGCGATCCACGTCGACCTGATGCTGCGCGCAGCCTGACAGCGAACCGCACGGGCCCGCTACCCGCCCAGTTGTTCGGCGAATTTCCCCGCAAAATTAGAACCGATAAGAAGGTGCTATGGATTACACCATCCTCGGCCGCACAGGCCTTCGCGTCAGCGTCGCCGGGCTCGGCACCGGCGGCTTTTCCCGTATGGGGCTGAAATCCGGCCTGAACGAGGATCAGTCGGCGCGGCTCGTGCTGGACGCGATCGAACTCGGCGTCAACTTCATCGATACGGCGCCGCCCTACGGCACCGAGGGCGTGGTCGGCGCGGCGCTCAAGCAGGTCCCGCGCCACAGTGTCGTCGTCGCCACCAAATCGACGGTCCGCCGGGACGGGGAATGGTGGACGCCGGAGCGCATGGTGGCGAGCCTCGACAACTCGCTGCGGCTGCTTGGCACCGACTATATCGACGTGTTCAATCTGCATGGCATCGATCCCGACATGTACGACCATGCGCGCAACGTGCTCACGCCTGAGCTGATCGAGCAGAAGCGCAAGGGCAAGATCCGGCACATCGGGCTGACCGAAAATCCGATCGTCGATTTCACCAACGAGACGCTCAAGCGCGCGCTCGACGATCCGATCTGGGAAGTGTTCATGGTGGGCTTCCACATGCTGCACCAGGGCGCGCGGGCGAACGTGTTTCCGCTGACGCAGCAGAACGGCGTCGGCACGCTGATCATGTTCGCGGTGCGCAGCATCTTCGCCGATCCGCCGCGCGTTGCGCGCGAGATCAAGGCGCTGGCCGCGAAGGGCCTGGTGGATAAGTCGCTGGCCGAAACCGGCGATCCGCTCGGTTTTCTGGTGCACGACGGCGGCGCCGCCAGCATGATCGACGCCGCCTACCGGTTCGTGCGCCATGAGCCGGGCGTCGACGTGGTGCTGTTCGGCACCGGCAATGCGGCGCATCTGCGCAGCAACATTGCCTCACTGCTCAAGCCGCCGTTGCCGGAGACCGACCGCGCCAGGCTCGTCGCTTTGTTCGGCCACCTCGAAGGCATCGGACTCGACGGCCATCAGGGGCGCTGACGCGTCGCGCCGTACTACCGCAGCGGCGTCGGATCCTCGATCACGGGATTCGACAGAACGCCGAGGCCGTCGACTTCGACCTCGCACACGTCACCGGCGCGCATGTGCAGCTGGCCGGCGACGATGACACGGCCGACCGGTTTCTCCGGCTGTTCGCCTGGCCGCAGCGGCAGCGCGCCCGGGGAGCCTGAGACGATCACGTCGCCCGGCTGCAGGGTGTAGCCCTCGGACAAATATTCGATCAGCCGCGGCACGTCGAACAACAGGCCATTGATCTTGGCATTCTGGCGCTCGATGCCGTTGAGCCGCGTGATCAGCGTGTGGTCGGCCGGATCGCCGAACTCGTCCGGGGTCATCAGCCACGGCCCGAAACTGCCGGACCGCTCGAAATTCTTGCCCAGGCCGAATTGGCGGTTGTGGCCCTGGTACTCGCGCACCGAGCCTTCGTTGTAGCAGGAGTAGCCGGCGACATGCGCGAACGCCTCGTTGCGCTTGATGAAGCGGCCGGGCTTGCCGATGATCACCGCGAGTTCGCCTTCGTAATCGTAGGCCTCGGCGATCTTTTTGTTCGGCGCCCATAGCGGCTGTTTGTGTCCGACCTGGCAAATCGGCATGCGCAAAAAGATCTGCGGATAGGTCGGCGACGTGGTGAGCCCGGTCTCCTCAATATGGAGCTTGTAGTTGAGCGCCAGCGCCCAGGTGGCGTGCGGCTCGCGGATCACCGGATCGAACGCGATGTCGTCGAGCGACAGATCCGCGGATTTTCCGGCCACAGCCGCGCGCACGCGCGCCAGCGCCGGGTCGATTTCCAGAATCCTGCGCAGATCATTGGGCAAGTCCGGCGCGGCGCTGCTCAGGGCGATCAGGCCGTTGGCGCCGCTGACGACGCCGACCCCGTGTTTGCCACGGCAACTATACGACACAACTTTCACGGCAAATCCCCCCAATGTTGCTCTGTTAGACGGCGGTGCCTTGTCCGGGTACTTTTCACCCATGATACCAAGCCTCTTGGCTTGAGCGGAGCGAAATCCGGCGCCTGGTTCGGCGCTTTTGGGCTGCGTCGAAACAAGCCCTGGATTTCTTCGGCATTTGACCGCTACTACGCCGGCAGAAACCTGAGAGGGCCGTCATGACACTTCCGCGCCGAACCTTCTTCAAGCTCGCGGCCGGCCTTGCCGCCAGCCCCGTCGCGCCTGGCCTGGCGCGAGCCGACACCTATCCGAGCCGGCCGGTGCAGATCGTCGTCGATCTGCCGGCGGGGCTCGCCCCCGACGTCGGCGCGCGGCTGATCGCGCCGCCGCTGTCCGAGCGGCTCGGTCAGTCGGTCGTGGTCGAGAACAAGCCGGGCGCGGGCGGCAATATCGGCGCCGAGTATGTCGTGCGGGCGGCACCCGACGGCTACACGCTGCTCTTGGTAATTTCGGGAAACGCCGTCAACGCCACACTGTACCCGAAGCTGACATTCGACTTCCTGCGCGACATCGCGCCGGTCGCCTTTATCGGGGTGACGCCATTCGTGCTGGCAGTTCACCCGTCATTCCCCGCCAAGACGCTGCCCGAATTCATCGCCTACGCCAAGGCAAATCCAGGCAAGATCAATGTCGCCACGGCGGGCGCCGGCACCGCGCCGCATCTTGCCGGCGAACTGTTCAAGATGATGACAGGGGTCAACCTGGTGCAGATCAGCTATCGGACCAACTACATGCCCGACGTGCTCAGCGGACAGGTGCCGGTGTCGTTCGTCGCGGTGGCCCCCGGCATACCTTTCCTGCGCGCCGGCAAGCTGCGCGGGCTCGGCGTCACCAGCGCCGCCCGCATGAGCATTCTGCCGGACATCCCGGCCATCGCCGAATTCGTGCCCGGCTATGAGGGCAGCGGCTGGCTCGGCGTCGGCGCGCCGAAGGACACGCCCACCGCCGTCATCGACAGACTCAACAAAGAGATCAACGCCATCGTCGTCGATCCGAAAATGAAGCCTCGGCTCGTTTCCCTGGGCATCGAAGCCGATCCGATGACGCCGGCGCAGTTTGGCAAGCTGTGCGCCGACGCCACCGCGAAATGGGCAAAGGTCATCAAGTTCGCCGGCATCAAGCTCGAGTAACTCGCGCTTTGCCCAGTGACGCTCGCTTGAAGGGGGGGATGATGAGAATTCATCGCAGAACTTTTCTGCAAACCGCGACCGCAGCCGCCGGGCTCACGGCTTTTTCGCGTGCCGCCGCGGCGCTCGATTATCCGGTGCGGCCGGTCCACGTCGTGGTTGGATTTCCGCCCGGCGGCGCTGCCGACCTGTTCGGCCGCCTGATGGCACAACATTTGTCCGAGCGGCTCGGGCAGACCTTCATCATCGAAAACCGGCCCGGCGCCGGCGGCGATATCGCCGCGACGACGGTCTTGCATGCGGCGCCCGATGGCTACACGCTCTGGATTGCGAGCGTCGCCAACGCTATCAACGCGACGCTGCACCCCAACCCCGCTTTCCATTTTCCGGAAAGCTTCACGCCGATCGCGGGCGTCAGTCTCGTTCCGCTGGTGATGACGGTTAATCCCGCCATTACCGCCAAGACGGTCCCGGAATTCATCGCCTACGCCAAATCCAACCCAGGCAAGATCAGCATGGGTTCGCCGGGCATCGGCACCGCGGGACACGTCGCCGGAGAATTGTTCAAGATGATGACCGGCGTCGACATGGTGCACGTCCCCTATCATGGCGGCGCGCCGGCGCTGACCGATCTGCTCGGCGGGCGCGTGCAGGTCGAATTCGGTCCGTTGACCGACGCGGTCGGCTATATCCGCGCCGGCAAGCTGCGCGCGCTGGCGGTGACGACGACGGCCCGGACGGAGGCATTGCCCGACGTGCCGACCATGAGCGAATTCGTGCCGGGCTATGAGGCGAGCGCGTGGTGGGGTTTGTGCGCGCCGAAGAACACGCCCGCACCGATCGTGGGCAAGCTCAACGCGCAGATAAACGCTGCGCTTGCCGATCCCACCATCAAGGACCGCTACGCCAAGCTGGGCGGCATTCCAATGCCGGGGAGTACGGCGGATTTCGACAAGTTCATCGCAACCGACGCCGCGAAATGGGCCAAGGTGGTCAAATTCGCCGGCATCAAGCCGATCTGAAACGCTCAGCGCGCCTCGGCGCGCACTTTGATCGTGGACACCCAGAGCAAAAACGCGGTCACCCCCATGGCCGCGATGGTGCCGGCGACCGGCCATGCCGACCGGCCCAGATAGGCGCCGATCGCCGCGGCGGCGATGGCGCCGCACGACTGCTGCGAAAAGCCGAGCAGCGATGACGCCGTGCCGGCGCGATCGGGAAATGGCGTCAACGCCGCCGCCATGGTCTGCGGCATGGCGAGCCCCATGCCGGCGAGATAGATCGTCATCGACCCGACCAGCCACGCGACGTTGGTAAGGCCAGTAGCCACGACCGTCGCCATCAGCAAGCCGCCCGCCGCCATGATCGCGCTGCCGATGCCGATCATCGGACCAAGCCCCAGCCGCATCACGATACGCACCGCGATATTGGTCCCAATCATGTAGCCCAGAGACCCCACCGCGTAGGTCATGCCGAACGCCAGCGCCGAAAGTCCGTACACGCCCTGAATGACGATGGAGGCGCCGGAGACCCAGGCATACAGGCCGACAAAGGTCGTGGTCATGATCGCGAGATGGGCGACAAAGCTGCGATGCGCGAGCACCGAGCGATAGAGGCTGCCCATGGTTGCCACCGACAGCGGCTCCACGGTGCGCTTGTGCAGCGTCTCGGGAAGAAGCCGTGCGGTCACCGTGCCGGACGCGATCGAGACAATCACCAGCAGGATGAAACTCGCGTGCCAGCCGAACACCGTCTGCAAGATGCCGCCGATCAGCGGCGCCGCAATCGGAGCGAACGCCTGGATCGATCCCATCAGCGAAAGCTCGCGCCCGGCGCGTACGCCGGAATAAAGGTCGCGCACCACCGCGCGCGCCAGCACAATGGCGCCGGCGCCGCCCAGCGCCTGGACAAAACGCGCCGCGATCAGCGCGTCGATCGATCGGGTCGTCGCGCACAGTACGCTACCGAGGCCATAGACGAAAATCGCCGCCAGCAGCACCGGCTTGCGGCCCAACCGGTCCGAGATCGGCCCGTAGATGATCTGACCGGTCGCAAAGCCGACCAGATAGCTGGAGATGGTCAATTGCACCTGCGCGATCGGCACGTGCAGCGAATGGCTGATGTCGGGCAGCGACGGCACATACATGTCCGACGACATCGGACCGAGCCCGGTCAACGACGCCAGCAGCAGCGTGAGCGCAAATGTACCGGGACGCAGCATCAGCTATCCGTCATTGCCACGAGGCCGAACGATCCAGCGGGCAAGCGCCGAATCGCTGTGTCGGAGCCGATCTTGGAACCGGCCATTTCGGACCGGACGCGTCGGCTCCTCACAATGACGGCAGTCGCCCGGCTGGCCTTACAGGCTTTTTTGGCTTGAGGGAATCGCCGCTGCGGCGACGTATGCGTTCGAGAGGTATTCCGGCCTCGGCCTAGCTCTTCGCCGCATAGAGCTGACACCAGCCGCTCGGGCTGATGTCGCCCTGAACGAATTTGCAGGCGTTCGGGGCCACAAAGTTCACGCAATTGTCGCAGCGCTGCTGGCCTTTCGGCTGCGGCTGGTATTTAGCAGCCGCCTGGCTGATTTTCTGCTGCGCGGCGGCGCGCGTCGCTGCCGCCCCGGTCGCGGCGACGCCAAGCGCAAGCACCGTGTGGCTCAACACAATGCGCCGTGACATGCGTTCCGAACCGCTCTTGCTCATGATCAGCTCCATCCGGTTTTTAAGGACTGGCCTTTAATGACTGGCCTTTAATCACTGGCCTTAACGACCTGGCGGCAATTGCAACCGCCGGCTCGATAGAAACGCCCCCGGTTGTTATTTGTTCACAGCCCCAGCAGAGCCCCCGCGTGCTTGCCCAGGATCGTGTCGCGATCCGCCACCGGAATGTCGAGCGACCGAACGTGCTTCACGCAATCCATCATGCCCATGTCGTACGGATAATCGCTGCCGAGGAAGACGCGGTCGGCGCCCGTCGAGGCGATCAGGAATTCGAGCGACGCCTTGGAATGGCAGATGGTATCGTAGCGGAAGCGCTCCAGATATTTTTCCGGCGAATGTTTCAGATGCACCTTCGGCTCCGGCCGCACGTGCCAGCCATGCACCCAGCGGCCGCCCTGATACGGCGTGAAGCCGCCGCCGTGCACCATGATGGGCTTGAAATTCGGATGGCGCTCGAGCACGCCGCCGAAGATCAGACAGGCCGCGGCGATCGTGGTGTCGAGCGGATTGCCGATCAGATTGCCGAGATAGTAGGAGCGCAGCCGGTCCGCGCCGGCGACGTTGCCGGGATGAATCATGAAGAAGGCGTCGAGCTCCGATGCCGCCGCCCAAAGCGGCTCGAAACTCGGATCGTCCAGGTTCTTGCCGCCGACATTGGAGCCGATCATGGCGCCGCGCAGCCCGAGCGTCGTCATCACGCGGCGCAGCTCCTTGGCAGCCGCCTCGGGCGCCTGCATCGGCAGGGTGGCGATGCCGCAAAAGCGGTCCGGCTTGCGCTTGACCAGCCGCGCGATGCCATCGTTCTGAATCATCGAGGCGGCGACGCCGACCGACGCCTCCTGGCCGTACAGCCAGGTCTGCGGCGCACCGGACAAGACGTGCATGTCGACCTCGGTCGCGTCCATGTCCTTGAGCCGGCACTCGACATCGTGCCCGCCGCGCGGAAACGGGCGATACGGCACCCCGGCGACTTCGATCAGCGAATTGTCCGCGTCGAGCGGCAAGAGCTTGAGCCCCAGCCGCGGGATTTCCTTTTGCAGGATTTTGATGGTGTCGTCGTCGAGCACATGGGTGTGCGTATCGATGGTCCGCGGCAAGGTCCCCTCCCCTCATTGAATGGCATGTTGTGCACGCAACCGGCATGGCCCCGCAAGGCACGGCGGACCAGCCGGCGAGCGGCCCAATGTCCCCTTTAGCTGGCGGCGGTTTTGGTTATAAAGAGGCCCAAACCGTCGCCGAAGCACACATTTCCCAGCACATTTGGAAGCAGCATGGACGCCAAGACAGAGACCGATAAGCACGCGCCGTTTAAGGGCCGCGTCGAAGATAACGCGCTGGTGCGCGGCCACGGCCGATACGTTGCCGATGCGCCGCTGCCGAACCAGGCCTACGCCTATTTTGTCCGCTCGCCGCACGCCTTTGCCAAGATCGTGCGCCTCGACGTCGAAGCCGCCGCCAAGGCGCCCGCCGTCATCGGCGTGCTGACGGGGAAGGATTTCGAGGGCATCGGCAGCATCGGCCGCCACCCGCCCGTGCCCGGGCGCAACGGCACCACGCTCGTCATGCCGCACCGTCCAGCGCTCGCGGCCAACCGCGTCATGCATATCGGCGAGCCGGTGGCGATGGTGGTGGCGGAGACTTTGGCCGCGGCGCAGGACGCCGCCGAACTTGTCAACGCCGAGTATGAGGAACTCACGCCGGTCACCGACGCGCGCGAAGCGCTCAAGGACGGCGCGCCGCAATTGTGGCCGGACGCGCCCGGCAATATCGCGGTCGATTGGCTGGGTACCAATCCCAATCCCGACGCCAACACCAAGGCGGTTGACGCCGCGTTTGCTGCGGCGAAGCAGGTCGCCAAGGTGGCGTTCTTCAATCAGCGCATGCTGACCAATTCGATGGAGCCGCGCGGCGCCACCGCAAGCTACGATCCGGCGACCGATACCTACACGACCCGCACCTGCTCCCAGGGCGCCGGCCCGATGCGCGAGAACATTGTCGGCATCATGAAAGTCACGCCGGAGCGGGTGCACGTCATCACCGAAGACGTCGGCGGCGCGTTCGGGCTCAAGACCGGTGCCTATCCGGAAAATATCGCGCTTCTGGTCGGCGCCAAGAAATTCGGCCGGCCGATTCACTGGATGTCGACGCGGTCGGAAGCCTTCCTGTCGGATAATCAGGCGCGCGACATCTACTCGGAAGCCGAACTCGCGCTCGACGAGAAAGGCAAGTTTCTGGCGCTGCGCGTGCGCAACGTCGGCAACCTCGGCGCCTATGTGGGCGCCGTCGGCGCCAATATTCCGACCGGAAATTTCGCGCGCTGTCTGCCCGGCATGTACGACATCAAGCTGATCGACATGTCGACCAAATGCGTGTTCACCAACACGCTGCCGACCGCGCCGTATCGCGGCGCCGGGCGGCCGGAGGCAAGCTACATCCTCGAGCGCGTGGTCGATGAGGCGGCACGGCTGACCGGGATCGATCCGGTGAAGCTGCGGCGGCGCAATCTGATCAAGAAATCGCAGATGCCGTACAAGACCGCCATCGGCACCACTTATGACAGCGGCGATTTCGAGCCGCTGCTCGACAAGGCGCTGGAGCTCGCCGATTACGACGGCCTCAAGCAGCGCCGCCGCGAAGCGGCGCGGCGCGGCAAGCATCGCGGCTTCGGCATCTGCTGCCTGCTCGAACACGCGGGCGGCGCGCCGACTGAAAGCGCCATGCTGACATTCCCGGGCAACGGCACGCTGGTGATGGGGCTCGGCGTGCAGAATACCGGGCAAGGCCATGCCACCGTGTTTCCAAAGGTGATCGCCGAACATCTCGGCATTCCAGCCGGCAAGATCGAACATCGCCACGGCAACTCGGCGATGGAGATCAAAGGCTATGCGTCGGTTGGCTCGCGCTCGGCGATGACGGTCGGACATTCGCTGGTCAAGGCCATGGAGGCGATCGTCGCCAAGGGCAAACCGGTCGCCGCCAACATGCTGGAAACCGGCGAAGCCGACATCGTCTTCAAGGACGGGCGCTTTGAAGTCGTCGGCACCGACCGGCGCGTATCGCTGTTCGATGTCGCGCAGCGCGCCGCCGAGATGAAAAAGCGCGGCGAGATCGCCGAAGACCTCGACACCAAGACGACGACCGACACGCCGCTGTCATTCCCCAACGGCGTCCACACCGCCGAGGTCGAGATCGACCCCGAGACCGGCGCCATGGAGATCGTGACCTACACGGCGGTCGACGATTGCGGCCGGGCGCTCGACCACACCATCGTCGAAGGCCAGTTGCACGGCTCGGTCGCAGCCGGGCTCGGGCAGGCACTGATGGAAAACATCGTCTACGACACCGGCAACGGCCAGCTCGTCACCGGCTCGTTCATGGACTACGCGATGCCGCGCGCCGACGACATGCCGCCGCTGCGCGACGCCATGCTCAACGTGCCGGCCACGACCAATCCGCTCGGCGTCAAAGGCGTCGGCGAAGCCGGCACCACGGCGGCGATCTCCGCGGTGATGAATGCGGTGGCCGACGCCATTCCTGGCGGCGGCGGCAACCATCTCGACATGCCGGCGAGCGCGGCGCGGCTGTGGGAAGCGTATCAGCGCGCTGCCGCCGAATAACGGCTGCGCTGCCTTGCAGGCGGAACGGGCGCGGCCGATACTGGTGGCCGCGCGGGACCGCCTTCGCGTTTGACGCGGCGGCTCGCCGAACGCGAGGGAGGAATGATCGTGCGCCGCCCGCCATTTCTTTGCTTATTGTTTGCTTGCCTTGCTCTGACCGTGGTGCTGGCAAGCCCGCCGCTTGCAAACTCCGCGCTGGCGCAGGGCGCCGTGGCACTGACCGGCAAGGTGACCTCGGCGCCGGAGCCGGTGATGGAAGGCGTGTTGGTCAGCGCGCGGCGCGACGGCTCCTCCGTCACCACGACCGTCGTGACCAATGCCGAGGGCATCTACAGCTTCCCGGCCGAGCGCCTGCCGGCCGGGCACTACACGCTGTCGATCCGCGCGGTCGGCTATGCGCTGCAAGGACCTGCCGCGGCGGACGTGAAAGCCGGCGGTCCGACCACGGCCGATCTCACCCTGGCCAAAATCACTCCGCACGCGCTGGCCGATCAGCTTTCCAATGGCGAGTGGCTTAACAGTCTGCCGGGCGACCAGCGGACGCGGGCGGCGCTGACCAATTGCGTCGGCTGCCACACGCTCGAACGCATCATGAAATCGACCCACGACGCGGCCGAGTTCATGCAGGTGTTCGCCCGCATGGGCACCTACGCGCCAGGCTCGACGTCGCTGTTCCCGCAGCTCCTCGTTCCCGGCGGCAACAATTCCAATCGCTCGCCGATGCCGAAGCCGATCCAGCAGAAGATGGCCGACTATCTGGCAAGCGTGAACTTGAGCAACGCCGAAACCATCGACTTTCCGCTCAAGCCGTTTCCGCGGCTCAAAGGCCGCTCCACTCATGTGATCATCACCGAATACGACCTGCCGCGCAAAGGCGCGCAGCCGCACGACGTGGTGATGGATGCGAGCGGCACCGTCTGGTACTCGGACTTCAGTCACGAGCAGCTCGGCGAACTTGACCCGGCGACTGGTAAGGTGACGGATCATCCGATACCGACGCTGCGGCCGGACGAGCCGAAGGGTTCGCTCGATCTGGAATTCGATCCGCAGGGCAACCTGTGGCTCTCGATGATGTACCAGGCGGGCGTTCTGAAATTCGATCCGAAGACCAAAAAGATCACGGTCTATCCGGTGCCGAAGAAGTGGCTCGGCTCGACCACGCAGGAATCGATGGTGTCGCCGCAGCATGACGACGCCGACGGCAAGGTGTGGACCAATAATCAGGATACGCACCTCGTCTATCGGCTCGATGTCGCCACCGGCAAATACGAAGACCTCGGCCAGGCGATCGACAAGAACGGCGTCCACATCAGCGCCTATGGCATGCCGACCGACGCGCAGAACGATGCCTATCAGCTCAATTTCGGCGGCACCACGATCGGCCGCATCGACGCCAAGACCAAGCAGGTGACGATCTGGAAGACGCCGCTGCCGTTCTCGCGGCCGCGCCGCGGCCGGGTCGATGCCGACAACATCCTGTGGTTTGCCGAATACGGCGCCAACGGTATCGGCCGCTTCGATCCAAAGACCGGCGCCATCAAGGAATGGCAGCTGCCGACGCCGTGGGACGAGCCGTATGACGTGGTCAAGGCCAAGGACGGCGAAATCTGGACCGGCTCGATGCTGACCGACCGCGTCGCGCGGCTTGATCCGAAAACCGACAGCATCACCGAATATCAGCTGCCGCGGCCGACCAATATCCGCCGCGTCTTCATCGACGATCGCGGCGCGCGGCCGGTGCTTTGGGTCGGCAGCAATCACGGCGCCTCGATCGTCAAGATCGAGCCGCTGGATTAAATTCGTCATTCCGGGGCGCGGGCGTTAGCCCCCGAGCCCGGAATTCATAACCACCGCCCGTGAATATGGATTCCGGACTCGACGCTGACACGTCGATCCGGAATGACGGCCATTGCGGACTGCAACATACGGAGACCGGCCATGACGGATGCCAGGCCGCCACGACACGAACCGCTGCAGAAGACCATGTCGATGCTGCTCAGCTTCGTCGCCGGTTATGTCGATAGCTACACGTATTTGGCGCTGTTCGGCCTGTTCGCCGCACAGGTCACCGGCAGCTTCGTGATTGCCGGCGCCGAGTTTGTCCACCACGACACCGGCTTCGTCGGCAAGCTTCTAGCAATCGTTGCATTCGTCGTCGCCGCCGCCATCACCACCGCCCTGATCGCGCTCGCCCGCGATCGGGGACGCGCGCCGATGCCTTGGATGCTGGCGCTGGAAGCCGCGTTGCTCGCGGCGTTTGTGGCCATCGTTCTGCTCTGTCCGAATATAGCCGGCGCCACCGACTGGCGTGGCATCGTAGCGGGCCTGTTCGCGGCGAGCGCCATGGGCACGCAAAGCGTGCTGGTGCGGTTGTTGATGAAGGGCATTCCGCAAACCAACGTCATGACCGGCAACATGACGCAGCTCGGCATTGCCATCACCGAGCTCGCGGCCGCCAGAAGGCAGTTCGCGCGAAGCACGCACGACGCCACGGCCGTCCGCCACTATCACACCGTGCGCGACCAGTTGCTGGTCGTGCTTTCGGTCGCATCGGGCTTTCTGATCGGTGCCGCGGCCGGCGCGATCGCCTTCGTCGCGGTCGGCGTCAGCGGCGCGCTGCTTGCCGTCGCCGTGGTCGTGATGCTTGCGCTGTGGACGCTCGTTCGCGGACGGCAATCTTAGCCCGCGTCTCACGCGGCCGCAGCGGCGCCCGGCTGTGCTCGTTGTTCAGATGCACGAGGTGCTTGAGCATCTGCATGAAGGCTGAGCGCTCGTTCGGCTTGAGCGGAGCCAGGATGAGCTGCTGCGTCGCCGCAACCGCAGGCTCGATATCGCGGATCATGCGGCTGCCGGCCGCCGTGATGTGCAGCGATTTGGTGCGGCGGTCGGCGGCCCCATGGGTGCGATTGACCAGCCCGCGCTTTTCCAGGCGGCTGACGACGTCACCAATGGTCGAACGGTCGAGCGCAATCTCATTGCACAGCGTGGTCTGGTCGAGGCCGGGGTGATTGCTGATGGCGACCAGCGCCGCGTACTGAACCGGCGTGAACTCGAAGGCTTTGGCCTGGTCCAGGAACAGCGCCGACGCGATCTGCTGCAGCCGGCGAATAAGATGGCCCGGCATGTCGGTCAGGTGGCTGTCGTCGGACATCGGAGTACGGCCCGAGCTGGTTGGCGCGTTGACGGGTACGCGAGATAATCGGTACACTGACGGATATCGTCAGTATGCTGACGATTTACCCCGCACGCAAGCGCCGCCTCAAGGAACACGGAGAGCACCCATGGCCCAGCATCCCGAAGACATTCTGGCTGGCAAGAACCGGCCCTTTACCGGCGCCGAATTTCTGGAATCGCTGCGCGACGGCCGCGAAGTCTACATCTACGGCGAACGGGTCAAGGACGTGACGACGCATCCGGCGTTTCGCAATGCCGCGGCCTCGATCGCGATGCTCTACGACGCACTGCACGACGCCAAGACCAAGGACACCTTGACCGGCCCGACCGACACCGGCTCCGGCGGCTACACGATGAAATTCTTCAAGGCGGCGCGCTCCCGCGACGACGTCGTGGCGCAGCGCGACGCCATCGCCGCCTGGGCGCGCATCACCTACGGGTGGCTTGGCCGCAGCCCCGACTACAAGGCCGCGTTTCTCAACACGCTCGGCGCCAACGCGGATTTCTACGGCAAATTCGCCGACAACGCGCGCGCCTGGCACAAGCGCGCGCAGGAGGCGGTGCTGTTTCTCAATCATGCGCTGGTCAACCCGCCGATCGACCGCAACAAGCCGGTCGAGCAGGTCAAGGACGTCTATATCACCATTCAGAAGGAGACCGATGCCGGCATCTACGTGTCGGGCGCCAAGGTCGTCGCCACCAATTCGGCGCTGACAAATTATAATTTTCTTGGCCAGAACATGGGTCAGGAAATCAACGATCCGAGCATGGTGGTGATGTTCATCGCGCCGATGAACACGCCCGGCATCAAGCTGATCTGCCGGCAATCCTACGAGTTCGCCGCCGCCGCAACCGGCTCGCCGTTCGATTACCCGCTCACGTCACGCTTCGACGAAAACGACGCCATCTTCGTCTTTGATAATGCGTTCATTCCCTGGGAGAACGTCTTTATTCATCGCGATATCGAGCGGTTAAAGAACTTTTATCCGAAATCCGGTTTCTTCAACGGCTTCACCATGCAGGGCTGCACACGGCTGGCGGTCAAGCTCGATTTCCTGGCCGGGCTGCTCTACAAGGCGGCGCGCGCCACCGGCGTCGAGGCGTTCCGCGGCGTCCAGGCGCAGATCGGCGAAGTGGTGGGCTGGCGCAACCTGTTCTGGTCGCTGACCGACGCGATGGCTTACAATCCCGAACCGTGGGTCAACGGCTACGTGCTGCCGAACTCGCGCGCGTCCAGCACCTACCGGCTGTTCATGACCGAAGCATACCCGGCGGTGCGCAACATCATCGAGAAAGTGGTGGCATCCGGCCTGATCTATCTGCCATCGAACACGCGCGACTTCAAAAATCCCGACATCGACAAATACCTCGCCAAATATGTGCGCGGCTCGAACGACATCGATTACAAAGATCGCATCAAGACCATGAAACTATTGTGGGACGCCGTCGGCAGCGAGTTCGGCGCCCGCCATGAACTCTACGAGATGAACTATTCGGGCAGCCACGAACTGGTCCGCATCTTTCCGCTGCAGCAGGCGCAGTTCAACGGCGAGTTCAAAGGGATGCTCGGCCTCGCCGAAGCCTGCATGGCCGATTACGATGAGGACGGCTGGAAGCACCCGGCGTATCGGGATGGCAAGGATGTGAGTGCGCTGCCCGGCAAGTGAGCTGCCGAACCGGTATTGGCTACTGCCGGCGCCGCCGACGGCCCGCTTTCAGCGTGCGACTTCGTATCCCACGGTAATCTCCACGCTCAGCGTGTCGGCCCCCGCGGAAATCGGCACTGAACCCGCTGCCGCATACGCGCGCGCTGCAAACGGGGCTGGCGGCGCGTAGGCCGGGACCTCCGTGATCCATGCCACGCCGCCGAGTTTGAGGCCCGCACTCTGCGCGTAGAGCTCAGCCTTGCGCCGTGCATCTGCCAGCGCCGCCTGCCTGGCCTGATCGAGTACCTGCGACATGTTGGAATGCAGAAACTGGACACTGCCGGAATCGGTGGCTCCGGCCTGGATCAGTGAATCGAGAATCTCACCGACCTTGCCGATCTGGCGGACCTTGATGCCGAGTTCGTTGGCGACCGAAAACCCGACGAGCTTGGGCGGAGCATTCTGCTGTGGCGGGCCATAAACCGGAGAAACCGAGAAACGCAGGGTCTGGATATCATTAGTCGCGACACCCTCGGTCTTGAGCGCCGCATTGAGCGCCGCCATCACTTTTGCATTGGCGTCGCTCGCCTCCTTGGCGGACTTGGCCTGGCTCGTCACTCCGCTCGCGATCTCGGCGTAGTCCGGCGGCACGGTGACGCTGCCTGAGCCGGTGACGATAATCCGCGCCGGCGGCAATGGCGGTGGGCCTGGCGGCTGCTGCGCGCGCGCCGGCGCACCAACCGCACAAATCACAATCGCCAACAGGGCGCCGCCGAATGAGGCAACGAGGCGTTTTGCGGCCATGGAAGTCTCCTAGCGGCTCGACCGGACGTCAACGGATGTCTGCTCGCGCTTTGCGGAACCAATAAGGCGGCGCCTCTCGGCGTTGCGCGTCGTTCGCCGAACGAGATCTTACCCGCAATACTTTCTCAAATCTTATTTCCAGGTCCGTCGCAGGACTCGCAGCCAATTGCGGAAGCACAACTTTTCGATCAATTTTTCGCCGAATTCGCGGCGGCGCAGCGCCTGCACCAGCTTCTGCAAGCCGGCGGCATCGCCGAGTTCTTCCGGCATCAGCGCGCCGTCGAAATCGGAACCAAAGCCGACACCGTCCTCGCCCAGATGTTCGATGAGATATTCGATGTGCTGCACGATCAGATCGAGCGGCGTGTTCTTGTCGCGCCCGCCGTCGGGGCGAAGGAAGCTCACCGCGAAATTGACGCCGACCAGGCCCTTGGTCTCGCGGATGGCGGCAAGCTGTTTGTCGATCAAATTGCGCGAATGCGGGCTGATGGCGTGCGCATTGGAGTGCGTAGCGACCAGCGGCGCGTCGGATAATTCAGCAACGTCCCAGAAACCGCGTTCGTTGAGATGTGACAGGTCGATCAAGATTTTCAGACGGTTGCAGGCGCCGACCAGCGCCTTGCCGAGGTCGGTCAGGCCCGGTCCGGTATCGGGCGATGACGGACAGCGAAACGGCACGCCGTGGCCGAATGCGTTCGGCCTGCTCCACACCGGCCCGAGCGAGCGCAACCCGGCGGCGTGGAGCACATCGAGCATCTCAAAATTTGCGTCGATCGCTTCCGCGCCTTCGATATGCAGCACCGCCGCGAGCGCATTCTTGTCGAGGCAGGCGTCGACGTCGTCGGCCGTCCGGCAGACGCGCAAATGGCCCTTCGCCTGCCGCTCGATGCGATAGAGCAGCGACGCCATCGCCAGCACGGTGTGCTGCGCCTCGGCGAGCTCGACGCCGGGCGGCTCTGCGGTGCTCGTGAAGTCGGGCCCGGTTGTCGGGGCCGCCGCGGCTTTTTTCTGAGTTGAGGGCACGAAGATCGCGAACAGCCCGCCGGCAAAACCGCCCTTTCGTGCCTTCGGCAGATCGAGCTGACCCTTTTCCCCGCCCTGCAGGAACGCCGCAACCGGATCGCCGCCGGCGCGCCGATGCAGGCGCAGCAACGCGTCGTTATGGCCGTCAAAAATCGGAATGCGCTTAGGGGAAGGCAAGTCGTCTTCTCCGATGAAAAAATTACCGGCGTCAGTTGACGCACGCCCGCATCATTCACCGCCTTGAGCGCAATTGGCAATGATTTTAGCCTGGCGCACATCCATGATGGACGCACGCAGGCAATTCATCGGACGCGGCCAGAAGCCGCCGCGCCCCTGTGCGATGTCTCTCTAGCTCAATCCACCCTGGCACCCGACGCTTTGACGATCGGTGCCCATTTCTTTAGCTCGGCATCGATGAATTGCTGCGTCAATTCCGGCGTCGAGCCGGGCGTTGGATTGATCCCGGCCTTTTCCAGCGCCGCCGATACTTTTGGATCGGCCATCGCCTTGTTGATAGCGGCGTTAAGCTTGTCGACGATCGCTTTCGGCGTACCGGCCGGCGCCAGAATTGCGTTCCAGGTGTAGCACTCGTAGCCCTTGATACCCTGCTCTTGCAGCGTCGGCAGATTGGGCATCGATGGAATACGCGTCGCCATTCCGGCGCCGAGCGCGCGTACCTTGCCGGCGAGCGCCAATGGCATCGCGGTCGGCGTTGCGTCAAACGCCATCGAAATCTGGCCGCCGAGGAGGTCGGTATCCATCGGCGCCGAACCTTTGTACGGCACGTGCACCATGTTGAGCCCGCCGGCGTCCGCAGCAAATTCCGCACCGCACAGATGCAGGATCGAGCCGACCCCGGAGGAGCCGTAAGAGTACTTGCCTGGATTGGCCTTGACGAGCGCGACGAGGCTTTTCACGTCGGTCACAGGAAGCGACATGTTCGCCATCAGAATTGTCGGCGTCACGCCGATCCGCCCGACCGGTGCAAACGCGGTTGCGGAATTGTACGGCAGGTGCCGGTAGAGGGCGGGATTGATGGCATTGGTGGACACCGTCGCCATCAGCATGGTGTAGCCGTCGGGCGCGGCCTTGGCGACCACGGCAGCGCCAATGGTACCGCCGGCCCCGCCGCGGTCTTCGACCACGACGGTCTGGCCCAGCAGTTCGCTCATTTTGCCGCCCAGGATGCGCCCGACAATGTCAGTCGGTCCGCCGGCCGCAAATGGAATGATCATTTCCATCGGGCGCGATGGGAATTCCTGTGCCACCGCGTGCGCCCCAGACAATGCCGCAATAACCACGCTTGCGGCCGCGATCGCTCCCCGCCAATTCGGCTTGCTCATACGCCCCCTCCCCATATTTTTTTCAGCCTATCACGCCGCCACGCCGTTTCACCAGCAGATCACGCCGCTCGCGTTGACGTTTCGCCCGGTCGACCGCCGAGTCTCTTCCAACCGGGCTGCCGCAACGCGAAAGCCGGCAATGCCGCGACAAATCGTAGGTGGGCCTTATGGCGCTTCAGGAGTATGATCAGGGCAATCGGGCGACGCGCTCCACGCGGCGACAAGATCGCGGTCATGCGACGCCACTAAAGCAAACGGGGATGGGAGGATCGCTATGACCAGCGTTGCAGCCATGACCGGCGCCGCAACCTTGAACGAGCGCGGCGACATGCGCCATGTGGTGGCGCGGCTCGAGCGCCTGCCGTACTGCTCGTGGCACCTGAAGATGCGGCTGATCATCTGCACCGCATGGTTCTTCGACGCCTTCGATTCGATCGCCATCGCGGTGGTGCTGCCGCCGCTGATTGGGTTATGGCATCTCACACCACAACACATCGGCCCGCTGATCGGCATCGGCTTCCTCGGGCAGCTGATCGGCGCGATTGCGTTCGGCTGGATCGCCGAGAAATGGGGGCGCCGCTCATCGATGCTGGCGACGCTCTTGATTTTCTCGCTGGGCGCTTTGGCCTGCGCGGCATCGACGACCTACACAATGCTGTTCTGCCTGCGCTTCATTCAGGGCATCGGCCTTGGCGGCGAAATCCCGCTGATGGCTGCCTATGTTGGCGAATTTGCTCAGGCCAAGAGCCGCGGCCGGTTTTCGGTTTCGATCCAGGTTCTGTTCTCGGTCGGCCTGCTGGCAGTCGCGCTGGTCGGCGTCTATGTCGTGCCGCACTGGGGCTGGCAGTGGATGTTCATCATCGGCGCCGTGCCGGGCCTGATCGCTATTCCGATGCGCACGGTGCTGCCGGAATCGCCGCGCTGGCTCGCCAGCCAGGGGCGCTATGACGAAGCAGATCAGGCGCTTTCGCGAATCGAGGCCATCGCCGCTCGCGAGGGCCTCACGGTCGCGCCGCTGCCCGTGGACGTTCCCGCCGTCGCCGAGGCTCGGCCGAATATCGCCGATCTGTTCAAGGGCATCTATCTGCGCCGCACCATCTCGGTGTGGCTTATCTGGATCGGCGCCTATTTCGTCTCATACGGCATCACCGCATGGATGCCGTCGCTGTTCCGCACCGTCTATCACCTCAGTGTCCAGCAATCGCTGAACTACGGCCTGATCAACAACATCTTTGGGCTGTGCGGCGCATTCATGGCACTGTATTTGATCGAGGCCATTGGACGGCGACGCATGTTCGTCCTCAGTCTCGGCGGCTGCGCCGTCGCTCTCATCGCGTTTGCATTCCTGCCGCGGCTGAACGCCGCGGGAACGCTGGCGCTGGCGAGCTGCGGTTTCTTCTTCCTCAGCTCGACCTTGCTGTCGCTCGCGACCTACACGGCGGAGATCTATCCAACACAATTGCGCGCCCTTGGCGGCGGCGTGGCCAGCGCCTTTCAGCGTGGCGCATCGGTGGTGGGCACCACTATTGTCGGCTGGGTGCTGCCGTATTATGGGATCAACGCGGTCTTCGTGATGTTCGGGCTGTTTGCGCTGTTGGGCGCGGTCACGGCCTTCTTCTTCGCCGTCGAGACCCGTGGAAAGGTGCTCGAGCATGTGTCGCCTGCCCTGTAGGCGGCTGTAACTGTTGGCAAATGATGACTGACGACAATGCGCGCAGCGGCGCCTATGCCGACCTGCCCGGCGTGAAACTGTGGTTCATCGACACCGGCGGCGCCGGTGTGCCGGTTATGCTGCTGCATCCGAACACCGGGACTGTGGAGATCTGGCAGCCGCAGATTTCCGCATTCGCGCAGGCTGGCTATCGCGTCGTTGCTTTCGACCGCAGGGGCTGGGGCAGGAGCACGGCCGATCCGCGGGCGGCGAGCACCGAGCCGGGCAGCATCGCCGGCGACCTGCATGCGCTCGCCGAGTATTTGAAGCTAGACAAATTTCATCTGCTCGGCGTCGCCGGCGGCGGTTTCATCGCGCTTGACTACGCCGCGTGGCATCCGGAACGCGTGCGGAGCCTGATCGTAGGCGCCAGTACGGGCGCCATCGAGGACAAGGAGGTCGCCGAGTTCACCGCCCGTATCGCCATTCCCGAAATCAGAAAGCAATCCGCGCATTACCGCGAAATCGGCGCATCGTACCGCGGCGCCAATCCGGAAGGCACCAGGCGCTGGATCGAGATCGACGAGCACGCGCGCCAGCCGGGCGCCGGCTTCCAGCCGCCGCTGCGCACCCCGAACATGCTGGCCAAGATCGCCACCATCCCGGCACCGGCCCTGATCGTCGCCGCCGATGCCGATCTGTTGGCGCCTCCGGCACTGATGCGGCTTTGGGCGCGCTCAATGCAAAATTACGAGTGGGCCGAGATCCATGACGCCGGCCACGCCATGGCCTGGGAGCAGCCGGGCACATTCAACGACAAGGTGTTGGACTTCATCAGGCGGCATTGAAACGCCGCCGCTCTGTTCTCACAGATAGCCGCGGCTTTTCCAGAATTGCTCGGCGGCCGGATGCAACGGCACGGTCTGCGGCGTGTCGAGCGCCTCGCGCGCCATGCGCTCGACCGGCAAATCGCCCGGCTCCTCCCAGGGGATGCGCGCCTTGCGCGCTTCCAGCGCCGCGCAGATCGCGGTCACCAAAGCCGCATCGGCTGCTTCGTGGACGAACACCGTCCAGCCGGAAAAATCGAGCGACAGCACATCGTCCGGCAGCGCCGGAAAGGCAGAGCGCGGCAGCACGGCGCGGCGATACCCTACGGCTTCGAGCTTTTGCACGGTCGGCTCGGCGAGCGGCAGAATCTTGATACCGGCATCGAGCGCCTGCGGCACCCAGGAACTCGCTGCTTCGTCAAAGATCGCATCGACCTCGCCGCGTGCGAGCGCCTTGAACGTTTCGGTGTGCGGCCAGGGCACACTGCCTCGTTTCTGCACGTCGCCGCCCCAGCTCTTAATGTCGTCGCGGGAGAAGCCCGCCGCCGCGGCAACATCGTCGAACATGTGATGCAGGCAATGATCCGGCGTGGCGCGCATCAAAATCCGAAGCTTTGGCCGTCGCGTCGCGATGTCTTCAAATCGTGTCAGCCCGATCTCGGGCCGCACCGCAAAAACGAATGCGTCCCATGACGGAATGACGGCGATCGCCCGCACCGGCATGGGGCGCTTGAAGATGCCCTTGCCGCGCAACGCGACGGAAAGCACGGAAGCGGGATTGATCATCGCCAGATCGACCTCGCGCGCGACGACGGCAAAGATGCCTTCAGCCGAGCTGGAGGCCGAGAGCGTCACCGGCCTGCCGCCGCGCGAATCCCGGAGCACGACTGATGGCAAAACATAGCGCGGCACCGCATCGGCAATGCGGCCGCCCGTCATTTCGGAGGCGATTTCCAGCACCAGCCGCGAGCGCGTCACATTGGGATTGGTGATGGGGACGCCTGGAGTCGTCATTGCGCGCGGCCCCTATGGTTTGATCGGCAGGAATTGCGTCGTAAACATCGCGCTATCCGCGAGCTTTGCTCTGAGCGTACCCATATCGACGAAGGACTGCTTAAGCGCTGCGATGGCCCGCGGATCGAAATGGCCGTCGTCGACGAACATGCCGATCTCCGAATCGTAGTCCTTGTGCACGACGCTCGCGCTCTGATGCAGGACGCGTTCGGCCAGGACCGAGGTTTCATCCCGATGCGCTTTCATGAAAGCGATCGAGGCGAAGAAACCGTGGAGAAATCGTCGCACCAGTTCGGGGTTGTGAGCGACGATCGACTTTTGTGCGAACACCACATGCGTGATAAAATGCGCCGCCCAGTGGTCCATCGTTGTCACGATGCGGCCCTGTCCACGCTCCTCCAGGCCAAACCCCACTTCGGTCGACAAGATGATGGCGTCGACGCGCTTCGCTCGAAGCGCGGCAATGCTGGTCTCGGCCGCACCCAGCGGGACCGCGCGGACACCGTTCTGGCCCCAGCCCTCCTGAATCGCCATTTGCTTCGCCAGCCAATCGCTGAGCGAGCCGACGGTCGAGACCGCAATGATCTTGCCCTTGAGATCGGCGACGGTCTTGATCGGAGAATTGTCGAGCACGATTGTCGAAATATTGCGCGGCGGTCCGGCAAAAGCGGCGACGGCGATCGCCGGCGCGCCTTTGGCGGCAAAGGCCATACCGGGTCCGCTGCCGAGCCCGAAGTCGATGCCCCCGGCAGCCAGCGCCTGCTGCACCTTGGCGTCGCCGCCAAGACTGCTGATTTCCACGTCAAGACCCTGTTTGGCGAACAGACCCGCGGCAACGCCGACATCGACCGGCAGAAAGGTCCAGGCGATATCCTGCGCCTTGCCGACGCGGACCAGCTGATTGGCGCGCGCGGCGCCAGCGCCGAACAGCGTCAGGCCGACAATCGCCAACGCCAAGCCGTACCGTCCTATGCGATCAGACGTGTTCATCGTGTGTGACGTCCGCTGCACGCGAAGCGCGGCGGCGCTCCTTGTTGTTTCCTCTGCACGCATCTTTATACGTTCGCGGCAAGATCGCCACGGGGCATTGGACGAGGAAGCAGCCTATGCCCCAAGCAGCTCTTGCACCGCCCGGTATGCCTGGTCGATCGCCGAATCCGTGTAGGCCGCGGCTCCGGCATCCGAGTTGGCGATCGCAATCCGGCCGAAGCGCTTGCGGCCGACTTCGTGCGGCGCCTCACCCATCGGCCAGTCCGGATCGAACAACGGGTTATATTCGTAGGCATAGCCGTGCGGCCAGCGGTTGACGGTGATCGCCGTGATGTCGGCTTTCGGGTCAAACCCGCCAGGACCCAAGATGCGGCCCAACTGATCGCGAATTTTTGCTTCGAACGTCTCAAAGCTCGTGCTCAAAATATCGTAGTGTCCGGCCCGATGCTGGTCACGCTCCGGCAAGCCCGGTTTGACCGGAGTCCTTGTCAGGTGCACCAGCATGGGCTCGCTTGGCGAACGCGGACTGCGATAACCGCCAATGTCGACGACCTGATTCAACGACAAGGTCGAAAAATAGCAACCCGGCGAATAGACCCGGGCTATGCCGAGCGCCTTGAACGGTATCCAATTCTTCAGCGCCACGCTTGCATAGATCAATGGAATTTTGACTGCGTAGTGCAGCGCCTGCTTTTGCTGTTCGGGTAATTGCGGGCAGAGAAACCGGATAATCATGTTATAGCAGGCAAGCACGCAGGCCTTGGCGCGAACCGAATACACATCGCCGCTGCGAAAATATGCGATCTCAACACCCGTTGACGACGTCGGATCGCCGACGTTGCGGACCCGCACGGCGATGCTGCCGAGGCGGACTCGCACGGACGATTGCGGTTGGTCGAGACGGGAATAGTCGAGTGGCGCCATGACGGCGTCTTCGGCGCTGTTTCCCGGCAGGCTCGCCGGAACAAGATTGCGCACCAGAAGACGCGCAATCGAGGCATTGCCGTCCGGAAAATGAAACTTGTAGGAGCCGCCGTCGGCATAGCCCGCCGCCGTATATCCCATGTGCGGCGCCGATCCAGGTTCAAGCCCCAATCCTTGGAAGCCGGGGAAATCGAACGCCCAGACGTCGAGCGCCGAAACCGCATCGATGCCGACACCCCATTCGCCATGGGTCCTCGCTTGATAGAAGGGAATGACGCCGGCGTCGGCCTTCACCACATTCAGCAGATAGTCGCGATAGCTCATGCGCGACAGCCGCGCCTTCTTCTCCGCCGACGAGAGCCCCGGAAGATAATCGATCTTTGCTTCTTCGATTCTGGCGATGTCGCGCTGCGCGCTCGGCGACAAAGGGGTGCCGGCGAGAAGCTGCGCCCAGGATGCTCCGGGGCGTCGAACGATAAGCTTGTCGGCGCCGAAGGTTTCCCTGTCGAGGAAGATGCCGCGCTGCAATCCGAGCTTTGGATAAAAACCGCTGTCGGCGCATGTCCTGGCGAGCGCAACGGGGTCGATGCCGAGTTCTTTGAGAAGACCATCGGCCACGGCACTGTAGGGCCGCGGGCTATCGATCTCGTAAGTGCCGCCGTGCATCAGCTCCAGGCGGCTGCCGAACCTGAATTCATTGCGCTTGGCATGACCGCCAAAATCGTCGTGGTTGTCGAGGATGAGTATCCGCGCGTTTTTCTGCTTGGCGCGATAGAAATGCGCCGCCGCGAGCCCACTGATGCCGCCGCCGACAACGACAAGGTCGTAAACCTCGTTGAGGCTGTCGACCGGCCGGGCTTTGGACCAAAAATCGCCATCGCGCAGCCGGTGGGCGATTTCGAAACTGCCGACATGATTGCCGCGCAGGCCGGTCAGCGCCGGCGGGTCATATCCCGGCGCGTCCTGCGCGGGCGCAGTCGCAAAGGCCTTCGCGGCGAATTCGGGCAGCAACCCGGCTGCAATCGCCCCACCGGCCGCTAACGGAGCTCCGTTGAGAAAGTCGCGCCGCGTGATATCGCCGCCATCACTGGATGCACGAGCCTGCCTGGCGCGGCGATCTGTGCGCTTCATGGAGCTGCTTCCCTGCCGTTCCAGCTAAGGCCAAACATGAGGCTTGCGCAACGCCGTTGCGGCGAGAAGCGATCTCGGCAGCAGGCCTTCCGTTGGCGTATCGATGATTTAGAGTAGCGGTCTTCATTCCAGGAAAGCGCGATGCAAAACATTCCGATCTACGAAGCTTTGGCCCAGGCCTTTGCCGCCGAAGGCGTCGACACGCATTTCACGCTCATGGGCGACGGCAACATGCATTGGGTGTCCGCCATGGAGCATCTCCCCGGCATCGCGACATTTTCGGCGCGGCACGAGCATTGCGCGACCACGATGGCGATCGGCTATCACTCGGCGACCGGCAAGGTCGGCGTCGCCTCGGTAACCGGCGGCCCGGGATTTACCCAGATCATGACGGCGCTCACCACGGCGACGCGCGGGCGCATCCCGCTCGTAGTGTTCGCCGGCGAGACGGCGATCGACACCCAATGGAACAACCAGGCGCTCGACCAGCCGCCACTCGCCGCCGCATGCGACGTGCCCTACATCTCGGCGCATAGCCCGCGGCGGATGTATCAATATGTGCGCGAGGCGTTCTATCGCGCGCGCCATGAGCGACGGCCGGTCGTGCTTGGCGTGCCCTATGATCTGCAGAAGGAGCCGTTGCCGAATATCGGCCCCTATCAGCCGTCGACGGCAGTGATGCCGCGCGTCGAACCGCTGCCGCCGCACCCGCATCAGATCAAACTGCTGGTCGAAAAGCTCAAGCGCGCCAAATGCCCGATCGTGCTCGCTGGGCGCGGCGCGCTGCTGGCCGGCGCGGTGAAGGAAGTCGAAGAGGTCGCTGACCGCTCGGGCGCGCTGCTGGCGACGACGCTGATGGCGCGCGGCATGTTCGACGACAATCCGTTCGCTCTCGGCGTGGCCGGCGGCTTTGCCCGCGATATCGCGCGCGAGATGGGCGCGAAGGCCGATCTCGTTGTCGCGTTCGGCACTTCGCTGAATTACTACACCGTTGACAACGGCAGCATGTTTCCAAAGGCCGAGATCGTGCAGATCGATATCGACCCTGCCGGCCTCGCCTTCGGGATGAAATCCGGCGACCTGCATCTGCGGGCCGATGCCAAACTGGCCGCCGAAGCGATCCTGAACAGACTGCCGCCGGGCACGAAAACTGCGGCGAACGTGCGCTCCGACGAGCTTGCTCACCGCATCAAGAACGAGCCTGCCGACGCCGCGGAATTCGCCATCGCTCCCGGCACGCTCGACCCGCGCCGGGTAATCGACGAGCTCGACCGCATCATCCCGAAAGACTTCGATTCGGTCAGCGGCTCCGGCCACCAATCCTATTTCCACTCGGTGATGCGCGGGCGGAAGCCCGAGCACTATCACGCCATCCGGGCCTTCGGCGCGATCGGCAACGGTATCTCCTATGCGATCGGGGTCGCCGCCGCGCGCCGCAATGGCCGCGTGGTGCTGTTCGAGGGTGACGGCAGTTTTTTGATGCACATTCAGGAGCTGGAAATGGTGGCACGGCACCGGCTCAAATTGCTGTTCATCATCTTCAACGACGGCGCCTATGGAGCGGAGATCCACAAATTGCGCGCCGACGGCATCGACGATCCCAGTTCGATGTTCGGCTACAGCGATTTCGCCGCCATCGCCCGAAGTTTCGGGTTGCGCGGCGCCACGATCACCGACCTCAGCCAATTGCGCGGGCTGTTCGACGCCTACGACAAGCAGGACAAGGCCGAGGTGTGGAACATCCACATCTCAGACAAGGTCATAGCGCCGCACACACGGCGTGGCATCAGCGCCGGCCAGGGCGCGAGATAAGCGCCGGCGCGCTGCGTAGCGCTCTACGCCGCCGCGCTGGTGTATTTCGGATCCCGGTCGAGCAACTCGATCGACACGCCTTCGGGTGCGCGAATGAAGCAGACGCGCACGCCAGGCCGTACCGTCGTCGGCTCGCGGGTGAATTCGACGCCCTTGGCCTTCAGATCGGCGGCAATCGCGTCGATGCCGCTCACCGACAATCCGAAGTGATCAAGGCCCCGGTATGGAATGGCCGGCGCCGCGTTGGTGCCGTCGCCATCCTTCACCGGTGCGATGAAGATATTGCCGCCGCCGAGTTTCAGATCGATGCGCTGCTGGCCGCCCTGCATGCTGCGGACGACCTCGGCGCCGAGCATTTTCTCGAACCATTGCGCCATCGCTTCCGGATTGGTGGTGCGCAGATGAATGTGATCCCAGGTAATCTTGGCCATGAATACTCTCCCTGCTTTTCCGTCTGATGCGGTCACACTTTAATCTTTTCGTCAGCCGTCACGCGGCCGACGGCGGCGCGCTTGAGCATGCGATCCTTGAAGGCGGTATAGTTTTTCAACTCTGCCATCGGCAGCTCGCGGCGGACGCCCCAGGTGTAGAACACGAAGCCGTAGGGATCGAGCACGCTGTAGCCGTCGGAGAACCATTCGCGGTTCGCCAGCATGCCATCGATCTGCTTCAGGTAGCCGTGGAAGGTTTTCAGGCCCGCTTCCTTGATGCCCGGAAATGCCGAGGTGTCGGCCGTATAGCGCTCGGGGCGCCCGACATGGGCATGCGCCGGATGGACGCTGGAAGCGAAGAAGCCGATCAGCGACAACGCCTTGGCCTCGGCGAGCGGATCCTGGGGCCACAGACCGAAGCGCTTGCCGAGATAGGGCAGGATGGCCGTGTTCTCGGTAAGCGCCTTACCGTTGTCGAGGCGGAGCGCCGGCACCCGGCCGAGCGGGTGAATCTTAAGATAGGCTTCGGTGCGCTGCTCGCCGCCGGCCAGATCGACCTTCCTGGCCTCGTATTTCTCGCCGCTCTCCTCAAGCACGATGTGCGCCGCCATCGAGCACGCGCCCGGTGCATAAAAAAGCGTCAGCATTTGGCGAACCCTCCCTGGTCCCGACCCGCGGGCGGAACTCCGCCGCGCCGGGCACCGAAGGCTTATCAGAGCATGACGGACATTGCTTGGGAAAGGGCCGAACGGCGCAGGCCGAGAGAAGGCCTGGATCAGTCACTCGTTTTGGTTGCGCACATATACCGAAGGTTCACCTAGGCTGCCGGGAGCGCTTGCATCTTAATCCGATGGCAGTGTGTTGCTTGAAGCATCCACCAGCGCGGGGGTTTTGGCTAAAGTTCCAATCGTCGGAGGACGCGCGGCAGATGAAACCATCGCCAGCAAAACCGCCGTTCAACAAGACCGGTGCCGCGGTCGCGGTCCGCATCCTGCGGGCTGCGGACAGCGGTGAAACGCCGCCGTTCCGCGCCCTCGTTCGTTAGACGCACACCGCGGTCGAACAGCATTCGCCGCCCTGGTGTTGACTCAGCCGTCCAAAAGCTACCGAATGGCGTTGGGGAAGAAGCGCATGATCACGAAATTCCACGTCCTTTATGTGGGACAGATTGAGCTCGACAATGTCGGGCTCAACGGCACGCCGGCCAACGACCGGCTCTACTCCGACGAGCGGCTGCGCGAGGCCTTCTTCACCGCACGCGACGTGGCTCAGCTCATGGACGAGCTCGGCTTCGACGTGCTGTGGACCGCGGAGCATCATTTCCAGCGCGAGGGCTACGAAGTCTTTCCCAACCTGATCCAGCTCGGGCTGTGGCTTGCGACGCAGACCAAGCGGCTGAAGTTTGGCTGCGGTTTCAACGTGCTGCCGATGTGGCATCCGATTCGCCTGGCCGAGGATTACGCCATGGCCGACATCGTCACCGACGGCCGGGTCATCATGGGCGTCGGCCGCGGCTACCATACCCGCGAGGTCGAAACCTTCGGCGCGCCGCTGCTCGATGCCGAAAAGAACCGCGAACTTTTCGAGGAACAGCTTCAGCTCATGTTGAGCTGCTTCAACGACCGGTCGGTCCACCACAAAGGCAAGTTCTACGAATGCCCGCCACCTGTGGACTATCGAGGCTACCGGCTCAAAGACATCACGATGGTGCCGCGGCCGAAGCATCTGCCGGTGCAAATCTGGATGCCGATCGCCAGCGGCAAGACCATCGAGATGATGGCGCGCTACGGCCTCAACGCGATGGTGACGCTCAACGGCGAAAAAATCCTCGACGATGTCGTGCGCGCCTACCACGCCGCCTGCGTCAAGCATGGCCGCAACAAACAGCTCGGCGAAGACGTGATCTGGGGCGCCGGTGTGTATCTCGCCGACAGTCGCGACGAGGCCATGCGCCGCCTTGAGCCGGCGCACGATGAGCGCTTCAAATGGTTCGCACCGTTCGGCTTCGTGCGCTATGCCGACGAACAGGGCCGCACCTGGGGCTCGCCGGGCGCGCCGGCGGCGGTGCCCAAGCTCGCCGATGGCGTGAAGCAGAAGGCGTGGTTCTGCGGCCCGCCGGCCGAAGTCATCGACGGCATCAAGTCGATCGAGGCGAAATACCCCGGGCTGGAGCATTTCATGATTCACTGGGCCGAAGGGCTCTCGCCCAAGGAATTCAAAGAGCAGCTGCGCTGGTTCGCGAAGGACGTGATGCCGGCCTTCAGGCGCGCGTGAACGTATGCCACATGCCCCGCAGCTCGCCGCGCATGGCGCCCAAATTCCGGCCATCGGCTTCGGCACTTCGGGCCTCGGCTATGTCCGTGCCGAACATATCGCCACCGCGCTCAAGGCCGGCTACCGCCATATCGACACGGCACGAAAATACGGCACCGAGCCTGCCGTCGGCGAGGGCATGCGCGCGTCCGGGGTGCCGCGCGGCGAGCTCTTCGTCTGCACCAAAGTCTCGCACGAAAACCTTCACGCCACCGATTTCGCCCGCTCGGTCGACGCCAGCCTCAAAGCGCTCGGCCTCGACTACGTCGACCTCCTGCTGGTGCATTGGCCGGAAAAAAATACCCCGCTTGCGGAAACCATGGGTGCGCTTGCCAAGGCGAAACGCGATGGCCTTACCCATCATATCGGCGTTGCCAATTTCAACATCGCCATGCTCGACGACGCGACCCGGCTGTGTCCGGAGCCGCTGGCGACCTTGCAAGTCGAATGTCATCCCTATCTCGATCAGTCAAAGGTGATCGCAGCCTGCCGCGCGCGCGGCGTGGTGCTGACGGCCTATTGCCCGCTGGCGCGCGGGCGCATTCAGGGCGATGCCGTTCTGACCGAGATCGGACGACGCCATGGCAAGACCGGCGCGCAGGTCGCCCTGCGCTGGCTGATGCAGCAGGACATCATCGCCGCGATTCCGCGTTCGTCGAATGCCGCGCGCATTGCCGAGAACATCGATGTGTTCGATTTCAAACTCGATGACGACGATATGCGCCGGATCGCGGCTCTCAAGCGGCCCGATGGCCGCACGGCAAATCCGATCGGACGCGCGCCGGTGTGGGATATGTAACGCCGTCATTCCGGGGCGCGCCCAACGGGTCCGGCCCGGAGCGGCCGGCCCGATGACAGGCTCCGGCGCGAACCTGGAATCCATAGCCGCGAACGGCGAAATTCTTTACTCAATTAATTCCGTTGGTGATTATGGATTCCGGTTCCTCGCTGCGCTCGGCCCCGGAATGACGAAGAGGAAACAACAATGTCCCAAGTCTCGAAATACTTCATGTACTTCCCCGGCAATTATCGCTGGTCGGCGTCATTCGTGAACATGCTGGGCACCGCGCCGTTTGGCGGCGTCGACATGAGCGAACTGCACGCCATCGGCCGGATGCTCGACGGCAAGAGCGGCGACGATGACGAGGCGTGGTTCGACGCCAGCGTGAAGGTCGCCGACACCGTGCGCGGTCATGCCGAGAAATTCCGCGCCGAGCGGCATCCGGCATCGGCCGCCTCGTTCTACCTGCGCGCCTGCCATTATTATCAGATGGGCGAACGTTTTCGCACGCCGAAGGATGCCCGCGCGCTCGACGCCTACCGCATGGCGGTCGAATGTTTCCACCAGTTCGTGGCGCTGTCCGGCAGCAAAATCGAAATCGTCGACGTGCCGTTCGAGGGTAAGAACCTTCCCGGTTACTTCGTCCCTGCGCAGAATCCGAAATCCGCGCGGCTGCCCTGCATGGTGTTTTTCGACGGGCTCGATGTCACCAAGGAAATCCAGTATATGCGCGGCGTACCCGATCTGGTCCGGCGCGGCATCTCGGTGCTGGTGATGGACGGGCCCGGCACCGGCGAGGCGATCCGCTTTCGCGGGCATGCCACTGCGCTACGATTACGACAAGGCCGGCAGCGCCTGCATCGATTATCTGGAAAAGCGCGCCGACGTCGACCCCAAACGGATCGGCATCATGGCCATCAGTCTGGGTGGCTATTACGCGCCGCGCTGCGCGTCGATGGAGCCGCGCTTTGCCGCCTGCATCGCCTGGGGCGCGATCTGGGACTATTACGGCACCTGGAAGAAGCGCATCGACGCCGGCTTCAAGGCTTCGATGTCGGTGCCCGGGCATCACATCATGTGGATTTTGGGCGTCGATTCGCTCGATGCCGCGCTGAAGAAACTCGAGCCGTTCCGGCTCGACGGCGTGGTGCAAAAGATGCGCTGTCCGTTTCTGATCGTGCACGGCGCCGACGACGAGCAGATCCCGCTGAAAGACGCGCAGGCGCTCCACGACGCCAGCGGCTCCGCGGACAAGACCTTGCGGGTGTTCACCGCCGAGGAAGGCGGCGCCCAGCACTGCCAGCGCGACTATCTCTCGCTCGGCACCGCCGTGATGTGGAACTGGCTAGAAGACAAATTGCTGGGTGCATGACCGCCTGAGTGCCCAGTCGATCTCACGTGCCTATGCCGTGTGATCGTGATCGTGGGAATGAGCGTGGCTATCGCCGTGATGGTGATGATGGCCATGCTCGTGACCGTGCGAATGCTCATGCCCGTGTTCATGATCGTGGTCGTGGTCGTGATGATGCAGCCGCTGGCGCGGGCGCGGGCCGCGCGGGTCCTCGCTGAACACCAGTGATTTGATCGTCACCGGCACCGTGTATGACGGCATGCGGATGCGGCCGAGATCGATGTAGTCGAAATCCCACAACACCACGCCGTCGATCACCAAAAGCTCGCTGTCGACGTGCAGTTCGTCGCGCAGGATGTGGCCGAGGGTCTGCGCCACGTCGCCGTCGAGCATGATGAAGACCGGGTCTTTCTTGGCGATGCGATCGGCGAGCCCGTTCTTGATGCCTTGGGCGAAAGCAAACAGCCGCTCGTGTGCCGGCATACCGGTCCAGCGCAGCGCCAGCGCGATCTCGTGCTCGCTGTCCTGAATGTCGAACGCCACGATATGATTCTTGATCGCGGCTGCGAGCTTGTCGGAGTCGATCGTCTCGCCGCATTCGAACGGCGGCTGCAGTACCTGAAGATTGCGCCGCGGCAACAGCGTGCCGGGCGAGGAAATGTAGCTGGTATTGCCGGAAAGCTGCACCGAATATTCGGAAGCGCCGAGCGCAGTGGCGCGGATGCATTCACCGGCCGGCAGCACCGGCCAAGGGAACGCGCCCTTCTCGATGCGCTCGTGAATGGCGCGGCCAAGCCGCGGCCCCATGTCGCCGAAATCGCGGTTTTCGCGCTGATAGATGTACTCGGCAACGCCGCCGGAGAACATGATGGCGTCGATGTGGCCGAAATCGGCGATCGGATCGGTCAGGTAAAGATGCTCGACATCGTGCGGCATCGGCCGCACCGTCAGCGCGGTGACCAGCGTGTCGGCCATGACATCGGCGACTTTCTGCATATCGAGGCTGTCGATAGCGTCGCCGCGCTCCCACGAAAAACCGGCGCGCTTGGCGTGATGTTTCCCCGCCGGATCGAGCCGCACGATCTTGCCGTCCTCGACGACCTGGAGGCGGCCGCCGATATGCACGGCCGCGGTCGCGATCACCTTGCCCTTTTCGACCAGCGCGAGCTTGGTGGTGCCGCCGCCGATGTCGATGTTGAGGATGCGCTTATTCTCGTCGCTGGAGACGCGCGCGGCGCCGGAGCCGTAGGCCGCGAGCATCGATTCCATGTGATGGCCGGCAGTGGCAGTGACGAATTCGCCGCCCTGCTCGGACAGGATCGCGGCGATGCCTTGCGCGTTTTCCCGCCGCAGCGCCTCGCCGGTAAGAATGACCACGCCGGTATCGATGTTGTCGGGATGGAGTTTCGCCGCCTCATAGGCGTCATCGATGATGGCGCCGAGCTTGGCGTCGTCGATGCGCTCCTCGCTCTGGTACGGTGTGAGCGCGACCGGCGACTGGAATAATGTCTCGCGGGAGACGACGTAGTAGCGGCTGGTCAGATCCTCGGCGAGCCGGCGCAGGTGGACGCGCGAAAAAATGACCTGCGTGCCCGAGGAGCCGATGTCGATGCCGACCGTGGTGAGCGAGACGTTGTCCTGGCGCCACAGTGGGTTGTCCTCGAGCGAGACTTCATCATTCTCGAAGTCGTAATCGTGGTCGTGATCGTGGTCGGTGTCCTCGTCGTGCTCGTGCACGAGGTCCTGACCGTAAAGGTGGTCGGAAAGATTGTGGCCCCCCGGCTTCTTTTCGTTGTTGTCTTCGGCGTCGGCCATTCGGTGTTCCTTGCTTCCTGCTGCACGGGTGCCCGCTTTATTCTTATTCCCGCGCCCGGAGCCGCAGGTCAATGGCCGGCCGCCCACGCCCGCCAGCGCCGACCGACACCTAAGCCGCTACGACGAGTTGCCCCATGAGTTCACCAAAGTCGCCAAGACGTTCGATATTCATGCAGATTGCGATGATGCGGTCGATCTGGTCGGTCGGCAGCCGCGCACCGGCGCATTCGATGAATTTTTCGCGCAATTCGACGTCGCTCATGCGGTTCTCGGGATTGCCGCGGGGAAAGTCGATGCGCTTTTGCAGCACACGGCCGTCTTTGGTGCGGATCGTCACGGCAGCACCGGTAAGCACTTGGTCGAATTCGGGGCCATGTTCGAGCATAACCCTGTCGCTGAGTTCGCGAATAACGGGGTCGTCATAGGATTCCGGTGTGAACGACGTTGGGGTGAGTTTGCCGCGGAGCACAATGCCGAGCGCCGTGATGAAGTAGGCGCTGTGGTCGGCGGTCTCCTTGTTGCGCGGATATTTCTTGGCGGGGTCGCCGTTGTGGTTGACGGTTCGTTTGCTCAAGCGCAGCCGCACCGACTCGATGTCCTCCGGTTTGAGACGGTGCTCGCGCACGAGGGCGCCAGTCGCAAATAAGTGTCCTTGATTGGTCGATTCCGTCGGGAAATATTTCATACGGGCGCGCATCAGGTAATAGTCGTTCGGTGCAGGCTTTGGCCGATAATTTTCGACACCGCGCAGCAGGCAATGGGCGAAACCCTTGTTGCCTTCGATGACGCGTTCCGGACCGGTGAAGCCTCGCGCGGCCAGCAGCGCGCCGTAGACGCCTCGTTCCAGCATGAAGCTGTCGGCGACGTTCTTCGAATTGTTGTACTCCTCGCCCTCAGCGTCGTTGATGCCAAGTCCGAGCGACGACGAGGCGCCGATGCCCATGGCATTTGTCATCTGCGCGGCATTGAGCCCGAACAAGCGTCCGGCGATTGCCGCACCGAGAAACGGCATGACCGAACCGTGATGAAAGCCCATCGGCGTGAGGCCCTCGGCGAACGCGTCGACCATGCGGCCCATGATCTCGTAGCCGGCGACCGCGGCTTCGATCGCGGCCTTGCCCGAGGCATGCTGACGCTCGGCAGCGGCAAATACCGCGGGCAGGCAATCGCTCGGATGCCCACCGCCGATCTTCCCGGGGCTTTTTGGAAAGTGATAGCCATCGTTGAAGTCCAGATAACGGATCATGGCGCCGTTGGCGATGATCGCCTGAGACAGCGATACCTTCGCGGTCTCGCCGATCAGCGTCACATCGGGCCGGCCACTGTGCTCGCGCGCGACATCACGGCAGATCCTGCAGGGCTCCGCATCGAATGCCCCGATCGCACACGCCAATGCATCGATGAAGAACCGCTTCATCTCATTGGTGACATGGGCAGGAATATCATCGTAGCGAATGCCGAGGGCGAATTCGGAGAGTTCTCGCGTGGCCGACATGTCCAGCCTGCTCCATGATTGAGCCGGATCATTGCGGCGGCGGCGCCGGGTGTCCAGCGCGCCTCGGCATTGCTGCCCTGTAGTGGCGTCGGTTGCCTCCCGTGTCAGCAGTGCGCAAGATGTGATCGAGACCGCATTCGACATGAATGATCGGGGGGAAAACGTGTCCACGCGACTGCGCACACTACTGCTCTGCTGTCAGATATTCCTGAGCACTCTGGTGCCGGCGACAGCCGCCGACGCTATCGCGTCGTTCTACCAATCCCACCCCTTGCGCATCGTCGTTGGGCATCAGGTCGGCACCGGCTTCGATCTCTACGCACGGCTGCTCGCGCGCTATTTCGGCAATCATATTTCCGGCCATCCGACCGTTATCCCGGAAAACATGGTCGGCGCCGCCGGATTGGTGGCGGCGAATTGGCTCTACAACGCCGCGCCGAAGGATGGTTCGACGATTGCCATCTTCGCCCATACGGCGGCGTTCGATCCGCTGCTCGGCGACAGCAAAGGCCGCTATGACGGCACGCAATTCACCTGGATCGGCAACATGGACTCTGTCGTCGGTCTGTGCGGCGTGTGGCAGGATTCCGGCATCGCCCTCTTCGACGATTTATTCACGAAACAGACGCTGTTTGGCAGCGCCGGCTCCGGCACGGCCGGCCCGCTGACGCAATTTCCGACCGCGCTGCGCAACCTGCTTGGCGTGAAAATCAAGCTGATCCAGGGCTATCGCGGCTCGGCCGACATCCGGCTGGCGATGACTCGCGGCGAGGTTCACGGCGTCTGCGGCATTCCGCTATCGACCGTCAAGACCGAGTGGAAAGACGACTATGCGGCCGGACGATTCAAACTGATCCTGCAACTTGGCCACGACAAGGATCCGGCGCTCGGCGATGTGCCGCATGTCTATCAATACGCCAAGACCGACGACGATCGAAAACTGTTCGATCTGATCTTCGGCCTGCAAAAGATCGGGCGTCCGTTCGCCGCTCCGCCGCAAATCCCAAAAGATCGCGCCCAGGCATTGCGCGAGGCCTTCATGGCCACGCTTGCCGATCCCAAATTCAAGGCCGAGGCTGCCAAGCTGCAACTCGACCTGACGCCAATGACCGGCGAACAGGTAACGGACTTCGTTCGGCAAATCTACGCTTCGCCGCCCGACATCGTCGCCCGTGCCAGGCGCGCGGTGAAACCGTAACCCGGCAATGACAGAACCGATTGTGTAAGCGACAGGAATGTCTTCACGATGCCCGCATCAGCCCCTCTCATCAGCCAGCCGGAAAAATACTGGGATCGGCTCTTTGCACCCGGCGGCCATGTCGCGATCGTCACGTCGGTCGATCGCGAGGGCCGCGTCAACGCGGCGTCGTATGCGACCTGCGTGCGCATCGTGCACAATCCGGTGCAGATCGCATTCACGACCAGCCTAGCCGGCCACACCCGTGAGAACATTCTGGCGACCGGCGAATTCGTGGTGAACCTGCCGTCATTCGACCGTCGTCAGCTCGAGCAGGTGCGGGTGGTCGGACTGCCATTCGCCCGCGGCGTCAACGAGCTGGAGAAGGCCGGCCTGACCGCCTTGCCGTCCACCAAGGTCAAGCCACCACGGATCGCCCAATGTGCGCGCCATTTCGAATGCGAAGTGGTCTGGACCAAGGAATGGCTCAACCGGATGATGGTAGTTGGCGGCGTGGTCGCCGCATCCACCTACGCGGACTGCGTCGACGATAAAGGCTACATCGTCTGGGAGCGCGTGAAGCCGGTCGCATTTTGCGGCGCGCCCTATGTAAACATGTTTGCTGCTGCCTACGAAACGATGGAAGCCGGGATGCCGTATGACGGGCCCGAGGTTGGTGCCGCCGACCGGTCAGTCCGCAGCTATTTCGAAGATATGTGAGAGCAATCCGCGCGCCCGAACGTCGGTAGCGCGGCCGTGTGCGCGAGGAACAAGCTTCGCCATTGTTGGCGGCCATCGCCGCTTGGACTTCAGGCGCAAGCCGGGACGGAACGACGCCAGCTCACGCTGCTTGTGCGGATGGCCGTCAGCTCGATTTTGAATCTGAGCTCGGCGGCAGCGCGCTGTTGGCCGCGAGCAGAAACCAATCCAGAAAGATGTTCCCACGCCGAGTTGCCGGTCAGGGCGGGTATCGGCAGCGAAATCGGCAGCGCCGCAAGAACGCCAAGGATGGCAACGCAGCACGAAAGCGGCGCGACGGCGATCGAATATGGTTTGATCGCCACCGCAATTGCAGTCGCCATCATCCCGGTGATCACGGGACTGGGCACGAAACTCAAGGGTACGTTCTCCACGATTCGATCGGCGCTCAATGAGAACGACAAGCCTGCCGCCCTCCTTCATCCTGCCGCGGGCGTTACGCTGACCGAAACCTCCATCCGTTGCCGGCCGGAGCCGACGATCACGCCGTCGACCGGCGCGACATCGGTATAGTCGCGGCCGACCGCAAGCGTGACGTGCTCATCCTTCGCCAGGATCGCATTGGTGGGATCGAGTCCGATCCAGCCGGCTTTGGGACCGCACCACAGCAGCACCCACGCGTGCATCGCCTCGCTACCTTGAAGACGCCCTGCGTCGGTGCGGGGCGCGCTGCGCAGATAGCCGCTGACGTAGGCGGCGGGCAGACCAATGCCGCGCAGGCCCGAGATCATGATGTGCGCGAAATCCTGGCATACGCCACGGCGCAGCGCGAACGACATGGGCGGCGTGGTCGTGACGGTGGTGGCGCCGATCTCGTAGGTGATATCGATTTTCAGCCGCCGGATCAGCTCGATCGCCGCGTCAAGAATGGGGCGCTCGGGTGAAAAGCTTTCCCGCACGTAGTCGCGGATTTCGGGGTCAAGCGAGACCATGCGGCTGGGAAACAGGAAATGCGCGGGCGAGAGCGGCCCGATGTCGCTTGCCGCAAAAGCCTGCTCGCGCACCTCTTGCCACGACGGCGTCGATTGCGGCACAGGAACGGCCTCCGGATCGAGCGCAACCCGCGCCGCAAGCTTGACCGTCAACGTGTCATGCGGCTCCTCGATTTCGATCCACGTGAGCCGGTTGCCGAAAAAATCCAATCCTTCGCGACGATGCATGGGCTCCGGCAGGATTTGCAGCGCCGCAAGATGCACACGCTGGCCGTCGCGAGGCACCGGCGTCAGCCGCAGAACATGACGGGCATGCGCCACCGGCGAGGCATACTCACACGTCGTCGTCTGGCGTACGTCGTAGATCACGCCAGCGCCTCCCACTCGAAATCAGAGCGCTCGTTATTGGTCAGATAAGCCGCGCTGATCGCGTCCGACAATTTCATCAGCGTCTGCTCCACTTCGGTCAGCAGCACGTCGTCGACGGCGACGGCCTCGGCCGTGCGCAGCCGCGTCGCGATCGAAGCGGCGATCTGCTGGACCGGCGAAAGGCGGCCAGCGCCGCTGCGCTTCGGCAAGGCGGCAAGATGTGCCTCGATGCGGTCGAGCTGAAACACTACCGACCGCGGATTATTTGGGTCCAGCATGATCAGGTCAACGACGGGCGCCAGCGCCGCCACCATGAGATAGCGCTGCCGGTAAGTGATCTGGCTGTCGGCAAGCTCCAGGAGCACATCGAGGCCGCCTTCGATGGAAGGGCCGTAGGCGAAAGATCGCACCAGCCGGCAGGTCACGAGCGCGCGCTCGATACGGCGGCCGAGTTCAAGGAATCGCCAGCCGGCGCGCTGGGTCATATTCTCCTGCGCCAGCCCCGAGAGCGCTGCGATGATCCGCAAACCCGCTTCGACCCGCTCGATGATGGCGCTGTCCGTAGGCCCGACGGGAAGCCGCGCGCCAATGACAGTGGCGAGATCGCTGAGCGCCCGCCATGCATCCGGAGAGAAACGGTCGCGGATCACGGAGGCCGCCGACCGCGCCGCGCCGACCAGATAGGGCAGCGATCCGTCGAGATCGGAGCGCGTGAGCGCCGCGCGCGCCAAGAGCACCGGCGACGCTTGCCCGGTGCTGGACGGCACCGCGTTCCACGCCGCGAGCAACACACCGATGGTGGCGATAACCGGCGCCGCCGCCTGGTCGGCTTCGGCGGTGCGGTTGATCATCGCGCGCACAAGCCGCAAGGTTCCTTCCGCGCGCTCGACATAGCGGCCGACCCAGAACAGATTGTCGGCGGCGCGACTCGGCAGCAGCCCCGATGCACGCTGCACCGGCATGCGTTCCGGGTGAGGCAACAGCGTCGTCTCGCCGACCGGGCCGTCAGCGAGCACCCAGGCATCAGCCGCCGCAGCACCGCGTTGCAGGCTGACGGCGCGCGCATCTGCATGCTCTGCGATGCGCACAAAGCCGCCGGGCATCACCTGCCAGGTCTCTCCAATCCTGGCGAGGAAGAGACGCAAGGTGAATGGCTGCGGCTGCAAGCGGCCGTCACGCCAGACCGGCATGCTCGACAGCGTTACGACTTCCTGCATGACGTAATCGACGCCGCGATCGCGGATTGAGCGCACGAGTTCCTGACGCTGCGCCGCGTCGAGCTTGGCTCCCAGCACTTCGTTGGCAAATCGCATTCCAGCCATCGCCTCGGTGAAGGCGGCGGCGACGACCACCTGATCGAGTTTCCCGATCATTTCGTCACGTACATCGGGCCGCCCGAGCCACCAGGTCGCGACATTGGAAATTTTTAACTCTTCGCCCAACACAATCGGCGCCAGCGCCGGCAGGAACGCCAGCATCGCGCGGGCTTCAACCAGTCCAGCGCCGAGCGAGTTGATGATAACGATTTTACCGTCGCGCACCGCCTGGATAAGGCCGGCGACGCCGAGGCGGGACGCGGCGTTGAGTTCGAGCGGATCGGCGAAATCGGCGTCGATGCGGCGCAGCAGCACCTCAGTGCGGCGCAGACCGGCGACCGTGCGGATGAACACGCCGTCGTCTCGCGCAATCAGATCCTCGCCGTCAACCAAAAGGATTCCGAGGTAGCGTGCCAGATACGCGTGCTCGAAATAGGTCTCGTTCATCGGCCCGGGCGTGAGCAGGCAGGTGCGCGCGTCCTCCTGACGATTGAGCGAGAACAACTCGGCCTGAAACGCCTGATAAAACGGTGCCACGCGTTCCACCCGCGTGGTGCGGTAAATGTCCGGAATGGCCCGCGACAGCGCAAGGCGATTCTCGATTGCAAATCCGGCGCCCGACGGCGCCTGGGCACGATCGGAAAGAACCCACCAGCGGCCATCAGCGCCACGCCCGACATCGACTGCGTAAAAACGCAGATGCGCGCCGCCGGGCGGCGCTACGCCGACGAGCGGCCGCAAGAATTCGGGATTGCCGGCGATCACGGCGGCCGGGATGCGGCCTTCCTGCGTCAGCAGGCCGGGACCGTAGGTGTCGGCCAGCACAGCTTCGAGAAGCTCGGCGCGTTGCGCGAGGCCTATTTCAAGCGCGCGCCATTCGGTGGGCTCGATCAGCAACGGGATGTGGCTGAGCGGCCACGGCCGCTCCACTCCGGATGCATCCTCGTAGACGCGATAGAACACACCGGAATCGCGCAAGTAGCGGTCCGCCGCGGCGAACTGCCGGTTGATGTCTTCAGTACCGAGCGCCGCGAGCATCGACAGAAACGGCTGCCAGTGCGATCGCACTTGGCCGTCTGCATCCATCATTTCGTCGTAGACGCCGGGCAACGGCCGATAGCCGGCAACAAACTGTTGCAGGCTCGCCTTGTGCTGTTGGACGACGCTGTCCGGTTGGGCCGCCATGGCAATTGTTTTTAGTTTGTGCGCCGCAAATCGAGCGTGGTCGGATATTCCAGCGACCGCTCGACCGGCGGAAGCTCGATCGGCCCGGCGGTATGGCCGTGGGGCTGAAAGCGGGCGCGGCGACGCGCCTCCGCCTCGTAGGAATTTACCGGAAAGGTCTCGTAATTGCGCCCGCCCGGATGCGCGACATTATAGACGCAGCCGCCGAGCGAGCGTTTGCTCCAGGCATCGACCAGATCGAAAGTCAGCGGCGCGTGGACGCCGATGGTTGGATGCAGCGATGACGGCAAATTCCACGCTTTGAAGCGTACACCGGCGACAAATTCGCCGGCGCGGCCCGTCGAGGTGAGCGGCACGCGCCGGCCGTTGCAGGTAACTACATGACGGCGTTCGCTCAAGCCATCGACCTTGACCTGCAGCCGCTCCACCGATGAATCGACGAAGCGCACAGTGCCGCCAGTCTGACCCTCTTCGCCCAGCACGTACCAAGGCTCGATGGCCTGGCGCAACTCGATGTCGACACCGCCATGATGCACGCTGCCGCACAGCGGGAAGCGGAATTGGCGCTGCGCATCGAACCACACCGGGTCGAAGGCGTAGCCTTCCCGTTTGAGATCGCCCAGCACTTCAAGAAAATCCGCCCAGACAAAATGCTCGAGCATGTAACGATCGTGCAGCGCAGTACCCCAGCGTACCGGCGGGCCATCGAGCGGCTCGCGCCAAAACCACGCGATCAGCGCCCGCAGCAGCAATTGCTGCGCCAGGCTCATGCGCGCCTCCGGCGGCATTTCGAACGAGCGAAATTCAACAAGACCGAGTCTGCCGGTGGGACTATCCGGCGAGAACAATTTGTCGATGCAGATTTCGGTGCGGTGGGTGTTGCCGGTAATGTCGACGAGGATGTTCCGGAACAGACGGTCGACGAGCCACGGCGGCACCTTTTGCGTGCCGTTCGGCGGCGGCACCTTGGCGAGCGCGATCTCAAGCTCGTACAGCATGTCCTGCCGCGCTTCGTCGATGCGCGGCGCCTGGCTAGTCGGCCCGATAAACAAACCGGAGAACAAATAAGACAGCGACGGCCGCCGCTGCCAGTACAGCACCAAACTCTTGAGCAGATCAGGCCGTCGCAGGAACGGGCTGTCGGCAGCGTCCAGTCCGCCGAGCGCGATATGATTGCCTCCGCCAGTCCCGGTATGGCGGCCGTCGATCATGAACTTGTCCGTGCCGAGCCGGGACAGATGCGCGTCTTCGTAAAGCGCACGCGTCGTCTCAACCGCTTCGCGCCATGACGCCGCCGGCTGGATGTTGACTTCAATCACGCCGGGATCCGGCGTCACCTTCAGCACATTCAGCCGCGGATCGGGCGGCGGCGCATAGCCTTCGACGTGAACAGGCAGACCGAGTTCGGCCGCCGTCGCTTCGACCGTAGCGAGCAGTTCGAGATAGTCGTTGAGTGTTTCCGTCGGCGGCATGAACACGCACAACCGCCCATCGCGCACCTCGACCGCCAGAGCGGTGCGCACCGCAGCATCACCGCTGACCGAGGCCGACGAAGTCGCGGCCGGCTGCTGCGCAATGGCCTCTGGCGCAAGTGGCGGTGCCGTCAGCTCAGCGCCCGATGCCGAACTGGCGCGCGCGAACGACTGCGCAACGCGAGGTCCGGGCAAGGGCCGGCGTTCGGCGAACGGATCAGCCGGCACCAGATGCGGATAGTCGATTGGCGCCACATAGGGCAGCGATTGCAATGGTAGGCGAAAGCCGAGCGAAGAACTCCCGGGCAGCAAAAACAAGTGGCCGCGCCGAATTTTCCACACCTCGCTCAGCCATCCGGGCTGCGCCTGCGCCGACCAACGCTGGACCGGCAGAACAAATCCCACGGGCTGCGAAAGCTGCGAATCGAATAACTTCAGGATCCGCGCGCGCTCCAGCGGATCGTCGATCTTGGGATCGCTCGGATCGATATTGTCCGGGATCAGACCTTGCTTGATCATCCGCTCCGCTGGGTCCTCGTAGGCGGGCTGGACATAATCCGCCTTGATTCCCAGCCGTTCGGCAATCCCCTCAGTAAAGCGCTGTGCGTCGCGCACCGAAGGCGCCGTCGTATCCGTTTCCTGCGCGATCAGCGCGGCCTCATGCCAGATCGGCACACCATCGCGCCGCCAGTACAGCGAAAACGCCCAGCGCGGCAGCGGCTCACCCGGGTACCACTTGCCCTGGCCGTAATGCAGCAGCCCGCCTGGCGCGAAGCGATCGCGCAGGCGGCGGATCAGATCGTCGGCGCGCACGCGTTTTTGCTGACCAAGCGCTTCGGTATTCCATTCCGCCGACTGATAATCGTCAACCGAAACGAAAGTCGGCTCGCCGCCCATGGTCAGCCGCACGTCGCGCGCCGCAAGGTCAGCGTCGACTTTTTCTCCAAGCGCATCGAGGGCGATCCAAGCTTCTTCGGAGAACGGCGCCGTCACGCGCGGCTTCTCGGCGATGCGCGAAACACTCATGTGATAGCCGAAGCCGACCTCGCAGGGATCGACGAGACCGGTAATCGGCGCCGCACTGCGATAATGCGGGGTAGCGGCAAGCGGCAGATGGCCCTCGCCGCACAACAAGCCCGATGTCGCATCAAGCCCGATCCACCCGGCTCCGGGCAGATAGACTTCGGCCCATGCATGCAGGTCGGTGAAGTCCTCCGACGCACCGGCGGCGCCCTCGAGCGGTTTCACGTCCGGCCGCAGCTGAATCAGATAGCCGGACACGAAACGCGCCGGCAGACCGATGTGACGGAGGATTTGCACCAGGAGGCACGCACTGTCGCGGCACGAGCCCGCGCCAGACGCAAGCGTCTCCTCGGGAGTCTGCACGCCGGGCTCCATACGGATAAGGTAGCGGACCTTTTGCTGCAGGCGCTGATTGAGATCGACGAGGAAGTCGACGGTGTTGCGCTTCTCGCGCGAGATGGACTTCAGGTATTCTGCAAGCAGCGGTCCAGCCAACTCGGGTTCGACAAAAGCCGAGAGATCCTCGCGCAAGTCTAGCGGAAATTCGAACGGCCATTTTTCTGCGTAAGGCTCGACGAAGAAATCGAACGGATTGATCACTTCCATGTCGGCGATCAGATCGACGTCGATCGAAAACTCTTGCGTCTTTTCGGGAAACACGTAGCGCGCAAGCCAATTGCCGTGCGGATCCTGCTGCCAGTTTACGAAGTGCAGTGCCGGCTTCACCGCGAGCGAATAGCTCGCAATGCGCGTGCGGCACTGTGGGCCGGGGCGAAGCCGCACAACCTGCGGTCCGAGATTGACCGGCCGGTCGTAGGTGTAGCGCGTGGAATGACGGAGCCCGACGAGGATCGACATGCTGTGTCACGCTACGGGCGGTGCGCCCCGGTCATGCGCCCATTTCCATGCAATTTCCGGGCCGCCGTCAACCGGCGGCCTCCGAGCGCGCTCCATGTCATTACGGCGACAGCGCGATCGTGTATCGTGGTGTACCACAAACCTCGGGACGCGGGGCGCGATCATGAAATGGGCCGGTTTTTTCGCTGCGCTCGCCTTGATGCTCGCGCCGGTCATGGCGCGGGCGATGACGGGCGACAGGGCCGAACTGCAAAAGCTCGCCGACGGCGTCTACGCCTTTGTCGGCAAGCGAAACGACGCCAACGCCATCGTGATCGTCACCACGCAGGGCGTGGTGGTGGTCGACACCGGCAATAATCCGCCCGAGACGCGAATTCTGCTCAAGGACATTCAGTCGGTGACCACACAGCCGGTCCGCTATGTGGTCATCACGCAAAATCACGGCGACCACACCGGGGGAACGCCGCTGTTTTCGCCGCCGGCGACGGTCATCGTCCAAGATCGGGTCGCCAAGGACTGGGCCGGGATGAAGGATTATCAGATCAAGTCCTGGCAGAAGCGTTTCCCCGAGCGAGCCGCGGCACTGCAAGGCGTAAAGCCACTCGACACCGTCGTCAGCTTCTCCGATCGCATGACGCTCCACGTCGGCGGCAAGACAATCGAGCTCATCTACGTCGACGACACCTACAATCCGGGCGACGTCGCGGTGTGGCTGCCCGACGATCGTATCATGCATGCCGGCTTCGTCGGCTATATCGGGCGTCATCCCGACATTCGCCCGGACTACAGCCACGGCACGACATGGGGAATGCTCAAGCAGCTTGAAGTCTTGAGTGCGCTCCATCCGAAGATCGTCGTCCCGGCGCACGGGCCGGTTGGCGGCATCGACGCGCTATACACCTTGACCGACTATCTGCTTCTGGCGCGGCAGAAGGTCCGTGGCATGATGCAGCAGGGCCTGCCGCTGCAAACGATCGAGCAGCGATTCGACATGCACGAGTACAAGGACTGGGATCGGGGCGCCCACCTGTCGGCGACTGCGGAGACGATTTATCGCGAACTCCAGGGCGAAGGCCCGGAAATTGCGCCTTACGCCGACCGCACCGCGATCGTCACGATCACCAAGCTCACCGAAGAGGGCCGCTTCCTAACCGTCACCACGGCCGACGGCAAGGAGTTGCACTTGCGCGCCGCGGGGGATGTCGATTTCGAGGGCGTCAAGGATCGCTCGGAGCTCAAGCCCGGCATGAAGGTGAAGGTCGAGTATCTCGAACCGACCAAAGGCAGAGCCCCGCTCGGCTTCGATATCACCATGCTGGAATTGCAGGGACACCAATAGGCTTCGCGCTTTAGCGACGCGCCCGTCGGTGCTAGGCTACCGGCCTGCACTAACACGGGCGTCCGAAAAAATCAGCAAACGGACCGGGAGGAAACGATGAAGGAATTGATCAAACAATACCTCGATCAGGGCCTGTCGCGCCGAAAGCTGGTGTCGGGCCTGAGCGCACTTGGCATGAGCACGGTTGCCGCCAAGGCGGTAGCGCAAAATCTCGCACCGCTGGGGCCGGGCGGCGCCAAGACGGCGGCTCCTGCCGCTGCGGCGGCGGCGGCCATTCGCGAAGTCGAGGGCAATGGCGGCAGGCTGTTCATCGAACAGCTCAAGTCAGCCGGCGTCGAATATCTCTTCTTCAATCCGTCAACCGGCGATCATCCGATCTTCGACGCGCTCGTCGATGTACCTGAGATCAAGATCATCAAAGGCATCCAGGAAGGCGCTGTGACCGCGATGGCGGACGGCTATGCGCGCGCCTCCCGACGCACCGGCGTGCTCGTCGTCGCCAATATCGGCCTGCCCAACGCCATGACGCAGATGGTCAACACCTACAAGGACCAGATTCCGATGCTGGTCGCGGTCGCCTCGGTCGGCCAGAACGAACTGGGCCGCGATCAATGGCAGGAGGTCGATCATCACGAGCTGATGACCCAGCCGATCACCAAATGGTACTGGCAGGCGCAGTCGGTAGAAGCGATGGCGGAGACCACGCGGCGGGCGCTGAAATTCGCTTCGACGCCGCCGTGCGGCCCAGTGTTTCTATCGCTGCCGACCAATACGCTCGCTCAACATGCGAAGGCGCAAATCTGGGAGCGCAGCAAATTCGATGTGCCGATGCGCATCCGCCCCGACAAGGAGGATGTCGAGAAAGCGGCGCGCATGCTGATCGAGGCCAAGAATCCGCTCATCAGCGTCGGCGACGAAGTCACCTGGTGCCACGGCGAAAAGGAACTGGTCGAACTCGCCGAACTGCTTGGCGCACCGGTTGCCGGCGAGGCCGGTTCGCTCGGCTACTGGTCGAAGCCGTTCCCGACGCGACATCCGCTGTTCATCGGCACCGTGCTGCGCACCATGCGGTTCCCCGGCAAGTCCGACGTGTTGCTCAATCTCGGCAACCGCTGGGGCGAACTCGCCTCGCCCGGCACTCGGCTGATCTCCATCCGGCTCGATCCGACAAGCCTGGCACGCGAAGCGCCGGTCGATCTGCCGATGGTGGCCGATCTCAAACTCGCCATGGCCGATCTCGTTGCGGCGGTCCGCAGCATGGCGACTGCGTCGCTGCTCAAGGACATGGCGGAGCAACGCGCGGCGCGCGCCCATGCCTACGCGAAGCAGATGCAGGACGAGCGCGAGGCCATCGCGCGCTCGCTGGCCGATTCGACGCCGGTCAGCATGGAGCGGCTCGGGCTCGAACTGGAAAAAACGCTCGACCGCGAGACCTGCTACGTCGCCGATGTGGATTCAGGAAAGACCATGGACCCGCTGATGACATTCGGCGGCGACAACAAACAGTATTTCGGCACCGGACCGAACGTACTCGGCTGGGGCATGGCCGCCGGTTTCGGCGTCAAGCTGGCGCGGCCCGACGTTCCGGTGGTGTCGGTGGTCGGTGACGGCAGCTTTCTGTTCTCGGGGCCGCAGCCGCTCTGGAGCATGGCGCGTTACAAGGCGCCCGTCACCGTCATCGTGCTCAACAATCACAGCTACAACAACGAGCGCAACCGCATCTGGAATGGCGCCGGGCGGCAGTTTGAAGCCGCGCGCGACATGACCTGCTACAACGGCAGCCCGGACGTGGATTTCGCCAAAGCGGCAAACGCCTTCGGGGTCGACGGCGAAACCGTCAAGGAACCCTCGACACTGTCGGGCGCGCTGGCGCGCGCCAAGGCGGCGACAGTGGAAGGACGGCCCTATCTGCTCGATATCCATATCAAGCGCGAAGGGCTGGGTGCGGTGTCGGATTGGTATCCTCCCTATTCCATCGCCGGGCTGCGGACGCGAAAGATGTAATCATGCGTATCATTTCATCAGGCCTCGCCGTATTCGCGCTGGGAGCGGCGCTCACCGCCATCTCGTCGCCAAGCCACGCCCAGCAGAATGCCAACGTTTTGCCGCCAGGCGACGGCCGGGAGATCGTGGCGGTGGCGTGCTCGCAGTGCCACTATCTCGGCACGATCGCGAAGATCCGTGACGGTGCCGCCGGCTGGCGCACCTATGTCAGCAACATGGTGCTGCGCGGCGCCCAATTGACCCCCGCTGAAGTCGACAAGGTCGTGAGTTATCTTTCGACCAACCTCGGACCCGGCATTAATCTGCCGCCGCAAAAGCCGGTGACGCTGCCGGACGGCGCCGGCAAGCAGCTGGTGCAGACGCGCTGCGCGCTGTGCCACGACCTTGAGCGCGTCGCCGAGGTCAAGCGCAGGAAAGAGGACTGGGCGCCGATTGTTGCCAACATGGTGGCGTGGGGCGCGCCGGCGTCGGCCGACGAAGCCAAGACCATCACCGACTATCTTTCCGCCAATTTCGGCGATTGAGGACCAAGCGATGGAACTGCGCACCCAAGAAGCCAAAGCCGCCAAAGCTCATGACGTCCGTGGCGATCTGCGCGACGACGACGACGCCATCCATCTGATGGACCATCCGGACTCCGAGGAGGAAATTCCGACGCTCGACATCGCGGCTTATCTCAGCGGCCAGCCGGGCGGCCGCGAGGCAGCCGCGGCGAAGCTGCGCGAGGTCAGCAAAACGGTCGGCTTCTTCTACCTCAAGGGTCACGGCATCCCGCAGGAGCTGATCGATCGCGTGTTCGCGCAGTCGCGGCGGTTTCACGCGCTGCCGATCGAGACGAAGACCAAGATTCCCTATTTCGAGACTGGCAGCTTCAAGTCGGGTTATCAGCCCTGCACCAAGGACGATTATCAGCGCACCAACATCAACATCATCAACGACGCCAAACCTAATCTCAACGCCAAGTTCTCCATCAATCGCGAGGGTGGCTCCGGCGGACTGAGCATGACCGAGGAGCAGCGCAAGGCGCGCGTCAACATATGGCCGGAAAACCTTCCCGGCTTTAAGGAGACGATCTCCGACTATCATGCGCGCATTGAAAAGTTGGGGCGTCAGTTTCTGCCGCTTTGGGCAACTTCATTGAAGCTGCCGCTGGATTATTTCGACAAGTACTTCGCCACGCCGCATATGACGATGAGCCTTTTGCACTACCCGCCGCAAAAGGAGATCGGCAATCGCCAATACGGCATCGCGCCGCACACCGACAACGCGCTGATGACGTTCCTGGCCCAGAAGGACATTCCCGGTCTCGCCGTACGCATGCCGTCCGGCCATTGGCGCGCGGTCGAGCCGGTACCCGGAACGCTTCTGGTCAACACTGGCAACCTGATGGTGCGCTGGACCAATGACGAGTACCTCTCGACCAAGCACCGCGTGATCAACACCAACACGGTCGACCGCTATTCAATTCCGGTGTTCTTTGGTCCGAGCGGCGACGCGCTGATCGAGGTGCTGCCGACCTGCCAGGGCGCCGACCACCCGCCGCACTATGAGCCGATGACCTATCTGCAGCTTCGCGAGTGGTATTACGGCCCGCGCAAGACCTGATCGGTCACAGCGCCTTCAAGTACCGGATGGGCGCGCCGGGCGTCAGCGCCTGCGCACCGGCGATGATGGCGTTGGCGTCGATGGCGTAGTGGCGGTAAAGCTCCGGGATCGATCCGGTCTGGCCGAAATGCTCGACGCCGAGCGGCCGCACGCGATGGCCGGCGACCGCGCCGAGCCAGGCCAGCGTCGCCGGGTGGCCGTCAAGCACGGTGACGATGCCGCAATGCGGCGGCAACTCGGCAAACAGCCGCTCGATGTGCGACCGCGCATGGACAAGTCCGCGCTCGCGCGCCCGAAGCGCCGCTGTCCAACCGGCATTGAGCCGGTCGGCCGACGTCACTGCGAGTAGGCCTACGTCGCGGCGGTCTTCCGCCATGAGGCCGACGGCCTGGATCGCCTCGGGGGCGACGGCGCCGGTGTAGGCGACGACCACCTGACAATTCGGTCCCGGCGGCCGCAGCCAATAGGCGCCGTCGACGATAGACTGACGCAGTGCCGGCGTCATGGGCCTCGTGATCTGCTCGATCGGCCGGGTCGACAGCCGCAGATAGATCGAGCCGCCAGTCTCGTCGCGCAGCCAATTGCGTTCGGATATCTCGCCGCTTTCGCTGCCCGCGTCCTTCTGGATGTAGTCGAGCGCGAAGGCGAGAATGACGGCGAGTTCATCGACGAAGGCCGGCTCGAACGCCGCAAGGCCATCCTGCGCCATGCCGATCAGCGGTTCGGCGATCGATTGATGCGCGCCGCCCTCGGGCGCCAAGGTCAACCCCGACGGTGTCGCCACCAGAATGAAGCGGGCGTCCTGATAGCAAGCGTAGTTGAGCGCATCCAGGCCCCGGGCGATGAACGGGTCGTAAAGCGTGCCGATTGGAATGAGCCGCTCGCCGTTGATGGCATGTGACAGGCCGAGCGCCGAAAGCAGAATGAACAGATTGTTCTCGGCAATGCCGAGTTCGATGTGCTGGCCCTTGGCGGAGAAGTCCCAGTTGAAGGTCGAAGGAATGCGCTCGCTGCGGAACGTGTCGGCCAGCGCTTCTCGCGCAAACAGGCCGCGCCGGTTCACCCAGGCGCCGAGATTGGTCGATACGGTTACGTCCGGCGACGTCGTAACGATATGGTCGACGAGATCGGATTTTTCCCGCGCCAGCTCGTTGAGCAGAGCGCCGAATCCGGCCTGCGTCGACATTTCCGGCTGAACGGACACAATCAGGGTGTCCGGCACGGCAAAGCGCGGCGCCGTGAGCCGGCGCGCCCCGCCGGTGGCAAACGGCACGCGATCGAGAAAGTCCTGCAGCACTGCGGGCTGATGCTCGAGACCTTCGAAGCGGTCCCACTCGTGTCCCGGACGAATGTGCATCGCCTGACGAAAGCTTTCCATCTGCGCCGGCGTCATCAGACCAGCGTGATTGTCCTTGTGGCCCGCGAACGGCAGCCCGTAGCCCTTGATGGTGTAGCAGAGGAAGCAGACCGGTCGGTCGTGATCGACGCTGCCAAACGCCTCCAACAACGTAGGCAGATCGTGACCGGCAAGATTGGTCATCAGCCGCGCCAGTTCGTCGTCGCTGCGCAATTCGATCAGGCGCGAGACCGGACCTTGATCGCCAATAGCGTCACTGAGGTGCCGGCGCCACGCCGCGCCGCCTTGGAACACGAGCGCCGAGTAAAGCTGGTTCGGACAGGTATTGATCCACCGCCGCAACGCCTCCCCGCCTGGTTCGCGGAACGCGGCTTCGAGCAGCGAGCCGTATTTCAGGATCCGCACGTCCCAGCCGAAATTGCGGAACAGCTCTTCGATGCGCTCCCACAGACCCTCGCGGATCACAGCATCGAGGCTCTGCCGGTTGTAATCGACGATCCACCAGCAATTGCGCAGGCCCTGCTTCCAGCCTTCGAGCATGCACTCGAAGATGTTGCCTTCGTCGAGCTCGGCATCGCCGATCAGCGCCACCATGCGGCCTTCCGGCCGCGGTTCTCCATTAATCTCCTGGCCCCAGCCGTGAGCGCGCACGTAATCCTGCACCAACGAGGAGAACAGCGTCTGCGCCACGCCGAGGCCAACCGAGCCGGTTGAGAAGTCGACGTCGTCGGTGTCCTTGGTGCGCGAGGGATAGGATTGGGCGCCGTGATAGCCGCGGAAATTTTCGAGCTTCTCGCGGGTCTGCCTGCCGAGCAGATACTGAATGGCATGGAAGTTGGGCGACGCATGCGGCTTCACCGCCACACGATCGGCCGGCCGCAGAACGTGGAAATAGAGCGCCGTCATGATGGTGGCGAGCGAGGCGGACGACGCCTGGTGGCCGCCGACCTTTAGCCCATCGGCATTCTCGCGCAGGTGATTGGCGTGATGGATGGTCCAGCTGGCGAGCCAGAGCACCTTGCGCTCCAGCTCGCCCAAAATGCCGAGGTCATTTGTCGAGATCTTCATCGCTGTTCCGTCCGGTGGCGATGTGCGTAAATATAGCTCATCGGCTCGGCCAAAAGAGAGTAAATAAGCAGGCTGACGATATGCCCGGGAGGATCGGCGGTGGATCGCAATGATCCCATCATCATTGTTGGCGGCGGCCTTGGCGGGCTGAGCGCGGCATTGGCGTTGGCACAGCGAGGCTACACGGTTCACGTGCTCGAGGGCGCGCCGGAATTCGGCGCGATAGGCTTCGGCATCCAATTCGGCCCCAACGTGTTTCACGCGTTGGATCGCCTAGGCGTCAGCGCCGCTGTACTCGAAACGGCCGATTCGCCGCCCAACGTCATGATGTTCGATGCGCTTAACAGCCGCGAGGTCACGCGGGTGCCGACTGGCGCCACTTTCCGCGAACGTTTCAAATATCCCTACATCATCATCCACCGCATCGATCTGCATAACGTGCTGCTCGATGCCTGTCGGTGCGAGCCGCTGATCACACTCGTGCCCGACGCCATGGTGACGCGATTCGAGGACAGCGCCGGCGGCGTCACCGCGCTGACGGAAGACGGCCGAAGCTTTCGCGGCGCGCTGCTGATCGGCGCCGACGGCATTCGTTCGCGCGTGCGGGCGCAGATGTTGGCGGACGGCGAGCCTCGTCCGAACGGCTACATGGGCTTCCGCACCATCGTGCCAATGCATGAGGTGACCGCGGACGTGCAGCGCGACATCGTGGGCTTGTGGGCCGGCCCCGGATTCCACATCGTGCATTACCCGCTGCGCCACGGCACCTTGTTCAACATCGTCGCGGTGTTTCGCCGCTCGGCGCATTCGGAGCGCGCCGATACCGCAGCGTATCGGGCCGAACTTGAAGGCGTCTACCGCAACGCCCACCCGACCATGAAGGCACTGCTGGCGATGCTCGACCTTGGACGGCGGCAGGCGATTGGCGACCGCGATCCAATCCGGCGCTGGCACAAGGGCCGCGTGGTGCTGCTCGGCGACGCGGCGCATCCAACCCTGCAATCGCTCGCGCAAGGCGCCTGCATGGCGATCGAGGACGGCCCCTGCCTCGCCGATTGCATCGATGGTGCCGGCGGTGACTTCACGGCGGCCTTTCGGCGCTTCGAAAGCGCCCGCTCCGTGCGCACCGCCCGGGTGACGCTTGAATCCCGTGCCATTTGGGATGTGTATCATGCCGACGGCATCGCGCGGGACGTGTATTGGCAGATGCTCGGTGAGCGCAGCGAAGCCGACACCCTCCAGTGCCTTGCCTGGCTGTACGACGGCTTCCGCTTGCCGGACACGGCTGCCGCGCAGCTCGCGCCCTTGCCTGCCTAATGGGCCTTTGCTGTAGTGCCGGCCATGGCTGCGCAAGCTGACATGACGGCCCGCGCGCGATTGTTCGGCGGCAATCGCATGAAGCTCGGCGTCATGGCGTTCAACTGCAGTCATGGTTCGACCATTACGACGGTGCCCGAAGCATGGAAGCTCGATTGGGCCGACACGGTCGAGATTGCGCAGGCTGTCGACCGCGCCGGCATGGAGGCGCTGTTGCCGGTCGGGCGCTGGCGCGGCTATGGCGGTCCGTCGGACTTCAACAATACGACGTTTGAGAGTTTCACCTGGGCTTCGGCGCTCGGCGCGCTGACCAAAAACGTGACGGTGCTCGCGACCTGTCACGTGCCGCTGGTTCATCCGCTCATGGTCGCCAAGATGGCCGCCACGATCGACCACGTCAGCGGCGGGCGGTTCGCGCTCAATGTCGTGTGCGGCTGGTTCAAGAACGAGTTCGACATGTTCGGCGCGCAGATGCGCCCACACGACGACCGTTACAAATATGCGGCCGAATGGCTTGAATTCCTCAAGCGCGCCTGGACCGACGAGAAGGAGTTCGACTTCGACGGCGAGAGCTTTTACGCCCGCAACGTCTGGAGCCAGCCGAAGCCGCTGCAGAAGCCGCACCCGCCGGTGATGAATGCCGGCGGTTCGCCGGCGGCGCAGGATTTCACCACGCGCTACTGCGACATGAATTTCGTGTTGCTGCGCGATCGTACCTTTCTGGAAGGCGCCAGTAAGCAGATCGCCCACTTGAAAAACCTGGCCCACAGCCATGGCCGCGAGACGCGCATTTGGATCCACGTCTACGTGGTCTGCCGCGAGACCGAGAAGGAAGCCAAGGACTACCTGCACCGCTATGTCTACGAGCAGGGCGACTGGGAAGCGGCCGGCAATCTCTTGCGCATCTTCGGCATGCAGACCGAAACCCTGGATCAAGCGACGCTCGACGGCCACAAAGCACATTTCATCGCCGGCCATGGCGGCTATCCGCTGGTCGGCACGGCGGACCAGATCACCAGCGAACTCGCCAAACTTGCCGACATCGGTGTCGACGGCTGCCTGATCTCCTGGGTCGACTATAAGAACGAGCTGAAGCAGTGGAACGCCGAGGTAATGCCGCTGCTGGAGCAGGCGGGATTACGGCGTCCGTTTCAGCCAGCCGAAAATACGAAGACGATGACGGTGGCGCACGTCGCGTAGTGCGGCGGAGCGTTAGGGAGGATGGAAATGGAGTGCTACGGCAAGCTGCCTTTGCGACGGCTTCGCGTCGCCGCGCGATGGACGTATAATAAATAAAGATGACGGGGGGACGAAATGGCGGACGCAGCGGTTACAGTCGCAGCACGGCTCGATCGATTGCCGGCATCGCGTCATACTCGCCGGCTGGTGACGCTGGTGTCGCTCGGCGGCTGGTTCGAATTCTACGACCTGTTCTTCACCGCCTACGTAGCACTTGGGCTGTTCAAGGCCGGCATCTTCAAGCCGACCACGACGGGGCTGTTCGACCTGCAGGGCTTTGCCAGTTTCGTCGCCGCGCTGTTCGCCGGGCTGTTCATCGGCACCATCGCGTTCAGCTGGCTGTCCGATTATTTCGGCAGGCGCTCGATCCTCACCTTTTCTCTGCTCTGGTATTCGGCCGGTGCGTTTATCATGGCGTTTCAGAACACGCCGGAGAGCATCGATCTATGGCGGTTGATCGCCAGCATTGGGTTAGGCGTCGAACTGGTGAACGTCGACACTTACGTGTCGGAACTGGTGCCAAAGGCGCAGCGCGGGCCGGCCTTCGCCTACAATCAGTTTGTGATGTTTACCGCCGTTCCGATCGTGGCATTCCTGGCCTGGCAATTGGTACCGCTGAAGATTTTCGGCCTCGATGGCTGGCGCTGGGTTGTCATTCTCGGCTCGATCGGCGCGCTGGTGATCTGGTGGATCCGCCGAAACCTGCCGGAATCGCCGCGCTGGCTTGCCCAACACGGCCGCACCGCCGAGGCCGACCGCATCGTCTCCGATCTCGAGGACAAAATCCGCAAGGACACCGGGACAGAGCTGCCTGCACCCGAAACCCTCACGGGTGAAGCCGAAACGAAAGCCGGCGCCTGGAGCGAAATTTGGAACCCGACCTATCGCGGCCGCACCATCATGCTGGTGATCTACAACCTGTTCCAGACCATCGGCTATTACGGCTTTTCCAGCTGGGTTCCGGCGCTCCTGATCTCGCAAGGGGTCGAAGTCACCAAATCGCTCGCCTACACGTTCATCATCGCCATTGCGGCCCCGGTCGGCCCGCTGATTGGTGTGTTTTTCGCCGATCATTTCGAGCGCAAATGGCAGATCGCCTGGGCGGCGATCGGCATCGCAGTGTTCGGTATCCTGTTTGCACTGCAGTCGACCGCCGTCGGAGTCATCATCTGCGGTCTGTTGATCACGCTGTGCAACAACTGGATGTCGTTCTCGTTCCACGCCTATCAGGCCGAACTCTATCCGACCCGCATCCGCGCCCAGGCCGTAGGCTTCGTCTACTCGTGGAGCCGGTTCTCCGCGATATTCTCCGGTTTCATCATCGCCTTCTTTCTCGGCCATTACGGCACGTTCGGCGTGTTCGGCTTCATCGCCGGCGCCATGGCGGTTGTCTTCATCGTGATCGGGGGGTTTGGGCCGCGGGTGACGAAGCGGCGGCTGGAGGCGATTGCCGCGTAAGCGACTATCGCAGATTATCCAATAGCCGCTGGGCATATAGCGTCTTGCCGGCATTGGCGGCGAGCTGCTTCAATTCGCCGGCGTCGATCCAGCCGTTGTGATAGGCGATTTCGTCCGGCGAGCAGACCAGCTGACCCTGCCGGCGTTGCAGCACGCGGACGAATTCGGCGGCCTCAAGCAGCGAATCGTGGGTGCCGGCGTCGAACCAGGCAAAGCCGCGGCCGAGCCGCTCGACGCCGAGCCGGCCCCGCCGCATGTAGAGCAGATTGAGGTCGGTGATTTCCAGCTCGTTGCGCGCCGAAGGCTTCAGCTCCTTGACCAGATCGACGACCTCCTCGTCATAGAAATAGAGGCCGATCGCCGCCCAGTTCGACTTCGGGTTCTGCGGCTTCTCGTCGATCGACAGCACCCGGTTTTCGCCGTCGAATTCGATCACGCCGTAGCGCTGCGGATCTTCCACCCAATAGGAGAAGATGGTCGAGCCCTGCGAGCGGGCGTCGGCGCGGCGCAGCGCGTCGGGAAGTCCATGGCCGTAAAGAATGTTGTCGCCGAGGATGAGGCAGGACGGATTGCCGCGCACGAAATCGGCGCCGATCACGAACGCCTGCGCGATGCCTTCGGGCACCGGCTGCGCCGCGTAGTCGAAGCGCGCGCCCCACTGCTTGCCGGTGCCGAGCAGGTGCTTGAAGGCCGCCTGGTCCTGTGGCGTCGTGATGATGAGAATATCGCGAATGCCTGCCAGCATCAGCGTCGACAGCGGATAATAGATCATCGGCTTGTCATAGACCGGCAACAGCTGCTTGGACGTCACCATCGTCAGGGGATGCAGCCGCGTTCCAGCGCCGCCGGCAAGAATGATTCCCTTACGCGACATGGCTCCCCACTTGTTGCATAGAGCCAATCAGGGCGCGGGTGGTCGCATCGACGCCGACGGTCCAGTGACGCGGCAGGAAGCCGAATTTCTTGACAAACAATCGACAGTCCAGAAGCGAGTTTGCCGGTCGCCTCGCCGCCGTCGGATAATCCGCGGTCCCGATCGGAATGACGCGCGGATTGCGGCCGGTGACAGGCGCCGAGACGGCGACGACACGGCTGGCGAAGCCGTGCCAGGTTGTGTCTCCGGCGGCGGTGAAATGGTACGTCCCCGCGAGCGTCCGGTCGTGAACCAACGCCGCAGCGACATTGAGAACCGCTTCCGCAAGCTCGGCCGCCGAAGTCGGACTGCCGTGCTGATCGGACACGATACGCAACTCTTCGCGTGTCGCGGCAAGGCGCAGAACGGTTTTCAAAAAATTATGACCGAACTCGCTGTACACCCAGGCGCTGCGCAGGATGACATGGTCCCGGAGGTGGCGGCGCACCGCCTCCTCTCCGGCAGCCTTGCTGCGCCCATAGGCGCTGATCGGACACACCGCATCGCTTTCCAGATATGCACTGTCCTTACTGCCGTCGAAAACGTAGTCGGTCGAAATATGCACCATCGGCACGCCAACCCCCGCGCACGCCGCGGCAAGCACTTTGGGGCCGATTTCATTACCATGGCGTGATTGCTCAAGCTCGGTTTCGGCGAGATCGACCTTGGTGTAGGCCGCCGCGTTGACGACAAGGCTGGGTTTCCATAGCGCCAGCGCCGTCGCGACCGCTGCCGCGTCCGCGATATCGGCCTCGGCGTGGGACAGCGCGCGTAGCACCGTCGCACGGGCTGCGGCCGCGCGGGTCAGCTCCTGGCCGAGCTGGCCATTGCCGCCAAACACCAGGATCACGCCGGTACTCCGAGGCGTTCGCCAGCGTAGACACTGTCGCGGATCGCTTGCCACCACGCGCGATTGTCGAGATACCATTGCACCGTCTTCCGCAGTCCAGAGGCGAAGGTTTCCTGCGGCTGCCAACCGAGCTCGCTGCAGATACGCGCCGGATCGATGGCGTAACGCTGGTCGTGGCCCGGACGGTCAGTGACGAAGGCGATCAGTTGCTCCCGGCTGCCGATCGTTCGGCTGGGCGCGAACTCGTCAAGCAGTGCGCAAATCGCCTTCACGACATCGAGATTGGTGCGCTCGCTGCGCCCGCCGATGCAATAGGTTTCGCCAAGCCGGCCGCCATCGACCACGGCGAGCAGCGCGCGAGCGTGGTCTTCGACGTAAAGCCAGTCGCGCACATTACCGCCAGTGCCATAGACCGGCAGTCTCTTGCCTTCGAGTCCGTTGATGATGGTCAGCGGGATGAGCTTTTCCGGAAAGTGGTAGGGGCCGTAATTGTTGGAGCAATTGGTCACCAGGACCGGCAAGCCATAGGTATGATGCCATGCGCGCACGAGATGATCGGATGCCGCTTTCGATGCCGAGTAGGGCGAGCGCGGCGCATAGGCAGTCGCCTCGCTGAAACAGCCGTCGGCGTCGAGCGAGCCGAACACCTCGTCGGTCGAAATATGATGGAAGCGAAAGTCGTGCTGCCCCTGGCTCGGCAATCTTCGCCAATATGCGAGCGCCGCTTCCAGCAGCGTGTAGGTACCGACGATGTTGGTCTCAATGAACGCGGCAGGGCCGTCGATCGAGCGGTCGACGTGGCTTTCCGCGGCAAGATGCATCACCACGTCCGGCCGGCAGCCGGCAAAGATCTCCTGCATCCGCGCCGCATCGGCCACGTCGGCATGAACGAACGTATAGCGCGGGCTGTTGGCGACGGGGGCTAGCGAAGCCAAGTTGCCCGCATAAGTCAGCTTGTCGACCACACAAACGCGATGGTCGGTTTCGCGGATAATGTGGCGGACGACGGCCGACCCGATAAAGCCCGCGCCTCCGGTGATGAGAAAGCGTCTCTGCATCATACGCCATCATATCGAAAGGGTGACGTGAAGTCAGCAAAGGCCTGCAGTTTGCGGTCCTTGTCGGACAGCACCGCTTCGGCGGGCGAGACCGGCCAATCGACCTTGAGCGCCGGGTCGTCCCAGGCGAGCCCCCGCTCGCATTCAGGCGCGTAATAGTCGTCCACCTTGTAGGCGACGACCGTGTCATCTTCGAGCGTGCAGTAGCCATGCGCAAAACCGCGCGGCACGAAAATTTGCTCGCCGCCTTTCGCCGTCAACGTTGCGGCCATCCATCGGCCGTAGCTGGGCGAGCCGGAACGCAGGTCGACGGCAACATCGAAGATGCTGCCGCGCAGCACGCGCACGAGCTTGGCCTGCACCCTGGGCGGCACCTGGAAATGCAGGGCGCGCACGGTGCCACGCTTGAGCGACAGCGCCTCGTTGTCCTGCACGAATTCGGCCGTCAACCCGGCATCGCGCGCCGCGCGTGCGTTATAGGTCTCGACGAAATATCCCCGCGCGTCATGGAAGAAACGCGGCTTCAGCAACAGCACATCGGGAATTTCCGTTAGTTTGACTTCCATGTGCGAACCCAGCTTGTCTTTCGATCGGTCGCGGAGCGGTACAGGAAGCCCGTTGCTGCGATATGCCGATCGCGACACCTTTGCGGGGAACACCTTGTACACGCGCAAGAGAAATGGCGCGCCCGAAGAGATTCGAACTCCTGACCCCCAAATTCGTAGTCTGGTGCTCTATCCAGCTGAGCTACGGGCGCTTTGTGCGTCGCGCGGGAAGGCCCTGCCGACAATGCGGCATGCGGCGCGCGCCATAGCTATAGGCTCCGGCGGGTTCTGGCAAGGCGGACCGCTCGGTCGCCCGCCCTTCTCACCCATCCGGCTTTAGCCGTGAGCGCGGGCGCCGCGGTGCGCGGAAAGCTCGACGGCGCGATCCGGGATGGTGAGCCGCAGCGTCGCGCCGATGGTGCCCTCCACCGGACGGATTTCGCCGCCATGGGCCCGCACCAGTTCGGCGGCAATGGCGAGGCCGAGCCCGGTGCCGCCGGTACGGGTGGACCCCTGAAAGGCTTCGAACAGGTGCGCACGCGCCTTCTCGGAAAAACCAGGGCCGGTGTCGGACACTTCAATCACCACAACCGCACCTTCGCGACGGCCGGTGATGCGGATCTGATCGCGTCCGGGATCGCGCGAGGCGCGACTCTCCATCGCCTGCACGGCGTTACGGGCGAGATTGAGCAAGATGCGGAACAGCTGGTCGTAATCGGCTTCGACAGTCAGACCGCGCTCCACCGCGCTGATCCAACGGATCGGCGCATCGGGCCCGAGATTGAGCGTCTCGTGTACCTCCTCGACCAGCGGCTCCAGCAGGATCGGCCGCCGGTCAGGCGGCGGCTCCTGCAGGCGGCCATAGGACAGCGTCGACTGACAGAACGCGATGGCGCGCTCCAGCGCCTGCATCAGCTTGGGGGCAAAACGCTGCACCGTCGGATCAGGCAGCTTGGCGAGCCGATCGGAGAACAATTGCGCCGAGGACAACAGGTTGCGCAGATCGTGATTGATCTTCGACACCGCGAGCCCGAGCGCCGCAAGCCGGTTCTTCTGGTGCAGCATCGACGCAAGCTCGGTCTGCATGGCGGCCAGCTCGCGCTCGGCCGTGCCGATCTCGTCCACGCGCATAGAGGGCACGATGATGCGATCGGCATTTTCTGGATCGGCGCGAAACGCCATCATGTTGCCGGTGACGCGGCGCATCGGCCGCACGAACAGATAATGCAAGGCCAGATAGACCAGCGCCGCCGTGAAACCGGAGATCAACAATGACATCACCAACAGATCGCCCGAGTAGCGCAGCATCGCGGAGCGCAGCGGCTGCTCGTCCATGACGAGATCGATATATTCGCCCCCCATCGGGGCGGGACCAACGACACGCATCACGTCTTTTTTCTTGTCGTTGAGCATCGTCTTGAACGCGTCCACGACCGAGGCGAACGTATCGACCTGGCGCATGTCGTAGACATCGGTGATCGGCGGCAGGGCGACGTCGCTCGGCTGCAACATGTAGTGGGTGGCGCCGATCTTCATGGCGACGGCGCGCGCACCGATCGAATCGAGAATTTTCTTGGCCAGCGGATCGGGAACCATGCCGTTCGGGGCGGCTTCAAGCACAAGCGCGGCAGTCTTGGCGACTTCCAGGTGATCGCGCAGCCAATTGACGCGGAAATTGGCCACCAAAGGCACATAAATCAGCACCTCCGCGATCATCACGAACAGGATCGTGAGAAGGAGGAGCTTGCCTGAGAGCCCAAATCGCGACGCACGGACCGGCTTCGGCTGTGCGGCGGAATCGTCAGTCATGCGAGAGCCTTGCCGTTTCTCCAGTCCGAAATGCACCGGCAGCCAGGGCTATGGCCTGCGCATTTGGGGATGGAAAAGGACGCCGAAATCTCGCTATCCTGCTGATCCGGCTTTGGGATTTGAGGGTCGGCCGTCGGCTTTCCTCGGCCCCGCTGCAGAACCCGCAAACCCGCCAAACCAAGCATCAGCCTCGACGACGCAGCCATCCCATGATGCGACGCACCCGTGTATTCGTCAAACCCCGCATAAAGTAGGTAATGGCGGCGCGTTTTCCCACCTCCCCGTAGCTCGGATAGGGCACGACCAAGCCGGAAAGCGCAGCGATATTAAGCTTTTGGCCGATCGCCAGCGCCCACGTCGCGATATTTTCGCCGGCCTGGGCACCCACGATTGTGGCGCCCAGAACGTCGCCTTTGCTGTCGGTGATGATCTTTATGTGGCCGTTGACCGCCCCGGCGGTTACCGCCCGGTCGTTCTCACGATACGGCCAGCGCAAAATGCGAACATCCTTGGCCAGCGCGCGCGCCTCATTCTCAAGGAGACCGACCTGGGCCAACTGCGGATCGGTGAAAATGACCCGGGGGATGGCGCGAGAGTCGGCGGATACGGATTGCCGGAACAGTACGTTGCGCACCACAAGGCCGGCGTGCTGACTGGCAGCGTTCGCGTATTTCGGCCCCCCGATCACATCGCCGATCGCGTAAACATTCCTGTTGGTCGTGCGCAGACGCCGGTCGACCACGATACGATTCTGATCGTGACGGATGCCGGCGGCATCGAGTTCAAGTTCGTCAATATTTGGCCGGCGTCCGGCGGCCAGTAAGAGGTGCGATCCTTCGATGACTTCTTCGCCTGCGGCCCCGGCAGCCTCCGAACCGGCCGCCTTGGCCATGATGACCTGAATGCGTCCGAGTACGCGGCGGACCTGCGCGATCTGCACACCGCTGCGCAGTTTGATGCCCTCCTCGCCAAGCGCGTCCAACACGACCTCCGCGCACTCCCGGTCCTCGCGCTTAAGCGGCATCTCGGCTTCGAGGACCGTAACCTCGGCGCCAAGCCTGCGAAACGACTGCGCCAGTTCGAGGCCGGTCCGTCCAGCACCGAGGATGAGGAGGTGGCGCGGACAATCGGTGAGACCGAACACCGTTTCGGGCGTCAAATACGGCGTCTCGGCGAGCCCTGGAATCTGCGGGATGATGGGCAACGAGCCGGTCGCAATAATAAAACAGCGCGCTCTCACGGAGGTCGGACCGACCACCACCGTGCTGGCGTCCCTAAATCGCGCGGTCCCCGCAATTACCCGCACGCCGAGACCTTTGAAGCGCTCCGGCGAATCCTGCGGGGCGATCGCCTCGATGGCGCGGCGCACGTGAGCACTCACAGCGGCAAAATCGATGCCGGAGCGAGCGCTCCTCACCCCGAAATTCGTGCCGACCCGCACGGCGTTGGCATGCTCGGCCGCCGTCTGCAGCGCCCGCGCCGGCACCGACCCGCCATAGAGGCTTTGGCCGCCCATTCGGCTCTTTTCGATGAGCACGACCGGCACGCCCATCGCGGCAGCGCCCGCGGCGGCGGCAAGGCCGCCTGGGCCGGCACCGATCACACAGATTTCCGGATTAAGTTCGTCTTTTTCTTCGCCATCGGCCGGCCGAAATTTCATCGCATTGAAAACGAAGGGCAAAAATCGTCATCGCAGGAGGCGTAACAGCATTTTCCAAAGTCTCGATAGCGTCACGCACATTTTATACATCTCGGCGCTTCGGGGAATGGCGACCGTGGGCCGCAGTCGAACGCGATGCCGAGCGACAAAAGCAGGCGATTATGACGGCTCGCCGCTGCCGTTCCGTCGCAAGCCGTCAGATTGACGGGGCGGGAGGGGTCCCGTATAAGCCGCGCCAAACGCGCGCTTGCGCGCCAAAGTCGGCGCGGCCGGACCCGGTCCGAGCGCATCGGCGGAGACAATTTCGTGAAAAGAACCTATCAACCGAGCAAATTGGTGCGCAAGCGGCGCCACGGTTTTCGCGCTCGTATGGCGACCAACGGCGGCCGCAAGGTTGTGGCGGCGCGGCGGGCCCGGGGACGCAAGCGACTCAGTGCGTGACGGGCGCGACTTTCCCGTTCAAGCGTTGTTCAACATGGATCGGTTGAAGCGCCGAGCGGACTTTCGCGCTGCCGCCGCTGGAATACGGGCCACCGGCAACGGGTTCGTATTGCAAGCACGACGGCGCGTGGACGAAGACGGCGTGCGCGTCGGCTTCACGGTGTCGCGGCAGGTCGGCAACGCCGTCGAACGAAACCGCGTCCGGCGCCGGTTGCGCGAACTGGTGCGGCATACGAGCCCGCAAAGCCTGCGCGGCGGCCACGATTATGTCTTGGTCGGACGCCGGGCAGCGCTCCAATTGCCGTTCGGGGACATGGTCCGGGAATTCGACAAGGCGCTTGTCCGGGTGCATGCCCGCGAAGGCGAGGGAACTGGTGGCACCCCCCAACGGCCCCTACATGAAGCCGGTCCATCTGCCGGCGGGACGCGATCACGGGCGGGACTGCGCCGCATTCAGCCATCCGAGCATTGAATGAACGAACACAAGAACACCATCCTCGCTATCGTGCTGTCGCTGATCGTGGTGGTCGGCTGGGAATTTTTCTTTGCCCGGCCGGAGATGCAGCAACAGACGCAGCAGCACCAGGCCCAGACGCAGACAAAGCCGGGCGCCCCTGGTCAAGCTCAGCCGGCTACGCCGGGCGCAACTCCGCAAATGCCGGCCGCACCGTCGGCGCAGCCGCCCACCAAGACGCGGGAGGCGGTGATCGCCGCCTCACCGCACATCGACATCGATACGCCGCGGCTGCACGGCAGCATCGACCTCAAGGGCGCGCGGATCGATAATTTGGCGCTCGATCAATATCGGGAGACGATCAATCCGAAGTCGCCGCCGATCGTATTGCTGTCGCCGTCGGGCGCGCCGGATGCCTTCTACGCCGAATTCGGCTGGGTGCCGGCGTCAGGAACGAACGAACCGATGCCCGGGCCGGACACGGTCTGGAAACAGGAGGGCAGCGGTTCGCTCGGCATCGATCATCCGGTCACGCTCAGTTACGATGACGGCAAAGGGCTGATTTTCACCCGCACCATTTCGGTCGACGACCATTATCTGTTCAGCATCAAAGACCAGGTGCAGAACAAGGGCGGTGCTCCCGTCACGCTTTATCCCTACGGACTGATTTCGCGCCATGGCACGCCGCAGGTGCTCGGCTATTACATCCTGCACGAAGGCCTGATCGGCGTGATGGGCGACCAGGGCCTGCAGGAAGAGAACTATAAAAAAATCGTCGACAAGAAGGACGAGACCTGGGACGTGACCAATGCCTGGCTCGGCTTCACCGACAAATATTGGGCCACCGTGCTGTTGCCCGACACCAACGCCAAGGTGAAGGCGCGCTTTTCTGCGGCTGAAGTCGGTGGCGAGGAAACTTACCAGACCGATTATCTGGAGGACGCGCAGACCATCGCCCCCGGCGGCAGCGGCAGCACCAATGCCCGGCTGTTTGCGGGCGCCAAGGAAGTTTCCGTCGTCGGCATCGATTTTCCGTTCGGACCCGGCGGCTACAACCAGGCACTTCATCTCAATCATTTCGATCTGTTGATCGATTGGGGCTGGTTCTATTTCATCACCAAGCCGATGTTCCTGGCCATCGACTTTTTCTTTCATCTGGTCGGCAATTTCGGCCTCGCCATTCTGATCGTCACCGTCCTGGTCAAGGCGCTGTTCTTCCCACTCGCCAACAAGTCCTACGCGTCGATGGCGAAGATGAAGGCGGTCCAGCCCGAAGTAGCGATGATCAAGCAGCGCTACGCCGACGACAAGATGAAACAGCAACAGGCGATGATGGAGCTGTACAAGAAGGAGCAGATCAATCCGGTGGCCGGGTGCCTGCCCATCGCCATTCAGGTTCCGGTGTTCTTCTCGCTCTACAAGGTGCTGTTTATTACCATCGAGATGCGGCACGCGCCGTTTTACGGCTGGATCCACGACCTTTCGGCGCCGGACCCGACCAATATTTTCACGCTCGGCGGCTTGATCCCGTTTGATCCCTCGGTGCTCCCCATGGTCGGCAGCTTCCTGCATCTCGGCTTCTGGCCGGCCATCATGGGCGTGACCATGTGGGTGCAGATGAGGCTCAACCCGGCATCGCCCGATCCCACCCAGCAGATGGTGATGAAGTGGATGCCGATCGTATTCACCTTCATGCTGGCGCATTTCCCAGCCGGGCTCGTCATCTATTGGTCCTGGAACAATACGCTCTCGGTGCTCCAGCAGAGTGTGATCATGCACCGCAACGGCGCCAAGATCGAACTCTGGGACAACATCAAGAACTCGCTCTTCAGGCCAAAGCCGAAGCAGCCGGCGGAGTAATAAGTTAACCATCGCACGGTTTTGTGCGCGGCAGGCGTCGCAAATCGTCGGCGGCAGCAGGACAATGCTCAACCGGATCGGCCACGTTCGCCGCTTGTGGAATTGAGCTGCCATGTTGCTCCGATCGATTGCAGTAGTCATCGCCGTAAGCGTCGCCAGCATTCTGTTTCCGCGGAGCGATGCGGATGCGCGCGGTAGCGGATCTCGTGGCGGCGGCATGTCTGCTGGGTTCCACCCGGGTGGCGGCCATTTCGGCTTCCCGCACGGCCGTCCGATGAAGCACGCCGACATGCAGCGAGACATGCACGGCGGTCGCATGCATCGCGGCGAGGGAAATCATCGGGGCGGGCGCGGCTGGAGCGACCATGTCGCCCGCACGGACTTCGGCCACTGGCGCCGGCAGTCAGGCTTTGGCAGTGATACCCACAGCCCATTGATCGCGGATGGGCAATGGCACGCTGGCGGTGAGTTCCGCTGATGCGTGTCTGAAAATCAACCAGCTCGTTGCTTGGCCGGCGCTTTACGCCGCGCGCACCCGGCTGAAGAACGTCGCCACTTTGGCTTCGAGATCGTTGGCGCGCGCGGATAGTTCCGCGGTCCAGTTGGTGATCTCGCCCACTGCAGAGGCTCCGAGCGTCACGGCCTGTTCGACCGATCCGATCTCTGCCGAGGCCTGCGCCGTATGGCCGGCTGCGCCGTGGACGCTTTCGACGATGTTGCGGGTGGTGACGGTCTGCTGCTCCACCGCGGAGGCGATACTGGTCGACACTCCCGTTAGTTCGCCGATAGCGCGTGCAATCGAAGCGATTTCGCCGACTGATCGTTTGGTCGCCTCCTGGATGGCGGCGATCTGCTGGGCAATATCCTCCGTGGCGCGCGACGTTTGATTGGCAAGCGTCTTGACCTCGGCGGCGACTACCGCGAAGCCGCGGCCTGCTTCGCCGGCGCGCGCGGACTCGATGGTCGCGTTGAGCGCCAAAAGGTTGGTCTGCGCCGCGATTGCCGAAATGGCCTCAACCACCGAGCCGATGCGCTCAGCCGCCGAATCGAGCGAACGGATGGCACCGTGACTGCGCTCAGTGTCACCGACGGCAGACTGCGCCATGGCGAGCCCACGCGTCGCCTGGCGGCCGATTTCCTCGATCGACCCCGACAGTTCTTCGGTCGCAGTCACCGTTGCGTCCATGCGCTGCGCGGTTTCCGTCGAGGCCGATGATGCGGCCGCCATGCGGCGCCGGGTATCGTCGGCAGCCCGGTTCAGCGTGGCGGACGTCGTCGTCAGCGAAACCGATGCTTCCTTGATCGCGGCAACCACATCGCCGATAGCGCCGGCAAAATCCGCTATCGCGCCGTCGATCACGTTGCGACGCGCCAAGGCTGCCTGCTCGGCGCTTTGCCGGTGCAGCGTCATGGCGTTGGCCACATCGAAGCTGATGACCCGCGCGATGACCGAACCGTAATCGGCGACGCGCGTGGAAGAAAACCGGTATTTGCGCGCCAACGCCGCGAGCGCCGCCTTGAGCACGTAACTGCCGGCCGTGCTGCGCAGGCGCGCGTCGAAGCCGAGCTTGGCCTCCTGCACCACGGTCTCGCGGCACGTTTGGCTGTACTGAGCGCCGAGATTGCCGCCCAGGAGCGCCCTAAAATGCGTGATCTCGAGCTTTTGCAACAGCGCCCTGTTGGCGGCGATGATATCCCGGATCCTCGGCAACGCCATCGTGGCGACGAGGATTTCCTCGATGGCGCCGTCGAGACTTGGCTCGATGACCGGCCAGGTTTCTGACACAACGCGCCGGGCGCGCTCGTCGAGGCCATACATCACAAGCCGTGCATCGAATGCTTGAACGGATTCGGTGGTCGCCATGCCGGTATCTGGGGGTGTGAGGCCGCTTAGGCCGCGCATGGTGCGTCAGAATCGTTGCACTTGCGTTAATGGTCTGGTTACCAATCGGGCTGACGCGAACGGGGCAGTTCGTTCCCGCAACGCGCACCGCCGACCACCGATGCTTGAACGCTCGGCGCGGATCATCTCAACCTGAAGTGGATATTCGCATCAATACTCGATCACACGTTCGACACGAGATTCTTATTATGCCTGGTTTCATGTTTCAGGTACCAAGCGCTGCCGAGGAGCCCGGACCCTCACTCAGAGGTGAAGAGCTCGGCCGCAAACGGTTTGAAGTTTGGGGCGTTAGTGAGTGCGAAAGAGGAACTGAAAATGGACAAAGTTGTCGCGGCGCTCGAAACGAGTCTTGCGCGAGCCACCGAGCCCGCACTGCGCGCGCAACTTGAGGCGACAATTGAGCGCCTGCGGAGCAATCCCAGGCGTGAGGGCGGACGCCGGACACCGCGTAGCGATGCCGCCCGCAAGACACCACACGGGAAGACCACGCAGCGCAAAGAGTAACAGTGCAAGACCGTGTACTATCGAAGCCGCCTGAGCAATGGGCGGCAAGACGTACCAACAAGACGTACCAAGACGTACCGGACGCCCGGGTAACACTCTTCCCAAGTCCCGGAACGTACCTTCTCTAAATGGCGCGCCCGACAGGATTCGAACCTGTGACCTCTGCCTTCGGAGGGCAATTTCTTGGGTTAGCATTTGTTTGCTATGTTTTGCGATACCGCGCCAATGCCTAATTTATAGGTTGTTTTCGGTTGCGACTGGTGGCGTCGCGTTGCTACGATTTGTGCGAAGCTGTTTGCTGGGTGTTTGCTAGCGAGAGCATGCTCGGAGCGGTAATGGCCGTGCTGCGAAGACGGATCGGGCTAAAGGATATTCGGGCGCTCAAGCCGGGGGAAATCATCTGGGATGGCGCGGTCGGCGGATTCCACGCGCGTCGGCAGCAAAGCGAGACCGTCTCCTACATCGTCGTCTATCGCACCCTAGACGGCCGGCAGCGATGGCAAACGATCGGCCGTCATGGATCGCCCTGGACACCTGATTCGGCTCGCGAGGCGGCTAAGCGCATCCTCGGCCACGTAGTCGAGGGCGTCGATCCGGCCGCAGAAAAACGTGCGAAGCGCAAAGCCGCGAGCGTCGCCGAGTTGTGCGACCTCTATATTTCCGACGTTGAAGCGGGGCAAATCCTCACACGGCGGAAGATTGCAAAGAAGCCCAGCACAATCGCAACCGACAAAGGTCGCATTGAGCGGCACATAAAACCACTGTTAGGCAGCCTGAAGGTTGCGGCCATAACGCGCGAGGATGTTGACGACTTCATGCACGCTGTCGCCGACGGGAGGACTGTCGCCAGGATCAAGACGTCGAAGAAGCGAGGATTGGCGAACGTGCGCGGCGGTAAGGGAACGGCGAGCCGCACCGTGGGTCTGCTAGGCGGCATCTTCTCCTATGCCGTGCGGCACCGGATGAGGCCCAACAACCCGGTTCGTGGCGTCACCCGCTTCGCGGACGGTCGACGAGAACGCCGCCTGAGCGATAGCGAATACGAGATGCTTGGCGCGGGACTAAAGAAGGCCGCAAATGAGCAAGTCTGGCCAGCCGCCATAGTAGCTACCCATTTTCTCGCGCTCACTGGCTGGCGCAGCGGCGAAGCGTTGGAGTTGCGCTGGGACGAGATTGACCTCGGGCGGCGCACTGCAATTCTCGGCGAGACCAAAACGGGCCGCTCAATGCGGCCTTTATCCAAGGTCGCATGCGATCTGCTGCGAGACCTCCAGCGGTCGGGCGCGCTGGTGTTCCCAGCCAGCCGCGGCGAAGGCCCTATGAATGGCTTTCGAAAATTGTGGAACAGGATCCTGAAGCTCGGTGAGCTGCCCTCCGACGTGACTCCGAATGTGCTTCGCCACTCCTTCACGTCTTTGGGTGCAGACCTTGGCTACAGCGATATTACGATCGGGGCAATCGTTGGACACAAGGGCCGCACGATCACATCCCGCTACATACACCATGCCGATTCGGTACTATTGAGCGCGGCAGATGCGATCGCGGAGCAAACAGCAGCGCTGCTAAGCGGAAGCGGGCGCTCTGCCGAGGTCATCCCCTTTAGGCGCAAATCTACATGAGCGCTTCGGTTGATAACGCAGATCATCCTCCGCCTCGATTGGAGTTGCCGAATTGGCTACCCTTAACCGTGGCTGAAGAAGCAAGGTTTCTCTACGATTCAGCTCTCAAGCCCCATCAAACGGTCGAGCAACACGTCGACGCGCCAACCCAAACCGGCAAGCTAAAATCTAGTGCATTTCGGGAGCACTACCGGGCAGATCCTCCCAACTCGCGGCTTGAAGCGGTCTGTCACACAATCGACGGGCTCGAGCAGCGTCAGCAGCGCTTCGCTGGAAAACTCCGCTCCATGACCTTTGAGCAAATTGAACTCTTGTGCCGTCTGACCTCAGATGAACGGATGAAAAGCGTTTGGCGGGAGCTGTATCGAACGACGCGTGGAGGCAAGCAATTCTTAAATCCGGCAAAACCTCTCTTCGGATTCCCAGGGTTTCACGATCCGCAAAATCAGGACAACGCGGCCCGTGAGTACTTCAGCAATGCTTTTGGTCACGCTGCTTGGCCCGCCCTGTTGATGACGCGCAACGACTACAAGGCCAAGCGCAAGTCGTTTATCACACTGGCAGGAAGGTTACGAGAGGACGCGCAAAATCTGCGATCGCTCGGGCTGAGCGAACACGCCTCGAACGTGGATGCGGCCGCTGTGGATTGCGAAGAACGAGGCCCCAACCTTGTGCCAGTTCATCATCCCGTTGTCACCCGATCCCGGGGCGATGCGGCGGTCCGTGGCTACATTCTCCGCATGAATTTCATTTGTCGTTATTTGTACGAAAGGGACCTTCACGGAACCGTGGCAACAACAGCGTCGGTTGCATTCTCGAAAAAGGTTACCGCACATCAAATCCGCAACCTGGTGAGGGCCCATCGGCCCAATGACGCTCGGATGAAGACCCTGGTTAACAACGGGCTGTGACCCCGGGTTTAATTGCCCTGCGGGCGTTTGAATAAAACCGTCTCGACGAACAAAAACAATCCGATAGTTTCGCGCCATCGCAATCGAGCGATGGTGACGCGATGACAAACCTCATTCCTAATAGCTCAGAATCGCTGCTGACGCGCGACAGAACAGCCGCAGCACTTACAGAGGCTGGTTTCCCAGTCAAGGCGAAGACGCTCGCAACAAAAGCGACGCGAGGCGGCGGCCCGCCATACCACAAGTTCGGACTGCGTGTTCTTTATCGCTGGGGCGATGCGTTAGCGTGGGCTGAGCGACGTCTAAGTGCCGCATATAGCAGCAGTTCCGAACAAGATGCTCCAGGACAACGTGTCGAAGCTGTCACGCGCAACTCATCAACCTCGACCGGGCACCGAGAGGCCGTGCGGTAGCCATGCCGCAAGCCAAAACCTCAACAATTTCCGATACCGGCATCATCCGAAGCGCTGCCTTCAGAGCTGGCGTCGACGATGCGCGCTCCGGTGTGCCGGCGCGCTTCGACGACTTCCCTAACGACTGGCTCTATGAATGGGGGCGGCAGTTCGCGTTCATCGCACCGCTGTCTCAACCCCTCATGGACGGGCGCCGCGTTCACCGCGGTGCGCTGCACTACCTACGCCGCGGATTCGCTCGCGGAGAGCTCATTAACGTATTCGAGACGAGGTAACCCATGTCGAAGACGATAACTGGCACCGATCGCGCCGTCCCCAAGCTGGTCAGGATCACGAGCGAGCTCCACGACATATTCAAACGTGGAACCGCTGACGTGATTCAGATTGGCCGATTGTTGACATCGGCGAAAAAAGAAGTCGGTCACGGCGAATTCTTGCCGTGGCTCGAAAAATTCTCCCTCTCTGAAAAATCGGCACAGCGGTACATGGCCGCGCACAAGTTTATGACCACTGTCGCAGCGCCGATGCTGAAATCCGACAAAATGTCGGATTTAAAGGTGCGCCCGTCTGCACTCTATGAACTCGTCGAGCTGCACGCGAACGGCCAAGTGGCCGAAACGGACATCGAAGCGGTTCTGAAGGAGGCCGGCAAGAACTGGGTCGGCAGCAAACGCCTCAGGCAAATCCTCGACAGCCTCCGTCCAGTCGAAACCGCGGCGACGGATGACGGCGAGGTCGCGGCCGCCGAACCAGCGGGCGCACCAACCGCAGACGAGTTGCGCGACACCGCGACCTCGGCGGAAGCCGCCGGCGATTGCACCGGTGAAGCTCATGACAGCTTGGCCGATCAGCCGACACCGCCTGACACTGCCCCTAAGCCGAAGTCGGCACCGTCAGCAAAAGATCACAGCAACCTCAAGGGGTTCACGGAGAACGTCCTGAATCTGAAGCGGCTCGCGGGCGGCTCCGCCACCAAGTACGTGACGACGGCCGTGGCGGTGGCCGATCTGGAAGGCGTCGCAGAGTTTGTACGAGCGGTAGCCGATCTGAAACGCAAGCAATCTACACCAGCGACCATTTACGCTGAAACATCGGCGGAAGCTCGAAAGGCTCACTATGCCGAGGCGGATGCTGCGTAAGTATCAGCATCGATCTTGGACGGACTCCAAGCTGTCACGAACAAAGGAATTTACCATGACAAAGTCCAAAGCTAGCGTCGCAGAGTCCAAAATTAAGACAGCGCGTCCTTATGGAGATTTTGCTGGCGTCAAGCCTCTGAGCACGCCACCAAAAATCCGGCGCGAGCGAACGCAGCTGATCCGACTGCTCGCAGACGAATTGCAGAACTATGATGCCTGCGTGCGAGCACTCGGCAAAGGCGAGATTTCCCCTAGCATGCTTAGCGATGCCGACTACAATCTCGCCCTCGCCATCAATCAGCTCTGCTATTTCGACGAGGCGGAATGTCAGCTTCGTGGCGAGTATTATGACAGCCAGTACATCATTGGACATTACGAGAGGGCGATCAAAAAGGCGAAATCCAGGCGCAAGCTTAAAAGCGAGGCCGCGTGATGTCCGAAACGCTGGAAAATTGGTTGGACGATCACCCCGGCAAAACAGCTGACGACTTTGCGGACATTTCAGCGCGATCGGCGGCGCTCGGATCACTGACCGTATCAGAGGCGCAGAACTTCGTGACGCGCGGCAGCCGCGCTGGCTTGGACATCCTCCACTTTCAAACGTGGGAGGTGATGCAGGAATTCGTTGCTGGGGGCTATCTGGTGCGCCTTGGCGGCGGCAAATACCAGCGCACAGAAAAGCGTGGTCCCTCGCCGAAGGTACCGAAACAAGGCCCGGAGCGATTGCCGAACGAAGATGACGCCGCATACTGGAAGAGATTCTGGCGATGGAACCAAGAACGAATTGAAGAACTTGAGCGCGAAGAGCGTCGGAAGGAACCCGGGCAAGCCCATGGATCAATCGCTAAATCCTGGGACACGTTCACAGCCTCGGGAAAAAGTGTGACGGAGTGGGAAAACAAACAATCCGACGACAGTTCGCGTTTCAAGAGGAATTTATGAAAGCGCAGGCACCCGCCAGTAAGTCCGCACTGCCTTGCGCGCTTAAGCTCATCGCTTGGCGCCCGAAGACCTGCGTGTTCCCCGTTCTCTACAACGACAAGAGCCAGCCGCTTCTGAAGGACTATTTGAATCGCGCCAGCAACGACCCCGAGCAGATTCGCGACTGGTTTAACTACTGGACAAATAGGACCGGCAACGAGCCCTGGTATGGCATCGCGCCGGCGCTTTCAGGGCTGGTGTTTGCCGACGTCGACACCAAGGCCGGCAAGCGCGGGGCCGAGACTTTCGAACTCGTTGGAACTGCTGTACGGCTGGCCCGAGACATTCGAGAGCGCTTCGCCCAGTGGCGGCCGGCATCTCTGGTATGAAGGGGCGCCGCTTTTCGCCGTTGGCGGCGCCGGCACCAGTCATCCCGACATCGATTTTGCGCAATACATCGTGGGGCCCGGTTGCCGGCGTGCCGACGGCACCGGTTATCGAATCGCCGCGAAGCGGCCGATCGCAGCTGCGCCTAGTTGGTTTTACTCCTTGGTAAGAAAGATCATGAGGGGCGCGGCGGTCGATCAAACGCCGGTCGTCGAGCTGGATTCGCCCGGAAACGTTGCCTGGGCAGTTCATTGGCTGCAGGAGGGTGCGCCGTGCTCGATCCAAGGCCAGGGCGGCGACCACACGCTGGTGAGCAAGGTTGTGCCGCCGCTGAAAGACATGGGAATTTCGTTCGAGCTGGCGTGCGAGCTCGTCGCCGAGCACTACAATCAGCGCTGCCAGCCGCCGTGGCAGCTCAGCCATTGCGACGACAAGGACAATCTGTTCGTCAAGATCGCGAACGGTTACCGCTATTGCACCCAGCGCGCGCCAGGCGAAGGTACGGCGGAGCACGATTTTGCCGATGATCCGCCTGAACCGCTAACGGCCGAAGACAGGAAATGGGCGCTGATCGAGGAAGCGCGGCGTGCTCGCCGGCGCGCTCGGGAGCTGGCCGACACCACAGTACCGCCACTCCTCAAGCCTGAGGAGCCGCCCGCATGAGCCGGCAAATCCAACCGATGAGCAAGGAACAGGTCAAGGCGGCGGCTGACAGGGCGGAGGGCCGTTACGACGACGCTTCTCAAGTCGAAGCGGCACCGAGGGATTCTGGGCCGAAGGAAGACGCACCGAAGGACAAGGATGATGCGCCGGGGAGTAGTAAAGGCAAAAAGCCGCCGCCGCCGCCTCGGACGGCGAGCTTTGACGATTTCTATGCCTTCCTGCCGCAGCGCAAGTATTGGTACCTGCCTGCACGCGATCTGTGGCCGGCAGAAACGATCAATTCAATTCTGGGCAAGGGAGCCGCCAACACTCTCGATAACGATAAGCCAACTCATGCGGTGACCTGGGCGCCCGGGAAACCCACCATCATCAAAGATCTTCTGATCCATAAAAGCGGCTGGGTGACCAAGAAGGACGCCAACACCTTCAATCTTTATCTGCCGCCGAAGCCAATCGGCGGCGACGCTGACAAGGCCGGGCCGTGGCGCAAGCACGGCGAACTCATTTGGGGCGAATACGCCCAACACATCGAGCGGTGGCTCGCCTATCGCGTCCAGGCTCCCCACGACAAGATCAACCATGGCCTTGTCATGGGCTCACCAAAACAAGGCATCGGCAAGGACAGCTACCTTGCACCGGCCAGGCGCGCCGTCGGCGAGTGGAATTTTGCCGATGTCGCCGCTACCCGGGCTTACGAAAAATTCGCCAACGAAAACTCGTTCCTCGAATCCGTGATCTTGCGGATCAACGAGGCGCATGATCTCGGCGACAAGCGTTTCCACTTCTATGAACGGACCAAAGACTGGTTCGCCTCCCCGCCCGAGACGCTGATGATCAGGGATCTCTGGGTCAAACAGCATCCGATGTTCAATCTGGTCGGGCCGATTGTCACCACCAACCATCTGACTGATGGGCTCTACCTGCCGCCGGAAGACCGCCGATATTTCGTCGCCTGGTCCGAGCGCCGTCCGGAGGACTTCACCGATCAATACTGGCAGGAGCTTTGGAACTGGTACGAAGGCGGCGGTCTCGAGCACTCCGCTAGATATTTGGCCACCCTGGACGTCAGCGACTTTGATCCCAAGGCGCCCTCCCCAGAGGACGCCGGCATGGCACGCCATCGTCAACGCCAGCATGGCTCCCGAGGGCGGCGAGCTGGCCGACCTCCTCGATGCTATGGGCGTTGACGCGAGAGACTTTGGCGGGGAATTGGAGCGACCAGAGGCAGTGACGCCGACGATACTTAAGAGAGGAGCCGCATCGACTAATCTGGAGTTGCACAAATGGCTCGACGACCGCAAGAACCGCCGTGCGCTGCCGCACAAGCTGGAGAGGGTCGGCTATAGCGTCGTTCGAAACATGGAAGCTGAGGACGGACTGTGGCTCGTCAGCGGCAGGCGCGAGGCCGTGTATGTTCGCTCGGATATCAAGGATGCCAGTGAGCGATTGAGCGCGGTCGATCGGCTCCAGAAACGCCAACAAGAGCGGGCAGACCGTTCTGCCCGAAAGGCCGACGGCGCGCGGTCATATCAGTGAAATCAGTCACATCAGTAATCGCCCTTTTATTACCCTCTCTCCTCATCGCCCTTCCCCCCGATAAGAACTCGAATAGGGAAAGGACGGGTAATAAATGCCGGATCACTGATCTGACTGACGGCACTGATTCCAGAGCGATCGCGCGCGAACCCTTCAATGGCGTACTAAAGGACTGCAGCCCTCGCTGTGGTCATCTCAACTTTCTTTTTTGCTATTTGAATTCGCTTTGAGCTCAAACCTTGACTTTTGGCATGTTTTCTGTCATAAGACTGACGTTCCCCCTCACCAGATCGACCGAACGCGGCGTCGAAACGAGCCCGTTTGTGGTCATCGCGTCACTGCGATTATTCATGACCCTTCGCGGGTCGCGGTCGATTCTGTCCGGCATGAACGATTTGAATTTGAGCGGAGGGTTAACGGCGATGCCAGCCCAGAAACATAATCCTGATCTGTTGGTGGCAATCCTCAACCGGCTGGTCACCCATCCGCATTGCGAGATCAAGGCGACGGCGCGCGGGTTCAAGATCAGTCCTGTCACGATCTTCAACTGGCGTGCCGCGTCGGCGCGCGACGAGCAGGCCGATCTGAAGGATGCCTCGCCGTTCTGGGTGCTGTGGATGGACCAGGCCTCCTACTGGCACCGTCATCTCATCCTCGCCCGCAAGCTGTCGATCCTGCGCATCGACGAACGGCTGCGCGATCTGGCGATCAACGGCACCAAGGAGCTGCTGTTTAGGCAGGGCGGCGAGCCGATCTGGCAGGTCGATCCTGCGCTGGCGGCTGACGCGCTCGATGCCAAGACTTGGCAGGAGCGTCACGGCGATCGTCCCATCACCGACGTGTACAAGCGCGGGCCCGACGGCGAACTGCTGCAGGCTTATCGCGAACTGCCACCGAATCCGCAAATGCTGATCAAGGCGGTCTCGGCACTACTGCCCGAAGTTTATGGCGAACGCGTACAGCACGACGTCACCGTCGGCGGCGTGGTGCGGCTCGGCGCACCCGCGGCCGCGCCAAAGCCGATTGCGCAAGCCGACTTCACCGTGCTGGCCGAGACGCCCGAGCAGATCAAACCGCCGACCAACGTCCTGGCGGTCGCGGCCCGGCCGGCAACCGTGGAAGAGTACGAACGCCAGTTCGGCGGCAAACGCCTGGTTGAGGGCACGCTGTTTTATGATGCCGACGGCACGCTGCTGCCGCCGCACCCCGACATCGTCATCGTCGACAATTCCGAGCTCGACCGCGCCTATACGGCCGCGGGGATTCGGCATCAGGTCACCTCGGCCGAATTCCTGATCAAGCAGGGCTTTGCAACACGTTCTTGTTCAAGCTGGCACCCTGGCTGTCGTCGCCGTCGCGCCAGAGCACGGCCGCGGCCTGAACCAACATCAATGGCCGCGCCCGCACCATCGGGCCCGCCAGCACCGAACCCGCAGGTCGAGGATGATGCAGAGGAAATGCCCGCGCCGGTGCCGCCATCGGACGCGCGGGACGCCAGAACGAAGAGGAGGTCGGACCGATTACACTGTAAGCCTCCGGCGTGGGCACTAGGAACACTGTGCGCGGATTGGTCGGCGCAACTGGTAGGCAACCACACAGACCGCGGCCAACGACCAGAACTTTCAGACAATTTTAGCGAAGAGAAATGGAGGCTGTTCATCTGTTCCGTAACGCGCCTTAGGCGATCGCGCGACGTTCGCTTTTGTTCGCCGCATGCGGTGCGGGTTTGTTGGGCGAACGAAGCGCGCGATAGAACTGAACCGGCGTCCTTTCGTTAAGATCGCGGGCGCAACGACGTGCGCTGGGTTAAAAGTTCGGATCTTGTTCTGGCGAGGCCCATCGTGATCAGCAAAGATCGGAACACAGTGTCATGCGAGGATGTCGACCATGCACGACGCCACGCGAGCAGGACGGTGAGCAAATGACGTTGAGAAGTCAGGGCACGGAGCAAGCTGCAATGAGCTACCGGGTAGGTCCAAAATGGTCGGTGGTTTGGCAAACGGCGTAGAGGATGTTCGCGGCTTTCCCGTCAAAGCAATGACCCTGACCCTGAAAATAAAAAAAGACAAATAAGGTCGACCCTAAAAAGAGAAAAAGGAAAAAAAGCGAGACCCTCAAATGCGAGTCCATGTGCATCACTTTGAATTGCGCGACAACGAATATGTCCCCTTCATCGCAACCGATGAAGCCGGCGTATACCGCGAGGTCGCGCTCGTCGCGCAACCCGGCTCTCAGGAAGCCTTCCTGGCTGCGCTGGAGCGAGAGGTGCTGCTGGCTGGTCCGCGCGGCACCGGCAAGACGCTGACGCTGCTGAGTGACTTCTTTGCCGAAGTCGGCGCAGGTTTTGGTGCGGAATGGAAAGGCATCCTGATCCGCCAGTCAATGACCGGCTTCCCCGAAATCAAGTCGCTCTGCGCCAAGGTCATTCCACGCATCTGGCCGAGCGCGCGCTTCAACCAAAACCAAAACGTGTGGTCGTGGCCGACTGGCGAAACGCTGAAATTGGCGTATTTCGACGAAACGTCAGACTATCGCACCTATATCGGCCAATCGTTCACCTGGATCGGCTTCGAGGAACTGACGCAATACAAGAACGACCAACCGTATAAGCAGATGCTGGCCTGCCTGCGGTCGCCGATCCCGAATATCCCGATGCGGATGCGGGCGACGACCAATCCCGACGGCCCCGGCCACAATTGGGTGCGCCGCCGCTTCAAGACCGTCGATCCCAACGGCATGACGGTCGGTCCGCGGATCGAAGACGAGCACGGTTTGCCGCGCCGCGCCATCTACTCGACTCTTGCCGAAAACCAACTCCTGCTCACCACCCAGCCTGACTATCTCGCCAACATAGTGGCCTCGGCAATCCGCCCCGGCCAGCTCGAGGCCTGGACCAAAGGCTCATGGACGATTTCGTCGGGTGGCATGTTCGATGGCGATTGGCCCGAAGCTTCGAAATATTGCGTGCTGCCGCCGATCCCGCCGGATCTGATCCCACTATCGTGGCGCATCACCGCGGCATTCGACTGGGGCGATGCCAAGCCATTCGCCTGGATCTGGGCGGCAATCAGCGACGGCTCGTCGATTATCCTCCCCGGTGGACGTGAGCTGCGCTTCATCCGCGGCGATTATCTGATCTTCGACGAGCTCTACGGCTGCCACCCGCACCAACCTGACACCGGTGTGCGCTGGTCGATCGACCAGATCAAGCGGGCCGGAATCGACCGGGAAATCGACAGCCGACTACGCCATCAGGATCCGCTGACCGGCCGCTGGGTCCGCCGCGTCCGCACCGGCGTCGCCGACAATATGATCTTCAATCCCAAGCCGGGCAGCGCGTCCGGCCTCGCCGACAGTATGGCCGACGAATTCGCCGAACCGGTCATGATCGGTCGCGTCCGCCAACCCGGCGTGCAGTGGGAACCGGCCGACAAAGGCCCCGGTAGCCGCGTGCAAGGCTGGCAGGCTCTGCGTGGCATGCTGCTCGCCACGATCCCGAATAAGCGTGGCGGTCGGGAGAGCCCCGGATTGTTCATTACCCAAAACTGCACGCACTGGATCCAGACTGTGCCGGTGCTACCGCGCGATCTTGACGACAATTCCGAAGATATTCCGGATCGGGTTGAGGACCACTTGGCCGACGCGACCCGCTACCTGATCCGTCGCAGCAACAAACCTGCCGTGCGGTTCAGGCGTATGTCCTAAGCCGCCCCCGGCCGGTGGCGCTCGAAGGTTCTTATAGTTCGAACTTGTGCGCGAGCCAACGCGCCGGCGCAATAACATCTTGCATATTCCGCGCTTCTACGAGCGCATGGTGCGTTAAAGCTTTGCCATCGCCTCGACAGGACGGCGGAACGCCGGATCGCCGGCGACGTCGGTGACCTTTCGGCCGGCGATCCACACATTCTCTGGATGTGATTTGAGCTCTGGATGTGATTTGAGTCCGGAGATGTAACTGCCGCCGCCACGGGACGCCCATTGCAGCACCTCTCGGCGCATTTAGACGCCGGCTGGATTTGCTTGAATTTATCAAGCGCCCGATCAGGCTGGAGACGCCGCGCTGCGCATTTCCTTGCCGTGTCTCCAGCGCCTTATGTCCGATTCCGACGATAGCCGACATGGCATCGGACAAGGCGAAACCTACGAGCCTGATGTGGTGGACGGCGGCCGCTCCCCCCGGCAGCGAGCTCCGATAGGGTAATCGTTGTCAGCAAATCACATCAGGGAGCTGTCGACATGCAAATCGCCACGATAGGTTTGGATATCGCCAAGAACGTATTTCAAGTTCACGGGATCGACGCGGCTGAAAGGGTCGTTGTTAGGAAGCAACTACGGCGGCGCCAGGTGCTGGAATTCTTCAAAGCGCTTGCGCCGTGTCTGGTCGGCATGGAAGCGTGCGCCACCGCCCATTATTGGGCGCGTGAACTCATGAAGCTTGGTCACCTGGTCCGACTGATGCCGGCGAAGGACGTGAAGGCTTACGTCAAGCGCAACAAGAACGATGCTGCGGACGCCGGGGCGATCTGTGAGGCGGTGCGGCGGCCGACCATGCGTTTCGTACAAATTAAATCTCCCGAGCAGCAGGGCCGGCTGATGCTGCACCGAGCACGCGATCTTTTGATGCGGCAGCGAACCCAGGTCATCAATGCGTTGCGGGCGCATTTGGCCGAGTTCGGCATCGTGGCTCCGCAAGGGCGCCAAGGGGTCAAGGAGCTGTTGCTGATCATTGCGGGCGAGGAGGATGAGCGGTTGCCGGTCGATGCTCATGCGAGTCTTGTGGTTCTGGCGGCGGAGTTCACGGCGATGCAGACGATGATCGGATCGATCGAGAAACGGATCATGGCGCTATACCGCTCGAACGAGGCGAGCCGGCGGCTGGAGACGATCCCCGGAATCGGTGTTGCGGGGGCGACCGCGATCGTCGCGACCGTCCCGGATCCGACGGTTTTTCGATCAGGTCGTGACTTTGCGGCCTGGGTTGGACTCGTGCCGCGCGAGGACTCGACCGGCGGCAAGCAGCGGCTCGGCCCGATCTCGAAACGGGGAGATCGCTATTTGCGCCGCATTCTGGTGGTCGGAGCCGTCGCGGTGTTGCGGTACGCGCGCCAGAACCCTGAGAAGTATCCCTGGCTAACGCGGCTTCTCGTTCGCAAACCGTTCAAGGTGGCGGCCGTGGCGCTTGCCAACAAGATGGCCCGCATCGCCTGGGCGTTACTGGCCAAGGGTGGCACCTATCGGGCACTTGTGCTTGCGCCAGCAGCGTAAAGGAGTCTGGCGATGGCAAGAGGGTGGGTCAGAACGAGGGGTGAGAGGATTGAGGAGGTCGAGACGTGAGGGAGAACGGAGGGTAGGAAGAGGGGGGGGGGGGGGCATCGCTCGGAGGCAGTCCTCCAGGCGAGAAACAGATCCCATGAAGGTGATGCGGCAGCTAGGCTGCTGACCGTCCCAAACTGGAGGATCTTTTGATGTCGCTGATCGTCGCCGCTCCGATACCTGCCGCTGTGGATTATGAGAGGACGCTCGTGCTCGCGATTGAAGTGAGCAACAAAAGTTGGGTGCTTGCAGCGCAAGTGCCTGGGCTGCCGCACACTAAAGCGAAGCGTCCGATCAACCCAGAAACCGAAGCATTGCTGGCGGCCATTGACGGATATCGCGCCCGCGCCGCCGCCACAGGCCGCAGCATCGAGCGCGTGATCGCTGTTTACGAGGCTGGATGGTCGGGCTTCTGGCTGGCGCGCTGGCTTATGAGGCATGGAGTAGAAGTACACGTTATCCAACCTTCCAGCGTGCCGGTTGATCGTCGGATGCGCCGCGCGAAGTCTGACGGTATTGATTCCGAGTTGTTGCTTCGGACACCTCTCGCCTGGCTGCGAGGCGAGCCGCGCGTGTGCTCGATGGTGCCGGTTCCCGACGAGGTCGATGATGATGCCCGACGTGGCATTCGCGAACGAACCGAACTCATCTCCGAGCGCATCGGTCTGATCAACCGGATCGGAGCTGTCCTGGCAACGCTCGGCGTGAGCGATTACAACCCATTGCTCCGCAACAGATGGCGTCGTCTGGTCGAATTGCGGACCGGTCTCGGCGAGCCGCTACCCGCAAACGCACATGCCAAGATCAAGCGTTTGCTTACTCGGTTGGAATTGGTGCTCACGCAGATCGCTGAGCTGGAGCGTGAGCGTGATGCAGTGGTGGAAACAGAAGCGTCCGACAAAGCTAGTAAGATGATCCAGCAGCTTACCGGCCTGCGCGGCATGGGCGTTCAGAGCGCGACCGTGCTGGTGCGCGAAGCATTCGTACGTCGCTTCGCCAATGGCAAGGCACTCGGCTCATACGCCGGTCTGACTTCCTCGCCATACAGCAGCGGCGGGATCGACCGTGAGCAGGGTATTGGAAAGGCCGGCAACCGGCGGGTCAGAACAGTGATGGTCGAGCTTGTGTGGTTATGGACACGCTACCAGCCCGCTGCTGCTCAGGTTTGTTGGTTCCGCGAACGGGTTGGATCAACGGGGCGGCGTGTTCGCAAAATCATGGTGGTGGCCCTGGCCCGAAAACTGCTGATCGCGTTGTGGAGGTTCGTCGTCGACGGTGTGTTGCCTGAAGGCGCAGTCTTCAAACCTGCTGCCTGATTGGCTCGGCACTGCGAAAGCACCGCAGTCCAGCGATCCGAGGGAACGTCGCCGTTATTCGGCATGGTGCTACCGGCGCCGTCTACACAGAGTGGTGCCGTTCTCTTTGGAGCTCTCCCGTCCCGAATGCGGGACAGTGGTTGGGATCAACTCCCGCCGGATGTGAGGTTTTGCAGGGAAGCGTGCAGAAATGAGAGCTCCGCCTTGGATCACGGTCTGCCAACATTAGTGCTTGACGGAGACACCATCATGTGAGGCCGAATACATGGCCGCACCCGAACGCTTCGCTCAACTGTCAGATTCCTCTTGCACCGCCGCCACCGTCCATTACATGACCCAACGCGTCAATTCGAACGGACGAATTGCTGTAGTGCACAACCGGCTCTGACAGACATTTGCAAGTTATTTCACGCGCTGCCGACCGTTTTCTCAAAGCGATGACGCAACCGAGGAAGAGGTGGCATGTCAGCCAAAATCAGGCTGCGCCGACCTTTGACGGTCAAGATCGTGCCGCAATGGGGGCGCAGGGTCAGGTTGCTCTGGACGTACATGAACTTTTGATATGAGCCGCCACGTTCTGGCACCCGCTTTAGGGGCGGCTCTTGCGCTTTTTCCCCGGCTATCGTCGGCGCAAGACCGAAGCACTGCTCATGAACTCGTACCAATGGAAGCCACTTGTCATTGATGCTCGCAGCGTGTCGGTGAACGACCGAGACCAGACCGCGACCTTCTCCGATGCTATCGTCACTCAGGGTACCGTTAAGATGCGCCGCACGAATCTCATCATTCACTATTATTCCGCAGGGCCGAGCCATCGTGGCGGTATCGATCGCATCGAGTGCGTGTCGGACTATCTGCACCTGATTGACCAACGCTGATTGCTCTGAACGTCGCCTGCCGTCATGCAGCGATTTTGTAGCGATCGGGGGAACAACGGACATCGCGCCGACATCGCCAAATCGACTTGAATGAGCCGTCTCGGAAGCGAAATGTGCATCGCAGCAATCGAGGTTGTGGAGTGCAGTCACGACAACAGACGGCGTTAATCAATCCGTTCGTCGGGCACCCTCGGCATCAAATTTCGGCAACACGAGATAGAAGATTGACCCATGGGGGCTTGCAGCCGACGCCCACAACCTGCCCCCGTGCGCTTCGACGATCGATCGGCAGATCGACAACCCGATCCCCATCCCCCGCGCCTTCGTGGTGAAAAATGCGGTGAAGATCCTCTCGGTATCCTTTGGATCTATGCCAGAGCCCGAGTCCTTCATAGTTATGAGAACCCCACCCAATTCATGCCGCTCGGACTTGATCTTCAATATTCGATCTCTGCCAACTACGGAACTCATCGCCTCGATGGCATTCATGATCAGGTTGAGTACGACTTGTTGTAGTTGGACCCGATCGCCTAACAGTGCCGGCGGGCCCTCGATTAGCTCGGTCTGCACCGTAATTCGCTGACTCTTCAGTTCGTCGCTGAGGATTGCGAGGACGCTGAGAACGAGCTTATTCGGATCGAGGGCGGTCCGAGGTTGGCTTTCGCGCCTGAAGATGGCCCGCACGCCCTCGATCGTTTCGTTAGCACGATTTCCAACAGCGGCAACTTTTGTAAGGGCGGCGCGGGCCTCGTCAAGGTCCGGAGGCGTTCTCTCAAGCCAACGCACCGCCGCATGTGCGTTTGTCACAATCGAGGCCAATGGCTGCCTAATCTCATGTGCTATCGATGCTATGGCTTCCTCGGCCATTGTGTGAGCGGCCGCACGCGCGATTTCCGCATGGGTAGCCCATGCGTCGGCATCCTTTACATCCGCTTGGGCATTAAATTTATTATGCAGTAAATGATGGAGAATGATTGCGAGCAACGTCGCTGTTGCGATACCGCCAAGGCTTAAGCCTCCGAAATTGAACGATAGATTGCCTGCCCCGGCAATGAGAGTCGCGCCGACGGTTATGAGATTGCTCGCTTTGGAGAAATCGACATTGTGTTCGCTCCATACGCGTCCCGCAGTCGCTGCAACCAGCCCGAAGATGACAATCGTTAGCCCGCTGATTACCGGTGCTGGGATGGTCAGGATCAGCGCTCCAAACTTCGGTGAAAAGCCGAGCAGTATGGCGGAAATTCCGGCGACGACGAAGATCAAGGTCGAATAGACTTTCGAGATTCCCAAAACACCGATGTTTTCGGCGTAGGTTGTCACGCCGCTCCCACCAGCTGAGCCTGCCACCATTGTCGCAATGCCGTCGCCGATAAAAGCGCGTCCGATATACGGATCGAGGTTGCGGCCGATCATTGCACTCAAAGCCTTGAGGTGACCGAGATTCTCCGCGACGAGGATGATGGCGATCGGCGCGATCGTGATCGTAGCGCTAAGGCTAAATCCGGGCGCAGAGAAATTCGGAATGCCAAGCCAATGGGCGTCGGCTATCCGATGGAAATCGATTGGCGTGCCGTGTCCAAAGCCGCTCGCAAGGAGCCAATAGACCAAGTAGCCAAACGAGCCTCCAATAAGAATTGGGATTCTTCGCCAGAATTTGGGTCCGAAGACCGCGACCGCACCTATCGCCAGGACCGTCATGACAGCGACGGCCGAGTCGAGGGCGCGCCCGGACACTCCCTTCACCACGACGGGCGCGAGATTGAGCCCGATCACGGCGATCACCGCCCCAGTCACAACAGGCGGCATCAACTTCTCAACCCAGCTGTAGCCGATGACCACGACGGCGACGCCGATCGCGGTGTAAAGCGCACCAGCCGCGATGATTCCGCCCAGCGCGATCGCGATATTCGGATTCTGGCCCGATCCGGCATAGGCGGTGGCGGCGATTATGGCGGTCACGAATGAACCGCTCGTTCCGAGATAGCTTGGGACCCGGCCAGCAACAGCAATGAAGAAGATGAGTGTTCCGACTCCTGAGAACAAAATTGCCACATTGGGGTCGAAACCCATAAAGATCGGCAGCAGAACCGTCGATCCGAACATGGTGAAAACGTGCTGCAAGCCAACAATAATGGTTTGACCTACTGGGAGCCGTTCCTCGGGAAGGATTATCCCTTCGGATTTCAATTTCCAAACTGGGAGTGACAGGATCATCAGCGCAAATCCTTCGTAGCCAAACCTTCGCGTTGAGGGTTCAACAAGGGCGCTGGTAAAGTCCGTCTATCCGTTGGCGGAAGCGTCAACAATGTCCCAGTACAGTTTGTTTCGTGAGGCGACATTATCGTGGCGCGCAGGGTGCCTGCCCTGCGGGCCCCGAGATGCATGACGCGAATGTCTTTTCCATGAGGCTCGGGTCGATGCTGTCGGCGGCGCCAATGGCTACAATCTGGGTGCGCGGTGCACGCTCGCCCCACTCCTCTTGAAATGAGATGTCGACGCGCCTGCCGACGACCTGCAGCACCGCCCGCCGCTGTGGCGCGTCGGTGCAGTAGATGACCCCTTTGGCGCGGTAAACAGTCCCCGGCAGCCTGCGCATTGTTTCCCGCAGCGCTTCCAGCGCTAGCGGTTTCTCTGTCTCGTAGCTCCAGGTGCTGAATACCTTCGAGTGGTCGTGCTCGTGTTGGTTACGCCGGTGGTCGCCGTGCCCATGATGGTCGTCCTGTTTGCAGTTCGGGTCGGTGCAACCATGCTCAAGCGCCTGCAAGTTGAGGTCTGCCTGAGCTGGATCGAAACGCCCGACGCCCAACAGAATCTCGTAGGGCACATCGCAGTAATCGGTTTCGACGATGCGAAGACGGTTGAAATGGTCGTCGAGCCAAGCTTTGACCTGCTCGACTTGTTCGGGACCGGCGAGGCCCACCTTGTTCAGGATCAGCATGTCCGCAAACCCGACTTGGCGGAGCTTTGAGGTCCATCAGCGGCGGATATTCGGGATGCGCAAAGACCTGGTCGGCATCGACCACGCAGGTGACGCTGTCGAGCCTGATCCGGTCGCGCAGATTGGGATCGTTGAACGTTGCGAAAATCCCGGCGGGATCGGCGACGCCGCTGGCTTCGAGCAGAACGTACTCGACGGCTTCCGGGCGCGCGAGCAGGGCGAGGACCGATTCGATGAGGTCGTCGCGTATCTGGCAGCAGACGCATCCGTTGGCCAAGCTGATCATGTTACTGTCCACGCCGACGACAAGTTCGGCGTCGATATTGATCGCGCCAAAGTCGTTGACGAGGACGCCGACGCGCAGGCCGTGATCCCCGGTTAGAATGCGATTGAGCAGCGTCGTCTTTCCCGCTCCAAGGAAGCCGGTCAGGACCGTTATCGGGACGGCGTTGCCGTTGTCGGCTATGATTTCCATTTTTGCGTGTCCTTAGCAAGAAGCGTATGCGCCCAAGCGAGCCGGCATAATTTGGGGATGCGGTCCGTCGGTGAAGCCTGACGTGGCGGGACGTTGCAGTCGTGCCCGCTATTTTACGAATTTACTCAGATCGATGTTCATCACTCTCGCCATTTCGCGAAGATCGACCAGCTGCGGGTTTGGGAGCTTGGTGAGCGGCTCGCGATAGACGTTTGGCGGATAGTATTTGTGCGGATCGATCTCGAGGTCGCGCGTCAACTGCTCCTGTTGTTGCTCGCGCGGCAGCCTCGGCTGCGGAACGACACCCATGCCGGTTGCGACCGGCAGCGGATCGCCGAACAGCAGCGTTGGGCTTCGGCAACGACTGACCCGAGAATCCGGGCAGAGCAGCCTCGCGGTGCCAGATCGCGTCCTTGGTCACGTTGACGACCACGACATCCGGTGCGCCGTACAGGAAAAGTCCATCCCAGTGGGCGCGAACGTCGGCACTGGTCTCGTTGAGCGTATCGTTGTCGAACGCGATGTGCGTGATCATACCGCACGCGCGGATTGACCTGCTTGATAAGATAGCCCGCCGCGTAAGTCAGCGTGTGGTGGATATCCACGGTGTAGTTGAAGAGGAATTCGGGCAGCCCGTATTTGAGCTGGTTGATCCGCGCCAAATCGGGCTGGGTCTCGGTGACGAAGACATCGACGCCCTTGGCATATTTGGCCGTCAGGTCGTCAGGCCGGCCGTCGCCGGTCCACACGAACGAGAGGCCGTTCCAGTCCAGACGGTAGGCCGAAGCGCCGTCCTTGACGTGGGAGCGCCGCCAATGGCGGATCGTGACGCCGTTCTTGTCGTAGCAGATGCCGTTCTCGTCCTTCCAGTCGAACTCGTTGACCTCCATCTCGTAGCCGTCCCCGATCGGGCAGGCGTCGAAGGCTTCCAGGTGCCACTTGAGCATCTGCTTCATGCCGGCGACCATCGCCTTGGTGCCAAGGTCCGGCGTGCGTCCCGACGGTCCGGTGACCCGCAGCGGCATCTTCCACCGACCCGCCCACGCCGAGAACGGCAAGAGATAGGACAGGTCGTGGTAGTGGTCCACGTGCAAGTGCGTAATGAAGATGTCGTTGATGCTCGGGACCGGCACGCCCATGGCGAGAATGTTCTTGATGCAGCCGGGGCCGAAGTCGAAGAAGAAGCGGTCGCCGTTGCCCAGTTCGACCATGATGCAGGTGCCGGCCTGATCGCGCCGCGGCGGGAACGGGCAGCTGCCGACGAACGAAATCCGCATCTCGTCCTGGCCGAGGGTCTCACTGCCGGGAAAGTAATTGTTGCGGCTGCGGACCGATGGCGTCGGCTTGTAGTATGGCGGGAACTGGAGGCCGGTGCTTGGTCCACCGCCGTAGGGGCTCGTCGGCATCGCCGGGCCGGTCTGGGCCTGCGCCGAAGTCGGCGTCAGCAGCGGCAAGACCGGCCGCGGCCGCGCCTACAAATGCTCCCTTGAGCATATCGCGTCGGCCTAGATCGTGTTGGGGCGGTATTTTTGTGTCGCCATCCCTTGCCATTATGGTCTCCTGTTAAAGCTGATAGCGATCTGAGCTGCGAAGTGACGCTGCGAACTTGAGTGAGGTCGTGGACGTACCGGCGAAGGACGCCACCAGAATTAGAGTGGAGGAGAAAAATTGAGAGCGCTATGCAAATTCGGCAATGCGCGCCAATGATGCAGGCTGCAATAAACAGCCGCACAAAGTAGTCCCGACAGGCGATTACTTTTGCCCCGTCTTGATGTAAATCAATGAATGACCCGAGAGCGTGCTCTAATTAAGCTCAAAATGTTCGTCGGGTACCCTATCTAAGGGAGTAACGCCCAAGTAGGATGGAGTTATGGCCTGGGGCTCACACTGCGAGTTTGTTGACCCTGAGTTGTATCAAAGCGCTATACATCCTGCGAAGGTAGACATTCTCGTCACTGCTAGGGGCGCATACCGTGCCGCGCTAACTCGTGTCGAATTTCCACGAGTTTTGCTGCAGCACGGTCGCGAAAGCCTTGCAAGAGTTGCAACGACGGCAGCGGATAAGAAGCGCCCGCCCTTTATCTTCCTGGCCAACGCTCGGCAAGCACCGATAACTCAAAACGGTAGAGACTTGGCCTACGGCGAAATCGTCGTTGTCGGCTTAGGCGCGACGCGCCATCACAGGACAGTAGGAGCTTGCGATTGGGCGGGGATATCGCTGACCCAGGATGAACTTGCCTCTGCGAGCCGGGCTCTGCTTGGTCGCGACGTGACCGACCGATCGTTTACGCACATTGTGCGGCCGTCGCCGCCACCGATGGCGCGTTTGCTAAGGCTACAACAAGTCGCGGAACAACTCGCCCAACGTAAAGACAATGTTTTGGTGCAACTCGAGTTCGGCAAGAGCTCTGGAGGCGGGACTCTTGCACGCACTGATTATGTGTCTCGCAGATGGCGAGCGCATTGAGCCGAGCGCGGGCGGCCGGCGCCATGCCGAGATAATCGCGCGGTTCGAGGAAACGTTGGCCGCTAATTACGATCGGCCTCTCCACCTGCCAGAGATATGTGCGGCGATCGATGCACCGGAGCGCACGTTGCGAGTCAGTTGCATGGAACATTTAGGCATGGGCCCGACCCAGTTTCTTTGGCTTCGCAGAATGCATATTGCGCGTCGCGCGTTGATTCAGGCAGACAAGGGGACTGCGAGCGTGACCGAGATTGCGACCGCGAGCGGCTTTTGGGAGTTAGGACGCTTCGCGGTGGAGTATCGTGTCCTATTTGGCGAAACTCCTTCCGCAACGCTGCGTCGGCCTGCAAGAGAAATACGCGACGCCGGGACCAATCCATTTGTCTTGGCAGATGCCGAATATGCATAGACAATTCCCGCGCTGGCTGCCGACAATGCCGAGCAGCGGGGTAATCCAAGGATCGTGCCTTGGATGCCTGGCCTCAGGGGCGCCGGTCAATGCAGAGGGGCGGCACGATCAAACTTTCGGACCCACGTGATTACCAAGCCATTTTTCCGCGCGCAAAAGTCGATCTCGTCTTCAGTTGCGAAAGGAATTTTGAAGCGCAGGTGACGTGGGTGCAGTTGCGTCATTTGCAGCTGATCCGCACTCAGGAAAATCTGCCGCGGGTCGCCCACATCGCGCTGGCTCCGGACTTGGTGTCCATCGCGTTTCCCACGCGTCGCGATTCGCCCCAGACATTCGAAGGAGTAGAGGTGCAATTGGGTGACATCGTATGCCACACCCAGGGCGGCGATGTGCATCAGCTAAGCCGCGGACCCAGTCAATCCGGCTTTATTTCGCTGTCACCCGAGCATCTTGCCGCCTACGGCAAGGCTCTCACCGGGTTCGAACTTGTGGCGCCATCTACCGCACAAATTTTGCGACCGGCCCGCAGTGCCGCGGTTCGCCTGTTGCACATACACGCCAAGGCCTGCCACCTTGCTGAAACCAAGCCAGAATTACTCGCTCACCCAGAGGTCGCCCGCGCGCTTGAGCAAGACCTTCTCCACGCTCTCATCCATTGCCTGACCCAGAACGATGACCGTGGGCGCAGTACTTCAAGACAGCATCATGCGGAGATAATTGCCCGGTTCGAAAAAGCCTTTAAGACGAATTTAGAGCAGAACTCGCAAATACCGGAACTATGTGCGATCATCGGCGCGTCGGAACGGACGCTGAGGGAGTGCTGCACGAAATTCCTCGGCATGAGTCCCAGCAGATATCTTCGCCTACAGCGACTGAACATGGTGCGCGTAGCGCTGCGGCGCACCGATGCCTCGACTGGGACTGTCGCGGAAGTCGCCAGGCGGTATGGATTCTATGAGCTCGGCCGATTCGCTGGAATCTACCGGACTGTGTTCGGTGAGATGCCTTCGACCACATTGCGGAGCTCGCGGTGCGACGGCGAGCCTTGTGGGGTTTCGAAACATCCTTTGAGAGGAGAACGCCGTGAGTGACAATCAATCTGGTGGAAGATCCCAAAAGGGCGGACCGCAGACTGGCGCGGAAATGAACCGACGAGATCTGTTGTTGACCGGCACCTCGTTGGTAACCGCATCAGCGCTGCCTGCGATCGGTCTTGCGACCGTGGCGCATGCCCAGGGCCAACCGGCGCCACAGCGGCCGAACGTCGTATTCATTCTCGCCGACAACGTGGGCTACGGTGATTTAGGCCCGTACGGTGGAGGCGAACTGCGCGGCTCCCCGACGCCAAACGCCGACCGGCTTGCCCGCGAGGGGCTTCGCCTGACGCAGTTCCTCGTGGAGCCCTCATGCACGCCGTCACGCGCGGCGCTGATGACCGGGCAATATTCGATCCGCAACGGGTTGTCGCTTGCCGCCATACCGGGCACACCCAATACGCTCTCTGCTAATGCCTACACGATGGGGCAATTATTCAAGGATGCGGGCTACGCGACGGCAATCTTCGGCAAGTGGCACCTTGGCAGTGCACCGCAGAGTCTCCCGAGTGCGCACGGCTTCGATGAGTTTTATGGCATCCCGCCGGACACCTCGTGGAACGACGCGATGACCGTCTCATTGATCGAGGAAACACATTCCAGCGATGCGCCTGAGAGCACCCTGATCGAAAGGGGGCCGTGGATCATGGAGCAGAAGGCTGGCGGGCCGCTGCAGCGCATTAAGCCCTTCACTCCTGAAGTGCGCGCAGAAATCGACAACGACCTGACCGACCGGTCGATCGCCTTCATGAAACAACAGCAGGCAGCGGGTAAGCCCTTCTTCTTATACCTTCCGTTTTCGATGGGGCACTATCCGAATGATCCGTCGAAGCAATTCGCCGGAAAATCGCGCATTGGCAACTACGGCGACAAGATGATGGAGGGCGATTACCACGTCGGCCAAGTGCTCGATACGCTCAAGGACCTGAAAATCGACGACAATACTATCCTGGTGTTTGCGTCTGACAACGGGCCGAGTGGTTGGATCGCAAGAGAATTGGGCAATCTGGGATCGCCAGACATGGGAAACGCGGGACCGTTCCGCGGCGAACTTGGCGAAGCGACCGAGGGTTCGATCCGGACCCTCTGCTTTATCCGCTGGCCTGGGCATGTGAAACCAGACGCCACCTCTTACGCCATGTTCTCGATCATGGACTTCCTGCCGACTTTTGCATCGATCATCGGGGCCAGGTTGCCCGCCGATCGTCCCATCGACGGCGTGGATCAGGCGGTGGTCCTTCTCGGCAACAGTGCGATGGGAAGCCGCGAGTCGCTGCTCTCATTTATCGGTGCCGAGCTGGTCGCTGCGAGGTGGAAGCAGTGGCGCATCTATTTCAAGGACATGAAGCTGACGGGAACGGGCCAGCAGATGCTTGGCGGGATATTCGCAGATAGCTCAAATTTATCCTACCCAAAGGTCTACAACATCGAAATGGATCCGCACGAGGATCTAAACGTCGGCGGCATCAACTTTTGGCCGATGCAAGAAGCATTCAAGTCGGTCAACGAATACTTGGCGTCCCTCAAGAAGTATCCGAACCCTCCTGCAATCAACTTCACAAATTTTGGTGGGGGCGACTAAGTTCCACGCTGCAGCTTTTGCCGGAGAAGATTCTCGCCCTCGCGCTTTCTCTGACCGCTAGATAAGCGGTGGCGACGCCGTTCGCAGTGGACGATTGTCAAATTTAAGTAGCCGTAGCGCACGAAAGCTAATGTCATTGGGGCGCCGCACCTGCCAAGCGTGGCCACCAAGCTCTCAAACAGGTTCAATCGGCGAACGACCAGCTATTTGGTAATCATCGGCCTCGGCGTTGCGGCCGGTGTAGGCGCGGCTGGCGAGATCACGAACGTGAGCCACGCATTCCAACCGGAAGGCCGATCGGAGCCGTCGAATTCCCCATAAGCCTTCATATTGACATACCCCTGCATCCCTCCGACCGGGAAAATAAATCCGATCTGCGGACCAATGCCGGATACCCGCGACTTAAAGCACCCGACGTGGTCGCCCGAGCCGCTGTCGCACGAAAGCTGATCGTAGAAATAGCCAACCAACCCAACCTGTACCTGCTTGCTCAAGAACTGCGACGCGCCCCAATCGAAATGCATGTCGACGCCGTTCTGATATTGCGTCGATTGATTTATCAGGTTGTAGGTGAAGCCGAGAACCCCCGACAACTCATGTCCCGTTTGCGGGTTGAAATAGGTGTAGCCGCCGCCGGCATCGATTGCGCCGTGCCCAATGCCAATGTTCGCCAGATTGGAGGAGCTGTAGTCGCCGACAGGTATATCGCCTGTGATGTATGTCATCCAGCTGTTGACACCGCTGTTCCAACGCAGCGAGAACTGCGGATACAAATCGCCAAAGCCCGTCGTTGAGCCGCTGGCGGCGGCAGAGATCGGACCGAAAGGCATGCCGTTGACCGTGCCCGCCACCGTGCCGGCTAAGGACGTGCTCGTGTTACCGTATATTCCCATCATACTTACCGCCGCTTGGCCGCCGAAGACCGGCGTCGCGAACACGTAGCTCGGAGCGAATATCCCGAGATCGCCGGTGGCATGCAGGTTGGCGGTCGCCGTCGCCGACAAGTTCACGGGAATGCTTTTGACCTCAAACTCGCGCGACAGGGCCACGGCACCGCCCGCGGAAACGGTGGTGTGATAATAGAACATAGCGGCCGACCATCCCGGCTGTTGGGGAGTGGCCGCAAGGCTGCCGTATAGGCCGGGAAGCCAGAAACTGACGCCACCTTCATCGGCGAAGGAATTGCCTGAGGTCACGACAGTCGCCGTGAGTACTAGCGCCCCGCCGAGAAGCGATCGAATGGCACGAATGCGACCTCCGGCCCGTTCAGTACGAGATGCTGATGCAATCGGTTTCATCTTTCCCCCCGACTAGCCGCCCGGCATTTGCAACTATGGTCGCAACGGCCGCGGCCGATCGAATTTCAAATATTTTCAGAAAACCAGGCCGCGTCTATGCATTTCCGGCCGTTTCGACCGAATCCGGCCTGCAGTTGCCCAAAAGACGCAATGTCGAAAATGCCAAGACGAATAAATGAGTTTGTGTGACCTATAGCCCAGACTGGCAAGTCACGATCGCGGCTCAACCTCAGCCGGATACCACATAGTCAGATCGGTAGAGCCCGCCGTGAGGTTACGGCTGGCCGAGTTGTCCCAATGCTGACACGCAACACGCTCAAGTTTTTATAAGACTGCTGTAGGTCACGTCCCGAGTGGTGGTGTAGCTCGGCGGTAGCGAAGTCGCTCGCGAAGCGCGCCCCCATGGCGCCGTAGCGAGCGAGCGGCTTCGCGGTCGGCCATCGATGATTTGCCGGTAAGGTCGGGTTGCGACACACAACCTGATTCGGAGAACCACCGATGACCGACGAGATCATGAACCTTCGCACTCTTCTGGAAAAGAGCTCAGATGCCGATTTGCTGCGCGAGATGATTTGGCTTCACGGCGCAGCGCCTGATGGAGTTGGAGGTGGAGAGCAAGACCGGCGCCGCCTATGGGCAAAGGAGCGCTGAGCGGCTTGTTCAGCGCAACGGCTACCGCGACCGGCTATGGGAGACGCGGGCTGGGACAGTAGAGCTGCACATCCCCAAACTGCGAAGAGGCAGCTACTTTCCGGCCTTCCTGGCGCCGCGCCGGCTGGCCGAAAAGGCGCTCGCTGCCGTGATTCAGGAAGCCTACGTGCACGGAGTGTCGACCCGTTCGGTCGATGATCTGGTCAAAGCCATGGGCATGACCGGCATCTCCAAGAGCCAGGTCAGCCGGCTGTGCGAGGAGATCGACGACAAGGTGAAGGCGTTCCCCAGTCATCCAATCGAAGGCGATTGGCTGTATCTGTGGATCGACGCCACCTATGTGTAGGTGCGCGAGAGCGGGCGCATCGTGTCGGTCGCCGTCATTGTGGCGGTCGGCGTCAACAGCGATGGGCGCCGCGAAGTGCTGGGCATGTCGATCGGGCCTTCCGAGGCGGAGACGTTCTGGACCGCGTTCTTGCGTCAGCTTGCCCGGCGCGGTTTTGCTCCGCGCTCGACGCCGGCGTGACCGCTGGTCCGAAGAAGACCGGCGGCTCTATCAACGTCACCGGTGGCGTTCCGAGGGCTTCCACGGCGAGGCTAAGACCTGGCACGGGCTCGCGCGCGCATCCGACGCGGCTTAGCCAACATGAAGATCCAGGCGTATCTGACCGCGGCTGCAATCAATCTCAAGCGGCTGGCGGCGGCGATATTCGCGATTTTTAATGGCCGAACCGAGGTCGGACATGCCCTCGGAACCGCTCAATAAACAAACGTAGCGGCCATTCTTCAACGGCCCCCGGGTGCACTTCATGCGCAACGTCCTAGCTCACGCCGGTCGCCTGGGCCGCCGCGTCGTTGGCAGGCGCCGGCGCAACCGGCAAGTCGGCCGCGTTTGCAACTACGGCCATTCCCACAAAAGCGGTCGCAATTGCAGCACACCCCGAAATAGCTTTTGCATGGTCCGGACCTTCCATTTCCGCTTGGACCGCTTTTACTGCCCAAAAGTGGGTTGATATGTCGTCGCTCTCAACCGTGGAAAATGCGGACAGAAAGAGCTGTCGGACGGCGGTCCCGGTGCGGATGTGGCCGGTTTCGAGACGTCAATCTGCAGCCCAACGTGCATCATACCTTGCCGGGTGAAAGGTCTTTCGAAGTCGCGCTCTCATCGCGGGAGTGCAGTCCCATTGAAATGAGGGCTGCGCCCCCGACGATCATGTTGACCGCAACAAGAAGCCCCATTGTCCAGGCTGAGGTTCCCGGCAGATTGAAGATTATGATGCTCGCCAAAACAATATCGATGACGCCGCTTACGAGCATCCACGCCCAACGGCCGCAGAGTTCTCGCCGATGCTCGAAGGCAAACATAATAGAGGCCCCGCCCTCGACCAAAAAGAAAAGCACCAGTACCAACCTTAGTGGGCCGGTCGTCTCAAATGGCCATCCCATCAGACCACCATACAAATCCTGCGATTTGTTTCCGATCAGGACGACACCGACGATAATCGCGAGCAAGGCCGATACGAGAGACCACCAAAACCCCGGTGCCTGTCGCGCCCAATAGGTTGTCGCCAATCCTATGGCCCCGCTGACGAGAAAGAGCCAACCCAAAACAACGGTGACATTCGCGCTGCCGAATGATGGAACGGCAATCGCGACCAAACCCAACAATATAAGCGCCGCTCCCTCGATGAGGAAAAGCCGCCAGTGCGCATGGATCGTTTTTCGGGTCAGCCCGGGAGCGCCATCGCGGGCCACATTGCGGTTCATCGTCATTGCGAAGCCTTTTCGTCCAGGTGCGCGTAGCCTGCGCGTTTCCCGCGTTCCGAGATAACTGGCCTCAAGGTTTCAAATCAAATTCCTTGAGTTTTTTCGCCGCCGTGCCGAACTGGCCCAGTTGATAGACGGCCGCGCCGGCAGGCGAGAAAGTGAACGGCTCAAACGGTTCGGCAAGCAGCTTGTCGAGGTAGGTGCGGGGCGCAAGGCCGGTGCTGACATGCGGATTGAAATGCTCGCCGGTAGCATTTGGCACGAACGTCGAAACATACTCGATCAAGAGCGGGTCGATGACGCGATCATCGGGCGTCGTGACGAACGCGCCCGAGGTTCCGGTTCGCGACCGTGAATGGCGCAACGGCGGCGATCAGGTCCGCCTGCAGTTTGAGCAATTCAGGCGTCGGCTTCGCGCACAATGCCCGAGACGCCCAAGTCCCTGGTCGGGGCGTAGTAGTACTTGAAGGCTTCGAGCTTCATCCCGGTCACATTGGCGCGGGCGAGAACCTTGCCGGCGGCGTCATAGACTTTGTCGAGGTCCGCAGTGCGGACGAAACGCTGGATCATCGTGATGTGCGGGCGGTGCGCCGCATCCAGCGCAAACCCTTGCGGGTAGACCTTGAGCAGGCTGGCGTTCATCGGCTTCGGCATGCCGGAGCATCGTGGCGTCCGGCTCCAGCAGGATGTCAATGGCGGTGACCGGCGACGGCTCGAACGGGAAGACCTGATTCCAATCGTTCTTCATGCTGACGACGGTCCAGCCTTCCTTCTTCGCTTGCTCGTAAAGCGCCTGCGGGAAGGCGCCCGAGCTTGGCTTCGGGCAATCCCAGCGCCGGGCCGTAGGCGTATTCGCGCGCCGCATCATCATGCAGCACCAACAGCTCGAACCGCGCGCCGCTGCCGCCCTGCGTGTATTCCAGCATTTCCTTGTCGCCACGGGAGTTGCCGAACGCGGCGATGGGACGGCGGCCGATGTGCTGGTTGATGCCGACGGGCTTGTCGGCCTTGTCGTCATTGAAGTTCAGCTCCGGCAAGCGCACGAGAACGGGCTTGCCGTCGCGCATTTCAAACTTCGTCTTGATGCTGCTGCCGACGACCTGTTCCGGCGGGATGCCATAGACCCGCTCCGCCCACGGCGCGCATGAACTCGATGCCGCCGCCGGAGACGATGAAGTTCTTGAAGCCGTTCGCGCGCAGGTAGGCGAGCACTTCGAGCATCGGCTGATAGGCCATGTCGGTGAAGAGCTTGCCGGTCTTCGGATGTTTCGCGGTGGCGATCCAGTCCTTGACGATCTGCTCGAACTCCGCCGTGGTCATGCCCGCGTGCGTGGCCATGACGAGTTCGAGGAGCGCGTGGTCGCCGCCGGCGAGCGCCGTCTTTCAAATCGCCCTTGAGCAGCGAGGCGAACGGCTCCTTTGTCTTCCACTCGGGATGCTGCGGCGCGAGCGCTTTCACGCGGTCGAGCGCGAAGTAAAACTGCACGGGCATCGGCTGCTCGCACCAGAGCGTGCCGTCGTTGTCGAACGTGGCGATGCGCTCGGCAACCGGCACGAAGTCCGGCGAGCCGGGTTTGGTGACCTTCTCGACGAAGTCGATGATGGATTGCTTCGCCGGGCCGTCGTTCCACGAGGGCAGCGGGTCGGCAGCCTGCGAACCGACCGTAGTGAAAGCCAAAGCGCAAATGAGCGCGGCGGCCACCAGTGCTGGTTTGAGCGCAGTTCTCCATGTGCAGAGCATGCGCATGATCAATAATCTCCTGAAATCTTGCAGAGGCCGCTGATTCTCACCGTGAATGTCGCGACCCAGCTAGGAGACTCTGGGCCGCGCGCTCGTCGATTGCGACGCTATCTTTGCTTGATCACCGCTCGCGCTGCCTCCCGCCTCCTTCAGCTTCGCAAGCACCTCATCCATGTTGAAGCTGGCCGCCTTCTGCCGCTGCGGGTAGTCCTTGAACGTCATCAGGAACTGGCCGACATAGTCCTGCGCAGGGACCAGCAGGAAGGCGTGATCAATGAGCCAGTCGTAGTAGGTGTTCGAGGTGATGTCCGCTCGCTCGTACGGGTCCGTGCGGAGGTTGAAGATCTTCGGGACCCGCAAGTTGGTGAACGGGTTCGCCCAGATGAGCAGCGTTCCCGGCGCCCGCTGCTCCATGAACACGAGCTTCCAGTTGTCGTAGCGCAGGCCGGTCAATTGCTGGTCGTCGTTGATGTAGAAGAACGATTCGCGCGGGCTCTTCGCGGCCTGCCCGGTCAGGTAGGGCACGAGGTTGTCGCCGTCGAGATGGACCTTGTAGGTCATGTCGCCGACCTTGTAGCCCTTGAGCAGCTTGTCCTTGACCTGCGTGTCGCCGGCCATGGCCAGAAGGGTCGGCAGCCAGTCGAGGTGGGCGACGATCTCGTTGGACACCTGGCCCGGCTTGATCTGGCCCGGCCAGCGGACCATGGCCGGCACCCGGTAGGCGCCTTCCCAGTTCGTGTTCTTCTCGCTGCGGAACGGCGTCATCGCTCCATCCGGCCAGGAGTTCATGTGCGGGCCGTTGTCGGTCGAGTACATGACGAAGGTGTTGTCCGCGATGCCCAGGTCATCCAGCGCCTTGAGGACCGTGCCGACATTCTTGTCGTGGTCGATCATGGTGTCGTGGTACGGGCTCTGCCAGCGCCCGGACTGGCCGATGCTCTCCGGCTTGGTGTGGGTGCGGAAGTGCATGTGGGTGAAGTTCACCCAGACAAAGGCCGGCTTGCCGGCCTTGTTCTGCCGCTGGATGAAATCCACGGCCCGGTTGGCGATGTCGTCGTCGATCGTTACCATCCGCTTCTTGGTCAGCGGGCCGGTGTCCTTGCAGACCTGCTTGCCGACCTTGCCGAAGCGCGGGTCGACCGTCGGGTCGTCCTTGTCCGAGGCCTTGCAGTCCAGCACGCCGCGCGGGCCGAACTTGGCGCGGAAACGCCGGGTCCTTCGGGTAGTCCGGCAGTTCCGGCTCTTCCTCGGCGTTCAGGTGGTAGAGGTTGCCGTAGAACTCGTCGAAGCCGTGCACGGTGGGCAGGAATTCGTTGCGGTCGCCGAGATGGTTCTTGCCGAATTGGCCGGTCGCATAGCCGAGCGGCTTGAGCAGCTCGGCAATCGTCGGGTCTTCCTTCTGCAGCCCGAGCGTGGCGCCGGGCAAGCCGACCTTGGTCAGGCCGGTGCGCAAGCCGGACTGGCCGGTGATGAACGACGCCCGGCCGGCGGTGCAGCTCTGCTCGGCGTAGATAGTCGGTGAACATCATGCCTTCGTCTGGCGATCACGGTCGATGTTGGGCGTGCTGAAAGCCCATCAGGCCCATGCGAATAGGCGCTGACATCGGACTGGCCGATGTCGTCGCCCCAGATGATGACGATGTTGGGCCGCTGGCCGCCGGCCGCTGGCGCTGGTTGCTGGGCCTGAGCCGTACTTTGACGCCCCGTCGCCAATAAGGACGACGCGGCCAGCAACGTGCTGCTGCCGAGGAGGAGTTCACGCCGCTTCAGGCCACCGGTATTCTTCTGTGTGTCGCCCACAAATTCATCCCTCGATCGATTGTCAGTCATGGCGTCGTCCTTCCTCTTTTGATGCACCTGAATCCAACATGGCTTGTGGAGGTGTCGACCGGCTCAGCATGGCGCGCGGCCGGACGATAACGACGGCAATAGTTGGGGGCGCACAGGTGCGAGCCGCCCTTGAGCACCTTGCGCGGTATCTTGATGTTCGGCAGATGCGGGTCGTAGCTCGCGGCTTCCGGTCCACCACGCGGATTCTCGGGAACGCAGCACGCCTTTGGCGCATCGGCTTCGTGCTTTGAAGAATACCAATCCGTCGTCCATTCCCAGACGTTGCCGATCATGTCGTAGAGGCCGTAACCGTTTTGCGGGAATGCGCCGACCGGCGAGGTGCGTTCGTAGCCATCTTCGCAAGTGTTCTGTCGCGGAAATTCACCCTGCCAGGTATTGGCCATGTGCTTGCCGCCGGGCGTGAGTTCATCGCCCCAGGCAAACTCGGCGCCGTCAAGGCCGCCGCGCGCCGCGAACTCCCATTCGGCCTCGGTCGGCAACTCCTTGCCGGCCCATGTGGCGTAGGCGAGCGCGTCGGCGAACGCGACATGCACGACCGGATGATTGTCGAGCCCGTCGATATTGCTCTTGGGGCCGTATGGGTGGCGCCAATCCGCGCCCTTGAGGAAGGTCCACCATTGACTCCAATCGCGCAGATCGACCCGTTGCAATGGCGGCGAGAAGACCAGCGAACCGGCATAGAGCATGTCCGGCAGCGCGCCCGGATAATCCTTCGGATCGGGCGGAATCTCAGCGAAAGTGACGTGCCCGGTCGCTTTGACGAATTGCTTGAACTGCCAATTCGTCACCGGCGTGCAGTCGATCCAGAACGCGTCCACGGAAACTCGGTGGACTGGTGCCTCCTCCGCATAATGCGTATCGGAGCCCATACGAAAGGATCCGCCGCGAATGAGCGCCATGTCGCCGTCCGGCAACTGACCCCGCGTCGAATCTTCATCCCGTTGAACGTTCTGAAGCAATATTCGCCCTCGCAACTTCAAAGCAGATTGGTTTAATCTCTATCACAGTGTCGGCGGTACACATTGATCTAAATCAACGCTGTATCTCCGCGCGGTTCTTCATTACGTTCAACGTCGATGATTTGCCCTAGCGCGTAGGTTGCCAAAGGGCTGTATATCTTCCAAGATTTGGCACGAGCTGCGGCGTCAGTACCACAAAAAGGGTCCACTACTAAAATGCAGTAGCCGTAGTTGATCTGATGGTTCGTGAGGTGAGAGATTCAATCCTGCATCAGCCGATCCAAGCTCCTAATGCAGGTTACACAAGTTGATTCTGCAGATCAAAACTCAATCACGGTAAGCTAAGGGTGCAGCCCGCGCATTGCTTCTGGATTAAACAAGGTGCCTGCTTGCTCGGAGTCGAACGCTGGTTCGAAGTGGACGGCTTGCTGCCAAGGTGTGCGTATCGAGCGTGCGGACGAGAACGTGGCGCTAGCCGTATGACGAATGCGGAGGAGAGGGCGATGAAAATTGGATTGTTCGCAGTAGTTGCGTTGATCGCCATGGTATCAGCGGAGGCTTCGGCCCAGGTGCTGGATCTCTCGGGCCGTTATCGGTGCGTGCAGGGATGCGTCGACGGCTTGATTGGTCAGCCCGCCTACATCACGCAACACGGCTGGGACATGAGACTTGTTAATGAAGCAGGCGTTGCATCCAGAGCATGGATCGATCGTCCCGGTCACATCTGGGTGGATTATTGGCATGAAGGCGCGGTTTATTCCGTTGACGGCCTGACGCTACAATTCGCTCGCGGAACCGTCTGGCAACGCGATCTCGCGGCCCTGACACCTGTCGTGCCAGGTTTTTCCGCGGCACCGGTGCCCTCCCTCGCGCCACGACCCCTGCGCAGCGCGCGAGTCGCCCCAACCCGGATCGAGAGAGCTCCGAGAGGAAACCATGTCTTCGACGGTAGTTGGAGCGTGGTCATTCACACGCAAGCTGGCGGCTGCGGCCCGGAATATCGCTACGGCGTTCAGATCATCAACGGCAATATCACCACGGATGTTGGCGAGTTGGCCGGCGTGAGCGGGCGCGTCTTACCTAACGGAGCCGTTTCGGTGAACGTTTTAGCCGGAGGCGCTTCCGCGGTTGGCCAGGGGCGGCTATCGCCCACCAACGGCAGCGGCACTTGGCGCGGTGAATCGTCTGGTAAGTCCTGTACTGGCGTGTGGCAGGCCGCGCGGCGCGAATAGCGCTTGTGCGAACTCAACGAGAGGCGCACTATCGCCGCGGAGGTGTGCCGCAGGATAACGCTACGCGCTGTCGAACCTCCGGTCGTTATGCGCGTCGTATTACCTACTGTGTCCCAAAAGAACCAAACGGTTTATTTGACCCCGTCCATGATCCTCACCAAATCCGCGACGGATTGCGCGCTCAATTTGATAATGGCGTTGCGACGATGCACTTTTACCGTGATCTCGCTTACCCCCATTTTGGCGGCAATCTGCTTGTTCATCAAACCTGCAGCGACTCCAGCGGCTACTTCACGTTCTCGATCTGTCAAGCTCTTGAGCAGAGAACGAAGCTTACGCTTGGCGGCGTCCCGTTCGGAACGGTTATGGTTTTGCTCGATTGCCTCAGCAACCGAATCTAGAAGATCTTGCTCTCGAAATGGCTTCGTCAAGAAATTGATAGCGCCGGCCTTAATTGCTTTGGAAGCCATCGGGATATCGCCGTGCCCGGTAATAAAGATAATTGGTATTTCAATTCCAGCCTTCTCAAGCTGGACTTGCAAGCCTAGCCCACTCAAGCCGGGCAACCGCACGTCCACGATTAGACAATTTGGATGATTGTCCAATACGGCTGAACTGAAGGCGTCGGCCGAGTTAAAGCCAATCGTATTATATCCGGTCGACTGCAAAAGGAACTCAATAGAGCTGCGCACCGGCTCATCATCATCGATCACCGCAACAGTCGGACTAGCTATTTTAAATGGCATTGGGTGCTTTTGCGTAGACCGCCGCTTCATGTGGCGCGTATCAACCAGACGCTAGCGTTCCAGGTGCGTATGCAATGGGCATCTAACTCAATCAAATCTGACACTATCAGTCAAATGATGCGCAATCCAGCAGTGATGCCTCGCGATTGCCGGGGTGCCCCGTCCAGGGCAGATGCCTCTGCTAGTCGACCCAGGTCCACTTCTTCGAACTGCCGGCGGAGAGCAGCGGATGTTGCCGAGGCTTCACATTATCTCAGTGCGGCCTCCAGTCGGCTTGTGCTCAAGTCGGTTCTTAGCTGCCCGGTTCGGATCGCCGTAACGAAGCTTGCATAGTCGCGCTCTACCTGATCGGCATAGGCAACGGCGTAGTCCCCGATTGCCTGGTCGAAATGGTCGTTACTGCCGAGATAACCCGCGATCATTGCGGCATTCCCTGCCTTGCCATGAGCCCGGCCCAGCACGTGCCCGCAAAGCGAGGCATAAACTCGCATCACGCTTGGGGTGTGGGACTCGATAACAGCGGAGACCTTCATGTCCCGCAGTTGGCGGACGTAGAAATCTCGTCCTTCTGGTCCTGTAGCCCAACCCAGAAAGATATCGCTCGAACTCTGCATCAGACGTTGCCCAGTGACGACTTGTTGGCCATTGTGCTCTTCGCGGGCCCGCCGGGCATAAGGTTCGAACACCGAGGCGCTCGCCTCCTTGACTTGGAGAAACAAGGGGTCGTTGGGTGTGGCTAAAAGGAGTACGACATAGCAGCGGCTTCCGACACTTCCCACGCCCACAACTTTTATCGCAGCATCGACCGCTTTGAACCGATCGAACAGGGCGCGGCGATCTTCTGAAAGAGTTTTGCGATACCGCTCAAAGAAAGCTGCTATGGTGCGTTTATTCACCAGCTGTTTATCAGCGTGGTAGAGAAGCGGCGGATGATCGACGATGCGCGAGAGGCCCTTGGATGGAGTGGTGATTTTTTGGGCGACATGTTCTTGAGTTTGCTTGCTCGCGTCGGCAATCCTCATCTCGACGCGGCTGCGCAAATCCTTTTCGTTTCCTAGCAATTGGCGTACACGATCGATCGTAGTCATGGAATACCACGCTTCGAGCACCCCGATGTCCGCTCGTTTTCTTATCGACTTGCGATAGGATGAGACGGTCACGACCGCCATCTCTCTTGCCTGCTTGGGACTGAATCCGCGCCAGCGTGCAGCGATAACGAAACTCGCGGCGAGTTGCTTCAAATCCCACTCGAAGGGCGCCGGCAAGGTTTCATCGAAATCGTTTATGTCGAAGACTAGGTTTCGCTCAGGCGTGGCGAAACCGCCAAAATTCATCAAGTGGCAGTCACCGCACGCCTGAACAATTATCCCGCTTGTGGGCGTGCCGGCCAGATCGTAGGCCTGAATCCCCGCCGTGCCGCGAAAATATGAAAACGCAGATTGAACCATGCGCCCGTGGCGAATAGGAATGAGGTTCTCCAATCGATTCTTGTTCGATGCTTTAATGAGCGCGACGATGTCACGCTTGTTACCCTGTCCAAGAATGACCTTGCTGTGAGATATGCGCGGGCACTTGTCCCGCAGCGATTTGCCCGCATGCTGGTGCTGTTCAGTCGTGAGTATTTCAATTTTGCCCATGAGGATCCCCCAAGTGCGCGACAAGATCGTGGTTATTGGCAATCGGTACGTTGACGCAGATCAAATGATGACTCGTTCGGAGTGCCCTTTTCAAATCTGGCAGCGCGAATTCACAGAGGGAGCCAGCATTGCTAGCCCATATTTCTCATACAAATGAGCACATCGGGGCTGCGAATCAGCGAAAGTTGTTGTGCCACAACGACTTTACGTCGATTCGCGGAGCACCCCGATGCCGACAGAGTGTAGCGCAGAAGTATTCGATTTTGGAATCGTAGAAGGCCGCTCTGTGGAAGCCGCATTTGATGCGGGATTGGTCACGTCGGATGCGGGAGCGTTACTTCTAAGAGCCACCGATCGTGCAATTGATCTGATGGATCGGTTTGCGTCGTGCTTTCACGACGAGCGGCGTCCGGCATGGATCGAGCACGAGGTTGCGACCTTGGTTGGCCAGCGGGTGTTCGCCATCGCGCTTGGTTATGAGGATCTCAACGATCACGACGAACTGCGTCACGATCCGATGATGGCGGTGCTGGCGGGCAAGCTGGCAGCGCGACGCGCGGATTGCGCGCCGGTGGCCGGCAAGTCGACGCTGAACCGGCTGGAATTGAGCAAACTGGAGCCGACGCGCTACCACAAGATCAGCCACAATCCGGTGGCGATCAGGAATCTGCTGGTCGATCTGTTTCTGGAGGCGCATGACCGCGCGCCCAAGCAGATCATTCTCGATCTGGATGCGACCGATGATCCGCTGCACGGTGAGCAGGAGGGACGCTTCTTCCACGGCTACTACGATTGCTACTGCTATCTGCCGCTATACGTGTTCTGCGGCCGGCATCTGCTGGTCGCCAAACTGCGGCGTGCTGACATCGACGCAGCGGCCGGCGCGGTCGAGGAGGTGGCGCGCATTGTCGCTCGGGTTCGCACCCATTGGCCGCGGACGCGTATTCTGTTGCGCGCCAATTTAGGCTTCGCGCGGGAGGACCTGATGGCCTGGTGCGAGGCCAACAAAGTGGACTTTGTCTTCGGTCTTGCCAAGAACGAACGGCTCACCGCCGAGATCAAGACTGAGCTGGATCTTGCCGCCGCCACGAGCCGGCGCACCGGCACCCCAGCGCGCCGTTTCAAGACCTTCATGTGGACGACGCGCCGTACCTGGAGCCGCCGGCGCCGGGTCGTCGCCAAGGCCGAGTGGACGCAAGGCGAAGCCAATCCTCGTTTCGTCGTCACCGCGTTGGCGCGGAACAAGTACAGTCCCAAGTACCTTTACGAAAAGCTCTACTGTGCGCGCGGCGAGATGGAGAACCGGATCAAGGAGTGCCAGCTCGACCTCTATGCGGATCGCACCTCGGCCGCCACCATGCGGGCCAACCAACTGCGCCTGTGGTTCTATTCGATGGCTTATGTGCTGCTGTGCGCCACGCGCCGTATCGGGCTACACGACACCAAATTCGCGACCGCCACCTGCGGCACCATTCGTCTCAAGCTGCTCAAGATCGGTGCGCTCGTGCGCGTCAGTGTCCGTCGCGTCAGAGTCGCGATGGCGTCGGCCTGTCCAGCCGCCCAAGATTGGGGCCAAGCTGCGACTCGGCTCACGGCCGCTGCAAAGGCCCGCGCCTCACCGGTCTGACACGCGCCGCCGCGGCGCGACCATTGCGGCAAACCAACCGGCCCACGGAGACTCGCAAAACATGAGCCACAAACCGCGCCCTTTCGGCGCCACGAAGCGCCGCGGCTGTCGCTCACCAATCATCAAAATCGGCTTACCGATCATCCAAGGTATCAGCAGGGTGAGAAATGCGCGCTAGGTCTTGTCCCGGTTCCTTGCGATCCATAACGTGAGATTCCACGCGCCATAGGTGCCGGCAACCAATAGGAGCGTGACTGCACCGGCGATGGCGTAGGGCGCGAAAGGCTTCTCGGCAATCAATCCGCCCGCGCCCGCAATAAGGCTGGCGTTGCCAAGGACAGGCACAACCGAAAACACAGTCCAGTCGAGCCAATCAAGCGAGGCGAAATCAATCTTGCGCTGCATGAAATCAACATGGATTTGGTACGCGAGGCCGCTTAGCCCTAAGAGCCCCAGAATGATCCCAACCGGCCACGCGGACGACCACGGTGGCAGCACGGCCATGGATTGGAATAGCGCGCCGCTGAAACGAATGAGCGTCGGCGTCAAGAAGGCGCGGGTGGCATCTAATCCGTGTGGCGTCGACAAGCCGACGCCAAGCGTGACGGCGACGAACAGCAAGCCGATCAGTGTCGCGCTCGCTTGTGCGGATACAATGAAGAAGTTGTCCCAGCCGTGAAGCATTGGGTCTCCTGATACTAGAAACCGAATTTTGCTAGCATACCTTACCCGGTCTTGTTCGCGGATTTCATGAGATCGTTCAAGCCAGGGCGTGCTTGGCAATCCAATCCTCACATTACGGCGAGCTGGCAACGATATGACGATCAGTGCATTTCTTGCGCTGCGTATCGTGGTCGTTACGGCATGTGTCATTGTCGGTTGATCTAAATCAAAGACGCGACGCCCGTCCCTCGGCCTATTATGAGCTTGTATTGGTTATAGGAGGTTCTCGTGTCACAAGCTCAAATTGTCGGTGGTCCGATAGGAGGGCGCATCTTACTTCACTCGCTAGCCAAAAATTGGTGGTTACTGCTGTTGCGCGGCATTGCCGCGGTTATTTTCGGTGTCCTCGCTTTCGCGTGGCCGGGCTTGACACTTCTCACGCTCATCCTCTTGTACGGTGCCTATGCATTCTCGGATGGCGTAATTGCGATCATCGCAGCCATCAAGGGCACTGCGCCTGGAGCGCGATGGTGGCTGGCGACCGTAGGCATTCTTGGTATCGTGGTTGGGGCCGTGATTTTCATGGTGCCCGGCATGACGGCACTGATCTTGCTGTTCACCATCGGCGGTTGGGCGGTCGCGATCGGCGTCCTTCAAATTATTGGGGCGATCCGACTTCGCCATGAGATCGACAATGAGTGGCTTTTGGTCCTAAGCGGCGTCATCTCAGTGCTTTTTGGCATCGCCGTTATCTCACGGCCAGCTGCTGGCGCACTCGGCCTTGTTTGGCTGATTGGCACTTATGCCGTCATCGCCGGTGTTCTCTATATCGGCTTAGCGCTCCGCCTAAAGAAACACGCCTGAAGGACGGGTAGCTGTCTAGTGGGGCGCCAGTCCAAAGGTGCCCCCATAGCATTTTTGGCAAGCTTTGCCGGAGGATGCGCCTCCGGCAGGGATTACAAGCCGATGCAGTAATGGGTCAGGTATCCGGCTTGCCACCGACCTCTCCCGCCAACTGTTGAGGCACGCCTTGATGTAGATCAAGGTGTCTCATAGCTATCGCCGATATTGTTATTTTATATCAATCCAGCTGTGGATTGGTGAACTGAAACACGGAGGCGTATTATGAAGCCACTTTCCGAACAGCTCGCTAATTTATCCGTCCGCGCTAAGAATGCGGAGGATGCCGCAGCCGCGGCACAAAAGGAAGCACATGATAAAGTTGTAGCTCGCGTTGCGCAGGCACAATCTGCCGCCGAGGAAGCGGTCCAAAAGGTGAGCCACAACGTCAAGTCAGCTAGCGACGCGGCTTCCGCCAAATGGAATGGGCTGAAAGCAAAAATCGCTGCTGACGTCGACGATCTAAAATTGAAAGTAGCCCAACGGAAACACGACGCGAACGTTAAGCGCGCTGCAAATTATTCCCAGCTCCTGGATGAAGATGCCTCTTACGCCATCGACTATGCGATCGCATCTATAGAACAGGCTAAGGTGGCGGTGCTCGATGCTATCGCCGGCCACCTCGAGGTTGCAAAAGCCAAGCGTACAGCCGCCTGATCATCATTCGATCAGCTTGGAGACCGCCCTTTCGGCGGTCTCTCTGCTTCGTGCGTAATGTTCGAATGTCCGCGTCGGCGAGCGACTTGGTCCGCGGTCTTGGCGTTAGTCGCGGACGGTTGCCTCCATTCGGACGACGCCATGTGTCCGTTTTTATCCACTTTTAGAAGACGCGGAGTATCAAATGATTTTTCGGGCGATCTGGTCAATCGGTTTGACCTTTGTCGTTCTTGCCACGGGTCTGCATGCGCAACCCTCCCCGTCACCTGCCGCTGCACCAGCTGCACGCCTGTTGCAGCCAGCGGAACTTGATCAACTCGTGGCTCCGATCGCCCTATACCCGGACCCGTTGCTTGCCGAAGTCTTGATGGCATCGACCTATCCGTTGGACGTCGTGCAGGCTGAACGTTGGCTGCAGAGCAACAAGAATATCAAAGACGATGCGCTGAAGGCAGCCGCAGACAAGCAGAATTGGGATCAGAGCATCAAGTCATTGTTGGCGACGCCAGACGTTCTGGAGATGATGAGTTCGAAGTTGGATTGGACTCAGAAGCTCGGCGATGCGGTCGTTGCGCAGCAAACCGATGTGATGGATGCCATTCAGCGTTTGCGCACCAAGGCTCAAGCCAACAACAAACTACCCTCGACAAAGCAGCAGACTGTTACGGTAACAAAGACAGGCGGCGGACAGGTTATAACCATCGAACCAACAGATCCCAATACGGTCTATGTCCCATATTATGATCCGGGTGTCGTATACGGCGATTGGTCGTATCCTGAGTACCCGCCATACTACTGGCCCGCGCCGAGTTATATCGGGGCGGGGATTATCGCGACCGGTATCGCGTTCGGCACCGGATACGCACTCGGACGCTGGGCGTCCGGCCGATATTTCTGGGGCGGCAATGTGAATTGGAGCAACAGAAACATCAGTATCAATCGGCCCGTCAATGGCGTCGGCGTCATTTGGAAGCCGCACGTCGAACATCGCCAAGGTGGGGGCGGTCGAGGTAGCCGCCAACCGGGGCTGACCGGACTAGGCAGCGGCGGAAAACAAGTGGTTAACCCCGGAGGCAACCGCGGCAATAAGGGTGGTAATGGCTCGAATGCAGGCGGTAATCGGTCGAAGGCCGGGACAGGCAAACCGCTGTCGACGGCTAAAACACGTCCATCAAGCGGAAGTAAAGGACACCACGCCGCCACGAAACAAAACCGGGGCAATGCGCATCATGCACGACCGAGCGGCGGAACTGGCGCCGGTCGCGCCGCCGCTGGCACTCGGGCCCATGGGGCAGCCGCGCGAGCCCATGGTGGAGGCGGCCGCGGCGGACGCCGCTCCGACATCCGGCTCAAGCACAATATCGTCCTTCTCGGCTACCTCGATGACGGGCTGGGCTTCTATCGCTTCAGCTACAATGGCAGCCACAAAGCCTATGTTGGCGTCATCGCGCAGGAGGTGCTGCAGGTCATCCCGGACGCTGTGGCGCGTGGGCGAGATGGCTATCTGACAGTCAATTATGACAAGGTAGGGGTGGCCTTCGAGAGCTATAGTCGCTGGCTCAGAAGTGGAGCACGCATCCCCTCACAGGCGGGGCAATGACCGAAGTGAGCAGACGTGCAGTCGGGCTTCGGTGATGCGCTCAATCTACTGGTGATAACCCGGGGCAGGATAGGGCGGCACCCCATTCCGAAACGATGTGGCTTGAGCCGGCGCGAATTGCGGATGAGCTAGGGGTAAGTCCTTCCTCACGCCCAGAGTCGCCAATGGGTCGGCTCAAGCGGCATGGAACGATCGGTGCGCACATCGCGCCAGCCCGAACTGTCGCGCATACAGGAAATACCAGCGCGTGATATTCGCCTTTATCGTAGATACTTGGCTCCAACTCGACATGGGCCGGGGCCGTGGCAATGGGCTGCCATACCTTTTCCATTCGAAAATGATCATCTAAACTACACAAAGCCGCATTGATCTAACTCAAGGGTCTCCAGGGGGCGACTTACGAGGCTTTTGTGGAACGTTTTGTCCTACGGCAAAACATCGAACACTATCTGGCGCGGCTCAAAATCACGCTCGATCCTGCCGAGCGTGAGCGGATCGAGAAACTCCTTTTCGAAGAAGAAGCTAAGCTGAAGAAATACGACGAAGAGCACAAAAACAAATAACACTCGCAATGCCGATGTGTAGATTATCGTAGGGGCTGGCGGAGTTCTACGCGTTCACGCATTGGCGTTCGCCCTGAGGCAAACAGCTGCGTGCTCCAAGTGGCCTTATTGACCTACATCAAACGCACGTGGGGTCAGTCCGTGATGGCTGTTCTCACGGTTCTGTATTTTCCCGTGCGCGCTGATGACAGCGCGGGCGAGGTCGTGGATGACGCGCTAGCCCAGCGCTGAGCGCGCCCGAGGGAGGAATATGCGGCATGCGCATCTAGGTTACCATCGCAAAGCGGGCGGCCCTCCACTAAAGGCGGACACCTTGTAGCCGCTTAATTGCAGCGACCTGCTGTGACCCCTCGAGACCGGCCGCGAACGCCAAGGAAGGCAAGTCAATCGCGATCGCGAGTGATGGAACTTCCCGAACGGCGAATTGCCACCAGTTACCGGCTTCTGGTCGATTACGACGTACGATAGCCAATATTCTTTCGTCGCAAATCCGATCAAACGTTATTCGATCAGCCCTCGGCAAAATCTAAAAACCAACCTGGACGGCTCGACTGACATTTATATCCAGCACGAGACGCCGGGTGCCGATAAGGAGTTGAACTGGCTACCTGCACCAGCTGGCAAGTTCATCATGATGCTGCGCACGTACTGGCCGAACGAAAAGCAGCCATCAATCATCGACGGCACTTGGACGCCACCGGCTGCGAAGAAAGTCGCGTGAATGGGCTGCATTAAAACCGGCCATCAGTGATGTCAGCTCTTTCATTTCCCTGATTGCATTCGTGATCATCCTGGCAGGCGTTTTTGCTTGGGGCGCTCTTGCGCCGCACATTGCCCAAGCAGCACTTGGCCGGCAAACGGGGAGCTGCCGACGGACGAAATCCGGATCTCGTCTTTGCCGAGTGTTTCACTGCCGGGAAAGTAGCTGTTTCGGCTGCGGATGGATTCCGCGGGCTTGCAATAGAGCGGGAACTGTAGACCAGTACTTGGCCCGCCGCCGTAGGGGCTCGTGTGCATCGCTGGGCCGGTCTGCGCGTGCGCCGAAGTCGCTTCTGCGATGGCAAGATCGACTGCGGCCACGCCTACAAATGCTCCCTTGAGCATGTCGCGTCAGCCTAGATCGTGTTGGGGCGGAGTCCTTTTTTCGTCGTCGGCCGCCATCGGGTTCTCCGTTTTCTCCTGAAGATGGCGAGACGACGCAATCGCGGACTAGAAATCGATTCAGATCAACGGAATAAATCAAATGTTGCCCTGCACCAACGAGTCCGTTCCTGTGCAGGTTTTTGGTCGCCGGCGTGACGGGGCTATCTACACGCTGATGCGGTCGGCGACCAAAAAGCGCCAAGGCACGAAATCCCGGTGGGATATGCGGGGCGGTGCCGCGAGCGCTATGGGGATTTTGCCGCGGCGACTGGCCGGATGAGTTTGGATTGAAGCGGTTTGGGGATTTTTTCGCTGGTGCGCACGGCGACTGACGGGCTGGCGTGACGCTGGGAAGCGACGCTTGCCTGACGTGGTGTGTCAGCGTCCTTCCTTTTGGCCCCGATGGGCTGGGAAGGACTTGTGGGGATGATTGGCGTGGACATGATCGGCCAGATACGGCGCGCCTATTTCGAGCAGCATCCGGCCGATCAAGGAGATCGTGCGGACGCTGTCGGTGTCGCGCGCGACGGTGCGCAAGGTGATCCGCGGCCAGGCGACCGAGTTCAAGTATGAGCGCGGCGTCCAGCCCGCGCCGAAGCTGGGCGAGTGGGTCGAGGTTCTGACCGAGATCCTGGAGCAGGAAGCCAAGCTGCCGCGGCGGGAGCGGCGCTCGACCCAGCGGCTGTTCGAGGAGCTGCGCGGGCGCGGCTATGACGGCGCCCACGACAGCGTGCATCGGTTCGTCAAGGCTTGGCGGGACGAACGGGCTCGAGTTCCGGTCCAGGCCTACGTGCCGATGAGCTTTGCGCCCGGGGAGGCGTACCAGTTCGACTGGAGCCACGAGACGATCACGCTTCCAGGGTCTGCCGCTGACGATCAAGGCGGCGCACATGAAGCTGTCGCACAGCCGCATGCCGTTCGTGCGCGCCTACTTCCGCGAGACCCAGGAGCTGGTGTTCGACGCCCACGACAAGGCGTTCCAGTTTTACGGCGGGGTCTGCCGGCGCGGCATCTACGACAACATGAAGACGGCGGTGGAAGCGATCTTCGTCGGCAAGGCGCGCCAGTACAATCGCCGCTTTCTGCAGATGTGCTCGCACCATCTGATCGAGCCGGTGGCCTGCACGCCGGCGTCGGGCTGGGAGAAGGGGCAGGTCGAGAACCAGGTCGGCAATCTGCGCGACCAGCTGTTCCGGCCGAAGCCGCGGGTGAAGAGCCTCGCCGAGCTGAATGCCTGGCTGGAAGATCAGTGCATCGCCTATGCCAAGCGCACCAAACACCCGGAGTTCAAGGATCGGACGATCTGGGACGTGTTCCAGGACGAACGGGCCAGCCTGATGGAGCTGCGCGGGCCGTTCGACGGCTTCGTCGAGAAGGCGGTGCGCGCCAGCACCACCTGCCTGATCATCGGCGGATCACAACCGCTACAGCGTCGACGCTCGCGCCGCCGGCCGGATGGTGCTGGTGCGCTCCCACGCCGAGCGCATCGTCGTGCTTCTCGACGACGAGGTGGTGGCCGACCATCCGCGCCAGCTTCCGGCGCGACCAGATCATCTACGATCCCTGGCATTACCTGCCGGTGCTGGTGAGGAAGCCCGGCGCCTTGCGCAACGGCGCGCCCTTCAAGGACTGGGACCTGCCGCCCGCCCTGGCCCAGGTTCGCGCGCAAGCTGAAGAGCCACGCCGACGGCGATCGGCAGTTCGTCAAGGTGCTGGGCGCGGTGCTCGATCACTGGCTTGGCCGCCGTCGAAGCCGCCTGTGCCGAGGCGCTGGAGGCCGGCATCGCCAGCGGCGATGTGATCCTGACCGTGCTGGCGCGCCGACGGCCAGCCCGCGCGCGCCGCCCAGCATCACCACGCCCGATGCGCTGCGCCTGAAGATCGAACCCGCGGCCGATTGTGGCCGCTACGACAGCATAAGGAAGGTCGCCTGATGGAACGCCATGAGATCCTCGACGCCATGAGCGAACTCAAGCTCTACGGCATGCGCGCCAGCTTCGACGAGATCGCCGGCAAAGGTCTCGCCCGGCGCGACGAGATCTATCCCCTCATCGCCAGCCTGATCCGAGCCGAACGCACTCACCGCCAGGCGCGATCGATCAGCTATCGCATCGGCGGCGCCAGGTTCCCGGTCCTCAAAGACCTCGACAAGTTCGTCTTCGCCGACACGCCGGTCGATGAGGGCCAGGTTCGCGAACTCGCCACCGGCACCTTCCTCGACGCCAAGCGCAACGCGATCTTCATCGGCGGAACCGGCACCGGCAAAACCCATCTGTGCATCGGCGTGGCCTCGGCGGTCATCCGCGCCCGCGCCAGCGGCCGGTTCTTCAACCTCGTCGATCTGGTCAACCAGCTCGAGCAGGAAAAGGCCGCCGGTCGCAGCGGCCGCCTGGCCGAGAAGCTGCTGCGCTACGATCTCATCGCCATCGACGAACTCGGCTATCTGCCGTTCAGCCAATCCGGCGGCCAGCTGCTGTTCCACCTGATCAGCAAGCTCTACGAGAACACCTCGCTGCTGATCACCACCAATCTCGCCTTCGCCGACGCACCACTGCGACATTATCGAGACCGGCAACGACAGCTGGCGCTTCAAGAACCGCGCATAACCTTCCCCCCGCCACTCGCCGACCGCCAAGACCGGCTCTGCTCCGCTATGTGCGGCTCCGCGCCGCCGGTCTTGGCTACATCAGAGGGGTCGCTTTTGTACGCGAAAAGGGGGTCGCAGTTGGAAGCGATTTGACACCTCAAGTAGCTTCTCAGCCAGTGGGACCAGTTCATCGGTCGGCAGGCCGCAATGTCCCTCGTCCATCGCCTCCGTCAGCGCATAGGAGATGCCGGCACGGACCCGCACCATCGCTGTCTTCTCGATGCCGAGCTTTATGGCGATGGCGTCGGCTGTCTTGAAGCCGATGCCGCGAATATCGCGCGCCAGGCGATACGGGTTCTCGGTCATCACCTGGATGGCATCGGCACCGTAGGTTTTGAATATCCGCACCGCGCGCGCCGTGCCGACGCCGTGGCTATGCAGAAAGACCATTATTTCCCGCACAGCCTTTTGCTCGGCCCAGGCGGAAACGATCCGACCCGCACGCACTGGGCCAATGCCATCGACTTCCCGCAGGCGGTCGGCTTGGGTCTCGATGACCTCGAACACCTTCTCGCCGAACGCGCGCAGGAGCTTCTTGGGGTACACGGGGCCGACACCCCGGATCATGCCGGAGGAGAGATATTTCTCGATGCCTTCGACCGACGTGGGCTCTGAGGTCTTGAGGAACCGGGCCCTGAACTGCTGGCCGTGGGTGCGGTCGTTGACCCAGCCGCCGGACGCCGTAATCCACTCGCCGGCTGATATTGCAGCGGCATGCCCCACGACGGTGACGAGGTCGCGGTGGCTCCGCGCCTTGACGCGAATGACGCAAAAGCCATTCTCGGTGTTCTGGTAGGTGACGCGCTCGACCAGCCCCGCTAGGACTTCTCGATCGGATGGATGGGGCTGCGTCTTCATGATGCCGGGCGCCGTTCGCGCCGTCATAGCCGCGTTGGCCGGTACCATCTTGGATTTGCAATGTCGCCCCAGTACCTTTTGCCATCAGGACAGGAGAGAGCACGATGGCGACCGGTACCGTGAAGTGGTTCAACTCGACGAAGGGCTATGGGTTTATTCAGCCGCAGGGCGGTGGCAAAGATGTGTTCGTCCATATTTCTGCGGTCGAGAGAGCCGGATTGACCACCTTGAACGAGGGTCAGCAAATTGAGTACGAGGAAGTTGCGAACAAGGGCAAGACATCGGCCGAAAACCTCAAGGTGAAGCGATAACTGAGCGTGGCACTGTCAGCTCCTACGATGATCGAAGCACTAGGTTTGTGCGCGGATCTTGAATCAATCCCGCACGGGCCGAACGGTCCGTGGAGTGAGTAGCAGCGGTAAGGTGGCTGTACGGCGCCACCACGTCTCGGACTCGCGGCTTCATCTTTTGGCCGGCTCGCGCTTGCGAGCCTCAATCGGCGGCTCGCCACAATCTTTCACCGTCTTTCGAGCAAGTCGAAAGCGCAGTGGACCGCCGTTGCGACGGCTGGCGCCTGATCTGGCGGCCTGGTTTATTTCCGGGGGCCGGATAACTATCTCTTGTTCAATAGGCCGGCTGGGCAGCACCCCCATCCCCCGACACCCCTGCTGCCCAGCACAGAAGCCTAAGTTGAGGCAACAACTTCTCTCAAACCCCCGGAGCCTGGACTGCCTGGGGGGCCTTTTTTGTGGCGAAAACGGGGAATTTGCCGAAACCCGGTGAGCGTGGCCTTTCGAACACACATTTCATGTGCGGGCGGGTAATCCAAAGCAGCGGACCGTTGCGGTACGGCATCGTTGAAGCTCTCGATGCTCGCGATACCCGTGTCCACAATTTCCCGCCGCGCTGGAACGGTGCGCCGAGCCAGGACTTGCTGGTGATCCGGCGCAATCATGAGACCGGCCAAGTCTCGCTCGACCCGCTGCGCTGGGCCTCATTCCGTATTGGTGCAAAGACCCCAAGGGTGGGCGCAAACCGATCAACGCCAAGTGCGAGACCGTCGCCAAGCTGCCTATGTTCCGCGACGCCTACCATCGCCGCCGCTGCATCCTGCCAGTCGACGGCTTCTTCGAGTGGAAGGCGATCAGAGGCCAAAAGACCAAGCAGCCATTTGCCATCGCCATGAAGGACGGCAAGCCATTCGGCATCGGCGGCATCTGGGAAAACTGGAAAGACCCGACTTCCGGCGAGTGGATTCGCACATTCGCGGTGATCACCACGGACGCCAACGAAATGGTCGGCGAAATTCACGACCGGATGCCGCTCATACTAGATGCGGGCGCCTACGCTCGCTGGCTGAGCGATGAGCCGGACCCGAGCGATCTGATGCGGCCGTATCTGTTAGAGCCAATGCGGATGTGGCCAATCTCGACGCGCGTCAACAAGCCGGCGAACGATGACCCATCGATCTTAGAGCCGATCCAGTTAGCTACTTCGGCTGCGTAGAGTTGAGCAAATGCACTCTGCGGGCGGGCAAAGCGTTATCGTCCGCTACGCGTCGGCGTGGACAGAAGTCGTCCCCACCGATGTGCTGGAGGGGCCAACGCATTCCGACATGGCGAACATGAGAGCCTGTGTAGGTTAGGTAGGCGGCGATCGCGCGCAAATCCGCTTCGCTTCGCGAGCCTGATGCCCCAGGCTGTAAGCGCCGACCACTTTGCTATGCGGGTGAGCAGCACACTGGCGGTTTCGTAGAGGTAATACCAACGGCTGCGCATTCTGAGTCACTGGGGATTCCCGAGCAGGCAGGTAGCTGATTCACTGGTGCGGGGAGATTCGCGCCATGCCAGCACCTGTGAGATTGCGGACGGATTTTTCAGCCACGGAGCTTAGGCGCCTTGCCAAGAGTGACCTGCCCAGTTTCTTCGGACCACGGCTAGCTTGAGACGGCACCCACTGTTTGCTGCTTTGCCAGGCGCTGCGTTGGTCAGTTGCGCCACGAACTCGTTCGGCGTCAGATAGCCGAGGCTCGAATGCGGGCGCACCGCGTTAAAGTGCCTTCGCCAGCTCTCGATAATCACCTTCGCTTCGGCACGCGAGCGGAACCATTCGAGGCTCAGGCACTCATCGCGGAATTTGCCGTTGAAGCTTTCCGTAACGCCATTCTGCCTGGGCTTGCCCGGCTCGATCAACGCTGTGCTGATGCCCTGCGCGGCAACCCAGGACAGCAGCGCTCTCGACACAAACTCTGGACCGTAGCACATCGGGAGATGGCCGGGCCGCAGATCTCTAAAGTGAAGGTGTCGAATCAACACTTTGGAGAAGCCCGACCATGACCATTCTGAAGGATGCGCCTGCAGACTTTATTCTGGTAGCCATCGATGTCTCACGTCAGCGTAATGATGTGCTGATCGGGGTGCCCGGAATAAGTCGCCACCACCGGCTTGTCGTTTTAAAATACCCGAGCTGAGCATGATCGCTTCATCGGTCGGCTTCGTGACATCGGCTGACCCGTGTTGGTCGGCTTTGAGGCTACCGGGAACTACCATCGGCCACTTGCCTATCAACTCCTCAAGGCAGGCTTCGAGTTGCGGCTCGTGTTGTCAACGGGCATTGAAGTTTCAGCGATTGTGGGCGTCCAATTTTCCCTAGTTGACGGGTTTGGGGACAGGCCGGTGATCAACCGTTTTGATGATCGTCGGTGCTCTTTTCTGGTGGGCGCGCGCGGCGCTTCGGCGCCGCCGGCGGGACCGCAGTGGCTTCACAACGGGTGGGATAAGAACGATTCGAAGGATGCACAGGTCATCCTGCACATGCTGAAGATTGGCGCCACCCAGGTCTATTGTGATCCCATCTGTTCGGGCATCAATGACATCCAGGAGCTTTCAAAAACGCACGAGGTCATCTCGAAGGCTAAGACCCTGTCCGCCATCGATCCGGATCGATACATCATGACAAGGGTTGTAGAAGCACAGCGAAACGAGGATGCGTCGACTTGGTCGCCGACCGGCCACGCAGACCCGTTGACAGTTCGTCGCCGACGCAGTTGGCGCGCGCAGCCCGCAGCCACTCGCAAACGCACCATCGCGACCTGTTGCGACGCCGTCGCTCGTCAAACACAAGCCAAGCCGGCGCGATTACGACTTCGCCCGCCAAACACCAAATGTCCAATTACCCATAGCGATCGCGGCACCGCTACCGCGCCGCCTTCCGCGGGTTCCTTCCCTGCAGGCTTCCGGACGGCGGCCCCGGTACCCGCGGCATCGTCCGCGAGGACCGGCATCCGGATCCCTCACCAGGAGCGGACATGCGCGCAGCTTGTTAACGGCCGAGCGATGCCCCGGGCGAAAATTGTCGCACCGGGGTTGCTTTCAGAATGGAACGGGCGGTTTGCAGGAACAAATCCACCGCCGGCGTTAAGGTTCGATGTGCCAATCTGACGGCAGCGACTGGCCAGGGACGAGCCGGTAAATCGATCGGCAAGACTTTTAATGGGTAAGGGGCTTTGCTCAAGCGCAACATTGAGCCTGGAACTGCGGCCACAAAGCGCCCACTCGCAAGCAACTGAGTGCGTACCGAAACAGAAAATGTCTCTACTCGTATTCGCGGCATTTCCTGACCAATCGCCGCGAAGGCTTCCTTAACGAGCAGGCTGTTCCAGGTGTTTGGCGGTAGGACCCAGGGCGCATCAGCCAGTTCGGCAAGGCTGACCTTCCTGCGCCGGCCCCACTGGCTAGTCGGTCCCGCTACAACGACCAGCTCGTCATCAAACAGGTGCTCTGCGTGAAAATCCTCGTCGAACTTGCAGTGTGCAAACGGCCTTAACAAGCGGGCCAGCACGACATCCAATTTTCGCTCTCGCAGTTCCGGGAAATCCAACGTGCTCAAAATATTTACTTGGGCGATGTGAAAGACCATTCGCGGGCTTTCGCGCGACAGGCGCTCGATGACGAATGGCAAGAGAGTGCCCGAAAGTGATTCCGGACATCCGATACGAACTTCACCGCCGCCCGGATCGGCAAGGAATTCGATTTCTTTGATTCCCTGCCTCAAGTCGTCGAATGCTATATGGCTGGATTTGAGCAAGGTCTGACCGTAGAGAGTGGGCTCAACACCCCGCGAGTTGCGATCGAGGAGCCGGACTCCGATCACAGCCTCCAGATTGGCGATTGTTTCCGAAACGACGGGTTGCGACACGCCGAGATGGGTGGCCGCCTTCGCCATACTGCCGGCTTGCGCAACTGCGAAAAGGACGTGAAGGTCTTTCAATCGAAGCCTTCGACCTATTCGGCTCTCCCAATCGATGCCTTTCGCCATAGTCAATCTCCTATAGCCATAGAGGCAAAAAAGGGATTTTACCCTTAGCGAACCGGCCTATTCTGATCAACCGGAATTGGCCTGGTCGGGCAGGACCGATGCAAGAGTGAATTGGGAGATGGCCATGGGGTCCGTAAGAGGCTTCATCACATCGATCACTGTCGCGAGCGCGATAGCCGTTTCTGGTGCGAAAGCCCAGGAAACAGTCAAGATCGGCTTCTCGGCGCCGATAACCGGGTCGTTTTCCGAAAACGGAAAACAGATGCTGGCCGCTTTGAAGCTGTTTATCGAAGAGAACGGCACGACGGTGGCTGGTAAGACGATTGACGTGATCGTGCGCGACGACGCCGGGGTCGCCGACCAGGCAAAACGGATCGCGCGCGAGTTCGTCGTCAACGACAAGGTTGCAATCCTTGCCGGCTATAATCCGACGCCGGCCGCGCTCGCGGTCGCGCCGATTTCCGCAGAGGCAAAAATCCCGCAGATCGTAATGGGGGCATCGGGATCAGTCATTCCTCAGCGTTCACCCTACATAGTGCGTACCTACGCGACGCAGGAGCAAATCACGATACCAATGGCCCGATGGGCGATCAGGAACGGCATCAAACGGGTGGTTACGTTGGTATCGGACTATGCGCCGGGCCTTGATACCGAGAAGGCTTTCATCGACGAATTTAAAGCGAATGGCGGACAAATCGTCGAAGCTCTGCGCGTGCCGCTCCAGAGCCAGGACTTCGCTCCTTACTTACAACGTGCAAGGGACACAAAGCCCGAGGCTATGTTCGTGTGGTTTCCGGGCGCTATGGCCGGTTCGTTTCTGCGGCAATACGTCGAACGCGGTCTGGACACGTCCGGCATCAAGCTAATCGGCCCCGGCATTACGGATGACAATGTGCTCGATCAAATGGGCGACCAGATGCTCGGCATCACGACGTCACTGCAATATTCCGCCGCTCATCCGTCCGAGAAGAACAAGGCGTTCGTGCGGGATTTCGAGCGCACGAACAACGGCCTGCGACCGGACCAAGTGGCAGTGAGCGTTTATGATGGGATGCATCTCATCTACGAAGCCCTGAAGCGCACCGGCGGCAAGACGGACGGCGATAGTCTCATCGCGGCCATGAAGGGTATGTCGTGGGAAAGTGCGCGCGGTCCGATCGCCATCGAATTCGGCAACGAGGGACATCGTGCAAGACGTCTACATCCGTCGGGTCGAGCGGGTTGATGGGGAATTGTATAATGTCGAGTTCGAGAAGTATGAGGCGGTGAAGAACCCACCCGCGGACGTCAAAGCAAAGTGAGTGCGTCCAAGCGGATACTCGAGCTTTAAAGAGATTACATTGATGACAACACCGGCGACATAGTCTTGGCTATTGATCCGGTTTGACCAGCCAGCCGAGAAAGCGGCCGGTACCGTAGGCTGTGTCGGCGGCGAGCCGCTTGGGCTTCATGTCAAAGCAGCGTTCAGTGCGGTCGAGCATGGTCTTGGTCGCGGCAACTTCGTCATAGGTCCGTGCCGGGGTCGCCTCAACGTCAATAAAAACCATGCTTGAGGTCAATGGGATTATTGAAACCGTAGCCGAATAGCACGCGTTTGTGAACTGGAGGCCTCCGTCTTGATCGTAATCCGGCCATTCAACGAGCCGGCGCATTTCGGCGACCGCCGAACGAGACAAGTTGCCGGTTGCGGTCAGTGGCAAGCCGTCGCGCTCGACCAGTCGCCATAAGAGGACTTGCGTATTGCACGCTACGGCCGAAGCGGAAATCTCTTCAGCCGTCAGACCTGTGGCGAATTGGAACGCACTCTAATCGCCCGAAGGTTCTTGCCGAAGCACCCGCAAATTGTCGAACGCGAGAATGGTCCAAGCCGGCCTGCTTTCGCGAAACACTTATGGCAAACAAAAGGTCAAATTGAGCCCCACCCCCATTGTGCTCCAAATTCGGGTGGCCATATGAGTAACAAGGAAACAATGCTTGTCTAAAAGCTGCCCATAAAATCGCAATCTGCCGAGGTCTCTTTTGTCTTAGTTGGCAGCACCGGTGCCGTCGGTAGGCACAATAAACACCTGCAACTACTTTTGGGCCTGAGCTGGAAATCACCAACGGTCAAACCGGCGTGGTCGATGGCGGCTGCACACTGGAGGACACAGTGACCGCTCCCCATTACGTCAGTGACGATAAATCCGACATGCGTGGGCATCAAGCCCGGCTGGTACGTGATTGAGGATGATGGCGACCTCTCTGCTGGTCCATTTTTCAGCCGCGAGGAATGCGAATCACTCAGCCGACCAATGGGGATGGCGTCCAAGTCGCAACGCGGGCCGCACTGAAACACTTCTCTACCGACA
>CAVSPX010000007.1:0-387771 GCA_963729965.1 uncultured Alphaproteobacteria bacterium
TGCCCAACGGGCGCGTTCCGCCATCTCCCTTCGGAATATCCACCCGTCGCACCGGCGGAGGAAAATAGCTCCCTGACGACAGCCGGTTCCAGAGCTTGTAGAGGTTGTTTGATAGATCAGCCTCAAAGTCCGCAATCGTCTGTCCGTCTACTCCGGCCGCTCCCTGGTTGGCCTTCACCTTCTTGAAGGCTTCCCAGACTTCCCGTTTGGGGATGTCGAACGGCTTTGCTTTGTCCACAGGCTCCTCCTGTCACCAGTTGGCCCGCAGCTTCGGCTGAACAACGCGGCCCCTTCGGTCCGGCTCCATTACAGAGCCTTCATCCCTACTACGAGCCACTCCGTCCCTGTGCGCCGCATCGGTACTCTGATCCTCGCGGTTTTAGCCGCTTGTGACTTCTCCCTTTGCATCGGAGCACAGGTTCTCACGTTCCGTACAAAAGCCTGGTTGAGCTTCGCGCCGTCTACATGCCGGATGCCACTCGGACAGACTTCAGGCTTCCCCCGAGTTGATCTCGGAGGCAGGGTCAGCCCCCGATTCTGACATCGTCTAATCAGCTTTCGACACTTCATCGACGGTTCGCTTGCGCTCGCCTCTCTCAACCTTGCCTGCCAGGATCATGTCCTGGCGTTTCCGCAACGCTCACCACCATTGCTTTTGACAACAGCAGCTTGCGGTGGCTTGAGATCAGCACCTGACTGCCGACCTCGAAGGGCCTTCCTTCATCTCTCGTACAGTTGTGCACCGCCGTGTGGACCGGCGATGCTCGTGACACACGACCCTCAGCCGCCATCATCTCGACAATCTGGCGCCGCCGCGTAACCAGATCAGCCAGAAGCCGCGTCATCGCATCCGGCAGAGCACGCGGCTCTGCCTTCGTTGCTTCGACAAAATGAGCAATGACGGCGGCATCGATGGGATCCGTCTTCGCCCGCTTGCCGAGAGCCTGAGCGAAGGCGCGCACTTGCGCCGGATTGACCACCACGACCGGCAGCTCCGCCGCTGCCAGGCCAGCCGCAACCACTGTCTCAAAACCGCCGGTAGCTTCGACCGCGACGATGCGCGGTCGAAGTCTCTTCAATCGCTCCGCCAAAGCCTCGATCCCGGCGCCATTGCGATCAACGACAAAACTTTCGCCACTCGGGCGAACGCATACATCCAAACGATCCTTGGCAACGTCGATGCCGATCACGGTGGCGTCCATCTGATCCCTTCCTTGCGCAAGCGGGCTCGCTGTGCGGCCCAAGCGACTGTTCGGGTTCGATGGAACGGCGGGCGAAGACCCATGCTCACCCACGGGCTTGGTGTCCCTCAGGGGCTGCGGTCTTCCGCCCGCCACCGCACAGGTCATCTTAGCCGGTGCAGTGATTCGCGACTTACAAGGGGGCCGCTCCGCGATTCTGAGCGCCCAGGGAGTAGCTGTGGCGTTACAGACAGCCGCGCGATCCTCAGCCCAGCCGAGAGGCCCCCTCATCCCGACCTTCTCCCCGCACAGCGGGGAGAAGGAGGCGGATGCGCCGCGAGAATGGTAATGTTTCGCGGCATAACGATTTAGGAGCTGATATTGCCCGCACCCCCACCCGTCGGCCTGATCGGAATCGGCCTGATGGGCGAAGTCTATGCCCGCCGGCTGATCGCCGCGGGATTTGCCGTGATCGGCTTCGACATCGACCCGGCCAAGGGCGAGCGGCTTGAGGCGATTGGCGGCCGCGCCGGCTCGATCGCCGACATCGCCAAAGACTGTGAGCCCATCGTGCTCGCGGTGTTCAACACCGATCAGGTCGAAGACGTGGTCGAGCATGCGCTCATTCCGGCCGCGGCCGGCAAGATCGTGCTGTGCACCTCGACCTGCGACCCCGATCGCATCGCCGCGCTCGCAGGGCGCGTCGGCAGCCGCCTGCGCTTTCTGGAAACGCCGGTCTCGGGCACGAGCGAACAGGTTCGCGCCGGCGACGGTGTCGGCCTGATCGGCGGCGATGCTGCGATCGCGCGAGCCGCCGCCCCCGTGATAGAGGCGCTGTTTCCGAAAAGCTTTCACATTGGCAGGGCCGGCGACGGCGGCCGCGCCAAGCTCGCCGTCAATCACATCCTGGCGCTCAACCGGCTGGCGCTGGCCGAAGGGCTGGTGTTCGCCTCTCGCCTCGGCCTTGATCCGGCGGCTTTCCTCAAGGTGGCACGCGAGTCGGCCGCGGCCTCGCAGGTGATGGACACCAAGGGGCCCAAAATGATCGCCGGCGAGTTCTCGCCGGAGGGCCGCGTGCGCCAGTCGCTCAAGGACGCGCATCTCATGCTCGAACAGGCGCGCAAGGCAGGGCAGAAGCTGCCGCTTCTGGAGATTCACGCGCAGGTGCTGGAAGCGTGCCTGGCGCATGGCGAGGGCGAGCAGGACAACTCCATCGTCATCGAGGAGATCAGGAGGCGAAGGGTGTGATGTTGTCATTCCGGGGCGCGGGCGCAGCCCGCGAGCCCGGAATCCATAACCCCAGCGTTCGTGGTTATGGATTCCGGACTTGCCGCTTCGCGGCAATCCGGAATGACAATAGAAGGACGGCTTGCATGGACCGCCCAAGATTGCTTCCCTGCCGTCCGCCGAAGAGCACCTTTACCGAACGCAACGGAGCGAGACTTGTCCGATCAGAAATTTACCGGCCGCCGCGAAGATGTTCGCCTGGTGACCGGCCGCGGCCGCTACACCGCCGACGTCAATATGGACAAACAGGCAGTGGCCTATTTCCTGCGCAGCGATCGCGCGCACGCCAAGATCCGCAGCATCGATACCGCGAAGGCGCGCAGCGCTCCAGGCGTCATCGATGTCGTCACCGGCGCCGACATGGCCGCCGCCGGCTGGAAGGGATTGCCGGCGATGGCGTTCTTCAAGGGTGTCGGCGGCTCGTCGCTCAACGTGCCGCCGCGCTTTGGGCTCGCTCACGAGCGCGTCCGCTTTGTCGGCGAACCGGTTGCGGTGGTCGTCGCCGAGACCGAGCCGATGGCACAGGACGCCGCCGAACTCATCGAGGTCGATTACGAGGACCTGCCGGTGCTCGTCGAGGCCGCCGATGCCAGCGCCGCGGACGCGGTGCGCATTCACGACGGGGCGCCCGGCAACCTGGCGTTCGAATACGAGTATGGCAATCGCGAAGCCGCCGATCAGGCCATGGCCGCGGCAGCCCACGTCGTGCGCGTCAAGGTGCGCGCGCAGCGCATCGCCGGCAACCCGATGGAGCCGAAATCCGCCGTCGCGTCCTACGACGCGGCAAGCCACTCGTTCGAACTGGCCGCGCCGACGCAGGGCATCAGCGACATCAAAAATACGCTGGCGGCGATCACCGGGCTGCTGGCGGAAAAGTTCCGCGTCCGCTCCGCCGATGTCGGCGGCGGCTTCGGCATTCGCAACGAAGTCTATCCGGAGTTTCTCGCGCTGCTGCTGGCGGCGAAACGCAGCGGCCGTGCCGTCAAGTGGACCGGCACGCGCGGCGAAACGCTGTCCGGCGATCATCACGCGCGCGCCGCGGATCTCTCCGGCGAACTCGGTCTCGATAAGGACGGCCGCTTCGTCGCGCTGCGGGTCGAGTGGCTGGTCAATCTCGGCGCCTTCTGCAGCAATGCCGGCCCGCTCATCAACACCGTCGCGGCGCCGACCAGTTCGGCGATCAGTCTTTACGATGTCGCCGCGGTTCACGGCCGGCATCGCCTCATCTTCACCAACACGACGCCGACCACCGCCTATCGCGGCGCCGGCCGGCCGAATGTCGCTTATCTCTGGGAGCGCCTGGTCGAAGAAGCCGCGATCGCCACCGGCATCGATCACATTGAACTCCGCCGCCGCAACGTGCTGCGCAAGGACATGTTTCCGATGCGCACGCCGACCAATTCCAATTACGACAGCGCCGATCCCGCGCGCCTGCTCAAGACCGCGCTGCAGGCGGCCGACTGGAAAGGCTTCGGCAAGCGGCAGCGCGAAGCGAAGCGCCGCGGCAAGCTGCGCGGCATCGGGCTGGCGCTGTTTCTCGAACCGTCCGGCGGCATGGGCAAGGAACAGGTCGAGATCCGCATCGAGTCCGGCGGAAAGCTGGCGATGTATTCCAACGCCGGGCCGTCGGGCCAGGGCCACGAGACGGTGTTTCCGGCCATCGTCGCCGACGTGCTCGGCATCCCGGCCGACCGCATCGAGCTGCGCTACAACGACGCCGCGGCGCCGAAAATGCTCGGCACCGGTTCGTTCGGCTCGCGTTCGCTGATCAGCCACGGCGCCGCGCTGCAGACAGCCGCCAAGGAAATCGTCGAAAAGGGCAAGAAACTCGCGGCGAGCGAACTTGAAGTCGCGCCGGGCGACGTGGTGTTCGAAGCCGGCACCTACAAGGTCGCCGGCACCGATCTCAAGGTCACGCTGCAGTCTTTGATCGAGCGCAAATGGAGCGAGCCTAATAATCCGCTCGACACCAACACCACCATCGATCTCGCCACCGCGTTTCCGTCCGGCGCCCATGTCGCCGAAGTCGAGATCGATCCCGACACCGGCGAACTCGCCGTCGTCAATTACATCGCCGCTGACGATTGCGGCACGATCTACAGTCACAAGCTGGTCGAAGGCCAGCTGCATGGCGGCCTGATGCAGGGCCTCGGCCAGGTCATCGGTGAGCAGATCGCCTACGATCACGACACTGGACAGCTGCTGTCCGGCAGCTTCATGGATTATTTCATGCCGCGCGCCGACCATCTGCCGCCGATCACGCTGATCGACTGCGCGGTGCCGTCACCCGCCAATGTGCTCGGTGCCAAGGGTGCGGGCGAAGCCGGCGCCACCGGCTCGGTGCCAGCGCTCGCCAACGCGGTGCTGGACGCGCTTAAGGCCGTGGGCGTGCGGCAGCTGGAAATGCCCTACAGCCCCGACCGCATCTGGGGTGCGATCCACGATGCGCGGGCGGCGGCGGAGTGACGCGGGGCGCGGCGAACACGACGCCGCGCTCGCCCTACGGCTTCGCGGTGCCCGCAGCCGCGGTCAGTTGGTGGGCGTTGATCGACATCGCCACCATGACGTAATAGCCGAGCAGCGCCGTCAATTCGACGATGCCGCAAGGCCCGAGCGCCGCTGTCGCGCGCGCGTGGGTAGCGTCATCGACGAACTTTGTCTGCAGCAGCATGGCGCAAAAGTCGTGGACGGCCGCCTCATCGGCCGCCGTGAAGGCCGGCCGCTCTCCCCTCTTGATCGCCGCGATAACATCCGGCGCCAATCCGGCCTTCGCGGCGATCGGCGCATGGGCGGTCCACTGGTAGTCGCAGCGCTGATCGCAGGCAGTAACGAGAATCGCGAGTTCGCTCAGCCGCAGCGGCAGACTGGTGCGGTAGCGCAGCAGTTCGCCGATCTGCTGCCATTTGTCGGACAGCTCCGGATTGCACAACGCCGCGTGATAATGCACCGGAACGTGACCGCGCCGCAGCGCGCCGATGGACTCAAAGACACGCCGCTGTTCGGGCGTCATTTCGCCGGCGGCTGGCAGCGCGACCCGGGGCATGGTGTTTCCCTACGCCAGCGGTGCGGTCCAGGCGTCGTAGCCGTAGACCCAGTTCGCATCCGTCGGCTGCCGCATCCAGGTGTTGGTGCCGGACACCGACTGAATTTTCGACGCCCGCGGTTTGCGAACCGCTTCGTAGCGTTTCAAGCTCTCGTTCAGCGTCGCCGGCGGCGCGCCCGCAAGACAGCGCGCCATGACGGCTGCATCTTCCAGGGCGGAGGCGGCGCCCTGCGCCATGTAGGGCGTCATCGGGTGACAGGCGTCGCCCAACAGCGCGACATGACCGTCAACCCAGGTCGGCAACGGATCGCGCTCCAGCAAGGCCCAGCGGTGTACATCCGGACACGCATCGAGCACCGCGCGAACCTCGGGATGAAAATCGGCGAAGGCTTGGCGCAATTCGCCGACGTCGCCCTTGGCCGACCACGACTCCGGCGTCATCCATTCCGCCTGTTCGGGCTGGCTGGTGACGAAATAGATCTCGTCGCGCTGCCGCGTGACGTAATAGATCACGATGTGCCGGTCGGGTCCCCACCATTTGGTGCGGTAAGGTTCAAGCGTGAGGCCGGCCATCAGTTTCGACGGAAAGGTGGTGCGGTACGCCACCTTGCCGGTATAGCGCGGTTGTTCGGCGCCCAGCATCAATTCGCGCACGCGCGAGTGAACGCCGTCGGCGCCGATCAAGAGATCAGCCTCCTCCCGCGCCCCGTCGGCGAATTCGAGCTCGACCTTGCCGTTGTCCTGGCGGACATTCGTCAGCTTCTTGTTGAAATGGATAATGCCCGCCGGCAGCTGTTCGGCCAAAGCCGCGTGCAGGTCGGCGCGATGCATGAGCAGCAACGGCGCGCCGTATCGTTCCTCGCTGCGTCCCGAGAGCGGCAGTTCGTTGGTCAACGTGCCGCTGGCATGCTCGCGGTTGAGCCCCGAAATCGGCTCGAACGCGATGGCGCGCAGCTTCTCCTCCATGCCGAGGCCGCGCAGCACCTTCATCGCGTTTGGCGTCATCTGGATGCCGGCGCCGACGCGGGCGAATGCGGAGGCCTGCTCGTAGACTTTGACGTCGGCATCCTGGCCAATGAGCGCGGACGCGGACGCGAGCCCGCCAATGCCCGCGCCCACAATGGCAACCCGTGGAGGTCGTTCGGCAAAACTCATTGCGGCTTCACTCCTGCCGCATCGAGCACGCCCTTGAAGCCTTGCTGCACCGTGCGCAGCCGAAGCGCGAACTCATCAGGTGTGCCGCCGACCGTGTCGAGGCCGCCCTTTTCCAGCTCGGCACGGACATCCGGCATGTTCAGCACGGCATTCATCGCCTTGTTCAAGCGGCTGATAATGTCCGGCGGCGTGCCGCGCGGCACCATGACGCCGTCCCAGCCATCGAGCTCGAATCCGGGAATGAACTCTGCCATCGCCGGCAGTTGCGGCATCGGGTTGGAGCCGCGCTTCGGCGCCGTCGTTGCCAGGGCCCGTATCTGGTCGGACTGCGCCGCGGATCGCGCCGCGATCGAGAAGCTGAACACCAGATCGACCTGTCCGGACATGACCGCAAGCGTGCCCGGATTGCTGCCCCGATACGGCACCTTGAGCAGGGCGGCCTTGGTCATGGCTTGCAGCATCTCGCAGCCGATCGAGCCGACGCCGCCGGTCATGGCGCAGCTGATCTTGCCGGGATGCGCCTTCATGGCAGTGATCAGGTCAGGAACGGTTTTCGATGCCGTCTTGGCCGAACCGAGCAGGATGTAGGGGCCTTGGGCAAGATAAATGACGGGAGCGAGTTCGCTCGGATCGAGGCTGTTCTTGAAATAGAGCGGATTGGTCACGACCGACGGGACCGCCAGCACCATGCTGTAGCCGTCCGGGTTCGCTCTGGCCGCCGCCTTGTAGCCGATTTCGGACTCGGCGCCGGGGCGGTTCACCACGTAGACCGGCTGCTTGAGAATGGGGCCGAGCTTCTCGGCGACGATGCGCGCGACGGTGTCGGTGCTGCCGCCGGGCGCGAATGGAACGATCCACTCGATCGGCCGCGATGGCCAAGACTCGGCGGATGCCACAGCCGGCGCCCACAGAGCTGCCGCGATCAGCGTCCCGGCGAGAATGCGAACTGTCCGCATGTCAACTGTTCTCATTGTTCTATCCTGCGGGCTTGCGCCGCGACACTAGGCAAGCCGGCCCACGGCGACAATAGCCTAGCTTGAAATGGACTTTTTCCTTTCGTGAAAGAATAATGTCCAGGCGGAGGACCCATAGGCGATGAACAAACTGAACGCCATGAGGGCGTTTGTCTCGGTTGTCGACCACGGCAGTTTTACTGCATCGGCGCGCAAGCTCGGCGTTTCCATCTCGTCGGCGACCAAACTGGTCGCACACCTCGAAGCAGAGCTGGCGACGCGGCTCCTCAATCGCACGACGCGGCGGTTGGTTGTCACCGAGCAAGGCCGGAAATTCTACGAGCGCTGCCGCAACATCCTCGCCGCGGTAGACGAGGCGGAAACGTCGGTCAGAAAATCGAACTCGACGATCCGCGGACAGGTCCGCATGGTGCTGCCGTATCTGTTCGGCCGCTGCACGCTGCTGCCCGCGCTGCCGAAGTTCTTTGCACGCTATCCGGACGTCGACCTGCAGCTCAATTTCAGTGACGGCGCTATCGATTTGATCGAGGCCGGCGTCGACCTCGGCGTCCACACCGGCGAAATTTCGACGCCAGGGCTGACACGGCGCCGGCTGACCGGCGGGCTCCAGGTCACGGCGGCATCGCCGCGATACATCAAGGCATTCGGCGCGCCGCAAACGCCCGACGACCTGGCGAACCACAACTGCATCTGGGGCCGGTTCGGTCCGGACTGGCTGTTTCAGACCCCTTCGGGCGGCAAGCGCATGGTGCGCGTCAATGGCAACCTCAAGGTATTCAGCGGCGACGCCCTGCGCGAGGCCGCCGTCGCCGGGCTTGGCATCGTCCATGCGTCATGGTGGGCGCTGCGCCATGAACTCGCTGCCGGCCGGTTGGTGCAAATCCTCAAGGACTACGCGACCGAGGGGCGCCCCGTTTCGGTCGTGTATCCGGCCAGCCGCTATGTGCCGGCCAAGGTCCGCGCGACGGTAGATTTTCTGGTCGAAATCACCAAGGCGGAACGTCCGCACGAAGGCAATCGCTCGACCTGACGGAAATATCTGCTGACGGCCGCGACGAGGCAGAAGACGATTTCAGACAAATTGGAAAGGATGTATTGCCCGAATCCGGCGTTGCCGCGCGACCCCCGTCTCATTAGTTTCGCGCGGCACCTCGCAAGCTGGGGCTGGCAACGGAGCACACGACATGAGGCTTGGCTATTTCACCATGCCGATGCATCCGCTGCATCGCAGCTGGACCGAAACGCTGGACGAAGACCGAGAGGCCGTCATCCTCGCCGACCGGCTCGGATTTCATGACGCATTCATCGGCGAGCATCTCACCGACAAGGTCGAGAATATCACCAACAGCCTGTTGTTCCAGGCGACGCTCATCCACAGCACGCGCAACATCAAGCTTGCGACCGGCACCACCAACCTGTCGCAGATGCATCCGGTGTTGATCGCCTCGCACGCGGCGATGTTCGATCATCTGGCCAAGGGCCGCTTCATTCTGGGTATCAGCCCAGGCAACTTGCGCACCGACGCGGAAGCGCTCGGCACGTTCGATGAAGACCGCGGCAAGCTGTTCGCCGAGTGCATCGACGTGATTCTGGAAATCTGGAGCCGCGACCCGCCCTACGCGATCGACCTGCCGGACAACCGCTTCAAAGTATCGACGGCGCGCTCCGCCAATCTCGAGCTTGGGCTCGGCTACCTGGCGCAGCCCTATCAGCGGCCCCGCCCGGAGATCGTCGGCACCGTCGTGGCGCCGTTTTCGAAGGGCGTCATCGCGATGGGCCGCCGCGACTTCCATCCGCTGTCGGCCAACTTTCTGATGCCGAAATGGCTGCCGTCGCACTGGGCCAATTATCAGGAAGGCAAGGCGGCCGTAGGCGCCGTTGCGGAGCCTTCGGACTGGCGCGTGGCGCGCACGATCTTCGTCGCCGACGACGACGGCATGGCGGCGCGATACGCGCGCGATGACCGCAACAGTCCCTACATGTTTTATTTCCGCCAGCTGATGGCAAAATTCTTCAAGGTCGGCCGCACCAGTATTTTCAAGGAGGACCAGTCGCAGCCGGACGACGCCATCACGCTCGATTACGTCGCCGACCGGCTCGTCTGGCACGGCAGCGTCAACCGCATCGTCGACCACATCCTTGCGCTGCGCGAGGAGATCGGCGATTTCGGCGAGTTGGTTTATGCCGGGATGGACTGGCTCGATCCGCAACTGGCGCGGCGCTCCATGGAACTGATGGCGACGGAGGTCATGCCGCGCGTGAACCGCGCTATCGGCGAGGCGCGGCCGGCCGCTGCTGCCGCGTCTGGCGGCCGGCGCTGACGCACGCCTGCGCGGGCTTTCCGGCGCGAAGCGGCGCCGCGCGAAGCTCGACCAGCGCGGGAATTTCTATCGGTCTCGGGAATAGTGGTGGGCGCACAAGGACTCGAACCTTGGACCCGCTGATTAAGAGTCAGCTGCTCTACCAACTGAGCTATGCGCCCGGGCCGAGGCTCGATATAGCGGCGATGCCGGTCAGGGGCAAGGCGTGGCCCTGCATCAGGCGGTGCGGGTCAACGGTGGAGATCAGGCCGCGGCAGTATCGAGCACCGGCCGCAAAGCTCGCGGGAGCGCACCTGCCGCAGAAGCCGGGCGCGACGGCCGCCGCTTCGCCTTCTGCGCCGGCCGCAGCGCCGCCATCATGATCAAGTCGACCCAGTCGCCGCCGATGAAGGCCGCCCTAGGCATCCGGCCCTCTTTGCGGAAGCCCGCCGCCCGGTAGGCGCCGATGGCGCGCGCATTGTGCTCGAAGACGGTGAGTTGTACCCGGTTGAGATTGAGGTCGTTCCAGCAAAAATCCAAAGCGAGCCGCAGCGCCTCCGTGCCGCAACCCTGCCCGCGATTGTTCTCATTGCCAATCCTGATCCCAATCTCCGCCGAGCGGTGCACGGGGTTGATCGCGGCGATCTGCACAAAGCCGATCAGGGTGGGATCCCCGATTCTGCGGAGCGCGAACACCACCTTGCTCGGATCCTTGCCGAGGCTCTGCCACCATTGCTGGTGCGCCATCATATCGACTGGTCGATAGGCGAGATCGAGGCGCGCGGCGGCGACGTCATTGATCCAGCAGAACACCGCGGCGCAATCCTCGGGCACGAACGGTCCGAGGTTAATCCGGCTGCCCAGCAGCATGGATCGCTCCAGTTGTCGCCCGCTAACAATCGGTAAGCAAACAAGGTAAACGAAAGGTTGCCAGCAGCCGGCACAAGCGGACAAATATGGATTGCGGGCACGCGGGCATCGGCCCGCGCCCCGGAATGACTTACCCCGCATCGGTCGAATGAATGCGGCGCTCGCCGACGGCGATCGGTTCGAGCTTCCCGGCGCGCAGCCGGCGCGCCACAAGTTTGTTGAGCGCCGCGATATAGGCCCTGGCCGAAGCCACGAGCGTATCCGGATCGGCGCCCTTCGCGGCCACCGAGCGGCCGTTCTCCGACAGCCGCACCGACACTTCGGCCTGCGCGTCGGTGCCCTCGGTGACGGCGTGCACCTGATATAGCTCCAGCGTCGCCTCGTGCGGCACCATCGCCTTGATGCAGTTGAAGATGGCGTCGACCGGGCCGTTGCCCTCGCATTCTTCGAGCATCGCCTTGCCGTCGACGTCGAGTTTCATGGTGGCGCGCTGCGGGCCGCGCGTACCGGCGATCACCGACAGCGACACCAGCTTGATGTGGTCCTGGGCGGTCGCGATCTCCTCGTCGACCAAAGCCTCGATGTCCTCGTCGTAGACATGCTTCTTCCGATCGGCCAAGGCCTTGAAGCGCACGAAGGCGTCTTCAAGCTGGTTGCCGGCGAGCTTGTAGCCCAGTTCTTCCAGCTTGTGCGCGAAGGCGTGGCGGCCGGAATGCTTGCCCATGACCAGCGAGGTCTGCTTCACGCCGACATCCTCGGGCGTCATGATCTCGTAGGTCTGGGTGTGCTTGAGCATGCCGTCCTGATGGATGCCGCTCTCGTGCGCGAACGCGTTCCGCCCGACGATCGCCTTGTTGTACTGCACCGGAAACGAGGTGACGGCAGCGACGAGCTTCGAGGCTCGCGTCAGCATGGTGGCGTCGATACCGGTCCAGAACGGCATCACGTCGTTGCGCACGCGCATCGCCATCACGGCTTCTTCCAGCGAGGCATTACCGGCGCGCTCGCCGATGCCGTTGATGGTGCATTCGATCTGCCGCGCGCCGGCGCGCACGCCGGCGAGCGAATTGGCCACCGCCATGCCGAGGTCGTCGTGGCAGTGCACCGAGAAACGGGCCTGATCGGAATTCGGCACGCGCTCGCGCACCATCTTGATCAGCGCGAAATATTCTTCCGGCACGGTGTAGCCGACAGTGTCCGGAATGTTGATCGTGGTGGCGCCGGCCTTGATCGCCGCCTCGATGCAGCGACAGAGGAAATCGTGCTCGGTGCGGGTACCGTCCTCGCATGACCATTCGACGTTGTCGGTCCACTTGCGAGCCCGCGTCACCGACGCGACCACCATCTCATAGACCTTCTCGGCCGGCAGCTGCAGCTTCCACTTCATGTGCACCGGCGAGGTGGAGATGAAGGTGTGGATGCGCGGCTGCTTCGCCGGCTTGATGGCCTCGCCGGCACGATCGATGTCGTTGAAGCCGGCGCGGGAGAGACCGCATACCACCGCATTCTTGGTTCGCTTGGCGATCTCGTTGACGGCGGCAAAATCACCTTCCGAGGCGATCGGAAAGCCGGCCTCGATGATGTCGACGCCCATCTGATCGAGCAGTTCGGCGACTTCGAGTTTCTCCTCGTGCGTCATGGTGGCGCCGGGGCACTGCTCGCCGTCGCGCAGCGTGGTGTCGAAAATGACGACACGGTCTTTCTCGGATTTGGGCGGCACGGTTTGGGTCGGTTCGGATGCCGCCCTCGACTTGGCTGGGGTGATCATGACTTGCGTCCTTCTCGCTTGCGCCCGCTCTCAGGCTCCGGGCGCTCTTGGGTTCCGTGGCTCGGTCGACCCCTGAGTGCCCAGGCGCAAACGCCCAGCCGGCCCTCAGGGGGTGCTAAGCAGCAGGAGCCCGCCAAGAAGCTCGAAACGCACGAGGGCGGCTCCGAAGGCAGCCTGACCGGCTGTCCGGGTCATCGCGCGCAAATCGCTGCGGCGGATCGACATTGCCAAAACCCTCTTGGCCGATTGGCCTGGCCAAATGGCCACCCACAATGGTCGCGGATCACGGTGAATTCCGCGTTAACCCATGTGGGAACGGGCTCTTGTAGCGGAAGACCAGAGGACCGCGCAAGCCGGTGTCTTAATGGGGCTGAGCCCGACAGCCGGGTCATTCACGACCAGAAATCCCGCAGATACGCGGTGACGAAGGGCGGCATGGCGGACACGAAATCGGTGGTGGAGCGGACCAAGCGGATATCGATGAATTCGGGCCGGCGCTCGCTTGCGATGTAGCGCATGATCCGGGCGCGAAGCTCCGCAGCATTCTGCGCGGCGGTAACGCGTTTGAGGAGCGCGAGGTAACAACGGTCGCGCACCATCGTCCAGCCCGGCTCGGTGCGCACCTCGCCAATCTCGATCCCGGTCTCCTCGGTCAATTCGCGGGCGAGATTGGCCTCAAAATCGAGCATACCATGCGGATTTACATCCACCGGCTCCGGCGTCCCGCACGGGAAGTAGACCTTTCCGCCATGGACCGTGGACGGCGCCATTTCGCCGACCACGAAGGCGCCGTCGCTGCTCTGTAAAGCCGCGACGGCAAAGACGTTGAGCACGCTTGGATCGGGAAATTCCCAGTCGCGCCAAGCGCAGAAGCTTGCAAAGTCGGTTTCGAAGCAAGCGCCGCCCAGCGTGCCGTCCCTGATCTTTAGACGGTTAAGCAGAACAATTCGGCCGTTCCAGACGCCGCCGGACCGTTTACGAAGAATCTCCGCAAAGTGCCGGTCGATCTCGGCACGCCGCTCGGCGGCGAAACGCCAGGACCACGGCTCAAGCACGATCTCCGTGCGGTCGAGCGCGGCGATCTCGATATCCGGCGCGCTCGACATTGTCACGACAGCGGAAGCCTGCGTTATTCGTTCGGTCGCCACGGATTGACGAAGAGTCCTACCATACCCGTGTCGCCCTTGAAGTGCGACGGCGGTTGGCCAGGAGGTGCTAGTTTGTCCTGTATCTGAGCTCTGGTCAGGCCGGGCGGCAGCTCTTTCGGTTCGAAGTCGGTGGCGACGAGGATGAACGTATAATGATGCGGAGTGACGCCAGGAGGCGTGCACGGGCCCATATAATGCCCCACGCCAAAGAAGCTCTTTCCCCCGACATATAGATCCAAATCCTTGGTGGCGGCACCCTCCGGAAGACCCGTGGCGGTCGCGGGAATACCGTAGGCCACCCAATGGCTCAGCAATGCGCCACCACGGGCCTCCGGATCGCTCATAAGCAGAACAAAGCTTTTGGTGCCGGCTGGGACGTTGCTCCAATGAAATTCCGGAGAAACGTTCTGCCCGACACAGTTGGGATTTTTTGGATTCGTGTTCGCCACCTTCTTGGGCATGACGTGGCCGTCCTCGAAGGTCTTCGATTGCAGCGTGAACACTCCCGCCGCATTGGCGCTGGTGCCGACAAGCCCCAATGCCAGCGTCGCGGCCGCGGCCGCGGCCGCAAATAAACGAACCTTAGCACTCATCCCTAGTTCCTCCCGTTTATGTGTTTGTCGTTATTAGCGGCGCTGAGTTTACTGGCCGCAATGTCGAGATCAAGGCGGACTTGCACCCGCCCTGCCCTCAAACTCACAAGTGCTGGATCAGCCCGGAATCGATCAGTAACCGGTTGAAGCGCCGCGCCGTTGCGCCATCGTCGCAGCCATAGAACAACCCGTGACAGCGCAGCAGAATCTGCTTCTGTGCGGCAAAGGAAGGATCGAGCGGCAAGCCGGCGGCTTCCAACGTCACGAGCGGCAGATACGGACCTTCCAGCGTATCGAGCGCAGACGAAACGTCGACCGGCTTAAAGTTGACGGCATCGATGGCGTAGTAAGTCGTGAAATAACGCGGATCGTGAGTCATCAGCCGGCGTTGAATGTCCGCATCACTGAGGTCCGGCTCGATGACTTCCGTTGAGAAATAGGGTTGGTGATCGCCGTAACGCACCAGGAGGAAGGAGTCGCCGGGGAACTCGCGCTTGAGCCGCGCCAGAAATTGCGCGTAATCGCGCGCGCTCATGGCCTGGCGGCGCAGATATTCGTCGACCTCCGGATCGTCGTTACCTGGAGCCTTCCATTGCGATGGCGTGAGGTCAGGGCGGAACGGACGATCCCGATCCCACGGCAGATGGTTGGCCTCGAGGTAGACGTAAACAAACATGGGACCGCTTGCGCGCTGCTGCCGGAACAGTTTGATCGCCGCATCGTAAAAGAAACTGTCGGGCTCGATGCCGGTGGCGTTGAGATCGTCCTTGTCGAAGAAGAATTTGACGCCGGCCGTGGCCTCGAAACTCTTTTCGCTAAGGAAGGCGCCATACGCCGGATAGAGCGTGTAGGTGCGATAGCCGCAGCGCTCCAGCGCCGCCGGCAGCCCGCGCTTGACGCGGCCGGCCGCGATCCTTGTCACGAAGTAGGAGAACGAACCGAAGGTGCGGGCGGCGAGGCCGTCGAGCACATTATACTCGGTATACCAGCTTGGGCCGCCATTGCCCTCGACGATGAAGTTGCGCTCCTCGCCGTCGAACGAGAGGAAATGCGCGCCGTAACCCTCCGGCACGTCGACGTCCGGTGCACGGCGAATGTCGAAACTCGAATTCGTCGTGGACGAGGATAATGTGCGGCGGCTTCTTCGCCGGCCGGCACGCGGCCGCAGCGGGCAAGCTGCCGGTGACATTGGGGTCGGATTCCATCAGGCCCTGGGTCATCAGCGCCGAAACCGCATCGACCCCCGAGCGCGCGAATGACGAGAGTTCGTTGCCGCCATAGAAAGCTTGGAACGGCAGCAGCGGAAGGGCTTTTTCCAGAACTGTCAGCCCCCCAAGGCACACGAGCGCCAGGATGAGCGCCGCGGACCGGCGCACGCGGAACGGATCGTAACGCCAGGCAAGCGCGACGATCGGAACAAGGACGACAGCGCCTAAAGCCACGAACCACCGCAGATCCGGAAAAATGGTGAACAGAAAGGCGATGGTATCGGTGTCGATGATCATCACGTCGACGAAATTGGCCGTCATCCACATCACGTCGTACTTGAGCTGCGACAGCAGAACGAGAAGCACGATCAGGACGAGCGAAACGAGGCCTGCGACAGCGGGCCTGCGGATTAACGCCAACAACAAAAAGTTCAAAAGTCCCCAGCTCAGAAAAAATGCTGCGATCGATATAAGGTTATTTTCGGTCGCGGCCATGATGCCCAGCGCAATGAGCTGGGGCAGAACCAGCAGCGTCGCCGGCCCATTGAAATAGGCCGAGAAAAAATTGATCAATCCGAAACGCTTGCTGAGCGAAAGCAGGGCGGCACGCATGGCATCGCGCCACCCCGGGAACCGATTGAAGAATAAACACTTTCCCCCACGCGCGGCGCTTCGTCATAAAACTGTAATTTTTATGTCATGGCAAGCGCCAACCTCGGAAGAGTGCCTTAAGTCTCCTCCTGTCCTGGGTTGCGTCAGGCCTCGTCGCGTTCGGGCAGGCAGACGAAAATCAGCACGCCGAGCAGCATCGCGCTGATCCGAAATGCTGTTTCCTGCCCGTTCCACGTCTTCGATTGCCACATGGCGAAATACTCGCCGGCGACGACCAGAAAGCCGAAGAACCAGAGGACGATGCCCAGGGTCAGCCCGGCTACCGCCCAGACCTTGGCGCGATTGAACGCCACCGCGGGCGCGTTGATGAGGCCAAGCAACGCCAACGCGCCGATGACCAACAGCAGACTGGTCAAAGCCTCCATCGCGATAATGACGACATATGCCGCCGTCCACAGCCGCGGATCGGTGACGGCGCGGTGCATCAGCGCATTGTTCGGGAAGGTCGTGTCCATGCTTAGCACATGGCGCACGAACTCATAATTCGAGTCGTAATCGACGATGTTGTCGTAGGCGACGATGAAGGCGAAGGCCGCCAGCGCCGCCACCAGCACGATCTTGGCCAGGCGCACGGTGATCACCGCCGGTGCCCCCGGTCCGGCGCGCGGTCAGTTGCGCGACCGGTCAACCAGCGCGCGCTGCTTGATCCACGGCATCATCTCGCGCAGCTTGGCGCCGATCTGCTCGGCGGGGTGCTCGGCAAGCTTGGCTCGGGTCGCTTTGAACGAGGTCTGGTTGACCTTGTTCTCCAGCATCCAGTCGCGGGTGAAGCGGCCGGACTGGATGTCCGCGAGAATCTTTTTCATCTCGGCACGCGTCTCGGACGTGATGACGCGAGGTCCCGAAACATATTCACCGTACTCGGCTGTGTTCGACACCGAGTAGTTCATGTTGGCGATCCCGCCTTCATAAATCAGGTCGACGATCAGCTTCATCTCGTGGATACACTCGAAATAGGCCATCTCCGGCGCATAGCCGGCAGCGCAAAGCGTGTCGAACCCGGCCTTCATCAATTCGACAACGCCGCCGCACAGCACGGCCTGCTCGCCGAACAGGTCGGTCTCGCATTCCTCTTTGAAGGTGGTTTCGATGATGCCGGCACGGCCGCCGCCGATCGCGGCGCCGTAGCTCAGGCCGAGGTCGTGCGCGTTACCCGAGGCATCCTGATGGATCGCGAGCAGGCACGGCACGCCGGCACCACGCTGATATTCCGAGCGGACGGTATGGCCCGGCCCTTTCGGCGCAATCATCAGCACGTCGATGCCTTTGGCGGGCTCGATCAGATTGAAGTGAACGTTGAGGCCGTGCGCGAACATGATCGCTGCGCCGTCCTTGATGTTCTTGGCGATGTGGTCACGGTAGATGTCGGCCTGCAGTTCGTCGGGCGTCAGCATCATCATCACGTCGGCCCATTTCGCGGCTTCGGCGACCTCCATGACCTTGAGCTTCTCGCCCTCGGCCTTTTTGACGCCCTGCGAGCCCTTGCGCAGCGCCACGACAACTTCCTTGACGCCGGAATCGCGCAGGTTAAGCGCATGGGCGTGGCCCTGGCTGCCGTAGCCGATGATGGCGACCTTCTTGCCCTTGATCAGGTTCAGGTCGGCGTCGCGATCGTAGTAAACGCGCATGGTCTATATCCCCACTCAGGCCGGTTGTTTGGCTGATTGTTTCCGCCGCAGCTTTTAGGTTCCAGGGGCCGCTTCGACAAGCCCGGATCGCACTCGCGCGCGGCGCAGCGGCTTTTTTCCCGCGGCCGTGCAATTGCCGTCGAATTGCTCGCGCGCCCGCGCGATTTTGGCCTGATTGCGCAGCGCCCAGGCGCCGAGCGCCGATACCGGCTGCAGGAGATCCCGGCCGAGCGGCGTGAGGGCGTAGTCGACCCGTGGCGGGATGGTCGGAAACACGGTGCGGGTGACGAGACCGTCACGTTCGAGGCCGCGCAAGGTCAGCGTCAGCATGCGCTGCGAGATACCGCCGATCGTCCGCCGCAACTCGTTGAAACGCATCGGCCGGTCGCCGAGCCGGGTGACGACCAGTACCGACCACTTGTCGCCGACGCGCGCCAGCACGTCGCCGATGGCGCGGCAGTCGGAAGGCAAACCGTTGTGCCTTGGTTTCATCGCTGTGCCCTCTTGTGGCGCTCGACCCTAGTCACTTATGTAGCCCTAGTTACGAATTCTCACCAGGGACCGCAACCATGCCTAAGCCCCAGATTGCAGTTATCGTCGGTTCGAACCGCCGCGACTCGATCAACCGCAAACTCGCCCAGGCGCTGATCAAGCTCGGCGCCGACAAACTCGATGCCAAGATCGTGCGCATCGACGATCTGCCGCTCTACAACCAGGACAACGAGGGCAACCTGCCGGCCGAGGTGACACGCTTCAAGGACGAGATAAGGAAGGCCGACGGCGTGCTGTTCGTTACCCCGGAGCACAACCGCTCCATGCCGACCGTCCTCAAGAATGCAATCGACTGGGGTGCGCGTCCCTTCGGCACCAGCGTCTGGCCTGACAAACCCGGATTCATCACCGGCACATCTCCCGGCGCCATCGGCACCGCCCTCGTCCAGGCCAACATGCGCACTGTCATGCTCGGCCTCGGCATGACGCTGCTTGGCGGCGAATCCTACGTCCAGTTCAAGCCCAATCTGGTGGACGACCAGGGCGACATCGGTGACGAAAGCACCAAAAAATTCCTCCAGAGCTTCGTCGATCGCTTCGCGACGCTGGTGACCAAGCTCAAGGCCTAAGGTTCGTTACATCCCCTCCGGGCCGCGTCCGATCGCGACCACGCCGGTGCGCGACACTTCGACCAGACCGACCGGCAGCATCAGGTTGATGAAGCTTTCGATCTTGTCGGACGCCCCGGTGATCTCGAACACGAAGCTCTCGGTGGTGGCGTCGATGACGCGGGCGCGGAACGCATCGGCAAGGCGCAGCGCCTCCATGCGCGGCTCGCCGGTGCCGCGCACCTTGACCATGGCGAGTTCGCGGGCAATCGCGGGACCGGTGCTCGTCAGATCGATGACACGGTGCACCGGCACCAGGCGGTCAAGCTGATTCTTGATCTGCTCCAGCACCATCGGCGTGCCGCGGGTAACGATGGTGATGCGGGACAGATGCTTCTGGTGCTCGGTTTCCGAGACGGTCAGCGAATCGATGTTGTAGCCGCGGCCGGAAAACAGTCCGACGACGCGCGCCAGCACGCCCGGCTCGTTGTCGACCAGCACGCAAAGCGTGCGCGTCTCGACCCGCTCGTCGACGGCGGCTGCAGGATAATGCGAGGTTGCGGTGCTGGTATTCACGGCCGGTCTCCTTAGCGCTTGACGCGGGCAAACGCCCAGTCGCGGCCGAGGCCGCGCGCGAGCGAAAGATCGATCCACAGCAGGGCGTGCGCCTCCAAAAGCCGCGCATTGCGCAGCGGCCCGGCGTCGATCACGTCGAAGCCGAGCTGGGCCACGAGATCGATCACCTTCGGCTTGTTGGCGGCATCATCGCCGGCGACGAACATCACCGATTTGACGCCATGATAGATGGGCTCCGCCATGTTGCCGAAACCGGTAGTGTTCAACGTCTTGAACACCGAGGCGCCGACAGCCCAGCCCTGCACCTTTTCGCCCGCCGAGGTGCTGTGGCCGATTTCGAGAGTGATGCCGTCGGCTCCCCTCGCCAGCGGATTGGTCGCGTCGAGGATGATCTTGCCGTTCACATTGCCGAGCGAGCGGATCGCGGCTTCGGCCTGCGGCCATGGTGTGGTGAGCACGGTGAAATCGGCCGCCGCCGTGGCGTCCGCCGGCGCAACCGCCCGCGCCTTGCCGCCGATTTTCTGCACAAGGGCCTGGGTCTTTTCGGCGCCCGGATTGCGCACGCCGAACAAAATATCGTGCCCAGCCTTCTGCGCCCATGCCGCGCCGAGCGTACCGCCGACATTACCGGCGCCGATGATGGCGATTTTCATGTTTGATCCTCGCTCCTGTTGTCATCGTCCGCGAAAACGGACGACCCAGCAGCCACCTCGCTGTAGGTGAGTACTGGGTCCCCACCTTCGCGGGGACGACAGCAACGTTACACCAGCATCTTGCCTTCCTCGGTCACCGCGTCCTCGACGCGGGTCGCCGCGTCGCCGAGCAGCATTTCGTTATGCGCGCGGCCTGACGGAATCATCGGGAAGCAGTTCTCGGTGGGATCGACCACGCAGTCGAAGATCACCGGCTTTTTCACGTCGATCATCTCGCGGATCTTGTCGTCGAGTTCGCCCGGACGCTCGCAGCGGATGCCGTGAGCGTGGTAGGCGTCGGCCAGCTTGACGAAATCCGGCAGCGCCTCGGTATAGGAATGCGAGTAGCGGCCGCCGTGCAGCAATTCCTGCCACTGCCGCACCATGCCCATATATTGGTTGTTGAGGATGAAGATCTTGATCGGCAAGTCGTACTGCACCGCCGTCGACATTTCCTGCATGGTCATCAACACCGAGGCTTCGCCGGCGATGTCGATGACAAGCGAATTCGGGTGCGCGAGCTGCACGCCGACCGAGGCCGGCAATCCGTAGCCCATGGTGCCGAGCCCGCCCGACGTCATCCAGCGGTTGCCCTCCTGGAACTGATAGAACTGCGCCGCCCACATCTGGTGCTGGCCGACTTCGGTGGTGATGTAGGTGTCGCGGTCCTTGGTCAGCTCATAGAGCCGTTGAATGGCGTATTGCGGCTTGATGATCTCATTGGAGTTACGGTAGGCAAGGGAGTTCTTCGCCCGCCATTTCTTGATCTCCGCCCACCAGGAGTCGAGCGCCTTCTTGTCTGGCTTGTGCCCGCCGGCGCGCCATAACTGCAGCATGTCTTCCAGCACATGCGCGCAATCGCCGACAATGCCGAGATCGACCTTGACGTTCTTGTTGATCGACGACGGATCGATATCGATGTGGATCTTTTTCGAACCCGGCGAAAAAGCGTCGAGCCGGCCGGTGATGCGATCGTCGAAACGTGAGCCGACCGCGATCATCAAGTCGCAATCGTGCATCGCCCAGTTGGCCTCCCAGGTGCCGTGCATGCCAAGCATGCCGAGCCATTGCGGGTCGGCCGCCGGGAAGGCGCCGAGCCCCATCAGGGTCGAAGTAACCGGAAAGCCAGTGAGCTTGGCCAGTTCGCGCAATGCGTCGCTCGCCGCGCGGCCCGAATTGATCACGCCGCCGCCGGTGTAGAACAGCGGACGCTTGGCGGCCGCCATCATCTCGACCGCCTGTTTGATCTTGTCGGGATCGCCTTTCAGCTTCGGCCGATAGCCCTTGTGCGCGAACTCGTTGGGCTTGGCGTAGTCGCCCTTGGCGAACTGCACATCCTTCGGGATATCGACCACCACCGGCCCCGGCCGCCCGCTCGCCGCGATGTGAAACGCCTCGTGCAGCACGCGCGGCAGCTCGGCGACGGTCTTGACCAGATAATTGTATTTGGTGCACGGCCGGGTGATGCCGACCGTGTCGCATTCCTGGAACGCGTCATTGCCAATGAGATGCGTCGGTACCTGCCCGGTGATGACGACGAGCGGGATCGAGTCGCACAGCGCATCGGTCAACCCAGTGACGGCGTTGGTCGCGCCCGGCCCGGAGGTGACCAGCACAGTCCCGACCTTGCCGGTCGAGCGCGCGTAACCCTCGGCGGCGTGCACGGCGCCCTGCTCATGCCGCACCAGGATGTGGCGCACCTTGTCCTGCTGGAAAAGCGCATCGTAGATCGGCAGTACGGCGCCCCCGGGGTAGCCGAATAGATGCTCCACGCCCTGATCGGCCAGTGCCGCCATCACCATTTCCGCGCCGGTCATCTCGGTCATCGCTCGCTCCAATCTTCGGTCGCTCTCGGAGTTTGGACGTCAGGTAATAAAAAAGGGGCTCGTGAGCCCCTGGATACGCGCACCGCCACATCTCGCGGGTGGATCATCCACCCCCGGCGGTGCGCCTCGGTACGAGAATCAGCGATTTGGCAACCAAACTACACACGAGATTTGTCCGCTTTGCTTTGTGCTGTGTTTATATGCGCTACGGCAAGTTTGGTCAAGCCACGCCATAATCAGCAAATGGCCAGTCTCGTCCCCATCATTGCCTGGCTCGCCGCCCTGCTGGCGGCAGGGATCGCGATCGGACGCGCGCCCGCCCCGCGTCCGGCGGTCCTGATCGCCGACCGGCTCCTGCGCGCGGTGCTGTTCTTCCCACTCGGGCTGATGAGTTTGTGGGCCGCTTTCGGCCACATCTTTTTTCCCGAGATGGCGGCGCGCGCCATCGGCTGGCAGACGAGCCCATTCCAGTTCGAAGTCGGCGTCGCCAATCTTGGCATCGGGCTCGCCGCGCTTTACGCGGCCTGGCGCGGCCGGGACGCGCAGATCACGGCAGGCTTGGTTGCGGCCGGCTTTCTGGGCGGCGCCGGCGTCGGACACATCCGCGATATCTTGCAGGCTGGGAATTTCGCGCCCGGCAATGCCGGACCGATCCTGTTTATGGACTTTCTCACGCCGATTACGATTTTCGTTCTGCTTTATCTGGCGCGCAACGGGCCGGCCCGGGATTAAGGCAGCCGCCGCAGCAACAAATGCGGCCGGATTCGGGCGCGGCTGAATTCAAACATACGTTTGAAATCGGTAAATCGCGCGAAATCGCATTTGTTGACCGCGTGCAGCCGTCACAGCAGAGCCGCGATTTGGCAATGCCAGGGCCTGCAAATTGCCCGCGCGGGCTGGTGTGGTGCCATCCAGACGAGCGCGGTTCACCCACCGCGCATTCGCTGCATTGCTGGAGGGGACCATGGTTGCCGGATTCCTGCGCAGCACGTTCGCCGCTGCCTTTACGCTGCTCGCACTTACGCCCGTACTCGTCGCGCCCGCCGCCGCAACGGCACCGCCGGCCGGCACGATGCCGCTATCGACCGACATGATTCTGAGATGGATCAATGACTATCGCCATCGGCCCGATCCCGCGCGTCTGCCGATGGTGGTCAAGGCGCTGAGCGGGCTCCAGGCCTTCAAGGATTCCGAGACTTGCGGCGCCTATATCGGCTTCATCGCCGGCGTGCTTGGGACCAATCCAACCCGTGCGCCGCAACTCATCAACTCCATGCTGTCGATAGCGCCCTCGGACCGCTGGATGCTGGTCCGAGCCATAGCCTTTTCGGGATTGCCGAACTGGAAGAATTTGCTTGTTGCAGTTGGTGACCGGATGCCCGAACGCCACGAGATGATCAACCGCTATCTCGAAGGCGAACTGCCGACGCTCGACCAGATCGCCTACCCGACCCACAAAGCCGGCATGTTCGATAAGATCAAGGTCGCGCTGAAAATCGGCGGCGGCGACAAGAAGCCGGACGTGCTGCAGCCGAGTCCGGAGCTGATCGATGTGTTGTGGGGCTACTATCTTGCCACCGGCGCCTACAAACCGATCGGACAGATCATCCGGCTGTTACCCCTCGCCGACGACCGTGACAACGTCGACAATCTCACTACCGGCAGCGCGGCGAAATTCACGCTCGCCAGCAATGCGGTGCGCGATCTCACCCTGCTGGCCATGCTCAAATGGTCGGTAAAACATCAGCCCAAAGAAACCGCCATGGTGCTCAACGCCGTGATCGTCACCGCCGAGGATGTCGACACTGGCGATATGCGGAAAAAATCGCTTGCCGAGATCGAGCAGCTCAAACAGAAAGGGCCCGCCTCCAAGCGCGAACTCACCAGCATGGGTCAGGTCGGGGAAGGCGCCCTTGCGGTGGGCTGCATCGCTGCCGCGGCCGTCGGCCAGGTCGAACTCGGCATACCCTGCGTGATCGGCGGCGCCACCTACTCGGCCGGCATAACGTACATGTCGAACCAGTGATGCCTCACGTTCCGGTCCGTATTTGGCTCAAGCAGCCGTCGTGGTCTCTGCCCGCGCGCGGTTCAGGATCCCGTTCAGTTCCGGAATACAGGACCCGCAATTGGTCCCGGCGCGCAGCACGGCGCCGATCTCGGCGACGCTGGTGAGGCGCCGGTTCACGATGGCGCCGTGCAGGGTGTTCAGACCGACGCCGAAACATGAACAGATCGTCGGACCCGCCGCGTTCTGCACCGCCGCGCCATCCGGGCTGCCGGCCAGCACGAAGGCGCGCGCTTCCGGCTCGATGCGTGTGCCGAGCAGCGTCACCACCGCTTCGCGCGGCGGCAGCGCCGAACCTGTTCTGGCGATGAACAGACAAGCTTCCAGTTTCCGCCCCACGATGCTGGCATAGCGATAAGTGCCGCGCGCCGGATCGGCGTAGATCACAAGCTCCGCAGCCGCCGAGGCGCCCAGCAGGGCCGCGATCCAGAATTCGGTGCCCCGACCGCTGGGCAGCGGCTCCCAGCCGGTCAGTGTGAAGGCGTGGCCGCGCTCCAAGGGCACGCGCCCCCAGTAATACGAACCTTGCGGCACGTGCGCGCTGCCGCCGAGCAACAGGCCGTGCCATTGCGCCGCGACCGCGGTCAGCCGCACCGGCGTGGCCTTCAGTTCGGGCTGGCCCGACACCGGGTCGGTCGCGGCGCCGACGAGCCGGCCGATCGGCCCCGCGGCGGTGAACTGATCGGTCCAATGCATCGGCGCGAACACTTCGCCGGCGCGCAGACCATCCGTGATGTGGAACGGCAGCACCGCCGCGCCATGCGGGCTTTCGACGCGGACCAGATCGCCCTCTTTCAGCTGCAGCCGCGCCGCGTCTTCAGAGCAGATATCGACGCGCGGTTCGCGCTGATGCGCCATCAGCCGCGGCAACCTGCCGGTGCGCGTCATGGTGTGCCATTGGTCGCGCACGCGCCCGGTATTGAGGATGAACGGAAACTGCTCGCCAGCCGGCACCGCCGGCGCACGGTATGGCGTCGGCACAAAACGGGCTCGGCCGTCGGCGGTAGGAAATCCGCTGCCGTCGCCGAACAGCCGCTTGCCGCTCGACGATTGTTGAGCGCCGCACGGCAGCGGCCAGTACAGTGGCGAAAGCGAATCATAGTCCTGGTCGCTCAGATCGGCGAGCGCCCCGATGTCGAACAGGCGCCGCTTCGGCGCACCATTCTCGAACGCTGACAGCTGTGCATGCTCGCGGAAAATATCGGCGGGCCCGCGATAATCGAACGCGTCCGCCCAACCCATGCGCCGCGCCACTTCGGTCATCATCCACCAGTCCGGCCGGGCTTCGCCGGGCGGCGGCCGGAACGCGCGCTGGCGCGAAATGCACCGCTCCGAATTGGTGACGGTGCCATCCTTCTCGGCCCAGGCCGCGGCCGGCAGCACGACCTCGGCAAAGCGGCTCGTATCGGTCGGCCAACAATCGGTGACGGCAACGAACGGGCAGACCGCGAGCGCGGCGCGGACACGTTCGGAGCGCGGCATGCTCACGGCGGGATTGGTGCTGAGGATCCACAGCGCCTTGATCCGGCCATCGAGCGCCGCATCGAACAACTCAACCGCCTTGAGGCCCGGTTGCGTGGCGATGCGCGGCGCGTTCCAGAACCGGCGCACCCGATCGACATCGGCCGCATCGGCAAAGCCCATATGGGCGGCGAGCTGATTGGCAAGACCGCCGACCTCGCGACCGCCCATCGCATTGGGCTGCCCGGTCAACGACAGCGGCCCCATGCCGGGCCGGCCCACGCGTCCGGTCGCCAGATGGCAGTTGACGATCGCGTTGACCTTGTCGGTGCCGGCGGAGGACTGATTGACGCCCTGGGAATAGAGCGTCACCGTGCGTTCGGTCGCAACGAACCAGTCATAAAAGCGCTCGAGCTCGTTGACGGGCACATCGGCCAAGGCGGCGGTTTCAGCGAGAGAGGGTGCGGCGCCGCGCGCAACCTCCACCGCTTCGGCGAAGCCGGTTGCGTGAGTACGCGTCCAAGCATGATCGCACGCGCCACTCGCCATGAGCCGCAACAACAAGCCGGCAAACACCGCGACATCCGTTCCGGGCCGCAGCGCAAGATGAATGTCGGCGATGTCGCACGTCGCCGTGCGCCCCGGATCAAGCACCACGACCTTGGTGCCGCGGCTGGCGCGCGCGGCGGCAAGGCGCTGATACAGCACCGGATGACACCACGCCGCGTTGCTGCCGGCGAGTACGACCAGATCGGCAAGCTCGATGTCCTCGTAGCAGCCGGGCACGATGTCTTCGCCGAAGGCGCGGACGTGGCCCGCGACCGACGACGCCATGCAGAGCCGCGAGTTTGTGTCGATGTTGGCGGTGCCGATGAATCCTTTCATCAGCTTGTTAGCGACGTAATAGTCCTCAGTGAGGAATTGGCCGGAGACGTAGAGCGCAACAGAATCCGGACCGTGATCGGCCACCGCCTGCATCATAGCGGTGGCGATGCGATCAAGCGCTTCATCCCACCCGGCGTTGCGGCCGCCGATCTGAGGGTGCAGCAATCTGCCGTCGGTCGCGAGCGTGTCGGCAAGCGCGGCCCCCTTCGAACACACCCGGCCCTTGTTGGCGGGATGATCTGGATCCGCCGACATCGTTCCGTCGGCGGCAGCGATCAGGCCGCAGCCGACGCCGCAATACGGACAGGTGGTGCGGATCACGCCGCCTGCCATTGCGGCACCGTATCGGTCGCGCCGGGTGCGGCCGGCGCGGCTTCCGGCACGAGCGCGGCCTCGCTCTGTTCAGCAAAAGCACGGCCAAACACCAGGCGATCGCGGACGGCCGAAACATCCACTTTGTCGCGCATCAAGTCCACGTACCACGGGCCGTCGCCGACGCTGCCATACAGCACCGCGCCGACCAATCTGTCATTGCGCACAATGAGTTTCTTGTAGAGGCCGAGCTTGGCGTCGTGCAGCGTGATCTCTTCGTCGGTGTCGTCGGCCGCAGCAAGCGCGCCAGCCGAGAACACGTCAACGCCCGTAATCTTCAGACTGGTGAAGACGGGCGGCGGCACGTACACGGCCGTGCGATCGCCGGCGAGCTGCGCGCCGCAGACTTTGGCCTGGTCCCAGATCGGCGCCACAAGCCCGAACACCTGGCCGTTATGTTCGATGCATTCGCCGACAGCGAAGATATGCGGATCGCTGCTGCGCATGTCGTCCCCGACCAAAATACCGCGATTGACGTCGAGCTTCGCCATGCGCGCCAGATCGACATTCGGCCGGATGCCGATCGCGAGAACGACAAAATCGGCGGGAAGCCTGCGGCCGTCCGCCAGCACCACTTGCTCCGCTCGTTCGCCGCCGGCGATTTCCTCGGTCTGGCTGTTGGTGAAAAAGGCAATACCGCGGGCATCGAGATCGCGCCGCAACAATTCGGCGGCAGCGACGTCGAGCTGCCGCTCCATCAGCGTCGGCATCAGGTGCACCAGCGAAACCGACATGCCGCGCCGTTTCAACCCCCAGGCCGCTTCAAGGCCAAGGAGCCCGCCGCCGATGACAACGGCGCGGCGGCCGCTGCGTGCCGCGGCGATCATCGCCTCGGCATCGGCCGTGTCGCGGAAGGCGCGCACATTAGGCAGCCCAACGCCGGGAATTGGCGGCGCCAGCGGCTTCGAGCCAGTGGCGAGCAACAGTGTGTCGTACGGCACGGCCGAGCCGTCGGCCAGCATGACGCAACGGCTCGCGCGATCGAGGGCGACCGCTGCGATTCCGGTCATCAGGCGGATGCCGCGTTTGCCGTACCAGCTCCACGGGTTGATGATGACATCGTCACGGGTCTTGTCGCCGGCCAGGACCGCGGACAACTGGATGCGATTGTAATTAGGCTCCGGTTCGGCGCCGATGACGGTGATGTCAAAACGATCCGGCGCGCGGACGAGCAATTCTTCAACGGTCCGCATCCCGGCCATGCCGTTGCCGATCACCACGAGCCGCGCGCGCCGGCAATCGGTCATGACGCGGCCCTACTCGGCCGCAGCGCTGCGGCCATAGGCCTCGGCGATCATATATTCGGAAAGCACGCCGTAGGCCCCAGACCACGCCGCCGCCAGTTCGGACGTCCACGCCGGGCCCAAGCCTTGTTGCAATGTCCACAACAGCGCCTCGCCGACAGGCGTATAGTGCGCGGGCTTCACCCCGTAGGTCACATGACGCTTCGCGAGCGCGGCAGCGGCCGGCAACACCGCGCTGAGATTGTTCAGACTGTTGACGACGACGGCGAGCGTCGCCATCAGCTTGCGCCCCTGCTCTTTCATGTCGCCGTGGAACAGCGGCTTGAGCGCCGGATCGATCTCGAACAAGCGGCCATAGAACAGCGCGGCCGCCTGCTCTGATATCGGCACCACTTTCGCGAAGCTTTCCTGAATCGCTTTGATCTGCTCGGGCGTCATGCTCGGCTCCTTGATGTGGTCCCCGCGGACCGGCGCCCGACCGGCCGTATCACACGCGCGCTTGCGTGAAACTCGGCGCGCCAGCGGCCACGGAGCTCTTCCGCAGATAGAGCCACCACGTGAGCGCGATGCAGGTCACATAAAACGCCAAGAAGATTGCCAACGCCAATTGCGGGCCGCCGGTAATGGCGATCGATTTGCCGAAGCCGGTCGGGATCAGGAATCCGCCGACAGCGCCGATCGCGCTGATAAATCCCAGCGCGGCGGCGCTCTCGAGACCGGCCGCTTTCAAGGCGGACACGCGGCCCGCCTCGCCAAGGCCCACCGATTCCCTGAGCTTTTCCTCACGGAAGATCGACGGGATCATCCGAAACGTCGAACCGTTGCCGACGCCGGTCGTCACGAACAAAATCAGAAACATTGCCAAAAAACCGGCAAAGTCTTTGATCTCGACAAAGTACACAACGCCAATCGTTGCGGCGCCCATGGCGATGAAGTTCCAGAACGTCACGATCGCGCCGCCGACCTTGTCGGCAAGCAAGCCGCCAAGCGGACGCGCGAGCGAGCCGACGAGGGGACCGAGGAACGCAATGCCAATCGAGACTGCTGGAAATTGCGTCTTGATCAGCAGCGGAAATGCGGCCGAGTAGCCGATGAAGGACCCGAATGTCCCGATATAAAGGTAAGACATGAGCCAGGTGTGTTTGCGCCTGACGATAACGAGCTGGTCCTTGAAGGTCGAACGCGCCGAAGTCAGATTGTTCATGAATAAAACGGCGCCGCTGACCGCGATGACCAGCGGCACGAGCCACACCAAGCCGGCGTTCTGAAGATAGACACCGCCGGCGGTTGGGTTCGCCTGATACAGGCTGATAAAGCCGAAGCCCATCAGGATCGGCACCAGCAACTGCACGGTGCTGACTCCGATATTTCCGCCCGCGGCATTGAGCCCGAGTGCCCAGCCTTTCATGCGGTCCGGATAAAAGAACGAAATGTTGGCCATGCTCGAGGCGAAATTGCCGCCACCGAGTCCGGCCAAAGCCGATATCAGCAGCATCACGTGATAGGATGTGTCGGGTTTCGTCACGAAATAGGCGAGCGCAAGCGTCGGGATGAATAGCAGGCTGGCGCTGACGATCGTCCAATTCCGCCCGCCGAATGTCGTGACCGCAAACGTGTAGGGAATCGCATGAGCGTGCCGATCAGGCCGGGCAGCGCCACGAGTTGGAACAGCTGGGCGGTGGTGTAGTGAAAGCCGGCCTGCGGCAATTTGGTTGCGACGATGCTCCAGATCAGCCAGATCGAAAACCCGAGATGCTCGGCAACGATCGACCAGATGAGATTGCGGCGGGCGATGAACTTGCCCGTCGACTGCCAGAACTTGTGATCTTCGGGATGCCATTCGGCTATCCAAGATTTGCTGCGCATGCGATTGGCGCTCCCTCTTAAGCAAGTCGGTTCGAGCCCTGCGGCTTTACCGAGGGAGTGCTTCGCAAGCCCTGTGCCAGTCTTAAGGGATTGAAAATCGGTTTATTTTGCCGTGAGGAGATGGCCGCGATGCGCACTTTGGAGGCGTTGTCGGCGAAGGATTGTGCAGCGCACAAAATTTAAGCGCTGAGCGGCCGAAGAAATGGGCCGCGGACAAAATCGCGGACCAAATCGAAATTTGTTCGATGATTACACGTCAGCCGCGCTGGCGGGAAAGCGCGGAGCGTGCGCCTTGGTGCGTCCGCTCCGCCGAGATCATGCTGCCGAGCATGCGCCGGGCCTGGAGCTGCGGCGCGTCCGAGGCGATGTGGACCAAGCCTTCAAGCGAGCCGTCGACCCGGTTGGTCTGCACGGCTTCGAGGAAATCCACATCCTCCAAAAACGTTGCCCGCGACCCCTCGTATAGGAGCTTCGACATCTCCGCGTCGCCGAGACTGAAGTCCCGCGAGAAACAGAACATGTAATGGCTGGTGAGTTCCGTTTCCGGCGTCAGCAGATGCGTCGACCAGATCGAAATGCCCTTGCTGCGATCGCCCTGCGGCGCTCCCGTTCCAACCTTGGCGCAACCGACGTCGAGATAGACGACGCTTGGCGAATGCCACCTCGCCAGCTGCCAGCGGTCGACGTTGGTGGTGAAATTCCCCGCCTTGGCGAACAGCGGCGGCGGCTGCACGTCGAGCAGCCAGCGGCTGACGCCAACGCCGTCATTGAGCCGCTCGACTTTCATCGGTTCGGTGGCTTCGCGCGGGTCACCCGCAATGGTGCGCCTGTGCACATAAGCGACGTGGGTGAAATCCAACAGATTGTCGATGATGAACTGATAATTCGATTTCACGTAGAGCCGACCGGGCGTCGCGGTCCATTGCGGCTCCGACAGCCACGGCATGTCGGGGATCTTCGCAGTATCGGCTTTGGCCGGGTCGCCCATCCAGATCCAGACGACATTCCATTTTTCGGCGACCGGATAACTGCGCACCTTGGCGCCGGACGGCACCTGGACCTGCCCGGGAACCTCGACGCATTTGCCGGTCACATCGAACTTGAGCCCGTGATAACCGCAGGCGAGATATTGGCCCGCGACTTCGCCGAGCGACAGCGGCGCGGCACGGTGGCAGCAGCAATCCTCAAGCGCGCCGACCTCGCCATTGGCATTGCGGAACAGCACGACCCGGTCATTGAGGAAGGTCTTGGCGATCGGCTTTTCCGTCAGCTCATGGGACCACAGCGCCGTATACCAGCCATTGCGCAGGAACATTCCGCGACCTCCTCGCTGCCGCCATCGGGCTCGTTCTTACCGTTCATCCTTAGCGCGGCGGCGCGCCTCCATCCAGATGGGACCACCGTCATTTCGGCACGCCGCCAGGTTGAACGACGTGGCGAAGACGCCTGCACATGCCAAAGCGTCAACGCCTTGCGTGCAACTGTGCCTCGACCGCGGCGAGCGCGCGATCCGGTTCGACCCAGACGAATTCCGGCAGCTGGTTGCGAAACCACGTCGCCTGCCGCTTGGTGTATCGGCGGGTGTCGCGCTTCGCCTCGCCCACGGCCTCGTCGAGCGTCATCTTATCGTCCAGGTGACGGACCAGCCACGGTACGCCGTGCGCCTTCATCGCCGGCAAATCGGGGGCGAGATTGCGCGCCGCGAGCGTCCGCACTTCGTCGAGCGCGCCGGCCCCCATCATGGCGTCGAACCGGGCATCGATGCGGCGCATCAGGTCGTCGCGCACCGGTGCGAGAAAAATTTTGACAGCGCGTGCCGGATCTAGGCTCCCAGGCTTGTTGTCTTCGTGCCAATCGAGCAGCGAACGGCCGGTCGCCAGCATCACCTCGATCGCCCTGGTAATGCGCGCGCGGTCGCCCGGCATCAGCCGCGCTGCCGCCGCCGGATCACGCCATTTCAGCTCGGCATGCAGCGCGGCGACGCCGTCGTTGGCAAGCCGCGCCCGCACCGCCTCGCGGATGTCGGCGGGGATCGGCGGAACGGCCGCAAGGCCGCGGGTGAGCGCATTGAAATAGAGGCCGGTGCCGCCGACTACGATGGCGGAGCGTCCGGCGCGCCGCACCTCGGCAAGCGCCGCAGCCGCCTCCTCGCACCAGCGCCCGACCGAAAAGTTCTCCGCCGCATCGATGTGGCCATAGAGGCGGTGCGGCAGCCGACGCTCCTCCTCCGCGCTCGGCCGCGCAGTGATGATGCGCAGGTCGCGATAGACCTGCATCGAATCGGCATTGAGGATCACGCCGCCGAGCTTTTCGGCAAGCTCAAGCGCCAGCGCCGATTTACCGCTCGCCGTCGGCCCGGCAATGAGGACGATGTCCGGTTCGTTCACGGGGTTGACGTAGTGCCTTTTAGCGCGAATTAAAACGCCGAGCGCGACGAGATTCGGATCGCTGCATCATCCAAGCTTAGTCCAATGTGCGAGGCTTCGTGACCCTGATAAAACCCTTTCGCGCGCTGCGGCCCGGACCGGGCCGCGCCGCGGACGTGCTAGCGCCGCCCTATGATGTGCTGTCGAGCTCCGAGGCGCGCACACGCGCCGCCGGCAAGCCGTGGAGCTTCCTGCACGTCTCCAAGGCTGAGATCGATCTGCCGCCGGCAACCGATCCGTACGACAGCGCCGTCTACGCCAAGGCGGCCGACAATCTGCGGCGCATGATCGCTTCGAGTGTGCTGATCCGCGACGACAAGCCTTGCTACTACGTCTACCGGCTGACTTGGCGTGGCCACACCCAGACCGGTGTCGCCGCCGTCGCGTCGCTGGCCGACTACGCCAGCAATCGCATCCGCAAGCACGAACTGACGACGCTCGCCAAGGAAGACGACCGCGTGCGCCAGATCGAGGCGGTCAACGCACAGACCGGACCGGTCATGGTGGCTTATCCGGCCGCGCCGCAGATCGACGCCATGCTGGCGGAGCAGGCAGCCGGCCCCGGCGCGGTCGATGTCACCGCGGACGACGGAGTGCGCCACCAGCTCTGGGTGATCGGAGACGACGCGGCGATCGAACGGCTGACACGCGCCGTCGATGCGTTGCCCGCGCTCTATATCGCCGACGGCCATCACCGCTCCGCCGCGGCGCTGCGGGTTGCCAAGGCGCGCGGCGGACATGGCGCGCACGACTATTTCCTCACCGTGCTGTTTCCGCAGGGCGAGATGACGATCCTCGACTACAATCGCGTGCTGCGCGATTTGAACGGCCACACGGCTGAAGCGCTGCTCGGCGAATTGCGGAAGCGTTATGCAGTCGAGCCGAGCGGTGAGCCTGTGCGGCCCAACGGCGCCAGTGAACTCGGAATGTATCTCGCCGGCCATTGGTACCGCTTGGCGCTGCGTCCGGGCCAGGAAGGCGCCGCGCAGGCATCCGACCCCATCGCCCGGCTGCCGATCACGCTGTTGTCGCGCAACATCATTGAGCCGTTGTTCGGCATCACCGATCCGCGCACCGACAAGCGCATCGATTTCGTCGGCGGCGGACGCGGCCTGGGCGAACTTGAGCGGCTGGTGTCGTCAGGCGAGATGTCGGCGGCGTTTGCGCTTTACCCGACGCAGATGACCGACCTGATGGCGGTCGCCGACGCCGGCAAGATCATGCCGCCGAAATCGACCTGGTTCGAGCCGAAGCTCGCCGACGGCATGGTGAGCTACGTTCTGGATTGAGCGAGTGAGCCGCGATTTGCAAAAGGGCGAACAGGCAGCAAAGGTCCTGCTCGCCACCTGCGATTTCGCTGTTCGCGCCGGCTAATTCAGATTCAGCGCCACGAAGCGCGTCTCGCCGTTGCCGTTGGAGACCAGCAGAACGGCGACTTTCTTGCCCTGGCTCTTGAGCTCGTTGACGCGTTTCTGCAGATCGGCGGGCGTGCCGACCGCCTGATACTGCACCTCAACGATGACGTCGCCCGGTCCGAGATGCCTGTCGGGCGCGTCATTCGCCGCGTTGGGATCGACCCCGGTGACGAGCACGCCCTTGACCGTATCCCTGATCTTGAACTTCTTGCGCGTCTCCGCAGTGAGACTCGACAGCTCGAGGCCGAGGGTCTTCTGCACTACCGACTTATGCCCGGGCTCGGCGTCCTTCTTGGTATCGACCGCCGCTACCTTCTCATCGTCCTTCAGCCGGCCGACGGTGACCTTGAGTGTCTGCTGCTTGCCTTTGCGGATGACGACAACATCGACTTCCTTGCCGACCGGCGTGTCGGCGACGATGCGCGGCAAGTCGCGCATTTCCTTGATGTCGTGGCCATTGAAGGTGATGACGACATCGCCCGGCTCGATGCCGGCGGGCTTGGCGGGGCCTTTGTCGTCGACGCCAGCGACCAGCGCGCCGCGCGCCGTGCCAATGCTGAGGCTCTCGGCGAGTTCGTCGGTCACTTCCTGGATGCGCACGCCGAGCCAGCCGCGGCGCGCTTCGCCGTATTTCTGCAGCTGGTCAAGCACCGGAACGGCGCTGTTGGACGGAATCGCGAAACCGATGCCGATCGAGCCGCCGGACGGCGAGATAATCGCGGTGTTGATGCCAATGACTTCGCCGTTGAGATCGAACAGCGGGCCGCCGGAATTGCCACGGTTAATGGGCGCGTCGGTCTGGATGTAGTTGTCGTACGGCCCCGAATTGATGTCGCGATGGCGGGCGGAGACGATGCCCGCCGTCACTGTGCCGCCCAGGCTGAACGGATTGCCGATGGCGACCACCCACTCGCCAAGCCGCAGCTTGTCGGAATCGCCGAATTTTACGTATTTGAGCGGCTTATCATAATGGACGCGCAACAGCGCCAGATCGCTTTTGGAGTCCTTGCCGACCAGATCGGCCTTGAGCTTGGTGCCGTCGTTGAGGATGACGCTGATCTCGTCGGCGCCGTCGATAACGTGGTTGTTGGTGACGATCAGTCCCGTCGGATCGATGATGAAGCCGGAGCCAAGCGAATTGACCCGGCGCGGTTCGTCGTCATCACCACCCTGCCCGCGGTGGTGTTTGAAGAAGTCTTCGAAAAACTTCTCCATCGGCGAGCCGGGCGGCAAGTCCGGGAGTTCGGTCACATGGGGATCGACTTTCTGCGAACTCGAAACGTTGACCACCGCGTCGATAACCTTCTCGGCGACATCCGCAATGTTGCCCGGCCCTCGCACCTCTCCGGGCGGCAGCGGCGCCGGAGCCGCGGCGGCCGGAACCGCGGCGGGCGGAGCGGCGGCTGCGGGGGCCGCGGTCGCGGTGGCGGCCACCGCCGCAACCTCCGGAAGAACGAATATCGCGGCGGCAAGCGCAGCCAACGCAACAATCGCCGCGCCGCAGCGCATCTGGCCGGACTGCAGCCGGAAAGAGATATGGCGAGACATGGGTGTCAGCGCTCCTAGGGATGACTCATGGGCATAAATGCTCCCGCCACCTGCGGGGCGCAATGATAGAAATTGCCAAACCAGTCATTAGAAGCCCGATTGGGGCGGAAAAGCGACTCGCATTCATCCGCGCACCAACCAGACGATAGCAACGCCGATGACCGCCGAAACCACGCCGGCGATGCGTAATGGCGCGTCCGGCGTGGCAAGGATGTGGGCCATCGCACGTCTGGCGGCAACGGGGAATGCCGCAAGGCATATTCCTTCGATCGCGAAGAACAGTCCAAGCGCGACGAGAAAATCCGACATTCAAATCCGACTCGCAAATCCGACTTAGCGGCTTCGCGGCGTTATCGAGGGAGCCCGTAACGGCAATGTGCAAGTTGGCGAGGGCTATTTGGCTGGCACCGCGGCGCGGGCATCCTCGCGGCCGGTTACAGGTACGCCGGCATGCGCGCCCGGCACTCCCGCCGGCGGCGCCCCCCCGGCCTGAACGGGCACGCGTCCCGACGGATCGCCGAAAAAGCGGAAGAAGTCAGAGTCCGGACCCAGCACCAGATTGGTGTTGCTGTGCTGCATGCTCTGCTCGTAGGCGCGCATGGAACGATAGAAGGCGAAGAAGCCCGGATCTTGACCATAGGCTTGGGCGAAGATGGCATTGGCCTCGCCGTCGCCCTGACCGCGCATGGTCTCGGCCTGCGAATTGGCGTCGGCGACGATCACGGTCACGTCGCGATCGGCCTTGGCTCTGATCTCCTGAGCCTTCTGATTGCCCTCGCCGCGGAACTCGGCGGCCTCGCGCTGGCGCTCGGTCTGCATTCGCTGATAGACGGCTTGGCTGTTCTGCTCCGGCAGATCGGCCCGCCGGATGCGCGCATCAACGACCTGAACGCCGAATTCGTGAGCCTTTTCGTCGAGCCGCTGGCGCATCTGCGACATCAACACCTCGCGCTTGTTGCGCACGACGTCGGCGAGCGTCGCTTGGCCGAGAACCTGCCGCAGCGTCGAATTGAGCAGGATGGACAATTGCGAACTGGCGCCGGCCGGACCAACCGTCTGATAATATTTCAGCGGATCGGTGATCCGGTAGCGCGCGAACGCGTCGACGACGAGCCGCTCACCGGCCTGCGCGCCTATATTGGGCCCGCCAACGTTCTCCACGGCCAAATTCGAATTATCCTGACTCGCGGCGATCACTTCCTGCGCCGGCGATTCGATGGCGAGAATGCGCTTGTCGATGTAGATGACGCTATCGATGAACGGCACCTTAAAGTTCAGACCGGGCTCGGTAATGACGCGAACCGGTTTGCCGAGCCGCACCACCAGCGCCTGGCTGGTCTGATCGACCGTGAAAAACGTTCCATAGCCGATCACCACGGCGATGAGGAGAATGACCGCGATGGCCCCGCCGGTTAAGCTCATTCTCATGGCTTGGCTCCCGTCGTTCGTGCGGGCGAGGATGGCGTCCCGGGCGATTTGCCGAGCTCGGTGAGCGGCAGATACGGCACGACGCCAGGCCCCTTGGCGCCGGTGTCTATGATCGTCTTGTCGGTGCCGGAGAGAATGCGCTCCATCGTTTCGAGATAGATGCGCTGGCGAGTTACGTCGGGCGCCTTCTTGTACTGCGCGTAGACCTGCAGGAAGCGCGAGGTCTGGCCCTTGGCATTGGCTACGACCTGGGCGCGATAAGCCTGAGCGTCCTGAAGGATTCTGGCGGCGCGGCCCCTCGCTTCAGGAATGACGCGGTTGGCATAGGTCTGCGCTTCGTTCTGCACCCGCTCGAGATCGGAGCGGGCGGCCTGCACGTCGCGGAAGGCGTCGATCACCTGCGACGGATAGTCGGCCTTTTGCAGCTGCACCTGCTGTATCTGAATGCCGGCGTGATAGGAGTCGAGCGTCTTTTGCATCAGCTCCTGCACTTCGGTCTGAATCGCGTCGCGGCTTGAAGTGATGATCGGCTGGATATTGTTGCGGCCAATAACCTCACGCACTGCGCTTTCGGCCACCGCCTTCACCGTGCCCTCGGGATTTTGGATATTGAACAGATAGTCGCCGACGCCGTTTGGTTTGACTTTCCACAACACCGAGAAGTGGACGTCGACGATGTTCTCGTCGCCCGTGAGCATCAAGCTCTCTTCCGGCACGTCGCGCTCACCAGCGCCGCTCTCCCGCATGCCCAAGTCGGTCTTGATGACGCGCAGCGCCGGCGGCGTCAGCGCGGTCTCGATCGGATATGGCAGGTGATAATTCAGACCGGGCTCGACTTCGCGCACGTATTTGCCGAAGCGCAGCACAACGCCTAGCTCGTCGGGTTCGACACGGAAGAATCCGGAGAACCCCCATAGGACAAGGGCAGCGACCGCAATCAAAAGAATGCCGCGGCCGCCGAAATTTCCGGGCAGAAAACCGCGCAACCTGTCCTGGCTGCGGCGAAGGAATTCTTCCAGATCTGCCGGCCGTGGACCCTGCTGTTGCGGTCCCGAGCCCCATGGTCCCCGAGGCCCCGAACTCCAGGGGCCGCCGGGTTGGTTACTCCACGGCATCAATTATCTCCTGAGCGCCGGCAGGGCGGCGACATGCGCCTGCCCCACGATTGCGGGGGGATATAAGAGAGTGCCGGGCGCAATGCAACGTAAAGTCTTATTCCGGCCGCGCGCGGACCGGAAATTCTCCATTGCGGTCCGTGACTTGTGCGAGCTAGCCGGGTGGCTCCCGCGGAGCCCGCACGTAATCGACGATGGCGAACGCGGCATCGTCATCGGCGCCCGCCGCGCACTCTTTGCGCGCGACTTCCCGCCAATGCCGCATATCGATTGGCGGAAAGCGCGCGTCGCCTTCGGCCCGCATATGCACCAAGGTTACGGCGAGCCGCGTCGCCCGCTCCATGATCTGGGCGTAAATCTCAGAGCCACCCGCGATCACGATCGCAGCGACGCCGCGTCGCAGGGCGTCGCCGCGCGCCACAGTCAAAGCGGCATCGAGGCTCGGCGCCACAACGATGCCGGGCGCCGCAAAGCCCTGGTCGCGGCTCACGACGATCGTGGTGCGGCCTTTCAGCGGCTTGCCTATCGACAGATAAGTCTTGCGTCCCATCACGATCGGCTTGCCCATGGTCACGGCGCGAAAATGCGCCATGTCGGACTTAAGCCGCCACGGCAATCTATTGCCGCGGCCAATGACGCCGTTCTCCGCGATGGCGGCAACGAGGATAATGTCCATGCAATCTTCCGGGCACCACCGCAACTGGCGGCGCTAGACCGCGACCGCCGCCCTGATATGCGGATGCGGGTCGTAGCCTTCGAGCGCGAAATCCTCGTAAGTCAGCGCGAACAAATCCTCCGCTGCTGGATTGATGGTCAGCGTCGGCAGCGGCCGCGGCTGCCGCGCCAGCTGCAGGCGCGCCTGGTCGAGATGATTGAGATAAAGGTGTGCGTCGCCGAAGCTGTGTACGAACGTGCCGGGCTTGAGTCCGCTCACATGGGCCACCGCCATTGTCAGCAGCGCGTAGGACGCGATGTTGAACGGCACGCCGAGAAACACATCGGCCGAGCGCTGGTAAAGCTGGCACGACAGCTTGCCGTCGGCGACATAGAACTGGAACAGACAGTGGCACGGCGCCAGCGCCATCTGCGGCAGCTCAGCGGGATTCCACGCGGTCACCACGATGCGGCGCGAATCCGGATTGCGCCGGATGGTGTCGAGCGCATCCTTGATCTGATCGATGCTGCGCCCGTCGGGTGCCGGCCACGAGCGCCATTGGCGGCCGTAGACCGGACCGAGATCGCCGTTGGCGTCGGCCCATTCGTTCCAGATCGAGACGCCGTGGTCGTTGAGATATTTGACGTTGGTGTCGCCGCGCAGGAACCACAGCAGCTCGTAGATGATCGACTTGACGTGCAGCTTCTTGGTGGTGATGAGCGGAAAGCCGTGGCCGAGATCGAACCGCATCTGGTGGCCGAAGATCGAGCGCGTGCCGGTTCCGGTGCGATCGGTCTTCTCCACGCCCTCTTCGAGCACGCGTTCCATGAGGTCGAGATATTGGCGCATCGGTGTTCTGTTCTCGGCGAGTCGCGGCGATTTTAATGCCAAATGTGCGCCGAAAGAAACGCGCGCAAGATCGTGGTGGATAGCTGTCCTTCGCCCCGCTCAGACCACGTCCAGTGCAACGTCGCCCAGGCCGTCCACTGCGAATGCCGCGCACTGCCCGCGCACGATCGAAACTGTCGGGATGAGACTGCCGGTGATGACGACCATGCCGGCCTTGAGATCGCGTCCACGCTCGGCGAGATGATTGGCAAGCCAGGCGAGCGTCGCGGCGGGGTCCTCGGCGGGGCCTTCGCCCACCACTTTGCCGTCCATCGTGAGCCGGCCGGTCACGCCGATGAGCGTGGCGACTGGAAGCGTCTTGGGCGCTCCGATCACCACGCCGCCGTTCCAGCAATTCTCGACGATCAGCGAGGTGACCTCGGTCTTGGCGTAATCGGCATGGCGGTCTTCGATCAGTTCGAATGCCGGCATCGCGCCGGCCACCGCCGGCGCGACGGTCTCGCGCGTCCACGGTGCACGTGCCGCCGGCAGGTCGCCGCCGAGCAGCAGCGCGATCTCGCTTTCAATACGCAGGTTGACGAATTCGGCGGCGCCGAGCCGCGCCGGCGAGTGATGGATCGTGCGCGCAAAGATCGCGCCGCCGCACGGATGGTCGATGCCCATCAGCCGCTGCATTACCTTGGTGGTAGTGGCGATCTTGGCGCCGGCCACCGCGCCGTAGACCGGCTCGGCGAGCCGGTAATAGGCCTCCTGCGCCGCATAGGCCTCGGCGATCGAGGCGGGCCGCAACTCGCCTTGCAGGTTCTGATAAGACTGGCGCCCTACTCGCGCGTCCCACATCCGTCGCGCCATCGCGTTCAGGCGATCGTTGCTGTCCATCGGCTTGTTTCCTCCCAACGAACAAGCAGCATCAGACCGCGAACGATTGGAGGCAAGGCTGCTTAGGCCAATATCAAAGCAGGCCGCTCATCCCAATCACAGCCGCAACGGCGAAGATCCATAACGGATGCAAGCGGGCGAAATAGGCTGTCAGCGCCGTCCCGATCATGATCGCGAGCGATGTCCAGTTGTAACCTGCCGTTTCGGCGATAACGGCCCCACTCGCGGCAATGAGCCCGATTGTCACCGGCACCAGCGCGCGGCTAAGCACCGTATGCCACGTTTTGCCTTTGAAGCGTTCGGAAGCGCCACCGACGTAGAAAGCAAACACCGCGGGCGGTCCGCACATCGCCAGCGTCGCGACCAGCGCCCCGAGCACGCCGGCCACATGATAGCCGATCAGCGCCACGATGATCAGATTCGGTCCCGGCGTCAGCTGCGCCAATGCGAACGTATCGGCAAATTGCCGATCGCTCAGCCAATGCTGAACATCGACGGCAAAGCGGTGCATTTCCGGTATGGCTGAATTACCGCCGCCGATCGCAAACAATGACAGCACGCCGAAGAAGCCGGCAAGTGTAAGCAGGCTGCCTTGGCCGCTCCCGGAACTCATCGCCGCACCATGGCGGCGCCGATACTGGCCGGCACAATGATCGCGAGCACCAACGGCAGCGGCCAATGCACGATCCCGATTGCCACGAAAGTGACGAGCGCGAGTAGCGGCCCAGTCACGGCGCGATTGCGAAACAGTGGCCGCGCCATCTTGGCGACGGTCGCCGTCATCAGGCCGGCCGCCGCCGCAGCGACGCCGGCAAGCGCACGGCGCAGCAGCGGCAGATCGCCGTAATGCGCGTAGATGCCGGCGATGATGAGAACCAGAAAAAACGGCGGCCCCAGCAATCCGGCGATCGCCACAAGGGCGCCCCGCACGCCGCCGAAGCGCGCACCGAACACGATGGAGAAATTGAGGATGTTGCCGCCGGGCAGAAACGAACACAACGCGTAGATCTCGTTGAACTCCTCGGCTGTGAGCCATCGGCGCTGTTCGACCATCGTGCGGCGCGACCAAGCCAGCACGCCGCCGAAGCCTGACAATGAAATCTTGGCGAAAGCGACGAACAGTTCGGCGAGCGTCGGCTGCGGTTGTTGCGGCGCGGCTGTGGATGGCAAAGCCGCTGTGTCCGCAGAACCGGGAGCCAACGATGCGCTCATGCTGCCGGTTTATCGCCACGTGACCGCGGCCGCTATACGGCCTTGCGCAGACAGGCCATGCCGTGCACGGAAAACGCGGTCACTCTTCGAAAAGGGCGCGAATAAACGCCGCCGCTCGCTGGTACATGCCGGGCGCTTCGCTCTCACGCGGGCCGCCGATGGCAAGCTTCAGGTCTTCGCCGTGTCTCGCCCGCTGCACACGCAGCCAGAGGCGGGCGTGCTTGACATCGACGTCACCGAGCTTCGCCACGTAGAGCGGCTTGCGGTAGCGGTGCGCGAGGTCGCCGGCGAGGGTCGTCCCGGCCGACACGTCGAGGCCACCGGCGTCGACGATTGTCAGGCACGCATCGGCCTCGCGCACATTCGCTTCGGTGCGCTGCGCCGGATCGGCCGACGGTGATTCCTGGAGCGCGGGATACTTCGCCAGCAGCCCCGGCGGAGTCGGAAAATCCTCTGCCCAGCCACCCTTCGGGCACCAGCCGCCATAGGGAATGCCGCGCTCGATCGCGACATCGAGCGCGGCCCGATCGACCCCGGATTGTCCGCCGGACAGTAGCTTCATGCGCGCAGTCGTAGCGCGGCACGTTGTGCGGGGGTATCCCCAGAAGGGTCAGCGATGGGCGGCCCGCGATTTCAGCGCAACCGGCTGCCTTTCCAGCCGCCCGCGCATGCGGTTGAATCCGAGCCAGCCAAGCACCGTGCCCCGCACCGCAACGAACCAATTCCACAACACCGCGAACCACCGCAGTGTCAGGAGCTTCGGCTTGACGATCAGGAACAGCCGCTCGACCAGCAGCAGACTGAGTGCGTAGGCGCACATGATCGTCACCGTGCCGGTAATCCAATGACCGCCGCCAGCGACCACGACAGCGACAAGCTTGAGCGGCTCGACAATGGCCAACGGCACGGCCACGAGACACAATGAGGCATACGGGCTCAAGCGCTCAATCGCGCGGCGAACCGGGGGCGTTTTCGTCTGCCTAGCCATGACTTCGGCGGTAAACGCGCGAACCGGCGGAATGTTCGCCCTCCGAGCCGCGGCGCCAAGCGGGCTCTTTTTTCGGCAACGTTTTGCCCCTATATCTCGGGGGCCGGCGCAAGCCGGCTATGGCAATAAACGGGCGTCGTAATAAACCTTTCGGACCCGGGGGCGGTACCCGGCAACTCCACCATCACGGGGTCGAAATAGGATCGACGAGGGCGTAAAGGGCGTGCTTTTGCCCGGCATGGTTCCGGCGTTATCGGGCCAAATTCATAGTTGCCAACGACAACTATGCTCCGGTTGCTCTGGCTGCGTAAGCAGCTCGAAAGACCGATTTAAAGCCCTAGCGGGTTAAGCTCCGCTAGGCGGGGTTCGGAGGCACCTGGCAACAGAAGCCTCCACTTTCCAAAAATGCGGCATCACGTTCCGGTATTGAAAGACAGAATCAGCGTGCGAGCCTATACTTTGTCCATAGCTTGGGCGCCCGTCGTTCGTACCATACATGCCCTTTTGAACCCGACACCTGATCCTGATGCCTGAAGATCTTATCCGTTACGACCTATTGGCCCAGGCCGCCTTGCGCGGCGTGCTGCGCACGGTTTTGGCCGACACGGCCAAGAAGGGCCTGCCCGGCGAGCATCATTTCAAGATCACGTTTGCCTCGGCGGCTCCAGGCGTAAAGCTGTCGGCGCGGATGCGCGCGCAATATCCAGAAAGCATGACGATCATCCTGCAGCACCAGTTCTGGGATCTCGTGGTGCGCGAGGAGGCATTCGAGGTCGGCCTGTCGTTCGGCGGCGTCGCTGAAAAGCTGATGATACCGTTCGAGGCTGTAACCGCATTTTTCGATCCGGCGGTGCAATTCGGCCTGCAATTCGCGCCCGCGGACGCCGCGCCGGCAGCTGAGGCCGAGGCCGGCGAGAGACCGGAGGAAGCGCCAGTCCCCGTCCTAAAGGCGGTCGAGGAGCCGAAGAACGCTGAGACTTCGCCGGCTGCCGCCGCGAAGAAGGAAACGCCGTCCGGCGCCGAAGTGGTCAGCCTGGACCGGTTCAGGAAGAAGTAGCGGCTGCTCCGCGCGATGCTTATTCCCGCGACGGCGAGAATCCAGCAACTGGGTCCCGGCGTGCGCAGGGACGAAGAGAGGGAAAGCGCCTCTCACACCATGAAGACCCGCACCGAAACCGATTCCTTCGGTCCCATCGAAGTGCCGGCCAACTCCTGCTGGGGCGCGCAGACCGAGCGCTCGCGGCAGAATTTCCGCATCGGCGAGGAGCGCATGCCGCGTCCGCTGATCGCCGCGCTGGCGCTGGTCAAGCGCGCCGCCGCGGAAACCAATCTGGAGCTGGGCTCGCTCGACGCCGAGCGCGCCAAAGCCATCGTGCGGGCCGCGCAGGAAATCATCGACGGCAAGCTCGACGGCGAGTTTCCGCTGTCGGTCTGGCAGACCGGCTCCGGGACACAGACCAACATGAACGTCAATGAGGTGATCGCCAACCGCGCCAACGAAATGCTTGGCGGCAAGCGTGGTGCGAAATCGCCGATCCACCCCAACGATCATGTCAACATGAGTCAGTCGTCGAACGACTCCTTCCCGACCGCGATGCACATCGCGGCCGCGCAGGAGATCGTGCATCGGCTCATTCCGGCGCTGACGCATCTGCAAAGCGCACTGCGCGCCAAAACCAAGGCGTTTGCATCGATCGTCAAGATCGGCCGCACCCACACCCAGGACGCCACGCCCTTGACGCTCGGCCAGGAATTTTCCGGCTACGCGGCGCAAGTGACTTCCGGCATTGCCCGCGTCAAGCTCGGCCTCAAGGAGCTTTATCCGCTGGCACAGGGCGGTACCGCCGTCGGCACCGGGCTCAACGCCAAGCGCGCGTTTGCCAAACTGTTCGCCAAAAAAGTCGCCGCATTGACCGGTCTGCCCTTCATCACCGCGCCCAACAAGTTCGAGGCGCTCGCCTCCCATGCCGCGCTGGTGTTTGCCCACGGCGCGCTCGACGCGCTCGCCACCGACCTGTTCAAGATCGCCAACGACATCCGCTTCCTCGCCTCCGGCCCACGCTCCGGCTTGGGCGAACTTATTCTGCCGGAGAACGAGCCCGGCTCCTCGATCATGCCCGGCAAGGTCAATCCGACGCAGTGCGAAGCGATGACGATGGTGTGCTGCCAGGTGTTCGGCAATCAAACCACGATCACCACCGCGGCGAGCCAGGGCCATTTCGAACTCAATGTCTTCAAACCGGTCATAGCCAACGCGACGCTGCAATCGATCCGCATCCTCGCCGACGCCACGAACTCATTCACGGATCATTGTGTTATCGGCATCCGCGCCAACGAGCCGCGCATCCGCGAACTGATGGAGAATTCGCTGATGCTGGTCACGGCGCTCGCGCCCAGCATCGGCTACGACAAGGCGGCCGAGATCGCCAAGACGGCGCACAAGAACGGAACGACACTACGCGAGGAAGCCGTGAAGCTCGGTCATGTTTCGGCGGAGGACTTCGACCGCCTGGTCAAGCTGCGGCGCATGACCCAGCCGGGTGATTGACCGACTGCACCTGTCACCGGATACAATCATTCGAAACGGCGTAGCGTAGACGGCTGAGCCGCATCCGCCGCTAACGAGGAGACTCCTATGGCGCAGCGAAAGGACTTTCGGCGGATAGGGTTGCTGCTGCCGTCCTCAAGCTCGGTACAGGAGATGGATATCGGCAGAGCGCTGCCGGAAAACATTACGCTGCACGTCGCGCGCATGCGGTTGAACAACGTGGATGCGGAGTCGACCCTGCGCGTTTTCCAGGAGATCGAAATCGAGAGTCAAAAACTGGCCGATGTCGACGTTGACGTTATCATTTTTCCAGCAACGGCTCCCTCTTCGCGCAATGGCCCCGGCTACGACCAGGAACTGATCAAGCGGATAAGTGCAGCCAGCGGCAAGCCGGCCACCACGGCCTCAACCGCGCTTCTCGAGGCTTTGCGCGTGCTTTCTGTAAAACGAATCGCGCTCGGTGCGCCTTGGAGCGCGTCGGTTAACCAGACCGTCGCGGCATTTCTTGAAGCAAACGGAGTCAAAGTCGTCGCTCAAGAAGGGCTGGGGTTCGTCCGCAATCTTGAGATCGGGCTTCTGGATGTGCAAACCGCCCTCGATGTGGGGCGCCGTGTGAACAGGCCGGACGCCGATGCCGTCATGCTGGCTTGTGGCAATTGGACGACGTTCCGAATCATCGATCAGCTGGAGCGCGATCTGGGAAAACCCGTGCTGACGACGAATCAAGTCAGTCTATGGCATGCGCTCAAGATGATGGGCGCGAAGCCGCTCGACGGCGTCGGTGTTTTGCTGCGGCAGCATCTGGGCGACGCAACGGCCCGAGATACTGTTGGTGCGGACATTTGATGACTGGAAGCGGCCATCCGCTTTCGTTTCAACTTACCAATCGGCGAAAAAACGGGGACAAAGGCCGTGCTTGCTCATGTTTTGAACTCGCCCGCGCCATCGAAGGCTGCTAACACCGCCGCATGACGATCGTTATCGTCCGCCACGGCGAGACTGACGGCAACGCCGCGCGCGTTTTGCAGCGACCCGATGTGCCGCTCAACGACCGCGGTATGCGCCAGGCGGAACTGGTGGCGCAGCGCCTGGCCGCGCGCGGCTTCGTCCACCTCCTCTGCAGCGACTTGGTGCGCGCTCGCATGACGGCGGCTCCACTCGCCGCCCGCTCCGGGATCGCCGTGGAAGAGAGCCCGCTGCTGCAGGAGCGCAATTTCGGCGATTTGCGCGGCACGGCTTATGCGGCGCTGGCCGAAGACCCTTTCGGACCGACTTTCGCGCCGCCCAACGGCGAAGACTGGCCGACATTTCACGCACGCGTCGCCGAAGCTTTCGCCTTTATTGTCAGCCGGCGCCGCGCCGCGAATGGAACCCTGGTGGTCATCACTCATGGTCTGGTCTGTCGCGCGCTGGTCGCGCGGCACGCGCTGGTGTCGGATGGCGCCATTGTTCCAGAACGCTTTGACAATACCAGCGTCACCATCCTGCACGAGGAAGCACCGCACCGGGTGGGCCTGATCAACTGCACGCGGCATCTGTCGGCTGCCAGGCATGAATAGGTTTCGACCTGTCCATGCAATATTGATCGCTTGACGCAGTTTCCGGAGGAACAATCGACGCAATACCGGGCAGTTCTCCAGACGAGCATGGGCTCTGTACGTAGTATTACGGAGTTCCACCTGATGTCATCGAGGAATATTTTGTCGGAGAAGCGCACGTCTGAGCGCTTTGTTCAAATAAGCGTGTGTTGCCCGAGTCAGACGGCATGGTCACAGTCGTTGCATCATCTGTAGGGTGCTGCGTCTTAAAAACTTCCAACTGCCCCCGCGTCTGGCGGCGCGCAGCAGCGTAAACTCACCAACGAGCGTCCGAATGGGTCCTATCGTCAATCTGCGCACCGCGCGCAAACAGGCCAAACGGCGTCAGGCCGAGCAGGAGGCGGGGCGAAGCCGCCTCGTTCACGGCCAGCCAAAAGCCGCGAAGGCGCTGGAACGGGCGCAGCGTGACCAGATCCAAAAGGTCGTCGAGCAACATCGGATCGAAAGAAAGGACGCGCCATGAGCTCTCCTGTCGTAAAGCGCTCGATCGTGATCGCAGGACACAAGACAAGCGTCAGTCTTGAGGATGCGTTTTGGAAAGGGCTGAAGGATATCGCCGCGGCGCGCGATACCACGCTGTCGGATTTGGTGGCGGCGATCGATTCGACCCGGCGGCGCGGCAACCTGTCGTCGGCGATCCGGTTGTTTGTGCTCGATCACTTTCAAACGCAGCGGGACGGCGGCGCCGAGCGCGGCACGGCAGAACGCAGCGGGTCGGCCCAGGCGCACCCGGTAATGGTGCTCGCGCCCGCCGCGACGCCGTCGGTCCTGCGTCCCGAGTAACGGTCTGCTGCGCGGGCTCAATCTGCCCTCGCGGCACCTGCCGCCGGTGATGGCGGCGTAGCCTGCCGCCCCGTCTGCCCGGCGGCGCCCAGCGTGGCTGCAGGTTTGCGGGCCGCGGGTTTAGGCGGCGGCTTTGGCTGCGGCAGGAATGGCGCCAGCAGCGCACGAACGGCATCGGTACCGGCTGCCCCCGAACCCGGCGCGCTTTGCGCCGGTGCGGCAGGCGTCGCGGGCACCGGCGGCGGCGGCGGACGCAAACGCTCCAGTCCGCGCGCGCCCGGCGCCGGCGTGGCAAGCAACCTGGGCGGCAGCTCCGATTCCAGCACCGTACCGGGCGAGAGCGTATGCAAATCCGGCGGAACAGCGGGCGGCGCAAGAGTCGTCGGCCCCCGCTGGCGGTCGGCTTCAAGCATTTCGATGCGCCGCGTCTGCAATTCGGCGGCGCTCAGGCTGAGCCAGCTGTCGAGCGCCGAGAGATCGAGGGTGCGCTGCGGCGCCGCAAGCGGACCCGTGACGCTGACCGAAAGCTCGGGCCGCATCTCGATCAGCGCCGCCGCGGGCGGCGCTTCCGACAGCGCCAGCTGCGCGTTGGTCGTCCCCACGTTGAGATCGACGGCGTCGGCGAGCGAAAGCTCGGCGCCCCCGCCGGCCTGCAGCGTCATGCGCTTGAGAGTGATCACGCCGGAAGCAATGGTGAGCGCCCCTTCGCCCTGCGGCATGTTGAGTTGGCCGCTTGTCAGCGCGGACCTCACGGCAGCCTGCACTTTGCTCAAGTCGATTTGACCATTCTGACCGGCGGCGTGCCGCGCCGCCTCGAACGCTGCCGGGTCGAGACCGGCAAATCGCGCGTCTTTGAGCGTCAGGTTGCCGCTGCCGTGCAGCGAGCCGATAAGAGCGGCCGGTGTGGCGCCCGCGCCGTCGCCCGCAAGCCCCATGGTCAGATCACCGCCCGTGATTTGCAGACCGGTCCCCGCGATGGCCGCCGCCCCAACATCGGTCAGACCGAGCTTGGCGTGGAGCGTGATGCCATCCGGATTGCGATTGAAGGCCAGCGATCCATCGAGGTGGCCGCCGGCAAGACGTCCGGCGATATCGTCAAGCGCAAGCGCGGACGGCGTGAAATGCACAACGCCGGTCAAATCCTGCGCCGCGAGCGACGGCGTGAGATCGGCGTGAGCAACCTTGAACGTGACCGCGCCCGACACGGGAGCAAATACGCCGCTGCCGAGCGCGGCATCCGACCACCCCGCGCCCGGACCATTCGCCGGCAGCCCGAGCAGCAGGGCCGCGGCGAACGGGACGTCGGCCGTATCGGCCGCGATGTCGCCGCCGATTCCGATCTGCTCTTTGGCAAAGGCGAGCGCGACATGCCCGGTCACCGGCGCTTGGCCGGCGCGCGCCACGATATCGTTGATCGCGAGCTTGCCATCGCCCATCGTCACTGCTGCACGCGCGGTAACCGGCACCGCCGTGCCAAGCTGACCGGTGAGCAAGCGATGCAGCGGCCGCAAATCGGCGGCCGTCGCCTGCACCTGGAAATCGCCCCACGGTGCCGGGTGCCCGGACAAGCGCAGCGTGCCGGTGACGGCTGAATCCAGCCCGCTCGCCTCGACCTTGCCGTCGACATGAATGTCGCCGCCGAGCGGTCCTTTCGCTGCAAATGTGAGCCGCCCCGGCAGTTCGTCGACCGCCAGCACGCGATCGAGGCCAAGCAGAGTTATCAGCTCGGCGCCATTATCGGCGTCGACGCGGCTGTCGATCTGCACGGCGGCCGCATCAGGATGAACTGCTTGCCCCGTGGCCTTGCCGTCGAGCGCGATGCGCATGGCGGCGAGGCTGCCGCTGAGATGAAGGTCGGCGGTACTCCCGGACGATGCCGCGCTTTCGACATCGAGCACTGCGTGAACCTTTGCCGGGGCCAGCCGGTCGGCGGCATGCCGTAGCGCAGCCGCGGCTTGCGGCGCGAACTTGGCGGCGATGCCGCCCAGGCCGTCGAGTGCCGCGGCGTCGAGATCGAGCGTAATCTGCCCGCGCGGCCGCGACGACAAAGCATCGATCTGGCCGCTGAGCGCGAGCTTGGCGCCGGCAAGATCGCCAACGGCAAGGCGGTCGATCTGCAATTTCCCGGCATCGAGCTTGACCGCGGCATCGACCGCTTGCGCCTGCACCCCGGCAAGCGTCGCGGTACCGATGTTGAGCGCCAGCGTTGCCTCCCGGGGCAGTTCGAATCCGCCGCCGCCGAGGGTCGACTGAGAGATGGCCGATCTGGCAAAGCCCGACAGCGCATCGAGATCGAGCGCTGCGGCGCGCAGTTCAGCATCGACCCGCGCCGGACGATCGTCACGCGACCACTGGTAGGCGAGCCGCCCCGCGACGGTTTCGTCCCCGAGCGCAGCGGTCAGCCGGTCGACTGCGATGCGGTCGCTGGCAATGGTGACGTCGCCGCCGGCGTTGAAGGTCTCCACCTGGTCCGAGGCGCGTCCGCCGCTGCGGCCATCGAGCCACGCCAGCAGCGTCTCGAAATCGGCCGAAGCAAGTTTCGCCGGGCCGCTGAAAGTGAAACCCCGCCCCTCCCCGGTGAGCCGGCCGCTGAGGGTCACCTGGGTCAGGCCCGGCGCGTGGAATTGAAAATCATCGAGCGTCCAGCCGCGTTTATCGAAAGCAAGATTGCCGGACAGCGAGTCAAGCGTGGTGCCGCCGAGCGTCAGTCCATCGACGCTCAGCGCGATCTTCGCCGGCACCGGCAATTTTGCCTCGGCCAAAAACGCCGGCAGAAAGCTTCTGATGACGACGAGCGGCGGCCGGTCGGTCAGATCGGGGGCGGCCAGCGCGCGATCGACATCGAGTTGCTCGGCGGACAGCGTACCGGTCAGGCGCGGCGCGGCGCCCAGCGTCACATCGGCGGTGGCGGAGAAATGCAGCGCGCGCTCTTCCGGCCCGTAGCGCAATGTCAGCTTCGTAAGCTTGGCCGCCGACGGTGAAAGCTTGATCGCGCCGGCCGCGCGCCATGGCACGCTGACGACACGCGCGCCATTGGCCAGCGTTGCGCCGACCGGCCGCGCCACCGCGAGCACGCCGTCGAACCGCGGCACGCCCTGCGCAAACGTCAGCGTGCCGTCAAACTGCGTCGTCAGCGGCACGTCGGACGGATCGACGCCGAGCCTGAGTTCCGTGCCGCCGCCGCGCGCCGGACTGCCCGAAATGCGGTAGCCGTAAAGCTGATCGCCTACGACAGTGGCACCGTGGCCGCTGAACGGCCCGGCGAACGATGCGATCTCGCCGTCGAACCACAGTTTTTGCAGCACGAGCCGCGCGCCCGATGTGGCATCCGTCAACACGACGCGCGCGTTCTCGACGCTGAAATGGGCGATCGGCAGCGCCTCGGCCCGGAACGATGGCGACATCGCCGGCAGCGCCAGGGCACCGGACCGATTCAGCCCGAGGTGCAACTCCGGCTCGACCAGATGCGCGTTGGTCGCCTCGATCTTGCCGCGCAGGAGCGCGCCGAGCGCGAGTTCCAGCTTGATCTCGCCGGCGCGCAGCAGCGGTTGCGAATCGCCAGGGCCACCGCCACCCGCCGTGCCCGCCGCGCCGGCATCGACATCGTGCAGCGTGATCATCGGCGTCGGCACAAGACGCGCGTCGATCGAGCCGTTGATGCGCACCGTCATGCCGGCGAGCCGGCTGGCCTCGGCCTCGATCGGATCGCGGTAATGATTCCAGTCGATCACCAGCGGCGCCACGATCGCCGTCAGCAGCGCCAGGATCATCGCGATTGCCAGTCCGAGCAGCGTCGTCTGCACGGCGCCTCCAAGCGTGATTTCGGCGTCCTTCGACTACGAATCCGCGCGCATTGAGTGCAAGCCTAAGACAGCCTGCAGTGGTTTGCACGCCAATCGCAGCAGCATTTCGGCTGCGTTCAGGGCCATTCTGTGTTGCGCGGCCTCCCCCACGGCTCGGTCCTCTCAGCCGGACTGCTCCCCGAAGCCTGCCATCGGATCGCGCGACTTTGCGCGGGTCCGTTGGCGCGCAATGATGCAAGCGTTCCCGTTCTCGCGATGCGTTTTTTCTTCGCACCCGAGGCATAAAGAGGGCGAGTAGCGAGTAGTGAGCAGCGAATGGAGAAACCCTATTCGCTATTCGCGATTTCGCTATTCGCAAGTCACCGTATTCGACCTTCGTCAGAGCCCTTCGGTGTGGACAGCCCCGAATGGCATCACGATCGCATGCGGTGCACGAACGAACGGACGGAAATAAGAAAAGGAAGCAGAACGCCGACAGACGCGGGTCTCCCTGCTTCACCTTGCGGCGAAGCGCGCACCCTGGCCAGGGCGCGCTCGCCTGTCGGCGTTCCACTGCGGCTCTTGCCAGGGAGACAGCTGGTCCCCAAGGCTCAGCGTCAGGCCATGCTTTCCGGGACAGTCCGGAACGCTCGATCCGATACGGCCGCCCCAACCGGGGGGCGGAGACCAAGCGCATCTCCACGGGCGTTACCCGCGCCGAAACAAATCCCAGTGCAGCGAGCACCTCGCACGCCGGTCGTTGTGCCGGCAGGCTGATGCCCGACGCCGCCCGAGTGCGGAGGGGACGAACCCTCCGCCCGCGAGCACCGCACCCGCTCCCGCCAGCCGTTCGTCGCTCGGCCGGCGTCCTTGCAAGAGGAGCGAGGCGGCGGCGCTTTTATTCGGCGTGCAGCACGAATTCAAGAAATTCCGCCGGCCCGCGCCATCTCTTTGACATGTCGAAGGATCTTTTCGTCATCTTTGTTTGATGGCCGGCCGGGAAATTGTGGCAAGCTGCCTTGATTTCGCATTTTTCTGCGCTAAGGTGCAGAGAATGCGGATGTTTTTGAATTGTGGCAGGGGAATCCTTCCTCGCCCCATGCCGTTGCTCTCCCAATCCAGATGGGCTCAAATCAACCAGGGAATCCGGTCATGGCTGACTAAGAGGCTCAGGTCAGGGGGCTTGGCGTGGACGCATTCGGTTATCTCTACACAATCGCGACCGTCGGCATGACCTTCGCGGGCCTGTCCGTCCTGACAATGATCCTGCGGCAAATGCTTGGGGGTCGATTGACCAAGTGGGACAGCTGGGTGACGCGCACTTGGATTTAACTGGGCTTCATGACGACGTTGGGCTCGATCCTGCCGCCGCTGTTGACGTTGTTTGGAACCACGGCGCCGATCGCTTGGCGTATTTCAAGCGGCGTCATGGCTGTCATTCTCGGGAGCTGGGCGCTGACATTTCCGCGGCGTCGGCAGGCCGTAAACCCGACGCGTTTGCCACTCCAGGTGATCATATTCTCGCTGGCGATGGATATCGCTGCGCTGGCTTTGGCGGCAAATGCGATTGTGGTTCATGGCGAGCGATTGGCGGGCGTTTACGCCGCGGCGGTGACCGCGATACTGATCGGTGCCGGGATGCTGTTCCTGTTCACCTTTGTGTATTGGTATGAGGCAACGATCGGTCACGAACAGCCGAAGTCGTAAGTCGGAGTTGCGAACAGATTAGCGCGTGGCTACGGACCCGCCGTCAGGCCGATCCGACCAAGACCGGGAAACTTGAGCGCCGGCCGCCGCAGATCGAAGCCGAGCACGCCGCCGAACAAATTCAGTTCAACGCCTTCGATCCAGCCGATGGTCAGGCCCAGATAGCCGCCAAAGGTGGCGAACACGCCGGTGCCGGACGTCGTGAAGCCGACCCATTCGCCGCGATAAGGATAGTCCTTGCCGATTGCGGTAGGCGGCAGCACGGCTTTCAATTCGGGAACCGCATCGAGCGTTGCCTGAACGAAGGTATTCGAGTTCGGCCCCGGCCAAGGCCGGTAGTCGCCATAGGCTCTGAATCTGTAGTCCTCGACCACGGCGCGGATCTTGGGAATCAGCCGCTCGGCGTTGTCGCCATCCACGCTCACCACGGTTTCGGGGACCGCGCCAAACCAGCGCCCGTCGGGCGCGAAGCCATCGATGCGGATCGGATCGCCCCAAGCGGTGTAATCGTAACGGGTGTAGGCCATCGCGCCGCGCGCTTTCACGACGATCCAACTGTGGACGGCGAAGATGCCGCGCCAGCGCACGGTGCGCGCGGCAAAGACGCGGATGATCGCGCCGCGGTGTTGCGACGCCTCCGGCAGCAGCCCGGCGCTCGACCGATCGGCCGCCCGCCAATTGCTCTGCCGATCGCTCAGCAAAAAGCCAGCGCCCGACACGGCAATCGGTACGGCAATCAGGAGAATGAGGGTGAGGATCGAGAGCAGGATATGTCCGCGGAGCATTATACCGGCGATGTAGTCACGTCTTGAGATGTTTTCCAGATGGCATGGCAGTCGTGCATCTCGCGCCAATCAGAGCGGTCCGCCGTTCCGGCAGCACAGCGCAAGTTTAGCGCTCTCGCCTGGGCGACGCCGTCAGGCATGCGTCAGGTGAGATAAGACAAGCGTAACTCGTCAGTCTAAGTGTCTGTCCGAGAACAAGTTGAATCCAATGAATCATTTGTGATTCAAGAGTGGTGGCCTGATTCGAGGATGGTCACCGATGTGGACGGCGAAAAACCGCAGGCGTTACGACCGTAGCGCGCTACGATATCCGAGCGATCTGACCGACGACGAATGGGCGCATGTCGAGCCGTTTATTCCACCGGCCAAGCGTGGTGGTAACAAGCGGCACGTCGACGTGCGCGAAGTGATGAACGGGATCATGTATGTGTTGAGCACGGGGTGCCAGTGGCGGGCGATCCCGAAAGATCTGCCGCCACGCAGCACTCTTTTCGACTATCTTGATTTGTGGAGCTACGACGGCACGCTCGATCGGATCCATCACGCCCTATATGTGGAGTGCCGCGAGCAAGGCGAACGAGAGGCCAGTCCCACCGCCGCCATCATCGATAGCCAAAGCGTGAAGAGCGCTGAAAAAGGGGGGCCTGCATCGATCCGCCTGGCTATGATGCGGGCAAAAAGATCAAGGGCAAGAAGCGCCATATTCTCGTAGATACGCTGGGTTTGTTGCTCCACGCGATCGTTCATCCCGCCAATATCCAGGATCGCGACGGTGGCGTCCTGCTCCTTGCAACCCTTTTCGGGATGTATCCGTTCTTGAAAAAGTTGTTTGCCGACGGTGGCTATCAGGGGCCGGAATTCCAAAAGGCCTTGGCGAAAATTCTGCCTCACCTCGAAACTGAAATCGTCAAGCGCTCTGATCACGCCAAAGGTTTTGTCATTCTCCCACGCCGTTGGGTCGTCGAACGTACCATTGCGTGGCTCAACCGTTGCCGACGGCTCGCGAAGGACTGGGAGAACCTCAATCGCAAGGCGCTGTCGTTCTTGCGCCTCGCATCAATCCGCCTCATGCTGCGAAAACTTTGTAATCCGGCCTGATGTTCCCGGACAGACTCTTAGAATTTGATTCCGGTGTCGTCATTCAAAAGTGCTTTGGCCTTGGGGATCCGATGAGCGTTGCTATTTCCGGGGTGAATAATTCAGGTGGAGCGATCCAGGCGATGTCCGGTGCGAGCGCCGGCTTGCCGCCACAACAGAAGATGTCGCTGCTGTTCAATAAGATAGATTATTTTGTCGAGCCCGATGAACGGCAAGATTGCCGCGATCGCCTCGTCTCCGGGAATCCGGTCGGAAGAAAATTCCCATGCCTTGCGCAAGATCCCCGAGGTTATATCGAATAATCCACCGCTGAGGCGATGGCACGCGTAGGCATAATCGAGCAGCGTCGCCATTTCGGGATCGACATCGATCCATCCGCCTGCGGCGGCGACGGCGTTGATGCGCGATAACTCGCTGTCTGCACGATACCTGGAATAGCGTGCTTCGATGCGGAAGACCTCGCGGGTCGCTTGCGCAGAGGCGGCGTGCGCCAATGTCTGCGTTGCGGCGTAAAGCTGGAAAACACAGTCGGAGCCGAGCGCAAAGAACTCGTATCTGAAATACTGGAGTGCGTTACGTGGGCTCATGATCCGTTCGCTTGGCTTGGCTGGCTCGGCACGGCGCGGCCGGACGTAACAGCGGGAATCACTTTGAGAGAACTCCTCTCATGCAATATTGCCGAGCCGCGCCCGGCGCGATCCACTCGCCTCAATTTCATCACGATTCAACCGTTGCTGCGAGCTTGCGCGCCGTTCCCCTCTTTGTGAGCAAACGACGAAAAGTGCGAAGCCGTCAGCTTGCCGTCAGGAAACTCCAGAAGGCTGCTTCCGGGGGGAACGTGAGGCATGGGAACGGATCGCATTCGCTTCGGCGGCAGGGCGCGGAGAGCAGCCTCTCCTCGTGACAAGGGGGCGTCAGGCATGCGGATTCTACTGGTCGAGGATCATCAACGGCTCGCGTCCAGTATTGCCGAAGGCTTGGCCGGCTTCGGCTTTGGCGTCGATTTTTTCTCCACCGCCGAGGAAGGCATGGCGGCCAGCAAAAGCCTTTCTTATGACGCCATAATTCTCGATCTCGGATTGCCGGATCGCGACGGATTGGACGTCATCCAGGAGTTGCGCGCGGCGGCGAGCTGGCTTCCGATTCTTATCCTCACGGCACGGGAGGGTATCGACGATCGGGTCGAAGGTCTCGATCGCGGGGCCGACGCTTACATGCTCAAACCATTCGCCATGAAGGAGCTGGCGGCCCGTCTCAGAGCCCTATTGCGGCGTCCCGGCGGCCCGATGGGAAATACCATCGACATCGCCAATATTACGCTCGACACGACCGCCCGGCAGCTCAAGGTCGGCGGCCACACGGTGGCCATCCCGCCCCGAGAGTTGGACGCTTTGGAGCTTCTGATGCGCCGGGCCGATCAGGTCGTCCCCAAACGCATGTTCGAAGATTCCGTGTACGGGCTGAGTGAGGACGTTTTGCCTAATACCATCGAAGCTCTCATTTCCCGCCTCCGGCGCCGACTGGAAGCCATTCAAGCGCAGGTTTCGATCCATACGCTTCGCGGCATCGGCTATTTGCTCCGCGAGGAGAAAGTGCAATGAGCATGTCGCTCGCCTCCCGTATTACCGTGCGCTTGACGATCACGACACTGATTGCGGCTGCGGTGGCCTATGGCTGGCTCTACGTCAAGCAAAGCCGCGTTGCCTCGTACCTGCGCGAAAGATCGCTGACGCTGCAGGCACAGGAGATTGCCGGCTTTGTTTCGGTCGGCGCCGACGGGTCGATTTACCTGAATTTGCCCTCCAAGCTTTCGGAAGCCTATAACAACCCCGGGAGCTTCTACCGGTATGCGGTTCACGATCAGTCGGGAAGGATCGTTGCGGCATCCGGCCGGCGTGTCGGTCCGGTCCCGGAGTTTATTGAAAGGCAGGATCGCAATCTGTATTCGTACAGAGCGGAACCCGGCAACAATAGCATCATCGGCGCCGCGATCCGTACCGAGATCGGCAAGCGCATTTTCGTCACGCAGGTCGAGCAGACGCTGCCGATGACCCGATCGCTCAACGCCGCCGTGTTCAACGAATTCTCCATGGACGGCGGCTGGCTGGGCATACCGTTTTTGATAGGACTGCTCGCGGTCAGCGCATTCACGGTTCGGCGGACGCTGGCGCCATTAAACCGGCTGGCCGGACTCGCGTCGCAAATCGATCCCGGCAATTCGACGCTTCGCCTGCCGGAAGCGGGAATACCGGCAGAGACGCTTCCCCTTGTTACCTCGGTCAACAACTGCCTCGATCGCCTCGACGAGGGACTTCGGCGCCAGCGGGAATTCAACGCCAACGCGGCCCATCAATTGCGAACGCCGCTGGCGGTTCTGGCGGCAAACATCGACAGCATGGCCGATAAGGACGCTGCGGCGAAGCTGCGGTACGACGTCGAAATCATGACGCGAATCGTCCAGCAATTGCTGCTCGTCGCCAGACTGGAAACGCTCAGCCTCCGTCTCGATGAGCCTGTCGACCTGTGCCAGGCGGCTCGTCAAACGGCGGAGAACCTCGGGCCACTTGCCATCTCGGGGCGAAAAACTCTCGAGGTAGAGGAGCCGGCGGACCCGGTATTCGTCCACGGCAATGGATTCGTCGTCAGCGTCGCCATCAGCAATCTGATTGAAAACGCTCTTAATCACAGTCCCGAAGGAAGGGCCGTACGGATACGGGTGACCGCCACGCCTTCCGTGGAGATCGAGGATTGCGGACCGGGAATTCCCGTCGCGCTTCGAGAGAGGGTTTTTGAGAGATTTTGGCGCGGCGATACAAACAAGGACGGCGCGGGACTCGGGCTCGCGATCGTCCGACGAATTATGAACGCCATACACGGGACGGTCTCGGTGGCCGACAGCCCCGACGGCGGCGCGCAGTTTACGCTGCAGTTCGACGCGTGGCGCCAAGCCGAAGCGTTACCAAATCCTTAACACGCCGCGGCCGCCGGTTTTCGTTTGGTTGAAGGTCGCGACTTCGCCCCAAATGCGCTCGCACTTTGGCGGTTCGGCGCGAATTGCCCTTATCTTGCCCCGCACTCGTCAGGTGAGCGTCAGCGAATAGGTCCACTACTCGTCCCGCCGGGTTCGGCAGGGATGGGGATGCAATGTTCGTTGTAATTCCGCGACACGATCGCCTTCGCGATTTCGTCGAAGCCGCGATTTAAAGGCTATACGGGGACCGCTATGGAGCTTGTCTGTCGTCGTTCGCGCCGACACTGCTTGCCGAATTGGATGAACACGGACAGGTGACGTGCGCCGCCGGCGTTCGATTCGGCGCCGAAAAATTCTTCTTCGAACATTATCTCGACCGCCCGATCGAGACGATTCTGCAGGCTCGCGTCGACGGTCATATTGAGCGCGAAACAATCGTCGAGGTTTGCCACCTGGCCGGGGATGGCGCGAGCGGGTCGCTGCCGTTTGTCGCAAAACTCATTCAGTTCCTGCGAACTTTCGACGCCGAATGGGCCGTGTTTACCGCCACCAGGCCGTTGCGGGCGCTCTTGCAACGCAGCCGTCTGGCCATGATCGAATTGGCAACGGCCGACCGAAGCCGGGTGCCGAATCCGTCCAGCTGGGGCCGTTACTTCGATTACGACCCGCGCATCATGGCGGTGGACGACCGGGCGGCGCTCAAGCCGGGAACCGCCATCTTGCGCACCAGCTCTCGTCAGCCTGACGCCAATGCGCGAATTTTTTGATAGCCTCGCTCGCCGCGCGGCGGCGGACGGCAATCGCACGGCAATCGTCTCGGGCAATGCCATCCTGTCCTACGCGGCATTATGCGGAAAAGTCCGCGCCATGGCGGCAGCCGCGACGGATTTGCCCGAGCGCGTCGGTTTACTGGTGAGCCAGGGAGCCGATGGCATCGTCTTCGACCTCGCGCTGAGCTTCGCGGGCAAGGAAATCGTTCCATTGCCGGAGTTCTTTTCCGAGGCGCAGCTCACGCACATCGCTCGGAAGACAGGCTTGACCCATGCGGCCACGGATGCCGCGTCGGCCGATCGCGTGCAGCGCCTCGGCCTAGTCGCACACCCCTTGGGCGCGGCGGCCGTTCCAGGCATGACGCCGGCCAGCGAGGCTCGGCGGATCATTTTCACCTCGGGGACAACCGGAACGCCGAAAGGCGTTTGCCTGTCGGGTGCGCAAATGCTCGCAAGCGCTGAAGCCCTGGCCGAGGCCTCCAGCGCAACTGGGCGGGATCGCTATCTTTCGGTGCTGCCGAACTCGTTGCTGCTTGAGCAGATCGCCGGGATTTATCTGCCGCTTTCGGTCGGCGCCACGGTCGTACTCCCCGGCGCGCATGGCAGCTTTCGCGCGAGCCAGCTCGCGGATTGTGTCGAGCAATCGAAAGCGACAGCGACGGTGCTTGTGCCCGAGCTGCTTTATGCGTGGCTCAACGAGCTGCGCATTGCGGCACGCCGCGCCCCGTCCTCGCTCCGATTTGTCGCGGTGGGGGGAGCCTCAGTATCCGCGCAGCTTGCCGACGAAGCCTGGAGCCGCGGTCTGCCCATCTATGAGGGTTATGGGCTGTCGGAATGCTGCTCCGTCGTTTGCGTCAATCGGCCCGGCGCCAGGCACGCCGGCACGGTCGGGCGCCCGTTGAAAAATGTTCAGATTGCCATCGACGACGGCGAAATCGTCGTGAGCGGTCCGACGGTCATGCGGGGCTATGTCGGCGAACCGCCGGCAAACGGAACGTGGCGCACCGGAGATCTCGGGGCGCTGGATGACGCCGGATTTCTTCGCATCATCGGACGCAAGGACAACGTGATCGTGACCGGCGCCGGACGCAACGTCAGCCCGGAATGGATTGAGCAGGTCATCGAGGCCAGCGGCCGCGTCAAACGCTGCGTCGTCGTCGGCCATCGCCAAGAACTTGCGGCGCTCATTGTCCCGAAGAACGCCTCTCTGTGTGGAAACGACTTGGCGCTTCGCGACCTTGTGGCCGATGCCACGCACCAGCTTCCAGATTACGCCAGGCCCAGACGCTATGCGGCGATGACCGAGCAACAACTCGGTCGCCTCGATCTTTTCACGCCCAATCAGCGGCCGCGCCGCTCGCTGATCAGCCGCGTGTTCGATCGCGTTGATGCCGTTCGGGTCATGGACGTTCAGGGCGAAACGGCATGACGCCGTATCAAACGCTGATCGAACAGACGGCCGCTGCCCGGCGGCAGTTCACCGAACTGGCGCTGATCCAGGAGGTGCTGCGCAAGGGCGCGTCGAAAGCGCTTTACCTCGACTTTCTCAGTCAGGCGTACCATCACGTCAAAAACACCGCGCCGCTGCTTGCGCTGGCTGCCTCGCGCTGCGGCTCTCAAGACTCCCTCTATCAGTCGTCGCTGTTCGAGTACCTTGACGAAGAACGCGGGCACGAATCCTGGATTCTCGAAGATATTCAGGCGCTCGGAGGCGATGCGGACGCGGTCAGCCGGGAGAAGCCGCGGCTCCCATGCAAGGTCATGATCGGTCACGCCTACTACATCGTCGACCGCGTCTCGCCCTACGGTCTGCTCGGCATGATCCACGTCCTTGAGGGCATGGCGGTCGCCCTTGCGAGCAAGGCCGTGTCGGCGCTTCGCACCTCGATCTCACCCGCCGGCGCCGACGGTTTCAAATATCTCACAACGCACAGCGACCTGGACATTCGGCATACCGCGTTTTTCGAGAATCTCCTCAACAGGATCGAGCAGCGCCATCTGCCGCTGGTGATCGAGACGGCCACCGACTTTTACAAATTATACGGCGACATCTTTCGCGATCTTGAACTGCGCGGCGGTGAGCGCGCGTTCCACACACCGGCAACTGCGTGAGCGCGCGAAGCTAACGACCCGGTTGAAAGAGCCCAATGACCCTTGAGCGGAAGCGCATCGTTCTCACCGGCGGCTCCGGAGGACTCGGCCGCATGGTCGCGGCGGAGCTGGACCGCGAAGGCGCCGCAGTGACCGTTCTGTCGCGAACCTGGAGCGGCGCGGGCGGCGCTTCTCCACGGCATGTTGGCGTCGATTTATCGAGCCAAGCCGGCATCGCGGCGGCCGCGGCATTGCTGGCGCAAGAACAACCGGACGTTCTCATCAACATGGCGGGCGTCCAGCATTTCGGCCCCGCCGAGGGTCAGCCGTCCGACCAGATGTATCTGAGCTACGTAGTCAACCTCGTCGCGCCGGTATTGCTGTGCCGCGCCTGCTTGCCTTTCATGAAGCGGCGTAACTCCGGACAAATTGCCAATGTCGGTTCGATTTTCGGCGGCATCCCGCTCGCTCATTTTGCCGCGTATTCTAGCGCCAAGGCCGGATTGCGCGCGTTCAGCCAGGCGCTGCGCCGCGAGCTCGCGGAAACAAACATCGCGGTGACCTATGTGGCGCCGCGCGCGGTTCGCACCGGCATGTTCACGCCCCAGCTTCAGAAATACGCCAATGCGACCCGCATGAGGGTCGACGAACCGACCGCGGTGGCCGCACGTATCGTTGCGGCCGTCAAGCAGCGCAAGAAGGAAGTCCATTTCGGATTTCCCGAGCGCATGTTCGTGAAGATCAACGCCCTGCTGCCGCGGCTGGTCGATGCCGCCGTCGCGGGAGATGACCGCAAGGCCCGGCGATTGTTCGCCGACAACGACTTTTCCGCATTCTGAAGGAGGATGCCATGGTGAGAACTTTGACCGCAGCGCTCGTCGCGCTGGCGATGGCCGTATGGCTCGGTGCCCCGACGGCGGCCCGCGCCGCACCGAATTCGCCGCTCAACGCCGCGATCCTGCAGCTCGCGCTGGATTGGGAGCACATCAAATTCCAGGAGACCGACAAGGACCTTCAGGAAAAGCAGATGGTCGCGTTGGCCGATCGGGCGACCAAGATCGCGGAGCAATTCCAGCACCGGCCGGAAGCGGAGATTTGGCTCGGCATCATCATCAGCGAGCAGGCGTCGATGGCGAGCGAGAATGGCAGCCCCTTCAAGGCGCTCAGCTTCGCGAAAAAGGCGCGGGATATTCTTGCCAAGGTCGTGCAAACCGATCCGTACGCGCTGGACGCCGGGGCGCCGACAAGCCTTGGCGTTCTTTACTACCGTGTGCCCGGCTGGCCGGTGGGCTTTGGCGACAAGAGCAAGGCGCGGCAGTTGCTGGAAGAGGCCGTCAAAAATGCGCCGAAGGGCTTGGATGCCAATTATTTTTACGGTGACTACCTGATGGAGCAGCATGACTATCCGGAAGCGACCCGCATCTTCAAATACGCCCTCACGCTTCCGCCCCACCCGGAGCGGCCGCTGTGGGACAAGTCGCGCCGGCTGGTGATGCAGCAAGACCTTGCCAAGATGCAGACCAACTAGCCGAGCGGGGACATCCAGCAGCGCTCTGTTCGTCGCGGCGGAACATGTGGGACACGATCGCCCGACAACTGCGGCATCCATCAGGCTGTGCGGGCGCCCTTATCGGCTGCCTGATGAGCGCGCTCAACCGGCGCTCGAACCGGATCGCAATCGAGGCCATGGGCATCGCCCCCGGCGACACGGTCCTTGAGCTAGGATGTGGTTACGGAAGCGGCATCAAAAGCCTGGCCCGCATCACGGGCGGAGGTTTCGTGCTCGGCGTCGACCATTCAACGACAATGCTCGCGCACGCTGCGCGGCGAAATGTGCGCAGTCTTCGCGATCGCCGCGTCCATCTCGCGCTTGCCCGCGCCGATGCGCTGCCGTGCCGCAGCGAGTTGATCGATAAGATCCTCGCAGTCCACATGCTCTATTTTGCCGGTCTCGAAGTCCTGAGAGAGGCAAGGCGGGTATTACGTCCGGGAGGCAAGCTTACCGTTCTCGTCGCGGATCGTGAAACGATGAGCGCCTGGAAATTGGCGCGAGCCGGCATCCATCGCCTGTTCGACCAGAACGATCTTGCGGCCTTCCTTCGGGAGGGAGGTTTTATGCAACAATTTCCGGTATCCCGGATAAAACTGGGATTTGGCGCTTCAGGCTTGTTGGCCGTTGCAACAAAATCCTGACGGCTGGGCTTTTACACGCTTGTTCGACAGAGATGAACACTAGCCCAGCGCGACGATCTTGCCCGGGTTCAAGATATCGAGCGGATCGAGCGCCGTCTTGATCGCGCGCATCGCCGTAAGCGCCGGCGCACCGTGCTCGGCCAGAAGATATTTCATCTTGCCCTGGCCAACGCCGTGCTCGCCCGTGCAGGTGCCGCCCATCGCGAGCGCGCGGTCGACCAGCCGTTCGAGCAGGTCCTCGGCGCGCTTGACCTCGGCGGGGTCCTTATTGTCGACCAGCAGCAGCATGTGGAAATTGCCGTCGCCGACATGGCCCACCATGGGGGCGATGAAGCCGCTGCTCTCGGCGTCGCGCTGGGTCTCGGTAACGCATTCGGCGAGCCGCGAGATCGGTACGCACACGTCCGATGACAGCGCTTCGGTGCCCGGGCGCAGCTGGCGGATCGACCAGTAGCTGTCGTGCCGCGCTTGCCACAGCCGCGTGCGGTCCTCGGCCTTTGGCGCCCAGTCGAACGGGCCTCCGCCCAGCTCCTTGGCTATTTCGCCGAAGCGCTCCGACTGCTCGGCGACGCCGGCGTCGGTACCGTGGAATTCGACAAACAGCATCGGCACTTCCGGCAGCGACAGCTTCGAATAAAGGTTGCACGCCTTGACCTGCAGCGCGTCGAGCAATTCGATGCGCGCCACCGGGATGCCGGACTGGATGGTGAGAATAGTGGCGTTGCAGGCCGCCTCGACCGACGGGAACGGACAGATGCCCGAGGCGATCGCTTCCGGAATGCCGGCGAGGCGGAGCGTCAGCTCGGTGATGATGCCGAGCGTGCCTTCCGAGCCGATCATCAGCCGGGTGAGGTCGTAGCCGGCCGAGGATTTCTTGGCGCGCCGCGCGGTGGTGACGGCTTCGCCGTTGGCGAGCACGACTTTGAGCGCCAGCACATTGTCTTTCATGGTGCCGTAACGCACCGCATTGGTTCCCGACGCGCGGGTTGCCGCCATGCCGCCGAGCGAGGCGTCGGCGCCCGGATCGATCGGGAAGAACACGCCCTTGTCGCGCAGGTGTTCGTTGAGCTGCTTGCGGGTGACGCCCGGCTCGATGACGCAATCGAGATCCTCGGCGTGCACCGCCAGCACCTTGTTCATGTCGTGGAAGTCCAGGCAGATGCCGCCGCGCGGCGCGTTGACCTGGCCCTCGAGCGAGGTGCCGGTGCCGTAGCCGATCACCGGGACGCCATGCGCCGCGCATAGCCGCACGATGTCCTGCACGTCTTCGGTAGTCTGCGGAAACACCACCGCGTCCGGCGGCTGGTTGGGCAGCCAGGTGGTGGTGTGGCCGTGCTGCTGGCGCACCGCCTGCGAAGTGACGAGGCGGTTGCCGAATTTCGCCGCGAGCTTGGCGATCACCGTCTCGACCGCGGCGCGGTCTCGTGTCCCCGATTGCGTTGCCTCGGCCAAAACCATCGTAGCTCCTTGTTTTGCCGCCAAAACTGGCGGCTCGAGACGCCGCGGTCAAGGATCGCTTAGCCGCGTCATGGCCCGGATTTACACCCGTCCGCCGCCGCATGTTATGGATGCCATATGCTCGACCGCCGCGACCCAGAGCCCGCTTTCTTCGCGCCCTTCGTCTCCTCGGTGATGCGGGTCGAGCCGGCCTGGATCGACTATAACGGCCATCTTAACATGGCCTATTATAATGTGCTGTTCGACCGCGCCGTCGACGAGGTCTACGAGCTGCTCGGACTCGGCCTGAGCTACGTCCACACTACCCGGCACTCGACCTTCACCGCCGAGGTGCATGTCCGCTATCTGCGCGAGCTATTGGTCGACGCGCCGGTGCGCGTCACCTTCCAGCTGCTCGGCTTCGACCAAAAACGCATGCACTATTTCGAAGAGCTTTATCACGCCGAGGAGGGCTGGCTGTCGGCCACTTCGGAAAACATGGCGCTCAACGTCAACATGGTGGCCAAGAAGGTCTCAGCCTTCCCCGACACCGTGATGGACCGGCTCGCGCAAATGAAAGCCGCCCACGACAAGCTGCCGGTACCGCACGGGGCGGGGCGAAGCATTGCGATGTCGAAGTAGCGGCGGGCCCGCCCATATGGTAGAAAGACCCGAGAGGTTTCTACCATGGGCACGCCACAGCTTAACATCAAGGATGCCGAGGCCACCCGCTTGGTCCGCGAATTGGCCGAGTTGACCGGCGAAACGCAGACCGAAGCCGTACGCAAGGCATTGCACGAGCGGCTGCAACGGGAAAAGGCCGAACGTGAAACCAAGGCCGCACGAACGGCCGTGGAAAAACGCCGTGAATTCGAGAAGGTGTGGCGCAAGATCAAGAAAATTCAGGCGGAAATTCGTAAAGAGGGGCTGGTGCAGAACATGCTGAGTGATGACGACCTTTACGACGAACACGGACTTCCGAAGTGACCACCACCACAGTTGTCGTGGACACGTCGATCTTTGTGGCGATTTTCAAGGATGAGGCCGATGCGCCTCAACTCACCGAGCGTGCCTATTCGTACGAACGCAGAGTCATTTCCGCCGCCACCTGGCTTGAAGCCGCCATGGTTTGCGAAGGCGCGCGCAAAACAGGCGGGGGCGCAAAGTTCGAGAGGATCGTCGCGTCGCTTGGCGCGGAAGTCGTTTCGCTGACGCCCGAGCATGCTCGTCTCGGATTGGAAGCCTTCCAACGCTTTGGCAAAGGGAGAGGCGCAAAAGCTTCGCTGAACTACGGCGACTGTTTCGTCTACGCGCTTGCCAAAGACCTCGGCGCACCTGTCTTGTTCAAGGGCGACGATTTCGCGCAAACCGATCTTCAACCTGCCTGAATGGAAATGAACACAATCGCAAATTCGTCCCGCGTCACCATCCGCGAACACAAGATCCCGAGCGCCAATTCCAAGCCCTACATCGCCGCGCAGGGCCCGGACGGCGCGCTGTGGTTCTGCGAGAGCGGCGCCTCGAAGATCGGCCGCTTCGATCCGGACAGCGCCGGCTTCACCGAGTTCGCGCTGCCGGCCAAGACGGCGACGCCGATCGGCATCATTGCCGGCGGCGACGGCAATCTGTGGTTCTGCGAGAAGGCCATCAACCGCATCGGCCGCATCACGCCGCGCGGCGAACTCGCCGAGTTCCAGATTCCCTCGCCCTATGCGGGACCGGACGGCATCGCGCTCGGCCCGGATGGCAACGTGTGGTTCTCGGAAAGCGAGATCAGCAAGATCGGCCGCATCACGCCCTCCGGCGAGATCACCGAATTCGGCGATGGCATTTCGTTCGGGGCGCGGCCCTTGTCGATCGTGGTGCGCGACGGCGCGCTGTGGTTTTCGGAAGCCGCCGGCAACCGCATCGGCCGCATCACCATGGACGGCAAGGTCAGCGAAATTCCGATTCCGTCGCGCGACAGCCAGCCGCGCGCCATGGCGGCGCATCCCGACGGCTCGATCTGGTTCGTCGAGACCTCGACCAACGCGCTCGGCCGCCTCGACCGCGACGGCCGCATCACCGAGCACAAGGTGCCGACGCCGGAGTCCTCGCTGCGCGGCGTCGCGGTCGGCGCCGACGGCGACCTCTGGTACACCGCCAACGCCGTCAACAAGATCGGCCGCATGGCGCCCGACGGCACCGTGCGTGGCGAATACGACATCCCGACGCCGGCGAGCGGGGCGCGCTGCATCACCGTTATGGCCGACGGCCGCGTGTTCTTCACGCAATACGATGCCGGGCTGATCGGCGAAGTGGTGGTGGGGTAGCCGTCATTCCGGGGCGCGGGCGTCAGCCCGCGAGCCCGGAATCCATAGCCCCAGCGCAGGGATTACGGATTCCGGACTTGCCGCGGAGCCTGTCATCGGGCCGCGCGACTTCGCGCGGGCCCGTTGGCGGCAATCCGGAATGACAAATTCATGCAACAAGGAAACAGGACTAAGGACGACGACATGAAGACACTGCTGTTTGTTCTCACGGCATATGCGATTGCGACGGCCGCGCACGCCCAGACCTACCCGACCCACGCCATCAGGATGATCGTGCCGATCTCGGTCGGCTCGGTCACCGACGTGGCGGCGCGGTTGACGGCGCAGGCGCTGCAACAGCGGTTCGGCCAGCCGGTCATCGTCGTCGACAGGCCCGGCGCCGCGATGGTGCTCGGCGGCAGCGAATGCGCCCAGTCGGCGCCCGACGGCTACACGCTCTGCCTGGTCAGCCCCGACACCATGTCGTTCAACCCGCTGACCGTTGCCAATCTGCCGTACGATCCGCAGAAGGAATTCGTGCCGGTCATCGACATGTATCACGTCACCGAAGGCTTGATGGTGCCGACGGCGTCGGGAGTCGATACGCTCGACGCGCTGCGCAGCAAGGCTGCGGCCGCACCCGGCAAGCTCAATTACGGCACGCTCGGCGAACGCACCACCACCGACGCGTTTCGCCAATGGCTCGGCGATTATTGGCACACCAGGTTCGTGGCGATTCTCTACAAGGGCGGCAGCGAGATCATGGACGCGCTGCTCGGCAGCGACATCGACGTCGCCAAGATCGGCGTCGGCAACCTGGTCGGCCAGTTGAAGGCCAGCAGGATCAAGGTGCTGGCGCTGACCGCACCGCAGCGCGCGGCCGATATGCCGAACGTGCCGACCTTCAAGGAAACCGGCCTGAACGGCTTCCCAGGCGGTCCGATCTACTGGGGCGTCGTTGTTCCGACCGGCACGCCGGCGCCGATCGTCGCGCGGCTGCACGATGAACTGGCCACCATCATCCACAGCCAGAAATTCACCGACTTCGCCAAGCAGAATTATCTTGAACCCGTGGGCGGCACGACCGCCGACTTTGCCATCTTTCTGAAGAAGGACCGCCAGGATGCCAAGGTGGTGGTCGATAAATACATGAAGTGAGGCTGCTAGCCGTCATTCCGGGGCGCGGGCGAAGCCCGCGAGCCCGGAATCCATATTTCGCTGACCTGTGATTATGGATTCCGGACTTGCCGCAAGCGGCAATCCGGAATGACGTGGACGCACGCAAGCCTCGTAAAAGCCGCGTCCAGGTGCCATTTTACGCGGATGAGAATCAGTGGCGCCGCGCATCGTGGCTGAACCTGTAAAGCGCACCTTCGAGCCCGCCGAACCGCCCGTCCCCGCGCCGGGCGGCATCGCTGCGCGCGCCCGCGCCGCGGCGGGCGGCGGCGCGTCGTACCTCGCCGGCCTTAATGCCGAGCAGCGGCTCGCGGTCGAGACGCTGGACGGCCCGGTGCTGGTGCTGGCCGGCGCCGGCACCGGCAAGACGCGCGTCCTCACCGTGCGCATCGCCCACATCCTGGCGACCGGCCGCGCCCGGCCAGGCGAAATCCTCGCCGTCACCTTCACCAACAAGGCCGCGCGCGAGATGAAGGGCCGCGTCGGCGACATCGTCGGCCACCTCGTCGAGGGCATGCCGTGGCTCGGCACCTTCCACTCCATCGGCGTGAAAATCCTGCGCCGCCATGCCGAGCTGGTCGGGCTGAAAAGCGACTTCACCATTCTCGATGTCGACGACCAGATCCGGCTGCTCAAGCAGCTCTTGGCGGCCGAGAACATCGACGAGAAGCGCTGGCCGGCGCGCGTGCTCGCCATGCTGATCGACGGCTGGAAGAACCGCGGGCTGACCCCCGAGCAGGTGCCGGCGGGCGAAGCCTCAGCCTTCGCCAACGGCAAGGGGCTGAAACTCTACAAGGCGTTCCAGGAGCGGCTGAAGATCCTCAACGCCTGCGACTTCGGCGATCTCCTGCTCGAATGCATCCGGCTGTTCCGCGAGCAGCCCGAAGTCTTACGGCAATATCAGGGGCGCTTCAAATTCATCCTGGTCGACGAATATCAAGACACCAACGTGGCGCAGTATCTGTGGCTGCGGTTGCTGGCGCAGCGCGCGAGCAGCACCAAAGCCGTCATTCCGGGGCCGAGCGAAGCGAGGAACCCGGAATCCATAACCACGGATGCCGGGAGTATGGATTCCGGGTTCGCGCCTGGCGGCGCGCCCCGGAATGACGCCGCCAAAAACATCTGCTGCGTCGGCGACGACGACCAGTCGATCTACGGCTGGCGCGGCGCCGAGGTCGACAACATCCTGCGCTTCGAGCACGACTTCCCCGGCGCCACCGTGATCCGCCTGGAGCGCAATTACCGCTCCACCGGCCACATCCTGGCCGCCGCGTCGCATATCATCGCCCACAATGAAGGCCGGCTCGGCAAGACGCTGCGCACCGACGACGAACTCGGCGAAAAAGTCTGCGTCACCGGCGCCTGGGATTCCGAAGAGGAAGCCCGCGCCATCGGCGAGGAGATCGAGCAGCTGCAGCGAGGCGGCCACAATCTCAATGAAATCGCCATCCTGGTGCGGGCCTCGTTCCAGATGCGCGAATTCGAGGACCGCTTCGTCACGCTCGGCCTGCCCTATCGGGTCATCGGCGGCCCGCGATTTTACGAGCGCGCCGAAATCCGCGACGCGCTGGCCTATCTGCGCGTGGTCCATTCGCCGGCCGACGATCTCGCCTTCGAGCGCATCGTCAATGTGCCCAAGCGCGGGCTCGGCGACGCCACCGTGCAGCTGCTGCACGACCACGCCCGCAAGCGCCGCGTGCCGCTGACCGTCGCGGCGCGCGCCATGGTCGAGACCGACGAGCTGAAGCCGAAGCCGCGCAGCAGCTTGCGCGGCCTGCTCAACTCGTTCGAGCGCTGGCGCAAGCAGCGCGATGCGCTGCCGCACACTGAGCTGGCCGAAATCATCCTGGACGAAAGCGGCTACACCGAGATGTGGCAGAAGGACCGTTCCGCCGACGCCGCCGGCCGCCTGGAGAACCTGAAAGAGCTGGTGCGCTCCATGGAAGAGTTCGAGAACCTGGCGGGCTTTCTCGAACACATCTCGCTGGTGATGGACAACGAGAAGGGCGCCGACGCCGACGCGGTCAACATCATGACCCTGCATTCGGCCAAGGGGCTCGAATTCGACACCGTGTTTCTGCCCGGCTGGGAGGAAGGCGTGTTTCCCAACCAGCGCACGCTCGACGACCAGGGCCGCGCCGGGCTGGAAGAGGAGCGCCGGCTCGCGCATGTCGGCATCACGCGCGCGAAAAAGCGCGCCAAGATCTATTTCGCCACCAACCGGCGCATGCACGGCCTGTGGCAGACCAACATCCCGTCGCGGTTTCTGGACGAACTGCCCGAGGCCAATGTCGAGGTCACCGAATCGCAAGCCGGTTTCGGCGGCTATGCGGGCTACGGCGCCTCGCGCTTCGATTCCGCCACCTCGTTCGGCTCAAGCTACAACACCCCCGGCTGGCAGCGCGCGCAGGCGAAAAAGGGCGAAGGCGGATTTTCCGAGGACGGCGCGCACTACGCCGGGGACGACGATCGCGGCGAGGACGACAACTCCTCCCCGTCACCCTGGCGGGCGAGGGAGGAGCGCAGCGCCAGGCCGCGCGTCCCCCTCACCATTGAAGGCGAACTGATCGCCAAATCCACCGGCACCGCCTCGGCCTTCACGCTCGGCGACCGCGTCTTCCACCAGAAATTCGGCAACGGCAACGTCACCGCCATCGACGGCAACAAGCTGACGATCCAGTTCGACCGGGCGGGGGAGAAGCGCGTGGTGGATAGTTTTGTGGAGAGGGTGTAACGGAATTGCCCACAGCAATCCCAAGTCAGAGCCACAATGTGTTGTGGTTAACTTACCGGTGACCTACAAGTTCTAACAAGAGTTGATTCGCAGTGCTAAGCTATGCCAATATATGGTCACAATTTGTTCTATCTTTGTTCTCGATGACACAGATGGAGCTAGTGAGAAATCCAAATCGCATGCTTTTAACTCCGGAAGCGTTTTGCGCGGCACTGGTTTCGGCACTTGTTTCCGAAGGCATTACGTCCATTCGACCGCGAAGTTCGACAGCCCGGAGGGGTTTTCAGGCTGTACTGAATTATCTCGACACCATAATCGAGAAAGAGAAAAATCGGAACCGTCTCTATGAACTCCTAAAAATTCGGACTTCATTGGCGCCCAGCCTAAGCGGCGCATATGATAATTTTGAAATGTACCTCCGGGCACTTCAAACGAGCATGGTGTCGTCACCAAATCCTGCATTAGCGGATTTGCGTTTCAACCTATCCCAGACTTATGCGCGCGATTCTTTGACAAAGCTCGACCGAACGTCGGCAGCATTGGTCAAATCGGCAGCTTCAGAATTTAGGACGCTAGGCAAGACTGGGAGCCATGAGCGACGACCAAGAATTTCCTACGCTTACCTGTAGCGATCGATAAAACGAGATTGTTTCTGAATTCAACACTCATCGAGTGCAAGCAACAGGCAACAATTAAGCGATTAATTGAACGCGGCGTTCTCACGCTTTCAAGTGCCGATCTTGATAGTCCGGCGCTTATACTCGTGCTAAATACATCTGGAGTTGACACAATCGAAGAGGTCGCGTTTGCTCGCGCAACAATGTATGAGCGAGTGTATCGACATGCGGTCACACGAAATGCTGAACGCATCCTGAGTGTCGCCCTGTGTGATGCCGCCGAAAACGACAACTATTGGAAGGACATCCTCAGCTCATTCGCGCTAACTGACGATATGCTTCTTGCATATTTGAGCCAAAAGAAAGGGACGATTACAGAACTGACCGCGAGGCTTCGGCGCCGCAATATGCCTAAACGGGCATTTGCCTTTTCGCCCGATTTCTACACCCCAGTTGTCCCTTATATCAGTATTTTTTCCGGGATAAGCGACGGCATAGTCGAGTCCCAATACTATCATGAAGTTATTTCAAAGGACCCATTTCACGCCGTCGTAGAGGGGCTAAAGGAACGATCTCCCATTTTCCTGTCCAACGAAAGGCATCGAGAGTTGGAGCAGCGAATTACAGCTGGAGCAGCCGAAATCCGCACTCAATTGAGGAAAGCGGGTCAAACGGGCCTACCTTCGGGAAAAGCTCCAGATGTATTTTTTATTCCTCTACCTGACCACAGCGCGACCCCAACGTCTTGCGCTATAGTAACTAGAGAAGGCGAACTAGAAAGTTCGGGTGACTACTCACGAGCACCACAGCTCGTCAGCGCGAAGGAAATTGGACGCTCAGTTGGATTCGTCACATGCGAACCAAAGTGGGCGGAGATTGTCTTTCTTGCTGCGCAAGAAATTCTCTACGATTACTTCGGCAACGACCCAGTTCAGATAGACCTCCCTTTAGAATTTCAGACGACTGCACTCGTGGAGGAAGATTTAACGGCTCAACCGCGACGTACATCGGAAATTAGGACAATTAGCATCAGCGCCATCAAACGCTTTTACGTCCCGGAGCATATGGCCAGCCGTCGATGCAGACTGCACAGAGGTCGTTTGAACAGCCACCGCCGCGCGCTTTCGTTGCGCGGATATTATGATAAGCGTCCCCGCCTCGCTACTCCGGTGACTCACACATATAGCTTGAATAAGCTGAGATCACAGTTCAAGGACTTTTCTGGTCAGCATGGGTGGAGAGTGACTGACAAGTCGCTTCGTCAATTTCTAAATCAGTTCCCGCCTAGTCTCAGAGACCAAGCTCAAGGACTTATCAAATCTATCAATTTTCTTGACCGCCGCCAAACGGGCAAGCTTTTGAAAGATGCAATCGAATCAGTTCTTTCTAGTGTAAAATCCCGCGCCAGCAGTTCGATCTATGTTACTCCTCTAGCCGGGACAAGCGCGCACGTGTTTCCGCGACGAAGAATTGCTTGCCGACGTGATCTGCCGGCTCATGTGCGCCGTACTGGCACATCGGCGACAGCACGATGCGATTGTCGAGGGTGAGACTACGAAGTTTTATCGGCGTGAATAATTCACTCATCTATGGAATTACTAAATCAGGAGTTTCGATCCGAGCTAAGGAAAAAGTCCTTAGTTCTTTCCCATTCAGTGCACGAGGTGCTTGGCATTGCCAAGCCTGACGATATTCTCGGCGCTGAAGGTGTTGGTCGTCAGCAACAGCCCGATCGCGGTGCCGCGCGACATGGGAGATTTGATCGAGCGCGTTGTCGTCGGCGCGGGCATGGACGAGGCCGACAACTGGATCGCGGAGCGCGCCGGCGCCGGCGATATCGTCATCACGGCGGACGTGCCGCTGGCAAGCCGCGCCGTCAAATCCGGCGCCGAGGTGATCGCGCCGAACGGCAAGCGCTTCACCGCGGACTCGATCGGCATGACGCTGGCGACGCGCAACCTGATGGATTCGCTGCGCTCGGCCGGCGAAATCACCGGCGGCCCGAAGCCGTTTTCGCCGCGCGACCGCTCGGCCTTCCTCGCCGCGCTCGACCAGGCCATCGTGCGCCTGACGCGCGCCGGGTTCGGCAAGACCGCGTAGCCCGGATGCCGCCCAAATCCCGCATCTCGCTTCGCTCATGCGGACTACGGCTGACCGCTGCCCTGCCTCCGCTGCTGGACAAACCAGATCAACCCGCCGATCGCCGTGCCGACGAGGATGCCGAGCCCGTAGCTCTTCGTGCGACGCCGATGATGAGGCCGAACGCGAGGCCAATGCCGATGCACTTGGATTTCGTCACGCCGTATTTCCCCGTTCGGTCCCGGCAATTCAATGGTCCGCGAACGGAACCGCGGCACAGGTTCGACATTCATCGGACACAGAACCCGTCGCGACCATGAAGGAACCCGCCCATGATCCGCAAGCTCGCCTCCGGCAAATACCGGCTCTATTCGCGCAAGGTCAATCCAAAGACCGGCAAGCGCCGCAATCTCGGCACCTTCGGCTCGCGCGCCGCCGCCGAGAAGCACGAGCGCGCGGTGCAGTATTTCAAGCGGCATTGACCCGTCCACCTCTCCCCGCCGCGCGGGGAGAGGTCGTCCGCGCGAAGCGCGGCGGGTGAGGGGGCGTTACCGCGATTCTGAGCGTGATGGGCAAGCCTTGGCGCTGCAACGAATGGACAGGCGCTCAGGCAAACGTCGAAGCCCCCTCATCCCGACCTTCTCCCCGCACGCGGGGGGAAGGAGAGAAAACGCGGGCCGCGATGAAGGATATGCTAGCCTTCACCCCCAAAACAGGGCGGGCCAAGGCACACAATGCCACAACAACGCGAGGTCGACCTGCTGGTGGCAGGCGCCGGGCCGGCCGGGATGACGGCGGCGCTGGTGGCGAGTCTGCAGGGGCTCTCGGTGCTGCTCTGCGAGAAATCGGGCCAGGTCGGCGGCACCGGATCGACGTCGGCCGGCACGCTGTGGATTCCCGGCAACCATCAGAGCCGCGCCGCCGGTTTTTCAGACAGCGCCGCGCAGGCGCAGGAGTATCTCGACGCGCTGATCGGCAACGCATCCGGCCGCGACCTGCGCACGGCGTTTCTGAAAACCGGGCCGGCGGCGATCGATTGGCTGGAGGCAAATACCGAACTGAAATTCTTACCCTGCGGGCGGCATCCCGATTATCGCAGCAACATGAAGGGCGCGGCGGTCGCGGGCCGCGCCATCATTCCGCAGCCATTCGACGGCCGCCTGCTTGGCGCCGACTTCGCCAAGCTGCGGCCGCCGATCGCGGAATACATGCTGTTCGGCGGCATGATGATCGCCAAGGCCGATATCCCGCCGCTGGTCGGCCGCTTTAGGTCGCTGAAAAATTTCGCTCACGCGGCGCGGCTGATGGCGCGTTATCTGCTCGACCGGCTGCGCTACCCGCGCGGCACGCGGCTGACCATGGGTAACGCGCTCACCGCACGGCTGTTCTACAGCCTGAGGACGCGCGGCATCGACATTCTGTTCAATGCGCCGATCGCCGCGATCGATATCCGCGACGGCCGCGTCGCCGGCGCGACCATCAAGACCGCGGACGGCGAACTTTACGTCAAAGCCCGCAACGGCGTGGTGCTGGCGACCGGCGGCTACGGCCACAATGCGCGCTATCGCGAAGCCTTCATGGCGCGGCCGACGCCGGTTCATTCGATGGCGAGCGAATTCAATCAGGGCGACGGCATCGCCATCGGCGAACAGCTCGGCGCCCGCATCGCGCCGCAGGAACATCGCCGCAGCGGCTTGTGGACGCCGGCCTCGGTGACGCCGCGCGCCGGCGGCGGCACGGGCCTCTACCCTCACCTGCTGCTCGACCGCGCCAAGCCGGGGCTGATCGCGGTCAACGCCCGCGGCGAGCGCTTCGTCAACGAAGCCGTGTCGTATCACGACTTTGTCGAGGGCATGTTCGATGCCAATGCGAGCGCGCCATCTATTCCCTGCTATCTGATCTGCGATGCGGCGTTCATCACAAAGTACGGGCTCGGCCTCGTTTATCCGGGCGCCGGCAATCTGTCGCGCCTGCTCAAAGCCGGCTACCTCAAGCGCGGCGAGACGCTGGACGACCTCGCCAAGGCATTCGGCATCGACGCCGAGGGGCTGCGCCGGACAGTGGCGCGCCATAACGGCTTCGCCCAAAGCGGTATCGACACCGATTTCGGCAAGGGCGAAACCGAGCTGAACCGCTTCAACGGCGACGACGCGCACCAGCCGAACCCATGCATCGGCCCGATTGCCAAACCGCCCTATTACGGCATGGAGATCTGGCCGGCCGACATCGCGGTCTCGACCGGGCTGTCGACGGATGCGGACGCGCGCGTCATGGGCACCAACGGTCAGCCGATCGCCGGCCTCTACGCCTGCGGCAACGACATGGCGTCGATGATGCGCGGATCGTATCCCGGGCCGGGCACCACACTGGGGCCCGGGATGGTGTTTGCCTATCGGGCGGCGATGCACGCCGCCGGCAAGACGCTGCTCGAGGAGCCGATCGCGGGCGGTTAGGCCGTGAGAACGGCCGCAAATTCGCCCACAGGATGACGCCGCCGACACAATCGCAATGGCCACGGAATCGTGAATGTGCCGCCGCGGCTATTCACCCTTCTCGCGCTTTTCCCGCCGCATTTCATTCACCATTTCGCCAGTGCGCAGAATTACGGACTTGAATTGAACCATTTGACCGGAGGAGGCTTTCTAACAAAGGGGGCGCACCTCTTCGTCTCGGCATTCAACCGATCCCCGTCGGTTCCCATCGCAGGTGTAAAAACAATGCGTCCGCAACACATCTTCTACGCCACGCTATGCGCGGCTGCCCTGGCGCTGCCTTGCGCGTCGGCGGCTTCCGCCAACATCCTTATTTCCATCAATCAGAATACCCAGCGCATGCTGGTGTCGGTCGATGGCGTCACCCGCTACGACTGGCCGGTCTCCACCGGGCGCGCCGGCCATGGAACGCCGGACGGGGTGTTCAAGGTCAACCGCATGGACGCCGATCACCATTCCAAGGAATACGACAACGCGTTCATGCCGGATTCGATGTTCTTCGACCTCAACGGCCACGCCATTCACGGCTTCAACGACATTCCGCATCTCGGCATGGCGGTGTCGCACGGCTGCGTGCGCTTGGCGCCGGCCAATGCGGCGGTGCTGTTCGGCCTGGTCAAGCAGGAAGGCATGCTCAATACCACGGTGCAGATCAGCGGCCACATTCCAAGCCGGTACCCGATGGTGGCCCGGCAGCAGGCGCCCGAGCAGGAAGCCAACGCGGGGCAACCGACGCAGCTCGCGCCGCAGGGCTATGGCTACCAGCCGGCGCCGGGCTACGGCCGCCCGGCTTATGGGCAGTCTGAGCAACCCGCTTACGGCCAGCCGTCCTACAGCCAATCCGGCCGTTCGTTCCCGCCGCAGCCGGCGCCTTATGGTCAAGGTTACAGCCAGCCTTATGGCGATGGCGGTCAGGCCTATGCGCAGCCGCCGAGCTATGGCCAGTATTACTCGGATGGCGGCGGCTACGCCGGGCCGGTGTACCGGCAGTACTGAGCCTCGTCATTCCGGGGCCGCGCAACGCGCGGCACCCGGGATCCATAATCACCGCCGTTCACGTTGAAGCCGGACGGTCTGCGCTTTTTTTCAGGATTCGTGGATATGGATTCCGGGTTCGCGGCTTCGCCGCGCCCCGGAATGACGACGACGCGGATGCTCGTCACATCGGCTTCTGAAATTTCAGTACGAAATTATCGACCGGCACGACCGGTTTGTAGCTGACGAAGTCGTGCGTATCTTTGGGGTCGCGCCAGAAATTGCCTTCGGCCACGACCTTGAAGCCGGCGGCCTCGACTTCCTTGCGCAAAGCCGCTTCCTCGACGCGATGCAGCGTCTTCACTACCGAAAATCCCTGCCCCGGCAGCGCCGAGTGATCGGCGATCACCAGATAGCCGCCGGGCTTGAGCGCAGCGAACATCTTGCGGTCCATCTCGGCGCGGTCGACCTTCATGTAGGCGGTGTCGTGGTAGAAGAACAAGAACGTGATCAGATCGAGATTCTGCACGCCGGGCGGGATCGGATCGTCGAACGGCCGGATGTCGGCGACCGCGTCCTTCATCGCTGGCGTTTTCAGCCGCGTCTCGAACGCCGTCTTCATCTTGTCGCTCATGTCGGGCGGGTTCTGCCCATACACCGTGCCGTTCGGCGCCACCGCGCGCGCCATCAACTCGGTCGAGTAGCCGCCGCCGGCCGCCATATCGAGCACCTTCATGCCCGGACGCACGCCGGCGAAAGCGAGGAACGGCACCGGGTCGCGGCGCTGGTCGGCTTTCAGGTCGGCGGGGCTGCGGTCGGGTGTGTCGAGCAGCGCCTTGTAGTCGGGCGCGGTTTGCGCCTGCGCGGTGCTCGTGGCGAGACCGGCGGCAAGACCCGCCAGAAGGGTGAAGGCCAATGCTGATCGCGTGCGTAACGGCGTTGCGTTCATGGATCGATGTCTCCCGACTTTGATGGCTGGTCATGGTAGCGGCAAACAGCGCAGCCGCCGTTGACAAAGCTGTGAAAAGGTCCGGCAAATATTGTGGAAAGCTTGGGGAATAAAAGTTAAGCGCCGGGTCGGTGCAGGTTTTGCCTCGCCGCCTGTGAACAGCCTGCACAAGTCGAAACTACACAATAATGCAATGATTTCCAAACAACATTCCGGCGCCCAGACCGCGATTGCAACGCTCGAAACCAGCGAGCAAGGTGCGAAGACCTTCGCCGCCCTGTTCGCGGAGTGCTTCGCCGACCAGGACGCGGCGGTGAGCCTTGTGGATAACAGCCGCGGTCGCTGGACCGTCGCCATCCACTTTCGCGATCCGCCCGACCGCCGCGCCGTGCGCGCACTGGCAGCCGCCGCGGTCGGCGACGATGCCGCCAAGGGGCTGACCTTCGCACGCGTCGCCGCCAAGGACTGGGTGCGCGAAAGCTTGGCTGGACTGGCGCCCGTTGCGGCCGGGCGCTTCGTCGTGCACGGCGCGCACGATCGCGCCCGCGTCGCACCAAGCCGTATCGGCATCGAGATCGAAGCGGCGCTCGCCTTCGGTACCGGCCATCACGGCACCACGCGCGGCTGCCTGTTGGCGCTGGATGCGATCTGCAAGTCGTCGCATGCGCGGCGCATCCTCGACCTCGGCACCGGTTCGGGCGTGCTCGCCATCGCCGCCGCCCGCGCGTTGCGGCAGCACGTGCTGGCGACCGATATCGACGCCGAAGCGCTGCGCGTGGCGCGCGCCAACGCGCGGCTCAACCGTGCCGGCGATCTGGTGCAGTTCGTGCGCGCCGACGGCGTCCACTGTCATGCCATCACGACGCGCGCCCCGTTCGATCTCGTGTTCGCCAACATTCTGCTCGGACCGCTGCAGCGCTTCGCCGCGCCGCTGATCGGTCTCACCGCGCCGGGTGGGCGCATCGTGCTGTCCGGACTGCTCGCCGCGCAGGCCAATGCGGCGCTCGCCGCCTATCGGCCGCTCGCGCTGGAACGGCGCATCGACATCGAGGGCTGGGCGACGCTGGTAATGCGGCGCTGACCGTTCGGTGCCGCGAGGTTTCGTTGCCGCAAGGTTTCGTTGCCCCAAGTTTCGTTGCTACCAGTCACGCCACCACTTACATTGCCGGCCATGTTCGAAGCGCGCTTTCAATCGTTCGAGGACCGCGGCGAGCGCGGCGCAGGCGCCGAGCGGCTCGCGGCGCTGCGGGCCGAACTGGCGCGGCGCGGGCTCGACGGTTTCATCGTGCCGCGCGCCGACCGCTACCAGAACGAATATGTGCCGCCCTGCGCCGAACGACTGGCGTGGCTCACCGGCTTCACCGGCTCGGCCGGCGTCGCCATCGTGCTCGCCGACCGCGCCGCGATCTTCGTCGACGGGCGTTATCAGGTGCAGGTCGCTGAGGAAGTCGACACGGCAAGCTTCACCGTCGAGCATCTGGTGGAGCGGCCGCCAGCGGCCTGGATCGAGGCCAACCTGCCGGCAGGCAGGACGCTCGGCTACTCGCCGTGGCTGCATACGGTCGACGGCGCCGAGCAGCTTGCCAAAGCGTGCACCGCCGCCGGCGGCAGCCTCGTCCCGGTCGCCGACAATCCAATCGACGCGATCTGGAGCGCGCGGCCGGCGCCGCCGCTCGGCGCCGTGGTGACGCACGACCTGCGCTACGCCGGCGAAGCGGCGCAGCATAAGATCGAGCGCGTGCGCACCGAGATGAAGAAATTCTCAGCCGACGCGCTAGTCGTCTCCGACCCGCATGCGGTGTGCTGGCTGTTCAACATCCGCGGCAGCGACGTGCCGCACACGCCGATCGTGCTCGCCTCGGCGATCCTGCCCAAAGCTGAGCGCCCGCGCCTCTATGTGGATTCGCGCAAGCTCGACAACGCGGTCCGTCATTTGATTGAACAGGACGTCGCCGTGCACACGCCGGACGAATTCGAACGAGACCTCGCTGCGCTCGGCGCCGACAAGCGCGCGGTGCGGCTCGATCCGGCCGTGTGCCCGGAGGCGATCGCGCGGCTTGTTGCCGACAACGGCGGCAAGATTTTGCGCGGCGCCGATCCGATCGCGCCGATGAAGGCGGTGAAGAATGCCGCCGAAATCTCAGGCGCCCGCGCCGCGCAATTGCGCGACGGCGCCGCAGTGACACGCTTTCTCGCCTGGTTCGACCGCGAGGCGCCGAGCGGCGAGCTGACCGAGATCGACGCCGTCGAGGCGCTGGAGAGCTTTCGCCGCGACACCGGATTGCTCAAGGATGTGTCGTTTCCGACCATATCGGGCGCCGGCGCCGACGGCGCCATCGTGCACTACCGCGTTACCCGCCGGAGCAATCGCCGCATCGCACCCGGCGAATTGTTTCTGATCGATTCGGGCGGCCAGTACGAAGACGGCACCACCGACATCACCCGCACGGTCGCGGTCGGCGCGCCGAGCGACGACGCGAAAGTGAACTTCACGCTGGTGCTCAAGGGCCACATCGCGATCGCGCGCGCGGTATTTCCCGACGGCACCACGGGCGCACAGCTCGATACGCTGGCGCGGCAATTCCTGTGGCGCGCCGGCCTCGATTTCGATCATGGCACCGGGCATGGCGTCGGCTCCTATCTGTCCGTACATGAGGGCCCGGCGCGCATCGCCAAGCTCGGCGCGGCGCCGCTCAAACGGGGTATGATCCTGTCCAACGAGCCCGGCTATTATCGCACCGGCGCCTACGGCATCCGCATCGAAAATCTCGTGCTGGTGCGAGAAGCCGAACCGGTCGACGGCGCCGACAAGCCGCTCAACGCCTTCGAGACGCTGACATTGGCGCCGCTCGATCGTCGCCTGATCGAGCCGGCGATGCTCACTGCCGAAGAACTTGCCTGGCTCGACGCCTATCAGGCGCGCGTGCGCGGCGCGCTCCTGCCGCTCGTCGACGCAAAGGTGCGGGCGTGGCTCGAAGCCGCGACAGCGCCGCTGGCCGGCGCGGCGGACTGATCGGCTGCACTCAGAGACATTGTTGGGCCGACCCGATGGGCGCTGCTCTCGCAGCGCAGCAATTCGATTTGTTCCCGCCACATCGTGTCTGGAACTTTTATCGGACGCCGACGTTTTCCGCTTGGCTTGGAACGGAGCGAGGAAACAACATGCTCGGTACAATTCTGATAATCATTTTAATCTTGTTGCTTATCGGCGCGTTGCCGACATGGCCGTATTCCAGCGGCTGGGGCTATTACCCCGGCGGCGGACTCGGCTTGGTGCTGATCATCGTCGTCATACTGGTCCTCGTAGGAAGAATCTGACGACGGCCCCGCGCAGGCGGGGCCGAACCGCTGTACCATGTTTACGAGCAAATTGAAGCAATCCAATCTGCGGAAGATTGGATTGCTTCGCTATTGCTGTCCGAACCTTAGCGAATGAGCTTCGCCCACTCATCTTCGGTCAAGACGGCAACGCCGAGTTTCTTCGCCTCGGCAAGTTTCGAGCCCGCGCCCGGCCCGGCCACCACATAGTCGGTCTTCTTCGACACCGAGCCCGCGACCTTGGCGCCGAGCCGCTCCGCCGACGCCTTGGCCTCGTCGCGCGTCATCCGTTCCAACGAGCCGGTGAACACCACCGTCTTGCCGGCGACCGCCGAATCGGCGCGCGGCCTCTCGGCGTCGAGAATGCGCACCTGCACGGCCAAGCGTTCGATGCGCCGGCGATTATGCGCCTCGGTGAAGTAATCGCGCAGGCTGTCGATCACCGTATCGCCGATCTGATCGAGTGCATCCATCTCCTGCCGCGCGTCGTCGTCGCCTTTCGCCAATCTGAGGCATGCGTCGTGGAAAGCATCCCACGAGCCATAACCGCGCGCCAGCGCCACCGCCGTGGTCTCGCCGACATGGCGGATGCCGAGCGCGTAGATGAACCGCTCCAGCGCGATCTCGCGGCGCGCCTCGATGGCGCCGAACAGGTTGCGCACCGAGATCTCGCCGAAGCCTTCCTCGGCCAGCAAATCGTCTCTGTGCTTCTTCTCCAGCGTGAAGATGTCGGCCGGTTCTTTGACCCAGCCTTTTTCGTAGAACAGCGCGATCTGCTTTTCACCGAGACCGTCGATGTCGAAGGCGCGGCGTGACACAAAATGTTCCAGGTGGCCAAGCGCCTGGTACGGACAGGCGAACTCGCCGGTGCAATGGGCGCGCGCGCCTTCCTCACCGCCCGCAATGGTCTCGCGCACCACATCGGTGTGCAGCGGACACGGGCACTTTTTGGGAAATTCGTACGCCTTCGCGCCACGCGGCCGCTTGTCCGTCACGACGCCAAGCACCTGCGGAATGACGTCGCCGGCACGCTGGATCTGAACCGTATCGCCGACGCGCACATCGAGGCGGGCGATTTCATCGGCATTGTGCAGCGTCGCGTTCTGCACGACGACGCCGCCGACCGTCACCGGTTCGAGCTTGGCGACCGGCGTCAGCGCGCCGGTGCGGCCGACCTGAATCTCGATGTCGCGGACGACGGTGGTGGCCTTCTCGGCCGGGAATTTGTGCGCGATCGCCCAGCGCGGCGAGCGCGACACGAAGCCGAGCCGCTCCTGCCAGTCGAGCCGGTCTACTTTGTAGACCACGCCGTCGATGTCGTAATCGAGGCTGCCACGCTGCAATTCGATTTCGCGATGAAAAGCGAGCAGCTCTTCGACCGAGCGGCACATTTTGGTCAGCGGATTGGTCTTGAAGCCGCAGGCCGCGAACCATTTGATCATGCCGGACTGCGAGTCGGCGGGCATCTCGGTCATTTCGCCCCAGGCGTAAGCAAAAAAGCCGAGCGGCCGCGACGCTGTGATCGATGGATCCTTCTGCCGCAGCGAGCCGGCCGCCGAGTTGCGCGGGTTGGCGAACACCTGCCCGCCGGTCTCGGCCTGACGCTTGTTGAGCGCCAGAAAGGCATGCTTGGTCATGTAGACTTCGCCGCGCACCTCGCAGATCGCAGGAATACTCTTGCCTTTCAGGCGTTTCGGAATGTCCCCCAGCGTCTTGACGTTGGCGGTGACGTCCTCGCCTTCGGTACCGTCGCCGCGCGTCGCGCCGGTGACAAGTTCGCCGCCCTCGTAGCGCAGCGACATCGACAGGCCGTCGATTTTCGGTTCGGCGGAAAATACGATCTCTTCGTCATCCGGCAGGCGCAAAAACCGGCGGATGCGGTTGACGAAGTCGACCACGTCCTCACCGGCGAACGCGTTGTCGAGCGACAGCATCGGCACCGCGTGCCGCACCTTGGCGAAACGCGCCGAGGGCGCCGCGCCGACATGCTGAGTGAGACTTTCCGCCGTGCGCAGCTGCGGAAAGCGCGCTTCGATCGCGTTGTAGCGCTGGCGCAGGCGGTCGTATTCGGCATCCGAAACCGTCGGCGCGTCCTGCTGATAATAGCGCCGGTCGTGCTCGGCGATTTCCTTCGCCAGCCGCGCGTGCACGGCCTCCGCCTGTTTCTCCGTGAGGTCTTCGACCGGCGACTCTGTCTTTTCCTTACGCACCATGACGCATCAACTCGCCGCCTTTATCAAACGTTCGGCGGCGGCGCGGGCTTCGGCGGTGATTTCGGCGCCAGCCAGCATGCGCGCGATCTCCTCGCGCCGTTTTTCATCCTGCAGTTCCAGGATGCGGGTGGCGACGCGCTTGCCGCCGCCGAGCGCATCCTTGCTGATGAGGTAATGCCGGTCGGCGCGCGCCGCGACTTGCGGGGCATGCGTCACCGCAATCACCTGCACGCCGGAGGCAAGCCGCGCCAACCGCACGCCGATGGCGTCGGCCACCGCGCCGCCGGCGCCGGTGTCGATTTCGTCGAAGATCAGCGTCGGGGCCGAACCGCGATCGGCCAGCACCACCTTGAGCGCGAGCAGAAAGCGCGCGAGTTCGCCGCCCGAGGCGATCTTCATTAACGGCCCCGGCTTGGTGCCCGGATTGGTGCGCACCCAGAACTCGACGCGATCGATGCCGTCCGGACCTTCGTCCAGCGCCGCAAGTTCAGTGGAGAAGCTGGCGCGGTCGAGCTTGAGCGGCTTGAGTTCGGCGTTGACGGCCTTGTCGAGCCTGGCGGCGGCACGGCGGCGTTGCGCCGACAACGCCTGCGCTGCGTCGCGATAGCGCGCCGCCGCTTCCTGCGCCTCGCGTTCCAGCGCAGCGAGCCGCTCGGCGCCGGCGTCGATCAGCGCCAGATCGCCGGCGTAGCGGTTCGCCAGCGCGCTCAGAGCGTCGACCGGTACGTTGTATTTGCGCCCGGCGGCGCGCAGCGCAAACAGGCGCTCTTCGATGCGTTCGAGTTCCTTCGGGTCGTAATCGGCGACGCGCAGCGCAGATTCCAGATGGCCGCGCGCGTCTTCCAGAGCAACCAGTGCGGCGTCGATCGCTTTCACCGCCGGATCGATCAGCGCCGGCGCCTGCGCGCCGCGGCGCTCAAGCCGCCGCAAGGCCGCGGCCAGCGACGGGACGGGCGATTGCGGACCGCCGACGCTGTCGAGCGTCGTGCGCAGATCTTCGGCGACTTTTTCCGCCTGCATCATGGTGGCGCGCCGCTCGGCGAGCGCGGTCTCCTCGCCGGCCTGCGGCGCAAGACGACCGAGTTCATCGACGGCATGGCGCAGCCATTCGGCTTCGCGTTCGGCACGCGCCACCTCGGCGCGGTGCTCGGCGACGGCGGCTTCGCGCGCACGGCGCTCGTCCCACAGCTGCGTCACCGTGGCGGCTGCGCGCTCGGTGCTCGCATAGGCATCAAGCAGCGCGCGATGCGTCGCCGCGTCGACGAAGGCGCGCTCGTCGTGCTGGCCGTGGATTTCGACCAAAGCAGTGCCGAGCGCGCGCAGCACCTGCACGCTGACCGGCTGATCGTTGACGAACGCGCGCGTCCGGCCGTCGGCGAACTGTACGCGCCGCACGATCAGTTCGTCGTCGGCGTCGAGATTGTTGTCGGCCAGGATGCGGCGTGCCGGATGGTCGGCGGCAAGCTCGAAAGCGGCGGTAACTTGGCCGTGCTCGGCGCCCGATCGGACCAGCGCGGTGTCGCCGCGGGCGCCGAGCGCGAGCGCAAAGGCGTCGAGCAGGATCGATTTGCCGGCGCCGGTCTCGCCGGTCAGCGCGGCAAGGCCGGAGCCGAAATCGATGTCCAGCCGATCGATCAGCACGATGTCGCGAATCGAAAGACGGGTCAGCATCGGACCAGGGTAGCAGAAAACGGATGACGGATTTTATTCGCGATTCCGCGTTCTGTCGTCAGCCGTTTGTCGATCCCTTCGCCGGGTCGACCCAGCCGGTGACTTTCTGAAAGGCGCGGCTGATCCAGGAGCCCTTGTTCTCGTTCGGCTCGGCGCCGGAGCCCTTCAAGAGATTATAGGCGTCCTTGTACCAGGGGCTGTCCGGGAAGTTATGGCCGAGCACCGCCGCCGCGGTCTGCGCCTCGCTGGTGATGCCGAGCGCCAAGTAGGCTTCGGTCAGCCGCTCCAGCGCTTCTTCGACTTCGCGCGTGGTCTGATACTGCGTCACCACCACCTTGAAGCGGTTGATGGCGCCGAGGAAATCGCGCCGCTTCAGATAGAAGCGGCCGATCTCCATTTCCTTGCCGGCGAGCTGGTCGCGCGCCATCTCGATCTTCTTCTTGGCCGCAAGCGCGTACTCGCTGTCCGGATATTTGTGCACCACCTCTTCGAACGCGGTGATGGCCTTGTCGGCGCGCTCCTGGTCGCGCGAGACGTCGAGAATCTGATCGTAATACGAAGAAGCGATCAGATACTGCGCGTAAGCCGCATCCGGGCTCGCCGGATGCAGCGTGACGTAACGCTTGGCCGCATTGATGCAGTCGTCGTAGTCGCCGGCCTGGTAATTGCTGTAGGCCTGCATCAAGAGCGCCTTGCGCGCCCAGTCCGAGTACGGGTTCTCGCGGTCGACCTGATCGAATTTCTTCGCCGCTTCCTTGTAATCCTGCTTGTCGTTGAGCAGGAACAGGCCCTCGTTATAGAGACGATCGGCGGGCGTATCGGGGACGTAGTCTTCGTCCTTATGGAACAGGCTGCAGCCCATCACCGGCGCGATGAGCAGCACGAGCGCAAAGACGCGCGTCAGCGCGCGCACTCCAAAGCCGCGCGTCAACATGCGCAGCCTGAAAGCGGATCGTCCCGATCCTCGTCCTCGCAGCGTCATGCCCCTGATTTGCGTCCCGGTCCCGCGATGCGTCCGCTCGATGACGCGCGCCCGTTACGGTCCGGCGCACGCACAACAACCCCTCGAAGGGCGGTCAGTATGGCCGACAATCGGCCCGGAATAAGGCGGAAAAGTTAAGCAAATTCAGGAGACATCCGGCCCATAGGCAGGGGCCGCGAAGGCGGCCGCCAAATCGGCGTGGCCGCGCGCGCCGCGCCGCGCCGGCTGGGGCATTTCGACATAACACCAGGCGCTGGCATCGGCCATCAGGGCGGTGACGACCGCATGGTTGAGCTTGTGGCCGCCACGAACCGAACGATAGGCGCCGAGCAAGGGCGCACCGGCGAGCGCCAGATCGCCGATGGCATCCACCACCTTGTGGCGGACAAATTCATCCGCGAAGCGCATGCCGTCCGGATTGAGCACCCGATCTTCGGCGACCACGACGGTGTTGTCCAATGAAGCACCGAGCGCGTAGCCGGCACTCCACAGCTTGGCGACATCGCGCATGAACCCGAACGTTCGCGCCCGGGAAAGCTCGCGCCGGAATACGTTCGGCGCCACATCGACCGCATAGGACTGCCGCCCGATCAGCGGATGGTCGAACTCGATTTCCGCCTCGATGCGCAGGCCGCGCAAGTTCGGCCGCAACTCGCCGTAGCAGCCGTCCTTGCCGACGCGCACCGGCTTAAGAACCTGGACGTAACGCCGCGGCGCGGTCTGGGCCACGGTGCCGGCCTGATCGATCGCCGCGACGAAGGGCGCGGCGCTACCGTCCATGATCGGCACCTCGGCGCCATCGACTTCGACGACGGCATTGTCGACGCCAAGGCCGTGCAGTGCAGCGAGAACGTGCTCGGTGGTCGATACGGCCGGTCCGTTATGATCGCCCAGCACGGTGGCAAATTCAGTCGCCGTGACGGCGCGGTAATGGGCCTTGAGTTCGCGATCCGCACGATCGCGCGTCGCCGTGCGCAAAAACGCGATGCCCGTGTCAGGTTCGGCGGGATGAATTGTCAGGGTGACGGGCGCACCGGAATGGACGCCGATTCCGGTCACAGTCGCGTGATCTCGCAGGGTTGTCTGCCTGCTGGCGTGAACGCCCCAGATCATACCCTCGTCCCATACCCTAAGGCCACATTGCGCATGCGCAATAGAGGCCGACCCCGTCGTCGCGAGGGGGATAATGGTCGGACTGCCGATTCCAGGGAGGCCCACCGGACCCGCCGAAAGCTCGTACCCCGACACCACAACCCCACTGACGCTGGTAACATTAACGGGGAAGCGTTCCGCGACCAACTCACGCTTTCTTACCAAGTGTTACCACGATCCGGCCGCAGTCCCGTCGGCAAGGTGCCGCAATACCCGGTCCGGCCGCAAGCCTGCTGCAATGCAGCGCTGCTCCCGCGCCGCACAACGCATGCGGCGCACCGCGGGATGCCCCTGTCAAAATGTGACAAAAGCCCCCAAATTTCAGTCCTTTTATCACAATCGCCATAGGCGCTTGACGACAACCTGGGCATGGTCAGCCCAAGCTTAAGGCATTGCCCATCCCGCCGTCAGTGCGCCTGCCGGCGCAGGAATGCGGGGATCTCGAGTTGATCCTGCTCGTCCTTGTTATGCACAGGCGCCGCCTGCCGGCCGTGCTGGTCGAGGCCCTGCGGCGCCGGCCGCTTGGCGTATTCGGACACAGGCTCGGGGCGTGATTCGACCTGTCGCGGCATCATTGGGCGGCCGGGCAGCCGTTCCAATTGGGGCGCGGGCTGAGGCACCCGCGGCGCAGGTGCCGGCGGCGCCTCCTCCTCCCTGACCTGTTCACGGCGGCCAAGTCCTACGGATGCAAGCCGCTCCAGCAGCGATTTGCGACGGCCCGGATGCTCTTCCTGGGGCAGTTCACCGCGCCAGGCGCGAATCTCGTTCTGGGCGGGCACCGGCAGTTCTTCGAGCCGCGGCATGCGCACGCCTTGCGCTGCCGGGCGCTCGGCCCGTGGCGGAATGAACTCGCTTGTTTCGGGCGCCTCTTCGCTGCTTGGCGCCGGCTGCAGCAACAGCGAGGGATTGAGCGACAGCGGGCGGATATTGACGTCCTGGACCGCCGATTCGATCGCCATCTTGGCTGCCGATTCGATCGAGGCATTGATGGAAGCCGGCGCGGCCGGAGCGGCTGGAGCAGGAGCCGGAGCCTGAGCGCGGAGCGGTTGCGGCGGCGTCACCGTGCGCGGCGCTTCGGTCCGATCGAGGCGGTCGAGGATGTGCCGGTTCTCTTTCCGCAATCCCTCGGCGATCTCGGTGATTCGCGCGCCCGCCGCCGCGAGATTCGGCGACGGTACGGCGCGCTGCGCCGTAACGGCCTGATCGATGCCGGTCGCCACGACCGAGACCCGGATGATGCCGTCGAGACTTTCGTCGAACGTCGCGCCGACGATGATGTTGGCGTCCTGATCGACTTCCTCGCGGATGCGGGTGGCGGCTTCGTCGACTTCGTAGAGTTTGAGATCGCGACCGCCGGTGATGGAGATGAGCAATCCCCTCGCGCCCTTCATCGACGCATCGTCGATCAGCGGATTGGAGATCGCCGCCTCCGCCGCCGTCAGCGCACGCTTGTCGCCGTCGGCCTCGCCGGTTCCCATCATCGCCTTGCCCATCTCGCGCATGACCATGCGCACGTCGGCAAAGTCGAGATTGATGAGGCCTTCCTTGACCATCAGATCGGTGATGCAAGCGACGCCGGAATACAGCACCTGGTCCGCCATCGCGAACGCGTCAGCGAAGGTCGTCTTCTCGTTGGCGACGCGGAACAGATTCTGATTAGGAATGATCAGCAGCGTGTCGACGCTCTTCTGCAGCTCGGTAATGCCGCTTTCGGCGATCCGCATGCGGCGCTGGCCCTCGAAGTGGAACGGCTTGGTGACGACGCCGACCGTGAGGATGCCGGCCTCGCGCGCCGCCTTGGCAATGACCGGCGCCGCGCCGGTGCCGGTGCCGCCGCCCATGCCCGCGGTGACGAACACCATGTTCACGCTGTTCAGGTGATCGCGGATTTCATCGATCACTTCCTCGGCCGCGGCGCGGCCGACTTCGGGCGCCGAGCCGGCGCCCAGACCCTGGGTCACCTGCACGCCCATCTGGATAATGCGCTCGGATTTCGACGAGGTCAGCGCCTGGGCGTCGGTATTGGCGACGACGAAATCGACCCCCTGCAAGCCGGCCGTGATCATGTTGTTGACGGCATTGCCGCCGGCGCCGCCGACGCCGAACACGGTGATGCGCGGCTTCAGTTCATGGATGTCGGGGATGTTCAGATTGATGGTCATGTTTGCCTCTTCTTCCTCGCGCGAGCGCTCTGCACGGCCTGCCCCGACCGGTCCGCCACCGGCCGTTCTGAGTCTCTAGCTTGCGATCTGGGGGCCATCAGAAGCTCTCGCGAAGCCATTGTCCGACGCGGGCGAAATAGTTGCCCGAGCCGTTCATCACGTGCCGCTTGCGGCGCAGCTCGAAATGTTCGAGGTGCGCGGCTTGCGGATAAACCAGCAGACCCGCCGCCACGGCGAAAGCCGGGCCTTTGGCGGCATCCGGCAGTCCGGCAATGCCGAGCGGACGACCGATGCGGACCGGGCGATTGAGAATGCGCGCGGCGAGATCGGGCAGGCCGGTCAGTTGCGCGGCGCCGCCGGTGAGAATCACGTGACCGCGCTGCTCGGCAGCGAACGGCGAGGCGGCGAGCCGATCGCGCACCATTTCGAGAATTTCTTCGGCGCGCGGCTTGATGATGTGACCGAGCGTCGCCCGCGACACGAATTGCGCGGCTTCGCGCTCGTCGTCGCTGATGGGCGGTATCGTAATCATGTCGCGCTCGTCCAAGCCGCCGATCAGCACACTGCCGTAAAGCGTCTTGATCCGCTCGGCGTCGGAAATGCGGGCGTTCAATCCGCGCGCGATGTCCATGGTGATGTGATGACCGCCGAGTGCGAAGCCTTCCAGATGCACCAGCCTGCCGCTCACAAACACCGCTATCGTGGTCGTGCCGGCGCCGAGATCGACGATGGCCGCGCCAAGGTCGGCCTCATCATCGGCCAGCACGGCGAGACCGGCGACGTAGGGGCTGGCCACCATGGCCTCGACCGCGAGATGGCCGCGCTCGACCGCGAGCATGAGATTGCGCGCCGCCGCGATATCGGTCGTCGCAACGTGCATATCGACGCCGAACCGGCTGCCCAGCATGCCGCGCGGGTCGCGGATGCCGTCTGTGCCGTCGATCGAGTAGCCGACCGGCAGCGAGTGCAGCACGGCACGGCCGTCGCGCAGCGAATGCCGGCTGCCGGCCGCGAGCACGCGCGCGATGTCACCTTCCGAGACGGTCGAGCCGGCGACGTCGACATCGGCGGCAAACAGTTCGCTCGCCAGCCGTCCGGCCGAGATCGACAGCACGACGGATTCGATTTCGACCGAGGCCATCTGCTCCGCGGCATCGACCGCCAAACGGATCGCTTCTTCCGCCTGGGCGAGATTGACGACGCCGCCGGCCTTCATGCCGCGGGCCTCGGTGTGGCCGAAGCCGATAACCTCTATGGCGTGGGTCCTGCGCGTCAAGACCTGCTGCGGCGGATGCGGCCGCAGCCGCGCGATGAGGCAGGCGACCTTGCTCGAGCCGATATCGAGCGCCGCCACGAGCGCGCTGCGCCGCGGCGAAATCGGCTTCATCTTCGGCGTCAAGCCGTAGTGAAGAGCGTTCATGCGTCACCGCCCTTCTTTTTCTTTTTGGCGGCGTCCTTGAGCGCTTCATCACGGGCCTGCGCCGCGGCGTCGGACAAACGCACCGTCACCCGGTCAGGCAGGCGCAGATCGACGATCGTGATGTCGCGGGACAGCAGCTTTTTTTCCCGATCGAACGTCACCAGATGCCCCAGCGCTGCGTCGGCATTGGTCTCCGGCAGTTGCACCTCGATGCCGTTCTTCAGCAGCACATCCCAACGCCGCTGCGCCACCAGGATCGAGGCGCGAACCCGCGACGCGATGTCGGGATAGCGCATCAGAACGTCGAGAAAATCTTTGGCTTGGCGCTCGGCGCCCTTGCCGACGACAAGCGGCAGCTTGATGTAACGGCGCTCGACATACGGTTCGAGTACGGTTCCGTCGGCGGCGATGACCTGGACGTGCTCGTTCTTCTGCCACAGCGCGAATGCGTGCCGCTCCGTAATCGTGATCTGGAGCCGGTTCGGATAAAGCTTCAGCACAGCCGCGTCGGCGATCCAGGGATTGGCCATCAGCCGGGCGCGTGCCGCGTCGGCATCGAGGAACAAGAGCGAGGCCCGGCCGGTCACGCCGGCCGTCGTCAGAATTTCTTCGCGGCTGACTTCCTTCGCGCCCGACAACGAAACCTCGGCGATGTGAAAGCCCAGCGAGTCGGCGGCCGCGTCGCGCGCGTTCTTACCCCAGCCGACAACCTCGGGCAGATGCTGGCCTTTGATCACGCCGTAGCTCGCCGCGGATGCGAGCAGCAGCAGCGATGCGGCGATGCCAACGCCGCGCGGCGGTGGCAGGCGAACAATGCGGGACAGCCAACGCGGACAAGACGAATGCGCGGCGACAAACCACGCCGGCAGCCGCGCTCCCAGAGCGAAGTGCGGCCACGATAGACGCGCGCGCGGGCCGCGGCCGCGCGCATTGCGGCGCGCCGGCTCGTCAAGCATCGTGCCGACCGAATCCCCGACAGGCCTCGACCGCGTCAGCGGTTGGTCGAGGCGTCCTCCACCATCCATCGCACCAGCTCATCGAACGTGATGCCAGCGTACGCAGCGAGCTCGGGCACGAGCGAGGTCTCGGTCATGCCGGGCTGTGTATTGACTTCAAGACAAACGAGCTCACCCGTTCCCCGATCGTCATAGCGAAAGTCAGCGCGGCTTACGCCGCGGCAGCCAAGCGCGTTATGGGCAGCCAGGGCGAGTCTGCGGACTTCCTGGTAAACATTTGGTAAAACCGGCGCGGGAAGCAGGTGTTTTGATCCGCCCGCGGCGTATTTTGCTTCGTAATCGTAAAACCGGGTCGTCGGTTCGATCTCGATGACGTCGAGCGCGCGGTCGCCCAGCACCGCGCAGGTCAGTTCCTTGCCGGGGATGTAGCGTTCCAGCATGACCGTATCGCCGAACGCCCAGTCGTCGCGATAAAGCTCCTGCGGCGGGTGCGGATGGGCCTCGGTGACAATGAAAACGCCGACGCTGGAGCCCTCGGCGATCGGTTTGATGACGTAGGGCGGCGGCATCAGATGGCGTTTCGCCGCCTCGGCGCGGTGGACCAGAAGCTCCTCGGCGACCGGTACGTTTGCGGCCCGAAACAGCTTCTTGGCGTAGTCCTTGCGCATAGCGACGGCCGAGGACATGACGCCAGAGTGACTGTAGGGGATGCCGAGAATTTCCAGGAGGCCCTGCAGAGTTCCATCCTCGCCGGGACGGCCATGCAGCACATTGAGGGCGACGTCGGGCTTCGCGACGGCCAGCGCCGCGGCAATGTCCGGGGTCACGTCGATCCTGGTGACCCGGTATCCGACGCGTTCCAACGCATCGGCGCAGGCAGTGCCGGAGCGCAGCGAAACCTCGCGCTCGGCCGACCAGCCTCCCATCAGGACGGCGACGTGCTTGGTACCGCTCACGCGTTCACCTCACACTCCGTCTGATTCGCGTCGTCGCTAATAGAATCGACATTTGGCGAAACGTCGAGTGTTTCCGAGCGTTTTCGCGGCTTTGGCTTACGTTGGCCGGCGAACACCAGCGGTCACGGTATGCCAATTCGCTTGATCTCCCACGCCAGTTCGACGCCGGAGCCATCTTCCACCCGCCGCCGCACCGTTTCGCCGAGTGATTCGATGTCGGCGGCGGTGGCGTTGCCAAGATTGATCAGAAAATTGCAGTGCAGTTCCGACACCTGGGCGTCGCCGATACGCAGGCCACGGCAGCCGGCGGCGTCGATCAGCTGCCAGGCCTTCTGGCCGGGCGGATTCTTGAACGTGGAACCGCCGGTCCGGGTCTTGATCGGCTGCGTCGCGCCGCGCGACTGGGTGATTCGCTCCATCTCGGCAGCTATGGCCTCCGGATCTCCTGCCTGGCCGGCAAACAAGGCCTGCGTGAAGATGTAATCCTCGGGCGCGCCGCAATGCCGGTAGGCGTAATCCATCTCGGCGTTGCGCAGCACGTGGACGCGGCCGCCGCGGTCGACGGCGCGAGCTTCGATCAGCACATCCTTGGTCTCGCGCCCATAGGCCCCGCCGTTCATGCGCAGCGCGCCGCCGACCCCGCCGGGAATGCCGCACATGAAGGCCAACCCGGCAATGCCGGCCTTCTGCGCCGCCTGTGCGATCCGAACATCCGGCACCGCGGTACCGGCGCGGACGTTGAGGCCTTCGATTGCGATCTCGTTGAAGCCACGGCCGAGCCGCACGACGACGCCCCGGACGCCGCCGTCGCGCACGATTAGATTGGAACCGAGCCCCACGACGATGACGCCGACGTCGCGTGAAAGATTCGAGAGGAAATAAGACAGGTCGGCTTCATCCTCCGGCATGAACAGCAGCTGCGCCGGACCGCCGACGCGAAACCACGTCAGCCCGGCCAGCGGCTGGTTGGCGAGCAAACGGCCGCGCAGTTCCGGCATCGCGGCTTTCAGATCGGGAGCAATGTCGGGGAAGCTCACGCGCTCGCTCCAGCGCATGTATCGAGCCACGCCCCCAGCACTTTGGTTCCGGCTTCACGCAGCGCCGGACCAAGCGTGTGCGCCTGGTTGCGCAGGATGCGCGGATCGATACCGGCCTTGCCGAGTTCCACGGTGTGGCCGACGAGCCAGGCTTCCAACCGTGCCGGCTCGGTCTCAAGATGAAATTGCAGCGCGAGCTGCGCCGCGCTTCGCGCAAACGCCTGCACAGGGCAATGCGCGGTCGACGCGAGCAGCGTGCAGCCAACCGGCAGTTCGCAATTGTCGCCGTGCCAATGCAGCACCGGTGACGTGCCAAGCGATTTCAAGACCGATGTCTCGCCGGCTTCGGTCAACGTCAGCGGCGCGTAACCGATCTCCTTGACGGGACCGGGCGCGACGCGCGCACCGAGCCCGGCTGCCATCATCTGCGCGCCGAGGCAGATGCCGAGCATGGGCTTGTTGCCGGCGAGACGAGCGGCCACGGCGGCAATTTCATCGGCGAGGAAGGGATAGGTGTCCTGCTCGTACACTCCGATCGGTCCGCCCAGCACGACGACCAAATCAAAAGGGAAGAGACTGTTGACGGCGAACGGCTCTATGCCAGCGTCGTGATAGCGGATGTCATAACCGCGCGCGGAAACAAGCGGACCCAAAATTCCGAGGTCCTCGAAGGAAACATGGCGAACCGCGAGGCAGGTCTTTGTCATTCCGGTCCTAATGATGAGGAACTCTTGTTAGCCTCGCTTCTTCCACACGGCGGGATTACGACGGCCGTGGAAGCACGAGACAACGGTAATTGCTTGATCCGGTAGATCAAACTGTATGGAAATCGGGCGATGCCCGCGCGGCGAAATTGTCCCCAGATAACCTGATACTGCAGCGGGTTACGTTCAATTCCCGTGATCGTATCGCTAACAGCGAGAGCGAATTTGATGCCCAAACCTGGTTTTTCCCGGTCGTACCAATCGCCGGCCTCTACCGGCTTCGGCCTCTGGTCGAATGACAAGCTCGCGGCTCACTTATAACGAGCCAGCAAACGCGCTTTGACATCTTCCCACTTAGACGCGCTGCCAGGATCGCGCAGATGCTCGGCATAGCGCCTGTCGAGTTCTTTCTTCTCCTCGTCAGTCAACGGTAGCAACTCGTGCTGAGCAATGCTGTCCCACAAATCCTCCACGAGCTCGATGCGCTCGTCGGCAGTCAGTTTCATCAGCTCAGACCAAAGCTCGGCGCGACCCATGGCATCCTCTCAAAGGATTATACCCAGTCTAGTCGGCACCGAATCGCCGGGCAACAAGGCCGGTCAGGCTGAAGACGCTTATCCAATCACGTGCGCTGGCCCAGCGCCGCCAACTCGCCGGGCAGCGCATAAGCCCATTGCGTGATCGAACCGGCGCCGAGGCACACCACGTAGTCGCCCGATCCCGCCATGCCGGCAATCAGGGCGGCGAGCCGGTCTGGACCGTCGAGCGCGATGACGCGACGATGCCCGTGGGTGCGCAGGCCCTGCACCAGCGCGTCACGATCGGCGCCAACGATTGGCGCCTCGCCGGCCGGGTAGACATCGGCGACGATCACGGCGTCGGCATCGTTGAAACAGGTGCAGAATTGCTCGAACAAGGCAGCCAGCCGCGTATAGCGATGCGGCTGCACCACGGCGATGACCTGATCCTTGGTCAATTCGCGCGCCGCCCGCAGCACCGCCGCGATCTCTACCGGATGGTGGCCGTAATCGTCGATGATAGTGACGCCGTTCCACATCCCAGTGCGGGTGAAGCGGCGCCGCACGCCGCCGAAATCGGCAAGCGCCTTTTTGATGACGTCGTCGCAGATGCCGAACTCGCGAGCGACCGCGATCGCGGCCGTGGCGTTGAGCGCGTTGTGCCGCCCCGGCATGGGCAGCGCGATCTTGCTGATTTCGTGAACCGCCTGCCCGGCGCGATCGCGGAACAGAACGGTGAACAGCGAGGCGCCGCCGGCGTGCGATACATCGACGAGGCGCACGTCGGCCTGCGGATTTTCGCCGTAGGTGATGGTGCGCCGGTCTTCGATGCGGCCGACGAGTTTTTGCACCACCGGATGGTCGATGCACATCACCGAGAAACCGTAGAACGGCACGTTCTCGACGAACGTGCGGAACGCATCCTGCACAGCATCGAAGGTCTGGAAATGATCGAGATGCTCGGGATCGACGTTGGTGACGATGGCGATGTCGGCCGGCAGCTTGAGAAACGTGCCGTCGGACTCGTCGGCTTCCACCACCATCCACTCGCCGGCGCCGAGCCGCGCATTGGTGCCGTAGGCATTGATGATGCCGCCGTTGATGACGGTCGGGTCGAACCCGGCAGCGTCAAGCAAGGCCGCCACCATCGATGTCGTCGTTGTCTTGCCGTGCGTGCCGGCGATGGCGACGCAGCTTTTCAGCCGCATCAGCTCGGCCAGCATCTCGGCGCGCCGCACCACCGGCAGCCGCTCGGCGCGCGCGGCGACCAGTTCCGGGTTATCGCGCTTGATCGCCGATGACACGACCACAACGCGCGCCCCCGCCAGATTAGCGGCGGCATGCCCGATCGCCACCGTAACGCCCTTGTCGCGTAGCCGCTTGACGTTGGCGCTGTCGGCCACGTCCGAGCCCTGCACCGTATAGCCGAGGTTGACCAGCACCTCGGCGATGCCGCTCATGCCGATGCCGCCGATGCCAACGAAATGCACCGGGCCGATGTCGCGCGGCAATCTCATGGGTGCTGCGGCCCCCTTCCCTCGCCCGCCAATGGGCGGCGGCGAAAATATCTACTTGGTTGCGCCCCGCGACGCCACCTTCAGCACCAGGTCGCCGAGGCGGTCGGCGGCATCCAGCCGGCCGACAGATCGCGCCGCCGCAGCCATCGCCTGGAGCCGCGCCGGTTCCGCGGCCAGCCCGGCAATCTCCGCCGCAAGCCGCTGCGGCGTGAAGCTATCCTGCGTGATCCGGACTGCGCCGCCGGCGCGTTCAAGCACGCCGGCGTTGGCGAATTGGTCCTGGTCGAGCGCATGCGGCAGGGGCACGAGGATGGACGGGCGTCCGATGGCAGCCAGTTCGGCGACTGTCGAGGCTCCGGACCGCGACACTACCAGATGGCTCGCCGCCATCCGGGCCGGCAGATCGGAGAAGAACGGCGCCACCTCGGCGGCAACGGAAAGGTTGGCGTAGGCCTCCCGGACCCGGCCCAAATCCTCCTCGCGGACCTGCTGTACGATGGCCAAGCGGCCGCGCAGGTTTACGTCCAACTGCCCGATCGCCGGAGGCACGATATCCGCCATGACCCGCGCGCCCTGGCTGCCGCCGAACACCAGAAGCCGGAGCCGCCAGGGTTTAATTGATTCAGGCTCGATTGAATAAGGCGTCGCCGCAGCCGCGACGACAGCCGGCCGCACCGGATTGCCGGTCAGCGTCGCCTTGCCGGCCAATGTCGGATCGTTGCGAAACACATCGGGGAAGGTCGTGGCGATGGCCGAAACGCGCGGCGCCAACAGCCGATTGGCCCGCCCGATCACCGCGTTGGCGTCATGAATAAGACTGGGAACGCCGCGCCAGCAGGCCGCCAGCACGGGCGGGATGGTCGGATAGCCGCCGAAGCCGATCACCGCAGCCGGCCGCAGCCGGCCGACCAGCGCGAAAGCCTGCACCAAGCCGATGCCGAGCAACGCCGCCGTCCGGCTCATGGCGATCGGATTGCGGCCGCGCAGCGTCGCGCTCGAAATGACATGGATCGCGTCTTCGGCGAAGGCGCCGCCATAGCGCGCCGCGCGGCGATCCGTGGCCAGATGAGCTTTGACACCGCGCGCGGCGAGCGCCGATGCCAACGCCTCGGCCGGGAACAGATGGCCGCCGGTGCCGCCGGCCGCCAGCAGAACCGGCGCCGCGGCCGCCCGGTCCGCCGGCTGCATCACACCCGGCTCCCGGCAATCACGATCTCACCCGGCAGCTGTGCGCTTGGCCGCTCGCGGGTCAGCGCCACCAGCATGCCCATGCCGTAGGCGAGCGAAATCAAGGACGAACCGCCGTAGGAGATGAACGGCAGCGTCATTCCCTTGGCCGGCATGAGATGCAGATTGACCGCCATGTTGATGGTCGATTGCAGACCGAACAGCATCGCCAGCCCGGCCGCGGCAAAACGGGTGAACGGATCGTCGTTGCGCATGGCCTTGCCCAATGCGCGGATGACGATGAAGGCGAACAGCGCGACCAGAATAAGGCACAGCACCACGCCGAACTCTTCGGCCGCCACCGCGAAGACGAAATCGGTGTGGCCCTCCGGCAGGATGCGCTTGATGGTGCCCTCGCCTGGTCCGCGGCCGAACCAGCCGCCGCGGATGAACGATTCGGTGGCGATATCGACGTTGAACGAACTGGCGGAACTGGGATCGAGGAAGCCTCTGATGCGCTGCGCCACGTGCGGGACGGTGTAGAACGCCGTCACGAGGCCGATGCCGGCCGTGCCGGCCAGCCCGACAATCCAGATGAAGCGCATCCCCGCCATATAGAGGAGCGCGCCCCACACCAGCGCGATCAGCATGGTCTGACCGAAGTCGGGCTGCGCCACGAGCAGCGACACCACCACGATGAGCATCACCAGCGCCAAAAAGTTCGCCGGCATTTCGGGCCGCTTGGCCGATTCGCCAAACAGCCAGGCGATCAGCACGACGAAAGCGGGCTTGAGAAATTCCGACGGCTGCACGTTGACGCCGAGGATCACCAGCCAGCGCCGCGCGCCTTTGATCTCCGCGCCGAAATACGGCGTCAGCGCCACCAGGATCAGGCTGATGGCGAAGACGATCAACGAGGCTTGGCGCACCTCGCGCGGCGACAGGAACGAGGTCGCGAACAGCACGGCGGCCGCTGGAATGAGAAACAGCACCTGCCGGTCGACGAAATGGAACGGGTCGAGCCCGATGCGGGTTGCGACCGGCGGACTGGCCGCCAGGCACAGCACGATGCCGCCCAGCATCAAGGCAACAAGCGCCGCCAGCGTCGGCCGGTCGACCGTCCACCACCAGTCATTAAAGATCGAGCGGCGCGCGCGGGAGCCCATTCACCTATCCCCGGAATCCCCGGCTACAGGTGACACCGCGATGGTTTAAAGGGGATTAAAAATTCGCCGAAGTGATCCCCGGTAGCGCCCGGATCAGCTCGCGGAAAGCGTCGCCGCGCACCTCGAAATTGCGATACTGGTCGAACGACGCGCAGGCCGGCGACAACAGCACCACCGGCTCCGGCGCAGCGGAGGCCTCGGCGTCGCGCAACGCCGCCGCCAGCGCCTTGTCGAGCGTACCATCGATCTCGTGCGGCACGGCTTCGCCGAGCGTTGCGGCAAACTCTTCTGCCGCCTCGCCGATCAGGTAGGCCTTACGGATGCGTGGAAAGAAGGGACGCAGCGACTCGATCCCTCCGGTCTTCGGTTTGCCACCCGCGATCCATAAAATGTCGGTGAAGCAGGCCAGCGCCTGCGCGGCCGAATTGGCATTGGTGGCCTTCGAGTCATTGACGAGCAGAGTTTTGCCGCGGCGGCCGACCTGCTCCATGCGATGGGCCAGCCCTGGGAACGAGCGCAGACCCGCCTGAATCGCCGCCGGATCGAGGCCGAGCGCCAGCGCTGCCGCCACAGCGCACGCGGCGTTCTGCGCGTTATGCACGCCGCGCAGCGAGCCGATGCCGGACAGATCGGCAATCTCAGCCGTGCCGCCGCCGTCCGCCCGCATGATCTGCGAGCCCGCGGCGTAGAGCCCGTCGGGCAACGCGTGCCGCACCGAAATGCGCACGAGGCGCTTGCCGGACGGCGCGACCCGCTCCGCGATGGCGCTGCACCATTCATCGTCGACGCCGACGATGGCGGTGCCGTCGCGCGGCACGCCGGCGACCAGGCGCTCCTTCACCGACGCGTAGTGCGCCATCGTGCCATGCCGGTCGAGGTGATCTTCCGACAGATTGATCAGGATGCCGACGGAGGGATCGAGCGAAGGCGCGAGGTCGATCTGATAGGACGAACACTCGATGACATGAACTCGCAAAGGTTCAGCGAGATTTGCGGCGGGCGGCTTGAGCGACAGGATCGCAGTGCCGATATTGCCGCCGATCTGCGCGTCCATGCCCGCCGACGCGACAAGGTGCCCGACCAGGGCCGTGGTAGTCGATTTGCCATTGGTTCCGGTAATTGCAACGAACGGTGCGCCGGGCGCGACGCGCGCTCGCTCGCGACAGAACAGTTCGATATCGCCGATGACTTCAACGCCGGCCTGACGCGCGCGCTGCGCCACCCAATGCGGCGCCGGATGCGTGAGCGGCACGCCCGGGGCGAGCAGCAGCGCGGCGATCCGCGACCAGTCGATGGAGCGCAAGTCGGAAGTTGGAATACCCGCCGCAGCGGCCTTGGCGACGCTTTGCGCGTTGTCGTCGAACGCTACAACGTCGGCACCGCCAGCCAGCAGCGCGCTCGCGCTGATGAGCCCGGAGCCGCCCAGCCCGAATACCGCGACCCGTTTGCCGGAGAAGGCCGTGATCGGAATCACGACGCGTTACCTCAATTTGAGCGTCGAAAGGCCTGCGAGCGCAAGAACCACCGAGACAATCCAGAACCGAATGACGATTTGCGGCTCGGTCCAGCCGAGCTGTTCGAAATGATGGTGGATCGGCGCCATCTTGAAAATACGTTTGCCGGTGAGCTTGAACGACGCCACCTGGACGATGACCGATACCGCCTCGAGCACGAACAGGCCGCCGATCACCGCGAGCACGATCTCATGCTTGGTGGCGACCGCCACGGCGCCGATCATGCCGCCGAGCGCCAGCGAGCCGGTGTCGCCCATGAAAATCGACGCCGGCGGCGCGTTGAACCAGAGAAAGCCGAGGCCGGCGCCGACCACGGCGCCGCACACGACCGAAAGTTCGCCGGTTCCGGCCACATAGTGGATCTGCAGATAGTCGGCGAAGACGGTGTTGCCGCTCAGGTAGGCGATCATGCCGAAGCTCGCGGCCGCGATCATCACCGGTACGATGGCAAGACCGTCGAGCCCGTCGGTCAGGTTCACCGCGTTGCCGGCGCCGACGATGATGAACATGGCGAAGACGACGAAGAACCAGCCGAGATTGATCACCAGCTCCTTGAAGAACGGGAACACGAGCGACGTCGCGAAAGTCGGCATGGCCGGCACCTGCGCGAGCTTGACCAGGATGACGCAAGCCACCCCGGCGATGACCGCTTCGACCAGCAGCCGGGCGCGGCCGGAAAAGCCCTTGTGCGCCTGTTTGGTGACTTTCAGATAATCGTCATAAAAGCCGACCAGGCCGAAGCCGAGCGTCACCCACAGCACCACCCAGACGTAGCGGTTGGCGAGGTTGGCCCACAGCAGCGTCGATACCAGCATGCCGGACAGAATCATCAGGCCGCCCATCGTCGGCGTGCCGGCCTTGGCGATGATGTGCGATTGCGGACCATCCGGCCGGATCGGCTGACCCTTGCCCTGAAAGCTGCGCAGCCGGCCGATGATGCCGGGACCAAACAAGAAGACAAACAGCAGCGCGGTGATGATCGAGCCGCCGGTGCGAAAGGTGATGTAACGGAAAACGTTGAGGACTGAAAGTTTGTCCGAAAGATCGACCAACCAATAAAACATCGTATCAACCCTGCGCGGACGCGCGTTCGAACGGGTGTGCTTCAACGGCATTGTCGCGCGTATCGTGGTGCGGATAGGCGCGTTGCAGAGCCTTGACGATGGGCGCCATGCGTGAGCCGAGCGACCCCTTGATCATGATGGCATCGCCGCCGCGAATTGCCGGCAGCACCTGCGATTCGAGCGCTGTCGAGTTCACTGCATAGCCGCCGCGGCGGCTGGCGGGAAGCGCCTTCCACAAATTCTGCATCAACGGCCCACAACAGAACACCAAATCGATGGCGTTGGCGGCAACGTGTTTGGCGAGCGCGCGATGCAGCGACGGCCCCGCCGGTCCGAGTTCAAGCATGTCGCCGAGCACCGCAATGCGCCGTCCCTGCGGCCCGATCACGGCCTGACCGAGCAGCGCCAGCGCGGCGGCGACCGAGGCGGGGTTGGCATTGTAGCTCTCGTCGATGACCAGGGCGTTGCCGCCCGGTAGATCGATTTCGATCGGCGCGCCGCGGCCGCTCACCGGTTTCAGCTCCGCCAGCGCCAGCGCGGCAAGTGCGAGATCGGCGCCGGCGAGTACCGCGGTCGCCAGCACCGCGAGCGAATTGCCGACGAGGTGTCGGCCCGGAGCGCCGATCTTGTAGGAGAGTTCGGTGCCTAAGATTTCCGCAACCACCGTCGAGCAATGCGGATGCAGCGCGCATTTGACGAGGCGTGCGTCCGCCTTCACATGTTCGCCGAACGACACGATGCGCGCGACGCCCGCCTCCTGAGCGCGGCGCTTGAGCTGCGCAAACTGAGCAATGTCGCGGTTGATGACCGCGGCGCCGCCCGGCTCCAGGCCGAGAAAGATTTCGGCTTTGGCGTCGGCGATCTTGTCGAGCGAACCGAAGAATTCGAGATGTACCGGCGCAATGGTCGTGATCAGCGCTACATGCGGACGCGCCAGCCGCGACAGCGGCTCGATCTCGCCGGCGTGGTTCATGCCCATTTCCAGCACGGCGTAGCGGGCGCCTGCCGGGCAGCGCGCGAGCGACAGCGGCACACCCCAATGATTGTTGTAAGAGGCGACCGAGGCGTGCGTCTCGCCGTCCTTCGACAGTGCCAGCCGCAAGGCTTCCTTGGTGCCGGTCTTGCCGACCGAGCCGGTGACGCCGATCACTTTGGCCTGCGTGCGCGCGCGAGCGGCCTTGGCGAGATCGCGCAAGCCAGCCAGCACGTCGGACACGACGAGCAGCGGCGCGTCATCGGCAAATTGCGCACGCCGCTCGGCGGCGACCACCGCAAGAGCGGCCTTTGCGGCGAGCGCTGACGCCACAAATTCATGGCCGTCGCGGCGGTCGGAGAGCGCGAAAAACGCTTCGCCCGGCGCAATCGTGCGGCTGTCGATCGAAAGCCCGGAGACAGATTGCGGCAACGCGCCTTGCCGTTCCGCGCCCATCGCCGCCGCCATTGCATCGATCGTCCACAGCGGCGGCGCGCTCATGCGGCGAGTTCCCCCAGAGCCGAGGCGACCGCCTCGTGGTCGCTGAACTCGATGGTTCGGTCGCCGATGATTTGGCCGGTTTCATGGCCTTTGCCGGCAACAAGCAGAATGTCGCCGCGAGAAAGCCCGGCAATCGCCGCGCGGATCGCCGCGCGGCGATCGCCGATCTCGGTGGCGCCGGGCGCTGCCGCAAGAATTGCCGCGCGGATAGCGGCGGGATTTTCGCTGCGCGGATTGTCGTCGGTAACGATCACTTTGTCGGCCTTTTCGACGGCGACGGCACCCATCAGCGGCCGCTTGCCGCGATCACGGTCGCCGCCGGCGCCGAACACGACAACGAGCTTGCCGGTCACGTAGGGACGCAAGGCTTCAATCGCCTTGGCGAGCGCATCGGGCTTGTGGGCGTAGTCGACAAAGATCGGCGCGGCGCGTTTTTCGCCGACCAGTTCGAGCCGGCCCTTGGCGCCGCGCAGGTCGCCGAGCGCAGCAAACACCGCGCCGGCTTCGCCGCCTGTCGCAATGGCGAGCCCGGCCGCAACCAGTGCGTTTTCGATCTGAAACTCACCGACTAGCGGCAGCCTGACCGCAAAGCGCTTGCCGGCATGTTCGATCGTGAGCCGTTGCGCAAAGCCGTCGACTGTTGCATCGACAAGTCGAATACCGGTTCCGGTGCGCCCGACAGAGATGATTGTGACGCCGCGTTCCCTTGCGGCAGCGACAACCGCGTCGGCATGCTCATGGTCAACGTCGACGACCGCGGTTCCGTCCGGCGCGAGCAGTTCCTGGAACAGCCGCAGCTTGGCGGCGAGATAATCCTGAAAGCTTGGGTGATAATCGAGATGGTCGCGAGTGATATTGGTGAAGCCCGCCGCGGCGATACGCAAACCATCGAGCCGTTGCTGATCGAGGCCATGCGACGACGCCTCGATCGCCAGATGGGTGACGCCATCGCCGGCAAGCTGGTCGAGCGAACGGTGCAGCGCCACCGGATCTGGCGTCGTCAGCGAGCCGTAGATCTCACCGCGCGGCGACACCACGCCGACGGTGCCGATGCTGGCGGCCTGGCGGCCGAGCGCAGTCCAGATCTGGCGGGTAAAGGCTGCAACCGATGTCTTGCCGCTGGTGCCCGTAACAGCCGCGATGGTCGGCGGCTGCCGCGGATAAAATTTGGCGGCGGCAAGTGCCAGGGTTCGCCGGATATTGCCGACACGCACAAAGGCGACGCCCGCAGGCAAGGCATCCTCCGGCGGGCGCTCGGCGAGAATTGCGGCGGCGCCCGCGGCAAGCGCCGGCGCGACGAAGCGCAGGCCGTCGGCCTTGTTTCCCGCTATGGCGACGAAAACATCGCCATGGCGCACAGCCCGGCTGTCGGCCGTAATGCCGCCGACGTCGATATCGGCGCTGCCCGCCGCGATTTCCGCGTCAGCAGGCAGGATCTCGCGAAGCCTCATGGCTCGCCTTACCTATTTTCCTTCAGCGAGGCCAGTATCAGCTGATCGGCCGGCGGCAGGTCCATGCGCGGCTCGACGCCGAGGAGCGGCGCGATGCGGGCAACGACCTTGGCGCCGACCGGAACCGCGTTCCAGCCCGAGGTGGTGAAGCCGTGAGTTTCCGGCGTCGCTTTCGGCTCATCCAGCATGATCAGCAGCATATAACGCGGATGATCGGCCGGCATGATGGCCATGAAATCGGTCAGCACTTTGGTCTTGGAATAACGGCCGTTGACCACCTTGTCGGCGGTGCCGGTCTTGCCGCCGATGTAATAGCCCGGGACGTCGGCCTTCCTGGCGGTGCCCTTCTCGACATTGAGCCGCATCAGGTAGCGCATCATTTCGCTGGTGCGCCGGCTGATGACGCGCTTGCCGAGCTTGTCGGCCTCCTGCTGCGTGCGCTTGAGGAAGGTCGGCGGAATCAGAATGCCGCCGTTCATGATCGCGGCGACGCCCATCACCGCCTGCAACGGCGCCACTGACAGGCCGTGACCGAACGCGATGGTGGCGGTGGTGAGATCGCTCCAGCGCCGCGGCAGGATCGGTTCGGCGCTTTCCGGCAGTTCGGTATGCAGCCGATCGAGCTGGCCCATCTTTTTCAGAAAAGCCTGCTGCGCGCTGGTGCCGAGCGACAGCGCAATGCGCGCCGCGCCGATATTCGACGAATAGGTGAAAACCTCGGGCAGCGAGAGGAAGCGATGCTCGGGCTCAAAATCGTGAATCAGAAACCGGCCCATCCGCAGCGGCGCCCGGGCATCCCACATCGAGTTGAGCGAGACCTTGCCGGAGTTCGAGCGCCATCGCGATGGTGAACGCCTTGAAGGTCGAACCCATCTCGTAAACGCCGGTAGTCAGCCGGTTGATGCGCGACGGCTCGTTCGCCTGACGCGGATCGTTCGGGTCGTAGTCGGGCTCCGACACCATGGCGACGATTTCGCCGGTTTTGACGTTGAGCACGACTCCGGCCGCCGCCAGGGCGTGGAAGTGTTCACGGGCTTGTACGAGCTCGTCGCGCAGCGCGTGCTGCACGCGCAGATCGGCAGCGAGCACGACCGGGTTCTGCAGACGGTCGGTGGCAAGACCCGCCATGTGCAGTGCCGCAAGGCCATGGCCATCGAGCCACTTCTCCATTCCGGCGATGCCCTGATTGTCGATGTTGACGTGACCGATCAGGTGGGAAACTTCAGGGCCGTTCGGATAGTCGCGCTTGTTCTCTTTCAGAAAGCCGATGCCGGGCAGGCCCTGGCGATAGATTTCTTTCTCCTGCTCCGGCGTGATGTCGCGCTTGAGCCAGACGAAGCCGCGTTTGGAGGAGAGCCGCGCGCGCAGTTCGGTCGGGTCGAGATCGGGCAGAACAGCGGTCAGCAATTCAACCGCCTCGTCGACGTCGATGATGCGCCGCGGCTCGGCGTAGAGCGACGGCACGCGCACGTCGGTTGCCAGGATCTCGCCATTGCGATCGAGGATGTCCGGGCGCGCGGTCGCGACCGCATCATCGACGATGACGCGCTGCGGCATTCGGCTGTCGGAGACGATGCCGAACAGCACAAGGCGCAGCGCAATGATGCCGTAGACCGCGACGAAGCCGATGATCGCCAGACCTACCCGCGCCCGCGCCTTGGCGTTGCGGTCGACGTTGCGCCCGTAGAGCATGACGCGCTTGAAGCGCCGCAGCCACGGCTCGGCGGGCTCCGCCGGCAAGGGATCGGCAATCGGTTCGGCAATCGCGCTCATTGGCTGCCCGCTCCGGACTGTGCCGGCGCGGCTGCCGGCGGCGCTGTGGTCTGGTCACGCGCTTCCGGTGGCGCATCGCTCGGCGGCGCGGTGGGCGTGGCGCCGCCCGGCGGCACGCTGCCGGTTATTTCGACCGGCACTTCCAGATGCTCGATCATGCCGCCGATCGGATCCTTGCTGCCCGGCCGCATGTAATCGGGCGGCTGATCCGGCAAGTGATCGAGCGAGTCAAACTGCGTCGGCACGACCGTCTGCAGCTTGAGAAAGCGCTTGGCAAGATCCTGGATGCGGGCGGGATCGTCGAGTTCGCCCCAACGCGCCCGCAGGTCCGCGATCTGGTCGCGCTCGTGCCGCACCTGAATGCGCAGCTTGGCGAGGTATTCGGCCTGCGCCGTTGCTTCGTATTTGATGCGATAGACGTATGCGGCGGCCAGCACGAGCGCGCCGATCACAACGAAATTGAGGATGCGCAAGATCACGGCCGCCCCCGAACGATGGCTGAGAGCGATGGGAGACGCGGGAGAAGGGATTCTATCGAAATGACCCGCGCCGGCCCGGCGGTGCGCTCCGCCGCGCGCAGCTTGGCTGAGCGCGCTCGCGGATTGGCGGTGATTTCGGCTTCATCCGGCGTCTCCGGCCGCCGCGTGAGCACGCGAAAGGTCGGCGGCGGTGCCGGAATAAGCGGCCGATGGCGCGAGGCCGCCGGCGCGCGGCTGCGCTCGGCGAGAAATATTTTGACGATGCGATCCTCAAGCGAATGGAAGGAGATCGCCACCAGCCGTCCGGCCGGTTTCAGCATGCGTTCGGCGGCGGCCAGGCCATTGGCGATTTCGGCGAGTTCTTCGTTGACGAAAATCCGCAACGCCTGAAACGTGCGCGTCGCCGGATGAATGGCGCCGGGTCGCGCGGGAGCCGCGCGCGCCACGATCTCGGCAAGCGCTCGCGTCGTATCGATCGGCTGCTGCTGCCGCGCTTTGACGATCGCGCGCGCGATGGATCGAGCGTGATGCTCCTCGCCGAGCGTTGCGATAATGGCGGCGAGATCGCGTTCACTGCCGTGCGCAACCACATCTGCCGCAGTCGGACCGTCGCCGCCCATGCGCATATCGAGCGGCCCATCGAACCGGAATGAGAAGCCGCGCTCCGCCTCGTCGAGCTGCATGGACGAGACGCCGAGATCGAACACGATGCCCTCGATCGCCGCGGCGTCGCGGTCCGCCAGTACGGATTCCAAATTGCTAAAGCGCTCCTCGACCAGGTCGAGCCGGCCCTGCGCCTGCTCGACAAGGTCGGCTCCCCGGGCGATGGCGCTCTGGTCGCGGTCGACGCCGACCACGCGGGCGCCTGCCGTGGCCAGGATGGCGCGCGTAAATCCGCCGGCGCCGAACGTGGCATCGACGTAAAGGCCGCCGTCGCGCACATTAAGCCATTCGATGGCGCGATGGACGAGCACGGGAACGTGACGAGCCAGTCCGCCAGCGACAGCAGCGCTGTCGCTGCCCGTCATCGTTCCCGTGCTCCAAGCGGTTTTGCCGGTGCTTCCGCCGCCATCATCCGGGCGCCCAGTTCCTGCTTGAAGGCACGGACCTTCTCGGTGGCCTCCGCGAGCTCCGTGCGAAAGCGGCCAGGCTCCCAGATTCGAAATTTGTGACCGAGACCCACGAACGTGACCGTGTCGCCGATCCCCGCATGGGCCTTCAGCATGTCGGTCAAAACCACGCGGCCCTCGCCATCGATCTTCAGCGTCTCGCTGGTCCCATAGAGCGACAGGCCAAATTGTTCGCGCTGATCCGAATAGGGCGCAAAGCCCGCAATCAGCGCCTCGATCTCGCCGAGCAGCGCGTTGCCGCCGGCATCGAGCGCCGGCCGGTCGAGCGCCGGATAGCAATAAAGCCCGTCGAAGCCGTCGCGCGCCAGAACGGCGCGAAATGACGCCGGGACCGATACCCGTCCCTTGGCATCCAGACGGAGCACGTAATGGGACACAAAGCGGTCCATCTCGCCCCTCTTCGAGCGGTACGCCGCTCGGGGTCCCACATCGCAGGCGCCGCCGTTGGCCTGGGACCAACGCATCAGCCGGGATTGGGCCATTCTGGGCTATCATGGGACTATATGGGCGTCAACGCACCGGCTGCGCCGGATGCGCAGCTTTCCTCGATTTTGATTAGCGAGCGTCAAGCTTAAGGAATGGTTGAAAAACGGACTTGCCGGCGAGGAAGTGTCTCACGCGGCGACGGCCTCGGAGCTGGGCCCCAATGACACCGCGCACAGCGGGCCAGCCGCGCGCGCTCGAGTTGTTCGTCACCGACGACACCTGTCCGTCTCGCAATCGACATTTGCGTTGCATCGAGGCAACGCGTGTCGGCTTTTTCCACAGGCCTGCGTGCCAAGCTTTGAAACGGCTTGTGCGCGACACCTGGTAACCTAAAGTCGCTGCATGGTCGTGCGTGGTGCGTTTTTGCCGGATTCGTGCGTCGTTGCCGACGTCGTGCCTTCGCCGAATTTCGGCGAACGCAAGGATGGCCGTCGGCCCGATATGATTGTGCTGCACTACACCGGCATGCCGGACGCCAGTTCGGCGCTTATGCTGCTGAGCAGCCGCGGCAGCGATGTGTCGGCGCACTATTTCGTGTTTGAAGACGGACGCATCGTACAACTTGTCGAGGAAGCTCATCGCGCCTGGCACGCCGGAGCGGCGTTCTGGGCCGGCGAGACCGATATCAATTCGTGCTCGATCGGCATCGAAATCGTCAACCCGGGCCACACCTACGGCTATCCAGAGTTTCCGGGCCGCCAGATCGCGGCGGTGACGGCGTTGTGCCGCAGCATCTTTACGCGTCATACGATCCCGCCGACGCGCGTGCTGGCGCACTCCGATGTTGCGCCGGCGCGCAAGCAGGATCCCGGTGAGAAATTTCCGTGGCGCGTGCTGCACGATTCGGGCGTCGGTCACTGGGTCAGCCCGGCGCCGATTACTGAAGGCACGGTGCTCTCGCTCGGCGACCGTGGCGAGGCCGTCGCCTCGCTGCAAAAATCGCTTGGCGAGTACGGTTACGGCATCCCGACAAACGGCATGTTCGATTCCAACACGCACGATGTCGTCGTCGCGTTCCAGCGCCATTTCCGCCCGCAGCGCGTCGACGGGGTTGCCGACCTGTCGACCCTCAAGACGCTGGCCGACGTGCTCGCCCACCGCAATCGGCCGCGCAACATGGCGGCGCGGGTGCGCGCATTCGAACGCGTTGTTGCCGCCGCCCCTTGACGGCGGCAGCCAGTGCCCCCATCCCTGTTTTGTCAGTCGGCCGGACGGCCGCTTCGGCAAGCACCGAAAGGTGGCCGGGGAGGAAAGTCCGGGCTCCATGGACAAACGGTGCCGGATAACGTCCGGCGGGTGCGAGCCCAGGGACAGTGCCACAGAGAACAGACCGCCGCAGCGTGTAGCGTTCAGCTGCGGTAAGGGTGAAACGGTGCGGTAAGAGCGCACCGCGCGGGCGGCAACGCCGGCGGCACGGCAAACCCCACCGGGAGCAAGACCGAATAGGGACGGCGCGAAGGATTTTGCGCCAAAACGTGAAAGCGCTTCGGGGCCCTGTCCAGGCCCAGCCGTCCGGGTAGGTTGCTGGAGGCGCCGGGTAACCGGCGTCCAAGAGGAATGGCCGTCACGCCTGCGGGTTCGCGCCCGCAAGCCATCCAGAACCCGGCTTACAGGCGGACTGACGTCTAACCTAAGGGCGCCCGGCGGAATCCCACCGGGCGCCCGCCAAGTTTGTGGCCGTGGCACATGGCTTGAATCCTAGAAATATTGAGATGCCTGTCGCCCAGGCAAGCATTCGGCACAGATTCCCTCTATTTTTCGGCTACTATAAGGATGATTATTCCAAACTATGCGTGAGAGATTGCTCAGCAAGGGAGAAAATTCTATCTAGATGGCGATGTCAGGATTCTCCGCATGAGCCGGCTGCCAACCGACTTGCAATCGCAGCGCATGGGCGCCTTAGCGCGAGTGCCTGTTTTTTACGCACTCGAGGAAAAACGTGCGCTCGTGGCCGGCGGAACGGCAGCCGCCGCCTGGAAGGCCGAACTGCTGTCCGCAGCCGGTGCACAGGTCGACGTATTTAGTGTGGATGTCGGCGACGACATGCTGGCGCTTGCCGCAGCACCGCCGAACGGCGCCATAGCGATTCATGGCCGCGCGTGGATGGATGGCGATTTCGCAGGTGCCACGCTTGCGGTCGCCGACTGCGCGGACGACCGCGAAGCCGCACGCTTCGCCGCGGCCGCCCGCGCCGCGGGCGTCCCAGTCAATGTCATCGATCGCCCGGCGTTCTGCGATTTTTCCTTCGGCGCCATCGTCAACCGCTCGCCGCTTGTCATCGGGATCTCAACCGACGGCGCCGCGCCGGTATTCGGCCAAGTCATTCGCGCCAAGATCGAGGCGCTGATCCCGAAGGGTTTTGCGCGCTGGGCGGAAGCCGCCCGCAACTGGCGTCCGCGCGTGCAGGCGCTCGGCTTGCCGTTTCGAGGCCGGCGCAATTTCTGGGAGCGGTTCACCGCGCGCGCGGTCGCGTCACCTGAGACGCCGCCGGTCGAGGCCGATCTCGCCGCGCTGCTTGCGCCCGCCGATTCGCAAAGCGGCTCGGTCACGCTCGTCGGCGCCGGGCCGGGCGATCCGGAACTGCTGACGCTGCGGGCCGTGCGCGCGCTGCAATCCGCCGACGTCATTCTGTTCGACGATCTGGTGTCGCGCGACGTGCTCGATTTCGCCCGCCGCGAGGCAAAGAAAATGCTGGTCGGCAAAACCGGTCATGCGCCGTCGTGCAAACAGGACGACATCAATGCGCTGATGATCTCGCTCGCCAAGGCCGGCCGCCGTGTCGTCCGGCTCAAGGGCGGCGATCCGATGATTTTCGGCCGCGCCGACGAGGAAATCGCCGCCTGCCACGCCGCGGGTATCGAGGTCGACGCCGTGCCCGGCATCACCACCGCGCAGGGCGCCGCGAGCCGGCTGCTGGTATCCCTGACCCGCCGCGCCAAGGCGCGCCGCGTGCAATACATCACCGGACATGGCCGCGACGGCAAGCTGCCGGCCGATACCGATTGGGCGAGCGTCGCCGATCCGGCAGTTACCACCGTGGTCTACATGCCGGTCAAGACGCTGCCCGAACTTGTTGTCCGCGCCGTTGGGGCAGGTCTCGATCCGCAGACGCCCGCCGTTGCGGTCGAACGCGCGACGCGGCCCGATGAACGCATCATCGCTGCGACGATTGCCGATCTGCCGGCACGGCTTGCTTCCGAGCCAACGTCGGGGCCCGTTGTCGTCATGATCGGACGCGTGCTCGCCGAATACGTTGAAAGCGCCGGGACGAAAGAGTTCACTGCCGATCTCGATAGTCGAGTGGGCAATGAACGAAACCGGCTGGTCTCTGCATCCTCAACTCGTCGCTGACACAGTACTGGTCAGCGATCTCGCGCTATCGCGGCTCCTCGCCATGAACGATGCCGACTTTCCGTGGCTCATCCTGGTGCCGCGACGCGCCGGCGCGCGCGACATGATCGATCTCGGCGACGAGCAACCGCTGCTGATGGATGAAATCGCGGTGGCTTCGCGCGCGCTCAAGGATGAAACGCACTGCGACAAGCTCAACGTCGCGGCGATCGGCAACGTGGTGCCGCAGCTCCACATCCACGTCGTCGCGCGCCGCATCGGCGATCCGCTGTGGCCGAAGCCGGTCTGGGGCGCGACCACGGGGCGGCGCTGCGAAGCGGCAGTATTGGCAGAATTCGTCGCCGCGATTCGCAGCCGAGTGCACCCGGCCTAGCGCCTGTGATACGGTCGGCGTCCCCAGGAAGGACGCCCAAGAAAATGCTCGACCAAGCCGACGACCTGCGCCGCAAGGCCGCCTCGCGCACCGGACCCTGCCTCGATTTCCAGGAGCATCTTGCTGCCCTCGACGCTTTGGGTCTCGTGCAGCGCATCGACACGCCAATCAACAAGGACACCGAGCTGCACCCGCTGGTGCGCTGGCAGTTTGTCGGCGGCGTGCCCGAGGATAGCCGCCGCGCTTTCGTCTTCACCAACGTCACCGACGCCAAGGGCCGCAAATACGACATTCCGGTCGTGGTCGGCGCGCTGGCGGCGTCACCGGAAATCTACGCCGCCGGCATGGGCCGCAAGGTCGAAGAGATCGGCGATGCCTGGATGAATGCGATCGCCAATCCGATCGCGCCGGTCTTGATCAATTCCGCGCCGTGCCAGGACGTCGTGATCACCGGCGACGATCTGAAAGCGCCCGGCGGGCTTGCCGCGCTGCCGGTGCCAGTGTCGACGCCGGGCTTCGATTCGGCGCCCTATCTCACCGCGACGCTATGCACGACTCGCGATCCCGAAACCGGCGTACAGAACATGGGCACCTACCGGGCGGCGCTCAAAGCCGCCGACCGCCTCGCGGTGCGCATGGTGGCGCGCGAGGCGACTGGAGCCGGCGGTTTTCTGCACTGGCTCAAATACCGCGAGCGCAAGGAACCGATGCCGATCGCCATCGTCATCGGCGCGGCGCCGGTGGTGGTGTTCACCGGGCCGCAAAAGCTCGCCATCGACCTCGACGAACTCGGCGTCGCCGGCGCCCTTGCCGGCGAGCCGATCCGCACGGTGAAATGCAAGACCATCGATCTGGTGGTGCCAGCCGACGCCGAAATCGTCATCGAGGGCGTGATCGATACGCAGGTACTCGAACCCGAGGCGCCGTTCGGCGAAAGCAACGGCTATGTGGCGCTCGAAGCCTTCAACATGCCGATGCGGGTCACCGCCATCACGCGCAAGAAAAATGCGGTGTTCTGCTCGATCATCAGCCAGGTCACGCCGAGCGAATCGAGCGTCATCAAGAAAGTCGCCTACGAGCCGTTGTTCCTCGCCCACCTGCGCGACGGGCTGTCGATCAAGGGCGTGCGCCGCATCGCCATGCACGAGCGGCTCACCAACCTGCGGCCAGTGCTGTTTCTGCAGATCGCCTACGGCACGCCGCGCACCGAAGTCTGGCGCGCGCTGCATGGCGCCTCCTCGCTGATGTCGAACTGCGGCAAGATCGTCGTCGCGGTGAGCGACGACATCGATCCGTCAAGCGTCGATGCCGTGCTGTGGTCGCTCGCCTACCGCTCCAACCCGCGCGAGGACGTGCAGCTCGTGCCCTATCGGGGCGGCGTGCAGGGCGCGCAATACGGGCCGGACCAGTCCGATTCCAGCATGCTGGTCGACGCCACGCGCAAGCGGCCGATGCCGCCGCTCGCCTTGCCAACTCGCGAGCATATGGAGCACGCGCGCGCGCTGTGGGACCGGCTCGGCCTGCATCCGCTGACCGTGACCGCGCCCTGGCATGGCTATCAGCTCGGCGACTGGATCGAGCGCTGGGAGACGTTCGCGAAGCGCGCCACGGCCGGCGACTGGGAGATCACCGGGCAGGAAACGCTTGCCCGCCAGCGCGGCGACATGATGCCGGAAGAATCGGTGCGCAAGGCGGAGACCTAGCGGTCATTCCGGGGGCCGCCAACGGGTCCGGCCCGAAGTGGCCAGCCCGATGACAAGCTCCGCGACGAACCCGGAATCCATACTCCCGGTGCCGCAGAATTTGGCAGACCGTTCCACGTCCCTCTCGATCAGTGGCTATGGATTCCGGGCTCGCGGGCTTTGCCCGCGCCCCGGAATGAGGGCCAAGAATGGGTTGCGGAACCGCACCTTGGCCGCCTATCTAAGCCCGGCATGGACACCGCAACCACAGCCAGTACTCACCTGCCGGAACCGCATACCGGCCTGATCGACGCGCGCCTGATCAAGATCGAGGACATCGCGCGCGACACCAAGCTTTACACGTTCGCGCGCCGCGACGGCGCCAAGCTGCCGCCTTACAAGCCCGGCGCGCATATCGATCTGCACCTGCCCAACGGCATGCTGCGCCAGTTCTCGCTGGTGCGTCCGGCAGACGGCAACCCCGACAACTACGTGGTCGGCGTCAAGCGCGACGAAAACAGCCGCGGCGGCTCGCGCTACATCATCGACGAAATGAAAGTCGGCGACGAAATAAAAATCAGCGCGCCGCGCAACAATTTCCCTCTGGTCGAGGACGCCGAGCATGTCGTGCTGTTTGCCGGCGGCATCGGCATCACGCCGATCTGGTGCATGGCGCAGCAACTAAAGGCGCTGGGCCGCTCGTGGAAGCTCTACTATGCGTGCCGGTCGCGCGCCGACATGGCGTTTCTCGACACGCTGGAAAAGCTCGAACCAAATTTGCGGTATTTGCACTTTGACGACGAAGCCGGCGGCGTGCTTGATCTCGCCAAGGCCGTCGCCGAGATTCCAGCGAGCGCGCACCTTTACTGCTGCGGGCCGAACCCGATGCTCAAGGCGTTCGAGGCCGCGGCTGCCGGCCGGCCGCGCAATCTCGTCCACGTCGAATATTTCACCCCGAAAGAAGAAGCGGCCGGGCAGGAGAACAAGCTCGGCGGCTTCTGGGTCGAGCTGGCGCGCTCCGGCGAGGAATATTTCATCCCCGAGGGTCAGAAGGTCCTCGAAGTGCTGTTCCAGGCTGGCGTCGACGTCGACTATTCGTGCGAACTCGGCATCTGCGGCGCCTGCGAGACCAAAGTCATCTCCGGCATCCCGATCCACCACGATTCGGTGCTGAGCGAAGAAGAGCAGGCCTCAAACGAGAAGGTGATGATCTGCTGCTGCGGCTGCGCCAGCGAGCGGCTGGTGCTGGATATGTAATGAGGGCGGCTACGAAGGCCGCCCCTACACGCAATCGTAGGGGGGCCCCTTGTGGGCGCCCCCATCTGACGCGTCGTTCACGCTACCTGGGGATCATAGTGCAGCACCAGCAGAGCGGCGCGCACACACGGCACGATCGCGTAGGCCCGGCCCTGATCGTCAGCAAATTCTACCAACGCAGTCCGTTCATCGAGCGATTCAACCACAGTGCCCACTTGGCCGCGCGCAAGCCCTTCCGCCGGCACATCGTCGAGCAATGCGACAACGTCGAGAACGGCCGGCAATTCGTGTCTGAGAGATAGATCAGTCATCACAATACCCAGCAGGTCACGAACCGGGGTAGTTCCTCGCCGGTCCGCACTATCCATACGGTTCTTATCATAATGCTCCTACCGTGTCGCGACACCACAACGTCGACCCGCCAGCGCGTGCCAAACCGATCCGCCGCGAGCTGAATGGCGTCGGTCGTCCTGACAGCCTCCAGCAATGCCTGACGCAGCCACGAACTATCGCTCCGACTGAGCCCGATCAATTCTCGAAACAACCGAGCCTTGTGGCGGCCTCGCGGATGCTCCGAATTGAGGCAGTAATCCTCGATCTTACGGATATCGAGAACCGCCTCTTCGCAATTGGGCATAACCGCCATGTCAGCATCCGGAAGCCGAGCGAAACGGGCAGTGACGGCGCTATTCAGCCGGATTATAGAAGCTTCTACGATGCGTCACGCTATGACTGGCTTGTGACATCCTACGAGATTCGGACACCACACGGAACTGACATGGATACGGCAGTCAAAACTCGGCCCGCGAAAAAGACGGCAACGAAAGAGCGCCAGGACCTGCGCGCTTGGATCGCGCAACTGCGCGCCAACGGCGAATTGCAGGACATCACTGGCGCCGAGCGCGAGAAGGAGATCGGCGGCATCGTCGACATCTACCAGCGCCGCATCGGCAACAAGGCAGTGCTGTTCGACGACGTACCCGGCTTCCCGCGCGGCCGGCGCATCCTCGCCAATATCCTGACCTCGGTAAGGCGCATCAACATCACGCTGGGGCTCGATCCCGACGCTAGCGCCGTCGAACTGGTGCATTACTGGCGCCGCTATATGAAGGAGGCGAAAACCATCGCGCCCGCCACGGTGAAGACGGGGCCGCTTCTCGACAACGTCCACACCGGCAAAGACATCGACATTTTCAAGATTCCGGTGCCACGCTGGCATGAGCATGACGGCGGCTACTACATCGGTACCGGCGACATGGTGATCATGCGCGATCCGGATTCCGGCTGGATCAATTACGGCGCCTATCGGGTGCAGGCGCATGAGCCCAACATCGCGACCGTGATGTTCTCCAAGGGCAAGCACGGCGACATCATCAAGCGCCGCTATCACGAGCGCGGCGAGCCGTGCCCGATCGCGGTGGTGTGCGGCATGCATCCGGCGCAGTTCATGATCGCCGGACTGGAAATCCCCTACGGCAAGAACGAGTTCGACGTGGCCGGCGGCCTGATCGGCGAACCGATCGAGGTCATCGCCGGGCCGCGCACCGGGCTGCCGATTCCGGCGCACGCCGAAATCGCCTTCGAGGGCTTCATTCATCCGAACGATCTGCGCGACGAAGGCCCGCTCGGCGAATGGACCGGTTACTACGCCGGCGGTCTGAAGAAGGAGCCGGTGATCCGCATCGAAACCTTCATGCACCGCGACGATCCGATCCTGCTCGGCGCCATTCCGGGCATCCCGCCCGACGACGATTCGTTCTATCGCGGCACGTATCGCGCGGGCGCGGTATGGAATCAGCTTGAAGCCGCGGGCGTGCCCGAGGTGAAAGGCGTGTGGGCGCATGCCGCCGGCGGCAGCCGCCTCTGGCTCACCGTCGCCATCAAGCAGCAATATGCCGGCCACGCCAAACAGGCTGGCCTCATCGCCTCGCAATGCCACGCCGGCGCCTACGCCAACCGTTTCGTCGTCGTGGTCGATGACGACATCGATCCGGCCGACATGGACAAGGTGATTTGGGCGATGTGCACGCGGTTCGATCCGCGCGAGGGTATGGAGACGTTGCGCGGCTGCTGGTCGACCGCGCTCGACCCGATGGCCTATGCGAGCGACGATCCGCGCAACGCCCGCGTCGTCATCGATGCCTGCAAGCCGTTCAAGCGCCGCGACACCTTCCCGGTCGTGGTCCGCTCCAGCAAGGAGGTCGACGACCTCGTGCGCAAGAAGTTTTCCGATGTGCTGCCGAAGTAATGCAACTAATGCAAAACCCCATGACCGAAAAATTCGACATCACGCTGAACATCAACGGCCAGGATTATCCAATCCGCGTTGAGGCCCGCAAAACGCTGGTCGACGCCATTCGCGACGATTGTGGCCAGACCGGCACGCATATCGGTTGCGAGCACGGCGTCTGCGGCACCTGCACGGTCATCGTCAACGACGAGGCGGTGCGTTCCTGCCTGATGTTCGCCGTGCAGGCCACCGGCAAGAAAATCCGCACCGTCGAGGGATTGGCCGACGGCGAAAAGCTGTCCGTGCTGCAGCAGGCCTTCATCGACAATCACGGCCTGCAATGCGGCTATTGCACGCCGGGCTTCCTGATGCTGGCCACCAATGCGCTGGAAAAGAACCCGCACATCGACGATGAAGAATTGATCGACGTGCTGGCTTCCAATCTCTGCCGCTGCACCGGCTATCAGAACATCATCAAGGCGGTGAAGGCGGCGCGCGACAAGATGCGCGCGCTCACTCCGGCTTAGGCATGGCCCTTCTCCTTGCGCCCCAGCCCGGCACCGGCGATGTGTGGCGGCGCGCCTTCGCGGCCGCGATGCCTGAGCTTGAAGTGCGCGTCTGGCCGGAGGTCGGCGACCCGGCCACCATCGACATCGTGGCAGTCGGCTCGATGCCGCCAGGCGCGCTGGCGAAATTGCCCAACCTGCGTCTCATTCTGTCGCTCACCGCAGGCGTCGATACGCTGCTGAGCGATGCCGGCCTGCCCAACGTGCCGATCGCGCGCACCGCCGATCCCGACGGCGACGCCATGATGAACGAGATGGCGCTGCTGCACGTGCTGCGCCATCATCGCTCCATGCCGGACTATCTGGCGGCGCAGCAGCGCTGCGAATGGATCAGGCGGCCGATCAAGGCGGCGCGCGAGCGGCCGGTCGGCGTCATGGGGCTGGGCTCGGTCGGGCTTGGCATCGCCAGGACGCTTGCCGCGATAGGCTTTCCGGTCGCGGGCTGGGTGCGGCAGCCGCGCTCAGTTACCGGCATCGAAATCTTCAGCGGCCGCGAGCAGTTCAACGCGTTCCTGGCGCGCAGCGAAATCCTCCTGAACCTCTTGCCGCTGACGCCGGAAACGCACGGCATCGTCAATGCGGCGATGTTGCGAGCGCTCCCCGCGGGCGCGGCGTTCATCAATCTCGGCCGCGGCGATCACGTCGTCGAAGCCGACCTGATGGCGGCGCTCGATTCCGGCCATCTCGCCGCGGCCACGCTAGACGTCTATCCGGTCGAGCCGCTGCCCAAGGACAGCCCGCTGTGGCGGCATCCGAAGATCACCGTGATGCCGCACGTCGCGCGCCGGCTTGTTCCCGAAGAGGTCGCGGCACGCATCGGCGCGATCATCCGCGATTTTCGCGCCGGACGACCGCTTGCACAGGCGGTGAACCGCAAGCGCGGGTATTGAGTCAGATCGTAGCCCGGTGAGCGAAGCGACACCCGGGAGTTGCGTACAATCTGATAGGGCGTCCCCGGATTTCGCTTCGCTCATCATGGCTACAAAGAAAGCGCCGCCAGCGCTGCCTTCGCGACCTCGACATCCTGCTCGATCTTCGCTCCACCGGCGGCGACGGCGCCGATCACCTGGCCCTCGACGGTAATCGGAAAGCCTCCCGGCACGTTGGTGAAGTCGCCCATGCGAACCGCCATCGACAATGCGTTCTCCTCCGGCGCGTAGCCGGTTGGCTGCCGCTGCGACGCCGCAGTGATGGCCTTGCGCTTGGTGGTGATGATCGAGAAATGCCGCGCGCCGTCCATCATCAGGAACGCGATCAGCCGGCAGCTGGCGTCGACCACCGCCAACGAAACCTTGCAGTTAAGCGCGTTCGCCTTGGCGACGCCGGCCTGCAGCATCTTCAGGCTCGCGTCCTCGGTGAGCCGATGGGTGGCAACGAAATCGGGCATGACAAGCATTCCTGGCGCGGCGACCAAGCTCCCATGACACAAATTACGGAATGCTGTTAGTCTCCCCGCCCTTTGGAGCGGGGTCGAGGGTAAGGGCTGATGAGCGTGGACAAGTGGGACCGCGAAGCGGATGTCATCGTGATCGGAACAGGCGCGGCGGGATTTCCGGCCGCCATCGTGGCGCGCGAGGCCGGCGCGTCGGTGATCATGGTCGAGGCCGAAAACCATGTCGGCGGCCACGCCATCACCTCGGGCGGCAATCTGCCGCTCGGCGGCGGCACCTCCTACCAGAAGAAACACGGCATCGAGGATTCACCCGACCTGTTCTTCAACGATTTGACCGACTGGAGCGTGGTCGAACCGAACGGTTTTCCGCCCTACCGCTATAACGACCGCGAGGTCATCCGCGCCTTTGCCGACAACAGCGTGCCGACGTTCGAATTCCTTCTGGCGCACGGCGTGAAGGTCATCGACCGCAAGCCGAACAGCGTTGGCCACGAGATCGGTGCGTCGGCTTTGCGCACTGTGCAGATTTCGGTGGAAGATTGGCCGATGGTGCATACCGGCGGCCCGGCCGCGCCGGACGACGACGAAATCCGCGCCGGCGCCGGCCTGATCCGGCCGCTCGAGATCGCCGCACGCAGAGCCGGCGTCGAGATCCTGCTCCAACACCGCATGACCGCGATCCACCGTGAGCAGGCAAAATCCGGCCGCGTCACCGGCATCGCCGTCGATCACAATGGGACGGCGCGCAACTTTCGCGCCCGCAAGGCCGTGATCGTCGCCACCGGCGGCTCGACCGGTAATGTCAACTTCCGCCGCATGTTCGATCCGCGGCTCACCGAGGAATATTGCGGGCTTGCCGGCATGCCGTGGTCCGATCAGGACGCGAGCGGCGAGCTTGCCGCGATGGATATCGGCGCGGCGCTGTGGGGCGGCTTCAACTACACCGGCGAATTCGGTTCCGGAATCACCAAGCCGGGCGCCATCGGCTGCCAGTACGGCTACGTGAACGTGCGCTGGTATCCGGACAGCGAGGTGTTCGACAAGGCGCGCGCCATCGGGCTCGCGGTCAAGGACTGGCAGGACGCGATCCTGGTCAACATGCTGGGAAAGCGCTTTTACGACGAGACCGGCGGCCATTTCACCTATTCGAGCTACAAGACGATCGACCCCTACGAGCCGGGCAGCTACCTCAACGCCAAAAACCGCAACTACAATCCAAGCAATTTCATCAACGCGGCCCTGGCGGGCATCGGCGACGGTCATAACGGCGGCGGCCCGATCTGGGCGATCTTCGATGCGGACGCTTGCGCGCGCGAAAAGTGGCAACCGAAGCCGCCCTATGTCGACACCGCCGCCGGATTCTTTTTCAGCGCGGATTCGCTCGACGAACTGGCGAGCAAGATCGTGATGAAATACCAGCGCGTGCCGATGCCGCCGCAAAATCTGCGCGGCACGGTCGAGCGCTACAATTCGTTTGTCGACGCCGGCAAGGACGCCGATTTCGGCAAGCCCACTCCGCTTTACAAAATCGCCAAGCCGCCATTCTATGCCGCTTGGGCGACGCCGGTCATCCACGACACCCGCGCCGGCCTGCGCATCAATGCGCGCTGTCAGGTAATCGACATGAAGGGCGAGGTCATTCCCGGCCTGTATTGCGGCGGCGAATCCGCCGGCGGCTTTTCCATGCACGGCCTGCCGCGCGCCACCTGCCAGGGCTTCATCGCCGGACGAAACGCTGTGACGCAGAACGACGCGTCCTAGTGGTCCGATTCTAACATTCGCATTCCGTTTCGGCACTCCATCATGCGAATGTTAGAATCAAAGGACCACTAGCAACTATAAGTGCTAGTGGAGCTTTTGGATTTGACATTCGCTACGGGAGCTGCCGGCTGGGTGGGTAGCGAATGTCAAATCCGCTCCACTAGCGGGTATACAGGCCGATGCGCTATTGGGTGACGCGATGGAGCGAGCACTCATTCGCTTTTTCCAGAGGGTCCTGGTTTTTGGACTGGGAATCCTCGCCGTCTGGCTGATCGTATTCGTCTTCCGATGGGTCGATCGCCGGGTCCCGTCGGTGCTCGCTATCGCGTTCAGTTACGCGGCTGCCGCTTACGTTATCCTGCCGCAGAGCGTGCATCTTGGTCTGAAGATCCTGCATCGCAAACGGGTGCCGAGCTTCACGCTGACGGGCGATGGATTGCCCGGAGATCCGGTCAATCTCGTGCTGATCGGCAACCGGCAGCAATTGCGCGCCGCCTTTGCCGCCGCCGGCTGGACCGAGGCCGATCCGCTCATGCCAAAAAGCGCATGGCGTATGGTGCGCGCCTTCGTTCTCAATCGGCCCTACCCCTCGGCGCCGTTCAGTCCGCTTTACATGTTCGCCCGCAAGCAGGACATCGGCTTTCAAAAGTGCATCGGTAACAGCCCGCGAAAGCGCCATCACATTCGCTTTTGGGCGCTGAGCCTCTCGCACGAAGCCGATCTCGGAGATTCGAGTTTCTGGCGCAGCGCCAAGCCGCCGCCGGCCGATGCGACTGTCCTCTGGGTGGGGGCGGGCACCAAGGATACCGGCCTGTCCTTCACCCGTCTTACGTTTCAGATCACCCATGCCACGGATAATGATACGAATGTCGAGCGCGACTTTATCATCGCCGAGCTCAGCGAATGCCGGGTCATTGCCGAGGTGACCTCCTATCGGGCCGGGCAACACGTGATTACGAAACGCGTCAATCACTACGTCACCGATGGCGAGGTGACCGCGGCCAGGCTGATTATCGAAGATTAGGACCGGCGCTCAGGTCCGCGCGAAGGTCTTGCGCTCGGCTTTGATCTCCTGGCCGGGCGAACGGACCATCAGAAATTTTCCGGACCAAAACCGCATGATGGTCCAGCGCCCCTCGATCTCGGTATTTTCGCTGTTGAGCGCGCCTTCGTAGCGGATCTGGCTGCGATGGAAGAAATCGGGTTTGTCGTAGGTCTTGGTAAAAGTCACCGCCGAGTCACTGCGCGAGCCGACGAGGGTCGCGAACAACATGGCGCCGGGCGACCCGGTGGCGCACGGTTCATGCGTCGTACCCGACAGCGAGCCGCCGCTCTCGATCATCGTCGCAACGAACGACGTCGAGCGGCCGTCGCGATAGGTGTAGAGACCGTTCCAGACACCGGTCAGGTTCCGCTCGCGCGCGCCCCCCGACTTGGTCATGCGGTTACCCGGCGCGCTACACCGTGGTCTGCGCCATGCCGGGCTTGAACTTCAGCGCCTCCTTGGCGCCGTCCTTGAACGCCACGTCGGGCGGCAGCACCACCGAGCACGAGCGGATCTTCTGGTGCTCGGTATCGACGCCGGGCGGCATCGTGCCCTTGTCGGCAAGCGCCTTGGCGGCGCGCATTAGCCGATGCCGCGCCATGATGATACCGTTGTCGGTGGAGACGAGGTTCTCCTTGGTGCGATCGCAGATCGGGCCCATGCTTTCCTGCAGTGACGCGTCCTGCATGGCGAAGCCGGCGACACCGCTATAGGTCTTGCCGGCCTTCTGCGCGGCGCGGTCGATCAGATAATCGTTGTCCTTGTTGGCGAGTGGCCTGAACCCGGCGTCGACCTTGCAGTGGATGCCCTGTCCGTCCTTCATGGCGTCGACTTCCGTCTTGGTCAGGGCCCGCACCGGGTGGAAGTCGTAGGACCACGCCCAGCAGTTTTCGTCGTCGATCGGCACCCAGAAATGGCCGTGCACCGGGTGATCGCCGCGCGGCGGGATCATGGTGAAGCACGGCATCACCCACGGCGTGATACGCCAATAATACTTGCCGTTCTCGGCATTGCGCCGCGCGCCGATGAACAGCCCGCCCGGCATCTCGACTACTTCGAAATGCGGCTGCATGTCGGAGAGATTGTACTGGTTGCCCTTGGCGCCCTTGAACAGCGGGTCGGAAGCGAGATCGCCGCGATGCAGGAACGACACGTGGCTCGAATCGATGCCGCCTTCCATGGCCTGCAGCCAATTGCATTCCTGGACCCGCTTCGACACGAAGGTCTGCTCCGCCGGCACCATCGCGAATTCCCACTCGGGCAGCGGCGGCTTCTTGTCGGGCGGTCCCATATAGGCCCACAGCACCGCGCCGCGCTTCACCAGCGGGTAGGACGTGAGTTTGACCTTCTTGCAGAAGCCGCTCTCGGCCGGCTCCGAGGGAACGTCGACGCACTGCCCGTTAACGTCGTATTTCCAGCCGTGATAGGGGCAGCGCAGCCCGCCTTCCTCATTGCGGCCGAACCACAGCGACACGCCGCGATGGGCGCAGAACTCGTCGACCAGGCCGTAGCGGCCCTCCGAATCGCGAAACGCCAGCAGCCGCTCGGACAGAAGCTTGACCCGCACCGGCGGGCAGTCGTTCTCGGGCAGTTCCTCGGCCATCAGCGCCGGCAGCCAGTAGCAGCGGAACAATTGCCCCATCTGCGTCCCTGGGCCGGTCTGGGTGAGCAGGTCGTTCTGTTCTCTTCGCAGCATTGCACCCGTCCGTCATCGATCGGAGTCATAAACCTTGCCATAACAGTAAGGATTCGGGGTTCGGCGGGCAAGCCGTGCACCGCAGCGCTGCGGTTGCTCTGTTCCCGCGATTACGCTAAGTCGGCCCCCACCGGGCGGGCGATGTTTGGAGGATGCAATGGCCGATCACGGCGAAGTCGAATATGCCGGTGCAACGGGAAACGATTATCCGTCGCATGAGCAGACCTACATTAGCTTCGTCCATTTCGCGGAGGTCGGCATCTGCCACGTAGTGAATATCGTCCTCGCTCTCGCTATCGGGACCGTCGTGGGCCACTGGGGTGTCATGGTCGGTATTCTGATCGTGGCTACCATCATCGCCGGTTTTGACCTCGCCAATGGCTCGCGGAAGGCCAGCGCCGTCATGGTGGTGATCTCGCTTCTGCTGCTGGCGCTCACCGCGGCATAACGCTGACGAGCGCAATCAAGGGGCTTTCTCACCCAAAGAGGAGCGAAATGCGCATTGCCGTCGCGCGTGAGAGTGACGCCGCGGAGCCGCGGGTGGCGGCAACCCCCGAGACCGTCAAGAAAATGATCGGCCTCGGCGCCGAAGTCGCCGTCGAGCCCGGCGCCGGCATCAAATCCGGCATCCTCGATGCCGATTACAAGGACGCAGGCGCCAACGTGACGCCCGACGCGCTCAACGGCGCCGATATCGTACTCATGGTACGGCGTCCCGATCAGGCGACGCTGTCCCGGATCAAGAAGGGCGCATTCGTCATCGCGATCATGGACCCTTACGGGAATGACGAGGCGCTGCGCGCCATGGCGGACGCCGGCATCGTCGCCTTTGCCATGGAGCTGTTGCCGCGCATCACCCGCGCCCAGGGGATGGACGTGCTCTCCAGCCAGGCCAACCTCGCCGGCTACCGCGCCGTGATCGATGCCGCCGCCGAGTTCGGCCGCGCGCTGCCGATGATGATGACAGCGGCCGGCACCGTGCCGGCGACCCGCACCTTCATCATGGGGGTAGGTGTCGCCGGCCTGCAGGCAATCGCCACCGCGCGCCGGCTCGGCGCCGTGGTCACCGCGACCGACGTGCGGCCCGCCACCAAGGAGCAGGTCGAGAGCCTCGGCGCCAAGTTCGTCGCTGTCGAGGACGAGGAATTCAAAGCCGCCGAGACCGCCGCCGGCTACGCCAAGGAAATGTCGAAGGAGTATCAGGCGAAGCTGGCGGCCTTGGTCGCCGAGCATATCAAGAAGCAGGATATCGTCATCACGACGGCACTCATTCCGGGCCGGCCGGCGCCACGCCTGATCACCAAGGAGATGGTCGAATCAATGCGGCCCGGCTCGGTGATCGTCGACCTTGCGGTCGAGCGCGGCGGCAACGTCGAAGGCGTGGAGCCCGACGCGGTGGCAGAGCGCAACGGCGTCAAGATCATCGGCTACCGCAACGTGCCGGGCCGGCTCGCCGCCACGGCATCGAGCCTCTATGCCAAGAACCTCTACGCGTTCCTTGAAATCCTGATCGACAAGAAAACCAAGGCGCTCGCCGTCAATTGGGACGACGACATCGTCAAGGCCACGGCGCTCACGCGCGACGGCGCGATCGTGCACCCGAATTTCGCGCCGAAAAGCGCGGCGTAGTTTTTACCTCTCCCCGCACGCGAGGAGAGGGAGAACGGAGACTCTCATGGTCACTCTTTCGATTCTCGCCCAGGTCAACACCATGGCGGCGGCGATGCCGGCCCCGCCGGCCACGGGAGGCGAGATCGTCAATCCGTTCGTATTCCGGCTGTCGATTTTCGTACTCGCCGTGTTCGTCGGCTATTACGTGGTGTGGTCCGTGACGCCGGCGCTGCACACCCCGCTGATGTCGGTGACCAACGCCATCTCCTCGGTGATCGTGGTCGGCGCATTGCTCGCCGTCGGCGTGGTGCTGGCGGCGAACGATAGCGGACCTATCTGGGCGCGCGCGCTCGGTTTCGTCGCGCTCATGTTTGCGTCGGTCAACATTTTCGGCGGCTTCCTGGTGACGCAGCGCATGCTCAGCATGTTCCATAGGAAAGAGAAGAAATGAGCGCCGACCTTACCGCCCTTTGCTATCTGGTCGCCGGCGTTCTGTTCATCCTGGCGCTGCGCGGCCTTTCCAATCCTGAGACCGCCCGGCGCGGCAATCTGCTCGGCATGATCGGCATGACGATTGCGATCGTCACCACGCTCGCCGCGCATTCGCCGGCTTCGTTTTCCGCCTGGGTGCTGGTTGTGGTCGGCATGGCAATCGGCGGCGGCGCCGGCGCGGTGATCGCGCGGCGCGTGCCGATGACCTCGATGCCGGAACTGGTCGCCGCGTTCCACTCGCTGGTCGGCATGGCCGCGGTGCTGGTGGCGGCAGGCGCGCTCTACGCGCCGACCGCGTTCGGCATCGGCACGGTCGGCGCCATCCACGGCCAAAGCCTGATCGAAATGTCGCTCGGCGTAGCGATCGGCGCCATCACGTTTACCGGCTCGGTGATCGCGTTCCTGAAGCTTTCGGGACGCATGAGCGGCAAGCCGATTGTGCTGCCCGGCCGCCACGTCATCAACATTGCGCTTTTCATCGGCCTCGTCGCGCTGATTGTGTGGTTCTTCCAGGCGCAACAGCACATCGGCTTCTGGGCGATCGCCGGCGTATCGTTCCTGCTCGGCATTCTCATCATCATCCCGATCGGCGGCGCCGACATGCCGGTCGTAATCTCGATGCTCAACTCGTATTCGGGCTGGGCCGCGGCCGGCATCGGCTTCACGTTGGAAAACACCGCGCTGATCATCACCGGCGCGCTGGTCGGCTCCTCGGGCGCGATCCTGTCCTACATCATGTGCAAGGGCATGAACCGCTCGTTCATTTCCGTGATCCTCGGCGGCTTCGGCGGCGAAGTGGCGGGCCCGGCCTCAGGCGGCGAACAGAGGCCGGTCAAGCTCGGCTCGGCCGAGGACGCCGCCTACATTCTCAAGAATTCCTCGAAGGTGATCATCGTGCCGGGCTATGGCATGGCGGTGGCGCAGGCGCAGCATGCGCTGCGCGAGATGGCCGACAAGCTGAAAGCCGAAGGCGTCGAGGTCAAATACGCCATTCATCCGGTGGCGGGCCGCATGCCCGGCCACATGAACGTGCTGCTGGCCGAGGCCAACGTGCCGTACGACGAGGTATTCGAACTGGAGGATATCAATTCCGAATTCGCCCAGGCCGACGTCGCCTACGTGATCGGCGCCAACGACGTGACCAATCCGGCCGCTGAAGAAGACAAGACCTCGCCGATCTATGGCATGCCGGTGCTGCAGGTGTGGAAGGCCGGCACCGTGATGTTCAACAAGCGCTCGCTCGCCTCCGGCTATGCGGGCATCGACAATCCATTGTTCTATCGCGACAATACCATGATGCTGCTTGGCGACGCCAAGAAGATGACGGAACAGATCGCCAAGGACGTCTAAAGGCCAGCGCGGATGACCTCAGACAGTTCTCCGCCCGACAAGCCCACTGCCCCGATCCGTGCCCGCCGCTGGTCCCCGCCGCAGCGAACGCCTCGCAGCCCTTACCGCACGATTATCCGCCTGCTCGGCATCCCGGTGCTGGCGGTCGCGGCGGTGATTCTCTATCGCGGGCTGCGCGCCCATCTGGTGCTCCCGGACTGCGATTCGGACATCGCTAAGCGGACGCTGGCACAGGTGCTCAAGCAACTGAAACTCGAGCCACTGCGCTACGCGCCGATCAAGACCGTCTCGTCGAGCAAAGATCAGGTCGTCTGCAACGCGGCGATGCCGCTGCCGGACGGCGGCATCGTGGTGGCCGATTACACCTTCTATTGGCAGGGCCAGTCGGCCGACATGCGATATTCCGTACACCGCGAGGCGGCAAAGAAATCGTCGCTCGACCGAATGCATCTCGCGCTCGATCTGCAGCATGGCCGCGCGTGGACCACACACTAGCCAGGACGCTGCGCAAGCACGCGCCGTCGCGCCGGTGGGTCTGGATGGCGCGGGCCGGTTATATCGCCCGCGGGATCGTGTTTCTGATCATCGGCGCGTTCGCGTTGCTCGCCGCCGTCGGCGCCAAACCGCGGCCGGAGGGAATGGGCCGCGCGCTGCAATCGCTGTTCGAGCGTCACTTCGGGGGCGCGCTGCTGTGGGTCGTCGCCGTCGGATTGGCTTGCTTTGCCGGCTGGCGATTCGTGCAGGGTATGTTTGACGCCGACCGTCGTGGCAACAGCCTGTCCGGCCGGATCGCCCGCGCGCTGCTCATCTGCAACGGGGTACTTTACCTCGGGCTCGCCGTAGCGACAGCAGACATTGCTTTTGAAGTCAGGAGAATAAAAGCCGACCGATCGGCGCGAGACTGGACGGCGTGGCTGATGGCACAGCCGTTGGGCCGCGTCGCGGTCGGTTTGATCGCCGCCGGCTTCATCGTCACCGCGATCAGTCTGATCGTTGCGGTCATCCGCAAGCCGTATCCGCAACGCATCGATGCGCACAAGATGCCGCCGGTCTGGGTGGCCGCGCTCGGGACATACGGCGTACTGTCGCGCGCCGCGGTGTTTCTCGTCGTCGGCGCGTTTCTCGGTTTCGCCGCCTACCACGGCAATGCGGCGGACGCGGTCGGCCTGCCCGGCGCGCTCCATACCGTACAGGAGCAGCCCTATGGCGGCGTGCTCCTTGCCATCGCGGCGCTTGGCCTGATCGCTTTCGGTTCGTTTCAGTTCATAGAAGCTTGGGCGCGGAGGTTCGGGCCACCGAGAGTCTCCGATATCTGAGCGGCGCGTGAACCCGGCCGGCTCAACCGCACTTACGATTTTGCCGGGTTGCGATACGCGGCGAGAAATACCTTCACGGCGATGCCGACGCTTCGCTCGACCTGCTCCTGCGTCGGCGCCGGCGCGAAGTTGAACACAATCGGCTTGAACAGCATGGCGTGGGTCGACTCCATAAATTGCGCCGCGGCGATCTTGCAGTCTTCGACCGCCAGTACGCCAGCCTCGACCTGCGCGGCCAGATATTCTGCGAGCTGCGCGATGCCGGCTTCCGGCCCGGATTCGTAGAACCGCCGGCCGACTTCAGGCATGCGGTCGGCGATCGCGATGACGGTGCGGATCGCGGACGCCTTCTCGGGCCGGCACAGAAACTTGACATAGGCGACGCCGAGCCGGGTCAGCACCGCACCGACGTCGTGATCGTTCGGATCGAGATCGAAGATGCCCTCGGCCTGCGCGTCACATTCCTCCTCGACGATCGCCTCGAAAAGCTCCTCCTTGTTCTCGAAATAGACGTAGAGCGTGCCCTTGGAGACGCCCGCGGCGCGGGCAATGTCGTTCATGCTGGCTGCGTCGAAGCCCTGGGCCAGAAACACCTTCGTGGCGCCATCCATGATCTGGCGGCGTTTGGCATTGGCCTCGTCGTTTTCGGTCGCCGTCGGCCGCGACAAAGTGGCTTGCTCGATCATTTTTATCGTCCTTTTTACCGATTTCCGCTCGTTCCAAGCCGCCAAGCGGCTGAAGTTAAACGGAATTCCTCCTTCCATCAATATAGTTTGACCGAACCGTTCGGTCAATATTGACATTGCCGTTTCCCCGAAATATTAATGACCGAACCGTTCGGTCAATGACGATTTGGCCGCCGAATCGATGGGAGACGACCGATGTATCGCAAGCAGGACTGGACTCAGGATTGGGATGGCGGCTCGGATCGGCTCAAAGTCGTTCCCACATCGGAACCGGAAAATAGTGAAGCCGCGCCGGAGACGGACCGGGGCGCGGTTCGAGGAATCCTTGCCGGGGGCTGCGGCAAAGGCCCGCGCTCCCTCCCCGACGCCGTCCCCCGCGGCGAATGCGCCGGCCCTGTCCGCAGCACCCGGCAAGGATCAGCGGCGGCTGAGCGGCCGCAAGCTCGCCCTTGGCGCACTTGCGGCGCTGGCCGCCGGCGGCGCCGCATGGTTCGGCTACGACTGGTGGACAGTCGGCCGCTTCACCGTCTCGACCGACGACGCCTATGTGGAAGCTTACAACGCCACGCTCGCCGCCAAGGTGCCGGGCTACGTAGCGCGGGTTCTGGTCAGCGACAACAGCCAGGTCCACACCGGCGATGTCATCGCCACGATCGATGACGGCGACTACCGGTTTGCCGCCAACTCGGCGCGCGAGAAGGTCGCGACCCAACAGGCGACCATCGCGCGGATCGGACATCAAGTCGACGCTCAGCAGGCCGCCGTTGCACAGGCCAAAGCTCAGCTTGTGTCGGCGCAGGCGGCGATGCTCCGCACCCAGCTCGAACTCGACCGCCAGACCATGCTGGCAGCGAAGGATTTTGCCAGCCGCCAGACCCTGGAACTGGCGCAACAAAATCGGGACCAGGCCGTCGCCGGCGTGCACAGCGCACAAGCCGCGATCGAGTCGGCGACGGCGGATGTCGCCGTGCTCAAGGGCCAGCAGCAGGAGGCGATCGATACGCTCGCCGAACTAAAAACCGCGCTTGCCAAGGCCGAACGCGACCTGTCGTTCACCGTGATCCGCGCGCCGATTGACGGCGTCATCGGCAACCGCGCCATCCAGGTCGGTGACTATCTGCAGCCCGGGCAGCGCATCGCGAGCCTCGTGCCGCTCGATAACGTCTATGTCGATGCCAATTTCAAGGAGACGCAGCTGGCGCGGCTGCGCCCCGGACAGGCGGTGTCGATTGCGGTCGATGCGCTGCCGGAGCACGACATCAAGGGCTCGATCGAGAGCCTGTCACCCGCCTCGGGCGCGGTGTTTTCGCTGCTACCGCCCGACAACGCGACCGGCAATTTCACCAAGATCGTGCAACGGCTGCCGGTGCGCATCCGGGTGCCCGAAACCGTCGCCAGCAAGGGAGTGCTGCGGCCCGGCATGTCGGTCGTCGTCAGCGTGAACACTAAACAAGATGCCGCGGCCGACGCCTCTTTGCCGCAGCACGAAGCCGCCCGCTAAGGCCGCCACCGGAGCTTAAGTGGAGCTTAAATTATGGCCTCCGCCGCCACGCTCACCGCCGCCAGTCAACCCGTGCCCGCGCCGACCGATGTTGATCGCATCGACCCGGCGCGGCTCGTGGCGTTCCTCGCCATGTGCTTCGGCATGTTCATGGCGTTCCTCGACATCCAGGTGGTGTCGGCATCGCTCGCCGAGATTCAGGCCGGGCTCGCCGCGTCGAGCGACGAAATCACCTGGGTGCAGACGTCCTATTTGATGGCCGAGGTGGTTGCCATCCCGCTGTCCGGCTTCCTGTCGCGCGCGCTTGGCACGCGCCTCATGTTTGCCACCGCAGCCGCCGGCTTCACCTTCGCCAGCCTGATGTGCGGGCTGACCTCGTCGATGAACGAGATGATCGTGTGGCGCGCCATCCAGGGCTTCATCGGCGGCGGCATGGTGCCGACGGTGTTCGCCTCCGCCTACATCATTTTCCCGCGCTCCCGCATGGCGGTCATCACGCCGCTGATCGGCCTCGTCGCCACGCTGGCGCCGACCATCGGCCCGACGGTCGGCGGCTATCTCACCGATGCGCTGTCGTGGCACTGGCTGTTCTTCATCAACGTCGTGCCCGGCATCATCGTGACGATCGCCGCACTGACGCTGATCGATTTCGACCGTCCGGATTTCAAGCTGTTCGAGACTTTCGACTGGATCGGGCTGACGTTCATGGCGCTATTCCTCGGCGCGCTTGAATACGTGCTCGAAGACGGGCCGCGCTACGACTGGTTCGACAATTCCACGATCGCGCTGATGGCGGTGATCTCGGCCGCCTCGGCGGTGATCTTTCTCATCCGTGTGCTCACGGCGAAAGACCCGATCGTCGACCTGCACGCCTTTCTCGACCGCAACTTCGCGCTCGGCAGCATCTTTTCCTTTGTGCTGGGCATCGGCCTCTACGGCCTAACCTACCTCTATCCGGTCTATCTCGGCGAGATCCGCGGCTATGACGCGCTGATGATCGGCAAGGTCATGTTCGTTTCCGGTATCGCCATGTTCCTGACCGCGCCGGTGGTCGGGCGGCTGGCGACCAGTTTCGATCCGCGCATCATGTTGGCCGCCGGCTTCCTGATCTTCGGGCTCAGCAACTGGGAGCTGACATCGATCACGACGGATTGGGATTTCTGGCAAGTCTTCCTGCCGCAGGTGTTGCGCGGCGTCGGCCTGATGTTCGCCATCGTGCCGATCACCAACCTGGCGCTCGGCACGCTGCCACCCGAGCGGCTGAAGAATGCTTCGGGCCTGTACAACCTCACGCGCAATCTCGGCGGCGCGGTTGGCCTCGCCGGGTTGAACACCGTGCTCGACGATCGCATGGACCTGCACTTCGCCCGCCTGCACGACGCCATCACCTGGGCGCGGCAGCCGGTGATGGAAGCGCTGCAGAACATGACCGCCCGCATGCCGGGCTCGGATGCGCATGACATGGCGCTCAAGCAGTTGTTCATGATGGTGCATCAGCAGGGCGTGGTGATGGCCTTCGCCGACGTGTTCCTGCTGCTCGCGCTGCTGTTCGCGGTGTTCGCCCCGCTCGCCATCATGATGCGGCGGCCGGCGCCGGGTGTAGAGACCGCCGCGGGCCATTAAGGCCATTCCGGCGGCAACATCGGCTGTTTCGCCCCGGCAAACCGTGATAAGGTGCTTCGCAGAGCTGCCCTCGGAGCCTGCCGGCGTTCCGTAAATCAAAGGCAGCGAGCATGCCCTCGGCGGGCAGCATACACATCCAAACTATCGTTCTGCAGCGGACGCCGAACTGACGGCGTCAAGCGCGCGTGCGGCGTCGGCGCCGCCGCGACACGATCGATATCAAGGGGGGAGACGTGTGATGCTGATAAATGCCGCGCTATGGCTCATTCTCATCGGATTGATCGTCCTCATACCGGCCGGCTGCATCATGACGCGGTCGGCACGAAAGAGTGCCCCGCCGGCCGCGCATTAGGCGCGCCGACGGACTAGATCGGACGGAAGCCGGGCCGGCACCGCGGCGTGGCAGCGCTGGCGCGTGCGTCTGAATTTTCGCTGACATTTCCGTACCCGCCGACTGCCACCCCTGGCATGGTCTTTGCTTAAATTTGAAGCAGGACAGTATTGACCAGGAGCAGCGTCATGTCCGCGCCCGCAATGACTGCCCCGCCGCTCGCTTCCCGCGCGCCGTTCTACAATTCCCTATTTGTCCAGGTGCTGTTCGCGCTCGGTTTGGGCATCGTGCTTGGAGTCGTCGCGCCCAATTTCGCGATATCGCTGAAGATCCTCAGCGACGCCTTCCTCAAACTGATCCAGATGATCGTCGCGCCGATCGTGTTCTGCGTCGTGGTTCACGGCATCGCCGGCACCGGTGATCTGAGAAAGGTCGGCCGCGTCGGCGTCAAAGCCCTGATCTATTTCGAGATCATGACGACGATCGCACTCACCGTGGGACTTATTCTCGGATTTGCTTTCGCTCCCGGCCACGGCATGAACATCGACCCTTCGACGCTCGATGCCAAGGCGCTCAGCAGCTACGCGGATCACGCCAGAAGCCTGAAAGGCTCGGGCGTCGGCAGTTTTATCCTCAACATCATTCCCACTACCTCGATCGACGCGCTGGCGCGCAACGACGTGCTCCAGGTGCTGTTCTTCGCCGTGCTGTTCGGCATCGCCCTCGCTCTCGTCGGCGACTCGGCGCAGCAGGTGACATCGCTGATCGAGACGGTGTCCAAGGTCCTGTTTCGGATGATGGGGCTGATCGTCCGTGTCGCGCCACTGGGCGTGCTCGGCGCGGTCGCGTTTACAGTCGGCAAATACGGCGTCGGCTCGCTCAAGCAGCTCGTTTCGCTCGTCCTGATTTTCTACGTGTGCGTCATCCTTTTCGTCCTGGTCGTGCTCGGCGCTGTGCTGCGTTTCGTCGCCGGCCTGAGCATCCTAAAATTTCTCGCCTATTTCCGCGAAGAACTGACGATCGTGCTGGCGACCGCATCGTCCGATGCCGTGTTGCCGCAGATCATGCGTAAATTGAAGCGGATGGGCGTCAAGGACTCGGTCGTCGGCCTGGTCATCCCGACCGGGTATTCGTTCAATCTCGACGCCTTCTCGATCTATCTCACGCTCGCGGTGGTCTTCATCGCACAGGCGACCAACACGCCGCTGTCGTTGGGCGATCTTCTTCTGGTGCTCGCCATCTCGCTGGTCACATCGAAAGGCGCGCACGGCATCCCGGGCTCTGCCATCGTCATCCTGCTGGCGACATTAAATGCCGTGCCGACGGTGCCGGCCATCGGCCTTGTGCTCGTGCTGTCGGTCGATTGGTTCATCGGCATCGCCCGCGCGCTCGGCAACCTGATCGGCAACTGCGTGGCCACCGTGGTGATCGGCGCCTGGGAACATGAGGTCGACCTGCCGACCGCCAGGCGCGTGCTCAGCGGCGACGAGTTGGTAGACGTGACGATCGGATAGGGTGATTGCCGCCGACTTGCCGATTCATTCCCGCGACGGCGCGTTCGGCGCGCCGTAGCCGCCTGCCGTCGGCGTCTGAATGACGATCGCCTCGCCGGCATCCACTACCGTGGCATCGGCGCCTTTTAGCCGTTCCATACGGCCATCACTACGCCGCACCCAGTTTTCGCCGATCTGGCCGTCCTCGCCGCCCGCCAGACCAAAGGGGGGCACGCGGCGGTGACCCGACAGCACCGTGTATTCCATCTTCTGCAGAAAGCGGATGGTGCGGATGACGCCATCGCCGGCGTTCCATTGGCCCTTGCCGCCGGAGCCTTTGCGGATGTGAAAGTCCTCCAGCACCACCGGATAACGGAATTCGAGAATTTCCGGATCAGTCAGCCGCGTGTTGGTCATGTGGGTGTGCACCGCGTCGGTGCCGGGAAAGCCGGGACCGGCCGGCGAGCCGGAGCAGATGGTTTCGTAATACTGATATTTGTCGTTGCCGAAATTGACGTTGTTCATGGTGCCCTGCGCCGCCGCCATGGCGCCGAGCGCGCCGAACAGCGTATCGGTGACCATTTGCGACACCTCGACATTGCCGGCGACGACCGCCGCCGGATAGCGCGGCGCCAGCATCGAATTCTCCGGGATGACGATGTGGATCGGCCGCAGGCAGCCGGCATTCATCGGGATGTCGTCGTCGACCATGACACGGAACACGTAGAGCACCGCGGCACGCGTCACCGGTTCGGGCGCGTTGAAATTGGTGCCCTGCTGCGGCGACGTGCCGGTGAAATCCACCGTCGCCTCGCGCTTTTTCTTGTCGACCGTGATGCGCACCGCGATCACGTTGCCCTGATCGGCCTCGTAGCGAAACGCGCTGTCGTGCAGCCTGCCGATCACCCGCCGCACGCTCTCGTCGGCATTGTCCTGGACGTGGCGCATGTAGGCGTGGACGACATTGAGGCCGAAGTCGGCGACCATCCGGCGCATCTCATGCGCACCCTTTTCGCAGGCCGCGATCTGCGCTTTCAGGTCGTTGATGTTCTGCACCGGATTGCGCGCCGGATATTTGGCGTCGGTCAGGAGATCGTACAGCGCCGCCTCGCGGAATTTGCCGCGATCGACCAGCTTGAAATTGTCGATATAGATACCTTCCTCGTCGATCGTGGTGGCGATCGGCGACATCGAGCCCGGCGCGATGCCGCCGATGTCGGCGTGGTGCCCGCGCGACGCGACCCAAAACAGAATCTTCCGGCGCGCGTTGTCGAAAACCGGCGTGCAGACCGTAAGATCGGGAATGTGGGTGCCGCCGTTGTAGGGTGCATTGATCAGGTAGGAGTCGCCCGGTTTGATCCGACCTTTGTTCTCGCGAATGATGGTCTCAACGGCGCGATCCATCGAGCCCAGATGCACCGGCATGTGCGGCGCGTTGGCGACCAGCGAGCCATTCGGATCGAACACCGCACAGGAGAAGTCGAGCCGCTCCTTGATATTCACCGAATAGGCCGTGTTTTGCAGGGCGACACCCATCTGCTCGGCAATCGACATGAACAGGTTGTTGAACACTTCGAGCATCACCGGATCGGCTCTGGTTCCGATCGCCCGCGCACGCTTGAGTTTTTGCACCCGCCGCAGCACCAGATGATCCTTCGCGGTCAGCTCGGCCTGCCAGCCGTGTTCGACCACCACCGTCTGATGCGGCTCGATGACGATAGCCGCGCCCTTCACCTTGTGACCGGGCAACAGCTTGTCGCGCGTGTAGACGGCCGCGCGATGCCATTTGCCGCCGGAGAAGAAGCGCGTGCGTCGCGCCGGCCGCGGCAGCTTCCCGCGGGTGACTTTGCGCACTTTCTCCTTGAACGCGGCGCCGCCGCCGACCGCCTCGACCGACACGGCCTCGATTACCAGCTCCTTGCTGCGGTCGATGAAGCCGAACTGCGCCTTGTGGGCGCGCTCGAACACCGACTTCATTTTCGCAAGCGGGACCAGTTTCACGGCTCCGCGCGGCGGCGGATGAAAGGTGGCCGCCTCGACAATCAGCGGCGTGTCTGTGCCCGCGTAGCGTATGTGCACGCGCACATGCAGGGTGATTTTGCCCGGAGCGACACCCTGGCCTTCGACTTCCGCGATTGTGTCCTTGGCGAGCTTGCCGGCCATACGTTGTAAATTCCCTCGCGCTTTTTCACCGAACGGCTCTTCGATCGCCTGCTGGCGGACGCTTCGGATATCGGCAAGCCCCATCCCATAAGCGGAGAGCAACGACGACAGCGGGTGGATCAGCACGCTCGTCATGCCAAGCGCATCGGCGACCAGGCAGGCATGCTGGCCGCCGGCGCCGCCAAAGCAGTTGAGCGCGTAGCGTGTGACGTCGTAGCCGCGCTGCACGGAGATCTTTTTGATCGCGTTGGCCATGTTCTCGACCGCGATCTTGATGAAGCCGTCGGCGACTTGCTCGGTGCTGCGCTTGTCGCCGATCTCTTTCGCCATCGTTGCGAAGGCGGCGCGCACGGCATCGGCGTCGAGCGGCTCGTTCTGAGCGAAACCAAAAATCTTCGGAAAGAAATCGGGAATGAGCTTGCCGACCATGACATTGGCGTCGGTCACCGCCAGCGGGCCGCCGCGCCGGTAGCATTTCGGCCCGGGATTGGCGCCCGCCGAGTCCGGCCCGACGCGAAAGCGCGCGCCGTCGAAATGCAGGATCGAGCCGCCGCCCGCCGCGACGGTGTGAATGAGCATCATCGGCGCGCGCATGCGCACGCCGGCAACCTCGGTCTCGAAGGCGCGCTCGTATTCGCCGGCGTAATGCGACACGTCGGTCGAGGTGCCGCCCATGTCGAAACCGATCAGCCGGGAAAAGCCCGCGGACCGGCCGGTTTGGGCCATGCCGACCACGCCGGCCGCTGGCCCCGACAGGATCGCATCCTTGCCGCGAAACAATTCCGCCGCCGTTAGTCCGCCGGACGACATCATGAACATCAAGCGGGTTTCGTCATTTTCCCCTCCGCGGGAGGGTGACGTGGCCGCTGCCTCGCCATGCAAGTCGGTAGCGACTTGATTCACGTAGCGGCGCAGAATCGGCGACAGGTAGGAATCGACCACCGTGGTGTCGCCGCGGCCGACGAGCTTGATCAGCGGCGAGACTTCGTGGCTCGCCGACACCTGCGCGAAGCCGAGCTCGCGCGCCAGCGCCGCTACGCGCTGTTCGTGGTCGCTGTAGCGATAGGCGTGCATCAGCACGACGGCGACAGCCGCAATACCGTCGGCCTTGGCGCGCATAAGCTCGGCCCGCACGCCATCGAGATCGAGCGGGCGCTCGACCGTGCCGTCGGCGCGCACACGTTCGTCGACCTCGACGACGCGCTGGTACAGCATGTCCGGCTTGATGATGTGCTTGGCGAAAATCTTCGGCCGCGCCTGGTAGCCGATCCGCAGCGCGTCGCGGAACCCCTTTGTGATGAGCAGCACGGTGCGATCGCCTTTGCGCTCCAACAGCGCGTTGGTGGCGACTGTGGTGCCCATTTTCACGGCACCGATCCGCCCGCTCGGGATCGGCGCGCCGGACGCCACGCCAAGCAGCCGCCGAATGCCTTCGACCGCGGCATCGCGATAGGCCTCGGGGTTCTCCGACAGCAGCTTGTAGGTGTGCAGCGTGCCATCCGGCCGCCGGCCGATCACGTCCGTGAAGGTGCCGCCGCGATCGATCCAGAATTCCCAGATACGACCTGAAGCCGCTGCTGAAGTCCTGCCAGACATGCCGGCCATGCGCTCGATCCCGCCGCTGTTTTGTGCCAACGTGTTTTGTGTCAGATTGGGCCGGACCGGGCCCCGCGTTTTCCAGCAAAACGACTAATTCAGGACGCCAACATGCACAAGATCGCGATCGCCAAGGCCCAGACCGACCGTCTGCAGATGCGCTTGGGCAAGCTGCACCCATTCGACGTCATCGATCCGGTCAAGACGGCGCTGGTCGTAGTCGACATGCAGAATTATTTCGTCAAGCAGGGGCACCAGAGCGAGGTGCCGCTGGCGCGCGAGATCGTGCCCGCCATCAACCGGCTGGCCGCCGAACTGCGCCGCCGCGGCGGGCACGTTGTCTGGGTGCGCAACGGCACCAACGACACCCGCGAAAGCTGGTCGAATTATCACAATTATCTGCAGAGCCGCGACCGCGCCGAGCGGCGGCTCAAATCCATGGACGTCGGCGAGGACGGCTATGAATTCTGGCACTTGAACGACATCCGCCCCGAGGACGCGCAGATCACAAAGAAGCGCTACAGCGCCTTCATCCAGGGCTCGTCCGACATCGAACGGCACCTGCGCGACCGGGGCATCGACACGCTGCTGATCACCGGCACCGCCACCAATGTGTGCTGCGAGAGCACGGCGCGCGACGCCATGATGCTCAACTTCAAGGTCGTGATGGTGGCCGACGGGCTCGCCACCCACACCGACGAGGAACACAACGCGACATTGTCGAATTTCTACGGCCAGTTCGGCGACGTGCAGACGACCGACGAGGTTTTCGAATCGCTCGCCCGTGGCGAGCGGAAGAAGGCGGCAGCCTAAGTCGAGGCGGCGGGTTTCTTCACAGGCCGCAGATATAGTCGTGCAATTCGGCATGGACGCGCGTCATGACGCCGTCCCAGGCACATGAGCTGTCCTGCCGAAACAGCCGCGCAGTCGGATACCAAGGGCTGTCTTCGCGATCGAGCAGCCAGCGCCAGTCCGGATTATAGGGCAGCAATATCCAGACCGGTTTTGCCAGCGCGCCGGCGAGATGCGCAACGCTGGTATCGACAGAGATCACAAGGTCGAGATTTTCGATCAACGCCGCCGTGTCGGAAAAATTCCGCAATTCATCGGCGAAGCTGGCGACGTTGCCGCATTCGCCAAGCAGCGCCAAATCGCCGCTGCGAAATTCGCGCTGCAGGCTGACGTAGGCCGCATCGACCCCGGTCAGGGCCGACAGAAAGACATCAAGCGGCACCGATCGGTTACGATCGTTCAGGTGTGCCGCGCGGCCCGACCAGGCGAGACCGATTCTGGGCCGGATTCTCGGAGACAGTTTGCCGCCCCAATGCCTCACCGCATCCGCCGGCGCCCGAAGATAGGGCGATGGAGATGGAATGGTCGCGAGTTCGGTGCCGAAGGCCAAGGGCAAACTGAGCAGCGGGCAGTGTAGGTCAAAGGCGGGCAGCGGCTCCCCGCTGGCCACGATCCGCGACATATGCCGGAGGGTGCCCATAAGTTCACGTAATTGCGGCTGGACTTCCAGGATCACATGCGCCGCGCGTTCCGCGACGAGCGGCGCGTAACGGCAGAATTGGATCGTATCGCCAAAACCCTGCTCGGCGTGGAGCAGGATGGTCTTGCCAGTGATCTCGCCCGACCCAAGCCAGAGCGGCTGCGCAAAATTTCGCTTCTCCTGGCTAAACTGCCGGGTTTCCCATCGCCATTCGTGCTTTTCCCAGCCGCGTTGCATGTCGCCAGTCAGCAACCGGCATAATGCCTCGTTATAATGGGCCTCGGCGAAATTGGGCCGCAGCGCAGTCGCGCGATCGTAGCTCGCCAGCGCCCTATCGATCCGCATCAGTTTTTCAAGGGCGAGGCCTCGGTTCAGGTGCGCCTCGGGATGGTCCGTGCCCAACGCAATGGCACGGTCGTAGCTCGCCAGCGCCGTTTCGAAACGCCTCATCGCCAGCAACGTATTGGCACGATTGTAGTGCGCCTGCGTGAAATCCGGGCGAACGGCAAGAGCACGATCGTAGCTCGCCAACGCCTGCTCAAACCGCTTCATGCGATGCAGCGCCAGACCGCGATTGAAAAGCGCCTCGGCAAAGTTGGCGCGCAATGCCAACGCGCGATCGCAACTTGCCAGCGCTTCCTCGAACCGCTCCAGCGCCAGTAGAGTGACGCCGCGATTGACGAGCGTCTCGATATGACTTGGCTGCAGTGACAGCACCGTGTCATAGCTCGCCAGCGCCTCACCGTACCGATTGAGGGCATGCAGCGCGTTGCCGCGATTGAGGCGGACCTCAACGGCATCCGGCTGCAGTGCGAGCGCGCGATCGTAACTCGCCAAGGCGTCGTCGAACCAGTGAAGCGCCAGCTGCGCATTGCCGCGATTGGACAACGCGTTGAAATGATTTGGATTAAGCCCGAGAGCCGCGCCGATTTGTTCGACGGCCTCCGCATGCTTGCCGCTCTGGGCGAAAATGACGCCAAGCAGATGCAAGCAGTCAAAATGATAGGGCTCAATCGCCAGAATTTGCCGGTAAATTTTCTCCGCATCGGCCAAGCGGCCCGCCCGATGCAGCGCGACAGCCTCGTCCAGCAACGCGGCCGTATTCTCGGCGAGCTGCGCAGCACTACCGGTCGCTGGCTGCACCATCGAAAAATGCCCGGGTGGTCGCTCGGCTGGGGGCTCGAATCAATTCATTTTAACACGCGCCCGCCGCAAGACCCGGGCTCGCTCAATTCTCCTAAGCTTGCTGCTATCGCTCGCCTCGGCAGCACTCAGACATCCGGCCTTTTGTACTCCAAATTCGGCCCGCCCTTCTGCGATTTCAGGTACGTGTCGACGTGCTCGGTCGGGTCCATGGCGCGGCGCAGCCGGGCGCCGACCAGCTGATCGAGCTGGATCGCCTGCGACACCGAGAGGTCCCGGCCCATCTGCACGGTGATCTTGGCGTGTTCGAGTGGCGCCAGATGCCGGGCGGCGATTTCGCGGGCGATGCCGGTCACAGTCGCTTCCAGCTCGGCGGCCGGAAGCGCCTGCGAGATCACGCCCCAGCGGTCGGCTTCGGCGCCTGAAATATTGCGGCCGACGAGCTGCATCAGCGCGACTTTTTTGATCGGAATGCCGCCATGCACCAGCGTCGACGTGACGAGCTGGCCGAAACTGCCGCGCAGGATTTCCGGCATGCCGAGCAGCGCATCCTCCGCCGCGAACACCAGATCGTGGCAGTTCATGATGCCGAGCGCCCCGCCCAGGCAATAGCCGTGTACCTGCGCGATAATGACCCGCGGAAATACCCGCAGCGCCTCCGCGATCTGCACCGTCGGCGTCGGCCGGTCCCAGTCGCGCGGCTCTTCGCTCACCTTGCGCAGGAAATGCAGATCGAGGCCCGAGGAAAAGCAGACGCCCGCGCCCTTGGTGATCACCACCTTGGTGTCGCGATCGGCGCGCACCGTCTCGAGCGCCTCGAACCAGGCTTCGACCAGCGGCTCATTGAGGCAATTGCGCTTGTCGGGCCGGTTCAAGACGACGCGGGCGACGCCTGCGTCCTCGATGTGCTCCAGAATAAGCTCGGGCCATTGTTTGAGAATGCGCCATTTGTCGGCCATGGCCGGTCTCCTTATTGTTGATTGGCTGTGTCGGCGCGCGGCACGACCAGCGCGTCGAGCGCGAAGCCGCCGCGCGGCAGGACGATGAACGGATTGATGTCGATCGATTGCACCGTATCGGCGAGATCCTCTGCGATACGCCCGAGGGCAACCAGCGCGCCGACCACGGCCTCGGCGTCGAGCGCCGTTCCGCCGCGATAGCCGCGCAACAGCCGCGCCGCCTGCGTGCGGGCGAGCATGGCGCGTGCCTTGTCGCGATTGACCGGCGGCGCCGCGAACGCCACGTCCTTGGTCAGCTCGAGCAGCACGCCGCCGCTGCCGGCCATCGCTACCAGACCCATTTCAGGATCGCGGTTTAATCCAAGCACCAGCTCCAGGCCGCCGCCGATATACTGGCCGACAAGCATCGTCTCGACCTTATCGCCGCCGGCACGCAGCACATTGGCGCCGATGCGATCGTAGGCGGCGCGCACCGCCGCATCGTCATTAAGGTGCAGCGCCACCGCACCCGCATCCGACTTGTGCAGAAGCTTTTCCGACACCGCCTTAAGCACAACCGGATAGCCGATCTCGTCTGCCGCCTTGACGGCGTCGTCCGCTGAATGAACGGCGAGCTCTTTGGGCGTGGCAATGCCGTAGGCGCGCAGCAACTCCTTCGACTGCACCTCATCAAGCGCCGCGGCGCCGGCCGCAGCACGGGCGCGCACCTTGCCGGCCGCGGCGTGTTCGGCCTGTGACGGTGCGCGCACCGCTTCGGGCGCCATCGCTAGGCGCTCGAGCTCATCGCGCCGCACCGCGGCTTCGATAGCGCGCAAACCTTTGTTGGCCTCCTGGAGAAATGACAGATGCGGCGACTGCGCGCGCAAATCGCGGCTGTAGTCGGTCTGGCCATGCGAGATGAGCGTGATGCAGGCGATCGGTTTCGGCGTTCCCTTCGCCAGCATCTCCTCGATCATCGCAAAGTGAATCTGGGCGCGGTCCGAGCCTCCGGCTTCAAGCGGCAGCTTTTCCTGGAACAGGACCATATCGACGTTGGGATCGCCTTCGAGCGCGTCGATGGTGGCCTTGAAATTGTCGTGGCTGGTCAGCACCGCGAAGCCGCCGTCGATCGGATTGCTGACCATCGAACCGACGCCGAGAATTGTGTTCAACCTCGCGGTGGTTTCGGCCGCGAGCGGCTGGAACGACAGACCGTTGCGCTCCGCCGCTTCGATCAGCACGCCGCGAAACGCGCCGGAATGCGTCACCGCGCCGAGCCGGCGACCCTTCGGCACGTCGGTATGGACGAGGAACTCGGTGAATTCGACCGCATCGTCGAGCGTGGTGGCGCGGATCACACCGAGGTCGGCGGCGACCGCGTCGAACGCCTCCATGGTGCCGGCGAGCGATCCGGTATGCGCCATCGCGGCGGCGCGGCCCTGTTCCGACTGGCCGAGCTTGACCGCGACGATAGACTTGCCGGCCTTGCGCGCCAGCCGGCACGCGGCCTTGAATTTTTCCAGATCGGAAATCGCCTCGATATAGAGCACGATCACCTTCAGCTCCGGCTGGTCGGCGAAGAAGGCCACATAGTCGGGAATACCCAGGCCGGCTTCGTTGCCGCTGGTGATCAGGTATTCGGCATTGATGCCGCGCTCTTCGAGGGCGACGTTCAGATAAAGCAGCATGCCGCCGCTCTGGCCGACCAGCGCCACCGGACCTTGCCGCAAGGTCAGCAGGCGGTCCTCGGTCAGTGTGACGAGGCGGCTCTTGGCGCAGATGTTGCCCATGCAATTGGGGCCGGAGACGGCGAGACCCGTCTCGGCGATCACGGTCTCCAGTTCGCGTCCGAGCTCCGCGGCCTTGGCGTCGTAGGCCTCGCCGAAACCCGAAGAGAACACCGTGGCGCTGCGCGCGCCGGCGGCGGCGCCGCTGCGCAACAAGTCCGGCACCGAGGGCGCGGGCACGACGACGACGAGATGGTCGGGCGGCTCGGGCAAAGCGGCAAAATCCGGATAGCACGGCGTGTCGAAAATCTCCTTGCGCCGCGGATGGATCAGATACACCGGTCCGGGAAATTCGTAGCGCTTGAGATTGCGCCAGGCGCGCGTCGCCCAGCTTCCCGGCCGGTCGCTGACGCCGATCACCACCGCATTGCGGGGTTCGGTCAGCGCCGCAACTTTCTTCTTCGATGCCTCGAGATCCACGCGTCCTTCCTCCTTCACGCCCGTACGGCCGACGCAACGGTACGGCGGCCGACTAGATAAAATGCCGCGGCGATCACCGTCATGATCGCGGTCCAGACCAGGCCGAACGCGGCAAGCTCGGTGCCCTGGCCGTTGGCCCACAGATCGAACATCGCCGCGGACACCGGCTGCGCCGACGGCGAAGCCAGAATAACGGCGAGCGACAGATCGCGCGCTGCGATGAGAAAAATGAACAGCCAGCCGGCGAGCAGGGCCGGCGTCGCCAGCGGTACGATGATCCGCCGCAGCACGGTGCGGAGCGGCGAGCCAGAGACCGACGCGGCCTCTTCCAGTTCCGGATGGATCTGCAGCATGCCGGCCGCCGAGTAGCGCATGCCGTAGGGCAGATAACGAATGGTGAAGGCGATCACGAACGCCCACAGCGTGCCGTAGAGCGCAAACGGAACGCTGAGAAAAATCTGGATCATGGCGACGCCGAGCACGATGCCGGGAAAAATCAGTGGCGCAGTGGCAAGCTGATCAAGCAGCCAGCCGCCCGGCCGCCGGCGCACGGCAAGCCAGCCGCACAGGATGGTAATGGCCATGATGCAGGTTGCCGCGCCCGCGCTCATCAAAAGCGTCTGCCACACCAGATCGACATAAACGGTCGAGTGCAAGACGGTGCGGAAATTATCGAGCGTCATCAGCTTGAGGCCCCGCTCGCTGAAGCCCTGGGTGAACGGCATCAGCGCCAGCCACAGCAGGCCAAAGGCGGGTGCGGCGAGAATCAGAAAAAAATTCAACAGAATGACGCCGGCGCCGAGGTAGCGTGCGCGGCCGAGATCGAACAGCCGCGAGCGGAAGCCGCGGCCGGTGAGACTATGATAGCGCGACGCCTGGCGCGAGATGCGCGAATAGAGCCAGATCAACACGCCGGCCAGCACCAGCAGCACCAGCGAGAACGCGCTGGAATAGCCAAGGTCCGGCGGCACGCTCTGTGTCATGTCGAGATAGATGTCGGTCGTCAGCACCTTGACCTTGCCGGGAAGGCCAACCAACGCCGGCACTTCGAACGCTTCGATCGAACGCACGATCATGAGCAATGCGACCGCCGCGAAGGCCGGCAGCGCAAGCCGCATCGAAATGCGCGTCACCGTCTGAAAGATGCCGGCGCCGCACATGCGGGCGGCTTCTTCATACTCGGCGTTGGCCTGCTGAAACACCGAGGATAAAAGCAGAAAGGCGAGCGGCGACCACAAGAAGCCTTCGACCAGAATCATGCCGTACATCGAATAGACGTTAAACCGCGGCAATCCGAGGAAGACGACGAAGTCGTTAAGCGGCCCGACGCGGCCAAGCAGAAACAGCCAGGCGATGACGTAGAGCACGAACGGCGTGCCGAGCGAAATAATCGCGGTGAGATAGGCGAACGCCTTGAGCGGCGCGTTGGTACGCTCGACCAGCCACGCGACGAGGCCGCCAAAGCAGAGTGCGATCGCCGTGGCACCGAGGCTGAAGGTCAAGGAATTGGCGAGGCTGCCGAAGAATTGCCGGTCGGCAAGCAGCCGCCGGTAATAGGCCAAAGTGAAATCGCCGAGGCCGCCCGTCACAGTGGTGGTGTGCAGGCTGCCTTGCAGGAGAAACCACAACGGCGGAACCACGAGCAGCAGCAGGATCGCGGCCAGCACCGCGACGAGCATTCGCGTGGGGTCATGTGCGGCGCGGGCCGTGGCAATACCCCTGGAACGCGCCTGCTGCATGGAGCCTGTCATTCCCCGCGCAAGCGGGGAATCCAGGACCCGCCGCGCTCATGGCAGGCCGCGGTTGGTTTGTGAAATGGCGCCCACCGCATTACTGAAACAAATCCTTCTTGATCTTGATCCAGCGGTCGATGTTGGCGCTCATCGTCGCCGGCGAAATAAAGTTGGCCTTGAAGCCACCGGCCTCGGGTTTGAGTCCAGGGACCTTGGCGGGCACCGATGGCATCGCCGGCAGATAGCCGACCGACGCAAAAGTCTTCTGACCCTCCTCCGACAGCAGGAAATCGATCAGAAGTTTTCCCGCATTCGGATGCGGAGCGTTTTTCACGAGACCGATGGAGTGAAACGGCGCCGAAATCGGCTCGGTCTTGAGCCAGGCTACCGGCGCCCCCTTCTGGGCACTGATCTCCGCGTGGTGATTGAAGATACTGAGCGCAATCGGGTACTGGCCCAGAATCACCTGGTCGAGGATGGCGCGGTCCGTGGCATCGACATTGATGATGTCCTGCTTGGCGAGCGCCCGCAGAAACGCCATGCCCTTGTCCTCACCCATGGTCTGCAAAACAGACCCGACATAGACGGCGCATCCGGACCACGGATCGTTGCTCCAGGCGATCTTGCCCTTCCATTTCGGATTGAGCAGGTCCTGCGCCGACTTGATCTCGTCCTTGCCGACCATCTGGGTGTTGATTCCCGGAGTAAGGAAATAGACCACGAGCGCATTCCAGCGCCCGTCGGGGTCGCGCATTTCCGGCGGATATTTGCCGGCGTCCGACGGCGTGAAGGGCGCAACCAGACCGGCCTTGAGCAGCGGCGGCGCCGTGGCGATACCGTCGAATACGTCGCCCACGACCTTGCCGGCGCGCGCCTCGTCGATGACCTTGATGGCGTTCGGGCCGGAATCGCCGCGGGCATATTTGACCGTGACGCCGGGATACTTTTTCTCGAACGCCTCGACCAGCGGGCGCACAGCCTGGTTGACGATCAGCGAGGTGTACCAGACAACAGTGCCCTCCCTCTTGGCCGCCTCGTAGAGCGCGCTGTCGGCGGCCCGGGCGCGCGGAGCAAGCAAGACGGCGGCGAGGAGGCCAAGGGCGAACGCGGCGGTTGCCCCAAAATGACGGATTCTCATCATTGCGGATACCAGTTCGGCTTGCGCTTTTCCTTGAAGCTCGCAATGCCTTCCAGCGCTTCTGGCGAGCGATGGATGTCGGCGTTGGAGCGTTTGATCACCAGAGACGTGGCGGCGTTGCGCATCTCGTTCTTGAAATCCCGCTGCGCGCCGGGCGCTCCATGCAGCAACGCGTCGGCGATCGCGGCGAGCCGGTCGTCGAGCTTTTCGGCTTCGACCACTTCATGCACCAACCCGAGGCGCAGTGCATCGGCCGCGGAAAAGCGCTCGCCGGTCAGCCCGTAGCGGACAAAGCTGCGCTCGCCCAAAGCGCGGGCGAGAAACGGCGCCACGCCAAGCGGCGCCATGCCGGCACGGACTTCGGGGACGGAGAAAAAAGCCGCCTCGGTCGCGATCGCGATATCGCAACAGGCGACGACCGCAGCGCCGCCGCCGACCGCCGCGCCATGCACTGCCGCAATCGTCGGCTTCGGTAGCCGGTGAAGCGCCATCAGCACATCGGCCAGCGAGGCATGCGCCGCAGTCTCATCCCGACTGCCGTTGCCGCGGGCGGAGAGATCGGCGCCGGCGCAAAAGTTCTTGCCAATGCCCCGCAGGATGATAATGCGCGTCGCCTCATCGCTGCCGCGGACAAAAAACTCCCGCGCCAATTCGTCCAGCATCAGCTGGTCGAACGCGTTGGAGCGTTCGGGCCGGTTCAGAAAAATCGTCGCCACGCCGCGCGGCGATTGTTCGACTTTCAGCGTTTCCGCCATAACACCTGTTGACCTCCCCCTCGCCGCAGTTGCGCCCGCTTGCGCCTAGCGGAACAGCTCCTGCGTCACCTTCTGCCACTTGGGCAGATTGCGATGAATCTGTTCGGGCCGTAGAAAATCAGCCTTGAAGCCGCCTTCGCTCGGGCGCAGCCCGGCGACGATCGGTGGAACGCTCGGCAACGCCGGCAGATAATCGTTCTGCTGGAACACTTTCTGCCCTTCGGGTGAGAGCAGGAAATCCAGCAGGAGTTGCGCGGCGTGCGGATGCGGCGCCTGTTTGGTAAGCCCGAGCGCGTCCAGCATGACCGGCGCCGGTTCGAGCTTGAGCCAGTCGACGGGCGCGCCCTTGCGCGCGCTGATCATGACGTGATGGTTGAACGCCATCAGATTCATCGCATACTCGCCGGCAATCACCTGATCGAGCACCGCGCGCGAGGACGCCTCGACATTGACGACGCGCTGAGCGGCGAGCGCCTTGAGATAGGCCATGCCCTTCTGTTCGCCCATGGTGGTCAGGATGTTGGCGACAAAACCGTAAGCGCCGGCCATGGAGCTGCCGTTCCACGCCATCTTGCCCTTCAGCCTCGGATCGAGCAGATCCGCGAAGGTCTTGGGCGCCTCGTTCTTCGGCAGCAGCGTCGTGTTGATGCCCGGCGTGAACACATACATGATGACGGCGGTCCAGTAGCCGTCCTTGGCTTTCAGTTGCGCCGGATACTCGGCTTCATTGGGCACACTGAACGGCGACAACAGACCGGCTTCCTCCAGCGGCAGCATGTTGGCGATGCCGTCGAAAATGTCGGCCTGAACGCGGCCCGCGCGTCCCTCGGCGAGAATCTTCTCCGCCGTCGGCACATCATCGGCGCGCGTGAATTGCAGCGTCACGCCCGGATATTTCTTTTCGAACGCGGCTTTGAGGGGACGGATGATCTGGTTGACGATCAGCGTCGTATACCAGACGACCTGCCCCTCCTTTTTCGCTGCGTCGATCAGCGCGGCGTCCTGTGCCCGCGCGGATAGCGCAGTCGATGAAAGTATCGTCATTGCGAGGAGCAAAGCGACGCAGCAATCCAGTCGGGCGCGCAGGATCTGGATTGCTTCGCGGAGCCTGTCATCGGACCGCGCGACTTCGCGCGGCTCTGTTGGCTCGCAATGATAGCTGGCGAAGGTAAACATCGTCATGCCGGCGCCTTCAAGTCCTCGGGCGTCGGGATGAACTTTTCCATCTTCGCCGGCGCGCCGTTCTTGCGCATGTCTTCGAGCCAGATGCGGTGGATGCGCGGGTCCTGATCCTCGTACTCGATCTGGTCGCCACCGTCCTTGACGCTCTTCGACACCGCCGGCTTGTCGTCGCCGCCGGCGCCGAGCAGCGAGATGCGGTTGGCCAGCGTTGTCGGATAGCGCAGCCCGCCGACCGCGGTAGCCAGATAGCGCGCCGGCTGCGCCCCGGTGTTGAAATGCTGATGGAATTGCCGGTCGGACGGCACCAGCACCATGCCATGCTTCCAGTCGATGCGGCGGAAATCCTTGTCGCCCTCAAACCACATCAGCGAATAGCCAAGCCCGACCACGCACATGACATGGAAGCTCGGCCCGTGGCGATGGCCTTTCTTGTAGGTGCCGACCGGCATTTCCGAAATGTGCGCGTGCATGGTGCCGTCGGCGAGCACGAACATGATGTTGGTGCCGCCGCCGCCGCGGTCGCCCCAGCTTTTCAGCTCAATGGCGGTGAGATCGGGGACGAAATTCGTCTCCCACATGTGGTTGCCCTGGCGCACGGTGATGAGATCGCCGTCACCCGAAAAATACTCCTTCTTGCCGGCGCGCTCGGAGAAATCGAAATCGCTGCCGAACACGAAAGCTTCATTGTGGAAGACGTTCATCACCATCGGCAGATTGGTGGTGCTGACCAACAGCGCGCGCTCGGTACCGCTGGCGTTGAAATGCCGATGCTTGGCATTGAGCGGAATGGCGAACAGGCTCTTCTCGCCCCACTCGAAGCTGCGGCGGGTTCCGTCGGGGAATTCCAGCTGGGTCGAGCCGTGGCCCTCGAGCACATAGACGACATCTTCGTAGAGATGGCGCTGCGGCGTTGTCGATTTGCCGGGCCCGATCTCGAACACGAACATGTTGGCGAAGTCGCCGCGGCCTTTCAGATGCACCGCCGCGCCGTTGACGCCGTAGCGCGGCCACGGCGCGGTCGGCACGTCGAACAGGTAGACGCCGTAATCCTCGGTGAGCGGAATGCCCTCGGCGCCGAGCCAATCGAGATACGGGTCGATGCCGAAACGGCCGCCGCCTTTCCCGGTGGCGCTGACCGGCGCGGGGACCGCGGGCTGCGGGACTTCGCGAATGTTCATGTGTTTTCCTCCGAGACGGCTTTTGGCGGCCGCCATATTATACCGTTGGTATCGCGCGTCGACTCTGGCTGCTTTTGGACAATCTCATGCAAACAGCAGCGACTTGATCACCAGCGGCACCACGCCGGGCGGCGCGATCAATTCGCCGACGTCGACATAATCGAGCTCCTGCAGCTCCATGCCGTCGATCGAAACGATCTTGCCCGGCCAATGCAGTTCGCGATGCAGGATGCGGCCGAATGTCTTGCCGACGTCGCCATCGATCACCAGAACGAGCAGCGCGATCCGCTCCTTGAATGGCTCGAGCGCGCTCAGAATACCCTCGCCGGCCGCCTTTAGCCGCCCATGTTCCGGATCGCCGCGCCACGAAAACGCAATGGCGACGCGCGGATTGCGCTCGAGATCGAGTTCATCGACGCCTGAGCGGATCGCTGTGACAAGCCGGGCCTGATCGATGACGCCCGCCGCTTCAACGTCCACGTGCACGACCGGGACATTGTGCACCGGCAGAACGTACGGATCGGGCAGATAGATGGTCTTGCCGCTGACCTGAACGGTGAACTGCGACGCGCCGATCACGGTGGCGCGAATGCGCTGGCCGGGATCGACCAGCGGCAAGCTGCGGCGCCGGCTCAGTTCGCGCGCGAGTTCGGTCGCAAGCAGCTTGGCGAGATCGCCGAATTCTTCCGGCTCATGGCCGAACAGGTATTCGGCAACACCGCCGGAGAACGTGATCGCGGTAGGCCTCGGGCCGTCCGGCAGCCGCTCGGTCAGCAGCAGCGATTGACCTAGCGAGTCAAGTGGCCCACCGAAAATGTAATCGGCCGCCACGGCGGCGAGGCGCTTGGCGATCTTCTGCCGGACCGCGGGGTCGGCGAGCGTCCGCGGCGACAGCGCCAAGCCCAGATCGGCGCCGACCAGCTCGGCCGAATGATCGATACGGGTCCAGGCGCCGCTTTCGTCGGTGGCGGCGAGCCGGCCGCCGACCGCGAATGCGGATAGCCCCACAATCGTGCCGCGGTCGATGAGCGCCAGCTTGGTGGTGCCGCCGCCGATATCGGCGTGCAGGATGCAGGCATCGCGCGCCTTGGACAGGGCCACCGCGCCCGAGCCGTGCGCGGCGAGCCGGCATTCCAGCAAATGTCCGGCAGTGGCGCAAACGAACTTGCCGGCTTCGCCGGCGAACAATTCGTCGATGGCGCGGGCATTCTTGCGCTTGATCGCCTCGCCGGTGAGGATCACCGCGCCGCTGTCGATGTCGCTCTGCGCGACACCGGCATCGCGGTAACAGCGGCCGATGAATTCGCCGAGCGCCTGCGCATCGATGGTGCCGTCGGGCAGAAACGGCGTCAGCAGGATCGGCGAGCGCCACACGATTTCGCGGCCGATGACGACGAAGCGGCTGGAAAGCCCCTGCGACTGCCGCTGCAGAGCGACCTTGGCGAACAACAGATGCGAGGTCGAGCTGCCGATGTCGATGCCTACCGTTTTGAACTCGACATTCTCCTGGCTCCAAATCGCACGCGCGAGTTCGGCGCGTTCCTCATCGGTCATCGCATGTTCGTGGAGGAAATCGGTTTCGTGCATCGTGGCTCCGAAGCGGTCCGCGCATGCACAATGCAGCGCGGAGGACCAATCTTCAATCGTCAAGCTCTGCCAAATCGTCATTCCGGCCGAGCGAAGCGAGCGCCGGAACCCATAATCACTAAGCTTGCAGAACGCGCACAGGCGTATTGAACTACGCCAACTGTGATTATGGATTCCAGGTTCGCACTTCGCGCGCCCCGGAATGACGGTGCAAAATGTCCCCCCTGCCCCTCACTTACGCCAGTTGCCGCTACGATCGCATCGAACCGCTGCGTGCCGGCGAAGTGCCGGTCGAAGGCATCGATCTCAACGTCATGATCTTTCCGTCCGGCCGGAACATTTTCGACCGCATGGTCGGCGGCGAGGAGTTCGACGCCTCGGAGCTGTCGGCCTCCGAATTCATCAGCCTGACCGGCAACCGCAAGAGCAATTTCGTCGCCATCCCGGTATTTCCGTCGCGCGTCTTCCGTCACGGCTACGTCTTCGTCAACACCCGCTCGGGCATTCGCACGCCCAAGGACCTCGAAGGCAAGCGCGTCGGCCTGCCGCTCTACACGCAGACCGCGGCGATCTGGTCGCGCGGACACCTGATGCATCAGTTCGGCGTCGACATCGACAAAATCCACTGGGTGCAGGGCGCGGTCGAGACCGGCGGCAGCCATGGCCATCCGCACGCACTACCGCTGCTCAAGCCGGTGGCGATCGAGCAGAACACGACCGGCCGGCCGCTCGGCGAACTGCTCGCCGCGGGCGAGATCGATGCTTATCTCGGCTCGCGCAAGCCGCCGTCGTTCGGGACGCATCCGGACGTGGCGCGGCTTTTCCCCAACGCGCATGCGCTCGAGCGCGAGCTGTTCGAGCGCGAGCGGATCTTTCCGATCATGCATCTCGTCGCCATCCGCCGCGCGCTGTACGAGCGGCATCCCTGGATCGCCAACAGTCTTTACACGGCGTTCGTCGAATCCAAGCGCATCGCGCGCGCCCGGCTGCGTTACGCCGGCTCGCTCGCCGCCATGCTGCCGTGGCTGCAGGACGAGATCGAGGAAATCGACCAGGTGTTTCCCGGTGGCGATCCGTTTCCGTATGGCGTCGAGCGAAACCGGCCGACCCTGGAGGCGCTGGTGCGCTACATGGTCGAGCAGCATTTTATTCCAAAGGCGATGCCGATCGGGGAACTGTTCGTGCTGCTGCCGGGCGCGAGCGGGAATTAATTCACACGCCGCGCATCCGAGTTCGATTGTCTTAATTCTGGCTTAAAGCGGCCGGACTGTGGACGCGTCGGTGGCGGTCAATGAGGGGGAGTTCTATCATGCGCAAGTACCACGCGCGACTGTAGATACCTGTGCTGCAGCCGTCTGCCGGTGACGCCGGCGACGACGTTTTGTTTTCCAATTCCTGCCCACTTAAGCTTCCCCGGAGCCAGCCTCAGGCCCACGAAGCTCCGCGCGACTTGGCGAGTGTTCGCCCGGTACGCGGCCAACCTCTGAAGAGTATGTTACAGAGTACCGTCTCGCGTGTTCGCTTCGCTCTGTGCGCGCTGGGCTTCGTCGTCCTCAGCGCGTCGTTATTTAATTGGGCGCAAGCGGTGCACGCCGCGGGGCACCGATACATCTGGATCGACGCTGCGGCGTCGAATGCTCCGGCGCTTGATACCGCGGAAATCTGGCAGGTCTCAGCGCGCTGCGCACGGCCATACTTCATCAGAGCCGCGCTGCGATCGAAAGCCAACCTCAAAGCCTATTACGATCTGGCGCCCGAGGCAGTCCGCGCACGGCTGAACCGGTCTTCTAATGTCCCACAGTCCGCCGCGCCGAAAAGCTGGTATCGGCTCGTCAAAAACCAACCGGACAATAACGATCTGGATGGCGAATATGCCGCGCTGTTACACGTCCAGTATGCCGAATGGTATGCCAACGTCTTCAAGCTTGAGATCGAAGCGAGCCGGTGGCAGCAGCGCCTGACCGGCGTCACCGATCAGCGGCTGACGCTGAGCGAATCCGCGCGCAAGAGCTTTGAACTCCGGGCAAAATACCGCACTACCCGCCGCAACAGGTGGTTTCGACAGCCAGGTATTGGCTACGCTGGGGCTCGGTGGATTTCCCAAGGAGGAGGAGCAGGCGCTCAAAACCGATTGCGTCGAAATCAGCCTGGTGAACAAGGTTCTGGCGGCTCCGAACTATGTGAGAGAGCTTTGGCGCTGGCCGGTCGAGCAGACCGCAGCGTTGGCGCTTGCACTGGAGCTCATTCTGCTTGGCGTATTCATTGTGCCGATGACACTCTGGATCGGAACCGGCAACGCGCAGCTCGCCGCACAGCATGTCCGCGACGCGACAAACCGCCTTGTCGCGAAAGTCAGAAGCTTCGACTGGAAGAGACGAATCTCCGACGCGACCGAAAGACTTAAGGCTGTCGGCACGGCAACCGGCGCCGTTGCGGCAAGGCTTGGCGCGCGGATGATGCCGATTATAGAAAGACAGATCGTGCTGTTTCTACGGTGGGTCGTGTTGCCAAGCATCGCGCTGGGCGCGACGCTGTGGAAGCGGTGCGCGGCACTACTTCGCCGCCACGTCCGTTTCCAGAATACCGGCCACGGTCTTGATTTCGTTACGCGCGTATTGCGGCAGGCCCGCGCTGATCGAGCTGCCTGAGTTGAACGAAGAACGGCCCATCAGCACGTCCGCGGGTACGAGATTGCGCAGCACCGGCACGCGCTCATAGCCGCGCTTCTCGTCGAGCACGTCGGCCTTGATCGCCAGCGCCATGAAGGCCGTCACCACGGTGCGGCCGGCATCGGTCGGATGGTTTTGAAACACGGCAAGGAACTTGCCGAATTTCATGATCTGGTTGACGTAGAAGATGTCCTGTTCGAGCACGCCAGTGACCGGCGTATCGAGCGCGGTCAATTGCTGCAGTCCGGGCTGATCGACGTCTGCGGGCGCAAGCGCGGAAAACTCGCTTTGGAAGTCGATCTCGTCGAAGATCCTTTTGGCGCTTTCGCGCAGTTTGTTGACGAGCAGGATGCCGAGCGGAATCTTGCCCTCGAGCTTGTAGGTCGACTGCACGCAGATTGACGTTGTGCGGCCCGTGCACCATTTGCGGTCCGGATTCTGGTTGCCCATGCCGGCCGCGTCCGTGAACGGAACAATGTCGTTCGCCGCCAACGCCTTGTGCTTGATGGCGGGATCTATGCGGCCGAGGAAATCGAGCGTCACGTAATGCGCAAGATCGATCGAAGCTGGCGCTCGGTCGAGTAAAAAGCGCGCCTGCGCCACATACATGTAGAGCTTTTCGATCTGCGGCTTGCCGTCGTGCTCCACCTTGCGCACGGTCGGTTCGGTGTAGGACGGATAAAGCGCCAGAAACTTTTTCTCGTCGGGATGGACATGCGCCCAATAGTCGAAGCGCACCATGCTCAGATTGCCGTCGGCGGCATCGGCCGGCTTATCGCTGAATGCGATGGTCGCCGGTTTGAGCTGCGCCACGGCGGTGTTGCGCGCGGAGGTGACGTCGTCGATGCTGAACGCCGCGGCGCTCGCGACCGTGAACGAGCCGATCAGCGCGATAAGCACGATCGGGTGCCTAAAGCCCATCTGCAATTCCTCTAACTTCAGTCGTAACCGCCGCCCCCGTAATAACGTTGCGGCGGACGCTGTGCCCCATAGGTCGGATTATTGCCGTACGGAGTAAAAAAACCGCGTCCGCTGGGCGGCGGCGGAACCGGCTGCTGCTGAAAGCCAGGAAGCGTCCAACTGCCGAACAGGCCGCGTTGCTGCGGTGGCGGCTGCTGCTGCCAGCCGCCGTCGTTGGAGTAATAGCGACCGCCGTAGCCTTCGGCCGCACCCCCATAGGCGCCAAGTCCACCGTCGTTGCCGGGATAAGCCCCATAGGCCTGCTCTTGGCGCTGCTCGGCGGCCGCCTCGGCCGAAACAAGCTGGTTCTGGGTGTCGGCAACTTGCCCGTCCGGCCCAATCCGGAAATGTTCAACAAAATCGCCGCGGGCGCCAGGACCGCGTATGATGGTGCCGGTCATATAGTCGATCGGCAGATCGACGAGCTCGCGCTTCGCCGCCGGCGACGGCCCGCTCAGCGGCGTCTTGGGCGCAATGCCGTCCGACCAGACGTCCTCGATCACCGGCTTGAAGATCGGCAACGCCACGCGCGCACCGTCAACGCCGCCGAGAGAGCGGCGCTTGCCGTCGCCATTATCGTAGCCGACCCAGACTGCGACCGTCACATCGTTGGTGAAGCCCACGAACCAGCCGTCGACCGCATCCTCCGTCGTCCCGGTCTTGCCGGCGACGTATGGCGATAGCGAGCCGATGGCGCGCGCGGTGCCACGCGCGACCACGCCCTGCAGGATGGTCTTGAGCTGGTAGAAACTCGCCGGGTCGGCGGCGCCGATTCGCGGGAACACCGGCTCCTTCGGATAGGCATAGATGGTCTTGCCGGCCTCCTCGATCGAATCGATGGCGTGCGGCTGCGGCCGCACGCCTTCGTTGGCGATCGCGGCGTAGAAGGCGGCGAGATCGATCATGTGTACCGGCTGGGCGCCGAGCACGAACGGATAATAGCGCACGCAATCGGTGTAGATTTTCGCCGCAACCGCCGTGGCGCACACATCGTCGAGGCTCTGTTCCGGATCGGCGTCGATGCCGCCATCGAGCAGATGCGCGGTGATCATGTTGACCGAGTGCTCCAGGCCGAAGCGCATCGTATAGACGCCGCTGCTGCTGCCGTCGGCATTGCGCGGCGTCCAATAGTCCTTCTCTTGCCCGGAATCGTCGTACGCGATCTGGGGCGTACCGCCTTGGCGGTTGCCGATCGGCGGCAGCGTGATCGGCTGGTTGAGCACAAGCGTATTGGGCTGCAGCCCTTTCTGCAGCGCTGTCAGATAGGTGATCGGCTTGATCGCCGAGCCAGGCTGGCGTTCGGTCTGCCACGTGCGGTTAAGCTGGCTGAGCGGATAAGAAAAGCCGCCGACCATAGCAAGGATGCGGCCGGTCTTATTGTCCAGCACAAGCACCGCGCCCTGCACCGTCGGGCGGACGCGGATTTCGGCGTGCGCAGGAGCCGGTCTGCTGCGAGCGCGGCTGTTAGCCGGCGGCGCCCTGCCATCGATCACGTCGACATAAACGACATCGTAGAGGTTCAAGGCGCGGCGGATCGCGTAGGTATACGTCGTCAGCGGCACGATCCGCCCGTCCGGCAGACCGACATGAATCACGCCGTCGCCCCTCTTGCCGCCCTTGTCGAGAACGACGGCCGGCGTCCAATGCACGTCATAGAGTGGCAGATGCACGTCCTGCAACGCCCGCTGCCAGGCAGGCATGCCGCTCGGCGCGGTGCCTTGCGCACCACCGGGATTGCTTTGCGCACCGGCACTGGGGTTGCCGGAAGTAAGCTTCGTCACGGCCGTCGCGATATTGGCTTCCGGTCCATGAAACTGCATGCGGCCGTTAGCGATCTCGTAGCGGGCCAATCCCTCTTGCAGCGCGCCTTCGGCTTGGCGCTGCAGTTCCGCGTTGATCGTGGAGTGGACCACATAGGAATCCGACGTCAGGTTGCCGACGCCGTCCGTCTTGGCCTCACGGCCGAGAAAATCGACGAAACCGAAACCGCTGTCGCGGTGCTCCGGCGTGAAAGCGATGAGCTTTGGGGGCGCAGCAAGCGCCTCGTCTTTCTGTTGGGCGGCGATGAAGCCGTCGTCCTTCATGCGGCCGATGACATAAGCGAGACGATCCTTGGCGCGTTGCGGATGGCGATCGGGATTGTAATAGCTCGGTCCCTTGAGCAGACCGGCAAGCATCGCGGCTTCCGACAGCGTCAGATCCTTCGCCGATTTGCCGAAATAGGCGCGCGACGCCATCTCGATGCCCCACGCGCCGCGGCCCATGTAAACGGTGTTGATATAGAGCTGTAGAATCTCGTTCTTGTTCAGCGTGTTTTCGAGCCGCGAGGCGGTGATCATCTCGCGTATCTTGCGTTGATAGGTGACGTCGGCGCCGACCAGGAGATTCTTCACGACCTGCTGGGTGATCGTCGAGCCGCCCTCCGGCCGCCCCGGATTGGCAAGATTGCCGATGAATGCGCGGATGATGCCGCGTTCGTCGATGCCGTGATGCTGATAGAAGCGCTGGTCCTCGGCCGCGATGAACGCTTTCTGGACGAAATCGGGAATGGCCGACAGCGGCTCCCAGATGCGGCGATTGCTCGGCAGATATACGTCGGCGAATTTGTCGCCCTTGCCGTCGAGCACGGTGCTCATGCCCGGCAGCTTCTTGTCCTTGAGCGCGGCAAGCTGAGCCTGGTCGGGCAACTCGGCGGCAGCGTTATTGTAGAAGTCCATCACCTGGCCGAGATCGACGACCGGCTTGTCGATCGGCTCGTTCTTGCAGAACTGGTGATAGGCGGTGTTGAGGTCGGCGAAATTGATGCCGTGAAACACCTCGGCATTGGCGCCGACCGCCTTGGGATCGTCAAGCGCGGTAGAGATCAGTTCGTCGAGATTGATGGATTCGATGTCGAAGGCGTGGCGCATGTGGGCGCAGCCGTCGCGCAGGATCTGCACCACTTGGGCCTGATCGGTCGCCGGATCGAACTTGGTCTTGACTGCCTGCGGCTGGGTCATGACCTCGCTAAGCGCCAGCGCCGTCGCAAAAATCTTTACGAGGATAGGGTCCATCGGGGCTCGGCGGGGCGGCGGAAGCCGGGTTTCGGGGGCGACAACCTATAGTGAACGGGAATTATAGTGATCCGATCCTTACAAAAAGACTTTTTTTAGGGCTCGCCGTGCCGCATTTCTCGAATGCGCGGCAAGGCCTCGCGGCCCTGGCATAAATCAGGGCTTTACCGGCGATAATCCGTCGAAATGGCGGCGCTTTTGCAACCAGGCCAGCATGCACAAACCCGGCACGCCGGTGAGCGCGCACAGGATGAAGAACCACGCCCAGCCGGTGTTGTGCTCGACGAAGCCGCTGCCGAGCGAGAAAAAGGTGCGCCCGAGCGCGGCGAGCGCATTCAACAGGGCAAACTGCGTCGCCGTATAGAGCGGGTTCTTGCACAGCACGGACAGGTAAGCGACGAAGATCACGGTGCCGACCGCGTCGGTGAAGAACTCGATCGTGGTGGTCAACGTCAACAACGCCGTGTTCATGCCGACATGGGCCTGCCAGGAAAAGCACAGGATCATCAGCGTCTGTAACAGGCCGCCAATCCACAGACTTTTCGACAACGGCAGCGCCCGCGCGATGAATCCGCCGGCGAAGCCGCCGAGCAAGGTAGCGGCGAAACCGATGCCATTGCGAATGGCGGCGATCTGAGGGAGCGAAAAGCCGAGGCCGAGGATGAAATTGGTCGACAGCGAGAAGGCGAGCGCATCGGCAAGCTTGAACAGCACCACGAAGGCCAGCGCGGCGAAAGCGAGATCGCGCGACAGGAAGTCGCGAAAGCTTTCGACCGCCGCGTGGAACGTGCGCGCAAGCCAATTGGCGTGATCCGCTTCCGGTCGGTTTCCGACTGCTGCCGGTTTCGGACGTTCCGGCTCGCGCGCCAGGAGCGTCGCCAGGATACCGATCAGGATGAGAATCGCCATGATGCCATAACACGCGCTCCAGGCCGCGCGCGCGCCGAAGGCGCTGCGCAGCCACGTCACCAGGAGGAGCGCGCCGGCGCCGGAGGTCAGCGCCCCGATCCGGTAGGCGGCGATGTAGGACGCAAGACCGGCGGCCTGCTCGCTTTCCTCAAGGCTCTCGACGCGAAAGGCATCGATCACGATGTCCTGCGTTGCGGACGCGGTGGCCACGAACAGGGCGCCGAGCGCGACAACCCCGGCGGAGACGGAAGGGTCGGTCAGCCCGAGCAGAACGATCGCGACCATCAGCCAGAACTGCGTGAACAACAGCCAGCCACGGCGCCGGCCCAGCAGCGGCGAGAGCACCGGGATGTCGAGCGCATCGGCGAACGGCGCCCAGAGAAATTTGAGGCTGTAGGGAATGCCGACGGCCGCGAACAGGCCGATGGTCCGCACGTCGACCCCGCTCTGCGTCATCCACGCCTGCAGCGTGGAGCCCACCAGAACGAGCGGGAGTCCGCTGGAAAAGCCGAGCAGGAGGACGATCAGCACGCGCCGCTTGCAGTAAACGGCGAGCGCTTCGCGCAGCGACGGGCGCTTTTTGTCCAGGTCCTCGGCGGCGTCGTCGACGGCAGTCATCGCCACGGCGTAGCCGATTTGGCGCAAACTGCCAACGCGAGAACTATTCGCCGGCTTCGAGTTTGCGTAACGGGGCGGCAATGACTTCGGCCGTGCCGCGCTCGGCCTCGAACTCGACATCAGCGATGCGGGCGCCGCGCTTTTCCACTTTCTCGGCCGAGATCAGGATCTGCCGAACATCCTCATTGGCCTGGCCGAAATGCTGCTGCAGCTTGAGCACGCGCTCATGCATGCGCGTAACGTCGTCGATCAGTTTGGCCACCTCGGTCTGAATCTGGCCGGCGGCTTCGCGCATGCGCGCGTCGCGCTGAATCTGCTGGATGACGTGGACGGCAATCATCAAAAGCGATGGCGAGACGATGACGATCTTGGCGCGGAACGCCTTCTGCACGATGTCGTCGAAGCTGTCATGCAGGTCGGCATAGACCGATTCGGACGGCACGAACATCAACGCCAGTTCCTGGGTCTCGCCGGGAATGAGATATTTCGCCGCGATGTCGGCGATGTGCTTGCTCATGTCCTGGCGCACGCGCGCGGCGGCCTGCCGCCGCTCGTCGTCGCTTGCGGCGGCACGATAGGCGGCGATGGCTTCGAGCGGAAACTTGGCGTCGATCACCAGCGGCCGCTGGTCCGGCAGGAAGACGACGCAATCCGGCCGCATGCGGTTGGCGAGCGTGTACTGGAACTCGTAGCAATCCTTCGGCAGGCTGTCGCGGATGATGATCTCCATGCGGCCCTGTCCGTAGGCACCGCGCTCCTGCTTGTTGGTCAATACGCTCTGCAGCGCCGTCACCTGGCCGGCAAGCGCCGTGATGTTTTTCTGCGCGCCATCGATGACGGCGAGCCGCTCATGCAGCTTTTGCAGATTCTCGGCGGTGTGACGCGTGGTCTGATGCAGCAAATCGCCGAGCCGGTGCGAGACCGAATCGAGCCGCTCGTTGACGAGGTGCTGCAGCTGCGACTGGCCCTGCGACAACAGCCCGATCATGGCCTCCATGCGCGCCGCAGTATCAGCCTGGGCGCCGGCCAACTCGCTCATGGCAGCGGAGTGAGCGCTGGCCAGATCGCGGACCACGGCGCGCGACCGCCATGCCACGAGGATAACAAGCGCCACCACGGCGGCCGCGGCCGCAGCCACGATGCCAAGCACTGCGGCCGGCGGCAGGCCGGCAATGGCGGGAATTTGCAGATGATCGAACAGCGGCTGCGACTCAGACATTGTGCGATTTTACGCGATTCGCGCGCTGCGAACAAATGACGAACGTCATTCTGCGGGAGACCGCTGCCGCGGCACCTGTGGGCGCGGATTGACCGCCGATTACGCACGCCTTACATCGCCGAACATGGCGCTGCGCGAGATCATCAAACTGCCGGACAAACGGCTGCGGCTTAAGTCCGAGCCGATCAAGCGCGTCGATGCCGGTATCCGCAAACTGGTCGATGACCTGTTCGAGACCATGTACGACGCGCCCGGCATCGGGCTCGCCGCCATCCAGATCGGCGTAGCCAAGCGCGTTGTGACAATGGACCTGTCGAAGAAGGACGACGATCACAAGCCGCAGGTCTTCATCAATCCGGAGGTGATCTGGAAGTCGGGCGAGACGTCCAAATACGAGGAAGGCTGCCTGTCGATCCCGGAATATTATGAAGAAGTCGAGCGGCCGGCGCAGGTCAAGGTCAAGTATCTCGATATCGAGGGTAACGAGCGGGAGATCGAGGCGTCGGGCCTGCTGGCGACATGTCTGCAGCACGAGATCGATCACACCAACGGCGTGCTGTTCATCGACTACATTTCCAAGCTCAAACGCGACCGCATCGTCAAGAAGTTCACCAAGGCTGCCAAAAAGGAGGAGGCTTGAGCCTCCGCCTCATCTTCATGGGCACGCCGGATTTTGCCGTGCCCACTTTGGTCGAATTGGTCGGGGGCGGACATGAGATCGTTGCGGTCTATACGCGCCCGCCGAAGCCCGCCGGCCGGCGCGGATTGGAACTGACACCGAGCCCGGTAGCGCGCGAAGCCGAGCGGTTCAACATTCCGGTTTTCACGCCGAAGACATTGCGCGAGCCGAACGCAGTTGCGACCATGCAGGCGCACGGCGCCGATGCCGCCGTGGTTGTCGCCTACGGCTTGATCCTGCCGAAGACGATTTTGGAAATCTTTCGGCTAGGCTGTTTCAACCTGCACGCCTCGCTGCTGCCACGCTGGCGGGGCGCTGCGCCGATCCATCGGGCCGTCATGGCGGGCGATGGCGAGACCGGCGTCAGAGTGATGAGGATGGACGAGGGTTTGGACACCGGTCCGATTGCTAAAGGGTCACTTATGGCAATCGGCCGCGACGCAACGACCGGGGATTTACACGACGCACTCGCGCGGGCCGGCGCAAGCCTAATGACTCGGGCAATGAGTGCTCTCAAGAGAGAGCATCCATGGAAATTTCATCCGCAATCCAAACGTAGGGTGACCTACGCCAACAAGATCGACAAGACCGAGACACCTATCGACTGGCAGCGGCCATGGCAGGACGTTCACAACCATTGCCGCGGATTGTCACCGTTTCCGGGCGCGTGGTGCGAGTTTCCCGACGTCGGCCGGGTAAAAATCCTGCGCACCACAAAGGGCGACGGCAGCGGATTGGCGGGATGCGTGCTTGACGACAGGCTCACGATTGCCTGCGGCGACGGCGCAGTGCGGTTCATCGAACTGCAGCGAGCCGGCGGCAAGCCGATGACGACGGAAGAATTTCTGCGCGGAACGCCGATCAAGGCGGGATCGCAGATTGCCTGAGCGGACAAGCCATGGCTGAGCAGTATCATGGCTGAGCAGTATACGGTCTACGTCGACGACAATTTCCAATACATGGACGAGGATGCGCGCACCAAATACGGCGTCTATGAATCGCTCGACGAGGCGTTGCAGGTCTGCAAGGCGATCGTCGACGCATGCTTGACGAGGGCGCACGAGCCGGGGATGTCGGCGCGCCAGCTATATGAAGAGTATGTAGCGGCTGGCGACGATCCGTTCATCGTCGGACCAAGCGCCCGCTTCTCCGCCTGGACGTATGCCCGAGAGCGTTGTGAGACGCTGTGCGGCGGCAGCGTAGAGGACCGCTGATGCCGCGCTATAAGCTCACGCTCGAATATGACGGCACGCCCTATGTGGGCTGGCAGGCGCAGGACAATGGCGCCTCGATCCAGAGCGCGCTGGCCACCGCCATCGCGGCATTCGCCGGCGAACGCGCCGCGGTGCACGGCGCCGGCCGGACCGATGCGGGCGTGCATGCGCTCGGCCAGGTCGCGCATGTCGACCTGAGCAAACAATGGGATAACGACAGGGTGCGCGATGCCGTCAATTTCCATTTGCGTCCGCAGCCGATCGCGGTGCTATCGGCCGAACAGGTCGCGCCCGACTTCGAGGCGCGGTTTTCGGCCATCAAGCGTCATTATCTCTACCGCATCGTCAACCGCCGCGCCGATCTCACGCTCGATCTCAACCGCGTCTGGCGCGTGCCGCGCGCGCTCGATGCCGCCGCCATGCATGACGCGGCGCAACGCTTGATCGGCCGGCACGATTTCACCACGTTCCGCGCCGCCGAATGCCAGGCCAAGTCGCCGGTAAAGACGCTCGACCGCGTTGCTGTCATGCGCGACGGCGAAGAAATCCGGATCGAAACCTCGGCGCGCTCGTTCCTGCATCACCAGGTGCGCTCGATGGTCGGCTCGCTGGTTCACGTCGGCGAAGGCAAGTGGAGTTCAGGCGATCTCGAAGCGGTGCTCGCCGCCCGCGACCGCGCGCGCTGCGGCCAGGTCGCGCCGCCGCACGGGCTTTATCTGGTGCGGGTGGAGTATTGACGTTGCGCGGAGTGCATCATGTCCGGCGGTAACGTCGACGTCGTGGTGATTGGCGGCGGCGCGGCCGGAATTGCCGCGGCGAAACGGCTCACCGGCGCCTCCATCCACTGCCTGCTGATCGAAGCGCGTCCGCGGCTTGGCGGCCGGGCGTGGACCGTTCACGACGGCAACGGCCACGCGCTCGATCTCGGCTGCGGCTGGCTGCATTCCGCCGACCGCAATCCGTGGACCGGCGTAGCGCGGCTGGAAGGTTTTGCGATCGACACAACACCGCCGCCGTGGCGGAACAGGCCGCTTACGACGAGCCTCTCGCGCGCGGAGCACGACGCGTTTCGCCAAGCGGTCGAAGAATTCTACGCGCGGTTGGAGAAAGCGGCGCAGGGCACTACGGACGCCCCGGCGTCGAGCTTGCTCGATCCGGCCAGCCGCTGGAATCCGCTGCTCGATGCCATGAACACCTATATCAGCGGCGCCGAACTCGACCGGGTTTCGCTGAAAGATCTCGACAACTATCACAGCACCGACCTCAATTGGCGCGTCGTCGAAGGCTACGGCACGCTGATCAGCGCCTTTGGCGCGAATCTGCCGGTCATCCTCGATTGCCCGGTCAGCGGCATTGACCACAGCGGCAAACGCTTGACGATTCAAACAAGCAAAGGATCGATCGCCGCGGATCAGGCCATCATTACCGTGCCAAGCGCGATCCTGGCCGCCGAGCGCATCCGATTTACGCCAGCGCTTCCTGAAAAAGTCGAAGCCGCGCGCGGGCTGCCGCTGGGCCATGACGACAAGCTCTTCATCTCGCTCGAAGGTGCCGAAGAATTGTCATCCAGCACGCGGCTGTTCGCGCACACGGACCGCACCGCAACTGCCGGCTATCACATCAAACCGTTCGGTTGGCCGATGATCGAAGCCTATTTCGGCGGCGCATGCGCGGCCGGTCTCGAAGCGGGCGGCGAGGCTGCGTTTTTCGATTTCGCCGTCGCCGAACTGGTCGATGTGATGGGAAGCGAGTTTGCCGAGCGCCTCAAACCGCTTCGGATCCATTGTTGGGGCGCCGACCCGTACGCGCTCGGCGCGTATTCGTTTGCTCGGCCGGGCTACGCCGACCGCCGCGCCGTGCTGGCGGAGCCCATCGATGATCGGCTGTTCTTTGCCGGCGAAGCCTGCTCGCCGCACGACTTCTCCACCGCGCATGGCGGCTATCTCACCGGCGTGGCCGCGGCGGAAGGCGTCATCGCCGCGCGTGGCAAGCCGCGGCCTATGCGAAATATTTCTCGATGATGCGCCTATACACCGCGGTCAGCGCGGTGAGATCGGCGGTCGGCACGCATTCGTCGATGGCGTGCATGGTCTGCCCGACCAGACCGAATTCCAGCACCGGGCAATAGTCCTTGATGAAGCGCGCGTCGGACGTACCGCCGGTGGTCGAGAGCTTCGGCTTGCGTCCCGTCACTTCGGCAATCGCCGACGAGGCCAGCTCCGTGAACGGGCCCGGCTTGGTGACGAACACATCGGCGTTCGACGGTTCCCACTCGATGGCAAAGCGTACGTGTCCCTCGGAAGCTGCCTCCGCTCGCTGTTCGATGAGCCGTTTGAGCGAGGCTTGGCTATGGCGATCATTGTAGCGGATGTTGAACCGCGCCCGCGCCTCACCGGGAATGAGATTGACCGTCTTGTTTCCGATATCGATCGAGGTGAACTCGAGATTCGACGGATCGAACTGCGCGCTGCCGTCATCGAGCTGCATCTGCATGGCGGCGATCAGCTTGACCAGCCCGCGCACCGGATTGTCGGCACGATCCGGATAGGCGACATGGCCTTGCTTTCCGATCACGACGAGTGTGCCGTTGAGCGAGCCGCGGCGGCCGGCCTTGATGGTGTCGCCGAGCGAGTCGACATTGCTCGGCTCGCCGAGCACACAGTGATCGAATTTTTCGCCCCGCGCGGCGGCCCATTGCAACAGCTTGACGGTGCCGTTGACGGCGACGCTCTCCTCGTCGCCGGTAATGAGCAGTGAGATCGAGCCGCGCCTCGGCTTGCCGCCATGCGCCGCCAGATAATCCAACGCTGCGGCGACGAAACAGGCGATGCCGCCCTTCATGTCGACGGCGCCGCGCCCGTACAGTTTGCCATCTTCGACCTCGCCGTCGAACGGCGGATGGCGCCACATCTTTTCATCGCCGGGAGGCACCACGTCCGTGTGGCCGGCGAACATCAGATTAGGTTGCTCGGCGCCGATCCGGGCGTACAGATTTTCAATCGGTGCCGTCCCGGGCTCGGCAAAGGTCATGCGGTGAACGCCAAATCCTGCCTTCGTCAGCATCGCGTGCAAATACGGCAGCGCGCCACCGTCCGCGGGCGTCACGGACGGGAAGCGGAGGAGATCGCGGGTGATAGCGAGGGGATCGGCTGTCATTGTCAGCAATCTAGCCTGCGCGACCGGTGCCGGCGAGCGGGTCCGGCCCATGCGGATTTGGCCCCGCGGTGCCTTTGCGGAATCCAAGTTCGACCAGCAATGCAATGCCGAAGGCGGTGAACGGCACGGCAATGGCGTAAGCCAGCGTGCTGGGATTATCGTCGGTGCCGGCCCAGCCCAGCACCGCAAACAGGTCGAGCATCACGCTCGTGGCGAAAAAGATGCCGAGCAGCCAGAGCGGCAAATTGCGGTCGTTGGCGCGCTTAGTGGCGATAGCGAATTCAGGATAGGTGAAGACGAGATCGACGATCGCATTCAGCTGGTCGCCTTGAATCTGGCTGGCCACATAGCACGCTGCCATGTTGGCGACACCGACGGCGAGCATAGCGATCCAGAATGTCCTGCGGCCGATGCGGCCGTGAAAGCCGTCGAGCAGATATATGAGATAGCGCCAATCCATCGCCGCTACGCGCGTTCAATCGCGCAGCAGTTCGTTGATGCTGGTCTTGGCGCGGGTTCCTTCGTCGACGCGCTTGACGATGACGGCGCAGTACAGGCTCGGACTTGGCTCGCCTTTCTTGTCCGGCTTGCCGGCCATCGAGCCTGGCACCACGACCGAATAGGCCGGCACCTCGCCCTGGATAACCGCACCGGTATCGCGATCGACGATTTTGGTCGAGGCCCCGATGAACACGCCCATCGACAGCACTGCGCCTTCGCGCACGATAACGCCCTCGGCCACTTCAGAGCGCGCGCCGATAAAGCAATTGTCCTCGACGATCACTGGCCCGGCCTGCAGCGGCTCCAGCACGCCGCCGATACCGACACCGCCGGAGATATGACAGTTCTTGCCGATCTGCGCGCAGGAGCCAACCGTCGCCCAGGTGTCGATCATGGTGCCGGAATCCACGTAGGCACCGAGATTAACGAACGACGGCATCAGTACCACGCCGGGCGCAATAAAGGCGGCGTGGCGTACCACGCAGCCGGGCACGGCGCGGAAACCGGCGCTGCGGAATTTCTTCTCGTCCCATTCGTCGAATTTCGACGGCACCTTGTCCCACCACGCGGCGTGCGCCGGGCCGCCCGGGATAACGGTCATGTCGTTCAAACGGAACGACAGCAGCACAGCCTTTTTGAGCCACTGATTGACCTTCCAGGCGCCTTTTGCAGGGCCGTCCGCGGCGCGCTCGGCGACCCGCACTTTGCCGCTGTCGAGCAGATCGAGTGCCGCCTCGACGGCGTCGCGCACCGGCCCTTTGGTCGCAGGCCCGATGCCGTCGCGCTTTTCGAACGCCTCGTCGATGGTCATTTCAAGGTCGGTGGCGGACATTGTGGCGGACATGGCGCAATCCCCTCGCTGGCGCGGTTTGTCGAGGGCCGTACCGGCGATGTCAAGCGCTTCGCTCATGCGGACTACGCAACGGCAACGACACCGCGCAGAAACCCCGCCAGATCGTCGGTGACGTAATCGACGTGCGGTTCGTCGCGGCCGGCCAGTTCCCAGTCCTCGCGCAGCACCACGCCGGCACCCTTCGGCACCACCAGCACCGTGATCATGCCGAGCGCCTTGGGCACTTCGAGATTGCGGGCAAGATCTTCGAAGATCGCCGAGCGCTTCGGATCGACGTGATGGCGCTTGAGAAAGCGCTCGTAGACCACAGCGCGCGGCTTCGGTTCAAGCTCCGCAGCCTTGATGTCGAAGATGTCCTCGAAATGCGCATCAATCTCGAGCCGCCGCATTACCGCCTCGGCATGATGGCGCGTGCCGTTGGTGAGGATCAGCTTGCGCCCGGGCAGCTTGGCGATCGCGGCGGCGAGTTCGGGGTTCGGCGTCAGCGGCGAGTGATCGATCTGGTGCACCATTTCGAGAAATTCGTCCGGCTCTAGCCCGTGCTCCTCCATGAGCCCGCGCATCGTCGTGCCGTAGCGCCGGTAATAATCCTTCTGCAGCCGGAACGCCTCGTCCTGACTGATTTTCAGAAAACCGACGATGTAATCGCGAATGCGCTGGTCGACCTGGTGCCAGAGGTTGAGATGATGCGGATAAAGCGTGTTGTCGAGATCGAATACCCAGGTCTCGATCCCGGCGAATCCGCGCGGCGTGTGCAGCCGCCTTTCTTGCGACTCGGTGTTGCCATCTTTCACGGCCAAAGCTTTTAGCGGTTATCGAATCGGATGCAATGCGGAACAGGGGTTGGGTCGGGTGATGCGTCGAAAGTTGCGGAAAACGCTGCCATTCCTCATGGCGATTTTTCTCGGCACCATGGCTGCGGCGCTGATCGCCGGAATGGCGATGCTGGCCGCGCATTCTTAAGGCGGCGCATACGCCTCACGCCATAGTTGCTGGGCAGACATGAAACGCGGCGCAGCGCCTATTTCCAGCCCCAGCCCTGCTTCCGCCGGCCGCCAAGACGCTTGCGATTGCGTTTCACCGCACGCCGATAAACATCAAAGTATGCGCCGGCTGCCGTTGCGGGTTTGCCGCTCATGATCGCCCGCGCGTATGCGAACTGCGCCTGTAACGCTGCCACTTGTTTTTCTCCGACCATGCGGCAGGCCTCAGCGGCATCCAACTCGCCGGTCATCGCACGCGTCAGACGCGTCGACACGACATCGCGAACATCCTGGCCGAACTGGAAAACATCCCGCGCCGGCATCTTATGGCCGCGCTGCAGAAATCGAACCGCGCGCTTCGAAAGCGATTTCATGGACATGTCGAACCCCGACGGATCGTCATCGAATAACCGCTCCGACGGCGCCGAGTTCCTGTCGCTGGAGATTGAATAACAATTGATCGCCGATCATTTCCAGGAGCTGCGAGCGCCCACCGCCGGAGGCGGCTCGCCGGCTGAAGCGAACGGCGCCGCAGAAATGCTCAGCTGGCCTCGCGCCAGGACGGCGCCGGCACCAAGCCCTCGATCGCGCCGTCGTGGAGGCGCACCGGATCGCGCTCGCCTTCCATGGCGAGCCGCAGCATGGAGCGCGCCAATTCGTCCGGCTTGATCGAGCTGTTGCCGATCGCTTTGAGCGTCAGCCACGCCTCATCGAACGCGGTCTCGAGCACGACCAGCGTCTGCGGATCGAATGTATTGTTGTGGAATCCACGCAAGGTCCGCCCTCACCGCGATACCGTGATTGCAATGCCGGACTTGAAGATCGCCGATGCGGTGGAGTCTCGGCGCAGACTTGGCCGAGTTTGTGGCCGCCGTCGTGATGCGGTTCTCACGAATATCTGATCGGTAGCCGGTTCCGCGGCAATTTCATTGATCAGCTTTTTCAGAATGGCATCGGCGAAATTGTCATAATTCGCCACCGGCACCATGAACGCGCCGGGCCCGCCGATAACGTGGGTAAAATAGTAATGGTCGAGGTCCGGTTCCACCGTCAGAATCGGCAAGCCGTTGATGCCGACTCCGTCGGCGACGGCCTCGTCGCGCGCCATCTCTGCCGGACGGCCTGAATTGTTGGAGCCGTCGCCCGACACATCGATGATGCGCCGAGCTCCCTTGTAGGAACTTTGCGCCAGCAAGGTGCGCGCATAATCGATGGCGCCGCTGATCGAGGTGCCGCCGCCGAACAACCTGCGCGGCGCGGCGTCGATCGTGCCCGCAAAAGCCGTGGCGCTCGCCGCATCTTTGACCAGAGCCCAATCGGCGACGACGATGTGCAGAAACGGCCCGGTCCACTGAAACATGGTCACCGCGATCGACTGCGTGCCGAGCGAACGGATGGCGTTGAGCACCTGCGGATTGCGAAACGCGGCCGCGTAGCCGCGTTTCTGCAATTCGAAACGGTCCATGCTGACGCTGCCGGACGTGTCGACCGCGAGCACGAGCGCGACTGAAACTTCGGTCTGCGGCCGAATCGGCTGCGGCGGCGGTGCCTGATCCTGCGCGGCGGCCGGAGCGGCAACGCCCGCACTAAGCACGAGCGCGAACAGTGCGCCTGCGAGACGTCGCGTAACGCAATTTTCAGTGACGCCCATGCGTGCGCGCCATCGTCCTTGAGTTCATGCTTTCAATCGCGGCAGCAGCCGCTCGGCATTGCCGCTTGCGATCGCGTCGAGATCGGATTGCGTCAGGCCGAGCTTGCGCAGATTGTCGATCTGATTAAGGGGAAAATACGGATAGTCGGTGCCGTAGCTGAGCTGTGACATCGGCACGAGCTTTTGCAGCGCCGCCATCGCGGCCGGGTGCGTGGCATTGGCGGTATCGTAGTAGAGGCGGCGGAATTCCGCTTCGATGCCGTCAGGCGCAAAGCCGCCGGGCGCCCGCGCCTTCTTGTCGTAAAACGCCTCGATGCGGCCGGCGAGAAACGGAATGGTGCCGCCGCCGTGCGAGAAAATCCATTTGATGTCGGGCTGCCGCACGAAGCTGCCGGACAGCAACAGGCTTACGACTGTGCGCGTGGTATCGTGCGGCACTTCGATCACGGCGGGGTAAGTGCCGTCGGCGATGCGCGTACAGCAATTCGCTACCAGCGGGTGCACGAAAATCACGGCCTTGCGGCGATTCAACTCCTCCAGGACGGGTTTGTATTTGGCATCGCCCAGCCAGGTGTCGCCGTAATTGGTCTGCAGGTTGATGCCGTCGGCTTTGAGCGTGTCGAAGGCGTATTCGATCTCCTTGAGCGTGGCGTCGATGTCGAGCATCGACAGCGGCGCGAACAGGCCGTAGCGGCCCGGACGGTCGCGCACCATCTCGGCGGCGAAATCGCCGCACAGCCTCGCCCAGTTGTGGGCCTTCTCAGCGCCTTGGTCGAACCAAGTGCCGGGCGTGGACGCGAGCGACAGCACAGCCGTGGTGATGCCGTTCTTGTCCATCGCCTCGATGTCCTGCTCGCGAGTCCACGAGTCCTGCACACCGCGGGGCATCTTGTGCTGGTCTTCCCAGCCGATCTGCGCCTTTTGATAGGCCGGCGGGTAATAATGATGATGCGTGTCGATCAGTTTGGCCGGCGCGGCCAGCGCCGGCGACTTCATCTCCGGCATAACGGCGGTCGCCGCGAATGCCGCGGCGCCTGCCAAAAAACCACGCCGCGAGGCGTGACAAGAGCAGCCAAAGAATTTTTTGGATGGTTGTTCGCACTGCGGCGATGCAGCGCTTGTGGTGTTTTTCATGGTTTCCTCCCGACTTGACCCGCCGATATTAGCATTGTTGTGGCGGCGGCAATCCGCAATCTCGCCACCCGTCGTTCAGCGCGTCAGCTGAAACGCCACCAGGGCGCCGAGCATGATGGCGCCGCCCGCCGCCTGCAGCGGCGTGATGACCTCGCCGAGAAGCGGCGCACTGATCAGCGTCGCGAGCAGCGGCTCCAGGTTCATGATCAGCGCGGTGCGGAAGGGCCCGATCCGCCGGGTCGAGGCATACAGCATCAAGATGCCGCTCGCGGTCGTGACGCTCACCACCAGCACCGCGAACCAGCCGAGGCCGCCGTGCGGCGGGTGCCAATTCATCGTGAATGCGGCGGCAAGCGCGAAAATCGCCGTCGATGACACCAGCGAATGCCACGTGGTCAAGCGCGGATCGGCCTCCTGCAGCTCGGCGCGCGCGACCAGAAGAAACACCGCACGCGACACCGCAGCGCCAAGCGCAAACGCGATGCCGAGCAGCGAGAGCTGTTGCGGATAGGCGCCGATCATTAGCGCCAGGCCGAGAAAGGCGGCGAGTGCGGCAAGCGCGCCCTGCCACGACAGCCGCTCCACGCCGAACATCCAGCCGCCGATGCCGGTCAACAGCGGATAGGCGAAATAGGTCAGCACCGCGACCGGGACGGTGATCAGCTCGATAGCCTTGAACAGACCGTAGACGACCGCCGCGAACAGCACGCCGAGCCCGAGCGCGATCATGCGCGCACGCGCCGTGGCCGGCTTCGGTGGGTCGAACCGCAGGTAGGCGTACATGATGCCTAGCCCGATGGCGCCGCGGATCAGCGCCAGGGTCAGCACGTCGCCGCCGGCGACGAACACGAACTTGGCGAGCGTATCCGACAGCGCGAACGAAATCGCCGCAACGACGCCCGAGCCCAGGGCCGGCCCAAGAGTCGGGCCAGATGCGGGACGCTGCATGTCCGGCTTTACCGCGTCCATCACACTTGCGCTTGTCAGTTATGGATCAGCGTGCCGGCGCCGAGCTCGGTGAACAGCTCGAGCAGCACCGCGTGCGGCACCTTGCCGTCGAGGATGACGACGCCCTCGACGCCGCGCTCCAGCGCGTCGATGCAGGTTTCGACCTTGGGGATCATGCCGCCCGAAATCGTGCCGTCGGCGATCAGCCGCCGCGCGTCGTCGACCGACAGCTCCTTGATCAGCGTCTTCGATTTGTCGAGCACGCCCGGCACGTCGGTCAAAAGCAGAAAGCGCTTGGCCTTGAGCGCGCCGGCGATCGCGCCCGCGAAGGTGTCGGCATTGACGTTGAACGTGCCGCCATTCGCCGCCGCGGCGACCGGCGCCAGCACCGGGATCAACTCGCGGCCGAGGATCTGCATCAGCACGGTGGTGTCGACCGTGTCGGGCTCACCGACGAAACCGAGATCGACGACCTTCTCGATGTCGGAATCCGGATCGACCACGGTGCGCGTCAGCTTCTTGGCGATCACCATGTTGCCGTCCTTGCCGCACAGCCCCACCGCCTTGCCGCCGGCCTCGTTGATGTAACCGACCATCTGCTTGTTGATGGAGCCGGCCAGCACCATTTCGACGATTTCCAGCGTCGCCTGGTCGGTGATACGCAGCCCCGCTTCGAACTGCGATTTGACGCCGACGCGCTTGAGCATTGCCTCAATCTGCGGGCCGCCGCCATGGACCACCACCGGATTGATCGCGGTCTGTTCCAGCAGCACGATGTCGCGGGCGAAGTCGCGCGCCATCTGCTCCTGCCCCATGGCATGGCCGCCGTATTTCACGACGACGATCGCCTCGTCATAGCGCTGCATATACGGCAGGGCCTCGGCCAGGATGCGGGCCTGCTGATAGGGCGTCACCTCCATGGGAAACTCCTTGCGTGGAGAGGCTTTCTAGCCGCCGTCGGCGCGGAGGGAAAGGCCATCCGGCAACCATGCCGCAGGAACGGCGCCACCTGTCCAGCGTTGAGCGAATAGAAGGCGCGCCTGAGCAAGCGGCCAGCAATGGGCGACACGGGAACACGCGACCAGGCTCGCTCGACAGTTCCCGGCGCAAGCTTCTGAAAATCTCGGCGCGATCCTCCGCATCCAGGATTAAGGAGGTCCCCATGTCCATTACGTTTTCTTCGTCGACCGGATCACGCGAGGCGGCTACCTATGGCGGCTTTGTCGACGCGTTGGGCGGTATCGCCACCATCGTCTTGGCGATCATCGGCCTCTCCGGCGTCAAGCCCGACATACTGGTGTCGATTGCAACGATCGTGTTCGGCGCGGCGCTGCTGATTCAAGGCGGCGCCATGCTGAGCGAGTTCGCGCAAACCGAGGTGATGCCGGATTCCAGTGCTGCCTCCGGCGGCGGATTGTCGGCGCTGTTTCTGGTCGGCATCGGCGGCATCGTGCTCGGCGTTCTGGCCCTGCTCGGTCTTCACGCCACCATGCTGACCAGCGTCGCGGTCATCGCCTTCGGTAGCGCGTTGGTGATCAGCAGCTCCGCGGTCTGGCAACTCCTAACATCGCGCTCCGTGGTGATGCGCTTCCAGGGCCGCCCCGCCATGGTCAGGTTCATCGCCTCCGAGGTTGCGGCCGGTTCCGCCGGCGTGCAGGCGATGGGCGGTCTGGCCGTCATCGTGCTTGGAATTCTGGCGGTCTGCGGCGTCCTTATTGGCCCGCTGACCCTGATAGCCCTGCTGGTGGCTGGTGCGTCGATCCTGCTGACCGGCAGCACGCTGACCGGCACCATGGTGGGCTTCATGCGCGAGACGGCCTCGCCGTCCACAGCGGCGCGTCGGCTGAACCCTGTCGGTCGTCACCGACTAACTGCATGATCCTCCCATACGCGTTGCCGCACGTTTCGCGGCAGCGCGCGCGGGATTTTTTAACCGCGCTCGTGCAACAGGCGGCTGACGGCCGCGCGCAGTTCGGCGATACCGGCGCCGCTCAGCGACGAGGTCGCGAGAATGTCCGGAAAAGCGGCGGGCCGGCGCGCGAGTGCCAGCGCCACCGAGGCGCGCCGCTCGGTCAGTTCTTCGACGCCGACGCGATCGGCCTTGGTCAGCACGATCTGGTAGCTGACGGCCGCCTGGTCGAGCGTGCGCAGGATGTCCTCGTCGGCCGCCATCAGGCCGTGGCGCGCGTCGATCAACAGATAGACGCGGGCGAGCGTGGCGCGGCCGCGCAGGAAATCGTGAATGAGCCGCGTCCAGGCGCCGATCTTGTGCTTCGCCGCCGCGGCGTAGCCGTAGCCGGGCATATCCACCAGCACGAGCCTGCCGGATGCGCCGGTGAAAAAGATCAGTTCCTGGGTGCGGCCCGGCGTATTCGAGGTGCGTGCAAGCGCCCGCCGCCCGGTCAGCGCATTGATCAGGCTCGACTTGCCGACATTGGACCGGCCCGCAAACGCGATTTCCGGAACGGCCATGGCCGGCAGCGAGGCCAGCGAACTCGCCGCCGACGCAAAGTTCCATTCGCCCGCGAACAGGCGGCGCCCGGCCTCGATCTCCGCACGCGAAAAGCCGCTCGCTTCGGCCGTATCGTTCATCGGCCACTCCGACCGCAGCGCGGCTTGGCGGCAACATGGCGGCAGCGGAACCAAACCATTGGGCCGCGGTTCTTCTTGCGCGGATACCTTTGGCGGGAGGTCGCCATGAACGGATTACTGGACGATTGGTCGAGCATACGGCTGTGCGACGTCGTCAATCTGCTGCTCGGCGCCGTGCTGTTCTTTTCGCCCTGGCTGTTCGACCTGTCCGCCGGCGCGCCATGGCAGACCGCCTCGATTATCGGGCTCATCATTGCGGTGCTGTCAATTGCTGCGCTCGCTGCCTTCGCGGTGTGGGAAGAATGGCTCAACCTGATCGCCGGCCTCGTGCTGATGGTATCGCCCTGGGTGCTCGGCTTCCAGGACAGTCAGGCGATGACGATCGACGTTGTCATCGGCATGAGCGTGGCATTGACGGCCGCCTTGGAGACTTGGCTGTGCTCGCGGATGACCGTGGCGGGCCCTGAGCCGGAAATCTAAACCCTCGAAAGAACAAAAGCCGGAGGTCCCATCGGGACTCCCGGCTTTTTTGCTGGCGCAATACGAAATCCCGCATCGCGGCAACGGCCTGTCAGGCAGCCTCTTCGGCGCGGTCGCACCAGTTGATCGCGGCCGGCGCATACGCCGGATTCTTGGCGCTGCCTTGGTAGCGCGCGGCAGCCGCCACCGCCGAAATCCCGATCTGCCCGTAGCGGCGGTCGAGCGTGGTCCGTTCGGTCGAAAACCTCGCGGCATCGTCCTTTTGCGCAGTCTTTTTGGCCTTATCGGCAGCAACGTCCTTCATTCTCAAACCCCATGTCCCATCTGCTGAGTGATGCTGAATCTGTAGGCAACGAGTGCGGCGGAAATGGGCGGCAAATCGACCGTCGCCGTGACATTTCCGGCCAGGCACGCAGCAATGCGATCGTGCTGGTAAATGCTTTCTTACCGGCCGGTGTGGGACGGGCTTTAATTTTTCGGTCTGCTCCCGGCGGTCGGCAAGGCCGGCGGCGCAATGCGGCAATTTGTTGGACTTATCCGGACCGAATCGAGGCGAGTGCGACATTCCTGCCACACGTTGCCAACACTTAGTTCAGATGCGCGTGTTATCCCGCCGTTTGTCTGGAATTTTTAGCCTGATTTCGCTATGCCAAATCGACGCAATCGGGATTTGGGGTCGGCTTCGAGATTCGCAGCAAACTGGGTAGGGTGATGCGCATTCGCATAATTGCACTCGCGGCTATCGGCCTGATGGGCCTGATGCTCGGCGGCTGCATGGAACAGACGCTCGAGCCTGCAAGCGACGCGGGCTGGACCGCACGCGACAAGCAATTGATGGCCCACCTGCCATACGCGCAGGCGGACATTCCTCAGCAGTTCCAGCGGCAGATCGTCGAGTTCACCCGCAAGGAAGCACCCGGCACCATCATTGTCGATGAAGACAACAAGTTCCTCTATTACGTGCTGCCGGATCACAAAGCGATCCGCTACGGCATCACCGTGGGCGAAGAAGCACAGGCCTGGAGCGGCATCGCCAAGGTCGCCCGCAAGGCCGAATGGCCGCCGTGGATCCCGACCGCAGGCGAGCAGAAACGGCTCGGGCCGTTCCCGGCTTTCGTCACCGGCGGTCCGCAAAATCCGATGGGTGCGCGCGCGCTGTACCTGTATTCCAACGGTCAGGACACGGGCTACCGCATTCACGGCACCAACCAGCCTGAATATATCGGTCAGGCGATCTCGTCGGGCTGCATCCGCATGACCAATGAGAACGTGATGGACCTGTACAATCGGGTGAAGGTCGGCACCATCGTCGTCGTGCTTAAGCCAAAAACCGACTTGACCTCGGAAGTGGCCGCATCGGGACCGATTTCGCCGCTGAATTAAAGAGCGCATCGGAATGACAGCAAAGGCGCCGGCACTGTCGGCGCCTTTTTTGTTGATCTCGGCACTCGCAAGCTCGGCATTATTGTGGCAATCCAGATTTTTATCTCCATTCTATAATATTTTTATCTCCATTCTATAATAGAGGAACGTAGTTTTTTCACGCCCCGTTTAAGTTATTGATTTACTGAAGAAAAATGCTTTGCGCCTTTTGTAAGGCAGCCTCACCGGGATTAAGGCTTTTCCTCGGCGAAATTTTGCCATCCCGTGTGAAGCCCCGGTGCGGCGCAACTTGCTACCACTGCTGACTATGAGTCTTTGGTTTTTGAGTTCCGGGGACGGAAGCGCGGGCTCGGGATAGGTGCGCCCCATTTTGGCGCGCGCCTTTTGCGGATGTGAACATCCATTTGATACAAACTCCCGACGTATTGCGCTGCCGTTCCCAGGCGGCGATCTCGGACGCGAAGCGTTCTACTGTGCTGATGCGCTGGTCCAGGCCATTGGCCGCGCAGCACACCCGATCTCGACCCATGTTTAGCTGGCTGGCGTGCTTGGGGACGTAGATGGAACTCCAGCTGGCGCAGTATCCGTCGCGCTACCCCCGCAAGCGAGCGGGGAAGGTTTGATAGAGCGCCCCGGCCGAATGCGTCCGGTGCGGGCCGCAGTTAACGAGGCTCACGTCTTCGGCTTGGTCGAACACGCGCGACGAACCGCGTCGTAAGATCCGGTCTCGAAATAGATTTGGGTCAGTTTCAGCACCTCGTTGATATCGACGATGATGTTTCTACGCTTACAGGAATAGCCCTGATCACTTTGCCAGAGGCGAACGTCTTCGTCGCCGCCGTCTGGATCCTCGAACATCCATCCCGGGGTGTACTCGAACAGAGCGAAACCAGAAGGGCGGCCTCCGACAATGTTGAACAACTCCTCGTCATCGAAGCAGGTGTCCAGGTCTTTCCAGCTCAACTGCACAATCGGATATTCGGTATCGTCCATCTGCCGGATCGCCGCGGAAACCACGTCCCAACTCGGTGATCGGACCTCCACACACTGCCAGTGTTGTCGTGGAGGGTAGTGCACGATGGTCAGATGGTCTGCCATCATGTAATTCAGCTCGGGATCTGGCTCAGTGACGACCATTGCTGGGCCTCGTTCCCGGCGATCTCAGCGGCAGCGTGACGGGAGCCGAAGAGTTCGATGGCATCGACTTCATCAGCGTGAATCCCACCGGGGCCCATGCGGTCTGGCAGCAGACCAGCAGTTCCGCCGGCACGCTGTCGGTGTACAACGACGGCACGGCGCTGGCCACGCAGAACATGACCGGCCAATTCAACACTTTGGACTTCGTCGTCGGTCCCGGGCCCGACGGCACCGGCGTCGCCGTGCAGAACACGCCGACCTTCGCGGAAAATCCAGGCAACAACGACGAATGGATCCTGGCGGACGGCCAATGGGCCGCGAGCGCCGGGCCGGGCTCGCATCCGTCCGGCTATAACGTTGCTCTTATCGGCGATTGGACCGGCAACAGCACCGACGGCATCCTGTGGTTTGATCCGACGACCGGCGATGCGGATGAGTGGCAATTATCCAACACGCAGTGGTCCGCGAGCGTCGATCTCGGGCCACACCCCGCCAACGGCACCGACGGGGCCAGCTTTCAGATCGGCGGCACCGATAGCGCCACGGACTTCTTCGACAACGGCACCGACGATGTGCTGTGGACCAGCACCAACAGCGACGGCACGATTGCGACTGACATCTGGGAGCTAAGCTTCACCGGCCAATGGGCCAATAGCGTCAGCCCAGGCAATCACCCGACCGGCTACACAGTCGCCGGCACCGGCGATTGGACGGGCGACGGCACCGACGGCATTCTTTGGTACAACGCGAGCACCGGCGATACCGACGAATGGCAACTCACCAGCGGCCAATGGTCGGCGAGCGTCGATCTCGGCAGCCATCCGGGCGCAGGCTGGACCATTGCGGGGGTGGGCGACTTTTTCGACACAGGCCGCGATGACGTGCTGTGGACCAGTGTCAACAGTGACGGCACGGTCGCGACGGACATCTGGGAACTGAACTCGAGTGGCAAGTGGCAGGCGAGCGTCAGTCCCGGGAACCATCCGGCCATTCTCTGGTACAACGCCTCGACTGGCGACGCCGACGAGTGGCTGATCAACAACGGCCAGTGGACCGGCAGCATCGATCTGGGCACGCACCCCGGCAATTTCCAGATCGCCGGCGTTGGCGATTTCAATGGCGACGGCACCAAGGACATCCTCTGGCATTCATCCTCCTAACGCTCTCAGCCGGCGAGCGTTACGCTGTTTTGGTGCAGCGCATTAAGGTCGATCGTGGCATTCTTCGATGTTTTCGCCAGTTAGGTCACGTCCGCTTCGGGCAGGAGCAGACATTGGTCAGCCGACCGGGTTGAGTTTCGGGCAAAGGGGTTGGGGCGGCGCCCCCGCGCAGCGGGTCGCGCTCTATATCGCAGCCAAGCGACCGCTTGACCGAGCCCGCTAGTCTAAGTCTAGCGGTCTCGGCCTGTTCAGGTCACGATCGCTGCGCCAAAAAGCATCAGCGGCTACCGTTGGGAGGAGGCTTCTGATGCATGTCGCTCCGACCGCCTGACCGATACGCTGACTCGGGTGAAGCTCACTGCTGTGCGCGATCGGCTCGACGGCATTCTCGGCCGAAGAGCCCGATCCGAAGCGCCCGGCGTTACCGGATCATGCCCGATCACCAGGGCGCGTGCGTTATCGAACAGCAGCTTCTCGGTCGCGTCGCCGAACTTGGCAAAGGCACTTTCCAACCCTTCGAACCCAGCTCCCTTGCCGCTCGTTCCGGAACGCCCGGATATGATGCCGACACGAACCGCCCCGACAAGGGACCGCGAGTGTATTCAACGGGGAAGATGCGTCCCAATTCAAACGGTTGAACAAGCTTCGAAATCCGTCGTCCCTCCGCAAATCGGCAGTGGCGAACATCATTATTCTAACTCAAACAACTGTTTGAAATTCAAACGATCGTATGATATATAGGCGGCATGGTCGTCGGTCTTGGAAATTCAGGGATTTTTGCATGCTGAGGGATATTCGGGGATCTTTCGTGCTGAAGGGAACATCGAAGTTTGTGCTGGAGGTATTGCCGTACCTTCTATCGGCACTCATCGCCGCGGTCGTTGTCCCCGGGTTCCTTTATTCCCAAGCTCACGAGATGAAGGCCGCAGTCGCGCAAAACGCTCCCCGTCTCGAAATGATCCACTGGGGCTACGTCGTGCTTTCACCCGGTTCCGACAAATCGGTGGGAGATAGGCTGGCATATCGCTAAGGCGAGGAATGTCCCGCGCCAATCAAAAAACCCGAGGAGTTTGCCATGTCACGCCATTGGCGAAGGGTTTCCAAGGCTATCCAAGATCTTGCAACCGGCTCGCTTGAGATCAAGAGCGAAGGAACGTTCCCTTACGAGACTTACTATGTCCTTGCGACCGATACCGAACTTGAACGACTCTGCGACCGGGAACGGCGAGCATTTGCACGGCTACCGGAATCAAGTGCTCTCGCCGCTTGACCAACCCGGGCTGTCATTTTCGCCATGTCGGAACGCGTTGGCCGTCAACGGCTCACGCTAATTCGTAGCGGACGCTAACACCTACAATCCCACCGGAATTTGCATTTGCTCAAGCTGGCTTAACGCGGTGGGCGCACGTTCCAACGCGCTGAGAAAGCGGTCGGCCCGGCGCGAGCGCGACAAATTCCTCACGACGTCCACGCAAACGGTCGAATCCACCGCTAGCGTCGTCTCACGCCCCTGGGCTAATCCCCCTATCAACTTCGGGCTAGGGCGAGGTAGAATCTGCGTAGCGGCGCAGCGAGCATGTGATGATCTTAAGAACGCAAATCAACGCATTGGTCGGCGGATTTTTCCTCGCGATCGGCTATTCGCTGTCCGCGGCCGCCGGCGTCGTAACACCACAGCAACTCGACTGGTGTAAGAATATGTCTGACGCCTATTCTCCTGATTTGCGAATCCAAGGTTGCACCGCGGCGATCCAATCCGGCCAGTGGTCTGGAAAGGATTTGGCCTGGGCCTTCACCGATCGTTGCTTCGGCTACTACGTCAAGCGCGATTACGACAGCGCCGTGGGGGATTGTACCCAGACGATTGGCCTAGATCCCGACAACGCCTATCCCTACCAGCTCCGTGGTGCTGCATACCTTGGCAAGAGCGACTACAGCGATGCCATAGCGGATTTCAGTAAGGCGATCAGCCTCGACCCCAAAAACGCAGTCGCCTTTTTCAATCGAGGAAACGCATACTTTGGCAAGGGCGACTATAGCGATGCCATAACCGATTTCAGTAAGGTGATCAGCCTCGATCCGAGAAACGCTGCTGCCTTTTACAATCGGGGGAACGCAAAGCGAGCAAATGGAGATACCGCGGGCGCTACGGCAGATATTGTTCATGCTACCCAACTTCAACCGGGCATCGGACAATAACTGCGTGAAGGGATTCGAGGCGAATTGGCCTCCCTTTATTCGTCTCAGTCGCAGATTAGGCTGAAGAGTCGCTGAGCTAAGCGGGACGAGGTGAGTGGTCCTCGATGATGCAGTATTTATACCGCCACGGCGCAGATTTCCTTAAGCCGCGCGAATTCCCGTAATAAAGCTTTCAAATTCGATGCGAAGGTCGTCAGATTGCCGGGATAGCTGACTGGCTGCATGGAGCACTTGGTTGGCCTCATTTTTCGTTGAGGCGGACGCCTCTTCGACGACGCGGACGGCGTAGACTGCCTCAACCGCGCTCGACAACGCAAACTGGGCATTTTGCGCAATTGTGCGGGTCGCAACCCTTTGCTGATCGACTGCCGCAGCAACTGCGGTCGCGATCTCGCTCAGCCTCCCGATCTTAGCCACTATGTCGTGGATTACGGTGACGACCTTTGTGGTCATCGACTGCATTCTCGCGGTTTGTGACTCGATCTCTTCCGTAGCCCTGGCGGTCTCCGCTGCGAGCGTCTTTACCTCGCTGGCCACTACTGCAAAGCCACGTCCGCTTTGACCGGCGCGCGCTGCTTCGATTGTCGCATTGAGGGCTAGGAGGTTCGTTTGTTGCGCGATTTGCCTGATGAGACTGCTCACCCTTTCAATCTGCCGGGCGTCTTCGACTAACGCTTGCACCGCCTCGTTGGTGGCCCGAGCGCTTTCTGTCGTCTGTGTTGACAGAATGGACGAATTCATGGCGTTGCTGCTAATTTCGTCGATCGACAGCGAGAGCTCTTCTGCGGCATGGGCGACAGCTTCAATGCTGGTAGATGCCTGCTGCGCAGCCGTCCTCACATTCGCTGATTTTTCCCCGGCTTCCTCGGTAGTCGAAAACATTGACTCCGCACTATGTTTCAGGCCGACAGCAGCATTTGTCAGTGTCGACGTGAGTGCACTAGCCGTCGCCTCAAAATTCCTATTCAATAGCTCCAGGCTGTGAGCTCGCTCCGTCTTATTCCGCTGCTCCTTTTCGCGTTCTACCGTGAGCTGATCGGCCTTGATTTTGTTATCCCGGAAGACACGAACAGCCTCTGCCATGGCGCCTATTTCATTTTTCCGTCCCAAATAAGGAATCGCAACATCGATTGTCCCTCCAGCGAGCTTGCGCATGACCGAGGTCATCTGCTGAACCGGCCGAGCGATGCCTCGGCCGATAATCAATGCCAAAACCAGCCCACCGATAATTGCGAGACCCGATGCAACGTATCCAATGGCGCGGGCTGACGTTACCGCGATCATCATCCCGGCGACCGTGCCAAGTTGCGCTTCGGTGACCGTGTAGCGCAGCTGATCCGCCGCGTCGATCAAGGCAACCGCCGCTGCGTCTCGCTCTGCCGTCACGCGAGCGAATTGATCGGTGGCTGAAATCAGGCCCTCCACCGCCGCGCGGTACCGTTGCAGCGGCTCCGCCATGGCCTTTAGAAAGCGTTGAACGCGACGATTGTCGACACCCAACGTCTGCAGTGCATCAAAGGCGCGGCTCATTGCCTGAATATCCACACGCGCCGTATCTGAATCTGCAGGATTCCGCGACGCCAAAAACCGGGTCGCGCTAGCGTTACTGTTCTGGAACGCTTCCATTAATCGAATTGCGTCGTCGAGCGCACCCGGGTTGCTGATGTCGTGGGCCAACGCTTCAACGATTGCTGCAACGGTGGTGCTTAGCTCTGTTCCCGCTTGGGTAAGCCGTGTCCCATAGTTCCGTCGCGCATTAATGGCTTCGATCGTCGCCGCCACGGATTTGCGATAGCGCTCGGCAAGCGCGCGCAGCTTGTCGACGCCATTGCCCCCCGTCGAATCCGAAACATAGGCTTGAGTGACCGTGCGAATGTCGTCCGGTATCCTGCTCAAGGAGCTTTGCGCTGCGCGCAAATCAGCGTCGTTCTCGGAAAGGGCATACTGCGTGACCCGGGCGCGCGTCTCCCCAACCTGATCAGCAAACAATGCCACCGCCGCTGCCTCGCTTACGCCGGAATTGACATAGTCGGCCTTGTTATAGAGGTCGCTTATTGTGTTCCAGGAATTGATCGAAAGCGCGACCAACAACAGCAGAATGATCCCCATTCCGCCGAACACGCGTTGAGGGATCGACAGGCGACCAGGTCCGACGCGCGAAATCAGTCGTCTCACAGTTGTCGACCGTCTGATGGAACGCCGCTAACTGTAATTTCTTATCTGTTCGATGACTTTGCTGCCAAACTGCTCGGCGAACGCAGCATTAGCCGACGACATGGCTCCAGCAAACTTTTCGCGGTCCACATTCGCGACAACGCTCATGCCGTCGTTCTGCAGTTCGGAAACGCCAGTTTTTTGCGCGGCGGCTGCGTAGCGGCGCGACGCCTGCCCTGCCAGTGTTGCTGCCTCGATAAATGATTTCTTGTCTTCAGCGGAAAGATCACCAAAGGTATCGACCGACAGAAACAAAATAGCTGGATCATAAATATGACCGCTAAGCGTCAGATATTTCTGCACCTGATAGAATTTCGACGATAGGATCGTTGCGATCGGATTTTCTTGTCCATCGAACTCTCCCGATTGGAGCGCACCATAGAGGGCTGGAAATGCCAGCGGTTTGACATCGGCACCTAAGGCCTTAAAGCACGCGACCATCACATCCGATTGCGGGACGCGCAGCTTAAGGCCCCTGAGATCTGCCGGGCTACGTATCGCGCGCCGGGAGTTCGTCAAATGCCGGAGGCCGTTTTCTCCCCACGCCACAGATCCTTGGTCCGGAACTTGGCCAAATAGGCCTGCCCGACCGGACCATCGAGCACTGCGTGCGCGTGGTTCACGTCGTGGAACAGGAATGGAATGTTGAACACACCGATTTCCGGCAAGAAGTTAGGTAGAGGGGCGCCGGTAATGAAGGCCAGATCGACAGTCCCCAACTGCACGGCTTTCAGCATTTCGACTTCGCCACCCAAAGCCGAATCCGGATATTGTTCGACGTGATAGCGTCCGTTGGTACGGTTAGCGATTTCCTGTGCGAAAACATCGGCTCCCGCGCCAAGCTGCGATTGCTTTGAAAGGATATAGCCGAGCTTCAGCGGCTTTGCCGTTTGCGCCCGCGCCCTTGTCGTGGGGAAGAGGGCGGCCGCGCTCGTAACGCTCGTCGCGGCTAAGCCAAGCAATGTTTGTCGACGGTCGATGTTTCGACGGGACTTTGGCATCGCGCTGCCTCAGAAAAGGGCGGTTCACAGAAATATGGCAAAAAACCCTTTAGCGAACATTAACCGCGCTTCGAGGTATTCGCGATTCGGAGCCCACCGTACTCGGGACGCGGAAGACCACGGGCCGACGCAGGGTTCTCCAGGCTGTTGTTCGCTTCACCTGAGGGAATTGGGCGGTTCATTTGCTCCAGTTAGCTTAAATTAGTTGGCGTTTGATCGTGAGGGGCGGGCCATTCCGCGTTCATCGAATAGAAATAGAATTGTCATATTATGATCGGCAGTCTCGGCCGACATTTGTGCGATGAAATTGCGCGACTTCGTCAGAACCGATCTGAAGAATGCCCGCCATGAGCATCATTTCAACATACCCGCGCGTCACTGGTAAATCGAAAGCATTCCACGTGTCTGCTGCGGCAGCTGGGTGGGCCATTTCCATAGGTGACCGGATAATGGACTGCCTTTCGGGATGGCGACAACGCGCTAGCGAGCGTCGGGAATTATCTGGCCTTAGCGAGCAGACCCTCCGCGACATCGGCATCTCACGGTGCGATGCCGCATCTGAAGTCGCAAAGCCATTTTGGCAAGCCTAATCTAAAACGCACTGGCCGCCATCAGACCAATCTTGGCAAAACGCTCGTTTCAACAAAGATATGCTAATCGCCGGCATCGATCGACCACCGCTCGATTTGCTGACACCTTCCGCATAAATCCAAAGCTCCACTAAGACTGATATTTGCTAGTGGACCCTTGATGCTAACATTATGAGAGCCTGCCTAAACCGGATGCGGCTAAGTGGACGCACCGAACTCAGAAGCAACGTGCCAATGCCCCTTCGGAATTCATTGGCAGACCTTGGACCGTTGGCTTTGACTGACGACGCAAACTCGACGAGACGGGATTGCTTCGGGGCGAGCGCCACAGGGCTTAATCGCCTTATCGACTTCAAAACTAGAGGGCGTAGAATTTGCGTAGAGTAGCGTCGAAGCGAGCAATGGTCTTGAGAGCCAAAATCAGCGCATTTTTCGGCGGATTATTCCTGGCCATTGGTTTTACGCTGTCCGCGACTGCCGGCGTCGTAACACCACAGCAACTCGACTGGTGCAAGAACATGTCTGACGCCTATTCTCCTGATTTGCGAATCCAAGGTTGCACCGCGGCAATTCAATCCGGCCAGTGGTCTGGAAAGGATTTGGCCTGGGCCTTCACCGATCGCTGCTTCGGCTACTACGTCAAGCGCGATTACGACAGCGCCGTGGGGGATTGTACCCAGACGATTGGGCTGGATCCCGACAACGCCTATCCCTACCAGCTCCGCGGTGCTGCATACCTCGGCAAGAGCGACTACGGCGATGCCATAGCGGATTTCAGTAAGGCGATCAGCCTCGACCCCAAAAACGCAGTCGCCTTTTTCAATCGAGGAAACGCATACTTTGGCAAGGGCGACTATAGCGATGCCATAACCGATTTCAGTAAGGTGATCAGCCTCGATCCGAGAAACGCTGCTGCCTTTTACAATCGGGGGAACGCAAAGCGAGCAAATGGAGATACCGAGGGCGCTGCAGCAGATGTTGCTCATGCCAATCAACTTCAACCGGGCATCGGACAATAACTGCGTGAAGAGATTCGGCGCGAACTGGCCTCCCTTTATTCGTCTCAGTCGCAGTGAGCTAAGGTCGACCACCAGTCTATCTTATCTTCAGAAATCTTTGCTTCGACCGGTGAGCTCGATTCGGCGGAACTGTCGACGCCATGAATCGATAACCGTCAACGGCATTTGCGACGCACGAATAGTTCAGCAGTCGCCCAAATCCTGGCTCGGCGCCGGCATGGCAGCAACCACAGAATGTCGAAATTCAAAACTGGTTATAATGTGCGATGACGGCACCGAAATCCGGGAAACGAAGGAGGAAATTGAGCGCCGCTAAGCGCGCGTCGAATTACGACTTACTCCGGGAACAGTCTTGATCAAGACAGTTTTTGCCTTCTAATAAGGTATTCTTTTCGGATGGGGGACTGATGTCTCGACAGGGTGTTCGCCGCGTTCTCGCCATTTATTTCGCGACCGGGGTCCTATATGGTGCGTTCCATTTGCTCGCGACACCGGGAAGCGGCGATTGGGACTGGTCGGCTATCATTCGCAACGTGCTCGGTTGGACCCTCGGCCCCCTGATTCTGGGGGGCTTCCTGCCAGCCTTATTTTGGGCGTTCAGTAATTTTCGTGCAGAAAGGGCGAAGGGGCCACTTCTGTGGTGCGGGCTTCTCGCGGTGTTGTTTGCATCATCCGCGGCCGCCCAGGGATTCTATCAAGGAGCATTATCGTTACAGAGGATACCAGAAAATGCTTCCGCCCTTTTTACCAACGAGCACGACAAATTCGTCCGTTTTGTTCGCGATGCCTGTGAGGGCAACCTGCAGAGCCACCCGGTGGCTGGCGCTACCCCGCAACAGTCAGCCGTATTTTGCAGCTGTTATGCGAACGCGCTTGCCGATGGGCTCAGCACACGCGAATTAGGCGTCGCACTTACGTCCCAGAACGCGATGAGCCCAGAGCTGCGACGCAAAGTACTTGTTGCTGCGCCGCTCTGCCGCAAACAGGCATTTGGCCACGATTGAACACGACCGCGACCGAGAATATTGGCTCGAGCTCACACTTTGGAAGCAGTCCATAGGATGGTTTCCGCATAGATTTTAACTCTGACGCGCCCCTCTGTCTGAACTTTCAGCAGCACGCTGGGCTAGACTTTCCAGTGCTGTCGCGATCTGTAGAGGATTTAAATTGGGACCGGGAGGCTGATCTGAAGGGCGAAGCGTACCTAACAAGCCATTTCCTTTTTCATTGCAAATCTCGTTATCTCGTCAGCGAAAGAGTGAGAGCATTTAGGTATAAATGCGATAGCCGGGAGCAGCGTATGCAGAACCGTCGAAACGTCACGCGCACCCGGATGAAAAGAAATGTGCGCATCGTTACCGACCACCATACGCCGGTCATCTGCGCCACGGTGCAAGACCTGACGGCAAGCGGCGCTTGCCTCAGTGTCGCTGCTACACGCGGCCTTCCGATTATTTTTGGTCTGAGCTTCGACGGATGCCGCACAATTCGACAATGCCGCACGGTCTGGCGTAGCGAGCGACAAATTGGCGTCGCGTTCATCTCCTAGGCCTACGGTCCCGTAGAGAAAAGATCACGAGCGTAGCCGCTTCATCGCATGTCGGCTAAGCGGGCAACTTCGGGTTTGGTATCGGCCGCCGCAAATGACGTGACGTTCCAAACGCAGACTTGATCGTGCGAACTGCCCCCTTGCGAAATAGGTCATGTTCGCGAACCTGCACCAAGTCGGTAAGCGGAGGGAGGCCGACCGGCACAAGCAGCGGACCCCAGCCGCGCGATTCCGAAGGATCTAAAGGGCCGGGCGTGAAATCCGGCGTGCCTGAGCCTCCCTCGCGTCTCCAGTCTCAGGATTTTCCGGCTCTTGTCCGACCGCTCTGTCGATAGTGAAAGCGCCGCTCTGCGTGATCATCGCTCGCACGAGTGAAAAACCTTTCGCAATCAAGGCTCGCACCTCATTGCTAATCGGTCGAGCCATCAGTTTCAAAACACCATCGCGCCATAAGCGCAATCTTGTCACGAGTGCACGAAGGGGCGCGGTAATACGCCAACTTGTGGATTGCAATATTTCTTCGAGCTGACGGGATACGGACTCGCATGCTAGCGTAGCGACAGGGACCGGCGCACTGACAATCCATGCCTGTTCTAGATGATCAATATCAGCGATGGGCACAAATGCATCCAGCGGATCGCTGGCTTCACGTGCAGCTATGATCCTACGCTCAAAGTAGTCGCACATCCAGCGTCCGTCGGCCAATAAGACATCCGGAACTAAATAGCGCTCGATCTGCCACGCCACGAAATCATCCTTATTCCCGCGTGACCCTTGATCGAGCTCATCAAAAAATTTCGTCAGAGTTGTAGCGTCCGCTACTGAGGCCAAATGACTCGTGGCGGGCGAACCGAGGAATTTGCCGAACAACAGAGCTTGATAGCCGACGTTCGACGATACGCTCCACACGCCGTCAACATTGGGTACCAGAAACTGCGATGGTGTGTGATAAGCGCGAAAATCGGACTCAAAAATGAAATTCGGAAAATTGCGACGAAAAAAATCTAAATTCTGTTGGGGACCCCATTGCTTCAGCACGGGACCGAATTCGACGTATTCCGTGGCGAGCACACCGACATCTTGTGGCGCTTTCGAAAGTACGTCGAGCAAGAACTCGAACTGATTACGATATATCGCCTGCTGGTCGAAAGAATAGTGATGAGAGACCTGCAGCGGCAGCAAACAAAGACGATTAAAGCGACTCTGGAGGTCATGGATCATAAAGGGATTGACAGCGTCGAGCGCGGTTTTGCTATTCGATCGAAAGGCCGAAGCGAGCGCACGCGCATCGGCAGATGCCGCGCGCGTTCGCAAACGTTGTCCCGCCTGACCAATCACTGATCGGCCGTACAGACCGAGGCGGTCAAAAAACAAGCTGTACGGATATGGATTGCGTGAATATGGCCCCATTTCGCTATGCAGGCGCAACGCATTCGGCCACACCGTCTCAAGGAAGTCGATTTGAATAGCAAAGGCAATTACGACATCGGGCTCAAATCCTTGGCTGGACCGAAAAACCTCTTCCGCTAGAATGCGCAGAGCGTTGTGATCCTCGCTGCCGGTTGCATAGGCAAGCGAATCGAGAGACGTCGGCAGCACACCCGCCGCGCTTACTTTTCGATAAAGGGAAAACTCGTCCAGCTCAGCAACTCGCAATCCGTGGAGCGATCGTGCTCTGCCCTCTTCTATGGCTCGGAGAAAAAAGCGCGAGCCTGCAACCAGAAGGCATTCGGCTCCTGCATCTCGGCACAGAGTTTGCAAAAGCTTCGTAGAGAACTCAAAATGCGCGTAATTAAATTGAGGACCGAGCGTATGTACGATCGGATGGACGTAGCAGGCGACTTTCATGAAGAAATGTCCTATCTGCAGGCACCCTCGCTAGCTTGGGACAAATCAAAAATGCAAATCTCCGCTTCAACGACTGCCGAGCGCGGATGTCCGATTCGGATAACTTTGTATAGTCCAACATTACCGGTTGATGACCACCAGATTAATTGTGACCGTGTCCACAACTATGCGATTTCCAAGCCGCAGAACGAAATAGCAGGGTACTGTTGACGACGGCCATTCGGATCGATTTCGCGCGATTGGCAGCGCCAGGCCGTTCGCCGGTTATCAACGCCTCCGTTGGGGGCGGCAATAAATAAGGCCCAGGCGGAACGTGAAACGCTTGGGCCGGGAAGTATCTTCCCGTTCACATTAACTCTGAAGCCACCTGGAGCCATACAGCGCTCGCGCCCGAGGTAGGCAGCAACCCGACGTTTACCCCGCCCTGTCGTTTCAACCCGGCCGTCCCTGCCTTATGGACCCGGCGGATCCCCCAACGCGCGCCGGGTCGTCTAGCGTCGAAATTAGGGTTTACGGCATGCGGTCAAAATGGGCCCAGTGGAGCGCGGGCCGGTGCGCCCAGTTAACGAATCGGATGGGACGCACCTGTTACCGGACAGGAAAGGCACTCGGTCAAAACCCCTTAATCCGCGGAACGAAGTTTTTTTGAGAGCCGTGTAGGTTGCGAGCCGTTGGGGGGGGCACGCCCACGCCAAGGCCCCCCTATTCTTCCGTGACGCTCACACGGAAGCGGAAGCCCCGGCGTCGCCAAGCACCGGGGCTTTCTGTTGGCGCGATCCCTTCGATCTGCTATGCGATTCGCGTCCGAAACATCAAGAATAACCTCAAGTGACTTGCCTCGGCCTTCCTCGGTTTTCCGGGGCGTTTTTTTGATTGGCCGCCCTGCTAGCTGTCTTGTGTGGCTTGGCCAAACGGTTGCCGCTGGCGGGCCTTTTTATTGGTCACATGGATCGTCGCACAGACCACTCTTCTTCGATCAACGGGATCATCGACTCATCGAAACGCAATCCCCGTTGCGCCAGTTCGTCAAGCAGCCCGCGCATGTTCTTCGCCGATGAAGAATTGATCAATTCGCCAACGAAATATCTGAGCCATGGCATCTTCCGCTCCAGTCGCTCGCGCTGTGACTCCTCGTCGTTATCGGCGGGTGCCACCATAACGCGCATGTTTGGCCCCAACAAGATTCCCAACATGCGCACGTAATCTGATCTGCGCTGCTGGAGGAGATGGCAGAAATAACCCAGCGCGCCTTCGCTGCCGTTCCACACCTGCACGCGCTTCATCCTGGAATGTTTGCGAATCAAACCTTCCGCTTGAACCCACCTGAATTCCGGCATGCCCGACAACTCGGCTGCAGACATGATCAAATCATCCAATGTTCGTCGAGGCCGGCGGAGTCGTCGGTCGGAAAATCCGTCGCTGCCGCGATTGAGTTTTGTCCGAGGTGCCATCATGAACAGGCGGTGCTGTCGGTTTCGCTAGGGAGGCCGTGCCCCTGCCGGCCTGGAAACCAGGCAGGGCCGGCCACTATAGACATATGGACATATCCAATCTGCCATTGACTCCAAAAGAAAAATTGGGTTCGTTTTGCACTTCCGCCCCGTCGGGTTTAGGTCCACGACATCTCGTTAAAAGCCGTCGTACAGCCGCATCGCGGCGCCTCACGGCGCGGCGCGCGTATCTTTCCAGCTTCACTATTTCCGGTAGCGCCCGACGGATAGACTCGGCAGTGCGATCCGAGGCGCCAATCGGCATTGTCTTGGTTGCATCTGGGGGCCGTGGAAAGGTCTCGGTGAGACGGCAGATTTCCAGAAAATTCCAAAGAGCCTTCACCGGCATCCTTGGAACATGCGGCTCTTGAGCTCGCAATTCTCCGAAAGTTAGAATCCGGTTGATCACGCACGTCGTAGTTTGTTTGATGCATCTGACAGTCAGGTGCGCCTCAGCGGCTTGGCGAGCCAGCTCAAGATCGATCCACTCTGCGTTTGGGCCAACGAATTCGCGCGCTAATTTCTCGACTTCTTCATCATGCGCTCCCCTTTTTGTGCCGAAGCCATGCCGGTATGAGTTTTGGCTCGATCGCTTCTTGCCTCGCGCAGAGCGAGGACCGGTGCTCCGGAGGGCATTGCGACGATTGGCCTCGACTTGGCGTTCCGTTGCCATATCACCCAGCCTTGGGACCGTTAAGTCTCCGTCCATTGAGAGGCAAAACGTCATTTTCTGTCTGACGTTCCTTGCTCGCGACAGTTTGCATATCTTTGAGATTTCGGAGGATCCGATCGCGGCGAAACTCAAGCGACGCAAGTATCCGCTCGATGTCATCGAGATCCCCGCTCAATAGCCGAATCGCCTCGGCACCGATGTGCCCTTCGTCAAGTCGGTACCTCTTCAATAGCTCGCGGAACTGCTCCCGCACAGCTGAGTTCGTGAACCACTGTTCCGTAAAATCCACCTCCCCTAAATCGATGAGTTTGTTGATCAGTCGATCAGATGGATTGAACTCATTGCCGTCATCCTCCACCTCCTCGACATCGTTTTCTACCGGGCACGCATTTGAGGGAGGCCGTGTAAGCTGATTGTATAAATTCACCAGAGCTGCGCGATATTGCGAATTAATAAGTGAGTTCTTGAAGAGCCGGTATCGTCGAATTTCCCAACAGGCGGCTACAAGGTCCTCCGCGTACATCCGCGCTAGGACTCCTTGCGGATTGATCTCGGCCGTCAACTGCCGTTCAAACTCGGCAAATTCGACCTCGGACTCGGTAATCAATACGTGGGAGTTCACGAGGGGGACATCGGTGGCGGCTCGGTTGTGTGTGCGCGCATTTTTTCTCATTTGCCATTTGCTCGGACTGGAGAAGACCTTCGCCGCACAGGCCTTTTTGGAAAGTGCAATCGCATCAGCATTACCAACAGGGAACTGAACTTGCCTTGAGACTGCTGCGCGAGCTTGCACAGATATCTCAAAAGCTTTTGGTTCCCCTTGTCGCGTTCATTGTCATTGATACCGGCCTTTGCGATGGCGTCCGCTACGGTCTCTATTTTTATTTTTGAAGTTGGGCGAGTTCGCGTCGGTTTCATGTGCCGGACGAAGGACCTCGTTGGTTGAATTCGCGATCTCCAACACGACAAGTAAGTTAAATTTGGTCTAGTTCCACTGGCTTGGGCTTGATCGTCGCGTTAATGGTTGCTGGCCATTTTGATTAACGAGCGCAATTCCTTGAGGGCTGAGAGGTCAAATGTTCGTGTTGTTTGTCACCGATTTCCTGAGGCGTACACCGGGACCGCCGCCGTTTTCGTCGATGAACCTGTTTCCAATAAAGTAGTGCGCAAGAACTGCGATTTACTACTTATTGTTGTGCCGCTTTTTTTGACAACTTTCTTGCTAATCGCTCGAACTCGCCCTGTATCAACTAGCATCATCCGATATGCCGGTTTGCTCACGCTGCTCTCGCTTGAGGCCAGGAGCCGTCGGCATTGGGACGGCGCCGCTGGCGGTCGCAGAATCGCTGCGGCAAGGAGCTTGCAAAAGGCTTTCGGACTCGCGACGGCGACTTGCATGAGGCTCCCGACGGGAGAAGGTTGGCCGGTCCAAGCCCATGGGGACTGGGAACTCACCCTGAACAGGTTACCCGCCGCCCGGTTCTTGCCTGTGAGCCCGACGCGGTCTTGCAGGTCCTGGTTGATCTCCTCTGCTGTGTGGCGCGGCTCCATTGGAGTGCCCCTTCCGGCGAATTCCAGTTGCAACAGGCTGTTCAGCAGCACGGAAGCGAAGATCCTGGGGTGATATTGGATAATCCACGAGAAATAGCCAACAATGCCATTCGTGCCATTTCCATCTTCTCCGATGCGGTAGGCCGCTTCAAGGATCGCTCTCTTGTAATCGCTTGAGAACAAGTTTGGCGTGACGCGCTTGCGCCCGCCCCGCTTCTGGTGGCCCTGCTTAAGTCCGATGACGGAGAACGAAAGCAGCAGAACAGCCCATTCTCGGGACTGCATGCGCGCAGGCCCGCTCGAACGCTTAAGAATTGAGGCCGATGCTGTTCGGTTCGCACTCATCTGTCGCCAGGGTATACCTCAGCCCCCAACCAATGCTTAACAGACAACTTTGCCGAGAAAATACACCACCGGCACTTCGCGCGAGGCGCAAAAGGCGAGCTTTGCTATCAACGCACCACCCAGCCCCGAAAACCGACGCTTGTCGCCGGATCGCCAGTGTGCCACGGAGCGAACAATCAGAACGTATCGCCCTTAATTCGGAAAATTTGAATGCTGCGGAAGCGATAACCGCCATGAGGCGATAACATGGAACTTTCCCGCCGAACGTTTTCCTGTCTGGCAGGAGGCCTCGGCGCGCTTTCAGTTCCGCGGGTCGCAATGGCCGAAAGTTATCCGGAACGGCCGGTGCGCATCATCGTCGGATTTCCTCCCGGCGGCCCGAGCTCCATTCTTGCACGCTTGATTGGGCAGTCGCTGTCGGCACGTCTCGGCCAACAATTCGTCATCGAAAACCGGCCCGGCGCCGGCACCAACATCGCGACCGAGGCCGTGGTGCGCGCAGTCGCGGACGGCTATACGCTGCTTCTGGTTACCTCGACGAATGCGGTCAATGCGACGCTCTACGATCAACTCAGTTTCAATTTCATTCGCGATGTTACGCCGGTAGCGGGCATTCTGCGCGAACCTCTCGTTATGGTGACAAACCCGGCATTCTCGGCCAAATCCGTTCCCGAATTTATCGTCTATGGCAAAGGCCATCCGGACAAGATCAATATGGCGTCGAGCGGCATCGGAAGCCCGTCCCACGTTGCCGGCGAACTTTTCAGTTTTATGGCCGGGATCGATATGGTTCACGTCCCTTACAAAGGCGATGCGCCGGCGATTACCAGCCTCCTGGGCGGACAGGTGCAAGTCATGTTTGGCCTCATTATTTCGTCACTCGAACAAATCAGGTCCGGCCGGCTGCGCGCGTTGGCGGTGACCAGCGCAACGCGCTTGGAGGTTTTGCCGGACATTCCCACCGTGGCTGAGTTCTTGCCGGGCTACGAGGCCAGCGCGTGGCAGGGTATCGGCGCCCCGAGGAACACGCCCATCGAGATTGTCGACCAGCTCAACAAAGCGGTTAATGCAGCCGTTGCCGATTCCAAAATGAAAGCGCGACTTTCAGACCTCGGTGGTGTGCCGATGCCGATGACACCCAGCGAATTCGGACTGTTCATCGTCGAGGAAACCGAAAAGTGGGCAAAGGTGATCAAGTTTGCAGGCATCAAGCCCGAATGAACTGGGCGGCCGCGCGTTTGTTGCTCAACGAACCGGGCAAGGAGGAGTAGGCCATGCCGTTCTACCAAAAAGGCGCAATTCACATCTACTTTGAGGAGGTCGGCTCCGGTTAACCCTTTGTTGGTAATCCCCGGAGGGGGATTGAACTCGACGGTCGCCCGCCTCAACGCAAGCAGCTCGCCATTCAACCCGATGGAGGAGTTCGGCCAAGAGTACCACTGCGTCGCTTCGGATCTGCGCAATGCTCATAACGGCCACTCCACCGGCCCGCTGGAGATCGACCGGCCATGGGACGCCTACGCCGATGATCAGCTCGGCGTGATGGATCACCTGGGCATAGACAAGTTCGTGGTGCTTGGTTTCTGCATCGGCGGGCCCTTCATCTGGAACCTGTTGAAACGAGCCCCCGATCGAATCATGGCCGCCGTCATCGCGCAACCCAGTGGCTCGCGCCCTGAGATGCGCGATTATTTCTACGACCACAATATGAAGGACTGGGGTCCGCTGCTGACCGCGACGCGGCCCGAAATCACGATGGCGACGGTCGATAAATTCCTGACCAAGATGTACCGCACCAATCCGGATTTCGTCTTTACCGTCTCCCGTGATTTCGTGCGTCACTGCCAGACACCCGTCCTCATCCTGCCCGATGATGTTCCGCCACATCCATACGCCGTCGCCATGGAGACCGCGATGCTCGCGCCCAAGGCCGAAGTGAGCATGTTTCCCTGGAAGGAGCCCAAGGAGCGGATTCCTCTGGTGGTTCGCCAGATCCGTTCCTTTCTCCGGGCACATCGCGCCGCTTTTGCATAGTTTTGGGGCTTATTTTCGAACGCGACCATTCATCGTCGCGCCCCGGCGGATCGGCGCCGCGATACAGCGAACGATTAGTGCGGCGCGCTGTGCTAAGAAGCTTTGTCAGGGATGTTTGTTCGCCGGCGGCGCAATCGCCTTTCTATTGTTTGCGGCAAAATCCGCAGGAACATCGAACTTGCCCGTCAGCAAATCGTATCGGCAGCGCCAGCCGCGGATTGTTTGCACCTGGCCATGCCGCTTGGTAGGGGCGAGGTCGCCCGACAGAGAAATGACGAGATAGCGGCTGTCGGGCCAATCCTCGTCCATCCAGCGATAGTTGTCGTCGAGGCCCCTCACCAGCGCTGCCGTGATGTGAAGATCAGGCTTGCGGATTTTTCGCGAAGCGGGAAGGCCGTTGAAGTAGGACCACGCCAGCTCGTCGAGCGGCTTCGCCGTCGCCGAAATGAAGCCCTGTGGTGCCAAACGGTACAAATAGAGGCTAGCCTCGCCGGCACCGATTTTCTGCATCCGCACCAGCCATTGAGAATTGCGCGTAAATCTAAATCCGGCTGCATAGTCTGGTTGCTCCGGCACCAGCAGGTTGAGCGTGTCCTTTCGCCGTGCCCAGAACTGCCATGTAGAGTCCCCCTCGGCGTCTGTTTTGGCATATTGCTCGATCGTAGTGGTGCCGTCCGGCGACGTGACGCTGTAATCAGGATGTATTTTGTAATCGGCGGGCGGTCCGGCCGATTGGGCCTTTGCTGCGGCGACAAGTCCAACGACGATTAAGCCCACCAGAAAGGGACTGATCGATGCCGGCGTATATCTTGCTTTCATGTGCGCGCCCGCGGTCATTCGACTGAATGTGCATGGCCTGCACGATCTTGGCCCTGCCCAACTGCTGTATGATGCAAGCGGATGAGCTGTCCGGATCGGCCGGCAGTCCTTTGTAGCCGATTTGGCGAGGATTGACTTGACCTGGACGCCGCCGAGCAATCGCTCGCCAGGCGCCGGTTCGTCTGGTTTCGGGCGCTGTCAAATCTAACGGGCGTGGTTGCGCATTCCTGCGGCGAATGGATTGTCCCGGACTGGCCTGTAAATTTCGCGATCCGCAACGGCGCACCCAGAGGTATGGGAGCTGCGGGGAGCTATGCGGTCGCCGTGTGCTGTTCCCGCTCGAGGGTACCGCCGGCTAGGACGACGCGATGCGGCCGGTCTCAATGCACCAGCCGGTCCCGACGCGGTACCGGAGTGGCATCCGTGTTTGCCGCTATCATCGCCAAGACTGCATGGTGGTGCACGATCGCATCGATCGGACTATCGCGGCCCGGAAACTACGGCTTAAGACATACCGGCGCTGAAGGCTCGATTGGTGAGTGCCTAGATGTGCATGATTTATTTTGTTAATCCAAGCTATCACGTTATTGCGTGCGCATTATTGGCAACTGCTCGCGGGGTGGCCGCGTTTGACGAAGCACGGGCCATTTTTGGTCACAATGTAATGTGGCCCGAGCCTTCGGCCGGCTCCCCGCTGCGCAGCTGGGGCGGTTTGCTCCTGCGCTGGGTGCTCTAAGGTCGCCTTCTTCCGCGGCACCTCTTTACTTCGTTCGGTCTTGCGCAGCCGCGGCTTCTGTGGCGTGACGAAGATACATCGTTCCCCTTCGGCGCGCTGGCCTTCGGGGCAGAGGAGCGGACAAACACGCTTGTTGAATTTGCGCACGGCGTCGATCGAGACTGGCGAGAGGATATCGGGCAGGCTGACTGAAGTAAGTTTCGCAAAGGCTCGCTGTGCAGTGCGCGTTGGGTCGTCAAATTCTCCGCTCATCGTCCCATTGAAGCAACCGACACGTTTGAGTTCAGTTTGCAACGAAAGCGCCAATGCGTGGCTGTCGAGAGAAACAGGTTTTGCCGTCGCGGTGAGCGTGGCGAGCCGCGTTTCGGCGTCCTTGCGCAGTACACTGTCCGGATATTGGGCGATGAACCGCTTAAGTGCACCCTGGTCCATAGTCTCCTTGAGAACGCCCCACGCGACCTCATCGGGCGGCGGAGGTGGTTTGGTCGTCCGGGCGACTTCTAGTGCGGCCATGCGTGCTTCGGCGTTCTTGCGAAGTGCGCTATTTGGATATTGGGCGATGAACCGCTTGAGTTCGCTCGGATCCGTGGTGTCCTTGAGAAAACCCCACGCGATATCATCAGGTGCCGGAGGCGGTTCGGCCATTGGGGCGGCTTTTAGTGCGGCCATGCGCGCTTCGGCGTCCTTACGGAGCGCGCTGTCCGGATATTGGGCGATAAACCGCTGGAGCGCGTCCTGATCCGTAGTCTCCTTGAGAAAGCGCCACGCAACCTCATCGGGGAGCGACTTGATCGCTTGAGTAGCTTTTAGCGCGGCCATGCGCGCTTCAGCATCCTTGCGGAATGCGCTGTCTGGATATTGAGCGACGAACCGCTGTAATTCCAAATCGTTATTGGTATCCTTCAGCAAGCGCCAGGAAAGCTCGTCGCGACGGGGCGATGGAGTGGGCGACGACACCGTTTCGAGCGTTGCAAGCCGGCTCTCTGCCTGCTGGCGCAGCGGACTGGCAGGATATTCCGCCACGAAGCGCTTGAGCGCGTTCGCATCGGTCGTTTCCTTCAGCAAATCCCAGGCGGCTTGATCTGGCGCACGACTGATGATCATCGATTTGGGCGGCGTGGGTGCGCCGCTGGCAGCTGACGGAACGTTCCGAACTACGGATGACAGTCGGTCCATCGCAAACCAATAGGCGCCCGCACCGATCGTTAAAACCAAAGCAAGCGCCATCGAAATCATGGTGCCCGCTGAAGGTTGCCAGCCCTGTCGCCTTTCAAGGCTGCGTAACCTCCTACGCGCCTGATCGACGTCGACACCCTTCAAATACCTTGCAATGAACGACCGAAGAATAGTCGGCTCGTCTGTTGCGACCGCATCGCGAAATGCGGCCTCGCGGCTCAAAAGCTCCGCTCTTAACGTCCTTCCCTCCTCGGCAAAACCGCTCGCTCCGTAAGTCGCCAGAAAGGCATCAAATGCCAAAACCGTTCCAGCGCGCTTGGCGACTTTAAAAGCCTGCCCCGCTTGAGCGTGTTCTATCGCCTCTGCTTCGCGACGCTTTCGCGCCTCCAGGGCACGCTCAGAAGCTTCCGCCGCAGCGAGCCTGCAGCGCTCCGCCTCGGCCTCGCGTTGTTTTCGTGCAGCCTCGGCTTCCGCGCGACGTTTCCCCTCCGCTTCCGCTTCACGTTGCGCTTCGATTTCTTTGAGACTTTCTTGCAGCGACTTTATCAGCCCCTGTGTGTCGCTGCGAAAGCGTTCGTGCGTCAGCCGTACTGCATTGCGCCGCGCCAACGGCCGCAAGGTTTCAGGCAAATCGTCCGGCCGCGGCATCTGCGCCTGGCCGACCAGGACGGGTATGACGCGCTTGTCCTGCTGCAAGGCCGTCTCAATCTCGATGCGGACAAAATCATCGGGGTTGTCCAGGCGCCTTGCGCCATGCTCATCGCGGACATCAACCCAATTCTTGCCTATGATCGAAATCAAAACGTCGCATTGCGCGACCTGATCGTTGAGAACCCGGACGAAATCGAGTCCAGGCTTGATATTGTCGACATCCATAAAGAGTTGTTCGGGTGGGAACGCTTGTTCCAGGCGGCCCAACAAGGCATGCGCGGCTGATGCGTCATCGCCGCGACGATAGTTGATGAATATCTTTACCGCCATGCCCCGAGTCTCGGCCCGCACCCTGCGGTTTTATCCAGGCGCAACAGCTACTTCTACCACAGGCGTTTCGCGCTTGAAATCGAGACTTTTTCCCGTTCAGCTTCGAACGGCCGGGGGATCCGCCAATGGAAAGATGTCACGGACACACCGGTGGTAAAGAGCGGTGTTCAGCGTGGGCTTGCTCAACGGTGTTTGCCGCTTCGCCCTCACGGGCCCGATCGCGCTCATCGAGCAACTCGACCTTCTTGAGGACGTCGAAAGCATCGGCAAAAGCACGCTTTTCGTCTTCAAGCCGGATACGCAAATCGTCGATCGAACGATTGAGATTTTCGCGGTAGTTGATCGCCGCCTTGGCGTAGGTCGGATAGGCGAAATGCGCGGAATCGTGGACGCTAGCACGATCCTGCTCGATCTTGATTTCGCCCTCCAGGTCGGCGGCCATTCGTTCGAATTCGGCGATCATGGACTCGATCTGTGCGACCTTACGCTGCGTTTGGTCAACTCGGAATTTGCTCATCCGGATGAGCGTGTTACGAGACCTCATCGACCGCCACTCCCCGAAGCCGCGCGCGACGTGATACCGCTCGGCGGCGGTTTCGGCCGATCGGCGATGACCCTTCTCGGCCAAGTCGATTGCTTCTTCCTTACTGTGCCAAAGAAAAGTTTAGTGGCTGGATACGACTCCGGCCGACAGGTAGGGGCGATGGCCACCTGATGAAGGCGCGGATAGAAACTCGGCCGGTGGCGTCTGGGCGGGTCCTCGCTTAGTTTCGGTTCGAATTGATGTATTTTTGACGATGTCTTTTGTCAGAGGTCTCATTTGTAAAAATTAAGGATTTAGCGAAATCGGTTTTGAACATTGCGTAACGTTTGCAAAGCAGGCTCGCCGAATGAATGAGCGTAGACGAGTCCGGCGCACGCGGGTCTATATTGGCACTTCGGTAACATGAGGCCACGTCCGTTTAGTTGACGCTATCGGGGAGTACTGCCGACATCGCGCGACCACCCCGACTTGGTCGAAGGTGTACAGGGTTTCGGATGCCGGCCGTGGGAGAGCTGGACGCGTGCGCCTGGCCGGCGTCCGAAAGCCGTCAAGGAACGAACCCGCGGTCGGGAGTGCACGGAGATGGTGCGCTGGCTATGGGTATTTGGCTGACACGGGACTCGCGCGATGGTGGCCGTGCTCAGCTTTAACGGAGCCGATGAGGTGGTTTTTAGCGCGTGCCGGCTTGCAATGATAATTGCAGTTGTGGACGGGCATTGCGGTTACGGCTCGGTTTGCTGGTTATTTTGCGCATGGTGACGAGCGCTGTCGCGGCCGATCTGAGATCGACGACAAGCCGGCGCGGCGCGGGGTGCTTGTAAGAGCGCGATTGTTCTCATGAGGTATCGATCCTGACGGCGACCATTGGGCCGCACGGCTGATGGCGAGGCGTCTGGCCGCGTTCGAAGGTCTCAATGACGATCATGCGGCCGCCGCAGTGGGGACAGGTATGCGTCGTGTCGTCGTCTTTGGCATGGGTGTCGCTGGTCTGATTTTGTGCAGCCACATTGAGCAGCGACCGCGCCCGCTCGATATTCTCGGTGCGCGAGCTTTTTGCGAATAAGCCGTAATGACGGATACGATGGAAGCCGGCGGGGAGGACGTGGAGGAGAAATCGGCGGATGAACTCCTCTGCGGTGAGCCTCATCACCTTGTATCGGGCGGCACCGTCGGCACGGTAATCCTTGTACTTGAAGGTGACGCTGCCATTGTCGGCCGCGATCAGCCGGCTGTTGGCGATGGCGACCCGGTGAGTATAGCGAGACAGATAGGTCAGCACCGCCGCAGGTCCGCCGAACGGGCGCTTGCCATAGACATACCATTTGATCTTGCGCAGCGGCGCCAGAAAGGCGGCGAAGGCCGCGGCCTCACCGAGGCGGCGACGGCTACCGAAGAACTGTAATTGACCGGCGGCATGCGCGGCGAGAAGTTTTTGCAACATCAGCCGGCAAAACAGTTTGGATAGCACCCGCCATGGCAGAAAGAACTTGGGCCGGCAGGCGACCCAGCGTCGACCATCGTGTGAGAGACCGCCAGCTGGCACGATCATGTGCACATGTGGATGGTGGACGAGTGCCGAGCCCCAGGTGTGCAACACGGATGTGATGCCGATGCGAGCGCCCAGATGCTCGGGGTCACCTGCAATCGTCAGCATGGTCTCGGCACTCGCCTTGAACAACAGATCGTAGACTACCGCCTTGTTTTGATAGGCGATCTCGGCGATCGCCGCCGGCACGGTGAACACCACATGGTAATACGAGACAGGCAGCAGGTCGGCCTGCCGCTCGGCCAGCCATTGCTTGGCCGCCGCACCCTGACACTTCGGGCAATGCCGATTGCGACAGCTGTTGTAGGCAATGCTGGTGTGGCGGCAGTCCTCACAGCGTTCGACATGGCCGCCGAGCGCCGCCGTGCGGCAGCGCTCGATCGCGCTCATCACCTTGAGTTGGTCGAGGCTGACATGACCGGCATTGGCTTGACGCCATGCAGGGCCATGCGCGCGGAAGATATCCGCGACCTCCAAAGCCGGACGAGGCACGCGCGTGGTGGCGTTATACCGGCGGCTTATTGGGCTTTGGGATCAGCGGTGTGAGCTGATCGAGCGGGCTGGTCACCGCGCGGATCACGTTGGTTGCGACCTGAGTGTAAAGCGCGGTCGTCTCCAACTTCACATGTCCGAGCAAAACCTGGATCAGGCGAATATCGATATTTTGCTCCAGCAGATGGGTGGCGAAGCTGTGCCGCAGCGTGTGCGGTGTGACCCGCTTGTTGATCTCCGCAAGCCTGGCGGCGATATGGACGGCGCGGGTGAGTTGTCGCGTCGTCATCGGCAGCATCGGATCGCGGCCGGGAAACAGCCACACCGCGGGCCGAACGATGCAATACCAGTCGCGCAGCAAGTCCAATAACCGTGGGGACAGCATGGCCAGGCGATCCTTGCGGCCCTTGCCCTGCTCGATGCGCAGCAGCATGCGCTTGGAATCGACGTCCGCGACCTTCAGCGCCACCACCTCGGAGACCCGCAGCCCTGCGCTGTAGGCGGCGCTCATCGCTGCCTTGTACTTCGGCCCGGGTGCTGCCTCTAAGAGTCTGTCCGGGAACATCAGGCCGGATTACAAAGTTTTCGCAGCATGAGGCGGATTGATGCGAGGCGCAAGAACGACAGCGCCTTGCGATTGAGGTTCTCCCAGTCCTTCGCGAGCCGTCGGCAACGGTTGAGCCACGCAATGGTACGTTCGACGACCCAACGGCGTGGGAGAATGACAAAACCTTTGGCGTGATCAGAGCGCTTGACGATTTCAGTTTCGAGGTGAGGCAGAATTTTCGCCAAGGCCTTTTGGAATTCCGGCCCCTGATAGCCACCGTCGGCAAACAACTTTTTCAAGAACGGATACATCCCGAAAAGGGTTGCAAGGAGCAGGACGCCACCGTCGCGATCCTGGATATTGGCGGGATGAACGATCGCGTGGAGCAACAAACCCAGCGTATCTACGAGAATATGGCGCTTCTTGCCCTTGATCTTTTTGCCCGCATCATAGCCAGGCGGATCGATGCAGGCCCCCCTTTTTCAGCGCTCTTCACGCTTTGGCTATCGATGATGGCGGCGGTGGGACTGGCCTCTCGTTCGCCTTGCTCGCGGCACTCCACATATAGGGCGTGATGGATCCGATCGAGCGTGCCGTCGTAGCTCCACAAATCAAGATAGTCGAAAAGAGTGCTGCGTGGCGGCAGATCTTTCGGGATCGCCCGCCACTGGCACCCCGTGCTCAACACATACATGATCCCGTTCATCACTTCGCGCACGTCGACGTGCCGCTTGTTACCACCACGCTTGGCCGGTGGAATAAACGGCTCGACATGCGCCCATTCGTCGTCGGTCAGATCGCTCGGATATCGTAGCGCGCTACGGTCGTAACGCCTGCGGTTTTTCGCCGTCCACATCGGTGACCATCCTCGAATCAGGCCACCACTCTTGAATCACAAATGATTCATTGGATTCAACTTGTTCTCGGACAGACACTAAGAGCTGGCCGATCTCCTGCGGGCTCAGGATCACCGGGATCTTGCGCGGCTCGCGGACGAAGGTGAGGTGCCGCTCCATGTCGGGGCGGTCGAGGGTCGTGCTGAAGAAAAAACGCAGTGCCGACACCGCACTGTTCATGCTCGACGGCTGCACCCCGTTCTGCCGCTGATGCAGTTGAAAACGGCGCAGATCGTCAGCGCTTGCCGTATCGGGCGAGCGGCCAAGAAATGACGCAAAGCTTTTGACCTGGCGGATGTAGTCGTGGCGCGTCTTGTCGCTGAAATTGCGCACCGCCATGGCGTCGAGCATGCGCTGGCGCAACGGGCTGATGGGTTGGTCGTGCATCGGAGTGCTCCTTTGTAAGGTTGCAACACTCCGATCGTCGAACTCACGACGCTCTCATCAAATCCCCTGTCGGCCTTGGCTCCAGACTAGACCGGCCCCCAGCCTCCCTCCCGCGAAGCGGGTTCGTTCAGGTGACCCATGTCAGAACTGGAGCGTGCATTGCAACAGTCAAAATAGTGGCAATGGCGCGGCTTCAGTCAGCTCGCGACCTGAACCTCTATTGCGGCAAGAGAAGCTTGCCGAGCTGTTCAAGAAGCGCGCCGTAGCGCGCGAAGTTGCCGGCAGCATATTCCCGTTGCATCTCGCCGAACAATGCGCGCGCACGCTCCAGCGTTTCGTTTCCCGTCCCGGGCGCTCCGGCTGCGGCGGCCGTCGGCGCTGACGCACCGACGAGGAGGCGTTCGGCATCCGTGAGCGTGCCTGCCCACTCGATCTTGCGGTCATCGGGCAAGAGTTGCCCCAATACCACGCGGGCGAGCATCGGGATCTTGGTCTGCTCGGCCTCGATATAGACCGGCTCGATCACGATGAGCTGGTTATCGACGAGCGGCAGCACAATGAGATTGCCACGAATAACCCGCGAACCGTGCTGATCCCAAAGCGTGAGATCCCCAGAGAACCGGCTGTCCGAGCTAATCCGCGATTCCACCTGTGCCGGGCCATCAATGAAGGTTCCTTTGGGGAAGCGGAAAGCCACCATTTTCCCATAGTTTTCGCCATCGGAGAGGCCCGCGAGCCAGCCCGCCATCTGGTTCTTGCCGGCGACCGACAAGGGCAACATGAGCAGAAACTCCGGCTTGTCGGAACCGGGAAGCTGCGTCGTCACGTAATAGGGGAGCATCGCGATCTCGGTGCCTCGATAAAGCTCGTGCGGAACCTCCCAGCGATCCTCTCGATTGTAGAACGTTGTCGGATTAGTCATGTGGTAGGTGCCGTACATTTCAGCCTGCACCGTGAAGATATCCTCCGGATAGCGGATATGCCGGCGCAAATTCTCCGGCATCTCGCGGGCATCCTTGAAAAGTTCTGGCAGCACCCGCCGATAGGCGTTGATGATCGGATCGTGCCGGTCGAAGACGTAAAACGTCACCGAACCGTTATAGGCGTCGATTACCGCCTTCACGGAATTGCGCAGGTAGTTGTACCCGCGGAAGGTGGCGAGCGATCCCTGATAGGCCTCGCTGTATGGATAGTTCTCCGACGTCGTATAGGCATCGAGGATGTAGGAGTAATGGTCCCCATCCGCGACGATGTAAGGATCGCGATCAAAGATCAGGAACGGGGCGAGCGTTTGGACTCGCTCGACAATATTCCGGCGCAGCATCACCCGGCTCTGCGGTGTGAAATATCCCGAGATGAAAAGCCGTAGGCCATCGAATTCGTGGGCAATGACCAGCTTGCGCCACAAGTTGGAGAGCAGGATTCCTCCAGTTCCCTGATACACCGTCTCGGCGTTGGCCTGACCTTGCGGGAAGTCAAATTCCTTCTCGGTCGTGTGCACATAGACACGGTCGTCGGTCAGCTCACCGAAATAAATCTCGCCATGGGTCACCGACAGGTCTTTCTTGGCTTCGATCGGAATATCGTGCGCCCAGAGGACCGGGTTGCCCCTGGCGTCGATCTCGTTCACCGGAACCACAACGACGCCATAACCATGAGTGTATTTGAGCGCGAGATTGACCCAGACCTGGGCTTGCGAGGGAAGCCGCGTAACATCGAGTTCGCGCGCCGTGATCATCACCTGCCGCTCGGCACCATCGATCTCATAGCGATCGATATCGACGCCGTTAAACGTGTAATAGGGCCGCAGACCCTGAATTTGCTGCAGTTGCGGTTCGAGCGCGCGCCAATCCCAGATGCGCGCGTCCTGCAGCGTCGCGGCATCTTTGGTCAGATCGGCGGCCGTCAGCGGCGTTGAGGAGACCGCGAATTCTCGCTCCTCGACCGACGGTCCCTCCAGGTTATAGGCCTGACGGGTGCCGGCGATGCTCCTGAGCAGATACGGCAGCTCCAGCGTGATCTGGTTCGGGCCCACATAGAGATCCTCAGTCCCTGCGGGGACCACGTAGGCTCCGACGAAAAGCAGCGCCAGCATCGCGAACGGCGCGAGCCAATGTGACTGACTCATCCAAAACCAGGCGCGAAACCGTGGAACCGCAGCCGCCAGCCCAAAGATCAGGGCGGCAGCGAAAAAACATGCGATGATGAGGTCGTATCCGGGTAGCCAGAAATTGACGTCGGCATAGGAGGCGCCTGCCACGACCGTCGAATGTCCGTCCACGACGAGGTAGTAGCGGGACAAGAACCGGCTTATCGCCAGCATGATGCAGAGCAGAGCGCCGAGAACCATGCCCTGCCGCATCCAGGTCACCCCCGCCGTCTGACTCAACTCTGGCGATGGGATGGCGACGCTGCCAAACGGGAGAGCAGCTTCGCCCAAGGTCGGGCGACCGATCCACGCAGCCGTTCCACTGCGAACTGCCATCCCGATGCCCACCCATAGCACGATCACGACGCACAGGATCCCGATGACGACATCAACGACATCGTCGTAGAGGGGCAATGCCAACAAGTAGAACGAAAGATCCCTGCCGAATACTGGATCTACTACGCCGGCCGAACTGGCGCCGAGGAACCGCATGAGCGGAATCCAGAGCGGCGTCGCGAAAAATCCGACCAGGGCGGCAAACACGAATCCGACGACCCACGGCGCGCTTGCCGGGACCACCGGATACGGCCGGCACAGTGCGCGCAGGTTGGCACCGACAAACAGGCCAACCGAGAGCAAGACCACCAGAAAAATTGCCACTCGATATTCAAGCGATAGCCAATAGCGATGGCTCTGGCCGAGTTCACCGAACCAGTAATTTTCGAGCGAGATGCTGAGCGCCGCTTCAAGGACAACGATCCCGAGGACAGCAGCCAGAATGTAAGCGGCATCGCGATAGAGCCGATGCACAAATGCAATGTGGTCGCCGCGTCCTCCTTGCCTGAGGGTGCGAACCAAGGGCAGCGCCGCCCATACGAGCACAAACAGGTAGATGACGTCGAACATCCTCGCTCCATTCCGGACTAAGAATCGGTCAATATTCAGCCGGCGACTTTACTTTTCGCATTAATGCGAATGCGCCGTTCTCGCATGCATTTCCTTCTGCAAATGTTTATTCAACATAATACGTCACAATTTGCCCCGGCACTGTTGATGCAGATCAATACCCGACACGGAAAACGCGGCGCTGAGGCCGCCTCCGTTGCTGCACTGCATGAGGTCAGCTCTTTGCACTTCGGTAACATGAGGCCACGTCCGTTTAGTTGACGCTATCGGGGAGTACTGCCGACATCGCGCGACCACCCCGACTTGGTCGACCCGCAGCGACATTGTCCGGCGTTTTATGTTGCAGCGCGAAGCGAGTCTCAGCTCGATCAAAACATTTGCTTGAGTCGGTACGATGCAGTCTCCTCGGCAGCCGGAGGGTGGCCCGTTAACGGTGCCCCTCCGTTTTCCCTCCCGGACGCCGGCGACGGCACCGTGGTTCGTCTGTCAGCCCCCGGGACCGTCCGTCATGATGTAGCCCATCAGGTCGCCCACGTTGTGCTCCAAATTTCGGATGATGTCCTTGACGACGTCTCCGATCGAGATCACGCCCACGACCTTGCCCGCGTCCAGCACTGGTAGATGGCGAAAGCCGCGCGCAGCCATCATTGCCATGCAGCGTTCCAGTGGGTCGTCCGGCTTCACCGTCACCGGGTCGCCCGCCATCACTTGGCCCACCGGAGTCTTCTTCGCATCGAGCCCGGGCAGCAGCACTTTTATGGCGCAGTCACCCTGGGTCACGATACCGACCAGTACGTCGTCGTCGATGACCAGCACCGACCGGACCCGGTTGTCGCGCATCTGGCGCAAGGCTTCGACGACCATATCGCCGGAACGAACATGGATCAGGGCGCCACTCTTCTGGGCCAGAGCGTCTTTGACTGTGTTCATCGAGTTCCTCTCGTGAGCCCTGTCCTGGCCCGCCCAAGTGGTACGCATTGAAGATTAGAGCCGGCTCGTTCAGCATCGACCATAATCTAGCTCACTACGCGGCTATTAATCGAGGGGCTGGGCTCGTTCGCGTCGCATCTCTTCCTTTGCTGACCCGGAGCGAATCGTCAGCTGCACTTATCTCGTAGCTAGTCGTCATCAGTGGATAGCCAGTTCAGCCTGCGGCCGAAGTACTCGAAATGTGGTGACAGCTTCTGCGTCACGGCTCCGAGCGTGTCGTATTCCGATAAATCTGCATGGGCGTGACGAACAGGCCGAACGGAATTCCCCACCAGCCGAGCGCAAGGCAGGACATAATCGCCTTGTGTCGATGCTTGCGCGCGCAGTTGGCGCAGCAAGTGTGCAGTGTGGTTCCCCATCTGGTCAGCACCAGTGCCGACCACACCCAGTAGGAGCGGTGCGTACCCACCGGCGCGGTCTTCCCGCACTCCGGGCATACACTGGCAGCGGCGGCGCTGGGTTTTTGCATCGATGTGTGGGTAGCTGTTTGCTCCATGCAAATCTCCCCTGCGGCTAAAAACGCGACGTTCACAACGTGATAACAAACCAGGATTCCCCAGTTAAATCCTCAAGGAGTCGAGGTTGGCGATTTTCCGGTCTTCCCGCAAGCCAGAAATGCTGCTTCCGGCACTGAAGTCAGATGCGAGCGCTCGGTCCCATGTTGGAAACTCCCCCGACGCTGCCACTGATCGTTGAGTTTTGCTGCGGTGCAGGATTCCCGTTACGAGAGGCGTTGCCTGACACCTGCGATCTCGATCACCGTCATCGTTCTTACCAAAACGATCGGGGATTCGCGCGGCCCCGGCTATTACATCTCCGTATCCGGCACGCGCGTCGAACATGCCAATGTCTATGCGGCGATACTGGCGATCGCGCCTGGCTTTCTGCTCGACCGCGCCATGCTGTGGCTGCGCCCCGCGATGCTGCGCTTGGAGCACAACGAGGTCGGCGCAGGCTTAAAGGGGCCGCCTTAAGAAAACGGCCGACAGGAGGCCACATCGCCTTCTAAAACGACGCTAACGCTCCGCTAGCGCCGTTCGCAAGTCACTGACGCATCACATTCATTCGGCCTTGATACGGGCTTCGCGAATAACCTTGCCCCACTTTTCGGTTTCGTCGGCAAGCAATTTGCCGAATTCCGCGGGCGTCATCGCCACCGGTTCGATGCCGAGATTGCCCAGACGGGCCTTAATGTCTGGCTCCATTGTGACCGCGTTGACCTGTTTGTTGAGGAGTTTGATGATCTCGTCGGGTGTATCTTTCGGCGCGCCGAGGCCATTCCATCCAGCGGCTTCGTAGCCCGGCAAGAAGGTGTTCATCGTGGGGACGTCCGGGAGCACCGCCAACGGCGTCGTTGTGGTGACCGCAAGCGCACGCAGTTTGGCGCTTCGGACTGCGTCGATCACCAATTCCACGGGGCTGAAACAAATCTGCACGCGTCCGGCAAACAGATCCGGCATATAGCTACCGCGATAAGGGATGTGTACAAACTCAACCCCCGCCATGAGGGCAAACAGTGCGCCAAAGACGTGATTGCCGCTGCCGATGCCCGAGGACGCCATATTGATCTTGCCGGGATTGGCCTTGGCATAGGCGATGAATTCCGGAACCGTCCTGGCCGGCAGTGACGGGGTGACCACCAAAACAAATGGCGTGCGGCCGATGCAGGCGACCGGCGCGATGTCGCGTATGAAATTGAAGCTCAGATTTGGATAAAGTGTCGCGTTGGTCACCGCCGACGTGGGGATCAACAAGAGCGTGTAGCCGTCCGGCGGTGCTCTTACGACGAATTCGATGCCGATATTGTCATCGGCGCCGGGCCGATTATTCACGATGAATCGCTGGCCGAGCCGGTCGGACAGGCGTTGGCCGACAAGTCGAGCAAGAGTATCGGGACCGTTGCCGGGAGGAACGGCAGCGACAATGTGGACTGGCCGCGCCGGATAGGGCTGCGCAATCGCACCGCCCGATGTGGCGGGCACTACTGCTGCCCCAGCAAGCAAGTGCAATAGTCGCCTACGCGACAACGTCATCGCCGGCTCGCGAGCGTTGGTAAGGCTGAATAAGGAAAGCGCCGCGTCGGCCCGATACCACGTCCGCAGACTCCTGGGTCGCCCGCGCAGCACATTGTTGCTGATCCGTGACAATCAGATGACAGGGATCGCCGTTGATCGCTTGCAAAAAGTCCGTGTCGCTTTGGCCCTCTTCGACGTTCGTCGCGGCGCGCCATTTTGGTCGCGATCGGACTAATAGCAGACGCAGCGAGAGCGAGCTCGAAACAGCGCTGATGACCAAACCGTCGGTTTGCCACCATCAATTGATGCACTGCGAAAGGTTCATTCGATCACGCTGTCAGCGCGGCTAGGGCGAAACACAGGAGACGAAAATCTTTTCCAGAACACTTGCGTCGATGCGGCTGGCCGCGCCAATGGCTATGATCCGCCTACGCGGTGTTGCGCTGGCCCCACTCCTTTTTGATGGAAATGTCCACGCGCCCGCCGACGACTTGCAGCACCACAGGCCCTTCCCCAAAGGTTCGATAGCTGCGAAATTCGCCACGCAAAAAATTTCGCAATGAGACCGGGGAGAGCGATATGTCCAAGGAACTGTTTTGGCTGGTGCTGACAGTGGCGATGACGGGGCTGTTCTGGCTGCCGTACATTCTCGACCGCATGACGGTGCGTGGGCTAATGCCGACAATGGCCAACCCGAGCCCGAGCGACAAGCCGCAATCGGCCTGGGCGCAGCGCATGATGGCCGCCCATACCAACGCGGTAGAAAACCTCGTGATCTTCGCGCCACTTGTTCTGGCGTCTCAGCAATTGAGCATCGCCACGCCAACCACGGCATTTGCCTGCGTACTCTATTTCTGGTCGCGGCTTGCGCACGTCGTCGTCTATACGCTGGGTATTCCGGTGCTGCGAACGCTCGCTTTTGCCGGGGGCTTCGTGGCACAGGCGCTGCTGGTGCTCGCAATCTTCAAACTAATCTGACCGTACGGCTGCCTTGATTTACTGGGTGCCCCCTGAACGGGATTGCCATTAGGCATCCGTCTCAAGGGATCATGCCTGTTGCAATGTGAAAAAGTGAAAAAGAATATCATCACAGCCCAATCGGCAGGGGTCTGTGACCGACTTCACGATGGTTGCACGACGAAAAGGCGCCTGCGAAACGACGCGATCAGGTGACAAGCGGACATGCGTCGGACAGCGCCAAACCGACGTGCCTGACCCTTCTCGACGCTTTGCGACCGCCAGTTATTGCACTGCGAAAGGTTCATTCGATCACGCTGTCAGCGCGGCTAGGGCGAAACACAGGAGACGAATATCTTTTCCAGAACGCTTGCGTCGATGCGGCTGGCCGCGCCAATGGCTATGATCCGCCTACGCGGTGTTGCGCTGGCCCCACTCCTTTTTGATGGAAATGTCCACGCGCCCGCCGACGACTTGCAGCACCACAGGCCCTTCCCCAAAGGTTCGATAGCTGCGAAATTCGCCACGCAAAAAATTTCGCAATGAGACCGGGGAGAGCGATATGTCCAAGGAACTGTTTTGGCTGGTGCTGACAGTGGCGATGACGGGGCTGTTCTGGCTGCCGTACATTCTCGACCGCATGACGGTGCGTGGGCTAATGCCGACAATGGCCAACCCGAGCCCGAGCGACAAGCCGCAATCGGCCTGGGCGCAGCGCATGATGGCCGCCCATACCAACGCGGTAGAAAACCTCGTGATCTTCGCGCCACTTGTTCTGGCGTCTCAGCAATTGAGCATCGCCACGCCAACCACGGCATTTGCCTGCGTACTCTATTTCTGGTCGCGGCTTGCGCACGTCGTCGTCTATACGCTGGGTATTCCGGTGCTGCGAACGCTCGCTTTTGCCGGGGGCTTCGTGGCACAGGCGCTGCTGGTGCTCGCAATCTTCAAACTAATCTGACCGTACGGCTGCCTTGATTTACTGGGTGCCCCCTGAACGGGATTGCCATTAGGCATCCGTCTCAAGGGATCATGCCTGTTGCAATGTGAAAAAGTGAAAAAGAATATCATCACAGCCCAATCGGCAGGGGTCTGTGACCGACTTCACGATGGTTGCACGACGAAAAGGCGCCTGCGAAACGACGCGATCAGGTGACAAGCGGACATGCGTCGGACAGCGCCAAACCGACGTGCCTGACCCGACGCCTACATATGCAATTCTGTCGGGCAAGCAGGGGTAGAGCGGTCGAGGATACCTATGCTCAATCGACTTTGATGCCTATTGCGCGAACCAAGGGGGTCCATCGCGCGACGTCTTCTTTCATAAAGCGGTTGAATCTGTCAGCAGTCCAATCAGGCAAGGGCTCCACGACTGCGTCAACCAGCGACTGCCGATATACGTTATCCGCCAATGCAATTCGGTTTGCCTCGGCAATATGCTCGATGAATTGTTTCGGTGTCCCGGCTGGAGCAAATAGGCCTAGTGCCTGCTGTGCAACAAGTCCTGAAACGCCAGCTTCCACGGCGGTTGGGATCTCGGGCGCAGCGACAAAGCGATTAGGATTTGTGGTCGCGAGCAAACGCAGTTTGCCGGCGCGATGAAATTCCAGCACTTGGCTGGTCATGGCCGATATGAGCACAGGAATTTGGCCGCCAATGAGATCAGTGAGGGCGGGCCCTGCGCCCCGGTACGGCACATGTGGAAAGTCTTTGATACCGGCCAAGGATTTAAGCAATTCCCCGCTCAGATGCGCCAATGTTCCAGCTCCCGGTGATCCGTAAGAGAGCTTTCCGGGATTTGCTTTCGCATAAGCAACCAGCTCGGTGAGGCTCTTCACTGGCAGCGAAGGGTTTACATCAATGGCGAACGCCGTCATTGCCAGCATGGAAATTGCTGCCAAATCCTTCATCGGATCGATAAGTGGATGTTCTCGTAGAATCATCTCGGTAAGGTAGATCGACGACGCTCCGAGCAGGATCGTGTAGCCGTCGGGGCGAGCATGCGCGACTGCCGCCGCGGCGGTCGAACCGCCGGCGCCGGGCAGATTTTCCACGAACACGGTACCAAGTGTTGCATTTACTTTGGCTGCCCACGGCCGGCCGACGATGTCGAACACGCCACCTGGTGGAAACGGCAGGACGAGTTTTATCGGACGCATCGGATAAGAAACCTGCGCGTGGGCGCGAAGTGGCCACGCTGCCCCTGCGCCGCCAAGCGCCGATATGAATTGCCGTCTTCCGATGCCGCTTGCCATTCACCCCGCCCTAATGGGAATCCACCCCGCTGCGATGGGGCGAAGAATATCACGGCTGAAGTGGCAGGTCTCGCTCGGCGAAACGCTGGCCGCAATGCCGCGATAGCGTCGCTATCCGAACCGAAGCGGACGTTCCCTGAGCACGCTCAAAGCGTCAACGATGACCCTCTTCAGAAGGCGTTGTCCAACACATTGTGCGCTTCACAATGGCTGTTGATCCCACTGGCCGTGGATGGATTATTCAAATATCCTCGTTGATAGAAGTGTGAGGGGAATTGGCCGAAGTCCCAGGGCGATGGTCAGCTATCATGCCGTCGGCGGGCGGATTTGCTACGAAACCACGAAAATTGAGATCTCACGAACGTTCAAGGTCCATGAGGGATGTGTCCTCTCATCTCATTCCCTCAGAGTCTGTCCGGGAACATCAGGCCGGATTACAAAGTTTTCGCAGCATGAGGCGGATTGATGCGAGGCGCAAGAACGACAGCGCCTTGCGATTGAGGTTCTCCCAGTCCTTCGCGAGCCGTCGGCAACGGTTGAGCCACGCAATGGTACGTTCGACGACCCAACGGCGTGGGAGAATGACAAAACCTTTGGCGTGATCAGAGCGCTTGACGATTTCAGTTTCGAGGTGAGGCAGAATTTTCGCCAAGGCCTTTTGGAATTCCGGCCCCTGATAGCCACCGTCGGCAAACAACTTTTTCAAGAACGGATACATCCCGAAAAGGGTTGCAAGGAGCAGGACGCCACCGTCGCGATCCTGGATATTGGCGGGATGAACGATCGCGTGGAGCAACAAACCCAGCGTATCTACGAGAATATGGCGCTTCTTGCCCTTGATCTTTTTGCCCGCATCATAGCCAGGCGGATCGATGCAGGCCCCCCTTTTTCAGCGCTCTTCACGCTTTGGCTATCGATGATGGCGGCGGTGGGACTGGCCTCTCGTTCGCCTTGCTCGCGGCACTCCACATATAGGGCGTGATGGATCCGATCGAGCGTGCCGTCGTAGCTCCACAAATCAAGATAGTCGAAAAGAGTGCTGCGTGGCGGCAGATCTTTCGGGATCGCCCGCCACTGGCACCCCGTGCTCAACACATACATGATCCCGTTCATCACTTCGCGCACGTCGACGTGCCGCTTGTTACCACCACGCTTGGCCGGTGGAATAAACGGCTCGACATGCGCCCATTCGTCGTCGGTCAGATCGCTCGGATATCGTAGCGCGCTACGGTCGTAACGCCTGCGGTTTTTCGCCGTCCACATCGGTGACCATCCTCGAATCAGGCCACCACTCTTGAATCACAAATGATTTATTGGATTCAACTTGTTCTCGGACAGACACTCAGCTGGTTCACGACGCTGCTCGTGCGTCGGGTGACAATAGTCCAATAAGCCTTTTGGAAACCGGTGCAGAGATTTTTCCCTCATCCCATGCGCAATTATCAGAAAGTGGAGATTGCTTTGCGAATTGTGCTCGACATGCTGAGCTCGGCGCGTGGAGTCTCATTGGAGGACATCAGGTTTAATTACTCTGATAAGCCGCTTGCGCGACGAACTGCTGAACGCTACCGCAACACGATCAAGCGGGTGTTTCCGCAGTTCGAAGAGGTCAATCCTTATCATTATCCAAGACGCTGGCGTCTGTCGAAGAAGCCTCTTAGTGGATTAGCGAAAAGTTCCAGTCGCGATTTGACCCGTCTGGCAGATGCAGCCGCGGTATTGCCGAGCGCCAAAACGCATCATCGCGCCAACAGAGCCACATGCGTAGTGTCGAAGCTGCGGGATCGAAGGTAATTCTCTGTCAATATGGTGGCGCAGATTTCGCCGGACGGTGCGCCAATAACGGGTGCTTTCGCCCAGAAAAAGCGGACCGAGCCGCTCAGGTTGAGTTGGACTTCCAAGCCCTGGCGCAGATCACTTGTCATCTCCTATCCTTACGACGCTGCGAGACGACTCACGTCCCGCAGCATTGGCAGGCCCGACGGAGACCTTCGCTTAAGATGATCAAGACTCAATAGTGCCGTTTCTGCGCGGGTAGAATTTATGTCCGAACTGAATGGGGTGAGCCACGCTCGGATTCGCATTCGAGTTGGAAAGGGACAGGTTTTGGCATAGAGTTGGGTCGAAGCCGGACTTTTCGACCGGTAATTCAAGCGATAGCTGCCGTAAGCAGCAATCGCGGCAGAAAATGCGGGAGGACAAGCATGACTGCGCTTTCGATCAACGGAAAATCGTACAACGTTGATGTCGAGGCAGACACGCCCTTGCTCTGGGTGCTGCGTGACACTATCGGTCTGACCGGCACAAAATACGGCTGTGGGATCGCGCAATGCGGCGCCTGCACAGTCCACATCGACGGCGTCGCCACGCGTTCCTGCCAGGTCCCGGTCAGCACCGTCGGCGGCAAGCAGATTGCCACGATCGAGTCGCTGGCGCAGAACGGCAAACTACATCCAGTGCAGCAGGCTTGGCTCGATCATGACGTGCCGCAATGCGGCTATTGTCAGAGCGGCATGATTATGGCGGCGGTGGCGCTTTTAAAGGCGAAGCCGAAGCCCACCGATGCCGACATCGACGGGGCGATGACCAACATCTGCCGCTGCGGAACCTATCTCCGTATCCGCGCAGCAATTCATGCTGCGGCCAACGCGTGAGGGGGAGACAGCCATGACATACATGCCAAAGATCGACCGCCGCTCATTCGTAGTCGGCAGCAGCGCCGCCGGCGCGGGGCTCGCTATCGGCTTCAAGCTCCCCCTCGGCCCCGACGCTGCGCACGCCGAAGCGGGCTACCCGGATGAGGTCAATGCCTGGGTCGTGATCAAGCCGGACGACACCGTCATTATCCGCGTGGCGAAATCCGAAATGGGGCAAGGCACGATGACCGGTCTCGCTCAACTCGTTGCGGAAGAGCTGAACTGCGACTGGTCAAAGGTCACTGTGGACTTTCCGACGCCAGGAGAAAACGTGGCGCGAAAGCGCGTCTGGGGCGATTATTTCACTGCCGGCAGTCAGGGCATCCGCTCGTCAAACATGCTGGTCCGCAAGGGCGGCGCGACAGCCCGCATTATGCTGATCCAGGCCGCGGCCAACGCTTGGAACGCGCCAGCGTCCGAATGCAGCGCGGTCAACAGTGTGATCACTCACAAACCGTCCGGCCGCAAGGTCTCGTTTGGCAAGGTGGCCGATGCCGCGGCCAAGCTAGCTCAGCCCACTGATGCCAAGCTCAAGGACCCGAAGGACTGGACAATCGCTGGCAAGCCGCTGAAGCGCCTCGATACCCCGCTCAAGATCGTGGGCAAGCCGATCTTCGGCATCGACGTGCGTTTGCCGGATATGCTCTACGCGGCCATCAGTGCCTGCCCAGTGTTCGGCGGCAAGCTCAAGATGTACGACGAGGCGAGCGTACACGACATGCCGGGAGTAAAGCGCGTCGTGCGCGTCGGCGACAACGCCGTAGCGGTGGTCGCCGATTCATGGTGGCGAGCGAAAAAGGCGCTCGAAGCCATGCCGATCACCTGGGACAACGGCAACAACGCCAAAGTCTCCAGTGCGACGATTGCGCAATTCCTCAAGGAGGGCCTGGACGCCGATCAGGCGTTTGTGGGCAACAAAGCCGGTGACGCAAAGTCGGCTCTGGCAGGCGCCGCCAAGGTCGTAGAGGCAGTCTACTCCTATCCCTATCAAGCGCACGCCACCATGGAGCCGATGAACGCGACAGCGGTCTACACAGCGGACAGCTGTCGGGTGTGGTGCCCGACGCAGAACGGCGAGGCGGCGCTGGCCGCAGCGTCTGAAGCGTCCGGCCTGCCGGTCGCGAAGTGCGACGTCCACAAGACCTATTTGGGCGGCGGCTTCGGCCGCCGCGGTCAGACCGATTACATTCGGCAGGTGGTCGCGATCGCCAAGGAGATGCCCGGCACTCCGATCAAACTGTTGTGGTCGCGGGAAGAGGACATGACCCACGACTTCTATCACCCGATTACGCAATGCAAGATGAGAGCCGGCTTCGACGCCAAGAACAACCTCATCGCGTTGCACATGCGGATTTCGGGGCAATCGATCCTCGCCACCGTGTTCCCGGCACGTATGGTCAACGGCATGGATCCGGTCACATTCCAGGGGCTTAGCCCCGGCGGTACCGAGGGCGTGTTTGGCTACAACATCCCGAACCTGCTGATCGACCACGCCATGCGCAATCCGTCGGTGCCGGCGGGCTTCTGGCGCGGTGTGAACACGAACCACAACGCGATCTACGTCGAAACGTTCATCGACGAGCTCGCACATTCGGTTGGCGACGACCCACTCGCATTCCGGCTCAAATACCTCAAGCCCAAGCACGCCGCCGTGCTCAAGGCCGTGGCCGAGAAAGCGGGCTACAGCACGCCGGCGCCACAAGGCATCCACCGCGGGCTGGCGCAGATCATGGGCTTCGGCAGCTATGTGGCGGCCTGCGCTGAGGTGGCGGTCGATGGCGGCCAAGTGAAGATTCAACGCATTGTCGGCGGGACCAATTGCGGCCATGCAGTCAATCCCGAACAAATCCACCGCCAGGTTGAGGGCTCCTTCGTCTACGGCCTCTCGGCCATGCTCTTCGGCGAATGCACGGTACGTGGCGGTCGCATCGAGCAGCGAAACTTCAATTCGTATCTGGTCATGCACATCGACCAGATACCAAAGGTCGAGACCGTGGTCATGCCGGATGGTGAGTTCTGGGGTGGCGTCGGCGAGCCGACCATCGCGGTCGCCGCACCCGCCGTGCTCAATGCCATTTACGCGGCGACGGGCAAGCGCATCCGCAGCTTCCCGCTCAAAGACACTGATCTGCACGCCAGCTAGCGCAGCCAGGCAGCAGTTCCTCCCCTCCCGGGCGGGGAGGGGAAGACCTCGTGCAGTGTAATGAGAACGAAGTGCATATTGGCGGCGCTCGCGCTCGTTCTCTGGCCAGCGAGTTCTTACGCAGCTATGCCTCCGCCGCTCGCCGCCGGCTGCCTGGGTTGTCACGCCAGCGGCGGTGACCCAAGGCTACCCAAACTGGCCGGCCGCAGCGCCAGCGAGATTGTCACCGCCATGAAGGCATTCCGCAGCGGCAGCCGGCCCGCAACGATCATGAATCGCATCGCTAAAGGATTTAGTGACGATGAAGTGGCGGCGATCGCCGCCTGGTACGCGGCGCAGCGATGAAAGGGACGAAGCAGATTTCTCGTTCCAACGCGAACCGCCGCCGGCTCTTGCGCGATGCGGCTTGTGCCGCGGCCGCAACGCTGTGGCCGCTGCCATCGTTTGCACAGGCCACGCCGCAGATCGTGGTCATTGGCGGCGGCTTCGCCGGCGCGAGCTGCGCGCGGGCACTGCGCAGGTCCGGCGCCAGCGTTGCGGTCACACTCGTCGAGAAAAGACGCGTTTACACGGCGCCGCCGCTGAGCAATGGCGTGCTGGGTGGCCTTCGCGCGTTGGCCGACCAGCAATTCGGGTACGATAAAATCGCAGCGGCGGGTATCCGGGTCATGAACGCTGCCGCGACCGCGGTCGATCCTCGATCGCGCAGCATCACGCTCGATAAGGGCGACAAGCTTTCTTATGACCGCCTTGTACTCGCACCGGGGATCGATCTGCGCTTCGATACCCTTCCCGGTTACAGCGCGGCGCTTGCCGCGCAACTGCCGCACGCTTGGACGTCCGACGGCGCGCAAATCGATCTGCTGCGGCGCCAGATCGAGGCGATGGACGATGGTGGCCTGGTGGCGATCACCGCGCCCGCCAGTCCGGCGCGCTGTCCGCCCGGACCTTACGAACGGGCAAGCATGGTCGCGCTTTATCTGAAAAATAAAAAGCCGCGCTCGAAGCTCGTCATCATTGACGCCAAGGACGAGTTCACCATGCAGGAGCTTTTCCAAAACGCGTGGAAGGAGCTTTATCCGGGCCTGATCGAATGGGCGCCGCCGTCGAAAGGCGGCGACATCGCGTCGATCGACGCGGCGAAAAAGATCATCAATACCGACTTCGACACCTACAAGTTTGCCGTCGCCAATGTGATCCCGCCGCAGCGGGCGGCGGCCATCACGATGCTTGCCGGGGTCGCCGACCGCACCGGCTGGTGCCCGGTCGATCCGATCACGTTCGAGTCGCTGCAGCAGCAGAACATTCATGTGATCGGAGACGCCGCCATCGCTGGCGCTATGCCGAAATCGGCGTTTGCCGCTGCGGTCGAAGGCGAACTTTGCGCCGCCGGCATCGTCCGACTGATGAGCGGCGGCAAACCTGTCGCGTCGAAGCTCGTCAGCAACTGCTACAGCCTGGTCGGACGCAATTACGCGATCTCGACTACCGGCGTCTTCCATCCGGTCGCCGGCCAGTACGTGGAAGTCGAAGGCGCCGGCGGCGTCAGTCCGCTCAACGCGCCGCCGGCGTTCCGCGCGGAGGAGGCCAAATTTGCCGATGCCTGGTTTCGAACCAATACGCGCCAGATTTTCGGTTAGCGCCGCAACGATCACGTTGCTCGGCGCCGCGCTCTGCCTTTATTTCCGCCCCGCCGCGGCCGGGCCGCAACGCGTTGCACTCGTGCCGTACGTCATCGTCGGCGACTCAATTCCGGCATCGCTCACCGGTGCCAAGGGCGATTCGGCGCGGGGCCGAGCGATCGTCGCTGACCCGCAACGGGGAATGTGCCTGCTTTGCCATTCGGGGCCGTTTCCCGAGAATAAATTCCAGGGCAATATCGGACCCAACCTCGCTGGCGTCGGCAGCCGGTGGAGCGAGGGGCAATTGCGTCTGCGGATTGTCGATGCGAGCAAGATCAATCCGGATACGATCATGCCGCCGTTTTATCGGGTCGATGGCTTGAGGCGCGTGCCGGCGGCCTATCGCGGCAAACCGGTGCTGACGGCGGTGGAAATCGAGGACGTGGTGGCATATCTAACGACGTTGAAGTCAGGTGGATCGTATGGCGGAGCAACGAAGTAACAGGCGCTCACGGCGCGATATTCTGAAAGCCGCTGGCGCTCTAGTTGGTTGCGGCGCGCTTGCGCCGTTCGCGGCCCAGCCAGCATTGGCGACACCTGCGACGATGGAAGAGGCAGTCCGCAATTTCGTCGGCGAATCGCCGGTTACGAAAGGGAAAGTGAAGTTGGACATTCCGCCGATCGTGGAGAATGGCAACTCGGTTCCTTGCGCGGTTTCGGTCGAAAGCGCTATGACCGGGGCTGACTACGTCAAGGCCATCCACATCTTCAACGAAAAGAATCCGCAGCCCCACATCATCAGCGTGACACTCGGGCCGCGCGCCGGGCGAGCCGAATTCTCCACGCGCATCCGGCTCGCCGATTCGCAAACCGTTACGGCGATCGCAGAACTATCCGATGGCACTTTCTGGTCGGGTACAGCCGACGTCATCGTCACCCTCGCTGCCTGCATCGAGGAGACGACGCATTGATCGGCCGGGCCCTGGTTCACGTTCCAACGACCGCCAAGCGCGGCGAGGTCATCGAAATCAAGGCGATGGTCGCGCACGTGATGGAGACCGGCTATCGCATCGGCGTCACCGGCAAGCCGATCCCGCGCGACATCATCGCTCAATTTGTTTGCACCTATAACGGCGAAGTGGTTTTTCGCGCCGAGCTGTTTCCCGCCATCGCGGCCAATCCGTTCATCTCGTTCTTTACGGTCGCGACCGAGAGCGGCACGATCGCGTTTTCCTGGACCGACCAGCACGGCGAGACCAGGGTGCAAACGGCCAAGATCACGGTGGATTAACGGATGCGGGCGGCGGTCTTGGGGGTCATTGCCTGCCTTCCTGCATTGCTGAACCTGCTCTTTGGTGCGGTTACCCCTGCCGTCGCCAAGGAAATCCCCCTCAATGAACGCCGTTCGGACAGCGAATTCATCAGCGCAGACACCCGCGCGATGCAGAACGACGACACCGCCAATCCGGGCATGCTCGTCGTGCTCGACGGCGAGGAATTGTGGAATTGGAAGGCCGGCGCGACGGCTAAGTCATGCGCGGACTGCCATGGCGACGCCGCAGTGAGCATGAAAGGAGTAGCCGCCCGCTTTCCTGCGTTCATGCCGGAACTGGGCCGCCCGCTCGACCTCCAACAGCGCATCGAAACGAGCCGCGTGACGGACCAGAAGTCCGCGGCCTTGCTTTTTGAAAGCAAGGACCTGCTCGCGCTTACAGCCTACGTTGCGCGGCAGTCGCACGGCATGCCGATCGCAGTCGTCAACGACGCGCGGTCAAAGCCGTTCATCGAGGCCGGGCGCGCGCTGTTCGAACGCCGCCAGGGCCAGCTCAATATCGCCTGCGCGCAGTGCCACAACGACAATTGGGGCAAGCGGCTGGCTGGAAACCTAGTGCCGCAGGCGCAGCCGACTGGTTATCCGATCTATCGTCTGGAATGGCAGGAGCTCGGTTCGCTGCAGCGCCGGCTGCGCGACTGCATGACCGCCATGCGAGCGGCGCCTTACGATTACGGCTCGCCCGAACTCGTCGATCTCGAATTCTATCTCGCGTGGCGAGCGCGGGGGCTGAAGATAGAAACGCCCGCAGTGCGGCCTTAAGTAGTGATCCTTGAAAAGTTGTCTGCTTGTCTCTTGCTCCTTTCTCCCCGCAACTTCGAACGCTTTGCCCCAAAGAGCACAGCATGAATTTGACCGACGCTTAAAAGCCTGGAAAGTATCCTTGGACCAGCATGCATTTTGCTGCAGATGCTCACGGCAGGAGTTGGCACCTCGCTGCCGAATCGGGATGTCGGCTGTCATGGCAGCTTGCATCAGCCCGCGTCGCATCGTCCAACGCGCAGCTCAGCTGTTTTTCCCGTTGCCGAGTATCGACTGCCGCGACATGATGGCGTATGGGCTCTGCCTATAAACGATCGACGACACCCGACCTATTTTCGAGTCCAGCAGCTCAAGCCGTGCCCGCACTGCCATCAACCACAGCCAATCCCGCCAATACGACACCAACCTCGACAAAACGGCATATTTTGCCGAATAATCTGCCCGCAGCGGTCCAGCAGCTCGACGACAGTGAACTTGAGCAATTGCTGTCGGCGATCCTCGCTGAGCGGGACCGGCGCGGCACGAAGAAACCCACGTCGGGCGTACAAAAGCGGCACCTCAATGTGGGCGCCCCACCGCTGACGCCGGGAAAATTGAATGCGATCCGCGCCGCCTTCAGGGCGGGCGTAACGCTATCACGAATTGCCCGAGAGTTCGGCCTATCGCAATCGGATGTTCGAAAAACGCTGACGACGGACAGGGCGACGCGATAAGTCAGGCTTGTTCAGCGAGAGCGCTACTTTTCGGGCGGTAAAATTTCCTGCGGGCAAACTTGATCGATCAGGTGCTCTCGGCGCAAGTCGCCAAGATGGGCTCGTTTCTCGTCATTTGTAAGATTTGCGCCAATTCCATGACTCATAAGCATTACGAGCGTTTGATCAGTCATGTCCATCCAGTAGTTGCGGCGAACAAGCTTACCGGCGGCATCCCGCACGAACGGACTGTTTGGATCAACGGTCAGGTCTGGCTCATAGAAACGCGGCATTGGCATCACCTGCAATGTGGCACCTGCCATCTGCTCCCTAAACCCTTTCCGACATTTCGACGTTCCCGAATTCCGTTTAATACCAATAAGGCTACAAATCAGGGTGAGGCGCGGCGATACTCGGCCCCGTGACTGTCATCATCCAGCAATAGACCTCGATCCTGTTGCCATCCGGGTCGAGAAAGTAGAAAGCGTGGCTCCCGCTACCACCGGCAAACTTCTCACCACCCTCTGGACCGTGCACGTAGGGGCCACGGACAATTTCGATGCCGCAAGAACGCACATGGTCGAGCGCCATAAGCCAGTCCTCGCGCGAGTTGACCTCGAAGGCGATGTGATCGATCCCGGGACTCTTGCGGATACGGGAATCGATCGATGTGACGCCGGCCTTTTTTGCGTCCTCCGGCAGTTCGAACAACACCACGTCGTGGTGCTTATCGCTAATGCGCATGAAGCAAATGGGACGCCCGAAGTCAGGCGGACCCCAACGCCCAGTTATCTTGAGACCGAGCGCCTGCCGGTAAAACTCGATGGAACGACCCATGTTACTAACATGGACCCCTATGTGTCCGACCCGGCTTAGACGAATGCCCATTGCTTCTCCTTCGACTTAAGCCCCCTCATAATCAAATCGAAAGTGGGGCGCCGCTCAGGTCTTCGCTCCGCTCTACCTTTATAAGCACACCGAAGCCCTTCTTGTCTGGATCGCTCTTCTTCTCCGGCTCGATGAGCCGCTCCCAGATTTCGTCATAGATCGAGCCGGATTTGTAGATCTTCGCCGTGCCGTAGAATCGTGCTATGCCACCCCGCGGCAGCAGACCGGATTCGCGCAGCTGCGGCTTACGGAAGAACACAGTGACCTTGGTGCCATCTGCGAGGCTGGCATTGGTCGACCCTCGGCCCCGCTCCCACAGCGCAAAGTGCTCGTCGTCGAACACCATCGTGCTGCCACGTGGGGTGATCTGAGCGAATCCATCCGGCAGCGTCGTGCCAATCAGGCAAACATGCGCGGGATAAGCTGTATTGATATGTTCGTGCAGAGTTTTTGGAATTGTCGTCAATGCTCCCTCCCTGAGCGCCTCGGTGATCAACTTTCAAGCACCAAGCTTGCTGCGGCACAAGACCCCGCCCGAATGAATGGACCATTTTGGTGACAAATCCGGTGGAACTGTTGTTAAAACAGAAAAAACGCCGCCCCTTACCCGACGGGGCCTGCCCCGCAGCTCATCAATCAGGTGCGTGATCATAGGGGGCGCTCCGCCCCGCCAGCGCTCATCGTCCAGCTGGGCCACGTCGCATTCCGAGCATCGCAGACATGCCAGCGGACATGACGGAATGGGTGAAATTGACCCCATCTCGTCATTTCGCCGGAGTCAATTGATGCACTGCGAAACGCTCAAACGCTGCGTCACGCAAGCGACATTCGCCGAACGGCACCTTATGGAATATCGCCCGAATCACTCGGGCTTAATGTTAGCGAACCTAATGACCTTGGCCCATTTCTCAGTTTCCGCGACGACGAACTTGTCCAATTCGGCAGGCGAATCTGTCAATGCGGTGGCGCCGAGGTCAGTGAACCGCGCGACGATCTTAGGATCAGCGAGCGCTATATTGATTTCCCTGTTGAGCTTATTGATGATCTCGGCGGGTGTATTTTTGGGAGTCCCGATGGCAACCCACGCGCTGGCCTCAAAACCTGGCACAAACTCGCTAAGCGTCGGAATGTTCGGCAGCGCCGACGAGCGAGATGCGGTGGTGACTGCGAGGGCGCGCAGCTTGCCGGCCCGAATATGCGCGATAGATCCCGGTAGGGCATCGAAAGCAACCTGTATTTGCCCGCCAAGCAGATCGCTAAGCATGGGCGCGGCACCGCGATACGGGACGTCGACCATGTTGATGCCGGCTGTCATCTTGAATAGCTCGCCGACGACGTGAGACGTGGAGCCTATTCCATAATTGCCCAAGCTGATTTTTCCCGGATTAGCCTTCGCGTAGGCAATTAGTTCGGGAATCGAGTTGACTGGGATGGCTGGATTCACCTCCAAAACCATGGGCGTGCTCATAACACCTGCAACAGCCGACATGTCGCGAGCAAAATTAAAATTGAGTTTGGTAAATAACGCGGGGTTGATTGTGTTCGTTATGCTGAATGCCATGAGCGTATAACCGTCCGGCGCCGAGTGCACGACAGTTTCTGCCGCGATATTGGTAGTAGCGCCAGGTCGGTTGTCGACAAGGAACGATTGACCAAGCCGTTCGGAGAGCCATTGTCCAATCAGTCGCGCAACGATGTCGGTCGCGCCCCCCGGAGCAAACCCCACGACGATGTGAACCGGCCGCGTTGGATAATCGAGCGCCGATGCGACGCGCGGCAATGCCGGCAGCGCGGCGGCCCCTGCGGCCAGATGCAAAAAACTACGCCGGGGAAGTTTCATGGTGCCCTCCATATCGTTGCGTAGGCACGCGACGACGCTCCATGTTTTAATGAACTCGCCCGCCGACAGGCACCATTGCCGCGCATTGCAATTATCGGGATTTCGGCACTTCCCGCTGGCAGCTTCTATCAATGCTACACGAAACTGTTGCGGTGCGGGAGGCGGTTCTTGACACTTGCCAGCAGCTGCACAGCTGCACAAGCGATCCGTGCGGTTAAAATTAGTTAGACAACCCGGCAATAGCCTCCGGTGCGCTACCGGCGGTAACGCATGAAGCGAGCCCTGGCAGTTCTATCGCTGATTTCCGCTGCCGTGGCGGGATGCCTAGTTTACGGGCGAGATGCCAGGTCGGGAAAGCGAGTGGATACCAACCACGGATTGGCGGGCTGAAAAATGTCCGCTTGAGCAGAGGTGAACATTTGCGCTTAGCGGCAAAACTGTTGCTATGGGACCTGCCGGTGCGAAGCTTTAGGCGAAAAAGGCTTGACCCATTGGGAATGCTGACCTATTTGCGTCTCGGCCGAGCGGGCAAATCCCGACCGGTTCATGAGCCAGCAAAACGCCATGGAAAGTACCAGCACCGCCGCAATTCGAGCAATCGCGACGAATGCGGCAACAGCAATGAAGATCGTGCGCGGCGTCATCGGCTGCGCGGTGGCAAGCGGCCGCTTGTAGGGCCTCTTTCCAACGCCCACCCGGACCCGTAAGCGGGAAAGGAGGTGGGTAATGACCGCAATTCTTGCCAAAAAGTCTGTTAGTGAACGCCGGCGCCCTCAGGAAGCGCATCGGTCTGCAGCGGCCCTGCAAGAGCTCGATGCAGGGGACGCCCGGGCTGTGAGCTTTGCGGCAGCAGAACGTTCTGAGCAGTTGCGTGACGCCCTTGTCGAGGGTCCCCATCAGATCGAACGGCTTTATGTGGCACTCGGCAGTGTAGCTGAGGATAAGCATCCGCGCACCGCGCGGCTTCTTGCGTCCAGCAGCCGCAAGGTGGCCCAGAAGGTGATCGAAGAAGCCGGTGAAGTGGCTCTCGCGGCGGTCAAACACAACGGACGCAACATCGTGCGCGAGAGTGCTGATCTTCTTTATCATCTCGCTGTTCTATGGCACCGCGAGGGCATTCCGCCGCAAGAGATTTGGGCGGAGATGCGCCGCCGTGCTGATACGCAGGGCATCGCCGAGAAGCTGCCGAAATCGAGTAGACCCGGATTACGCTAAATCGACATGGGCGGAAGGGGCAGGCCTGTCGCCCGGCGAGGTCGATTGCATGTCCGCTGATGGCACTGCAAAGCGGAGATCGGTGAAGGCCGCATAGGCGCATCGGCCTTGGTAAGTCGTATGCCCGGCTGATCGCCGTTGATGAACTCGACGCCGGCGGCCTCAAACGCGCGCCGAATCGCAAGTTCGTTCGCCGCGGTCAGCGAGGTTTGCCCCTCCTTTGCCTCGGCACGTTTGATGGTGTTGAGCCCCAAGGAGGCTTGGGCGCCAGACCTTCAACTGTCCACCGCAGAAGTGCCCGAGCGGCCCGGATCTGCCCCCCGCGACTGACCACAACTGCCGAGCTTGTGGCGGCGGCGGTCGAGGAGAGACGTTGAAGCCGCAAAAAGTTGCCCTTTCGCTTCCATTGCTTGCGCTATTTTATTTACGGTTTCACAGCTTCGATCAGCGAAATCGTTGTGCCGCGAAGCGTGTGTTGTGGGCCCTGTCGCAGCTTTCGCAAAAAGCGTTCGTCGGCTGTAACAAACTGACATTTTTTCTCGACAGCAAGGGCAAGGTACAAGCAATCATAAGCAGGATGGTCGATCTCGATCGAGAGTCGTGTCGCGGTTTCGAATAAAGACCGCGTCGACAGCACTTCGATTTCGGCGCCCTGGAGCAGACGAGCGGCAAGAAGCGCTTCCTCCTTCAAAAGCTCGCCCCTCTGGACTTTTTTCCAAAGGATGTTCGCACACTCCGCTATGAGCAGATCCGGGGCGATCAGCTTGGCTTTTTGACGGAGTGCCAGCGCCTCTGGTGTACCGTCCTCTTCAACCACCCATTTGACGGCGACGCTGGCATCGATGACGAGCGTATTCACCGCTCTTTGCGTCCCTCACGAAGGAGAACTTCTGAGGGCGTCTGTTTTCGCCGCCCTGTCAGCTTCCGCAGGTCGGCGGCTAACGTGTCGAAGGAAGTCTCAGCGTCGCCAGCAAGAGCCTGGCGAAGGATTTCCCGATGCTCGGCCTCGGTCGAGCGGCCATGCCTCGCCGCTCGACGCTTCAATCGAGCGATCAGATCGTCGTCCAAATTACGGACATGCAGGTTCCCACTCATCCGGCACTCCATGCCACCATTGATCTCAATGATCTCACACGGCACGAAGTGGGTCAAGATCCGGGCGCGGTGTGTCGGTGGGCCTCCTCAATCTTTCGCGCGGCTGAGCTGTTTGCGGCAACGATGTTCCGCTTCCATGCCAGCCGGTCTTACGTTGCTCCGGGCGTCTATAGCGCGACAAACTGGATGAGAACGGCGCGTCAATCTGGATGAGACGAGGCGGCCGAGCGGAGTGATAATTGACGCTGGCGGCCGTCTTGGCAAGCGCTTTGATTGACGCGGCGCGTCAATCAGTCTTCAGCCTTTTCTGTTTTCTTGATTGTCGCGTGGGTTGCGGGCCGGCCACGACCACGCTTTTGATCGAGGGCTTCGCGGCGTCGATAGCTCTCGACATTCATCTCCAAGATCGTGGCGTGATGGACGAGTCGATCGATGGCCGCGAGCGTCATGGCCTGGTCCGGGAAGATCTTGCCCCATTCGCCGAATGGCTGGTTGGCCGTGATCAATATGGATCGCCGCTCGTAACGCGCGGCGATCAACTCGAACAGCACGCTGGTTTCGGCTTGATCCTTGGTGACGTAGGCGATGTCATCGAGGATGATCAGATCGTAGCGGTCGAGCTTGGCGATCGTGCTTTCCAGAGCCAACTCGCGACGAGCGACCTGTAGCCGTTGCACCAGATCGGTAGTGCGGGCGAACATCACGCGCCATCCATTCTCGACCAGGGCGAGCCCGAGTGCTGCCGACAGATGACTCTTGCCGCCGCCCGGCGGGCCGAACAGCAGAATGTTGGCACCTTTCGCCAACCAAGCGTCGCCCGCCGCCAGCGCCATCACCTGAGCTTTCGAGACCATTGGCACGGCCTCGAAGTCGAACGTGGCAAGCGTCTTGCCGACAGGCAGACGCGCCTCGACGAGATGCCGCTCGATGCGACGGCGGCCCCGGTCGGCCATCTCGTGCTCGGCAAGTGCAGCCAAGAAGCGAGCAGCCGGCCAGCCTTCCTTGTCGGATTGTTCGGCCAGCTTGGCCCATATCAGCTTGACGCCCGGTAAGCGCAATTCGCTCAGCAACAGCTCGACGCGGGCGGCATCAACGGTATTTGTCGTCGTCATGCCACGGCCTCCAGGTTGGAGGTGGATTTGACGGCATAGACCGCCGCGAGCTCGTCGTAGGTGCTGAGCGGCACGAACTCCACCGTGATCGCCGGCATGGATGCTGGACCTGGACCGAACCGCTCGCGCAGGATCGCCAGATCCGGCAACCGGCCCGCATCGAGTTCCGCGTCGATCAGTCCTGCCAGCTCCGTCTCGCAGCCGCGATCGTGGGCGAGCGCCAGCAATTCGACTGTCAACTTGCACGCGCGCTTGTCGCCCACGCTCTGGTGCAATGCCGCGAAGGCTCGTGCATAGGCCGGGCGCGGGAACAGCTGATCGCGGTAGACGAGATGGTTGAGCGCCATCGGCTTCTTGCGCAGCGCGTGGATCACGTGCCGATAATCGACAACGTGGCCGCCCTTGCTCTCTGATACCGGCCGGCCACGCCGAAGCGTCATCATCGATGTCGTGCCGAGGAAGCACTCGAGCCGGTCATCGTAAAGATGCACGCGCAGGCGATGGCCGATCAGCCGCGATGGCGCTGTGTAGAATACGCGGCGAAGCGTGAAGCCGCCGCTCGACGTGACGATGACGATCTTCTCCTCGTAATCGGCCGTCCGCCGCTTGGGTAGCGGAGCGAGCGCCGGACGCTCCAGTTCGATCCGCTTGCGATTGTTGGCGTTGCGTCGGCCAACGATCTCATCGACGAAGCGGCGGTAGCCATCCAGGTCGTCGAAGTCACGGCTGCCACGCAGCAACAGTGCGTCCTCCAGCGCTTTCTTGAGATGGCCATGCGAGCTCTCAATGGAGCCATTCTCGTGTGCGACACCCAGGTTGTTCCGGGTCGGTATCATGCCGTAATGGCGCATCAGCCCCTGATAGCGCAGCGTCAGATCCTCTTGAGCATCGCGGTCCAAGTTGCAGAATGCCGCCGACAGGCTATCGCTGCGATGCTCGCGCGGCGCACCGCCGAGCGCCCATAGCGCATTCTGCAGACCCTCGGCCAGCGCCACAAAGCTCTCACCGCCGAGTACGACGTGGGCATGCTCAAAGCCCGAGAATGCCAGCCGAAAGTGGTAGAGCCGATGCCCCAGCACGACGCCCGCAACCGTGACGCCGAGCGCGCTCGTGTCGGTGAAGTCTGACAAACCAAAACGGCCAGGCTCGTGCTCCTGGCGGAAGATCACATCCTGCTCGGGTCCAACCAACGCTCGCCACGTCCGCATGCGCCGCTCCAGCGTGCGCCGAATGCCGGGGCCGATCTCGGGATGACGCCGCCGAATTTCTTCGAGCACGGCAATGGCCCGGATGCCCGGCGCCGACTTCAGGATCGGCACAATCTCGCCGTCCCAGACCTCGGCCAATGGGTCCGGCCGCCGTCGGCCACGTGGCGTTTTCTTCTGCGAGGGCAGCCGCGGATCATCCCCGATCCGGTAGCCGGTCGCCCTGCTGAAGCCGGACTTGGCGGCAGCAATCGCGGTTTCTTGGGTATGTCGGCAACTCATGAACATCCTCATCTGGTGGTCGGTGATGTGAAGGCCGGGCAATATCTGATCCCTCAATTCTGAGACGAATCAGATACTTGACCCGGTCGCTCACGACCGCCAGACCGCACTTGCCCCAGAGGGAAAAGTGCGCCGCCGGGATTGGCCGTCCTTCGCTCGGGCTACGCCCTCGCTTCGTCCGTCCAACCCCGGCGCAGTCTCATCCTGATTGACGCTGCAGTCTCACCTACCTAGAAACTGGCTCTTTCATGCCGCGGCCCTGATTTCGACCTGATAGCCGAGGTTTCGAATACGGTTCGCGAGCCGTGCCGCAGCCTTGGCCGGGTCGCGGCGGGCGAAGTATTCGGAGCCGAGATCGCGGTAGCAAGTGCCGTCGCGCAGCATGTGGTAGACGGTCGTGAGGATCGATGCGGCAACCGCGATGGCCGCCTTCTTGGCTCCGCGGCGCGCTTTGAGGCGCAGGAACTGAGCCTGAAAATAGCTATTTTTCTTGCGCACCGCGCCCCAAGCGGATTGCACCAGCACAGGCTTGAGCCACGGCGCGCCCTTTTTGATGCGGGTCGAACGGCGCTTGCCGGCACTCTCGTCGAGGCGCGGCGTAAGCCCTGTCCATGAGAGAAGATGGCCCGCAGTCGGGAACAGGCTCATGTCGGTGCCAATCTCGGCGATCACGGTCTCAATGGCGGTGGTGCCAAGCCCCGGTACGTCGTTAAGTCGTTCGGCGATGTCGCGAAAGGGCGACAATGCGGCCGCAATGCGGGCGTCGAAGGCCGCAACGCTGTCCTCCAAAATGCTCGATCGTTTGCAGATGCTGCGTGAGCAAGAACCGATGATGTTCCCGCACACGGCCAGTGAGAGCCTCGGCCAGTTCAGCCCGCGTGCAACCCAGCCGCTCGCTTCCAAGCGCGGCAAGCTTTTCCGCATCTGCTTCGCCCGCGATAAGGGCCTTCAAGATGCGCCGCCCGCTCGTGCCCATGATGTCCGTGATCACCGAACATAGTTTGATGTTTGCCTCCTCCAGAACCGCCTGGATGCGCTGCACGTGCTGTACAATCTCTCGTGTCACCTGCTTTCTTGTCCGCGTCAGATCGCGCAACTCCTGGATCGCCGGTGGCGGCACGAAGCTGGCCCGGATCAGGCCATGCGCCAACAAATCGGCGAGCCAAGTCGCGTCGTTCACGTCACTCTTACGGCCAGGTACGTTCTTCACATGTGCCGCATTCGCCAGGATCAGCGCGAAACGCTCTTCCAGAACGTACCAGATCGGCTTCCAGTACACGCCCGTCGCTTCCATCGCCACATGCGTGCATCCGGCGCGCTCCAGCCAGTCAGCAAGCTCCAACAATCCCCGCGTCGTTGTTGGGAAACGCCGGACGTCTCGCTCTACCTTCCTCTTGCTGATAAGCCGCAGGCAGGCCACCACCTCCGCCTTGTGCACGTCCAGACCCGCGCACCGTTTATGTAACGTCTTCATCGCCATCTCCATTAATGTGCGGTCGGCGGTGAAGCCCTTGCTTTTTGAATTCTACCTAACGTGTTCCAGGATGAGCTCCCAACTCGGGAAAGCGCCACCCGTCGACGACAAGAACGGGTGCTCGAAGGACCTCCGGTCAAACTTGATTACGGGCTCGCTCGCACCACAATGAGACCGACCTCCGTGCCGACCGCGTCCCAACCTTACTCCGTTTCATTCATTCGGGTGCGCCCCGCGCATGGCAACTTGATTGTCGCGCGGCACTGGTCGAGGCGGCGTGGGCGGCCTCCAAGGCGCCAGGCCCGCTGCGTTCGTTCTTCCTGCGTATCCGAGCCCGACGTGGTCACCAAGTCGCAGCGGTCGCCGTGGCACGCAAGCTTGCCGTGCTTTGCTGGCATTTGCTGACCAAGGATGCCGAGTACCAATGGGCGCGTCCCGCGCTAGTCGCCAACAAGATACGCGCGATGCAGCTACAGGCTGGACAGCCGGCGAGAAAGGGCAACAAGCGTGGCGCGGCCTATGCCTACAACATCAAGGAACTGCGCGATCGGGAGATCGATGTCGCACGCCACGCTGAACAGGCCTACGAACAGTTTGTCAGCCGATGGCAGCGGCGTGGTCCTGGTAAGCGGCGCACGGGTGCCGCCAATGAGGAGCGACGGTGACGGCTGCGCGGCCGGGCTGACATCCTCGGGCCCGGCTCTTTGCCACGCGGTCACCCGTGCCCCTCCAGAATAGCAGATCGCGCAGCAGAAAAGACTTGTCGATCTCATCCGTGGTGCGGGCACTGCGCCACTGGCTCGGCGGTAGACAAGTGAAGGTGAACAGCCGGTCGCAGGCTTCCTCCAGGCTATCGGCATCGGCGCGGTGCTTGAGCCTCCCATTTGCGGATGAAGGCCTTGCGACGCGCCTCGATTTCCTGACGCGTTGCCGCGTAGATCATGTCGTTATAATCCGCAGTGATCTCGTCATGCAGATGCTCTGGTGCGTGCGCGAAAAGGCTCCTGTGCTTGTGGACCTAATGCCGATGTCGGCATTAGGTCCATTATGCCGAGGTCGGGATTATGCCGACCTCCGTCCGCAAATCGGCCTGGGAGGCGGTGATCGCTGTGAAGGAAGCGGCATAATAACGCCGGCCTGTGGATCAGTTCAGACTCCTCCTTCTTTTCAAGAAAGGGGAGCGAGTCATGTCGATTGATCCAACAGAAGTCCCGGGAGTCAGGACCGCTTGGGGCATCTTCCATCGCCTACGCGAACGAACTAGCGCGGCAGGGATACGCACCAGCTTCCGTTCGCATGCAATTGAAGGTGTTGGCCGATCTGAGCAATTGGCTGCTGCACCAGGGCATGATCGCCGGCGATTTGAAGGCTGTTCGGATTCGGCCAGATCAAGCCAGCTGCCGTACTTCGGCATGTAGTGCCATTCGAAGCGTTCGACCAGCCGTCTGGCTTCGGCAGCGGGGAAGGCTTCATAGAGTGAGGCCTTGCTGCAGTTGCTGGCGCACGCGGTATACCATGGATACGCTGGTATCGTGCGCCGCAATGATCTTCATGTCGCTACAGCCCGCGCCGGCGTCCGAAACGTCGGCCTTCAACAGGGTGCGCGCTTCGAGCAGGCGCCGCCCCGGGCCTTTGCCCTTGCGGATCAGCGCATCGAGCTGTTTGCGCTCATCCGCACTCAATTTAACGACGTACCTCTTTACCGAAATTTCCTTCCGAGCCATGATCGCCTCCCTCGAAAATAGCGGCCGGAGAAACGAATCAACAAAGCCTTTCACATTGGTTGAAGCGAGCGACTAGTGCGATGTCAGCCTTTCCAGGAATTGTCCCGAAGGCGGAGCGGCGTTGCTCGCCTTGAGCCGCTAGGCTCGGGGTGCTGATTCCACAAAGGAAAGCAACGCAACGCCATGAATACATTACCACATCTACCGCCGTGCCGAGGAGAGCGCTGAAGCTTGAGGCGATGGCGAACATTTCGGCGAGCTTTGAGCTGTTTTGCCTGGCATCTGACATGGAGGCGCTTGGCGAGATGATGGATCACGATGCGCAAGCGATCTGTGGTCCACGCCATGCCCGAGGTCAATTCCGGCGGGCGCACCGCTGGGGAAAGACGAAGGGCAAGATCGGCTTCCACGGCGGCAATGTCGAGATCGAGCGACCGAGGCTTCGCAGCTTCGCGGGCAAGGAGCAGACTCTGCCGAGCTGGGAGGCGGCAGTTGCCGAGAACTGGCTCGGCAAGTGGGCGATGAACCAAATGCTGATCAACGTCGCGACGCGGAAGTTTGCTCGATCGGTTCGATTACCTGGAGGCGGCGTTCCGGCGCCTACCGGGGCTGGTCTGTCGAAATCGGCCGCCTCCCGGCGCTCCGTGGCGCTGTCGGCGGCACGCATGAAGGAGTGGATGGCGTCGGATCTCGCGGACCTCGATTTACTGGTGATCCAGATCGACGGCATTCACATGGACGAGGATCTGATCCTGGTCGCGGCGATCGGTGTTGACGCGAACGGCGATAAGCATCCGCTCGGCCTCGCCGAGGGTGCGACGGGAAATGCCGCCATCGTTCAGGCGCTCATCGACAATCTCATTGAGCGCGGCCTCGACCCGGCGGTGCCGCGGCTGTTCATCATCGACGGCGCGAAGGCGCTGTCCAAAGCAATCCGCCGAACCTTCGGACCCGCCGCGGCGATCCAGCGCTGTCAGATTCACAAGGCCCGCAACGTCATGGAGCGGTTGCCCAAATCGCTGCACGCTTCAGTCCGGCGCGTGTTGCGACAAGCCTGGGAGCTGGACGACGCCGACAAGGCCGAAAAGCTGCTCTGCAACCTTGCCCAACGTCTCGAACGAGACTGGTCCGGAGTCTCCAGCTCGATCCTGGAAGGCATCGACGAGATCCTCATCGTCACGCGGCTTGGACTGCCGAAGGAGCTGCGGCGCGCGCTGGCCTGCACCACCATGATCGAGAATGTGATGGGCACGGTGCGGCGTGTCTGCCGGAACGTGAAGCGGTGGCGCTCCGCCTCGATGGCGATGGATGGACCGCCGCCGCCATGCTTCCAATCAAATGGGACATTGTTGGAAGCTGTCGATCGTTCACTGAGCGTATCTGATGATGCGTTTTGCGCAGCGACCCTATCGATAGAAAGCCAGCGACATCGTCACGCCCAATGTGATCTGATGGATTAATTGATCGAAACCGATAAGCACGAAGAATTTTCGCCAATCCTTTCTGGCGTATAGGCGCGAACTCCATCGGCTCGTAAAATAATCGGTGGCGAAATGAAGCACAGCGTTGCCTATCGTAAAAGCCATCCATGCGGGAGTAGGGCCGCGCACAATCACGGATGTCGCGGCCAAGCAGCAAGTGTAGATTAGTACGTGCTGCGAAAGAGCCGCGTTGCTTTTGCATTTATTGGCCGCTAACCAGTTTGTTTGAAGGACAAAATCTCCCACCCAATGTGTTGCCAGGAACGCTAGGTATAAATCAAGTTCTGAACCAAAGTGCATGGTCGGCTCTTTGTATCGCATCCAACCTGTAGCCGTATAGAGATTGGCGGCAACAGGAATTATTTCACAAAAAACAATCGCTTAAGTCGTTCGCCCTTTCAAGGCAGTGTATTTGTAGTTCCGAAAATCGCGGCCTTTCAGTTTGCCTTGTAAACGATGGCAGTGCATGTGATGTCGTCGGGCTGTGTTGAACCATGCGCAAACTCAGATACACGCTCAAAGACTTGCTGTACCACTCGGCGGGCGGGTTCACCGCGCGCCTCCAGAAGAGCTTGCTTGAGACGGTCTGCGCCGAACTGTTGCGATTCCAGGTTTTCAGCCTCGGTAACGCCATCAGTGTAAAGTAGCAACAGGTCACCGGGCGTTAGCAAGATAGATCCCGGCGAGTAGGTCGCGCCATCGGTAATGCCAAGGGGCGGACCGCACGCCGGTAACATTTTGAAAATGCTCGACCCCACAGAAAGAATCAGTGGAGGATTGTGACCGCAGTTGCAATACACCATCGCGCCTGAGATCAGGTCAATCACGCCACAGAACAACGTCGCGAACATGTCCTCCCTGTTGTTGGCAACCAGGAGCTTATTGGCTTCCTCAATCTCCGTTTGTAAGTCAAAGCCGGACCGAACTGTCAGTCGCATGACAGTCTGTGTCACGGCCATAAAAAGCGAGGCTGGGACACCTTTGCCGCAAACATCACCGATGGTTATCATAACGCGTGGGCCACCGAGCTCCGCAATATCGTAAAGATCGCCTCCGACCTGACGTGCGGGCTTCATGTCGGTAAAGATGTCGAAGCGGCTCTCTACAACGCCGCGCGGCTGCGCGATAGGCAACATAGCTCGCTGTATGGCTGCTGCACTGGCCATCTCCGCCTGCTGCTCGCGCCGCCGCACGATTTGTTCGGCCATGCGGCGGAAGTGCTCGGCGAAATCGATGAGCTCCGGCCCGGGCTGCTTTAGGTCCTTAAGAATGCGAAGATCAAAATCGTCTTGTTCTAAGGCCGAAAGCGCATTCGTATAGAGGCCAATTGCATTGTTGAAGCGGCCGACGTGGCTGCCGAGTCGCGTGATCACGGAACGCAATAGAGCCGGGTCGGCATCGCCGGCCTCGACCAAGTCCGCACGATCCAGACGCAGTGTACGGACCGCACTGCGGGCGCGCACAGTTGCATTTCTCGGCAGATCAGCAAAGACACCCATCTCTCCAATAAGCGCGCCCCGAGAGACTTGTGCTACAAGGGTTTCTCCATATGAGGTGCTAACCAGAACGTCCAAGTCCCCGTCTAGGATCAGGTAAGCACAGTCGCTTCGGTCACCCTGCCGCAGCAGAACAGTATGCGCAGCTATTTCCACAAGTTGACCGAAGCTAAGCAGGCGTTCGATGCTAACTGCGGACAGACTTCCGAGTATCGCGTTCCTCCGTGCCAGAGTCAGGATCGGATGATCCACATTCGTCGCCTTTTCCAAGATCTGCTCTTCTTACGATAGGTAGCGGAACCGTAACCTCGGGGATTTGCAAGACATAACCCGATCCTTCAAATAGGATCAAGCAGTTTAGTTACGACGATCGTTCGCAAGGTGGACCGTGCGGGCTGGGCCCTAGGTTGGGCATCTTTATTATTTGGGCGATTTACTCGCGTTACGGCCTGCTGGATTGCTCAACCGCCCAGGGCGGCCTTGTAACGAGGCTTCGATCTGGCCAGTTGCCCAGCCGAATCGCTCGTCAGCTACCAGATCAATCGACAACTCTCTGGGCGGAATTTTCCTCCACTGGTGTCACGCGCCATCGGGGCGCACTGAATAAGTTAAAGGATCGTATGCGGCAAACTTATGGGGTTGCCTCTCCTGAAGGGCTAAACGGATCTCGCCCTACCCTATCTGATACGGCTAGAACCACCGCGCCACCTAGCCGCAAACCACTTGAAATGTTACCATCCGGCTTTGGTGGAAGGTCTACTGAACTGAGTAATCCATTACCGGACATCCGGGGGAACGACGTGCAAATCCATTTGTTCAGTCTGCTCCGTAACCTGTTCGTGCGCGAACGGGCCGCTTCCCGCCAAGCCTAAAGGGCGGCCGCTCTTTCAAACCTCCCGGAAAATATGGAAACGAGGGATGGCCCGCTTGCGCACCGGCTTAGCGTATATCACACTGGCCTCCACGCTCATCGCGGCTATTGTGATCCGCTACACTGATCCGTTTTTTGTCCAAGCCATGCGGCTCGCAGTTTTCGATTACTATCAGCGCCTCGACCCGGCAAGATACGACCCCGGTCTGCCGATCCGGGTCGTTGACATAGATGAAGAATCGCTGGCGAAAATCGGGCAATGGCCGTGGCCGCGCACGACTGTCGCGAGGCTTGTGCAGATCCTGACGGACCGAGGCGCTTCTGTTATCGCCTTCGACGTGCTGTTCGCCGAGCCAGATGCGAGCTCGTTGGAACAGGTAGCCAAGCGTCTATCCGCCGCCGACGCGCAATTGCTAGCGAATGTAACCGGCGGCCGGCAAAGTAACGACCAAGTCTTTGCTGCCGCGCTCAGAAATTCGCCGAGCGTGCTCGCTGTGGCTCTGGGGAGCGGCGCCCACACCACTCTTCCCAAGAAGTCGGGGTTTGTGATTGCGGGTGATAATCCCAGCTCATTCGTAATGGGATTTGGCACTGCGAGCACTAATCTGCCGGAGCTCGATCGGGCCGCACACGGACTAGGAGCCTATAATTGGTTGGCCGATCGTGATCAAATCGTCAGACGCATTGCCCTCATATATAAGCTAGGGTCCGTTCTCGTGCCGTCGCTTGACGCTGAAGCGCTGCGCGTCGCTCAAAGGGCGACGAGTTATGTCATCAAAGCAGCAAACGCGAGCGGCGAAACGGCCTTTGGCCAGTCCACAGGGATTAATCATATTCGGATCGGTAAGGTCGAAATTCCGACCGATAGTGCCGGTGGCACGTATCTCAAATTCCGGCACTTCAACAGATCAGCCTATCTGCCCGCCTGGAAGGTTCTCGCCGAGCAAATCGCCGCCAAAGATGTCACGGGACGCATCGTTCTTATTGGGACGAGTGCTTCGGGATTGTTGGATTTGCGAGCAACTCCTCTAGATGCTGCTGTGCCGGGTGTCGATATCCACGCGCAAGTGCTGGAGGATCTCATAAGCGGCCAGCTGTTGACGCGTCCAGATTACGCCCTGGCGGTCGAGGAAACAATGATACTGGTCTTCGGCGTCTTGCTGGCTGGCGTCTTGCCAAGGGTTTCGGCAAAACATGCGGCATCGATCGGTCTGGTCACCATTGGAGTTGTCATCGTTGGCGGATGGGTAGCCTATCGGTATTGCGATCTCCTACTCAATTCATCATACCCAACACTTGTGCTCGGTATTCTGACCACTGGGATTACCTTCTATACCTATCAATCAGTCGAGGCACAGCGCGGGCAGATTCGCACAGCATTCAGCCGTTATCTCGCCCCGACCGTTGTTCAAGAGATAATTGAGCATCCGCAAAAATTGAGGCTGGGTGGCGAACAAAGAGAGCTCACTCTGATGTTCTGTGATGTGAGAAATTTCACGTCGATCGCGGAAAGGATGACAGCAACCGAATTAACTCAGTTCATTAACGGGCTGCTGACGCCCCTCAGTGAAATCATCCTCGAACGGCGCGGGACAATTGATAAATACATGGGTGATGCAATCATGGCGTTTTGGAATGCGCCTCTTGCTGATCCGGATCACCGAGCCCATGCTTGCAGTGCCGCAATCGAAATGATCCAAAAAATGTACGAATTGAACGAACGGTGGCAAGTGGCTGCCGAGCTGGTAAATCGAACCCATCAGCCCGTCCGCATAGGCATAGGCCTGAATAGCGGTGAATGCTGTGTGGGAAATTTGGGTTCGGCTGCACGCTTCGATTATTCGGCCATCGGCGATGATGTTAATTTGACGTCGCGTTTCGAAGGGTTGACGAAAATTTATGGAGTTTCGATATTGGTCGGCGCGCGAGCGCTGTGCCCCGACTTTCCAGCCCTGGAACTCGATGCGGTTCAAGTCAAGGGGCGCGAACGCCCCGAGACAATATACACGCTTTTGCAAGTCTTGCACAAAAGCGAGGCTGCTCTTAAGCGTCTAAAGGAGCTACATCCCAAGTTTTTGGCTGCCTATAGGCAGCAGAAATGGAGCGAAGCCGATAATCTATTGGCGGAATGCCGCCGAATTAATGTCCCTGAGCTTGACACTTATTACGCTCTTTTTTCGTCTCGCATCAAGTTGATGCGGCAAGCTCCGCCATCTGCGAGCTGGGATGGGTCTTTTGAAGTATTGGAAAAATGATCTGGTCGTGCCGCTTAGTCGATTCGAGTTGAGGTTGGCATCTCCGGCAAGGTTCAGCCTCCATTCATCCGGCCAGGAGGCCGGATTATACGAACAACATTATTGCGAACGATGTGACGTGGCCGGAAGCCACCGATGCAATCGTATTCTTCTTAATCATTTGTTCATCTGGAACGAAGCTGGGTCCGGCAGCTTAGGCGCTGTAAGGAAGCAAGTGAGTCAATAATAGCACACTGAACGAAGATATTGGAGTGGGGATTCCCACGAGCGAATCGGTTGAGATAAAATCGCGGCATGATTGCAGCCGCGCAAGTTCAACATCTTCGCAAGCGATGGAAAGAGATGGAGCCGGTTCTGAATGAGCAGAGCCGGCGACGCTGGGCGGCTGCGGAAGCGAAGGCTTTGGGGCGTGGCGGAGTCAGTTGTGTGGTTCGCGTAACCGGCCTTGCGCGACGGACGGTTTACCGCGGACTGGATGATATTCGCCGCCGCCACAAAACCGATCTGGGGCGCATCCGCAAGCATGGCGGAGGCCGTAAGCCTAAGATCGTTCACGACCCCACGCTTCTGAGGGATCTCAAAACTCTAGTTGAACCCGCCACGCGCGGTGATCCGATGAAGTCCTTGTTATGGACTTCGCGCAGTCTGCGTAAGTTGAGCAAAGAGCTGGTGAACAAAGGACATGAGGTCAGCCACACCGTGGTGGGCGAGCTTCTGCAACAGGCGGGCTATAGCTTGCAGGCGAACCGCAAAACCCGCGAAGGCAACCAGCATATGGATAGAGACGCACAATTTCAGTACATCAACGCGCGCGCCGCATCCTTCCTGAAGGACGGCCAGCCGGTTGTTTCGGTGGACACCAAAAAGAAGGAATTGGTGGGCAATTTTAAGAATGCGGGTCGCGAATGGCGGCCCCAGGACAGCCCCGAAGACGTCAATATTCATGACTTCATCGATCCCAAATTGAAACGCGCGGTGCCTTACGGCGTTTACGATATTCGCAACAACACCGGTTGGGTCAGCGTGGGAACAGATCACGACACGGCCGCTTTTGCGGTCAACGCCATTCGCCGATGGTGGCGCACGATGGGGAAAAAACGTTATGCGAGCCCCAAAGGTCTTATGGTGACGGCTGATGGCGGCGGCTCCAACGGCTATCGCGTGCGGTTGTGGAAAATCGAATTGCAGAAATTGGCCAACGAGCTCAAATTCCCGATCACGATCTGCCATTTGCCGCCGGGCACCAGCAAGTGGAATAAAATCGAGCATCGGCTCTTTTCGTTCATCACGATCAATTGGCGCGGGAAACCTTTGCGCAGCTATCGCGCAATCGTTCAACTCATCGCCGCCACGACGACCGAGATGGGACTGAAGGTGCGCGCCGAGCTTGATGAAAATAGATACCCCAAAGGCCTGCGCGTTTCCGACGATCAGCTCGCGGCCGTCAATATCTTTCCCCATGCCTTCCACGGAGAATGGAACTACACTATCGCTCCAATCCGTAATCAATCCAAACGATAATTGACTAACTTATTTCCTGACAGAGGCTTGGGCCAGTTTGCAATAGGCTGTGCGACGTCCCACGTCACCGCGGGCTACGATCTCTTGAGGCGCGTCGGCAATTGATTCGGATGGGGTGGTTTCGAGCGGTTCATTGCAAGTCGGCTGGCGCGCAAGAAGTTCGGGCGCTTCTTGTGGCGCGCAAACTTCTGCTCAGCAAGTTGCTCGACGTGGAATTCAGCATCCGAGGCATTCTACGTGGGTTCGGTCTGAAGCTGGGAATGGTGACGCGCAGGAGCTTCGAGGCGCGGGTCCGAGAATTGTATGCTGGTCACGCGATGTTGGAACAGATTTGTTCGGCGATGTTAACAGCGCGATCGGCGTTGCAGACGGAGTACGCCAAGCTGCACAAAGCGTTGTTGGCGATCGTGCGCAAGGACGAAGTCTGCCGGCGTCTGATGACGACGCCGGGGGTTGGTCCTTTGGTGGCGATCACGTTCAAGACCGGCGTAGATGATCCATCGCGGATCCGTAAATCCAAGGCAGTTGGCGCATTATTCGGACTGACGCCGAAGAAATATGAGTCGGGGGAAAGGAAGCGCCAACTACGATGCGCCTCGCTCGAGTCTGACAGAATAAAGAAGACAATTACGGAGTGGACCTCATAAGATCCGCTTCGTCCGAAGTCCCGACGCCGGGACGATGAAACTGGTGAAGCCGCAAGACGGGCAGTGAACGTCTTCTTACGGATCACGCGCAACTAGATAGGCTCACCGTTTCTTCTGATGGCATGATGTGGCGGCCTGAGTGCCGACCACGGACGGAAGCAAAGGACCCGGCGGCGACGACGGAATTTATCGACAAGCGCCACGCGCCAATCATGGAGAAGTTGATACGGGAGACTTGACACCACCGGGGCGTCTTATTCATCGAAGTTGCCTGAATGAGCGACGGATGTAGCGGAAAGCCGTCATTCGATTCATGGTTCTGGTTGCGAAGCCGATTCATTTGTCGATTGAGGAGCGCCACACCCGTCATGAGCGAAGATACCGTACTTCCATTTCATCTTCCATCGGTTTGCCGCAAGAAGTTGAGCGTTGGCTTCGATGGCGGGCAGCTTTCATCGGACGCGGGCGTGCTTTTGCTGCGGGGGATCGAGAAGCGGCTGGGAATTGTGACGCGTCTGGCCTCGTGCCTGAGGGACAAGCGCGATCCGGACCTGATTTTGCATACGGTCGAAGAAATGCTCCGGCTTGCTGCCGAGAACGGGCAAGCCTCTGTGCTCGCAGCCGACGATGTCGCGGCTGGAGAATGCCCCCTCGAAGATCGAGGTCGCGCGGGCGATGGCGGCCATGGTTGACCAGTTCTGCACGAGTTACCGCCGCGCGCCGGCCGCGATCACGCTCGATATCGACGACACCTTCGATGCCGTGCACGGACACCAGCAATTGTCGTTGTTCAACGCGCACTACGACGAACGCTGCTTCTTGCCGATCCACATCTACGAAGGAACCAGCGGCAAGCCGGTGGTGGTGATCCTGCGCGAAGGCAAGACGCCCGCAGGCCGGGAAGTGCGGACCATCCTCAAGCACGTGATCGGACGCATCCGCGGTCACTGGCCCGAGGCCCGCATTGTGGTGCGTGGCGATTCCCATTACGGCCGGGTGGAGGCCATGGAATGGTGCGAAGAACACGGCGTGGACTACATTTTTGGCTTTGGCGGCAACGCGGTTCTCAAGGCCATGACCCAGCAGGCCGCCGACGTGCTGTGCGTGGAGCGTGCCGCAAGGGCCGCGGCAAAGCTGCGCTCCTTCGCCACCCTCAGCTACGGCGCCAAGGGCTGGAACAAGGAACGATGCATCGCCGCGCGCATCGAAGCAACGGCGAACGGTCTCGACATCCGCTACGTCGTCACCTCGCTCAACGGCACGGCAAAGCATCTCTACGAAACCGTCTACTGCGGCCGCGGCAGGTGCGAGAACTTCATCAAATGGCACAAGGCGCAACTCGCCTCAGATCGCGCCTCGTGCCGTGACCCGAAGGCCAACCAGTTCCGGCTGATCCTGCACACCGCCGCCTACTGGCTGATGCTGACCGCACGCAATGCGATCGCAAAGCGCTGGCCGCTCGCGGTTGCGGAGTTCGCGACGCTGCGCCTTCGCCTGATCAAGATCGCCGCCCGCGTGATCGAAGGAGCGGCCCGCATTCGTGTCCACTTGCCCACCGCATGTCCCGATCGTGCCGTCTTCCGCCAACTCGCAGGGCGGCTCTGCGCAGCCGGACCGTGAGCGACGCCACTGTCGCCGCGTCTCGCCCGCCGTCGCAACCTCCAACCCGTAAAAACACAATCGCAACTCGCCGCGTCGACACCATCCGACGCGATCCCGACGCCGTGCCCTCACGTCAAAAATCACCCCGCCGGCGAGCAACTAACGTATGTTCGATGAATAGGACGGGATAGATGCTTAAGTTTAATGCGTGCGTTTTTGGTGGTGAAGCGTCAGTCTGACTTGGTGTGCTGGGCATTGCGCTCGTTTTCCCAGGCGGCGATTTCGTTGGTCAGAGCTTTTTTGTCGGGAATGCGGCGGTCGAGCACTGGGCAGCGAGGATGCCGAGTTCGGATTCGGCCAGATCAAGCCGGCTGCCGTGCTTGGGCGTGTAGTGCCATTCGAAGCGTTCGACCAGCCGTCTGGCTTCGGCAGCGGGGAAGGCTTCATAGAGTGAGGCCTTGCTGTGGACGTTGAGATTGTCCTGGACCAGCACGATGGTCTTGGCCGCGGGAAGTGGATATCGGCCAGATCCTTCAGCACGTGGGCATAGTCGACGGCGGTGTGGCGGTCCGTCACCTGATGTGGCGCCAGCCTTCGAGCGGCGCGAACAGCATGAACAGGTTGGCGGTGCCGTTGCGCTGGTATTCGTAATCGAGACGCGCCGCCAGCGAAAGCAATAAAAAGACTGCGATGGCGAGAGTCCAAGTGAACTACGCACGCCAGTCAATTCCACGATTGAGCAGATCTCGGGTCTCATAATCCCGCACGAATAGCCTCCGGTAGAAGCCTGGCATTTGATAAACATTACAGCGAATTGCAGTACCTCATGGAACTAGTCCTTCAGGCCCGGGTGCCACCTTTAGCTAATATAATATAAGCACGCGGGAGATGACCATGTGGCAGATGCTTTTGATCCCACGTCAATTGTTCTGTTAATCGGCACGCTCATACCCTCCTTACGCAACCCAGCGCAACCAAGGAACTTTTCGAGCGAGCCCGAGGAATTGAAGATTATATATCCTACGCCTATTGAGCCTTAAGGCGAAAATAAAGACGCGCCGCGAAACCAGCGGCGTGCGCTGCACGAACAAGCGCACTTTTGTGATCGCCATCACGGTGCGCGGCGCAACGAGTAGAAGAAGCAAAGCCGTTAACGAAGGAACAAAACACCAGTCAGTGAAGCCAACAAAAACGCGGAAGTAATGAGTGTCCAGGTGAACAGCGCTTTCCAGTCGAGCCGATAGTTGAGCAACCTTTCGACCGGGTCCTGCATGGCACTCCTCCCCTCACATGATACAACTCTTAGATCGCCGCCCCGCTAGGCATTCGCGACAATTACCGTCTTGTTAGTGGCTTCGATCTAAAGCGGATTAAAACTTCAGGGATAATCGCTGCGGACAATCACGCGTGCGCGGTCAGCAAGCAGAAATACCCGATTGGGAAAATGCCTAGTGCAGAACCTATAAAAAGCGAGAGCGGCGTCTAAATTACTCTCTCGCGCCATAATATGTTCAACACTGACTTCCTTGCTTGGCTCGATGACCTCAACACTATACTGAGCACTCATGAAAACCCCCAACCCTACCCTGCCCATTGATGACCATGCAATCTCAGAGTCACGGCAGAAATACGGCAGCGGCGGTGCGCAGCAACGAAAAAGCCCGCCGAAGCCAGCTAGTCGCGTGATTCAGTCAGATTGAAGGGTATAGATGCTTAAGTTTAATGCGTGCGTTTTTGGTGGTGAAGCGCCAGTCTGACTTGGTGTGCTGGGCATTGCGCTCGTTTTCCCAGGCAGCGATTTCGTTGGTCAGAGCTTTCTTGTCGGGAATGCGGCGGTCGAGGCACTGGGCAGCGAGGATGCCGAGTTCGGATTCGGCCAGATCAAGCCAGCTGCCGTGCTTGGGCGTGTAGTGCCATTCGAAGCGTTCGACCAACCGTCTGGCTTCGGCAGCGGGGAAGGCTTCAAGAGTGAGGCCTTGCTGTGGACGTTGAGATTGTCCTGGACCAGCACGATGGTCTTGGCCTGCGGGAAGTGGATATCGGCCAGATCCTTCAGCACGTGGGCATAGTCGACGGCGGTGTGGCGGTCCGTCACCTTGATGTGGCGCCAGCCTTCGAGCGGCGCGAACAGCATGAACAGGTTGGCGGTGCCGTTGTGCTCGTATTCGTAATCGATACGCGCTGCAGCTTTACGCGTCACAAGCCACACGATACGCCGCCTGATCAAATCCGGCGCGCTGCCCGCGGTGCAGGTTGTGCCCGGCGCGCCATACCAGATTCGCGCCGGCGACTTGGCGTCGCAATCGGTCAAATCTGCGATGGCCCGAAAAGGTCGCCCGTGTCGCATCACTGACAACAACACAATTCCAATGTTTACAGACACTTGAAGAAGGAATGCATAATGACTCAAGCACCGCGATGGGTCGGATGCTTCGCTCCACCACGTTGGAATCGATCTCGATCCGACCGTTGTCGAGGAAGCGGGTAAGTCCGTCCCAACGCGAGAGCGCATAGCGGATTGCCTCGGCGAGCTTTGTCTTTTGGCTGATCAGCGCGAGTTTGGCGCGCAGCCAGGGCTCAAGGTCATCGACAATTGGCCTGCTCCTCTCCTGGTGTACCGAACGCCGCTCGTCCGCGCTGCGGCCGCGGATTTCCTTCTCGATGGTGTAGAGGCTGGCGATGCGTTCCAATGCCTCACTGGCGATCGGCGCCGGCCCGGCCACGGCGAGCTCGTAGAAGCGGCGGCGGACGTGGGACCAGCAGAAGGCGAGCTGCACATGCCCGCGTTCGGCGAGCGCCCGGTAGCCAACATAGCCGTCGACCTGCAGGATGCGCTCGAACCCAGCCAGATGGGTGGCTGGCCGCTCGGCCTTGCGATCGGGCGCATATACAAAGCTCCGCTCCGCGCCCCGCCTCCGCTCGTGATGCCTTGGCGCACTAGACGACAGATTCCGTGAAACTGATCATGGAACGAGTGGTTTGTTTGCGGATTCCTCGTTTGCGATTGGCTGAACGAGGAATGGCATCATGGCAACATGGCGGCATGCTGTTGAGCTGGCAATGACGAATGAAGAGGTTGCGAGCCTGGTTGCGATTTCGCGGTCGCGGACAGAGCCGGCCAGCCGGGTGGAACGGGCGCGGATGCTGCTCGGCTACCGCGAGAGTCTGTCGTTTTTTGCAATAGGGCAAAGCCTCGGCGTGCATCATCAAACGGTGCAGCGCTGCGTTGAACGGGCGGTAGCCTATGGCCCGCTGGCGGCACTTGATGACCGACCACGACCCGGCAAGGAGCCGGCGATCACGCCGGAAGCCAAGGCTTGGTTGGTGTCTCTGGCGTGCGACAAGGCCAAGGATCACGGCTATCGAGGACGTCAATCGTCACCCTGTCATCCACACTTGGTCCTACAAGCTCGTCGAGGCGGCCTGATATGATTCGAACCACGAAAACGCTGATCTAGACACCACTTATCCGATTAAGTTTTAGCTTAATGCACTTTTTCGTACTTGCGGCTGTCGGCGTGCGCCGCAGGGAAGCCCTTGTGCCAGTTCAGTGCGGACGTTTGACTCTGCCGTCACGGGAACAGTTCGACCGCCGCAACTTGTGCACTTGCTCAAAGACGCCCGGGCATTTTTTCGGAAGTAGAGGAAAGACGCTGCCCTTGTGTGGGAATACGTTCAGTTGGTTCTCTTGTGCGAGCCATCGCGATCAGGTGGCGGCTGCTGACTGCAAAAAGGTAGCCTATCTGAAGGCCAACGATTGCGCAGGCCACCAATTCCGTCAGTATCCAAAATGATGGCGTGAGATGCACACTTGCCGCAGCGAGAGCAATGATCAATATCAGCAAAATTGCCGGAAGCAGGACCAAAACCCTAAAGCGTTGCCCCAGGGTCATTCCCAACATCAGACTAATAAGCGTGATCGTTAGCATGCTACCTCCTCGCGAGGTTATATTCTCGTGCTCAAAATGATTAATTATTCATTTCCCTAAACTGCTAGCCCTTAGAAGCAACTCAAGGCACCCCTGGTTCCAAGGCCACAGAACAGCTGTAACCACTTGATTCAAAGCCAGCAATTTGCGCTGGCCGGCCCAAGGTTAAGCCTTCGCACACCTCTTCGAGCACGAACTGAAATATGTTCAGCAACAGCAGGCCAGGCCAGGCTGACCTGCCCAGTTTCTTCGGACCACGGCTAGCTTGAGGCGGCGCCCCCTGTTTGCTGCATATGCCTCTCGCGAGGCGGGTGGTGCAACGGGCCGGGGCGCGAAGGCCCATGTACCGCAGCGCCCCGGCCCGTTGCTTCACCGGGCGCTGCGTTGGTCAGTTGCGCCGTAAATTCGTTCGGCGTCAGATAGCCGAGGCTCGAATGCGGGCGCACCAGCTCTCGATAATCACTTTCGCTTCGGCACGCGAGCGGAACCATTCGAGGCTGAGGCACTCATCGCGGAATTTGCCGTTGAAGCTTTCCGTGATGCCATTCTGCCAGGGCTTGCCCGGTTCGATCAACGCAGTGCCGATGCCCTGCGCGACGATCCAGGACAGCAGCGCCCTCGACAGAAACTCCGGACCATTGTCGCTGCGCAGGAAGCGCGGCGCACCGCGCTCGCTGACCAGCCGCGACAGCACATTGATGACGCGCGGCGAACGAATGCGACCATCCACCTCAATCGCCAGGCCCTCCTTGGTGAACTCGTCGGTGACCGTCAGGCATTTGAGCTGCTGTCCGTTGGCGCAGCGGTCGAACACGAAGTCGTACGACCACACCTGGTTCGGCCCGGATGGAGCCTGTGGCCGCGGCCGAACCGCAGCGACGCGTTTCCTCGGCCGCTTGCGCGGCACCTGCAAGCGCGCCGCTCGCCACAGCCGCCACGCACGTCCAGGACTCATCCGATGTCCGTCGCGGCCCAGGAAGATGCGAATGCGTCGATAGCCATAACGCGGATATTGCGCTGCCAGCGCCGTCATCCGCTCCATCGCAGGCGCGTCGGCCGCCGCCTTCCGGCTCTCATAGCGCAGCGCCGATCGTGCCACCGAAAACAGCGTGCAGGCCCGCCGAACCGAGAGACCGCGCTCCCGGCCATACGTCACTTGCCGTCGGCGAGCCGGCACGCCTACCAGTTTTTTGAGGCGACTTCCTTCATCCACCTCGATCTCAAGATCACGTTCAACAACCAGCTTCTTCAGCCGAGCATTCTCCGCTTCAAGCTGTCGCAGACGTCGTACATCGTTCGCCTCGAAACTGCCGAACCGCTTGCGCCAGACATAGATCGTCTGCTCGCTCACGCCGTGCCGCTTCGCCACAACAGACACCTGCTCGCGATCCGCCTCCCGGATAATCGCGACCATCTGCTCTTCCGTAAACCGGCCTTTCCGCATGGCTCCCTCCGAATCAGGAGCGCCAGTCTCTCAACTTATCGATGGTCCGAAAATCCTGGGGCAGGTCACAATCATCGCCTAGTCGGCTTCCGGCTACCTTTACCCTGAACCAATCGCAGTTCGCAGGCCATCGGACAGCTTGATGTGCGAGATCGCGCCCTCTGATTGCGCCGCTCCTCCCCGCGCGCCAGCCTAAAATAAAATGGAATTGCGAACGTCCAGCCCTCAAACCGCGAGAAGCTGGCTCTCCGGAGCCGGCCTAACAGCTGGTGAACAAACCGCCCAGGCCTCTTTTGCACGAACCCAACGACGTAACGCGATCTTAATGAGTTTCTTCATTAGATAACTGACCAAAGTGCTTTGTGGCTAGTGTTCATGAAATTGTCAACTAACGCTATCGTTATCACCTTTGCGCTCACGACCGCGTTGCATTTCTCGTCGGCAAAGGCGGGGTTGCTGTCCTCCACATTCAGACAAGTCCCTATCGATCATCCGACCTTGGCACCTATCGCATTTACTCGCTTCTGCTTTCGCTATGCGGACGATTGCCGCGTCCGGAATGTGAAAAATAGCGGAGAGGCATTCTCTGCGTCGCACTTGAAAGATTTGGTAGAAGTCAATCGAGCCGTCAACCAAGCGATCGTGCCAAAAAGCGACGATGGTGGTGTGTTAAACGAGCGATGGCGGCTGTCGCCAAACACTGGCGCATGCCATGATTATGCAGTAACAAAACGTCACGAATTGCTAGTACGCGGGTGGCCCTCCAGTGCGCTACTCCTGGCGGAGGTAGTTGTGCCCTGGGGCGAGCATCACCTAGTGCTCGTGGTTCGCTCCGACAAGGGCGACCTAGTCCTCGACAACCTTACTAATCGAATCGAGCTTTGGTCTGAAACTGCTTATCACTGGGTGCGCATCCAATCCGCTTCAAATCCCGATTTCTGGTCGACTGTCTATCCGCTTTCTGGCCTTCAGGTGGCGTCAACTTTGCAAAGGGCGGGGTCAACTCCAGCGGCACTGCACGGGAGAAAAGCCGAGTATCGCAAAGACGGAAACCAACAAAGAATGGCGGAGTGATACGGCGGCAATTGCGGCGCCACAGCGACCGTGTAGGATCTTAAGCCGTCCTCGCTCACAATTGAGCTGCGTTCAAATTTAACACCCAATGGGGGCATGTTTTACGGTAGCGATTGACCGCCGGGTTTAGAGAGACTGCCAATCGGAGAGTGCCCAGTCTAACTGAGACACAAGAGCCGGCCCCGGAAATCTGCACAGGGCGATAAGTGGAGTTTCTGCCTGACAGCGGGCACGCTATGGCCTGCGAATCAGGAGCGACCATGTCGAGACGACCGCGCCGGAACCACACACCGGCTTTCAAGGCAAAGGTGGCGCTTGCCGCCGTCAAGGGCGATCGGACGCTGGCCCAGCTTGCCGAGCAGTTCGATGTGCACCCCAATCAGATCACAGCGTGGAAAGCACAGCTTGAGAGCGGGGGCTGCCGATGTGTTCGGTCCCGGCGGCGGCAACGGTGCGGCGCCCTTGCCGGAACGACACCGGATCGAGCCTACTTCACCCCGCTGCCCTTCCGCCTGGCAGCCTAACCTTGGCAGAGGCTCTACTTATCGACGCGGAAATATTGTTCAGACAACCGGGACCACTTCAACAGGCCTGAGTCGGTGCGCACCGGGTGATCGCTGAGTCGGAAGGGTGCTCGTTCGTCCCTTGGAGAAACCATTGTGGTTGACCGGCCCTGCTTGCGAGCTTGTCCATTCTTCGCCCTAATTATCGGAGGGCCCACAGCGGCACGGTTGATTGCGAGCGACCGGGCTTTCACCTTTCACCGATCGCGGCAGCGCTATTGAGCAGCACCGCCTCGCAAAGATTGTGCAAACGATGGATCGTAGCGCTTCACCATATCCTCAATAAGATGCCAATTCGCGGGCGTGCCTCCCCCGTAAGCGGCAATTAGCGCGGACTTGAAGTTAGGCTCAGACGTGAGAACGGCCTCAACTTGTTGCGTGAAAAGACGCTCCAGTTCTGGATCGGTGGCTGCATCGAGCTGAGCAGATAGTGAGAGCCGAGTGGGGATCAAATCCTTTTCTTCGGGGCCAGTATAGTATGACATCTTGATCGCCTCAACTGCATCTGGCGATCGCCACTGATAGCGCCGCGCAAAATCGGCCAGCAGCAACCACACTGACGGATCTGCCGGTCGCAGACTAACGGCGCGCACTAAATTTTCCTTCGCCGCCTGAAGCAAACCAGCATTGGCTCCTCCGCCATTCTCCCACTCCAAGTTCGCGTACGTTAAAGCGAGTTCAGTCCATAGATCACCCCGCAGCCACCCGACCCGCGCCGCCAAGAGCGACATATTCCGGTGCGCTGCCGCACTTTCAGCCAATTCCCTATTCGCTGGAAAAGCTACAAGACCAGGACGAACGAACTCCGCCACCAACAGCCATAGTGATACGAAAGCGAGGATCGCACCATAGAACATCATGCCGACGCGGAAGTATCTAGAGCGATCCATCTTGCCTCGCGCCTAAGGAGTATTCGAAAGTGCAGAGTCCGTCCTTCTTAAAGTCCCTTATACTCTGAGTACCAATAACTGAACAACCGTGGTATCGTAGCGTTTCATCCATCGACCCTTTAAGCTCGAGGCGCCAAATGCGATTCAGAATTAGATCCGAAAGCCGCGACGCAACCACGGACATAAAAAGATTGCAGTCAATCGAGCGGCCCATACTCAAGGCGATTGCGGATGCGAAGGCAGAGAAGAATGGACTTGAGAGCCGAATGCGACGCGCAAGCAATCATGCTGCGGTGCTCATGGGAAATGATGTTTCCGAATACCTTGATCGTGAGCCAGAAATCGAGCAGCTCCTTGCAGACGAAGAAAAGACAATGATGGCGGCTCTCACAAGAATTCGACAGCTTAATCAGCATTTGGCTCATCTACACCGAATCCTGGAATCGTTGAAGACGGTATAGCCCTCTTACGCTGACTGGACAAAAGTAGTGCGCATGGCACAACGTTTAGTATGCGCCACTTTGGTCGATAACGTGCGCACTGTAAAAAATAAAATTTTGATGTCACGGGCAAGCGACCAATTGCGCAGATACAGCATGTCGAATGCTATGCGCCGAGCATAGGTAGTTGTATTGCGCCCGTGACCTGCCATAACCCAGTCAAACCTGGCCGCGCTTTGGCGTAAAAGCGAAAGTATTCCTTGTATTTTGGAATTTCCTCCGCAACGATTGGACGCGGGCCGACGAGGCTCATTTCACCCCTTACAACGTTAAAGAGTTGAGGTAACTCGTCCAGGCTCGAGCGACGCATGATGCGCCCGAAAGTCGTGATCCATGGATCAAACCTGAGTTTGTGATTAGCGTCCCATTCGCGCCGCGCATCCGGATTTTCGGCCAAATATTTCCGTAGCTTTTGCTCTGCATCAACATCCATGGTGCGGAACTTCAGACAGCCAAATTCTCTGCCGTTATGTCCGATACGTGTGTGTCGGAATAAGATCGGCCCGCGCGAACTGGCCCACACAATGAGACAACAGCCAATGAATAGCGGCAGAAGCGCAACTATGGCGAGCGAAGCAAAAATTATATCGAAAAGGCGCTTTACGACGCCACCGATCGGAGCGTCCAGTCTCGGGTGAACAGTAACGGGTTTGAGCGTCCCACCTCGCGCGCGCCCGGATTTCCCGCGATATTAGCGGTCATTCGCTGATTTCGGGAGATGGCTTGATGGTAACTTCCATGTTTGATGGCAGGAATGATGCCAGGACTGAAGGTGGCACTTATCAGCGGATCGAGGTGATTACGGGGCGGCAGCGCCGGCGACGATGGACGGCGGAAGAGAAGGCGCGGATCGTTGCGGAGAGCCTTGAGGTAGACGCAAACATATCGGATGTGGCGCGCCGTCACGGTGTGGCTCGCGGGTTGCTGACGATATGGCGGCGCCAGTTCTCGAGCGCAGGCCAGCAGCCAGGACAGAGCTTTGCCGCGGTGAAGATCGATGCGGTTTCGGCAGTGTCGAACGATGCCCCGCAATATTCTGCGGCGCCGGATGCACTGGCAACGGCATTGCCAGTCGTGAGGAGCCGAGGTCGGATTGAGATCGACATTGCCGGAGCCCGGATCAGGGTTGAGAGTGGCGTTGATCACGCCACACTGGCGATGGTGCTGGCAACCGTGCGGGGCGACAAGTGATCTCGTTCCATGCGGACCTGAAGATCATGTTGGCCGCGCAACCTGTCGACTTTCGAAAAAGCGTGCATACGCTATCAGCGCTGGTGAGCGAAGCACTGCGGGCCAATCCGTATTGCGGCGACGTCTTTATCTTCCGCTCGAAACGATCGGACCGCGTGAAGCTTTTGGCGTGGGACGGCAGCGGCATGGTTCTGGTGACGAAGTGGCTCGAGGAAGGTCGCTTCACCTGGCCGCCGATCCGTGATGGCATCGTATCTTTGACAGCGACACAATTATCGATGCTGATCGATGGCCTGGACTGGACGCGTGTGACGCCAAAGGCCGTGAAGCAACCGGTTGCAATGATGTGAGAAGTGGCCATTTTTGCTGGCGAATCTGACGAATCTCAAGTATGCATTGTGGATGGCGCTTCGCCCCGAAGATCTTCCTTCAGATCCTGCTCGTCTGATTGAGATTGTGCTCTCACTTGACGCTGAGAACGATCGGCTGCGGGCCGTCATTGGTACCTTCAAGGACATGGTGTTCGGTTCGCGATCGGAGAAGCTCTCCGCGGTCGTAACCGATCAGCTCGCCCTCGATCTTGCTGATCTCGCCACGGACGTGTCTCTACCGGCCGCTGCTAACGACGATCATGCGCCGAGCAAACCAGCGGGCACGGCTGGCAAACCTCGCAAGAAGGCACAACGGAACATCGGCGCGTTGCCCAAGCATCTGCCGCGCTGTGAGCAGGTGATCGAGCCCGAGACGACCGCGTGCCCGTGCTGCCAAGGCCGCCTGCACAAGATCGGCCAGGACGTCAGCGAGGTGCTGGACGTCATTCCGGCGATCCTGCGGGTGCTGCGCATGATCCGTCCCAAATATGCCTGCCGGGGCTGCGAGGGAGCAGTCGTCCAGGCGAAGGCCTTTCCGCGGCTGATCGAGAACAGCATGGCGTCGACCGCGCTGGTGACCCATGTGGTTGTCTCGAAGTTCGCCTGGTACTCGACGCTGTACCGGCAGGTGCAGATCCTGGCCGGTCATGGCGTCCATCTCGATCGCTCGACCCTGGCCGGCTGGGTGAAGCGGACAGCGTGGTGGCTGACGGGGCTCTATGAACTCCAGTTGCGAACCATCCATGCTGCGCCGTTGTTCTTTTGCGACGAGACCCCGATGCCGGTGCTCGACCCCGGAAGGGGCCGCACCAAGGTCTGCCAGTTCTGGGCTCATGCGGTGGATGACCGACCGTGGGGCGGACCGTCGCCGCCCGCTGTGGCTTACGTATTTGCGGACGGCCGGGGCAAGGCTGAAATCGCAGCGCAATTGATCGACTATGCGGGCATCCTGCAGGTCGATGGCTATGCGGCCTACAAGTCACTGGCCAAGGGCGCGCGTGAGGCTGGAACAATCCGGCTCGCCTTCTGTCTTGCCCACGCGCGGCGCAAGTTCGTGAAGATCTACAAGTCGACAAAATCGCCATTCGCCCAGGAAGTGATCGAACGCATCGCGGCGATCTATGCCATTGAGGGGCGCGTCCGGGGAACCAGCGCCGAGATACGGCTTGCAGCCCGCAAGGCTGAGAGCAAACCGCTCATGGAGGAATTGAAGTCGCGGCTGACCAAGGTGCTCAAGGACATCTCGGCCAAATTGCCCCTTGCGGAAGCGATCAGATATACGCTCGGCCATTGGGGCGGTCTGACGGTGTTCCTGAGCGACGGGCGGGTAGAGGTGGATACCAACACGGTGGAACGCTCGATGCGTCCAATCGGACTTGGCAGAAAGAACTCGTTGTTCAGTGGCAGCGAAGGCGGTGCCGAGAGCTGGGCGATCTTAGCTTCGGTACTGAACACGGCAAAGCTCAATGGGCTCGATCCGCAGACCTATCTCTGCGACGTGCTCGATCGCATCGTCTCAGGTCGCACCAAGAACCATCAGCTCCACGAGCTGTTGGCCTGGAACTGGAAGGCGGCCCGTGAGGCCGCTGGCCAGGTCGCCGCGTGAGCGCGCGCCGCCGCCGCTCCGCGCATCCCCCAATGACGGCGGTGGCGATGTCGCTCGACAAGCTTGACGTGTGGCTGCAAGGCCGAACCGGCGCCGCCGCCACGAATTTATCCATGCTCGACGGCTTCGTGACTGCGGTCGTGGCGGGGCCAGTATCGATGGACCCGCCCGAGTGGATCTGCCCTCTGCTTGGCATCGAGATTGATGCGTTCAATCATGGTGGGACGCCGGAGTTCGCAGCGATCTCCGCCGTGGCGGTCCGTCACAATGCGATCGCAGAGACGCTTTCGAACGCACCCAAGACCTTCGAACCGATCTTTGCGCGCAAGCCGAACCACGACATCGATGCGGGTCCATGGTGCGAGGGCTTCTACGCCGCAATGAAGTTGAGACTATCGGCGTGGGCTCCGCTCACGAATCTCGCCGACGTCAATCACGGTCTGTTGTTGCCTATCCTGTTCCACTGCGTCGACGATCAGGGGCGTCCGATGCTCGGGCCGCCCAGGAAGGGGCCGGCAACCGAACAGTTCCGGCGAATAGCCTACAGGGACATTCCGGCCGTCGTCGAAGAAATGCGACAGTACTGGATGCCGACGCGCTTCAGGACCCGATCGTAGCCGCCGGGCGTGACGTGGAAGCTCGCACCGCTTACTGCCGTCTCCCGGTACCCGGCGGCTAGCGCGCAGCGATCGTGGAGCTCAATTAACGTAGATATGAGGCCCGGCGCGCCACCCACCCCGGTTCGGTGGTGGGAGGCGGACTTGATCGATTTCGAAGCTACCCGAAGTCTAATTCGAGCTATTCGGCCAGACATTACATTCCACTTGGCCAGCCTTGTCACAGGATCTCGAAGCCTCGAAATGGTCGGTCCGATTTTCCAGAACAACCTCGTGAGTACACTTAACGTCCTTATTGCCGCGGCCGAAAACAGCACTGGCCGGATCGTACAAGCTGGCTCATTTGAGGAGCCAGACGAGGCACAGTCGGCGCCGTGCCCGCCCTATGCTGCCGCCAAATGGTCGGCATCTGCTTACGCTCGAATGTTCCAAGAGCTGTACCAGACCCCGGGATCAACTTGGTATGGTCCGATTGCCCGGGTCGCTTTTGCGGGGCCAAGCGCCCAAGTTGAGCAGCGGAGTACGCTTGATCGATTGGATCTACATAGATGACGTAGTTGATGGTCTGATCGGCTGTGCCCAGACACCAGGTATCAGCGGTCGTACGATTGAACTTGGGTCAGGGGAGATGCATTCGATCCGAGAGATCGTGCAGGTCCTGAGGGAATTCCTGGCATCTCCGGTCGAGCCAGAGTTCGGCGCACTACCCGATCGGCCACTTGAGCGAGTCAGGAAAGCCGATATTGCAAATTCATACAAACTAATCGGCTGGCAGCCAGCCACTTCTCTGCGAGAGGGACTTAGCCAGACGGTTGAATGGTATAGAAGACGGGCCGACTCTCTTTAGTGCTGCGCAGTTCGAGCTAATCTGCCGCGCATCGAATCGTATCCGATCTTTTGAATGGTCCGTGCTATCCGTAGCTCCCAGCGCGCAAATCGTTTTTGGGGTCATCGAGCCACTGATTGAAGCCCGCAAGCTCGACGCCCTCTGTGGGCACGCTTTCAACTAGGTGCGCAAAACTAGAAACGAGAAGACTGAACATCACTGGCGGCTATAACGGCACGGGCAACACGCTGTTGATCGAACGGTCGAATAAAACGCGTCGTAAGAATCGATCGCACTGGATTGTCAAAATACCGGTCTACAATAATCGCAATTGAAAAAACAAGCGCCACGAACGCGATGCCGTAACTAACGCCCGAGCCGCATGTGCCCCCCCAGATCTTGCTGCATTCCCGCAACGTGAGATTATAAAGCGGCCACTGAAGCACATACACGGCGTATGAAGAGAGTCCCAGCCACGTGAATGCGCGAGCCATCGGTCCCGCTGCAACACTTCCGGCACCGAACCAAATAATGACTGGAAAAATGAATACGGTAACAACGATGTCAAATGCAACCTGATACTGTTGAGGCGGATAGGCAACTAATATTACAATCAGTAGTAATACCAGAGCCAATGGCGGGACTTTTATGACTGAGCCCCAGTGACACCACATTTGATATACCAATACGCCGGCGAAGAAAGAGTAGCCCACACGCAAACCACCCGCGACGAACGAGTGCCATTCGAAACCGGCATTCATCGCACCGATACCAGGTCTTGCGAAGCCAAATAGCCCAGCCGCTACCGCCAATGCTAGTGCCAAGCCAGCGGATAATACGACTGCGCAAAGCTTGCCGCCGGTGAGACGAAGGCACACAAGTCCAAAGCTGAAATTCGCAAGAAGTTCGAAAAATAGCGACCACGCGGGTTCGTTAAGGGGAAATAGGCGCGCACCGGCATGTAGCGGCGCCGATGGCAAAAAAAACAATGCAGGTATCACGTTTTTAAGAAAATCGACGTGATTAATCTCTCCGTGAGCCAGCTCTCTCCAATCCAATAGAACGGATAGCGCAAGCGCGAACAAATACAGAGGATAGAGGCGCACAAGCCTAATGGCCATAAATTGCAGCGTGCTCATGCCATCACGAAATCGCCTTACATAGGCATGCGCCAGGACAAAACCGCTTAGTGCGAAAAAGAAATCAACGGCCAGGTAACTTTCAAAGAACGGAACACCGGCGACTGGACCCTGCGCCGCGTCCCCAGTCGTCACGAGCGACACCGATGCAAAGTACGCTGGCGCATGGCGCGAGATGATGGCTAGCGCCGCGATACCGCGCAAACCGTCCAGTGTCACGAAAGAGCGTTGGGATTTGGTTTCTAACATCCCACCAGCCTCTGAGCACGTGCAAATGGGTACGCACTGCCCGCCAGCCTTTATACATTCGAGGATTCCAGTGTGCAATCCAGAAGGTCTATTGTTCTGTTATTCCGACAGTTCTGGCTAGCTAACCTTGACAATCTCAGGCCTTAACCTTTTAGACAATTAATGCGTCCTCAGGTTACAGCTGCGCACGTAGACGTACTCATTTGCGGCGTGCTTCGAGGGATTGCCCCGGCGGATGTTGAAAAAGGAGTGGCGGCGTTGCTCGCCTTGAGCCGCTAGGCTCGGGGTGCTGATTCCAACAAAGGAAAGCAACGCCATGACGAGAAATAGCACAACTGCCACCGCTTTGCCGTCGGCGACCATGAGCCCTGTGGGTAAAGCGTTGGAGGAAGTCTCAGCGAGCTTCCGATCGTTTCTGCCTGGCGGCCGGCATCGAGACGCTCGGCGAGATGATGGAGCGGGACGCGGCGGCGGCCTGCGGACCGCGCCATTCGCGTGCCGAGACCCGCCGCGGATATCGCTGGGGCCGCACGCGGGGCAAGATTGGCTTCCACGGTGGCAAGACTGAGATCGAACGGTCACGGGTGCGCGATTTTGCTGGGCGGGAGCTGGCGCTGCCGAGCTGGGAGCAGGCGGTGGCGGAGGACTGGCTCGGCAAGTGGGCGATGAATCTCATGCTGATCAACGTCTCGACGCGGAAGTTCCGGCGCGCGGTGCGGCTTCCGGAGGGCGACGTTCCAGCACTGGCTGGGGCTGGGGTGTCGAAGTCGGCCGTCTCCCGGCACTTCGTTGCGCTATCGGGGGGCCGCCTGCGGGAGTGGCTGGCCACGGACCTGTCCGGCCTCGACCTCATGGTGGTGCAGATCGATGGCATCCACATCAGCGAACATCTCATGCTGGTCGCGGCGATCGGGATCGACGCGGAGGGCGTGAAACATCCACTCGCGGTAGCCGAAGGTGCGACCGAGAACGCGGCCGTTGTCCAGGCCCTCATTGACGACCTGATCGAACGCGGGCTTGATCCGGCGGTGCCGCGGCTGTTCATCATTGACGGATCGAAGGCACTGTCCAAGGCGATCCGGCGCAGCTTCGGGCGCCACACGCCGATCCAGCGTTGCCAGATTCACAAGGCCCGCAACATCATGGAGCGGCTGCCGAAGCCGTTGCATGCTTCAGTACGCCGCGCGCTGCGCCAGGCTTGGGAGTTGGATGACGCCGCCAAGGCCGAGAAGCTGCTTCGCAATCTCGCCCACCGCCTGGAACGCGATGCGCCCGGGGTCTCCGGCAGCCTGCTGGAGGGGCTTGACGATATCCTCACCGTCACGCGGCTCGGTCTGCCGCGCGAGCTCAGACGATCGCTCGCCTGCACCAACATCATCGAGAACATGATGGGCACGATTCGCCGGGTCAGCCGCAACGTGAAGCACTGGAACTCGGCATCGATGGCACTGCGCTGGACTGCAGCCGCCATGTTGGAGGCCAAGAAAGGCTTTCGCCGATTGAAGGCCTACAAGCAACTCCCCACACTCCGGGCTGCACTCATCGCTCACCACGCGCGAGCATCAAACAAACAAAACAATCAAGTTGTTGACCAACAACTCAAAGTCGCGTAGTCTGATCATCGGCAGCGACCGCTTCGCCAATTTCAACAAAGCCCGGGGCATCCCCTGGACAGAGTTGGACTTGGAGTAGATGAACAATCCAATTCCAAAACATGCAAAGAGCGCGATAGTTATGCCGACTGCAGCTCTCCTAACGCCTCTCTTCATACTCGTAACTTCTTGGTGAATTGAGGGAGTTTAGAATAACCAGCAAAATGACGCCAGTCAAAGAGCCGCATATCGAACGACGTTGTTCGCTTACGTTTTCGGCTCACGCCAAGCCTCCTCCCAGGTATTAACACTAATTTTCCAATGACCTTTGCGCCGACGCTTGTGCCCGCCAGAGTGCCGATGGTATCCCACTTAAGGTCTGCTCTAAGTACCATGTCCGGCATCGCCAGCAATCCCCTCCTGAGCATCGAGCGACCAACCGAGCGTCGCCGTGCGGCGGACCGCGCGCTCTTCGCGCCGATTGTCAGGCCCCCACACGCTGCTCGAATAATCGGACTACTTGTGCCATTCTCCGGGTCATACTCGTTTTTCGGCAAGCGTAAATAGCTAGAACATGGACCACATAGCCGCTCATCCGCAGTCAGGTTCGACAAGCGCCGCGAGCTTGCTTAAGGCTCGGCCGACGATTTATATTTTGATTTTACTCGGGACCTTCGTCGGTTCCTATCTTTACACACTTCGAACCGATAATATCTTCGCTTGCCAGGCCAACGGATACACCGCCGACAAATATCTAATATATTGCGAAGCTACGAATTATGGCGATTATGAGCATGGCGCGTTCTGGTTCGACCTTGAACCAACGGCGGAACGATCTGCGGCAAAAGCTGATGTGCTATTTCTCGGTAACAGCCGCACTCAATTTGGATTTTCGACCTCTGCGACCGCTCGCTGGTTTTCCGGAACGTCAGCGAGCTATTATTTGTTGGGCTTCCTTCTTTGGGAAAACTCGATTTTCGAGGGTGCACTGCTGCAGCGGCTAAAGCCCAGGGCCAAGGTTTACATAATTAACATTGCCGACTTCTTCCAGCCGTTGGAAACGCCCATTGCTAAGACCATAATGACGGACCCTGGGACTCGGTCTCGCTATCGGGTCAAGCGCGCTCTGCAGTTCGCCCATCAAATGGTTTGTGGGAAGCTAACTCTACTTTGCGGGCATGCTTTGGTTATTTATGGGTCCCGCCAAACAGGGATGTGGGACATGAAAGAAATCAGCGCGTTCAAGGGTTCTGAACGTCTTGTTTCCTACGACCCACAGATCAACAAACGCGAAGTTGACGACGGCACGGCAATCGGTCGGAGATTCCTAGCCGGCCTAAACGCCAAGCCAGAATGTATCATACTGACCGCGGTCCCTTATGTAGGCACAAAAATTGCAACAGCAGATGCTATTGCGAGAGGACTTGGAAAGAAGCTGGTCGTGCCGCAGCACCTTGAGGGCCTGGAAACCTTTGACGGCTTTCACTTGGATCCGGCTAGTGCGGAACGCTGGACGGCAGCCTTCTATACAGCCGCCGGCCCCCAGATTCAAAAATGCCTCGAGGTCGCGCATTCCGGTGGCAAGAATTACCACGACAATTCCTTAACACCGCAATCGCGAAAGGCCGAGTGAGTTCATGCGTCCAATGAGTTGGCTGCCAGAAGCGCCGGATTTCCGCACCGAGCTGACAGCGGCTCTAAAACTTACAAACGCGAAGGAATGCTTCGACAGACTCGCCTCTTTGGCTCAGTACCGACTTAGCCATCTCGAAACCCTTCAGCTTGATCGGGCAATAGGTCGCTTACCCTCCAACTTGGAGACTGGCTTGCCGATGGTTCGGCTCGCCGTCCTTGCTTCCTCCACCGTTGATCATGTACTGGCTGCGATCCGGGTTGCCGGATTGCGCCGTCGACTTATGATAGACGTTCATATCGGACAATATGGCCAATATCGACAAGACCTGTTCGACACCGCGTCCTCGCTTTACCAATTCCGCCCCCAGTTTGTTGTGTTCTCGATAACGGCACAGGACATCATCACCGGCGTGCCCCTTGCCGCATCAGCGGCCGAGGTTGACAAGGTCGTTGCTCACGCCGTTAACGAATTCGAGTTGTTGTGGAGAAAGGTGCGCGAGTCCTTTAATGCAACGATCGTTCAGCAAACTTTTCTTGACGTCTCTCAGCCACTGTTTGGCAGCCATGATCGCCTGGTACCTGGGGCACCAAGTCAAGTCATCGCACGGCTCAATGATCAGCTAGCGAACGCGGCACGCGACGACGGGGTGCTGCTCCTGGACATAGCCCAGGAAAGCGCACGCGATGGACTTTATGCGTGGTTTGACACACGGCGTTGGCTCCAAGGGAAGCTAGAGATCTCTCCCGAGGCCGCGCCTATGTACGGGGACAAAGTGGCCCGTGTGGTGGCGGCGCAACGCGGGCTTTCAAAGAAATGTCTCGTCTTTGATCTCGATAATACTTTATGGGGCGGCGTGATTGGTGATGACGGGCTTGAGGGCATTGTTCTCGGACAAGGTAGCGCGGTCGGCGAGGCGCATCTCGCCCTACAGCGTTATGCTAAGCAGTTGCGGGACCGCGGCATCATCCTGGCTGTCTGTTCCAAGAACGACCCCACAATTGCTGAGGTTGCGTTCAGCGAGCATCCTGAAATGCTCCTTAAGCGCGCCGACATCGCAGCATTTGTGGCAAACTGGCAGGACAAAGCCGAAAACCTCAAATCAATCGCGGCACAACTGAATATCGGGCTCGACAGCCTCGTCTTCGCAGACGACAATCCGGTAGAACGGGCGCGCATCCGACAAAGTCTACCAATGGTCGCAGTTCCCGAGCTGCCGGAAGATATAGCCGACTATGTACGCTGCCTAGCCGATGCGGGTTACTTCGAAGCGATAGCTTTCACTTTAGAGGACCAGCAACGGGCAGACCAATACACGGCAAACGCTGAACGCGATGCCCTGTTACACGCATCAGGGAACTTGGATGACTTTCTGCAAAGCTTGAATATGTCATTGGTATTTGGACCGTTCGCTCGATCGGATTTCGCGCGTGTAACGCAGCTGTTTAACAAGACCAATCAATTCAATACGACAACTCGACGATATACCAGCGAAGAGGTGGCTGCTGCTGCCGTTTCCGCCGACACAGTGACTATACAATTTCGTTTGCTTGATAAATTCGGCGACAACGGTTTGGTCAGCGCCATGATCCTTCGTCCTGACCCAAAGCAGCCTGAGGCTTTTGAGATTGAGAATTGGGTTATGAGCTGCCGTGTGTTTGGTCGCCAGCTTGAATTTGAGGCTATGAACATCGCAGTCGAGCAACTTCGGCGTCGCGGAGCCAAAACGTTACGAGCCAACTACGTCGCCACGCCGAAAAATGGCGTGATAGTCGACTTGTTCTCCAAACTCGGGTTTAGTCCATACAATGAAAAAGAACTCCGCAGCAGGAATACCTCCTGGTTTCTAGCTCTTCCAGGATATACCGCTTGCTCGACACACATTCGCCACTTGGAACCGGTTAAATGACCAGCAACCAAGAAATTCTCACCGCATTTACTCGTATCCTCCGCGACCTTTTGCTGGATGATTCGATCGTTCTCTCTATGGAGACCCGTCGGGAAGACATTCCAAATTGGGATTCAGTCAATTACATCAACTTTATAGTTGCCGTCGAAATCGAGTTCGGAGTGAAGTTCAAGGTGGCGGATATAGAATCCTTCGCGAATATCGGCGCGATTGTCGCTGAGATCCGATCGATTCTAGGATAGCTCAATGGCGTGGATCACTCTGGCATTGCAGATATTTGGGCGGCACAGGGAGACTCAAACGCCACGGACAGGCTACCGATCTTTTCACACGGGTCATCTGAGGCTGAACCCTCACGCCTAGCGCCTTCAATCCCACCCCCTTAAAAAGGTCAATCCGGCGGTGCTGTTCAACTCCCATGCCTTTCTCTTTGTGTTCCTGCCCTTCGCGCTTGCAGGCTTCTACGGCCTTGGGATCGTTTCGCGAACTGCGGCACTGCGCTGGATAATTTTCGTGTCGCTGATATTTTACGCCTTATGGAGACCAGTCAATGTTCTGATTATAGCGCCGTCGATCCTGGTTAATTTTGTTGTTGCGCGGTCTCTGCAGCGCCTTGCGGTCGATGAAAAATTCGTCCGGACGAGCCAGATCGTACTCCTGCTTGGAATTGCTTTCAACGTCGCGTTTCTTGGTTATTTCAAATATATGGACTTCGGTATAACTACGATAAATGACGTTTTCGGAACGAACATTCTGCTGACCCACATTATTCTACCACTTGGAATCTCGTTCATTACCTTTCAGAAGATTGCATTTTTGGTCGACGTTCAAAGCAGGCGTATAAGCTCTTTCACCCTTCAGGACTATTGCCTATTTGTTCTATTTTTTCCGCAACTGGTTGCCGGTCCGATCGTCCATTATCGCGAGATGATGCCGCAGTTTCATGACGCTCAATGTCGCTTCAACGATGAAGACTTTTCCGTTGGTCTGACGCTGCTCTCCTTTGGCCTTTTCAAGAAGGCGGTGCTTGCTGACCACATCGCGGCGCTGGTAACTCCGATTTACAATCAAGCGATTTCCGGCAGTCGGCCTTCTCTTTTCCTGGCATGGGGGGCGGCCGTCGGCTTTACGTTGCAGGTGTATTTTGATTTTTCGGGTTATACCGATATGGCGCTTGGTCTGGCGCGATTATTTGGAATTCGACTGCCGCAGAACTTCAATTCTCCACTGAAAGCCAGCAGCATCATTGATTTCTGGCTGCGCTGGCACATGACTTTGACGCGTTTCTTGACCGCCTACATCTTTAATCCATTGACCCTCTGGCTCACGCGGCGTCGAGCGGCCAAGCGGCGCCCCGGCATCGTTGGGACCAGGACGACGGTAGGGGCGTTTTGCTATCTCCTGATGTTCCCTATTCTTCTGACCATGTTCATTTCGGGGCTATGGCATGGTGCTGGCTATGGTTTCATCGTGTGGGGACTAATTCACGGGCTTTATCTTACAATCAATCACGCATGGCGCTTGATTAGACCGAGATTTTGGTCTGATAGAACAAGTTACGAGCGCTTCATGCGCGTTCCGGGACTCATACTGACTTTTACATCAGTGGCTGCGGCAATGGTATTCTTCCGCTCCCCCACATTAGCGTCTGGCATCGACCTGCTTAAGGGACTAGTGGGTCAGAATGGCGTCGCGCTGCCCCAGGGGTTTTATGAGCATCTCGGACCGTTGGCTGCTTGGTTGCACCGTGCAGGTGTGGCAAGCGTCGGTCCGGACATCTGGACTGGTCGAGAATTCGGCACGATGGTGCTCTGGGTCTTAGCCCTCATGGTGATTGCCCTTGCTGTTCCGAACACGCTCCAAATTCTCTGCCATTATGAGCCCGCTCTAGGTGTAAGGCCGCAGAGCAAGCAGGCCGCGGCTAGAAGGCTCCTCGAATGGAAGGCCTCCCTACCCTGGGCAATTGCTGTGTCTGTACTGGTGGCAGTCGGGATTGCTTCGTTAGGAGGCTACAGTGAGTTCATATACTGGCAATTCTGATAAAGGATACTCGCAACTTCTCTCGCTGACCTGGCGCGAAGCTGGTTTGCGCGGCTCTCAACTCTAGATCGGCGTTGATACTGCCTGCTCCCCCCTTGAGGCCGCCTAACATTTCCGGATTGATTCCGTGCTGTTTACGGCCGCCTTTTCCTCGCATGAGGCGCGAATGACGTGGACATGGCTGCTATCCGGCTAACGTCGGGACTCTCGCTACCTGTGGTAGCGCGCGTTAGGCGCTGACCTTCACATCCCGAAGCACAGCAGGCTTCCCCTGCTCGCAGCGACTGAGCTGCCTACATTCAAGCATCCACAGTGCTTCCCAAGATTTGTGCACGGCGGGCCGCTCAGCCCGTACTTACATAACAAAGTGCCGAGGACGCCCCAATGAAGTCGGTACGTGGATGTATGACAATCCTATAAGATTGATTTCAACTTGCAATCGGCCGAATGTTCCGCGTGCCACCCAATGGCGGCGCCGTCTCGCTCATCTCGCTGATGTTGGAGCACCGCGGAGTTTCTAGCGCCGTCACGCTCGGCGCACCTCCATGAGCCGCTTCAGTCCGCGTTCCGCGCCATACCTCCCATGGCGGATTCCCGCTTTCGTAGAGGCTATCCAAATTCTGCTTATCCTTGAACGTATCCATCGAAGCGAAAAAGCCATTGTAGGCATACGCACACAACTGCCGCTCTTGAATCAGACGTTGGAACGGTTCAATGACCAGCTCGTCGCCTGGTCGCATGTACTTGAAAATCTCCTTCTTTAATAGAAAATATCCAGCGTTGATGCGCATACCGGACTGCGTGATTTCATTTATACCGGTCACCAAGCCGTCCGCTCCGGTTTCCACCACATGATAGCTAAGGTTTGGCCTCACACTGACAAACGTCGCAACCTTGTCTCGCTCTCGGGCGTAGCTAAGATAATTCGAAAGATTTAGATCAATCAGGCCGTCGGTGTATGCTGCAAGGAACATCTCGCCATCTAAGTACTTTTCAACAGCCATGAGTCTTTGTCCGATATTGGAACGAAGGCCAGTCTCCGCAAATGTAATATTCCAGTCATGGATGTCGCTATTAACCAGATTAATATTTTTACCACCATTCGACAAAGTAAAGTCGTTCGACAAACACTCTTCGTAATTCAGAAAATATTGCTTAATAAGGTCGCCACGATATCCCAGGCACAGGATGAATTCCTTGTGCCCGAAATGAGCAAAATATTTCATCACCTGCCATAGGACCGGTCGATATCCGATCGAAACCATTGGCTTTGGAATCTGATCAGAATAATCGCGAATTCTTAGGCCGAGGCCACCGCAGAATAGAACTACTTTCATGCTGGAGCTCCTCTTACAGCACTCTAGTTGATCCGGGGATTGTCACGCTCAATGACAACGCCTGGCGATAGGTGTTTCCGCGAACTAATCGACTGCTGACCATTTTTTGATTTGCCGACGTATCGTGGGTGTCGCAGATCAGCAGCACATGTAATTGCGTTTCCCAGATTTAGACTCTTCCGCAAAAATGCTCGCGCAACTTGGACTGCCAGGTATCTTTTATCGAGCGTCTCCCCCACTTTTTGGAGAGCATTTTCATGATAACGCCAAAAGGCCTTTTCCCGAAGGGCAAGTGCCGCAGTAGCGAGCTTGCGGTAATATACCCGCTTAAGCTGCTCGTTTAGAAGCTCGGCATCGTCCGGATCCAAGTACAGCTGAGCATACCGTCGAGTCATGATATAACGGTCCAGCAGCTCAGGTTCGAACGTACGTGAAACTGAAGAGATTGATTCATTGTCTGTGCGAATGAACGATAAGATCTGATGAACGAACCCGAGATCCCATTTTAGAAAGAGCTCCAAGCACTTTTCGGTGTCAGCATGCAATGATGATCTATCATAAAATTCAGAGCTGCTTCGAACTATGGAAGAGCGGTACATTACCGTCGTCGGCGAACCGAACGCGAAGAGATCTTCGTTGAAATATCGTCGCGCAACCTCTTTGCCCGACAGAATTGGCATGGGATAAGGGTAGCGTGATCCAATGACGATATTCCCCATCAGACTGTATGAGGAGACAATCCCGATCGACTCCGATTGTTTGAATGTGAGGACCATCCTATCTAAACATTCAGGGAAAAGATAATCGTCGGCGCAGACGATCTTGCAGTACTGGCTGTCCTTCGATACCTCTCGCAGGCCGCGATTAAAATTGTCGAGTTGTGAGACAAATTCACGAGACTTGATGAAGCGGATGCGTTTGTCCTTACGCGCGTAGATTTCCGCGATGTTTGACGACCCATCCGAGCTGCAGTTGTCAAAAAGAATGTACTCGAAATTTGTATACGTTTGCGCAAGCACACTTTCGATGCACTGACTGAGATATTCGGCGGTGTTATAGAACGGTGTTACAACACTGACCAGCGGAGCGCCCGAGCATGCATTATCGGTTTTGGTAGAGTGCTCGACCATAGACAGCCCTTCGCATTTTGCGGCCGACAAGCGATGCCAGCGACGCCAATGCCTATTGTCTAATGTTACCGCGAAACAACGGCATGAAACAATGGGGCCGTCCCGGTGTTACGATAGGAAACTGTAAATAATTCAATAGCTTAAATAATCGGCCGCGCGGCATCCTGAGCCGAAATCTGTGACCGAGGTTAACTCGGCGCCGGCATCTCGGGCTCTTAGCCGGACTACTACAACGATTTCGGCTCGCCCACGAGTTAATTACCATCGCATTATCGAGTTGCCTCAGCTAGACGGCAGCTTTAAAACGTCGATGCGTTCGGACGAGGACTCGGTCGCTCGCGCGATGAGCATAGTTGTAAGGCCGCATGCACATCTTGACGCAGACCGGCCTGACGTCTCAACTCCGGCAACGTCGTGAACGTGGTTGGCTACGTGACACAACAGATTAACAGTCTTAAATACCGTGAACCGGCCGTCGATCCAGATGGCACGGCTATGATCTCGCTTGCGGAAGAACTTTTTCCAATTTGTCGAAGTATTACCGGCGAAGGCTTGCGCAAGACGCTTCGCATCCTCCAGCAAAACGTACCATTGGAAATTATTGAAGTGCCTTCGGGCACGAAGGCATTCGATTGGACCGTTCCATTGGAATGGAACATTCGCGATGCGTTCATAGCCAAAGAGGACGGCACGCACGTTGTTGATTTTTCTGATAGCAATCTTCATGTGGTTCAATATAGTACCCCGTTAGATGCAACAATGCCCCTGGCCGAGCTGCGTCCGCATCTTCATTCCCTTCCCGATCGACCTGATTGGATACCTTACCGCACATCCTATTATTCGGAAAATTGGGGTTTCTGCCTAACAGACCAGCAGCTCTCGAGCTTCCATGACGACCGGTATCGCGTCGTCATCAATTCCGATCTGACGCCTGGTTCCCTTAGCTTCGGCGAATTATTCATTCGAGGTGAGCTGGAAGACACGATTCTCTTTTCTTGCCATGTCTGTCATCCGTCGCTGGCGAACGATAACCTGTCGGGAATTGTCGTCGCTGTCATGTTGGCGCAATACCTTCGGTCAATTCCGTTGCGCAACAGCTATCGCTTCCTGTTTATACCAGGCACAATTGGATCTCTGACCTGGCTCGCAACAAACGAAGACAAGGTCCAGGAGATTAAACACGGGCTGGTCTTGTCATGTCTCGGCGACCTCGGCGGCATGACTTACAAACGCAGCCGACAGGGAAACGCCAAAATCGATCGAATCGTAAATCACGTATTGTCTCACGATGAAGTACCTCACCGCATAGTCCCTTTCGTACCCTATGGATATGATGAACGACAATATTGCTCCCCAGGTTTCAACCTGCCCGTCGGCTGTCTAATGCGTACACCGAACGGCCAGTATCCCGAATATCACAGCTCAGCCGACAACCTCTCGATATTGTGTCCCGAGAGCCTCGCGCATTCACTCGCAGTGCTACAACGCATTGTGGGTGTCATCGAAGGGGATGCCACTTACAGAAGTCTCAATCCCAAAGGGGAGCCGCAGCTCGGTCGGCGTGGCCTCTATTCGACCACAGGGGGGCACCGTGAAGAGAATTATGATCAAAAGACCTTGCTGTGGATCCTGAACCTTGCCGACGGTCAGCATTCGTTGCTCGATATAGCCGAGCGGGCGGATTTGCCCTTTAGTGACATTCGAGCGGCGGCCAATGCCCTCCTCACCGCCGGTCTCTTGGATCCATCATAGCGCAGTTGGAAAAGGTGAACACGCGGATGGTCTGTGAGCTAACCCTGAATGCGATCCACATGGCATATTGCGAGGTTCACTCCGGCATAGTTCATGCTTCGCCCAAACGGGCAGCAGCAGGCAGTTGATCGTGAAATTCACTTCGGCATCGCTTCGTGATCTCTGGCTCATAGAGATTGAGCCAGCGTGCGATAGCCGTGGCTTTTTCGCTCGCACTTTCTGCATCGACGAGTTCGCCATCCACGGGCTCGAGACGAGTTACCCACAGCATAGCGTTTCCTTTTCGCTGAAAGCGGGAACCTTGCGAGGAATGCACTATCAGCATGAGCCTCACAGCGAGGTGAAGCTCGTGCGCTGCACATCCGGAACGATTTGGGATGTCGTCGTCGATATTAGGACCGATTCCACGACGTACAGACGCTGGCAGGGCTTTGAGCTCTCCAGCGCCAATAGGCGTCAATTATATATTCCCAAGGGATTTGCACACGGCTTTCAAACCCTGAGCGATAATGTCGAAGTGAATTATCTCATTTCCGCACCGTATGCACCGCAGTCGGCTTCAGGGATCCGTCATAACGATCCAACCTTTGGAATTCGCTGGCCTCTTCCTGTTACTGAGATGTCGCTTAAGGATACGCAATGGCCAGATTTCAACTCCCGCTCAGGCGGCGAACTGGTGACCCCTTAATCGTCGCTGCAGCAATTAGGATAAATTCGCACACGACCCCGACGCCGTTTCGCACTCGGCGATAGCGCGGAGCTCGCCAGCGCCGTCCCCGTTGCTGCCAATCGGCATCAGCAAATCCGGTAACTTTTGCCGAACTAGCGGGAAGTCTAAACACGCCGGCCGCCAGCTAACCGCACGTTCGGGCCCAGACGTGTTAACGCTAGAGAAGGATTGCAGTCACCAAGCATGCTATTTACTATCAACTTGGTGTAAAGACTTCGTCACGCGCCAAGCGCGTCTGGCATGGGACCCGGAGTGCGGAAATGCGAGTTTTGGTAACCGGCATTGACGGGTATATCGGCACCGTTCTTGGGCCGAATCTCATCGAGCGAAATTTCGACGTCGTTGGTATCGATTGCGGCTTTTATCGCGAGGGATGGCTCTACGACGACTGCCGCCCCCGGCCACTGACTTTTACCAAGGACGTCCGCCACATCGAACCAAAGGACGTCCAGGGTTTCGATGCCGTCGTGCACCTCGCGGAGCTTTCCAACGATCCCCTTGGCGAGCTGAATGAACGGACCACCTACGACATCAATCATCTTGGATCGGTCAAACTAGCGCAGGCATGCAAAGCCGCCGGAGTACCTCGTCTCGTGTACACCTCCTCCTGCAGCGTCTATGGGGCAGCGGAAGATGGCAATGAACGCGACGAGCAGTCCAGCCCGAACCCACAGACGGCGTATGCCAAGTGCAAGGTTCTCGTTGAACGCGACGTGGGCGCGCTCGCCGATGACACTTTTTCGCCTGTCTTTTTGCGGAATGCTACTGCGTTCGGGGCAAGCCCACGCATGCGCTTCGATATCGTTCTAAACAACCTTGCAGGGTTCGCCTGGACTACGAATGTCATAAAAATGACGAGCGACGGCACCCCATGGCGACCATTGGTGCATGTCGAAGACATCTGCCAGGCCATCGGCCTTGCACTCAGAGCTCCACGAGAAGCGATCCACAATCAAATATTCAACGTCGGCGACAACGCTCAAAACTATCGCATTCGAGAGATAGCCACCATCGTGGGGCAGGAATTCAAGGGCTGCTCAGTCACGTTCGGTCAGCCGAGCGGAGACAATCGAAGTTATCGGACGTCCTTCGATAAGATCCGTCGTCACCTGCCCGATTTCAAGTGTCGCTGGTCGGCGCAACTCGGAGCACGCCAGCTTTATAATGTTTTCTCTCGCATTCAAATGAGCAAGGAAACATTCGAATTCCGCGCCTTCACGAGGCTGCAAGAGTTAAAGCATTTGATCAGCACCCACCAGATAGATCCTGATTTTTATCGCGCGCCACTCGAGCAGCCACTTTAGTGCACGATCGTTGACGTGACCTCCCGTCCACCGCGGTCGACGGGCCCTATCGGTCCCACGCCACGCGTTCAAGGCTTTTTCTCGCAAGAGAGTCGTACAAGAAACGTTTGGGGTCAAACGCTTCACGCTGCAATCGGTCCAATTGCCAGTCTGCAGTCAGTCCACGCCAATTATCATTGATCTCACGATAGTGGCGATAGAGAAACCCGCTGTCGATCGACATCTGGGTGTACAGGCCACGCCAGCTGTATATCGAATGGACCGCCCATTGGGCGTTCACTGGACACTTGCTGGGCACTACGGCCCATTTAGTATTGAGGAGTCCACCCGGTGTCGGGAAAACATCCGTTACCTTGCATAGACCAAGGTATCGACGCGAAGTAGGCTCTAAATAATAGTCGAAATCGGTATAGCGTATCGGCCGTTGGACAGTTCCTCGCCGCGTTTTATCATCAAATCCGAAGACCCAAACCCCGCGGAATGCAACCATCCCGCTCCAAGCACTCTCCGCGGCTTTAAATATGCTTTCCCCGCGCTTCGAAACAACGAGCTCGTCGACATCCGTATTCAGAACACTCTCTGCGCGCTGAAGAAACATCCAGCGGGCATGTTCGAGAGAACCGTACTGACAGAAATTAGAATCCCAATAATCCAAGTAACCGATGCCAACAGGACCATATTTGAACGGCCAGGGCACGACGCAGACCTGCTCGAGACCAGAGATCTCGGCAAGAGCTTGAATGATGTCCTTTGGTGAGTATGCGGTGGACTGATTATCATAGAAGAGAACCGCGTTTGCGCCATGGATGTCGCGATTGTAGCGCACCCAGTCTTTGATCCATTCGAGTTCATTGTTCTTCGACAGCGTCACCAGAACGCGCTTGCCTTCGAACAGACCCGATAGATTATTGCCAGGAGTGACTTCCACGCGACCGAATTGGCCTTCTAGTACGATCTGGCGCGTGCCTGACGGAACGCTGATCCATACCTGGGAATGTCGATCCATAGTGCGAGTCCGAAATTCGCACTTGACGCGCGACGGCAGAGCCGTAAATGATGCATTTTCGATAGCTGGCAATAGGTTCGAGAACGGAGGACCCAACAATAGGACCTGATCGGCCCGGTGGCTAAAGAGGGCGTCGAAGAAGAGAGTAGTTGCGTCGAACTTCTCCGTAAAATTGTCGACTCGCCGTTCGACTGGCCTGGTTGGCTCGCGCCGCATGCCCAATTCGTCGCCCAGAATGGTCGGGTTTGGCCTTACAATATACGGTGTCATCGACAGTCGGCTCATTAAACGTCAGGTAACGGGACTATAGCTTGGTACTTTGATTATTCTCAATTCAAGCGCTATAACTCATTCTTCTTCACATGTCTGAACTATGGCACGCCTGATCGACGTCATATTGCCCGTATACAATGCCGCCTCGACCGTGCGTGAGGCCATAAGCAGCCTTCAACAGCAAACGGTCAAAGATATTCGCATCATCATTGTCGATGACGGCTCGACGGATCAGACGCCACACATTCTAACCGAAATTGCGAATCGCGACGACCGGATTACGCTGCTGCGAAAGTCGAATTCAGGTATCGTCGAGGCGCTAAACGCAGGTCTGGAGCTTAGCCGCGCGGATTTCATCGCAAGGCAGGATGCCGACGATATTTCAAATTCCACTCGATTCGCGGAGCAACTCGCTCACTTTCAAAGAAGTCCGGATTGTACGGCCGTATCCGGAGCTGTCCGGCATATCGATCAACGTGGCCGATTTACGGGGAAGATTCAAAGGTTCCCCCCTTCGGACGCAGCAGACCCATTCTGGGCGCCAGCCCGAGAACCTTATCTCATCCATCCGTTTTTGCTTGTCCGCCGCTCAGACATCGTCGCCGTTGGTGGATATAGACACGTACATCATGCCGAAGATACTGATCTTTATTGGCGTCTGCGCGATCGCGGTCGATTGCATAACCTTGATACGGTCCTGGGTGACTACCGTATACACGACCAAAGCATTTCGGGTGCCTCCATTCTCAATGGCCGCATCATGGCCGTCAGCAGTCAACTTGCCGCTCTTTCAGCGCGCCGGCGCCTTGATGGACGGATCGACCTGGAGTTTAGGAGGGAGACCATCCTCGAATATCGGCAAGCCGGCGCGGTGGACGCCATCTTTCGCCATGCGAGCGTCCATCTCGACGACAACGAACGACACTATTTGAGGATTGCGATCGCTGGAAAGCTTCTCGAACTTTCCGCTTACCGGCCCTACGAACTCGAACTAGACGATTGCCGCTTCATTCGCGACGCTTTGAACACCTCTAGCCTACCACGATCTGGAAACCTTAGCGAACTGAAGAGGTTACAAGCTGGAGCCGGAGCCCGCCTACTTCGGAGCGGATTGTTTCGGCATGCCTGCACACTCACACCCCCGAAGCTATACTTTGCGGCTACAGCGCGGTTGAGTAAGTTCATTCTTCCGGAGCCAATATTACAATTCTTCACGCGAGTTCGAGGGCTCAGCAGCAAGCTTTGATCGCACTCCTGGCACGAGTTTGATACGAATGGTTCCCTCGTGCCATCGTGGCTGTTAGTCGAAGTCTTTGTTGTGCGAAACGCGCCGCCATTCTGCCAGCCCAGACAGAAGATCGTGATTGTACCGAAATCCACTCTCCGAGAGGCGCCTCGGTACCATATTCGTCGATTGGTATAGCTTCCGCACTCTAACACGGTTAATGTCATTCTTCAGCCCGAGAGCCGACAGCACCTCAAAACCTGAGGCCACCAATCCCAGCAGCCAAAACGGCACGGTTATTTTCGGCTCGGGATATCCCGCCACTTTCGCAAAAGCGGCACAGATGTCCTTGCTCGTGTAGCGCTGCGGGTGACAGAAATTGTAAAGGAATAGTCCTTTATTTTGTTCTCTGGCCTCTAACATAGATGACACCAAGTCGTCCACATATCCACAAGCTTTGATGGTATCGGTCCGCCCGGGATAAGCAAATCGCCTTTGGCGCAGGGCTTCAGCGAGTTGGGTAAAATTGCCGCGTTCCGTCAAGCCGTAAATGACGCCGGGTCGAACAATGGTCAGCCGCCTATTTTCGCGACGCTCGTTTTGCCATAAGCGATGAATACCTTCCGCCAGGATCTTGGAGCGACCGTAGGCATTAACAGGTTCGAGTTTAGCCTCTTCGTCCTTTGGCTCTTCGGTGGGGCCGTAGACCATCATAGTACTGGTGAATAAAATATAGTCCGCCTTAACCTCAGTCGCGAATCTGCAAACGTTTGTCGCCCCATGGACGTTTGTCCAGTAGTATTCCCAGTCCTCATGGCCCGGCGTGGTGTGAACCGCTGCAAAATTAAAAATGTCGAATGGCCCATCGCCGCACAGGCTGCTAGGAATGGGATCACGAATATCGAAATTTATATAAGCCACCCCAGATGTACGGAAACGCGGCTCCGCAATATCGACACTAAAGATCCGCTGATAGCGATGGGTTTCCGCCAGCCGCCGAAGCAAATGGGAGCCAATAAAGCCAGCTCCGCCGAATACGATTGCCGCATTACGCACGACGATTACTTTCCGATTTCAAGAGCGCCTAGCGGTAACTCTAATGCAACTTTTTACCGCCTGACGTATAGTTAACCGATTGAAATATCTAGCACATCGAAAGTGAGCGCGATATAGTTAATTGCAGGTAACGTTACGTCGATCTCCGCGAGGTGTTACGTGTCCAAAGGCAATGGATCCGCTCATCAGCCTGCCCCCGAGAACCGCACATGAGCCATAGGGCTCGATCATGAGATAAGTCGATGGAAGCTCTGCAGGACACGGTCTCCTCACAAGGACAACAAGCTCAGGTTCTTGTTGTCGTCCCGTGTTTGAACGAGGAGAAATACATCGGACCAATTCTTGAACGGCTGCTTGATGAATCGGCGCGCGTCAATCTGAAAATCGTAGTCGCGGACGGCGGCAGCTCCGATCAGACGGTCGCGATCGTGCAAAAGTTATGCGGAGGTCGCAGAGTTGTTCTAATGGACAACCCTAAGCGGATACAGGCTGCGGGTATTAATGAGGCGGTGCGCAAGCATGGCAAAAAGGCTAGGTTCCTGATCCGCCTAGACGCTCATGCCACCTACCCGGATAACTACTGCGAGACTTTATTGAATGTGCAAGCGAGAACGCTTGCCGACGCAGTCGTCGTCAGCATGGACACCGCAGGTCATTCATGTTTGCAGCGTGCCGCCGCCGCGGCTCAAAACTCCATCCTTGGCAATGGTGGGGCGGCACATCGTAACCAAGCTGGCGATCGTTGGGTCGAGCATGGACATCATGCTTTGATCAAAACTGACGCCTTCAGAGCCATTGGGGGTTACGACGAGACTTTTTCGCATAACGAGGATGCCGAACTCGACAATCGACTCACAGATGCAGGTTTTCGCATATTTTTGACGGGCGATGCAAAAGTAACTTATTATCCGCGCAATTCTCTATCAGGCTTGTTCAAGCAGTATTTTAACATTGGCAAAGGACGCGCGCGTAATTTCCTGAGACATCCGAAACGAGCCAAGGCGAGGCATTTTGCGCTGGCAATAGTCGCACCCATGTTGGGCCTCATCGTGCTCGTGCCGGCTAACAGTATATTTGCGCTACCAGCGTTGGTCTGGGCCTCGATTTGTATCGCATACGGCATTTTGCTTGGCGTGCGTCTGCACGACGTTTGTGCATCGGCCGCCGGTGTCGCGGCGATGGCGATGCAAGCGGGTTGGTCTTTCGGCTTTTTCCGCGGCCTCTTCAACGGATTGATTGAATCCGTGCGGACCGCTGGTGTTCGCGACCGCACTGGTCGCCCTTTCGCCCGCCGTAATAACTCAGGGACAGCGGGTTAGAGTTATGGCGGCGCGGAGCTTCTCCACGGCCACTAACAGGCCTCCCTTGGTCAGTGTCATCATGGCCAACTACAATTGCGCCGATTACTTGGCGGCTGCAATCGCCTCAGCGCAACGCCAGACGGTTGCCAACATCGAAATTATTGTCGCTGACGATGGGTCAACTGACTCAAGTGTCGCAATTGTGACCCGATTAATGGCGGACGATGCTCGCATACGTCTGATTAGAATCGAACCTAACGGTGGTCCCGCCGCTGCTCGCAACCGTGCTATTGCGGCAGCTACCGGCGACTGGATTGCGATTTTGGATAGCGACGATCTTATGCACCAGGAGCGGCTGGCTGTGCTCGTGCAAGCGGCCCACCGGGACGGTGCCGACATAGTCGCAGACAACCTTTTCGAATTTTCCCAAGATCATCAGCGGCCATCACGGCGATTGTTGCACGGAAAATGGGGGCGCGCTCCCTTCTGGGTCAATGTCGTGGATTATATCCGTCTTAATCGTCTTTATGGGCGGGGCCCTAATTTAGGATATTTAAAACCGCTGATAAGAGCCTCGATTGTGAGAGACGCCAACGCGTTTTACGACGAAACACTTTCGATTGGCGAGGACTATGACTTGGTTATGCGGCTACTATGCGCCGGTAAGACCATGCGGATCTATCCCAGGCCGCTCTATTATTATCGGACTCGAGATAGTTCCATCTCCCATCGGCTTAATCAGCGTGCCCTGGAGGCGCTGAGAGCTTCCGGGTTAAAAGTCCGTGCTGACATTGGCACTGATAACCCCACGCTGATCGAGTCAATAGATTTGAATATTGACTCGATCGAAGTCGCCCTGGCCTACGAGAGCTTGCTGACTGCTATCAAGGGCAAGCATTTGGCAAGAGCATTGGAGATTGCCAGGTCTCGTCCCCGAGCAGCGCTCCTGCTGCGGCATGCAATTGCCGCTCGGTTGCATCGCCTATTTCGTGCGCTTTGGTCGCCTGCGGTGACGTTCGTCGGGGAAAAGAATTAGACGCCTAAATGTACCATGACCATCGCTTCGCGTCCGGCGACGATGCCGTTAGAGTATAATCAAAGCGCTAATTCGGCGGTGACAGTGTGCATCTGCACGTTTCGCAGGGCGAGCATAGTCGCCGCACTCAACAGCGTAGCCACTCAAGTATTGCCCAAGCGCGCCCTGTGTCGAACGCTTGTAATTGATAATGATCTCACGCGAACGGCTGAGCCCCTAGTAACGGGCGCGTCCGCGGGATCGAGCATGCAGGTCGAATATTTGCATGCACCAGGCCAGAATATCTCGATCGCTCGCAACGCCGCGCTGAGCGCATGCCGGACGCGTTGGTTGGCGTTTATAGACGACGACGAGGTGGCGAGCCCTCACTGGTTGGGCTTCCTCCTGCAAGGTCGAAGCGCTGGAGCAGTGGCCGTCTTCGGACCGTGCCTCGCAATCTATCGAGATGATGCGCCACGATGGGTGAGGGCAGGCGATTATCATTCAAATCGGGTGACGAGCAGACGTGGCATTATTGACACAGGGTATTCGTCAAATGCTCTGATCGATATGGATTTTGTTCGGCAGCACCGGCTCATGTTCAACGAGGGGCTAGGACGCACGGGCGGCGAGGATACTTTCTTCTTCCACGCAATATACAGATGTGGTGGCCGCTTAGGTTACGTCCCAGAGGCTATCGTATATGATCCTGTTCCGCCCAGCAGAACAACAGCACGCTGGATTGCTACGCGACGCTATCGAGCGGGTCAAACCTACGCCAAACTGCAGCAACAATACGCCTGGGCCACGTACAGGAGAATCCCACTGCTGGCTCCGCTAAAAATCCTCTTCTGCATCGCCACCGCGATACTGCTGTGCCCTCGACCCAGCCGTGCGATGTGGTGGTTGATGCGCGCGGTCTTCCACCTTGGCACGCTCGCCTATTGGCTCAACGGTCAAGTCCATGAGGAGTACTCGACCCCAACATAGACGATATGGCGCTTATTGGGCCGAACCGTCGGCCCCTATATTAAATCCACTGCCAGCGTGACTTGGAATTAGCTGACCGTAGTAATCTCTTTGTCCGACTTCTAGCCCGTACGGCGATCGCCTTAAATCCGCGCCAGTCCCTCTCGCCGTCGAATTGCTCTTGAGTTTATACGCCAGCGGACACGGTTGGGGGCCGTTGCCGAGACCAGGCGTCCAGACGCACGTACCTCCAGTCCCGAGATTGGAGACCGCTGGGCATCCGAGGATAGAACCACCACCCTTGCCTGTAGCGGACTGCAAGCTCGCGAGCGTCGGATAATCAGCGCCGCCCCAGTTCCAGCCGGCCACGCCCTTTGAGTCGCAGTATAGGTTGTTGATCAGGGCCACTGCAGACACGTCGGGCTTTCCGGCATCAATATAAAGAGTTCTTCCCAACTGATCGGTCATCGAATTGATACACAGGTTGTTTGCAACGAGCGTGCCCTTCGGAAAAATGCCCTCAAAACCAAACGAGATGCATGACGGTGGCGTCATCCCATTATAATGTCCATCGCGATATATTGTATTGTTGTAGACGTACGATACTCCCCCGCTGCTCAAAGCGATAGAACCGCTGTTGCCAGCCATCATCCCTTCGTCATCCTCCGAGATATTGTACCGAATCGTGTTTTGGCCCCATACCTCCTTTGCATATTCTAGTAAGCCGGCGCCGGCATTGTTATGGCTATAGTTGTACTCCACGACTGAATTCGTCACGCCGGCATCTAAATCGTAGGCTGCCCAATCGCAACCGCCGGATGGATAGTTCGGTAACGGCTGCATACGATACACTTCGTTGAACCTTATCACTATGTTTTCTGAGCGAAACGCCCACACTCCGGCTGGCCCCCCACAGGATTTGGTATTAGCTCCATTATCATGGACCGAATTCAAAGATATTTCTCCCCCATTCACTCCTGAGGCAAGAATTCCATTTCCAGAAGTGCCACTTTGAGCTTCCCTATGCCCGCCGATATCGAAAACCTCATTCTTCGAATAGATCACATGTGTGATGTTGTGATCACAGCTATATCCCGTAATTCCGTTGTCATCAGGACTGGTCGGGCCATGCAAACCGTGAAGCTTATTTTCACGTATTTGGATATCGTTCAATGCCCCACACTTTCCATTCGTGGCAAAGCCACTGACAAACACTTCGGCGCTAAATCTCGATCCGCCAATTTCGAACCCTCCGATATCGTTGTCTTGGATTACAACTCCGCTAACGACCTTTCCACCGTCACCGTTCTGGATCAGAACGCCGATCGCCGTGGCAGTCCCTCTTCCCGACAAGATTAAATTCTCGACGAACACGCCGCTCACACTATCGATGGTGATTAGGGCATTTTGGCCAGGACAGTTTGATAATAACATTGCCTTACCGCCGCCATATGAAGCCACCGTGATGGGCCTCCCGACCATCCCGCGGTCCGAGACATTCCTGGGGTTAAGCGAAAAGCATCCTGGAAACTTTTCTCCGGCATGAAAAAGGATAGAATCTCCAGCGACATAAGCTCCGGAATTTGCTTTTTCAACGCTGTGACAGGGAGACGCTATTGAGCGGCAGTCGTTGTTGTCACTGCCGGCGGCAGAGAAGTAGTATTTGGTCGCGGCTTGACCCGCTTCCGTCAACGCGATGGATGTGATAAATATGCACATTATGCAAAGCATAACGGGCCTTAATCCAAAGGCACGTGGAGGCATCACACCCTCGCTGGTTTGGTCAATAGACACTTCTCGCGCTAAATCCACTTAGAGCACCAAGAAGAGCATTAGGGTCTGTCCGCAGCAATCACGTAATTACTTTTTACCAAATAACGGCGATTGAACCGAGCCCCACGATTCGCGCGTTGCGGGCTGATATAGATCCAGATTAGGCATAGCAGGATTGATGCAATCTGAAACTGGTAAAACAGATCGACCTCAATCGGCATTCGCAACAGCAAGAACAAAAACAGAGTTAGCGCAAAAAGCTGTTGAGAGTTCGGGTGCCCTAGGGATAGGGCGCGGATACTGCGCAACATAATCGCGCAAAGCGTGGCGATGAATACAAATAGCCCGACAAAGCCAAGATCAACTCCGATTTCTAGGAACGTATTGTGGAAGTGATAGCCATATTTGTCGGTTACATACGAATAAAACCACAGCTGGACTGCAGACCAATTGCCCGGCTGCCAATAGGCTTGATAACCACCACCAAGGATCGGCCTGTTTGATATTGCGGCAAACGCATACCGCCATAGCAACGTTCGTCCGGTAAGCGTGACATCCTTCCCTAGCGACTCGAGAATATTCGCGTAATTCAGGTCAAATGCGGCGATAACGACAAGCATCGCGGCGACCACGAGTGCCACACTGAGAACAGCAATTCGCGAACGAATCGGAAGCCGGACGATCAAATGCAGCGCAAAAAAGACCAGTGATGCAAACACTGAAATGACCAGCGCACCCACCGAATGGGCATAGATGAGAAGCGGTATCGCCAGTGTTGCGCTACCCAGTCCGATGATCCGAAAAGGGATGGCTTGCGCGCGATCAAAGGTCACCGCAATCGCGGTTAGCAGAAGAAAGGATAAACAAACAGCGAAATAGTTCTTGCTTCCAAACAGTCCGACGAGCGCATATTCGCCGGTCAAGGCGTCATATTGGCCTCTTCCATCCAGCACGCTGAGAACGGCGACCAGCGCGAGCGCCGACAATAGCGCGGCCAAAAGAGTGCGCGGCTTGATACAGTAGCCCGCCCAAATACCTATGCAAATCGTGATCAAATATTGGGTACCTGACCGTAACGTAATCGATGGATAGTCCGACCATAACGTCGAAGCTACGGTTAACAATGGCAGGAGAAGCAGGGGCCAGTTAACAACGAGGGCGCGAAACGCCTCGTCCGGCCCCCGTAATATGATCCATCCCCAAGGCAGGAGAAAGAGCAGAACTACAATCGTAGTTGTCCAGTCGCCGGGGCGACTTGCCGACCATGAGATGAGTAAGAGCATGCAGAATGAAAAAAAGCACACAAACCAACCCAGGCGATCGGGCGCGCTCTCATACTGGATGGCCGCGGCGTCTCCCAGCACTTCGCCGAATTCAACCTGGCTCGACAATGGCAATAGCTGCGATGGCATGCGCCGCGATCTGTGTATCCCGCCATTACACTTTGAATAGCTGTCCGTTTATTATAGCAGATCGGCCTTCTGAGCAACAAGGGCCTTGAATATTGGGCGGCAACCTTAAGACGGCTTTTCGCGGGAAGATGACGTCATGGCTCTCTTAATACCTGCACTTAGGCGGTTTAGAAGTGTCGGAAGACCTTCGTTTGTATGCACATCCATCGCTCAGATGGTTTTATCGCCAATAGCGATTGCGGTTTTCCTTGTTGCAGTATTAATGGCACCGCGTGTTTCGATCGCCGAGCTTGAGGTATTTGACTATGATCGAGTGCTGGGCAGCGGAATGAATCTAGGTGATGCTCTTGACGCCCCTCAAGAAGGAGCTTGGGGTGTCATCTTGCACTCCTCTTATTTCCGCGCGATCAGAGAGGCGGGATTTGCTTCGGTCAGGATTCCAATTCGCTGGTCCGCTCATGCGGCCGCGCACTCGCCCTACACGATCGATCCGGTCTTTTTTAGGCGCGTGGATTGGGCTATTAACGAAGCACTTTCACAACATCTTGCTGCCGTCATTGATGTGCACCATTTCATCGAGATGAATCAGGATCCACTTGGCAACAGCCAGAAGTTGTTGGCATTGTGGAGCCAAATAGCGGCGCGCTATCGTGACGAACCGCCTAACCTATTTTTTGAGCTCTTTAACGAGCCCCAAGATAAGTTTAGCGATTCGCGATGGAACGCGCTCCTTCCGCAGCTACTCAACGTCATTCGCGCTAGCAATCCGACCAGGATGGTGATCGTGGGGCCGGGCTATTGGAATAGTTTGCATCACCTCAGCACCTTGCAACTCCCCCGGGATGATCAAAGACTCATTGTGACCTTTCATTATTACGAGCCATTTCACTTCACTCACCAAGCGCAACCGTGGCTGCCGGCAAGCGCGGCATGGAAGGGTACGAGTTGGGGCTCTCCGCTGGACCGCAATCAGCTCGATCGAGACTTTCAGGAGGTTGCTGCCTGGGCCGTTCAGCACCACCGCCCGATCTATCTTGGTGAATTCGGTGCCGGCACGCCGATAGAGTCGAAATTCCGCGTGGCCTGGACGCGAGCTGTTGTCCGTGAGGCGAAGACCTTCCACTTCAGTTGGGCTTATTGGGAGTTCTGTTCCAATTTTGGAATATACGATCGGAGCGCAGGGGTTTGGAACCAACCCATGCTAGACGCTTTAATGCAGGAAGATAATGCCGCGCCTCGCGGCTCTCTGCATTGAGCCTGCCGTACCGTACCGCGTCAGTACCATGGTCTGGGTTTACGTGCCTCGACGCCAGGGATTACGACATCATAACCTTGCGCATACAACGCGTCAGCAAACGCTTGTCGCTGGCGTAGACCCACATCTTTCAAGCTTGCCAACAACCGATCGTGGATAGGCCACCCTGGGCCTTCGAAGATCGCAATGGCATCCCAGTATATCCAGCTGTCAAGGAGACGGTCGAACTCCACCACGGCGCGATCCGCCAAATCGGGTGATAATCGTGCGAACATGGACAGTGCCAGACGGTTGCGACGCGCCGCGACCCAACCTTCGTTCGGGCCAGTTGCGTAGGAAAGCCGCAGATACGTAAGCTGCTCGGGCTGGAAACCACTGCGAAAGTCCTCCACCCAAGCGAGCGCCATCCAAAGGAAAGCGTCCCGCGGGGAGCAGTCCAATGACTTCCGGATACTTCGGTCGGCGGCGTCGAGCCGCTCATCCATAATGCTGCGCTTCCCGCCAATCAATGCCGTCTCCGCAAGGCGCAGACGGATCACAGCAGCGCTATGTAGCGCAGACGGACGGCAGTACCGCTCATTTTCGATATCCGCGAGAGCGGGAATCAGCCCGTCCAACGCATCCGTTTTGAACGCCTCGCGATTAATAACTGCCGTAGCTGCGCGTTCGAGACTGGACTGTCGCCAAAACGTTGAGAAGTTGGCACCTCCCCAAGCGACGGCGACTAGCCCCAGGACCGCGGTCATCACTCGGATCGATACGTAGAAGAACTTAATTCCGAAAGCGCAGACCGCGGCGAGACGCGGCAACGCGCTGTGCGATTCGCTTCCGTCAGTCAGTGTAACCATAACGAGCGTAGTGTTCGTTGTAGTAATAGTGCCCGCGCGCGCTCTCATAACGACCGAGGGTGGTCATGTCGGTCTTGTTCAACACGACCCCTAACAAGTTCTCATATACGCCACGCGCATTACTCAGTGAGTGCTCGGCTACATCGATTTTGGTCCGTCCCCATTCGACGACAAACAAAAACGAATCGATCAACGGCGTTATCACCCTGACGTCGACGACCGGCGCCAATGGCGATAAGTCCACGATAATATAGTCATAGCTGTCCCGCAGCTTTTCGAACAGCGCTCGGGTAGGTTCAGAGGCTAAGATATCGCTTGAATTGGCGAGCCTTTTTGGGGTCGCCGCCGGCACAAAAGCAAGCCCGCTCGTGCTTTCGTTCCACATCACTTGCGCGAGCTCGGCCTTGCCGCTGATGACATCAAGGAGACCACTTTTTGCACCCGGAGCAAGATCCTTGGACACCGATGGGTTGCGCAAGTCGCAGTCAAGCAGCAACACCCGTGCCCGCCCATGGGCAATCACGGTTGCAAGTGATACGGCAATCGTTGATTTACCCTCGTTCGGAAGCGCCGATGTTATTCCAACAACTTTGCACCGTTTTCCCACATTGCCGAGATCAATCGCGACCTTGACCGCCCGGATTGATTCGGCGAATCGCGAGAGGGGGGCGTCAAGCACAGTCCAGTGAACGCTTGTATCGCGCAGTATGGTCCTCGTCCCCGACCGGTTCTTTTTCTTTTCGCCTCCCGCGCCTTTCGGACGGTCGACTAATTTTGGGATGAGCGCGATACATTCCGCTTGCAGGTGCTCGGTAATCTGGCTTGAGGTACGAAATACCCGATCGGCAATATCCCGCAATAAGCCGATGCTGACACCAAAAAACAGGCCGCCCAAAGCAGCGAGCGCCGTAATCACATAGGTTCGTGGAGCACTTTTGGATGATGGACGCGTCGCCTGAGTGATTACGCGCGAATTCGATATCGGGAACGATTGTTGCTGCACCGATTCCATGTACCGCTGCAGAAAGTTGTCGTACAACGCGCGATACGTTTGCGCACTGCTCTCCAGATTATGCAACGTGACCTGAGCTTCATTGGTGGTATGCGACTGGTCAATCGTCTGATCGAGCGACTTCTGAATTGATTCTTCGCGTGTTTTCGCGATTTGATAATCACTCTGATACGTTTCTGCGGTCCGCTTCAACTCCTCAAAGATGCTGCGCCGTAATTGACCCATCTGATTTCGCAAGTTAATCACGGCCAGATGGGTGGGCCCATACTTTTGCGCCCAGTCATTGGCTCGTGCATCATAATCAAGATATTGCTCGCGAAGCTTCGTAATAACTTCATTATGTAGCGTATCGGCAACGCTGCCCGTCGCAGCAGCCGTAGGGTCAACATCACCGCTCTGGACAATCTGCTGGACTCGATCAAGCCGGGCCTTGGCTTCGGCTGTCGCCGCACGGGCCTGAATGAGCTGGCTGTTCAACTGCGCGAGCTGCTGTTGGTTCATGAGCTCGCCGCCGGTGTCGACAATATTGTTTTTGGCTTTATAATCGACGACCGCGCGTTCCGCAGTCGTTGCCTGCTCCCGCAAATCGTTCAACCGCTCTTGCAACCACGTGCCGGCTCGGCGGGTAATCTCGTACTTGGCCTCCAGCGAATCGACGATATAGGCATTTGCCACCGCATTGGCGATTTGCGCTGCCCGGTCAGGACTGCGCGAGCGGAAACCGATATCGATCGCGTAAGTCATACCGACTCGCTCAACCGTCAGATCGCCCTGGAACGTGCCCACGGCGGCCTGCACGGCTCCGTCTTGCGGCGCCGGGACACTGACAGATTGGGGCGACGGCAAAATGAAGTTCAGAGTGCTGGTGATGGCGTCGCTCGCTAACCCAGCAACTGTCCCGAGGACCCCAGCGCTGGGTGAAATGAACTCCGCTTCTTCATTGAGATGCAGATCCTTGATCACCGACAACGCGATTTTTTGCGAACTGAGGATTGCGATTTGCGTGTCCACCGCCGCCGAATCGAGCGGCAAGTCGCCAAACGGCGATTGACCCTCGAAAACCCGATTTTTTTGCGTATCGATTACCAGTACGGCGTGAGCCGTATAGTACCGCGGACTCGTGAAGATATATGCAGCGCCAAGCACCACCGTAACGACAAACATGAAGGCAATAACGGGAAACTGGCGATGCAAAAATCCTACGACAGCCGCGTAAATCTCGGCAGGCGACAAAATGTCCGAAGTCAGTGCCGCGTGCTGTTGATGTAGTTGTGACTTCGTGATCTGGAGCATACCGGTTACTTACGCGAATACGCTCCAACAGCGCTCCGCTATCCAAGCTTACACGGCCCAATCAGGGCGTTGAGGGACTGACGCTCAAATTCGAAACGTTACCCGGCGGACTTCCCAACCCACGCAACGTATTTCCCGACCCACTAAAAGCGCTCGAGGTCGACGTGTTCCCCGGCGAACTTCCAGACGCAGTAGGAATCGTGAACTTATCGGGAACCGTTACCACCGAGGTGATCAAATTGGGGGGGTTGCTGGCGAAGCCGCCGAGGCCAGTCGTCGGTGTACTGTCTGTCGGACCGCCCCCGCCTCCCGCCCCGGCCGGATCGACGGCGGCAAGATTCTGGTCACCAAGCACTGCGCCAAAGGCAACGTGCAGTGTCTCATTGTTTACGGCGACGACCATTTGTTGAATGTCGTTCGCAAAGGCTTGGTCTGGCCGCACGCAAGCCAGCGTCGCCTCCCCAAGTGCCGTGCCGAAAGCTTGGAGCTGCGCGTCATTGGCGCGTGGCACCAAGTCAAGGATCAGCGGCAGGGCTTTGGGCTCGCTCGCGACCAAATCACGCACTAACGAGATCAGCGGGGCGCCGCCATTGGCATATTGGCTCAACAGCTCGTCCGGATGGGCCACAAATTGTGCAACCGCTTGCGCCGGTAGCTGCTGCTCGGGCCGATAACAGGCCGCACTCGCCGATCCAGACGCGGCGGATACCACGACGGCTACAATAGCGGAAACGAAAACATGCCCAGGTGGCCACGATACCAACACGCCCATGGCTAAAACTCCAATGAACTCTAAAGTAGATCGTTTCTCTTAGCACGGCCCGCATGACATGCCAATAAACGTAGCTGGTTCTGCGGCCAAACGTTAATTATCTCAAAGTGTTAACGTAAATGCCCAAACGTCCAAGCATTCCCAGACACTTACCCGGCGACGGGCTTGGCAGCTGATGCGGAATGCGCAGCTGCCCCTGCTCTCTCAACGCTCCGAGGGTTTGCAAAGGATTGGGCGACACCGGCGCCGACCAGGGTTAACACTGGAATTGCGTAGCCCGCTATCTGCAGAGAAAAATCCACCATCGAATGCAAGATCGAAAGAATGGCGACTCCAAAGGCGGCGATTGGAATCAACTGATCGCGCCGGCGCAAGAGCGCGCCGCGAAACAGAACTACGAGGATCAAGATCCATCCCATCACCACAAGTGAAGCGAGGGGGATACCCATTTCCGCAGTCAATTCCAAAAGCGTATTGTGAGCATGATCCCACATGCCCGCCATCGAAACATCGGCCCTTCGGTAGGCCGGAAAGCTCCATACGAACGTACCTAGGCCGGTTCCGAACCAGGGATGGTCACGTATCATGCGCATGGTGGCTTGCCAGACCGCCAATCTTCCCTCGTCGGCAAGGCCTTGCGCATCAAAGCGGGCGCTGACGCCGCTGCCCAGGAATTCCAGTAGGGCGAGTCCAGCCGCGACGGCGCCTCCCAGTGCCGCTAAGATGCTGTTGCGGCGTGGCAGGTCGCGATGAAAATAGAGAACAAACGAGACGATAATCGCTCCAAGCGAAACGGCCACACCAGCTCGCGAATTAGTCATTAACATTGCGATTAGGCAAAGGAAGAGCATAGCAACTAACATTATTGCATGCCGCGGAGGATTGAATAGGAGCCAGCCCGGAATTTGCCGCCATTCGATTGCTCCATGCGGCAGCTTGTGGCGGATAACGTCACAAAACAGCATCAGGCAACAGATCGCGCATGATCCAAAGTATGCCGCCGCCGTGTTTCGATTGATAAACGTCGCGGTCAAGCTGTCGCGGTATGCGGCCTTATCGTGCCATAGCACATGCGCGGGATCGAATAGGTGAGCCAATATCCCGTAGAGGCCATAGACAACCCCCGACAGCGCAAGAACCCAAACCAGCACGCGGGCACGATGACGATCTGCTCCGACCACCAGGCCGCAGAGGAATGACAGCATGCAGATCAGCGGCGAACCGAGTGCAAAATAAGGTTCATGCCGCGCAATCGACAGCGTCGGCTGGAGTGGCGTCCCCAGCGCTTCCGACGCCTTGCTCCAAAGCACATCCGGCTCTGCCCCGGGAAGCCAAGGTCGCAAAGCGAGTTGCTCATGCAACACAAGACTGTAAGCGGCGACGAGAACGGCCACACCCCCGAGCACAGCAAAATGGGGCTTTCTTAGTGCGCCAAACGGCATCACAAAGAGCGCTAGGCCGAGAATAGCGCTCCAAAATGCGATCGCAGTAGGCTCAGCAGAACCGAAAGGGAGGGGCGCAAGGGCGACGGCAGCAAACAGCAACCACGCACTTACGCTTCCTCTTATCCTTCTCCCGATCCTTCTCCCGGCCGTGACCATATCACCAGCATAGAGCTACGCTTGCTCGTACGCTACATGGTCCGCTCAGTGGACGTGAGTATCGATTCTCCAGGTTTCGATATTCGTGCCGAGCACCGCTGCGCTATTGGCCGTATTTATGACCGTGCTGAGGAATTGCGCCCACTTCGTGATCTCAACCGACTGCGCATTGGCAACAAAAATGACATCCTTGTTGTGCATTTGCATTCTGGTGCCGAGGAAATAGCCGGCTGGATCGGCGAAGCTCACCGAGTACACGATCGGCACGGTAGGCCCGGGCATCTTGGAGCAGTCAACTCCGAGCTTCTCAGCTAGCTCACGAGGTTCACGCCGGTACAGGAAGACTGACCCTGGATCCGCCTGTGCGTCGAGTAGGCCTCCAGCGGTTGCGACAGCTTCCGCAAGCGTCATGCGCCATGCAGAGGACTGCGGTCCCGCACTGAACTGGAACTCCCCCTGTTGACCCGAGGCACCAAGCGCCAGGAACGTCTGCGGCTCTTTGTAAAGATAGATTGTATCGCCGGGCCAAGCCCAAATGTTGTTTCCTGGCTCGTAAATGAGCGCCCCGAAGGGAACGGCGGCCCTCTTACCGTGTCGCTCGAGCACCACCCACAGATCCTGTCCCTGATCTTTGAGGCCACCGGCACGCGTGATGACATCAAGCAACCGCTCTCCCGCCGGCTGTGCCGGAATTCGACCGGTAGGCGTGAATTCGTTATTGACCTCACCAATCACCGTTATGAGAGATGTGTTCTGTGTAACCAGCGAAACGACCGCCTGCGGCTCGATCGCCCGATTTTTAATGCGGTCGACAATTTCTTGCTCGACTTGCGAAGGCGTTTTCCCAGCTGTCGGCACCAGACCCGCATAGGGAACGGTGATGAAGCCTTTGGTGTCTACCGGCTGATTTGGCAGGGTCACAAAATTGCCCGGCCGGACACCGGCTTCCGATGGAATAAACAACCCGCCGGCTGCCGCCTCGAAGATGCTAACACTGACAACGTCGCCGATCCCGAAATGGATTTCCGGCGGCGGACGGTGGTCGCCAAACGCCGCTGACAGGCTTTGCGGCCCGTATTCCTGCAGAATATCAACAACCTTCGGTGTAACCTTAACTAATCCGTAGTGCGGACCGTTCCAAGTCGTCTCTGACTTGACGGCGATGGCATTGGGTCCTGCTGCGGGAATGAACAGAGTGTCGCAACCGGCACACGCGAGCGCAGCCCCCATCATCGCCAATGAGGCGAGCCATCGCAGTCCGAGCTTCGCCATAACTAACTCCCCCACCCCGATCGTAGCTCGCCGTAATATGCCTCGAATTTTCTTCCGCAATCTAGGGAACCGGGCTGTTTTTGGGCGGAAAAAGGACGATTTACGCAGTCTGTTGCAAACCTACCACAGGGGCGGAAGCGCGCCCGCAAGGGCCAGCGGACCGCGAAGTCCGTCGACAAATTACTTTTGAAGTCATACACTTAGTTAATAGACACCACGCCGTCTATTTAAAGAACGCGTGCGGAGCCATTCGAGTTCTTGTCCATAAGCATTGACTAGTACCCAGAATCACCATTTAGGCGACGATGCGAATAAGTGCCTCATCCGACTCTCGAATTTATTGCCCGCGCGAATCACGCTTCTATGAAAGTGTGTACTAGGCCGGCAACTCGAGCCCGCTGACTGCCGCTCATCGACACGGGCCGTTACCAGCCCAGCCCTCAGCCCGAAACCGAGGATATCGACGCATCGGACCGAAATAATAGTAGGGCTCGGTAGTATCGAAATTACGCGGATCGAAAGACAGGCCGTAGGTCGATCGCAGTTCGCGGTGATAGACGTACTCGACTTGGAGGCAGCCGCATGGACCGCAGTCGAGCGGAACACGAACATGTGCCCCTGACAGGGCAGGCGTCTCCAGTTCGGCAGCCCCAAGCGATCCCGAAGACGCCATCATGAAAACTCCCACAACGCCCCCAACGAAAAGCATTGATCTGGCCATTGTTCGGGCCCTCCAGCCGGTTTAAGACTCTATCATATTCAAAAAATCTACGACCGCAACGTTTCTCGGCTCCGTCACCGGAAAGTCGCGTGTCGCGCGCCCGATTGTCCACCCCGGAACGGCAAGAAAGCAATCCGAAGCGCGCGAAAAGGTTCGCAAAGCGACGATACGGGAAATGACCTGTGCCAGGCTCCGAAGCGCACAAAATTGGCGACTTGACCGCGCCAAATAGGATGCAGTTTCCCGCTAAAGATATATGCGTCAGCTGTTGAGATCAGCCAGCAGCGTGATATACATTGTGCGTCACCTGGGTACTATTCATCAGTTGTGTTTGCTCTACAGCACGCCTTGTCCCACAATTGTTTGATTTGATCACGTCGTAAGCGCGCGTCGGCCGGGCGAGTCTCGCATGCTAACGCTCTATCATCACCCGATTTGCCCTCATTCGCGCTTCGTGCGACTTGTTTTATTTGAATACGGCTTACCCACGCGGCAACTAATTGAGCGAACGTGGGAGCGTCGAAAGGAGTTCTTGATTTTGAATCCAGCCGGCACCCTGCCGGTCCTCATTACGGAGGATAAATTTGCCGTACCAACCGCCCCTGTTATCGTTGAATATTTAGACGAGCTCTATGGTCAAGAGCGCGGCGCCGACCGGCTGCTACCACAAACTATTGATGGGCGAATCGAGGCGCGCAGAATGACCCATTGGTTCAACTATTATTTCTTTGAAAGAGTGAGCGGCCCACTTACCCTGGAAAACTATAAGCAGTATTTGCCGCTTGAGATGAGCGCTGGAACGCGCGATCCTGTCGTGATCCGAGCAGCCCTCGAAGATCTTCAATATCATTTGAACTATTTGACGCGTTTGCTGAATGAGCGTGAATGGGTCGCTGGACCTAGACTGACTTATGCTGACTTCGCGGCCGTTGCGCACCTGTCAATAATTTCCTACTTTGGACGTCTTTCCTGGCCCGAAAATGATGCTGGCAAAATTTGGTATGACCGCATGCAATCGATGGCTGCCTTTCGCTCAATGACGAGCGGGTCGTGGAAGTCGGCTATTCGCTAGGTCAAACATTATGGCACCGCTCATTCGCGAGCGTGCGAATCGTGCCACAACGTCAGTTCTGGCGCGTCTGATTGAGGACGGAAGCTGGTGGATGTAGCGTAAGGATTTGATCGAGCGTAGGGATTGGGTGCTGATGCCATCCGATCCGCTTGACCATCTCTGGCCACATCCGCCATGACCGACGTATCTTGCTGCCTTTGAAGTGTTGGATTTCTGCGATAATAACGCATCGACTTCGTCTTCGGACTGGCCGGCGACACCGCGCTCGATCGCGCCGTCGAATCGCTGCCGATGACATCCGCACTCGCTGGGCGCTGGCGCAGGCTGCCCTGTTACGAGGTTGTGCTGAGACGCATTATCAGGCCAAGTCCTGGTCGAAGCCTCGACCTGCCTGTGCACGGTTCGGAGCCACCCCTTCGGCCTCGATATCCGTTTCGTCGTGACCAGCCTCACCAGGGGTTCGCCCGAGCACATCTACGGCACCCTCTATTGTGCTAGTCGCCTGATTCAGTCAGATTGAAGGGTATAGATGCTTGAGTTTAATGCGTGCGTTTTTGGTGGAGAAGCGCCAGTCTGACTTGGTGTGCTGGGCATTGCGGTCGTTTCCCAGGCAGCGATTTCGTTGGTCGGAGCTTTCTTGTCGGGAATGCGGCGGTTGAGGCACTGGGCAGCGAGGATGCCGAGTTCGGATTCGGCCAGATCAAGCCAGCTGCCGTGCTTGGGCCTGTAGTGCCATTCGAAGCGTTCGACCAGCCGTTTGGCTTCGGCAGCGGCGAGGGCTTCGTAGAGTGAGGCCTTGCTGTGGACGCTGAGATTGTCCTGGACCAGCACGATGGTCTTGGCCATGCCGCGCGAATGGACCGACTGGGCGCCCCCCCCCAACGCTCACGTAACGCCCGCCGGCGGTTAGGCGCTGTAAGGAAGCAAGTGAGTCAATAATAGCACACTGAACGAAGATATTGGAGTGGGGATTCCCACGAGCGAATCGGTTGAGATAGAATCGCGGCATGATTGCAGCCGCGCAAGTTCAACATCTTCGCAAGCGATGGAAAGAGATGGAGCCGGTTCTGAATGAGCAGAGCCGGCGACGCTGGGCGGCTGCGGAAGCGAAGGCTTTGGGGCGTGGCGGAGTCAGTTGTGTGGTTCGCGTAACCGGCCTTGCGCGACGGACGGTTTACCGCGGACTGGATGATATTCGCCGCCGCCACAAAACCGATCTGGGGCGCATCCGCAAGCATGGCGGAGGCCGTAAGCCTAAGATCGTTCACGACCCCACGCTTCTGAGGGATCTCAAAACTCTAGTTGAACCCGCCACGCGCGGTGATCCGATGAAGTCCTTGTTATGGACTTCGCGCAGTCTGCGTAAGTTGAGCAAAGAGCTGGTGAACAAAGGACATGAGGTCAGCCACACCGTGGTGGGCGAGCTTCTGCAACAGGCGGGCTATAGCTTGCAGGCGAACCGCAAAACCCGCGAAGGCAACCAGCATATGGATAGAGACGCACAATTTCAGTACATCAACGCGCGCGCCGCATCCTTCCTGAAGGACGGCCAGCCGGTTGTTTCGGTGGACACCAAAAAGAAGGAATTGGTGGGCAATTTTAAGAATGCGGGTCGCGAATGGCGGCCCCAGGACAGCCCCGAAGACGTCAATATTCATGACTTCATCGATCCCAAATTGAAACGCGCGGTGCCTTACGGCGTTTACGATATTCGCAACAACACCGGTTGGGTCAGCGTGGGAACAGATCACGACACGGCCGCTTTTGCGGTCAACGCCATTCGCCGATGGTGGCGCACGATGGGGAAAAAACGTTATGCGAGCCCCAAAGGTCTTATGGTGACGGCTGATGGCGGCGGCTCCAACGGCTATCGCGTGCGGTTGTGGAAAATCGAATTGCAGAAATTGGCCAACGAGCTCAAATTCCCGATCACGATCTGCCATTTGCCGCCGGGCACCAGCAAGTGGAATAAAATCGAGCATCGGCTCTTTTCGTTCATCACGATCAATTGGCGCGGGAAACCTTTGCGCAGCTATCGCGCAATCGTTCAACTCATCGCCGCCACGACGACCGAGATGGGACTGAAGGTGCGCGCCGAGCTTGATGAAAATAGATACCCCAAAGGCCTGCGCGTTTCCGACGATCAGCTCGCGGCCGTCAATATCTTTCCCCATGCCTTCCACGGAGAATGGAACTACACTATCGCTCCAATCCGTAATCAATCCAAACGATAATTGACTAACTTATTTCCTGACAGAGGCTTAGCCGTTGATCGCCGATGCCTTCAGTCTTTTAGCCTTTTGGCGCTGAACGAACTCATTGGTGCGCTGACCCGCAAGAGTGGGGCTTCACTCTTGACAATGAATCAGGTACTGAATCCATTGTACATCTATGTGATTCTGTCCGATGAAGAAACAAGCTCCGTCACCCGCAGCCCTGCGCAAGCGCGGGCTGCCCCGATCGAGCAGATCGTCCGCGGTTCGTTGACGGAGACCTACAAATCGTGCGCTCGGCCGAACTGCCACTGCGCCGACGGACCCGGGCACGGCCCCAAGAGATATCTCTCCACAATCGCTCGGACCGGCGAACGCCCCCAGCTCGGCTACGTGCGCAATGCAGCTTACGCCCAAGTCGCCAAATTGCTTGCCAACTTACGCAAAGCTACAGGAGATGCTCAACGAGATCTGTGCGATCAATGCCGAACTTCTGCGCCGCTGCGAGAATCTCGACTAAATGGACCCGGCCGTCGCTGCGCTCGACTTCGCCAAGGCGGGCGCCGTCCTCGACAACATGATCGAATCCTATCTTCCTGGTGGGCGCCCTGCCGTCATCCAACCCGGAGGGATGATGTCGATGATTGCCGATCAACGTCTGTAGCGCCAAGCATACATTTAAATTCGTCAGTCGACGATCGGGCCGGTTCGCTTCAATCAGGAGAGCACCGAGTGCAAGTACGATCTGGCGAGCAAGACATAGTCTCTCGGCTGGAGTTCGGAACGAATCCGGATCCTCGACCGCGGCTGGCGCACTCCAATCAGGACTCGCATCGGCTGGGTAAAATCTTCCTCAACTGGTGTTACGCGCCATCGGGGCGCACTGAATAAATGCGGCTAGCATGAAGAACGAGCTAAGCGCCGAAAGCCTACATGCGGAAAAAGGCTTATAGTGCGAGGTCAACGACCCAGGATGCTCTTGATTTAGCATCCTAGGATGTGGCAACGATCCACCATCACGGTGACAAGCCTTTAAAGTGTCCACAGCACGCTTCATCCTCATTGCACTAGTCTTGGCGTCACCCGCAATTCTGTTATGGGATGGGTTGATCGCTCAGGGCTTCATAACCTTGGTTGTTTCAATCGCTTTGGTAGCCACCTCCTTCACACTCAGCGCAAGTGAGGTGAAATTCCTCAGCCTTTGCATTAGAGCGGCTGCAGTAGGTGCAGCAATACCCGCACTGTGGATTTTGTTCCAGATGATCCCGGTACAAGCTCTTGCCCACCCGATCTGGATGAGCGCGGCGGCGGCACTTAAACAGCCACTCACAGGTAGAATCAGCATCGATATAGGGGCGACCATACTTTCCTTTAGCCAATATATCGCACTTTGCGCGGCTGGTTTATTGGCCGCAGCGGTAGCTATGGATCGTAATCGCGCACAATCCTTGCTGTTTGTGCTAGGCGTTTCAGGTGCCGTTGCTTCGCTCCTGATGATATCGCGCAAGCTGGTAGTTTCCGATTTTCAATTGTCCACTTTTCAGCATGCGCAGGCTCTGGACTGCATCGGCATGTCAGCAATATTTGCCGCTGCGGCCGCCTTGCACACTTTTGAACACGATGGGACCCCGCGATCCCCCCGACGGGCATCTGAGGTTGTTCGTCGATGGACATTAATCGCCTGCATGGCCGCATTCGCAGTGTGTCTGATAGCCCTATTTCTTTACCAGTCGCGCGATGTGATTGTCGCGGTTGGGTGCGGCCTTGCCGTACTGCTCAGCGTCGCCATCATTCGCCGCATGGGACTCTCGATGTGGCTAGCCGCCGCAATGGGCGTTCCAATTGTATGTATAGCTTTCCTGATTATCGCTAATCATTCGATAGCATCGGGAATGAGTCGGCTACTCGCCTTCTCCGATACGCCTATCGGCGAAAGCGAACGCATTCTTGACGATGCCCCTTTGGTAGGAACAGGCGCCGGCACTTATGCAACGATCGCGCCTATCTATCGTGTCACGGGCGATAAAAATGAAAGTTACACTGCACCAACGGTTGCGGCGGCTCTCGCGATTGAACTGGGGCGCCCCATGTTTGCATTAATTGCCATCCTGCTCGGGGCCTCGATTGTAATCTTCTTGAAAGCCTCTTTTATGCGTCGACGCGACTGGATTTATTCCGCCGCTGAAGGGAGCTGCCTTGTTGCTTTGTGTCTCATTGCGCTTATAAACGGCGGCTTAATCGGGAACGCGGCTGGTCTCATGATCGCGGTAGGCTTCGGCCTTGCATTCGCGCAGACTAAGAGCCGGACTGCGCTATCGGCGTAACAGGTAATGGTCGATTAGCGGTAAGTGTTCGATCGAAGAATTAGCCTCGTCTGAGGGACATAGGCAACGACAATTCTTCAACTATAGAGCACTTCGTGCTACGCTTCCGTTTCACGGCGAGAGCATACGCTTTTGTGGAAGTCGCTAACAAGCTCACGGAAACGACCGAGCATAGAGCCCGGTCGACGTATCTACGTGATCGGCGACATCCATGGGCGAGCTGATCTTTTGGCCGAACTGTTCACTCGCATTGACTCCGATAGAGAGCTCAGCCCAACCCGTCAATCAGACGAGGTGTTCCTGGGCGACTACATTGACCGCGGGCCCGATTCCCGACAGGTCATTGACCTACTGATCGCCCGTGAGCGGCGCCACCGAGTACAGTTTCTCAAAGGCAATCATGAGGAATTTGCCTATCGGGTCCTCACGGATTCTTCAGTGGTAACGGAATGGCAAAATCTGGGAGGGGGCAGCACTCTCCTCTCGTATGGCTTGAAAAGCGTCCGTTACCAAGATCGATCCGAAGTTGCTGCAGCTTTTCGCGAGAGTATGCCTGAAGACCACTTCCGTTTCCTCCAGCACCTTTCACTCTCCTTTTCGTGCGGCGATTTTTTCTTTGCTCATGCTGGAGTACGACCCGGCGTTCCTCTGACGCAGCAGTCTGAGCACGATCTTCTTTGGATCCGAGATGAGTTCCTTCTGCACGAGGGGTCATTTGGCAAAGTCATCGTACATGGTCATTCGCCCGTACTCAGCCCAGATGTTCGAACAAACCGCATCAACATTGACACCGGCGCCTATGCGACTGGTCGACTCACATGTCTCGTTTTAGAACGCGACGAGATACGCTTTCTGTGAATGGGCGGCGGAAGGCCTTCGCCAGAAAGTCACGGTAAATTATTCCGAAGCGACGGCAACTTTTGTGCTCTTTACCACAATAGCGCTTTTGACGTCGGAATCGTTTTTCATTTCCGTTGTCCTAAGGTAATCGGCGGCATTCGGAATACACCATCCCACCGAGTGCATCGGTGCGGTCTAAGCAATGTGCGATATCGCTCACTTTGCCAGCGACACTGAAATCGTAACCTTCTCCCTTGAAGACGAGCGCATAACGACCAGGTAGAAATCGGAAATTGGCATCCGTGGGCCGCACAACAATCATTTCGGGATTATTTTCTATTGGCGCAACCTCAAAATTATAAGATTTATTTCGAATCGCCCACTGACCATCGACGCTGACGGTTTTCGGTGGTCCAGACCCCGTGAACTTGATCTCACGCATCACCTGCGCAACAACCCTCACTGAAACATTATCAGGAGCACTTGCCGATAAGTCACGTCGATAAATGATAAACTTGATCTGCCCATTCGGAATCACCATGCGGCTCATGCTTGAGATCATCGCAGAAACTGCCACTCTGGGATCTGGCACCCTCATTGCAAGTGGGTCCAATGCATAGAGTTTGCCCCCACTTGTGGCATAAACACCGTAGACTGAAGGAAGGGGGAAACCCATCGGATGACTATTGTTTGTCCTTGCAAAAGTCGAGTTTGTACTTGTCGGCCGTGCTGCCAACACCGACGTTGTAGGCGCAGCTGGCCCCCTCGCTATTTCCCTATGACCGAGAATATCTTGCATTGGAAAAGAGTCCCATCGAGTTAAAGTGACGGCATAGATTGCGAAGCCCAAAATAATTGCGATTAGCAGTTCGATCTTCCAAAATCGATCGGCACTATTGCGATTCGGCGCCTGCCCCGACTGCACTACGTCGGAGCGTGCCATAGCCGGCTGCAATTCATGGTTTGGGTTTAGGGTTGTTAAGAGCTGCTGGTCGCCGGATTCCCCTGTACGGCCTGCGCGATGATTAACGACAGCGGCGACATCGTCGTGAATCGTTGTTGAACTCGCTATCAGAGCAACGCGCGGACTAGTGGGAAGAAGCTCGTTCTCCAATCGCGCCAGAGTTTCGACCTGTCGGATCGCGGACTCGAGATCGGAAATCTGCTGTTGTAGACCTTCACCAGAGAGTTCTCGATAGTTGATCAGAAGCTGCTGGCCAACGCTGATGCGAGAGATATCGTATACGAGTTGACGCAATTGACTTGGATCATTTTGGGCCTTTTCAATGGCACGCAAAATGATTGAAATGTAATCAGCCATTGCTGACTGACTTGTCATACGCCACCACGCTTAACACAATTACGGTAGATGCGCTTGTACATGTATGATACCAGGATATTGCTCGCAGTTGGTCGGAAACTTTGTGATTTTACCGCGTTTTAAGCGCAACGACAATAATCACAGGTTTTGCTTCGGGCACTGACGCCTTCCGTCCCTGTCAGTACGGAACCTTTCATGATGCAATAGGCATCGCCTGTCGTCGTGCTTTGCGATCCTCCCTAGACTGCACTCTGATTCGTCATTTGCACTTCGACCGTCACCTTTGCCCCTGCCATTGAAAATCGTGGATGTTGACAGTAGAGATCGACCCAATACTTTAACTTGGCGAGATAAGCTGCGTGCGCCAGCTCGCTTTGAGAGCGCTGAGCGAACGGACAAGTGCGGGGATCACGTTGAAGGTCGACCAGCCGCGGGCCTGTCCATCACACAACGCCGATGCGAGCGTCATAAAGGTGGGCCCTATAAAGTTCGGGGCAGCGGGGCCCAAGCTGGAGGGCCTCGAAGACTTTGCACTTCCGGCACGCGATTGCAGCGAAACCGTGACATCGCAACCGCAGCCGCGCCAGCTGCTGCTAGACGTCCGCGGGGACCAAAGATCTCGCGGCCGCCCGACGAAGATCTGAGGCCGATCGATCTCATTGCGCCGTAACAGGTTCAGTTGCAGGCTGGCTTTTTGCAAAAGGGGCGACCAATAGACGCATTGGGACCGGAGATCGGCCTTCGCCGCCCATGCCCGCATTGGCGCAGATCATATGCAAGGAATGCTGCCATTTTCCATACCGTTTGCTGTCATCCGATCGACCGCACCGGCAGCCGCCCTCGCCTCGCGCTTATATGTCGTTGGACTTCACCCCGCCGCTTGCTGCGCTGCCCTCAAGCTCGCGACCCTTCGCCCTCGCTGACACCGCGAAGCCTGCCCGCAACGGACGCGCCCAAGATAACTCGAGCGCCGCTCATTCTCTGGGTTGGGAAAGATCACCAGCGGTTTGCCCGTCTGCACACCCATCTGGCGCCAGCCAATCCGTTGCGAGGATGCGCTCTTAATTTGATCGATTAAGAACGAAATATGCGGGCCAAGGAAAAACAACTCGCGTGCCCCTCCGGCAAATTCCTTATACGTCTACATCTGTACGCATTAATTTAAGTCAACTATAGCACGCCGTTGCTATGGCTGCAGTCGAGCAATGATGATACGAGATGGAGCTAGCTCAATGCGATTTTTTATCGACTATACGGCGAAAGGCCAATCACTCTATGATTATCAGGGTGAGGAATTTTTGAGCTCCAATGATGCATTGGATTTTGCAAAAGCCACCGCACAAGCATTGAAAAACAACCTGGCGGGCCTGTGGAAAGGCTGGTCGGTCGAAGTGCGTAATGTCGAGGGCAAAAAATACTTCTCGCTGCCGATCGACAGTCAATTCGCATTGACAGATCATCCTGAATGCTGAATTTGTTTTACCATCGTCTTTAGTGCCATCCTCTTGAGCGCGGTATCAGGCTCGAACTCTTTCCTCCGAGTGGGAAGTCCCGCGCACTCGAGCTTTCCCTCGGTGTGTGCCTTGGCGAGTCAGGCAGACGCCGTAGACGGCCTCCTTCAGATCGGCTCAGGGTCGTCGGCATGGATGATTGGCCATGGCGACGGAATTTATCGATACGCCAGCGTATCTGTAATCTGGCTGCTGCCGGATCGAGAGTCGACGACCACCCAGGCCTCGTTTGTCGACCCTCCGACAACACTAGGATCATAGCCCGCGACCGCGGCGGAGGGTACGGCGAAGCCGCAGGCAAGGCCCTGCCGCACGCCGTACAAGTCGCGGATCGGTGGCACCTGATCGAAAACGCCAGTCGCGCTTTCCTTGATGCCGTTCGCGATCCATCCCTAGCTGCTGACGGTGGCCGAGTTAGTTCGGACTTGATCATATCGTGCCTCGTCCGGGCGCGGCGGGGATGCTGAATTCATTACAGAAATTCGGCGTGACCTGCCGGTTAGCTTCGCTATGGACTGCTCCTTCCACGGGGGCATCAACTGCTCCTTCGCGCTGTCGAAAATAGTCCGATATGCGAACTACATTATCTGCCACATGCGGCTAACGCTCGAGCTATGCGCGGAAGTTGGTGACGGCATGAACAGGTAAGGCGGCGTATCGTGGGGGTGTTCAACGCCTCCACTTCTCCACCAAAGGAGTGATGCGCCGTGACCGACACTAACTAGCCAAGGGCTTCGCCCTTGATATCCCTTCGGTCTGTGAGTCGGTAGAGCACATGCCATGAGAGACGGTACCCTGCTGCAGTCAAGGCAGCGGGGGCCGCTCATGAACTCGTTCTACGACCACCATAGGGATAGCATTCGTTGGCATTACCGCTGCTTTGATCGCATCCTCCTGAATGGTCTTATTCAACCTTTCCAGCAGCCGGAGCGCGTCGTCGGTTTCTTCAACACGTATCGACAGCTTTACCCAGTGAGCCGGAACGTCCTGCGTGGCATTGCCGATCAGTTCCAAATTTGGCTCAAGGCATGGGCAAGCAAGCGGAGCATCCCGATTATGGACGCGCCGCAAGGCCGCCGCGATGACTTCGTTGATCCTCACTTCAATAGAGCCAAGCCAGACGAAGTCGTGGTGATCCTCAAGGCGCGTGAGCCCGCCCGCATAATGATAGCGGTCGGCGACAACAAGACCAACCGATGGCATCTGCAGATCGCAAACCGATGGATCGTCCAGTACAATTTCTACATCAACGACCGCCGCTGGGGGCGAATGTTTGTGCGCATCTGCCCTTATCTTCCGTTCTCCGCGCGGGTCTGCCTCAATCAGCACCACTGGCTCGCAAACCGGATGCATGAAGAGGCCATTGACTTCAAGCAGTGTGCCAATGCCTTCGTCCGATGCTCGGCACCGGAACGCCTCCAGCAGCTTGCCGATTCGCTCGATCCCCGCGAGCTATTGACCTGCGGCCAAAAATGGCTGGCCCGGCTGACGCCGTTCTTCACTGCAAAAGAGCGAGAAGAAGCAGGCTGTCAGCATCGATTGTTCTTTTCCCAGATCGAGTTCTGCGACAATCTCGTCTTCCGTCGGCGCGCAGCGTTGGACAAACTCGGCGAGCGGCTCCTCGACGCCAATAGAACGATCGGACAGCCCAACAAAATCAGCGTGATCTTCGGTCGCAGGATTAGCAAACATCATCGGGGCAAGCTGCAAACCGAGATCGAGGATATGAATTTGCCCAATCCAGTGATCCGCAGCCACTACGGCAATGGCTTCATCAAACAGTACGTTCGCGATCACCTCATCCTTCGAACGGAGGCGACGAGCAACAACGTCCACGACTATGGTGTAAACAAATCGGTCCAGAATCTACCGGCGCTCCGGAATGCCCTATCAGCCATCAACGATAATTATCTCAACGTGCAGCAGGACATCCTCGAGACCTTCGTCGATCGCGGCCAACTGCGACGGCTCGCCGAACCAACCATTACTCCGACGGGAAAACGCATTCCAGGACTGCGGCTTGATCACCCCCGCCAACTCGCCCTGATGCATGCCCTCGTGCGCTTCGCGCACGTCGCCGCCGGCAATAGCTTCACCACTGGCGAGATCCACCCTCACATCATCAAGGCGCTCGGATGCTCCCCCGACTGCTATACGCTTGCCTCGCTCCGCTACGATCTCTCCAAGCTGCGAGCCAAGGGGCTCGTCGCCAAGCTCCCGAGTTCCCGCCGTTATCAACTCCTGCCGCAGGGATACTCGATCTGTCTCGTCTTCCTCAAGCTATTCGAGCGCATCTATGCCCCGCTGACCGCCGGCCTTCTTAGCCCCGTCAGCACAGATGCCAAACTCCCTGCCCAAAAGCGATCTCAACTCGACCGCCTCTACCACCGCGTCATCGATGATCTTGATGCGCTCGTCGCGGCCGTCGGCCTCAAAGCCGCATGACAACAGCGCACAACGAGAACAAAATTCCCACTGCGGCAACTATAACGGTCTAACGTCATCAAGTTGTCTCAGCCAGGGACCTTCACCGATTCACTCACTGAGATTTTGCGCGACGGGGCGCGTGCCCTGCTGGCGCAGGCCGTCGAGACGGAAGTCGCTGACTTCCTGGGGCGATATGCCGATCTCAAGACCGAGGCGGGCCACCAGCGCGTGGTGCGTCACGGGCATCTGCCCGAGCGCGAGATCATGACCGGCATCGGGCCGGTTGCCGTGCGCCAGCCGCGCGTGCGCGACCGGGAAGGCGTCGGCGGCGAGCGGATACGGTTCAGCCCAAGCATTCTGCCGCCCTACGCCCGGCGCACCAAGAGCCTCGAAGTGCTGATTCCGATCCGGTACTTGAAGGCATCTCCACCGGGGACTTCGAGGAGGCGCTCGGCGCATTGCTCGGCAAGGAGGCCAGCGGGCTGTCGGCCTCGACCATCGCGCGCCTGAAAGAGGCTTGGGTCGACGAGCACGCCCGCTGGCGCGATCGCGACCTGTCCGCCAAACGGTATGTCTACGTCTGGGCCGACGGCATCTACGTCCAGGCCAGGCTCGAAGATGACGCGCAGTGCCTGCTCGTGATCATCGGCGCCACCGCCGAAGGCAAGAAGGAATTGGTTGGGCTTGCCGACGGCATCCGCGAGAGCGCGCAATCCGGGAAGGAGCTGCTGCTCGATCCCTCTAGCCGAGTTGTGTTCACTCATCCTCGTCATCGTACATATCGAGTATCTCACGCACTCGCTTGACCTCGCTTTCCGCTTCCGTTTGGGGCTCCGACTCGTAATCCCGCGCAATCGCTTCCATGATCGCAGCACGTTCGTCCGCATCCGCTTGACTCATTCTCTGCTCTCGTACCAAGCCCGGATAGTCCGTCTTGCGCGACGCAATCTCGCGCCGAATCTCGGCTAACTTTTCCTCGCGTGTGAATTGCGCTTGAGGCTCGCGATGTGGCGCATCAAGCGAAGCCTTGTTCACTGGCTCAACAGAACTTGCCAGCTTTGTTGAGTCTTGCCGTTTCGCCCCAACGCAGAGCCTTAGAAACCTCACCAGCACGTGCGGCATCTCATTTTCCTGGTTCCACATTAGGCTGCCTCGCTTGCGCTCTCACTAAATCAGTGGCACGTGCGACGGTGCACTACGTTTCGGCCACCTGCTCATAAACATCCTTTAGGTAGGCGGCTCACTAGAATCTACTCCCAGATCGTACGATCTACAACAAAGCCCGCCAAATGCGGCTTCGTATTAGCACGTGCCGTGATGGACTCCTCCAGCTTTGCCTCGCTGGCTAAACCGAGCATCCATCAGCCTGCCGCAAAACAGTTCGTGTCGTTGCCAGACACGATAGCGGGCGATTTCGCGGATTCGACCTTCGTGGAAGTATCGGTCTACATCCTTTTCACTTATGTCAAACATCCGTCCCCACTGACGATCGTTGATATTAGAAATTGTATTGGACCACCCAGCGGCTGGCGATTTGAAGATGCAAGCGGTTGGTTTTACTGTCGCCGACCCGCAGCCCACCTCATGCCCGTGCAGTTATGTTTTGCCCAAGAGAAAATCGGTCCATCCCTTAAGACGCGATACACGACGCTCGATCTCGGCTTGATATTTCTGGACACAACGCTTCGAGCAGAATTGCCTAAAGCTAAATCTCTGGCGGACGAGGCCAAACGGTCTATTGTCTATTGCATTGGCAGCAGCATTTCACGCGCAGCTCCGGATCGCCTATTTTCTCGCGATGCTTCAAAGCAGCGCGGTCTGTGACGAGAGACAATTGGCGCATTGCGCGAATGGAGCTAAGTAATTAAGCGCGACGGTTGGCGAACTTTGCTCGTCAACCTTGCGGAGAAAGGTTAGCGCGACGGGGCGGCCAGCTGCGATCAGCGCTCGGTGACCACAGTCCGCCCTTACGCTGCCTGCAAGGTCGGCCACCTCTTTTCAACACGACCAGAGGTTTAGCGTTCCAACGCCATACTCTCATCACATTGTGGCGATGCCCTACCCACGGGGTCCTTAGGTGTGGAAGGGGGAAATGCGAATGACAGAGCTCGCGCTCAAGGCCGTTCATGAAGAGGTGGTGTCGCTAGTTCAGAGGAGCGTTGAGGAATTCGAGGGAGGGGAAGCTCAAGCTGGGATTTCTCTTTTGCTTGAGGCTCAATTCCTACTCGGCGAAGTTATACAGGAACGCCTGAACAATATGGAAATTACTCCATCGCTCAGCCCATTGATGGACGAATGGGTCGATGATGGGGAGAGCGCAGAAGATAATCCCAGCAGCGAGCCACAAAAAAATCGACACGTAACCTTGAACGATGCTCTTTCCGAGTGAGAGGCTCCTGTCCCTAATTGGTAGCCAAGCCCGGCGCACGTGGGGGTGGCAATAGTCAGGCGCCCGAGCAAAAGCGACGCCCAAGAGAGAACCTGTTTAAGGGACTGAAGCCTTCCGGGCGTCGCCCGTTTCATGCAGCATCAGGAATCCCAAGCTCCGAGCTCGGGTGCTCAAGCGCAAAGGCGCCATTTCGCCGGTTTGGGAGATTTCTATGACTGGCGACGACTTGCGTACGGGGGAGTTGCCGTCAGGAATACCGAGTGCCAGCAAAGTCTCTGCATTGAAAGTCTCTGCATAGGCCGTCGTCATGCGCTCGATTTGCTCGGGTCTGAAAGCACGCTACTTTAGCAAGCGGTGGATGGCCATTGACAGCCTCCGTGGATACGCCCCGCGTTAATTTTGAGCTTAGTCCTCCCGCGCGGATTTAATAGCACGAGATTTAAAGTACGAATTCAAGTTTCATTTATGATTCAATGCGGACCTGCGGCAGGTTGTCCCGATTACATGAACCCGACGTTCCGTGAAGACGCCAGTGCGATATTGATGTGTCTTGCAGATAACGATAGCCGAGCCGGTGGCGAAGCTGGTGACGACGAAGCGGATGTCGAGGCCAAGCACAGTCGCTTTGATGCGAGCACAGACCCGAATCGCTGATCGCAGGTGTCACGAGACTTCGCGTTTGAGGAAAACAAGTGTAAGTGTCTGTCCGAGAACAAGTTGAATCCAATGAATCATTTGTGATTCTAAGAGTGGTGGCCTGATTCGAGGATGGTCACCGATGTGGACGGCGAAAAACCGCAGGCGTTACGACCGTAGCGCGCTACGATATCCGAGCGATCTGACCGACGACGAATGGGCGCATGTCGAGCCGTTTATTCCACCGGCCAAGCGTGGTGGTAACAAGCGGCACGTCGACGTGCGCGAAGTGATGAACGGGATCATGTATGTGTTGAGCACGGGGTGCCAGTGGCGGGCGATCCCGAAAGATCTGCCGCCACGCAGCACTCTTTTCGACTATCTTGATTTGTGGAGCTACGACGGCACGCTCGATCGGATCCATCACGCCCTATATGTGGAGTGCCGCGAGCAAGGCGAACGAGAGGCCAGTCCCACCGCCGCCATCATCGATAGCCAAAGCGTGAAGAGCGCTGAAAAAGGGGGGCCTGCATCGATCCGCCTGGCTATGATGCGGGCAAAAAGATCAAGGGCAAGAAGCGCCATATTCTCGTAGATACGCTGGGTTTGTTGCTCCACGCGATCGTTCATCCCGCCAATATCCAGGATCGCGACGGTGGCGTCCTGCTCCTTGCAACCCTTTTCGGGATGTATCCCTTCTTGAAAAAGTTGTTTGCCGACGGTGGCTATCAGGGGCCGGAATTCCAAAAGGCCTTGGCGAAAATTCTGCCTCACCTCGAAACTGAAATCGTCAAGCGCTCTGATCACGCCAAAGGTTTTGTCATTCTCCCACGCCGTTGGGTCGTCGAACGTACCATTGCGTGGCTCAACCGTTGCCGACGGCTCGCGAAGGACTGGGAGAACCTCAATCGCAAGGCGCTGTCGTTCTTGCGCCTCGCATCAATCCGCCTCATGCTGCGAAAACTTTGTAATCCGGCCTGATGTTCCCGGACAGACTCTAAGACACGGGTGATCGGGAGGTGCAAATGAGCCGTTCACTGTCAATTGTCTTGTTTATACTCTGGATGACAGCAGCGATGACTGCGCGAGCGGAAGTCCTCAGGATAAAGGGCAATGAACTGTTCTGTCGGGATCGAGCGAAATTCCCTGAGTTTTCTGTGGTCGTCCACAACGACCGGTCTAAGCGCCAAACTATCGAAGGTTGCAGACAGCCCCACAAGGGGGTACGTTACGAAGTGCTGGAAGAAGGCGTTGAGACCGGCATCGATAAGGTCCATCTTTACGATGGGCGCCGGCCGGTCGAGGGGTACCTGCTGGTACAGAGCGAGTAGCAAACCGAACAGGGAAACCGTCCCGGCTCCTTACCGCTGAGGGCTTGGACAGCTGGTCGTTGGCGGCTATGCGGCTTAAGTGTTTTCTTTAAGTCTTTGCTGGCATGCAATTGATTTGGTTGCTGAATATCCTGGATCGGCGCGTTTAAGTCACGGAGTTCTTTTGGGCTGACGTTAGGACGGGTCGGACTGTACCTTAGATCGCGACAACCTCGGGTATTAACTTCGCACGGCGTATAGGGATGCAGTTTTGATTTCCCCGGAGCAAAACCTGCCGTAGTATCCAAACTATACCTTGCAGGGGGTTCATCGTGAGCCAGATTTCGCAAGCGCATATCGTCATTCGACATCTGAGCGGGTCGAAGGCAAATCAGGTCGAGCAGATTCCGCTCAAGGACCTTCACGAAATCACCATTGGGCGCGATCCTTCCTCGACGATCGCCTTTGATCAGCGCCGGGATGATGTCGTCAGCCGCCGGCATGCGTCGATCCGAGTCGAGGGCGTCGATAACCCGATATTCCGGATTCGCGATCTCGGCAGCAGCAACGGCACATTCCTCAATGGCCAGCCGCTCGCCGGCGAGGTTGAATTGTCGCCCGAGGACGCCATCGAACTTGGGGATGGCGGTCCGAAGTTCAGCTTTGATGTCCAGCCCCGTCCCGCCAATTGGGCGTCGCGAACGCGCGTCATCGACGCGATGGATACTACTGTCACTCGCGCGATCGCAAATGTAGCCGGCGACCCTTCGGCTACGCGCGAGTTGGTCGCCTTCGAAGAGGCCAAGGAAGTGGATCCAGCGGGCATGACGGAGGCGATGCCCGTCAAGGTCGGGATCGGTAAGGACACAGTGCTGCACATGCTTGCGCAGCAGCGGAAGTCGACTAGTCGCGTTTGGATGGGTTCTCTCGCGGCGCTAATCGCGGTGTTTGCCGTTGCGGGGTACTGGTTTTACAGGCACACGCTTTCGGTCGCCTCGACCGAGGTCGCACAACAGACCGAGGCGATCCAGAAGAACGCCAACGAGATGGTCGAGACAAAATTAGGCTCGTTGGGGATGGGAGCAAAACAGGTTTACGACAAATACGGAAATACAGTCGTCTCCATCGCCATGCAGTGGCGGCTGTTTGATGAGAAGACCGGCAAACCGGTGTACCAGAAGGTCATAAAAATTAAGGGCACCCAATATCCGGCCTTTGTGAGGATCAATGGTACCTTGTATCGATGGCTGACGCTCGACGATGGCAATCGGCAGAATATTCCAATAGGTGAAGACGGCAAAGCTTCTGGATTCGTCGTCGGAGATCAGGGTTTTATTCTGACCAACAAACATGTTGCCGCCGGTTGGGAGACCACTTACGGCGATTTCGGAGATCAGAATGCCGTGATATATACCTACGGCCTGAAAAAATACGAGCTCGTAAGCTGCCATTGCAACAGTGAGTTCGACAACTTGCGCTATTGGATACCGGCCACCGGCGCGCCGGTGTTTTCGGCCGACAACGCCACATACCTCGGCGGAGCAAACGACACCAAACATACGTTCACCGGACGTGACGAGCGGATTGAGGTCCGCTTTCCCGGCAACCGCGTCGGTATGCAGGCAAACTTGGTCCGTTATTCAACTGATGCCGATGTGGCTCTGATCAAAGTTGATGCCGTGCAGGCTTTGAAGGCAGTTCAACTTGGAACTCGGGAGCCGGTACAAGTCGGCGATCAGGTGATGGCGCTCGGCTATCCCAGCATCTCGGCGCAAACCATGGTCCACATGGAAACCAACCAAGGCGGGCACATCGTGGATGTTGACGAGGAAATTCCCCAACCGACAATGACGGAAGGAATTATCCAGCGGTTAGGGTCACACCTGCATCGGGAGGGAGAGGCGACAATCCTTGGAACGGTTGACGACGCGATCCAGCTGAGCATCAGTTCGACTCCGGGCAATAGCGGTGGGCCGGTATTTAATGCTGCGGGCCACGTCATAGGCCTGTTCACCTATATCTCGCAGGTGCAAGGTACCGTCGTAACTTATGCAGTACCGATTCAGCATGCGGTCGATCTTCTGCAGCCACAGCAGGCGGGGGCCAACTGACGGGGCCGTCAAACGTGACGCTGAGGGAGCCAACGTTGTTCCGACTATATCCGCAAGGGGCCATGCGAACCGACAACGGTGCGGTGCGCCCCCACAACGAGGATCGCGTGTCTTTCGTTGCGGTGCAACCCGGCGATCCGATGGAGTTCCGCGGCAGCCTCATGCTTGTTGCCGATGGAATGGGCGGTCACGCTGCTGGCGAAGTCGCCAGCGAAATCGCAGTCGAGACTATCCGCCGCGTCTATTACGAGATAACCGGACCGGTGCCGCAGGTGCTAGGTTCTGCGTTTTTGGCAGCGCATGGTGCCATCTCGGACTGGGCCAAAAGCAATCCCGAATGCAAGGGTATGGGAACCACGTGCACCGCTATCGCGATACGCGATGGAGACGCATGGCTCGCCCATGTCGGGGACAGTCGCGCCTATCTCCTGCGCGATGGCGTGATGACGCAGCTTAGCGAGGATCAAACCTTGGTCGCGCAGATGGTGCGCGAGGGACAGCTCAGCCAAGAAGAGGCCCGCAACAGCCCAGTCAGCAACGTCATTCTCCAGGCCCTCGGCCCTAATGCGGAAGTGATGCCGGTCGTCTGGTCCGAGCCGCTAAAGCTTGCGGCGGACGATGTGGTGGTCTTATGCACGGACGGGCTTTCCGGCGTCGTACCGGATACGATTATCGCGAAGCATGCTGAAGTCCTGGCTCCCGACAACGCTTGCGAAGCCCTGATCAACGCGGCCCATGCCGCTGGGGCGCCTGATAATGTATCTGTCGGCGTGTTCAAGCTGGTGGCGACTACCGATATCTCTGCTGCTGATGCGTCGGCAAACGTCGCCGGGACAACGAGACGCGTCAAATATATCCGCGATGAAACAAGCGATCAAAATTCAAGGACAACACGCAAGCTAAATTTTTCTTAGCAAGGCTGGCAACATGTCCGCACTGGCCGAACTTCCCGAGATTGTGGGCTTCTTTAGCTACTCCCGCGAGGATGACGATGCCTACAAAGGGCGGCTCTCGGCGCTGCGTGAAGCGATCCAACAAGAATTGGGTGCGCAACTCGGACGGTCCAAGGCTACATTCCGCCTATGGCAGGATAAGGCGGCGATAGCGCCCGGCAAGCTTTGGGAATCGGAAATCAACACCGCGGTAACCCAGTCGGCATTTTTCATCCCGATCGTTACGCCGCGAATGATCAACAGCCGTTACTGCCAGTTCGAGTTCGACGCCTTCCTTGGGCGCGAAAAGGTGCTGGCGCGCAGCGATTTGATCTTTCCGATCCTTTACGTGCCGGTTGCGGCGCTTCTAGACGAAGCACAGTGGCGGGCTCATCCGGTACTCTCCGTCGTCGGCAAACGTCAATACGTCGATTGGCAGTTGTTCCGTTATTCAGACGTTCAATCCCCGGCCCAATTGGAGGCGATCGCAAAGTTCTGCGCCACGATCGCCGACGCTTTGCGTCAGCCCGAGCCGTCCGCTGAGCAGCGGCGGCGTCAGCGGGCAGCCAGTAGCTCGCGGGAGAGCATCACCACGGCCGCAAGCGATGCCAGGCGGGTTGGCGGATTACAGCGCGAACCAGAAAGGCCTTCAGGATCGTACCGCGCGTTGGACAAAAAGCTTGAATCCCCGCCCGGTTCAGCCAATCGCGCTACGCCAGGATCCGCTTCGAAGGCTGCGAAAGCGGAGCCGACGAGTTCGACAGGGCAGTCCGGCGCGGCCGTTGCCAGGGCAATGAACAGGCCCGAGAGCGCGACAGAGCACGCGACGATCGCCGGCCTACCGTTGCGGATTGTTGCGCCCATCGCCGGCGGCGTGGCTTTGATCGCGAGCCTCGCGGGAGCGCTGCTATCTTTGATGCCTGCACAAGGCCCCGCGCGGAGCGTTGCCGCATCGATCGGGCACAAACTACCGGCACCCAATCAATCCGCGGAAGCGGAGCAGCCGCATAGTAGTAACGCGGATCCTCCGCTGATTCTCAATCCTTCTGAGCTGTACCAGAACGAATCACCGGGATTCAGCAATTTGGGAAAGTAATAAAATTGTAGCGATCGTCGCGATGGCGCATCTAGTCCGGAGCGGCCATCGGCAATTGTGATAGGGCGCGCTCGGAGGGGCAGCGGGCTATTTGTGCTTCCCACATGGAGAATCACCCGGGATCTGCACGTGCCATGACAATTATCGGTCAGTACGAAATCAGAGAATTGCTGGGCGCGGGAGGTATTGGGCAGGTCCACGCCGCCTTCGATACTATTCTCGAACGCGAAGTCGCCATCAAGTCGCTGCGTCCGGAGCTGCTCAACGATAGAAATTTTGTTGATCGGTTTCGCGGTGAGGCGACGAGTCTCGCCAAGCTCACCCATCCCAACATCACCACGCTCTACAATCTTCTGTCCGATGGCGGCAATTTATATCTTATTATGGAATGCGTTCGCGGCGAAACGCTAGAGGATCTGCTCAAGAAACGCGGTGGCAAGTTGGGCGTGCGGGAAAGCTTGGCGATCATCGCACAGGTGGCCGACGGGCTCAGCTATGCCCATTCTCTTGGTATCGTCCATCGCGATATCAAACCCGCCAATCTGATGATCACCGCGAGCGGCGCGGTGAAGATCATGGACTTCGGCATCGCCCGCGTGCGCGGCTCACAGCGATTGACCCGCGACGGCGGCGCCCTCGGCACGCTTGCCTACATGTCGCCCGAACAGGTGCGCGGCGAAGAACCTGACGGCCGAAGCGATATCTACAGCCTGGCGATAACGTTGTACGAAATGCTGTCCGGCTCAGTGCCGTTCGAGGCCGACACCGATTATGCGCTCATGCAGGCGCACATCAAAACACGGGCGCCCAAATTGAGTTCGCGGCTGCCAGGTGTGGACACCAAGCTTGATGCCGCCTTGACGCGTGGTCTGGCGAAAAGGCCCGAGCAGCGCTTTGAGAAGGCATGGGAATTCAGCGACGCGCTCGGTGCGGCTGCTTTGCGCGCCGACGCTTCGAAGATCGTTTACGAAGGCACCCGTCTGATCAATGCAATCGCTGCGGAGCCGGTGGCGCCGGCGCCCCGCTCGGCACTGGCAAGCGTCCTTGACCGATTGACGTTTGTCCGGCCCGATCTGCGGCTACCGATCATGATCGGCGCTGGCGGCAGCGTTTTGCTCGCTTTGGCGATTGCAATCGTTGTTATTCTGACACCAATCGGTGGCCCCTCACCTTCTTCCATTGCTACTGCTCGCCCCGCGCTCCCACCGGGACTCGCGGCAGTCCCGCGGAACGGCACTTCAGCGCCAACAGGGCCGGCTGGAGGAGTGAAAATTGCGACAGCAACCCCGAACCCGCCGGCAACAACACCGGCAATGGCTCCGACAAATTTTCCTAAGGCGAACACAAAGCCGCCGGCGTCGGCCGCGCCGAGTGCTCTGTCCGACATTATTCAGGCGGCGGCGCGCGGCGATCCGGCAGCCGAGAACGCGCTCGGCGTGAAATATGCCCAAGGCGCCGATGGCCTGCCGCGCGACGATACACAGGCTGTCGGTTGGTACAGGAAGGCTGCGATGCAGGGCTACCCTGGCGCGGAAACCAATCTGGGCGACATGTATCTTTCCGGGCGCGGAGGCCTTGATCAAAACGACCTTGAGGCTTTGTCATGGTATCTGAAAGCCGCCAATCAGAATTGGCCCGACGCGCAATACCGCCTCGGATACATGTACGAGACCGGGCTTGGTACCGCCAAGGATGTGCAACGGGCGGTGTCTCTGTATCGCAGCGCCGCCGAAGGCGGTTATCCTGACGCTCAAAATCTGCTTGGCGTCCTCTATGCGACTGGGAGCGACGGCCTTCCGCACGACGATAATCTAGCAGTCGATTGGTACCGCAAAGCCGCCGAACAGGGATTTGCCAAGGCAGAAAAGAATCTCGGCGACATGTATTTCTTCGACCGCGGCATCGGCGAGCAGGATTATGGGATGGCAATCAGCTGGTACAAGAAAGCCGCTGATCGGAATTTCGCTGAGGCACAGTTCCGGCTTGGGTTCATGTATGAGAAAGGGCTAGGAACTCCGCAAAGCGATCAGAGAGCTATTGCGCTCTATAAACAAGCCGCCAGCAACGGGAGCGTAGATGCGCAACGCGCCCTCGACCGGCTTAACGCTGCGGTCGGCGCAAGCAAGTAGGTAACTGGTCGTCACCACTGCCTCGCCCGTTGCCTTGATCAGCGTGACGGCGTAAAAGCAGGAATGTCGGTATTCGGCTTCGAAGGCGAAGTCGATGGGCTCGAAGCTGCCGTTTGCGGCTGTCCTTGGTTGGCCCTAGAGTCGGGCTGGCTGACGGCGCTTGCCGGCTTCACGTCGGCCTTGGTGTCGCCGACCGACTTATCGTCCTTACCCTTTGACGAATCGTCGTCATCGGCCTCATCACCTTTCGACCGATGGCTGTGCCGCGACTCATGAACTCTGCCATGATGGCGCCGAGAAAATCCGCCGCTACAACACTCGTGGCTGATGGCACCGCGAATTATCCCCTCAAAGCCGAATTGAGCCGAGGCCTGGGTCGTCAGCAGCGAGGCCGTCCCCGCCAGCAGCGCCACGGCTGTCCCCGTCCTCAGTACAATTTTCCAATATCCGTACATGGAGTTCTCCTATCTTCGGAGCTCAGCTCCCGCGTGCTCTAGCAATAATTTTGCCCGAGGAATTGTTGTTTTGCAAACATCCCGCATAATTCTCAGCTAAAGCTCAAGACCTTGATAAGGTTGGATAATTTGAGGTGAACGATGTGGCCGCTGCCAGCCTTGGGTAAAAGTTTTGTCGGTGCCAAGCCACAGATGTCGGCTCTTGCCAGAATTTTGGATGTACTCAAGCGTGTGCGATAGGTCGTGCTCCATGAGTAACTGTACGAGGAGGGCCCTCCGGGATCGGCGATCAGGCGCTGATCGCAAGCCGCCGCAAGCTGCTGTTGTCAAAAGCAGCGGTGCTGAATGCTACAGTGACACCGGGACATGATTCCGTCAGGCACGGCTGAGAGAGGCGAGCGCAAGCAAACCGCCGATGAAGTGCCGAGAACGGATCCACCGAGCCGGTCGCCCGGTAGCGCTGCGACCACTTCACCACCGACGACACCGCAAGGCCAAGTTACGCGTTCTCAAGGTCGCGCCGCAGGTGGTGCAGAACAATGCCGTCACGACGACCGGAAAGCGCTGGCGCAGCGCCATCGACCGCCGCGCGGCATGACGGCTACGGCATGTCGCAAATGCGCCGGGCGATGACCGAATGCATCTTCGACGGGGCAAGAACGACGGCACCATGCGCAAGACCAAACACCGCGGCATCGCTGCCGTCGCCGCCGATTTTCTGCTCAATCTGATCTCCTATAACTTGATTCGGATCCCCAGACTGGTTGCGGCATAGCAAGAGATGGCCACTCATCGCCCTTTGCGCTCAGCGCCATACCAGATCCAGAATCGCCAAGCCTACTCGGAGGCAATCGCCCAATTTTCGGGTTTTTCCCCAAACTGCCAGATTCTCTTAAAATGCAGTCCCCACACTTGCCAAGCCCTAATCGCTCAATGGATGTTCCCGGTTACGTTTTCCACGCCTGCCTTGCAGCACGTGTTTTGGTGCAAGCTCGCGAGAAAATGGCGCCAAGGACGGATGTGGTCCCCTTGTCCGTCTCTTAGTCAGCGTCGAAGTGGATAGCTTGTTCAGGTCGAACCGCTCGCGCTTGACATCGTGAACCTATTCCCTTCGCCTCAATTTCCTGGTTTGATTGTAGCGACTTGCCAAACAGGAAAATTTTGCGGTCTCGAATGCGACGATGGTTTCTCAGCTATCACTCAGCAGATCAGGCGCTGGCCGAGCGGTTCAGAGCCTCCATCGAGTTGAAAGATGCCGCCGCGCGTGTCTTCTTCGCTCCTACAAACCTCAGAGCGGGTGGTTCCTGGTCAGCCCAACTTGCCCAGGAAATTGCCGATGCAACTGGCTTTATTCTGCTCATTGGCCAAGCGGGAATCGGCAAGTGGCCGGAGTATGACGAGGCGCTCGATAAGTGGGTCACGTCGGACAGAAAGTTTCCGCTCGTTGTCGTCCTCCTAGAAGGACAGAAGGCGTCGGTAGGACCTCAGGCGCCTCACCCGCTCTAGAATCTTCGCGACATTCGCCACCTTGAAAGTCGTCGTCGCAGGGTGGTAGGGTGTCGCGATCGCTGATGCCGTTGAGTGTCGCTGATGACGCGAGATCGAGTACTGCTGTTGCGTCTTAAAGCCGAAGCATGCCGAGTGCTGGCGGAAATTTGTAACGACGTGACCCGCGAGACCCATTGGCTTGAGCAGGCACAGCATTGGGAAACACTCGCGACAGAGATTGCACGTAAACAATCGAGGAAGCCCGCATCGACGATAGTGCTGAGTGATGCGTGGCCTGTGACGAAACAATCACACTCGAGCTCGGGGCGGGGGCATTTTTCGGACCTAGCTCATCGGCGCTTCCCGAATTCGTGATTGGCGCAGACGCTTTTCGCCAGTGGCGATCTTCACGCTTGCCAAAATGGTTTCTGGTGTCGGCGCCGATGTCATGGTTACGTCGCCTGGTTGCTGGTTGCTTCGCGCGGACCGCGTCATGCGGCGCGGCTTCGCAAGCGGCAAGACGGCTCATAGGTTCGGTCCGCATCGTCGTCGCGGTCTCGCCGGTTCAACGCTTTGCCGATGTGGCCTACGGCTTCCTCCCGCTGGCGAGAGCCGGATCAGTTCCGGCGGTTCAGGCATAGCATTGGCACTGGCTCGGTGGTCTTTGTGGTGCTCAGCGAGAGATGGGACGCGTCCGTTGTTGCGGTAGGAGGTGGTTAGTGCGAATCGATCAGCGCGTTTGCTATGGTGGCTGCATGAAAAACTGGGACTGGCAGCCATTCGTCATAGCTATTGGGGCAGGGATAGCCGTTGCATTTGGCCTAGCTTATGTGGCTTTGTGGCTGGGTCCGCATTGACGGAGCATGCCACGCCAACGCGCCATTCCGTATCGGCTCGCACGGAAGCGAAAGCCCGGTGTTGCCAAGTGCCGGTGCGTTGAACAATTTTACTGTGCCGCTTGCCATTCTTCACCTCCGTCGAGGATTTGATGTGGAATTGCATCGAAGCGCAGCCGAGTTGGAAACTCAATTGACAGACGTCAAATGTACGGGAGTTGATCTGCCACATTCTGCATTTGCGGAGATATGGTCAGTCAGCCTGCGTTTTTCCCCTCGAGCCCCGCCCAGCTAGCTTTTTTCAAGCGCTCCGTGGGCGAACGACGTATCTCTGTCACCCCACAGAATCCGCGGCCACGTTACATTGTGACGAAAAGAGGTCCTTGTCTCGTCAAACGCGGTCACCCCGTGAGCGCTTGTCAACAATCACGCGCTTAAGCCGAGGCTCAGGTATTCGTCTCGCATGTGTTAGCAAGCTTTGCGCGCCAGGCCCCCCGATGTGATGCGGGTCACAGCCACAATGCTCGTCAGGGACTACTATTGCGCCGCGTCAGTGGGTGGCCGGAGCTTTCCCCTTTTGCCAACACCAAAGGCGTCGCGCCCGCTGCCAAGCGTCTCGCCGGGCCCGGTATTGACCCGAACGAATGAACACTCCGCCGCTCCCCCTCGACCAACCACCAAGGAGCATGGCATGCTAATAAAACGAGTTCTTATTAAAAAACCCGACACGTTGGCTGTCGTAATCTTGACGTTTTGCGGCCTTCTCGCCCTTACATGGACATCGTTTTTAGCATATCTGCTCGTGAAACCGATATTGCGCGCTCTTTAGGGCAGAGCCTTCACCAGCAAAGCACGGCAGGGAACTCCGCTTCGTCCCTGGACATCAAATTAGGATAGCCCTAGTATGCTTTATAAGGTATAATCTTATGATTGGGGGAGGGTAGTGTGCTTTGGGCAATCGCCGCATCAATCATATTGTCGGTCGCGTGGGCTCGTTTGGCAGAGAAAATTGTCATCATCGCCAGTATTTGGTTTCTGATCGACGTTCTTTTAGTGGCTATCGTTCTCATGATTCATATGCCGTGGAGTAAGCGGCTACGAAACGATGGGGATAAGGAAGCGAAAGCAATTTGAGGTTCTTTAGGACACACCGGCCAACACCTTTCAACCAGTCCGGTTATGGAGTGAATTTCTTTTACACGTGCGCCTAATGGCAATTCTTCTGAAGAGCTGCGTAGACATCGGCGTCCGCAACATGGACGCCGGGTCCAATAACTGTACCCGGGCTTATTACAGCGCTACCTTTGTCGGTAACGATATTGATTGGCCTCACGGCCTTCCATCTTCCATCCACCTGTTTCTGAAAGGCGCTACAGGGAGCCCCTGTACTCTGCGCGTGGGCGGAAATTGCCGCAAAAATGCAGCTCGTGACGATAACTGCAATTGAGAAATGCCTGATCATTGGATGCCCTCCCGAAAGCGCACTCATCGTATGGAACGCGGGGGCCATTCGCAAGTACTTAGAGAACACGTCGCCCTCGGTCGATCTCCCTTAGGCTGGCGCCCTCATCACCGTCCAGAACGGCTTCATAGAGATCGCTGCTGACAATTGCTTGCAGAAGCAATCCTGCAAGTTCGGCGGCAGATTTCTGCATCTCTGCAGACTTCCGTTTCAGTGCAGCATAGGGCGCTGGATGCAGGGAAACGACAAGCCGATGAAGTGATTTGATCTGCAATGTTCCAGGACGCCCTCGGGCTAGGCTAATTTTGAGTTGGCAGCATTTTACGCGCACGCTCCCGGGCGTCGGACCAATCACGGCAGCGATTTGTGGGGCCGACTTGCCCTGGCGTGCAAATTCACGAATGGTCTCCACCACTGCGGGCGTGAATAACCGCCCACGACGCTCAGTAATTCGGCGCAATCTGAAGGGAACTGCGGAGTTGCTCATGAGACCCACTCTGTGCTTCAGGGATTGGTCGAAAAAATCGCGCCTCAGGTTCAAACGTCGGCAAATTGCCCCATGCAATCGTTCACGAAGGGCCTGCGTTATCTGCCGACGCATTTATCGCCGAATCAGCGTGAAGCATAAAAGGGACGCCAACAACTCGACCAGCAGCGCGCTCAAATCGTCTCTACGGCTCAGACCGGGCACCAACACGAGTGCTCGCTGAAGGCTGGAGAGAGACCGCAGGGGCGTCGAGAAAATACCGCCCGTTACTGATATGCTGTGACACCACCTAAGTGAGGCCGAAGCCGCGCTCGTGCGAACTGCCAGTCTCCGCGCCGAAGCTCTGGCGACCTCCCGGATCATGGCAGCGTTTGCGCGAATTCCATTTTCTTGCCCCGGCGCGACCTATGGCATTTGGGGATAGCTGACCTGTTGCAAACATCGGGAGGTTGGCGCGATCGAATCGATTTTGAAGCCAACTGCTGATCGGGCTTGGAATGCACGCCACGCCATGCGTCTGCTGCAGGCTCGGTAGCAGGTACTTCCGCTCAGACGTTTGTCCTGGCAACCGCGGTGCGGGCCACATGCTAACCCCGTCACCGCTGAACTAGATCGCATACAGCGCAAAGGTTCGGAGCGGCCCAAAGGACGAGCGAAGCTATGGCTGTCCAGGCGATGATTCGGTACGTCATTCTCTACCCCCATCATCCATTACTCACGTGTCTGCATCCATTGCTTGGCGCGTCTGCGCGTGAAACACGGGACTATCTGCAGGTCGCGCAAGGTGCCGGCTCAGGCTTGCCAAAACCACGTGTTCGCTTCACCAATGAGGTCGAAGCGACGGACGAGGTCGTTCCGCTCGGCGTGGTCTAGCACCGCCAATTCGCGTCGAGAGCGCGAACGGCGCCGCCACTCGCTGACGATCGTATGGGCCTGCCAGTAGGGTTTCGTAAGCATTGGTATCCCCCTTGGTTGACGGCGTTAGCTATAACCGGACAACGGAGTGCCTGCTGTGACGGCGATCACAAATTGTCATTTTTGCGTCCCGCGAACCCAAGGCTGGTAGCGCAGTCGGATTTTTGGAATTCGGCGTAGTGAGGGCGCTGGCGTTTCTAGGTCGCCGAGAGCGGCGGGACCCGACTGCGCGCAAAATTTCGAGACGCCACGGCGAGGATTGGCTCCGCGACTGAACTTTGCCACTTGGTAGTTATCCGGAGCCAGAATAAGATCCTGTAAAAGTGGCAGGTATCAGCGGTCCCTCGTGTTGGGTCACGAGGCGGCAACGCGGGGGAAGAATGGCAGCCACCCGTTCCAATCCGAGCCTGCTTTCTGGACTGCCAGAGGGTCTGGGAAGAAACCTGTTTGGCGGTGCGAAGCCGGTTCGGCTTGCAGCTGAGGAGGTACTTTTTCAGGCGGGCGAAGCCGGCGACGGTTGCTACCGCGTTGATGAAGGGCTGCTGAAGGTGACGATGGTTTCGAGTTCCGGCGCCGAGCGCATTTTGGCATTTCTTGGGCCCGGATCGATCGTCGGTGAGTTTTCGGTTATCGACGGGCTACCTCGCTCCGCGTCGGTAATCGCCGTGCGGCCAGCGACGCTGAGCTTTCTAAGCCGTGCTGCATATGAGAGTTTTGCAGCAGAGCACCCCGAGATCTATAAGGCCTTGGTAGTGCTTCTCACCAAACGTCTGCGTGAGACAGACGCAGCAGTTGCGGCAGGGAGTTTCTTGCCATTGCGCGGCCGGGTAGCCTGTACGCTGCTGGAATTAGCCGAAGAGTTTGGACGGAACGTGGGGGCAGACCGTATTATCATCGGCCAAAAGATAGGGCAAAGCGACATAGCCGCCATGACGGGTCTCGCACGCGAGACCGTGAGCCGCATTCTTAATGACTGGAAGCGCCGCAAACTGGTAACTCGTTTGTCCGGCTATTATTGTTTGGAAAACAAGACGAGATTGCAGCACGAAGCCGAGCAGCAATAGCCCCTAGTTCCCCAGCGACTGCGGGATGGATCCCACTGGCGATGGGCGCCACTTTCTTCGCTTTCCACGTTGCCGAACGTTAGTACACTTTTAGCTCTCTTTACGGCATGCCGTCATAAAAAGAAGCCCCGGCTAAGGGGTGCCAGGGCGTCCAGTCAAGAACACGTCTTTTGCCGGACCATGGAACTGTACCTGTTACCGAACAGCGAAGGCGATCGTAGAAAGGCGGGCATAATCCGAAATGGTAGAACTCGCCTAAACTGGCGAGCGGATGCTGGATTTGATGGCCAGCATCGCGACGCTCCAATTGGAAGGATCATATTTTTGGACATCGTCATGCCCAACGGCAGAACGCTGGCAAACTGCGAAGGAGACCACATTTGGCAGATCGGCACCGCGATCAGCAAATACGCCTGCCGCGAGCTGGCCCAAGGCCAGACTCCCAAGGCCAGATTCCCAAGGCCAGACTCCAGCTGTCGGAGGAATGAGGTTGTGAAGGAAATCGACCAAATGCTATTTGGCACGGAATAAGCTCGGCTTCCCGCGCGAATCAGCTAAGTGGCGACGCGGCAGGAAGCTCGCGCCCCCGCAATTCCTCTGCTTCATCCCCCGATCGTCGGGGCTCTTTTCACGGCCGAATGGCATCTCTGCGCAAGACGCGAAGGACACGGAGATGCGCGCTAGTACCGGCTTTTACGGAAGGCTGACTCGTGATTCAACATTGGGATGATTCCCATAGCTGCGAAGGTCCGGCTGACGCCGGAGGATCGTGCGGTGCTTGAAACGCGGGTTCGGGCACCGACGACGGAACAGCGCGACGCGTTTCGCGCGCGGATCATCTTGCTGGCGGATGAAGGCCGGTCGACCCGTTCGATTGCCCGCGCGCTCGGCACGATGCCGCGAACGGTCAGCACTTGGCGCGGCCGGTTCGCCCGCGAAGGCTTGGCCGGTTTGGCCGACAAGCCGCGGCCCGGCCCCGCACCGAAGTACACCAGCGAGACCGGTCGACGCATTCTGGCGGTCCTGGAGCGGGAGCCGCCGGCCGGCTTCGCGCGCTGGAACAGGCCCTTGATTGCAGCCGAACTGGGCGACGTTCACGAGCAGCAGGTCTGGCGTTTCCTGCGGGTGCAAAAGATCGACCTCGCCGGGCGAAAGTCGTGGTGCGAAAGCAACGATCCAGAGTTCGTCGCCAAGGCCGCCGATGTGGTCGGGCTCTATATGGCGCCGCCCGAGAATGCGATCGTCGTTTGCGTCGACGAAAAGCCCTCGATTCAGGCGCTGGAGCGAGCGCACGGCTATCTCAAGCTCCCGAACGGCCGGGCGTTGACCGGCCATAGCCACGATTACAGGCGCAATGGCACCACCACGCTGTTCGCCGCCTTTGAGCTGACCACCGGCAAGGTGAGAGCTGCGCACAAGACGCGCCGCCGACGCATCGAGTTTCTCGACTTCATGAACGACATCGTCGCCGGCCACCCCGAAACCGCCATCCATGTCGTCCTCGACAACCTCAACACCCACAAGCCCAAGAACGACCGCTGGCTCAAGCGCCATCCGAATGTGCACTTCCACTTCACGCCGACACGGGCCTCCTGGCTTAACCAAGTCGAAATCTGGTTCTCGATCCTGGAAGGACAATCGCTGCACGGCGCCTCATTCACCTCGGTCGCGCAACTCAGGGAGCATATCGATGCTTTCATCGAGGCTTACAACGAAAACGCTCGGCCGTTCGTCTGGACCAAGGCCAAGGTCCATCAGCGCCGCGTCAAGGGACGCCGATCCCGGGGCTAGCTACCCTAGACCGGAAAATGAATGAATGCGATCGGTAGTGGCCAGGAAACGCAACGGGGCGCCCGATGAGAAAATGCGCCCCGCGCGTCAGGCCGGCCGGCCGACAGCCGTCTAGGCTATGGCATCCAAAATCGGGCGCAAGCCTCTTCAGCCATCCGGCGTGAGATGCTGCGCGTCTCGACGCGTCCGCGCCACCGCGCATATTGCTGCTTAAGGTGCAACCAGCGTTGGGAACTATTTTGCTTGACCGTGCTCACGACTTCCTCCTGCTGTTGATCGATGCCGCACGGTACCCAATCGAGGGCCGGTGCGCTGTGACGGCCATCACAAATCCGCGCTTTTTGGCGTGTGGCGCTTTGACAGCAGTTCCGGCCGCTTGGCGAAAATAATGGCTGCGCCGCGACCCGCGTGAGAAATGTGGCCGCCGATTGCTCGTCGCCGGTCAAGCAGACCGGGACGCATAGCTGCTCTCTTCGCGAGTCGGGCCACGATGATTTTTTGGCGCTTCGTATTTTACGTGCAGCATGGACGATCGCGTTATCGTTGTGCTCGTTCGCGACGATGTTTGAGTGGGCGCGGAGCTTGCGGCGCTCGACGGTTAGACCACCTAGTAAGCCGCAATCGACATGACGAGGAACGAGGAACGCCGGCTTATTATTAGATGTCCTTATGCGAAAACGGCCGCACCTGCGCCGGCGCTGCGTGCCAGCACCGATGGCACCGGCTAGGCTCTAGCCAGGAAGCGGCCAGGATAGTAACGGTCGTTCATGGATGTGCTTCGCTTCAACTTCCCGGGCAAAAGAATAAGTGACGCTCTGTAGTCGAGCGCATTGCGCTTGGGCTGCTTTTCCGCCTCCATCGGGTTTGAGCTGTCGGCGGAGCCCACCAGCCAAGATCCTGGCTAGTCACGAGGATCCGCGATATTCTCAGGCTTCAACTGCCTTTTCAGGTCGTCGTCGGTATCGTGCGGGACGAGTTTGCAATGTCGACTTCGGATCCGCCAACCGGAGATACATTGGAGCATTGCGGTGTTGGAAGGAGTGCTGCCATTGGGGTATGATGATCTGATCGCATATCGAGGCGGTTAGCCTTAGAACCCGAGCCAATACCGATCCGGTTGTTGCCGCTACAAGCGCGGGAAGAACACCAAGAAAGGCTAAACTCATTAAACGATGCGGCAATGGCTCAGCCAGTAGAATCATAAAGGTCAGCGCGCACAATATTAGAAGTATGGCGAGACTCCATCCAAGCCAAAGGCTGATAGCGCCACAGCGCGCAAGCAACCGAGCTATTTGAGATGTTGGCGAGTAATTCCCATCCATCAAAAGTCCGCTAACGGCGATATGAGCCGTCTCCAGTAACCATTTGAATGATATGATGACGGTCAAAGAAGAATAAAAGATTACCGGATCAATAACGCCATTTGACGAGTGCAGCGATGCCGCGAGCCAGTCCGGCGCGAAAAAGCCACAGGCCACCTGGGGCAATTCCGCAATTCGCGCTAACGCCAGCTATCGCTGGACTGAGCCAAGAATACGTGTTGCCGCGCGGGGTAGGACGCACCGCAATACAATCGGCACCGCCTCGAGCCTCAGCATAAAGACATTACTGTCAGCCACGTCTGCTCCATCTCCGCCACGGGTTTACTGGTGTGTGCCACATGAGTGAACGCGCTGCGCAGACCCATCTTGGAGCGCAAACTGCATGATGTGATGTCCGCTTGTCGGTTGCCGTTCCAATGAAAGAACAGGCACAGGCGCATGCGTCGAGGACTGCGCGGCCTACACCCCGGTCGCGCGGCTCATTCGGAGGCCCTTGCTCCGGGCCGCGACTGCAGTTGTATGGCGCGTGACCGCTATAGAATATGACTAATCACGCAAGGAGGTGCGAACCATGTTGAGCATGGGCATAGCGGATGCGATGGGCTATATAGCGGCCGCGTTGGTCTTCATCACCTTCTGGATGAAAACGATGGTGCCGTTGCGAGTGCTCGGTATCATGAGTAATGTCTTCTTCATCGCCTACGGATATTTAGCGCTTGCCTACCCGCCATTGTTCCTTCACATCCTGCTGCTGCCGTTGAACGTTTTCCGGCTGCGCGAGATGATGCGGCTAACTAGCCAGGTCAAAAAGGCAGCGGGTGGTGATGTCGACATGTCCTGGCTCAAGCAGTTTGCGTCATCACGAAAGATGGGTACAGACGATGTTCTATTCAGCAAGGGCGAGCAGGCCGACCGGTTGTATTTTGTCGTTTCAGGATCCTGCATGTTGCTAGAAAGCGGCATCGACATTGGGCCGGGTGCTGTCGTCGGCGAGCTCGCAATGCTCTCGCCTGACAAGAAACGCACGCAATCGTTGGTGTGCCGGCACGCAGGAGAGCTTTTAGAGATCACCTATAGCCAAATCAAGCAACTCTATTTTCAGAATCCGACGTTCGGATTTTATTTCCTGCAACTCACGACACGACGTCTATTCGAAAACATCGTTCATCTTGAAGACGAACTTGGTCGGTTGCGCGCACGTTCGGCAGCGGTCGCCGGGCAGGTCGACTCTACCAGCAATAGGCGGTAGGCGGGCAGGTGCGATGGTGGGTTATGGCAACGTGCTCCGTTTGCTGTATAGATATCTTTGGGTCGCGTGGCCTTCATCCGCAAACGATTTGGTGCTGCCGCCGGTGTTTGACTGCTCTTACGATTAAGACGGGCGCGAGGAGCTCATGAGAGAAATGGATCATCGGGTTGTTATCGGAGTCCTGGTTGGGGCTGCGCTTGGAACCAGTATTGCTCAAGGCCTCCATGCTCAGGCGATGCCGCCTGCTATCGCAATAATAGACGTGAGTGGCGTAACGGATCCTGAGGGGTTCAAAGCCGTCACGCAAACACCGGACGGCGTTACCGCAGCAGTCATGCTCGGCGGGCGCTATGTTGCCCGAACCGATAAGATAACTGTGCTTAGCGGAGCCGCTCCAAAACGGTTCGTCATCATTGCCTTCGATAACCTTGAATGAGCGACGGCGTGGTATAATTCGCCAGAGCAAACGACCGCCAATAAAATTCGGGAAAAGACAACAAGATCTCGGGTGTTCGTGGTTGAAGGGATGTGAGGAGCGTTTTCCGCATCCGGGCAGTTATGCCCGAGCAAACGACGTCATGCTTGATCCCCAGGTGCGCTGATGCCCGTAAGAGCGGCGGGGCTAACAGCAATATGTCCGGCCGTACCTGCGGACGTTGACCATAATATTGCGCATCATGGAATTTGGCTTGCACGGACGATGCCGAGGATTATGGTATGTTGACGTGAAGTATTTGTTAAGGTTATCGATCAGTTGTGAATCTCGTAAGACGAGGAGAGTTGCGTTGCGTCTGGTGATGGTCGGTACCGGTTATGTGGGTCTGGTTTCCGGGACGTGCCTTGCAGATTTCGGCCATAGCGTAGTCTGCGTAGACAAGGATCGAGCGAAGATCGAAGCACTCCGACGCGGGGAAATTCCGATATACGAACCAGGGCTGAATGATCTCGTCGGCAAAAATGTTGCGCAAGGGCGCCTTACGTTCACGGCGACGATCTCGGAGGCCGTGCAATCTGCCGACGCGGTGTTCATCGCAGTAGGCACGCCATCGCGTCGCGGCGATGGGCACGCCGACCTGTCCTACGTCCGCGAAGCGGCGCGTGAGATTGCGGCAGCTCTCAACGGTCCGATGATCGTCATCACAAAGTCTACTGTGCCGGTTGGCACCGGCGACGAGGTCGAGCACATCATCAAGGAGATCAGACCTGATTACGATATAACGGTGGTGTCGAACCCCGAATTTCTGCGCGAAGGCGCCGCCATTCACGATTTCAAGCACCCCGACCGCATCGTGGTCGGCACCGACGATCCAGGCGCCAGAAAGGCGCTGGCTGAGATCTATCGCCCTCTCAGTCTCAATCAGGCTCCGATTCTTTACACGTCCCGGCGTACTGCGGAACTCATCAAATACGCGGCTAACGCATTCCTTGCAACTAAAATTACATTCATCAACGAGATCGCCGACTTGTGCGAGAAGGTCGGTGCCGATGTTCAAGATGTGGCACGCGGTATTGGCCTGGATAACCGGATCGGCAGTAAATTTCTGCATGCCGGTCCGGGTTTTGGCGGTTCCTGCTTCCCTAAGGACGTGCGTGCTCTGATCAAGACTGCGCAGGACAACGACGTTTCTTTGCAACTCCCGGAAGTGGTGGCGGCTGTGAACGATCTCAGAAAGCGCTCGATGGCACGTAAGGTAGCATTGATGTTCGCTGGTGGCTTGCGTGGTAGGACGGTGGCGGTGCTGGGACTGACATTCAAGCCCAACACTGACGACATGCGTGAAGCGCCGGCAATTGCCTTGATTACGGCGCTGCAGGATATGGGGGCACGGGTGCAGGCTCACGATCCGGTCGGCATGGAGCAGGCCAAGATGGCGCTGCCGGACGTTAGGTTTGCGGATAACCCCTATGATTGCGCGATGGGTGCGGACGCGCTGGTGATCGCGACCGAATGGGAGCAATTCCGTGCTCTCGACCTTGAACGCCTGCAGGCGCTGATGGCCTGCCCGGTGATTGTCGACCTGCGTAACGTCTATTCGCCCGACGAGGTGCGGCGGCGTGGATTTGCCTATGCGTGTGTCGGGCGGCCGCCGAGCGCGACCAGTCTGCCAGGGGACTCGTTGCTGGAGGAGCTTGTCCTTTCGCGCACTCGGTTGACCACGCCGAACCTGTAACAAGACGCTAGGGAACGGGTAAGCCACTTTGCCGGTTCTGACGGTGAAGGCCGCGCGCGTTGTTCCTTGCCAACCATTTGGGGGGGGCAGCAAGCCCGCGCCAGACGTGTCTGTTTCGTAATCGTTTTGCTGGCCTTGGCCCCTGTTCGCTGCTGGCGCGGCGTGTGCAGCATCAACATGCGCACAGCCATAGAATGCTCTGCGGGTCAGTCACAAGACCTTCAGATATCGCGCAGATATCGCGGTATATCACACGCGGATCTCTTCGTTTCATGGCTATGAGCGTGGCCGGAAATTCAGTCAGGTGCTGCGAACTATTATCGATGATATTGTCGAGGCGAGCCTCTGTAGGTGCCTGTCGTGGACAATCCGCAAACGTTTGCTGAATTGGAAGTGGCTGATGATGCGAGATTATACATCATCGGCGACATTCACGGCCGCTCGGATCTTCTCGATAAAATGGCCGAGACGATCGACCGCGATCTGGAAAGCTTCGTTGGGAGCGAATGCCTGACTGTCACATTGGGTGATTATATTGATCGGGGCCTGAATTCGCGCGGCGTGATCGACAGCCTAGCGCGCAATCCTTTTCCGACTCCATTCGTCGCCTTGAAGGGCAATCATGAAGCCATGTTAGAATATTTTCTGGAGGATGCCTCTGTGGCCGAGCACTGGAGGCATTATGGCGGATTGGAGACGCTTTATTCTTATGGAGTACCGATCACGGATGTCATGGCAGGCACAGGTTTTGATGCAGCCGCCCGTGCGTTGAATGCAGCTATCCCCGATGAGCATCGCGAATTTTTAGCGTCCCTGTGGTCGTCGGTCAGTATCGGCCCTTGGTTTTTGTGCCACGCAGGAATAAGGCCCAATGTCCCTCTCAATCAGCAAAAGCGTGAGGATCTCTTGTGGATACGCGAGGAGTTTTTGAGTAGCGACCAAAATTTCGGTAAAATGATAATTCACGGCCATTCTCCCAACCGATGGCCGGAGGTGAAACCAAATCGCATCAATATTGATACGGGAGCTTTCGCAACAGGTCGTTTGACTTGTTTGGCCATTGAAAGCAATCGGGGGAGATTTCTTTTTACAGCGTGATGGCGCGCACATAGGCCGAGTTCCTTCGGCGGCTGGTGCGGCTGGTGCAACTAGTCCGAGACAGCGACACCAGCAACCGCAACGAGCAGCCAGCCGCCATGCGACATGAGTTCGCCTTGCCACTACTCACCAATGCGCTGGAAAGGTGGCATCTGCAGAATCTTTATCCAGCGGCGATCGGCATCTGGCGTTATGTTTCTTTGGCGGAGATAGGGCGGGTCCGTGGATCAGAGCCGTAGTAACAATGGCGCCCTATCTTAAAGTAGAATTAGAAAGCCCGATTGAGGGCTGTTAACAAGAGGATAATCGACCAGGGCTATGTCACTGAATACTCGGACTCACCGGGTCACTCGGGGTACTCGTAGTGGTGGATGATCCTGGTGAGGCTGCCGTTATTGTTGGAATCGTGTACGTATCTGGAATATTGTCCACCGCAGTGTTCAAGGAAAAGCTCGGTGTGTCGGCCGCGCCGCCGGTCGCTGTAGGTGGATCGGTTTCGCTTTCGCCGCCACCACCAGGGGAGCCACCACCACCGCCGCCGGGACCCGCCGCGGCAAGATTTTGATCCCCGGTAACTGCAGCGTAGGCCGCAAGGACAATCGGGTCATCAAGCCGAACGATAGCCTGCTGAACGGTCGTTGCATCCTTGAGGTCTCGCCGCGCGAGCTCTAATGCGGCGAGTCCAAGTCCGTTCCCAATCGCATTTTTTTGGTCCAGATTGGCTTTCGGTATCAGGGAAAGAACCGCGTTGAGAGTACTCGGGTCCGCCATTACCAGATCTCGGACAGTCGACACGATTGAACCGCCGCCAAACGGATAGTGCTCCAACAGTGCGCCTGGGTTTGCCAGGAAGTCGGCAATAGTTTTGGTTGCCGCAGCGCTTTGTTGAGGCGATGGGGCATCGTGCTGGGCGATTGCAGCATTTTGAGAGGCGGCTAAGGAGGACAGGCCTAATGCGAGCCCAACCCCTCCAATGCCGGCTAGCAGAACACGTAAGATTAGCGCCATGGTCGATCCCGAGCCGCCAGCGACAGTAGCATCCTGCGCACCTGCTTGCAACCAATGCAATCTTTGATTTAACTATTTCGCTGCATAGAGCCGGGATAGCTATGATATCCACAGCCATCGCGATGGCCTCGTCGGTAACAGCAGGATTGCAAAGGCAAGCCAATCTGGCGGTTGTCTCAGTCCACCACCTGAGGGATAGACCTCGACGCGTCCGCCACGTGCACCAAATCCGATTGCGGAGCACGACGGCAACGATTGGCCATGCTGCCGTTGGTAGACAGGTCAGATGTGCGGCTCCGCCTTCGGCTGGCCCTTCAATGCACGACCAACGTTTTCTGGGTGACTGAGGAACTACGGCGCCAGTGTGCGCGTGGACATTCCTCTCGAACCGGTGTGGCAAGTCGACAACCATGATGCGGCGAGGCTGGTTCAAGCTTGGCTAACAGCGCCGCGAAGCCGCGGGCGCAGGTGCGGCGCGGAAACAATTGATCGCGATAGACCAGATTGCGCAGCGCCAACGGCTTCCTGCGTAGCATGGATGACGTGACGGTCATCGATCACGCGGCTGTGCTTGCTGCTGCCTTGCGCCGGCCGGCCCCGCCGCAAGGTCAAAAAGCGGCGTGGAACCGAGGCAGCACTCAAGTCGGTAATCGTAGAGGTGAATATTGAGACGATGGCCGATCAGTCGCGACGGCACGCTGTAGAACACGCGCCGCAGGATGAAGCCGCCACTCGAGGATACCAGAACGCGACCCTCCTCATAGTCGGTCGTCCTTATTGGGGCAGCTGCTTGAGGGCCGCGCGCTCGATCTCGATGCGCTCGCGGTTGCGGGCCTTCCGCCGCCCGACCATTTCGTCAACGAAGCGGCGGTACACGGCGAGATCGGCAGACTCGAACCGCGCAGCAACAGCTCGTCACCGATCGCCGTCTTGAGATGCCCATGGCGGAGCTCTCGATCGCGCCATTCTGGTGGGCGACAGCGCGGTCGTTGCGCTGTCAATGCCGGTTCAAATTTGCCCGGGTGCATGGACATCGCGCAGATGGTCAAAAGGCGCCCGCTCGCCAGCAAAGTGATCCGAATATCAGACGGGTCGGCCGGAACTTCGTGTCGAACCAGGTGGTCATCAGCATCGCGCCCTTGAGCACGAAGCGCTCGCGATATTTGATCGTACTGAGCCGGTAGAAATGGCTGTTGAACCTCGCGCACAATCAGATTAAGCCTTGCCGGATATTGCGTCGGCGCAAGATTATCCGGCGCGACCGGTGCATCTAATTGTGGGACTCGCCGCTGGGAGCTCGCCCGACATGACCCGTCAGCGGTATCGTTGGTCGTCATTTGGTGCGTCACACAGCGGGCGCTCCCCAGTCGCCTCGCCACAGCAAACGTTTGTTAAGCGGCGCATGCCGCCTACGCGCCGACTATTGGCCCGGCCGTCCGCCAATCATTTTTGCGATCGCCGCGACCTTGGCGCGCTCAGCTTCGATCGGCCGCGTGGGCAGAGCGACAGCGCCTTATAGAACTCTTGAATAGCGTGATAGCCGCTGTTCGATGAAGCGCTTGCTGGAAGCGCCACCTGATACGAGGCCGGGATCAGGGCGATGAGGAGGCGCGTGCCCATAATGTGGCGGACGCCGTGTTGGAAGGCGCTATGAAAAAAACAGACTAATGCTGATTTCGCGTATATCCGAAGGATCGGCGCGGCCGCTAGAAAGACCGCAGCGATTTCCGGCAGCGTCCGCTCAAGCGGCTGTTCAGGCGTGTCGATCCAGGCATGGATTAGTGCCGGCTTTAAGTGGGTATCGATCGAGAATTGAAGAGGCCGTTCGGTTCCGTTTGCTGCTTCCAGGGTCGCTTGGGATTGAAGCCTCGCCGCTTCTCCTCCTCCGTCAACGTCCGACGTACCTGACGGTATTTCTCCTTGAGGGTGAAGGTGGCTGGCTCATCATCGATTTCGACGAAGGTCCTCCCGCGGTCATCGACTTTCGCCGTATAGCCGTGATTCTCCAGCGCAATGAACAAAGTGCTCAGAATGCGGTGCCGGCGGCACTCTATCGGCGAAAAATCGGCTGGCATCAGATCGCGACGATGCCATGGATCACGCTTGGCCTCCTCGCGCCGGCGTCTGCGCTCTTCGATCCAGCCGGCAACGATCGGGTGCGGGTGTAGGAGCCTCTCGGGCACGCTCAAGCCAACGGTGATCCGACGGGCGGCAGCGAGCGCGTGTTCCAGCTCGTTCGATAGCAGTGGCACCGGCAAGCTCGGCGTAATCGTCACCCGCCCCCCATCCCCGGCCGGATCGCCGGCAATGGCACCTGTGAAACCTTCTTGCCGGCGGCCTTGCGCGCCCAGTAGCCCCGTGGCGGATACGGCACGTAGAGACGGCGGCAGATCTTGGCCAGGCCGTTGCCGGAAATTCCGTACCGCTGGTGCGTCCCAGACCCGATGGAATACGGTAGAGCTCGATCGTCGCGGCTTATTGGTCACTTTGTTGTTAGACGTTTCCCGCCCGACCCGCGCGGCGACGGAAGAAGAAGCGCTTTTGAAACGATTGCCAAATTGACTTCGTTAAAGTCGGTCTGCCGGTAGAGCGGCGCGTGTCGGCTTGAGCGCTCGTGTAAGGTGTCCGTGAATGCGGAAATAGCTTTTTCATCGGGCGACCGAAAAAACACCTTCTCATAAAGAATCGTCTCGGCTTGGTAGCTGATCGAGGCATATGCCAGGGGCCGATGTAGCGACACCCAAAGCCGCTTCCGATAGTGCGGCATGCGGGAGGGTGGCTTCCGAAAATCCTCTACCGTCAGGGGTGGGAAAAGTTTTCCGGAAGCAAGTCTTTCAATAATGCCGACCATTGCATCTTCGAAAGTGGCGCCGTTCGCAACCCAGCCGAGACCAAATCGCTTCTTCACCGAGTCCGCGTCCAGGTCTGGATTGAGACGGTGGCCGACGCTCCAGTGCCTGGGCCCATCGATCCAGTGCGGCGCCAATTCGGCCCGCAGAACACTGGACTTTCCGGGGGACACGAATTCACGCCGGTAAGCCACCAGCCGGATAAACGTGACCGCTGCGTCAGCCAACTCTTTGACAGCATTCGAGCCCGCGACGGCAAACAGGAACCGCGCGGCATCACGAGCGTTCATGGCCGCGGCCGACGTTCCCCTGCCAGAAAGACTAAGTGTCTGTCCGAGAACAAGTTGAATCCAATGAATCATTTGTGATTCAAGAGTGGTGGCCTGATTCGAGGATGGTCACCGATGTGGACGGCGAAAAACCGCAGGCGTTACGACCGTAGCGCGCTACGATATCCGAGCGATCTGACCGACGACGAATGGGCGCATGTCGAGCCGTTTATTCCACCGGCCAAGCGTGGTGGTAACAAGCGGCACGTCGACGTGCGCGAAGTGATGAACGGGATCATGTATGTGTTGAGCACGGGGTGCCAGTGGCGGGCGATCCCGAAAGATCTGCCGCCACGCAGCACTCTTTTCGACTATCTTGATTTGTGGAGCTACGACGGCACGCTCGATCGGATCCATCACGCCCTATATGTGGAGTGCCGCGAGCAAGGCGAACGAGAGGCCAGTCCCACCGCCGCCATCATCGATAGCCAAAGCGTGAAGAGCGCTGAAAAAGGGGGGCCTGCATCGATCCGCCTGGCTATGATGCGGGCAAAAAGATCAAGGGCAAGAAGCGCCATATTCTCGTAGATACGCTGGGTTTGTTGCTCCACGCGATCGTTCATCCCGCCAATATCCAGGATCGCGACGGTGGCGTCCTGCTCCTTGCAACCCTTTTCGGGATGTATCCCTTCTTGAAAAAGTTGTTTGCCGACGGTGGCTATCAGGGGCCGGAATTCCAAAAGGCCTTGGCGAAAATTCTGCCTCACCTCGAAACTGAAATCGTCAAGCGCTCTGATCACGCCAAAGGTTTTGTCATTCTCCCACGCCGTTGGGTCGTCGAACGTACCATTGCGTGGCTCAACCGTTGCCGACGGCTCGCGAAGGACTGGGAGAACCTCAATCGCAAGGCGCTGTCGTTCTTGCGCCTCGCATCAATCCGCCTCATGCTGCGAAAACTTTGTAATCCGGCCTGATGTTCCCGGACAAACTCTAATGAGGCCCGCCTCGCGCAGGTTTCTCATTGCAACCACGAGTGTCTCGGGGGCCACATCCGTGGCCTGGCTTACGCCTTCAATGAGTTGCGTGGAATTGGCCATGCCTGCCGACTGTGTCTTCGTTGCTTTTAGCAGCCTTGATTGCGGCCGATAACCCTTCGTAACGGACTTAAAAGCCGACAGATCGGGCTTGACCTCGACAGTGGGCAGCGCGACAGAACAGGTCGTAGGAGACAAGAGAAGTGGACTGCAGGCCGGCCTATGACGAAACCTCGCGCTGGCTTGCCGCGGCGTTCACCGCGCAACTCGCGTCGCTGCATTCCAACAGCAAGGCGCGCCATGGCTAGCAGCGCGGCGCCAGATCGGCCGCTAAATGCCCGGCAATGCGCCGTGCGGCTTGGCGTCGCGAACTCCACATTGAACGCGTGGCTCGCCGCCGACGAGAATCGGCCATTGGCCGAACGTCGCTTCAATTTCCACCGGTATCACGGCCGCAAAAGACTCTGGTCGGAGGAAGCCTTCCAAGCACTGAAGCTCGCGATCGAGACCGAGAGCGAGCCGGGCGGCTGCCTCGCCGGTTGGCGCGGCAAGCCCCGCGGTTGCAACGTGTCCGCCCGGGAAGCCCAGGCAGCGACCGCGGCGTTGCACCGGGTGTTGAATTTCCGGATCGGGGCCGACGCCGACGAGGTGCCAGCCGGCGGGACCGCAGACGACGACGAGGTCGACCACGCGCAGACGGAGATCCGTTAATGCGTGCCGCCACCAAACCCCGCCATCAGCGGTCGAGATCTCCGCGGTATCCCACTTCCCGTGGCGACCGCGTCGACGGGCTCACTTTGTTCGAGCGTGATAACTTTTTCCATGTCCGCGGCACGCTGCGTCAGGGTCGCAACAAGCGGCGCGTTCGCCAGACCCTCGGCATCGAGTTCACGGAGGACAATCGTGAAGCCGCCGAGGCGGCGGCGCGCAAGCGCGCCGCCGAGGTGCGGGCCGAACTGGGCGGCGCGATCAGACCTAAATCCGTCGCCGAGGGGGCCGAGGATTTCCTGACGCGGCCGAAGGGCGAGTCGCTCGGTCCGACCGATGTCAACATTATCAAGCGTTTGGCCGCGCGTTTTGGCCTGCGCCTGCTGCGCGACATCGCACCGGCCGAATTCCTCAATTTCGTCGACGACTGCACCCGCGGCAACAAGGCGGAGTCGCGCGAGCGCGTGCTCAACACCGTGTGCGCATTTCTGGGCGCCGCAATCAAGCGGGGACAATACCAGGCGATGCCTGCGTTCGAGCGCGATAGGAGGGCACGCAATCCCAACCACCGCGCGCGGCGGCCGGTCACAGACATCCGGCCCTATTTGCTGCAGCTGCTGATCGAGTCGAGCCATATCGCGATTGGCGCGCAGATCTGTGTTGAGGCGGCGACCGGCGCGCGGGTCTCGAGCGTGTTGTTCGGCTGCGCGCTAAAGGACCTGCTGATGCATCGCGACCAGATGCAAATCGCCTATCACGACACCAAAAACGGCGATGACGTGGTTGCCGCGCTTCCGGAATCGGTGCGCACACTGCTCGAATTTTATCTCGAGTGGCGCGCGCTGCAGGTCGCGGCCGGCCGCGTCAGCGCGGCGGGCACGGCGCCGCTGTTCCTGACGCCGCGGGGTCAGCCCTACAAGCCGAATCCGAATTACCTGGGCACCCGCAATAAGACCGGTTTCAATGCGGCGAAGCGGCGGGCCAAGGCCAAGCTGATCGCCTGCGCCGGCAAGGCGATCGCCGACCTGGAAGCCGCGGGCGACGTCGACGGGGCGGCGCGGGCGCGGCAGGTCCTGGCGGAGGACCTCGATGTGTTGGCGGAGATGACGCAGCATTGGTTGCGGCATAAGCTCGCCACGGACCTCGGACGGGTCGACCTGCGGCTGGCGATGCGGCAGGGCGGCTGGCGCGACGTCCGCAGCGTCCAGGGTTATCTGATCGAAGACGCCTCGCTGCAGCGCGCCGCGGTGGAGGAACGCGTCTTGTTCGAGACGAACCTGCAGCAGGTCCTGTTTGACACGCATCTGACACGGCGAGGGTCCAATGACTAGGTCAAACCATTATCAGGAAAGGAATTTCCTAAAAGTCGCCCCCGTCCTTGGTAAGGGAGAGGTCGTAAGTTCAATCCTTACCGGCAGCACCACTTAAACCCAATAAAATCAAGGGTTTTTCGCCCCATTAACTGCCTCTAATGGTGTCCCTAAATGAGTGTCAGAAAATGATGCCTGTAAAATCCGGCTTCGGTGTCCCCAATGCGTTATTTGTTCCAACGCAAAGAGGGCGGCAATTAGTATGTCAGGCTACAGCCGCCCGGCCAAAAACTCGTTGAACGCTCTCTCGGCACGTCTGATCAGAGAGCCGCAGAGATTGCGGCAGCCGACCTTATCAAGCAGCACAAAGCCTTCATGCACCAGCGGCGGCAAGCTCCCGTCGCCAGCGTGGTGCACGCGCCATCCTCCGTTGAGATCAAACCTGAATTATTTAGCCCCAACCGCGTCGGTCCACGTTGATATAAATCAAAGACCTTTCAGGTCGTTTCGATGATAAATTCTCCATCAGTTGGGTGGTTTGATCGCAGTCGTGTGACAGAGCGCGATGGCGGAGCAGAAAATGCAAACGGAGCCTGAAATCGACTTTCAAGGCATGAAAGCAACACTGCCAATCGAAGCCGCCATTGGGCAGCATGTGGCTGAGCTCGAAGAACGCTGGGGCCGCATCACCGCCTGCCGGGTCGTGGTCAAGGCGCCAAGTGCACATCACAGCACCGGCGGCCTTTATGAAGTCCATATACATCTGTCGCTTCCGGACGGCCGCGAGGTGAACGTGACAAGAACGCCGACGGCCGATGAGCGGCATGCCGATGTAGCCTTCGCCGTCGACGACGCCTTTAAGCATGCCCGCCGGCAGTTGCAGGACCAGGTTCGCCGCGTTCAGGGACAGGTCAAGCAGCGCGAAGCGCCCGAGATCGGCACCGTCGTACGCGTAGATCCATCAGGCGAGTTCGGTTTTTTGGAAAGCCTTGATGGGCAAGAGATTTATTTTCACCGCAACAGCGTCCTCGACGACGAATTTTCGCATCTGCGCGTCGGTTCGCGCGTGACCTACGCCGAGGAGATGGGGGATAAGGGCGCGCAGGCGAGCACCGTGCGAGTGATGGGCAAACATGGACTGAGAACGTGAAATAGAGCGAACGAAGATCGACGTGGGCGAACGTTCTCTGTCGCTGCAACGCTCGCCACCAACCAAACGTTTGCATCATATGGCAGAAATGGCCCCACCAACCCGGGATCGCTCGGTCGAGCGCCAGCACATGGTCGCCTTCCAGGTGGCCAAGCGAGGTGTCATTGACCCGCGCGTGCTCGAAGCCATGCGACAGGTGCCGCGCGAGGCTTTCGTTGGCGCGGGAATGGAGGAATTTGCCTACGAAGACGCCCCACTCCCCATCGCGGCAGGCCAGACTATTTCGCAGCCGTACATTGTCGCGCACATGGTCGAGGCCGCCCAGATCAAGCCCGGCGACCGCGTCCTCGATGTAGGCACCGGATCGGGCTACGCGGCGGCGGTTCTAAGCCGATTGGCCGGCAAGGTCTTCAGCGTCGAGCGGCACCGCGATCTGGCGGACGGCGCGCGAAGGGCGCTGGAGGGGCTGAACTACGCCAACGTCGAGGTGCGGCATGGCGACGGGACTTTGGGATGGGCCGATGCGGCACCCTTCGATGCTATCCTGGTCGCTGCAGGCGGTCCTGAAGTTCCTGAAGCATTGCGGCGCCAGCTCAGGGTCGGCGGCCGTCTTGTCATTCCGATCGGTGAAGTTGGTGCCGTCCAGGAACTGGTGAAGGTCGTCCGCGATGGCGAAGATCGCTTCCACGAGGAGGATCTGGGACCGGTTACCTTCGTGCCTCTCGTGGGTGCGGCCGGCTGGGCAGAACCTGCCGTGGACGCAGCGCCAGCGTTTGAGAGACTGTTGCCCCGGCGGCGCGCCGTGTCCGCCCGCGCCCCCTCGGCGACCGACCGTATTCGCGAGGCTGCAGAGCCTTTGCCGGAACCCGACGATCCGGCGTTCGGCGCGATGTTTGATCGCTTCGCCAACGCTCGCGGCGTGCTGTTGGGCGAGGCAACCCACGGCACCTCGGAGTTCTACCGCGCCCGGGCGCAGATCACCCGCCGGCTGATCGAACACCACGGATTCAATATCGTGGCGGTTGAGGCAGATTGGCCCGATGCGGCGCGGATCGATCGTTACGTCCGGCATAAGGCCGTGCATGTCAGCAGCGGTCCCGCATTCCGGCGCTTTCCGCAGTGGATGTGGCGCAATGTCGAAGTGGCCAACTTCGTCGACTGGCTGCGCGCTCACAATGCGGCACGGCATCCCAGCGAGCATGTCGGATTCTTCGGGCTCGACATCTACAACATGAACGCATCGATCGCCGCCGTGATCGAGTATCTCGATCGGTGCGATCCGAAAGCCGCGGCGGTCGCGAGGGAGCGTTACGGCTGCCTTACCCCGTGGCAGCGCGATCCAGCGACCTATGGGCGTGCAGCGCTGACCACCGGCTATGCCAAATGCGAGCGACCGGTGCTGCTGGCTTTGCGCGATCTGCTCGACAAGCAGCTTCAGTATGAGGCGCAGGATCGCGACAGCTTCCTCGATGCCGCGCAGAATGCGCGGCTGGTTGCTTCGGCGGAGCGATACTATCGAGCCATGTACTACGGCACGGCAGAGTCCTGGAATCTGCGCGACCGGCACATGTTCGACACGCTCAACCATCTGATGGATTGGCGGGGAAGCAATGCCAAAGCGGTGGTGTGGGCGCACAACTCCCATATCGGCAACGCCGCGGCCACCGACATGGGGCAGGCGCGCGACGAGATCAACATCGGCCAGCTCTGCCGAGAAAAGTTTGGCGACGCCGTAGCCTTGATCGGCTTCGGCACTGATCGCGGCTCGGTGGCGGCGGCGGACGACTGGGACGGCCCGATGAAGGTCAAGACCGTGCGTCCGGCGCATGCCGAAAGCTACGAACGTCTATGCCGCGACGCGGCAATCCGCCGCTTCCTGCTTGACTTGCGGGAGGGGAAGAACGACGAGCTGCGATCGTCGCTGATGCGGGCGCGCCTGGAGCGGGCCATCGGGGTCATCTATCGGCCCGAGACGGAGCTCGCGAGCCACTATTTCGATGCCCACCTGCCCAAGCAGTTCGACGGCTACATCTGGTTCGAGGAGACGAGAGCAATCAAGCCGTTACCAGCCGAGCCCAAGGAAGGCCTTCCGGAAACCTATCCATTCGGATTGTGAATGCCCAGGCCGGCGAAGGTCCCTTTGGCGAAACGGTTCTCCTTGAAAAGTTGTTGGATCACCTGGAGATACGACCGCCCCGGCAGGTCGATAGGATTTTCGTACCAGCTTTCGAATGTTTCCCCTTTCTTCAGATAGACCGGATCGTCCATGTGCTCGTACAAATCGATCTGGTCTTGAATATAGTGCTGCTCGGGATGCATGTTCTTCCAGCCTTGCAGCATGAACTTGCCCTTCATCAGGCCGTCTCCGAGCCCGACCAGCGGGTGTCTTCTTCGGCATCACTGGTCCTCTCGGTTTCGGTCCCCGCTAAAGCACCCAACGGAATGCACGGCGCAGCTCGGATAGCGCATTTCCATCGTACCAGCGGCCATGTGCGATGATAATTCTCTCAGGCCCCCAAGCGATCATTTTCTCAACCGCCGCTCTAACCGCCTTACGGTGGCGGAAGAAACTCAGCTGCATATCGAATGGCGCCTTACCGTCCGGATCGGCGGCGCCGCTCACGCGCATGAGCCATCGATAAAAGCGTTTTCGAACGCGGTCAGGTTCGAAGTTCTCGATAAGATCGGTCAAGATTAGAGTTCGCGAGGCGCGATGGAAGAAATCGACCTCCGTCAGCAAGTCGCCCGGAACCAATACCTGATCGATCGCGTCGGCCCAGGCGGCCGGCGGTATTTCATCCAGCGTGCTATCGATGGGCAAGGTGCGCCGGGCCAAACGCTGCAAGCTCGGCGCGGCGTAGACCTCGGCTTTCGGGAATCGCTCTCTCCAATCCGAAATCCACCAATAGTGGAGCGATTGGGCGCGATGAGAAAGCGCACTGGGCCGATTTCGCGAATGCCGCGCAGGAGTGCATCGTCCGGTGCCGTCGGTGAATGGAGCCACAATGCGCCGTTGGAAAGACGAACGATCGTCATCCGCGTCGGAAACGGCAGCTTCAGCCCAAGATACGCCATGCGAATTTCCGGTCCATCGACGATCCAAATATCCGGCGCGATCGGTTTGAGGACGTTCAAGGGCGCATAAGGCACAAACGCGGATGCATCGCCCGACACTGATGTTCTCCGTCCCAACCGCTCAACCCTTTGGCTTGAGCCGCTCAAGCGGCAACATGGCCTTCGATGCGGGCAAGGTGGCGGACATGCGAAGGGACCAGATGGCCGAGCAGCCGATAGGTAGCGATCTTGAGCACGCTGGTGATCAGGAAGAATACCAAGGCATAGCCCCAGACCATCAGAGCCAACTTCCAACCGATCGGTGTCACGAACCAACCATAGACCGCCCCCAGCGTACCGACGATCTGCGTGCATTCGCAAGCAACGATCAGTTTCCAGCTCGGCCAGGGGCGTTGCCAAATCGCGCCCTTGTTGCGGGTGAGATAGATCGTCATGTGCCCGGCGACGAGCAGTTTGAGGAAGACAACCGACTGAACTACCTCCGGCGCCAGCTTGAGGTAGTCACGAGCGATCCAGAATATTCCGAAGCTCACGAAGACGCCCATGATGCCAAGCACGGACGCAACGACGAGAACACGCGTCATATCCCAACGGACCGGCTGCAGCGCGAAAGGTGCATTGTCATCGGCGATCATCATGATCGGAATGTCGTTAAGCAGTGCCAGCAGGACTATCATGATCGCCGTGACTGGATAGAAGTTGAAGATCAAGATGCTCGCTGTCATGAACAGGAGCACACGGATCGTCTCGGCGATGCGATAAATGGCGTAGCTGTTCATCCGCTCGAAGATGCGGCGTGCTTCCTCAATCGCCGTGGCGATCACCGCGAGACCGGGGGCCGTCAGCACCAACGCCGCTGCCGCGCCTGCGGCGTCGGTGGCGCCGGAGACCGCGATGCCGACATCGGCCTGCTTCAAGGCCGGCGCATCGTTGACGCCGTCGCCGGTCATGCCGACGATGCGGCCGGCGCCTTGCAGCGCCTTGACGATCTCGAATTTATGCTCGGGGAACACGCGGGCGAAGCCGTCGGCGGACAAAATCTGCGGCAATTTGTCGGCCGGGGCCTTGTCGCCGAACACCGCGTCCGCGACGACGATGTTTTCACCGAGACCGAGCTGGCCAGCGATCTCCTTGGCGATCGCTTCGTGGTCGCCCGTGACCATTTTGATATCGACGCCCATCGTACGGAGGGTGTTGATCGTCTCCTTGCAATCGTCGCGCGGCGGGTCGAACAGCGGCAACAGACCGAGATAGTGCCAGCTTTGGCCGTCGTTGCGGGCTACCCCCAGGGTGCGGTAGCCCTTGCCGGCATCTTCCTCGACCAACGCGTCGATGGCGCGGCGTTCTTCGGCACCCGGTGCGCACATGTCGACAATGACTTGCGGCGCGCCCTTGGCGACCTTGAAACGCTTCCCGCGGCGCTCGATTTCCGACTCGGCGCGTTTCGCCACCGGATCGAAGGGATGAAACGCTGTCACGATGTAACTATCGAGGGCTGAACCGGCGGGCGCGCCGGCGAGGATCGCCGCGTCGATGGCGTCGGGCTCATCGCGTCGCGACGCCAGCGCCGCCGCCAGCAAGAGCTCTTCGGCCGGTACGCCTGGGGCCGGTTGCGGTTTGCCCAGCGTCAGCTCGTTTTTGGTGAGTGTACCGGTCTTGTCCGAGCACAAGGTATTCACTCCCGCCATCTCTTCGATCGAGACGAGGCGGGAGACAATGGCCTTCATTCGCGCCAAGCGCTCGGCGCCCACCGCCATCGTCACCGACAGCACGGCGGGCAGGGCTACTGGAATCGAGGCAACCGCCAGGATCAGCGCGAATTGAACCAGATCGAGCAGCGGGTTGTGACGGAACAGGCCGGCGATCACTATGATAGTGACGAGGCCGCCTGTGGTAAGGATCAGGAAATCGCCGATGCGGAGCACCGCGCGCTGGAAATGCGAGACCGCCCCGGCCTTCTCGACGAGACCAGCGGCCTTGCCGAAATAGGTTTTCATGCCGGTCGCGGTGACCACGCCATCCATCTCGCCCTGCTTGGCGATGGAACCGGAATAGGCGTCGTCGCTCGCTTTCTTGTCGACCGGCAGCGATTCTCCGGTCAGCGCCGACTGATCGACACTGAGGTAGCCGGGGCCGATCAATTTCAGATCGCCGGGCACGACATTGCCAAGTTTCACATGGACGACATCGCCGGGCACGAGCAGCTTTGCCTCGATGTCCTTCCACACGCCGTCACGCTTGACCCGCGCCTTGAGCGCCAGTCGCTGCCTCAAGAGCGCGATGGCATTGTCGGCCTTGAACTCCTGCCAAAAGCCGACGCCGGCATTGATGAACAGCATCAACAGGATGATAGACAGGTCGCCCCAATGCTTGAGCACCGCCGAGAGCACGGCCGCGATCTCGATCATCCACGGGATCGGCCCCCAGAAGAAATGTGCCAGCCGCTCGATAACACTGACATGATGTTCGACGAGCGCGTTCTCGCCATATTGGGCAAGCCGGCGCGCGGCTTCGGCTTCGCTCAGTCCTGTCGCATCAGCCGGCCCGGCTGCGGCGACCGGGGTTTGCGTCGTGACTTGATCTTGCATCATGCTGGCCTCCGTGGCCGCAGCCGTGGTCCGTCAGCTCTTGTGTTCGTCCCCTTCACCGACAATGCGCTTTGTGTGCCGCGCGATCATTAGGTCTTCGTCTGTTGGGATCATCCAGGCCGATGTTTTGCTATCGGCGTTGGTGATCCTTGGCCCGCCCGCGGCATTTGCCGCTCCGTCGATTTCCAAACCGAGCCACGCCGCTCGCTCGCAAACCCGGCGGCGGATTTCGGGGGCGTGCTCGCCGATGCCGGCGGTAAAGACGAGCGCATCGAACCCCCCGAGCGCAGCGACGAGCGAACCCAACTCGCGGCAGATCCGGTACACAAACAAATCGACTGCCTCGGCGGCATGCGGCTTATCGCTTTCCAGCAAGGTTTTCATGTCGTCGCTGAGGCCGGAAACGCCCAGCAGTCCCGATGAATAGTAGAGCAGCTCGCTGACGGCAGCGGCCGCCATGCCCTTCTGTTCGATCAAGTAGAGCACGACGCCGGGATCGAGGCTGCCGCAGCGCCGAGCCATCGGCAGCCCGTCGAGCGCCGTGAGGCCCATGGTCGTACCGACGCTTCTACGCTGTTTCATCCCGCACATGCTGGCGCCGCTACCGAGATGAGCGACCACCACGCGCCCGTCGGCGATAGTTTGGCCGACGACATCGGGCAGCACGCTGGCGATATATTCGTACGACAGGCCATGGAAGCCGTAGCGCCGCACGCCCTCCTCGGTGAGCCGACGCGGCAGCGCGAAGGCGGCGGCGACCTCAGGCTGGGTGTGGTGGAACGAAGTGTCGAAGCAAGCGACCTGCGGCAGGGTCGGATGCAGCTTCGATATCGCCGCGATAGCGGCGAGGTTATGCGGCTGGTGCGACGGCGCCAGCGGCACCAGGCGGGTCAATTCTGCGACTACCTTGGCATCGATCAGCACAGGTTCCTGGAAGACCAAGCCGCCATGGACAACGCGATGGCCAGCTGCAATCAGCCCGTGCTGCGGAAAGTGCATTTCGAGCCAACGCAGCAACGCTGCAAACGCATCCTCGTGAGTTGCGCCCTCTTTCAGATACTGGTCGACCAGTGGCGCGCCGACGCCGTCTTTGGCGGTGAAATGCGCGCGGTGGCGGATGCCTTCGAACTCGCCTTCGCAAAACAAATCCTGCCGCGTCGGCCGCTGCTCGCCCGGAAACAGCGAGAATTTGATACTCGACGAGCCGGCATTGATGACGAGGATGGCGTCGGTCAAGACTTCACCGCCGCCTTATGCCGCGCCAACAAGAGCGCAATTGCGCAAGATCCGAGCCGCGCCAGCGTCCTGTCGGCGCGGCTAGTCAGAATGACCGGTACGCGGGCGCCGAGCACGATGCCGGCTACTTGCGCTTCGGCGAGATATTCCAGCTGCTTCGCCAGCATGTTGCCGGCTTCGAGATCGGGTACGACGAAGATGTCGGCCTGGCCGCCGACCGGTGAGAGGATACCCTTGGTTTTGCAAGCTTCCTCGGAGACGGCATTGTCGAACGCGAGCGGCCCGTCGAGGATGCCGCCCTTGATCTGTCCGCGATCGGCCATCTTGCACAAAGCCGCGGCATCGATCGTGGACCTTATTTTGGACGTCACGGTCTCGACCGCCGAAAGGATTGCGACTTTGGGGCATTCAATCCCGAGCGCATGCGCAAGGTCTATGGCATTCTGAACGATGTCGACTTTTTCTTCGAGCGTCGGATAGATGTCGAGCGCGGCATCTGTGACATAAAGAGCCCGCGGATAGTCCGGACAATCGATGACGAAGACGTGGCTCATGCGCCGGGCGGTATGGAGTTTTTCCTCGTGGACAATGGCGCCCATGAATTCATCAGTGTGCAGGCTGCCCTTCATCAGCGCCTCGACCTTGTGATCGCGCGCCAGCGCGACAGCCTGAGCTGCGGCTGCATGACTGTGCTCGGTCGGCACAAGCTCATAGTTGGCGAGGTCGAGCTTGGCCTGTTCAGCCGCAGCTCGAATTTTTTTCTCCGGTCCCACCAGGACCGGGATGATCAGCTTTTCCTTGGCGGCTTCGATGGCGCCCGAGAGCGACACCGTGTCGACCGGGTGTACGACGGCGGTGCGGATCGGAGCTAAGCCTCTGTCAGGAAATAAGTTAGTCAATTATCGTTTGGATTGATTACGGATTGGAGCGATAGTGTAGTTCCATTCTCCGTGGAAGGCATGGGGAAAGATATTGACGGCCGCGAGCTGATCGTCGGAAACGCGCAGGCCTTTGGGGTATCTATTTTCATCAAGCTCGGCGCGCACCTTCAGTCCCATCTCGGTCGTCGTGGCGGCGATGAGTTGAACGATTGCGCGATAGCTGCGCAAAGGTTTCCCGCGCCAATTGATCGTGATGAACGAAAAGAGCCGATGCTCGATTTTATTCCACTTGCTGGTGCCCGGCGGCAAATGGCAGATCGTGATCGGGAATTTGAGCTCGTTGGCCAATTTCTGCAATTCGATTTTCCACAACCGCACGCGATAGCCGTTGGAGCCGCCGCCATCAGCCGTCACCATAAGACCTTTGGGGCTCGCATAACGTTTTTTCCCCATCGTGCGCCACCATCGGCGAATGGCGTTGACCGCAAAAGCGGCCGTGTCGTGATCTGTTCCCACGCTGACCCAACCGGTGTTGTTGCGAATATCGTAAACGCCGTAAGGCACCGCGCGTTTCAATTTGGGATCGATGAAGTCATGAATATTGACGTCTTCGGGGCTGTCCTGGGGCCGCCATTCGCGACCCGCATTCTTAAAATTGCCTACCAATTCCTTCTTTTTGGTGTCCACCGAAACAACCGGCTGGCCGTCCTTCAGGAAGGATGCGGCGCGCGCGTTGATGTACTGAAATTGTGCGTCTCTATCCATATGCTGGTTGCCTTCGCGGGTTTTGCGGTTCGCCTGCAAGCTATAGCCCGCCTGTTGCAGAAGCTCGCCCACCACGGTGTGGCTGACCTCATGTCCTTTGTTCACCAGCTCTTTGCTCAACTTACGCAGACTGCGCGAAGTCCATAACAAGGACTTCATCGGATCACCGCGCGTGGCGGGTTCAACTAGAGTTTTGAGATCCCTCAGAAGCGTGGGGTCGTGAACGATCTTAGGCTTACGGCCTCCGCCATGCTTGCGGATGCGCCCCAGATCGGTTTTGTGGCGGCGGCGAATATCATCCAGTCCGCGGTAAACCGTCCGTCGCGCAAGGCCGGTTACGCGAACCACACAACTGACTCCGCCACGCCCCAAAGCCTTCGCTTCCGCAGCCGCCCAGCGTCGCCGGCTCTGCTCATTCAGAACCGGCTCCATCTCTTTCCATCGCTTGCAAAGATGTTGAACTTGCGCGGCTGCAATCATGCCGCAATTCTATCTCAACCGATTCGCTCGTGGGAATCCCCACTCCAATATCTTCGTTCAGTGTGCTATTATTGACTCACTTGCTTCCTTACAGCGCCTAAGCCTTGGGCTTTACGCACGAGGTCTTGGTGATGGCGACCTTTCATCTGCGGCATCTGCTACTCCCGCCGAACAATGCTTTTAGCTCACGGGATGACGGTCAACGGCAAAGGCGAAAGAACCACGAGCTTCTGCGAGACGCTGCCGAGCAACAGTCCGGCAACACGCCCAGCGCCACGTTTGCCGACGACGATGGCGTCCGCCTTCATTTCCTGTGCAATCTCGATGATCGTTTGCGCGGCTTCGCCGGTCCGCGATTCGAGCAATATCGTGCCGACGCCGGGTTTTCGCGCGCGATCTCGCGCCGCCGTCAGCGTCTGAGCCGACTGAGACTCCAACATCTCTTTCAGCCAAATCTGCTGGTCATGAGTGAACGCCATGAATATTTTGTCCGGCAGCCCGTAGCCGCTTATGACATTGACAATCAAAAGCTCCGCGCCATCGGCCTTGGCCCGGCGCGCGGCATAATCAACCGCGCGATCTGCGCCCTCGGACCCGTCCGTCGCCACCAGAATACGGTTCATTGTCCAACTTCCGTCTGCTGCCTCATGACGTACTTAGTTTTCTGTCTCAGATCGGTCACCAACGTCGAAGAGCTTGAAGCGTTCGGCCTTCGACAGGCCCGAGGTGTGCGCCCTGGCGTGCTACCTCGGCTCCGGTTGCGAGTTCCACGATCTCGGTCGTGATCTCTTCTTGGCGCAGCTGCCGTTCGCGTCGCAGCAGCGCAGCGAGTTTTGTCTCCGTATTGTTCTTGGCGGCCACCATGGCGAGCATCCTGGCCTCGTTCTCGGCCACGAAGGCATGCATGGCAGCTTCGCACAATTGCGCGTAAACATATTCGGCCGCGAGTCGATCGAGCAGCAATTCGGGCGGTAGTGCGATCAGCGGAGCTTGCCGCTCCCGCGGGGGCGCAAAGCGTCCGAAATCGATCGGCAGCAACGAATGCCGATCGACACGGATGCCGCCGTCGACCGAACGCGAGAAGAGAATATCGGCCGTGGTGATGGCGCCCCGAGCGACATAGCCATAGAGCACCTCGGCGAGCCGGTTCGCGACATTGGCAATTCCCTCGACACGCGTCGTCATCGCCGCTGACCAGTCGGGCTTTATTCCGCGCTCGTCGGCGACGGCGGCGCCGCGCGTGCCGACGACCAGGATCGTGGCACCTCCGAGATCGCTTCCTGCCGCCGCGAATAACCGCTCGTTGAAGGCGCCGGCAAAGCCCTGCTCTGCGGCAAACAGGATGAGGCCGCGCTCGCCGTGCCGAAGCGGAGCCGATATCAATGTATCCGTCGGCAGCAGGTTCAAAGCCTGGCCGATGGAGCGCGAAACCACACCAGTGTAGGCTTCGATGCCGGCGAGCAGCGATCGACCCTTCTGCGCCCGGGAAGCCGCGATTCCGCGCATGGCCGCAACCACCGCTCCAAGCTGGCGGACGTTCTGGATCTGCGTGACGATGTCGGCAAGCCGCTCGGCCATTACTTGATCCTCGGCTCGGTCGCGGTTGGCGGCGGCGCGACCCGGCTCACTAGCGCGGAGAGAGTATCCATCATCGCGGCGCGCTTGGCACCGTCGAGACATCCGGTCCGTTCGATTTCGGCGACGATCGCCGCCGCCGAGCGATCGAGCCATTCTGGAAGCTCGGAGCGGAAACTTGCGATATCTTCGAGCGGCAAAAGGTCGAGAAGACCGCCCTGCAGCGCTAGCGCAAGCGCAACTTCGTCGACGAGCCGCAGTGATGCGTATTGGAGTTGCGAGAGGACGGCGCGGATGCGCTGCCCGCGCGCGATCTTGCTTTTGATTTGCACATCCGTCACACCGCCGAACCGCGTGAACATTTCAAGCTCCAGGAACTGCGCATAGTCGAGCCGCAGCGTATTCGCAGCCTCGCGCAGGGCCGGCGCCTGGGCCTTGCCTCCGACACGGCTGACGCTGGTCCCGACATCGACCGCCGGCTTGTGGCCCTCGTAGAACAAACGCGCGTCGAGAACAATCTGGCCGTCGGTGATCGAGATCAGGTTTGTCGGAATATAGGCGCTCAAATTGCCGGCATCCAATTCGGCGATCGGTAGCGCCGTCAACGAGCCGCCGCCCGCGGCCGGCGAGAGCTTCGCCGCGCGTTCGAGCAGCCGGGCATGGACATAGAACACATCGCCCGGATAAGCCTCGCGCCCCGGCGCCTGCCGCGTCAGCAGCGCGATTTCGCGGTGCGTGGCGGCATGTTTGGTCAAGTCGTCGATCACGACGAGAGCGTGCCGGCCGCGGTCGCGGAAATATTCCGCCATGGTGACGCCGGCGAACGGCGCGATCCATTGCAGCCCGGGAGCGTCCGACGCGCCGGCGATGATGAAGATGCAGCGCTCCGGCGCGCCGTGGGTCTCGATGGCGCTGATCACCCGCTTGACAGTCGACGACTTCTGGCCGACCGCCACATAGACGCAAACGATGTCGCTGAATTTTTGGTTGATGATGCAGTCGACGGCGATCGCCGTCTTGCCGATCGCCCGGTCGCCGATGATCAGCTCACGCTGGCCGCGCCCCAGCGCAAACATCGAATCGAGCACGAGCAGGCCGGTCTGCACCGGTTCGCTGACGAAATCGCGATCGATGATGGCCGGCGCCGCACGCTCGACCGGCTCGTAACTTGCGGCGGCGACCGCGTCACCACGATCGAGCGGGCGGCCGAGCGGATCGAGAGTGCGGCCGAGGAGGTTCGGCCCGACCGGCACGCGCACGACTTCGCCGGTGCCATGGACGAGGTCGCCGGCTTCGACTGCATCGGGATTGTCGAGCAGAATGCAGCTAAGCGCATCGCGATCCAGAGTGGTGGCAAAACCAACTTGGCCGCGCTCGAAACGCAAAAGCTCATCGAGCCTGACAGCGGGTAACCCGGAAACGAGCGCAATGCCGTCGGCGACCATCTCGACGCGGCCTACTTGCTCGGCGGTCGGCGAAAGCGGCGTCGCTTTGACGCGTTTTCTGGCGTCGCTGAGCCAAGCGTCAAGATTGGGGAGCGGGCTGGTCACGGCTCAGCTCTGGTCTGGTCTGGTCTGGCCTGGCTCTGGTTATGGCTCTGGTCACGATTGAGCTCCTGGCGAATTCGATCGAGATCCGCGCGCCAGCTGTTGCGGATAATCGTATTGGTGCCGTTGAGTTCGATGCCGGAGATGATTGCCGGATCGCTGCGAAACACCAATGGCAATTCGACACCGAAAGCCTTCTCGAGAGCAACGCGAACATGCTGCGTCTCTCCGCCGGAAAGCGGCGCCGCGGTGACGATCTCGATCGGGTGACCTGTCGCGGCGGCAGCCGCAAGGCGTTCGCGCGCCGCGGATGACAATGCGCGAACCTCGCGGCAAATCTCGTCGACGAAAGCGTCGAGCATCTCCCGCTGCGGAAAACGCGAAAGCAGGTGCTGCGCGATGTCGATCGAGAGCTCGCTTGCGCGATCAATGATCGCCGCTTCCGCCGCCGCCCGTTCGCGGGCGATCGCGGCCTGCGCTTCATCGTCACGTTTGCCGATTTCCTGCGCCGATTTCGCCAAGAGATTCTGTTTCTCGGTCTGCGCCGCATTGCGCGCCTCCGCGATCAGGCTGTCCCGTTCTTCAGCGATCTGCGCGCGCGCTTTGTCGGCGGCGGCACGCGTAGCGGCAGCCTCCTGGCGGGCGTGAGCCGCGTCGGCGAGCAGCTTGTTTGCCTCCTGCTGGCGCTTGATGACGATTGCCATGACCGGCCGGAAAAAGAAGCGGGCGAGGAGCCAGATCAGAACCAGGACATTGATGGTCTGAAGCGCCAGCGTCCACCAATCAATGCGCATCGGCTTCAACTGGGCTCAATGGACGAACGGATTGGCGAACAAAACCAAGAGCGCGATCACCAGACAATAGATCGCCATGGTCTCGATCATGGCGAGGCCGACGAACAGAGTCCGCGATATCGTGCCTGCCGCCTCCGGCTGCCGCGCGATCGCATCCATCGCCGCCGCAACCGCCCGCCCTTCGCCGAGCGCCGGACCGACGGCGCCGAACGAAACGGCCATCGCCGCGGCGAAGATGCTGACGATCTCGGTCCAATTCATGGCTTTTCCCCTCTGTTGCGCTCGCCCGCGCGTCCTCCTCCCGCGGCGCCGGCGATGAACACCATGGCCAGCACCGTGAAGATGTAGGCCTGGATGGCCCCGACGAGTAGCTCCAGAGCCATCAGCGGGATCGGCACGAACAGGCCCGCGAGCGAGAGAATGATGGCGATGATGAAAACGCCGCTCATCACGTTGCCGAACAGCCGTACGATCAACGAGAAGGTGCGGGTGAAAGTCTCGACGAGATTGAGCGGGATCATGACGATGCTCGGCTCGGCGAAGGTCTTGAGATAACCGCCGACGCCGCGGGTGCGGATGCCGAAATAGATGATCGCACAGAAAACGATCAGCCCGAGCGCGGCGTCGGTTTCGATGTGCGCCGTCGGCGGCTCGACGCCGGGAATGAGCGAGGACCAGTTGGCCGCCAGGATGAATAGAAACAATGTGCCGATCATCGGCACATAGGGCTTGGGCGCAGTGCGCATGGTGCCCTGGATTTGTCCCTCGATGGCGCCGACGATCAGCTCGATCACGGCTTGATAACGCGTCGGGCGAAGCGCCAGCGCGCGCGTGGCAAAAAAGCCGCTGAGGGTCAGCGCCGCCATGAGGCCCCAAGTCACGACCACCGGCTCGGTGATCGGAACCGGGCCGATCGTTAAGACCGTCTTCATGACCAGCGGTGATTCGATCACGTCGGTGCCCCCAGTCGCACTGCGGCCGTTCGCGCCCCGAGAATGCCGGCGGCGGCCAGAACGAGCGGCAAGGCGCCGAAGCGAGCGGCGATGGCCGCGAGCACGCCGGCGAGCAGCGCGAACCGCCCGAGCTGCAGCGCCATCGCCAGCAGAGGCGCTCGACCGAGCGCCAACAGCGTCACGTTCCATCGCAGCGTCAGGAAATGGAACGCGCCGATCAACGCCCCGGCACTCAACCATACGCCTGCTTGCAGCGCCAGCGATGCGTCGTCGCTGAGATGGAAACTCATTGCTTGTGCATCCATCTCCAGGCCGACCAGTATCCGAGCGTGACGCCGAGCACCAACAGTGCCGCACTCCAGAAAATACCGGTGCCGAGCCGATGATCGAGCCAGCGTCCGACGAACAGGCCGATCAAAGTCGGCGCCACGATGATCCAGCCGAGAACGCCGATCTGGCCGACGAAACGCGCCACCGACGGCTCCCCTTCGCTGCGCCAAAGCCGGCGGTGCTCCCGCCGCTTGCGCACCGCGTCGGCCATCCCGTCCGCAGAACGCGGCGCGCGCTCGACGGCCTTGGTGTTCATCATCAGGCTCCGAATATGCCCGGCCGTTCCGGCCGCAGGTAACGCACGATCTGCCTGATCGCCTGCATCTGCAACTGCAGGCCTTCGGTGCGCGCGGCCCGCTCGGCTTCGAGCGCTACGCGGAATTGCACCAGCACCACGCGTTCGAGACGGGCGAGATCATCGCCGGCAATCGCTTCGCGAGTCGCAATCGCAACTTCGCTGCCGTTTGAGACCGACAGCACGCCGCGCCGGACCGCGCAGAACCGCTGCCGATCGTCGGCGCGGTGCCAGCTCACCACCGACACCGTCAATGCGGTGAGGAAGTCGGCATGGCCGTTGAGAATGCCGAAACTGCCGCTCTCGTCCTCAGCGCGCACCGCGACGACATCTTGCTCGTCGATGATGACGGCGGTGGGGGTTGCAATCAGGAGTTTCATGGCGACTTCGCCTTGCCGTTGGCGGACGCTTCTTTCTCGCGCGCTTCTTCGATGGTGCCGACCATGTAGAGCGAATTCTCCGCCCAGCGGTCGCAGGCGCCGTCGAGAATCGAACGACAGCCCTTGAGCGTCTCAACTAGCGGAACGGATCGCCCGGGCGTGCCGGTAAAGGCTTCGGTGACCGCGAAGGGCTGGGTGAGGAAGCGCTGCAGCCGCCGCGCCCGCATGACGATCAGGCGGTCCTGGGCGCTGAGTTCCTCGATGCCGAGCAGCGAGATGATGTCCTGCAGTTCCTTGTAATGCGCGATCGCTTCGCGCACCTCCTCGGCAATCCGGTAATGCTCCACGCCGACGACGGTCGGATCGAGCAGGATCGAGGAGGAGCTCAACGGGTCGACGGCGGGATACATGCCCTCGGCAGCCATCGACCGCGACAGCACGATGATGCTGTCGAGGTGGCTCGAAATGGCGGTCACCGCCGGATCGGTGAAATCGTCGGCCGGCACGTAGACGGCTTCAATTGCGGTCACCGCCACACCGGCGACCGAGGCGATGCGCTCATGCAGCGCGGCGACTTCGGTGGCGAGCGTCGGCTGGTAGCCGACCCGAGACGGCAGGCGTCCGAGCAGGCCGGAGACTTCGCTGCCCGCCTGCACGAACCGAAACACATTGTCCATCAATAGCAGCACGTTCTGCCCCTTCTGATCGCGGAAATACTCCGCGATCGTCAACGCGGTCAGTCCGACGCGCCAGCGCGCTCCCGGCGGCTCGTTCATCTGACCGTAGACGAGAACGCTGCGGTCGAGGACGCCGGAACGCTGCATTTCGGCGAGCAGTTCGTGGCCTTCACGGGAACGCTCGCCGACGCCGGCAAAGACGGAAATGCCCTGGTAGCTTTTGACCATCGCATGGATCAATTCCATGACCACGACGGTCTTGCCGACGCCGGCGCCGCCGAACATGGCGGCTTTGCCGCCTTGCGGCAGCGGGGCGAGAAGGTCGATTACCTTGATCCCGGTTTCGAATATGGCGGTGGCCGGGCTGCGCTCTGCGAGCGGCGGCGCCGATCGGTGGATGGGCGTGCGCGGCATGTCAGCCGGTAGCGGCGGGCGACCGTCGCGGGCGGTTCCGGTCACATCGAGCAAGCGACCGAACACGGCGTCGCCGACCGGCACCATGATCGGATCTCCGGTCGCGCGCACCAGCACGCCGCGCTTGAGGCCAGTGGTTGCCTGCAGCGCCACCCCTCGCGCGGTGAGCTCGTCGAGATGGGCCTGCACCTCGACGATCAGCGTTTCTGGGCGATCCCATTCAACGACAAGGGCTTCGTCAAGCCGCGGCAATGCGGCGGACTCGAAGACGACGTCAATCACTGCGCCGCGCACTGCGACGACTTTTCCCGCCGCCTTCTCGGACTCCGTCATCGCGAACCCAGCCCTTCGGAAATCGCCGGATCGTCCGCGTTAGCGGACAGCCTCCAGCGTCAATGCGATGCCTTGTCCGCCACCGATGCAAAGTGTGACGACACCGCGCTTGATACCGTCGCGTCGCATCGAGAAAAGAAGTCGGGTGGTCAGCACCGCTCCGGTTGCGCCGATCGGATGACCATGCGCGACGGCGCCGCCTTCGACATTCACAATATCCTCGGAGAGACCGAGCTCGCGCGTCACCGCGATGGCGATCGCAGCGAAGGCCTCATTGATTTCGATGCGTTCGATGTCGCCGATCTTCCAGCCGGCGCGAGCGAGCGCCTGACGCACAGCGGGAACAGGTCCGAGCCCGAACATTCCCGGCTCGACTGCCCCAATGCCGTAAGATACGAGCCGCGCCATCGGATTGAGGCCTTGCTTCTCCGCCCATCCGCGTTCGGCAACGATCATTGCGGAAGCTCCGCTGTTCAGACCAGGAGCATTGCCGGCGGTAATCGTTCCATCCTTGCGGAAAGCCGGACGCAGCTTGGCAAGGCCCTCCAGCGTGGTGTCGGGCCTGTTGCTTTCGTCCTTGTCGAAGACCTTCACTCCCTTGTGGCTGTGAATCTCGACCGGCGTGATCTCGTCCTTGAACTTTCCGGCACTCTGCGCGGCAGCGAAACGCTGCTGCGACCGCAACGCCCAGCGATCCTGTTGCTCGCGGGTGATTTGGCGGGACTTTGCCAGATCTTCCGTATGCCAGCCGGAGTGCTCGCCGGAGAATGCGTCGTTAAGACCATCGCGCAACATACTGTCGTACATTTGGCCGTCGCCCATCCGATAGCCCCATCGCCCGTTGGCGACGAGGTACGGCGCCATGTCCATGTTCTCCATGCCGCCAGCGACGGCGCTGTCGAGCATGCCGAGCATGACCTCCTGAGCGGCGGAGGCGATCCCCTGCGCACCGGAGCCGCAGACGCGGTTGACCGTCATGGCGGGAACATCGACCGGTATCCCGCCATTGACGGCGGACTGCCGCGCCGGATTCATCTTATTGCCGGCCTGGACAACATTGCCCATCACCACCGTTTCGACTTTCGCCGGATCAATTTTCGAACGGGTCAGGACCGCCTTGATGGCAATCGCGCCCAAGTCCGGCGCCGATACCGTTTTCAGGCTCCCGTCATAGGTCCCGATCGGGGTCCGCACGGCTTCACAAAGGACGATCTCACGGGTGGCCATTTTTTTCTCTCCATTCGACGCTCACGGCGATATCTATTCCTTACTCCATGCGCAGATCGGCAACGATCCACCCGCATTCACTTTGCCCTGATCCAATCGCGCGCCTGCGCGGCGTCGGATTGTGCAAATAGCTTGGTAGAGCCGGGAATGAGGAAGCCGAAAAGACGTACCGCCTGCCTGATCCATTCGACGTCGCTGACGACGGCAACGCGCTCCCAGCGCGTCAAATGCTCCATTCCGACCTTGAAATCTTCCCACGCCGCAGCGGCATCGATGCCGGAGAAATCGCCCGCGGTTTCGTAGTACAGCCGGATCTTGTCGTGCGTGCGCAGCGCCTCGGCGACGGCCGGCACCAGGACGGTGTCGTAATTCGCCTTCGTCACCCGTCCTTTGCAGACGCAGGCGACGACGTTACCGGGAAAGCCCGAAAGCTGCTCGATCATTGCCGTACCCCTCCATGCGTTTTAACGTCGTCCGCCGCGGCGCCGCTCATAGCCGCAGCCCGCCGTCGATTTCCAATATGCGGCCGTCGTAATAATCGTTCTGCAGGATGAACAGCGCGGCGCGCGCGATTTCCTCCGGCCGGGCGAAGCGCCGCACCGGGATGGTCGACACGATCTTGTCTTTGACCTTCGGCGGTATGCCGGCCACCATGCGGGTATCGGCGAATCCCGGCGCGATGCCGGCGACGCGGATGTGGTAGCGCGCCAGTTCCTTGGCCCAGGTTACGGTCATGGCGGCGACGCCAGCCTTGGCCGCGGCATAGTTGGTCTGCCCGACATTGCCGGCGCGCGAGATGCTGGAAATGTTGATGATCACGCCGCCGTGGCCGCTTTCGATCATCTGCACGGTGGCTTCGCGGGCGCCCAGCAAGACGCCTCTGAGGTCGACGGCAATCACGCGGTGGAAATCTGCAAGGGACATTTTGCTCTGCACCTTGCCGTCTACCGTCTTCACCAGAAGGGCGTCGCTGATGACTCCGGCATTGTTGATGAGGCCGTCGACGCTGCCAAAGTCGTCGTGGACCCGCCTGAACAGCGTCTCGACCGCCGGCTCGTCGGTCACGTCGACCGGGTAGTCTTTGACTTTGCCGCGTCCGCAGAGCTGCAACGTGTCTTGGAGTTTCGCGTGATCGAGGTCGGCCAGCGCAAGGTTCGCACCCTGGCCGGCCAGAATCTCAGCCATCTTCCGGCCGAGCCCTTGTGCCGCACCGGTAATTACGATCACCTTGCCTTGCACATCCATTTCACGCTCCGCGCTTGCGTCAATTCTTGGCGGCTGCAGCAGGCCAGTGCGGTCGCCAATTCCTCACTTCATGAAGACGTAGCGTCCCGGTGCATCTTCAGTCGCCGCAAAGCCGGCTGCCGCGTCGCCGAGCGGCGGCGGTGGAACCGGCTCGCCGGAGCGCGCGGCAAGCCAAGTACTCCAAGCCGGCCACCACGAACCCTCATGCGGCTCGTGTTCGGCAAGCCATTTGTCGGGATCGTTATAAGTTTCGCCGTGCTCGCGCACAGCCATGCGGAAATGCCGATGCGGGTGTCCCGGTTCGGACAATATCCCCGCGTTGTGTCCACCATTTGTCAGGACAAAAGTGATCGGAGCTTCAGTCAAAAGATGCAGCTTGAAGACCGAGTGCCAAGGGGCGACGTGGTCACGCTCCGTGGAGACGGCGAAGAGGGGCAGGCGGATGTCGGGCAGCACCACCGGCCGGCCGGCCACTTCGAACCGGCCCTCGGCGAGGGCGTTGTTGAGAAAAAGCGACCGCAGATATTGCGAGTGCATGCGGAAGGGCATGCGTGTCGCATCGGCATTCCAGGCCATGATATCGATTGGAAAGGACGGCTCGCCCATCAGGTAATCGTGAATGTTGCGCGACCAGATCAGATCGTTCGATCGCGACATCTGGAAGGCGCCTGCCATCTGCCGGGAGTTGAGATAGCCGCGCTCCCACATCATGTCTTCGAGAAACGCGACCTGGCTCTCGTTGATGAAGAGCATCAGCTCGCCGGCTTCGGTGAAGTCGACCTGGGCGGCGAATAGGCTCAGGCTCGCCAGCCGCTCGTCGCCGTCGCGCGCCATGGCCGCGGCGGTGATTGCGAGCAGCGTTCCGCCGAGGCAATAACCGACCGCATGAACCTTGCGGGCGCCGGTGATGGCGGTCGCCGCCTTGATCGCCGGGAGCACACCCTCAGTGCGATAATCATCGAAACCGACGTCGCGATCCTCCGCGCCCGGGTTCTTCCAGGAAACCATGAATACGGTGAAGCCTTGCCGCGTTAGGAACCTGACCAGGGAATTCGCCGGCGACAGGTCGAGGATGTAATACTTCATGATCCAGGCCGGCACGATCACGATCGGCTCCGGGCGGACGCGGTCGGTTGCTGGGGCGTATTGGATGATTTCCGCAAGACGCGTGCGCAGGACGACCTTGCCGGGCGTCGCCGCCACCGTTTCTCCAACCTTAAATGCCTCCGTGCCGCGCGGCGGCGCGCCGCTTCGCGCTCGCGTCAAGTCGGCGATCAAGTTCGCGTAACCGCGCAGCAGGTTAGCGCCCGACTCGGCGCGCGTGTGCGCAAGGACCTCCGGGTTGGTTCCGATGAAATTCGAGGGAGCGACGATGTCGAGAAGCTGCCGCGCCGTGAAATTTGCCATGTCGTCGTGGCCCTGGCTCACGCCCCGCACATGCGTCGTCGCCGCTTCCCACCAGCGTTCGATCGAAAGAAAGTTGTGGGCGTAGACGTTAAACGGAAAAGTCCGCCACTCCGGTGCGCGGAAGCGATCATCGTGCGGCAATGCGCGCTCGGATGGGTCACCCGGTGAGCCGGACGCGGCTTGCGCGGCGAAGGCTAAATTGTCCACGGCTCCGGCGATCGCTTTCTGTATCAGTTCAGCCTGCTTGCCGGGCGAAAACGCAAGATGCCCCCACCAGTCGAAAAAAGCTCCTCCCAGCGCAGCCGGCGATAGGCCCAACGTGGCCTGGGAAATCACCGCATGCGCCGCACGGTCGAGAAGCTGAAATGCACTATCGGGCGACGATTGTTGTACGGCGGCAGCGTCAGTTTTGGTTTTGGTGGCTCGCCGCTCCGTCGCTTCGCGCGAGTGGACGAGGGCTACTGCGGACATTGACACTCTCCACTTATGACACGTTCGCGGAATTGGCCGCAGTCACGCGCGTCTTCGCGGCGGGGCTCAACGCTCCGCCGCTCCCAAGTCGGGTCGTCCGCGGGGCTCGCCGAAGACACCCTTTTGCGCCGACACTCAGGCCTCAATTGGCCCAGCGGTCCGCCCCTGCGCGCTCGTCACGCCGCCATGATCGTGCGCGGACGCCGGCAATTGCAGCACGGTCGCTTTCTGACCGGGGACCAGTCGCGTGACCAACACGATGCGGCCGCCTGGAAATTCAAGCGCATCGTGGTGGACGTGCGGGTTGTTGGTATTGACCTGCCGAAACCTTGCGACCTTGTGACCGGTACGGGCTTTACCGAATAGGATGAAGGTGCGTTCATGTCGGACATCGTCGTCGAACGCCAGCTCAGTGCCGGGACGAAGGCAAACGGCGACGTTGGGCTGGCCGAATGCGGCAAACCCGCGGGTCAGCGAAGTCCCGAAATGCGTGGTCACCAATTTGTCTCCGACTTTGGCAGGCCGCGATGCGACGTCGTGCAGGCTGTAATCACACATTGATCGTACTCCTCTTCGAAGACCTTTCAGGCCGGTTTAGGATCGCGCTCAAGAAAGGGATCAAACTAGGTCTTTGCGACGACAGCAGTGGTGCGACGATGCATTGGCGTCGAAGAACTCTCGATCAAAGTCATGCGTGCTGAAGACTGCGACTTTCATTTCTGTTCATTCGTGCACCAAGGAAGCTACATTGCGTTTCAAGCCGCCTTGGATTGCTTCTCGTACTGTTCGAGCGCCTCGTAGGCGTCGCACGCATACATCGCCGCCGGCCCGCCGCCCATCATGATGGCGACGCCGATCGTCTCGACGATTTCCTGATGCGTGGCGCCCGCTGCGATCGCGTCGTGAACATGGTACGCGATGCAGCCCTCGCAGCGGACGGCTATCGCGATCGCGAGAGCCATCAGTTCTTTGAACTTCGCCGGCACGGTTCCCTGAGCGACCGACTCCTTGTGCAGTCGTCCAAATCCGCCGAGAGGCCCGGGCAATTCCTTTGACAGGCGTCCAAGCAGGCCTTGCAGTTCCTGGCGTCGCTGCGGAAAATTTGTCGCCATGATCATGGGCTCCTGTGAATGCTCAGGCCGACAACTTCTGCGGATCGCCGAGCCGTTTACCTAACGCATCCAAAAACCGCGCGCCGTCGGCACCCGACACGACACGGTGATCGCAGGTCACCGTGAACGAGGCCTGCCCGTCCTTGCCGGCGCCGATGCACAGGATGGCCGCCGCGCCGACCGGCAATACCGCGTCGAAATTATGCACGCTGGCAAACATGCCCAGATTGGAGACGTAGAATGTTCCACCCTGGTATTCGTCCGGCTTCAATCGCCGTTTATCGACCTTCTCACGAAGCGCCTGCCAGTCTTTGGCGAGTTGAGCCAGCGGCTGCTCCGCAGCGTCTCGCAACACCGGCGTGATGAGGCCGTCCGGGAGGTCCACGGCGATGGCGACGTCAACACGATCGCGACGCGCCAGCCCGCTCGGTGTGTACACCGCATTAAAGATCGGCATCGCTTTCACGGTCAGCGCGCAGGCACGAGCGACCAGGAGTGTGAACGACAGCTTTTTCTTATCCGCCGCGTCTTTCAAAGCTTTGATCGGGTAGTGCGCAGTAACCCGAAAGGTCGGCGTCGTCAAACTCGCGATCATGTTGCGGGCCATCGCTTCGCGTATCGACGAGAGTTTCTCCATGCGGTAAGGCGGTCCGGCATCGAGCGCAGCCAAGACTGGGTTTGCGGCGCCCAATTGGGCCGGCGCTTCGGCGGACAGCGCGGCTGTCGGCCGCGTCGACGGACGTGCGGCCGGCGATGGCGAAGAGCGCAGGGATGCCATTGACGCGGCAAGAACGGCGGAAACCGGCGCTTGTGTAACGGGCGATGCCGACGCGGCATGGCCGTCACCGCCAACCGGCCGTGGGGGTTCGGCCGTCTTGGCGGCGGCTTCGGCCTTGCCTTTGGCCTTGGCTCCGCCCGAAATCTCGGCTTTGTCACCGACAATAAAACCGATCGCTTGTCCGACCGGGGCTTCGGTGCCTTCCGACGCCAGAGGACCGCTCAGATAGCCGTCCTGGAACGCCTCGACGTCCATGACCGCCTTGTCGGTCTCGACTTCGGCGATTACGTCGCCCTTTTTAATCTTGTCGCCCGACTTTTTAGTCCATTTGACCAGACGCCCGGCGCCCATCGTGTCCGACAGCGCCGGCATGGTGATAGCTTCCCGCATGGCTCACGCCGCCTTGGTTTTTTTCGCGGACTGGCACAATTGACGGCTTGCAGCGGCAATGTCCGGAACTTGCGGAATCGAAGCCGCCTCAAGCGCGCCGTTAAACGGCGTCGGTATGTCGAGACCCGCCAACCGTTGGATCGGGGCGTCGAGCGAATAGAAGCAGCGTTCGGTCAACGTCGCCGAGATCTCCGCGCCGGCGCCGGAAAACCGGCAATCCTCTTCGACCACGAGGACGCGATGAGTTTTTTCGACCGACTTCGCGCACGTATCCCAATCGATTGGCTTGAGACTGCGCAGATCGATGACTTCGGCTTCAATGTTCTCCTTTGCGAGTTCAGTGGCTGCTTCTTGCGCCAAAAGCGCATGGCGCGAATAGCTGATGATGGTCAGATCGCGGCCGTCGCGACGAAGAGCGGCACGGTGTATCGGCGGCCCTTCAGCGACGATGTCCACCTGCCCCTTGGTGAAATAGAGAAGCTCATGCTCCAACAGGATGATAGGTTCGTCGCTGGCGATGGCTTGCCGCAGCTGCCAATAGGCATCCTGAGGCGTCGACGGCACGGCGACGCGCAGGCCGGGCACGTTCATGAACATCTGTTCAAGACGTTGCGCATGTTGCGCGCCGAGCTGGCGCGCGACGCCGCCAGGCACGCGGACGACGAGCGGCATTGGGAATTGACCGCCCGACATGAACGGGATTTTGGCCGCGCCGTTGACGATGGAATCCATCGCCAGCAAGGCGAAATTGATGGTCATGATCTCGACCACCGGCCGCATGCCGACCAAGGCGGCACCGACTCCGAGGCCGGTGAAGCCGCCTTCCGAGATCGGCGTATCGCGCACGCGCCACTCGCCGTACTTGGCATAGAGTCCCTCGGTCACCCGGTAGCTGCCGCCGTAGAGACCGACATCCTCGCCTAGCGTGATGACCGATCCATCCTCCTCCATTTCGAGGTCCATAGCTCGGTTGAGAGCCTGCCAGTAAAGCATTTCCTGTGCCATGGGTGCCTCCTTACATCAGGACTTCGTGGTGCTGGTTGCAGCGCATCGCCTGCCACGCGGCGTCCATTGTCGGCTGCGGGCTGTTGGCGGCGTATTTGACAGCGTCATCCACCGTCTTTTGCACTTCCTTCTTGATCGCTCCCACTTCCGCTTCACGGACGTGGCCGGCATTGACCATGTGTTCCACCAGATGGGAAATGCTGTCCGGTCCCGTTACCGCGAGCTCATCCGGGCTTGGATAGCGGAACTCAAGGTCGCGGATCGCGGCAGAGAGCGGATCATGCGCTTGGTAGGCTTTTAGCTCGACCGCCGGCCGGTAGGTGCCGGGATCGGCCATTGAATGGCCCCGATATCGGTAGGTCTCGCACTCGATGAACTGCGGCCCACCGCCGCGGCGGATGCGGCCGAGCGCGTGACGCGTCGCGTCATAGACCTTGATCACGTCCATGCCGTCGACCTTCTCAGCCGGAATGTTGTAGCCCGCTGCGCGTTTGTACATTTCCGGCACCGCCGAGTGACGGTGCACTTCGGTGCCGATGGCGTAATGATTGTTCTCGCAGACGAACAGAATCGGCAGGTGCCACAGGCCTGCCATGTTGAGCGCTTCATGGGCCGCGCCCTGGTTCATCGCGCCGTCGCCGAAGAAACAAATCACCGTCTCCGGCAGGTTGCGCGCAGCGATGGCATAGGCGATGCCGACGCCGATCGGGCAGCTCTCACCGACAATCGCGTAGCCGCCCATGAAGCGCCGTTCGCGATCAAACATGTGCATCGAGCCGCCCATGCCGCCGCTCATGCCGTCGGCTTTGCCGAATAGCTCCGCCATGACCTTGCCGGGCGGGACACCGCGCATCAGGGCGTGAGCGTGCTCGCGATAGGTACTGACGATGTAGTCCGACGGGCCGGCGGCATTAATGACGCCGGCTGCAACGGCTTCCTCGCCTGGATAGAGGTGTAAGAAGCCGACGATATTGCCCTTGGTGTATTCCTCCGCCGCACGTTCCTCAAAAGTACGCGCCAAGATCATATCGCGGAGCAAGCGGTGCAAGGTGTTGCGTTCTATTGTCATGACTTACCTTCTTTCTCTGTGCTCGCTACTTGCCGTTAGCTCGCGACGGACGGGAGGTAGTCGGCAGGCACGGTTTCGTCCTGCACCTTGTCGACATTCGCGCCCTTGAAGATCAGGGCGAGGACCCAGGTCACGACCAGGTTGAGGATGAAGGAAGCCAGCGCAGCGTACATTGGGATCGTGATCCCAAAGATGTGCACTGTGACGGTGGTGCTGGCAAAGTGCAGGTCTGCAACCATCCAGGTTCCACTGACGATGCCCACCAGCCAGCCGATAAAAAGCGACCAGCCGGTGAAGGCACGGTGCCAGAACAGGCTCAGTGCGACCGCCGGGAAAGTCTGCAGGACCCAGACGCCACCGAGAAGCTGGAACTGGATGATGAACTGGTTCGGGAGCAAAAACACGAAGATCAAGGAGGCGGCGATCATCAGCAACGCAAAGATCTTGCCGATTTCGGTCTCGCGCGCCTTTCGTTGCTCGTCCGTGCCAACATGCACGAATTCACCCCAGATGTCGCGCGTGAGGATGTTGCCACTGCCGATCGCCATCACCGACGCCGGCACCAGCCCGCCGATGGCGATACCGGCCATGGCAAAGCCGAGAAACCAGTCGGGAAAGCTTTTCGCGATGATGGCGGGAACGGCGTAACTTGCGCCGTATGCCTTGAAGCCTGCGGCAAAGGTCGGATCGGTCCCGACGCCAGCGGCGACCGCCATGAAGCCAAGCAAGGCCAGTAAGCCAAGCAGCAAGGAGAAAGCCGGCAGGGTCATGGCATTCTTTTCGATCACGCGGGAACTCGATGACGCGAGTAACCCGGTCACCGCATGGGGATAGATGAACAGGGCCATTGCCGAGCCAAGGGCGAGCGTCCCATAGGCGCTGTAGGAGCCCCAATTGTCCGCGCTCACCGCACCGAGAAGCACGTGAGCGGGAGGAACCTTGGCAAAGATCGCGCCGAAGCCGCCGAGTTCGATGGGAATGACGATGATGGCAACAAGGACGGTGCCGTAGATCAGCACCGCCTTCACAATGGCGGTCAGGGCGGAAGCGCGCAGCCCGCTCGAATAGGTAAATGCCGCAACGACTACGAAAGCGATAACGAGCGGAATGACCGTGCCGGGAAAACCGACCGCGCTGATGACGACCTGAGTCCCCACCAATTGCAGCGCAATGTAAGGCAAAGTCGCAACGATCCCGGTCACGCCGACCGCAAGCCCGAGCCAGCGATTGCCGTAGCGGCCACGGACGTATTCAGACGCCGTGATATAGCCGTGCTTATGAGCCACACGCCACAATCGAGGGAAAAAGATGAAAAGGATCGGATAACAGACGATCGTATATGGCAGGGCGAAGAAGCCAATGGCGCCAGCGCCGAAGATGAGCGCCGGGACTGCGACGAAGGTGTAAGCGGTGTAGAGCGAATCCCCGACCAGAAACCAGTCGAGGATTGCCCCGAAGTTGCGGCCACCGAGCCCCCATTCGCTTAAGTTCTTGAGATTGGCCTGCTTGTATCTCGAAGAGAGAAAGCCGACCACCGCGACCAACACAAACAGAATGATGAAGATTGCCATTGCCATGACGCGTTCCTCCAATGTCGTTCCCTAATGTCCCTTTGTGGCGCTCCGCCGCTTATTCCTCGACGCGATACACTAGCCAGGTCAGAAACACGGTGATCGGAATCCAGATGAGCTGATACCAATAGAAAAAGGGAAGACCGATGATCGTCGGTTCCCGATAGTTGAAGAAGAACGGGAACAACGTCGTGATGAAGGGTATGAGGAGGAGCCAGTAGAGAGCGCCTCGCTTGGATTTCGCAGCGGATTTGTTGGTTTGCATTGTCATTTCGTTCCCTCCATTTAAGAAAGTTGAGACGGACTCCAGTTTGAGCCGCCGATTTTCATCATGCTACGAGCTGCCGCCGCCCTTGGGGTTGGACGGCCGGCCGTTGGACAACAGATGCATTCCCGTCTCTGCTAATTTCTGGGTGTCAGCGAGGAGGCGCTTGGCGTCGTCGGCCGCCATCTCCATCCGCTTCGCGGCCCATTCCTGATAAACCGTTGCGGTTTCGGGGATCGAGCGCACCGCCGACAGCTTGGTCGCAAACTCGGAAGCGAGGGTTGCCTCCGATTGCAGCCGGTCGAACCAGTTTCGGTTCACTTCCTGGAGCGTTTCCATTAGCTCCTTCTGCATTGCAACAAGCGCATCAAGACGCTGCTTTCCCATCGCGGCAAATTCTGGCGGGATCAGATTTGGTAGCTGAGATTCTTTCTGGGCCATGACACGCTCCCGACTTCGCCGTTGAGTTAAAATTAATCGATGGCCGGATCGGCGCTTTGATTCACATCAATTATCGCCGCCAAATCCGATGGGCGCTTGTGGGGCACATCGATGCTTGCCAAGCGCAGCCTGGCCTCGAACTCGCCGAGCATGGATTGGATCGCCAGTCGCACGATCGAAGCAGTTTCCGCGCGCAACAGATCCCGATAACGATCGATGTTGAGGCGGATGCTCTCGGTTTCGCCGATTTTGTCCACGACGATAGCGCCACACAAACGAACCTGCGTCGCCGCAACTGCTGCGACGACAGTTTCCCCCATCCCTATTTTCCCGCATCCCTAATGTCTCACCGTCGGGTCGGGGTCTGTCAGGTTCCTTACAATTTGACCGTGAATTGTTCGCGACGTCGGTTTTTAGTTTTGCGTGTGTGGGCAGGCAAAAGCGGGGAAACACGAGCCTTTGCAGTAGTTTTAGAAGTTTTATAGATAACTGCGCCACACCGTTGTCGCCGCGACTTTTTGCCTTCTGCGGCCGGGCTTGCATGGACAATGAAATCGGACGATCCGGTAGAACTTGACGGCGCAGGGACACGCCAACGGCGCTGATAATCGCCGCAATGATGAGCCTGTTGCTGGCATCTCGCCAAAAATTTTTGCCGAATCTCTCAGGTGCTGACGGCTTGCCCGTCATCATTCTGTGAACATTACGATCCATGCCAACTGGTCGAAAGCCGCATCGACTCACGCCGGAACGGCTTCCGTAAGATCGATGCGCCGCCAAAACATGACCACTTGAAGATGACCGTTTGGCAAATTGACCTAGATCAATGAGCGAAGCGCTTACATCCTTGATGCTTAATTCAAAAGCGCCAGCCGTCTTTGCGGGAGACCAGGGAGAATATCGTGGAAAAGATCACGGCTCACTTCGACATCAAGTACACGCAATATCTTGACCCGTCCGGCAAGCTTGTCCAAGCACTCCCGAAGGAGTTTGACAAGGCTAATTTGACCGCGCTTTACCGTGCGCTGGTGCGGGCGCGCACCTTCGATGCCAAAGCTGGCGCGTTGCAGCGCACGGGCCGGCTCGGGACTTATGCATCGTCGGTCGGCCAGGAGGCCGTTTCGGTGGGTGCGGCAAGCGCGATGCGTTCCGACGATATCCTGGTGCCAAGCTTCCGCGAACATGGCGGCCAGCTCTGGCGCGGCTCGACGCCGACGGAGCTGTTTCTCTATTGGGGCGGCGACGAGCGCGGCAATTACTACGCCAAGGCGCCCCACGATTTTCCCAATTGCGTGCCGGTGGGAAGCCACGCGCCGCATGCGGCAGGCGTCGCGCTGGCGCTGAAGCTGCGCAACGAGCCGCGCGCGGTCGTGTGCATTTTCGGCGACGGCGCCAGCTCCAAGGGCGATGTCTATGAGGCGATGAATTTCGCCGGCGTGTGGAAGCTTCCCGTCGTATTCGTCATCACAAACAATCAGTGGGCAATTTCCGTCCCGCGGCACGAGCAAAGCGCCGCAGAGACTCTCGCGCAGAAGGCCATCGCGGTCGGCATTCCGGGCGAACAGGTGGACGGCAACGACGTGATTGCGGTGCGTTCGGTCGTCGGCGCGGCGCTCGACCATGCGCGGCAAGGAGATGGCGCCCACGTCATCGAGGCGCTGACTTACCGGCTCGGCGACCACACGACGGCGGACGACGCCAGCCGTTATCGCAAGGACAGTGACGTCACGCCGCATTGGCAAGAAGAGCCGATCAAGCGGCTCCATCAGTACATGATGACATCTGGACTATGGAGCAAGGACGCGGAGGACGCGCTCCTCAAAGAAATCAACGCCGAAATTGACGCTGCGGCGGACGCCTATCTTGCGACGCCGCTGCCTGACCCTTCGGTGATATTCGACTTCACCTACGCCAAGCTTCCTGCCGACCTGCAGGCGCAGAAGCAGGAAATGCTCAAGACCCTGTCATCGGCGCACCAGCGCCAAGCCGCGGAGTAGCGACAATGGCCGAAACAACGCTGGTTCAAGCTGTCAATCTGGCGCTCGCGCGCGGGATGGAAGAAGACAAGCGTGTCATTGTGCTGGGCGAGGACGTCGGCGCTGATGGCGGCGTGTTTCGCGCCACCGACGGCCTGTTCAAGCGCTTCGGCGCTGATCGGGTCCGCGACACGCCGATGTCGGAGGCGACCATAGTCGGTCTTTCGGTCGGTCTTGCCGTCGCGGGATTCAAGCCGGTGGCGGAAATTCAATTTACCGGGTTCATCTATCCGGTAATCGACCAGATCGCCAACCACGCTTCGCGCTTTCGCACGCGCACGCACGGTCACCTTACTTGCCCGCTGATCGTGCGCTCGCCGTGCGGTGGCGGAATTCACGCGCCCGAGCACCATTCGGAAAGTCCCGAGGCGATGTTCACCAACATTCCGGGTCTGCGGGTGATCATTCCTTCATCGCCACGCCGTGCCTACGGCCTGTTATTGGCGGCGATTCGCGGAGCGGATCCAGTCGTATTCATGGAGCCGACCAAACTCTATCGCGGCGCGCGCGAGGAGATGGTCGATGACGGCAAGGAGCTGCCGGTCGACCGCTGTTTCGTGTTGCGTGAGGGAAGCGATGTGACGCTCGTCGCCTGGGGCGCGATGATTCCCGAGGCGCTGAAGACCGCGGCCGAATGGGAAAGCAAAGGCATCAGCGCCGAGGTGATCGACGTGGCGACATTAAAACCGCTCGATGCCGAGACCATCGTGAATTCTGTGAAAAAAACCGGGCGCTGCGTCATCGTCTACGAGGCGCCACTGACCGGTGGCTTCGGGGCGGAGATTTCGGCGCGCATCGCGGAAGGCGCATTCGGTTCGTTGCTGGCGCCAATTGAGCGCGTTGCCGGCTACGATACTGTCATGCCGCTTCCCAAGCTCGAGAACATTTATCTGCCGAACGCCGCGCGTATCGGCACTGCCGTCGACCGCGTGATGGCCTACGCATGAGCACCTTCAAGCTGCCAGATTTGGGCGAAGGTCTCACCGACGCCGAGATCGTCGCTTGGCATGTGGCCGAAGGCGAGCACGTCGTCGCCGACGAGCCGCTGTTATCCGTCGAAACCGAGAAAGCGGTCGTCGAGGTTCCTTCGCCGCGTTCGGGCTATATCAAGCGCTTGCTGGCGAAGCCGCACGAGCGCGTCAAGGTCGGCGCTGTGATTGTCGAGTTCGACGAGGCGCCACATGCCGACGCCGGCACCGTTGTCGGCGATCTGGGCGGCAAGCCGGAGACGCTGCTGGCCGGGGCCGCCGCGGCACCGAAACAGCCACCTGCACAAGCAACAGCCGCGGCCGCGCCGTCGTCCGGTGCGAAAGTCATTGCTTCTCCAGCTGTGCGCGCGTTGGCGCGTCAGCGCGGCATCGACTTGGCGCGGATTAAGGGAACCGGACCAGAAGGTGCAATCACGCGCGCTGACCTCGAACGTCGTGCCGTCGTCGGCGAGAAGGCGCCTGTGGCTGGACCGGTGCCGCTCTTCGGCATCCGGCGCAGTATGGCCGTCAGCATGGCCAAAGCCCATAGTGAAGTGGTCCCGGCGACGGTTTGGGACGAAGCCGATATCGGATCGTGGTGGACCGGGCTTAATGACATTACGGTCCGTCTGATCCGCGCCATAGCGGGCGCCTGTGCTGCCGAGCCGATCCTCAATTCCTGGTATGATGGCCAAGCGATGACGGTTCAAACTTTTGAACATATCGACCTTGGTATCGCGGTTGACTTCGAAGGCGGTCTGATCGTCCCGGTAATCCGCGATGCAGGCAAGCGCGAGCCTGCGGCATTGCGCGCCGAACTGAACCGACTGAAGACCGCCGCACGTGCCCGTTCCATAGCCGTAGCCGATCTGCGCAATCCGACCATCACGCTCTCGAACTTTGGCATGATGGCCGGCCTGCAAGCGGCGCTGGTCGTGGTGCCCCCGCAGGTCGCGATCATCGGCGCCGGACGGATTTTCGCGCAGGCCATACCGCGAGAAAACTCGCTCGCCTTCACCCATCTGTTGCCGCTATCGCTGACCTTCGACCACCGTGTCGCAACCGGCGGCGAGGCTAGCCGTTTTCTCAAGGCAATGATCGACGACTTGCAGAAAACTAATTGAGCCGTGGCACAAGGGAGCCGAGCGGTTTCATAACCGATCTGCCGTTTCGCCAGTCCGCGGGTGCAGGCATCGAGCAGCGCCGCTACCAACAGTCCCGCGAAGATCAGAAAGAGAGTTTGCGCTGCCATCCAGGCGAGAAACAGCCCGGCGCCGCCCGCCAGCGCGACCAGCACCGCGCGGATTGGCAAAATACCCAACACCACCGATGGCGGTTCATTTCCGGCCGGGGTCTGACCGGAAGTCGCCATGACTTGCTCCCCCTATGTCGTGATGATCGTCAATCCCTCCTCGGTGACGTCGGTGAGCGTGTACAACGACGCTGCCCGCCGATACAACCGCCGCCACTGGCGAACATCCGGAATGTTGCATAACTGACTGCAGCCGCGCCCAGCCATTTGCGCACGGCGCAACCTGCAGCGTATCGACGTTTTGTCCACACTTCTCAAGCTGGGCCATCATCTCGGCCAGTAGCGGAATTTGAGAAGCGACTTCCGCATCCAGCCAGAAAGGTAAACACGCATGCCAGTACGCACAATCGGCGTCATCGGCGCCGGCACGATGGGCAGCGGCATTGCCCAAGCGGCGGCGACAAAGGGGTTCGACGTGATCCTGATCGACGTGAGCGAGGCAGCAGTCGGCAAAGGCATTGATGCCGTGGGAAGCCATCTCTCCCGCACCGTCGCGAAAGGCAATATGTCGGCGTCCGAACGCGAGACCGTGCTCAGAAGAATCCGCGGGACCACCGACTACGCGGCTCTCAGCTCGGCTGATGTCGTGATCGAGGCGGCCACTGAAAATTACGATCTGAAGGCGAAAATTCTCAAACAGATCGACCCGTTGGTTAAGGCCGAAACGATCATCGCTTCGAACACATCGTCGGTCTCAATCACCAAGCTCGCGGCATTGACCTCGCATCCGGACCATTTCGTGGGCCTGCATTTTTTCAATCCCGTGCCGGTCATGGCCTTGGTCGAAATCGTCCGCGGGCTGCAGACCAGCGACGCCACGCACGCCGCGATTACAACGCTTGCCACGCAATTGGGCAAATCGCCGATCACCGTGAAAAGCACGCCCGGATTCGTCGTCAATCGTATGCTGCTGCCGATGATCAACGAGGCATTTTTCGTCCTCGCGGAGGGAGATACCAGTGCGGAGGAAATAGACGAAGGGATGAAGCTCGGCTGCAACCATCCGATCGGTCCCCTGGCGCTGGCCGACCTGATCGGACTCGATGTGCTTTTGGCGGTCATGCAGACGCTTCATGACGAGTTCGCCGATTCAAAATACCGGCCGTGTCTACTGCTCAAGGAGATGGTGGCTGCCGGATATCTGGGGCGAAAATCCGGTCGAGGCGTCTATAACTATCACGCATGAGTCGATGGAACGCAGTCGATGAGACACCGGAAGCATGGGAGGCCACATCATGATGTCACCCGAGCAGAAAACCATAAGGATGCTTTTCAACAAGTTGATCCATTCGCCATTAAAAAAATTTCCAGAACCGCTCGGCAAGATAGACGCGCCGAATAAGCAAGGCGTATATGTAATCTACGATCCGCACGGCAGGGTGGTTCACGTCGGACAAGCACCGAGCAGTTCGGGCGGCATTCGCCAAAGGCTAGGCGATCACCTGAACAACGCATCGTCTTTCGCAAGTGAATATCTCAAGGGCGATGGCGCTAGACTGAGTGGCACGCATAGCTACCGCTGCTTACCGGTGGCGGACCAACGTCGGCGCGCCCTCCTTGAAGCCTACGGCATTGGCTCCTTTTGCCCCGCCTATATTGGACTTGGCCCTCCGCGGGTGTCGCGATCAAAGTAGCGCGCTCCCGGCACCTCACAGTTTCACCGCGAGATTTTCGCGACCGCTGCGCTAAGCGGTAAACGGCGGGGCAAGTCCGCGTCCGGTATCTTAAATCTGGACTTGACGCTAATCCGTATCGCACGGCTCAATTAGCAAGGCGAAGTCCAGGTCGACCTTCTGCAGCGCGGCCTGCATTTGCTCCGCTTCCTCGTCCAATCCCATCCAACGCAATTTCAGGATTAGCTTTATGGCTTCCCGTGTCGCGCGCTCCTCGGCGGGAAGGTCGGGGCGTACCCGGACCTCTGATGGCATTTCCATGGATGATCTCCCTGTTTTTTGGTTTTTGTTATTTTGTTTTTTCTTTCCTCCTTGCCCTTTGTTTCGCGGGTTCGCGGCCAAGTGGGTGGCGAATGTCAAATCCGCTCCACTAAGGCGCTGTAATGAAGCAAGTGAGTCAATAATAGCACACTGAACGAAGATATTGGAGTGGGGATTCCCACGAGCGAATCGGTTGAGATAGAATCGCGGCATGATTGCAGCCGCGCAAGTTCAACATCTTCGCAAGCGATGGAAAGAGATGGAGCCGGTTCTGAATGAGCAGAGCCGGCGACGCTGGGCGGCTGCGGAAGCGAAGGCTTTGGGGCGTGGCGGAGTCAGTTGTGTGGTTCGCGTAACCGGCCTTGCGCGACGGACGGTTTACCGCGGACTGGATGATATTCGCCGCCGCCACAAAACCGATCTGGGGCGCATCCGCAAGCATGGCGGAGGCCGTAAGCCTAAGATCGTTCACGACCCCACGCTTCTGAGGGATCTCAAAACTCTAGTTGAACCCGCCACGCGCGGTGATCCGATGAAGTCCTTGTTATGGACTTCGCGCAGTCTGCGTAAGTTGAGCAAAGAGCTGGTGAACAAAGGACATGAGGTCAGCCACACCGTGGTGGGCGAGCTTCTGCAACAGGCGGGCTATAGCTTGCAGGCGAACCGCAAAACCCGCGAAGGCAACCAGCATATGGATAGAGACGCACAATTTCAGTACATCAACGCGCGCGCCGCATCCTTCCTGAAGGACGGCCAGCCGGTTGTTTCGGTGGACACCAAAAAGAAGGAATTGGTGGGCAATTTTAAGAATGCGGGTCGCGAATGGCGGCCCCAGGACAGCCCCGAAGACGTCAATATTCATGACTTCATCGATCCCAAATTGAAACGCGCGGTGCCTTACGGCGTTTACGATATTCGCAACAACACCGGTTGGGTCAGCGTGGGAACAGATCACGACACGGCCGCTTTTGCGGTCAACGCCATTCGCCGATGGTGGCGCACGATGGGGAAAAAACGTTATGCGAGCCCCAAAGGTCTTATGGTGACGGCTGATGGCGGCGGCTCCAACGGCTATCGCGTGCGGTTGTGGAAAATCGAATTGCAGAAATTGGCCAACGAGCTCAAATTCCCGATCACGATCTGCCATTTGCCGCCGGGCACCAGCAAGTGGAATAAAATCGAGCATCGGCTCTTTTCGTTCATCACGATCAATTGGCGCGGGAAACCTTTGCGCAGCTATCGCGCAATCGTTCAACTCATCGCCGCCACGACGACCGAGATGGGACTGAAGGTGCGCGCCGAGCTTGATGAAAATAGATACCCCAAAGGCCTGCGCGTTTCCGACGATCAGCTCGCGGCCGTCAATATCTTTCCCCATGCCTTCCACGGAGAATGGAACTACACTATCGCTCCAATCCGTAATCAATCCAAACGATAATTGACTAACTTATTTCCTGACAGAGGCTAAGTGATCGGGCCGCCGCCTTTGATCTGTGCGCCGTTGGACCACAGCCGCGCGCCGGTCTCCATGAGCTTCTGGGCCTCGGCGAGCACGCGCTTGCCGTCTTCCGCCATCAACTCAAAGCGTCGCGTGGTCCATTCCTGACAAACTGCGGTTGCTTCCGGGATCGAACGCACTGCCATCAATTTGGATGCCAGCTCGGAATTGAGACTAGCTTCCGATTGCGCACGCTCGAACCATTGGCGATTGCTCTCCTGAAGTGTGTCGACCAGCTCCGACTGGAATTTGACGAACTTGTCGATACGTTCCTTTCCCAGCGCGGCGAACTCCGCGGACATTGGGTATTCTTTCTGCGGTTCCTTCAGCGCCATGACACAGTCCTTCCTTGTCTTCTCATTGTGCGCTCGCTGAACGTGGCAGTTCGAGACCGGATCAGCGTTGACATGAATCAAACCTCGGGGTGATTCATGGAATCATGACGGGCGACCTGCCGGAGAATGGCCGGCTGGACCATCATCGTTCTCGGAATCGCTGCGGTGCGTCGAGACCAACGCATCACGAATGACATTCGCCTCGCGGGACGAACCGAACGTCTGATCAATTTGCCGGCGATGCGTGCGATAGCATTCGCAGGCTCTCTCTTCGAGCGCCGCGCGATTGAAGATCGTGACGCGGCCATAGTGATAGCGGAGGAAGCCCCGCTTCTGCAGCCCGTTTGCCGTCATTGATAGACTTGGCCGCTGCACGCCGAGCAGCGAGGCGAGGAATTCGTGGGTCAATTGGAACTCATCCGCCAAGACGCTGTCGTGCGCGACCAGCAGCCAGTAACAGCAGCGCTGTTCCAGCGAATGCAAGCGATTGCAGGCGGAAATCTGGGCGAGCTGCTCTCTGAGCAGGAAAAGATATCTTGATAAGAGGCAGCGTAGCGCGTCATGTCTCGACGCCTCGCGTTGCAGCACCGAGCGGGTGATGCGGTGCGCGGCTATCGGAACCTGCACAACATAGTCGGCAATCGCGCGGTCGGCCTCGAAAGCGGCACCTGCGCCGACAAGGCCTTCGGCGCCCACGGCTGCGATTTCAACGCTCCGCCCGTCGGCCATCCTTTTGACGAGGCAAACGAGGCCGCTATCGACGAAATAGGCGTCTTCGAGGGCTGTTCCCGCGCGGAAGATCACATGTCCAGCCGGAAATTCGACGCGACGGCACACGCCCAAAACCTCCCTGCCAACCGCCAGCGGCAGCGCCTGGAGGATGCGATTGAATATCGGCCCCTGGTTACCTGGTAACCCGCCCCGCCCCGAAGCCTTGCCGATATCACTTGCTACTATACCGCGCAGGTTACTGACCATACCCCGCAGATTAGGCGACCGCCCAACGCGACCGTCAGACTCGGAAAGTACGGAGCCCAGCGTCGCTTCAGCGCGGCGCTTTGAGTGACAAGATTTTGACAAAACGCAAAGCGGCGACGCCCGCCCGTCCTATTCCATTGCGGCTGACGATTGACCGTGGAGCCCGCCAGATGAGCAATTGGCATCCAATATCGACGGCACCGTTCGATCGCGACCTGCATCTCAGCGTGATCGAAAACGGTGAGATATATTCACTCGCCTTCCCATGCCGACGGACAGCCAGCGCATGGGTTCACGCCGCAACGGGCAAACCGGTTCTGGTCGATCCCACCCACTGGCGCGACTGGCCGGTCAGCAGCGGCGACCGCTAGTGTCCTGCACTAGCGCTCTTTGCTGTCGCGTACTTGCTGCGCCAGCTTGGCCAATCTCGCTTCCTCTTCGGCGAGCAAAATCGCGATTGTGCGGCGCTTGGCAGCGTCCGTCTCGGTCTTCAGCAGTTCGCGGTAGTGCTTGATGTTGAGCTCGACGATTGTGCGTGCGGAGAAGTTCACGGAAATAACCTCGGCGCTCAGCATTGGAAACCGGAGCCTTTCTCCCCTCACTCCCCCGCTCTCACCCGCGAAGGTCATCACGGGATCGGGCTTCCCCAGGGGCAAGCTGAAAATATTCTCGGTCTCGGCGATCTGACGGAACGTACGTCTTGCCCGAGGGAAACGGCGAGACTCGGAAAATACGGAGACACTGGAGCTGCCATTTGCCGCAGTGCGGCATGCTATTTCCGCATATCACTAGGTGAGATAGGATCATTCGCAGCGCGCTCGATGCGATTGTTCAGCGGCTAGCGAGCCAATGCGGGATGGGGCACGGTGGTAAAGCGCAGGACAAAGCAAGCGATTTCGCGTCCTCGGCCGCGCGTTAGGCGAACTAAGTCGCGGTCGTCCCCGTCCGGGGCTCTGTCGTCAGCGGCATCGGCGCCGGAAACCGGCGGCGCGCCAAAACGCGCGCCATTGGTCGGGCACGATCGCTTTCTTGTGGTCGGCCTAGGCGCTTCGGCCGGCGGCCTCGAAGCCGTCAGCAAGCTGCTCGTAGCGCTGCCGGCGAAAACCGGGTTTGCCTTCGTTCTTATCCAGCATCTCGACCCCAGCCACCGGAGCATGTTGGCAGAGCTTCTGGCGCGCGAAACCGCGATGAAAGTGGCGCAGGCCGCGGACGGCATGCGAATCGAGCCCGACTGCGTCTATGTCATCCCGCCGCATGCGGATCTCGCCGTGCTTGACGGTGTGCTGCGGGTTTCGCAACCGCAGGAGCGCGACGGTCTGCATTTGCCTTTTGACTTTTTCTTGCATTCGTTGGCCGAAGACTATGGCACGCGCGCGGTCTGCGTGGTGTTGTCCGGCACCGGCAGTGACGGCAGCGTTGGGCTCAAAGCGGTGAGCGAAAAGGGCGGCCTCGTCATCGCTCAGGAGCCTCAAGAAGCAGCATTCGATGGCATGCCGCGCAGCGCGATCGCAACCGGCGCCGTGAATTTGATCTTGCCGACGGTACAAATCCCGGATGCGCTCATCCGATACGCGCGGCAGCATCCCGACCTCAGCGCCGGCCGCAAGACTCTGGCACGGGACGAAGTCACCGACAAATCGCTCGCCGCGATCATCGACCTGCTGCGCTCACGAACGTCGCAGGATTTTAGCCATTACAAGAAGGGCACGCTGGTTCGCCGCATCCTGCGCCGGATGGCGCTTGCAGAGGTCAAGGAGGTCGACGACTATATCGATACGCTGCGCGAGGACGGCCACGAGCTTGAGCTGCTCGCGAAGGATCTGCTTATTCACGTGACCAGCTTCTTTCGCGATCCAGCCGCCTTCGCGGACCTGGCCAAAACTGTCATTCCCCAATTGGTGCGCCAGCATACGGGAGATCAGCCGATCCGTGTCTGGGTCCCCGGCTGCAGCACCGGCGAAGAGGCCTATTCCGTCGCCATGCTTTTCCTCGAGGAGTTCGCAGCGGCCAAGCGAAGCCTGAAGCTGCAAGTCTTCGCTTCCGACGTCAGCCCCGAGGCAATCGCCTATGGCCGCAACGGCCTTTATCCTGCTTCGATCAAGGCCGACGTTTCGGCGGAGCGGCTCGCCCGCTTCTTCACGCGCGAGGATCAGGGCTACCGGGTGACGCGCAATCTGCGCGATTCGATCACGTTCACCGTTCAAAATGTGCTGACCGACCCGCCTTTGTCGCGCCTCGACTTCATCTCGTGCCGCAATCTGCTGATCTACCTGCAGCCCGACGAGCAGGAGAAGGTTCTATCGCTTTTCCACTTCGCGCTGCGGGAGAGCGGGTTCCTCTTTCTCGGCGCCTCGGAGACGACAGGCAAGCTCGCGGATTATTTCGAGCCCGTCCCGGATACGATGCGAACCTTCCGGCGTGTCGGGCCGAGCCGGCCACGCGAGAGGACCCTTGCACCGAACGTCGTCGAACGCGCTCGCGCGCTTTGGCCGCGCGTAGCGGCGCACGTCGAACCGAAACGCCCCAATCTCGGCGACCTCGTCCAACAGGCACTGGTTGGGGCTTATGCGCCGGCCGCGGTGCTGGTGAATCGCCGCTACGAAGGGCTCTGTTTTTGCGGGCCGACCGATCGCTATCTCCACGTGGCTGCCGGCGAGCCAAGCAGGCACCTGCCGGCCATGTTGCGCGCGGGTCTGGCATCCAAGTTCAGGACAGCGGTCCGGCAGGCCAGCCAGGACCATGCGGCTGCAACGGTCCGCGGCGCGCAGGTCAAGCGCAACGGCGGCTCTGTGGCAGTCTCCATCTGCGCTCGGCCCCTGCAGTACGAAGGCGAGGAGCTGTTGCTCATCACTTTCGCCGACGAGCCCAAGCAGAAGGCCGTCGTCACGACCGGCTCGCCGGCCGAGACCGCTCGCGTCGAGCAGATCGAGGAAGAACTGGAGGCCACGCGCAAAGACCTTGAGACCACGATCCGGGAGCTCGAGTCTTCGAACCAGGAGCTGACCGCGCTCAATGAAGAAGCGGTCTCCATGAACGAGGAATTCCAGTCGACCAACGAGGAGCTGGAAACTTCGAGGGAAGAGCTGCAGTCGCTCAACGAAGAGCTCACCACGGCCAACAGCCAGCTTCAGGAGAGCCTTGAGCGGGAGCGCAATGCCGGCAACGATCTGGAGAACATCCTGAACAGCTCGGTCATCGCAACGGTATTCCTCGACAAGAATCTCACCATCCGTTTCTTCACGCCCGCGGCCGCTCCGCTCTTCAATCTCATCGCCACCGATGTCGGCCGGCCGCTTGCCGATCTTTCGATTCGCTTCACCGGCGTTGACCTGCTTGCTGATGCGCGCCGCGTGCTTGAAACCCGCACACCGATTAAGCGCGAGATCACGAGCAAGCCGGGGACCTGGTTTGTCTGCGGGATCTCACCCTACCAGACCAATGACAATCGGAGCGAAGGGGTAGTCATCAATCTCGTCGATATCACGGACCTTAAGTCAGGCGAAGAGAGCCTCCGTGTCTCGCGCGTCTACACCGACTATATCGAAGCGATCATCAACACCATTCACGAGCCGCTCATCGTCCTGGACCAGGAGTTGCGCGTCGTATCGGCGAGCCAAGCATTCTATCATTTTTTTCGCTGCACCCCTGGAGAAACCTTGGGCCGCTCGCTCCCCGACACCGATGCTCATCACCTTGATACTCCGGCGCTACGCGCGTTGCTCGATCGCATCAAAGACGCAGGTAATGGCGTCCGGAATTACGAGATTGCGATTGATCTGCCGCCGCTCGGCCAGCGGACTCTGGTTGTTACTGCCGAGGAGATCCGGGGCGCAGGCATAGCCGGGAAGAGAATTCTGATATCATTCAATGACGTGACCGATTTCAAGAATGCCGCGCAGCAACTTGCTGCCGCCAAGCAGACGGCGGAACGAGCCAATCTGGCCAAGTCGCGCTTTCTCGCTGCCGCTAGCCACGACCTGCGCCAACCGCTGCAGACCTTGAGCCTGCTGCACGGAGCATTGAAGCAACGCGTCACGGACCAAGAGGCGCTGAACCTGCTCGCCAGGGCGGAGCGCACGTCCGAGACCATGGCCAACATACTGAGGGCTCTGCTCGACATCAATCAACTCGAGACCGGCGCCATTCGTCCGACATTGACCGATTTTCCGGTCAATGAGCTGCTCGTCGGGCTGAGCAACGAATTCGCCGAGCAGGCGAAGAGCAAAGGCTTGCGCTGGCAGCTCGTCAGCTGCGGCTGCAAGGTTCGCAGCGATCGGCATCTCCTCGAGGAGATGGTGCGCAACCTGCTTTCGAATGCGGTGCGCTATACGGACGCCGGCGGTATTTTGGTCGGCTGCCGGCGCCGCGGCGACCACGTACATATCGAAGTCTGGGATACCGGGATCGGCATTTCCGAAAAGGAGATTTCGCGGATTTTCGATGAGTACCGTCAAGCCGAGGACGTTGCGCCGCGAGGCGGGCTCGGCCTCGGGCTCGCCATCGTGCAGCGCTTGGGAGAATTGCTGAGGCACCCAATCGGCGTACGTTCCCGGCGCGGCAAAGGCTCGGTCTTTTCCATCGACGTGCCGCTGGCCGGCGCAACGCCACTTCCGGTGGCGGCGCCGGAAGCGCCGCAGCGCGCGGCCGGCGCTGTTTGCACGGGCGTTGTCCTCGTCATCGAAGACGAAGACTCGGTGCGGGAATCGCTTGCGGCGATGCTCGGAGCGGAGGGACACCGCGTAATCGCGGCCGCAACCGGACAAGCGGCGCTGAACGCGGTCGGCAGAGACGGCGCGCGGCCCGAGCTGGTGATTTCCGATTACAATCTTCCGGGCGAATTTAATGGTGTGCAGATTGCAGGGGCTTTGCGTTCGGCGCTCGGCTGGCAAGTCCCCGTCATCATCTTGAGCGGCGATGTGAGGCCGGAAAAGCTGCGCAATATCGCCGGGAGTGGCTGCGTCAGCGTCACCAAGCCGATCAAGGCGAGCGAGCTCGCGCAGCTTGTTCAGCAGTTCCTCACAGGAGCAAGAGAGCCAGCAACGGCTCCATTGATTGCCGCGCCGCCCGCCGAATCCCGAGACGCCGCGACTGCGGCGACTGTTTTCGTCGTAGACGACGATCGCGACACGCGCGGGGCCATGCAGGTCCTCCTGAGCGACGCCGGCTATCGGGTCAAGGCCTTTGGCGGCGCCTCGGCCTTCCTGAGCGCCCATAACGCTGGAGAACAAGGTTGTCTGATTACCGATATCCGCATGCCGGGAATGAACGGACTCGAAATGCTGGCTCGGCTGGCGGCCGCGGGCAGCAAAATTCCGGCGGTCATCATCACCGGGCAGGGCGACATCGCGATGGCCGTCGAGGCAATGCGGGCCGGCGCCATCGACTTTATTGAAAAGCCTGTCGATCCGGAGACGCTGCTCGCCTCCGTCAGTCGCGCCTTTGAGCAGGCAGCAACGCCGGCGGACCGCTCCGCCCGCCGCGCCGAAGCGGCCATGCGCATCGCCGGCCTGACCAAGCGCGAGCGCGAGGTCATGCGTCTGGTCGTTGCCGGTCGTCCAAATAAGGAGATCGCGGCGCGCCTGCGCATCAATCAGCGCACGGTCGAGAGCCATCGCGCCACGGTCATGAAGAAGCTCGGCGTGCGCTCGCTGTCCGATCTCGTCCGCCTGGCTATTGCCGCGGGGGGATGATGCCTCCGTCTGAGCGCTAATCGAGTGAACTTGCAGGGCAGATACGCGGCATTCGCGCGGAAACGCCCCGCACAGGTTCTGCGGCTTATTCGCGCTCGTCACAATCGCATCGAGTGGGTCGTCACGAAAAGCTCATGTCCAACTGTCATGTGGCTGACAGAGTCGAGCATCGGATTTTGCAATACCTTCTAGCGTGCCGATCGCGGCGGTCACGCTCGTCGACGCTCTGGCCCGACCCCGGTCCATGGCAGCGGATTTGGAGTGGAACGATGAGCGAGATCCCAACGGCGGTCGCGCGACGAAGGTGGACTCCAGGCGAAAAGGGTAGCGCCAGCTGGCCCGCACCCGGTTTGGATGACACCCGCCTAAGCTAATCGAGCCTGTCGTTCAATGTCGATTTCACCCGTTCTGAGGAGCTTACAAAATGCACCGCCAAGGCTCGTCGTTTTTTGGCATGCGGACACACCATTTGGTGATCGCACTCGTTGCCATACTGATCGCGGTCGCGTTGGCGTCGAATCATTATTTCTGGTGAGGTCGTGTTTGGGGGGCCGCGGCGGCCATCGAGATAAGGTCTCTCAGGATTGAATAATGCCAACTCGAAGCAGGCAGAGATAAGTAACCGCTTTGAACGACGTGCAGCGGAACTACCTCCTCGATCGTGACCGTCGCCGCTGGCAATCGCGACGCCGATCCAGACGACCGGTAGAGGATTGTGGTCGCCGGCTCCAAGAACGACTCGCGGTGTCCCGGTAAGAAGCTGGAGAACCTATGATAGGTCCTCAACCCAAGGGAAATATCATATGGCTAAAGAAAACAAGCCGCGGTCTGCGACTCTCAGGGTTGTCCGAAGCGGAACCGAAACGCACACCTTAATGGAATACATTCCCGGGGAACCGACGCCGCGAGACCTGGGTGGCGCTCTTTTCCTGAATCCGGACAAAGCGGAGTTTTATCGAGCGGTGGCAAAGGAAATCGCAACGCGCGCGGGGCGGGGCGAAAAGGTCGCGTATTACGATAGGCCAGATCCGTGACCGGCAGAAATCTCAAATTGGTCAAAAAATCAACGTTCTAAACCGTTCGGCATTTTACGTCGCGACACTGTCGTCTGTCGGTGTGATCATTGAATATCGGCCGGGCGGATCAATCACCCTGTCCGATCCGCCTCTGCTTGCGTGCTCCCAGCGCCATAGCGATGAGCGAGGCGCCGCCGAACATCATATCGATACCCAGCAGAAGGCCGAACGCCCAGACGAGCATACCCGGAAAGCCGAAGATAATAATACCGGCGAGGATCAGATCGATGACGCCGTTCACCATCATCCACTCCCATTTGCTCGATAGCTCACGGCGATGAGCGATGGCGAGGATGATGGTCAAAATGCCGTCGACGATGAAAAAGGCGATCAGCACATAGGTTAAGGTGACCAGACCTCGAAGCGGATTCCACAGCAATACTCCGCCGGCGATCACCGCCACGAGCGCCGAAAGCAGCGACCATCCAAATCCCGGAGCTTGCCGCGCTCTCAATGTGGCGATGAGTTCCGCGACCCCCGCGACGAGGAACAGCCATCCCAGAAGGACGGTGGCGAAGAGCCCTGCAACGATCGGAACGATGATTGCGGCAAGTCCGAGGACGCTCAAGATGACCCCCTCGGCCAGGAATAGGCCCCCGTACTGGTGCATCGATCGGGTCTGCGCGTCTGACGCGCTGGAATTGGCCGATGGCGTGATGGGGGACACAGCTCGCGCTCCTTGGTTCCCTGATATGATCCTAACCAGAGAGTATCTCGTTTGCTTGGAAAACACTCGGCAAACGTTTCCGCGCTCATTTGGGCTCGTCACCTTGGCCAGCCGAGGGCACTGGGCCATGGGCCGTCATCGCGACGACCTGCACGTGTTAGGCAATAAGCTCCGAATCAATTGATCAAAATCGTTTTCGCCTTTAAGTTCGCGGCTGTCCCGCTACCTAATGCGGTAATGTCGCGATCATCGATCGCCGCGGCCTGAACTCGCCGCCGGGCCGCCCTGGTGCCAGCGCAAACTCTCAACTAACGTTACAGGTAGGGCCACTCGATGAAGGCTTGTCAGTGTCGCGGAGAGGACCGTTATTGGGCCAACTTGTCGTAGTCTCGAATAGAGTCGCCATTCCCGAGAAAAACGCCAAAGCGCGCGCCGGCGGGCTTGAAGTTGCCGTCAAGGCGGCCCTCGAGCGCAAGTCCGGCATTTGGTTCGGCTGGAGCGGAAAGGTCGCCACGCAGGCCAAGATCGCGACGCAGCAGGTGGTGCGCGACAAGATTACCTACATCACGCTCGATCTCTCCAAAGAGGACCACCAGGAATACTACAACGGCTTCACCAATCGCGTGCTCTGGCCGATCCTGCACTACCGCATCGATCTCGCCGAGTTCTCGCGCCGGGATTTGAGCGGTTATCTGCGCGTCAATGATCACTTTGCCCGCGAATTGCACGAGGTGCTGGGCCCGGACGACCTCGTCTGGGTGCACGATTATCACCTGATTCCGCTCGCCAAGGCGTTGCGCGAACGCGGGCACAGGAATCGCATCGGCTTTTTCCTTCACATCCCGTGCCCGCCGCCGGAAATACTGACTGCGTTGCCCCACCACGAGCGTCTCATTCCGTCGCTTTGCGAATACGATCTCGTCGGCTTCCAGACCGGCGACGACGCCTTTAATTTCAGCCGTTATCTTACGCGCGAATGCGGCCTGCACAGCCACGATTTCAATTTCATCATTGCCGACCGGACTGTTCGGATCGACGTGTTCCCCGTCGGCATCGAGACCGCGGCCTTCGCCGATCTTGCGCAGCGCTCAGTGCGATTGCCGTTCGTGAAGAGCGTGATCAAAAGCCTGGCCGACCGTGCGCTCATCATCGGGGTCGATCGCCTGGACTATTCGAAAGGAATCCCACAGCGGCTTTCGGCATTCGAACGGTTCCTGCAGACGCAGCCGTTCTGGCGGGGCAAAGTGACTTATCTGCAAATCGCGCCCAAGAGCCGCACCGAAATTCCGGAATATGCCGATATGGAGCGGGAGATCGGATCGGCGGCGGGACGCATCAATGGCGCCTACGGCGAGGCGGACTGGACGCCGATCCGCTACATCAACCGTGCCTATAGCCACACGACACTTGCCGGGCTTTATCGCGCCGCGCGCGTTGGGCTCGTGACCCCGCTGCGTGACGGTATGAACCTCGTTGCCAAGGAATATGTCGCCTCGCAAAATCCTAATGACCCGGGTGTGCTTGTCCTGTCGCGTTTCGCCGGCGCGGCTCACGAATGCAGAGCAGCGCTGCTGGTCAATCCTTACGATCCCGACAGTGTCGCGGCGGCCATTGGGCAGGCGCTCTCGATGCCGCTGGCTGAGCGGCGCGAGCGGCACGACGCGCTGTTCCGGGTGCTCTCACACAACAACATCCAACACTGGGCCGACCGCTTTCTCACCGCGCTGGAACGTGAGCCTAGGGCCCCAAGCCGGATCGAGCAAATGCCCTCTGTCAGTTCGTAATGTATCGTCGTCCACTACGCGCAAGCGTGAACGGAAATCGTCTTATCGCGGCGGGATTTGGGATGGAGAGGTCGGAGTCGGCCGACCCCAGGTGAGCAATTTTGCTCAGACGGCTACTGCCAGGGAGCGCATGCGACTGATCGGGATGTCGGGCACAGGAGGGTGCCCCATGTTGGAAAGAGATCAGTTCTGGCAATACGCTATAGAGGCGACACTTTCCGCCTGCTACGCCCAAAACGGCCAGGACGAGCAGAGTCTGCTTGAGCTTGCGCGAATCTGGACGCAAGCGGCATTACAAGAGCGAGCATCCGCGGACAATCACGACACTGCAGCCGAGGCTATCGCCGCGTAAGGATGGATTTACCCGTCTAGGCTGGCACCCATAATCGATCGGTGAGGCTCGCCCGGGAGCCGGAAATATTAAATCCAAGATAAGGTACATCCGTGTGAGCAATATTGCTCAGAAATGCGTGGAGCCGAAGATCAGTATGCATGTCTGAGGGGCGCCCGAATTGAGTAGGGAGCCAAGACAATGAATCCCATCACTGTATTTCTCACCGTCGCCTGCCTCGCCGTGGGCGCGGGATTAGGCGCAACAGGGCACCTTTATGCGGGCATCCCCGTTGTGATCGCCGCCATCGTCATCGCCTCGGCGCTGAAAATGGCCAACACCTGGGAAAAATTTGTCATCCTTCGCGCCGGAAAATTACGCGGCGTCAAGGGGGCGGGCCTCTTCCTCATCATCCCGGTCATCGACCATATCGTGGCCGTAATCGACGAGCGCATCCAGACTACGGCCTTCAGCGCCGAGGCGGCGCTGACCAAGGATACCGTTCCGGTGAACGTGGACGCGATCATCTTCTGGTTCGTCCATGACGCGCAAAAGGCGGCCTTGAACATCACCAACTACCGCGAAGCCATCGATCGTGTCGCCCAGACGTCGCTTCGCGAAATGATCGGGTCGTCGATGCTGGCGTCGCTTCTGTCAGAACGCACTGCCGCCGACGAGCTGTTGCGCGGCGAAATCGCCCGCAAAATCGCCGACTGGGGAATTTCGGTAAAATCCGTCGAGATCCGCGACGTCGCGATCCCGGTTGCGTTGCAGGACGCCATGTCCCGGCAAGCTCAGGCGGAACGCGAAAAACAGGCGCGGGTCATTCTCGGCTCGGCCGAGGCCGCGATCGCGGGAAAGTTCGTCGAGGCGGCGCAGACATACGCCGATCATCCCTGGGCTCTCCAACTCCGGGCCATGAACATCATTTATGAGACGACCAAGGAGCGCGGCGCCAAGATTTTGATCCCGACATCTATGGTCGACAGCATGAATCCCGTCGTGGCGCTGGCATTGGCGGGGCAGCAATCCGCCCCGCAAAAGACCAATGGGCCAATACCGCTGAGCAACCGCGCCCAGTAACGGAACAGCTTTTGTCCTGAAGGAGGATCAAATGGAAAAAACAAACACGGTCGTCGCCGTCTTCGCGGACCACAATGCAGCGGAAGCAGCGGTGAAAAAACTGACCGCAGCCGGCTTTGAGATGAAGAATCTCAGCGTTGTCGGAAAGGGATATCAAACAGACGAAAAGGTCGTCGGCTTCTACAACGCGGGTGACCGGGTGAAGTTCTGGGGCAAGCGGGGTGCGTTCTGGGGCGGCCTCTGGGGCATGTTCTTCGGCGGGTTATTCTTGACCATTCCCGTTGTGGGGCATGTCGTCGTGCTCGGATATCTCGCCGCCATGGCGGTCTACGGCATCGAGAATGCGATCGTGGTCGGTGGGCTGAGTGCGCTCGGCGCAGCGCTCTATAGCATAGGCATACCAAAGGACAGCGTGATCCAGTACGAGACGGCCCTGAAGGCCGACAACTTTCTGGTAATGGCGCACGGCCCGGCAGAGCAGGTGGCCCGCGCCAAGGCAATCCTCGGTACGACCAATCCCTCAAGCGTTGATGTGCATGCCGGCGCGAAAGCAGCAATGCCGGCGGATAATCTCGTCCCGACGGCATGAATTGGACTGCCACAAGATGGGCCCGAGACCGACCGACGCGCGGCACAAAGAATGACGTGTTTGGCAAATGCAGGTCGGAGCGTATTTTGCTCGAATTGAGCCGCCAGGATTCCTTTGCGGCGTTGATATAGATCATGGTCACGACCGCGCCACCCCGTGTACCAGTGCAGCTCAGCAAATGGACACGGCGGAGGCGGACACTGCACCTCGTCGCAGGTCGCCATATAGCCAGACGGCCGTGACGGGAAGTCTCTCTTAGTGTCTGTCCGAGAACAAGTTGAATCCAATGAATCATTTGTGATTCAAGAGTGGTGGCCTGATTCGAGGATGGTCACCGATGTGGACGGCGAAAAACCGCAGGCGTTACGACCGTAGCGCGCTACGATATCCGAGCGATCTGACCGACGACGAATGGGCGCATGTCGAGCCGTTTATTCCACCGGCCAAGCGTGGTGGTAACAAGCGGCACGTCGACGTGCGCGAAGTGATGAACGGGATCATGTATGTGTTGAGCACGGGGTGCCAGTGGCGGGCGATCCCGAAAGATCTGCCGCCACGCAGCACTCTTTTCGACTATCTTGATTTGTGGAGCTACGACGGCACGCTCGATCGGATCCATCACGCCCTATATGTGGAGTGCCGCGAGCAAGGCGAACGAGAGGCCAGTCCCACCGCCGCCATCATCGATAGCCAAAGCGTGAAGAGCGCTGAAAAAGGGGGGCCTGCATCGATCCGCCTGGCTATGATGCGGGCAAAAAGATCAAGGGCAAGAAGCGCCATATTCTCGTAGATACGCTGGGTTTGTTGCTCCACGCGATCGTTCATCCCGCCAATATCCAGGATCGCGACGGTGGCGTCCTGCTCCTTGCAACCCTTTTCGGGATGTATCCCTTCTTGAAAAAGTTGTTTGCCGACGGTGGCTATCAGGGGCCGGAATTCCAAAAGGCCTTGGCGAAAATTCTGCCTCACCTCGAAACTGAAATCGTCAAGCGCTCTGATCACGCCAAAGGTTTTGTCATTCTCCCACGCCGTTGGGTCGTCGAACGTACCATTGCGTGGCTCAACCGTTGCCGACGGCTCGCGAAGGACTGGGAGAACCTCAATCGCAAGGCGCTGTCGTTCTTGCGCCTCGCATCAATCCGCCTCATGCTGCGAAAACTTTGTAATCCGGCCTGATGTTCCCGGACAGACTCTTACGGAGATCGAGATGGCAGTTGAATCAAATTCAAAGCCGGCATCGGCAAGAGCCCCCCTCGGCTTCGAATCTTTTGCTTTTCCGAAGTTTTCCTTGGCGGCTTCCGGCAACGTCATGACGAGCTGGCCGGAGTACATGATCGATGCGTTCCAGCGCAGCGTTCTCTTCCTCGATCTGCTGCGTCAGCGTGGCAACGAAGAGATTCAGATCACATCGCGACCGATGGCGACCGTGCTGCGCTTCGATCATGAAGTGCTAATGAGCGGTCGGTCGCTGCCGCGGCCGATCAACTATCATCTCTCGCGCATCGTTCCGCCTGCAGGAAGCACGACCGATCCGCGCAAGCGTCCGGTCGTGGTAGTGGACCCCCGGGCCGGCCAGGGGCCGGGGATCGGCGGCTTCAAGTCGGAGAGCGAGATCGGCGATGCCCTGAACGCAGGCCATCCGGTTTATTTCATAGGCTTCAGCGCGGAGCCTGCGCCGGGCCAGCAGTTCCTCGACGTCGTCGAGGGGCAGGTGAAATTCTTCGAGCGCGTGGTTGAGCGTCACCCTGACGCGCCGCGTCCGTTTGCCATTGGCAACTGCCAGGCGGGCTATCAGACGCTGATGGTGGCCATGCTGCGGCCCGACCTGTTCGGGCCCTGCCTGGTCGCAGGTTCCCCGATGTCGTACTGGCAAGGCGTGCACGGCAAGAACCCGATGCGCTATTCCGGCGGCCTCCTTGGCGGCAGCTGGCTCACCGCATTGACCAGTGATCTCGGCAACGGGAAGTTCGACGGCACCGGGCTGATCCTGAACTTCGACGTGCTGAATCCGGCGAATTGGCTGTGGGGCAAGCAGTATGGGGTCTATACCGACATCGATACCGGAGCGGAGCGCTTCCTGAAATTTGAAAAATGGTGGGGCGATTTCATCCAACTGAACGGCGATGAGCTGCAGTTCCTGGTGGACAACCTCTTCATCGGTGACAAGCTGACCCGCAATGAATTGCAGTCGCATGACGGCACGACTTTCGATGTCCGCAACATCACCTCGCCGATTATTGTATTCACCTCCACGGAAGACAACATCAGCCCACCGCCGCAGACACTCGGCTGGATTCTCGATCTGTACCGGGACGTCGAAGACATCCGCGCCACCGGCCGCACGATCGTGTACTCCCTGAACCACAAGATCGGGCATCTTGCTCTCTTCGTCTCCGCCAAGGTGGGTGCGAAGGAAGACGAGGAGTTCGTGCAGCTGATGGACGTCATCGACTGCCTGTCGCCTGGCCTCTATGAGATGATCATTTCGCCACGGCCGGCGGACGTGCACCCGGCCGGCTTCGTCACCGGCGATTGGATCGCCCGCTTCGAGGCCCGCTCGCTCGACGACATCCGCGCGCTCGGACGCAACAGCCCCGAGGACGATCGCGCCTTCGCCGCTGTCGCCCGGCTGTCGGAACTGAACCTCTCGATTTATCGCACCTTCATGCAGCCCTTTATGCGCGCTCTCGCCAACCAGGCGGCGGCGGATCTGGCTAAAGCGCTGGACCCGCTCAGGCTCAGCTACACGATCTTCGCTGATCGCAATCCATGGATGAAGGGCGTGCAACAACTGGCTGCCGTCGCGGCAGCGAACCGCAGGCCGGCGGCAGCCGACAACCCGTTTCTCGCTCTACAGGCCCAGGTCTCGGAGCAGATCACGACCGCCCTGGACGCCTATCGCGTCGCGCGTGACCAGTTGGCCGAGCAGATGTTCTTCGGCTTTTATGGCTCGCCGATCGTGCAAGCGTGTCTTGGCCTCGACAAGGAAACCAAAATACGGTCGTTGCCCGGCACTTCGCCCGAGAAGCTGGCCGCACGACAGGCCCAGTCGGACGCCTACGCGGCGAAGCTACGGACCGGCGGCTTCGACGAAGCGCTGACCCGAGCTGTGCTTTACGTCATCGCGGCACAGCGGATGATCGACCAGCGCTCCGCGCTCGCGTTAAACGCCGCGCGCCAGAAGCTGATGCATCTATCGCTCGCCGAGTTCAAGGCGCTGGTGCGAGACCAAGCCTTCCTGCTGCAGTTCGAGCGGGAGCGCGCCGTAGAAGCGCTTGCATCCCTGGTACCGGGTGCGGATGCGCGGAAGGAGCTGCTGAAGCAGGTGCAGGCGATTGTGGGCGCGGGTGATCCTCCGCTGCCCGCGGAGCGCGAGCGTTTGGCGAAGCTGTCGCAGGTGCTGGCGGCGCCGATTGCGAAGGCGGCGGCTCTTGTGACTTCTGACCGAGCCACCGTCCCTGGGACTGCCGCACGGCGTTCCGCGGTGTCGCACTGAGCGGGAGCCGCTCCTTCACGGCGCCTTTGTTAGGCGCCTGACCTGTTAGGCGTATGTGCAGCCATGCAGACCATCGTGAACAAAACATTCAAAGAGATCGCTGTCGGCGACGCCGCATCGGTCCAACGCACGTTGCAGGCCGGCGACGTGCGAGCCTGGGCTGCCGCCTTCGGCGAAGTGGATATGCTTGCGGGCCCCGGCGCGAGCCAGGGGGCAGCCGGCATCGTTACGGCTATCCTGACCGCGCTCGTTGGTTCGGCCCTCCCGGGACCCGGAACCTCGATCCGCACCACCTCGGTGCAGATCAAGGCTGCCCTGCCGATCGGCGCCGCGATGACGGCCCGCCTGGTCGTGCGGGAGAAGCGATCGGATCAGGGGATCATCGTGCTGGACGGCCAGTGCACCGACCCCGCGGGTCAGACTTTCGCCACCGCGATGCTGGAAGTTCTGGCGCCGACGACGCGGCAACAACACCAAGTGGCTGAACATCGGCTCGAAGGGCTCGTCGAACGCTGTAAAGATCTCAAGCCAATGCTGACCGGCGTGGTGCACCCATGCAGCGCCGATGCCTTGGCTGGCGCGGTGGAGGCCGACGCGGCGGGGCTGATCCTGCCCGTGCTGTTCGGTCCCGAGGCCGAGATCCGGCAGATCGCGGATCAGGCGCACCTGGACATCGCCAAGTGCCGGATCGTGACCACCGACGGCGCCGAGGACTCGGCGCTGAAGGCCGCTACCGCCGCCGGTAGCGGCGAGGTTGCGGCGCTGATGAAGGGCAGCCTGCACACCGACGTGCTTTTGCACGCGATCATGCAGAAGGAAGCAAAACTGCGCACCGGACGGTTGATCAGCCACTGCGTGATGGTGTCGGTGCCGACCTATGCGCGTCGCTTCATCATTAGCGACGTCGCCTTGAACATCGCACCCGACACCGATCAGAAGCGCGACATTTGTCAGAACGCAATCGGCTTCGCGCGCGCACTCGGTATCAACCTGCCGAAAGTAGCCGTGCTAGCCGCGGTCGAGATGGTGCAGACCAAAATGCCGGCCACGCTCAACGGCGCGATTCTGGCGAAGATGGCCGATCGCGGGCAGATCGTCGGCGGCATCGTCGACGGACCGCTCGATCTCGATGCCGCAGTGGACGCCGAAGCCGCGCGGATCAAGCATATTTCATCGCCGATCGCGGGCCTGGCCGATGTACTGATCGTGCCCAACATCGAGGCCGGCAACATGGTCTACAAGAATCTCGCTTTCATGGCCGATGCGCAGATCGCCGGCCTCGTCGTCGGTGCGCGGGTGCCGGTGATCCTGACCAGCCGTGCCGACACTGCCGCGGCGCGCCGCTTCTCGGCTGCCGCCGCAGTGCTGTACGCCGATGCGCTGACACGCGATCCCGCCATCCTGTCGCCTGAAATCGCGGAGTGATCGGCCATGAGTGCGGCCAGCATCAGCGAGGCCATCGTCGTGGTCAATGCGGGCTCCACGAGCCTGAAGTTCGCCGCCTATGCGGTGGACGCGTCCCGATCGCTGCCACTGCTCTGCCGTGGCCAGATCGAGAGCATGGAATCTGATCCCCATTTTGTCGTCAAGAACGCAGACGGCAAGCAATTAGGCGCGCATGAATGGGGCAACGGCCGCGCGATCGATCACAAAACAGCGCTGCACTTCGTCATCACCTGGCTGGAAGCCAACCTGGGCGACAGGAAGATTATAGCCGCCGGCCACCGTATCGTGCTCGGCGGCGTCCGCTTCGAGGCGCCGGTGCGGATCGACGGCGACGTGCTGGACTATCTCGACTCGCTTGTGGTCATGGAACCGTCGCACCAGCCCTACAACTTGCTGGGAGCTCGCGCGCTGGCCGAGGCGTTCCCCGGCCTGCCCCAGGTGGCTTGTTTCGACAGTTCGTTCCATCGGACCATGCCGGAGGTGGCGCAGATCTATGCGCTGCCAAAGGATGTGCGCGATGCCGGAGTGCGACACTGGGGCTACCACGGCATTTCCTACGACTAGATCAGCCGGCAGGTGCCGAAATTCGCACCGCAGGCACGGCGCGTCATCGCCGCGCATCTCGGCGGCGGCACCAGCATGTGCGCCATGCTGGACGGGCGCAGCATCGAAACCACGATGGGTCTTGGCGCCGTGTCAGGTCTGCCTATGGCGACGCGCCCGGGCGACGTGCCGCCGGACGCGTTGTTTTATCTGCTACGCCGAAAGCTGTTTGACGACGCGTCGTTGGAGAAAATGTTGTACGAGCGCGCGGGCCTGCTCGGCCTATCCGGCATCAGCGATGACATGCGGGTGTTGCAGGAGAGCACGGATCCGCGCGCGGTCGCGGCGGTGGAGTATTTCGTATACGCGATGACCAAATATGCCGGCGCCTACGCGGCCGTGCTCGGCGGGCTGGATGCTTTTGTGTTCACCGCCGGCATCGGCGAGCACTCCGCCCCGGTCCGCGCGGCGCTGTGCGCCAAGCTTTCGTGGCTCGGCGTCAAGCTGGACGAGAAAGCGAACGAGTCCAACGGGCCCCGTATTTCCGCGCCGAACAGCGGCGTCTCGGTCTGGGTCATCCCCACCAACGAGGAACTGATGATCGCGCAGCACACGCTGGCACTTGTCCACCCTGAACGAAGCCATCAATGAAATTCGCCATATCAGATACGCCAAACTTTGAATGTCAGTTCTTTAAGGATCGGATAAGGAGTTTCCAGGCCGCTTTTCTGACACGCGAAGCAGCTTACGCCAATACATGCAAATAAGATCAAGAGGTCTGCCATGAAAGTCGCCGTACTGATTACCGGAAGCGGTCCGCTCGTGATCGTAACATCGCATGCCTCGTTTACCGATCCGGCGCTCATCGAGAAACTTCGGGCAAAGGGCATCGAGAAGTTCATCGCCTACGAAGTGCCCCTCGCGCTGGCGCAGGAGAGATATGGCGGGCATTTCCAGGTTGCCATGCAGGATTTGCACGAATCCGACGATCTTCGTGTTCTCGATTTCAACGGCGAGCGGGCATTTCGCCTCTTTCGGCTTAAAGAATTCGCCGCGCCCGTGATGTTTGAACGCAGCGAGGGTTCTTGATCCTCGGACTATTTTTGTTGGGCTGGGTGGGCCTGCATGTGGATCTCATCAAAACATGTATCGGGCACTGAATATCTGCACCTGTCGCCTCCGCTGAACTAAAAGGAATACTCACCATGAAGGCCAAAACCGATCAGACCAAGACTCCCGAGTCGAA
>CAVSPX010000008.1:0-168645 GCA_963729965.1 uncultured Alphaproteobacteria bacterium
GCCGCCACACCAGCATTGCCTACAACAGCTGTCGCAATCGGCATTGCCCGAAGTGTCAGGGTGCGGCGGCCAAGCAATGGCTGGCCGAGCGGCAGGCCGACCTGCTGCCTGTCTCGTATTACCATGTGGTGTTCACCGTGCCGGCGGCGATCGCCGAGATCGCCTATCAAAACAAGGCGGTAGTCTACGATCTGTTGTTCAAGGCGAGTGCCGAGACCATGCTGACGATTGCAGGTGACCCCGAGCATCTGGGCGCTCGCATCGGCATCACATCCGTGTTGCACACCTGGGGCTCGGCACTCGTCCACCATCCACATGTGCACATGATCGTGCCAGCTGGCGGTCTCTCACACGATGGTCGACGCTGGGTCGCCTGCCGGCCCAAGTTCTTTCTGCCATGGCGGGTGCTATCCAAACTGTTTTGCCGGCTGATGTTGCAAAAACTTCTCGCCGCGCATGCCGCCGGTCAATTACAGTTCTTCGGTAGCCGTCGCCGCCTCGGTGAGGCCGCGGCCTTCGCCGCCTTTCTGGCGCCGCTGCGCAAGATCAAATGGTATGTCTATGGCAAGCGCCCGTTCGGCGGACCTGCGGCGGTGCTGACCTATCTGTCTCGCTATACTCACCGGGTCGCCATCGCCAACAGCCGGCTGATCGCGGCCGACAATGGCAGCGTCACCTTCAAGTACAAGGATTACCGTGCCGACGGTGCCGCCCGATACAAGGTGATGAGGCTCACCGCAGAGGAGTTCATCCGCCGATTTCTCCTCCACGTCCTCGCCGCCGGCTTCCATCGTATCCGTCATTACGGCTTATTCGCAAAAAGCTCGCGCACCGAGAATATCGAGCGGGCGCGGTCGCTGCTCAATGTGGCTGCACAAAATCAGACCAGCGACACCCATGCCAAAGACGACGACACGACGCATACCTGTCCCCACTGCGGCGGCCGCATGATCGTCATTGAGACCTTCGAACGCGGCCAGACGCCTCGCCATCAGCCGTGCGGCCCAATGGTCGCCGTCAGGATCGATACCTCATGAGAACAATCGCGCTCTTACAAGCACCCCGCGCCGCGCCGGCTTGTCGTCGATCTCAGATCGGCCGCGACAGCGCTCGTCACCATGCGCAAAATAACCAGCAAACCGAGCCGTAACCGCAATGCCCGTCCACAACTGCAATTATCATTGCAAGCCGGCACGCGCTAAAAACCACCTCATCGGCTCCGTTAAAGCTGAGCACGGCCACCATCGCGCGAGTCCCGTGTCAGCCAAATACCCATAGCCAGCGCACCATCTCCGTGCACTCCCGACCGCGGGTTCGTTCCTTGACGGCTTTCGGACGCCGGCCAGGCGCACGCGTCCAGCTCTCCCACGGCCGGCATCCGAAACCCTGTACAATCGCGACACGACAAGCCACAGTCACCGGTCCGTCCATGTCCGTTGTTCTCCAAGAGCGACCGTGTCGGTCGCGTTACCGCCGTTCTTGTTTAAACAGCGCCCGTAATCCTTCCCGATAGGTCGGATACCGCAGCGTAACGCCAAGCTCGCGCTTAAGCTTATCGTTGTTCACGCGGCGGCATTCCTGCCAGAAGCTTTTGGCGAGCGGCGACATCCCGGCCTCGGCCTGCTCGTAGGCGATTTCGGGCGGCGGCGGCACGCCAAGGAGCTGCGCCGCAAATGTGAGCGGGTCGCCGGGCGGCGACGGCTCGTCGTCGGTAACATTGAAAATGCCGAAAACACGCCGCGCGAGCGCGGCGTCGATCGCCTGCGCGATGTCCTCGACATGGATGCGGTTGAAAACCTGGCCGGCCTTGACGATGCGCCGCGCATTGCCGCGCGCAACTTGGGTGAGCGCATTACGCCCCGGTCCGTAAATGCCGGCGAGCCGCAACACCGCGACCGGAATGCCGCGGCGCTCGCCGAAATCCTGCCAGCCGCGCTCGGCGGAAAGCCGCCCGCAGCCACGCGCCGAATCCGGCTCGGGCTGCATTGTCTCGTCCACCCAGGCGCCGGCGCGGTCGCCGTAGACGCCGACCGTCGACAGATAAACGACCGATTTGAGGTGCGGCGCATGGGCAAGCGCATGACTGCACGTGCGCAGCACCGGATTGCCTTGTTCGTCCTGCGGAATCGAGACCAGCGCCGCGTCGGCCTCGCCGATCGCATGCAACAGCTCCGGCGCGGCTGATTTGCCGTCGAATACCAGCGCCTTCAGCCGCCCGGCGAGGCGGCCGTTCAATATCGCCGCGCGTTCCGCGCCGCGCACCGTACCGACGATGCGCGCGAAGGTGTCGCCGAACATGCCGATGTAATGTTCAGCCGAATAGCCGAGACCGAAGCAAACGAGTGTGGACATCGCACCTGAGACTTACGGAACCGGAACTTTCACTCCGCTAGCGCCGCCGTCCATTCGGCGGCAACCTCCGAATCGGACTCTACGGGGCGGCGCGTTCTGGCGCAGTCAACAAGTCGCGAGCGTGCCAGCCGGCCGAGCGCCCAGACGGCGGCGCCGCGAATGAGCGGCGAGGCATCGTCCAACAGCCGCTCGGCCTCGGACGCGAGCGCGATATCGCCGGAATTGCCGATCGCGATCAGCACATTGCGCAGGAACCGCGCGCGTCCGATGCGCTTCACCGGACTCTTGGCAAACAGCGTGCGGAACGCGGCTTCGTCGAGCCGCGCCAGTTCGGCAAGCTGCGGCGCACGCAATGTTTCGCGCGCCGCAAGTTTTGCCTCGTGTCCGGCTTTGGCAAATTTGTTCCACGGACACACCGCCAGACAATCGTCGCAGCCATAGATGCGGTTACCGATCAGCGGCCGCAGCGCCACTTCGATCGGCCCCTTGTGCTCGATGGTGAGGTACGAGATGCAGCGTCGCGCATCGAGCCGGTACGGCGCCGGGAATGCCGCCGTCGGGCAAATATCGAGGCAGGCGCGGCAGGCGCCGCAATGGTCGCGTTCGGCTTCATCGGGCGGCAGATCGAGCGTGGTGAAAATGGCGCCGAGAAACAACCAGGAGCCGAACGCGCGCGAGACGAGATTGGTATGCTTGCCTTGCCAGCCGATGCCGGCCGCCGCGGCGAGCGGCTTTTCCATCACCGGCGCGGTGTCGACAAAGACTTTGACCTCGCCGCCCGCCGTGTCGATCAGCCAGCGGCCAACCGCTTTGAGCCGCGATTTGACCACGTCGTGGTAATCGTCGCCGCGGGCATAGACCGAGATGCCGCCGCGCGTGCGGTCTTTCAGGATCGCCAGCGGATCGGAATCCGGACCGTAATTGACGCCCAGCATGACGATCGAGCGTACCTGCGGCCACAGCGCGCGCGGATCGCCACGCCACGCGGCCTTGGTTTCCATCCACGCCATGTCGCCGTGCGCGCCGGCATCGAGAAACGCGCGCAGCCGTTCCGGCGCCAGCGGGATAGCATCCGGCCGCGCGACGCCGACGGCGTCAAAACCCTGCACGCGGGCGAAAGCGTCGAGCTCAGCCTTCAGCGCCGGCGGATCTAAAAGTCGAGATTGGCGTAGCTCGGCGACGGCGCCAGTCCGGGCAGCGTGTCGTTGAGCAGCGTGCGGAACGACGGCCGCGACTTGATCCTCGCGTACCAGGACTTGGCGGTCTCGTCTTCGTGCCACGGCACATCGCCCAGATAATCGGCCGCCGACAAATGCGCCGCCGCGGCCAGATCCGCATAGGTCAATCGTTCGCCGGCGAGCCAGTCGCGGTTGCGAACGAGCCAGCCGATATAGGCCAGATGATACTTGATGTTGCTGCGGGCAGCACGCAACGCGTCGGTCTCCGGGGAGCCGCCGCCCTGCGTCACCGGAATGAAGCGCTTGTAGATGCGCTCCATCACGATCGGACCGCTGACTTCCTCGAAGAACTTGTCGTTGAACCAGCTCATCAGCCGGCGCACCTCGATGCGATCATAGGGGTCGACCGGCATGAGCCGCGGCCGCGGCACCCGGGAGCCGTGCACTTCATCGAGATATTCGGCGATGATAGCGGCCTGCGGAACCGGCGGCGCACCGTCTTCGAGCAGAACCGGCGTGGTTCCCGCGGGGTTGAGTTTGAGGAACTCGGTCCGGCGCTCCCAGGGACGCTCCTCGACAAGCCGCGACGCAATCGACAGTTCGTCGAGCGCGAGGCGAACGAACCGAGAATGCGGACAGAATGGATGATGAAACAGCGTCAGCATGCTGTTGCGAGCATGTGTGGCGGACCCCCGCGGCCAAGAATGGGATCGAATATCCTGACGGTTAGTATTTCGTTACGAAAGCTGCACGCATTTTGCGGCCAAGTTCCGACACGGGCAATCGGCCTAGGCGGGGGGAGCGCCGCTCCCGCCGATCGTGATACCCGCGTTTGGATCGAATTGGCCGGTTTTGCGGAAGCGCCAAAGATAAGTCGGCACGATCGCCTCGATCGTTTCCGGAATGATTCCTAGCCCTTCGAGGGTGCGCCCTTCGCGCCGCGCCTCATCCGACACGACGTTGTCGCGCTTGAGCATCTCGACCTGGTCAGGCGTGATCGGCGGCTTCGGCAGAAACTGCGCGAACGCCGCCTGCAGGCTCATCACCTCGAACGGCACCGAAATCAACAGCCGACGGCGGTGGGTGGTGGCGAGAACGAATTCCATCAATTCACGGAATGTGTGCACGTCGGGCCCGCCGAGTTCGTAGATCGTGCCCTTCTTTGTGCTGCCGTCGACCGCAAGCGCAATCGCCTGGGCAACATCGCCCGCATAGACCAACTGGAAGCGGGTGTGGCCGCCGCCCGGAAGCGGCAGCGCCGGGGAGATGCGGGCGAGCGCGCCAAAGCGGTTGAAGAAATCGTCTTCGGGGCCGAACACGATCGACGGCCGCACCACCACAGCCTGCGGCGCCGCGGCCAAAACGCGCCGTTCGCCCTCCGCCTTCGATCGGGCGTAATGTGAGGGCGACTCGAGGTCGGCGCCGATCGCCGAAATGTGCACCAGATGGGCGCCCGCTGATTGCGCGGCCAGCGCCACCGCCTCGGCGCCCTCAGCCTGAATCGTGTCGAAGCGCTGTTGGCCCCGCTCGAACAAGATTCCCACGAGGTTGACGGCGATGTCGGCATCGCGCAAAGCCGCCGCAATCGATTGCGGGTAGCGCAGGTTGGCCTGAACCGCCTGGATCTGGCCGACCTTGCCCATCGGCCGCAGGTAGCCGGTGAGTTCCGGCCGGCGCACGGCGACGCGGATGCGGTAGCCGCGATTAGCCAGCGCGCGCACCACATGACGGCCCAAAAAACCCGAGCCGCCGAATACGGTGACGAGCGTTTCAGCCTTGGTTTTGACGGTCATCGGCGGCGGAATAGCGCAACGCCTTGGCGCTGTATAGAGGCAAAGTTCCTCTGATTGACAACGAGAAAGCCGCTCCGTACCTATCCGGCTACTGCCCAGGTGGCGGAATTGGTAGACGCACTAGTTTCAGGTACTAGCGGGTAACACCGTGGAGGTTCGAGTCCTCTCCTGGGCACCACCCCGAAAATTCGGCTTTGATTTCGCTCAGTTTTTTCTCGAAAAAGTCCCACTGGGCCCTTCGGTGGGACCCGATTCTGTTCTTTTTTGTTCTCGTGTGTCGAGCATGTGCATCGCGGCCTCTGCGAGCCGCTGTTGATCTGCGGCCCGGGTGTATTGCTCCGCCATCTTGAGTGTATCCCATCCGAAGATCGCCATGAGTTGGTGCGCGGTCGCACCATTGTTTGCGGCGATTGTCGCACCAGCCTTTCGCAAGCCGTGAGCACGACCGGGAACGCCCGCCTCAATGCAACGGACGCGGAACCAATTCCCGAAACCAGCATCTGTAAATGGACGCCCTAGGTCGTTTACCAGAAAGGTCATATCGCCGCATGGTGTTGCTTCAACGATATTTTGCAACACCGGCAAGACCGGCAGCACAAGCTTGTGAGGCTTGCGATTGCGCCCCTTGTATTGTGTGAACGTCAATGCTCCATGCTTGACGTGCTGTTTGCCGAAGCGGATCACGTCGGAACGCCGTTGACCGGTGTAGAGCAACATCGCCAGCGCGAGCCGCGCCTTGGTTCCAATAGGGTGACGTTCTTCGTATTGTTGTACTTCCTCCACGGTCCAGGTGTGGTAGCCGTTTGGGTTGTTACTCTTGAGATACGGAACGTCACGTGCGGAATTGTGCGAGGCTAGCGGCTTGCCGTCTGCGCCTTTTTTTCGCACAGCCCATTTGAACACGGCACGGATCGCCTTCACGCGATTGTTGGCCCCTTCGGGCACGGCAAGCTTTCGGTCTCGCAGGACTTCGATCTCGTTCGCTGTCATCTTCGAAATCGGAATGTCCCGAAAGAACCGCGGCGAGCCCGGCGCTATTGGTTCATCGAAAGTGGCTTCAATGATACCGCGGCGGACGCGCCTGGTGCGGTCGTCAAGCCGCAGGTAGTCCGCGCATTCGGCAAAGTATCGCGTGCAAAGACACCGCCACGTGCCCGGAGCAATTCCCTTCACCTTCGCTGGTGAAAATTCGCCCTTGGCCGCCTCATATTCGGCCATAAAACTTGGCGTCCAAGGGGTGCCACGAATCCGCACCTTTGGGCGGCCTTTGGCGCGATAATAGATGCGGTTATTACCGTGGCGGTCACGGTCTTCGATGCAACCGGGCGGGAGTCGGCGGGGCATGGGTGGCGATGCTACGGCCGTCACACGCTCGCCGTCCAGTCTTCCGCGTTGTCATTCGATTCAAGCGGGAATTCCTCGAAAGCAATGTCTAACTCCCTCACATCCCACACTTTTCGACCGTCGATCAGCCGCGGTGGAGGAACGCGCCCCTCCTTCCATAACTGATCAAATTTGCTCGGAGAGATTCCCCAATAAAGCGCAAATTCAACTCGCGACAGACCCCTACGCGGGAGCCATACCATTTCCTTGTGTGCCGCTCGTCCTGATGGAAGCCGCGTTGGAATCGCTGACGCGTATGCTCTTCCCACGATCTTGGCGCTCATCTGGACCTCCCCCGAGGTCGATTGTCGATTTCACGCACTTTTTTCCCCGTCGCCCTGTATGCGGTTGATGCGTGCTTCGGCCTTGCGGGCGGTCTCGGGCTCGATTTCGAAACCGACGAAGCGGCGTCCCGCTTTCAGGGCGGCGACCCCGGTGGTGCCGCTTCCGAGGAAGGGATCAATAATCTGCGAATTCCGGCGCGAAAGTTTCTTGATGTAATAGAGCGCCTCGGGGACACCCTGCGCCCATTCGTGCTCGGTTATTTTGTTACCGCGTTCGGATTTGACGCGGTCCGATACGGCAATCGCTGAGCACCGCCCGCCTTTTGTGAACCACAGCAGTTGATGGAAGCCGGTTAGCACGCCAAACCCCGGCATAATCCGGCGCTCTGAGCCAACCAGCGCACAGGTCCAATGAAACCTTAGATGAGGCGTCATGAGCGACAGGACTTCGGGCAAGGTCTGGTGGCCGGTGTAGGTGATAAGCGAACCGCCAGGGATCAACACCCGCGCGGCGAACTCGGCCAAGCCTCCGAATAACGGCACATATTTGCTGGCATAGGGCGGGTCCGTAAAAACAAAATCGGCCGACGCGTCCGGGATGATGTGGCCCTGTTCGCGGAAGTCGCCGACGATCACGCGGGCCTTCGGACCATCGCCATTATACGCTATCGCCTCGGCTTCTTCTCTCTGGATGCGGCGCAATTCGGCGTGAGCTTGGTTGACTCTGTCGGTGCGGTCCATGTGCGCGAGTAGCGGACCAAAACGTTCAGGCTCGACTTCGGCGGCCTCCAAGATGGCAATGCGTTTCTCGACCTGCCGACCGCTTTCACCATACAGCCACCCGGCCAGATCGGTGGCGCGTTTCACCTGTGCGAAAGTTTTCGCAGAAGTCGTCTGATCAGCGAGGTCGGTGCGGGTGCCGGGCGCGGTGTGCTTGCGCAGTTCGGCTAGGAGGCACCGTTGTTGGATCGCCAATTCCGGCTGCGTGAGCGGTTTCCGCAGTGCGTTTTCCTCAATCTGGAGGCGTAACGGCAGCGGCAGTTGGTTTAAAATATTGGGGTCTTTTTTCATTTTCGCACCACCCTCACCGAAACGTTAGTCCAGCCGAGGAGTTTGCAGGCCGCCAAACGGCGAACGCCTGTTAACAGATTGCCGTTCGCTTCGATTGTGATCGGATGCAGCAAACCGATGGCGGCGATGCTGTGGGCTAACGCCTCGATATCACCGAGGTCACGGCGGTGGCGCTCGCCGACCTTGATATCGGAAATGACGCGAAGTTCGTAGCCGCTCGCGGGCGGAGGGATGACCAAATCAGGCATCGTCGCCCCCATCGTTGATGCGGTGCCGCCTATATCGTTTGTCACGTCTGGCCCCTTCACGGCCGAGGTACCGGTCGAAGCCCATGGCCGTGAGAATGTTGACGACGCGGGTTGCGGCGGAATGCGATTGATCAAACGGCTCGATCCCCAGTGCGCCTTCCAACACTTCCGCGACGCTTACGTCTGCCCTATGCTCGCCCAGCCATTGCTTGATCGGCTTGGTCCAAACGTCGGCCACAAATCGTCTGGCCTGTTCGGCGGTGGCGAGGGCTTCCAGTTTCGGCGTTTCCAGCCACCATTTGTGGCCTGCCCTGTAGCGTTGCACGGCCTCGGCCCACAGCTTATCGCGGTCGCGTTCGATACCGTCGCAATCGATCATGCCGTTGCAGGCGACCGGCCAGAACCGGCGTGCGCCAGTAGGGTCTTTGAGATAGCCGCCGACCGGAGGATTGATGGTTCCGGCGAATACGCATTGTCGGGGTAGATTGACGGTGTGTTTGCCGTACGGTGGTCGGAAACGATCACGTCGTCGGGTGAGGAAGCCCTTCGCTGCGGATGATGAGGCACGCGCGACGGCATCCATTTCGGCGATTTCGAACAGCCAAACACCGGCGACGACTTCTATGGCGGCGTCTTTGCTTGCGATGTGACTTAAGCGATCAGAGAACCATTCATCTCTGACCGCCAGGGTCCGCAAAGATTGAGATTTCTTTTGACCCTGGGGACCTTCAAGGACCAGCATGTGATCGACTTGGCAGCCGGGCTTGTAAACACGCGAAACCGCCGAGGTCAAAAAGCGGGGCCCGATAGCGCGGATGTATTCGCTATCGTCGGCGTGGAAGTAGGTGGAAAGAAAAGTATCGAGCCTCGGCGTGCCATCCCAGGCGAGCGAGTCGAGATATTCGCGAACCGGATGGACTGGATTTTCCCGCGCCACAGCCTGCACAGCGCTACCGACATCACCCGAACCGGCGTCAATGTCTTCTTGCTGGAACCAGATGCGCGTCAGTGTCTCGTGCTTGTCTTCCCAATGCGTCCCGGACTTTTCTGCACCCCATGGCGGAGGGGAAGAAATCACCACACGTGCATTGAACTCATCATACCTGAGGACACCGTTCCACTGCGGATGGTGGTTCAGGATCAAGGTGAGGTTCGACAGGATTGGCCGAACGCTGCCTTCGGCATCGAGCTTAAGGTCAGCCGTCCAATCCGACGCCGGTTCCGGGCCACTAGCGCCACCATGGCCACGCAGTTCAGCCGCTCGGTCTGCCTTCATGTGATTAAAGCGGTTTCTGAGAATCCGCCTCAGGCCACCCTCGCGGAGGCCGATGAAATGCGCCGCTTTTGTGCCGACCGGAGGATGCAAAGCATCACGGATGGCCAGGTCCACCTCGGCGGCGTAGGCGTCAAACGTACTTTTACGTAGGTCGTCGAGGCTGGTGGTGCGCTCAATAAGTTCAATCCGACCCGCTTGGTGCAAGGTGGCGTCGGCCCAAGCGAATAGCTCCTGCTCGCGTTCACCCTCGGCGTCGGAGTGGTCTGCGCCGTGCGAGATTGGAATTACATTGGTAGGCATAAATTCATTCCGCTGAGACCGTAACCACCGTTACCTAGATCGATCTGCCGTTTCCCAGTGCGGATCGTTCAAGCATTGAGCGAATGCGCCCAAGCATCCCGGGCCGCTAAATTACTGACCGGGAGATGGAGGAGACCCAAAACGACGGCAATGACAAAAAGTCAGACTTGTTGCAGGGGGTGCTTGGCGCGGAACTATGAGGCGATTTGTCACCACACTGGATGTGCTAAAATCGTCCGCAGCGCCGAAGTCGCCGCAGTAAGATTGATCCATTCAATTCGGAGGCAACCCATGGCTAAGACGCAACCAAAGGACGAGAAACCACGGAGCTTCCCGACCATGGGCCGACCAAACCGCCCGGCGTGGATCAAACAGCAAAGTCAGGCGTCAGCCGAACCGAAAGATGAAATCTGTCCCAATCGCGCCGCTGCTGTCTTATGGATGTTTCAGGCGAGCGCCAATGGGCTCATAGATTCAAAAATTGCTGAGTTGATGCCGGAGCATTTTCATCCTTGGGCAAAAAACATGAGTTTATGGACAATCCGAAGAATACTGAAAGATCGGGCAGTTCTGGGTGAATACCAGCGGTACAGAATGATCGACGGTCAACGTAGACCTGCCGGGCAGCCCGAACAGAACCGTTTCCCGCGTATTGTCCCGACCGAATTATTCGACCGAGTTCAAAAAGCTCGCTCTCTGCCTCGGACCGGTGATCTTGCTAATCTGTTCGCTGACGTTGGAAAATGTGAAAATTGCCATCAGCCGATGAAACGCAAAACCACCAGGGTCAAGAACAAAGACCCCGAATCGGTTCTTTATTGCGATAATAAGATTTGTGGTGCGGTTGGCGTGGAGTGGCCATATAACGATTTTGCACGAATGTTCGATTTGTTTGCAAAAAAGATCGATGACGGTAGTCTAATCAAGGAGCAGAGGTTGGATGATTTAGCTGCAATAGACCTTGAAATCAAATTTCTGCAAGACAACCGGAATGCAAAAAGAGCAGAAATTGAACTGCTGAAAAACCGAATTGTTGAAATCAACGAGCAAATTGCAAAAGCAAGGCTGGAGAAGAGGGGGCGTCGAAGCGTTGGCGGTGGCCGTCAGCTAAGAGCCGTTGGCGGTGACTACAGGTTAGGCTCCCGGAAGAAGGAACGTATTAGAGAAAATGTGCGGGAATTATACATCGCCGCGGCAGGAACCGGGCCGCGATTGGAAAAACGAATTGAGCTTATAAAGAAAACGAAAACCGAGCCGCCAGACTTCACGGAGTATTTGATCAGACAGGTCGAAGAGCTTAAAAACGTGCGGTTTGTTACGGCAACATTCGAGGACGGAAGAGAGGTGGTTGGCATTCCGAACCCGAACGACCCCGACGGTATAGAGGTGTCAGAGGCGCAGTCCAGACCCGTCGAACCAGGACAGGCGAGGGTCTGGCTCGGAAAGGATGGTCTTCCCCCGGTTCCACTACTAATACTATTTAGCATCCCCGATCTTCCCGGCGGACAATTGAAAATGGAATTGGCTCCTGGGGGCTGGTCGTGTGCCAATGACATGGGATCGATATCACCTGATGTGGTGCAGAAGACCTAGTCCGTTGATGCTTGGACTTATTCCTGCGTATGCTCCAAATAAGCAGAATGCGCTTCCGTAGCACGAAGCATTAGTCGGGATAGTTCACCAGTGCTACTTCAAATGCCGGGTCGCCCGCTAATTCTGAACTCGCATCACGGATACGCCGATCCGCGCGGTTTTAATGTGGAGATTAGGCATGCTTGGATTGAAGACCCGCGCAACAACGGATCTAATACCCAGATCACAAAACCGTCGCGAGGATGATTGTTGCGTCAGGAAATGCTCGGGACGCCCGGCGCTGCTCAATGCCGTGCCACCATGCGTTCGCCTTCCGCCACGAGACGTATGGCGGTGAATAGGTGATCTAAGTATCGCCTGATCCAACTACGCGGACGAATGCTGGGACGTGGACGCGGGTCTAACGTCCCCCGACGCCCAAACACGTGATGCGGCCGTGAAAGGTGACAACGGCTGGACATGGCCGATATGTATTCGGCTCTCTGAACCAGTCTGGATGTTCGTTTGCGACGGCGTCCTGTGTCGGAGCCTTGGACGATGCCTCATTCCTGGCTTGCGCGAACGCTCCGGTCACCGACATGAAAGTTATTCCCAAAATGAACACCAAGCGCATGACGACGCTCCAACTTCTCTTTGCCCCGCTGCTGTTCCAACGCGAAGACAGCGAATCCGATCCCGAAACCAGGAAAGCGGAGAACGTAGAGAGAACAACGGGCGCGACTGATACGATTTGATTGACACTTTGGCGGTATCGTCCCGCCGTGGACATTAGATTGGGCCGCCCTTGAAGCCAATACTCGCTTTGCTCGGAGCTTTGATTGTTGCCGCGCCGACTTGCGTCGCGGCACAAGAAAGCCTCAGCGCGATACCTGCCACAGGTCGCGGAATAAGACACGTCCTTTACGTGGCCATTAAATCAGATAATCCCGACTTGACCGGTTCGGCTCACAATTCCCCCGATGCAGACGCCGCGACGATAACTGTGAAAATCCGCATCTCGGATCATTCACCGGAGACCAATTTCTTCGGGGAGGTGCCTACGACAGTCCCTCACCTTGATCTGATCAATGGCTCTCACGAGCAGAAAGTGTGGGAGGACGCCGCGTGCCACCATGAACGTGGCTTTCCGAAAATGACCGTCGTTAGCGTCAACGGGTCAATGATGGAAGGGCAACAGAAATTTACCGTAGACGCACACATCCGTCGAATCGGTCTCCCGTTGCCTGGCGACGAAGTCATGGAAGCCAGTAGCCTTGCGTTTGGCAGGGATGGTCGTGGCTCGTTTATCGAGAACTCGCACTGAGACCAGGCAGAGTCGTCTCTCGGTGGACCTGAAAATGTATATGCTGCCTTGCGGCCTTGGGTCCACCGCAACGCGATAACGTTCGGCCTATTGCGCGACAAGAGCCGGGGTCGAAGAGGTTAGTCAGGCTTTCCAAAACGGCTTCTGGATTTCGGCATCAACCTCAAAACGGCGGCAGAGGTCGTGCCGCTCCAATTCGCCAAGCCTCGCAAGTTCGCGCCGGGAGCGGGCACGAATCCGCCACTCGTGGATCATGCTGCGGGTCTGTTGGAATGTTGTGCTGAGCATTGGAATCTCCCTCTCCTGATGGTGCGACATTAAAGGGTGAAGCGGATTCCGTCTGTGATGGCCGTCACAACTTTGCGCTTTTTGGGAGCAAGGAGCGCGGCGGAGGGTGGCGGGATTCGATGGCGCGGGCGTCTGCCAGAACGCCCCATGGTCCCTCAGTGACGGCCGCCTGGGGCCTAGGGGTGGATACAGGCGGGCCGTCACCTTCGCGCGGCAGGAGGTTCAGCCACCACCGCGCTTTGCATAAAACTTGGATCGGCTGCCTTCTGTTCCTCGGCTCAATGTTCGATTGGTGCCGATTCGTTCAGAATCTGATGGGGTGTGTTGGACCAGGGAACCGTTCGACCTCGATTCGGTTGGCTCTGCGGCGAATAATTTGTTGCTCTTTTTGGAGGTTATTATGATTCCCCCGGTCATTACGGCAAACGCGATCCTGGTCTGGTTTGTATGGGGCTTCTTCATGGCCTTGGGCTGGGTGCTTGGGAGATTGGTAATGGACACCCTGCTTGGACTGGTATGGCGCAACAGACCCGCCAGCCGATGGCGCACTGAACGGGAATAATCCAATATCTCCATGCGAAGAGGTGCCGGGTTTTCAACAGAGGCCGGTTGACCCATTGCTCCGGTTGGCCATCGGAGCATGATGGCGCATGGGTTCGGTCCACTGCGCGACTACTCCCGACCTGTTTCCGGCCTCTCCGGCGCGACCGAGTGCGCGGCAAAAGAAAGCGGGTTAGCACCTGCCACGTCCCCTCTTTGGAGGACAACTATGCGTTTGAAAAAACTGTCAATCTTAATGTTATGTTTGATATCATCAACCGTTGCTGACGCAGGTTCGCTCAAATGGAAGAGCCATGTTGTTAGAAGACAAAAATGCTCTCCCGTATGTCGAATTACAAAATCGGGCGGAATCGCGTGCCACAATTTTCTCGTGACGGACTACGATCCGCGCTGTGTTAGTTACCAGTGGGTTTCAACCCCGTGCGGACTGCGTTGGAAAAGAGTGCACTATTTTTGTTGGTGACCTCCGGTTTGGTCCTCTTCTGCCGCGCTCCCGCCGTGCCTGCCGAACTTGCATAGCGAGCGGAACAACTAGGTCTTTTGGCTGTGTGGGGAGCCGCCTTTGGTAAGGTCTGCGTTTCGTGACGCGGCTCAGAGTGTGGATAATTATAAACCGTTTCGGCAATCGCGTTCGCGACAAGCTCTGCCGCTCAACGCCCTCTTCGAACGAACCTACTGAATGTCCGGTTTTGGTAGAAGCGGCAAATCCTCGGGTGGAGTTATTCCACTTATCCACCGTCGAATCAGAGTGAGCGATATTATACAGATTCCGAGAAGCACCCGGCTCAAAGTCGCCAATAGCGGGCGCTTTATCCCCCCCCGACACCCCCCGAAGCGCCCGTGCGAGTATGTGTGTGCGTATAAGCCCCCAGCCGTGGCCACATGGCTGGGGGTCTTCAGAATCGTCCGAGGCGGCCCGTAATTTTCCGCCTTAGGAAGCAACCACCGCCGCGCTCGCCCCGACGATGACCTCGATGCCACCCCGCATTGCTGTTCGATCCCACGAGCGAAAGTTGTTGCGACGGTCGCGCTTGGTGGTAATCCCCACGTTGGACATGGCGATGCCAAAACGGATCGGAATCCTTTGGGCCATCCCGCTCGTTCTGAGCACGGCTGCAGTCACCCACCGATTTACCGAAGGTAATCGAACATCTGAACGACGGCGAACTTGAGCGATTGCTTTCGGCGGTCCTCGCTGAACAGAAGCGTCGCGGTCGGAAGCCTCTCGGGTCGAATAAGATCACGCGCAAAGAGCAGATCGAAACGACCGGTCCTCCTTTGACGCAAGGAAAACGGATTACGCAGTCTCAGGTGCGAAAGGCGTTGCAATTCAGCAGTGAAGAGCGATGACCTGTGCGTGGCGCACTGCGTTTTCGAATAGTCGTTTAGGGTCCTCTGACGAGCTTTCCAACTCTCTCGGGTGAGACAGTTGTTATCGACGGATCGCAAACCCCTGAGAACAGGTTCACGAAGTCGGCCCGTGGTTCGCGCCGGTTGCCTTCGCCGTAGGGTGGATAGCTCGCCTTGCGCACGATATCGTAGAACGCTTCTGGCTTTTCGGAATGTGCGCCGCGTGGTGCCTCAAAGTGAGTTGGGATGCGCGAGGCCGCTGGCCGCGTGCCCCGCTCGCCCAGCGTCGCGTAAAGAACATGCTCGGTGGAATTGCGAAAGTATTTGCCGAGACCGAACGGCGGCGGCTTGACCCAGGTGATGACGGTGCGATGCTGGAAGCCCCAATGGGCGACCAACCTACAGGCTTCCGCCATGAAATTGTTGGTCGTCCAGACATACAGTTCGCAATCCGGCTCGGCCCATTGCTTCACGTCGAGACCAAATAATAGCTCGGGCGACTGCATCGCATAGCCGGGCTTGGCGCGACCGGCGAGCGAGAAGGCGGAGCCATATTCCCAGCCCCCGGATCGAACACGAGCGTGCGGAATTTTTCGTTGATCGGGCGCAGGGAAAGAACGCGCCGCTCGTCGGCTTTGATTTTCGCAAGCCGCAGCACCTTGGCAATGTCGCCGTGGCTTGCGTCGGGCCGGATGGTATCCGAGTAATTTTCATAGGCGAGAAAGGCGTGCCCCCTGAGTCCCGCCCGGCGCACGGTACAATTGGACCGAGGTCGAATTCAGCGTCGCGCTCGTTAATTGTTAATCCATCGGCTCTACTGGCGCGGCAGACCAGTCCATTGACGTTTCCACAACCTTTTGTTTTGATTGCCGCATCCAGCAGTTGCGCCCATCGGGTCGGGGTTCGCGATGCCAAAGCGAAATGCTGAACCGGATGATATCGAAGCGGCAAGGCAGAGATTTGCCGAACAATTGGCTGAAAATTCACAAGCGCAGCCAGCGCCGCATGATCCGACCAGTGTCTTTGAATCCGACGGCGTATATGGTGGCATTCCCTACAAGATGAACGGTTCGAAAATCGACGCGATTATGGCGGGTCGAATAGTGCGCTTTCCAAACATGGAGGCATTCCTTGATGCGGCAAACCGAGCCAAGACCACTCCAACGGAGACCCTTGGTGCGGGTCTATCTGGGCAGCCGCTACAGATGGGAACCGAAAGACCGACAGAGGTCGAAGGAGGCCAACGGGCACTCGATCCACTTCAACATACGCGCGATTGGAGCGCAGCGATGGGCCGGTGGTTGGCGTCATTTCTGCGAGATAATCCAACGACCATGGGAAATTGCGAGACTTCCCGGAAATGGGATTGGTTGTTCGGGACGTGGTCATCTAGCTACCAGCGTCGCCTAATTGGTGGTGGATTGCTGATCATATGCATTTGGATTGCCTTGTCGATATTCTCAAATGACGACACCCATCAAGGCGACGCTGGCATCCACACCGGCAGCAGTAACTCCTCATTCCTTCACGGACACATTTCAGATCACGATACCTTGGGATGCGTCAAATTCGAAGATTGGCAAGAACTTGGTCAACTAGCCAAAAATAACGAGGCCATACTAGGCTCAGCGGCGTTAATAGAAAAGGTAGCAACTCATGCATGCCGAATATTTCCTGTTGGAACGAGTGTAACGGTCGATTCGCTTGGAGATATAGGCCCCCTTTCAGGCTCTCTTTGCGTGCGTCCCGAAGGCGAGGACCAATGCCTTTGGATTAGTATGACAAGAATGGATATCGGTGATTAATGAAGCGGGCATGGATAGTGATGCAAGAGGCAGTGGAAATGAACCAACAAACGAAGGGAGGCAAGCTGCAGCCCTTGGCACATTTAGAGGAACGATAAGCAGCGATGATGGCGGCAGCGGGCAGTCGACCTTTCAAAGCGGACAATGGGTGTGATCTTTCGATAGGCTAATCCCGACACTTGACCGATGAAATCGAGATTCATATCGTTAACAAATACTTCGCTTTGAGGGGCCTGTTAATGGTGATCCTGGGGTTCGCGAAGCTAAAAAGGCTCGTGGTAGTATACCTTCTAACGCTCATATTCCTGGGCACGAACTCATTTGCTCAAAGCCCGAGTGATTTTCTGAGATTGTTCGGCGGATACGTTCAGCGAGGAATAATCCAGGCTGCCACGCCCGAGCCGTCCGACGGTCAACCGTGCACTTTGTCGGTTCCCGGTCCAGGTTACCGCGTTGACGATGGTACGTACGTAATTACGAGGGAAGCGTTTAAATACAAGACAGACGTAAAAAGCGATATCAAATCCGACCTCGGCGAGAGAGCAATTATCGCGGATTGGAAAATACTGAAGAAGGTGATTTCGTCTGCGACTCAGCTATCCACGTTCATCGAACAAGTTGGTATTCCGAGACAGGCCGATAGTCGATGCGATAACTACCTTATATCAAACGATGGACTTTTGAGGCAGGCTGATGGTTCTTGGTTGTTTTTTGCGCGTCATGACGGGACCGTTCCCGAAAACTGGACCGTATTGGACACCATTTATAGTCATTCGCTCGATCTTGGTAGTTGGAATTACACGGCGCAGGCGCTTGTATTTATTCCAGATAGCATATCGCAGCCATCTGTAACTGAGCGGCCTCCCGCGCTCGGCGACCCAACCACGCCGGTAACAACACCAAACGTTGCGAGTCAAAGTGGGACGATGGGGGATGCTCCCTTCACCGACTGCGACACCGACATGGGTGGTGACCCTGATCCGCAGATAAACCCCGCCGCGAAGTCGGTGGATAAGGTGGATCCCAGTTTAGCCATTCCAGCTTGTGAAGCGGCGGTAAGGCGATACTCGAAGAGCGACCGATTATTATATCAGCTTGGTCGAGCATATGAGAAAAAGAATGACCTCGTTGCCGCTTTATCTCAATTCCGCAAAGCGGCCCAAGACGGATATGTTGTAGCGGAAACCAATCTCGGCACAAGGTACGAAAACGGCGACGGTGTCCCGCAAGACTATGCACAAGCCGCCTTTTGGTATCGTAAAGCTGCGGAGCAAGGTTACGTACCCGCTCAAATAATGCTCCGTGCAATATACCGCAAGGCTGCCGCACACGGCGTGGTGCTGAAGCAGGATAGCCTTGCTCCCCAGCAGAAGATGCTTTTGACGGGGGATGACGAAGTCGACATTTACACGCGACTAGAAGAGCTTCAAAAGGAAATGGGTTCTCTCGTCCACGAGACAACGAATTACATTAGGGGGCAGTCCCAACTAACGTCATTGCAGATAAAAAACCGAATCGCGGAGCTACAGAAACAGATAAATGCGCTTGCTATCACGGGGACAACCAGCGTGCAGAATTGGAAGTGTATTGTTGACGATGTTACGACAGCACACGAGCACGATCAAGGATATTATCCAAACTCCTCAGGCTCTTCGGCTCAATGGAGAACAATTGGCAATATATCTTGTCACTTCCAAATTACAGACATGATACTATGGGTGTTTAGTGATCCTGGTGTGAATGAACAATACCCGGATGTTCAAGATGATCCACAATTCCAAGAACTCGCGAACATTGATAAAGGAACCACTATTCATTTCGATGGACGTGCATATTCTGACGGGGGGCATACAATGTGTTTTCGTGCCCAACCATTCCCCACAACGGAGCTAGATCTATTGACCAGATTCCATCGTTGCGACCAATTTGAGCTATTGAAACTTCGGTAAACCACATGTTCATGCGCGTTAAAATCGGCTTCGTCGTATGGCTTCTTTTTTCAAGCGTGGCGACGGGGCAAGTATCAACGGCGGCAACAGATACTTCGGATGGTGGTCAAACCACCCCAGCCACGACAGAACATCCCGCCGCTCAGGGATTTCCAAATGTCCATAGAAGCAGTGATGGGTCACACTTGCTTTATCCCAGTGCAGATCGCAATGACTATGACGGAGTAGGTGACGCACTACCGCCAGTGTCTAATGCTGACGCAATTTCGAATTGGACCATCCAGTCTGATACCGCTCAGGCGGGGATAGAAACCGATCTAAATTTCATTTTCATTGATCGTAGTGCAGACATGGTCTGGCCTGCCCCCGGCAAGGCCGCTATTCTTAACAAGGACGGTAATGCGGTCAGCGTTACGTGCAAACTGGGTGAGCGTGTCTGCTACTCTATTTACACGAAGAATGGTGCCGCGAGTTGGGGCTTGCAACCAAACTCTTCTTGCTATCACTGCTGCGCGATCTGTGGCGATGGCGGAATTAACATCGCAGTGACGAGAACGGCGCGTTCCCCGACTCTGTTTAGTGATATGCGTGCGTCCTCGTCCCTCCCTCACGAACATGATCCGACACTTTTGGAAACGTGGTATTTCCTACACCATGGTCACGAAGTGGCCGATCAAAATAGAATCGAGGGAACACAAGACTATGGAGAAGCGGTTATCAGAGGATCGTCGCGTTTAGTTGAGGACGACGAGGGCAAGCTTGTTGAAGAAGGAACCACATCGCTCGGATCGAGCTACCGCGAAACGTGGAGTCAAGAGGATTGCGTAATTACAAAAAAGTCTGAAAACCTAAATGAGCCGCAATACAATGGTTCCGCGAGGTTCTTTCTAAACAATGTGCTGCCAAACTTTCAAGTTAGCACCGAGTCGAGCGACGCGTATGGGGTAGTGCGATATTTCATCTTAAAAGGTGAAAAGCCCATTGCTTGCGATTTTGACGCGGATGGGAAGGAAACTGATTGTGCGACCTCGCTTAGGCTGGCCCCGTTGACCTCAGGTGATCTAGAAATTCGCGCCAAGCGTGCCTTGGACTATATCTTCGGCAATTTTTGTGTCGGCGCGAAATACCAGAAGCCATTTTAGTCTAGTAACGCCCGCTAGGGCAGGTCGATTGATCACTCTCGACGCAAGTCGGTAAGGTGCGCCCGTTTCTCATCGTTGGTGAGATTCGCGCCAATTCCACGCGTCAACACCATCACGAGCGTTTGGTCTGTCATATCGAGCCAGTAACTACGGCGGACAAGTTTCCCGGTGGCATCCCGCACGAAGGGACTGTTCGGATCGGTGGTCAGGTCTGGTTCGTAGAAGCGCAGCATAGGAGTCACCTTAAATCTTGGATCAATGAAGCCATTCAGCAACGCCGCCATGTCCTGAACAGGTCCCCGAATGGTGCTCACTGAAACTGTAATCACCATCGCGACACTGGGCAGGGGCTCCGGCCGGGATCGTCCCGTTCAATGACTTCGCGGGCTGATGCACCCTTGTGCCCAGCCGAATTCGTGTAATAGCCGTGGCGGTCGAGGTTACTTTCGTCCGGCCGAGTGCCGGATGGCAGGCTTTGCGCAATGGCAGGTGCGACAATAGCGACGAGAAGGAGTCCTGCCGCGGCTCCACCGCCGAACCGCTGTCTACATGATGCAAGGGTCATTTGGTCCCATTGCAGAACTCAAGCGGCGGGATACAATCGGTCCATGGGACAAATAGGAACGGCAAGAGCTTCAGTGACATGTGCAATCCGCACATCGGCTGCAATTGATTTTAGCGACATGCACAAGTTGCCCATCATCTCGACCTGTTGGTCGAAGGATTGCCGTTGGCTCGACCGCGGTTGCATGATTGGCGCATGGGGATTGCCATTCGCGCCTCCTTCAAAGCACGTGTCACGCCGTCACGGATTGCTCCGGTAGGTCGGAATTAAACACTCTCAGGTACGCAACGCGTTGGCGGCGGAGAAAGCGACGGGATGACGCTGGTGGTTTTTCCATTTGGAAATCGAGCCTCTTTGAAAACCATTGACATTGTCAAGACTTCGATCGCGACCGGATAGGATGTGGGGAGGCTCGGCTTTGGGGTAGTTGCGTTATGTGACTCCCCTGGCTGATGTACCTCCCTGCCCAGCCGAATCTGCACTGATTTCAAGCGTCGGCTTCTACGAGAATTTCGATGCCATCATTCTACAGAATTCCCGTGGATTACGAAGGGAACGAAGACTAAAGCCAACGTTTACTGAAGTTCTTTAACGTTTACTGAAGTTCTTTCAAGTGTTTCGTCGCGTCCTGATTTCCCTGATCCGCTGCTTTTTGATACCACTGTTTTGCTTGAGATTTATCCTGCGGAACGCCGTGGCCTTCAGCGTACAATGTCCCAAGACGATCTTCGGCCAATGCGTTGCCACGGTCAGCAGCTTTACGATACCAGACTGCTGCCTGTTCAAAGTCACCGCGCCTCTCGAAAGCACGCGCCAGCTGATACTGAAAACGAACCGAGTTCGGATAGCTTGCGAGTGCGGTTTGACAGGCAGGTATTGCGATTGCGGGGTCAATTTTATCGAAGGGCACACCAACACCTTTTCGCTGGGGGTCCGAGTCGCTCGCAGCGTAGGCATCACAGTCCGTAACATATGGATCGTCTTGCGGCCGCGGCTCGGGGGCAGTCGGTGTTGTGGCTGGCACGTCTGGCGGTAGCGCCGCTGGGACCTCTCCCGGCAGTCCACGGTTTGGGATTGGCGTACTGGGGATAGGTTGGGTGGGAGTGATCGCAACCGTCGCCGGTTCAATTTCTGAGGGGTCGATTGTTAGAAAGCGCAGAACGCCACGCCCTTCTGAATTGAACGATGCCGTCCAGAGAAAACCCGGGCCGCCGACTAATCGGTAAATGGGAGTCCCAAGCTTTGCTGATCGCTGAATGTCACCAAGAAATCCCACTAAATAGCCCTTGTGAGGACTGTCACCAGCCGCAACGATTGATGCGTCGGAAGGATCGAGTTGATCCAGTCGGAGCTTACCCCACACGGCAATAACGGCGTTAGGAAGTCCTTTGCGTTCCGGCATCCGAAGTTCGCGGGCCGGTTTGCCGAACTTTGCTGATAGTCTGTCTATTTCCTCTTGCACTTCACTGGGGTGAAAAAAAGCAGGTTCGATATAACGATTAATGTAGACTGCCCTCCCATCGGCGTAGTGCAAAATGGAATTGGATGTGGTTACTTCGCCCTGTCGCGTTTTCTCAATCTTCTCTTTGTGACACCAGGTGAAGGCAGGATATTGTTCGCTAGGACCACATTTATATTTTTCATATTCGGGAGTCCCGAAGTGCACGTGACCATCTAGAGCTAGTCCATCAACGATATAAGGGGAATGGGGCGCTTCGGCTCTCGTATCAGGATTCGTGCTCAAGCTGATTGGAGCGCCTAAAGATTGATATTGGTGAATTGCATCAACTTCATTCCGTTCAATGCAGTCCGCATCAGCGTCGCAGGCGCTACGCGATTCTAAGAAAGAACGTGCGATTCGGTTGGCCTTTGAAGGCCCGTATCGCGTGCGCACGTACCTGTATCCCCGATCCACCAATATATCTAGATCGGAAAGACGATGGCTTGAGCAGATTGCGCGTTCGTCTGGCGCTTCTGCCGCTGAACAATCGAAACTAGGAGACTGAGCGAAACATTGCCCGCAATCCAAAAAAAGGAGCGCAATAAGGATTGATAACCCGAACGGGCATATGCGCCGCGCCGCCACACCGTGCGATCCGAGCGCCATCCTGCAAACTTCTCGCCTCCTGTTAGCTATCAGAAGAACCCAGCGCATCGCAAAAGCAGGGAAGCGTCAACGGGACACCAATTAACCAAGCGCCCCTGAGAATTTCTGTAACCGCTTTCTCCTTATGAGTAGCATTGTTACAAGCGGCAGTATAGCATCGCGAGCGCGGAAGTCGCCCAATCGTTAACGCGACGGGGGCAGTATGAACAGCGAACCAGAGCAAGACAAGACTTCGCCCACAAAGAAAAGTTGGGCCGAATTTTTTGCGAGGCTGCGACCTTCTGCCTCACTTCTCCAGGTCGTTCTCGCGATCGTCGGTTGTTTGTTTTTGCTGTGGGTGGTGTTCTGGGTCTTCGAGAAAGTATTTGCCTACTATATCGCCCGTAGTTACGTCGACAAAATCGCCGAAGCTTTTGATCTGAACAAATATCTCGCTAGCGCAATTGTTTATTTGACATTTGTTGCGATCGTTGTGTTCGCTGGAATGATATTTCGTCGATCGCGGCAAATACGACGCGTTGGTATGCTTGGTCTAATTGGTTTGCTAGTTGCTTATTCGCTCGTGATGTGGTGGGGCACCAATGGGCCTATTGACCCAACGGGTAGGGCGTTGAAATGCTATGTCATCACGCGAAGTGGCGTTACTTACCGAAACATTGAGCATGCTGGTATTGACCCAGAAACCGGTCGGCAGTGCCTACCTGTAAAACCGGCGGATATTCCGCGTTTGACAGCATATGAAAAGGGGAAACGCCCCGAGCGAATCTCCGATCCGAACCCAGTATTCTTCGATACAGGCACCGGTGATCCAATTGTCTGGTACGACAAAACGAAAGAGGGAAATATTCAACTCTTCAACTTGATGGGATTTGATCCGCAAACGGGAGGAGCGTTACTTCCGGTCACAGCGGAGATTCGTGACGCATGGAATCTTCAAGAATCCCGAAGGCCGCCACAACGTATCGATCCAAACACTTATCCGTTTTTTGACCCCGTAACGGGTAAGCCCCGCGTCTGGTACAAGCGAAATGATGATGGAAGTTTCGAATTCTATGATCGGTCAGGTTTCGACGGTTTCACTGGGCAGCCGTATATCCTGGTCACCCGCGACGTAATAGAGGCATGGCTCCGAGAGTTAAGAGCGAAGAAATGTTACATAATTACGCGGACTTCGGTCATCTATAGTGAGAAGCCCGGACTCGATCCGAAAACGGGGCGTCAATGTAGACCGGTTACTGATAAAATTGTGCTTCGCCTGCGTGAATATGAGAAAGGCAAACGTCCGAAGCCCGTAGAGGAGGGCACTGAGCCGACCTTTTTCGATCCTGCCACAGGTGAACCGATACTTTGGTATCACAAAGACAAAAGCGGCGACATTCGTCTCTTTGATCTAATGGGTTTCGACCCCGAAACCGGCGATGAATTGCAACCGGTTAACAGAGAGACAGTTGACCTCTGGAAAGATCAAAGGACGAAGCCCCAAGTCCCACAGCGCGTCGACCCTGACAACTATGCATTTTTCGACCCGGTAACAGGCAGGCCGCGCGTCTGGTTTTGGCGGAGCGAGAGTGGAGAATACGAGTTTTACAGCAGCCCTGGATATCAGCCGCGCACTGGCGAGAAGCTTCTGGTAATAAACAACGACGTAATTCGCTCATGGAAATTGCAAGAGCAACAGGTTGCCAAGCAGCGAGCAGAGGATGAGAAGCGTCGTGAAGCGCAGCAACGTGAGCGTGCGGAACAAATGGAAAAGGAGAAAAATGCGGGTACCGTATGTGATCAGTTGGCAGCCAATCCCGACGATCGCGGAAAACCGCCAGGGGTTCCTGGAACTTCCTATGATAGCCTTAGAGTCCAGGCAAGTCAGGCGATAGATGCTTGTACGATCGCCGTTCAGCAAAATCCAGAGGAACTCAGGTATCAATATCAATTGGCAAGAGCTTTGGAGTTCGGCGACCCGGACAAGGCGCTGTCCGTCCAACTAAAGCTAGAGGGACTAGGGTATGCGGCAGCCTATGACAATGCGGGAGGGATTTACTTACGTAAACAGAATTACGAGGCCGCGGTAGCGCAATTCAATTCAGGCGTTCAAAATGGTGACCCCGATGCGATGGTCAGTTTGGCCGAGATGATCAAGAAAGGATACGCTGAAGGTGATTATCTCGGATTATTGGAGCGAGCCGCTCGCCTCGGTCACGAAGGAGCGCAGGAGGAGCTACAAGAGGAGCAGCAGCAAGAACTCCGAACGCAACAACAACAACAAATGCAAATCGAAGCCCAAAGGCGGGCAATGGAACTGTTTGGGACGATATTGAGGTCGATACCCGCAAGGTAGACCATAAGCGCTCGTCGTATTCCGGCGCACGGCTCGCTAACGTTTGGAAGCCCGCTAGGGCATGATCCTGGGGTCACCCAAAAGCCCTTGGTTTTCCTGACCGCTAGACTATCTAAACTCGCAGGGGTCGCATTCTAAGCGGACACTACCTTTGCGGGTTAGCCATGAAAACCGTGCTCTATTGCCGCGTCAGCACCATTGACCAAACCCTGGACCACCAGGTCACGCAAGCGAAAGGGGCGGGATTCGCACCGGACGTGGTCCTGGCGGATCACGGTATCTCGGGGGTCTCAACGCGCCTGTGCGAGCGCCCCGAGGGACGGCGTCTGTTCGATATTCTGAGGGAAGGTGATGTTCTGGTCGTCCGATGGATTGACCGCCTGGGCCGTAATTATGGCGACGTGACGGGCACCGTGAGGGAGTTTATTCGCCGGGGTATTCGCGTCGAGACGGTCATCAATCGCATGTCCTTCGATGGCACGACCACGGACCCGATGAAGCAGGCGGTCCGGGATTCCCTGATTGCCTTCATGGCTGCGACCGCCCAGGCACAGGCGGAGGTTTCCAAGGAAGCCCAGAAAGCGGGCATTGCTTACGCCAAGGCGAATGACGACGGCACAAAATATCGGGGACGCAAGCCAACGTTCACGTGCGACCAATTCTATGCCGTCCAACGGCTGCTGAGCCAAGGCATCGGGGTCTCGGCCATCACCAAGTCCACGGGGATCAAACGGCAGTCGGTCTATCGCATCCAGCGAGAGCCGGAGAAGCAGTTGGCGGCACTGCGATCTTGGTATCCTGACGAATTCGTGGACGAGGCGGCGTGATGAAGTTCCCCACCATCCCCGATCTTTTCCAAAGATTTGTCCCACACCGGCAATCCGTTTCGCCTCGTTCTGGCGACTTTCCACAAGCCACGCCGACTTTACAGCCAATCGGATTCAATGAATTTCTCACGCTCAATGTCCCGCCGCGAGAGATGTTGCTTGATCCGATCTTGCCGGAACGAAGTCTGGCGATGCTCTATGCGCCGCGAGGGGTCGGAAAGACACTGTTGGGACTCTCGATTGGGTTGACAGTCGCAAGTGGTTCGTCGGTGCTTCGTTGGTCCGCACCAAAGCCGCGAAGGGTTCTCTACGTGGATGGCGAGATGCCACTGGCGTCGCTACAGGAGAGGCTCCGGGCAATCTCCATTGGCCTAAATGCCGCGATCCCAAATGACGGCTTTCGGGTCCTCGCGGCGGACAACACGGAAAATGGAATTGCGCTTGGCACAGACGACGGGCAGCGGGCCATCGAACCGTTGCTGGCCGGTGTTGACTTGCTGATCCTCGATAATCTCTCAACGCTGTGCACGACCGGCAGCGAAAGCGCGAGCGACGCCTGGGTGCCAATGCAAAACTGGCTGCTCGGACTTCGCCGCAAGGGAATTGCCGTCTTGCTCGTGCATCACGCTGGCACAAATGGGAAGCAACGGGGAACATCTCGCCGTGAGGATGCTCTCGACACGGTCATCGCATTGCGGAGACCCGAAGATTACTCGCCCGAACAGGGTGCACGCGTCGAGGTGCACTTTGAGAAATTGAGAAATCGGGTCGAGGGAGATGGCGCGGCCCCGTTTGAAGCGCGGCTGACCGATGCCGGGGGAAGTGTCAGTTGGACAGCACACGCCTTGCGGCCGCCGATTCTCAAGCAAGCAGTTGAACTTTACGGCCGAGGAATGTCCGTCCGACAGGTCGCCGCTTCGTTGCGGATCAGCAAGAGCGAAGCAGGACGCCTCCGATTACGGGCAGCGGACGCGGGATTGTTTGTGGAAGGGGATGGGGCGGCGGCCAACGCTAAAGTGGCGAATGGGCATGGTCCGATCCTGGTGCAGGGGTAACCCACCAGGTTATTGGGCAAGTCCGGTCGTTTTTCATGCAACGTTGGGAACGCCAAGGTCCGAAATCGTTCGGCTCCTCAAGTGCAAGGGGTCGAGTTCGCCGGTTTGCGCGATTTCTGTGATCTTTTCGGCCACGACTTGCGTCACAAGGGAGTCGCCGTCAGGAATACCAAGTGCCAGCAACGTCTCTGCGTAGGCCTTCGTGATGCGCTCGATCTGCTCGGGTCGGAAACCGCGATACTTTAGCAAGCGGTGGATGGCCATTGGCCGCCTCCGTCCATACGCCCCGCTTCAATTTCAGGTTTGTAGTCCCGATGCGAATTTAATAACGCAAATTTCTTCAAAAGGCGATTGGAAGTTTCATTTATGAATCAATGCGGGGCGTGCGGCAGGTTGTCTCGATTTCGAGCGTGCGACACTCGTGTGACTTGCAAACACCAGAGACCGAGCCAGTGTGTCTGCTCTCCGAGAAACGCGGCTCGGAACCAACGTCCAGAATTAGGAGGTTGCGATGCGTTTGTTACCTGTAATTGTTGCCATCGCCGTCTCGACAATACTGGGTCCCAATGCATTCGCCCGACAAAGCCGACCAGCCTCGTCTCAAATCGGCAACGGCACGGTATTCCAACTCGCCCGTAAGCATCCTAATTGGTTCAGGGAGCCGAAGACCTACAAGCCGTGCCCGTCAGATGTTGAATTACCGAATGGACGTTTGGCATGTCTTGGTGGAGAGGGATGAAGGACGATATTGGAACGTCCAGGGATTATGTGCGGAAGAAAACAAAAGCCCCGCCGCGCAACGTGCAGCAGGGCTTAGACAGACGCGGGGGGAACCAAGGGGGATCACGTCTGTCCGGTCTTACAAGTTCCTTCCAACTTCTTCGTTCCTGCGACAAAATATGCATTCTTCTCGTAACGGCGGGTGCCTAAATGAACCGCACCACCACTTCACACGCTTCGTAGCTAAGGAAGCCTAACCACGCCAGCGTCAGAACGCCCCCCAATCCGAGGATCGCTATAGGGATTGCTGATTTGAGGCCTTCCCATGGCTGCCTACGGCCCTGCGCGTCCGCACAGGCATTGCGGCTTCTCGCTTCCGTATTGGACCTGCGAAACAGCATCGACACCGAGCATTACCGAGGACGAGGGTGCGCGACATGACGGCGGCGGTGTCTGAATCGAACTCGCCACGTAGCAATGGAGTAATGGACACGGCACGTCTCCGCACGCGACCGTCAACGCAACAAACACCCCGCGTCTGAGGGGGAACACCTTGCCATCTGGTTACGGCGTCTGTGGTGCTTTCACTTGAGCAACACCTTCAGAGACGATTTTGGTAAGGCTTAGAACCAAGTCGTTCAGTGCCGCAAAATCTAAGAGGTCTTGTTCGATCCTACTGCTGTCTGCCACGACCTTTTGCCGCAAAATGCTCAGATCGCGGATGAGCGAATCAATTTCGTCAGTTGAGTGTCCTGACATGCCTCGCAAATACACGCTAACGCGTTCAGCCGCTGTGGCTGGAGATGCGTCTTGAGACGAGTTATTTGATTGGTGTTGGTCGCTTTGGCCTAATTTCAGTTTTAGCGCGTTGGCCACAGCCCCAACGGTTTGCACCGTGTCGATAGCGGTCGAATTATGCAACTTCGCAATATTCATGGTCTCACCCTCCCGCATCACGCTGTTAATTAACGAAATCGACAGTCGCACAACCAAACAAATAACAAATGAGATTGCTCGTCAAACAAAAAACAAGCACCAAATTAACCAATATGGCTAGATAGAGGCAGGTCCGATGTTAGGTTTCGGACTTTTTACAAGACGAAGAGGGTGGGCGGCGCGGCAAGTCCCGTCCTAAAAGACCCGCAACAGCAGTTCCACCAACAGGTATCCTAACAAGGAAATCCAGGTGAGGGTGAGAATGCCGCCGAACGTCAGGATCGTAATGGGCAACGCGCTACGTCTGGCGATAAACCCACGATCTGTCGGCGCTACACCTTCGCTATTGATCTGTTGTGGCATGGCGGCCAGGACCATTCAGAACTTAATCTTGCTCGTGACACGTCAGGCCCGACGCGGCATTAGGGTCCTGGCTAATGGGGAGACGAACGGCATGTTGATCCAGCACTGACGGAATTGCGGCGTGAGTGAGATAAGACCCATGCTTTTCAATAGCGAACCATGTGGCGTTGCTTCTTCTGCTGAGTACATTCGTTCCTTCCCTTAGCGGCTCAATTAGTACAAAACGAACGCTTCGAAACGACAGTGACGAACTGGAACGCATCTATAGTAGCTCACAACTGGATTTTGACGTTACGACTACGCGTGATGAGAAGGCCTCGCGAATAAGCAGCCACAATGGATGATTGGAGCACCTCAAGGGTCTATTGAGGTTCCAAAACACAACGACCAGCCGCCAACAGCACATTCATAGACCCGCGCAGGTGCCGGGTATGTGACCGCCGTCACACATTGCGGAGGCGAGTCTTCGGACCGAAGGGTTATCCACAACTGACGCCGAAACCCGCTTGGAAGATGTTGCCTAGACGGGCGGCATTGGAGAATGCTCTCGCTCATTGGGGGGGCTTGTCGGGTGTCATATGCGAAGTCCCGAAACATGCCGGGAGCGAGCGGAGGAATGTCGGCGCAAGGCCGCGATTATATCTGACCCGCGCGACCGAGCCCATTGGCTGAAACTTGCCGAAGACTGGATGATCCTGAGCCGACTTCCGCTCCAATCGGTCACCACGGCATATGACACTCGCGTTGCCCAGTCTGGGCTATGGCGCGGCGAGTTGCCAACCAAAACAACTAATAGGGTCGGAAAGGATTGAGAACGCGGCACGAGTCTTTGGCGGATCGCGTCCTCAGTTCGTCTCGGTTCGTTCGGAATCCCGTCCAGCGCGGATATGGTCGCAATAGCGGCGGACGCTTTCCTCGACCAGAAAGGAATCGCGACCCAGGCGCACTAGCACACCAGACTTGGCTAGATCATACACGGCCTTGCCACTTAGGCCGAGCCACCGCGCTATCACCGGCCCAGTTGCAATCAACTCGCCATTGGGTCCGAAAGTCAGGTCGTTTGATTTTTTCGGATTGGTCATTGCTCGAATCGAACTGGCGATCCCTATTAAAGCGCAACCGCGCTCACGCCAACTCGGATCGAGCCGACAACCGAACTGGTTGCTCAGCAGATCATCGAAGCGGCGCAGCGAGGCATTCGGAACGAGACCGCGTTGGATTTATGTGGGATGCAGGGATTCAGTCCTATCCACGATACATCAGAAAAATGCCCCGGCTGGTTGGCGCAGAGCCGGGGCACGAGGTATTTCGCTTGGGAGAATCCGAACCGCGCGGCTCGGATGGTCACAGCCTACCAGGCTGACGGACTGGAGCCAAGGCGCTCACTGGCAAAAAAGAACCCCCGGCATGGCATGCCGGGGGCATAGGAATGGACGGTAAGATGGCTCAGACAAAGTCATCCGACCTGATCCAACGCTACCGTGCCAGTATTAAATATTTCTATCTCTCATTAGATCAAGCCAGCGCCCCCGCTGGCGAATCTGGCTGAAGTCCCCGTAATGATCCTTGGAGTGTCCAACAACTTTCGCACTAACATAGACCTGACGAGCATTCCAGAATATCTGCTCGGTAAAGGAGATGGCAGTCGTGAGACCTGTGATTGCGGCAAGTCTGATGTTCGTGGTCGTATGCGGCGGTGCGTCGGGCCAACCTCGGTCTCCTACGGCAGGTGAGCGAGCGTTAGCCGCGATAATTCCACCAGTTGTGGGTCAGCGAGCGTGTTTTGTCCGAAAATATGATCGAGAGCACCTACTGCGGCATGGCAAACAGCAAGTGACTGAGATGGGTTTTTCGCTTCGTTACGAGCGAATTCCCGGCGCTGGAATTGACAAATACGTGTTCGCCATGTCGGCAAGGCTGAGAACGCGGACCGAACTTCTATACGCCTCAGGGAAGTGTGAGACCAATGTCGGTCCCGGCTTTCCGGCAGGCAATTTGTGCGGCGTGGATTGCGATGGCGGCGGCGTCTCCATTGAAAAGGCCGACACCGGAGACTCGATCTACGTCCACCTGGAAACACCGGCAAGCGGGATCGCCATGGGGTAGTGGTACAGTTTGAAATTCTGTAGCGCCCTCAATGCGAATTTGGCTGAGGCTTTTGAAACTGCGTCCAAGGTCCAGTTTCCGGTACAGGTGTGCCAGGCCATTGTTGCGGTTGTGCAAATGATGACAGCGGTGGCCGCTTCTCCAGGGGTTTCCCGTTGACTGCAGCCGATAGATCGCGTGGGATCGTGCATTCGTCTGAAGTACATACCCGGACTGAGCCCGTAAAGCGGTCCACGATGAAAACACGGGCACCTTGCGCACTTATCGTATAGCGGCCACCCCATATGAAGGCCGCAGCAATCACGATGACTGCCACCGCAATGATCAGCTTCCATTGTGCGGCCACGACGTTCCTTCAAATCAAGTTATCGACGCATTGAGGTATTTTGGCAGTTCCGTTTCAATCCAAGTTTTCGCTTCGTCCACACTGCGAAAACCAGTTATGTTCTCAATTGGAGCATAGCCGAAGTCGAGTTTGATTTGCCAACCCGGCTCGCCCTTCAGTTCGACAATTTCATATCCCCGATAGGCCTGCTTCTTTTCCCATTTTGCGAGAACCGTAACTATATCCTCAATCTCCCAAAGCTTCGACGTTACCCCCGCGGCCATCGCTGGCGTGATTCTCAAGGTTTGATGGATACGCACGAAATTGTAGTGCATGAAATAGATCGCCATCATGTGATCGTGGTTTGTGGCTTTCTTTGAAAAGGCGTTTGTGAGTCGCGTCATCCGCCGATTGCCCATGCGGATATTCAAGTTTTGCCGTTCGGAATAGCTGGTCGAGACGTGCTTAGGATCGGGATTGCCTTCGACGCGATGTTTGACCGCGCCAATACATTCGGCCGGGCTGTAGCGGCGTTGGCCTTCCGGGGCAGGTCCGTAAATCTTGACTAGCGTGGCATAGTCAATATCCGAACCAAATGCGCCTTCGACGGCCTCCAGATAAGGCCGATGACCATCCGAAGTTAATTGCACGCGGTTTGCGAGCCGCTTGGCGAGATCATCCATAAAGATCATCGCCGCCTCGCTGTCGCGGCCACCGACATACCAGGACACGGCGAGCTTGCTTTGAGCGTCGAGGCCAACCCATGTCCAAATATCGCCAGCACCTTCAGGCGCTTTCTTCGCGGTCGGTACGTTCTTTTGCTTCGCATAGCAAAACGCCCACGCCTCATCGACCTGCAGGCGCTTGCATTTCAAATTCATGAGCGTGCGATCTTGATACTCGGAAAACGCCTGCCCAGCATCTTCCAAGAGTCGATGCAACGTAGTTCGGCTGATCCCGGTCAGCCGCGTGATCGCGCGCAATGAGACGCCTTCTGCCATCATCTGGAGGGCTTGGGCGCGGGCTTTGTGGTCAAGCTTGTTCATATCGCCAACTTATCATTTCATGCTATATCGGTCAAGCATCAAATGACAGTTTAATCTAGCTTCAGGCCCAAAGGGGCGCTAACCCATTGAAGCAACAACGGGTTCTCGACAGATTTGACAATGATTCCAGAGGGTTATATGTATCTGAGCGTTGTGGTGGAGGCAGGGGGACTTGAACCCCCTCGGGACCGATGCTTGTGAGGCGCTGGCCCGAGCAAATCTGCTACCCCCCTAACCCTCTGAAATCGGCAGGGGATTTTCTCCTGCCAATTCTCATTTGCTGTTGCTGTACTCCTCAAATAGTTCCCCGGTTAACCCGTACTTGGTGATCTCCCATTTGCCAGTACCGGCCAATTCGAGCAGTGGTGGATCGCGCCTGCTCATGCTCAGCAACGTGCCGTGCAACATTTGACCAAAGTGCCCCGGATCGTTCTTGCCGTGGCCCCTTTCCTGAAGCTTTGCTTTGACTTCCGAGTGATCCCAGACCTCTTTGTCGCTCAGGATGTCCAAAATCTCGTTTTCAAGGGGATTTCCTGCCCAAGCCCGACCGGCCGTGATACCAGAAGAAGCCACTTGTTTCTCTTCCAGAGCCAAAATCGCCTCTAACGCCTTCTCTTCAGTGTCGATTTTGGCCAACTCGGCCTTAAATCGCTCGTTCGCCTCTTGGCGGCGGACGCCAATACGCTCCAAGCGGGCCTTTAGGTCGTCGCGAATGTCCCGAAGCGGTTTGTCGAGCAGCGGCTGTAACATGGTCTATCCCATAGCTTTCGGGCGCATTAAGCATAGTTGCCCGCCGAATGCAACTGACTTGGTGGGTAGACGATCAGACGGGGAACGGTCTTGGTTGGTACTTGTTGAGTTTGTTGAGTTTGGTGAGCCTTAGTCGCTCTTGCCCCAACGGGTCTTGGCCGCCTTGCGGGCGACCTCGGCGCGACGCTCTGCCGTCATCTTCGCGGCGCGTGCCTTGCCGCCCTTCAAGCCGCCCTTGCGGCCAAGGGCGACGGCGGCTTGATCTTTGGTGAGGTCTACGGGGCGGTCAGGCGCGCGGTCTTCGACCTGGCCAGTGAGAATGTCGCCGATCAATTTGGCGAGTTGCACGGGATCGCGAGGGCGCTTGAGGCGCTTTGCTGTCATCCTCGCAGTATGCCATTGGTCAGCGCACGGCGCTACCGCGCGGAATTTCAAACTGTACCACTACCCGCCATGGGGCGGCCTTGCAGCGAGACGACAAAGGGGGGACTGCGGTTAGAGGCGGGTGCCGACGACAAGGTATTTCTCCTTAACCGCGCCTCGGAGGCCGCTTGCCGACCGTTGGAGCAGGCAGTGGGCGGGGCGCAATGATGCACCTCGGTGAGGGCGCGAGCGTCTAACGCCGATCAGGGCTGCCGGTGCACCGGCGAGGGCGACCACCGACTGAGGCAAATCGGCTGTCCCTGTCCACGCGCTACAGGCCAAGACGTTGGGACGCCGCCGAATGCGCGGCAAAAAGCCTGGGATGGTCTGGCTTGGCGGGTAACCCGCCAATTAGCGGGTCGCCCAGGCGGACAGAGAGGCGCATCCTGGGAGCGCACTGGCCGGTGACTGCCGCCTTGATGTGTCTCAGTGTGAAATTTCTGGTCCTTGCTGAACTTGCGATTTCAGCCACGTTTCGATCATCAAATGCGCTACCCGTTCAGCGACTTGGCGTCCGCCTCTAACGGTTCTTTCAATCGAACGGATGTCTGGAGGGTGGATGGCCACGCGCCATTCGTTTGGTGCGATTCCTTGCCGAAGCGAGTATCGTAAGCCTTTGTGCTCCACGGCCAATTCAGTAAGCCAAGATCGAAGGTTCGGCAATGCCCCAAGTCCCAAAGACGAAAATCGCCCGCCGACGTGATCGCCCGGAGCGCGATGCGAAGAGCGCGGAGGGATTGTTCGTTTGCTAATTGGCAGCCAGACGGCTAGGGCAAAGGTTCCCCAGTAAAAACCACCGTATTCCGTTCTTCAATCGGCGCTTTGGCTGGGTCCACTCCCAGAGCCTTCAATCGTTCTCTGATTGCTGCCCTGAGAAACTGCGAGCGAGTCGCATCATTCTTCAGACAGTAAAAATCTACATTCAACAGGAGCGTCGTCGGCAACCTGAATGCCGTTACTACATGTTGAGTTGGTTCCATGGCGTTTGCTCCTGTCTCTTATATTTTGTCGCACGTGCCCGTCGCTATTTGGCGTTCGGTCATCCCCACAATCAAACAAGGACCATGAATTAAAAACTCGCGATTTGGATGCCAATCCGGCGCATTCGTAAAAAGTATTTATACTGTGCTGTGGCTCAGGACGCCGGACAGGGTCGTGTAAGGCAAGAGGTTTATGCGCTGTCAAGAAATTGGTCACCAAGTCGGCAACGGCCGGGTCGAAAACAGGTAACCATCAACGCGCTTCACCCTTTGTTTCCGCTGCTTTTTTCACGGTCCTTTACGCGACGGGCGCGAGATCTGTCGCGGGTAAGATATTAGGGGATCAGACAGATGGCCAGGATGAAAGCGACGAGGATCAAGACAGAGACCACCTACCTGTGGCAGGTTTGGTCATGGCTGCGGAGTTATTGGACTGATTAGGCGACCCCGAGAAATTAGGCTGTTGGATTTGGCCCAGGTTATCATAGATTGGCAGCCCATTATCAGAGCGCCGTTCGAGCGTGATCTTGAGGTTGCCGTGATCAATCCTGATGGCACGGTCAACGCCCTGGGTTTCCCGTGCTGGCGGACATTCGATGGCTGGCTCAATGAGGAAACGAAGAAGTGGCTCGATGTTCGCCCGACACATTGGCGGAACTGGGCCGAAAAGCTCTAAACCTGATTTCGCTCTTTCCAGATGTTCGTCAGCTTCACCAACGCCTCAGTACGCTTACGTCAGTACGCCTGTCCTTTTAACATCGGCGACTTCCAGCAGTCGCTTGAACACATGGAACTCGTCGCCATTCATGCTTAAGTTTCTTTTTCAAGATACCTAGCTTTGGCTGCAATGTGGCTTAGCTGAAGTGAGCACACTGAGTTATCACACTCATCAGCATTTCAAAAAAAGTTATGGAGAGTACCGATGAATAAGGAAAACCTCACTATTCACCTCAAGGTGAAGGACTTCAACGCATGGCGTACCGGTTACAACGGACGCGAACAGAGCCGCGCCTCCGCTGGCATCACGAATGGAAGGGTGTTCCGCAGCGCCGATGATCAGAACGACATGGTCATACTCCAGGATGTTGCTGACGTGGCAAAGGCCCGCACTTGGTTGGGCTCACCTGAAATGAAGACGGCGATGGAGAAGAGCGGCGTCGTGGGCTCGCCCAGCATCCGGTTCGCCGCGGCGGCCTAGTCGTAGCTAAGCTAAACAGATCAGCCGGGATCGTGCGCAATGTGAACATTGCGTGGCCGTCCCGAGATGGAAGCCCCAGCCGCCCTGCGTTGATAAGCACCGCGGCGGGGCAACCAAAGCAGATGATTAGGCGGCGCAATTCGACATCCAAAATCCGTGGAGGCGTAACATGCGACCAGCGACCCGCGAAGAAGAGAGGCCCACCGAAGACGATATCGCCCGCAGAAAACTCGGGCTTCGCGGTGTGCCGGGTGGTCAGGATTTCGCGAAAATGACGCCGCAACAGGAAAAGAATATTCCCAAGACAGGCGTCTTCGACGGCCACACTGCCTGAATGGGTAGAGATACTTGGGTTTGTGTTATGTACTTATTCAAAGCGTGGATATCCTCTGCGGCCAACTATGGGCAGTTTAGAAGGCTGATCCCGGATCACACGGACTTCCCCGACACCTATGATGAATGGCTCAACGTCGCGAACGAACAAGTCACGCACATGATGAAGCAGGGCTTCGTCGTCACAAAGGTAACAGTCGATCCGGATGAGTTCACCCAGTATTGCCATAGAACGGATTCCGACTGCGACCCCTTCTCTCTTGATGATCTGGCAAACTTCAAGGGAAGCACGCGGGACCTGTTAGGCCCGGTCACATAGCGGTAGGTGGTCTGCGAGTCCGAACTAAGGGTTCTCGCTGCTGAGTTGGCGCATAGGGTGACGGGTGTCGCCTCGTCTATTTTGCTGGCGGACATAGGCGATCAGCACCTCCGGACGCTGCATCTTAACTTTGAGGGCGGCGATCAGCGCGTCTTCCGCGTCGACGACAACGTGTCCCGTTTTGCCCTGAAATTTAAAGCCAACCGCAAACTGCACCCGTGTGTTCTCCCGATTTCAGTGAAAGATAGCACAATTCAATTGGGGTATGAAATTGACTATCCCGCGCCGTATCCCTCGCGATAAGGAGGGCCTGCAATGAACCGCAAAGCAAAGCTCCCGTTCGACCCCAAAGAGTTTCTCTCGAAGATAAACGGCGGGCACCGACGTTGAAACCCTCTGTCGTGAATTCACCGATGCGTTGACGGAGGTCCTTGCGGAAAACGCCATTGGTCCGGCACGCCGTGGGCGGCTCGCTAGAGCACGCGCGGCGGTCAAACGGCATCCTGACTATTGCGAACACGCATATTTCGTCGCGGTGGAGTCCGCATTCATGCATTGGGAGATTATGCAGAACGCGAGCGTGGTGGGGTCCTAATAGCTGCCTCGTGAGGCCTACGAGCCAACCGCGCAGTTGTTGACCTCTCGGATTTTCTTGGCACGTTAGCGACTCTTGATGAGGTTCGGGAGAGCGCGTTTTCCCAATGGAAAATGGGGACAGCTTTGGCGTCAGCTGGAATGCGTGTCAGGTCGCACGCATTTGGCGGAACGGGATGCGTGGAAGATAAAAACCCCAGCTCGGCGGCTGGGGTTCATTGACCGAGCACGGGGGCGACAATGTGCCCGATCAACGCAGAGCAATGTACTCTCCCATGCCGGTCGCGCCGAATTACAAATCGGTAATGGTAACTGACAAAGCGTCGCAGGGTAAAACAGTATCAGGAGCTGGCGAAGAATTGCTGGAGGAAGTGCATTTCGAGGAACCATGTGTGCGCGAGGATGCGGCCACGGACGCGGCCGGATCGCGCAAGGCGGGCGTGCGAGGTATTCGGTGGAGAATTGAATTGCGTTGTTGGCAGTTAGGTTGTGTCGATCCGCATGAGACTCAACTGCGTGTAGTCGCCGGTCGTCGTGCTTCCGATTTTGACGCCTCGGCGTTCCGAAGCCCCACCGCCTGCCGAACCTCGAACCCCTCGAATTGTGGATGCCCGAGATAGAGGGATTTGTTGTCGCCCGCGCGATGATGTGCGGCCCGAAACGCTTCGGATTTGGTCCACGCTTCGAAGGCGGAGCGGTTATTCTCCCACACCGTGTGGGACGCGTAAAGCGTATGATCTTCCGCTTCGGGGCCCTGAAGCAGATGGAATTCGATGAAGCCGGGCACCTGGTCGAGATGAGTGTCGCGCGACAGCCAGACTTTCTCGAAGGCTGCTTCGGAACCTTTGGTGACGCGGAAACGGTTCATAGCGATGAACATCGGACAACCTCCTAGTCTTCCGGCTTCAATATACGGAAAACAATGCGACAAATCAGAGGTTTTCCCAAGGAGGAGTAGTCCACCGGACCGCAAACGCGCCTTCATCGCCTTCTGTCTGTCGAAACCTAATTCCACGGAACAATTCCCGACGCGTCTTCGGCTGCTTCCCTTTGACGGAACCTTGGTTTTCCAGTTTTGGCTGAATGCTTCCTCTGACAGGCTCGGCTCACCAGACGACTCAGCAAAAACTCGCTGCGCTGTGCGACAAAACAATCTCGCTTCCAATCCAAAGCCCAGCCAGTGGCTCCGGCTCAGTCCTCCTGCAGCGCCATGCCCTTTTCGGCCAATTCTTTTTTCGCTTTCTCATTTTTTGCCAAATGCATCAGTCCCATCCCGCGCAGCACATTGGGTGCCTTTGTGAACTGAATGTTGTCGTAACCGACTATCTCGACACGGTTGCCCCAGGGGTCTCGAAAATCAAGGAACGGACCGTCGAGTGGCGTAACCCCAGCTTCCCGTAGTGCCCTTCGGGCCGCCTCCTTGTCATCGACCACGAGGCCAAAGTGACGACCATCGTCCGCTGGCTGCTTGCGGCCCTTTTGAAGCGCGATAAACTGGTCGCCCAAATCAATGAATGCCATGGAATCACTTTTCCCACGCAACTCGAATCTGAAAAGACGGCCATAAAATTCCAGTGCTTCGTCGATATCCCCGACCTCCAGTGCAATGTGATTGAAGCCTACGACCCTCGGTTTCTCGACCTCTGCCATCGGAATCTCCGACTGCTAATCCAAACATCAAATGGGTAATGCCAGGCGAGTAAGCAACGGGTTTCCGCAGCCTAGGGGCCTCAGCAGGCGGTCTCCATGCGGAAATGTTTCCGGCGTGCTGGCAGCGGAACTCTTGACATTGTCAAGACTCTGGGGGGCAAAGCGTGAAGATGCCCTCGTCGCCCTCTGTCGGCAGAAGCCTGATTCCACTGAACAAGGCTCGTCGTGTCGTGACTGTGAAGGGGATGAGATTGAACCGTCGCTTGATCGCTTCATCGACATTGCGGAGACTTGGTTTGTGATTTCCCGCAATGATGAGTTTAAAGGTCGGTAGGAAGGTAAAGTAGTCCTGACGCATAAAGCGGGCGCTGGTTGGATTGCCTGCCGCGTCATGCTGCTAAAGAGCGGTGAGGGCTCTATTCCACGCCCATTCGAAATCCTGCCGAGTAACCAAATAGAACGGCGCGGATGCAGGAGCAATGATCGTTGGGCTTTCCGACGTTGGCCGAGCTAAGCTGTATTGAGTAGCGATGATACTTTGTTCCGAGAGAGCGACATTGGAAAACATTGCGCCATTGTTTTGAAAGCGTAGGCTAAGTGTGCCTAGCGATGACATTTCTTGCCAGAATGCAGCACCAGCATGAATCTCTTTTTGGACGAGCCCTAAATAGCCTGGGGCAAAATCACGAACCAAGTGCTTTAGTGCTTCGTTTTCCGGGTGCATCAAGAGGACTCGCACTTCAACTCCCCGCTTGAGTGCGTCGGTCAGAGTTTCTCGGAAGCCCACGATTTTGGCGAAGGCGAACAACGCAATACCCTGTAGCCATACGAAAGCCTGCGCCTTATTTACGAAGCTTACGTACTCACTTCGGGGTACATCTTCAGCCCGCGCAAGGAAGCGCCAAGCAGATTCGCCAGCACCAAGCGGTTTCAAGGTGGGCCGAAACGGCACTTTTAGGTCATCGCCCGCTGCTTCCAATTCAACGATGGCCTTTGCCAACAGGTCACTATATTCCCCAGAAAATAATTGTCTCGGTTTCAGGTCGTAATAAATCACACGTCTATTATGAATATCGAACGGAATCTTGTGCGATTTCTCTAGCAGCAGCACAAGGGGACGCGCTGCGGCCTCGGCTATCGCAACCTCATAAAAGACATTCGGGTTGTGGAACGTAAGGAGCGCAATAAGTAGGTTGTCTCCGAGAAGGGAATCATACATTTGTTCAGTGATTGGGCCCGGACGAGCCTCATGATCGGCCCGCTTGGCGATGTGGCCAGTACGCTCAACCGCAGGCTTGATGATGAAATCAAATACATCATCGGCGTGCTCGCGGACTTCGGAGTTTGGTTCACCGATAGGACTGATGACGAAGCAGGTTTTCGGCATTGTGTCGCACGCTGGTTGGCTGCTCCGAATGCGGACCACCGTGCTTACCCCACATCCAATCTTCTTGTCCAGGTATCATCGAGTTCAACGCGGGTTTGGATCGGGCGGTCGGCGCGTTACCGACTTCACCGTTGCCGAACCCGGTGGCGATGACTTATTCTGATGTGCATGCCAACACGAGCGGAAAATCTGCGAAACCAAGCAGAGGAATGTGTGCGCGAGGCGAGACGAGCCGGGTCCGCGACGGCAATATTTGTGCTTCTTGATATTGCTGAGGACCTGAAAAGACAGGCGCGGCAAGCCGAGCAGGAAGATGAAAAGGCGGCAGGGATAAGTCGTGAGCCACCGTGTGAGTCTTAAGGTCCGGGCAGTTAGGTCCGGTCGATTGCAGCATTTGGCTTAGGGAGTTGCCATTCAATTTGGCTGAGGCTGATCCTGGTAGCCCTTCCAAGTCGAGGCATATCGAGCCAACGACGACAGGATGCCCGGAATCCGTGCCTCTCGGTCTCTCGGTGTGTTCGCGAACACGGCTTCACGCTTCAATAGTTGACCGACTTCGTCATTGGTGCAACCCGCTTGCTTCAATCGATAGGCCAACAGAAAGAAATGGTCATTGTCTTGGTGAGCATGATGGTTGGCTTTCTGGCCAACGTCGCTCAAGTTAACCGGACAGTACTGACGTGGGGCAATTTACTGACGTTTCAACCCGAGGCGCGACTTTTTCGACCAATCCCTGAAGCACAGAGTCGGGTCTCATGAGCAATTCCGCAATTCCCTTCAGGTCGTGGCCGGTTATTCACGCCTGCAGTGGTGGAGACCATTCGTGAATTTGCAGGCCAGGGCAAGTCGGCCCCCCAAAAACGCTGCCGTGATTGGTTCGACGCCCGGGAGCGGGTGCGTAAAATGCTGCCAACTCAAAATTAGTCTGCCCCGAGGGCGTCCTGGATCATCGCAGATCAAATCACTTCATCGGCTTGCCGTTCCTCTGCATCCAACGTCCTATGCTGCCCTGAAACGGAAGTCTGCAGAGATGCAGAGATCTGCCGCCGAACTTGCAGGATTGCTTCTGCAAGCAATTGTCAGCAGCGATCTCTATGAAGCCGTTCTGGACAGTGATGAGGGCGCTAGTGTTCTCACTCAATCATAAGGTACCCTGGGAAAGTAGTGACCTTGAACCTAAACGTGAGGGCATGCCGATGATCCCCGACACTACTGCGTTGCAGATAAGGCTCGCTGCGCTTCCGCTCGCAAGCTGCGGCGCCGGAGAGACCGTGCTTACCGAGGGAACGAAAACCGGGCGGCTCCTGATTCTCAAAACGGGCGCCGTGAGTATCGTGAAGGATGGTATCGAGATAGCCGTGGTGGCGGAACCCGGCGCGGTTTTTGGCGAACTTTCAGCACTTCTCGATCAGCCGCATACTGCAGACGTGCGCACCTTGGAAGCGTCTGAGTTTTATGTCGCCGGCGCGGCCGGACTTCAGGATGATCTAGTCATCCTTCTTTACGTTTCGACGAACCTGGCGCGGCGTCTCGATGACGCCAACCAAGCCTTCCTGGAGCTAAAGAACCAGCTTCAGGCCGGTCAACCGCCAGGCCTAATTGCTAAGACAGTGGAGCGGATCGAAGGATTGCTGAGTGCCGTCGGTGCTGGCTACATCCACGCCGGAGCTAGCTATTCCATGTTTCCGCCCAGTTAACGTAGCTGTAAGATCGCAGTCGAAAGGCGCGGCGGGATTGGCTGCCCCTATTGCCGATTGGCGGTGAGTACTTCGCGAATAAGATCGCGCGTGCTGTGCGTCGCGCCGCGCCCACACTTGCAGGTCGTCAGCGCCAGTCGCCTGGAGGTTCGCCAGCGATTCTTGAGTAGACCCCGGTCAGGCAATCAGGGCAGGAAGTCCTTGTGCATGCGCAGCGTGAAGTCCCAGTTCAACTCGTTCGCCCAGGTAGTCGCGCCGGAGTTCACTAGCGTGATCGCCGGCGTCAACGCATTCCCAAGGAGCCCGGTCTGGGCGCTGTCTAGGCGCTCGTAAACCGCTTCCACGCCGACATAAAGGCCCTTGGTCACGTCCCATTGCAAGCGCGAGCCGACGGCCCAGACGTCCCAGTTGTTGTTGCAACCGGCAGCAGCGACGGCGGTCGTGCCGGCGCCCGTGCCGAGGCCTTCGCCGACGCACAGCATCGCGTTGGCCGATCCGGTGCCCGTGCCGTACTTCTCCCACATGCCGTTGAACACCAGCGACTGGTGCCATTGCGGCGTCCAGTAGTGCTCGTAGCCGACGTCAAGGCCCCAGGCCGTGGTCTGCTGGCAACCAGTGTCGTTGCCCGCGGCAAGCGAACCGCCGTAGATGCAGTCGCTGCCCACGCCCCAGCCTTCAGTCGCGCCCATGCCGTCATCGACGTTGCCGGCACTGGTGGCGTGCCACAGATATTTGGTGGCGCCTTCGGTGTAGTTGACTTCGCCGACGAAATAGTCGCCGGGCGAGACGAACGGCGTGTTGATCTTTAGGCCGCCACCTACGACCCAGCCCCAGGTATCGCCCGGATGGCCGGTGACAGGGAGCACGCCGTAATAGCCGGCGTTGTCCTCATGCAGGGCGCCCATGATTTGCGCACTGCCCCAGGCCTCGTCGACGCGCAGGTTGGCGACGATGTCCGGCGTCTGCCAGCCGCCGTACCCAGAGGTGTTGGAAATGGTGCCAACAAGGACGCCGTTGGTGCCGGGCGTCGTCATCAGACCGAGACCGCCAGTCGAGAAGTCAATGATCTGGCTGTCGCGGCGCTCTTCGGCCGCCAGCGTGGCGGAGAACCCCCCGCCAAACTGGGCGCTATAGCCCCACACCCACCAGCCGGCGTCACCGCTGTCTTCCTGCGGAAGGTTGCCGGCGCGGTATATCAGCGCGGGTGATGGATAAAAGTCGAAGAACGACTCCGACAGACCGGCCGTGAAGCCCGCCCACTGCATGAAGGCGCGGTTCGCACTGAACTGCGAAGCCGGCACTTCGCTGCCCGTGTTCTGCGAGGAAATGCCGACTGCGATGTAGCCGCGGGCGACGCCGTAAGCCGTTTGTTCGCGAGCGTCGGCCGTGATGTAGCCGCGTTCCCGCGTCCAGAAGTTGTTGGTGTAGCGGTTATTGTAGTCGGAACCGAAGAGGCCGGTCGATGCGTTGGCGTTGACGCCCCAACTTACCTCGCTGCGCGCCCAGCCACCGATCTTGATGCACATATCGGTGCCGGGCATGTAATAGAATCCCGCCCCGTAGAGGCTGCATATCTTCACATATTGAACGGGCCTTGCCTTTACGGGAAGATCAGCTGCCTGCCCCGCAGTAGCCGCAACCAAGCTGGCGGTTGAGCCGAGAACGAGGCTTTTCATTAACCTCATGTTGTCCCCCATAACTTGCACTTAGCCCGTCTTATTCATCGAAATTGCCTGAATGAGCGACGGATATACCGGAAAGCCGTCATTCGATTCATGATTTCTGGTTGCGAAGCCGATTCATTTGTCGATTGAGGAGCGCCACACCCGTCATGAGCGAAGATACCGTACTTCCATTTCATCTTCCATCGGTTTGCCGCAAGAAGTTGAGCGTTGGCTTCGATGGCGGGCAGCTTTCATCGGACGCGGGCGTGCTTTTGCTGCGGGGGATCGAGAAGCGGCTGGGAATTGTAGCGCGTCTGGCATCGTGCCTGAGAGACAAGCGCGATCCGGACCTGATTTTGCATACGGTCGAAGAAATGCTCCGGCTTCGGATGTTCGCGATCGCCGCGGGCTACGAGGACGCCGACGATTGCGATTCTCTGAGATACGATCGTATCTTCAAGATGGCGGTGGGCCGGCTGCCGAGAACGGGCGAGCCTCTGTGCTCGCAGCCGACGAGGCGCGTGCCGGAACAGCAATGCCAAAACAAAGGAGGGTCGCAGCAACGATGGTGATATTGGCGAAACGCATTTTACGTCTCCTCTTGACATCCTGACGCCTCGTCAGCTTCCATCGTAAAATGATGTACTGAATGTCGGCAAGTAGCCAATAAGCGCAAACCGAGAACCTTGCACGACAATGAAGAAAAGTGTAGCGCCGGTCTAGCTGCGCGCTAAGCCACACAACGAAGCGCAAAATGTCATCGACGACTTCATCTTCTAGATAAAGCATCAAGCCCAGCGCCGAGCAGAAGGTTGCCGTATCGCCATCGAAGTCGCAGGCTGCCAACTGTTCGTCAACGCGTCCTTGCTCAAAGTCCAATGGCACGCGAATGAGATTGGGTGGTCTGGAAAATCCGCGCTCTCGAAATACTCGATTCGTTCGGATCAGGCTCGCTGCGTGATCGATTGCGAAAATTTGCATGTCTTTCGCAAAATCGGACTGCCGCCAAGGAAAAACGTATCGAGACCAGCACTGGACGACGGCGTATGTCTGTTGAGCGATGAGCGCACTTCAAGCGAAGGATACAAAAAGGCCGCGTTCTGTGCCGGTGGCCTTGACGAATTTTGAACGTCAATCCTTTGCGGGGAACAGCCAGTTCTCTTTCAGAAACTCTGGTGTCGCTTTGCTCCGTACCAAGTCAAGGAAAGCTCTGGTTGCGGCATCATTGGCTGTCCCAATTCGAATGGTGGCATGGATAGGTGCGTAGGTCTGTACTCCTGGCGGATACGGACCCGCATAGTCAATTTCTTTGGCTGCGGCCATATCGGCGACAACGCTGAAGCCTAGCTCGATTTCACCCTTAGCCAGCGCGCGAACGACGGAAATTCCATTCGGGTAGATACGATACTTCGGGCTCATCTGATCGGCGATCCCAAGTTTCCGAAATCCGATGTAGGTTTCCGTCCCTATACTTCCGTTATTTGGTGCCAATCCGCCGATGGATTTCGCTGCGAGCAGGGTGCGTTTCAGGGCGTCTGCCGTGCTTACGTCTGGTTTGGCTGGACCCTTGGGAATGCCAATGCCGACACCCAGCTGCGCAAAAATAGTGCCTATATCGATTGCTCCGCTTTTCACAAGGTCGTCGTAACGAGGGCCACTGATAAACACCGCATCCACGTTCTCACCCTTCGAAATCTTCTCAACGATTGGCGCTGGCGGGCCGAACCATGCCACAACGTTATTCCCGGTCGCCTTTTCATACTCGGGGATGATGCGTTTCAAGGCGGGTGCCGTTGCACCAACCGCGAGTACTTTTATCTCGCCAGCACGTGATTGATTCGCATTCAAGCAAATCAATGAAAAGCAGAGTATCGAGACCGCAAATATACTCGTAGCCGAACGAAGGAATTGGCTTCGGCGAAATCCCATAGCGACGCTCCCATGTTAGGCTATCTTCGAATTCGTTCGTAACGATAGCTGGCTGCTCCGTAGACATGCTACACTCAATCATGAACGTTAGTTATGGAGCGTCCACAGGATTAATCATAATGGAATATTATGGTTCATAAGAACAATTGGGTCGACAAACCGACGAATATCCCAAACTCGGATTTGTGTCGCCTTGCACCATGAGCCCTAAGATATGCCGCGCTTGATGCCGCCAAACGGTGGTGTGCTATTCCCGCAGTCTGGGGGCCTCCGCAGGCGGTCGAATTTCCATTCGGAAATCGAGCCCCTTTCCAACCTGCTGCGAGGTGGTGGAACTCTTGACATTGTCAAGACTTTGGTTCGCGAAGCGTAAGAGGTTCGCCGGGTTTAATTCGTAGAGCCACCGCTGTTCGATTGCCGACCACACTAGTTACGGCGCGGTCAGACATGGTGATCCCGTGCCGCGTTTCCTGTTCTTTCGACAAACCGAACCGCGTGACAGTGGGCACATCGCTTTCCCGTTGGATGAATAAGTCCATTGTGATCTTGTCGTTCCATTTCGTGTCGTCGTCGGTATCGCCGGTTTCAATTGTCTGGCGGATGATGCTCATGATAAGAAGTCATTGTCATGAGCGTCTCGCCTTCCTCGGGTGGCACAATCCCTATCATAGGGATATGTTGATTGAAGATGGCACCAGAAACATGAGAACAAGCAGAACGAACACGACGCCTATCAGCAAAGCCATTGAACCCCAACGAACGAGTGCCAAATGAACAACTAGCCATTAAAGCGCGGCGTTGCGAAGCAATTGCGGAGCGCAGTGGAGCAACCACTTGCGATCCTTTAGTATGATAACGACGACGATAGTAAGTCCGCCGGGATATCCCGAGTGCCTGTGCTTTCTTCTCGACCGAAATGTGATTTTTCCAACGAAAATTGACGTTGATGAAAGTCGCCTCCTCTGAGGAGCGACCCAATGGACGATAACGGTCGGAGAGACAGTAGCGAACTGCCGATGCCGTCGATGCTCGGACCTCCTTGTCGTCTAGTGGATTCGCGAGTTTGCCGTTCAAGTCCAGTATTCCCGGCAACACTGTGGCCATGAAGGCTTGATAACGCTGGGAATAGTCGTCGCGGCTGTTCCGAAAGGTCCCGGCTATGTGTCGGCATTTGACGGCCGCAGAAGAGAAGACGAATAGGTTGCGTTCGCCAATGACGACGCTGGTCGGCTCACGCCGCGAATAGGCTAATTGCTCGTTGATGGGAAGCCGATTGCCGTTCGGCCGATAATCGGTCGGTGTCGTCGTCTTGGCGTCCGTGACTGCCTCGACCACCGGAAATTCGGCTACCGGCGTCCCGTGCAATTCTTCCAGATAACGCACGATACCCCATAGTTCCGATAGCGTGTAAGGGTGCGGATCATTCCACTTCGAGTAATGGAACAGAGAGTCAGCATCAACGTCAATCTGCTTCCGCGAGGTCGTTTTCCGGTCGGGATTGATCCGATGATGACCCGCGATATAGAACGGCGAACGGACAACGTGGTTGCCAAACATGGGGTCTCCGCCGAACAAAACCGAGAGATGCTTGCGAACGGAGTCGTATTCCTTCCTTGCCACGGCCGGGTTGTTCCGATCATGGTCGGTCCACTGAATTTCGTAGATGTATTGGCAATTTAGCGTCACTGGGTTGATGGTTATGACCAGGGGCGGTGCAATGTCCAGGGCATCGAAAATCTCATAACAACGGTAGTCGGGATAAAGTGCAACGAAATCCGGCGACTTGTTTTCATCAATATCGAATGCCATGAGTTTTGGCAGAGCGTTATAATCCAAATTCCATCGTCGTTCCTCGCGGTTTCTTCCCCACGGAATCGCTTGCAGATTGATCTTACGCATGTTGATGGCTCTGCCAACGTCGCGCTGCTCGCCATTGTTATTGAAACCACAAAGAACCTTCGGGTTTTCCTGAATACCGACTGACGGCATCAATGTGCAGAAATACTCGCGCAACTCGTCTAATGACAGCGCCGAATTATTTGTGTAGAAGAAATCGGCGTCGTTACCGCATATTTTCTCGATAAGTGCTTGGGCCTCCCAATCCGACAGTAACCGCCGCCGCCGATCAACGGTCCCCGTAATATCTCGGAACGGTCGGTGTGGTTCACAAAGCGCCGATTGTTTTGCGTAGAGATGCTGTTTGCCCGTGTTGGCGCGAACGTTCGGAACTGAAAGAGTGTTGATAGCCAAATAATTAGTGTCAGATATAAATACCATTAGCAGTCGGTTGCTTCCTTTCGGGGTGGGGTGATTGATGCATGATGGGGCCGCCCTAAAAAAGTCAGTTTCCATTTTGGTCCATCAAAAACGTGGCCGGCTCTTTTCCGCCGTTTCCATTACCCCCTCGTGCTTCTCATAGGCATCCATAATAAGAGAGCGGAGCAAACCCGATATTGATGTGGCTCGCTCGTCGGCCAGAACCCGACAACGTTCGTGACTGTTGCGGTCAAGGCTTATTGAGACACGCTTGTATCGGTGATTGTTCATTCGTTGAATTCCTCCTATCATACTCGTCGTTGTGTTATATTTATCCAGGGTCTGCCGAAAATATGCGGACCGTCGAAAATATTTGTGCGGTGGGGTGGGGTGGGAAGGAAGCGGCGGTGACTGATGGTCTTTCCTCAACGGGGGTCGAGGCGCCTCGGCATCGCCGTGGTGGGCCTGCCAGACAAACGATGTGTCACCGAGAACCTTCGTGGCCGACTGGGCTATCAACTGCAAAGTGGACTGGTTCTCGCATTCGGCCCCATTTGTCTCGATGCCGTAGTCGGACCAACGCCGATCAATCCCGCGTAAAGAAGCCCGATCCGTTCACCGTTGGCATGGTGATTGAACCGCACGACCGGGCAAACTCGAGGACTTCGGCGAACTCCCGGTCCCTCTGCTCGTCGGGCAAGAAGTTGCTTTTCAACAGCCCTATCCATGAACTACTTGGTCGGCCGGACGATGAGCACGTTATCGTCAGCAAGAGCGAGTTCACAGGCACGATTGAAAATTTGATTTATGTTTTCCCAGAACCGCATGGAGCGGCACAAAACCTGATTTTCAAAACACAAATTTATGTCTAATGCTACAGATGGAAAGTCCATAATGCCAGCGCGGGGATGGTGGTGCCCTTGGACTGCACCCCGCGCTGAGGACCGCTTGGCTAGTACGGATGTTTGCAGTGTGACCCTCGGTTGTTCTCAACCTGCAGTCCGTTTGCCCTCGATTTCAGCTGTCGGATTACGCCTCTCCATATCCATCCAGCCCCATACGGCTTTCTCGTCAACGTCAAAGGCCCGTGCGACATGCCGTGCCAAATCGCAGATCAGAAGTGCGTAGTCCCGATAATCGTCGGTCGGGCGCGGGTGGATGTGGCAGATGACGCTTCCTGCCTGTTCGAACATTAGCATCAGCGGTTTGGAGATAAAAAAGGGTTGGGTGGTGGTGCCACCGAGACCTGGACTGCTGGTGCTCGACTTCAGTTGTGTCAAATATTGTCTCATAGCTACTCCTCTGTTGAAAGTGCCGATAAAGATATCTCTATTGGCATGTTGCAATTCCCAAATCGCACCATTGCGATCTGAGTTATTCGGCGGAAATGCTTCCGACGAATTCGTGGGCGCGAATGTGGCGGACTCCGACCTATCGAGTTCAGGAGGCGCTCACAGTCTGCTGGATGTCTGTTAAGAGCCGCGTGTCGAGCAGAAAAACTGCTCACAACGTGTTTGCTCAATGTTCGTATAATAATTCATGTGGTGGTTCAGGGCAAGAACTGTTTTTAGGTGCGCGGAAACGAGCACCGCCGATGTTCGGGTTGCCCCGCGAGAATCGCAGTCCGGGCGTTTCGAACCAAAGGAGCTTCCGTTTGAATTGAGAGTAATACCGTCAAACGCATCTCCTGTTGTCGCTCGGGTGAAGTGATTCCGTGAAAGCGAAGTGCTGACTTTCGGTCAGTACTGAAATGGAATAGTGTACGAGTGGGATTTGGGATGGCGACGGAGAACTGGGATGGCCAAGCGAAAGAAACGTGCAACGGCTCGCAAGACGAAGCCCAGGAGAGCGACGAAGAAGGCGGTCAAGCGAGCGGTCGGCGGAAAATCGCAGCGAACTGCAAAGAAAGTTACTGCGAAAAAGTCCGTCAAACGCAGGGTCGGCAGGAAATCACCGGGAACTTCGAGGAAGGTCGCCGCGAAAACTGTCAAGAAGCGGGCATCCCCTCGTAAGCGGCAACAGACCGAAGAGATGATACCCGTGGTCCAAAGCGAAGTTATCGACGTGGTTGATGAGCCGGTTCCTGGTGTCGTGCGCGTTACGGAAATCGAGCAGACCCGCGTCACGTTGCCGGATTCGGACGACGACCACACTGAGGAGTGACGGCGCAGCCCTATCGGCCAAACAGCCGCATCACCCAATTAACTGCGCTATCGACCTGATCTGGATGCGTCGCCCAAAAAGTCACCGCTGCGATGAGAGCGAGAATGAAAAGCATCTCGCGCATACGGCTTCCCCGGATACGTTTGCCAATTGGCGAGTATATCATATCCATGATCGAAAACGGCCGAGAGTAGCTAATGGGGGCACGAGGACGAAGAGGGGCTGTAGCGGAAGCATCATTGCGAACCGTAAACAGCCGTCCGGACTAGTAGTTTATACTGCAAGTCAAACAGCGGGGGTGATTCATGAGTGGAGAACGCGGCAGAGTTGGTCCCAATCCGATAGACAAGCACGTCGGCAATCGCGTCAGGATGCGACGATTGATGCTTCATATCAGCCAAACGCGATTAGGCGACGCGCTTGGCATTACGTTCCAGCAAGTCCAAAAATATGAGAAGGGAAAGAACCGCATCAGTGCGAGCCGATTACAGCAAATGGCGGATTTTCTCGAAGTGCCGGTGCCGTTCTTTTTCGAAGGAGCACCGGAGAGCAATGCGAGAAGCGGCGCTAATATTGCGGAGGATATAACGGCCTTTCTCGCAACGGCGGACGGTGTGACGTTAGCGCAGGCGTTTACTCGAATACGAAGACCCAAGTTACGGCGATGCATTGTCGATATTGTCGAGGACCTCGCAAAGCGCGGGTGATTTGGCAACCTCTTGCTTTTCGCTGAATGCGAATTCCAGCAGCGGTCGTCGGAAAACGGGAGGCGCGACTATCAAACCCGATGATTGTTGCTGTTATGCAATGTCTGGATGGTATTCGGAATTTCGCGACGTGTAACCGGGCCAGACCCTTCGAGTGGGCACGCCAACCCTTTACATATGAGCAAATGCCAAGACCTATTCGCCGGTTTGATGGTGGGCGCAAGCGTTGCGGTGAACAAAGCCAAGAATGCAGCGCCAACGACGAGGGAAAAATTGCGCTCTGATATCATGTTGGTCTCTTCGGCAAGAGACAAAGCAATTCCTATCGCAATCGAACCAGAAAGGCAAAGGGCTTCGAAGCCGTTTTGGCGACCCCATCAGCCTCGGGGAACCATAATCCAGGGTTGGCTTTGTGTTACCAGAGAGTTTCTACGGTCAATGACGCCGCACATGCCCAGGTCGGAGCCGGAGATACGAAGTGCGACCAATCTTCTGGCGCTCTTCGTGAGAGCAATGGCCCTGGGTGTGTTCTGTGCAGGGCTATTATTGTGCGACCCGGAAATTGATTTGGCCTCTATCAGTAGTATCCGTGGGCACTGGCTGGCGAGGCTGATATTCCTCCTTTCGATTGGCATTTCGTTCGGATTGGGGAGCACGCTGGCAAAGGTCCTTTGAAACCTGCCAATCGTGTTTCAAGGAATTTCGAAGCGTTAACAGACGATGGGCGTCGCTTGCCCCGAGGATGCAAAAGCAAAAGGCCCGGTTATCTCGGGCCTTTCGCAAGGATGAAAGGTCGTGCTGGTTAATACCAAAGCGGCGTCTTGTAATAGTCGTAGACGGTTCGGTCACGCGAGCGGTCTGACCAATCCCAATCGCTGCTCCGATTATATTTTGGAGCGCCCTTCAACTGGCTTTCCGTCATGCCGGTCCGGTAACCGCCTAGATTGGCGTCGTATTTCAAACTGGCCCACGGCATCGGGAAATAGTCTTCGCCCATTCCGAGAAAGCCGCCGAAGGAAACCACGGCATAGGCAACCTTGCCGCTGATCTTGTCGATCATCACCCGCTGCACGCTTCCGATCTTCTGGTTGTCGGCTCCGTATACGGCGGTTCCCTCGACCTTGTCGCTTCCTATCAGGGAAACGGTCTCGCGCCTTGAGTCCACAGTCGTCGCCATCGTGTTCCTCCCTAGGATGAGTTCGGTATCGCACCAACGTCGTCTTCCTGGGTAGGGTTCCGTTCGTCTCAAGGTCAAAATCAACCGCCTGGCGCACCGTTACTGAGTACGCTCGCAAAAGGTCGTTGAGACTCAAGCGCCACCTTGTGCCAAGCGTCAGCGCTCATTCTCCGCCCTCGGAGAGGTCCCACCGCCAACTCCGTATGGCAGTGATTTGCGGCTTTCTGCTCGCCCGACCCAATACGCGCATCGTCCGAAGCGGGCGTCTCCGCGCAAGTGACAGGTGGTCGAAGGTGAAGTGATCGAGGTGAGTGAGGTGGCTACGCCGGGTGTGGTCCGCGTCACCGAGATTGAGGAGACGCGAGCCACGCCAGCCGACTCAGAAATTGCAAATTCCCGCGATGTTCCTGAGCCAGACAGCCTTGGCGGGTAACTCTGCCTATTGAACCAGGCGGTTCTGCGACGCTGATTGACAGCGGCAGAATTATCGAGATTTGCTCTGCTCGTCCTCCGAGGCGATAATGCCGAAGTGGATTTCAGACGGTAGGTAGATTGAATCGAATGCGCAGTTTGGGCACGCAAGATGGACGGAACGGGACCTTAGGTCATCCTCCGGTGTGGGCCTCGGGATTTCCTTGAACGCAATTTCGTGGCGACATTTCTTGCACTCGACATACAGGCAGTAGCTCAGGCCCATCGCTAGCTCGCTCCCGTGATCCGACATTGGATGGCCGTAATGATCAATCCGCGCACAAGGAGTTCAGTTTGCGGTGTCGCATTCGAATGACCACTGCGAGGCAAGTGATAATCAATACCTCAATGAGTGCCGCGTCGGCTCACCCGGGCGTAAGACATAAGCCGATCTTTATTCGCTTCAGAACACCCCCAGAACATTTGACCGTGAGGTTTTAGTGCTGGACGCGATATCTGGTGCCCATTCGGCCAGACAGCCTCTGGGTCTCGCCCATTGACTGTGTTCTTGGTTCGTTCTAAATGGGCATGAAGGCGATCCCCCAGATCAACCGGAACTTCCCCGTCCGTTGCTGTTTTTCGAAGCCTCGCGGACGCGACGGTATTCAAGCAACGGCTTCGGGATGAGGCGGAAAGGCGAGTTGTCACCAGCGGCCATTGATCGCGGCTGGCCGCACCAGGTCGCGCTTCCAGCGCGTTTTTGCGAGCGCGGCGGGTATGAGGAGATTCACGAATATTGCAAGGATTTGAGTTTGTGCAGCCGGGGCCACTCCGTCTTTGATCGCGAGTGGTTTAACGTCTTCTGCTTTGCAAATCTCGATGATGCTGAGAAATTCTTATGTCGATTCGGCGGCGAAAAATTTAACCCTGCTCAACGAGGGAAAGGACAGAATTGGGCGCGTTGGAATCGGCGCTAGTTCTGACTTAAGTGGCAGTGGTAGGCGGCTAAACTACGTTAGCGCCCGGTTGTTGACCGACATTTTTGAAACACTTCCACATGGCGGACATTGCGCCTCGGAAAAACGACACTTTTGCAGCTTGGGTCAAATACCAGTCACCGGATTCGATATTCGACGGTGAGGGGCTGAGCGTTGGGGCCGGTTAACCCTAAATTAACCCAGACGCCCAACCCTGCGGAGATGCCGGTTCATAGCGGGGACAAGCGGGAATCCTCATGAGCAGCGATGCCATTGCCAAGCGCCCCGTGCGCAAGGAGGGTTTTGTCCTGTTGGTCGATGGAATCGCGAAATCTGAGCATTCAGTCTTCGCAGACGCCGTGAAAGCAGGCTTGAAGTTGCGGCGGCTATTTCCAGATCGTGCCGTAGAAATACGCGATGCAGGTGAGGATTATCCTGTTGAGGAGTTTCCCTATTTGCTCGCGACGCTCATAAGGCGTTAAGCGAGGACTCTCATGAATAGCGATGTTGTTACGAAGGGCGACCCGGGGAATGAGGGTTTTGTTCTAGTAGTCGATGGAACGGCGAAGTCGAAGCATCGAGTATTCGCAGAAGCAGCAAAGGCAGGCTTGGCGTTGCGGAAACAATCCCCGCAAAGCGTTGTAAGAATATGCGATGCAGGCAATTTAGCAGCTTAATCTGACGAGGTGTTATTTTGCCCGCTACGCTTAGACTACCAGACGCGATGACGTGTGGTCTTATGTCGTTACCCACCGGGTCAAATTTCCCACGATCTAAACTCCGCTATTCACGATGTGTCTCGACCAATCGTTCACCACGCCGCATTTGCTGAAGAATATCTTCTGCTAGGGAACGACCCTTTGTAGTCAAATAGACCTGCCGGTTGCGTGGATTGATCGGGTGCGGCTCAATCGTAACGAGGCCCAAGCCGCGCCTTTCATTCTTAGGGCGATCACTGATGTTGCGGAGATACCGCCACATTGCAAACCGAGAAACACCCATGTCCCGTGCGTAAGAATTGATACTCTTACCCTCGTCGAGGGCCACCATCAAAAATGTGGTCACAAATGGAAGTGGTATTGAAGCTCGTAGGTTGATCAGCGGCTTGAGCGCCCACAGGAGCGCCTGCATAGCCGTCCTATTGGTCTTCGCGACAGGAACGGTAGTCGCCAAGGCACGTTAGCTCCGGCGCATCCGGTATGGTCAGCAGCCACGGGGAGAGTCAGCGAACGCCTCCTCCCGCTGTCAAACTGAAGGAGGGAGAGCAACAGGCATTTGCGCCCATCGCTCACCCCTCTTCCCCGTCCCCCGTAATCAGTCTGTCAGTAGGAACCCCAGTTGAACAGATAATTGATGCCAACAGTCACCATCTGGATGTTGCGATTGTTAGTGGTGAATATGTCGCCGCCGACGACAGGGAACGTCGCCGGAACCGTGAACGACGCATTGCTCAGCCCGACGTAATCGTACTCAACCCGCGCCGTCCAATTTTGGGTGAAGGCCCATTCGACACCGGCACCCGCCGTCCAGCCGGTATTGGTGTTATTGTTGGAGAACGCTACTGAGGTCCCGGTCGCCACGTTCGTCACTGTGAAGTTATTGCTGCCGACCCAGGCACCACCGCCCTTGCCGTAAACCAGCACGTGATCAAAGGCGTAACCAAGTCGACCTGTCAGCGTGGTGAGCCAACGACCGTTGTCGCTGCCCTGGAGTGTTGTGCCGAAAGCCGCAACGCTGGCGGAATTATTGTTGTTGGCGAACCAATCGAAGTCACCCTCGATGCCCGCAACGAAATTGCCACCAAACTGGTAGTTGACACCGACTTGGCCGCCCCCGACGAAAGTCGCGTTGTTGTTGGCACTCCAATTGACGCCGAAGAGGCTGTCGGTGACGTTGCCGTTCTGCCAGCCTATGCCGAGGTTGCCGCCGAGATAGAACCCGGTCCAGCTAAATACCGGCGCCATCATTGCCGGTGCCTTATAGGCGGGCTCTGGCGCAACCGGCAGATCGGCCGCCTTTGCGGCCACACTCATTCCGACAAAAAGCGTCGCAACCGCAGTGGCGCGAAACAGCTTGTGCATGGCACGATTCCCCCTATTCCTTGAACAATTATATTCCTAAAAATTCCTCAAAAGTGGCGAATCCTGCAAAATGAATTCTGCTGCGCTGAAAATTTGACGCCGTGGTAGAATTGCAACAGCTGAGCCGTAAGGTATTGAAAGTGCTTCGCTATCACCTTTTGGAAGTCTGAGGCAACGCCGCTACGGGACGGGTCGATGCCAAAATCTGCCGGAGCTTACTGGGAGAGAACCCGCTGGCAGCCACCGGGGCGCGTTTTTGTCCCGCCCCCCGATAATCTGATGCCATTCGGATTAGAGGCCCTCTAGGCCATCCTGATAGCTCTCCGGTGATAGCTCCGCAGAATATGAGAGTGTGACTTCGCCCTCATCAAAAGCGAAAGTGCTTCGTCATTGGGCTTGAACGAATTGCTAGGCCGAACCTGCCCCCACCAACAGCGCCGCGACCGCTGAATTGCACAAGCATCCCGTAGGCAACAGCATCTCGACGCGAGCCGCATTCGGTGGGACAAGACAGAAAATACGTATTGAGATTCAACGGGACGCTTTCCAAAAGTGGGGCGTGCCAACGTTTTGAAACACAAAGAAAATTCAACCTCTCTCCTGGGCACCACAGCCACGAGCAAAAATCGAAAGTCCGATCGCGCCGTAAGCGATCGGATCTTCAGCGCCGCGCCGAACCTTCGACCGTCACCCAGCCGCCGATCTTGACGCACGCGTCGGTGCCGGGGACGTTGACGAAACCCGGCCCAAAAGAGTTGCACGCCTTGGCGTGTTCGGCCTTCGACTTTGCCGCCTTCGACGGCGCCGACCATTTGGCCGACGGCGCGGGGTCGCTCAGAGTCTGGGCGGCGGCGCCGGACGCCATCACGGCACCGAGCAATACGGCGGCAACCAGATGAAGTGCCTCGCCGGCCGATGCACAGACAATGCGGCGAGACATCAGTGTGGACCCATGATGTGGACCATTAGGATTGTGCCCTTTCGGGGAGCCGCGCCGGAAGTCGCTTCATAGCACGTTTCGGCGCTTTTGACCTGCCATTTCCATTACGATATTCAAGGTCCGCATGACTATCCGCATCCATCGTGGCGATCTGCCGGATCTGGCGCGCTATGCGTCGGTGCAGTCGATTGCCATCGACACCGAGACGATGGGGCTCAGTCTGACCCGCGACCGTCTTTGCCTGGTGCAGCTTTCTCCCGGCGACGGCTCGGCCGACGCGGTGCAGATTCCCGCGCAGGCGGCGGACGCGCCAAATCTGAAACGCCTTCTGACCGACCCGAACGTGCTCAAGATTTTTCACTTCGCGCGGTTCGATCTCGGCATGCTGCAAAAGAACCTGGGCGTGATGCCGGCGCCGGTCTATTGCACCAAGATCGCCTCGCGGCTGACCCGCACCTATACGGACAAGCATGGACTGAAGGACCTGGTCCGCGAAGTCCTCGGCCACGACCTTTCCAAACAACAGCAATCGTCCGACTGGGGGGCGGCCGCGCTCAGCGACGCGCAAGTCTCCTACGCGGCGAGCGACGTGCTCTATCTGCATGCGCTGAAGGAAAAGCTCGACGTCATGCTGGCGCGGGAGGGCCGCGAAAAGCTGGCCGCGGCCTGCTTCCGCTTTCTGCCGGACCGGGCCCGGCTCGATCTGGCCGGGTTTGCCGAGGACGATATCTTCGCGCATTCATAGACGCCGCCGGCCGGCTGATTTTGCCGCTGGGCCAAGTCGTTAACGCTGACCGGCGCCCGGCATTGGCCGGCTTTTGCGGCCCTGCCCGGGCCACATTCGCAGGCGACTATTGGCCCGCAGGACCGTAGAATAACGGCGCGGGCCGAATCGGGGCAGCGGCCCAGGGGACAATCGTTTGACGACCATCTCCTTCGCCAGCCCGGAGCGGGGGGCCGGTCATCCGGCACGTTCACGCGGCGGCGACAAAGAGCGAATCTATCGGCGCGCGATACGCCACAGTCGGCATGTGCGCTGGTTGCGCGCCACTGTGATCGTCACCGTCAGCCTCGTTCTGCTGGCCGTGGTGGCCGATAATTATTGGCCGATCGGCGGCCTGCGCATGCCGTTAGAAATCGGCAATCTGGTGATCAAGGGCACCAAGATCACGATGCAGCAGCCCCGGCTCACCGGCTACACCAGCGACGCGCGCCCTTATGAATTTACCGCCGCCACCGCCCAGCAGGACATCACCAAGCCGGACTTTGTCGAATTGCAGCAGATCCACGCCAAGATCGCCATGGCCGACAAGAGCGTCGTGCATCTGTGGGCCGATAGCGGCCACTACAACATGAAGACGGATATGCTGGATCTGAAGGATAACATTCACCTCGTGTCGTCGACCGGCTACGAGGCGCGGCTGAGCAAGGCGACCGTCGACGTCAGCAAGGGCAACGTGGTTTCCGACACGCCCGTCTGGATCAAATTGCTCGACGGCGATCTTAACGCAAAGCATATGGAGATCGTCGATAAGGGCGACACGCTGCGCTTCACCGACGTCACCCTGGTGCTGAAGTCCACCAAGCAACAGACGAAAGCGGGTGGACAATGAGACAAGGAAGTTGGCTGGCCGCTCTGGCCGCGGCAACATTGTTTGCCGCGACGGCGGCGATGGCGCAGGGACCCCGCTCCGCCCCGCCGGCGCGGGGGTTGCTGCCTGGTCAGCAGCAAGGAAACGACCAGCCGATCCAGATCGATGCCAAATCGCTCGAGGTGCACGACCAGAAGAAACGGGCGACCTTTACCGGCAACGTAAAGGTCGTGCAGGGCGATACCACGATGACCTGCGATACCCTGGTTGTCTTTTACGGTCAGGAACTGGGCATTGGCGGCAAGCCGGTCGCCACGGCCCAGGTCAAGACGCAGACCGATTCCGGCGGCCCGCCAGACGCCCAGAGCATTCGCCGCATCGAAGCCCATGGTAACGTGACCGTGCTCAGCAAGGATCAGAGCGCGAGCGGCGACCTCGGCGTCTACGATGTGCTGGCAAAGACGATCACGCTCACTGGCAATGTGGTCGTGACGCAGGGCAAGAACGTGATTCACGGCGGCCGTGTCGTGGTCAATACCGTGACGGGCAACGCGCATGTCGAACCCGCACCCGGGATCCGGGACGGGCGTGTGCGCGCGCTGATCATCCCCGGCAAGGACAACAATGGGGGACAGGGCAATTTCATGACGATCGGCCCGGGGCCGACCGCGAGCCAGAGGCGGTGACAGGTATCGTGGTGTCAGGTCGTCGCCGTATTGCATCGGAGTTCCTGGCCATGCTCTTTGTCCACCTCGACCAGAATCGGGACGCACGCAAAGCTGACTGAAATCGGCGTGGTGAAGATTTTCTCATATTTCCGCCGCAGCGCGACGCCGGCGGCCCGCAAACTCGTCCCCGAAGGCGAAACCATCGGGCTGGCGACGATGGGCGGCGTCATCAACGGCAGTTACGTCGACATCGCGAGCGTTCCGGCCCGGCCCAAAAAGGCCCGCAGCAAGAAACCACCGCCGCGGCCGCCGCAGCAAGAGCGCCAAGAGCCCCGTCAGGAGCCGCGCCCAGAGTCCCGCCAAGATCCCCGCCAAGAGCCGCACCAAGAGCCTAGAGATCGCACCGAGCGTGAGCAGCGGCGGGAACGGCCGCCGGTCGAACGCAGCGAAGCGCGGCCGACCGTTCGGCCGTTCCGGCGCGGTGACAGCCTCGGCGCGGCGCCATCCGGCCAACAGGGCGTCCTCTCCGTCCACGGCGTGGAAAAGAGTTTCGTCGGACGCAAGGTGGTCAAGAAGGTCAGCCTCTACCTCCGCAAGGGCGAGGCCGTGGGCCTGCTGGGCCCGAATGGCGCCGGCAAAACCACCGTGTTCTACATGATCACCGGCCTGATCACGGCCGACCAGGGCCGCATCGAACTCGACGGCCACGACGTCACCAAGCTGCCGATGTACCAGCGCGCCCGCCTTGGCATCGGCTATCTGCCGCAAGAAGCCTCGATCTTCCGCGGCCTCAATGTCGAGCAAAACATCCGGGCGGTGCTCGAAATCGTCGAGCCCGACGCCAAGCGGCGCGAACGCGACCTCGATGCCCTGCTCGAGGAGTTCAACATCACGCGGCTGCGCAAGACGCCATCGATCGCGCTTTCCGGCGGCGAGCGCCGGCGTGTCGAAATCGCCCGCTCGCTCGCCACACGGCCGAACTACATGCTGCTCGACGAACCGTTTGCCGGCATCGATCCCATCGCGGTCGGCGACATCCAGGCGCTGGTGCGTCACCTGACCAACCGCGGTATCGGCGTGCTCATTACCGATCACAACGTGCGCGAGACGCTCGGCCTCACCGATCGCGCCTACATCATTTATTCCGGCGAAGTGCTGATGGAGGGCCGCCCCGACGATATCGTCAGCAATCCTGACGTGCGCCGGCTTTACCTTGGCGAGGAATTCCGCCTCTAGCCTACCCGAAATTGGTTGACGACCGCCCGTCAGACCTGCTGTACAAGGGGGGAGACAAGCAAGAATCGGACCAATTTAGCCCCCAATGGCGCTTTCCCAACGACTTCAGCTCCGGCAAAGCCAAGCGCTGGTGATGACCCCGCAGCTGATGCAGGCCATCAAGCTGCTGCAACTGTCCAATCTTGACCTTGTCTCCTACGTGGAAGCCGAACTCGAGCGCAATCCCCTGCTGGATCGCGGTGCCGAGCCTGAGGCGCCTGCGGCCGCGGCCGAGGGTACGGCCGACGCCGATCCTCCCGTCATGAATGGCGAGGCCTGGGCCAACGGCAGCGTCGAGGACAGCCCCGCCCGCGACGACGACCGGCACTCGCCGCATGACGACGCCGCGGGGGACGATTCCGAGCCGGTGCGCCCGCGCAGCAATTCCGACCTGCCGGGCGGATACTCGGACTGGGCCGGCGTCGGCTCGGGCGGCCGCGAAGACGGCGATTACAATCTGGAAGCATTCGTCTCCGCCGAGACCACGCTGGCGGACTGGCTGCGCGAGCAGCTGACGCTCGCCATCTCCGATCCGGCGCGGCGCATGATCGGACAATACCTCATCGACCTGGTCGACGAGGCAGGCTATCTCGCCGGCGATCTGGATGCCGCGGCCGACAAACTCGGCGCCAGCACGGCTGAAATGGAAGCCGTGCTCCGCATCCTGCAGACCTTCGATCCGCCCGGCGTGTTCGCACGCAATCTGGCCGAATGCCTCGCCATACAGCTGCGGGAACTGGACCGTTTCGATCCCGCCATGCAGGCGCTGGTCGCGCGTCTCGACCTGCTGGCGCGGCGCGAATTCGCCACCCTAAAAAAGATATGCGGCGTCGGCGATGAAGACCTCGCCGACATGATTGCCGAAATCCGCAGGCTCAATCCGAAACCGGGTCTCGCCTTCGGCTCGGCGCCGGTCCAGCCGATCGTGCCGGACGTGTTTGTACGCCCGGCGCCCGACGGCGCCTGGCTGGTCGAGCTCAATTCCGACACCCTGCCCAAGGTGCTGGTCAATCAGAGATACTATTCCGAAGTGTCCGCCGGCACGCGCCAGGCCAGCGAAAAATCGTATCTGGCCGAATGCCTGCAAAGCGCGACCTGGCTCGTTCGCGCTCTCGACCAGCGCGCGCGCACCATTCTCAAGGTTTCGAACGAGATCGTCCGCCAGCAGGACGCGTTCTTCGCCCACGGCGTCGAGCAGCTGCGCCCGCTCAATCTGAAAACGGTCGCAGAAGCGATCGGCATGCACGAGTCGACGGTGTCGCGCGTCACCGCCAACAAATACATGGCGACCAACCGCGGTATTTTCGAGTTGAAATACTTCTTCACGTCGGCAATCGCCGCCTCGCATGGCGGCGAAGCGCACTCGGCCGAAGCGGTCCGCCACCGCATCAGACAACTGATCGACGCCGAGAATGCCGCCGATGTCTTGTCCGACGACACCATCGTGGAGAAGCTGCGCGAGGCCGGGATCGATATTGCGCGCCGCACGGTGGCAAAATATCGCGAGGCCATGCGCATCCCCTCGTCCGTGCAGCGGCGGCGGGAAAAACAAGTCGCGGCGGCCTCCTAGAGCGCCTGATCGCATTTCCTTCGGAAAACCGGCGGCCACCTTTCCGGAAGATGCTCTAACTACCTAAACACCTCAGGGTCCATACGCAGCAGCGGCGCGTTGACTCCGTCCCGGCCAATACCTAGCTCGAATAAGGCGCCAGGTTACTCGCTGCGGAGGCCGGCATGACATTTCGCGTATCGGGAAAAAATATCGACGTGGGCGACGCTTTGCGCGAGCGCGTGAGCGCGCGCATTGCCGAAGCCATGGGCAAATATTTTGACGGCGGCTATTCCGGGCACGCTACTCTCGAACGCGAGGGCTTCGGGTTCCGCACCGAATGCGCCATCCATCTCGATTCAAAAATCACGCTGCATGCCGAGGGCGCGGCCGCGGATGCCTACGCCAGCGCCGATCAAGCGGCGATGCGAATCGAAAAGCGGCTGCGGCGCTACCACCGGCGGCTGAAGGATCATCGTCCGGAGCGGCTCGACGGCCGCGAGACCGTCGATGCGGCAAGCTATGTCATCGCGGCGCCGGCTGACGACGATGCCGAGGCGGACGACAGTGAGGCCTTCACGCCGGCGATCATCGCCGAATTCGACGACTGCACTGAAGTTGTTGTCCGTCAGTGATGCGGTGATGGAGCTTGACATGACCGGCGCGCCAGTTGTGGTGTTTCGGCATGCCGCCCATGGCGGCATCAACGTTGTCTACAGGCGCCGCGACGGCCATTTTGGCTGGATCGACCCGCAATCCGCGGGCACCGGCAATGCCCATTGACGCCGCCGCGGGGGGTTCCTATGGTCCGCCGCCCTTAGAGCATGATCGCCGGGCGCGGGCGCGGAATCTGGAAAGATCATGCCCATGCAAGTAGCAAAAAACCAATCGATCTCAGCCAGATAGGCGATTAGCGAATGCCGCCCGTGCGGCCTTCCTGCTTTCAGGTTCCCCTTCATGCCCCTTATCGATCTCGTTGCGTCGAACGCGATTCTCCCGGCGCTCAAGGTCAACAGCAAGAAGCAGGCGCTGCACGAGCTTGCGGCCCGCGCCGCCGTGCTCACGGGACAGAACGAGCGGACCATCTTCGACATCCTGATGCAGCGGGAAAAGCTTGGCTCGACCGCGGTCGGCAACGGCATTGCCATTCCACACGGCAAGATGCCGAATTTGACGCGACTGTTCGGATTGTTCGCGCGGCTCGACCGGCCGGTGGATTTCGAGGCGCTCGACGGCCAGCCGGTTGATCTGATTTTTCTGCTGCTGGCGCCGGAAGGCGCCGGCGCCGATCACCTCAAGGCGCTGGCGCGCGTCGCACGGCTGCTGCGCGATCCCACCATCGCCCACAAGCTGCGCGCCTCACACGATGCGGAAGCGCTCTACGCGGTATTGGCAATGCCGTCCGCTTCCGCGGCGTAATTCGAATTAACAGACGACGATCGATATTCTAAAGGCCAGCGACGCTGCCGCTGACCTCGAAATCTTGTCGCTTCCGATGCCCGGCGGCCGCCCAGCGTTTTAGTGGACGCTGACCGTTTCCAGCTCCTGGCTCCAGGCGTTGGCGATAGCGGCCTCGCGGCTGTCAGTCAGCATGATCGGCGTGCCGTCCGCGGCATGCAGTGCAAAGAGCTTCAAACCGGGTTCGAGCTCAGGGGCTTGCGGAAACAGTCCCGGCACATCCTCGGAGCGGATCGTTTTCAGATACGCGATCTGCCCATCGCCCATATGAGCGAGCGCTTCGGCAGACACGGCTTCTGTCTTCTCTGGCGTACGGTTTATTTCGTTACTCATGGCCCTCGACTCCTCTTCTTGTTCAACTACGTCGAGTCCTGTTCGGTTTCGTCAATCGCACTCGTTGATTGCGATCGATTTAACGAGGCGCTCGGGTTGCGGGCGCGCGAGATCGATCGACAGCAATCCATTCTTCAAGTCCGCGCCCAACACTTCCATGCCGTCGGCCAGCACGAAGATGCGCTGGAACTGACGCGCGGCGATGCCGCGATGGATGTATTGCCGGCTCTTGTCGTCTTGCTGGCGGCCGCGGATAACGAGTTGGCTCTCCTCTATCGAGACATCGAGCTGGTCGCGGGTGAACCCCGCCACCGCCAAGGTAATTCGCAACCGCTCGGGACTGTTCCCGTCGCGAGCGATGCGCTCGATGTTGTAAGGAGGATAGCCATCAGCGGCCTTGCCGACGCGATCGAGCACCCGCTCGATCTCGTCAAAGCCAAGCAAAAAGGGGCTCGATAGCGACGAAACCCTGGACATGGTTTCAAAGTCCTTATTAAGCGACTTTGCGGGCCCTTGCGGCGCCCATCCGCCGCACGGGATTGCCGCGCGGCCTGCGCTAATATGGCGCTGCACAACCAAGGCTTCAAGAAGCGGCGGCCCTGCCACTGTGCGGTCCGCCACACTCCTGGCTGACGCAAGCATTTTCCGGAAAAGTGGCCAGCGGTTTGTTTTCCGAAGAAATGCCGCCCAATCGGTGAAATTGGAGCTGCGTGGGCGCAGCCTCAGGCCGCCGAAGGTGAAAGCACCTTTCGCATCGAGGCCCGCAGCCGTTCGGTGGCCGCCATATCCGCCTCAAAGGTTTCCGGATCGAGCACGATGCCATAGTGATCCCTGGCCGCCGCCACCGAGACGTATCCCTGCCGGGCATCTTCCACGACGGCCTCGACCGGCCGGTCGAGCGGCGAGCCGTAGCCGCCGCCGCCGCCGGAGCGCATGCGGAACGCGTCGCCGGGCTGCAGATGCGCCACCAGGACCTTGGCGTTGAGAAAATCGGTCTTCCACTTGTTTCCCGTGCGAATCGCGACTTCGTTGCCGGTCGCCTCGCCGCCGCCCTCCAGGCCCCACGGCTTGCAATGCGCACGCTCGACGTGGCTGTTGAAGGTCATGGGCACGCGTGCGCGCACCACGCGCTCGAGGCCGAGCCCGCCACGATAACGGCCGGCACCGCCCGAATCGGCAATCAGCGAATAGCGCTCGACGACGAGCGGGAATTTCACTTCCGACTGCTCACTCGGCGAATTGTGGGTGTCACCGTCGTTGATGCAGACCGTCGCCGACACGCCGTCTTCGCTGCGCTTGGCGCCCCAGCCGCCACCGAGCGGGCCGAAATTGGCCAGGAAGAATTCCGACGTCTTGGTGTTGATGCCGTGCGTCGCCGCGATTACCAGGTCGGCGTGGTGACCGGCGATCACCCGGTCGGGAATGACCGGCGCGAGCGCCTTGAACACCGTGTCGACGATGGTCATCGGATAGGTCATCCACCAGCGCATCGGCGCCGGCCGCACGGCGCTCACCACGCGGCCGGGCGGCACGATGGCCTTGAGGCTGCGGAACGAGCCGTCGTTGATCGGATAATCGGTCGGCGAGGTCAGGCACTTGTAAGCCACCTGCGAACACGCATAGCCCGTAGTGATGCCGGAATTGAACGAGCCGCGGACCTGGCGCGAGACGTCGGTGAGATCGACCGTCATCTCTTCGCCCTTGACCACAACGCGCACCTTGATCGGAATCTTCTTGCCGACCTCGATCCCATCGTCGTCCATGTATGATTCGGCCTCGTAGACGCCGTCCGGAATCGACTTGGTGCGCGCCCGCGCCATCGTCTCCGAATGATCCATGATGGCCTTGATGGCGCCCAGGACTTCGTCACGTCCGTAGCGGTCGACGAGTTCGAGGAAACGCCGCTCGCCGGTCTTGACCGCGGTGATCTGCGCGCGCAGATCACCCATCGCCCGGCTCGGCAGCCGCATGTTCATCCTGATGACGTCGATCAGCGTTTCGTTCGGCTGGCCGCGATCGTGCAATTTCAGGATCGGAATTTGCAGGCCTTCGGAAAAAATATCGGTCGTGATGCCGCCGAGCGTGCCGCCGATGTCGAGCCAATGCGCCATGCAGCACGAGAAGCCGACCAGGACACCTTTGTGAAAAATCGGCAGCGTCAAGGTAACGTGATTGAGGTGGCTGCCGGTGAGATAGGAATCGTTCGTGACATAGATATCGCCCGGCCGCATGGCCTTGAGTCCGAAATGCCGGATCTTCGCCTTCACGGTCTCCGCCATGCCGCGGATGAACATCGGCAGGCCGATGCCGATGGACACGGTCTCGCCTTCGGGCGTGAACAGGCCGGTGGTGAAATCGAGCGCCTCATAGATGATGATGTTGTAGGCGGTGCGCATGAGGTTGGTCTTCATCTCCTCGGTCACCGCAATCACGCCATTGCGCACGATCTCGGTGACGACGGCGTCGGCGTTGCCTCGCGCGCGCGCTTTTGTCTTCACTTTCGATTTGGCTTTCGATCCCATCGGTTTCGCTTCCATTTTACCGCCGGCCGGCTTGGCTCTGCTTTGGCGGTTGATCGCGTTGTAGATCATTATCATGCATTATTATTGCACCGGGGCGGCCATCACGGTGCAAGCTGCGGCGGCACGATCGCGCGAGCGTGCAAACCGCCGCTGAGGGCAAATCCGGTGAAATTGCGCAACTTGCGCTTGACTTGCCGGCCGAACCGAGCGTCCCTGGAACATCGCCGAATCGGCAAAGGGGACGGCTGATGCTCGACGCGAGCAAATACGCGCAACATTTTCCCGACGAAAGCCATCTGGCCGAAACACCGGGCACGAAACCGGTGTCCGATTGCAAGCTCGTCGCTCCGTCGGCATCGCTGCTAGCGGCGCTGGTCAGGCTCGAACGCGAATTCCAGGAAATACTACGCGCGCAGCAGACCGAGCCGACCAGCCGCGCGGAGTAGGCCCGCGGCCCGCCTTCACCCTGTCCTATGAGACCGGCGTTCCGCATCAGCCGCCAAGCCGTATCGCCAGATTGCCGAACGCATCGACCTCCAGCACATCGCCGGGCAGCAGCAGCGTCGTCGAGGCGTATTCTTCGATCAAAGCCGGACCCACAATACGGTTGCCGGCAAGCAGCGCCGGGCGCCAAAACACCTGCGTTGGATGAAAGCGTGCGCCGAAATAGACTTTGCGCTTGCCGCCGATCGCCGCTGCCGGCGGCGCCTTGCGGCCGCGGCTGATCTTGCGCTGTGGCGGTTTGCGCATCAGTCCGGTCACGGTCGAGCGCAGGCTGACGATCTCGGCGCGCTCGGCCGGCGCCGAGGTCCCGTAGCGCTGCGCATGCATCTCGTCGAAGTGCCGCTTGATCGCCTTGCGGTCGCCGCGCTTGAACACGCTCATCGGCAGATCGACGGTCACGGCGTGTTCCTGGCCGACGTAGCGCATGTCGGCCGCGCGCTTGACCACGACGCGCTGCGGCGCAACCGACGCGCCGGCAATCGCCTCGCGTCCCTGCTGCTCCAGCGCGCCGTAGACGCTCTCGATCTCGTCGAACGACGCGTCCTCAAGCGGCGTGAACCAGGTGCGTACGAAATCGTAGCGCAGGTCGGCGAACAGCATACCGTAGGCGGAGAACACGCCGGGCGCGAATGGGATGATGACGTTGCGCATGCCGATCTCGCGCGCCACCTCGACCGCATGCAACGGACCCGCGCCGCCGTAGGCGACCAGCACGAAATCGCCGGCGTCAAAGCCGCGCTCGGTGGTGACGCCCTTGACCGCATACGACATGGCGGTCGCGGCAATGCGTAAAATGCCGTCGGCCGCCTCCACGGCGCTCAGGCCGAGCGGATCGCCGATCCGCTCCTTGAGCGCGCGCTCAGCGGCGGCAACGTCGAGCTTCATTTCGCCGCCAAGAAACCGCTCGGCGTTGAGCCGCCCGAGGACAAGATTGGCATCCGTCACTGTCGGTTCGCGGCCGCCGAGCCCGTAGCAGGCCGGGCCGGGCGAAGCGCCGGCGCTCTGCGGACCGACCCGCAGCGCCTCTTCGTCGACGCGGGCGATCGAACCACCGCCGGTGCCGACTTCGAAAATATCCATCATTGCGATCTGCACCGGCAGCGCTTGCTCATAACCGCCGATCAGCGCCGTGCCCGTGGTCAACGCTTCGCCGTGGTAGATGACGCCGGCCTTGGCGGTGGTGCCGCCCATGTCGAAGGCAATGGCGTTGTCGATGCCGAGCATGCGGCAGAGCGCCTGCGTGCCGATGACGCCGGCCGCCGGGCCGGATTCCAGCATGCGCACGCATTGACTCTGCGCCTGGGCAGCCTCGTACAGGCCGCCGGTCGACTGCACCACGAGGAACGAGCCGGAAAAACCCGCCGCGCGCATATGCGCGTCGATCTCACCGATATAGCGGCGCACCTTCGGTCCCACATAAGCGTTCGCCGCGACCGTCGAGCAACGCTCAAACTCGCGATATTCCTGCGACAGTTCATGCGATGCGGAGACGAACATCGCGGGATGATTTTTTTCGAGGATCGCCTTGGCGCGCTGCTCGTGATCGGCGTTGGCGTAGCAGTTGAGAAACAGCACCGCGCAGGCCTCGATGCCGAGCTTTTCCAGCTTGGCGCCGAGCGCGGCGATTTCTTTCTCGTCGAGCGGCGTGTCGATCTCGCCGTCGGCCAGCATGCGCTCGTTGACTTCAAAGCGGAGCGCCCGCTCGATCAACGGTACGTGCTTGCGGAAGAACAGGTTATAGGCGTCGGGCCGGTTGATGCGACCGATCTCATAGATGTCGCGGAAGCCTTCGGTGATGAGCAGCGCGGTCCGCGCGCCGGTTCGCTCCAGCATCGTGTTGATGGCGATGGTCGAGCCGTGCAGAAACAGCGCCGCCGAGCGATAATCGCTGCCCGCCTTGACGACGCCCGCGGAAATGCCTTCGACCAGATGCGCCGGCGTCGACAGTGCCTTGCCGAAGGTAAGCTCGCCTGTCTTCTCGTCAAAAACGGCGATGTCCGTGAAGGTGCCGCCGATATCCGCGGCAAGCCGCAATCGTCCGCGCGCCGAGTGTCGCTCCGCCATGCCCTGCCCGTCCCCGTCCCTTACACTTCAATCACGACGTAATCATCTTCGACGCGGACAGGAAAGGTCTCCGCCACGTAGGGGCCTTCCACCAGCCTTGCACCGGGCGCAACTGAAACCGCAAATTGCCGCGCGCGCACACGGTCGGGCTCGCACCAGGACTTGCCGGTGCGCAGGTCGAACTCCCAGCCGTGCCAGGGACAACGCACGATCTCGCCGCGGCGCGAATAGCGATAGCAGCCCGGCTCGCTCGCCTCGAGCAGCCCGACCAGCGTGCCTTGAGACAGGCTGCCGCCTTGATGCGGGCAGCGGTTGGCCAGCGCGAAGAACTCGCCGTTGACGTTGAAGATGACGATCGGCCGGCCCCGGACATCGACGAGCTTGCGCGTGCCGGCCGGAAACTCCTTGAGCGGAGCGATCACGTGCCTTGCCATGCGCGCCGCCTAGGCTGCCGCCGCGGCGAGGCGGCTATAGGTGGCAAGCGCGTTATCGCGCCGGATTTTCGCGTGCAGCCGCTGCGGAATGCCGGACGGCATGAGTTCGTCGCCGTCGAATTGCCAATGCGGAAAGTCCGAAGAGAACAACAGCATATCGTCGGACTGCAGTTGATCGACCAGCCGCGCAACCGCTTCCGGCTCGTTGGGGCCATCGAACGGCTGAATCGTCAGCCGCACGTGGTCGCGCACGATCTCGTAAGGCGGACGCTCCACCCACGGCACTTCGGCGCGTACGCCGCGCCAGAATTTGGTCAACCGCCACAGAAAGGCCGGCAGCCAGGTGACGCCCGATTCAATCAGCACCACCTTGAGCGCGGGATATTTGGCGAACACGCCCTCGCAGACGAGGCTGGCGACCTGCGCCTGAAAGCCCTGGGCCTGGGCGCAATAATCTTCGGCGTACCACGACGGCCAGCCAAGCGAGGTGACCGGGTGGCGAAAGCTCGACCCGGCATGAATGCCGATCGGCAGGCCGTGGCGTTGCGCGGCTTCGAACACCGGCCAGTATTCCCGCCGGCCGAGTGGCGCCTCGCCCATGGCCAGAACCAGCACCTGCACGAAGCGCTTGTCCGGAGCGCAGCGTTCGATTTCGGCGACCGCGTAGTCGGTGTTCTGCATCGGCACCACGATCGAGCCGCGCAGCCGCGGATCGCGATCGAGCCACTCCTTGGCGACCCAGTCATTGATCGCCTTGGCAAACGCCGCCGCCAGGTCCTCGCTGAACAGCAGCTGCACGCCATAGAGGCAGTTGCAGATCGCGATATCGATATTCCAGCGATCCAGCGCGTGCGTGCGCAACGCGTCCAGGCTGTCGGCAGGCTGGCCGGACTTGCCGCGCCAGTCGGCGCGCGCCGTGAGCGGAGCGTTCGGCGGATAGTTGATCAACTCCAGCGAATTGAGGCCGCGGTCGATGACACTGTCGCGCCATTGGTCGTCGAGATAGGGCAGCAGCGCCTTCATGCCGGGCACGTTGGCATGCACATCGCAATCGATCGTCGACCAGGAGGCGGCCATCACGCCTCGTTACCGCACACGCAGCGGCCCCGGCAAGGCGCGTTCGGCCTTTGCGGCCCATTGGGCCTCGTGCCGGCCGACGAACACCGTCAGGATCGAAAGAACAATGACGGCGCCGATGCCGAACAAGACCCAGCCGCTCGGACCCGAGAAGATCCACCACGAGCGCGCCAGCCGCGCGAACTGCACGCCGAACAGATAGCCGCCGAGACCGAACAGCACCGACCACAGGCTTATGCCGACAGCGCTCGACAGCACGAACCAGCGCCACGGCATCCGGTTGGCACCGGCAAGGATGCCGGCGATGGCGCGCATCACCGGCACGAATTGGGCGATGATAATGATCACGCCGCCATGCTTGAGAAACAAATATTGACCAAGCTTGATGCGCTTTTCGGTAATGGCGAGATAGCCGCCATAGCGCAGCAAGAGCCAATAGCCGAAACGCCAGCCGATGCCGTAGCCGATGATGCGGCCGATCAGCGACGCCGCGCCGGCGACGGCGATCACTTCGACGATGTTGAGTTCGTGCGTTCGACCCGCAATAACCGAGCCGACGATCAGCGCCGTCTCGCCGGGCAGCGGAATGCACATGCTCTCCAGGCCGATGAAGCCAGCAACAACAAGCAACCCATAAGCGTGGATGAGATGAGCGACAGAATGCATAGACTGGGTACCCGGCGAGCGATGACTTATACTGAATTTATGGGGGATGAGAACTCCCGCGAGTGATCAAAACGACCTTTTGGCGGTGCAGCATGGCGGCGCCGCACAGTCCCGGTGGCGCAGCTATGCCTGCCTCGGCAATTCTCCACGCGAACGCGGCAAAAGCCGCCCGGTTTCAAGGACATGTACAAAGACCTGCGCGAATTCATCGATCTTGTCGACCGGCTTGGGGCATTGCGCCGCATCGATGGCGCCGACCCGCGGTTCGAGATCGGCGGCATTACCGAGGTGGCGGCCGGCCGGCCTGACTGCCCGGCACTCCTGTTCGGCGACATCAAAGGCCACCCGCACGGCATGCGGGTATTCACCAATGCCACCACCAATGTACAACGGGCGGCGCTGGCGCTCGGTCTTGATCCAGGTCTGCGGCCACTGGACGCACTCAAAGCCTGGATGGAAAAACGCAAAACCCTGCGATCGCTGGCCCCCGTCAGGGTCGGAAACGCTGAATTTCTGCAGAACACGCTCTCCGGCTCCGGCGTCGACATTTCACGCTTTCCGGCGCCGACTTGGCACATTCGCGACGGCGGACCGTTCATCGGCTCCGGCTCGGTTGTGGTGATGCGGGATCCAGATACCGGCTGGGTCAACGCTTCGGTCTATCGCGTTCAGGTCCACGGGCCGGACAAAGTCACCGTGCAGTTCGACCACGGTGGGCGGCACGGCGCCATCATCGCGAGAAAATATTGGGATCGCGGCGAGAGTTGTCCAGTCGCCGTGGTGCATGGCGAGGATCCGGCCTTGTTCATTGCCGGATTTGAATACCTGCCTGACGGCAGCTCGGAATTTGAGTTTGCCGGCGCGATAAAAGGTGCCCCGATCGAAGTCTGCCTGGGGCCGCAAACGGGACTGCCACTGCCCGCGCACGCGGAAATCGTATTCGAGGGCAAACTCCTGCCGATGAAGGACGCGACCCTGCCCGAAGGCCCGTTCGGCGAATTCACCGGCTATTACGCCGCCGAGGCGCGCCCCGGCCCGGTGATGCAGGTGACGGCGATCCACTTTCGCGACGACCCGATCCTGCTGGGTTCGCCGCCGATGAAGCCGCCGCGCTTTCATTTCGGCCTGCCGTTTCGCGCCGCGACCATCTGGAGCAACCTGGAAGCCGCCGGCGTCACCGACGTCACCGGCGCCTGGCAACACGTCTCGCAGCTGATGACCGTGGTAGCACTGCGCCAGCGTTACGACGGTCACGCCAAGCGCGCCGGTCTCGTTGCTGCGGCGCACAGCTACATGGCGCGGATTGTTGTGGTCGTGGATGACGACGTCGATCCATCCAATCTGGCCGATGTGATGTGGGCGGTGGCGACACGCTGCGAACCAGCCGACAATATCGACATCATCCGCCAGGCGTGGAGCTCCGCGCTCGACCCGCGCATTCCGCCCGCCGACAAGGAGCGCGGCGTCACATCGCATTCGAAGGCGATCATCGACGCGTGCCGGCCGTTTCCCTGGCGCGACAAATTTCCGCCGACCTCCTCGCTGTCGCAGGACGAGGCGCGCGAGATCGAGGAGAAATGGGGGCCACTGTTGGCGTAAGCGAAAGCTACGCCGGGGCCTCAAACCGGATTCCACACTTATGTTGACTTCCACACTTGTGTGGAACATACTAAATCTATGAACGCCCAGGAACTTAGGCGGCTGTTGGCTTCAAAGGGCTGCACGTTCGAAACCCACAGGGGCGGCAGCGGTCACGTGACGGTTCGGCGGGGCGACCGGAAATCCCAATTGCCGATGCATGGCGGCCGCAAGGAACTGGGCACCGGTCTGGTCAGCAAAATCCTCAAGGACTTGGGGCTCAAATAATGCTCGGTTATCGCATCAAATTTGAAGCCGATGATAACGGTACGCTCCTCGTCACCTGCCCGGCGCTCCCGGAGGTAACGACATTCGGAGACAACGAAAGCGACGCGATGCAGCGCGCTATCGGCGCCATCGAAGAGGCAATCGCGGCCCGCATCGCGGATGGGGAGGATGTCCCGGAAGGGCAGTCGCGCGGACCGCGCCTTGTCCGCTTACCGGCACTAGCGGTGTTGAAGGTCGAACTTTACCGGCGACTGAGGCAAGCCGGCATTACCCGCGCCGAACTCGCGCGCCGGCTTGGCTGGAAGCGGGAGTCCGTCGATAGGCTGTTTCGGCTGGATCACGCGTCGCGGTTGGAGCAGCTTGAGGCGGCTTTCGCCGCGCTCGGCCGATCAGTTTCAGTTTCCGTGCATGCCGCGGCCTAACGGTCAGTTCATTCCACCGCGTTCGCCGACGTGAGGCTGTCGATCAGCGACGAGCGGTACAAAAACTTCTTGTGCAGCGCGACGTCCTCGGACGTGCGCCGCAGATCGTCCAGATGCTTGCGACGGACCGCCGGGTCTTTCTCTTCCAGCTTGCGCTTGTTCTCGATTGTCTGCGCCTGCACGTAGTCGACCTGCGCCTTGCGGCGCTGGCGGGTGTAGCGGTCGAGCAGGCTTCCATCGGCGCGGCCGAACCAGACCTCGGCGAGCTTGTCGGCGAGATTGACCGCATCGTGAATGCCGCCGTTCATGCCCATGCCGCCGATCGGGTTGTTGACATGGGCGCAGTCGCCGGCAAGCAGCACGCGGCCCTTGTTGAAAGTCTCCGCCACGCGCTGATGCACCGCGTAGAGCGCGTAATAGGGAATCTCATAATCGCCGCTCTTGTGATGGATGCGCTGCAGGCGGCGCTGGATGCTGTCCATGCTCAGCGCCTGCTCGTCGGTCTCGGAGTCCGGAATAGGCAGCACGCCGCGCCAGATTCCGGGCGGACCGTAGCCTTTGACCTTGAACAGGTTGAGCCATTCCTCCGGATCGAAGAAATAGTTGCGCGTGCAGAACCCCTTCCCGATCGTGCCGAAATCGAAACTGGTGCCGATCTTGATGAAGCGCTCCGGCCAGGTGAAGCCTTCGAACGCGATGCCGGCAAGCTTCCGCACCGCGCTCGAGCCGCCGTCGGTGCCGATCAGATACTTGCCGCGCAGCGTTTCGTTCTCGCCGGCGGCGTTCTGGATCGTCGCCTCGACGAAATCCGCGCTCTGCGTCAGCCCGACAAGCTTCGCCGAGAAACGAACTTCGCCGAGCCCGCTCGCCCTGATATGGGGCAAAGCGGCGTGGACCAGCTTGTACTGCTCCCACTGCACCACATAGGGATACGGCACCTCGCCCTTGAGCACGCTGATATCGAACACCGCGATCAGGTCGCCGGTCGCGCGGTCGCGGAAATGAAACAGCGGCGCCTGCATGCCGCCCGACGCCGCCTCCGAGAACATCTCCGCTTCGAGGCCGAGTTCGACCAGCATTTCGACCGTCGGCGTATGGATGGTGGCGGCGCGCTGATCCTCGGCGGCATCCGGCAACTGCTCGATCAGCGTGACCGGAATGCCCTTTTTGACCAGGGCCAGCGTCATCACGGCGCCGACCGGCCCGCACCCGGAAACGATCACGCGATTGTCGGTGTTCATAAACACTCCAATACGTCATTCCGGGGCGCCGCGCAGCGGCGAACCCGGAATGACAATTTCAACGCCCTCATCACACTTTCGATATGTCGAACACCGAGGGGTGAAACAGCTCCTCGATCTTGACCTTGCGGTCGGCGAGCCCCTGCTCGTGCAAATACTGGGCCAGCGCCTCGATTTCCGGCCGGTTCTCGTCGATGCCGTATTTCCAGAAATCGTCGCCCATGATGGCGGCGGTTTCGTGGGTCTCGGCTTCCAGCCACGGCAGCGTGACCATCAGCGCGTTGACATCGCGCAGGTCGATCATCGCCAGCGCCTTGGCCTCGCAGAACGCCTTGTAGACGCTGGTCGCCAGCCACGGATATTTCTCGGCCAGCGGCTTGCGGATGCCGATCAGGTGCATGATCGGAAACAGCTTGGTCTTCTTGTAATAGGCGACTTCGGCCTTCCGGGTGTCGGGAAACAGCCGCGCGATATGCGGCTCGCCGGCCAGGAACGAGGACGGCGCGCGCGCCGTGAACAGCGCATCGAGTTCGCCGTCGCGCAGCATGCCGACCAGCGTCTTGTCGTGCGGGATGGCTTTGAGGTCGAGGCCCGGTATCGGCTTGAGCGGCGTGCGTTCCTCGCGGCCGGCCTGCTCCTGGCCGCCGCTGCGCCAATGGATCTCCGACGGCTTGACGCCGTATTCATGCTGCATCAGCCCGCGCATCCACACCACCGCGGTGATCTGATATTCCGGCACGCCGATGCGCTTGCCGCGCAGGTCCTCCGGCTTGTCGATGCCGGCGCCCTTGCGCACATAGATGCCGGAATGGCGGAAGATGCGCGACACGAATGCCGGCACGCCGATATAGGCGGCCGTCCCGGCCGAGACCGTGCGGATGTAGCTGGAAAACGATATTTCGGAGACGTCGAATTCCTGGAACTTGAACGCGCGGTGGAAAATCTCCTCGGGATACATCGGCAGATAGGTGACGTCACAGCCCTCGACCTTCACCCGGCCGTCGCGGATCGCGCGTGTGCGATCGTAATTACCGCACGCAATAGTTATCGGCACGTCACCCATCGTGGCTCCTTACTCCGATCGTCATGGCCGGGCTTGTCCCGGCCATCCACGACTTCCTGTTCAAGCGCTAAGACGTGGATGCCCGCGACAAGCGCGGGCATGACGGACCCTATGTCCTTCCGCGGAGCTTGTGAAGCGCGGCGCAGCAAGGCTGCGATGCAGGGCGAATTGCACTAATGTGCGCTGAGCCTGCACAGAGTTGCGTCATTGGGAGAGTGCATCATGTCGGTCGATGGATTGACGAGTGTCGCAAGCAGCTTCAGCCCGAAGGAAACGCTCGATCGGCTCGAAGCGCAGATCAAGGCCAAAGGCCTGACGGTGTTCGCCCGCGTCGATCATGCGGCGGGCGCGGCGGCGGTCGGCATGGCGCTCCGCCCCACCGAGGTCGTGCTGTTCGGCAACGCCCGCGGCGGCACGCCGCTCATGCTGGACAAGCAGACCGCCGGCATCGACCTGCCGCTGAAAGTTCTGGTCTGGCAGGACGAGGCCGGCAAGACCTGGCTGTCCTACAACGAACCGGACTGGATCGCGCACCGCCACGGCCTCGGCGCCGCGAGCGAAGCGCCGCGTCACGCCATGACGGGACTTCTTGTCGCATTGGCCAAAGCCGCGACGTCTAACAGTGCTTGAGAGGCAGTCCTTGCTGTAAATGTGCCGAACTTTCGGTGCGTACTGTGGCGCGGTAGAGTGCTTGGCTTCGCCTCGCCGCTCGCGGCTCCTTCTCCCCGCGCGCGGGGAGAAGGTCGGGATGAGGGGGCCTCGCCGCATGCGTGGCGCGAACGTGACGAAGACCCGTTTGGCCAGGCAATTGCGGAGAAACTCTACGCCCGCCGAGCGAAAGCTTTGGCGATATCTTCGTTCACGGTCGTTGGGCGGGTACAAATTCGTCCGTCAGGAAACGATCGGACGGTATGTCGTCGATTTTGTCTGTCGAGAGAAACGGCTTGTCGTCGAGGTCGATGGTGGCCAGCATGCCGAGAGCAGACGCGACGCCGCGCGCGATCGATGGCTCGTCGAACATCGCTATCGCGTGCTGCGGTTCTGGAATAACGAGGTGTTGGGAAATATCGAAGGTGTCTGGGACGTAATCTTCGCGGCAGCGTCGGCGGCGGCGCCCCCTGATCCCAACCTTCTCCCCGCAAGCGGGGAGAAGGAGGCGCCAGGCCGAACCGCGGAATAAAGCTTCCCTACATGGGCCGCACCGCGCTTGTTGTTCGCGGGCGTGGGCGATAGCCTCGGCGGCAAGGAGAAAAAATCATGAATTCAACAGTGATCGGCGGTGCCATGCTGCCGCATGCGCCCCAGTTCTTCACCATGCCGGACACCGAGGACAAGGTGGTGGTCGCCAAGGTGCGCGAAGTCGCCGCTGATGTCGGCAAGCGGCTGCGCGCGCTCGAGCCCGACCTCTGGATCATTTTTTCCAACGACCACGCCGAGCAGTTCTTTCACACCGCCGCGCCGCCCTTCACCATCCATGTCGGCGGCGAGGCGTCGGGCGATTTCGCCGGGCACAAATTCCACTGGAAAGTCCCGAGCGAGATCGGCTTCGAACTGGTGCGCCAGCTCTACCGGCAGAATTTCGATCCGGCGTTTTCCTCGACCGCCAAGATCGATTACGCCATCGGCATTCCGCTGACGCACTTGGGCCATACCGGGCCGGTGCTGCCGATCTACGTGAACGCCTATCTGCCGCCGCAGCCCACCATGGAGCGCTGTTACCAGTTCGGCCAGGCCATCGCCCGCACCGTCACCGCGCTGGGGCTCAAGACCGTCATCCTGTCGAGCGGCGGCATGTCGCATTTTCCCGGCACCGACCGCTACTCCAATCCGGAGCTGGCCTGGGACAGGCGCCTGCTGGAAAAACTCGCCGCCGGCAATCTGAAATCGCTGATCGGCTACGACGAAACCGAGCTCGACGACACCGGCAACATCGAGCTGCGCTGCTGGGCCTGCGCCGCCGGCGCGCTCGGCGAGAGGAAGCCCGACGTCGTCTCGATGGACCCGAGCTGGCACCACAACTATGCCTCGCTCGCCTGGATCGGCGGCGGCGCCGAACAGCACCGCGAGGCGCATTACCCCTCGATCAAGCCCGAACTGGTCGAACTGACCTCGGCGCTGCACGGCCTCGCCCACGACGCCGACATGCGCGCGCAATACATCAAGGACGCCGCAGCCTTCGCCGACCGCTTCACGCTGCCGCCCGAGCAGCGCGACGCGCTGATCAAGCTCGACCTGCCGACGATCGTGAAAATGGGCGCACACCCGCTGGTGCCGTTCCTGGCGCAATTGCAGATGAAGCAGCAGCGTCCGCGGGGGTGACGTAACCCCCGGCAGCAAATATTCACGCGTCATGCCCGGCCTTGTGCCGGGCATCCACGTCTTAATCGCTGAGCATTCCAAAGACGTGGATGGCCGGGACAAGCCCGGCCATGAGGTAACGTCAACTGTTCTGTGTCAGCAGGAAGGGGGCGCTGACGCCCTGTGACAAATTTTCGTGGGTAAAGACGGCGAACAGGATGCGGTCCATGCTTGTTTTGTCCTGGAAGGTTCCCATTGGCCGTGTCCTCCGTCTGACTTCGCGAAAGCGACGCTCGATGGCGTTGGTGGTGCGCACGGCGCGTCGCTCGGCTTCGGTTTTGTAGCGGAAGCAGGTGAGCAATTCGTCGAGGTCATTGCGCAAGCAGGAGACCGCCGCCGGATATTGCTGTTGGAATCGCTTGGCAAAGCGCCGCGCGGCCGAACGGGCTGCGGGAGCGTTGGCGGCATGGATGATTTTGTGCAGGGCCCGTTTGATCCTGGGCTGATCGGCTTTGCGGGCCTTGTTGAGAACGTTCCTGATCTTGTGCGCCCAGCAGCGCTGGACAGCAATGTTGGGCAATACGTTGGGCAGGGCTGCGAGCAGGCCGGTGCCGCCATCGACGCAGATCATGTCGAGGCCTTCGCCGGTGAGCCCGCGGCGGTAAAGATCGGCAAGAAAATTCTCCCATTCGGCGGCGCTTTCGCTTGCCGCCAGGCGGAAATCGATGATCTCCTTCTTGCCGTCGTGGCGCAGCCCCAAAGCCACCAGCACCGGCCGGCGCAGAGCGCCGGCGCCGGTCTTGCGGGCGAGCACGACGCCGTCGAGCATCAGCGCCTTGTAGCGGTCCGCCAGCGGCCGGCGATGGAAGGCAGCCACCGCGGCATCGAGCGTCTTGGCGACCTGGCTCACCGTTGCGGGGCTCACCGCGCGCCCGAGCAAAGGCAGCAGCGTCTCGCCTACCTTGCGGGTCGACAAGCCGAGCACAAAGCCGGCGAGGATGACCCGATCGATCTCGCTCGTGCGCCGCGCATAGGCGCGAACAACCTCGGTCGGGCTGTAGCGGCGGGTTCGGGGAACGGCGAGTTCGATGTCGCCGAGTTCGGTCAGAAGGTGCCGCCGGTAGTAGCCATTGCGGCGATCGGCAGCGTCGTCCGCCTCGATCTGGTCGAGATGGCGATCGACCGCCGCGGCCATCTGATCTTCGATGATCTGCGCCAGCGCTTGCCGACCCAGCGGCCGATAACTCTCGCCCCATTCCAGGCCGTCCGCCACCATTGCCTTCACGACCTCAAACGCCATCGGTAGACTCGTGATCGTCGCAGCTCGCTGTGACATGGGGGGTGCTCCGTTGTGTGCTTGGCAGCCACAGTTGGAGTACCCCCTTCCTCGCCTGACACAGAACTCCTTACGTCACCGGCCATGACGAGAGCATGAGTTCAAGCCAAAGTCCGTGGTATAATGCACGTTTCTCGGGCGAGGCGCAGCACGAAGCGCAGCGAAGTGGTGCGCTGCAGACCCGGGATCGTTACAAGCGCAGAGCGAAAAGTGCCGCGTCGGCGACGATCCCGGATCAGCGGTGCACCAATTCACGCTGCACCGCATCCGGGAAACAGCGTGCGCAGCCCGAATCGAGTGAAACGAAATCCGGGATCAGTTGCCGAAGCCGCTGTCGAGAGAGGACATCTCGGAGAGGTAAAAGAAATACTTGACAAGTTCTCCGTTTGTTCAATTGTAGACTAGGGGTTGAAAATCTTGAGGGTGCCCGTCGCCGCGGAGACTTCCAGAGGCCGAAATAATTGACCACCAATTTCTCAACAATCTTGAATGCCGTTAAGCCAAAAGATCGCACCGACCAATACATCATCTTGGCCGCGCTCTATTCGCTAAATGCTTTTTCAACGCCTGTAACAGTTAAGCAGATTAGAGTCTGTCCGGGAACATCAGGCCGGATTACAAAGTTTTCGCAGCATGAGGCGGATTGATGCGAGGCGCAAGAACGACAGCGCCTTGCGATTGAGGTTCTCCCAGTCCTTCGCGAGCCGTCGGCAACGGTTGAGCCACGCAATGGTACGTTCGACGACCCAACGGCGTGGGAGAATGACAAAACCTTTGGCGTGATCAGAGCGCTTGACGATTTCAGTTTCGAGGTGAGGCAGAATTTTCGCCAAGGCCTTTTGGAATTCCGGCCCCTGATAGCCACCGTCGGCAAACAACTTTTTCAAGAACGGATACATCCCGAAAAGGGTTGCAAGGAGCAGGACGCCACCGTCGCGATCCTGGATATTGGCGGGATGAACGATCGCGTGGAGCAACAAACCCAGCGTATCTACGAGAATATGGCGCTTCTTGCCCTTGATCTTTTTGCCCGCATCATAGCCAGGCGGATCGATGCAGGCCCCCCTTTTTCAGCGCTCTTCACGCTTTGGCTATCGATGATGGCGGCGGTGGGACTGGCCTCTCGTTCGCCTTGCTCGCGGCACTCCACATATAGGGCGTGATGGATCCGATCGAGCGTGCCGTCGTAGCTCCACAAATCAAGATAGTCGAAAAGAGTGCTGCGTGGCGGCAGATCTTTCGGGATCGCCCGCCACTGGCACCCCGTGCTCAACACATACATGATCCCGTTCATCACTTCGCGCACGTCGACGTGCCGCTTGTTACCACCACGCTTGGCCGGTGGAATAAACGGCTCGACATGCGCCCATTCGTCGTCGGTCAGATCGCTCGGATATCGTAGCGCGCTACGGTCGTAACGCCTGCGGTTTTTCGCCGTCCACATCGGTGACCATCCTCGAATCAGGCCACCACTCTTAAATCACAAATGATTCATTGGATTCAACTTGTTCTCGGACAGACACTTAGAGACCTTATCGGCCTTCATCTCCCTAAAAACAAAACTCCCCTCAACCTGAACGCGTCACTCAGAAAATACACCGCGTATGTTGACCCTGAGGCTGGTGCTCCGCTGAGGTGGCTACTCAAGCAAGAAGGTGTCGCTCGGCTCCGGGCACTTAGCGATTTGCCATTACCGTCCAGCGTGGCGGACAACGCCTTTGAAACTGACGTAGGCATCATTTGCGCCCTCGAACAACCAGAGTTCGAAGCTGTCAAGGAGGCTTTTGGCGGCCAAAGCGCTTGGAGGGAAATTGGCGAGGCGCGCTATACACAGGTTTATAGAGAAACCTCGCTGCAAACTAAATCGGGAAAGTCGCTGCGCGTCGTCGCAACCGCGTCGACCTCAATGGGGCTCACTGCAGCGGCGATTGCAACAACTCAGTTGATAATGCAATTTCGGCCGCGCCTGGTAGCAATGAATGGAATTGCGGCAGGCACACGGTCTGGCAACAAACAATTTGGCGACGTTTTAGTTGCCGACCCGGGCGTCGACTACAATTCGGGGAAAGTGGTCGACGTTGGCGGGATCCGAGAATTCCTTCCGGACCCCTATCCTATCGGCCTAAACGCCAAACTCCGAAGCGTATTGCAAAAATATTCGAGCAATCCGCGCGTTTTCATTGATATCCGAAAGCGTTGGAAGGGCGCAGTGCCAGCCGGGGCCAATCGTTTACACATTGGTCCACTCGGAGCAGCCGATCAAGTGATCGACGACCCAACCCGCGTTCTTGAGATAACGAAGAACTGGAGGAAATTGGTCGGCGTGGAAATGGAAGCATACGCGGTCTATCGCGCCTGCCACGAATCGCCGGAGCCCAAACCGCGAATGGTGTCGTTCAAGGCGGTTTGCGATTTTGCCGCCGAAAAAACTGACTCTTGGCAATCATACGCGGCATTTACAGCCGCGCAGTTCGCTGTCGAGTTTTTCAAATCGGAATGGGACGCGCTCTGGCCTAGCACATGAATGGAGGAGAAAATGGCAAAGAATAAGAAACAAACGGATGCATCGGCAGAGGTAAAAGCGATCGGCGAAGTACACTCGGCACTGAAAGAACTTCAACCTTCTGCGCAGCTGCGTGTTCTGCGATATTGCGCCGAGATGTTGGGCGTTGTCCTAGATATAGGATCGAGAAATATCGGCGGATCGGGCGCAGACAATGAGCCTCATCAGGAGCACAATTCTGCTCCTACGAGCATCGCGGCGGCGACGCCTGATACGAAGACCCCTGAAGACGTCGACGGAATAAATTCAGTAGCCCTGAAATGGATACGCCGTAGCGGATTGAGCACTCAAGCTCTTCAAAGGCTTTTTAGCCTCGGCATCGATGAAATTGATCTGGTGGCGGAATCGGTCCCTGGGGGCACAAAGAAAGATAGAATGCGGAATATTTTACTCTTAAAGGGGATAGCAGCGTACCTCAGCGCCGGCGCGCCGCGAATAACTTTTGAGCAATTGAAAGAGGCCTGCCTCCACTATGACGCTTACGACGCCAGCAACTTCGCAGCCCACCTGAAATCTTTCGCGGCAGAAGTAAATGGCACTAAAGAGGCGGGTTTTACCCTGACCGCACGCGGAATAACGGCAGCGACAAATCTGATAAGGGAAATGTTGGGGCCACAGGTAACCCCGACAAATTAATTACGTCCCGGCGCCTGCGTTTAGACGCCAACGCAAAACACCGATGCCGGCTAACGTTTATTAGATGCGGGACTGATTGAATTAGGAGCACCTTGCAGACGGAGGGGACGTTGTGGCCGGAAAATTTGACGTGTCAAAGCTTAAGCAGAAGTCGCTGGCAGAGCTACAAGAAGCGAGAAACATCGTATCGCGGGTAGAAACCAACAAAGCTGATTGTCTATTCGGTCGTTGGGTCTGCAGGATGACCGCAGTTGATATTCACGAAACATGGGAAAGGTACGTCGAAGATCGCTTGGCGGCGGCCCTCAATCACGCCCCCGGACATTTTCTCGAAACTCACGATGTTAGAGGGGTCAAGAATATTTCTGCTGGTTTTGCTTATTACATTGTCAGAAGCGGCGGACGTTTTTTTGATTTTCGGAGTATCTCGGACCTCCTGTCAAAGGGGGACGAATGGCTGGGTCGGACCAACAATCCGTTTCGGAAGCTATCTACAAACGATGCAAAATATATCGACGCGCTTGCTGCCTTACGAAATTACATCACCCACGGCAGTGACGCCGCTCGCAAAGCATACCGCCGCCATGTCAATGGTCTATACGGCATCAAATCCGCGCCAACGCCCGGTGAGTTCGTTTTTGCAATAAATTACAATCTCGCTTTGGCCCGATATAAGCCGCGCATTTACGGATTAATAACAGCAGTCGAAAATGCGATTGGCTCCACATAAACATCTGCCAGCTTGGCACGCGGAGGAAATGGGTTGCGCGATCGCGAAATCCATCCTACACGCCACTTTTTACCAGCTGAGCCTGCGCAGCCCGGGCTTTCCCGAACCATCCCCGGCAACTTTTCCGCGAGCGTTCGTTGGGTGTCTCGGAACACAACAAAGGGACGCTGCAACCAGCGGAACACCATGACCAGATTGAGGCTCATCGCCATGGCGGGCGCGTTCGCCATGGGCGTCACCGTATGCGCCGGCACGGCGGCCTTTGCCCAGAGCGAGCCGAATTGCGGACCGAATGCTCCAGCCGGCGACACCTACGGGGTGCCCGTGAGCGGCTCGGCCCAGGCCCGCGCCGGCGCGCGGCTGTGCGAGCAGATGAACGCGCACAACGGGCGTTACGGCTGGCAGTGGCGCGGCGAATACGGCTATTGGCGCTGAGCCGCACCGTTTCCCGGATGCGGTGCAGCGCGCAGCGAAGCGGAGCGGTGCACCGCTGGTCCGGGATCGTCGCGACCGCCGAATTGTTAACTCGGAGCTTGTAACGATCCCGGGTCTGCAGCGCACCACTGCGTGCTGCGCTGCGCCCGGGAAACGCAGCAAATACGGCTTTGCCCAACGCAAATCCGATTCGTTTCCCGGATGCGGTGCAGCGCGCAGCGAAGCGGAGCGGTGCGCCGCTGATCCGCTCCGAGCTTGGAACGATCCCGGGTCTGCGGCGCACCACTGCGTGCTGCGCTGCGCCCGGGAAACGCCGCAAGTGTTGAGCGATATTCGGCCAGGAGCCGGCGCCGCCCTAGCAGCAGCCGCACTCCTCGCCGGACCACGCTTCGCGGCCTTCCTTGATCAGGAAATAGACGATCGCGAGCGAGCCGGCGCCGTCGATCCACCAGGCGCCGATCAGCCATTGCGCGGCGAGACTGACCACGACCACGAGCGACAGCCAGCCGCACGTCACCGCTTCCATCGCGTCGGCGCGCAGCGCCCGGCTGCCGATCTTCTCGGCGATGGCGATCTTGCGCCGGGCCAACAACCGCATGGCCGGTATCGCGATCAGCGCGACCAGGAAGCCCGGCCAGGAAAATTCCTCGCCGGTCGCCGTGGACAGATGCCATGCGGCCGCCGCGGTGACGTAGGCCGCCAGGGCGAACAGCAAGGCGCCGCCGATGCGGCTGGCGATCCGTTCGGCGCGCTCGGAAAATCGCTGGCCGTGGCGAAGCTCGACCGACAGCCGCCACATCAGCACGCCCGCCGACGCCAGTTCGACGACGCTGTCGAGGCCGAACGCGAGCAGCACTAGACTGCCCGCCGTGACGCCGGCCCAGATGGATACCCCGGCTTCGACCGTCATCCATCCGATCGTCAGCCATTCGAGCCAGAAGGCTTCGCGAATGAGCGGCAGCCGGTCGGCGCGCGGCGGCAGGATCAGCGGCGGCGGGCCGCAACAGTCTGTCATGCTCAAGAGCTACCCGGCGCGCCCGACGGTCGCAAGATGCACGCGCCGCCAAATGCTGCGCGGCACCGATCAAATCGTCAGCAATGCCTACCCGGATTGTTGATGATAGCGGCCGAAAGCGCCGGTCGCGGCGCGGCAGCACGATGGCGGCGATCTTTACCGGACTGCTCGCTTGAAATATAAGCGCAGCCGGCTTGCGGCAGTCGCCGCACAAAGGGAGGCTTCCATGAAATCGCTCGGATCAGTGCTGCTCGGCATCGCGATCATTTCAGCCACCTTGTGGTCGGCCGTTGCGCCGGCGTCCGCGCTCGGCGGCTGCGGTCCGAACCGGCATCGCAGCAGCGTGACGGGCCGCTGCATCTGGGGCGGCCAGAATCAGGCGTGGTGCATAAAGCATACCGGTCACGCCGCCGTTCCTGGGCCCAATGGGACGTTGATCTGCATCCGGTAATCCGGCATGGCGCGGCCACCGCTCGGCTCGCTCGACATTCGTCACCACCGGGCTCGACCCGGTGGTCCATTCTGAACGGCCGAACGCTCCACACCACCGCATGGATTGCCGGGTCAAGCCCGGCAATGACGGGCGTTGCTGCCGCGAATCAAAAAATGTCCGCTTTCTCCGCATCTTAGGCGCAAATCAAACACATCAAGGCAGCGTGCCACAATCTTGGCGCCGCGAATCAAACAAACAGCCGAAAAAAATTTGCGTCAGATCAACGGGATGACTCGGCCCAGCGGAATTTCTTGAATCCGTCCCGCCCGCCGAACTAAAAGACTCCATCTCGCCTTTCGAAGGGACGTTCTTCGCGAGGACACTCCTTGGGACGGGGCGAGCGCGGTGCCCGCGGGTGGATTTGTAACCCACTCCCGGGCGGCATCGGGCATCAGCCTGCCGGCACAACGACCGGCGTGTGAGGTGCTCACTGGACGGGGACAGTTGTTTCGTTCCGGCGCGGGTAACGCCCGTGGAGCAGCGCAAGGTCTCCGCCTCCCGGTTGAGGCGGGCTTACAGGACTGAACGCCCCGGACTGATCCTCGGAAGCATGGCCTGATGCAGAGCCTTGGGGACCAGCTGTCTCCCTGGCAAGAGCCGCAGTGGGACGCCGAGAGGCGAGCGCGCTCCGCAGAGCGCGCCCCGCGCTGCGAGCGCGGGTCAAGACTACGCGTCTCTCGGCGTTCCGCTTCCCCTTTTTCGAAACGGCGCAGGGGAAGCAGCGAAAAGGACATGGTTGGCCGGAAGCTCGCGCGCGAAGCAAAAATCGCGACGCAGGAACGGGAAAACTTGCACTCCCTCTCCCCGCCATTCGCGGCGCGAACGGGGGGCGGATAACGAGGAGGCACTCCGCGAGAACGAAAAAATATGCCATCCTCGCCATAACACCTTGGGGGGAAACAATATGTCCGACGCCTTGCCCGTGACCGAACAGACCATCGCGGCGCGGCTGGAGCGCCTGCCCTATTCGGGCTGGCACATCACCATCACCGCGGTGCTCGGCGTTGCCATCTTCTTCGACTCGTTCAACTCGCTCGCCATCGCCTATGTGCTGCCGGTGCTGGTACGCGAATGGCATATTCCGCCGGCTCATATCGGGCTGCTCATCTCCAGCGCCAATTTCGGCCAGGCCGTGGGCGCGCTGACGTTCGGCTGGATCGCCGAGCGCATCGGCCGGGTGAGCGCGGCGCGGATCGCGATCGGGATTTTCGCGGTGATGAGTCTCGCCTGCGCGGCGACGCACAGCTACGACCAGCTGATCGTCTGCCGCTTCATCCAGGGCATCGGATTGGGCGGCGAGATTCCGGTCGCGTCGACCTATATCAGCGAAATCCTGCGCGCCGACCGCCGCGGCGGCCGCTTCCTGACTTATCAGATCATCTTTCCGGTCGGGCTGTTGATGTCGGGCGTCGCCGGCGCCTCGGTGGTGCCGCGCTTCGGCTGGCAGTGGATGTTCATCCTCGGCGCCATCCCGGGGATCGTCGCGCTGGTGATGCAGCGCTTCTGCCCGGAATCGCCGCGCTGGCTCGCCTCGCGCGGCCGTCTCGAGGAAGCAGACTCGATCGTGACCGAGATCGAGAGCGTCGTCTCGCATCATGGCGCGCGGCCGCTGCCGCCGGTGCCGGAACTCGGCGTGCAGCCGCTCGGCAGAACCACCCGCTGGCAGGAATTGTTCGAGAGCTATTATCGGTCGCGCACGCTGCTGGTCTGGGTGATCTGGGCGTCGTGCTACATCATCGCCTACGGCCTGCAAGGCTGGATCCCGACGCTCTACCGCGAGGTCTATCACCTGCCGCTGCAGCAGGCGCTCAATTACGCGATCTTCAGTCCGGCCGGCAGCCTGATCGGCTCGCTGATCTGCGCGTTCCTGATCGACACCACCGGACGGCGCTACTGGTTCACCGCGGCGTTCTTTCTCACCGCGGCCGGTCTGATCTGGCTCGGCACAGTCGGCGCCGGCACGGCGTTCGGCATGCTGCTCGGATTCATGTTCTGCTCGGCATGGCTCGGCTCGATGAACATGACCATCTTCCTCTACACCGCCGAGATCTATCCGACGCGGATGCGGGCGCTCGGCGTCAGCTGGGGCAGTTTCTGGCTGCGCGCCGCCGCGACGGTCGGACCGCTGATCGTCGGCTTCGTGCTGCCGCGCTACGGCATCAAGGGCGTGTTCCTGACGTTTTCGGTGTTTGCCGTCATCGGCTGCATCGCCGCGACCTTCATGATCGAGACGCGGCGGCGCGTGCTGGAGGAGGTGTCGCCCTGACGCCGGCGCCGAACCGGGCGCCGTTATCGCGCGCTGCGGCGCGGCAGCGGCACGACCGCCGAGGCCTGCGCCTTGCGGCTGGTCCGCGCCGCCACTTCGAGCATGAGACCGAGACTCTGGAAATGCCGGCGCACCACCGCGCGCGCGGCGCGGCCGTCGCGCTTGCGCAGCGCGCGCAGCAGCGCCCGATGCTGCTCGAGATGCCGCGGGTCGTAGAAGCTGTTGTGTCGCGGCGAGACATTGGACAGCCGCGCGCCCTGCGCCTGGTTGAACATCGCGACCAGGAGCGGATTGCGGGCGCCGGCCAGAAAAACGTTGTGGAAGTTGTCGTGCGCGCTCTTGGCGGCGGGCGCGTCCTTGCGGGCGATCGCGGCTTCGAGCGACAGCAGGGCGCCCTCCATGGCGCCGAGCTCGGCCACCGACAGCCGCGCCGCGGCAAGCTCGGCGCATTTCTGCGCGATGTGCGAGCGCACGTCGTTGGCGATCGGCGCCGCCTCGACGATCACGCTCTCGTCGAACATGCCCTTGCCGCCCGGCGCCGCGGCGGTGACGGTGACGCGCCGCCCGGCGGCCTTCTCGACATAGCCGAGCCCGTGCAGCACGCGCAGCGCTTCGCGTACCGAGTTGCGGCTGACCCCGAGCAGCGCGGCGAGCCGGGTCTCAGTCGGCAGCGCGTCGCCCGGGCCGAGCTTCTCGGCCTCGACCAGCCGGCAGATTTCCTGCGCCGCCTGGGTGATGACGCTGTCGCGACGGATCGGGGTCGGGTCATAGGCCATTGTTGAACAATCCTATGGTAGGATTTGCATGCAATTTACCCGCGCACCCTTGACCGCGCCGCGCTCCGGAGTCAAGGAAGACGCAGCCGGCCCACAAAGGAGCACCCGATGAAAAAGCTCGTCCTGGAGACCACCGCGCCGTTCCAAGGTCTGCCCGAACTCGTCGCCTATGACGAAGGCCTGTTCGCCAAGGAGGGCCTCGACATCGAGTGGGCCGATCGCGAAGTCGGCGTCGAGAAGAAGGTCCAGGTCAACGTCACCTCGCCCAAGGGCGTCGATCCGTTCGCCAGCCACGGCAAGCTGCTCGAGCAGGGCAAGGCCGACATGTACAACGCCTGCGAATGGGGCAACTATTGCCGCGTCCAGGACACCGACCAGAACAGCCGGCAGCTCGGCCGCCGCGCCATCATCGCCTACTCGGCGCTCGTCGTCGGTCCTGACTCGCCCGTCTACACACCGCAGCAGATGGCCAATCGCCTGATCGGCCTGCCGTTCTATTTCGGCACGCATTACATCGCGCTGCACATGCTGGAAGGCTTCGTGCCGCGCGACATGATCAAGGTCTGCCGGGCGCCGAACGGCTCGCGCTATCGGCTCGATGCGCTGATGAATGGCGAGATCGAGGCCACCACGCTGACCGAGCCGCATATCACGCTCGCCGAGAAGAAAGGCTGCCGCACCATCTGCTCGGCCTTCTTCCACGGCACGGAAGTAGCCTCCAACCGGGTCGACGCCGAGACCTATGCGGCGTTCAATCGCGCGGTGCGCGAGGCGGTACGGCGCATCAACGCCAACAAGAGCGCGTACATGCACTATTTCATCGACTACTACGCCAAGAAGGATCCGGAGATCGCCGCGCTGAAGGTTTCGGATCTGCGCGAAAGCCGGCTGCTGGTGTGCGATCCGGCGCCGATTCCGGCCGACGAATTGCAGCGCACCTACGACTGGCTCAAGAGCTGGGGCATGCTGGAAGAGACCGCCTCGCCGCTGCAGCTGATCAATGCGCAGGTGCAGAACGAAGCCCACCGGACCGCCGCGGAGTAGCGCCATCTACTTGCGTCATGCCCGGCCTTGTGCCGGGCATCCACGTCTTCGGCGGCTGTAGGATTAAGACGTGGATGGCCGGGTCAAGCCCGGCCATGACGACGAAGGGAATCATTTCCATGCGCAACGGACACGCCGAGGAGATTGCCAAGCTGATCGAGCCCGGACGCGTGCACCGGCGCGTCTATACCGATCCCGATCTGTTCGAACTGGAAATGGAACGCATCTTCGGCCGCGCCTGGCTGTTTGTCGGCCACACCAGCCAGGTGCCCAATCCGGGCGACTACATCACCACCGAGCTCGGCCGCCAGCCAGTCGTCATGACGCGCCACAGCGACGGCGCGGTGCATGTGCTGCTCAACCGCTGCACCCACCGCGGCGCCAAGGTGCTCAACGAGCGCCGCGGCCACGCGCAGCGTCTGGTGTGCTGCTATCACGGCTGGTCATTCGATACCGACGGCAAGCTTGCGACGGTCCCGGTTCCCGAAGGCTGCGGCGCCGGATTCAACAAGGATGCGCTCGGGCTGGCGCGCGCGCCACGCGTCGGCGAATATCGCGGCTTCGTGTTCGCGAGCCTTGCCGACAAGGGCCCAAGCTTCGAGGACCATATCGGTCCGATGAAAGGCAATATCGACGATCTGGTCGATCGTGCGCCCGACGGCACGCTTTCGCTCGATGCCGGCATGCACCGCTACGTCTATAACGGCAACTGGAAGCTTCAGGTCGAGAACGTGCTCGACTCCTACCATGTGCCGTTTGGCCATGCTTCGACCGTCAACAAACAAGGCGTGCAGTTCGCTCGCCGCGAGGGCGATCAGAAGGGCGCCGCCGTCGTCGAGACCGAGAAGAAGCAGACGGCGGCTTCATGGAAGGACCGCAAGAGCTTCACCGCCGGCAACGGCCACGGCTGGACCAGCAATACCGCGCTCGACGACGGCAAGCGTTCGAGCCCGGTGTTCGACGAATACAAGCGCGTGCTGGCCGAGAAGGCCGGCGCCGAGCGCGCGGCCGAAATCCTCACTCCGCGGCTGCACAATTCGCTGATCTATCCGAACATGTCGATCATGGGCCTGAACATCCACGTGCGGGTGATCAAGCCGATCGCGGTTGACCGCACCGAGGTGAATATTTATCCGATCCGGCTGTGCGGCGCGCCGGTGGACATGAATTTCGCCAACATCCGCCTGCTCAACGTCACCCACTCGGCCGCCTCGTTCGTGCAGACCGACGATCTGGAATCGTTCGTCCGCGCCCAGAAGGGATTGGCGAGCCACCTGACCGACTGGGTCGACATTTCGCGCGGACTCGGCGCCGAAGAGCCCGACACCGCGACCAATGCCACGCGCGGACTGGCGACGCATGAAATGGTGGTGCGTGCGCAGTACAAGGCCTGGCTCGGCTACATGCACGAGGCCGCATAATGGCGCTGGCGACGCGCAGGCTGGCGCGGGCCGCCGGTATCGACCGCAGCCCGTTCGAGGATTTCATCGTCGACGAGGCGCGCCTGCTCGACGAGCGGCGGTTTCGCGACTGGATGGCGCTGTTCGCCGAGGACGGCACCTACTGGGTGCCGGCCGTGCCCGATCAGAAAAGTCCGTTCGACCAGGCCTCGCTGTTCTACGACGACCGCGACCTGATGAAGACGCGGATCGAGCGGCTCGAACATCCGCGCATCCATGTGCAGACGCCGCCGTCGCGCACCGCCCATATCGTCGGCAACGTCGTCATCGAGCATGTCGACGACGGCAAGGGCGAATTCCGGGTCGGCTCGACATTCATCATGGTCGAATACCGCGACGACGCGCAGCGGCTGTTTGCCGGACGGCAACGCCATCACTTGCGGCGCCACGGCGACACCTTTCACATCGTGCAGAAACGCGTCGATCTGATCAATTGCGATGCCGCTTTCGAGGCCATGGCGGTGCCGATCTGAGACGGGGAGCAGATGAGCGGCATTAGCGCACGATGGCGGCATGCCGGGCTCGTTGCCGCGGCGTTGCTGTTGGACGCGTGCGCCGGCCATCACTTGGGTTTCGGCGGGCATGGCGGCGGCGACGATGCCGGGATTCACGCCTTTCCGGACAACTACAAGTCCGACATCCTCGCCGCCATGCACGCCTACCTGAACGATCCGACCGGAATTCGCGACGCATCCATCTCCACGCCGGTCCTCAAAGAGGTCTCAGGCGAAGGTACCCGCTACATCGTCTGCCTGCGCTTTGACGGCAAACGAGACAATGGCGCCTATGCGGGCGAGCAGCAGATTGCAGCGGTGTTCCTCGCCGGCCGGTTCGACGATTTCACCGATGCGAAGACGGCACGCGAACCCTGCGCCGGCGCGGCCTACACGCCATTCCCCGAACTCGAACAGCTTAAGCAATGACCGTCAGGCGCGCTCCTGCCGGCTGAAATAAACCGAGGCGCCCGAGCCGGCGAGGCTTGCGGCAATGATGGCGAAGACTCCGCCGACGCCGGTCGCGGCGGCGACGAGGCTCGCCAGGAACGGCACCGCGGCCTGCCCCAGCCGGTTGCCGGTAATGCGCAGCGACATCACCGTTCCCATCGCGGCCGGCGATGCGAGATCGACCACGTTGGTCAGGCTGAGCGTGGTGGCGATGCCCAATGCAAAACCCAGAAACGTCATCGCGGCGTACATCACCGCCAGATGAATGGGGAAAGCGAAGCAAGCGAAGCCTGCGCCCGCAGCCGCCATAGTGATGAGGGTTAATGCCTGCCGCTCAACCAGACGCAGCACGCGCGTATAGGACAAACGCGACAACAATGACGCCACCGAGCGCACGGTGAGCAACGCGCCGATATTGCGCACGTCGATGTTCTGCTCGGTGCCGAGCAGCGGCAGATAGATCGTCAGCAAGTCCTGCGACGTAATGGTGATGACACTGGCGATGAGCACCGCCATCAGGCCGCTCTGACGCATCAGTGCGCGCACCGGCACGACCCCGCCGCTTTTCCGGGCACGGGCGTGCTTCGGCGCCGGGCGAATGACCGCTGCCGTCGCGAGCGAAATGACGGCTGCGGCAAGCGCCAGGCCGAACAGACGACCAGTCGCCGGCACGGTCGCCGAGCCGCCCTGCCAGGCGATCAGGTACGGGCCTAATCCCTGACCGATGGCGCTGCCGACCACGTAATTGCCGAACGCCGCATCGCGGCCGCGCGGCCCGGCGCTGCGAATGCACAGCATTTGCTGGCTCGCCATCAGGAACAGATGGCCGACGCCGAACAGCGCCGTAAGTATCAGCAGCGCGGCGAGCGAATTGGCGAAAAGCCAAAAGCCGGCGCAGACCAGGACGAATATGCCCGAGCCGATCCAGGCGGCTTGTGCGTCATAGCCGCGGTCGAGCAGACGGCCGACCCACACCGCGAGAAGCGTCGGCGGCACGGCAAATGTCGCCGAGATGACGCCGAGCCAAACCACCGGCAGATCCAGTTCGATCGCCCGATAGGACGTCGTCACGCGAATGATCGCGTAGATGGTTTGCACGGTGGCCGAATACGCGACCAGTGGGATGAGCAACCGGTAATCGACGTCGTTCGCCTGTCCACGGGACGCCAGGAATTTGGAAAAGGAATTCAGCACCGCGCCCCCGCGTCCGCCCACTTGTGAACGTTCTTCCTTATCACCGTTGTGCGGTCCCGATAATGCTGGGAACGCCGGGGCGGACATGTGAAATTGTGCACAAACGTCCCAAGGAATCCCTGCTTGGCGGAATTCACCGGCTATCTTGCCGCAAAAGGCTTCCTTCCCGAGTTGCGGCAGGAGCTTGAGACGGGCGCGCAAGAAACCTACGGCGACCTCGTTCTGGCTGAGGGGTCGGCCCAACCGGCAGCCTGGGCGGCGAACGTCTGGCATGCGCCGATATCTCTTTCGATTGTGTCCATCGGCGATGCCGCCAAGAAGCTGCGCGCCATCCAGCGCAACTGGGCGCTCTATTCGTTTGCTCATCACCGCCGCGCGGCGCTTATCGCGGAGCGACTGCCGAAGGTGTCCGCCAAGCCGCTCGTCTTTGGTGCACGGGCGCCGGCCGCGCCGCTCGGCTCATGGACACTCGTTGCCCCCGACCGGGTCCTGGCGTCGGCGTCATGCTCGAGCCCGTTCCCCAATGGCGAGGCGCATTTCGTCGAAGACCGCACCGCGCCGAGTCGCGCCTATCTAAAGCTGTGGGAGCTGTTCACGCGCATCGGGGAACGGCCGCAGCCCGGCGAACTGTGCCTCGATCTCGGCTCCAGCCCGGGCGGCTGGACCTGGGTGCTGCAGCAACTCGGCGCCCGCGTACTCAGCGTCGATAAAGCTGCGCTCGATCCGCGCGTCGCCAAGCTGCCCGGCGTGACCTACCAGCGTCAGAGCGCCTTCGCGCTCGATCCAGCCGCCGTCGGGCCGGTTGACTGGCTGTTTTCCGATGTCGTCTGCTATCCGCAGCGGCTGCTCAGTCGGGTGCAAAAGTGGCTCGAAGCCGGCCGCGCGCGCCGCTTCGTCTGCTCGGTCAAGTTCCAGGGCGCGACCGATTTCGAAGTCATGCGGCGGTTTGCGGCAATACCCGGATCACGGCTCATGCACCTGCATCACAACAAGCACGAATTGACCTGGCTGCGCTTGGAGCCGCCGGGTGACGCTGCTTGATCGGGCCTGTCTTCAACTGGTCGGCTTCCAGCGCAGGTTGATAATCTCGTTACCGAGTTCGCGATTTACCGTGATGGCGTGCTGCTGCATCGTCAGCGTCGCCGTCTCGCCGTCGCCGCGTGGACATTGCACGTCGTCAAAGCGCACGCCCGAGCGGCTGAGCGCCCTTCCGAACTGCGTTTCAACATCGTCCATCGACAGGGTCGCCGGGAAGGGCGGCGAAATATAAACTTTGCGCAGTGCGTGCGAGGGCGCGAGGCAATAACGCCAGTCGGCCGCGTCCGCTAATTGCGGCAGCAACAGCATCAGCCCAAGGGCCAGGAGTGCGCGCATCAAACAGCATCCCCTTGCTGGATTCGACTATCCGGAGCGCTGCGGCGCTCGCCATGCGAGCGTGCCCGATTCGCTTTCCCAAGGGAATCCAAAACCGTATGTTGGGACGGCGAGATTGCCGACACCGCCGGCGGATTTCACCGTTTGCGCACGGTCGATTAGGCTGACACGTCAGACAGGGGGAGGCGAGAAATGCTGTTCGGCAGCTGTCAATGCGGGGTTGGATCGGCTTTGCTGTCGGCCTATGGCTCGCTCTGCGCCGGCGGCACGGGCTTCGTGTCGGCCATGATCGGCGCAATGGCCGCCGGCGCACGAACCGCTGACGCCCCGAAGCTCGGCCGTACCGTGCCGGAAGTCGACCGGCTCGCGGTGCGCATGGTCACCGACAATGTCGTGATTCAATTCGTACCGCCGGAGACGCGCCATGGCATCACCATCGAACGCCGCGTCGGCGGCAACACCACACCCGACGCTCCGCCGCGGACCGCGCTCAGCGGCGAATGGGGGCTGGCCATGCACGCACAATCGTTTCGCGGCGGCGAGGAGCGCAACGTGCTCGTCGACTTCGGCTACACGCCGGAAGTCCTGCTCAACAACATGTCGATCCTGAAGATCGATCCGGCTACATTTGACGCGCTCGTTCTCAGCCACGGCCATTACGATCATTTCGGCGGCATGGTCGGCTTTCTTGCGGCCAACAAGAACACGCTGCAACGAAACCTGCCATTCTACGTCGGCGGCGAGGACGCTTTCTGCATTCGCCGCAACGCCGGCGGCCAGTTCGGCGCGCTCGACCGCAAGGCGATCTTCGACGCCGCACTCATGCTGATGACGTCCGAAGGCCCGGCGATCGTCGCCGATCACGCCTTCACCACCGGCCGCATTGGCCAGACCTCGTTCGAGAAGCCTTTGCAGCCCAGTCTTGAGATTGTCGGCATCTTTGACGGCATGGGTTGTTTCCCGGAGAAGATGCCGGCGGTGAAAAACACCGGCGGCTATATTGCCGATGATTTCGACCACGAGATCGGTACCGCCTACATGGTCAAGGGCAAGGGCCTGGTGGTGCTGACGTCATGCAGCCACCGCGAGGTCATCAACGCCGTCAAGCAGGCGCAGGAAGTATCCGGCATCAGAAAGGTGCACGCCGTCATCGGTGGCTTTCATATCGTGCCGCCGCTCGGCGACGACTACATCCACCAGACCATCGAGGCCTTCAGGGAGATCGATCCCGATCTGATCGTTCCAGCGCACTGCACCGGCGACCGCTTCTACGATCTCGCGCGGGACGCCCTCGGCGACAAGGTCGTACACTCCGCAGTGGGCACGCGGTTAGTGTTCTCGAGCTAGAAGCCCGCCACCATTTCCAGCGTCTTGCCCGCCTGCGCATTGCGGACGGCGTCAAGCTGCTCCGGCGAATGGCGCAGCTGCCCGACCTCCTTGGCAAATTCCGGCTTGGCGCGTAGCTTTTCCGCCCAGGCGTGAACATGCGGATGCAACCGCGCGAACGGATAGCCGGCGAGCGAGAGCCGGTGTTCGTAAATGAACCAGGCGATGTCGACCACGGATAGCTCGGCGCCCATCAAATAGAGCTGCTTTGCCAACGCCTGATCAAGCTTATCGAACTCTGCCCGGAATCTTTTCGCTGAATCGCGCGCCCGCTCGTCGGTAAAGCCTTCCTTCGCGGCACGCTGCCAGAATTCGATCTGAACTTCCTTCTCTGGGTCCTTCACGCCCTGCACGGTGCCGGCGCCGTTCTTGATGTAGCTGTCGAGCGCAGCCGCCGGCTTCGGCGGCCCGGGCGGCGCAAACACGAAGCGGAAGCTTAAGGTGCGCAGGTCGAGGTGCAGATCGTCCTCGTGCCGCAGCAGCGCGGCGACTTCATTCTCGTGACCGGCGGGGATCAGCTTCGGCGCCGGGAATTTCTTCTCCAAATACTGAATGATGTCGTTGCTTTCGATATGAACCGCGCCGTCATCGACCAGCACCGGCACCAAGCCGCGCGGATTGATGCCGAGAAACCAGGGCTGCATGTTCTCGTGGCCCGGCAAATCGATCGGATGCGACACCCACGCAATATTCTTGAGATTGAGGAAGATGCGCAGCTTCTGCGAGCATGACGAACCGGCGAAATGCAGGACATGCACGCCCTTCCAGCCCAGCACTTCACGGGTTTTGATATCGCTGTCGATCAGTTGAACCATGAAATCTCCTGTAGCGCGGATGAGCGGAACAAAATCCGTGAACGATATTGAAGCCGAAAAGCCCACCCCGGATATCGCTTCGCTCATCCGGGCTACAAGGCTACAACGCCTTCGCGGCTTCCTTCCACCGCTCGGCAGCGGTCGGGCTCGCGGCAATGTCGTCGACATTGGCGAGCTTGACGCGGTCGCGAACGAGCCCCTTGTAGAAATCGGCCTTCGATACCGGCGGCACGTCGGCGATGATTGTCCAGTTGTCGCCGCCGTCGAGGCTCTCGAACACCTGCCCGTCGGTGTCGGCGGCATAGAGTCCGTAATCGCCGCCGTGAACTTCGATGGTGAGCGCAGAGAACAGCGCGCGCTGCCCATTGGGTAGGCCGCCCAGGAGCCGCTCCCAGGTCTTGCCGGCGTCTCGACTGCGAAAGATCTTGCCGCGGGCGCGGCCAAGCTCGTACCAGTGGATCGGCCAGCCGACGCCCGCCGACATGAACAGCAGGTCGGGCTCATCGGGATGCAGCACGACTGCATCCGGATAATTGGCGTCGGGCGGCATCTTCATTCGCGCAAAGCTCTTGCCGCCGTCCTCGCTCGCCATCATGCCGACAATGCCATTGGCGATGATGATGCGGTTCTTGCGCGCCGGATTCACGAGGATGCGGTGGATGTCGCACTCGCGCGGGTCGGGGTCGACCGCCAGCTCGGTGAAGGTCTGTCCGAAATCGTCCGAATATTGCAGCGAGCCGATCTCGACGCCCGCCCACAGCCGATCGCCGTCGAGCACGATGTCCTTGATGTGACCGATGCGCGGCGGCGGCGGGAACGTCCAGTACGCCGCTGACCTGGCCTTGCGGAACGCCGGCAGCTCACGCCAGCTCTTGCCGCGGTCCTCGCTGACATAAAGATGCGCCGGCAACGCGCCGGCAAAGACGACTTCGCGCCCCTGCAGGCGGCCGGCCCGCGTCGACCAGAATTCGTGATGGGCGAGGCCGTCGTTGACCCAGCTCCATTTGAAGCCGCCATCCTCGCTCTTCGCCATGCCGACGCCGCGCGTCGAGGCGAACAACGTGCCGTCTTCGAGCGCGGTGACGCCGGACACGAACACGCCCTGCAGCGCGCGATGCTTCACCGCCCAGCCGCGGCTCGATTTCGCCAGCAGCGCAATGCCGTCGACGGTGCCGACCGCAACGGTGTCGGAGGCGGACTTGCCGCGCTGAATATTATCGCCGCCGTTGGATAACAGGATCATTGTGCTTCCCGGCCTTTACAATCGAACGATGATCTTACCCGGATTTGCCCCCCGCTCAATCCGGGATACTGTGCCGCCCCCGCAACAACACACGCACAAGGCACCATGGCCCGCATCTCCTACATTGAGGAAAAGGATCATCCCGAACTCGCCGAAACCATTGCCACGATCCGCGCCGGGCGGCGCGGCAGCCTGCTCAACCTTTATAAGCTGCTGCTGCACGCGCCGCCGCTCGCCGGGTGCTGGCTCGATATGGTCAGCACCGCGCGCTTCAAGAGCACTCTCGACGGCCGCTTGCGCGAGATCGTCATCATCCGTGTCGGCTACCTCAATCAGGTCCCATACGTGATCAAGCAGCACGTGCCACAGCTGTCAGTGCCCGAGGGCCTGCCGGTCGCTGAAAGCGATGCGCTCGCGGACTGGCAGAAAAGCAACTTCTTCAGCCCGCGCGAGCGGGCCGCGCTCGCCTACGCGGACGCCATGACCCGCGACATCGCGGTGCCCGACGCGGTGTTCGACGGGCTGCGGCCGCACTTTTCCGAGCGGCAGATCGTCGAACTGACCGTACTGATCGGCATCTACAACATGCATACCCGCGTGTTCATGGCGCTTGGCATCGATCCCGAACCGCACCACAAGTGATTCGTGTTTCCCGGATGCAGTGCAGCGCGCAGCGAAGCGGAGCGGTGCGCTGCTGATCCGGGATCGTCGCAGACTCGGAGCGCGTAACGATCCCGGGTCTGCAGCGCACCACTTCGTGCTGCGCTGCGCCCGGGAAACGGCAGCGGAGAATTGAATGCCCAATCTTATTGTCGTCGAGGACGACCGCTTCCTGCGCGTCGTGCAGGTCGTGCTCGACCCGCATGTCAGCGGCGAACGGGTCGCCGCCTATACGGATTTTTTTGCTCACGACGAGCCGAATCTCGCCGGCTGGTGCGACAAGGTTCGGCGGCAGGCCGGACAACTCTACCCGGCCGAGGTGCGGATGGTCGAAACCCAGGAGGAGTTGCGCGCCAACCTCGCCGATGCGTGCGCGCTGATCGTCGAGGGTCTCTCGGTCGGACCCGAGGAGATCGCCGCGGCGCCCAAGCTCAAGGCCGTGCAGAAATACGGTGTCGACCTGCGGCGCATCGACGAAGCGGCCTCCAAGCAGCGCGGCATCGCCGTTCTCAGCCAGCGGCGGCGCGCCAACATCGCCTGCGCTGAACTTGCGTTCACCCTCATGCTGGTGCTGGCGCGGCGCGTCAACGAACTGGCCGGCCGCATCAGCGTGAGAGCGCTTGCCGACCTGGGCTATCATTACCAGCCGTTCGACCGCCGCCATACGCCGAACTCGAATTGGGGCCGCGTTCCCGGGCTCAAAATTCTCTACGGCTCGACGGTCGGCATTATCGGCCTCGGCGAGATCGGCCGCGAATTCGCGCAACGCGCCGCGGCCTTCGGCATGCGCATCCTCTACACCCAGCGGCGGCAGGCGCCGAGCGAAATCGAACGCCAATATCAGGCGACTTACCGGCCGATGGCGCAACTGCTCGCCGAAAGCGATTGGGTCGTGCCGTTCGTCCCCAGCGTTGCCGAGACGGCGAATCTCATCGGCCGCGCCGAACTGGCGCAGATGCGGCCGGGCACGCGGCTGGTGAATATTTCTCGGGCCAACGTGGTCGATCGCGCGGCGCTACTTGATGCGCTGAAATCCGGCCAGCTCGGCGGCTTCGGCCTCGACCCGCTCTACGAGAGCCCGGGCCGCGACGACGACGAACTGTTACAGTTTCCCAACGTCGTCATGACGCCGCATATCGCCGCGCAGCCGCGCTTCAACGCGCTCGACGATCTGGAAGAGATGATCACAGGGCTGGCGCGCGCGATCGACTAAGCGACCGCGACCGGCGCCAACGCCTCGATGTCGGTGACGACGTCGATTACCGCCGGCCGCCCAGCGGCAAGCGCTTGCGCCAAGGCGGCCGGGAATGCCGAGGCGTGCTCGACGCGGATGCCGAGCGCGCCCATATCCTCGGCGATGCGGGCGAAATTGACCTTGCTGAAGGTCCATAGTCTGCGCGCCTCGTCGGTCTGCGTGCCACCATAGACGCGATCGAAGCCGCGCTTCGACTGATTGCCGCCGCCGTTGTTGTTGACCACGGTCACGGCCGCGATGTTCCAGCGCGCCGCCGTTTCGATCTCGGCGATATGGTACCAGAAGCCGGCGTCGCCGGTGAAAGTGACAACCGGCCGATCGGGGCTCGCGCATTTGGCGCCGAGGCCCGCCGGAAACGCCCAGCCGAGATGGCCGGCGCTGCGCATATAGCTCTGCCGCGGGCTTTTCAGATCGAACATGCCGCCCATCCACATGCCGGCATGGCCGGTGTCGACGACGACGATGGCGTCGTCGGGCACATGCTGGCTGAGCTCGTGGCACAGCCGCTCGGGCCGGATCGGCACTGCATCAGACTCGAGCGCGGATTTGTATTTGCTGCGCCATTCCCCGGCGATCTTCTGCGCCTCGGTAACCCACGCCTTACGCCGCGCGGCACTGGCGCGGTTCGCAATTTTGAGCATGGCTGCGAGCGTCACCTTGGCGTCGCCGTTGACCGCGGCTTCGAATGGATAATTCCGGCCGATCGCCTCGGGATCGATGTTGATCTGCACGGTCGGCGTGCCGATTTTTGGCACCGCCCAAAAATGCGTGGTCATGCCGCCGGTCTCGGAGCCGATGAAGCAGACCAGATCGGCCGCGTTAACGACGCGGTTGGCGCTCTCGCGCGAATAGGTACCGGCGACGCCGACCGAGAGCGGATGATTTGCGGGGATCGAGTCCTTGCCGTTGAGCGAGGTGGCGACCGGAATTTGCAGCGCCTCGGCCAGCGCGACCAATTCGGGCTGCGCGCCCGACGCGCGCACGCCGCCACCGGCAACGATCACCGGGCGCGCTGCCTCTTCGATAATCTTCAACGCCGCGCGCACGCTCGCTTCGTCCGGCTGCGGGCGGAACGCCGGAGCTCGGGCGAAGAGCGGCTCGACCAGCGGCTCCATCTCTGCTTCCTCGGCGTCGACCTGGCCTTCATTGCCGCGGAATTGCAGATGCACAGGCCCGGGCGTGCCGCTGGTCGCGACGCGGAACGCCTGGCGCACCATGTCGGGAAAGCGCGCCACGTCGTCGACCGTGGCGTTGAACTTGGTCACCGGCTCGAACGCCGGCACGTCGTCGACCTCCTGATAGACTTGGCGGAATTTGGTCTTCGGCTCGCGTCCGCCGGTCATGGCGATCACCGGCGAATGCGCGAGCCACGCATCACGCAGCCCGGCCGCAAGGTTGAGCGCGCCGATCACCTGCGCCATGCAAATGCCAGGCTTGCCGGACGCGCGCGCATAGCCATCCGCCATATAGGCCGCGGCTTTCTCGCCGTGGACGTGCAGGCGTTTGATGCCGGTCTCGCGCCGCTCCATCTCCGCATAGGTCGAGCGCAGCACGGCGGGCACGTGAAATACATGCGTCACGCCGTAACCTTTGAGCATGTCGGCAAGACATTGCGCCCCGGTCATTTTCCGGTTGTGTCCGATTTGCATCTTCATCCCCTCTGCCTTGTCATGCTCTGCGAAGGCAGAGCATCCAGTGTCCGCCGCGCTGCTTTATTTGCTTAAGGATCGGCGATTACTGGATCATCCGCTTGCGCGGATGATGACATTCCGTCGCTGCGCAAGTCTAATTGTTAAACACCGCGACCGCACGCACCGGCGAACCGGTGCCTTCGCGCCATTTCAATGGCAGGCAGATGAACTGGAATTCCCCCTGGCCGAGCAGCGATTCAAGATTGCACAGGCTTTCCAGATGCGTGATGTCGAGTTCGAGGCAGGCCTTGTGCACCAGCGAGTTGACCTTGCCTTCCGGCCCCGGCCGCATCGAGTCGATACCGAAATGCACGACGCCCTGCTGCGCCAGCCATTCGGTCGCGGCGACATTGACGCCGGGATTGTCGGTCGCATACGCCGCGGTTGGAAACGTGCGCACGTGATGCCCGGTGCAGAGCAGCACAGTGCCCTTGTTCGGCACCGGCACGCCCGCCTTTTTCACCGCCGCTTCCAGATCGGCCGGCGTAATCTCGGCACGCGGCGCGATATGGCGCAGGTCGATGCAGATGCCCTGCACGATACAATTTTCCAGCGGGTATTCATTGATCGGCGTGCCGGTTTTGCCGAAATGGCGCGGGGCGTCGATATGGGTGCCGCCGTGGTCGGGCATCGAGAAGAACATCACACTGTTGCCCTGGACGTTGCCGGATTCGGCGAACGCCTCTTCGTGGGTCTTCCAGATGCCGTGGATAATGGGCGGCTGCCCCGGATAGGACGGCGTGCGATGGTACAGTTCCCGGCTCAGATCGACGATCCGCATTGCAATTTCCTCCCTTGCCGTTCGGGCGTGGGGCGAACACTATCCGCGCGTCGCGGCCGCGACAACGCCGCACAGCAGCCAAAGCCGGAGCCCGCATGAAGACCTCGACCGACCGCATCCTCACCACCCACACCGGCAGCCTGCCGCGGCCGAAGCCGTTGATCGACCTGATCCTGCGCCGCGAAAAGGACGACACCATCACGGCGCAGGCGCTGGAAGCCGAGGTCACCAAGGCGACTGACGACGTCGTCTCAGAGCAAGTCGCCGCCGGCATCGACGTGGTCAGCGACGGCGAAATGTCGAAGCCGTCCTACACAATGTATATCCGCCATCGCGTCACCGGCATCGCACCGGATCCGCGCGCTGCCGAAAAGGGGCGCGACATCATGATCGGCCGCGATCTTTTGGCGCATCCGGATTTCGGCGCCAGCCGCCGCTCGTTTTCCGATGTACCGTTTCCCGGCTGCGTCGGCGAGCTGCGCTACAGGGACCGCTCTGAACTCGACCGCGATCTGGCGCGGCTTAAAGCCGCCGCCGCGAAGGCGCAGCCGACCGAAGTGTTCGTCACCGCGCCGTCGCCCGGGATCCTGACGCGCTTCATCATCAACCTGCACTACCCGACCGAACAAGCCTATGTCGATGCACTGGCCGAGGTTTTGAAAGTCGAGTACCGCGCCATCGTCGAGGCCGGCTTCGTGCTGCAGATCGATTGTCCGGACCTCGGCTCCTGCCGCAACAACCAGTATCGCGATCTGACCGACGACGAATTCCGCAACCAGATCGCCGAGCGCAACATCGCGGCGCTCAACGGCGCGATTGCCGGCCTGCCGGCCGATCGCATCCGCCTGCACATTTGCTGGGGCAATTACGAAGGACCGCACGACCACGACCTGCCGCTGAACAGGATCATCGACATCGCCTTCAAGGCGCGCGTACAGGGTTTCAGCATCGAAGGCGCCAATCCGCGGCACGACCACGAGTGGGAAGATCTCAAGTCGATAAAGATTCCCGACGACAAGATCCTCATCCCGGGCGTCATCGATTCGACCACGAATTTCGTCGAGCATCCGCGCTTGGTCGCGCAGCGCATCGGCCGCTACGCCCAGGTGATCAATCGCGAGCGCCTGATCGCCGGCGTCGATTGCGGCTTTGGTACCGCGGTGCGCGCCGAGCCGATGGTTGCCGACTCGATCGTCTGGGCGAAATTGCGCGCGCTGTCGGACGGCGCGGCGATTGCGAGCAAGCAGCTGTGGGGATCGAAGGCGGCGTAGTAGCTTTGCTTCGTCATTGCCAGGAACACTTGCTTCGAAGCAATCCAGTCCGGCTGCGCAGAACTGGGTTGCTTCGCTTCGCTCGCAATGACGAGTCTACTTCGGCTTGAGCCCGGCGAATTTGACCACCTTGCCCCACTTCTCGGTTTCGGTCACGACGAATTTGCTGAAATCGGCAGGGGACATTGCCATTTCCGCGACGCCGACAGCGGTCAGCCGCTCCTTGAATTTGGCGTCGGCCTGAATGGCTTTGACCGCGCCGGCGACCGTGTCGACGACATTCTGCGGCGTGTCCTTTGGACCGACAATTCCGTTCCAGCCGCTGGCGGCAAAGCCGGGCACTGTCTCGCCGACGGTCGGAACATCCGGCAATTGCTCAAGCCGCGTCGCCGTCGTAACGGCGATTGGGCGCAGCTTGCCGGTCTTGAAGTGACCGATTGCCGATGAGATGCCGCCGAAGGCGACCAAAATCTGGCCGCCGAGCAGATCGGTCACCATCTGGTTCTCGCCGAAATAAGGGACGTGCACTGTCTTGATGCCGGCCATCATGTTGAGAAGATCGACACACAGATAGGGCGGCGTCCCGGCCGACGGCGAACCCATGCTGATCGACCCCGGCTTCGCCTTCGCGACGGCGATCAGTTCGGCCACGGTCTTCGGTGCAAACGATGGATTGGCTTCAAGCACCAGCGGAATGCTGTTGACGGTGGTGATTGCCGTGGTGTCGCGCGCGAAATCGTACGGCAGATGCGCGAACAGCGTGGTGTTGACGACGTTGGAGGACGCCGCAAAGAACAGCGTGTAGCCGTCGGGCGGCGCATTGATGACGGCCTGGGCTCCGAGGTTGCCGCCGGCGCCGGGCTTGTTCTCGACCACAACGGTCTGGCCCAACTGCTGTCCCAGCCATTGCGCCGTCAGCCGCGCGACGATGTCGACTTGGCCGCCGGCCGGGAATCCGACCAGCAGGCGTATCGGATGCGCCGGGTAGGCTTGCGCGCGCGCAAGCCGCGGCGCCAACGGAAGTGCCGCGGAGGCCGCGGTCCATTGTAAAAATTTTCGCCGTCCAATTTTCATGGCGTTTCCCCAAAGCCGATTTTGGCGCGTTTGCGCGTGGACCCATTGTGCCAAACCGTTACAATGGGCGAAAGACGCGGCGGCTTGCGCCGCTGTGTCGCGGACGCATGAGGGGCAATGCCGTTCGGCAAGGCAACCGGTTGCGCAACGGGCGTCCGCCGGCTGGCGATTGCGGGGGCTGCGCTGCTGACGGCGGCCTGCGCCGGTTTGTGCATAAGCCCGCTCGCCGCGCAAACGCCGGAACAAGCCCGGACGCTCGCCCAACAGGCAGTTGAACGGCTCGGCCTGCAAACCGAGTTGCTGCGACAGCCGGAACCATTCCTGTTTGATCTCAGGCTGCCGCCCGAGACTCTCTGGCTCATCGTCATCCTCGGCGCCGGCATGCTGCTCTACGCGTTCCGCGACATGATCCCGATATTTCGAATCGGGCACAATGCCGCCTGGACCGGCGACGAGCCCGGCGCCGCGGCAACGGGCCAGCCCGCCTCCGGCATGGCGCTCGGCGCCGCCGACGACCTCGCCGCACAGGGCCGCTATGTCGAGGCCATGCACGTGCTGCTGTTGCAGGCGCTCGCCGAAATTCGCGCGCGGCTCAACGAGCCTTTTGCCGACTCGCTCACCAGCCGCGAAATCCTGCGGAACAAACAATTGTCGGATGACCTGCGTCACCCGTTGCGCGACGTGGTCAGCCGTGTCGAGTGGACCTATTTCGGCGAACATCCCGCCGAACGGAACGATTACCTTGCCTGCCGGTCGAGTTTTGCGGCGCTCTCACGCACCCTGTACGGGAGCGCGACCGCATGAACGGCGAATCGATCTTTTCCAGGCGCCTGCTGATCGTCTGGATCGTCGCCGCGGCGCTGACATTCGCGGCTTCGCTCTATTTCATGGGCAGCAAAGATCAGGGCGACACGATCGGGCCCAGCGCGTTCTCGCGTTCGGCCATCGGCTATGCCGGCATCGCCGACGTCCTGCACCAGCTCGGCATCGATGTCGTCAAGAGCCGCTACGATTCGCTCGGCAAGCTGACGCCCGGAAGCGTTCTGGTGATTGCCGAGCCGCGTCCGAGCCCCGCGACCGAGCGGACAATCAGGACGCTGCTCAAGGCCGACACGATTCTGCTGATCCTGCCCAAGTGGACCGGCGAGCCGAGCCGGAAGAAATCGGGCTGGCTCGGCGAAGCCGAGTTGCTGTCGCGCGCCGACGCCATTTGGCTGCTGCATTTCGTGGCGCAACGTGCCGACGTGGTCCGAGTCGATCAGGCGTCTTGGACCACCAACATGCTTGGCATCACGCCTACGCTGCAGGCGCCGATTCAGCTCATGCGCAGCGGCGGCTTGCGGCCGGTCATCGGCGATAGCGATGGCATGCTGCTCGGGGAGGTTTCTCAGGGCAGCGGCCAGTTCCTGCTGCTGTCGGATCCCTTAAAGCCGCTGCAGCGAGGCGCCGCCGCAACGCGCAAACGTACGATCTGGGTGCTGTCCGACCCGGATATCATGGCCAATCACGGCTTCGCTGCCGAGGGCAACGCGGCGCTTGCCGGGGCGATGATCAAACACCTGCTGGCCGGCTCCGGACGCGTCGTGTTCGATGAAACTTTGCACGGCTTTGTCAGCGCACCGGCTGGTCCGCTGCTGCTGTTGTTCCGCTTTCCGTTTATCGTGGCAACGATCCAGGGCATGATTGCGATCGCGCTGCTGTTATGGGCGACGCTCGGACGCTTCGGCGCGCCGCAGCCAGCGCCGCCACCGATGAGCGCCGGCCGCCTGGGATTGCTGCAGAACATCGCCAAGCTGGTCGAATTCACCGGCCATCACGAGGTGATGGTCCGCCGTTACGTGTTTGAAACCGTGCGCGACGTCGCGCGCCAGCTGCACGCCCCGCGCGGCCTCTCGACACCGGCGCTCGTGTCCTGGCTCCAGCGCGTCGGAGCGGCGCGCGGCATCACCACCGATTGCGCCGCACTGGTCAGCGAAACGGAAACGCTTTCTGACGGCCGGCGGCACAGCCCGGCGTCGCTGGTGCGGCTGGCGCGGGACATTCACCGATGGCGGGGAGAGATCGTTGATGGACGTGCAAGGCATCCGCGCGATCGCTGACGGCATCCGTGGCGAGGTGCGCAAGGCGGTCGTCGGCCAGGACGAAGTGATCGACCTGATGCTGACCAGTCTTCTGGTCGGCGGCCACATCCTGCTCGAAGGCGTGCCGGGCACGGCGAAGACGCTGATCACCCGCGCGTTCGCCGCGAGCCTCGCGCTGCAATTCGGCCGCATCCAGTTCACGCCCGACCTGATGCCCGGCGACGTGCTGGGAACCAATCTGTTTAATTTTCAGACCAACTCCTTCGTCCTCACCAAGGGGCCGATCTTCACGCAGCTGCTGCTGGCCGACGAGATCAACCGCACGCCGCCGAAGACGCAAGCCGCGTTGCTGCAGGCGATGAACGAGCGCGTTGTCACCATCGACGGCAAGGACTATGCGCTGGGCGACGATTTCATGGTGGTGGCAACCCAGAATCCGATCGAACAACAGGGCACGTATCCGTTGCCCGAAGCACAGCTCGACCGCTTTCTGTTCAAGATCCTGATCGACCACCCGGGCCGCGACGAAGAGCGCGAGATCGTGCGCCGGCACGGCCATCGCTCCGCCATGCCGCGCCTGGAGGATTTCGACATCAAGGCCGTGGCCGAGAGTTCAGCGCTGGCGAAGGCGCGCCTCGCCGTGACCAATATCCGGCTCACCGAGCCGCTGATCGACTACATCGTCGATGTAGTGCGGGCCACCCGGGCGCATTCCTCGCTCGAAGTCGGCGCCTCGACCCGCGCCGCCAACATGCTGGCAGCGGCGGTGCGCGCTTTCGCAGTGCTGCACGGCCGCGACTTCGTGATCCCGGACGATATCAAGCTGCTCGCCTTGCCGGTGCTGCGTCACCGCCTCACCATTTCGCCGAGCGCCGAGATCGAAGGCCTGACCGCCGATCGGATTGTGCGCGAGGTGCTCGACCAGACGCCGGCGCCGCGATGATCCGTCCGACGCCGCGCGCGGTTCTGATCTTCGCGGCGGGAATTCCGCTGGCGCTGCTGATCGTCATCTACAATCCGAGCCTATGGACCCTGGCGTTCGACTATGCACTGCTTGCGCTGATTGTCGGCGCCAGCGATTACGCCCTCGCCTGCCCGTGGCGTTTGCTCAATATAAGGACGTCGCTCCCGGACAGGCTCTATATCGGCGAGAAAGGCGCCACCACCCTATCGATCGCCGCGAGCGGATACCGCCGCACGCTTCGCTTCGAAGCGATTGGCGAACAGCACGGCGACATCGAGCCGTCCGAAATCTTAGCTGGCGCCATCCCGGCCGGCGGCGAGACCCGTATCGCGCTCCCCGTAATTCCGCGGCCGCGCGGCCGCGTGCATGTCGATCAAATCTGGCTGCGTTGGCGCGGACCTCTGTCGCTCGTGGAATTCATCCGCCGCATTCCTGTGGGCCGTACGATCGAAGTCGTGCCGAACGTGCGCGGCGTCCATGGCACGGCGCTGCAGTTCTTCGTTCAGGAAGCAATCTACGGCATCAAGGCGCAGGTTCAGAAAGGCGAAGGCGCCGAGTTCGAGGCGCTGCGCGAATATTCGCCTGGACAGGACAATCGTTTCATCGACTGGAAGCATTCGGCGCGCCATCGCAAGCTCCTGACCAAAGAATTCCGCACCGAGCGCAATCACCAGGTCATCATGGCGTTCGACACCGGCCGTCTCATGCTCGAACCGGTCGACGGAATGGCCCGGCTCGACCATGCCATCAACGCCGGGCTGGTGCTGGCGTGGGTGTCGCTGCAAGGCGGCGATCTCGTCGGCACCTACGGCTTCGACGCCCGCGTCCGGCAATACATGGTTCCCGTCCGCGGCATATCGGGCTTTTCCCGGCTGCAACGCGCGACCGCCGAGCTCGATTACCATCATCAGGAAACTAACTTCACCCTGGGGCTTGCCGAGCTGAACACTCGGCTCAAGCGCCGCGCGCTCGTCATTCTGTTCACCGATTTTGTCGATACCATTACGGCCGAACTGCTGATCGAGAGCATGCAGCGGGTCGCCAACCGGCATCTCGTCGTGTTCGTCACGCAGCGCGGCTCGCTGCTGCAGCGCGCGGTCGATGCCACGCCCGCGCGGTTTAGCGACGTGACGCAGGCCGTGATCGCCCACGACTTCCTGCGCGAGCGCAGCATCGTGTTCGAGCGCCTTGAGCGGCTCGGCATCCATTGTCTCGACGTACCGAGCCGTGGACTGCCGGTTGCGTTGATCAACCGCTATCTGCTCATCAAGCGACGCGGGCTGATATGATGCCGGCCGGCGATCTGATCGACGAGGCCAGAATCGCAGCACGGGTCGGGCCGGCGAGCGTGGGCAAGAGCGGACTCGTGCTCAAGAGCAGCGAGTTTCGCAAGGGCCGCGAGGAGGGCTGGCGCGAACTGGAAAAGCTCGTCGGTCGGGTCGAACGGCGCGGCGTGCGCGCGCTGACGCTCGACGAACTGCAGCAGCTGCCGATGCTGTATCGCGCGGTGTTGTCGTCGCTGTCGGTGGCGCGGACCATCGCGCTTGATCGCAATCTGTTGCTTTATCTCGAGAACCTTTCGCTGCGCGCCTATCTCGCGGTGTACGGGCCGCGTGTTGGGGCGCTTGAGGGGCTGCGTGCGTTCTTCGTCCACGATCTGCCAGCCGCGGTGCGCGCGGCACGCTGGCACATTCTCATCGTGACGGTCGCGCTGCTGCTCGGCGTTGCGGCGGGCTTCATCCTAACGGTTCAGGACGAAGCCTGGATCACGGCGTTGGTGCCGGCGGAACTGGCCGGCGGCCGCGGACCGTCGACGACAGCGGCGGAGCTGCGCAGCAAAGAGCTGTTCGCGCCCTGGCCAGGCGCTGCCGAAGCTTTCGGCGTTTTTGCCGGCGTGCTGTTCAGCCACAACACGTTGGTCGGCCTTTTGTCGTTTGGGCTTGGCCTCGCTGCCGGAATACCGACGTTGTTGCTCACGGTTTATCAGGGTCTGACGCTCGGCGCCTTCCTCGCGCTGCACTATAACCGCGGCTTGGCAATCGATTTCCTCGGCTGGATATCGATCCACGGCACCAGCGAGATCGGCGCACTCATCCTGCTGTCCGCAGGCGGCCTGGTGATTGCCGACAAGATTCTGTTTCCCGGCCGCTACTCGCGCCTCGAAAATCTGGCGCTGCACGGACGCCAGGCTGCCATGATGGGCGTCGGCGGCGTGCTGATGCTGTTCGTGGCCGGTGTGCTCGAAGGCGGCTTTCGCCAGCTGGTGCAGAGCACGCCGCTGCGCTTTGCCATCGGGCTCGGCATCGGCGCGCTGTGGCTGATCTATTACAGCCGCTGCGGCCGCCGGGAGCCGAAATAATGTCGGCGCAAGACATGCCTCAAGACACGCCGCGCGGGCCGCCGCCTCTGGCACCAACAGTGCAAGAGCGCGCCTCGCAATTATTCGGCAACCGCCGCCAGACCCGCGAAATCGTCACGCCCGAAGGCGTATCAGTCACGGTCGAGGTCGCCGATTACGGCGAACGGCTGATTGCCTTCAGCATCGATTTTGCCATCTGGACGCTGCTCACGATTCTGATCTACCTGCCGCTCATCCTTGTCGTCGGCACGACCGGCGGCAGCCTAATCGCCATCTCGATTGCGCTGTTTATCGGCTTCATCGTCCGCAATCTTTACTTCATTTATTTCGAACTGGCATGGCAAGGCGCGACTCCGGGCAAGCGCGTGGTCGGTCTGCGCGTTATCGACCGCCGCGGCGGACCGCTGCTGCCCTCCGCGGTGATCGCGCGCAACCTCACGCGCGAAGTCGAAATGTTCATTCCGTTAGGCGTGCTGCTCGAGGGCGGCCGATCGGTCGGCGGGGCCGTCGACTGGGGCCAGTTCACGACCGCTCTGTGGCTCTTGTTCTTTGCCGCGCTGCCGGCGATCAACCGCGATCGCATGCGCGGCGGCGATCTGATCGCGGGCACGATGGTCATCGCGCTGCCCCGCCGAGTGCTGTCGAGCGATCTGGTCGAGCGCACGATGCAGTTCACCTTCACGCCGCATCAACTCCGGGCTTACGGCGCCTTCGAGCTGCAAGTCCTGGAAGAGCTGCTGCGACGGCCGCCGAGCGCCGAGACAACGCAGGTTCTGGATGAAGTTTGCGGCAAGATCTGCCGCAAAATCGGATGGACCGATGCCCTGCCGCAGCACGATGTGACCACGTTCCTGCGCGACTTCTACACTGCGGAGCGCGCTTATCTGGAGCGCGAGCAGCTATTCGGCAAAGCGAGGGCGAACAAATACGCGGAGCCCGCCGCGCCGCCATGAGGCGGCCCGCGCCGTTCGTCCCGATGAGGTTTGCGCCGGCAATCAGTCAAATACGGACGCGATGCGATTGGTGTCGACGCCCTCTTTGACGACGCGAAGATCGTGATAGGCGACGACGACCATGATGGCGTTAAACGCGCCCGCGAGCGCGCCCCAGACTAGCTTCAAAAGGTTGCCCACAATCGGGCCGGTCGCGTAGCTGATACCCCCCAGCATGCCGCTGCCGATCCCGGTGACAAGCAAGACGACGAGCCAGAGACCGAAAATCTTCCAACGATGGCCCTTGGTCAGCGCCGAACTGCGCCCCAGGCTTTTCACCGGGCCAAGCCGTTCGACGATGCAAACCGGCATCGCCACGAACAGCATGGTCATGACCATGAAGGCCGGAAAGACCAGGAGAATAGCGGCGAACGCCGTGAGCAGCCCAACCAGCAGCGCCACGCCGACAACGGGAAAAAACCGGGCCAAGCCGATTTTGAGCGAAGCGATCATATCGACCGGCCGTCCGCGCATGTCCTCGAATGCAGCGAACAGCACGATGGCCTGACTGAGCGCGCTCAGCACCAGCGCCAAAACGGCCCCTACGACCACCATCACGGCGACACGTCCGGGATTCTCACCGGCATTCTGTCCTTCGAGCAGCAGAAGATTTGGCAGATACGCAACCGCGGTGACGACGCAGAATGGCAGCAGGTTGCGCGACATCACCGAGAAGGTTCGATTCAGGATTTCACCGACGCGAAAATCGCCTCCGGCAAAGGACACCGGTGGTTGGACGGGCATCGGTGGCGGAACGTGCGTCATAAGTGTCTGTCCGAGAACAAGTTGAATCCAATGAATCATTTGTGATTCAAGAGTGGTGGCCTGATTCGAGGATGGTCACCGATGTGGACGGCGAAAAACCGCAGGCGTTACGACCGTAGCGCGCTACGATATCCGAGCGATCTGACCGACGACGAATGGGCGCATGTCGAGCCGTTTATTCCACCGGCCAAGCGTGGTGGTAACAAGCGGCACGTCGACGTGCGCGAAGTGATGAACGGGATCATGTATGTGTTGAGCACGGGGTGCCAGTGGCGGGCGATCCCGAAAGATCTGCCGCCACGCAGCACTCTTTTCGACTATCTTGATTTGTGGAGCTACGACGGCACGCTCGATCGGATCCATCACGCCCTATATGTGGAGTGCCGCGAGCAAGGCGAACGAGAGGCCAGTCCCACCGCCGCCATCATCGATAGCCAAAGCGTGAAGAGCGCTGAAAAAGGGGGGCCTGCATCGATCCGCCTGGCTATGATGCGGGCAAAAAGATCAAGGGCAAGAAGCGCCATATTCTCGTAGATACGCTGGGTTTGTTGCTCCACGCGATCGTTCATCCCGCCAATATCCAGGATCGCGACGGTGGCGTCCTGCTCCTTGCAACCCTTTTCGGGATGTATCCCTTCTTGAAAAAGTTGTTTGCCGACGGTGGCTATCAGGGGCCGGAATTCCAAAAGGCCTTGGCGAAAATTCTGCCTCACCTCGAAACTGAAATCGTCAAGCGCTCTGATCACGCCAAAGGTTTTGTCATTCTCCCACGCCGTTGGGTCGTCGAACGTACCATTGCGTGGCTCAACCGTTGCCGACGGCTCGCAAAGGACTGGGAGAACCTCAATCGCAAGGCGCTGTCGTTCTTGCGCCTCGCATCAATCCGCCTCATGCTGCGAAAACTTTGTAATCCGGCCTGATGTTCCCGGACAAACTCTAAGGCCCCCTAACGCTTTGCCAATGCGTATCGCGAAATTTTACCATGGCGCCATGTGCGCTCAAGGTTGCTATCGCTTTCGCGCGGCACGGTGTCGGCCATCCGGCATTCCGCTGCTGCACAATCCAGGCTAGGCTGAGCTGACAGAGTTGTGGCGGAGCGCCGGGTGAAGGTCGCGATAGTCAATCTCGGAGTGATCGTCTCGGGCGATTGGCGCTCGCCAATTGCAGTGGGCGACGTCATCGTCACCGACGGCGAGCGCATTGCCCATGTCGGCTCGGCGTCCGCCGCAGCGGTCGAGGGCGCCGACGTGGTGATCGATGCCGGCGGCATGACGGCGATCCCCGGCCTCATCGACTCGCACGTCCACGTCACCTTTGGCGATTATACGCCGCGCCAGCGCACCGTCGGGTTTCTGGAAAGCTATATCCATGGCGGCACCACGACGGTGATTTCGGCATCGGAGGTGCACGTACCGGGACGGCCGAGCGATCCGGAGGGCGTGAAAGCGTTGGCGTTGGCAGCGCAGCGCTGCTTCGCTACCTACCGGCCAGGCGGCATGCGCGTGCTTGCCGGTTCGGTGATCCTCGAACCGGGCCTCAAAGCCGCGGACTTCGTCGAACTCGCCGTCAACGGTGTGCGCCTTGCCAAGGCCGGCTTCGGCGCGGTGAAGACGCCCTACGATTACGTGCCGCTGGTGCGCGATGCCAAGGCGGCCGGCCTGATCACCACCTGCCATACCGGCGGCGCTTCAATCCCAGGCTCGGGCGCCATCACCGGCGACCATCTCTTGGCGATGCAGCCTCATGTGTCCTTTCACATCAACGGCGGCCCGACCGCGATGCCAGACCGCGACTTCGAGCGCGTGATCAAGGAGAGCGAGATCGCGCTGCAGGTGTGCACCGCGGGCAATTTGCGCACCACACTGCTATGCGCTCGTCTCGCCGAACAGCACGGCGCCTTCGACCGTTTCATCATCGGCACCGATACGCCGACCGGCACCGGCATCATGCCGCTCGGCATGCTGTACACCATCGCGCATTGCGCCAGCCTCACCGAGATGGCGCCGGAAAAATTCATCTGCGCCGCGACGGGAAGCAACGCGCGGGTCTACGGACTCGATTCCGGACTGCTTGCGCCAGGAAACGCCGCCGACGTCGTGCTGATCGACGCGCCGGACGGCGGCACGCAGGCAACGGCGCTCGCCGCCATCAAGCACGGCGACATCGCGGCAATCGGCGGCGTCATCACTGCCGGCGTGCCGCGCTTTGTCGGCCGGAGCCGCAATACGCCTCCAACCACGCGCAAGGCCCGCGTCGTGCGCTCAGCGGTGATGCAAGACTTTTCGGCGGCGGCGCATTAGGCGAGGTATCGGAATGGACCAGCGTGTCACCGTGAAGAAAAATATTCGCTTGGCTGCGGCCGCAAAGTATCTGGCCAACAACAGCCGCGACGGTCTGATCGCCGCCAGCAACGGACTCAACAACTTTTTGGAGTCGAATGCGGTCTATGTCCTCTCCGGCGTCCGTCCGATCGGCGAGAGCGCCGTGGTGCTCGATCGCGACGGCCACTCGACCTTGATCGTGACACCAGCCTGGGACGCTGAACGCGCGAGTTCGCTGTCTTGGACCGACCACACCATAGCGACCGACGACCTCGCGGCAGAGTTGGCAAGTGCGGCCAAGGAGCACCGCATCGCGGTGCCGCGCTGCCTTTCAGTCGGGCTGTCATTTCTCGGCTCCGGCATGGTGGCTCGCATCGAGTCGGCACTGGGTGCCTTGCCGCCGGCTGCCGACGAACTGGCGCGCGATCTGGCGCGCATACGCACCGCCGAGGAGCTGAAAGCGGCGGAGCATGCCACCTGGATTGCCGAACGCGGCTACGAGCGGCTGCTCGAATGCACGCGTCCCGGCATGCGCGAATACGAACTCGCGGCCGAGCTCTATTGCTTCACGAAGAAACTCGGCGCCGAAGACAATTTTCTGCTGATGAGCGCGTCACAGCATAATCTCGCAGTGCGCGCCGCAGGCGAGCGCATCCTCGACGTCGGCGACATCATCCTGTCCGAGATCACACCGTGCTACCGCGGCCAGTTCGCCCAAATTTGCCGGACGACGGCGATCGGCGAGCCGCGTCCGATCGTGCGCGACAAATTCGCGATCCTGCAGGACGCCATGCAGGCCGGCCTGGAGGCGGGCCGCGCCGGCACCACTGTCGCCGACGTGACGCGCGCCATCAACGGCGTCATTACGCAAGCCGGCTACGGCGATTACTGCCGGCCGCCCTATATGCGGGTGCGCGGCCACGGCCTTGGCATCACCTCGGACCGCCCCGGCGACATCGTCGACGGCAACGAGCGCGTGCTGGAAGCCGGGATGGTGTTCGTCATGCATCCCAACCAGTACATTCCGGAAAGCGGTTATCTGATGTGCGGCGAGCCGGTCGTGGTGATGGAGAACGGCTGCCGTGCGCTGTCGGCGCAATTGGCACAGCTCGATGTAATCCCGGTCTGAGACGCCACCATGCGCACCATGCAGCCTTCCGTGACGATCGGCTCCTATACCTGGGCGCAGGATCGTCTGCCGTCCGACGAATTCGAATTGCGGCTTGAGGACCTGCGCGCCGCCATGGAGCAAAAGTCCTGGCCGGCCGTGCTGGTTTATGGCGACGTGCGCGATCACGCCGCGCTCGCCTATCTGAGCAACTTCATTCCGCGCGTGCGCTGGGGCATGGCGCTGTTGCCGCGCAGCGGTGAGCCGCGTCTTCTATGCGCCATGAGCACGCGCGATCTGCCGGCGATGCGCGGCCTGACCTGGATTGCGGATGTGCGCTCGGGCATGGGGCCCGAATGGGTCAAGGCGTTCGATCCGTGGTTTGATCGACACAAAGCCGATCAACCGGTCGAAATCGGCACGCTCGGCTTCGATCTGATGGCGCCAGTTCTGCGTGAGGCGGTGCGCCGCAGTCTCGGCGAGCATTTCACGCTGCGGCGCGCCGACGACATGCTGGCTGTGCCGCCCGAGCGCAAGCGGCCGCGCGAACTGACCATGCTGCGGGCGTCCTGCAAGCTCCTTGAGACCGCCGCAAAGGCCTTTGTCGAAAGCTGCCGCAACAGCGGCGAGCCGGAGACGGCGGCGCTCGATGCCGAACGCCTAGCGCGGTCGCTCGCCGCTCAGGACGTACGCACATTGGTCAGCCTCGACGGCGGACGCACGCTCATACCCTACGCGGGCCGGTTCGAAAAAACTGCCGGGCCGCTGGTCGGCTATTTGGCGGTAAAACTCGCCGGCTACTGGGCCGATCTGTTCATCACCGCCGAGGATAGCCCAACAGCGGCAGCGCAGCGCACCGCAGCGGCGCTCGATGCGCTGATCGCCGCGGTAAAGCCGGGAGCACGCGCGGGCCAGCTTTTCACGACGGTGACCGAGGCGCTGGCGCCGTATTCGCTTCATCCCCTGCTCGGCGCCAGCGTCGGTCACGGCATCGGCCTGTCGCTCGACGAGCCGCCGGACTTTCGCGCAGACGCTCACTCCGAATTGACGGAGAACGGCATCTACACGCTGCAGGTCGGCGTTGCCGACGCCAAAGCTGGCAACGCGCTTCTCTCGGCGATCGTGCGCAATGCGCCGAGCGGAGCCGAAGTGCTGCTGCGCTCGCCGCCGGTCACTCCGGCTTGAAATTCATCGCCACGCCGTTGATGCAATAGCGCAGGTGCGTCGGCGGCGGACCATCCTCGAACACATGGCCGAGGTGACTGCCGCAGCGGCTGCAATGCACCTCCGTGCGGCTCATGAAATAACTGTTGTCGGTCGAGGTCTCGACCGCGCCCGGCTCCGGATCGTTGAAGCTCGGCCAGCCCGTGCCGCTTTCGAATTTCTTCTTCGATGCGAACAGCTTTTGCTCGCAGCCGGCGCAATAAAACGCACCGGCACGCTTTTCATAATTGAGCGCACAGCTGCCAGGCCGCTCGGTGCCATGCACGCGCATGATGTGGAACTGCTCGGGCGTGAGGATTTTGCGCCACTCGGCCTCGGTATGGGTCACGGGATATTGCTTGGTATCCGTCGCGGTGCTCATGATTGTGCTGCCGGGTCAGAATGATGGTACGTGATAATAGTACTTGCCCAAACGTAGTCGATAGCAGGCAAAGCGCAACCCGGAACCGGATCACGCCGCGCTCACGTCTGCGCAACCGATTTTGCGTGAGGAAACCGATGTTTGAAAAACCGGCCATCGCGGACCTGCGGCAGGCGGCCGAAGCGCTCGGCATGCATCCGAGCGACGACTATCTGCGCGCAGTCGAGGAAATCGTCGAGCCGTTGGCGGCGGCCTATGCCATGCCGGACGAATTGCCGGCGGTGAAATATCCGGAGCGCTCGTTCCATCGCCCGCAAGGCGACGAGAACCGCCACGGCGCCTGGTATGTGAAGACATCGATCAAGGGCAAGCCGGGCGGCAAGCTTGCCGGACGCCGCATCGCGCTCAAGGACAACGTCTGCCTCGCCGGCGTACCGATGATGATCGGCGCCAATATTCTCGAGGGCTACGTCCCGGATGTCGACGCCACCATCGTCGAGCGCATCCTCGAGGCCGGCGGCGAGATCGCCGGCAAGGCGGTGTGCGAATATTATTGCGTCTCCGGCGGCAGTCACACCTCATCGACCGGGCCGGTGCACAACCCGCGCAAGCCAGGCTACACCACGGGCGGCTCCTCGTCGGGCAGCGCCGCGCTGGTCGCCGCGGGCGACGTCGACATGGCGATCGGCGGCGATCAGGCTGGCTCGATCCGTCTCCCGGCGAGTTTCTCCGGCATCGTCGGGCTGAAGCCGACCTTCGGCCTCGTGCCCTATACGGGCATCGCGCCGCTGGAGATGACCATCGATACCTGCGGACCGATGACGGCGAATGTGCGCGACAATGCGCTGCTGCTGGAAGTCCTCGCCGGGCCGGACGGCATCGACTCGCGCCAGCGCGGCGTGCCGGCGGGCGAATACACCAACGGGCTCGACGCCGGCATCAAGGGCATGCGCATCGGCGTCCTCAGAGAGGGCTTCGGCCATCCGAACTCCGAGCCGGATGTGGACGCACGCGTGCGCGATGCCGTGAAGCGTTTCGCGAGCCTTGGCGCCACGGTCGAGGAGATTTCCCTTCCGGAGCATCTGCAGGGCCTGGCCGTCTGGGCTGCGATCCGCGGTGACGCGGCCTGTGTCACGCTGCTGGAAATGAACGGCGCCGGCATCAATCATGAAGGCCTCTACGTCACCAGCCTGATGGACAAGACGATGAGCTGGCGCGACCGCGCCGACGATTTTGCCGACACCATCAAGATCGCATCGATCTTCAGCAAATACACGCTGCACCGTTATGGCGGCCATTACTACGGCAAGGCGCAGAATATCCGCAGGCGGCTGCGCACTGCGTACGATCGCGCGCTCGCCGTCTACGACCTGCTGTTGATGCCGACGGCACCGCTCAAGGCAACGCCAATTCCGGCCAAGGGCGCCTCGCCGCAGGAAATCACGCGGCGCAGTTGGGAGGCGACCCGCAACACCTGTCCGATCAATGTCTCCGGTCACCCTGCCATCAGCATCCCGTGCGGGGTGGAGGACGGACGTCCAATCGGTCTTATGCTGGTCGGGCGCCGCTACGACGAGAGTACGATCTACCGCGCCGCGGCGGCGTTCGAGCGTGCCGGCGACTGGACGACATTCTAGACCGCATGAGCTCACATGCCTCGACCGGCACGGCGGCCAGCGGGCGGCGCAGCAGCGTCGCCGCGATCACGATTGTTGCTGCCGAACTTGCTGCGGTCTTCCTCGGCGCCATTTTGCCGACGCCGCTTTATCCGCTCTACAAAGCGGCGTTCGGATTTTCCGGCGTGATGCTCACGCTCATCTACGCGGTGTACGTGCTGGGAAACCTGATGGCGCTGTTGTTGTTCGGCCGGCTGTCGGACCAGATCGGCCGCCGCAAGGTCAGCGTGCCGGCGATCGGCGTCGCTGTCGTCAGCGCCATCGTATTTGCGGCCGCCTCGGGCACACCATGGCTGTTTGCCGGACGGGCGCTGAGCGGCTTTGCCACCGGTCTCGTGTCCGGCACGGCCACAGCCTGGATTGCCGAGCTCTATACCGGTTCGAAGCGAGGCGCCGCGGCAAGAATCGCGGCGGCGGCAAATTTCTTCGGTAACGCCGCGGGGCCCTTGCTGAGCGGGCTGTTGGCGCAACTTGCGCCGGCACCGCTGCGGCTGCCTTTCTACGTCTATCTCGCGGTGCTGTTTGCAGTCGGGGCGGCGATTTTGGCCGCGCCTGAGACTGTGGCGAGGCCGAGAGGTTGGCGCGACGTGGAACTGAAGCCGCGGCTCGGCGTGCCGCCAAACATCCGGCTGCCATTCGTGTCGCCGGCGGTTGCGGGCTTCTGCACCTTCGCGTTGATCGGCTTCTATTCGGCGCTGATCCCCAATGTGCTGGGCGACAGCCTGCATCTGCACGCGCCGATCGTCGCGGGCGCCGTCGTCTGCGCGCTGTTCGGCATCGCGGCCATCACGGTTCTTTCGACCGGAAGGCTCGGCAGCCAGGCGACCATGTTTGGCGCGCTCGCAGTGCTGTTACCCAGCGTGTGGCTACTCGTCGGTGCCGAAATCTTCAGATCGCTGCCGGTACTGCTGGTCGCCGCGGCGGTCGGCGGCATCGCGGGCGGCCTGGGATATCGCGGCAGTCTGGAAGTGATCAATCGCATCGCCCCGGCCGACCGTCGCAGCGAGATCGTCTCCAGCTATCTGATCGCGCTGTTTGCCGGCAATTCGCTGCCGGTGATCGGCGTCGGCGTGCTGTCGGCCGCGACCGATGCCCGCTTCGCCCATGTCACTTTTGCCGCTGTCATCACGGCGCTGGCCGGAATAGCGGCGGTGACCGGAATCAAATACCCGCCCGATCAATTGAGTAAAACGTCATGAGCAACATGTAGCCGTCCGCCGATCCGCGCGTGACCGACCTTGTGCAGGCCGGCCGCATTCGTGTCGCGCTGTACGTCCCGCAATATCACAAGGACCGGGTCACCGGCGCGCTGAGCGGCTGGCCGATCGATCTTGTCGCCGCGCTGGGTGAACGCATCGGCGTGCAAGGCGTGCCGGTCGAGCATCCCAATCCGGCCGATGCATTGGCGAGCATCGCGGCGGGCCGCTGCGACGCCGGCATCATCGGCATCGAAGCCGAGCGCGCCACCAAGCTCGATTACACCGCCCCTCTGGTCGAAGCCGACTATACGCTGCTGGCACCGGCCGGCTCGCCGTATCGGAACCTGGCGGACGCCGACCGGCCTGGCGTGCGGATCGCCGCAGTGCGCCATCACGCCTCGACCATCGCGCTCGCCAAGATCATCAAACACGCCACCCTGGTCTACGCCGACACGCCCGCGCCGACCTACGCGATATTTCGGGCTGGCGGCGCCGATCTGTTTGCGTCGCTGCACGAGGTGCTGCGGCGTTATGTAGAGCACGTGCCCGGCTCGCGGCTGTTCGACGGACGGTACGGCTTCAACCCCATCGGCATGGCAGTCGCCAAGGGACACGCCGCCCGCCTCGCCTATCTCACCGTCTTCGTCGAAGACGCTAAAACTTCGGGGCTGGTAAAGCGCGCCATCGACCGCGCCTCCTGGCTCGGCATCCGGGTCGCGCTGTCGGCCAACGCATAGCCGAGCTACTTGCCGCACGTTGGCCCGACCGAAAAGTCCTGTAAGCTGCGGCTCACACAAGAACCCAGCCGTCAGGAAGGAGCGACAGCGATGTTCTACGAACCCGACAAAGACGATCACGGTTTGCGGTACAACCCGTACAAGTCGATCGTCGTACCGCGGCCGATCGGCTGGATCTCGACCGTGAGCCGCGACGGCATCGTCAACCTCGCGCCTTACAGCCAGTTCAACAACCTCGCTTACGATCCGCCCTACGTCATGTTCTCGGCGAGTTCGTTTCCCGACAGCGGCCGCCGCAAGGATAGCGCCAAGAACGCCGCCGACACCGGCGAGTTCGTCGTCAACATGGCGACCTATGAATTGCGCGAGGCGGTCAACATCACCTCGCAGTTCGTGCCGCCGGAAGTCGACGAAGCAAAGCTCGCCGGACTGGAAATGATCCCGTCGCAGCTCGTACGGCCGCCGCGCGTGAAGGAATCGCCGGTGCACCTCGAATGCAAATTTCATTGCGCGGTGGCGCTGCCGGCACGCGTGCACGACCAGGTGCACCATGTGGTGATCGGCCGCGTCATCGGCGTGCACATCCGCGACGATGCGCTGACTGCGGACGGCAAGCTCGACGTGGTCAAGATCCGCCCGCTGGCGCGGCTCGGCTATCACGATTACACCAGCGTCGAGTCATCCTTCACGATGCGGCCGGGCGGACCGCACCGCGAAGCCCGCGAGGCCGGGCTCGAAGGCCGCCCGATCCGCAAGGCTGAGAAAGTGAGCTAAGGTTTGCCGTCATGCCCGCGCTCGTCGCGGGCATCCACGTCTTCGTCGGGGCAAAGCGAAAGACGTGGATGGCCGGGTCAAGCCAGGTCAAGCCCGGCCATGACGATAAGCAAGTGTCACGATCCCGGATCGGGCTTCGCCCGTCTGGATGACGCCTGCCGTGTCACTTGATCGCCAGCGGATTGGTCGGCGAGCCAACCGCGCCGGTGATCGGGATCGCCGGCGCTACGAACATGAATTCGTACACGCCGTCGGCGGCGCAGTCCTCGGCGAGGTCCTTGAGATAAAAAATCTCGCCCATGGTCATGCCCATGATCGGGATAGTGATCCAATGCCAGGGCTGGTTGATGCCGCCCTCGGTATTGTTGGGCCGCATCTCGCAGCCCCAGGTGTCTGACGCAAGCGCCGCCAGCTCGGTGCGCGCGATCCATTCCAGCGTCTCGAACGCGAAGCCCGGAGCATCGCCGCCCGGATAGCCGTCCCAACTGCCGGCTTTCAGGCAGCGCTCCATCTGGCCGGTGCGCACGATGATGTAATCGCCGCGCTTGAGCGTGACGTTATGCGCCTCGGCGGTGTTGTTGAGATCCTCGCAGGTGATGCCGTAGCCGTCGTCGAGGCACTCCTTGCCGAGCGCGCGCGCCACGTCGAGAAACACGCCGCGGCCGACCATCTTGGCCTTGGTCTTCTCGATGCCGCATTTCGCCGCGCCGAATGACGACACTTCGCGGCAGTCGTAGCCGTTCCACATGTTGTTCTCGTAGAACACGTGGCCGAGCCCGTCCCACTGCGTCCCGCATTGCAGCGGAATCACCACCATGTCGTCGGCGGCGCGGATGCCGCGCTTGTCGAGCACGCCCGAATAAGCGTCGGTGCCGGTGCGCAGCATGGTGTGCAGCGGATTGATGCGGCCGAGCGCCGGGTAATTAGTCTTGCCGCCTTGCGGACCGTTATTGTCGAAATTCAGCGCCAGCGAGATCACCCTGCCTTTTTTGACGAGCCGAGCGGCGTCGACGATGTCCTCCGCGCTCGTATAGTTGAGCGTGCCGATCTCGTCGTCCGGGCCCCACTTGCCCCAGTTCTTGTATTTGTCCGCGGCTTGGCGGAGGTCGTCACGCGTCACTTTCTTCGCAGGCATGATTGTTTCCTTGCTGCTTAGTGTTCCGAAATTCCTTCGGAAATTCCCTGGCCGAAGTCGAGCCGGTGGCCATCCGGATCGTCCACGCTGAAATCGCGCATGCCATAGGGCCGGTCGGCAATCGGCACGGCGATGGCGACGCCGCGCGCCATAAGCTGGTCATACAATGTGTCGATGCCCTTGCAGAAGATGGCGACATGCGACGGCGCGGCGGGCGGCGTATAGGCATTCAGGTGGATGGCGCAATCGCCGAGACAGAGGCACACGTAGCGCGGCGGATCTTCCCAGCTGAACGTTACCGAGAAGCCAAGCTTGTCGCGATAATACGCAAGCGCCGCTTGCATGTCCTTGACATGAAGGACGGTGGCGTGGCCGGTGATTTGAAACGCCGCTTCCGGCATCGGCCCCTCCCCTCGTCCGGCAGTTTGCCGTTTACTGCACCGTTGCTGCAAGGGATGATAGCAAGAACAATCCGAGGAGGGACAGCCCGTTGCGCATCGTCGACATCCGCGAAACCGCGATCCCGCTGAATTCCTCGCTGGCCAATTCCAGCTTCAATTTCTCCGAAATGACCACGTCGGTGGTCGCGGTCATCACCGACGTGAAGCGTGACGGCAAGCCGGTGTGCGGCTTTGCCTTCAATTCGACCGGCCGCTACGCCTGCGGCGCGCAGATGCGCGCACGGTTCATTCCGCGCATCCTCAAAGCCGATCCGAAGTCGCTGCTCGATGAGACCGGCGACAATTTTTCGCCGGAAAAAATCCTTGCCTGCATGATGCAGAACGAGAAATCCGGCGGCCACAGCGAGCGCTCGATCGGCATCGGCACCATCGAGGTCGCGGTCTGGGACGCGGTTGCCAAGATCGCCGAGAAGCCGCTGCATCGGCAGCTGGCGGAACGCTACAACGATGGCAAGGTGGCCGAGAAAGTGTTCTGTTACGTCGGCGGCGGCTGGTACGCGCCCGGCAAGACCACGCAACACTTGCAGGATGAGATGCGAGGCCATCTCGACGCCGGCTACACGATGGTGAAGATGAAGGTCGGCGGCATGGCGCTGGCCTCCGATCTTGCCCGCATCGAGGCCGTCAAATCTATTCTGCCGCGCGGCGGCGAGCTCGCTGTCGACGCCAATTCGAAATTTGAACGCGGCGACGCGCTCGCCTACGCGCGCGGGCTTGCGCCGTTCAGGCTGCGCTGGTTCGAGGAGCCATGCGATCCGCTCGATTACGCGCTGCTGGCCGAGATCGCCGGCGCTTATGATGCGCCGCTGTCCACCGGGGAGAATCTGTTCTCCACCCAGGACGTCGAGAACCTTGTGCGCTTCGGCGGTCTTTCTGCCGCGCGAAACGACGTGATCCAGATCGATCCGCCGCAGGCCTACGGCATCGTTCAGTATGCGCGCACGCTCGACATGCTGGCGCGCCACCAATGGCCGCGCAGTCTGCTCTTTCCCCACGGTGGCAATCAGATGTCGCTGGCGATCGCCGCCGGCTTCGGCCTCGGCGGCGCGGAATCCTATCCGGGGGTGTTCGGCGATTTCGGCGGCTTCGCCGACGACGCCGAACTCACCAATGGCTATTTGAGTTTATCGGACCGCCCGGGCATCGGCTTTGAAGGTCAGGCGCGGCTCTATCGCATCATGCGCGAGCTCGCGGCGTGACGACAGCCACTACGTAGAATTACGTGCGGAATGTTGCGCGGGAGATCTTTAGCACACCGGCAACGATCTTTGACTATCGTTCGGCACGTCAGACGACAGTTTGACGCGAGTGAGCGGTCCCGCATCATGACATAGCGCTCCGAGGTCAGCGAGGCCGCTCATTTCAATCGGCATCTGATCTGCTTGATCGCCAATTATCACACGTTTCCCGGATGCGGCGCAGCGTGAAACGGTGCGCCGCATCCGGGATCGTTACGAGCGCTGCGTTTGAGACGATCCCGGGTCTGCAGCGCAGCACTTCGCTACGTTTCGTGCTGCGCAGCGCCCGGGAAACGAAGGAATATTAGATCACTCCGCCCGCTCCGCCGCGTGCGGCCACTGGCCGGCCTCGATGCGGCCGGCGGCAATCACCGCCTGGGTACGGCTATCGACGCCGAGCTTCTGCAGGATCGCGGAGACGTGCGCCTTCACGGTCGCCTCCGACACCCCAAGCTGGTAGGCGATCTGTTTGTTCAACAATCCGCCGGACAGCATCATCAGTACGCGCACCTGCTGCGGGGTCAGCGACGAAAGCCGCGCGATCATCGCGGCGCTCTCGGCGTCGGCGTCGCGTGCCAGATCGACATCCGGCGGGGTCCACACTTCGCCGGCCAAGACGCGCGCCAGCGCGGCGCGCAGCGCGTCGGCGCCGAGCGTCTTCGGAAAAAAGCCTGAGGCGCCGAACTCCATACAGCGGCGGATCACGGCCGGATCGTCGTTGGCCGACACCACGACGACCGGCACGCTCGGATACTGCGCGCGCAGATACATCAGGCCGGAAAAGCCGCGCACGCCGGGCATGCGCAGATCGAGCAGAATGAGATCGACCTCGCCGCCGCGCTCCAACAAATCGGTGACCTCCTCAAAGGTGGCGGCCTCGCCGATCTCGGCGCTGCCGAGCACACCGGACACCGCTTCACGCAGTGCGCCGCGGAACAGCGGGTGATCGTCGGCGATCACCAGGCGATGAAGTTGCGTTTCGCTCACCGACATTGTCCGGTCTTGGTCCAGTCCTGGCTCCGCGGCGCCGCAGCTTATCAGTTCTGGCGGCACGAACCCAAAAACTGCAGCACGATTTCGCGCCGGTGCGGCGCCAGGCGATGCTCGGCCACATAGATGGCCTGCCACGTCCCTAGACCGAGGCGGCCGCCGCTCACCGGCACGTGCAGGCAGACGCCATTGAGCATGGCTTTGATATGGGCCGGCATGTCGTCGGGCCCCTCGGTATCATGGAGCCAGCCGGCATTCTCCGGCGCCACGCGCCGCAACGCCGTCACGAGGTCGGTTTGCACGTCGGGATCGGCGTTTTCCTGGATCACCAGCGACGCCGACGTGTGCCGCAGAAACAGTAACAAGATACCGTCCACCGCCTTGGCGCCGTCGAGAAAGCGCGACGCCTCGCGCGTGATGTCGAAGAAACCTTCGCCCGTGGTCTGCAGAGTCAGAATCGCGCTCGCGATCGTCTCCGCATGGGTTACCCGAATAGGCGATAAATTGCTCACGGCGGCATCTGCTCCAGCCACGGCGCGGCTCAGCTCTTGTGCATCATCTGGTTCTGCGCATCGACGATCGCATCGAGAAACTGGCGCCACATCTGCCCGGCCAACGCCACCATCCGGTCGATATCGGCGCTGTTGGGCAGCCGGATCACGACCTTCGGCTCGTTATTGCTCGCGGGCGGCTCCGGCTGTGTTCCCGGTGGCAACGTCAAACCGTGCGCCAAGAGCTCCTGCTTGAGCGCGGCATTGTCCCGGCGCAGCCGCGCAATTTCATTTTCAAGAACGGCGCGATCCTCGGGCGCGGTCACGCAGGCCCAACCCACCGGCTGGCTGCCGCACAGCGCGACCTGCCCGGTCTGGGAATCGAGCCGCAGAAAGCCGTCCGGCACTTTGTGGAAGCTATAGCGCGCCTCGCCCAGTGGCGGCGGCGTAGTCTCGCCGATGGCGGCGGACGCCGTCAGAATCGAGACGGCGATGACGGCGGCGGTCGATGCCTTATGGATCATGGTCATCCGGATCATGGTCACCTCTTGGACGCGGCGGGGCGCCGGAACGAGCCGCGAGGCCGGTGCATTCCCGGCGCGGCTATCAATATAACAAGCGGGGCCGCCGTGAGAGACCGACAGAACGCCCTCGGCATCGAAAATGCGTCGCCAGAAGCGGTCCACAGGCACCGCCGGAAAGATCATATATACTTTGGAATCAATTGCTTAGACGAAGATTGGCGTTTCTTGACTCGACTGAGTCGCCTCAGTATGGTCCGCGCGGTTTCAGCGGGCGGCCGTGCCGCAATCGCCGCAAAACCGCGAGTGTCGAAAGCATGAGCGACGGCGCGCGCGACAACGGCGAGGGCGGCAAAGCAAATACCGATGAGGCCGTTCTCACTGCGAGACTCCAGCGGCTCGGCGAAAGACTTGCGCGCGATCAGGCGACGCGGCCTTCCGATGGTCCGGCTGGGGATCGGGCGACGACTGCATCCGGCTACGCCAGAGGCTTCCGGCTCTCGAGCGAATTCGTTGCAGGCGTGGTGGTCGGTGCCGGCCTCGGCCTGCTTGTCGACCACTGGCTCAAGAGTTCGCCTTGGGGGCTCATTGTATTTGGAATGCTCGGCTTTGCCGCCGGCGTGCTCAATGTGGTGCGCTCGGCGACTTCTAACAACTAGGCAGCGCCGCCAGGCGTCGCGGCGATAGGACCATGCATCTCGATCCGATCGAGCAATTTCAGATCAAGAATCTGATTCCGATGTTGACTATGGGCGGTCACCAGATCGCGTTCACCAATTCGGCCGCCTACATGCTGGTGATCGTCGTGCTGGTGTCGCTGCTGCTGATCGGCGCGACCGCCTCGCGGGCGATCATCCCCGGCCGGCTGCAGTCGGCGGCGGAAATGTCCTATGAATTCGTCGCCACCACGCTGCGCAACTCGACCGGCGAAGCGGGCATGAAATTCCTGCCCTTCGTATTCACGCTGTTCATGTTCGTCCTGGTCGCCAACCTGATCGGGCTCATCCCCTATTCCTTCACGGTGACCAGCCAGCTTATCGTGACCGCGACTTTGGCGATCCTGGTGTTCCTGATCGTCGTGATCTACGGCTTCTGGCGCAACGGCCTGCGCTTCCTGAAATTGTTCGTGCCGTCCGGGGTGCCGTGGATCTTCCTGCCGCTGATCGTACCCATCGAGGTGCTGTCCTTTGTCTCGCGGCCGGTCTCGCACAGCGTTCGTCTGTTCGCCAACATGCTGGCCGGACACATCACGCTGCAGGTGTTCGCCGGCTTCATCATCATGCTGGCGGGCGCCGGCGTGCTCGGCTGGTTCGGCGCGGTGCTGCCGTTCATCATGGTGGTTATGCTGTGCGCGCTCGAGCTTTTGGTCGCTTGTCTGCAGGCCTACGTGTTCGCCATTCTCACCTGCATCTATCTCAACGATGCAATACACCCGGGCCACTGACGGCCCGATCTTTGCAACCTCGAAAAGGAGCTTTCTCATGGATGCAAACGCCGCGAAATTGATCGGGGCCGGCATCGCCTGCATCGGCATGGGCGGTGCGGGCGTCGGCGTCGGCCTGATCTTCGGCAATTACCTGGCGGCCGCGCTGCGCAATCCGTCGGCGGCGCAGGGCCAGTTCGGTAACCTGATCTTCGGGTTCGCCATCACCGAGGCGCTCGGCATCTTCTCGCTGCTGATCGCGCTCCTGCTGCTGTATCAATTCTGAAAACCAGCCGGCCATGGCCACGCCGACCGCCACAACCGAAGCGCCCGCGGGAAAGCACGAATTCCCGCCGTTCCAGTCCGAGAACTTTCCGTCGCAGCTGTTCTGGCTGACGCTGAGTTTCGTGCTGCTCTATGTACTCATGGCGAAGATCGCCTTGCCGCGCATCCAATCGATCCTCGCCGACCGGTCGAAGCGCATCGGCGACGATATCGCGGCGGCACAACAGCTCAAGGAGCGCTCCGACGCGGCGCATACCGCTTACGAGAAGGCGCTGGCCGATGCGCGCAACCGCGCCCAGGGGATTGCCAACGCGACGCGGGAGCAGCAGGCGGCCGCGGCCGAGGCAACCAACAAGCGGCTTGAGGCGGAATTGCATGAGCGGCTGGCGGCGGCGGAAAAGTCGATCGCCGCAACGCGCAGCGCGGCCATGAGCAACGTCGGCGCCATCGCTGGCGACACCGCGTCGGCGATTGTCCAACGGCTGATCGGCAAGGCGCCGGACGCGCACGAAGTCGCCGCCGCGCTCGGCGAATTGGGCAAACGGTAGATTCGAGCAAACCGTAAAGGACAAGCCGGATGATGCCTCCTCCCGAAGCTTGGGTCGCGATCTGTTTCATCTGTTTCCTCGGTCTGCTTGGCTATCTGGGCGTGCACAAGAAACTTGCGGGTGCGCTCGATCAGCGCCAGGCGCGCATCAAGTCGGAACTCGACGAGGCGTCGAGGCTGCGCCAGGAAGCGCAGAATTTGCTGGCCGAGTTTGAGCGCAAGGGCCGCGCCGCAGAGAGCGAAGCGGAAGCGATCATCGCCAGCGCCAAGGCGGAGGCCGAGCGGCTCGCCGTCGAGGCCAAGCAGCGCATGGAAGAGTTTGTCGGCCGCCGCACCAAGATGGCGGAGGCCAAGATCGCCCAGGCCGAAGCTCAGGCGCTCGCCGACGTACGATCCGCGGCAGCCGACGCGGCGATCGCCGCGGCCGAAAAGATCCTCTCTGTTGCCGCCAAAGGCAAAGTCGCGGAAGACCTGCTCGCGCGCGGCATCGAGGACGTGAAGCAGAAATTCAACTGATATTAAATCCGCTCGAACAGTACCGGGTTCACTCACCGCATCATGGCCGGACTTATTCCGGCCATCCACGTCTTTGACGCAAATCGGTATTTGCGACGTGGATGCCCGCGCCAAGCGCGGGCATGGCGAATGCTATCAATTCGTGCGCAGCGGCGGTGCCGCCTGGGCCCTCGGGACGGGCTTGCGCTTGACTCTCGGCCGCGCCCGCGGCGCGCTGTGCCTTTCCTGCGCCCGCGCGGCGATCGGATCGAACCCGATATAGACGACGTAATCGTCCAGTGCGCTCGACGACGGCATCGGGAACGTGACGTTGTCCTCGACATGCGTGAAGCTCGGATTGTCGTCGGCGGTCCGCACCTCGACCGGAATCAGGATCAATTTGGTCACGATCGTCTTCGACGAGGCCGGCTTCTCGTCGACGACGGCAATGCGCAGCGGGATGGTCACTTCGCCGGGGCCGCCTTGCGGTCCCAGGATCAGGCGCCCCTGCACGCCGATCTTCATGACCATTTGACCGGCGACCACGGCGCACTGCCGCGCCGCCCGCACGAACGTGCCCTGGTATTTCAGCGACATCGCCGCGTTGTCGCCGGGCCCGTTGACGGTCAGGGTCGATGCGCCTTCGCGGATCTGGATATAGGGGCATTCGACGTCGGCGGCCGCGCCGGCGACCTGTTGCGGCCCCTTGTCGGACGAGCCGGAGAAGAAATTCGTGATGTCGTCCGGCAGCAGGCCGCCGGACGAAGATGCCGGCGTCGGCGCGGGCGCCGAGACCGAAGAGCCGCCAAAAAGACTGCTGCCGCCGCCGCAACCCGACGCCAACAGCGCAAGCGCAAACGAAGCCGCCACCGCGGCGCGATTGCGCCAACCTATCGATTTACGCTCTTCCGGCATCCCCACTCACCATTGCAGGCGAACCGTGGCCATCCCAAGGCGGCCTCTGCGGCGCGCCGCCGCTCGAAATCGTTATGAGTCCGCGCCCCCGGCCAAACGCGCATACAACAGATGGTCCTGCCAGATGCCGTTGATGCACAGATATTCCCGGGCATAGCCTTCGCGGACAAAGCCGGTATTTTCCAGAAGCCGCGTGGAGGCCGCATTGGTCGGGATGCAGGCGGCTTCCAGGCGATGCAACCGCAGCGTGGCGAAAGCGAACGGGATCACCGCGCGCACCGCCGCCGACATGTGGCCGCGGCGTATGAAAGGCTGCCCCATCCAGTAACCGACGCTGGCAGCCTGGGCGACGCCGCGGCGGATGTTGGCAAGGGTCAAACCGCCGAGCAGCGCACCGTCGGTGTTGCGCACGATGATAAATGCGTAACCCTGATCGGTGCGCAGGTCTTCGACGTAGCGCCTGATGCGGCGCCGGAAGGCGCTCCGGGTCAGATCGTCGGCCGGCCAGGTTGGCTCCCAGGGTTTGAGAAACTCGCGGCTGCCCTCGCGCAACGCCGCCCATTCGCCGTAGTCGGTCATCTGCGGCGTGCGCAGCGTGACGCCGTCGCCGGTGATCGTCGCGAGCGGGTCGGAAAAATTGATGGTGCGAAAAAACGCCATCCTCGCTCGCCCTACCGGCCAACAAGCTCTCCGCACGGCTGAGCCGACGCACCGCCGCGCGCGGAGTTGCTACCGATTCTCTCATCAAGCAGCCCGGAGCGCCAGACTTTGAGCAATCGTGGTGGCGCTTTCAAGCCCGGAACCTAGTCCCAGCATCGCCGTGGCGAGCTTGCCGCGCCCGAACAGCGCCCGTCCAGCAGCCCGCGCGCTCTCCACCGTCACGGCGTCGACTTTGGCGACCAGTTCCTGGACCGGGATCGGCCGGCCGTGAATGATCATCTGACGCGCGAGCTGGCCGACCCGTTCGCCCGAGCTTTCCAGTGCCATCAACAGCCCGGCTTTCATCTGCGCCTGGGCGCGGGCGATCTCGCGGTCGGACACAGTCTCGGCGGCGTTGGCGATCTCATCGACGATGACCCGCATCAACTCGGAGGCGTCGGCCGCATCGGTGCCGGCGTAAAGGCCGAACATGCCCACGTCTGTATACGGCACGTGGAACGTATAGATCGAGTAGCACAGTCCGCGCTTTTCACGCGCCTCCTGGAACAGCCTTGACGACATTCCGCCGCCCACCACGCTGGTGAAGACCTGCAGCGAAAACAGCGACGCATCGGTCTGTGACACGCCGGGCAGCGCCAGCGCGATGTGCACCTGCTCGAGATCGCGTTTCTCGACGTGGTTGCCGCCGCCGAAACTTGCCGGCTCCGGCGCGGCGTTTGCGGGGCCGTTGAAGCTCGCGAAGCGCCGCTCTACCTCGGCAACCACAGCCTGATGATCGACCGCGCCAGCCGCGGCCACCACCATGTCGGGAGCGCGATAGTTCCTGCCCAGATATTCGCGCAGCTTTGCGCCGTCGAACGATTTCACCGTCTTGGTCGTCCCCAGGATTGAACGGCCAAGCGGCTGATCGGGAAAGGCGACATTCTGCAGGTGCTCGAATACCAGATCGTCCGGCGTGTCGGCGACCGCGCCGATTTCCTGAATGATGACATTCTGCTCGCGGACGAGTTCTTCGCGGTCGAAGGTCGGCTCGGACAGAATGTCGGCCAGCACATCGAGTGCCAACGGCACATCGGCCTTGAGCACCCGCGCATAATAGGCGGTCGTCTCGGCGCCGGTCGCCGCATTGAGATCGCCGCCGACCGCCTCGATCTCCTCGGCGATCTGGCGCGCGGTGCGGCGCCGCGTGCCCTTGAATGCCATGTGTTCGAGACAATGCGCGATGCCGTTTTCGTCGCGGCGTTCGTCGCGGCTGCCGGCATTGACCCAAACGCCAAGCGACGCCGTCTCGAGATGCGGCATGGTGTCGGTCACCACCTGGATGCCGGATTTAAGCTTGGTTACCGCAACACTCATGCTGCCGCTCCTTCATGTGCGGCGCGACTCGTCGACAGAACGAAACGCTCGACCGCTGACTGGTCCGCCGGCAGCACGGTGACGCGCTCCTCGCGGGTATCGAGATCGGAAAGCCATTCCGGCAAGGCCGGCCGCGCGCCGCATGCAGCCGCAACCGCATCGGGAAATTTCGCCGCGTGGGCCGTGGACAGCACCACCATCGGCAGCGCAGGGTCGCGCGGCTCCTTCTCGGCGACCGCGATTCCGACGGCGGTGTGCGGATCGGTGAAATTGCCGGTCTCGCGTTTCACCGTCCGGATCGTCGCCGCAACTTCTTGCTCGTCGGCGCGGCCGGCCGCGAATAGCGTCCTGATGTCCGCCAGCGCCGGGGCCGATAGCGCGAACCTGCGTGATTGTGCGAGCGAGGCCATCAGCCCCCGCACCGCGGCGGCATCACGCCGATAGGCGTCAAACAACAGCCGTTCGAAATTCGACGAGACCTGGATGTCCATCGACGGCGACGTGGTCGCCACCACGGGCCGCAGTTCGTAGCTGCCCGTGGCGAGGGTCCGCGCCAAGATGTCGTTGACGTTGGTGGCGATGACGAGCCGATCTATGGCTAAGCCCATGCGCTGCGCTACGTAGCCCGCATAGATGTCGCCGAAATTGCCGGTCGGCACGGTGAACGCCACTTTGCGATGCGGGGCACCGAGCGTGACGGCGGCGGTGAAATAGTAGACCGCCTGCGCCACGATGCGCGCCCAGTTGATCGAGTTGACGCCGGACAGCCGCACGCGTTCGCGAAAATCGGCGTGATTGAACATCGCCTTCACCAGCGCCTGGCAATCGTCGAAGGTACCCTCGATGGCGAGCGCACTGACATTGCCGGCGCCGGTCGTGGTCATCATGTGCCGCTGCACGTCGGAAACGCGTCCTTGGGGAAACAGCACGATCAGATCGACCTGATCGCGGCCGCGAAACGCTTCAACGGCGGCGCCGCCGGTATCGCCCGAAGTCGCCACCACGATGGTGCGGCGTTCGCCGCGCGTGCGCAGGGCGTGATCCATCAGCCGCGCCAAAAGCTGCATGGCCACATCCTTGAATGCCAGCGTCGGCCCGTGAAACAGTTCTAGCATGAACGTGTTCACGTTGAGCTGTGTCAGCGGCACCACGGCCGGGTGGCGAAAATTGCCGTAAGCCTCGCGCGCCATGCGGGCGAGGTCGGCATGGCCGATGGTCTCGTCAGCGAAGCGGCCGATGATGTCGACCGCGACTTCCGCATAGGGCCGGCCGGCGAAGGCGGCAATGTCCTGCGGCTCGATCCGGGGCCAGGATTGCGGCACGTAAAGCCCGCCGTCGCGGGCAAGGCCCGCGAGCATGGCATCGGCGAAGCCGAGCGGCGGGGCCTCGCCCCGGGTTGAAACGTAGCGCACCGTTTTGCCTTCCCGCGCGCCGGCGCGATCCCCGGCACGTGGCATAAGATATTGAATTATTAAGCGTTTTTATTATGGCGCAAGAGCCGCCGAAACGCTCCGGGAATCACACTAATAGAAAAGCTGACCGGTCCACAAGGAAGGCGAAAATGTTCTGCGACCGCGAGACGGCAACGCCGTGATCAGTATTCCAGGTAGTGGAATTCGTGAGTTGCGATCAGTGCGTGTCGAACACGGCCTGATAAGCCGCCACCGCTTTGCGGATGGCGTCCAACTCCGCGCTCGTCGGCTTGTCGGGATTCTTCGCCGCCGGCAGGCTGCCGAACTTTAGCAGGCAGGCCATCAACAGGAAGCGGGCTTTGTTGGCGGTCAGGTTCCCGGCGGCGATCTGGAAATCCGACGGATCGGCAAAGCCCATTGGCGCACCGCGGCCGGCGACCGCGACCGGGATGCCGCTGAATGTCGCTTTGAGCATCAGCTTGTTGCGGGTGTGCGATGGCGTCCGGCCATAGGGCACAAGCCCCTGAATGACGAAGCCCGTCAGCAGGCCGAGACTGAGTTTATGGTCGATCGAGGCCATCAGGTCGATCTCGGGCGCGGTATCGTGCCCATATGCCATTCCCGAATAGCCGCCGTCGGCCGAGACCGTGACGACCGGAATGGCGTCCGCGAGCAGCGCGCCGCTTTTGTCCTTGACCGCGACATCGACCATGTCGATGCCGTGACCGCCCTGCTTGGCCGCTTTCACGGCGTCCGGGAGCGCCGTGATCTTAATCTCCGACCGATAGGTGTGTTTGAAAACCGGCAGATAGGTGAGCGCGATCCGGCCGGTATGGCTGATATTGGCAACAATGCCGCCGTGTCCTCCGGTCGCCACATAGCCGCCGGGACGCGCATCGACCTTGGCGACCTCGCGCGCAGCAAACACCTGCTGCTCCTGGATCACCACGACGCCGCAGCGGTTGCGGCCTTGTTCATCGGCCCACACCCGCGAGCGGATGTAGCGAGCCGAGTTCGACAATGTTTGCCGGGCCATCGGCGCTGATCTGGCCCTGGGGCCGCTGCGCCGCGTTGCAGCAGATAGGCAAGGTCGTATCGATCAGCAGATTGAACCAGTAGGCGCTCTCTTCGACCTGCGGGCTGCCCTGGGTCCAGATCACACCGTCGTAGTCGCCGCTCGAGACCAGCGCCTGCATGTCGTTGGTCGCCTTCGCGAGCGCCGGCCGTGGCGGCGCGACGGCGAGGTGATACGGCTTGTAGCCAAAGTAATGAGTGCCGCGGACTTCCGGCGCGATGTCGCCCTCGCCTTTATCGCTGCGCAGATGCGCGGGCAGGCCCTTGGTGTAGCCGCTCGGCGGCACACCGCGATAAAAGTCCACATTTGCGATTGAGGACAGCAGGCTCGCGGTGCCTTCAGCGCCAATCGATAGGCGATCGATTTCCTCAAAGCTGCGCGAGCCGTCGGGGAAAAAGCCCTGACGGCCGGTGAGAGCACCCGGCGCGGTGCACTCCTCCTCCCAGGCCGATCCGTCAGCCTGCGTTGCCATATAGGGAAGCGGATAGAGACCATCCTCCGGCTTCAGCTCGATCTCATAAACCGGTTTGTCGCTGCCGCTCTGGCGTTGCTTACGAAACACGCCGTCCGCACCGATGTATCCATCGGCAGGTCCATACAGTTCGGCGGCATCGGATTCGAGCGGGTGCGCCGAAAACTGCTCGACATACACTTTGACAGGAGCCGCGAGGCGTTGTGGCCGCAGCGCGTCGTAGCGCAGCGGCGCGCCGTCGGCATCCTTGAGCAATGGCAGACCATGCTTGGCGCGCGCCTTGTTCGACGTGACCAGCGGCGGCGTGTTCTGGATGGTCGCCGTGGGCCCCGTCAGGTGAGCAATGCGTGTCTTGTTGCTGTCGTTCATCGCGTCCCCTCAATGCCGCGCCGGAGCAGATGTACCGGCATGTAGGTTGTGTGCACGTGCCGGCACGATTACTGAGTGCCGAGCTGAGAGCCGTGGAGCATGCCTTTGAGCAAGTAGCGTTCGGCGGCCATCACCGCGACATACATCACCAATGCCAGGACGGATAAGACGACGACCCCGACCCAGACCAGGTTGATGTCCATGACCTGCCCCGCATACAGAATCATGCGGCCTACCCCAAACTGAGAGGCAATAAACTCGCCGACGATCGCGCCAGCCAGCGCCAATCCGATGTTAACCCGCAGGCTGCTGACGATCCAAGGCATCGCCCACGGCACGACCACCTTTGCAAAAACTTGGAAGCGGCTGGCCCCCAAGGAGAACAGCAGCGTCTCCAGATCCTTGTCGACGCTTTTGACGCCCCCGTAAGCCGCCATTGCGGCCGGAACGATCGTCAGCGCGACCGCAAGTGCGACCTTCGACTCGAAACCGATTCCGAACAGGATGATCAGAATGGGCGCGAGCGCGAGCTTGGGTATCGCGTTGAACGTAACAAGGTACGGCTCACTGACGCGCCCGTAGACATCCGACCACCAGGTCGAGAGGCCGATCAGCGCGCCCGCCACGACGCCGACGATAAACCCGACGATCGTTGATGCTGACGTGTAGCCGATATCAAAAAGGAGCGTGCCTTGCGTTGCCGCCACGTAGGCGGTGTTCACGATCCTGGTCGGGCTGGAGAAATAGTACGGGTCGATGATCTTGAGACGCGCGAAAACCTCCCAGGCGACGATGATGCCCGCACCGAGAGCCCAGCGCCAAATGGCGGCACATCGGCGAATGCGCCGCTCGGCGGCATCGTCATCGTCGCCGCCGGCGGGGGCAAGATTCGGATCACTCATTGCAACAACTCCTGCCGTTCGGCGATGCGCGCTTCGTCGTTGAGCAAGCCGAGAAGCTGCCGTTTCAGATCCACAAACGGCGGACTCGTGACAGCATCCTGGTCGCGCGGCCGCGAAAGATCGACCTTGATGTGCGCCTTTATCCGGCCCGGGCGAGCGGTGAAGACGAAGATCTCGTCCGACAGGTAGATCGCCTCGTCGATGTCGTGGGTGACGAAGAGAATCGTCTTGCCGAGATCGCTCCAAACTTGCAGCAGCCAGCTTTGCATCAGCAGGCGCGTCTGGGCGTCCAGCGCGCCAAAGGGCTCGTCAAGCAGCACGACGTCGCGATCATAGAGCATGGTTCGCAGCAGGCTGGTCCGCTGCCGCATGCCGCCTGAGAGTTCGTGCGGATAGTGCTGCTCGAAGCCGGCGAGGCCGTAGCGCTCGATCAACGGTTGCGCCCGGGCCAGCGATTCCTTTTTCGGTATTCCGCGGACTTCGGCTCCGAGGATGATGTTGTCGATGATCGTGCGCCAGGGCAGCAGCAAGCCCTTCTGCAGCATGTAGGCTACGTAACCGGGCCGCCCGACAATGCTTTTGCTGTCGGCAAGCACGTCGCCGGTGGTGGGCTGCAGGAGGCCGGCGATAATGTTGAAAAGTGTCGACTTGCCGCAACCGCTGGGGCCGATCAGGCTGATCAAGCGGCCTTCAGGGATCGTGAGCGACACGGAGTCGAGCGCGCGGACGGCACGGCCGTGGCGCTTGAAGATCTTCGAGACCGTGCGAACGTCGAGTTTGGCAGCCGTGGTCGCCCCCGCTGGCTCAGGTCATCGCAGTACACACCGCATTCCGGCGACCTGAGCATGCTTCCAGCGGGATCTCGAAGCATTGTTTTCTACAACCAATGCTGTCGAGCGGGCCATACGCAGCACAGATGCGTGTGTTTGACGCACGCATGTTATCGGCTGCTTTTCGACTCGTCCAATTCAAAAAATGACGGCGTGACATTGGACCGCGCGGCCCCGAGCGATACAATGTGCGGCCGCTGCGTTGGGTAGGGTCCGGGTACTCCCGCAGCCTTCTCCAAAGAAGGTGCTCAATCATGCGATTGGATGTGAAATCCTCTCCCAAAATGACCCGCCGGACTGCAATGGCCGGTGCCCTGGCCATGGGCTCAGCCATCTGTTCACAGAATGCCTTGGCGCAAGGCTCAAAGACGCTGGTGCTCGCCGAGCCGGTTCACAGTCTCGGCTATGCGCCGGTCTATCTGGCGATCGATCAGGGATTGTACAAAAGCCGAGGGCTCGACGTTTCGGTAGTGACCACCACCAATGGCGCTCATGTGACCGCGCTGGTCAGCGGTCAAGTATGGGGAAACATCGGCGGGCCGGAATCGGACGCGATGGCCAATGTCGGCAAGGCGGACCCGCTGGTAACGATCTGCAATCTGGTCAATCGTGCAAACGTGTACATCGTCGCCCGCAAGGGCACCGGTCCGAAGTCGAGTTCGGATGCCGACATCGCCGCCTTCCTCAAGGGCAAACGGTTCGCGCTCAGCCGATACGGCGGCACACCGGACTTGCTCGGCCGCTGGCTGACGATCAAGGTCGGTCTTGATCCGAAAAAAGACATCGTCGCCATCAACCAGGCCGACAGTGCTGCGATCGTGCCAATGATGAAGAATGGCGCCATCGATCTGGGGGTCAACCAGGAGCCGTTCATCACGGCCGGCATCGAACAGGGCCTCTGGGACGAGCCGTTTTTTGGGTTCCCGTCGTTGGGCGACTATGCGTACTCGGTTGTCAGCGTGCGCCAGTCCACCATTACCCGTGAACCGCAGGTCGTGCAGGCGTTCGTCGATGCGACCGTGCAGGCGCTCGGCATCGTGACGAAGGACCGTAGCGCTGTCGAAGCGATGACGCATAAGGAATTTCCGACGCTGCCGGCGAGCGGCGTGAAGGCCACGCTCGACCGCGCCTACGCCGATCATCTCTGGAGCAGTGACGGCATCGTTTCCGAGCAAGCCTACAATCTCGACATGGATGTCGTTTACAAGACGGGAACCTTTACGAAACGAACTCCATACGCCAGCGTCGTCGACATGCAATTTGTCCGCAAGGCGTTGCAGAAGACCTAGGACGGCATCGGCGGCTCAGGCGTCACTCTCCGATTGCGACCTCCCTTCCGATTAGAGGCGCTGCCGGCGCGGCGCCTCTTCCCGCTCGTCCGGCCAAGCCGCAGGCGATGACGTGCAATTGGAAGCGGTCTAATCTGCCGGCAAACTCCGGGGGGAAAGCCTATGAAGCTCGTCTCATTCCAACAAGGTAACGCCGGCCCACAATCGCCCGGCTTGCTTACCGAACGCGGCGTGATCGACATCTCGGGCGCGGTACGATCGAGCTACACGCCGCAGCTGGTGATGGAAGGCATCATCGACGACTTCGAGACACTGCGTCCGGCACTCGAGCAGATCGCGCGGACCGCGCCGGCGCTGCCGCTATCGTCAGTGCGCCTGCGGGCGCCGTTGCCGCGGCCGCACAAAATCCTTTGCGCGATCGGCAATTACTGGGAGCACGCGCAACGCGAGCCGCGCCCGCTCAACATGTTCATGAAGAATCCCGACGCCGTCATCGGACCCGGCGATACGATCCAACTGCCGGCCTATACCGATCCTTGGATCTTCATGCACGAAGCCGAACTGGCGCTGGTAATCAAGGGTCCGGCCAAGACGATCAAGCGCGGGAACTGGCGCGATGCGGTGTTCGGCTATACCTGCCTCATCGACGTCACCGCCCGCGGCGAGGGCCGCCGCACCTGGCCCGCCAGTCTGCCCATGAGCTGGCTTGGCAAGTCGTTCGACACGTTTGCGCCGATCGGCCCTTGCATCGTCACCGCCGACGAGATCGAGAATCCCAACGATCTGCTGGTGCGTTTCTGGAACGATGGGCAGCTGCGGCACAACTACAACACCGATGACATGGAGCACCGCGTACCTGAACTCATCGAATTCGCCACCACGGTAATGACGATGTTGTCCGGCGACATCATCGCCTGCGGCACCAATCACGAGGGATTGGGGGCGCTGCAGGACGGCGAAACGGTCAAGATCGAGATTGTGGGAATCGGCGACATGTCGCTCAATGTCGCCGACCCGCTCAAGCGCACCTGGGAGCGCGGCGTCTATATGGGTGCCGATTCGACGCACCCCGAGGCGGTCAAGCGCCACCGTCCCCGTGATGCGGCCAGCCAACCAGAGAAATCATAAACGTGACGCCCCGGGCAGCTACGCGGCGTCGCTCTGTTCGCGGCTCTGCCCGTACGCCCAGCTTCCGAACATGATGACCAGCACCAGCGCGAGGCCGTACCAGGTCAACGCGTACTGCAAATGGTTGTCCGGCAGCGTCACCATGAGCTTGCCGGGCTTGGGCAGTCCGCCCGGCGGCACCGGGCTTTCCTGCTCGACGTAGAACCGGGCCACGCCCGATAGGCTCTTGGTGACGGCGATCGACTGCGGATCGGCGGTGAACCAGAGATTCTTGGCTGGCTCGTCGGCCGGCGTGAACCAGTGACGCTCGCCGGGCCAGCGCATCGAGCCGACGATGGTGACCGGGCCAGCGATCTGCCCGGCCGCGCGCGTTTTCGGATCCTGCTGGCCGTCGGGCACGAAGCCGCGATTGACGATCACGATCTTGCCGTCAGCCACGCGCGCCGGCGTCAGCACCCAATAACCCGGGCCTTCAACATCGGGCCTGAAGGTCGACGGCGCGGCGAACAGCAGGGCCTCCTTGCTGTTGTCGAATACGGCGCTGAAGGTGACACGGCGATATTCGTCCTTGGCGCGGTCGAGCCCCGCCCATGTGGCCGGCGCCGGCAGCGCCATCGGCGGCGCCGCTAGCTGCGTGTCGAGCACGGCGATCAGGGCTTCCTTCCAGGCCTTGCGCTGAATCTGCCAAGTGCCGAGCCCGATAAGAACGACAAGTGCGATCAGCGCCGGGATCAGCATCCCGACCCAGGAACGCCCAGGCCGCTCCGGCACACTCAGGGCGCCGCTCATGGCGTCCCCGGTCCGTCAAAGCGCGACTCCGCGGCCTTGTGGAAATACTGCAGCGAAATCATCATCCCTTTCATCGGCCGCAATGGACCGAGCGTCACGATCAGGATCAAGGGCACCCATAGTGCCGCGTGCACCCAATACGGCGGATGATAGACCGCTTCGGTGACCAAGGCGGCGCCCACCACGATAAAGCCGGCGAAGAACATGATGAAGACCGCGGGCCCGTCGCCCGAATCGGCAAAGCCATAATCCAGCCCGCACACGTCGCAGCGCGGCCGCAGCGTCAGAAAGCCGTCAAACAGCTTCCCCTTGCCGCAGCGCGGGCACTTGCAGGCCAGTCCGGCGCGGATCGCACCGGCGAGTGTACCGATCGGCTTCTCGTTCATAACAGCGATATCGGCCTGCACCCTTCGCTGTGCAAGCCGAACTGTGATGTTGGCGCGCTCGAATCGGAGCGACGCTTCGTTCCGGCGTTAGCCGCCGGACGCTATCCGGCGGCGGCGCCGCCGCCCCACACATAGATGCAGGCGAACAGGAACAGCCACACCACGTCGACGAAATGCCAGTACCAGGCGCAGAACTCGAAGCCGAGATGCTGCGTCGGCTTGAATTGGCCGGCGAGCGCGCGGAACAGGCAGACGATCAGGAACGTCGAGCCGATGATGACATGCGCCCCGTGAAAGCCCGTCGCCATGAAGAAGGCGGCGCCGTACATGTTGCCGGAATAGTGGAACGCCGCGTGCGCATATTCCCAGGCCTGCACGCAGGTGAAGGTCAGCCCGAGCGCGATGGTGCAGACCAGCCCCCAGACCAGGCCCTTGCGGTTGTCCTCAAGCAGCGCGTGGTGCGCCCACGTCACGGTCGTGCCCGAGGTCAGAAGAATGAGCGTATTCAGCAGCGGGAAATGCCACGGATCGAAGGTCTGAATACCCTTCGGCGGCCACACGCCGCCGGTAAACGCGATCCGCGCGACATCCCTCACTTCGTCCGGAAACAGCGCGGTGTTGAAATAGGCCCAGAACCACGCGACGAAGAACATCACCTCGGAAGCGATGAACAGGATCATGCCGTAGCGGTGCGATATCTGCACGACGCGGGTGTGATCGCCTTCGACCTCGGCCTCATGGATCACGTCGCGCCACCAGCCGATCATCGTGTAGGCGACGCCGATGATGCCGACGCCGAATACCAGCGGCGCGTAGCTGACGATCCCGTGCATCCAAAGGATCAGGCCGACCGCGGTGATGAAAGCGGCCGTGGCGCCGACTGCCGGCCACGGACTCGGATTGACCAGATGGTAATCGTGGTGCGGTTTGGCGTGGGCAGCGGCGTCGGCCATCGTCATTTTCTCCGATTAAATCCTCAGATGCGGCCGGATTTGTCCGGACCGCCGCTCGCCGCCACCGGTTCTTCCGATTGGCGTACCGGATAGAACGTGTAGGAGAGCGTGATCGTACTGACGTTGTTCTGTTCGGAATCCTGGGCGAGCTTCGGATCAACGTAGAACACGACCGCCATGTCGCGGCTCTCGCCCGGCTTCATGGTCTGCGTCGTAAAGCAGAAGCAGTTGATCTTTTCGAAATAGATGCCGACGGTCGGCGGGCTGACGTTATAGCCGGCCTGGCCGACGGTGACCCGCGCGGTCTGGTTGGTGACCCTGTAGTAGATCGTTACCACCTGCCCGAGACGCACGTCGAGGGTGCGGCGCTCCGGCTCGAACGACCACGGCAGGCCTTCGGCGATATTCGAATCGAAGCGCACGGTGATCTTGCGCGCCAGTTCGCGGGTCGGCAGTGCCTTGGCCACCTGAGTGGTGCCGCCGAAGCCGGTGGTGCGGCAGAACCAGGAATAAAGCGGCACCGCGGCATACGACACGCCAACCATGGCGGCGACGAACGCGCCGCACAGGAACGCGACCAGAAAGTCACGGCTTTTGCGTTTGCGCTGCGGTTGCGGGTCGAGCGGCTGGTGCATCGGATGCAACTACTTTGTTCCCTGCGTCGGCTGCGCCGGCTGCATGTAGAGCGGCCGCTGCAACGCCCCGGAGCCGAGCCGCACGATGGTGACCGCGAAGATCACCGCAACGAACGCCCCGAGCGCGAGCGCGATGGCAATCGAACGCGTGCGCCGCGCGCGCAGCTGCTCCTTGGTGAGCCTGATGCCGCCTTGCGGCCACGGCTCATTCGCGGGCGGCTTGCGCAACTCGTTCATCGTTTCACTCGCCATCGTCATGCCGCGAAATGGCTGAGCGGCCCTCCCGACATGCGATCGACCAGCAGCATGGCGAACAACAGAAACAGATAGAGGATCGAGAAAGCGAACAACTGCTTGCACGCCGTATGGCCGTTGCTCTCCCTGCGCACGCGCAGCGCCAGCACGATCATGCCGCCGCCCAGCACCAGCGAGGCCACGCCATAGATCAGCCCGGCATAACCGAGCAGCCACGGCACGACGCCAAGCGGCGCCAGCAGCATCGTATAGAGCCAGATTTGGCGGCGCGTCTCGCCTTCGCCGGCAACGACCGGAAGCATCGGTACTCCGGCGCGGGCATAATCGCCGATGCGGTAGAGCGACAGTGCCCAGAAATGCGGCGGCGTCCAGAAGAAGATGATGAGAAACAGCACGACCGGCTCGATGGCCAGAGTGCCACTCGCCGCCGCCCAGCCGATCATCGGAGGCAGCGCGCCCGCGGCGCCGCCGATCACGATGTTCTGCGGCGTCGAGCGCTTCAGCCAGACCGTATAGATCGCGACGTAAAAGAAGATCGTGAACGCGAGCAGCGCGGCTGCCAACAGATTGACGAGCACCCCGAGCGACACGACCGAGAACACCGCCAATGTGAATCCGAACCCCGCCGCTTCGCCGGGCGTGACACGGCCGCGCGGAATCGGCCGGCCGGCGGTGCGTGCCATGCGCGCATCGATATCGGCGTCGTACCACATGTTGAGCGCGCCGGCAGCGCCGGCGCCGACGGTGATGCACAATAGCGCGGCGAAGCCGATCACCGGATGAACGTGGACGGGCGCAACCAGCATGCCGACCAACGCCGTGAACACCACGAGCGACATCACCCGCGGCTTCATCAGCTCGATGTAGTCGCCGGCCCCCGCGATCGAAGGCTCGGCGCGTGTCAGCGTAACGCTCATCGGATCAACGGCAGCGTTTCATACTGATGGAACGGCGGCGGCGACGACAGCGTCCATTCCAGGGTCGTTGCGCCCGGCCCCCAAGGATTGGCCGAGGCCCGCTCCTTGCGCATGAAGGCCAGCGCCATGCAGTAGAAGAATACCAGAATCCCAAAGCCCGAAATGTACGAGCCGATCGAGGAAACGAAATTCCAGCCGGCAAACGCATCGGGATAGTCGGCGTAGCGACGCGGCATGCCCGCCATGCCAAGGAAGTGCTGCGGGAAGAACACCAGATTGACGCCGATGAAGGTGATCCAGAAGTGCAGCTTGCCGAGCGTTTCGCTGTACATGTAGCCGGTTATTTTCGGGAACCAGTAGTACCAGCCGCCGAAAATGGCGAACACGGCGCCCAGCGACAGCACATAGTGGAAGTGCGCGACGACGTAGTAGGTGCCGTGCAGCTCGCGGTCGATGCCCGCATTGGCGAGCACGACGCCGGTGACGCCGCCGATCGTGAACAGGAAGATGAAGCCGATCGCCCACAGCATCGGCGTCTTGAACTCGATCGAGCCGCCCCACATGGTCGCGATCCAGGAGAAGATCTTCACGCCGGTCGGCACGGCGATGACCATCGTGGCGGCGATGAAATAGGCCTGCACGGTCGCGGACATGCCGACATTGTACATGTGATGCGCCCAGACGACGAAGCCGATGCCGCCGATCGCCACCATGGCGTAGGCCATGCCGAGATAGCCGAACACCGGCTTCTTCGAGAACGTCGACACGATCTGGCTGATCATGCCGAAGCCGGGCAGGATCAGGATGTACACCTCGGGGTGACCGAAGAACCAGAACAGGTGCTGGAACAACAGCGGATCGCCGCCGCCCTGCGGGTCGAAGAAGGTGGTGCCGAAATTGCGGTCGGTGAGCAGCATGGTGATGGCGCCGGCGAGCACCGGCAACGACAGCAGCAGCAGGAACACCGTCACCAGGATCGACCACACGAACAGCGGCATCTTGTGCATGGTCATGCCGGGCGCGCGCATGTTGAAGATCGTGGTGATGAAGTTGATGGCGCCGAGGATCGACGAAGCGCCGGCAAGATGGATCGACAGGATGGCGAAATCCATCGCCGGACCGGGGCTGCCCTCTGTAGAGAGCGGCGCATAGAGCGTCCAACCGACCCCGGCGCCGTGCGTGCCGGGCTCGCCCGGAACAAACATCGAGATCAACAGCAGCGAGAAGGATGCCGGCAGCAGCCAGAACGAAATGTTGTTCATGCGCGGAAACGCCATGTCGGGCGCCCCGATCATCAGCGGCACCATCCAGTTGCCGAAGCCGCCGATCATTGCCGGCATGACCATGAAGAAGATCATGATCAGCCCGTGCGCGGTGATGAAAACGTTGTAGAGATCGTTGTCGGGAATGAGGCGCGCACCCGGAAACATCAGGTTGGCGCGGATCGCGATCGACAAGGCGGCGCCGATCGTGCCGGCGGTCATCGCGAACACCAGGTACATCGTGCCTATGTCCTTGTGGTTCGTCGAATAAACAAAGCGCCGCCAGCCGTGCGGAATCGCGTGTCCGCCGTCGTCGCCATGTGCCGTCTGTACCATCGCGTCCATTGCCAGTTCCTTCGTTAGCGCGTGTTCTTATCTGCGTAATGTCGTCACTGTGAAGCGGTTGCGGCCGCGGCCGCAACCGCGGTCGGCGGTGCGCGGTCGAGCCCGGCGCTCTTCTTTTGCTGCGCCACCCAGGCGTCGAAATCGACCTGGCTCACCACATGCACGGCGATCGGCATGTAGGAATGGTTCGAACCGCACAATTCGGAACATTCGCCGTAGAACACGCCTTCCTTCGTTGCCTTGAACCAGGTGTCATTGATACGGCCCGGTATAGCGTCGATCCTGATGCCGAACGACGGCACCATGAAGGAATGGATCACGTCAGCGCCGGTCACCAGCACGTGAACGATCTTGTTCACTGGCACCACCATCTCATTGTTAACGGTCAACAGACGCGGCTGACCCGGCTTGAGATCCTTGCCGGCGACCATCACCGAATCGAATTCGAAATTGCCGTTGTCGGGATAGGCATAGCTCCAGAACCACTGCTTGCCAGTCACCTTCACGGTCAGGTCCGGCTTCGGCACGTCGAGTTCGACATACAGCAGCCGGAACGACGGAACCGCGACCGCCGCAAGAATAAGCACGGGAACGATCGTCCATAGCACTTCGATCGTCGTATTGTGCGTGGTGCGCGACGGGATCGGATTGGCGCGCGCATTGAAGCGCACGATCACCACCGCCAGCAGAATGAGGACGAAAACCGCAATCGCGCTGGTGAGCCAGAACAGGAAGGTATTGAATCCGGTAATATCGTCCATCACCGGCGTGGCCGAGTCCTGCAACCCCATCTGCCACGGCGTGGGGTGGCCGAGCGCGGCAAACGCCGCACTCGCGCTGGCAATGAGCGCCGCGGCGGTTACCCCGATGATGGTCAAGCGCGAGAACGCCTTCATCTGTTGTTTTGCTCCGTGCTTCTTGTCTCCGCCATAACCGTCTACCAGACCGCCCACCAGCACCGCTGACCCCAGGTCCGGCAACAGCTATGACGCCGCCTGCTTGCAGCCCAATTCCTGCAGCGCCCACGACAGGGCGAGGACTAAGAAGGGGCAACGGATGGATCCCTTGCAGGCCACGACGGGATGAGGGAATCCCAGTCCCTCAAACCACAAATCCGGCTCTGCCGCAATGCACTCATCATTGGCGCATAAGGGGCTCCGCCAACCGGCCGCAGCCGCCGGGAATTCCTCACCACGGCACAGCCACATTGCCGTGATTTGGACATTCTTGACATGCCGGGCTCAACCTGTAGGCAGGCTCGCCCGGCAGCCCGGCCAAGCAGGTGATTCGGCTTGAAGCGCTGTGCCGGGCGGCTTTCGGGGGCGCCTGCAAGGGAAATGTCATAATGCCGATTGGCGACTGCGCGCGGCACCGCCGGCCCAAGCGACACCCGCTATTCCGTTGGATTTCACGCCCATTTTGCTGGGTGATTGCGGTAAGCGCCATCCTGATCGCGCCGGTCATGGCTGGCCGCGGCATGGCGGCGGCTCAGGGTGTGGTCAAATCGGTTTATGGCGACTGGCAGATTTGCTGCGAGACCCCGCCGGGCGCCCAGAACGAGCAATGCGCGCTGATGCAGAGCGTCACCGCGGAAGACCGGCCCAATGTCGGCCTGACCGTGATCGTGCTGAAGACCGCCGACCAGAAGAGCCGGCTGATGCGCGTTGTCGCCCCGCTCGGTATCCTGTTGCCGTCGGGGCTGGGCCTGAAGATCGACGATAAGGACGTCGGCCGCGCCGGCTTCGTCAAATGCCTGCCCAACGGCTGCATCGCCGAAATCACCATGGATGACAATCTGATCAATCAATTGCGCAACGGCCACACCTCGACCTTCATTATTTTCCAGTCGCCCGAGGAAGGCATCGGCTTCCCCATGAGCTTGAAGGGCTTCGGCGAGGGCTACGACCACTTGCCTTAGCCCTCCTCAAGCGCTGGCCCACCTGCGCGAACTCGCCGCGGCGTTGCAGCCCGCGCGCGATTGACCGGCTGCCCGTTGTGCGTAGGCTCGGCGCACAAACGGGGGAACGCATGAACTTGCATAAGAAAACCGCAGCCAAAATCGCAATCGCAATCGGCTTGCTGCTGGCGGCCGCAATGGCGCCCGCCGGCGCACAGAGCGCCAGCATCTATCCCAACCATCCGGTCGTGCTGATTGTCCCCTATGGCCCCGGCGGCGTTGCCGATGTCGGCATGCGCATCCTCGGTCAACAGCTCAGCGAGCGGTTGCACCAGCAATTCGTCATCGAGAACAAGCCCGGGCCAGGCGCCATCGTCGCCGCCGAGGCCGCCCTCCAGGCCGCCCCCGACGGCTACACGACATTGATGACCGGCAACAACAACGCCATCGCCGAGGCCTTGTTCAACAAGCTGCCGTACAACACGCTGACCGACTTCAAATCGGTTTCGACCGCTTCCTTCTTCGATCTGTTGATCGTGACCCGTCCCGGTTCGCCGTACAAATCGCTGCACGACTTCATCGCGACCGCCAAGGCGAATCCGGGCAAGATCAATATCGGCACCATCGTGCCGGGCAGCACGCAAAATCTTGCCGCACAGCTCTTCCTCACCACGGCCGGCATCAACGCCACGATCGTGACCTTCCGCACTTCGCCCGACATGGCCAATGCGCTGATGCGCGGCGATATCGATGTCGAGTTCGAATTCTACGCGGCCGTCCACGGCCTCCTGGACAGCAAGAAACTGGTGGTGCTGGCCTCAACCGGCGCCAACCGCACCGCCTACTTGCCGGACGTTCCGACCGCGATCGAGAGCGGCATCAAGGACTACGACGTCGTCAGCTGGAATGGGCTTGCGGTCTCGGCCAAGACGCCGGACATGATCATCGCCAAGCTCAATGCCGCCATGAAAGACGTCATTCCTGAGCCGGCGATCCAGAACAGATCGAAACAGATGGGCATGGAGATGCGCTGGAGCACACCGGAAGAAATGACCGCGCGCATGAAAGCCGACATCGCCCGATGGGGCGCAGTGATCGCCGCCGCGCATATTCCGAAGCACTGAGTGACCTTCTGTCTCCTCTTGCGCCGCACAGGGCGAGGGTGAAAAGCGAGCGCTCGTTCATTGGCCTTCATCGCGGCGACTCCGCGCGCCCTCTTGGCAAGGATCGCGAACTTACGAGTTGTTCGCGGGCGACGCCTATTTGGAGTCCGTATTCAGCAGTGCCCTACGGCCTCGATGTGCGAGCACTCGCCGAGCCTTCCCGGCTGTGCTCGTCATGATGCGGGACCCACTCGTGGCTAATTATTCCACGCTGGGCAGCTATTTGGCACCAGGTTGGAGCTGCCGGTGTTTTTTTCCCACTCATCAACGTCCGTCTGATCCCAACTCAGGATCTGATGTGCGGATCGCTTACACTTTTCAAAATCCAGGCGCCCAGAAAATTGATAGATATTGATTATTTGCGTCAGCTGCTGATAGCCTTTGCCTTCTTGATACTTCATTTCGGCGCTGCATTTCAAAAATGCCAGCGTCAGTATACTTTCCTTAATCGAAATGAGCCCCTGCTTCTGGTAATTGTCTTTTTGCGTTCTCTCTTTGTTTGTCATTGCCAGCTCGGCAATTTTCTTGATTGAAGTAACGATGGTCTCGATCTGCGGGCCCGCGACGATATTCTCGACCAAGTCAAAAATCGCGCCGATCACTCCTTTCAGGCTGAGCTCCGTAATGCTGGTATTGCGATCAGTTTTAGAAGTCGTTGTGAAAAAAGGAAGGGTCGAAAATTTATATAGATAGGCCTCCCACTTTGTCTCATCGAATACCGTTGATGCCGGATTGAACCCTGATATCGATAGCGCTTTTCGATCAAGAACCGCCGCGACGTTCGGCCACGATCCGAGCTTTTCCAGAGGCCCCAAATCGGGAAGCGCGCTCCCATCACTCGCAAAGTCATTTCCTACTGCCTGATCCACACTCTCGTCGTCGCCGAGGGCTCGATTCTTCGGCACAACGAGGGATCGGCTCGAATCAAAAGGGGTCAGCCACATCGCGAGCTCGAAAGCTTCACTACGCGTCAGTTTTTCAGTTGCTTTCATAGCCATTGCTCCTGCTTCCGGTGATGCATCGCTTGATGTCTGAAGTTGCGCGCGGGCAGAGGTTCGATCCGCCTGATTTATTAGGATCGCGCCTTCAACTTCACCGATCGACTTGCCTTCGAATACTTGGTTTGGGTCAAGAAGCTGAATCCGCGATGGGCCGTTGTTGTAAACCCATACGGCGAAACCATCGACCTGAAAATCCAGCATGTGTCCGGCATTCAATTGATGCCACACGTATGGAGGAGGCGGGTTAACGATCGCGATGCCAAAGGTTGTCATCGAGTTCACGCAATAGACATGCATGATGCCTTGAATGGCGCCTGCCGGTAACGCAACTCCCTGATTTGGATTGATATTGATTACCATTGCGATCGTCCTCCCATGCAGACGCCGCGTCGAGCAACGGCGGGCGACTCCTGCGCTAACTCCACGCCATTGCGAGGTTGTTTCCGCCAAGAGGCAGCGAATGTCAGCTCCCTCGGCTTGTCATCGCGCGATAGCGGACCCTCCGTGATTGGATATGGGGGCCGTCATCCTGCACGGTCTCAGTGGCGTTCGCCAACAAGCAAAAACTTTCATCGCGCTCAGGCGCAAGAGCAAATCGGCGCTACATCAAACATTGAGACGCCGCGTCAATGAATTGATCTCCAGCGTCAATTTCATCTGTCACGCCTGTGGATGGCCTTGCGTGTACGACGGCATCCGATCAAATCGAATCGGCACTGTCATCGCGTCGTCATTGTGAGACGCCGAATGGACGATGAGGTAATCCAGATCAGCGCGCATGCCGCTGATCGCTTTGGCGAGCCTGCGTCGGCCGCGTGACTTCGCGCGGGCCGGTTGGCGGATGCGCCGATCCGATTGAACTTGCTGGTTTGACGACGACGCGCGAGATGAATTTGAATGCAACTAACACGCGCCGGGGTTGCATTCTGTCGGATGGCAGGTATACTACTTTAAGATGTGTTATTAATGTCATCAACCATAGCGATGGCCCGGCGCAACGCCAGCGATTCACGGACGAACGTTCCGGCGCGGCCGGCTGGGGCGACTGCGGGCGACGGCGGCTCGCCGCCCAAGTTGCGAGGGTGGGACAGCAATCCGCAAGGCGCCTTCGGCCCGCAGTTCTGGCAGGCGTTTAGCGACTGTGCCGTGCGCTTTTACGACACGCTGTCGCTGCCGCACCCGTCGGAGAAAGCCCGCTTCACTCTCTCCAGCCGCAGCTATGCCACGCCCCGGGGGACACTGATGCGCTGCCAGGGCACGGCGTTCATTGTGACACGGGGGCCCGCTTTCGCCGCGCGCGGCCCCGACCAGCTGCTTATCGTTCTCCAAGCCGAAGGATCAGTGGATTGCGACTACGGCGGACGACACTGGCGTCGCGAGCCCGGCGATGTCGCAATCGTTGATTACGCGCGGCCGTTCCGGAACGCGGCGACCGACTACGTGAGTTTGATGCTTGTCCTGACGCGCGGCAGCGTGCCCGCGGCACTGCTGGGGGTCGGACCGCACGGCCTTATCTTTCCATGCGCCAGCGGCTCGGCGCGTCTCATTGGTCGAGCAATGCAGGAGCTTTATGCCCAGGCCGACGATCTGACGGTGAGCGAAGCCGAGGCGGCGATCGAGGGCATCGTGGCGCTGACGACCGCCTGCGCGCGCGCAAGGCTGGCAGGCGATGAAGCGGATCACGTGGAGTTGAGGCGAAGGGCCGTGTTGGATTACATCGACGCGCATCTTGGCGACTTGCGGCTCAAGCCCGACAAAGTCGCCAATGCGGCCAATGTGTCGCGCGCGACGCTGTACCGGCTGTTGGCGGGCGAAGGAGGCATACGCGCCGTGCTGCTCAAGCGCCGGCTCGACCAAGCCCTTACGGCTCTTGCTCGCAGACGGCAAAAGCGAGCGCTCGCTGAAGGAAACCGCCAGGTGCTGCGGCTTTAGCGGCATGAGCCAGTTCACCCGGGCGTTCCACGCGCGCTTCGGCCTGCCGCCACGGCAGTACCGCGCGCTCGTCCGCCGGCAGGATCGCGATTGGCACGAAGCGCGGCTCGTCGCCGACGGCTTCGACCGGGATTGCTTGTTATGGCGGCCACAGGGGTTGAGCGAGCCTTGAGCACTTGGAACGTGGCAAAGCTCAAGTGCGATCAAGATCCCATCGCGAGAACGCCCCACCTCTCCCCTGCTGCAAAGCGGTGCGGCATGGCTTATGTATCCCTGACCACTCATGAACGAACATAGCCGCCAAAGCATCGGAGTTCTCGTATGGCCGACGCCCCAACCTCCCTGATCGACCGCGCCGGGCTCGACAAGCCCAAGCTTGCCAGGATCATCTCGCGCGGCCTCGACGGCGCCGACGACGGCGAGCTCTATCTCGAATACCGCCAGGTCGAAGCCCTGGCGTTCGACAACGGCCGTTTGAAGCAGGCGACCTATGACACCTCGCAGGGTTTCGGGCTGCGGGCGGTGAAGGATGAGGCGGTCGGCTACGCGCATGCGTCCGATGTGTCGGAGGCCGCGATCGAGCGCGCCGCAGACGCGGTGCGGGCCGTCAAGGGAGGTTATTCCGGTACGTATGCGGCGCCGCCGGCGCGCACCAACGCCAAGCTTTATGGCGAGGATAGCCCGCTCGGCAGTCCGGACTTCGAAGCCAAGGCGCGGCTTCTGGAAACGATCGACGCCTACGCCCGCGCCAAGAACCCGCGCGTGCGGCAAGTCTCCGCGAGCCTTGCGGCGACTTGGCAGGCGGTCGAGATCGTTCGCGCCGACGGCGAGATCTATCGCGACGTTCGGCCGCTGGTGCGGGTCGGCGTGTCGGTCGTGGTCGGTGAAGGCGACCGCCAGGAGACCGGCAGTGACGGCTATGGCGGCCGCGAGGGCTACGAGCGCTTCATCACCACCGAGGCGTGGCAGGGCGCGGTCGACAATGCCGTCCGCCAGGCCCTGATCAATCTACAATCGGTGCCGGCGCCGGCTGGCGAAATGGATGTCGTGCTCGGCCCCGGCTGGCCGGGCGTCATGTTGCATGAAGCCGTCGGTCACGGGCTCGAAGGCGACTTCAATCGCAAAAAGACTTCGGCGTTTGCCGGCCTGATGGGACAGCAGGTGGCGGCCAAGGGCGTCACCGTGGTCGACGACGGCACCATGGCGGCGCGGCGCGGCTCGTTGTCGATCGACGACGAAGGCACGCCGACCAACCGCACCGTGCTGATCGAAGACGGCATCCTCGTCGGCTACATGCAGGACCGGCAGAACGCGCGCCTGATGGGCATGAAGCCGACCGGCAACGGCCGCCGCGAAAGCTTCGGCCACGTGCCGATGCCGCGCATGACCAACACCTACATGCTCGCCGGCGACCGCGACCCGGGCGAAATCCTCGCCTCGGTCAAGAACGGCATCTATGCCGTGCATTTCGGCGGCGGCCAGGTCGACATCACCTCGGGCAAATACGTGTTCCAATGCACCGAGGCCTATCGCATCGAGGACGGCAAGCTCGGCGCGCCGATCAAGGGCGCCATGTTGATCGGCAACGGACCGACCGACCTGCATCGGGTGTCCATGGTGGGCAACGACCTCGCGCTCGATAACGGCATCGGCACGTGCGGCAAGAACGGCCAGGGCGTGCCGGTCGGCGTTGGCCAGCCGACCTTGCGCATCGACCGCATCACGGTCGGCGGCACCGGGGCGCCGCGCTGATCCGCAAAGTCCGTGACAATCGTCTGAGCGAATCCGGGCGACCAGGAGTTCAGGGTTTTTCGCATGCCGCGCTGGATCAGATCTATCCTCGACGTCATCATGTTCGTTCTGCTGGTGATCGCCGCCAAGACGGCGATTGCCGAGCCGTATTACGTGCCGTCCGGCTCGATGGAGCCGACGCTGCAAATCGGCGACGAGTTGCTGGCGACAAAATTTCCGTACGGCTACAGCTCATCCTCGCTGCCGAACTTCGTGACGCTGCCGGATTCCGAACGCATCCTCGGCGCGCTGCCGCAGCGCGGCGACGTCGTGGTATTTCGCTGGCCCGGCGACCGGTCGGAGATCTGGGTCAAGCGCGTGGTCGGCCTTCCGGGGGATCGTATCGCCATGCGCAACGGGCGGCTGTGGATTAACGGCGCTCCGGTCGGTCTCACGCCGGACGGTCTCGGCTCGATGGAAGAGGAAGACGGCTCCCACGAAGCGGTCGGGCGTTTCATCGAGACGCTGCCGGGCGGCCGCAAGCATTTAATCTTCAAGTCGCAGGACTTCGATCCACTCGACAACGTGCCCGAACTCACCGTGGCGGCCGGGCATCTGTTCGTCATGGGCGACAACCGCGACAATTCGGCCGACAGCCGGGTCCCGCTCAGCGCCGGCGGCGTCGGCCTGCTGCCGGTCGGCGATCTGGTCGGCCGCGTCGATGCGCTGGTCGGGTCGTGGGATTTGGCGATGGTGCACCAGCCGCTGTGGCGATGGCCGTCAGGCCTGCGGCTGTCGCGGTTTTTCACTGCGGTGCGGTAGTTCGGCCTCGACGCTGCCTGCCGACAACTTGCGGGACCGGTTCGATGCGCATATAGTGTGCGCATACGGGATGCGCCTATGATGGCGGAGCTGTGAACCTCTTCGTCGACGCCGATCTGCTCGACGAGGCGCGCCGTCTGCGCATCAACATGTCCGAAACGCTGGAGCGCCGGCTTCACACGATCGTCAAAGCGGCGCGAGAGAAGCGCTGGCTGGAGGACAACCGGGAAGCGATCGCGTCAATCAATTCCTTTATCGATCAGCACGGACTGCTTGCCAGCCGGCTGCGTTATCGAACCCCATCAGAATGAGCCGACAGTACGACGTCGTCGCGAACCCCGACGCGAGCGACGCGCCACACCGGCCCTATCTGGTCGTGTTGCAATCCGACCTAGTATCGGACTTGCGATCGACAGTGGTTGCACCCTTGGTCGTACGCGAAAGGCTGGCAGGCGCCCAACGAATGAACCCGATGTTTCGATCGATGGGAAAGATTATTGGCTCGCGACTCACGAACTGTTTGCCATCGAGCAACACATGCTAAAGTCGAGAGTAGCAAGCCTTAGTGATCGGCACGACGCCATCATGGCAGCGCTCGATTTCTTGTTCACTGGTGTCTAGAAAACAAAAGCTGGCACGCACTGCTTCTGACTCAGTGACCTCACCGGACCACGCCCGAAATGCAGCACGGCCGGTGCCGCGGCGGCTTGATCACGTTTTTCAGGTAGCATCGCGCGCCGGGCGTGCCGTAGCCGGGCCGCCGGTAGGTCCAGGCCCTGCAGTGGGTATCGGCCTGGCAGGCAGTGGCGCAGGGCGCACCGGCGGGATCTGGTTTGGTCTCGAAGGTGCGGTAGTCGCCGCCGACGCGATCGATCGAATATTCGAGCTTGCCGAGCCGCGGCTCGATGACGCCGGCGCCGCGCACCCCCGACACGCAGCACGGCGATGCCACCGGCGGCCGCACGGTGCGCTTGAGCCAGCATGTCGCCGCACCGCCCGACGGCAGCGGATAATGGAAGCTCCAGGAGCGGCAATTACGGTCGTGCTCACACCGCGTGGCGCACACCGCCGGGTCGCCATTGCTGACCGCGAAATGCGCGTAGTCGCCGCCCGGCCGATCGTAGCCCGACTGGGCCAGGGCGCGGCCGGTCCCCGCCGCGACCAAAACGCAAGCCGCAATGCCGACGATCAATCCCCGCATCATGCGATGCGCTTCCGCGCTCCGGCCCCGCGCCCGCCGAGCCCCTTCATAGAACACCGCCGCGACAAACAAAATACCACAAGTGTTCGCATCCCGACGTTTGCCGAGACATGGTCACGCGCCTTCGCGGCGCGCCACCAGCGCAAACGACGGCTCGCCATCGTCCATCTGCTCGAATGCAATCTCGATGTTCGAGAAACCGAGCGCTGCAAGTGCGTCCAGGATATCGCCGCGCCGCAGCCAGGCACATCCCGAATAGACGCCGCCACAAAACCAGGGGCGACTCGTCATCACATAGCTCCGCTCGAAATGCGGGATCAGTTTGCCCTCGAACGGCACCTCTCGGATGCCGACGAGCGGCGGCCGAAACGGCCGAGTTGGCGCGAAATCGTCGGGATAATAGCGCGTCCAGAGAAAAAGCTTGTCGGTACGCGCGACGATCAAGCGCAAGAGCTTCAGCGGCTCGGTCATGTGATAGAGCACGCCCGACGCCCAGATGACGTCGAAACGGCGCGGCTCGCTTTCCAGCCATGGCACGAAATCGCCGAGCAAGAAGTGCGCCGACTTGATGCCGAGCAGTTCCTTCGCGACCAGGCATTTCAGATAGCCGCGCTTTTGCCCCTCGATGGCGACGACGGATTTGGCGCCCGCGCGATCGAGCATGTAGGTGTGGCCACCCTCAAGTGGACCGAGCTCGAGAATATCGGCGCCCTGGACGCCGCCGAGCCGCCCGATCGCCCAGGTTATTCTCCCATCCTCGAATGCATGGGCCTGACCACCGGTGTCGATTCCGGCTTCGGGCGGAAACGCGCAATGCCAGCCGTCCATCACGTCGGCCGTGACCTGCGGCGATGGCGCCTGCGCGATACTGCCGTCGTTCGGCAAAAACTCGCGCCGCGGAAGAAAGCGGAAGATTGCGCGCTTGATCAGCGTGCGCATGACTGGTGGTCCGACTCCAACATTCGCGTCCTTCAGCACTCTATCATGCGAATGTCGTAAACAAAGGACCGCCGCGACATATCAGTTCTCGTGGAGCTTTGGATTCGACATCGGCTTCGCGCGTCAGGCGCGGAAATGCTTCGACAGCTTCAAGCCCTGCGCCTGATAATTCGAGCCGATGCCGGTGCCGTAAAGCTGGTCGGGCCGCGCCAGCATCTTCTCGAATACCAGCCGGCCGACCACTTGCCCGTGTTCAAGGATGAACGGCACTTCGCGGGAACGCACTTCCAGCACCGCGCGGGCCCCGAGGCCGCCCGCACCCGCATAACCGAAGCCGGGATCGAAGAAGCCCGCGTAGTGCACGCGAAACTCGCCGACCAGAGGATCGAACGGCACCATCTCGGCGGCATAATCCGGCGGCACCTGCACCGCCTCGGTCGACGCCAGAATATAAAATTCATCAGGATCGAGGATCAGGCTCCTGTCGGCGCGCGCGGCGATCGGCTCCCAGAATTCGTCCACGTCGTAGGCGGCGCGGCGCTCGACGTCGATCACGGCGGTATGGCGTTTGGCGCGATAGCCGACAATGCCGCCGCCGTTTACGGACTGGGGTTGCCGCGCGGCGCGGCCGGATAGATCGATACTCACCGCGATGCCGTCGCCCATCACCGCCTCGGCGCGGTCGACCAGCCGTTCGCGCGCGTGCAGCTCGCGCAGTGCCTCGGCATCGAGCGCGGCGTTGCCGTGATGCAGACGCATCTGCGACAGCCGCGAGCCTTCGCGCACCAGCACCGGAAATGTCTTCGGGCTGATCTCTGCATAAAGCGGCCCGCGGTAGCCGGCAGCGACCCGATCGAAGCCGCGGGTTTCGTCGGCGATCACGCGGGTGAACACGTCGATCCGCCCGGTTGAACTCTTGGGGTTGGTGGAGGCCGCGATGGCGGCGGGCAGCCTGAGCGTCTCAAGCAGCGGGACGATATAGACACAGCCGGTTTCCAGCACGGCGCCGCCAGTCAGCGAGAATTCGTGCAGCTTCAGCTCGGCGATGCGCTGCGTCACGGCGATGCCCGGCCCGGGCAAAAAGCTGGCGCGCACGCGGTAGGCGACGGCACCGAGCCGCAAGTCGATGCTCGCGGGCTGGATCTGATCTGGCGCCAACGGCCGCTCAACCGCGATGGCACCCTCCTCCGCCAGCGCCGCGATCATGCGGTCGGGCAGGATGCCGTGATCCGAAGAGGAGAAGCGAAGCGGCATGGCTGAACCTGCGGCGATCTAACCCGGTGAGGCGTTTGACGGAAAGATGCCTGCAGCGTATAAGCCGCGTTATCCCGTGGTCATTTGAGCCGGTCGGCTTGCCGCCACGTTAAACAAAGGGCTAAAAGGCCGGGGACGTGTGAGCCCGGCCTTGAGGATTTTCCTCCCGGCCGGGTTTTGTTTTGGCCAGTGCTTGGCCGAAATTGGAGGGTCGCATGTCCGCGTCTAGAGCAAGAAATTACCGCCAGGAAACGCGCTTGGTCCAGGCTGGAATATTGCGCTCGCCGTTCGGCGAGACATCCGAGGCGCTGTACCTCACCCAAGGCTACGTCTACGACAGCGCCGCGCAGGCGGAAGCGCGCTTCAAGGGCGAGGACCCCGGTTACCAGTATTCGCGTTTCGCCAATCCCACCGTCGATATGTTCGAGCGGCGCATGGCGTCGCTCGAAGGTGCCGAGGCCGCGCGCGCGACCGCGACCGGCATGGCGGCCGTGACGCTGTCACTGGTCGGCCAGCTCAAGGCCGGCGATCACGTTGTCGGCTCGAAGGCCATGTTCGGCTCCTGCCGCTACGTCATCGAGGAGTATCTGCCGCGTTTCGGAGTCGAATCGACATTGGTCGACGGCTGCAATCTCGATGCCTGGCGCAACGCGGTGCGGCCCAACACCAAGGCCTTTTTCCTCGAAAGCCCAACCAACCCGGCGCTCGACATCATCGACATTGCCGAAGTGGCGAAGATCGCGCACGCGGCCGGCGCCACGCTCACCGTCGACAATGTGTTTGCGACGCCGCTGTATCAGAGTCCGCTCGCGCTCGGCGCCGACTGCGTGGTCTATTCTGCCACCAAGCATATCGACGGCCAGGGCCGCTGCCTGGGTGGAGTGATCCTCGGCTCGCAGCAATTCATCATGGACAAGGTTCACACGCTGCTGCGGCAGACCGGGCCGTCGATGTCGCCGTTCAATGCCTGGGTGCTGCTCAAGGGACTTGAGACGCTGGCCGTGCGGGTGCGCCGGCAGACCGAGAGCGCCGCGGCGCTCGCCGCCGCCCTTGCGGGACATCCGAAAATCGCCCGCCTGATCTATCCGGGCCGGCCCGATCACCCGCAGGCCGCAATCGTACAGAAACAGATGCGCGGCGGCTCGACGCTGGTGGCGTACGAGATCAAGGGCGGCAAGACCGCGGCGTTCCGCTTTCAGGATGCGCTGCAGCTCGTACGCATCAGCAACAATCTCGGCGATGCCAAGAGTCTCATCACCCACCCGGCGACGACCACCCATCAGCGCCTGACGCCGGCGGCGCGCGCCGAACTCGGCATCAGCGACGGCCTGGTGCGCGTTTCGGTCGGCCTGGAACATCCCGACGATATCGTGGAAGACGTGCTCGCCGCCTTGGAGGCTGCGTAGGCCGCCCTGGGGCGGTCCAACGATGCGCCATTCGCTCGCGCTTGAGAAAGCGCGCCTGCGCGGTTATTGCAATCGCGCGTCGGGCGCGATTCCCTTAAAGCAAGCGGCCGCCGCAATGGGCCAAACGCAGGAAGCGCCAGGAACCGCACCATGTATCGCGCCGTCACCCGGGACATCGAGGTCGTGGTGACCCCGCGCTTCGAGGCCGACCGGTCATCGCCGGAAAACAATTATTTCTTCTGGGCCTACAAAATCTCGATCACCAACCAAGGCACGGAGACGGTCCAGCTCAAGACCCGCCACTGGCGCATCACCGACGCCAATGGCCGCCGCCAGGAGGTGCGCGGCGCCGGCGTGGTCGGCGAGGAGCCGGTCCTCAAGGCTGGCGAGCATTTCGAATACACCAGCGGCGTGCCGTTGCAGACGCCGTCGGGTTTCATGGCCGGCAGCTACGGCATGGTGAGCGCAAGCGGCGAGCATTTCGATATCGAAGTGCCCGCCTTCTCGCTTGACTCGGTCGAGGCGAAGCGCACGCTCAACTGAAATTCAAAAAGAAACAGCGCGAGATCGCTCATCGCGAACTCGCGCAAGGTTCGCCCGTGGCGCCGGTCTTGAGTTAACGTCCGATCTCCACGCCGACGCCCGGAACGTGCACGCCAACGCCATGATCGCGATCATGTTCGTGCACCACCACGCCGGCATCCGGGTGCTCGACGCATTTGGACACACAGGTACCGGCATCGCAGACCTGCCGGCAGACGCGCTCGGCATGGGCTGCATACGACAGACCGAACCATACTATCGCCGTAGCGGCGCCAACCAAAATTTTGTTCATCATCGCCTCCGCATTGTTACGCGGCGATAATGACATTTGCGGCGATTTGTTCCCCGGCGAACCGACAGTGTGGAGCAACAAAAAATCGGTCGCTGCGCGGAACGAATCCGCGCTAAGCGGAGGCCGTGTCCGCGGACACGATTTCGTCGGGCTGGAACACGTAGGTCGAACTGCAGAATTCGCAGGTGACGGTGATCTTGCCGTCCTCGACCATGTCGTCGCGGTCGGTCTGCGGAAAGCTGCGCAGCATGGCCTCGACGCTGTCGCGCGAGCACGAGCAATGCGCCTCGACGGGCGCTGGCCGGAACACCCGCACGCCGCGTTCGTGGAACAGCCGATAGGCGAGACGTTCGCTCGACAGTGCCGGATCGATCAGTTCGATGTCGTCGACGGTGGCGATCAGCGAACGGCCCTCGACCCAGGCTTCGTCCTCCGCGACCGTGTGCGGTTCGGTGCCGGGCGGCGCATCACCCGGATCAAGATCGGCCTGCCGCGCACGTTCGATCGAGCCGGGCAAAAACTGCAGCAGCATGCCGCCGGCGCGCCAGTTTCGTTCCGCCCCGTTCGGGCCGGCGCGAAATTCCTCGGCGACGGCGAGCCGCACCCGCGTCGGAATTTGCTCCGAGCGGGCAAAATATTCGTGCGCCGCATCTTCAAGGCCGCCGCCATCGAGCGGAACGAGCCCCTGATAACGGCTCATGTCCGGACCCTGGTCGATGGTCATCGCCAAGTGGCCGCGACCGAGCAGCTTGCCAGGCTCGGCCGCATTGGCGGCGATGGCAGCTTCGACACGCGCGGCGTCGAAGCGGGCGCAGGCCCGCACCTTGCCGGGCGTGGTGAAATCGACCACCAGCATGCGCACCGGCCCGTCGCTCTGGGTCTGCAGGATGAAGCGGCCCTCGAATTTCAGCGCCGAACCCAACATCACCGTGAGCACGATCGCCTCGCCCAGAAGCTTCGCCACCGGCGCCGGGTAGTCGTGACGGGTCAGGACGGTGTCGACCGCACTCCCGAGCCGGACGATGCGGCCACGCAAGTCCAGCGCCTTCACCGCGAAGGGAAGAATGGTGTCATCGACCGCTTGCGCAGCGGGCGCCCGGATTGGGATGCCGATTTGAGGATCGTTCATTTCCAGCGAATATAGGCAGCGGCGGCCGTTTTGTGAGCCCCGCAGTCGCCGGGACTCCCCGCTATCCTGCGTCAGCCGCCAGGCACCATGCCAATATGCCCTTTTGCGCATGCAGCCGGTTTTCGGCCTCGTCGAAGACCACCGACTGCGGCCCGTCGATCACCTCGTCGGTGACCTCTTCGCCGCGGTGCGCCGGCAGGCAATGCATGAAAATTGCGTCCGGCTTGGCGCGCGCCATCAGGCGCTCATTGACCTGGTAGCGCTTGAGCAGATTGTGGCGGCGGGCGCCGTTGCGATCGCCCATGGACACCCAGGTGTCGGTGACGACGCAGTCGGCGCCTTTGACCGCCTCCTCGGGATCGGTGCCCAGCTGGATGGCAGCGCCCGACGACTTTACCCATTCCAGCAGCGGTTTTTTCGGAGCCAGCTCCGGCGGCGTGGCGATGCGCAGACGAAAGTCGAAGCGCTCGGCAGCGTGCATCCACGAAGTCAGCACGTTGTTGGCGTCCCCGGTCCAGGCCACGGTGCGGCCGCGGATCGGGCCGCGATGCTCCTCGAAGGTCATGACATCGGCCATGATCTGGCAAGGATGCGAACGCCGCGTCAGGCCGTTGATAACCGGCACCGTGGCATGACGGGCCAGCTCCACAAGCTCGCCGGAGTCCAGTGTCCGGATCACGATCGCGTCGACGTAACGCGACAGCACGCGCGCCGTGTCGGCGAGCGTCTCGCCGCGGCCGAGCTGCATCTCGTCGGCGGTGAGCAGGATCACGTCGCCGCCAAGCTGACGCATGGCGACCTCAAATGAAACCCGCGTCCGCGTCGAGGGCCGCTCGAAGATCATCGCCAACGTCTTGCCGACGAGCGGCCGACCGACCGATGCGCGCTTCGATTTCATCGCCCGCGCCGACTCGATGATGCCGCGCAGCTCTGCGGCCGGCACATCGATCAGGTCGAGAAAATGCCGGACGCTCACCGCACCTTCTCCGCGGCGCGCTCTTTGGCACGGGCATCGCTCAGCCGGGCACAAGCGCGATCGAGCCGCGCCACTCCCTCGGCGATCTCCTGCTCGCTCACGATCAGCGGCGGCAACAGCCGCACGACATTGTCGCCGGCGGCGACGGTGAGCATCTTTTCGGCGCGCAAGGCATCAACCAGTTCGCCGGCCGGGACCACCGCCCGCAGGCCGATCAGCAAGCCCTCGCCACGCACTTCGGCGATCACCGACGGATAGCGGTCCTTGATCTCGGCCAAGCGCTGCTTAAGCAATAGTGACAGGCGCTTGACCTGGTCGAAGAAGCCCGGCGCCAGCATCACGTCGAGGGTGGCGTTGACCGCGCTCATGCCCAGCGGATTGCCGCCGAAGGTCGAGCCGTGGGTGCCGGCGGTCATGCCCTTCGCCGCTTCGCGGGTGGCCAGACAAGCGCCAACCGGAAAGCCGCCGCCCAGCGCCTTGGCGAGCGACATGATGTCAGGCGCAACGCCAGTGTGCTGATGGGCAAACAGATCGCCGGTGCGTCCCATGCCGGTCTGCACCTCGTCGAAGATGAGAAGGAGGCCGTTCTGGTCGCAAAGCTCGCGCAGAGCCCGCAGGAACGACGGTTCCACAATGCGCACGCCGCCCTCGCCCATCAGCGGTTCGATCATGATCGCCGCCGTCTCGGCGCCGATGGCCCGCCTGGTGGCGGCAAGATCGCCGAACGGCATCTGGTCGAAACCGTCGACGACCGGCCCGAACCCATCGAGGTATTTCTTCTGGCCGCCGGCGGCGAGTGTCGCCAGCGTGCGGCCATGAAACGCGCCCTCGAAGGTGATGATGCGGTAGCGCTCGGATCGGCCGTTGACCGACTGATATTTGCGCGCGGTCTTGATCGCGCATTCGACCGCTTCCGCCCCGGAATTGCAGAAGAATACCACGTCGGCGAAGCTCGCAGCGCACAGCCGCTCGGCGGCCCGCTCGTCTTCGGGGATCTCGTAAAGATTGGAGACGTGCCAGACCTTTTCGGCCTGCTTCTTCAGCGCCTCGACCAGGTGCGGATGAGCATGACCCAGCGCATTCACGGCGACGCCAGACGTGAAATCGAGGTAACGCTCGCCGTCGGTCGCATAGAGCCAAACGCCCTCGCCCCGCTCGAAAGCGAGGTGCACACGCGCGAAGGTCGGCATCAGGTGCGATGTCACGGTTTTGGCTCGCAGCCGCTGCGGCAATAATCCGCGCAGCCAAACAAAATGTGCCGCCTCTTTTTGGGCGGCACCTTGCATATTCTATTTGCGCGCGGCGCACTGTCAACACAGGAAAAATCGACGCTGCGACCTTGTTTCGTTCTCGCGCCGTCCACAGCTGACGCCCGTTTCCGTCCACAACGGGTAGGAACATGTGGACGCTACACGCGCGACTCTTGCGCCCGACTCCCGCCATATTGTAGTTTTTTGGTTGTCAAGTACGACATCTCGTGCGGCGGACAGTCGGCGGACGGTCTTCTCCAGCGTTGGGCGTCTGTGTTGCGTGTTGGGCGGCGGCTACGCGTTGCCCGGCTCAAGGAAGGATTCTGTCAAAATGATCGCAATGCCAGGAGACGGGGGCAATATGTCGTGGACCGACGAGCGGGTCGAGCTTCTCAAGAAGCTTTGGTCCGACGGGCTTTCGGCAAGTCAGATTGCGGCCGAACTCGGCGGTATCACCCGCAACGCCGTGATCGGCAAGGTGCACCGGCTTGGACTGTCCGGCCGTGCCAAGAGCGCCAGTGCCGGCGCGCCGCGGCCACGCAAGCCGCGATCGGCGACCCACATGCTGCGCATCGGCCGGCCGGCAATCCGCGGCAATACCGCGCTGGCACACGCCTATGAGATCGAGACCGAAGCCGAGCCGGAGCTGATCGACAACATCATTCCGATCGGCCAGCGCCGCACGCTGCTGGAGCTGAACGAGCAGACCTGCCGGTGGCCGGTCGGCGACCCCGGCAGCGGCGATTTCTTCTTCTGCGGCGGCAACACTCTGACCGGCCTGCCGTATTGCGCCTATCATTCGCGCATCGCCTATCAGCCGGCAGCGGATCGCCGCCGCGACCGACGCGCGGCGCGATAGCTCGTCCTCCACAATAGCGGATGCTGGCTATGGGTCCCCGCGTTCGCGGGCCCGAGCTGATCAGCTCACCTTGCCGAAGCGGTCGTCGAGCGAATAGCCGGCGCCGCGCACGGTGCGGATCGGGTCGGTGGTGTGGCCGCGGTTGAGCGCCTTGCGCAGCCGGCCGACGTGAACGTCGACGGTGCGCTCGTCGATATAGACATCGCTGCCCCAGACGCCGTCGAGCAATTGCTCGCGGGAGAACACCCGCCCGGGCCGCTCCATCAAGAACTCCAGCAGGCGAAATTCGGTCGGGCCGAGTTCGACCGGCCGGCTCGACCGCGATACGCGCTTCTTCTCGCGGTCAAGCTCCAGATCACCGATCATCAGCACCATCGCGACGCGCTCGGGACTGGCGCGGCGCAACAGCGCGCGAATCCGCGCCAGCAGTTCCGGTACCGAGAACGGCTTGACGATGTAGTCGTCGGCGCCGGTGGCGAGCCCGCGCACCCGCTCACTCTCCTCGCCGCGTGCGGTCAGCATGATAATCGGCAATGACTGCGTCTGCGGCCGGGCGCGCAGGCGCCGGCACAACTCGATGCCGGACAGGCCCGGCAGCATCCAATCGAGTACGACCAGATCGGGAGCGGTTTCCCGAAGCCGGGTGTCGGCCTCGTCGCCGCGGCCGACGGCATCAACCTCGTAGCCCTCGGCTTCGAGATTATAGCGCAACAGCGTAGTAAGCGGCTCCTCGTCCTCGACGATCAGGATGTTGGCTCCCATCCCGGTCTCTCCTTATTTCTGCATCACCGCGGACGGAAAACTGGTGGTGTCGCCTTTGGGGCGCTGATCGGTGATCGGGCGGCCCTCGATCATAAAATAGACGGTCTCGGCGATATTGGTGGTGTGGTCGCCCATGCGCTCGATGTCCTTGGCGCAAAACATCAGGTGCATGCAGAAGCTGATGTTGCGCGGGTCTTCCATCATGTAGGTGAGCAGCTCGCGGAACAGCGAGGTGCACAACGCGTCAACTTCCTCGTCGCCGTTCCACACCGCGAGCGCGGCTTTCAAATCGCGGCTCACATAGGCGTCGAGCACCTGCTTGAGCTGCGCCAGCACCAGTTCAGCCATGTGTTCGACGCCGCGGATCAGGGTCTGCGGGTAGAGATCGCCTGACAGCGCGACCACCCGCTTGCCGATATGCTTGGCGTGGTCGCCGACCCGTTCCAGGTCGTTGCACACACGCATCGCACCGACGATCTCGCGCAGGTCGACCGCCATCGGCTGGCGCCGCGCGATGGTCAGGATCGCCTTCTCCTCGATGTCATGTTGCATCTGATCGACCGCCGGATCGGTGGTGATGACGTGCTCGGCAAGCTCGGAGTTGCGATCCAGCAACGCCTGTACGGCATCGGCGATCTGCTTTTCGACAAGCCCGCCCATCTCGGCGACCTTGCGGGCGATTTCCTGCAGATCGGAGTCGAAGGCGCGGGTGGTATGGTCGATTCTCGTAGAGACTTCGGTCATGGTGCGTTACCTGGGCACTTCGTGGACGCTTGCATCGGGCGATTAGCCGAAGCGGCCGGTGATGTAGTCTTGCGTCCGCTGATCGTGCGGCGCCGTGAAAACTTTGCTGGTCGAGTCGAACTCGACCAGTTCGCCGAGAAACATGAACGCGGTGAACTCGGACACGCGCGCCGCCTGCTGCATGTTGTGGGTCACGATCACGATCGTGTAGTCGTCCTTCAGTTCGTCGATCAGCTCCTCGATCTTGGCGGTGGAGATCGGGTCGAGCGCCGAGCACGGTTCGTCGAACAAGATCACCTCGGGCCGCACCGCGACCGTGCGGGCGATGCACAGCCGCTGCTGCTGGCCGCCGGACAGGCTCTGGCCGTTGGCATTGAGCTTGTCCTTGACCTCGTCCCACAACGCGGCGCGGCGCAGCGAGCTTTCTACCCGCTCGTCGAGTTCGGATTTCGGCAGCTTCTCGTAGAGTCTGATGCCGAAGGCGACGTTCTCGTAGATCGACATCGGAAACGGCGTCGGCCGCTGAAACACCATGCCGATGCGGGCGCGCAGCAGGTTGATGTCCTGCTGCGGCGAGAGAATGTTGGCGCCGTCGAACATCACCTCGCCGGTGGCGCGCTGGTGCGGATAAAGGTCGTACATCCGGTTAAGCACGCGCAGCAGGGTGGATTTGCCACAACCCGACGGACCGATAAATGCCGTCACTTTGTTTTCGAACAAGGAGAGAGTGATCGATTTCAGTGCCCTTGCCTCGCCGTAATAGAAATTGAGGTCCTTGATCGAAACCTTATCGGTCATGGTGCTGCGATCGGCGACCGCCGCATTGCTGACGACCGGTACGGCAACGGAGGCTACGTTCATGACTACGTTCTCGATTTGAGGACTGACACGACGTTCACGATCGGCACTTTGGTCCGGAGTTGCCGCCACAGCGGGAAGGGACGCGCCACCGTCGAACGTGACAAGACCGCTTGGATCCTCTGGCGGCCAACGGCGCCGAACTTGCCGGATTGTTTGCCAGCCGCAGATGACAATTGGATGACAGTATAACCCATTGATCTTCCGATTATTTATGGGCTCGATTGAGGCGTGACAATAGGCAGGTGAACCGTGAAGGTCGCGCCAGCCCCTGGCGCGCTTTCGATCGATAGCCGTCCGCGATGGCGATTGAGGATGTGCTTGACCAATGCCAGGCCGAGCCCGGTTCCACCTTGTGCCCGGCTCTCGCGCACATCGACACGATAAAACCGCTCGGTCAGCCGCGGCAGATGCTCGGGAGCGATGCCGGGGCCGTAATCGCGCACGCTGGCGACCGCCTCGGCTTCGCCCTCCGCCGTCAGGCCGCGCGAGAGCGTGACCTCGACCCGCTTGCCGGCGGCGCCGTATTTGAGCGCGTTCTCCACGAGATTCTCGAACAGGCGCACCAGTTCGTCGCGGTCGCCGAGCACCATCAGAGCATCGGACGCCTCGACCTCGATGGTGACGCCGCGGTCGCGCGCCAGCGTCTGCAGACCGTCGACCACCTGCCGCACGATCGGAATCAGATCCACCGGCGCATCGGGCCGCCGGTGCGCGTTAAGCTCGATGCGCGACAGCGACAACAGATCGTCGATCAGCCGGGCCATGCGCCGCGCCTGCTCCTGCATGATCGCCAGAAAGCGTTCGCGCGCCTTGGCGTCGTCGCGCGCCGAGCCCTGCAGCGTCTCGATGAAGCCGGACAGCGCTGCCAGCGGCGTACGCAGTTCGTGGCTGGCATTGGCGACAAAATCGGCGCGCATTTCCTCGACGCGGCGCAGCGGCGTCAGATCGCGAAAGGTCAGCAGCACAAGATCGGGAGCACGCTCATCCGGCACGCGTTTGACCGGCATCGCGACCGCCTCGAACCAGCGGTCGAGCGGCACCCGCTCGGAATATTCGACGCGCTGCTGTTCGCCGCGCGTGCAAGCGCGGTCGATCGCCTCGGTCAGTTCCGGCATGCGCAGCGCCAAGGTGACCGGCTCACCCTGACGCAGCGCCGGCGCCAGCGCCCGCGCCGGTTCGTTAAGCGCCACCACACGGCCGTCGCGGTCGAGCGCGATGACCGGATCCGGCAGACCGGCGACCATGGCGCGCAGCGGATCGTCGCCACGTTCGGATGCTGACGACACCGGCGACACCTGGGCACCGTCCTTGCCGTTGCGCATCGCCAACAGGGCGGCCGCCGCAACGATCGCAAAGCCCGCGACCGCGAAGCCGCCGGCGAGCGCGCCTGTCATCACCAGGCCGGCAAACACGATGGCCGCCGCAACGATGACAAGCCACATTCCGCGCCGTAGCGGTCCGGGACGCAGCGCGCGATCGTCAACGAGACTCATCGGTCAGACTCGCAAGGCACGGCGTCGGCGCGCCTTCGGCACGCTACACCGCCGCAACAATCATATTCGGGATCGTCATATTCAAGACACATCCGATTGTTCGCGCACACATTCGCTTGCGCCGCTCAGTGGCGGTGCGCGGGTAGCGCGACGCACGGCATTCAGCCGGGCTTCGCGGACACCGAGCACGATAAGTGAGAGCACGAACGGAATAATGTAGTAGAGCAGGCGAAACAGCAGCAGCCCGGCCAGCAATTGCTCTTTGTTGAACTGGTAGAGCGCCACCAGCATGGTGGCGTCGAACACGCCGAGACCGCCGGGTGCGTGACTGGCGAAACCGAGCAGCGTGGCGGCGACAAAAATCACCGCCACGGTGGCGAAGCCGAGGCTGGGCTCGCTCGGTATCAGCATGTACATGGCGGCCGCGCAGCACGACAGATCGAACATGCCGATCACGATCTGCACCAGCGTCAGCGGGCCGCCGGGCAGGACCACTTGCCAGTCATCGCGGCCGATCATCCGCGGCTTGGTCCAGACCCAGCTCACATAGGCGGCAAGCAGGCCGAGCAGCACGATCGCCAGGCTGCGGTTGACCCACAACGGCATCTGATCGATGGCATGCGCCGCTGCGGGTGTATAGAGAATACCGAGTCCCAGCACGGTGACGTTACCGAGCCAAAATGTCAGCCCGGCGACGAAACAGATTTTGGTCACCTCGACGACGCTCAGGCCCCAATTCGAATAGATGTGGTAGCGCACGGCGCCGCCGGAAAATACGCTGGCCCCGATATTGTGCCCGACCGAATAACTGGTGAAGCTGCCCAGGGCCGCGATGCGATACGGCACGTCGAACCGCCCGATCGTGCGCAATGCGAACAAATCGTAGAACGTGAGCGTCACGTAGCCGCCGGCGACAAAGCAGCCGGCGATCAGCAGCGTCCGCGGATTGGTCGCCTTCAGCGCCGCGAGCAACGCCCGAGGATTGATGTCGCGCAATAGGTGATAGAGCACGATCACGCCGACGATGAAGATCGCCAGGCTTGCGACGAAGCCGATGCGGGTGAACGGGATTTTGCGCCCGGCTGCGGGCGCGCTGCCGGGTTCCGGCATCAGCATCGCGCGCTCCGAGGCGGCTTCGTGCGCATCAATCGACGATCCCGTGTTGCCCCGCCGCGACTCTCCCACTAGCAGATGTTGTGCAGCGGTGCGAGCGCAGCTAGCCCGGCTCTATGGCAACTCTCCGGCATTGAAAAACGCCCGCAACTCCGCGTAGGTTTGCTCCGGCGCCTCCTCGGACAGGTAATGGCCGCAGGGCAGCGCCTAGGCGCCCCTGATATCGGCCGCATAGCGCTGCCAGACCTCGCCCGGGCTCGGCCTGGTATTGCGGCCGACACCGCCGGTCGCCCCCCACAGCAGCAGCACCGGACAGGCGATCTTGCGGCCGGCATCGAAATCCGCCGTATCCATATCGAAATCGATCCCGGCACACGCGCGATAATCCTCGCACATGGCGTGCACGGTCGCCGGATTGCGGATGTAGCGCTTGTATTCGGCGAGGCACTGCGGATCGAAAAAGCTTAGGCCCTTCTCGGTCTTGGCGAGTTTCTTCTCGATGAAGAAGTCCGGGTCCGCGCTCATCAGGTGCTCAGGAAACGGCTCCGGCTGGATCATGAAAAACCAGTGCCACGAGAATGTCGCCCACGCCTTATTGGGGTGATTGAACACATGATGCTGCGGCACGATGTCGAGAATCGCCGCTCGCGCCACCCTATCGGGATGATCGAGACACATGCGGTGCAGCACGCGGGCGCCGCGGTCGTGGCCGGCCGCATAGAAGCGGTTGTGACGAGTTGCGCGGAGGAATTTCACCTCCGCGCGCTCCCAAAACCGTGCATGAACCTCTCGACTCACACGGCTCCCGATGTCCGGCCGTTTCCATGACATAGCTGCCAGTGTGCGAAGAGCGTTGGATTCGCGCGGCGAAGCCGATCAAACCAATCTCTCGCGCCTTTGGTCTTACGACGCAGCCGCTTGAATTTGCGACGCGCCCAGCGGATGACATAGAGATCGATCCTCTTTAGGGCCGGGCGCAATTTCGTCCGGTAGAAGTTGCCGTAGTAGTTGATCCAGCCTCGAATGTACGGGTTGTACGTCTCGGCCAGACTTTGCAGAGATTTGTCACTGTGATGATGAAGGGCCCAGCGGCGGATCGTCCGGCTGATGGACGCCAACGCCCTCGGACTGGCCGCCGGCATGAAGCCATGCGCGGGGATATTTCCCTGCCACATCGTCTTCCTCGCCCGAAACATAAAACCGAGAAAGTCGAACGATTGATTTGGGAAATCACCGCGCCGGTTCGCATCCTTGCAGTAGACGATCCTCGTCTTCTCGGGATGCAGCACCAACTTGCAGGCCGCAAAGCGGTCAGCAAGCACGCTCCGTAGCGCCTGCGCCTCCTCGGCGCTCTTGCAATGACAAATGGCGTCATCCGCGTAGCGCTCGAACGGGATGTGAGGATAGGTTCTCTTCATCCACATATCGAACGCATAATGCAGGAACAGATTTGCCAAGACGGGACTGACAACCCCGCCCTGAGGAGTTCCCGATGTTCGCAGCACGACGCTGCCATCTTCCAACTGAACCGGAGCCTTCAGCCAGCGCTCGACGTAGAGCAGGACCCACGAACAGTTCGTATGATGACGAACCGCCTTGAGCATCAGCTTCCAATCAATGCTGTCGAAATAGGCTTTTACGTCGAGGTCGAGCACCCAGTCATACCGCCAGCAACGCTGACGAGCTTGGCGCACAGCGTCGATCGCCGATTTGCCAGGCCTGTAGCCATAAGAGTTGATATGAAACACCGGCTCCAAACACGGCTCCAGGTAGCGACGGACAACTTCCTGGGCGACACGGTCCGCAACC
>CAVSPX010000009.1:0-88271 GCA_963729965.1 uncultured Alphaproteobacteria bacterium
GGAGACCAAGTCCTTGTCGGTCATCTCCAACGAGATGAAGGAATTGGCCGCGCGCGGCCGCGCTGGCAAGCTGAAACCCGAGGAATATCAAGGCGGCGCCAGTGCGGTCTCCAATCTCGGCATGTTCAACATCAAAGATTTCACCGCGGTGATCAATCCGCCGCAGGCGACCATTCTCGCGGTCGGCACCGGCAAAAAGCGTCCCGTCGAGCGCTCCGGCAAGGTCGAGATCGCGACGATCATGACGGTGACGCTTACATCGACCACCGCGTCGTCGACGGCGTGCTCGGCGCGCAGCTCGTCAGCGCTTTCAAGGCGCTGATCGAGGAACCGGTGACGTTGGCGGTATGAGCGCCGGCGCAGGCTCCCGCCCAGTCAGTTGTGCAGCCGAGCTGGAGAAACCGGGGCGCGAGCATGCTGGGCATGCTGGAGACGAGCGAGATGGCTGAGACAAGTTTCACATTATAATCATCGGCTCCGGCCCCGGCGGCTATGTGACAGCGATCCGCGCGGCGCAGCTTGGCTTTAAGACCGCGATCGTCGAGCGCGCCTATCTGGGTGGCATCTGCCTCAACTGGGGCTGCATCCCGACCAAGGCGCTGCTGCGCTCGGCGGAGATTTTCCGTTACATGCAGTACGCCAAGGAGTTCGGGTTGTCCGCCGAGAAAGTCGGCTACGACACCAGCGCCATCGTCCAGCGCTCGCGCGCGATATCGAAACGCCTCAACGACGGCGTTGGCTTTTTAATGAGGAAGAACAAAATTTCGGTGATCTGGGGTGAGGCGTTCATCGACGCGCCCGGCAGGGTCACAGTGAAGCCATCCAAGAGCGAGGCACCGAAGGGCGCACTCGAGCCGGGCAGCTATCAGGCCAAGCACATCATCATCGCCACCGGCGCGCGGCCGTACGTGCTGCCGGGCATCGAGCCTGACAAAAAACTGGTCTGGACCTATTTCGAGGCCATGGTGCCAGACCGCATGCCAAAATCCCTATTGATCATCGGTTCCGGCGCCATCGGCGTTGAGTTCGCCTCGTTCTATCGCACGCTCGGCGCCGAGGTCACCGTGGTGGAAGTACTGCCGCAGATCTTGCCGATCGAGGACGCGGAGATTGCAGGGCTTGCGCGCAAGAGCTTCGAGAAGCAGGGCATCAAGATTTTGACCAATGCCAAAGTCACCGAGCTCGACAAAAAAAGCGACAGCGTCACCGCCATCATCGAGGAAGGCGGCAAATCACAGACCATCACGGTCGAACGCGTCATCTCGGCAGTCGGCGTGGTCGGCAATATCGAAAATCTCGGACTGGAAAAGCTTGGCGTCAAAACCGAGCGCGGCATTATCGCCGTCGATCAATTCAACAAGACCAATGTTCCGGGCATCTACGCTATCGGCGACGTGTCCGGTCCTCCAATGCTGGCGCACAAGGCCGAGCACGAGGGCGTCGTCTGCATTGAGGCAATCAAGGGCCTGCACCCGCATCCGATGAACAAGCTGATGATCCCCGGCTGTACCTATTGCTCGCCGCAGATCGCTTCGGTCGGCCTCACCGAAGAGGCGGCGAAGGGGAAGAAGCTCGACATCCGCACCGGCCATTTTCCGTTCATGGCCAACGGCAAGGCAATTGCGCTCGGCGAGGAACAGGGCCTGGTCAAGGCGATCTTTGACAAGGATACTGGGCAGCTCCTTGGCGCACACATGATCGGTGCCGAGGTTACCGAGCTGATCCAGGGCTACGTGGTGGCTATAAATCTCGAGACCACGGAAGAAGAGCTGATGCGCACCGTGTTCCCGCATCCCACACTCTCGGAGGCGATGCATGAAGCCGTGCTCGATGCGTATGGCCGGGTGGTGAATATCTGAACCTGTCGTCCGCGCAAAGACAGAAGGAATATTCGTCATGAAACCCAACACCGCCCAGCCCAAGGCTCCCGCCTCTAGGGCTGAAGCCAAAGCCGAGCCCGAAGCCAAAGCCGCAGCTCAGCCGGAAGCCAAGGCTGGGCCTCAGCCCGAAGCCAAGGCTGGGCCTCAGCCCGAAGCCAAGGCCGCGGCGCAGCCTGAAGCCAAAGCCGAGCCCAAGCCGGGATCGAAACCAACTGCGAAGGACGATTTGAAATCCCTGCCGCTCGCGGAGGCGGAGAAAAAATTGGCGTCGTCACCGGACGGCCTCACGCAAGCCGAGGCGCAGAAGCGGCTGACCCAATATGGGCCCAACGAGATTGAAGAAAAGAAGACCAACGAGCTCCTGAAATTCCTCAGCTATTTTTGGGGTCCGATCCCGTGGATGATCGAAGCGGCGGTGATCTTGTCGGCGGTGGCCCGGCATTGGCCGGACTTTGGCATCATCCTCGTTCTGCTTCTGGCGAACGCGGTCGTCGGCTTCTGGGAAGAGCACGAGGCGGGCAATGCCATCGCTGCCTTGAAGGCCACGCTCGCGATCAAGGCCCGGGTGAAACGCGATGGCAAATGGGTCACCCCGCCGGCGCGTGAACTGGTGCCGGGCGACATCATCCGCGTCCGTCTGGGCGACATTGTACCTGCGGATGCGCGCCTGTTGGAAGGCGACCCGGTCGAGGTCGATCAGTCCGCGCTGACCGGAGAGTCGCTGCCCGCCACGCGCAAGTCCGGCGACGCAATATTTTCCGGCTCGATCATTCGTCAGGGCGAAATCGGCGCACTGGTGTATGCCACGGGTACGAACACCTACTTCGGCAAGACCGCCGAACTGGTGCAGGGGGCGAAGACCGTAAGCCACTTTCAACGCGCCGTGCTCAAGATCGGCAATTACCTGATCATGCTGGCGGTGGTCATGGTGTCGGCGATTGTTGCCGTCGCCATTTTCCGCGGCGACCCGATCCTAACCACGTTGCAGTTCGCCTTGGTGCTGACCGTGGCTGCGATTCCCGTGGCCATGCCGACAGTGCTGTCGGTGACGATGGCGGTCGGCGCGCGCCTGCTCGCGCGGAAAAAGGCGATCGTGACCCGGTTGGTAGCGATCGAGGAATTGGCGGGCGTGGACGTGCTGTGCGCGGACAAGACCGGCACCCTGACCCAGAACAAGCTGACTCTGGGCGATCCGTTCAGCGTGAACAAGATCCCCGCCGAACAAGTCATCCTCAGCGCTGCGCTGGCGTCGCGCGCCGACAATAACGACACCATAGATCTAGCCGTTCTGGGCGGCCTGAAGAACGATCAGGCTCTAAAAGGCTATAAGGTGGGCCATTTCCAGCCGTTCGACCCGGTGCATAAACGCACCGAGGCCGCTGTCACCGGTCCGGACGGAAAGGCATTCAAGGTCACGAAGGGCGCGCCGCAGGTGATCCTGGCATTGGCGGCGAATGCCGGAGAGGTGAAGCCCGCCGTCGACAAGGCGGTCAACGAGTTCGCGGCGCGCGGCTTTCGCTCCTTGGGCGTGGCGCGAGCCGACGGAGATGGCAAATGGCAGTTTCTCGGTGTGTTGCCCTTGTTCGATCCGCCCCGCGACGATGCCAAGTCCACGATCGCAACCGCGGAACAGATGGGCGTGAAGGTCAAGATGGTAACCGGCGACGCGGTGGCCATCGCCCAAGAAACCGCCAAGACACTGGGGATGGGCGCCGACATCCTTGATGCCACCACCCTGGGCGACGAAAAGCAACAAAAGACGATGGCAGACGCCAGGGCCATCGAGAAGGCTGACGGTTTCGCCCAGGTCTTCCCCGAACACAAGTTCCACATCGTCGAGGATCTGCAAATGTGCGGCCACATCGTCGGCATGACCGGCGACGGGGTGAACGACGCTCCGGCCTTGAAGAGGGCCGACTGCGGCATCGCCGTTTCGAGCGCCACCGATGCGGCGCGCGCGGCGGCGGCTATCGTGCTGATGACGCCCGGCCTGTCGGTGATCATCGACGCGATCAAGGAAAGCCGGAAAATATTCCAGCGGATGAACAGCTACGCGATGTACCGCATCGCCGAAACGCTGCGCGTGCTGTTGTTCATGACATCGGCGATTCTGGTCTTCAACTTTTATCCGCTGACCGCGGTGATGATCGTGATGCTGGCGTTGCTCAACGACGGCGCCATCCTGTCCATCGCCTATGACAACGTTCACTACAAGAACGCGCCCGAGGCCTGGAACATGCGCCTGGTGCTGGGCATCGCCACGGTGCTGGGCCTCGTCGGACCCATTGCCGCGTTTGGCCTGTTCTTCCTGGGCGACCGCGTATTCCACCTCAACCATCCGCAGATCCAGACGATGATGTATCTGATGCTGTCGGTGGCCGGGCATCTGACGATCTTCCAGACGCGCACGCGCGGCCCGTTCTGGTCGATACGCCCGGCGCGGATTTTATGGATGGCCGTGCTCGGCACCCAGCTGCTGGCAACGCTGATCTGCGTCTTCGGGTTCCTTGTGACCCCTCTTTGGTGGGGCTGGGCACTGTTCGTTTGGGGCTATGCGCTGGCGTGGTTCCTCGTGACCGATCCCGTGAAACTGCTCGCCTATCGGATTCTCGATCCCGTCAAAGCCGCGGCTCAGCCGGAAGCCAAGGCTGGGCCTCAGCCCGAAGCCAAAGCCGAGCCTCAGACTGAAGCCAAGACTGGGCGTCAGTCTGAAGCCAAAGCCGAGGCCAAGCCTGAAGCCAAGGCCCCGGCTCAGCGTGAAGCCAAACCTGAGCCGAAGCCTGAAGCCAAGACAGCCAAGACTGAGCCCAAGTCTGAAGCCAATACCGACGTCGCGACACTGATGAACACGTCGCTCGGTGACGTCCTCCTGGCGGGCCTCGCCAAAGACCCGCAGAGTGTCGGGCGTATCGTCGCCCAGGCAATCAACCAAGCTGAGACGCCCATCGCGGTCGCGAAGGCACATCAAGTCGAAGCGGAGCTGACGCCAGAGGCCAAGCCCGAACCTCATCCTGCAGCGAAGGCCGCGCCTGAACCCCAAGCCAAAGCCAAGACACCGTCGGCTTCGACACCGCAGGTTGCCAAGCGCGCTTAAGGGCTACGTCAGCGACAGAAGACCCACACCGCCCATGCGGCCAGCAGCGCCGAAAGGATTGAAATGAAAATCAGCTCAAAGGATTTTCGCGTACCGGAGGGGGACACAGTCGATCTCAAAAGTGGCCGACGAAGGCCGCTCCCGTGTACAAGTCGAAGAAACAGTATGAAACACTTCTGGAAGAGCACGTTGCACAACTGAGTTCACAACAGCAGCTTCTCTATGCAACAAATCGCCATGCCATCCTGCTGATCTTTCAGGCGATGGATGCGGCGGGAAAAGACGGCGCCATCAAGCATGTGATGTCGGGGGTCAACCTCCAGGGCTGCCAAGTGTTCAGCTTCAAGCACCCCAGCGCCGCCGGGCCGCTCTCGGCAGCCGCCACGCAAACCCTCGCCTTGTGCACATCCAATCCAATGCATGTAATATTGTTCACCCGCCGCGGCGGGAGGAAGGTGCGGCGATCTGATCTAATCATCGCTACACGAGGGCTCCCCTTGGTCGAACTGCGCAAACGCAGCATCGAAACGTGCCTGTAAAGCTGTCTCCACGCCACTGGAAATCCCTGCTAACCTGTTGAAAAATAAAGGCTGCAAGGCCTTGGTAAGGGAGAGGTCGTCAGTTCAATCCTTACCGGCAGCACCAGTTTTATTTGGTCGGCTGCGTGCGCACTTCTTAATAATCTTTGACGCTGTTCGACGCATAGCGCTCGCCGCTGTCGGCGTCGGCACGCGCGCCGGGCGGCGGCTCCTGCAGGTGCGGCACCACAACGATGCGGTTGACTTCGCCGCGCCGGAATGCGTGCAGGAATTCGTCATAGTGCTTGAACGACACGCAGCCGAACGATGCGCCGCTCGGCCCGAGCATGTAGGTGTGCGCCAGGATGCCGTCGCGGCCATACATCTTGCTGCCGCTGACCGGGTTGAGCCGCAGCGCCTGAACGCCGTGGAACAGGCCGTCGCGCAATGTCAGATCGTAGACGTTCGGCGGCGTCGGGCCGCGCGCCTTGGCGCTGGCGTAATGCGGATCGTCGAGCATGCGGCCGAGGCCCGAATGCGCCTCCAGCCGTTCGCCGTCGGGCATGTAAACGGTGTGCGCGACAATGTCGTAGATCGCCGTGTGATTGTCGCGCATCGGCAAGTCCGGATTGGCGTAGGCCAGCACCGGGGCGGCGGGCTTCGCCGGCCGGGCAGGCACGACGGGCGCGATCGCCGCCACAGGATTGGCAGCGGCGCCGATCGAGCCGGTCGTTGCCGGCGCCACCACGTCGGCGGACGCAAGACTGTACGTTGCCTCGCCGCTCCGCGGATGCTGCGGCGTTTGCGCGAGCAGCCCAGGCGACGCCGGATCGGCGGACGCGAGGCTATAGACCGCCTCGCCGCCGTGGGCCGCACGCGGCGCTGGCGCAACACGAGCCGGCGGCGCCGGCGCTAGAACACCGGACGGCGGCGCCGCATCGACAAACGCCAGACTATGGGCGGGCTGTTTGATTTGCGCCGGATGCGGCGCCATCGCGGCGATACGCGGCGACGGCGCGGCCGGAACCGAAGCAACGCTCGCCACGTCAGGTCTGCTTTCAGCTTGCAGCTCGGCCTCGACCTCCGCGAACTGCATCGGCCGCGCCTGAGGCAGCGGCACGCGGGCAATCGCCACGGAGCGCGGCTTCGACTGCGGCAGCGGCATCGTATCGGTCGCGACATGGGGCGCTGCCGCGGACGCGAGCTTCGCCGCAGCGTCAGCCTCGGGCGCATAGGCCGGGTTGGCGGCGGCGAGCGCGCCGCCGAACATGTCCGATGGCGCCGCGAGCCGCATCTCCGGGCGCGGCACCCTCATGCTCGCGCTCATCGGCATGCTGGCGCGGAACTCGGCGTTGCCCGACAGCAGGCCGGATACCATCCAGGCGGCGGCGACGGCCGCGGTGCCGGCCATCATCGCGGCGGCGCCCGCGCCGCTCAAGCCAAGCACGGCGCCGCCGACAAATGTCCGGCGATAATCGCGTCCGGTATAAGGACGCGCGCGGAAATTGGAGACGTCAGGAAACGTCGCTGCCCGAGACGGCATGATACGCGCTACTCGAACGAGGACGATTAAAGTGCGGACGATGCCGGATGGTGCAGCCGCATCGCGGCGGCAAATTCAGATCGATGCAAAAAAATGGAACTTACTGAACGCATAAGGATCCCCATCCTCACCACACCCGAAGCCGAGGATGACAATGCAATGAGTAATCTTAAGCGGTTGTAAATGACGCGCGCGCCTGCATACCGGCGCCGCGGGGGCGCCAGTGAACGTGGTTACTTTTGTCTTTTGCCTGCGATGTGAGCCGGCTATTTCAGTTGATCCGCGACCTTGTCGAGGCCGGCCTGCGAGCAGACGTCGTCTTTTCCCGGCGTGCCCGACACGCCAACCGCGCCGATCGTATCGCTGCCGACCTTGATCGGCAGGCCGCCGCCAAGTGCCAGCACGCGGCTGTATTGAATGGAGCCCGCGGTTTCCGGACGATCATGCATGCGCTTGACGAAATCGGCCGACGGCGCATGGAACGCAGCGGCGGTATAGGCCTTGCGATCGGCGCCTTCGCGCGTGTTCAGGCCGGCGCCGTCGTCGTACATCAAGAGCACCGGCAGCCCGTCGCGGTCGACCACCGAGACGGAGATTTTGTATCCCATGGCGCGGCATTTCGCGAGCGCGGCATCGGCGATGGCGCGCGCCATCTCCAGCGAAACGTTCTTCTGCATCAGCACGCCTTGCGCAGTGGCCGGCGTTGCCAGCAGCGCAGCGACGGCCGCGCCCGCAAGATATTTGGTGATGGACGACATCGATAACCTCCCTGTTGTGAAGCTAGTGAAACCACGATCCGGACGATGAGGCTAAGCACCTGAATCATCGGGCTTCTGTAAGAACACCGGATGACCGGTCATTGTAGCGTCGGCGCATGGGAGAGTCTCACGCGGCGTCTTTGTCCGGCAGCGCCGCCCCAGTGTATGAGTATGTCCGGCATTCCGCCGCAGGAGACGGACGCAGCATGTTCGGCTGGCGCAAACGTATCGGCTATATCGGCCCGACCGTAATGGAAGTCGTGCCGTACGAATTCTACAAATTCGCGCCCGACGGCATCGGGCTGGTCGGCGTCACCTGCAATATCGACGACTGGAGCGCCGCGTGGTTCGACAAGGCGCTCGCGCAGGTCGCCGAAGCCGCAAAATATCTCGGCTCGCGCGGCGTCGATTTTGTGCTGCACGGCGGCGGGCCGCTGGTGGTGGCGCGGGGCGAAGGCTTCGACGAGATCATCGTGCGCGACATCGAGCGCGCCTCCGGCGTGCCGGCCTCGACCGGCGTGCGCGCGGCGATGGAAGCTTTGCGCGCTGTCGGCGCGCATCGCATTGCCATCGCCTCGCCTTATCCGGAGCGGCACAACCGCGCCATGGCGGACTATCTCGCCAAGCACGGCTTCGATATCGCCATCGCCGAAGGCATGGACGTGCCGTTCAAGCGGCTGCAGGCGGTCGCGCCGGCCTACATCAGGACCTTCGCCGACGCTGTGCTGCGCCGCGCCAAGGATTGCGACGCGCTCTATCTGCCCTGCCCGCAATGGCAGGCGTCGCAGATCGTCGACGCCATGGAGCGCGATGCCGGCATTCCGGTCGTCGCCTATTCGCACGCCAGTTTTTTCGTCGCCTTCAAGGCGCTCGGCATGACTGATCCGATCAAAGGGCATGGCCGGCTGTTGGCGTCGCTGGCGACGCAATAAGATGCGCGTTCTTGTCATGCCCGCGCAGGCGGGCATCCAGTAATCACTGTGCGTCCCGGTGGATGCGATCCACCTGAAGTCCGAGATTACTGGATCGTCCGCCTTCGCGGACGATGACAATGTTGTATGATGGCACCGCAATCCTCCAACCGCGGAGACTAACGTGCTGGCGCCTGCTTCCTCGATGCAAAATCGCATCGCCATGTATAACGGCAATGCGCTCAAGATCGGCCTGTTCGGCGCCAATTGCTCGTCGGGCCGCTCGGCCACCAAGGTGCCGGAGCGCTGGTCGGCGAGCTGGGAGGATTGCCTTAAGCTGGCGCGGATGGCCGACGAGGCCGGGCTCGATTTCATGCTGCCGATTGCGCGCTGGAAGGGCTATGGCGGCGACACCGATTTTCACGGCGTGACGCTCGAGACCATCACCTGGGCGGTCGGCCTGCTGGGCGCCACCAAGCACATGACGGTGTTCGGCACCGTGCATGCGCCGCTGTTTCATCCGCTGATCGCCGCCAAGGAATTCGTCACCGCCGACCATATCGGCCAGGGCCGCATGGGCATGAACATCGTGTGCGGCTGGAACGAAGGCGAATTCGACATGTTCGGCGTCAAGCAGCGCGAGCACGACGAACGCTACGACTACGCCCAGGAATGGGTCGACATCGTCAAGGCGGCCTGGACGCGCGACGACACCTTCGACTTCGACGGCAAATATCTGCATCTGCAGGCGGCGCGCGCTTTTCCCAAGCCCTATGGCGGAACGCAGCCGCTGATGATGAATGCCGGGTCGTCAGACGTCGGCCAGGCCTTCGCGCTGCGCAACTGCGATGCGTTCTTTGTCGCCACCGCCGGTTCGCGCAAGTCGCTTGCCGGCAATGCCGCCAAGGTCAAGGAGATCAAGGCACAGGCGCACGGGCTTGGGCGCGAGATCGAAGTCTTCACCGTCGGTCAGGTCATCTGCCGGCCGACGCAGCAAGAGGCCGACGATTACTATCAGCACGCCATCATCGACAACGCCGATTGGGGCGCGATCGACGGCATGCTGGCCAACAAGAGCATCACGCCGCAAACCATCGGGCCGGAGGAATACGAAGCCAAGCGGCGTTATTTCGCCTCCAACGCGGTCGGCGGCTATCCGTTCGTCGGCACGCCCGACAAGGTGGCGGACGAACTCGCCACCATCAGTCAGGCCGGCGTCCGCGGCATCGGCCTGTCGTTCGTCAATTACCTCGACGAGGTGCCGTATTTCTGCGCCGAGGTGCTGCCGCGCCTGGAGCGCGCCGGCGTGCGGGTGAAGCGGTGATCAGTGCACGGGCTTGAGGCCGGCCTGGTCTGCCACCTTGCTCCAAAGCTCACGTTCACCGGCGAAAAATTTCGCCGCTTCGGCGCGGCTGCCGGGCGCGAGATCCATGCCCATCGCCTTGGTCTTGGCGATGAAAGCCGGCTCCTTCATGCAGTCGACGACGTCGCGGTTGAGCCTGTCGGCCAGCGCATCGGGCGTGCCGGGGGGCGCGACCATGCCGAAGAACGTCACGGCGCGAAAGCCCGGCGCGCCGGCCTGCGCCAGCGTCGGCACGTCCAGCAATTCCGGCAGGCGCGAACTGGCGCCGACGGCGACGATCTTCTCCTTACCGGCGCGATAGAGCGGCAGCGCCGTCGCCGTCATGTCGAACATCAGATTGACGTGACCGCCCCGAGCACGTCCGCGATCTCCGGCCCCAAGCCCGCGTAAGGCACATGCAACAGCTTCACGTGCGCGCGCTGCTCGAACTCGACGGTGGTGAAATAACCAAGCCCTCCGACGCCCGGCGTCGCCGCCGTCAGCGTGCCGGGCTTCGCCTTGGCGTCGGCGATCACCTGCGCCAGATTCGTGGCGGCAAAATGCGGGCTAACCACCAGCACATAGGGCGAAGTCGCGATCACGGCGATCGGCACCCATTTTGCCTGGTCATAGGGCATCGTTTTGTACACGAGGCTGTTGAGCGCAAGCGGCCCGGGCGACGCGAACAGCAGCGTGTAGCCGTCCGGCGCCGCATGCGCGACTTCCTCCGCGCCGATATTGCCCTCGGCACCGCCGACGTTTTCGACGATCACCGATTGCTTCCACTTGGCGCCGAGCTGCTGGGCCAGGACGCGCGCCAGCAAGTCAGTCCCGCCGCCGGCCGGATACGGCACGATCAGCTTGACGGTGCGGGTCGGGTAAGCGGCCTGGGCACGGCTGCCGCCGGTCTGAGCGGCAACCGCCAGCGCCACCGCGAGCGCCGCGATGGAAATGTGAACGGCCTTCATGGTCTCCTCCCTTGGCGCGTCTCGGCGCGCGCGTCCGGCTTCGCGGATCCTGAATTTATGAACGCACGCCCCGATCAATCCACAAGCTCGGTCACGCCCGGCATGATCAGGCGATCGGGTGTCAGGGCCGGTCCGATATTGCCGGCGCGGCGTTCTTCGTTGATCAGATTTTGCAGCTTGGCGCGCGACACCTTGCTGGTTGGCTCGAAATAATTGATACGCCGCAGGAGATCGTAGCTCGCCGCCGCGTCCTCCTTGTTGGCGTGCGCGGTCTGCACCAGAAGCTCGACTGCTTCGCCGCGATGCGCCGGATCGGCGAACCAGGCGATGCTGGCATCGGTCGCCGCCAACACGCGCTTGACCAGGGCCGCGTGCGCGCCGGCCCACGGCTTGAACACCGCCATGCCGGTAAACGGCAGATCCTTCACATAGTCGGGCGCGAACGCGATGGTGACAAAGCCCGCCTTCTCGGCCTGAAAATTGACCGGCGGCAGCACCAGGGCCGCATCGGCGACGCCGGCCTTGAGCGCCGCGTAGCGCGCGGCGCCGACGCCGGCGGCCAGCACGCTGTAGCTGCCATCCTTCAGACCGGCGGCCGCGGCCATGCGCTTGAAATACACCGTCGTCATATCGGCGGCGGAGCCGATGCAGACGGTTTTGCCTTTCAGGTCGGTGATGGATTTCAGCCCCTTCTTGCCGATCAGCACATAGGGCGCTGCGTTGCCGACGATGCGGACGATCGCAACCGCGGCGCCCTTGTCGATGGCGTGAATCGGATCGTTGATGCCGACGCTGAGCGCGATGTCGAACGAGCCGGCGGTGAGCTGCTGGGTGACCGCGGCGCCGCTTTGCGCGAAGTTGATCTCGACGTCGAGGTTTTGCGCTGCGAAGAAGCCCTTATGGGCCGCGATGTAGAACGGCCATAGCGGCGCCTGGCCGCCGAGCGTGCCGGCCACAACCTTGTCGGCGGCCGCGGCGGGCCGCGCCAGCACGACGGCGCCGGCGAGGCCAATGAAGAGTCGGCGAGGAATTGTCATGCGATCACCCCGGAAATCGCAAGCCTACGATGCCGCCAGCTTAGATCATCTTTCGGGCCCATGCAGCGCCGCCCGGTGTGACATGATGCGCCGCTGGGCCCTGGCCCTGATGGAATTCTGACCGACGACATTTTTCATGCTATGACCGCGCTGGCTTCAATGCGCGACGGCACGATCGTGCCTACCTCGCCAATCTCCACAGGAAACGCCCATGAATACCCAGATCCGCCCGCCACGCATCGGCCCGCAGCCGTGGGAGGTGGTACGCGGCAAGCTCGATCAGTCGCTGCCGTTCGCCAACATGCGCGACACGCCGTATTACCGCGACGCGGTATGGGAGCAGTTCTCCAAGGCCGAATACGAGCGCCGCTACGCCGCGCTGCGCGCCAAGATGCGCGAGCACAAGCTCGATGTGCTGATCGTGCCGGGCGGCCCGAGCCACTGGAGCTTCGGCGGCGGCATGCTGTGGCTCACCGGCCATTGGGAATGGCACGCGCTGTCGAGCTACGTGCTGGTGCCGCTCGAAGGCGAGCCGATGATGATCTATTCGATGGGCGGCACCCACGCGGAGGCGGTGCGCCGGCAGGTCGAGGTGGCGGTCAGGGACGTGCGCCACAGCCGCAGCGGACGTTATGCGGATGTGATGGTGGAGCGCATCCGCGAACTGAAACTCGAACGCGGCCGCATCGGCCTGATGGAAATCGATCCGCGCCACGGCGATTACATGCCGGTCAACCAATACCAGGTGCTGCGCGACAACCTGCCCGAAGCCGAACTGGTATTCACCAAGGGCTTTCTGCACGAACTGCTCTCGATCCACAGCGCCGAGGAACTCGACTGCGTCCGCAAGGCAGGCGTGCTGTGCCAGAACGCCATGGACGCCATGGTGGCGCGCGCCAAGCCGGGCGTGAAGGAATACGAACTGCGCGCCGCCGCGGGCGCGGCCATCCTGGAAGGCGGCGGCGACATCGACTTTCTGATCATCGGCTCGACGCCGATGGACAATCCGTCGATGATCTTCGGTAACCCGCGGCCGTCGTCGCGCGTGCTGAAACAGGGCGACATCATCAACATGGAACTGGCCGCCGGCTACCGCGGCTACACCGCGCAGATCGGCTCACCGATTTGCGTCGGTGAGCCGACCGAGATGGTGAAAAAGTTCTGGAATGAAGTGACGCTGCCGGGCTATCGCCGCATCGTCGCCGAGATCGCGCCGGGCAAGCCGACCGAAAACATGCGGATCGCCAGCAAATTTTTCCGCGACAACGGCTATCAGTCGCGGCCGACGCAATGCCACGGCATCGACCTCGTCACCGACGGGCCGCACGTCGTCGCCGAGCATGTCGCCGCCGAAAAATTCGAGCAGATCCTCAAACCCGGCATGGTGATCATGGCCGAACCTAACCCGATCACGCCGGACGGCCTGTTCGGCATTTTCCTTGGTCACACCTTCATCGTCACCGAGGCCGGCCACGAGGTGGTCGACGACTTCCCGCTGGAGATTGCGGTGGCGGGATAAGGCCGGCGGCGGCGCGGCCATACCGCCGTTGCAAGATCCGATCAGGGGAAGCCATCGATCGCAACGGTATCCCCTGAGCCGGCCAAAGTTTACGACGTTAGCCGCCTACCCCGCATTTGCTCCACCACCGCCCAGCCCATGGTAATCGCGGTACCATGCGACAAAAGATTTGATGCCGTCCTCCAGACTGGTGGACGGGCGGAAGCCGACATCGCGCAGCAGGTCGCTGATGTCGGCCCGCGTCTCGGCGACATCTCCGGGCTGCATCGGTGCGAGCTCCCTGATGGCGCTCTGGCCCAGCTCCGCTTCGAGCAAATCAACGACGCGCGAAATCTCGACCGAGCTGTCGTTGCCGACGTTGTAGATTTTCCAAGGCGCGTTGCTCGCGGCGGGATCCGTTTCATCGATCGGCGTCTGGCTTGGCCGCGGAATGTGATCCAACAGCCGCTCGACGGCTCCAACCACGTCGTCCACATAGGTGAAATCCCGGCGCATCCTGCCGTGGTTGAACAGCTGGATCGGACGCCGCTTGATGATCGCGGAGGCAAAGATGAACATCGCCATGTCCGGACGACCCCACGGCCCATAGACGGTGAAGAAGCGCAGTCCGGTCGCCGGCAGCGCGAACAGATGGCTATAGGCATGCGCCATCAGTTCGTCGGCGCGCTTGCTTGCGGCATAAAGACTGATGGGACGGTCCACACCGTGATGCACCGAGAACGGCAAGCGGGCGTTGGCGCCATACACCGAGGACGACGACGCATAAACAAGGTGGCGGCAGCCGTTGTGGCGGCAGCCTTCGAGCACATTGAGAAAGCCCTGCAAATTGGCGTCGCTGTACGCATACGGGTCGACCAGCGAATGGCGGACGCCGGCTTGCGCGGCGAGATGCACAACGAACGGGAAGCGATGCGATGCAAACAGATCGGCCATCTTTTCCCGATCGGCGATGTCGAATTGCGAGAAGCGAAAACGCGGGAATTTCGCCAGCTCGTGGCAGCGCGCTTCCTTCAGCCTGACGTCGTAGTAGGCGTTCATGTTGTCGACGCCGACCACCTCGCGGCCGCTCGCCAGCAGCCGGCGCGCGACGTGAAACCCGATAAATCCGGCAGTACCCGTGACCAGGATGGGATCGTGCGGCATACGGATCGAAGCTTCCTCTCGCCAATCTTGATCGGGACTCGATCACGCCTTGGGCTTTTCGGCGGAAGCGGTGGCGGGCGCGCCGCGGCGGCGGACTTCACCACGTCCCACCTCCGCGGGGGAATAGAACATCAAAATCAGCGCGCCGGGCAGCGCGGCGACGATGAGCGTCAGCCCAAAGCAGATGGAAAACAACAGCGCACGCTGCGCCGGAACGCCGTGCGCATTAAGAAACGCCGTCACCGCTACCTCGCGCAAACCCCAACCGCTCACGGACACCGGGACGACCCCGATCGCCACCATGAGCGTAAACAAAGTCGCCGCTTCGACCAGGCCAAGCGACATCGAAAATGTCTGCCCGATACTCCAGATGCCAATGATGCTCAGTACGTGAACGATGAAAGCGATACCGACAATGGAGACCGCGGCAGGCAACTCGATGAGCACTTGCCGGGACGCCAGGCTTATTTCGCCGATCCACTTTGTCACGCGCCAGCGCGCCAGCAGCGGCGCGTAGAGCCCCGCACAAAGCAATGCGCCGGCACCGCCCACGAGCAGAACGCCAAAGATCGCCAGCGCGGTTACCCGGTAGCCGCCAAGCGTCGTGAACGCCGACGCGTTGAGCAGCGTGACGAAGCCGATCGCCAGCAGCGCTCCGATACCGACTGCGCGATCGATCACGATTCCGGCCAGGCCCATGCGCCACCCGGACCTGATCTGCGTCAGCATCCAGATGCGCAATGCGTCGCTTACGACGTTTGGCAGTATCTGGTTGAAAAAATTCGCGATCAACGTAATCGCCAGCATGGCGCGCAATGGCGGGGGCGGCCGCTCCGGTTCGAGCGCCGCGGTGATCTTGGCCCAGCGCCAGCCGGTCAAGGGCGGCTGAATCATCATGACGATACAGGCGAGCAGAATCCATCGCGCTTGCAGGTTCTGCGCCTCGTGCACGAGGTCGTCGATCTTGATTTGCCGAAACAGGTACCAGAAGCAGCCGCAGGTGATGGCGAGTTTCGCCCCGAAAACCAGGACTTTGCGGACAGTCTTGCCGCTTGCCGCACGGGCGGACAGCGGACCGGCCATGGGATCGACCATGGGTTCAGCCATGAGCAGTTCCTGGATACGCGGCGCGCCGACGGCCGACGCCCAACCCGAATTTCGCGGTGCAATATTTCAGGTAGCGGCCGCGTTGGCTACCCGAAAGACCGCGGTTTCGGGTGGTGATCTAGCGCGTTTCGGCGCGGGTACGGCGACGATACGTATATTTTAAAGAGGCCAGAATTGCGTCCTGGCGCTCCGGGCGCCGCCTTTAGTCGCGCGGGTCGCGCCGCGCCATCGGACGCACTTGAGATCGCCGGTAACATGGCCATTGCGAGCTCCAACGGTGTACTATCGACCAACGCGTGCGGCGGCAGGGTGCAGACCGACATCTGGCTACTGGGCTCCAACGGCCAGTGGATCAATAGCGTCAGCCCCCGCATCCGCGCGGATGTCAGGTCGCCGGCGTGGGACCTCCAGCATCGACCTCGTTGCTCATCCGGGCAGCGCCCAGATCGCGGGCGTCGGCGACTTCAACGGCGCCGGCAACGCCGGCATCGTTTGGTATGGATGATCGCGCCGGCGTGGCTGCGCCCGGCGGTCAGCCGCGCGAGTTTAATGGCAGCAAAGTAATCCGAACCGCTCTCTTAATTGGCGCCAAAGCGGGTAGCGAACGCGACTTCGCGCGCGTCCCCGGGGTGTCATGCCGTAACGCCGGCGAAATTCGCGGTTGAAGCAGGATAAATCACTGAAGCCGGCCTCGAGCACAATCTCGGCGATTCGACAATTCCGCCGGCCGGCCTCGCGCAGCATCGCCGCGACATTCTTCAGTCGCTGCTCCAGTAGATGGTGCGTGAAGCTCCGTCCCGTTTCTTCGAGCAGGAAGTGAACGTAACGCGGCGTGACTCCCAGAGCGGCCGCGACAGTGATTGCGCTGAGATCTGGATCGCCACTGCGGCGCTCGATCAGGCGGAAAATGGCTGAGAGCCGCGCAGCCTGCATTCCGCCCGTTTCGGCTGCCCGGCGTGCATCGCCGCTGGCACCGAGCGCCAGTGCAACCAGATCATGGACGTGAGCGACGACGGCATCGAACAACTGCGGGCTTGTAAGGGCTCCCGCGCGATGGATCATATTCAGATAGCCCGATAACAGTGAGAGCGCCTCGGCAGAGCGCGGGATTCGCCGCACGAGATTGCGATCGAGATCAACGCCCCTCGTGCTGATGACGAGCCTTGGAATTCGCAGGCTGATCAGACGGGATGGGGCCGGGATCACGACCACGCCGGGATCGGCAGCGGTGGTCAGGATAGCCTCGCCTGGGCGGACGGACACCTCGCGCCCGCGCTGCTGAACGAGACGGCCGCCGGTGATGCTGATGTTGAACGCCAGATCGTCATTATCGATATGCTGCGGTCCACGCGGTGCGCGACACGGGCCGATAGTTGCCGATGCCAAACCCAACCCCGGCAAGCGATAAAGGGTCGCATGGAATACAAAGGGCTGTCTCCGACGGGCTCGATATCATGCTTGAGAATGGTGCGCCCATAGAGCTCACAAATGCCCGCAAGACGGCGCTTTTCCGGAAAATCATCGGTCGAAATCCGGATAACGTCAGGGGATTGCTTATTCATGTCTTGGGCACGGAGACCGCCGCGATATCGTTCATTCTTTGTCGCCACTTTCCCCGGCTGGGTTCAAGACGCGACTTTACCGGCGCGGCGTTAACTTTGCCCCCTGAGACAGCCGCTACGGAAGCAATATAACCGGTCCCACGTCCGTCGCACAGCGCCTGCGGCCGAAGCGCAAACGCCTCGGATCGACTATTGCGTCGTACTCCATGTGATACTCGCGCGTTTTGTCAGATACCCTCGGAGCGCGGCGATCAAAAACTGAAAATCATTTCACTCTACGCATAGTCATTTCACAATGCGCCAAGACGGCTTTGCCTGCCGCGCCTAAATTCCTGCCGAACCGGGCGTCGATCTGAACCTGCCGGCGATAGGCCGCGACTTATCGGACACTGAAAGCGCCGGCCCGCGTGTCCGAACTCGATGCATGCGCCAGTCCCACAACCGGCGGCGCACTTTCCAGAGGTAGGCAAGCGACATGACGACGCCGACAAGTTTCAACAAAACCGGGCTGCAGAACTTTGCGGTTGCTGGCAACTGGACTCCAAACGGCATCCCCGGCGCCACTGACGATGCGCTGATCAATTCCGCCGCTTTCGTCGGCAACACCGCCGATGAAGGTGTCAACAGTATCGGAACCGGCACCAACGGGACGAACGTTCTGGCGATTTCCGGCAACTCCACGTTCTACGTGGCCGACGGAACCAATTCAAACAAAAACAGCGGCGAGATCACTGTATTTCAGGCGACCCTGGAATTGGGCGGCGGGACTTTCGACAATCCCGGAACGCTCTGGCTTATGGGCGACGATGCAACGGACTTGGCCACCCTGTGGATCTCCGGGGGCAGCGTCATCCTGGATGGCGGCGGCACCCTCAAGATGACGATCGGCGGCGGCCCCACCGCCAACGAGATCGTCGGAAGAAACCTCAACGGCGACACGGATTTCAGCAACGTCAACAACACAATTTCGGGCGACGGCACCATCGGCGGCGGTCTTTTCTTCACCAACGAGGGGATGATCGAAACCAACAACAGCACCAGCACCAGCGGCGGCACGCTCGTCATACAAGGCTCGGCGGGAAATTTTGACGGCAATCTTGGCGTTTTTGTCAACAGCGGCACCGTGCAGGCCGACAGTGGGGGCACGTTGATTTTCGGTATCGATAACATCGCCTCAACTATCTACAACGATGGTACCATCAACCTGATCAGTAACGGCGGAGCTTCGAGCGAACTTGAGATTGCCGCCGGCGGTGTGACCATACAGAGTGATAGCCAGACCGGCGTCATCAACCTCGAAGGCTCCAGTGCCCAAGACGACGCAATCATCAGCGACGGCAAGCCCGCGACCCTCACGCTCGTCAATCAACCCATCACAGGCGCCGGTTTCATCGGCGATTTCGATCTCACGCTCGACAACCAGTCGGGCACGATCGATCCTACCGGCACAATTTCTCTTTATTTTCTAGGGCAAGGTCCTGCGATCATCAACGGCGGCACGCTCGAGGCGATCAACTTCGGGAGCGATCTGTGGGTGCAACAGAATATCAATAATACGGGTACGATTCAGGCGGCTAATGGCGGTTCGGTCACCCTGGACGGCACCTTTTCCGGGTCCGGCGCGATCGATATCGGCACCGGCGGCCTCATCACCCTGTCCAACCCCGGCCAGGTCACCGGCAACATCACGTTTACCGGCAGCAACGGATCGCTGGGAATCTATAACCAGTTCGCCAACGGCGGCATCGGCGGCGAGATCGTCGGCGCCGCCGCCGGCGACACGATCGATCTGGGCTACGACCTGTACTCAGCAAGCAACCACTTGAGCTGGCAGCAAACCAACTCAAGCGGCGGCACGCTCTCGCTGGTCAACAGTTCGGGCACGACGCTCCAATCGCTCAACTTCGCCGGCTCGTACACGCCGGAAGATTTCTCGATGTCGGGCGACGGCGTTTTGCCAGACCCGGGCACGCTGGTCACGATCGTGTCGCCGACCATTGTTTGGGCCAATGCGGTGAGCGGCAATTTCGCCACGGGGGCAAACTGGAATCCCGCCAATGTCCCGGGCGCGAGCAACGACGTCCAGATCACGGCGGGCGGCAGCTACACCGTCACCAGTGCGGCCAGCGAAACTGTGGACAGCCTCACGCTTGCTGCCGGCGCCACGCTCGACATCGCCGGCGGTACCTTCATGGTCACCGACACCTTCCAATCCAGCAGCATTTCCGGAACCGTTATCATCGGTGCCGGCGCGAGCTTTGTGCTCGATGGCGCCGCGAGCGTGTCCAGCTCGATCCAGTTTGGCGGCGCGGACGCCGAACTGATCCTGCACGAGGGAATTGGCGGCCAAATTCTCGGTGCTGCAGCGACCGACAGCATCGATGCGGCTTTCGTATCGTTTGCCGCGGGCGAACATGCGGTCTGGCAGCAGACCAGCGGCGCCGGCGGCATGCTGTCGTTGTATGATAATGGCGCCGATCTCGCGTCATTCAATCTGACCGGCCAATACGATTCGCTCGACTTCAGTCTGAGCAACGATGGCAGCGGCGGTACCCTCATCACCGAGCAGAGCACGCCGGCCTATCCGGCGAACTCGGGCAACAACGACGAATGGATTTTGTCCGACGGCAGTTGGGTCGAAAGCGCCGACCCCGGTTCGCATCCTTCCGGCTACACCGTCGCCGGCATCGGCGATTGGACCGGCGGCGGCACCGATGGCATTCTTTGGTACAGCGCATCGAACGGCGACACCGACGAGTGGCAGTTTTTGAACACCCAGTGGTCAGCCAGCGTCGATCTCGGCTCGCACCCGGGCAATTTTCAGATTGCGGGCGTCGGCGACTTCTCCGGCAATGGCCGCGATGACGTGCTGTGGACCAATACGTCCGGCGGCAGCGTGCAGACCGATATCTGGGAGCTGAGTTCAAACGGCCAATGGATGGCGAGCGTCAGCCCCGGCAGTCATCCTGTCGGTTATAGCGTCGCCGGAACCGGCGATTGGACCGGCAACGGAACCGACGGCATTCTTTGGTACAACGCCTCGACCGGCGACACCGACGAGTGGCAGCTCGCCAACGGTCAATGGTCGGCGAGCGTCGATCTCGGCAGCCATCCGGGCTCCGGCTGGACCATCGCCGGAGTGGGCGACTTCTTCGACAACGGCCGCGACGACGTGCTGTGGACCAACGCCTCCGGCGGCACCGTGCAGACCGATATCTGGGAGCTGGGCTCCAACGGCCAGTGGATCAACAGCATCAGCCCCGGCTCGCATCCGGCCGGTTATCAGGTCGCCGGCGTCGGCGATTTCACCGGCACTGGCACCAGCGACATTCTCTGGTACAACGCTTCGACCGGCGACACCGACGAGTGGCTGATCAACAACGGCCAGTGGGCCGGCAGCATCGACCTCGGCACCCATCCGGGCACAGCCCAGATCGCCGGCGTCGGGCGATTTCAACGGCGCCGGCAACGCCGGCATCCTCTGGCACGGCTGATCGCGCGCCGGACCGGCCGACGAACGCCTTATCGGAACGAGCAATGACCGGACTTCCAGGAGCAAAAAACCGAAAATCATTTCACTCTACGCATAGTCATTTCACAATAGTCCAAGACAGCCCGGCGTCGCGCTTCTATCTGTTTACCGAAACGGACATCGTCCTGAACCTTTTGGCTATACCCGCGACTGAATACGGGCATTGAAGCTTCGCGGCGACGCACCGGATTCTGCCGCGCGCGCCAATCGCGCTGCCCGGAGTGTACTTTCCCGAGGAAGGAAGCGACATGACACTGAAAACTTTCAATAAAACCGGGAATCAAAATTTTGCGGTTGCCGGCAACTGGACGCCAACCGGCATCCCAGGCAGCACCGACGATGCCGAGATCGCTTCAGGTGCTCTCGTCGTCAGCTCCGCCCCGGAATTCGTGAACAGCATAAGCCTCGGCGCCGGTAACAGCCTCTCCATTAGTTCGGTATTTTCGGTGGAGGACGGAACGGGATCGAGTGCGAATAACGGTATCATTGGCGTATTCCAAGTCAGCCTGACGGATTACAGCGGGACCTTTGATAATCCCGGAACAATCGAACTGACCGGGGACAAAGCGTCCGACCTTGCCTCCTTTGTGTCCGCTGGATCGGTTGTGCTCGATGGCGGCGGCTCCGTTGAGATGTCGATCGGCGGCGGCCCGGCCGCGAACGGGATTGTCGGTCTCGATTTTCCGAATAGTACATTCACGCTGACCAACATCAACGACACGATATCCGGTGACGGCACTATTGGCACCGGCGTGGAATTTACGAATGACGGGACGATCGAGACCAACAACAGCACCAGCAGCAAGGGCGGAACCCTCGCCATTCAGCTCGATGAAACGTTCAATTACGGCACCTTCATCAACAACGGCACCGTGCGGGCCGACAACGGCGGTACTCTCATATTGGGCGGCGACGGCTACTCGGAACTCATCGACAACGAAGCCGTCGTCAGCGTAATTAATAGCGGCGCACAAGCGACCAAGCTTGAAATTGCCGGTAAATTGACCATTTCCGGCTCCGCTCACGCCGGCTTCATCGACCTCACAGGGTCCGACGCCCAGACCGGCGATGAAATCGTCAGCGATGGCCACGCCGCAACCCTCACCCTCATCAATCAAACACTCAAGGGCGCCGGTGTCGTCGGCGACAGCGATCTAACGATAAATAACGTATCCGGAACAATCGAAGCGAACATCTCCGGGGAGACCCTCGCGCTTGGCGGAGTTAGCGCGGGCCCCCAAATCAGCAACGGGGGCACCCTTGAGGCTACAAATGGCGGCATCTTGGAGGATCTTTTCGCCGCTGTCGACAACACAGGCACGATTACGGCAAGCGGCGGCGGTATCGTGATATTTGGCCAGGCCGTTTCCGGTTCGGGCGCGATCGATATCGGCGCCGGCGGCGTCGTCGAGTTGGTCTCCACCATTGCCGGCAATGTCACCTTCACCGGGGCCAACGCCACGCTGATCGTTGGGAATGCCGGGATCGGCGGCCAAATCCTCGGCGCTGCGGTCAGCGACAGCATCGATGCAGGGCTCATAGCATTCGCCGCAAGCGAACACGCGGTCTGGCAGCAGACCAGCAGTTCGGGTGGCACGCTATCGCTGTACAACAACGGGCTCGACCTCGCCTCATTCAATCTGGCAGGGCAATTCAATTCGCTGGACTTCAACGTCAACGCCGGCATCGGCTTCGGTGCGAACATCACGATACAGAACACGCCGGCCTACCCGTCGAACCCAGGCAACAACGACGAATGGATTTTGTCTGACGGCCAATGGGAGGCGAGCGCCGATCCCGGTTCGCACCCTTCCGGCTACAACGTCGCCGGCATCGGCGATTGGACCGGCGGCGGCACCGACGGCATTCTGTGGTTCAATCCCTCGACCGGCGACACCGACGAGTGGCAGCTGTCGAATACGCAGTGGTCGGCCAGCGTCGATCTCGGCAGCCACCCGGGCAACTATCAGATCTTTGGCGTCGGCGATTTCTTCGGCAACGGCCGCGACGACGTGCTGTGGACCAACACGTCCGGCAGCAGCGTGCAGACCGATATCTGGGAGCTGGCCTCCAACGGCCAATGGATGGCGAGCGTCAGCCCCGGCTCCCATCCGGCCGGCTACACCGTCGCCGGCACCGGCGATTGGACCGGCAACGGCACCGACGGCATTCTCTGGTACAACGCATCAAACGGCGACACCGACGAATGGCAGCTTGCCAACGGCCAATGGTCTGGCAGCGTCGATCTGGGCTCGCATCCAGGTTCTGGCTGGACGATTGCGGGAGTGGGCGACTTCTTCGACAACGGCCGCGACGATGTGCTGTGGACCAACGCCTCCGGGGGCACCGTGCAGACCGACATCTGGGAATTGGGATCGAACGGCCAGTGGATCAACAGCGTCAGTCCCGGCTCGCATCCGGCCGGCTATCAGGTCGTCGGCGTCGGCGATTTCACCGGCACGGGTACGAGCGACATTCTTTGGTACAACGCCTCGACCGGCGACACCGACGAGTGGCTGATCAACAACGGCCAGTGGGCCAGCAGCATCGACCTCGGCACCCATCCCGGCAGCGCCCAGATCGCCGGCGTCGGCGATTTCAACGGCGCCGGCAACGCCGGCATCCTCTGGCACGGATGATCGCGCCGCGAATAGCACGTCGACGCTTTATTTGAAGAAGCACCGGAGCGGCGCGGCTCGCGGCCGCCGCTCGTAAGCAGCGGCTTTCATTACCGATCCTTCATGTCTCGCCGGGTCGCCTTTTCGTGATGATTCCTGTCCATTGTTTAATCTTCGCGGGCCGGAGTTGAAGCGACAAATTCTTAGAACAAACAGCGGGAGCATCGTCCCATGACGACCTTCACCAGCTTCACCTCCGTCGATATGCCGGCCGATGCGCCGGCCAGTTATGTTTATAACTCCCTGGGCGGCGTGGACACCGCGGGCCTCGCGGTCGGCACCTACAGCGACATGGATCAGGACTCGCTCGGCTATACCGCCATCAACGGCGTGTCGCAGGATTTCAACCCACCCGGATCGAGCAATACCGAGTCCGTCGGCATTACCGATACGGGCGAAATTTTTGGCACCTATATCGACGACTACAACCGGCAGCACGGATTTATCTATACCAACGGCACGTTCACGACGATCGACGCAGTTCTGGAGACGGACGGCACCCTCATCGACGGGGTCAACGACGCCGGCGTGATCTGGGGAACGTATGTCACCGATCTCATTGGCCTTCAGCCGTATACTATTGAATCATACATCGACAACAACGGCACCTTCACCAACGTCAACGTTCCCGGCGCAACCGCTACGTACATTTCCAGCGTCACCACTTCGGGAGAGATTGCCGGCACCTACACCGATGCGAACGGTGAGCACGGCTTTGTCATGAACGGCGGCGTGGTCACGTCGTTCACGCCGCCCGGCTCGACCTCTGTCAGCGTAGCCATTAATTCCAGCGGCGAGGTCGTGGGCAACTATCAGGACAGCAACAACAACAGTCACGCTTTTATCTACGAAAACGGCCAATTCTCCGAGATCGTCATTCCGGGGGGCAGCAATCCGGAGGTCGGCAGCATCGACGATGCCGGCGTCATTGTCGGAAATTACGAGGACAGCGCCGGCAACATTCACGGATTTATCGATGCCGGCGGCACGATCACGACGGTCGACATCCCCGGCGCCACCGAAACGGACGTTTATGGCATCACCACCGCGGGGGTCATTTACGGCTTCTATAATGATGGTCCCTTCCAATTCGGCTTTTACGGCACGGTGCCGCAGTCAGAGCCTCCTCCCGTGCCCGGCACCAACATCGACGAGTGGGTGTTGTCGAAAGGCCAATGGGCGGCCAGCGTCGAGCCGGGGTCGCATCCTGCCGGTTATAACGTCGCCGCCGTCGGCGATTGGACCGGCAACGGCACCGATGGCATCCTGTGGTACGACCCGAGCACGGGCGACACCGACGAGTGGCAGCTTAACGACGGCCAGTGGTCGGCCAGCGTCGATCTCGGCACGCATCCCGGCAATTATCAGATCGCCGGAGTCGGCGATCTGTTTGGCAACGGCATCGACGATGTGCTGTGGACCAGCACGTCGAGTAACGGCCAGGTGCAGACCGACATCTGGAAATTGGCCTCCGATGGCCAATGGGAGGCGAGCGTCAGCCCGGGCCCGCATCCGGCCGGCTACACCGTTGCGGGCATCGGCGATTGGATCGGCGACGGCACCGACGGCGTTCTTTGGTACAACGCGAGTAGCGGCGACACCGACGAGTGGCAGCTCAACAACGGCCAGTGGTCGGCCAGCGTCGATCTTGGTTCGCATCCCGCCAACTCGACGGACGGCGCCAGCTATCAGATTGCCGGTACCGGCGATTTCTTCGGCAACGGCCGCGACGACGTGCTGTGGACCAGCATCAATTATGACGGCACGGTGTCGACCGACATCTGGGAACTGAGTGCCAGCGGCCAATGGATGGCGAGCGCCAGCCCCGGCACCCATCCGGGCGGCTATCAGGTTGTCGGCGTCGGCGATTTCACCGGCAACGGCACCAGCGACATCCTCTGGCAAAACACCACGACCGGCGATATCGACGAATGGCTGATCAAGAGCGGCCAATTGGCCGGCACCATCGATCTCGGCACCCATCCGGGCAACTATCAGATCGCCGGCGTCGGCAATTTCACCGGCACTGGCACCGCCGATATCCTGTGGCACGGATGATCGCTGGAGCAATTTCCGAAAAGCGGCCGCTGGTTATCCGAAGAAAATGCGACCAAATCTCCAAAGCTGGAGCATATCCCGATTCAAATAATCAGGAGCGCGCTAGTTTCGGACCGGCGGCGTAATGAGCTGACCATCGCCGTCCCGCCACGTCGCCGAAAGGGCCGAAGGCACCGGTCGCACAATGTGGGCCAGCTTGGGCGGGCTGATCAGTTGCCCGTCGCCGTCCATCCAGGTGTTTGACGGCCGTGCCCGCCCTGGAGCCGGAGTGACGGCTGCAGTGACCGGCTCGCCCTTGACGTTTCGCGACGGCAAAACCAGCGTCGCCTCGCGCCGGCGGCGTTGAAAAACGACATCGCGTTCGCTGACCGCGCGCAGCGTCCAGCCGTCGTGATCCTGACCGGTACGAAGGCGGATGACGGCCTTGCTGGCCTGATCGACGAAGATCCCGATGCCCTGCCGGCCGCCAACTACCGTGCCGACAAGCGTCAGCAACGGGTGATCGGGCGCCGCGGGTCGCGTCACCGGCGCAATAACGGGTGCCACGACGACCGCGGCGGGCGGCGGCCGCCGCGACGGTGAAAACAGCGGACGGTCGTGCGTTGCAGTCAGCACGCTCAGCGGAATGGCCCACAGCGGATTTCCAGCCGGAATGCGGGAACGCGTCATCGGCGCTTCGGGCCCCTCGGCCCCCTCGGGGGCGACGATCACCGCGGGCGTGCGATCGGACGAAGGTTGCGCGACCACGCCGGCTGCGCCGGGGTCGATCGACTCCATCGCCGCAAATGCCGGAGGCTGACCAGCGCCCCACGCGATCGTCACAAGTATGAACGCGGCGGCGCGCCACCGCACAATCGCATTCAGCCGCAAGCCCCGACACACCTTGCGCCACCCCACGCCTACGCTCCGATCAGTTCAGCGAGCGACCGTCGTCCCTTTATTAAAGTCTAGCAGCGGCCTGCACCATTCGAAATAGCCATTTCGGCCGCATGGAACCGCCATCGCCTGCAGTCACCCAACAAGAATTGTATAGGTGAGATTGCACTGGGCCGCTATGATCCTTACACCCATAGAGCATCCATCCTACGTGCAGGTGACATTCTCATGCTGCGCTTGTTCATCGTCGCCCTGATCATCGCCACGGTCATGCCGAGCTTGTCGCGAGCGACGGCGCACGAATGGATTTGCCCCGACGGTGCTTGCTTCCCGGGCGATTTTCGTCCCGGTTATCCGATTGGGCGGGCTCACAAGTTTCACCCGCGTTTGCGGGACGGTGTGCCGCTGGTCACCGACTTCCGGGACGCTCCCTCGGGCTACCATGGCGTCGGCTGCGTATGGTCCAGGGAACTTGTGAGGACACGAAAAGGCGCGCTCTGGGCCATGGTCCCGTTCTGTCTCGACTATTGACGCCGCAAGCCTACAGCTTCCCGAACAGTCAAAGAATGCGCGGTGACGACGGCGCAAGCGCCGCGCAGATCCAACTTGCAGATCCAACTTGCGGATTTTCTCATTGGCCTATAGCCTTCGATCGTGGCGGGCGTTTAGCGCGGCGCAATCGCAGCCGCTTCGACAGAGAAATCTGAACGTGCGTAGCAGTTTCGGTGTTCTTGGTTTTGCGATCGTCAGCAGCGTAGCGCAGCTTGCTGAAGGCTGGAGACTGAAGACCAGCGCAGCCTCTATTGCCGTTGTCTTTGCCTTGTCCTGCGGGGCGATCATCGGCGCAAGTGCCTCCGCGCGTGCGGCGCCTCATTCCATCGCCGCGACCATCGCCCGCGCCGAGCACGGCGACCCGGCGGCGCGGCTTGGATGGCTGTTCTCAACCGGACGCGGTGTTGCCCAGAATTATGCCGAAGCCGCGAAATGGTTCTATCGCGCCGCCACACACGGCAACGCCGACGCGCAGTTTGCACTCGGGATGGCCTACAACAAAGGTCAAGGCGTGCCGCGCGACTACGTCCTCTCCTATCTATGGCTCAATCTCTCCGCGGCCCATGCGGTCGGATCGGATCACGACTTTCGGGCGGCAATACGCGATGCGATCGCCAGCAAGATGACGCCGCAGCAGTTATTGACGGCCCAGCAGCTGGCGCTCAAGTGGCAAAAATCGCGATAAGGCAGCCCATTGGGGCAGCAGACGCGATCGAAGACGTGCGATGTTTCGTGCGCGACCAAATGACAATCTGACCGCGATGATCGGGCGCTAGAGCGCTTCCCGATTACGTTGAATCGGGAAGCGCTCTAGTTTTATAGATTTGGTCGCATTTTCTTCGGAAAACCGGCGTCCATTTTTCCGGAAAATGCGCTAAAACGCCCGTCCGTCTATTGGTGCGGCTTGTATCCGTCTGTCAGCGTCTGCAGGAACGCAATGATGTCGCTCTCGTCCTGCGCGGTCATTGCCGGCGTCTCGCCGAGATGCCGATCGAATGGCGGATCGGCAACGTCGATATTGGCCTGGAACTTTACCGGGACATCGCCAAACTTTCGCGCTGTCCGGTCCGGTCCGCGCGGGTAGATCTTCTGCGGATCGGTGTCGCGGAAGTTATAGAAGTCCATCACCTGTTGCAGCGTAGCAAATACGCCATTGTGAAAGAACGCGTGCCGCGTCGCCACATTGCGCAGAGTCGGGGTCAGAAACATGCCGCAATATTGCCTCTGGCTGGCCATGTCGCTCCGATAAGGTCCGCAGATGCCGAGGTCGAAATAGGTGGGATCCTTGTTGACGGCGAGAGCCAGGTTGCGTGGCGCGCCGAGCGCCTCATATTGGTGATCGGTGAACAGTGGCGGCAAACCATCGCGGCTCGGCTGATCCAGATGGCAGCCGCCGCAATTGGCTTTTTGGGGATCGTTCAACAGCTTGTAGCCGCGCATTTCCGCCGGGCTCAGGCGGGCCCGGCCTTCGAGCCAATAATCGAACTTGCTAGTGTAGGGGTGAAAACTCGGTTCTTCGACCTGATAGCGCCCGACCGCAAACATCGCTTCCGCGACGAGCAATCTCGGATTGGCGAACAGGCCCGGACCAAACAGCTGCACGAAGAGCTTTGAATACGGCGCTTGGCGGAATTCTCCCACCAGCTTTTCAACGGTGCCGCCGTCGACCTCGAGCGGGTTGAGCAGCGGCATGATTGCCTGGTCCTGGAACGTGTTGGCGCGGCCATCCCAGAACAAACCACCCTGCGGCACGATATTGGCGGACGCTTGCGCAGATGTCGCTATTTTTTGCGCCCGCGCCGCCGTCTGACCTACCGCGGCCATCTGCGTCAGATTCACATTTTCAATTTCGGGAGCGTCAGGTCCGATGCTAAAGGGTGGCTGCCGTTCGAGATACTCGAGCGAGGGTACGGCCCGCACGCCCTGGCTTGTCAGCTTGGGGCCGCCCAGCATGACCGGTCCGTCGTTGGGCGGGCCATAGGCATGCTGTGGGCTGTGGCACGAGGCGCATGAGAGCCGGCCCGAAGAGGAAAAACTCGTATCGTAAAAGATCTGCCGGCCAAGTTCCGCCATCGCCGACAGCGGCGCCACATGCGGGCGAACGAGATGAACCGGCTTCGGGTTTGCGCCGGGCAAACCTTGCGGTTCAGACGCGAGAGTGGCGCCGGCCAGCGTGAGCAGGCCGGCGCCCAGCAGCCACAACGAGTGGCGGCGCAGACGCATATCTACGTCGCGCGATCAGTGTTGGCCCGGCGGCACGGGGGACCGAGGCGTGCCGGCCGTCGGGTCGAGGAACAGCGCATAGGTATTACCGAACGGATTGCCGAACTGATTGAAATCGAACATGTCCATGATCGATCCGGCGCTGGCATCGAACGAGCCGCCGCCGAGACGCTCGCCGTGCAGCCAGTTGTCTTCAATGAAGCGCACCACGGAGGCCTGTGAAATCCGCTCGTGGCTCACGTAGTTCCTCTTGGCGAACGGCGAGATCACCACGAAGGGAATGCGGGTGCCGGGACCGCAGCGGCCGTTCACCGGCTTATGATCGAGTCCGTCGGGCTGCGGCTGCCTCGTGGCGCCGGCGCCGCACTGGCCGGGGCCGTTCACCTGATCGGCCGTCGCGTTGTAGGACGCGGCAGTCGGGGTGGCGTAGGCGTGGTCGTACCAGCCGTCGGAGTCGTCGTACGTGAGAATGACCGCCGTATCCTTCCACTCGGGCCGTTGTTCGAGGAAGTTGATCAGACCGACCACCCCCTGCTGCTCGTCGAGCGGATCGGAATAGCCGGGATGCGCATCCTGATAAGCCGGCATCTTGATGTAGGAGACCGACGGGAAGTTGCCGGCCTTCACTGCGGCATAGAAGTCCTCGATATCGTATTGGTGATTGGCAGGGTCGGCGACTTTGCTGCCCGGCACCATGCTATGGCCGATTGCCCAGACCGAGCTCGGACGCGCATGGGTCGGATTCGCGGTTGAAGTGTAGTACTGGAACCACATGTGGTGCGGAATATAGTCGGCTGTGCTGGCACCGACGACGCTCGAGAAAGTGCTGCGCGCGCAACCACTGGTGCCATTGGCGTTCGTCAGTTGCAGATTGAAGCCGCCCATGAAACCGCCCCAGCTGATGTCAGCCGCATTGAGCAGATCGCCGATATTCTTGCCCGTCATGTGCACCGTCTTCGTCGTGCTCGAGCAAACATCGTAAGCGGGGTCGGTATCGCCGTATTGCGTGTAGCCGCCTTGGCCGTCTGGGAGCGTGCTGGACGTGCCGGTCGAGCCAGCCGGCAAGATGATCTGTGCACCATTGGTTTGACCGGAGACCACTTCGAGCGCACCCGGCGTCGACGGGCCGTAGGTATCGCTATAGGCGTTGTCGCTCATCGCGAAATACTGGGCGTAGTTCCAAATCGCCATCACGGTATTGCCGTCGAAATAGCCCATCACCTGGCCCGTGGTGCCGAACGCGCCGACACCGCCGGAGGTGGCGCTGCCGGTATTTTTCGGGAACAGGTCGACCTTGCCGTCATCATAGGCCAGTTGCTCCGGCGTGTAAGCGTGATTCTGGTCCGCGGTGCTGGCCTGGGTCCGATCGAGACGGAACGGGTTTGTCGCACCGCTGCCGTTCGCCGGATTCAGATTCGGGTTGTTGGTGAGTAGGTGCGCGGTCACAAGATTGTTCACCGTCGGCGTACCGCGGCTTGCTCTGAACGGGATTTCGCCAGGCGGGTTCGTCGTGGTCGGATAGGTCGCGAAATAATGGTCGAACGACCGATTCTCCTGGTAGATGATGACAAGATGCTTGATTGGCGTTGCGGTGGACTGGTCATGGTCGCGGCCATGGCCATAATCTTGATCGGCGAGGACTGCACGGCTGCAGACAGCGGCACCGGCAATCGCAACGATCGCGGCGGTGGAAAGCAAAAGTTTTTTCATTGGGAGCCCCAGTTATTGACGCGGGAGGCACCTAAGCCGCGTGTGGTGACGGTCCGATGTCTTGTCGATGACGACCGAAGACCTGTTCCAAATCCATAACGGACACCGGGGAGAGGAAACGATGACGCTGGTGCGAACGAAATTTGCGCGCCCGAAACTTGCCCGAACAAAACTTGCCCGGACAAAACTTGCCCGAACAAAGCTTGCACGCACAAAACCTGCGCGGATAAAACTGGCGCGCAGAGTTTTTCTGCAATGGGCATTATCCGCTCCGGCGCTGGCGCCGATGCTCGCCGCCGCTGCGGCCGACGCGTTTCCGTCGCGGCCGGTCCATATCATCGTCGGCTTCCCGGCCGGCAGCGGGCCCGACATCGTCGCCCGTATCCTCGCCCAATCGCTGTCGCAGCAGCTCGGCCAATCGGTCGTGGTGGAAAACAAACCCGGCGCCTCCAGCAATCTGGCGACCGCCGACGTCGCCCACGCGGCTCCCGACGGCTACACGCTGCTCATCGTCACCACGGCCAACACCATCAACGCCACGCTCTACCAGAAGCTCGACTACGACTTCCTGCGCGACATCGCGACGGTCGCCAGCATCGACACCGAGCCGTTCGTGATGGACGTCACGCCCGCCTTCCCGGCCAAGACGCTCCAAGAATTCATCGCCTACGCCAAGGCCAATCCCGGCAAGGTCACCATGGCGTCCGCGGGCATCGGCAGCGCGCCGCATGTCTACGGCGTGATGTTCCAGATGCTGGCCGGCATCGAGCTGGCGCACGTGCCCTATCGCGGCAATCCGCTGCCGGACCTGCTCAGCGGCCAGGTGCAGGTGTTCTTCAGCCCGATCCAGTCATCGCTCGGATACATCCGCTCCGGCAAGCTGCGCGCGCTCGGCGTCACTACCAAGGACCGCGTCGCAGCGCTCCCCGGCGTGCCCGCCATCGCCGAGCTCGTTCCGGGCTACGAGGCGTCGGGCTGGCTCGGCGTCGGCGCGCCGGCGAAGACGCCGCCCGACGTCGTCGCCAGGCTCAATCAAGGCATCGGCAAAGCCCTGAACGATCCGACAGTGAAAGCCCGCCTCGCCACGCTGGGCGACACCGTAGACACCATGCCGACGGCCGACGCCCGCGCCTACGTGGCCGCGCTGGTGGAGAAATGGGCGAAGGTGATCCACGCCGCGAAGATCAAGGTGGAGTAAGTCGGCATCGCTGCCTCTCCACCTCACCCTGAGGTGGCCGCGCGCAGCGCGGCCCTCGAAGGGCGAGGCCCCAGCGCCGACGCCTCATCCTTCGAGGCTCGCTGACGCTCGCACCTCAGGATGAGGAATCACGGGCATCCTCGTTCCCGGACTTTGATTTGGCAATCTCCAAGGCCGTGCTATTCGGCATCCTCAAATACACCGAAGCGCTTCGATTTCTCCCCTCTAAGTTTTAGCGGCTCCTTAATTCTCATGAGTTCGACCAAGGCTGCGTCCGGCGGCTCATATTTCGCCTGCCGATCAGCAATATCTTCGTACAGCGTAGCAATTAGAAGCTTCGAGATTTTTTCGGGAGGCGCAAACCAGGTTGAGGTATTTTCATCGATGATCTTCCCGAGAGTTTTCTCATTACTCGGCTCAATCAAAGCGACACTTTCATCGATCTTCAGGCCATTCGCTGGCGTTCTTAATTCATCTGCGACCAACGACTCGAACGCCTTGGCAGCCGCGACCCTCAGTGCGTCCATGTTTGCAAATACATCTTCAGAAGACTTGTTCTTCGGAAGCTTGTGGATATTTAGCTTTTTCTGTTTGATTTCTGCGGCACACACCTTTCCCAGCTGTTCCGCTATTTTTTTACCGCTACCGTCTCCATCCACCAGGGCGACTATCTCCCGCCCCTCGGATACCATTAGCTTCGCCATCGCGACGTAATTCTGTGAATTGCCAGCGTCTACAGTGCTCAAATCATTCAGGTCAACATCTATCTGATCGGACGACTTAAGCGTTTTGATTGCATACAGGATGTAAATTACGTCCGATGGACCCTCGACGAGAAGGGTTTTCTCGGCAATTAAGAAATTATTGCTCAGTAAAATTCCAAGTGAATCCCGAACCGCCTTCCAATTTCTCGTGTATGGTCTTTGATCAATCTTAGTCCCAACTTTCGTTTTACTTATCACCCTATTTCTGCCCGGATGATTTTTATTCACCAAAAATAACGAATGGGTCGTGTACGCAATTTGAGCGTCATCGGCTATTACCTCAAAACTTCGCTGGAGATCCAACTGTGCGCTGGGATGCAAATACGTGCCCGGCTCGTCGAAAAGGTAGATATACGAGTTAGCCGCCTTGTTCTTGGTTCTAGCATAGACGATCATCGACAGTAGAAAATACGACCGAAATCCTGAAGAGCGGCGCGAAGGCCGGGTGTAGCTTCCACTAATTGCCGGGTCTTCCAATTCGATTAGAATGTGGTCGCCGTTTGTTCCGGCATGCTTGAATTTCCATTTCAGCTCTTTTCCCTGGTTCCATTGATCTCGGAGCGTTCGTGTTAAAGTCTCAGATGCTTGATCCAAAATCTTTGAAGTCGTCGGGTTTTGAGTGAAGATATTTTTTCTATGTTCCCACAGGCCTGCTAACCGAAATATGCCTTGCATGAACTCGAATTGCGCGGCGTTCTCAAGCTGCTGCAGGTTGACTTGATCGATCACGTTCCCACTGGGTGGTGCGAACAACTCTACTGCGGGTCGCAATGCTAGGACTGCGGCTTCATGAGACAGACGCACATCGACTGGCGTTTGAACTACTTGAACTTTGTTCGTCTGGGACTCCCTTCGAAAGACAATTTCATCACCCTTTGGAAAGTACACGAGCTCGACATTGACTGGAACTTGAGACGGCGAAGCCGGTTCCGATGGCTGAGCTTGCGGCGTTTGAGGCAACTGAGCATCTTGCGTGGGCGTCGCCGCCACACCGGCAGCGGCCGGTATCTGTTCTTCTGCGCCGAGGCTCTTGAGCGTTGCAATTTCGTCAGCAGAAGGGATGAAATGCCATTCGAGTTCCACCGTTGAATTCTCAGGCAAGTCCCAATTCCGATCATCAGGACCAATAGAGGTGCCATCATTCAGGCAGGTAATTGCCGCCAACAAATTGGACTTTCCGTGGTCGTTAGCTCCGATCAATATTGTGACCCGGTCATCTAGGTGTAGGATCTCCTTGTCCTTTACGGACTTGTATCCAGTGAGCACTAACTTTTTTAGCTTCATCTCCGTGCACCTGAGTTTGCCGCACACCGTTTTTTTAATATTGCGGGCGGGGTGCAACCTTGCGTACACAGCTTACCGTCGCACGACCGTGCGCCAATCGGAACATACCAAGAATAGCGGCGGTAACAGACTAGGGCGATTTTACCTTTTTCGTCGACGCCTTAGCGATGTCCCCACACCAGAGACGACGAACTGGCCCCTAATCGGCGTTCAGCCGGGCATTTCTTGCACGTTAGCACAATTCTATTGACGAATGTCGCGATTAGTGTATTTAGCCTCAAATCTCGCTCACTAAGGACGCCTTCGGCCGAGGGTAGACCCGAAAGCGGAGCGAGTGCGGTGCCCGCGGGCGGGCTTACCACCCGTTCTCGGGCGGCTCGGGCATGATCCTGCCGGCACTATGACCGGCGCGTGAGGTGCTCACTGGACTGGGATAGCGTTCGTTTTTCCGGCGCGGGTAACACCCGTGGAGACGCGCAAAATCTCCGCCCCCCGGTTGGGGCGGCCGTAGCGGATGGAACGCCCCGGACTGTCCCGGAAAGCATGGCCTGACGCCGAGCCTTGGGGACCAGCTGTCCCCCTGGCGAGAGCCGCAGTGGAACGCCGACAGGCGAGCGCACCCTGGCCAGGGTGCGCGCTTCGCCGCAAGGTGAAGCAGGAAGACCCGCGTCTGTCGGCGTTCTGCTTCCTTTATTGTTCTTCCTTTCGATTTCAGTGGCGAAGGGAAGCAAACAACACTCCGGCTTGGTGGGAAAACGGGGTTCTGGCTTTGCAGCTCGCGGCGCGATTCAAAAAATCGCGGCGCGGGAACGAGAGCGTTTGTCCGCCACCGCGATAGCGGGGGAGGGGGACCACGCGAGGCGTGGTGGAGGGGGCTTCTGACTCGATGCTTCACTTTCGTCGAAGGAGTTTCGTCGAGGCCCGCGCCCCCTCCACCGCGCTGCGCGCGGTGCCCCTCCCCCACTGCGTGGGGGCGGATGGCAGAGCGGCGGCGCCTCCACATACGCAAACCGCGCCGACGGCGCCGCCGGCTGGTGCGCGATGGTGTCGGCGGGCTACAGCCGGTTCTCCGGCTTTCTCGACGAAAAGGTGGCGCGCGAGATCTTCGGCGGCGGCTCAACCATCATGGCCGGCACCATCAATCCGACCGGCAAGGCGGTGGCGGTGCCCGGCGGCTTCCGCGTGTCCGGCCGCTGGGCCTATGGCAGCTTCATCCGGCATTCGAGCTGGATCGTCGGCAATTGCTTCGTGCACGAGGGCGAGGCGCCGCGGCGCGGCGCCGACGGCGCGCCCGACATGCGGCTGATGGCTGTTTCCGACCCGCGAGGCCGAGATCATCGACACCTGGCGGGTCGCCGGCCTGCGCGGCACCGGCAGTCACGACTTCGCGGTGCGCGACCTGTTCGTGCCGGAGGATCACGCCATCGCCGGCTTTGCGGCGCCGCCGACGCAGCCGGGCACGCTCTACGCGGCGCCGTTCATCACCGTGTTCGCCATGTGCCTTGCCAGCGTGCCGCTCGGCATCGCGCGCGCGGCGATCGAGGCGTTCACCGAACTGGCGGAGGCGAAGACGCCGACCGGCGCGCCCGGCCGGCTGCGCGAGAAGGCCACCGCGCAGGCCGATCTCGGCCGCGCCGAGGCGCTGGTCGGCTCGGCGCGCGCCTTCATGTTCGACGAGGCGGAGAAGCTGTGGGCGACGGTGGCGGCGGGCGGCGCGCCGTCGCTCAAACAGCGCGCGGTGGCGCGGCTGTCGGCGGCGCAGGCGGCCAGCGCCTCGGCGCAGGCGGTCGATCTGCTTTACAACGCCGCCGGCGGCTCGGCGATCTACGAGGACAATCTGCTCGAGCGCTGCTTCCGCGACGTGCACGCCGCGACCCAGCATGTCGGCATCGCGGCGTCGAATTTCGAATTGTCGGGCCGCGTGCTGCTCGGGCTCGACCCGGGCACGCCGCGGTTCTGATCTGCCGGACCGCGACAAAACAAACGTCGGCCCTCCCCTACGCAGCGGCGCGGAAGCGGAGTACGCTGATGGGCGAGGTAAAGCCGGGCAACAGGCGACAGTGGAGGACGGGAATGATCAAGGTTACGCGTAGAACTATTCTGAAAGTCACGGCGGGCGCCGCGGCGCTGCCGGCGATGCCGTATGTGGCGCGGGCGGATACCTATCCGAGCCGGCCGGTGCAGATCCTGGTCGGCTACGCGCCCGGCGGGCCGACCGACATCTGCGGGCGGCTGATCGCGCAATGGCTGTCGAAAGAGCTCGGCCAGCAATTCATCGTCACGAACCGCGACGGCGCCGGCAGCAACATCGCCACCGAGGCGGCGATAGGCGCCGCGCCGGACGGCTACACCTTGCTGATCGCCACCTCGTCGAACGCGGCCAACGCCTCGCTCTATCCGCACCTGAATTTCAATTACATGGCGAGCACGGTGCAGATCGCCGGCATCATGCAGGCGCCGTCGGTGCTGGAGGTCAATCCGGCACTGCCGGTGCACAGCACCGCCGAGTTCATCGCCTATGCCAAGGCGCATCCGGGCAAGCTCGATCTCGGCACCGCCGGCAACGGCAGCCCGCCGCACCTGTTCGCCGCGCTGTTCATGTACATGACCGGCATCAAGCTCAACGTCATCGGCTATCGCGGCGGCGGCCCGGCCTTGGTCGATCTGCTCAGCGGCCAGACGCAGGTGATGTTCGAAGGCCTCACCTCGTCGATCGGCTATTTGCGCGCCAACAAGCTGCGCCCGCTCGGGGTGACGTCGGCCAAGCGCTCGCCGGCGCTACCGGACGTGCCGCCGATCGCCGACGTGGTCAAAGGCTACGACGAGAGCGGCTGGTTCGGACTGTCGGCGCCGAAGGGCACGCCGCAGCCGGTGATCGATACGCTCAACAAGGCGGTCGCCAGCGCGCTGGCCGACCCGGGGATGAAGGCCAAGATGGCCAATCTCGGCGCCGAGCCGATGCCGATGGGGCCCGAGGAGTTCAGCAAACTCATGGCGCGCGAAACCGAGACCTGGGGCAAGGTGATCCGCGCCGCCGACATTCATTTGGATTGAGGCGGGGCGGAACGCGCGGATGACACCTCGCGCCGTCATGGCCGGACGTGTTCCGGCCATCCACGTCTTTGTTGCGTCGATCCTTTAAGACGTGGATGCCCGCGACGAGCGCGGGCATGACGAATTACGTCAGGCGTTCGCGCGTGACCCAGTCGAGCGTGCGGTCGAGCGCGCGGGTGAGCCGGTCGAACAGTGCGTCGATTTCGGCCGGCGCGATGATAAGCGGCGGACACAGCGTGATGACGTCGCCGATCACCGAGCGCACGATCAGGCCCTCGGCTTCGGCGAACGCCACGGCGCGGGCGCCGACGCCGTGCGGCGCGGCGAACGAGCGCTTGGTGGTCTTGTCGGCGACGAGTTCGACGCCGCCAATGAGGCCGAGGCCGCGCGCCTCGCCGACCAGCGGATGGGCGCCAAGCGCGGCAAGCCGCGCCTGAAACTGCGGGGCGCGCGCGGCGGCGCGCTCGACGATGCGGTCGCGCAGATAGATCTCGATCGCTTTCAGCGCCACCGCAGCGGAGACCGGATGACCCCCATAGGTGAAGCCGTGGCCGAACACACCGATCTTTCTGCTCTCGGCGAGCAGCGCTTGGTACATCGTCTCCGGGATCATCACGCCGGCGATCGGCAGATAAGCCGACGACATCGCCTTGGCGATCGACAGGCTGTGCGGGCGGAAGCCGAGCGTATCGCAGCCGAACATGGTGCCGAGCCGGCCGAAGCCGCAGATCACCTCGTCATCGATCAGAAACACGTCGTGCCGCGCGCACACCGCCGCGATCTTCTCGAAATAGGTCTTCGGCGGCACGATCACGCCGCCCGCACCCATCACCGGCTCGGCGATGAAGGCCGCGACCGTTTCGGGTCCTTCCTTGACGATCAGCGCGTCGAGTTCGCCGGCAAGCCTTGTGGCGAAATCTTCCTCGCTTTCGCCAGGTTGCGCGAAGCGATAGTGGTGCGGACAGCCGGCGTGCAGAAAGCCCGGCAGCGGCAGGTCGAAATCGCGGTGGTTGCCCGGCAGCCCGGTCAGCGACGCTGCCACCACCGTAACGCCGTGATAGGCCTTGATGCGGCTGATGATCTTTTTCTTCTGCGGCCGGCCGAGCGCGTTGTTGAGATACCAGACGAGCTTGACCTGGGTGTCGTTCGCCTCCGATCCGGAATTGCAGAAGAACACCTTGGAGATCGGCACCGGCGCGATCTCTTTCAGCTTCTCGGCAAGCTCAATCGCCGGATCGTGGCTCTTGCCGGTGAACAGGTGCGCGAACGACAGCTTGCGCATCTGTGCCGCGGCGGTCTCGACCAGCTCCTCGTTGCCGTAGCCGAGCGCCGTGCACCACAGCCCGGCCATGCCCTCGATGTAAGGCTTGCCGTCGGTGTCGTAGACGAAGACGCCCTCGCCGCGCTCGATGATCAGCGGACCCTGCTCGCGGAACGTCGCGAGATTGATGTACGGGTGCACCAGCGTTTCGACGTCGCGGGTGGCGAGATTGCTGAGCGGAGGCATGTGGTTTCCTTCGCGGTTTTCGCTGATTCGCGAGGCGCACCATTGTGCCGCGCCGCGGCGGCGCCCGTCAAAGCCGAGCGCGCGTCACACCGCAATCGCGGTGGCGTCATACTGATAGAGCCAATCGAGCCGCTCGCGCACGTGCTGCTGCTGCCAATAGTGCACGACCTCATTCGCCAGCGCGCCGCTGTCGGCGAGATCCGGGCTGAACACGTGCTCGCGGTTCTCATGCGACTTGCGCACCACGGCGCTGGTGCGCTCCTTGCGAATGTCCTCGTAGCGCAGAAATGCGCGTTCCGGATCGTCGCGATATTGCGCCAGACACGCGGCGACCACGTAGGCGTCCTCGATCGCCATGACGGCGCCCTGGCCGAGAAACGGCAGCGTCGGATGGCAGGCGTCGCCGAGCAGCGTGACGCGGCCGTCGGTCCAGCGCTGCATCGGCCCGCGCGCCAGCAGCGCCCATTTGTATGACGTCGCGATGTTGTCGATGAAAGTATGCACGTCGGGGTGCCAATCGCGAAAGTCGGCGGCGAGTTCCTCTCTGCTGCCCTCGACGATCCAGGATTCCACCTGCCAGTCGTCGCGCTCGACCATGCTGATGAAATTCATCAGTTCGCCGCGGCGCACCGGATAGTGCAGCACGTGGCCGTGCGGGCCGAGCCAGTTGGTGGTGAGCAACTGCGCCAGGTGCGGCGGCAGGCGGTCCATCGCAACGAGGCCGCGCCAGGCGACGCAGCCGGTGAAGGTTGGCTTGCTGGCGCCGAACAGGCAGGTGCGGACCTGCGAGTGAATGCCGTCGGCCGCGATGATAGCGTGACCGCTTGCCTGTTCGCCGCCCGCGAACTGCGCCGCCGCCGCGTCTTCGGTCTGCGTCACCATCACACAGCGCATGCCGAGCTTGATCGCGTCGGGCTTAAGCTTGCGGATCGCCTCGACCAGAATGCCGTGCAGATCGTTGCGATGCATGAGAATGTGCGGGGTGCCGAAGCGCTGCACCGAAGCCTGGCCGAGCGCGAGCCAGTCCCAGGTCTCGCCGGTGCGCCAATGCCGCAATTGCCGCCGCGGCGGCACCACCTGCACGGCGCGCAGAGCCTGTTCGAGCCCGAGCGCATAGAGCACGCGCGTGCCGTTCGAGCCGATCTGCACGCCGGCGCCGACTTCGCGCAACACCGGCGCCTGTTCGTAGACAACAACGTCAAGCCCACGCTGCAGCAGCGCGAGCGCGGTCGTCAGCCCGCCGATGCCGCCGCCGATGACAATGATGGGAGAAGACGGTGCCGCCACGCGAACTCAGTCCATCAACTTGATATTCGCCTCGTGGATCACCTTGGCCCACTTGTCGGTTTCGGCGATGAGCATCGTACCGAACTCCTGCGGCGTCCCCGCCATCATCATGCCGCCGAGATTGGCAAGCTTGCCATTTATCACCGGATCGGCCAGCCCGTCATTGACCGTCTGATTGAGCTTGTCGATGATTTCAGGCGGCGTGCCTTTGGCGGCGTTGAGGCCGTAAAAGGCGCTCGCCTCATAGCCCGGAACCACTTCGGAAATGCTGGGCACTTGCGGCAGTTCGTCCGAACGCTTGGTCGTGGTGACGCCGAGCGCGCGGAACTGGCCGTTACGGATATAGCCGATCGAGCCGGGCAGATTGTCGAAGGCCACCTGAACGCGGCCGCTGAGCATGTCGGTGTAGCCGCCGCCATTCATGCCGCGATAGGTGACGCCGCGAAGCGAACAATGCGTCATGATCTTGAACAATTCCGCCGACATCATCACCGACGTGCCGCTGCCGGGCGAGGCATAATAGACATTGCCGGCGTTGTTTTTGGCATACGAGATGAACTCGGCAATGGTCTTGACCGGGAGCTGCGACGGAATCGCCATCACGTTCGGCACGCGCATGATGCCGGCGACCGGGACGCTGTCGCGCAGAAAATCGAATTTGAGGTGCGGATAGAGCGTGGCGTTGATCACGTTGGTGGGATTGGTGAGCAACAGCGTGTAGCCGTCCGGCTCCGACCGGATCATGTCCTCGGTGGCGATGTTGTTGGCCGCGCCGGGCCGGTCCTCGACGATGAACTGGCTCTTGAACCGATCCGACAGCCATTGCGCCATGAGCCGCGCCACGATGTCGACGGCGCCGCCGGCCGAAAAGCCGACCAGGATTTTCACCGGCCGGGTCGGATAATCGACCGCGGCCGACGCCGCGCGCGGCAGCGCCGGCGCTGCGGTGGCGGCAGCGGCGAGTTGCAGAAAACGGCGGCGTCGCATCGCGTGTCCTCCGTCGCGGCTGGCGTCATCGGCCACGATTTATTCCGGGTCGACGTTGGCCTCACGCATGACTTTAGCCCAGTTCCGGGCTTCGTCGGCGAAAAGTTTGGCGAAGTCGGCGGTCGTAGCTCGTCGGCGGAATGCCGCCGCCCTCGCTCACGCGCGCGCGGCGAGACGGTGCGGCAGATCCATCGCACCCCCTCCGTCACAAGTGTTGCGCGTCTATTCCCCGGATCATTGCGGTTTGATGCCCGCGAACTTGATGACCTTGGTCCATTTATCGGTCTCGGCCGCGATCAGCTTGCCGAACGCCGCAGACGAACCGCCAAGCCCGACACCGCCGAGAGCGGCCAAACGCGCCTTGAAGCCCGCGTCGGCTGTGGCGGCGTTGGTTTCCCGGTTCAGCGTGTCGATGATGTCGGCTGGCGTGTTGTGCGGCGCGCCGAGGCCCTGGAACGAGGTGGCTTCGTAGCCGGGCAGGAAAACGCCCACCGTGGGCAAATCGGGCAGCGCCGGCGATCGCGTCGCGGACGTGACCGCGAGCGCGCGCAGCTTGCCGGATTTGATGAAGCCGATCGAAGCCGAGATCAGATCGAACATGACCTGGACCCGCCCGCCAACCATGTCGATCAGCGCCGGAGCGTCGCCGCGATACGGTACATGCACCAGATTGACGCCCGCCATCATCTTGAAAAGCTCACCGGCGAGATGCGGCGTCGAGCCGATCCCGCCCGACGCCATGTTGATCTTTCCGGGGTTGGCCTTCGCGTAGGCGATGAACTCCGGCACGGTCTTGGCGGGCACTGCCGGATTGACCTCCATGACCTGGCCGACGCGAATGACGCCGGCGACCGGAGCAATGTCGCGCATGAAGTCGTAATTGAGATGCCGGTACATGCCGGGGTTGGTGGCATTCGATGTCGTGACCATGAGCAGCGTGTAGCCGTCCGGCGCGGCCTGCACGACCGCCTCGGTGGCGACGCTGGTGTTGGCGCCGGACCGGTTATCGACGATGAATTGCTGGCCGAGCCGCTGCGACAGCCATTGCGCGATCAGACGGGCGACGGTGTCGGCGGCGCCGCCGGCCGGATAGCCGACGAGGATTCGCACCGGCCGCGCCGGATAGCCGGCAGCCAAAGCGACCTGCGGCATCGCCGCACCGACGGCCGCGGTTCCGGCCAGACGCAGAATTTCACGGCGCCGAAGTTTCATGACGCTCCCCCCTTTGGCATGGGCTTTCGCTTTTCAGCCTGCCTTGAAGCCCGCGGCCTTGATGATCGGCCACCACTTCTTGATCTCGGCGCGCTGCAACGCGCCGAGTGCCTCGGGCGTCTGCTGCGCAACGGGCGGCACGGCTTGGCCCTGTTGGGCAAATTTTTGTTTGACCGCGGGATCCGCCAACGCCACGCGCACCGCGGCATTCAATTTATCGACGATGGCCTTGGGCGTGCCTTTCGGCGCCCACAGCGCGTGCCAGAACGAGGCGTAGAGTCCCGGCACGCCTTCTTCCGCCATGGTCGGGACGTCCGGTGCGCCCCACCAGCGCGACTTCGCCATCACCGCATAGGCCTTCATCTGGCCGCTGCGCACGAACGGGAATGTCGCGGCCGCCATGCCGAGAAACAGATCGAGGCGCCCGGCAAGCAAATCCTCATTCAACGGCGCGGCGCCGAGATACGGCACCAGACGGATTTTCGTGCCGGTGGCATTCTCGAAATAGTCGGCGTCGAGATCCGATGCGCCGCCGACGCCCACCGCCCCCGCCAACGCCTTGCCTGGATTTTGCTTGAGCCAGACGATCAGCTCTTTCAGGTTCTTCGCCGGCAAATCCTTCCTAACCACGAGCCAGATCGGCGTATCGGCGAGCATCGCCACCGGCTCGAAATCGTTCAACACATCGAAGGGCAGCTTCTTCGTCGCGCCGAGAACGACGTGGGTTCCCCAATGCCCGACGATCAGCGTGTAACCGTCGGGCGTGGCTCGCGCGACGCGCTCCATGCCGACGATGCCGCCGGCGCCATTGATGTTTTCGATGACGACCGACTGGCCGAGTGTCGCCGACATCGGACCGGCCACGATCCGCGCGAGCGTATCGGTCGGCCCGCCGGGCGGAAACGGCACGACCAAAGTGACCGACCGCGAGGGAAAAGTGTCGGCGCGTGCAAAGCGCGCTGCTGCCGGCATCGTCGCCGCGGCGGCGGCAAGCTGCAACACACGACGCCGCGCGATAATCTTCGCGTCTCCCATGGCGCATCCTCCGTCTCAGCTTTTGTTGATGCGCGGCGCGTGTTCCGGCCGCAACTGTTCTTGGACTGCCAAAATTTCAGTCTGCGCAGTGCCGAGCCCGCCGATAGCAGTTCTCGGGCCGCCGATGCGAATGCAGGACTTCGGCACGTCCTGCCGGCGGCTCAGACAAAGAGCGTCACCGCCGCACTATAGGCGTCCGCCGGCCATGCCGAAAGTCTCGCAGAGTGCGGCGTTGCGGCGCGACCTAAACCGGCAGGCACAGCGCGTTGTCGACCAGGAGATTATCGTAGACGCAGCGCCGCTCGGCAAGTTTCAACTCCCCGCCGACACGGCGGAACTTGTCGTGATAGACGCCGACCTGATGCAACTTCGCGTCGGGCCGATCGAACAGCACCTGGACAACGACATAGTTCGCACGCGCGCGAACATCGCCGTTATCGTCCTCGCCCAGAATCTGCGTGTTGCCGATGATGTGGCGCAGGTAGCGCGGCGCAAACATCTCGGTCTTCTCCATCGCGAAGGCACGGTCCTGGATCATCCCTTTGTTTTCGCAATAGACCAGGCCGACCGGCATGCCGCGATCGGCGTTCTCGCGCGAAATGATCACGTAGAAGGCATCGTCGGTGAACATTTCGGCCCAGTCGTTCAGGCGGCCGTCGTCGAGCGCCGCCGCATAGGCATTGTTGAAGTCTTCGATCTCGCGATGCAGCAGCAGCTTTTCGAGGCGCCGGTCGGCGACGGTGGATGGCGACTGCATGGCCAGATCCTAAAGCCCTAAAAGTCCTAAAGCGCCATCGCCTCGCGCCAATGCTTGTACATCGCGCGAATGGCGGATTCGGAGATCAGCGTATCGGCGGTGCCAGCCGGCGTCTGCGGGTCGAGCTTGACCAGGTGGGTGCCGTCCGGCACGCCGCGCATGCCATCCTGCACGAATTTGATCGCCTCGTTATCCTCAAGGCCGAGGAAGCCGGCCGGCCCCATCAGATTGCCCTGGCGCAGGCGATGCCGCGTCATGTCCTCGTCGTCGCCCTCGAAGCCGAACATGGTCCATTTCATGATGAACTCGTGCGGTCCGTCGGGCACGATCTGGCGAACGCCGAGCGTGTTCATTTCGCGCTGCACGATCAGGTTCGGCCAGATCGTCGACATGGTCACCGACCACGGACTGTCGAATTCCTCGACGAAATTCATGAACCGCGTCTCGCGCAGCGTCATGCCTTCCTTGAAGGCGCGCATCTCCTTCTTGGTGTCGCCCGAAATTGCCTTGGCGTCGGATTTGGCCGAGGCCATCACGCCGTGCCGTCCGCTCTTATCGGCGAGCATCATCGAGCGATTGCCGACAACCATAAGCCCGAACGTTACCAGAAAGGTGTGCAACAGCGTCGCGTGATACGGGTCCTTGAGGTTCTCGTGATAGAGCTTCCAATTGCCCGGCAGCGAATGACGATAATAGCCGAGCACTTTCAGCTTGCGGCCGTCGAACGTCGCCTCGAATTCGCGCAACACTTCGGGGCCGAGATAATCGGCAAACGATTCCATGTCGTCCGCATAGGACGCGAACACGACGCCGCGATGCGTTGTCACCGCGAGCCTGCGCAGTCCATGATCCTTGGTGGCGAAATCGGCCGGCATGCCGCCCTTGCCGGCGGCGCCGCGGCGGAACGGAACGCCGACCAGATTGCCTTTGAGATCGTACGTCCACTGATGATACGGGCAGATGAAGGCCCGCGCGTTGCCGCTCAACTCGCGGCAAAATTCAGACGCCCGATGCACGCAACGGTTCTCGAACACGTTGATCGAGCCGTCCTCGCCGCGCGCCACGACGACCGCGGTCGGCCCCACATTGGAGCGGATGAAGTCTCCCGGATTCGGCACCTCGGCTTCCAGGGCCACATAGTTCCACGTGCGTCCGTGGAAAATGCGCTCGATCTCGCGCTGATAGATTTTTTGATCGGTATAGACCCAGTCCGGGATGACGGTCAGATCGTCATGAGGCCACACATAGTGGTCCTGCGCGAAATCCGCGTTTGCGAGCGTCATGCGTATCGTCCTTCGAACGCCAATGTGGCGGCAGCATATCCGAGCGGCTTATCGTTGCAATCGATTTGCCGCCGCCGAATAGTCGGCGTAGCTTGCGGCAACCGATCAATGTGACGGCGCAAGGAGACCGTGCATGGCGCAAGAACCGCTCGCCACCAAAGGCAATTACCTGCACATCTATGATTTTCGCGTCGAGAAAGGCAAAGAGGCCGAGTTCATCCGCCTGTTCGAAACCTTTGACTATTCGGACGGCAACCCGATGCACAAATCGTGGGCGCAGGTGAAGGACGGCGTCCTGTGCCGCGACACCGAGGACCCGCAGCGCTTTTTCCTCATCGCCGAATGGTCCGACATCGAGGAGCACGCGCGCATCCGCAAAATTCTCGCCAACGACATCAAGCCGGAATTCATCAAATACATCGAGGGCCGTCAGTTCGTGCCGAAATATGTCGAAGTCGTTTCCTCGACGCCGGATGAGATTCTGAAAAAGGCCGCGGCAGAGTGACGGACGACCATGTCCGCCTTCACCGGAAGCAGACATGGGCAAATCGGCGAAAGCGACGCGAAGTGCCACTTTCGATCGATCCCGGATGGTCACGCGATGTTGGTGGTGCGCTGATAGCGTCAAACAGGCGGACGTGGCCCCATGTTACAAACGGGCCAATGATGGCCGTGGCGCCAGCGTCTCGCCCGAAAGCTGAACGGCCTGCCAACTGGGAGGTCAAAAGAAAAAGCCCCAGCAGGGGGTCGGGGCGGGGGTGCTGGGGCTTCCGATCTTCGAGACAAAAGCTATCTTCCGATCGTCAATAGAACGATCGGCCAGCGGATACGTTCCGGTAGTTATCTCGGAAATGGGTGTGAACTTGAACCAATCACCCTTGAGGTTGTTGTCGTGGCGAAAGTAACCCATGAAAATCGAAACCGATGCGTTACGCGAGGATTTGCGCGCCTGGATAAGGTCCCCTGCAATTGAACTGCGGGATTATGGGGCTGATTTGATCGTTCAGCGTCGCGTTGGCAGAATGCTTGCCGACTTTTGTGGGAAGCCTTCGGCTTGCGCGCAAGATAAAGTGGTCAATTCTATACAGATTCGCTTTCACGATAAGCTCTAAGGTACCGGCGTCCGAGCCCCCGATCGACTCGATATTCGATGCGTCCGCGCCGATTTTGTGCATTTCAAAGCACGCCTGCACTTCGCGGTGTTTTATGCAAAAGACTAATTTCCGAGAGCAGTTTACCAATGTCGCAGACGCCTGTGCGCTGGCCCAGAGCATCGTCGATACGGTCCGAGAACCTGTCATCGTACTCGACAAAGGGTTGCGCGTTATTGCTGCGAGCCGCTCCTTCTATTCGGCATTCGAGGTGAGCCCCGAGGAGACGCAGGGAAAGCTGCTTTACGCATTGGGTGACGGGCAATGGGATATTCCGAAACTTCGCTTGCTGCTCGAGAAAATCATCCCAGAACATGGCGTGATGGAGGATTATGAAGTCGAGCACGAGTTTCCGCATCTCGGCACTCGCATCATGCTCCTGAACGCTCGCCAAGTATTCTACAAGGAAGGCGCCGAGACGACCATTCTGCTTGGAATTGAAGATATCACGGTGCGGCGTGCTTTGGAGCACGAAAAGGACAAACTGTTGCGACAGAAGGACATCTTGCTGGACGAAATTCGGCACCGGATCGCCAATAGTCTGCAAATCATTGCCGGCATTATTTTGATGAAGGCGAACGCTGTTAGTTCGGAGGAGACACGTATCCTTTTGCGAGACACTCACGATCGGGTCATTTCGATCGCGACCGTTCAAGAACAACTCAATGCATCGGGGATATTGGGGCCTATTGAAATGCTTCCTTATCTCGAAAGACTGGGTACGGCCCTTGCGGCATCGATGATCGGGGATGCTCGACCGATCACGTTGAAAGTGGGGGGCGTGGCCGGCAGTTTAAGTTCTCGGCAGGCTGAGAGCGTAGGCTTGATCACGACAGAACTTGTCATGAACGCTCTCAAGCACGCATTCCCTGACCAAAATATGAAGGGTTGGATCGACGTGGAGTACGACGTTGACGGAACGAATTGGAAATTGTCAGTCGCCGACAATGGAATTGGCAAGCCAGATGGCGTCTTTGCCCAACCAGTGACCGGGCTCGGCACCGGCATAATCAAGGCCCTCGCGCAGGACCTCAACGCCAAAGTTGAAACGCTAGCCGGACCTGATGGCACGATCGTATCAATCACACACGCCACTTTTGCGCCTACGATACCGCGGGCCGCATAGAGACAGTCCTGTTCGCGTTTGAGTCACGAACGCTGCAATGAGCGCGCCTACACATCTCGATCTAGTCGAGCCGCACGAAAGCGGACATCACGAGATTGGCGAAAATGATACGGGAGCTGCAGCTTTGCGGGCTGGTTAGCGGCTTGACGTATTCGCCAAAAGCGGCCTCGGGCGCGGCAGCGGCACGTCGTCGGGCGCAATCGGAGTTGCTTCCGCCACCGCGGCCGGCGCGCGCACGTCCCATTCGCAGATCTTGTAGTTGTTGCGGCGCGGCGCGAGGTCGAGGTGTACGTGCTGGGCGTGGTCGCTGTCGGAGCCCGGTCCGAGCACCGTTGCAAAACGCGCGCAGGCAGCCTCGCGAATGGCATTGCGGAAATCGACCGGCGCGCGTGGATCGGCGAGCACGATCCGCATCCCGTTGGCGAGCTTGAAGGCGTGAACATCGAGCGCGTTGGCACGGCCGTGTTCGCTCAAGGTCGCGCCGCGCACGCGGTCGCGGCCGCGGCATTCGTAGGAGCCGAGATTTTCGATTTCGCGTAGCGGCGCGCCGAGCTTCACGGCGGCCGGCGCGACGTCGTCGCGGACCCACTGCGCCACCGCCGTCGCCATCGCGCAGCGCAACGTCGCCGGCGGCGCAATCGTCACCTTCGCTCCGCCGGGCAACAGCACGCTCTCCATCTGCACGGCATCCGGAGCGCCACACTCTCCCGGCGCGACCAACGCCCCAAGCGGACGGAAGCCGGCAAGCTTGGCCAGTTGCAGGTCGCAATCCGTCGGCGCCGCCGGGTTTGCCGATGCCTTCGCCGGCAGCGAGGCGAAGACCTCCTGCGGCGGCGCCATCGGCTCCGGAATGACGATGGAACGGGCCGCGCGCGCGTAACCGTGGGCGGCCTTCGCCCGCTTCGGCGGCGTGGCGGCTTGTTGCGCCGCAGCGGCTCCGCTCAAGGCCACCAGCGTGACGATGACGAAAAAGGCTTTCACGCGTGCACTTTGGCGGGCGCGTCGGCCTTGTTCAAGCGCGATGTGCCGCCGCCACCTTGACGCGGCCGTCCGACGCAAAGCGTTTGCGTTGCCGCCGCGCCCGGGTAACTTTGGCGGTAGTTTGCAAGATAACTGGGGCGGCCCGCGGCTGCCCACGCCAGCCGCGGCCAAAAACACGTGTGGGAGGATCTCATGCTCGGGCTGATGCAGGATTGGCCGCTGTTGTGCCATCGCATCCTCGACCACGCCGCGCTCAATCACGCGGAGCGGCCGGTCATTACCCGCTCGATCGAAGGGCCGATCCATACCACCACCTACGCCGAGGTCCGCGCCCGCGCGCTGCGCGTGTCGCAGCGGCTTGAGCGTGACGGCATCAAGCTCGGCGACCGCGTCGCCACGCTGGCCTGGAATACGTGGCGGCATCTCGAAGCGTGGTACGGCATCATGGGCATCGGCGCGGTGTATCACACCGTCAACCCGCGGCTGTTCCCCGACCAGATTTCCTGGATCGTCAATCACGCCGAGGATCGTGTGATGATGGTCGACACCACGTTCCTGCCGATCGTCGAAAAGCTCGCCGACCGCCTCAAGCCGATCGAGCGCTTCATCGTCCTGACCGACGCCGCCCATATGCCGGCGACCACGCTGCGCAACGCGGTGCCGTACGAGGAATGGCTCGCCGAGGCCGATGGCGACTTCGCCTGGAAAACCTTCGACGAAAATACCGCGGCCGGCATGTGCTACACCTCGGGCACCACCGGCCATCCCAAGGGCGTGCTCTATTCGCACCGTTCCAACGTGCTGCATTCGATGATGGCGGCGCAGGCCGACTCCATGGGGGTCTGCTCGCGCGACATCATCATGCCGGTCGTGCCCATGTTCCACGCCAATTGCTGGGGGCTGGCGCTGACTTCGCCGATGATCGGCGCCGCCATGGTCATGCCGGGCGCCAAGCTCGACGGCGCCTCGATCTACGAATTGCTCGACACCTACCGCGTCACGTTCAGCGCCGCGGTGCCCACGGTCTGGCTGATGCTGCTGGCCTACCTTGAGGATACCGGCCGCAAGCTGCCCTACCTCAATCACGTCGTCATCGGCGGCTCGGCTTGTCCGCGCGCCATGACGCAGAAATTCCAGGATAATTACGACGTCCAGGTCTGTCACGCCTGGGGCATGACCGAGATGTCGCCGCTCGGCACGCTCGGCACGCTCAAGCCGGAATATGCCGGGCTGACCGGCGAGGCGCGGCTCGACGTGCAGATGAAGCAAGGGCATCCGCCGTTCGGCGTCGAAATGAAGATCGTCGACGACAACGACCGTGAATTACCGCGCGACGGCAAGACCTTCGGCCGCCTCAAGGTGAGCGGCCCGTCGGTCGCACGCGCCTATTTCAAGGAGGAGAAGAGCGTGCTCGACGCCAACGGGTATTTCGACACGGGCGACGTCGCCACCCTCGACCGCTACGGCTACATGCAGATTACCGACCGCTCCAAGGACGTGATCAAATCGGGCGGCGAATGGATCTCATCGATCGATCTGGAAAATCTCGCGGTCGGCAATCCGAAGGTAGCGGAAGCCGCGGTGATCGGCGTACGCCATCCCAAATGGGACGAGCGGCCGCTGCTGGTCATCGTGCTCAAGGAAGGCCAGTCGGCCACCAAGGATGAAATGCTTGGCTATTTTGACGGCAAGATCGCCAAGTGGTGGAAGCCGGATGACGTCGCCTTCGTCAGCGAGATCCCACACACCGCCACCGGCAAGATTCAAAAGACCGCGCTGCGCGAGCAATTCAAGAATTACGTCTTTCCAACTGGCTCGTAATGTCAGGCGCAAACCCGCAGCGCTGGAATTGTTCCGTCCCATCAGGCGCATAGCAGGCGGCCGCATAGGGCATGTCGCACTTTTGACGATTCTCTTAAGAAAACTTTCCTTTAAATTTCAATAATTTAAACTCCGCCCAATTTATTGGCGGCAGACGCCACTGCGCAAAGAATCGCCATTAAATATTGCGCCGCGGTATGAACACATTCGCCCGTTCATAGCGCACTTGGCTCAAGTTCAACGAGCCATTCACTAAACCCCATCAACAATCAAAAAGGTAGATCATGGCTTGTTTTAGCCTGACAAAACTCGTGTGTGCCTCAGCTGTTGCTGTTTCTTTTCTTGCAATACCTGTTGCTGCTTCAGCGCAGTCAGGAATAGCCTCAGTATACTCAGGGGGGCGCACCGCTGAGGGCGGCTACGCGAGGTCTTCGAGCTTCACGGCCGCGCATCGCAGTCTGCCGTTCGGCACCATGGTGCGCGTCACCAATCACAGTAACGGCCGCTCCGTGGTAGTGCGGATCGACGATCGCGGGCCGTTCGTTCACGGCCGGATTATCGATCTGACGCCCGCGGCCGCGCACGCACTGGGCTTTTCCGGACTCGCGCATGTGACGGTCACCGTTCTCGGCCGGCATGGCGTCTGAGCCCTTTGTTCATCCAGGCTCACGACGAGCGGGAGGCCCAAAGCCTCCCGCTTCTTTTTTAGGGACTTCGCCGGGGGATCTACCGTCCGCGGTTAGAACTCCGCGACGGCCGCGATCAGACGCTCGATATCCTCGGGCCGCGACAGGCGATGATCGCCGTCTTTAACGAGCGTGAGCACGACATCGTCGCAGGCGAGCCTTGAGGTCAGTTCGACCGCGTGTTTCCACGGCACATCCGGGTCTTCGATGCCCTGAAGGATACGCACCGGGCAGCCGGTCTCGATCATCCCGCCGAGCAGGAGGTGATTGCGGCCCTCCTCGATCAACTGCGTGGTGACGAGATAAGGCTCGGCCGAGTAGGCCGACGGCCGCTGCCAGACACCCTTCTCGGCAAGCTCGCGCTTGATCTCCGGCGTGAACCGCTTCCACATTAATTCCTCGGTGAAATCGACCGCGGGTGCCAGCAGGACCAGGCCAGCGACCGTAGCCGGCCCGCTTAGTCCCCGCGCGCGCAGCGCCTTGACCAGCAGCAGCGCCAGCCAGCCGCCCATCGAGGAGCCGACCACGATCTGCGGACCGCGGCAGCAGGCGTCGAACACCGCGACACTGTCATCGAGCCAGCGGCCGATCGTGCCGTCGGTGAATTTGCCTTCCGATTCGCCATGGCCGGAATAATCGAAGCGCAGGAAGGCGCGGCCTTGAGCCTCAGTCCAGCCCGCCAGCGCCTCGGCTTTGGTGCCCTTCATGTCGGACTTGTAGCCCGACAAAAAGAACAGCCCCGGCAAGGTCCCCTGCTGCTGGCGCACGGCAATGGCATGGCGCGCAGCCCCCTCGCCAATCTGCAGAAATTTCAGGCTGTTATCGTTCATTGGACAACTCGCGATCCGGGGCCAATGGAGCATCGGCACGCTCTGTTTCGCCGCAAACCCTTCGTGGACGCAAGAGCGGCCTGTCCCGGATTTTCCCCGTCTCGCGCGTCCCGGGCGTCGAACAGAACCGGCGATTAACATCTCGGGAACGTCGATTTCTCGATGGGTTTAACGGTGTATTGTCGTTGACTTATCGGCGGAAACTACCGATCTTCTACCTTCGCCGGTCGGCGTTACGCGGGGGCGTAGTCACCGCGATCCGCAAACGGATACCGACGGCACGTCGCAACAGCCAAGGAGACACGACCCATTCGTCGCCCGATCAGATCCGCGCAGCCTGCTCCCAAGGAGGGGCCACGCGTCAACGAGGAGATCCGCGTCCGCGAGGTCCAGCTCATCGACAAAGACGGCGCCAACAAAGGCGTCACCGAAATCAACGAGGCATTGGCCATGGCACGGGAGGCCGGGCTCGATCTCGTGGAGATCGCACCGAACTCGGTCCCGCCGGTGGCCAAGATCCTGGACTTTGGCAAATACAAATATCAGGCGCAGAAGAAAGCCGCCGAGGCGCGCAAGAAGCAGAAGGTCGTCGAGATCAAAGAGATCAAGCTGCGGCCGATGATCGACGATCACGATTACGACGTGAAGATGCGGTCGATGGAGCGGTTTTTCCAAGAGGGCGACAAGGTCAAGGTCACGCTGCGGTTCCGCGGCCGCGAAATGGCGCACCAGGAACTCGGCTACAAGCTGCTCGATCGCGTCAAGGGCGATACCTTAAGGCTCGCCAAGGTCGAGCAGGAGCCCCGCTTCGAAGGCCGCCAGGTCGTGATGGTGCTGGCACCGCGTTAAGCGGCGGTGGCCTCAGGATCGCGGGGCCAGGTAGCGGTACCTTATCGGCACAATCAGCCTGATTGCGTTCGACGCCGCCGTCTGCCATAACGCGGCCCTTCCGCCGCCCGGCTGAACAAGGGCTGCCGTGGCGGCGGCGATGTGCTCACGCACAATCCGCTCATTACGAGCAATTCGGCGGAGCTACCCTCCGCGCCCGCGGGTGGGCAGGCAGAGGGGCTTGCCGCCAAAGGAGAGCCAAATGCCCAAGATGAAGACCAAGTCCGGCGCCAAGAAGCGCTTCAAGGTAACGGGGACCGGCAAGGTCCTCTATGCGCAGTCGCACAAGCGGCACGGCATGATCAAGCGCACCAAGAAGCAGATCCGCCAGTTGCGCGGCACCAACGTGCTGTTCAAGACCGACGGCGACAATATCAAGAAATACTTTTTGCCGAACGGCTGATGAGTAAGCCGCTCGTCCCCGCGAAGCGGGGTCCAGCGACCATCCATTCGAACAAACACGCCGGATTTCCGCGTTTGCGGGAATGAGCGGAACAAAACCGATTAAGTGCTGAAGGAGATCAGTCATGGCTCGCGTCAAACGCGGCGTCACCGCCCATGCCAAGCACAAGAAAGTGCTCAAGGCCGCCAAGGGCTATTACGGCCGGCGCAAGAACACGATCCGCGTCGCCAAGCAGGCCGTAGAGAAGGCGCAGCAATACGCCTTTCGCGACCGCAAGAACCGCAAGCGCACGTTCCGCGCGCTCTGGATTCAGCGCCTCAATGCGGCGGTGCGTCCGTTCGGACTCAACTACAGCCGATTTATCGATGGGCTGAGCAAGGCGGGCATCACCGTCGACCGCAAGGTGCTGTCGGATCTGGCCATCACCGAGCCAGCGGCATTTGAGGCGATCGTCGGACAGGCGAAGTCGGCGCTCGCATAAAAGGCAGCGTCATGCCCGGCCTTGTGACGGGCATCCACGTCTTGTTTTTCCGCAGACTAAGGCGTGGATGGCCGGGACAAATCCGGCCATGACGGGCTTAGGAGCTGTGTCATGATTGACCGAGCCTATGTGCAGCGCATGGCGCGCTACAATCGCTGGCAGAACGAGAATCTGTACGGCGTCGCCGATACGTTGTCCGATTTGGAGCGCCGCAAGGAGCGCGGCGCGTGGTTCGGGTCGATCCACAAGACGCTCAACCACATTCTGTGGGGCGACAAGAGCTGGATGAGCCGCTTCACCGACCTACCGCGGCCGACGGCCGGCATTCCGGACTCGGTGTCGATCGTTTCGGACTGGTCGGACCTGAAATCAGAACGCGCGGTGTTCGATCAGAAGGTCATCGACTGGGCTGATGGCGTCGGTGACGCCTGGCTTGCCGCCGATCAGACATATTATTCGGGCGCCACTCAGCGCGAATGGACACGGCCGCGCTGGGTTCTGGTCACCCATATGTTCAACCACCAGACCCATCATCGCGGCCAGGTGCATTCGATGCTGACACAGGCCGGCGGCCGGCCGAGCGATACAGATCTGCCGTTCATGCCGGATTGAGGCCGGAACATCGCCATGACTGAAACTGGCCAGACCGATACCGCGCAGCTTGAGCAGAAAATCCTTGCCGATATTGCGGCCGCGAGCGACGAACCGGGCCTCGAAGCCGCGCGCGTCGCGGCGCTGGGCAAGAGCGGCTCGATCACGGCGCTGCTCAAAACGCTCGGCACGCTGCCGCCTCAGGAACGCAAGACCCAGGGACCGCTGATCAACGGACTGAAGGATCGCGTCAACGCTGCGCTGGCCGCCCGCCGCGATACATTCAAGAGCGCCGCCTTGCAGGCGCGTCTCAACACCGAGAGTGTCGACGTCACCCTGCCGGTGCGCGAAGCGCCGTTCGAAATCGGCCGGGTGCATCCGATCACGCAGGTCACCGATGAGCTGACGGCGATCTTCGCCGACATGGGCTTTGCCGTCGCCGAGGGTCCCGACATCGAGACCGACGACTACAATTTCACCAAGCTCAATTTCCCGGAAAATCATCCGGCGCGCGACATGCACGACACGTTCTTCTTCAATCCGAAGCCGGACGGCACGCGCCTGTTGTTGCGCACGCACACCTCGCCGGTGCAGGTGCGCACCATGCTGAGCCAGAAGCCGCCGATCCGGGTTATCATTCCGGGCCGCACCTACCGCTGCGACTCCGACCAGACGCACACGCCGATGTTTCACCAGGTCGAGGGCCTCGTCATCGACAAGGGCTCGCATCTCGGCCACCTGAAATGGATTCTGGAAGAATTCGCCAAGGCGTTCTTCGAGGTCGACCGCGTCGGCATGCGGTTTCGCCCGTCGTTCTTCCCGTTCACCGAGCCATCGCTCGAAGTCGACATCCAATGCCGGCGCGACAAGGGCGAAATCCGCTTCGGCGAAGGCAACGATTGGATGGAAATTCTCGGCTGCGGCATGGTGCACCCGAACGTGCTGCGCAATTGCGGCCTCGATCCCGACGAGTATCAGGGCTTTGCCTGGGGCATGGGGATCGACCGCATCGCCATGCTCAAATACGGCATGCCCGACCTGCGCGCATTCTTCGAAGCCGACGTGCGCTGGTTGTCGCATTACGGCTTCCGCCCGCTCGATTTCCCGACGCTGGCGGGAGGATTGAGCTCATGAAATGCCATGGTGAGATTGAAGAACTAAAGGCGCATGTCGAGCATATTGGGCGTGTCGGAGAGTGGTCCGGCGATGCCGCAAAATGGATGTTCCGCTCAAAAACGGGAGAGGTCATCAATTGGTGGCCTAAAACGGGCACTCTTCAGTGCCAAGGTCAACGTCATGAACAACTTGAGGCCGACTTAGCCTCTACGATTGGAAGCAAACTTTCCTTCCAAAAAGCCGCAATGGGACAGACAAGAATTTTCATAGTTCACGGGGCCGACCCCGACGCTTTGGATCAACTCCGATTGGTCTTGTACACGCTCGGTCTTGAGCCCCTTGTACAAAAAAACGTCGATGGGCGGGGCATGAATCTATTTCAAGCATTGATGACAAACATCTCTTCGGAGTCCGACTTCGCTATTATTCTGCTGACTCCTGATGATTACGGATATCGCCGAGAGCAAACTGAAACAGATCGACAGCCAAGAGCACGCCAAAACGTCATTTTGGAAGCCGGTATGGCTCTGGCCCGACTTGGGCCAGAACGGGTTGCTCTCATCAAGAAGGGAACGCTTGAGCTTCCATCCGATTTGGAAGGCATTATTCGCTTAGAGTTCAACAATAATGTCAAAGAGATCGCGGCAAAAATCGCTCAGCGCATAGCGGGAGCTGGAGTCCCTATCGACCAGCGCAAAGTTATCGAAGCTTCCCAATGATGAAATTCACTCTCGCATGGCTCAAGGAGCACCTGGAGACCGATCGGCCGCTTCCCGACATCGCCGACAAGCTGACCATGATCGGGCTTGAGGTCGAGCGCATCGAAGACAAGGGCAAAGCGCTGGCGCCATTCATCATCGCCCGCGTGATCGAGGCCAAGCAGCACCCCAATGCCGACCGGCTGCGCGTCTGCATGGTCGATACCGGCGACGGCAAGCCCATTCAGGTCGTGTGCGGCGCGCCGAACGCGCGCACCGGCATGACCGGTGTGTTCGTGCCGCCGGGCGCCTACATCCCCGGCAAGGACATGACGATCTCGGTCGGCACCATTCGCGGCGTCGAGAGCCGCGGCATGCTGGTGTCAGAGTTTGAGCTGCAAATCTCCGACAATCACGAGGGCATCATCGATCTGCCGGCCGACGCGCCGGTCGGCGCCAATTACGCGCAATGGGCCGGGCTCGACGATCCGGTGATCGAGATCAACCTGACGCCGAACCGCTCCGACTGCACCGGCGTGCACGGCATCGCGCGCGACCTCGCCGCGGCCGACATGGGCCGGTTCCAGGATGCGGCCATCAAGCCGGTCAAGGGCGAGTTCCCCTGCCCGGTCGCGGTGAAAATCGAGTCCTCCGAGCTTTGCCCGGCGTTTGCATTGCGCCTGGTGCGCGGCGTGAAGAACGGCCCGTCACCCGAGTGGCTGCAAAAACGGCTGCGCGCGATCGGACTGCGCCCGATCAATGCGCTGGTCGATATCACGAATTTCATCACGTACGATCGCGGCCGGCCGCTACATGTGTTCGACGCCGCCAAAGTGCACGGCAATCTCACGGTGCGCCGCGCGCGGGCGGGCGAAACGCTGCTGGCGCTCGACGGCAAGACCTACAAGCTCGACGACAATGTGTGCGTCATCGCCGATGACGACGGCGTGGAATCGCTTGCCGGCGTCATGGGCGGCGAGAAGACCGGTTGCTCGGATGCCACGACGGACGTGCTGATCGAATCGGCGCTGTGGGAGCCGCTGAACATCGCGCAGACCGGCCACAAGCTCGGCATCAGCTCCGATGCCAGCTATCGCTTCGAGCGTGGTGTCGATCCGGCCTTCATGCTGCCCGGGCTCGAACTCGCAACCAAAATGGTGCTTGAGCTTTGCGGCGGAACGCCCTCCGAGAACACGGTAGCGGGCAGTACGATCACGGACGAGCGCGTCATCGACTTCCCGCTCTCCGAAATCAAACGGCTCGCCGGCCTGTCCGTCGCACTGCCGGAACTGCGCCGCGTGCTCGAACGGCTCGGCTTCTTTGCTGCTGGCCAGGGCGAGCGGCTGAAGGTCGCGGTGCCGTCGTGGCGGCCCGATGTGCACGGCAAGGCCGACGTGGTCGAAGAGATCGTGCGCATTGTCGGCGTCGATCGTGTGCCGTCGACGCCGTTTGAGCGAGGCGACGCGCCGCGCAAGCCGGTGCTCACGCCGATCCAATTGCGCACCCGCAAGGCCAAACGCGCACTCGCCGCGCGCAATCTGGTCGAAGCGGTGACCTGGTCGTTCGTCGACAAGAAGCAAGCCGAATTGTTCGGCGGCGGCAGGCCCGAACTGGCGCTGGCCAATCCAATCGCGGCGGACCTTTCCGACATGCGGCCGAGCCTCATTCCGGGTCTGGTCGCCGCGGCACAGAAAAACGCCGATCGCGGCTTTCCTGACTCGGCCCTGTTCGAAGTTGGGCAAATCTTCCGCGGCGATCAGCCTGCCGATCAGTTCACGGCTGCCGCCGGCATACGGCGCGCGCTGGCGAAGCCTTCGGGGATCGGCCGCCATTGGAGCTCCAAGAACGGCGACGTCGATGCGTTTGACGCCAAGGCCGATGCGCTCGCGGCATTGACGGCGGCCGGAGCGCCGCCGCAGGCGCTGCAAGTCGTCCCCGGCGGGCCGGCGTGGTTTCATCCCGGCCGCTGCGGCACGATTCAGATCGGCCCGCAAAATATTTTGGGCCATTTCGGCGAACTGCATCCGAGCGCGCTTGAAGCGCTCGACGCCGAAGGTCCGCTGGTCGCGTTCGAGACGATTTTAGAGCGAATTCCTGAGCCGAAAGCGAAGGCGACGCGCGCCAAGGCGGCGCTCGATCTGTCAGCATTTCAGCCGGTCGAGCGCGACTTTGCCTTCGTGGTCGAGCGCAATGTGAAGGCCGCCGACCTGGTGCGGGCGGCAGCAGGCGTGGATCGCAAGCTCATTACCGGCGTCACGGTATTTGACGTGTACGAGGGCACAGGCATCGCGCCCGGCAAGAAGTCGATCGCCATTGCGGTCACGATCCAGCCGCGCGAACGCACCATGACGGACGCGGAGATCGAAGCCCTGGCTGCAAAGATCGTCGCCGAAGTCGGCAAACGCGCCGGCGGCGTATTGCGCGCGTAGGCGGCTTCACTCTTCCTCGAACCGACGTCGCCGTAATTTGCGTTTGCGCACCCGCCGGCGCTCTTCTGACTCCGGCTGGCGCTCGCCGGCGAGCCGCCGCAGCACGGCGTCGGCGGCGCGCTCACCGGATGCCCAGGCGCCGCCGACGGTGCCCCATAGTGTTTCGTGGACGGCTTCGCCGGCAAACCACACGGCGTCGCGCACCGGCTCGGTCAGCACGGCGCGGGCGGCGTGGCCGCCCGGCAGCGCGGCCGACATGGCCCCGAGCGCAAGCCGGTCGGCATTCCAGCGCGTAACAGCAGCGCGCTTGATCGCCTTTCTGATCTCGGCGCCATAGAGTTTGCCGAGCCAGTCGCCGGCGAAATCCACCATGGCATCCGCACCCTGTGCGGCGAGCGACCGGCCGAACGAGCCGGCGACTTCGATCAGACAGAGCCGCGTTCCCGACACGTTGCCGAGGATCGCAGCGGTGCGTGCGTCCGCCGATTTCTCGAATACCAGGTCGTCGCTATCGAGGCCGAGCGGGTTGCCGGCGAATTCGAGCGCGATATGGTCGTAACTGCCAAGCGGCAGGCTGTGAAACGCCTCGCTCACCCGTTGCGGCAATTCCGGCGTGAATTCAATGCGGTGTGAAGCGAGCACCGCGGTCGACACGGTGATGATGCCGGTGCGCGCGGTAATCGTGCCCTTCGGCGTCTGCACCGTAACGGCGCGATCAATGCTGATTGCGGTCGCGGGCGTTGAGAGCTCAACGGTAACGCCGGCGGCACGGGCAGCGAGCAGGGTGCCAAAGCCTTGGCGGCAGAACGCATCGCTGCTGCGCTCGGTGGCGCTGGCGAAGTCGGCCGCCGAAAGTCTCGCCAAATCCTGCCCGTAAGCAAACGGGCCGAGTACGAATTCGGCCGTCGCCTGCCAGTCGCCGAGATCGCTCGGCAGCGCCGAACCGCAGGCAACGTCCACCTTGCGCGCGGCATCGTCGATCGCGCGCGTGGCGCGCACCTGAACGGCGAGGAAATCTTCCAGTTCCTTTTCGCGCGCGTAGCGCAACCCGATCCGGACCTTCTGGCTGCGCGGTGCCGGATATATTTCGATGCCACGGCCCGGCGCGAATTTGGCCAACGGGTTTGTGTTGGGCAGATGGATCCAATGGGCGCCGCGGTCAAACGGGATGCCGAAGGCGCGGTTGTCGGTGACGCAGCGCCCGCCAATGTGCTCCGCCGCCTCGATCACGACGTAACGGCGTCCCGCCGCGGCGAGCCGCTTGGCGGCGGCAATCCCGGCCGCGCCGGCGCCGACGATAACAGTGTCGAAGTCACCAGGGCCGGGAACGGCTGGGGCCGCAGCCGCTCGACGTGCCGGAACCGCCACCGCACCGGCTGTAGCGGCACTGCCGGCGAGAAAGGAGCGGCGACTCAGTCGCGACATGGTTTCCAATTGCAGTGCGGACGAAAGGCACTCTGCCCGAACCGCGCCCAGCGGGCAATGCGGGCGCAAATGGTCAGCAGCTATTGCGCCTTACGTGTGAACTAAATTGCAGCGGAGCCGCCGTAAAGCGCTACGTCCCGCTCTTGAGCTTCGCCGTGAATGAAAATCCGCCGGCGCCGCAGCAGGGACAACTCATCCCGATGAGAATGCTCTGTTTCTGCTCCTCGGAAAGGTCAGCCCGATCGAGCATCGCCGAGGTCTGCTGCTGAAACAGCTGATGCAGCGTGAGATCGCTGGCGACGATGCGCTCGTCCGGCGCAAGGTAGTCACTCTCGGCAGACGACACCGCCGCCCTGAGACCTTGCGACTGCTTATTCTTTTTGCTTTTAGGCCTTCCCATGCCTTGTCTGCCTTACCGGGCTCCACCCATCTGCCGGTACGAACGGCGCCGCGCTATTTCCCGGCCTTCTTCATATAGGAAAGAATAAACTCGCGCATAGGCGGCGGGATGGTCAGCCGCTCGCGGACTTCCTGGTCGAGGTTTGGGTCGACCGTGTAATGCGGCACGAACTGGATCGCCGTCATGGCGTCGGCGGCGTAGTCCTTGTCGTCGTTGAGCGCAGCCAACGCCTTGCGCAAGGCAGCGACCGCGGCGGGCGGTGATCCCGGCGGCATGACGACGGTGCGCAACATCTGCGCGTCGGTCGAGAGGTTCGTCTTGTAAGCCTCCCACAGCTGGCCGGAAGGGTCCGTGCCTTTGACCATCTTGTAGAACTCAGGAAAGGTCATGATCCCGGTCGGCACCATCATTCGCGCCGGCGTGAAATGCTTGCCGTCGTAATCGGGATCGTACCAGATGGGGACCACCTTCCCGGTCTTGACCAAGTTGGGCTCGACAACCCCGAGAAAACCCGGCGTCGATTCCGAGTGCATGTTGATCTCGCCGTTTTCCAGGGCGAGCCGCGCCGTGTTGCTTGAACGATAGCCGGTCACGTAGCGGTATTTGAGCCCGAGCATGTCGAAGGTCAGGCGTTGCAGCAGGTCTTTCGACGAATCGCGGCCGAGACCGCCCATGATCAGGCCTTGGGCCTTCATAAGATCGGCCGGCTTCTTCATCCCGGGCGGGATATCGCTGCGGATGTAATAGACCGCGTTGCCGGGCTGGTACCCGATGAATTGATAATCGCGGAAATCGACGTGGAATTTTTCCGGATCGATGATGAAGTTCCACGACGTGCCGGTGAAATAACCGAACATGCTGCCGTCTTTGGGCCCAAGTTCGCCCAGATAGCCGGCCCCCACCATACCGGCGGCACCATCCTTGTTCTCCACGATGACTGTCGGGTGCCCGTCGATATGCTTGGCGATGTGCTTGGCAAGCAACCGGCCCTCGATGTCGGTCGGGCCGCCGGGGGCGAAGTTGATGAGCAGCGTAAGCTGCTTGCCCTTGTAGAAGGGCTCGTCGGCCTGCGCGGCGGGGATGCCGAGCGCCAACGCGGCGGCACAGAGGGCAACCAGCACCTTGCGTGACATCGCGATTTCTCCGTTCGCCGTTATTTGTTCGCCGCCTTGATGTAGCCATTGAGAAAGCTGCGCACGTTGGCAGGCATCGACAGCACTGATCGCACGCTCTGCTGCACGTCGGGTCCGGCCTGCCAGTCAGGCACGAAGCCAATGGTGCGCATCGCCTCCGCGGCGTGATCCTTATCGCCATTGAGCGCCACCACGGCGGCGGCCAGCGCGTCGCGCGCCGCTTTGGGCGTTCCCGGCGGGAAACAGATCATACGCAGCATGGCGCCGTCGATGGTATTGACGGCGCGATAATTGTCCCACAGCGCCCCCGAAGGCGGGGCGCCCTTGATCTTCCGGTAAAGCTCGGGAAACGGCAGTATCGACAACCCCGCCAGCTGCGGCGACGGCTGCGAAAGATTGCCGGCATCGTACCAGAGCGGAATGGCGCGGCCTCGGTCGATCAGATCGGGGACGACGATGCTCCGATAGCTCGGCGTCGATTCGGCGAAGACGTTGATTTCGCCGCGCTCGAAAGCAAGCCGCGCCGGCGCGCTCGAGCGATAGCCGGTGACGTATTTGTATTTCAGCCCGAGCATATCCATGACAAGCCGCTCGCGGATGTCCTTGGAACTGTCGGCCGCCAGCCCGCCGGCGACGAGACCTCTGGCCTTGACGATATCTGTTGCGGATTTCACGCCGGGCGGCACGTCGGTGCGAACGTAAGTGACGGTTGCTCCGCCCTGGATGGCGACGAACTCATAGCTTTCGAAATCAGGATTAAAGCGCGAAGGATCGAGCGCATACATGAAGCCGGTGCCGGTCAAATAGCCGAGCATGGTGCCGTCTTTGGGCGCGATGGCGCCGAGATACTTGGCGCCGACCACGCCGCCGGCGCCATCCATGTTCTGCACCACCACGCTCGGATTACCGGCGATGTGCCGGCCGATATATTTTGCAAACAGCCGGCCCTCGACGTCGGCCGGCCCGCCGATGGCGAAATTGACAAGGAGCGTGAGCCGTTTGCCCCTGTAGAACGGCTCGTCGGCGCGCGCGCTGTTGATTAAGGCGAGACAAGCGACGGCAGCGAGCAGAATCAGCCTGCGAAGCAACATCATGTTCCCCCTCCCTCGCTTCGCGCTTCACCGCCCGTATTGCGATGGCGGAAGAATTCAGTAGCGCAGCGACTGGCCTTCGATGGTGCAGCGGCGCATCAGCCTCGGCTCCTCGCGCGGAAAATCCTTGCGGGCGTGGATCGAGCACCAGTTGTCCCAGACCACCAGATCGCCGAGCCGCCACTCGTGTTCGTAGACGATCGACGGGTCCTCGGAGATATCGAACAACTGCTCGAGCGCGGCCTCGCTTTCGTCGCGGGAAAAGCCCTCGATGCGGGCTGACATCAGCCGGCTGACATACAGTGCTTTCCGCCCGGTCGCCGGATGAGTGATGATGATCGGCTGCTCGTGGTGCAGGATTTTCTCCAGCTCCACCTGGGCAAGATCGATCCGTTCACGCCGCTTGTAGTCATGGATCTGAAGCACGTTGCGGCCTTCCAGCCGGTCGCGCAACGGCCGCGGAATATTCTCGTACGCCTTGTACATGTTGGAGAAGCAGGTCTGCCCGCCCCATGAGGTGAGCTTCATGGAATAAAGGAACGTGGCGCGGTGCGGCTGCGCATAGTAGCTGGTGTCGTGGTGAAACCACATCTCGCCGTCGCCGAAGGCACCGATTGATTTGCCGTTCTCGACAATGTTGGTGACCATCATGAACGGCGTATCGTATTCGCCGCCGGGCGTGCGGCCGTTGGCGGGACGGCGGCGAATGTGGACTTTGCCGAAATAGCCGGCGGCGCGGACCTGATCGTCTTCCGATAGTTGCTGATCGCGAAACACCACGACGATGTGCTGGTCGAAGGCATCGTTGATCGCCTTGACGGTCGCGACGTCGAGCGGCTCGCGCAAGTCGACGCCTGTTATTTCCGCTCCCAACGCCGGCGAAAGCGGCCTAACCGACAGCGCCATCCGTTTCCTCCTTTTTCTTGCCTCTTGCCGGACCCTGACAGCACTCGCTTTGCCATGCACTGCCCGGTCGCTGGCGCGGCTCATGCAAGTGTAGTCCTATTGGCCCGCCTGACAAGGTAATGACGAGGTTGCAATGATCCTTGTTCGCGCAATGCTCGCGCTGCTCGCATGCCTGTGCGCGGTCCCGGCGCAGGCCGATCCGATCGCCGACTTCTACAAAGGCTCAACCGTGACGATGGTGGTCAGCACCAGCGCCGGAGGCGGCTACGATACTTTGGCGCGCGCCATCGCACGACAACTGGGCAAGCACATTCCTGGTCATCCCACGATCGTGGTGCGCAACATGCCGGGCGCGGGCGGCATCATCGCCACCAACTACCTTTATGCGGCCGCGCCGCGTGACGGCTCGGTGATCGGCCTGATCCAGAGCGATCCGCCGCTCGAGCCGTTGTCTGGCACCAAACAGGCGAAATTCGACCCGCTCAAGTTCAACTGGCTCGGCACCCCGAGTGTGGAGACCGCGATGGTGCTGGTTTGGCACACCGTGCCGGTGAACTCGGTCGACGATTTGCGTCGGCGCGTGACCGAGATGGGCGCCTCCGGCGCCAATTCGAACGCCGGCGTTCTATGCGAGGCTGCTGAACGCCACGCTCGGCACCAAGATGAAGGTCATCCCGGCCTATCCGGGACAGAATGATGCGTTCCTCGCCATGGAGCGGGGCGAACTCGACGGCTATCCGAGCGTATTCTACAGCGCGCTGTCGTCGACGCGGCCGACGTGGCTTGCGGAGAAGAAGGCCAAGGTCATCGTCCAATACGGGCCGGAGAAGCTCGCCGCCTTGGGCGAGGTGCCGTTCGCCCCTGATCTTGTTAGCGATGCGCGCGACAGGCTGTTGATGGAAGTGGCGTTCACGCCGCTCGCGCTGGGCCGCCCGCTGCTGATGCCGCCGGCCGTACCGCCGGACCGGGTCGCCGCGATGCGCGAGGCGCTGATGCAGACTTTCGCCGATCCAGCCTTTCTGGCGGACGCGAACAAGATCGGCTTGCAGGTCAATTCGCCGCGCGGCGGCGACCAGCTGGTAGACGTGATCGAACGCGCCTACCGCGCCCCGCCGCAGGTCATCGAACGGCTCCGAAGATTGAACGAACCCTAGCCCGCGCTACTGCGTCGGCACCAATGCGTCAGTGCCGGCCTTGGCGACCTGGGCATCCTGAGGCGACAGTGCGCCGGCAACGCCGATGGCGCCGATGATCTTGCCGTCCACGATGACCGGCAGGCCGCCTTCCAGCGGTGTCGTGTCGCTGAGCGCAAGCAGGCGCATCCCGGCGCCGCCGGCCGTCAGCGCATAGTCAAGCGCCTTGGTGGGCAGCTTGAAGTCGAGCGCGGTACGCGCCTTGCCCTGTGACACCGCGACGGCGAATAGCGGCGCGTTGTCGATCTTATGGAACATCACGAGATTGCCACCAGAGTCGAGGATCGTAATGGCCACCTGCCAGGAGTTCTCGGCTGCCTTCAGCTCAGCCGCCGCCATGGCGCGCTTGGCCTGATCGAGCGTGATTGGCGGGCCATAGGGCGGATGCGTCACCGGAGCCGCCGCCGGTGCGGCTGCAGGTGCAGCTGCTGCTGCCGGGGCTGCCGGGGCCGCGGGCTGTTGGGCAAGGGCCGTTCCAGCCGACAGCACCAACGCGCAAGCGAGCGCGAGCATTCGGGACATTGCTAAAGCCTCCTCCGCCTCTGGCTCAACCTGGCCGGCCAGCATCGGCCCGGAACGTTGCGGCGTGCCCCCGGGTTCGGGTACCGGCGCACGACGCACGGCGGAACAATAAGCGGCGGAAGCCGCTCGTGGAAGCTGCAACATTCATCGGGAGTGAGCAGCAGCGGAAAAATTCCCGCACAAACGTGATCGGGCGCACCGCTGTACCGCCGCAGCCCGATGCGTATATTTTGCCAGCGAAACAGGAGACGCCGCCATGTTCTCGTTCCGGAAAATGCTGGAAATGCCCGCCGCCGGCGAGGCCCCGCCGGGCCGACCGACGCCGATCCCGACGGCCAAGGACCATTATGTGAACGGCCACGCGCTCAAGGGCCCCTATCCGCAGGGGCTCGAAACCGCAATGTTTGGCATGGGCTGCTTCTGGGGGGCCGAACGCAAGTTTTGGGAGCTCTGCTCCGGCATCTATGTCACCGCGGTCGGCTATGCGGGCGGACAGACGCCCAACCCGACCTACGAGGAGGTTTGCAGCGGCCGGACCGGCCATAACGAGGTGGTGCTCGTGGTCTATGACCCGAAGAAAATCTCCTACGAGCAGCTGCTCAAGACCTTCTGGGAAAACCACGATCCAACCCAGGGCATGCGCCAGGGCAACGACGTCGGTACCCAGTATCGCTCCGGCATCTATGTGTTCACGCCTGAGCAGCGCGCCGCCGCAGAGGCCTCAAAGGCAGCCTACGCCAAGGCGCTGGCGGCCAAGCGCATGGGGCCGATCACCACGGAAATCCTCGACGCCCCGCCGTTCTACTTCGCCGAGGACTATCATCAGCAGTATCTCGCCAAGAACCCGCATGGCTATTGCGGCCTGGGCGGCACCGGAGTGAGCTGCCCGATCGGTACCGGCGTCGCGGCCTAGCGGCGGATGGAGAAACCGGAACAGCGGGCGCCCGCCAACGGCGCCTTGCCATTCCGCCGTGCGCTAATCCCCATTTGCCGGTTATGCTGGCGAATCGATGGACTTTGGCGGGGAATGCCATGCAGCAGGCCGATCGTGCGTTGCAGGCGCTGATCTTGTTCAGCCGATGGCTGATCGCGCCGTTCATTATCGGCCTGCTCTGTTGCATTCTGCTGGTGATCTACCGCTTCTTTGCGGATCTCTATGATCTGACCATCGAGCTGATGAAGGAGTCGTGGCACGATCTCGTCGTCGGCGTGCTCAACATGATCGATCTCACGCTGGTCGCCAACCTGCTCCTGATCGTTATTTTCTCCGCCTACGCCAATTACATCCGCAGGATCGAGCCGGCCGAACATTCGCGCTGGCCGCCGGGCATTTCGAATATTGATTTCGGCTCGCTGAAGCAAAAGCTTCTGGCATCGATCACCGGCATCGCCGCGGTCGACGCGCTGGCCTGGTATCTGGACCTTGAAAAATATTCCGACACGTCAAAGCTGAGTTGGGCGATCGCCTTCCCGCTGATGTTCGTGGTCGCGATGGTCTTGCTGGCGATCGCGGATTGGCTGGCGCAACGCACCAGCAACAGGCCCGAATAAGCGCCGCTTTCTCGGCTCTAATCAGAATTTTTCAGCCACGAAGTTCCGGCCCTTGAGCGAAGCCTGGTCATCATAGGCATTCTTGGTGAGCCGCTTGGGCAGCTTCACTTTGGATCGCGGGATTTTCTTGTAGGGAATGAGCGACAGGATATGTGAAATGCAGTTCAGTCTGCCGCGGCGCTTGTCATCCGTGCGCACGACAGACCAGGGTGCATGCTTGCTGTCGGTAGCTTCAAGCATCAGATCGCGCGCCTTCGAATAGGCGTACCAGCGCCGATAGGATTCCAGATCCATCGGACTCAGTTTCCACTGGCGCAGCGGATCGGTAATGCGCGCCAGAAAGCGGCTCTCCTGCTCCTCCTGTCCGACTTCGAGCCAGATTTTGATCAGTGTGATCCCGCCATCGATGATGTATTTTTCCACTTCCGGAACCAGTTCGAGGAAGCGCATGACCTGCGTTTCGGTCGCGAATCCCATCACGTATTCGACACCGGCGCGGTTGTACCAGCTGCGGTCAAAGATGACGATTTCGCCGGCGGCGGGAAATTGCGTGATATAGCGTTGAACGTACAACTGACTCTTCTCGCGATCGCTGGGTGCCGGCAGCGCCACGACGCGAAATACCCGGGGACTCACTCGTTCGGTGATCGCCTTGATGGTGCCGCCCTTGCCGGCGGCATCGCGGCCCTCAAACACGATGATGATCTTCGCGCCTTCGGCTTTCACCCAGTCCTGGACACGGGAAAGCTCGACCTGGAGCTTGCGCAGCTCCTTCTCATAGGCTTTGCGCCTCATCTTCGATGTCTTGTCGGTCTTCGGGCTTGACATGATGCTCATCCGGAATTGTCGATGCCGACTCATTCGGCCGCAATGTCTGGGGGTTCCGACGCGTCGGCTGCGGACGCCTTCGCCTCGCCGGCATCCGCCGTCGCGGCAACCGGGCGCGCACCCGGCCGCAATTTTTCGCGCAGCGCCTGGAACGTCACGTAAAGCGGCGGGATAGCGAAAATGCCGATGAGAGACGCCAGCAGCATGCCGCCGAATACGGGGGTGCCGACATCGCGGCGTGCCAGTTGCGAAGCGCCCGATGCGATCACCAGGGGAAGCAGGCCGAGAATGAACGAGAATGCGGTCATCATCACCGGCCGGAAGCGAAGCCGCGCGCCCTCGGTTGCCGCCTCCAGCAGGGCAACACCCTTTTCCCTCTGCTCCTTGGCAAATTCGACGATCAGAATGCCGTTTTTGGCGGCCACGCCGATCAGCACGACCATGCCGATCTGCGCGTACAGGTCGAGCGTCAGCCGCGCGACCACGATCGCAATGAAGGAGCCGACCAGTCCGACCGTTACAGACAGCAATACCGGCACTGGGATGGTCCAGCTTTCGTACAGGCCGACGAGAAAGAGATAAGCGAACAGGATGGCAAAGCCCAGGATGATCGCGGTCTTGCCTTCGGCACGCTTTTCCTGGAAGGCGGTGTCGGTCCACTCGCCGGCGTAGCCTGGCGGCAAGGTCTTCGCCGCGACCGTTTCCATCGCCTGCAAGGCTTGCCCTGACGAAACGCCTGCCGCAGGGGTGCCTTGCACCGTGACGGCGCGGAGGTTGTTGTAGCGGATCAGCGCCGGCGGTCCGACCACGACCCGGACTTCCGCCAGGCTGCGCAGCGGTATCATCGCGCCATCTTTGCTGCGAACATTGATGCGATAGATGTCATTGATGTTCGAGCGGTCGGAGGCCTCGGCCTGCACCTGGACCTGCCAGGTGCGGCCAAACAGATTCATGTTGTTGACGTAGTAGCCGCCGAGCGAGGCCTGCAGAGCCTGGAACACATCGCTCAATGGAATTCCCAAGGCCTCGACCTTATTGCGATCAATGTCGAGATAGATCGAAGGATTGGTCGCCGAAAACGTACTGAAGACCCAATTCAGCTTCGGATTTTCGTTCGCCGCGACCACAAGCCCGCGCAACGCCTGCGCCAAGGCGCCGGGATCGCCGCCGCGCAAATCCTCCAGCACATAGGTGAAGCCGCCTCCGGTACCCAGACCGAGGATCGGCGGCGGCGCCAGCGGCACCACTGTCCCTCCCTGGATCTGGCGGAATTCCTGGCTGAGCCGTCCAATGAGCGCCGATACACTCTGATTTCGCGCTTTGCGCTCCTCGAACGGCTTGAGCGTGACCACCAGGAACGCGGCGTTCGGCTGCGAATAATTATCGATGAAGTTCAAGCCGATGACCGAGGTGACATCTTGAACTGTCTCATCGTGGCGCAGGATGGTTTCGGCTTGCTGGACGACTTCGGAGGTTCGGGCGACCGATGACCCGCCAGGCAACTGGACAACCACGAACAGGCCGCCCTGATCGTCTTCCGGAAGGAATCCAGTCGGCGTTATTCGTTCAAGGCCGACGATTCCCACCATGGCGACGGCGACCATCGCGAGACCGATGACCGAGAACCTCACGATGCGGGCGACAACCGATCCGTACGCGTCCCGGACACGATCGATGGAACGCATGACGACGCCCATGAGCCCTCGGCGCGGGCCGTGATGGGGACGCAGAAACAACGCGCAGAGCGCGGGCGAAAGCGTTAGCGCATTCACCGCCGAAAGGAACATCGCAACCGAAATCGTCACCGCGAATTGCCGGAACAGCTCGCCGGAAATTCCTGGGATGAACGCGACGGGCACGAACACCGAGAGCAGCACCAGCGTTACCGCAATGATCGGCGCGGTGATTTCGCTCATCGCCCGCTTGGTGGCCTCGCCGGGCGAGAACTCCGGATGCTCCTCCATGATCCTTTCGACGTTCTCGACGACCACAATGGCGTCATCGACGACGATGCCGATCGCCAGCACCACGGCCAACAGCGAAACGGTGTTGGCGGAGTAGCCGACGGCAAGCAGCGCGATAAACGTCCCAACGAGGCTGACCGGCACCGCAAGCGTCGGAATCAAGGTTGCGCGCACGCTGCCGAGGAAGAGAAACACAACGATCACCACGAGGACAAACGCCTCGACCAGCGTCTTTTGCACCTCGTGGATGGTGTCGGTGACAAAGACGGTGGGATCGTAGGTAATCTTCCAGGCCAGGTCCTCGGGGAATCTTTTCTGCGCTTCCTCAATGCGGGCGCGGACCGCCTTGAGGGTAGTGATGGCATTGGCGCCCGGCGTCTGATAGATGGCGATCGCCGTCGCCGGCCCGCCATTGAGCCGCGTCTCCCGGTCGAGATTCGCCGCTCCCAGTTCCACTCTTGCGACGTCTCGCAGGCGGAGCAGCGAGCCGTCGGGATTGGCGCGGATGATGATATTCTCAAAATCCTGCACCGTGTTGAGACGGCCCTTGGTCTGAATGTTGAGCTGAAGCTGCTGGTCGTTCGAAATCGGCCGGGCGCCGATGCGGCCGACCGCGGCCTGCACATTCTGCGACTGGATGGCGTTGATGATATCGGCGGTCGTCAGATTGAGCCCGGTCAGACGATCCGTGCGCACCCAGGCGCGCATCGCATAGTCCTGCGGCCCCCACAGCGTCGCGTCGCCGACCCCGGGAGTGCTTTTGATCTGGTCGAGCAGATTGATCGTGACGAAATTGGACAGAAACAGCGGATCGTGCGTGTGCTTGGGCGAGTAGACGGCGATGACGGCGAGCAGGGCCGACGATTTTTTCTTCACCACCACGCCCTGCCGCTGCACTTCCGTCGGAAGGCTGGAGAGCGCGACCTGCACGCGGTTGTTCACATTGACCGCATTGATGTCCGGATTGGTGCCGAGTTCGAAGGAGACGGTGAGATTATAGCTACCGTCGTCGCCGCTCGTGCTTTTCATGTAGATCGCTTTATCGACGCCGACGACCTGGGCCTCGATAACCTGGGCGACGGTCGACTCCACGATTGCAGCGCTGGCGCCGGGATAGGTCGTCGTCACCGACACCTGCGGCGGCACGATGTCGGGATATTGCGCGATCGGAATAGCGTAGAGCGCCAGCAGACCCGCGATCGTCGTGACGAGCGCGATGACAATGGCGAGCCGCGGCCGGTCGACGAAGATCGACGAGAGCATCGGCTCAACTCGGGCTCAGCGGTGACGTCAGTGGACTTGCCTGCACCGGCTGTCCAGGACGAACGCTTTGGAGCCCTTGAACGATGATCTGCTCGCCGCCCTTCAGGCCGCTGCTGATGACGACGTTCGGCCCGTCTTCGCCGCCGGTCTTGATGCGTTTGACGACGGCCTTGCCGCCTTCAACCGCGAAAACGTAGACGCCCTCCTGGTCGGCGATCAGCGCCGCCTGCGGCACCACCACCTCTTCCTGCGGCGTCCCCGCTTCCACCGTGACTGTGACCAATTGCCCGTCGAGCAGGATGCCCTTGGGATTGGGCATCGTGGCGCGCGCCAAGACGGTATCCGTCGCGCGATCGACCGACACATCGATGAAATTGACTTTGCCTTTTTGGTCGTAGGTCGTGCCGTTGGCAAAGCGGATTTTGACCTTGACGTTCTTGATGTCGGCCTCTTGGCCGCTCAGCCGCACCTGCAGGAGGTCGCGCTGGCTGACCGGGAAGGTCACGTACATCGGGTCCTGGCTGACGATCAGGGTCAGCGGACCGCTGTTCGGACCGACCACGTTGCCGGCCGTGATGTTGGTTTTGCTGATCTTTCCGGAGATCGGAGCGACAATGTCGGTGTAGCCGAGATTGATCTTGGCAAGATCGAGATTTGCCTGGTCCGATAGAGTTTGTCCTTGGGCGCGCAAATCCGCCGCGCGGTCCTGATCCACCGTCTCCGCCGCGATTGATTTCTGCGCCAGCAGCCCCGTTGAGCGCTTCAACTGGATTTCCGCAAGCGCTTTTGCCGCCTTGCTGCGGTCGAGCGCGCCTTGTGCCTGTTCGACCGCTGCCCGATACTGATCCTGCTCGATGCGGTAGAGTGGATCGCCTTTCTTGACCGCATCTCCTTCCTTGAAAAGCACGGCCTCCAGATAGCCGGTCACGCGGGCGCGAATCTGGACACTATCGATTGCGACGACGCGGCCGACGAAGTCGGCAGTCCGCGAGATCGGCTTGCGCTGCGCGTAGACAGTGCCGACCGAGGGCGCCTCTTGCTGCGCGTTCGCGGGAAACGTAACCGCGAATGAAACCAATAGAAATGCGGCAACAGTTAACAGTCCGCTTGATCCTGCCGTCCCAACATTGCGATTTCTGTCAACTCGGCGACCTGAGCCTTCGCTCATGGGATGACCTATATGTTGGCGGCGCAAGCACGTCGCTAGCACAAGACAACAAGACGCATTTGCGCTAGATCAATACCTCTGGACTGGTGGTCCATTAGAACAGAAACGGTTTCGCAGGCATAGATACCATCGAAGATGCTCGCCAAGGGAGCCGAGCGGCCGGCTGGCGCGCGGACAGCCGGCGTTGATCAGCGAGATTTGGAGAGCAAATCCAATGCCTAGGTTTCGCAACGCAGCATTGCCCGTCTTGATATTTATTGGAATGTCGGCGGCGGGAGTCCGGCCTCTGTGGGCTCGCTCCGATGCGGTGCCCAACCTGCACGTTGAGCAACTCTGCCACGGCATAGGAGCAGAAGGAGATTAGCATGAAACGTTGGTATTTGACGTCGTTCCTGGGCTTGTTCACCATCGTCGCAACATCGACGGCGGGATTCGCGCAAGTGACGATAGACGTGGCGAAGATCACCTGTGATCAATTTCTCGCCGGAAAGGTCGCCGATTCAAGAAGCGTCACAGTTTGGCTGAGCGGCTACTATCATGGCATGCGCGGCAATACCCTTCTCGACGTCAACGCATTGCAGCAGGATTCGCAGGCTGTGATGGACTATTGCATCACACATCCGAACGTAATTCTTATGGATGCCGTAACGGCTCTGTTGGGGAAAAAGAATTAGGGGGCATGTATGTGCCCGCACGGAGCGTGCAATCGAGGACTGTTCCCGTTTATTTTGGACACTCTTCGGTGGCAAAAGAGCGCGTCCAAATATTTGCGCTAGATCAAGACACGTCAACCGTAGTTCTGTCAGATAGAGCGGATCAGTTACCGGGAGCGAGACATGGCTCAGATGACACATGCCACCACCGATCCTTTCGCCGAGCTGCCAACTGCCCAAGATTTGATGAAGCAGATCGTGCTGCAGGAGGCTGAGAAGGCAAGCTCGATGGTGCGCGAACGGACTGCGGCCGAGGCGGAGAAGGACGCCTTACTGGAAAAGCTTTCGAAGCCTTCCGGCGTTTCCGACGAGGAGCGGATGCGGCGTGCGGGCGCCGTCATCAAACGGGCGGTCAACAATGGCTCGACAGAAGTCTTCGTCCTCCGCTTTCCAAATCAGCTCTGCACCGATCACGGACGCGCCATCAATCAGCAGGAGCCTGGCTGGGAGAACACGCTGACCGGCCTGCCGAAAGAGCTTCTTCAATTCTGGCAGAAATACCTGAAGCCGCGCGGCTACAAAGTGCGATTTCAGATCATCGACTTTCCCGGAGGCGTGCCCGGAGATGTCGGGGTGACATTGAGCTGGAATTAACGGCCGCTGCTGCCCGCTGAAGCCATCGAAATCGGCGTTCGCCACCCATTATTGCGCCGCCGCGGGCCGAGTGAGGGTTTGTTAACCATACTAAGCGTTAATCGGGCCCACGTTCGAACGAACCGGTCTGGATTTTCGCGTATGCGGATCGTCCGCTCCCTGCTTTTGCTCTGCGCCTTCGCCGTTACCGCCGCTGGATGCGCGGGGGGACCGGGCGGATGGACACCGGCGCCATGGGTTCCCGTCGCTGCCGCGCCGGCGCGCCCGGTGATGGTCGCTCCGGCACCGGCGCCCGGTATTGACGCCACGGTCTATGGTTCGGTCGCGCCGCGCGGCCCGGTCATCGTGCCCTCAGCGCCCGAGGGGCGAGGGCTTCTGATGACAGCTGCAGTGCCGGCGCCCGGTCCGCGCTTTGTGTCGGGCCCGGTCGTGCCTGCTCCCGCCCCGCGCTTCGTGCAGGCGCCCGTTATGGCCCCTGTCAACCCGGTCGCCTTTGCTCCTACGCTATCGGACAACCGGCCCTACACGCTCGATTCAGGCGATCGGCTGCGCATTGTGGTGTTCGGCCAGGATGGCCTGTCGAATTCCTACGTCGTCGATGCCAGCGGCCATATCGCCATGCCGCTGATCGGCTCGGTGTCGGCGCGCGGCGTCACCACGGATGAGTTGTCGAGCCGGATCTCAGACCGGCTGCGGCAAGGCTTCGTCAAGGAACCGCATGTCGCCGTCGAAATCGAAGCCTATCGGCCGTTCTTCATTCTCGGCGAGGTGACGCAGCCGGGGCAATATCCCTTCGTTGCCGACATGACGGTCGAGACTGCCGTCGCGATTGCCGGAGGTTTCGGACCGCGGGCCTACCGTAGGACCGTCACCATAACCCGCGTCATCCACGGCCAGCAGGTTCGGCTGACCGTGCCGGTGAGCTACCCGATACGGCCGGGCGACACGATCAACATCCAAGAGCGCTGGTTCTGACGCGCAGCGGACGACGGACGACAGATCAGATTGTTTCTGCGCCCTGTCGTCCGCCGGCTTGTCGTTGCCTATTTCACATTCTTTGCCAGGAACGCCATCGAGCGCTGCCAGGCGAGTTTGGCAGCCGCTTCCTGATAGCTGCCGCGCTCGTCGCAGTGGAAACCGTGCTGGGCGTCCGGATAGACGTAGATCTCGCAGTCGCCGCCGCGCTTCTGTTTGATGAGGTCGACATCGCTCATCGGAATCGAGGCGTCCTTCTCGCCGAAATGCATCTGCACCGGCACTTTCGGCTTTTCGTCGGCATTTTTGGCGATCTGACCGCCGTAATAGCAGACGGCCGCCGAGAGACCGTTGAGCTTGCAGGCCGCGAGAAACGAAATCGTTCCGCCCATGCAGAAACCCATAATCGCCACCGGACCGGACTTTTTCAGTTCGTCGATCGACGCCTGCACGTCGAGCAGCATCTTTCCCCAATCGGGATTGGCGACGAACTTGCGGGCGTTGGCGATCTCGTCAGGGGTGTAACCGGACTCGAAATTCGGCTGCTGACGATCGAACACCGCCGGCGCCAGCGCCGCATAACCTTCGCCGGCCAGCCGGTCGCAGACCGCGCGGATATGGTGATTGACGCCGAAAATCTCCTGAATGACGACGATGCCGCCCTTCGACGCTCCTGCGGGATCGGCCCGGTAGGCGCCGAGTTTGAAGCTGTCGGAAGCGGTGAGTGAAAAATGCTTACCCAAGATGATCCTCCATTGACTGACCGCGATTGATCTCGGCCGCAGACTTAACAAGAGCCGGGCGGTGTGGCCAGGATACACCGCCCTTTACGCCGGTTGAATGGCCCTGCGCAGACGACACCTGGACGCATGGCAGACGGACGAAAGCCGCCGATGCGTGTGCGCAATCGGCGGCTTCGTTGCACTGACCGGCAATCAGCGGGTAACGACGATAAAGTCCGTGTGATCGCCCGTTTCCGGACCGAGCCCCTGATCGGACACGACAAGCGATGAGCCCGGAACCATCAACCTGGAAATCTGATCGATCACGTCCTGCGGGATATGGATGCGCGCCAGCGCCTCTGCGGCTGTGGACGCGGGCTGCGCGGCCTCCGGTTCGGCGACCTGCTCCACGACGCGCACGCGGCGCCGCCGACCCCACTGGTCTCTCACGTATTTCCAGCGCTCGACCTTCCGCGTCGCCGTTGCGGTGGGCAGCGTCGTCTCCGTCCAGCGGAATGTTGAGTGGTCGGGCAAATAGTCCATCGCCGTGTAGACGTGGGTGCCAAGCGGCTGCGCCGGCTGGTCGATCTGGACCGGCGCGTCAAACAACGGCGTGAAGTTCTGCCGCACATAGATCTTGCCGGTCTTGCGGCTGACGAAGATTGCGATCGGCTTGTCGCTGCCTTCTTGGATTCGCGCCGGCTTGGTCAGCGGGATCGGAACATTCTCGATCGCAATCGGCGCGGTCATGTCAGCTGGAGGCGGCGCGGTCGCAACGGCGCCCGGAACCGGCGGAGCCGATACCGGCGGCGCGCTCGGTGCCGACGCAGCCGTGGGTGCGCCGGGTGCAGCTTGCGGTGCGGCTGCCGCGGCGGTAGCCGCGGGCGGCGACGCGGCAGGCTCGGTCTTGACATCGGCCGCGGGCGGTTTTGCCGGCTCGGCCGGAGCGGAGCTGGCATGCCCGGCCGGGCTCACCATCGGCGGCGTCTGAGCCGTCTGGCTCGGCGGAGCGGACGCAGGCTGGGGGGGTGCGGTCGGCGCAGCCGCATCCTTTGCGGCCGGCTTGTCCGCCAGCGCCGGATCAAGGCGCAGATCGGATTGCACTGACTGTCCGGCATCGGCAGCGGCCGGCGCGGGCTTTGCCGCCACTGCCGCAGTCGGTTCGGCATCGCTCTTGGTGCCCGGAGCGACTTGCTGCGCCGTCTCGACGCCGTGCTCGAGAGCCGCCGTAGGCGGCATGTCCTTGCGCACGAACAGATGCGGGTCGGCGAACGAAATTGGACTCAATTCTTGGCGGGCAATGATCACCCGCATGCCCATGGTCGGCAGCATGAATAGCCTGGCCGCAAAGTCGCCCGGCATGCGGATGCAGCCGTGCGACGCCTGGTGGCCGACGCCCGGGCCTTCGTGCAGGGCCACGCCCGACCAGGTGATGCGCTCCATGAACGGCATCGGCGCATTGCTGTAGAGATTCGAGTGATGATAGCGGTCGCGCTCGATGACGCTGAAAACACCGAGCGGCGTCAGATGGCCGGGAACGCCGGTCGCGACGGGTTCGGTCGCAACCAGCTGGCCGTCACTGTAGAAGTGCAGCTTTTGTTGCTCGATCGAAACAAAAATCTCCAGCGGCCCCTTCGGAATATCACCGAACGGCAGCTTGGTGGCCTGTTTCTGCTCGACACGCCGGCGGACCACCTTGTGCTTGATCTTGTGCGGACGCTGGTACGACGGGAAAAGCCACTGATACTGCGCGCTCGCCGGCGATGCCGCCAAGGTCATCGCCAAGCCGACAGCCAGCGCGCAGCCGCCAAGCAGAATGCGGCGCATATTCGGATTGGATGCGGAGCCGCGCCGCGCACGTTGGATATTCACGTGATGACCCTCTGGGAATTTGAGATCAGATTCCGGCACGGAACTCTTACTTGACAATCTTGCCTCCCACCATCCGACAGCTGCCAGACGCACCCCATTATCCACGAATATGGGTAATGCAAAACACCTATATGACGCCGCCGTTTATGCCGTCGTTACGCTGGTTTTGCCAATCAAAAGACCGTGGAAAAGATTCCTGATAAAGCACGCGTTTACTCGCCGCGGGCTGGAAGACCAAACGCCCGAGCCAAAAGCTCATAAGAATGGCGGCGCGCCCCGTGATCGTAGACCATCGTGGTGACCATGACTTCATCGGCTCGCGTCGCCTCAATCAAAGGCGTGAGCCGGCTCATTATGGTCTCCACGCTGCCAACAATAAGGCGGCTGCGGTGGCGCGCGATGCGCTCGCGATCGATCGGCGAATAGGGATACGCGGCGGCTTCGTCGGGCGATGCCAGCGGCGCATATTCGCCCTTGGCGCGCCGGGCGTAATGCAAGTCGGCGCTCGCGGCGATGCGCTCGGCCTCTGAGTCACTGTCCGCCGCAATCACCGCGGCGCCCAGGATCGCATAGGGCGCGCTCAACGTCGCCGACGGCTTGAAATGCTCGCGGTAACTCAACATCGCGCTGGTCGCGTCATAGTCGGCAAAATGATGGGCGAAAGCAAAGCCCATGCCGACCGCGGCGGCGAGTTCGGCGCTGTAACCGCTTGATCCCAGGAGCCAGATCGGCGGCAGCGCAACATCGGCCGGCACGGCATGGACTTTGCGAAACGGGTGGCCTTCCGGAAAGCCGCCGCGCTCGAGCAACAGCAGTTCCTGAAAGCGCTCAAGAAAATCGTCGCCCTCGCGCGGATCCTGGCGGGCCCGCAACGCATATGACGTGACGGGATCGGTGCCCGGCGCGCGGCCGAGGCCGAGGTCGATGCGTCCGGGAAACAGCGCCTCGAGCACTTTGAAGCGTTCGGCGACCATGAGTGGCGCATGGTTGGGCAGCATGACGCCGCCCGAGCCGACCCGAATTGCGGACGTCACGGCCGCAATCTGCCCGATCATGATCTCAGGCGCGGAGCTTGCGATATTTGCGAGATTATGATGCTCGGCGACCCAATAGCGTTTGTAGCCGAGACGATCGGCAAGCCGCGCCAGGTCAAGCGAGTTGCGCAACGCCACCGAACCCGGCGTTGCGGTCGTGACGGGCGACAGGTCGAGGACTGAGAGAGGAACCACGCGCGACTGCCTCATTCGGCACCGTGCCGAGTGCGCTAATCTAAGAATTCCGAGGCGACGCCGCCACAAATCGCGGCGGGGGGCATCGGCAGTCTTATTGGCCGTTGGCCCAACCGGACGAATTGCTGCCGCGAGATGCCGACGCGTTCGAAAAGTCAGGCGCGGACCGGAAAACCGGATCGTTGAAGCCGGAGTTCTGGACCGTCGCGCGCGCGCGCCATCGCCGCACGATGCGCTTTCGACCGGCGACACGGCGACGGACAACCAGCCTGCGGACGGCTTTGCCCTGCTTTTTTGCTTCGACCTTGTCGGTGGGCTTGGCCGCAGCCTTTACCGGCGCAATGACAGCATTGTTCGCTGGCTCGGCCTTTTCGCCAGGCGGCGTGACTGCCGACGACTGATCCGTCGTTGCCGTCGCAATCGCCGGGGCCGGCGCCTTGGCCGCCTCGCCAGAATCCGCGCCGGTATCCTGCTGTGCGGCAGAAGCAGGCGTGGCCGCTTCGGTTTCCGCAACGGGATTTTGTGGCGGCGGCGAACTGGTTGCCGGTGCGGCGCTCACCGATTGCTCTGGCGCGGCGGGCGGAGACGCAGTCGCGGTTGTGGCTTGCGCCGGGACCGCATCCGGTGACGGAATTGCGGCTGCCGTTGGCGCGGGAGCATTAACCGAAAGGGACGGCACGCTCGCTGTCTGGTCCGGCGCGCTGCTCGCCGGATTGGCCGCGCCATCTGCTGGCGCAGGCACAGCAGCCGACGCCGATGGTGCGGGCGCTGCTGTCTCTGTCGCGCCGTTCGCGCCCGGAGCCGCGCTCGTTGTTTGCTCTGCGGGTTCGGATGCTGGCGGTGCGGCGGCGATAATGGGCGTGGGTACGGGTGTGGCTGTCGGCGCCGCGGCCGCCGGCTGCGCCGCGTCGTGTTGCACGGCGTCGGATACAGGCGCCGGCTTGATGGCTCCGACAGTTGCCGGGCCCGAGGCTTCGGCCTTTGTTTGGCTCACTGGCCTGGCGGGCGGGATTTCGGTCACGGGCTCGCTGTGCTGCGAATTGTTCAAGCGCGACTGGCCGTCGAACGGCGTCCCCCATCCGGTTCGCGGCGCCGCGACTTCATTGGCAACAAGCTGCGCGGACGAATTGCCGACCGGCAGCTGGCTCAGCGGTTCATGATTGACGCGGAACGCGGCGAACAGGCCGAATCCGCAGCTTAATGCGACGACCGAGGCGAGCAGGGCCCCGATCAACAATCGGACATTCGGAAACATACAACCTCGCAGCACGCCGGCGTGCGATCGCTGAACGGCAGCACGCGATACAATGTTCGGATCGTCGCGAGGCGGATTTTCACTGCGCCGGCCAAGAGCGGGCCGGCGAGCGCTCAGAATTGATTCGAAGAAGATTACCTGAGTCGCGCGGCAACCACCGTAAAAAATTACCGCTGCAAAAATTATCGCCGCGCTGCCGAAGCGCCGGCATAAATCGACGATGTGGCGGCGTCAGCGGCTGGTTGCTGTTTGCGGTTCGCCCGCCGGCTCCGCCGAGGCCGTATTCGGCGGCGTGCCCGGCAGCACCACCACGCGCGTGCCAACCTGGACGCGATCGTAGAGGTCTTCAACGTCCGCGTTGGTCAGCCTGATGCAGCCCGACGACACGAACGTGCCGATGGTCGACGGCTGATTGGTGCCATGAATGCGGTAGAGCGTATTGCCAAGATACATCGCACGCGCGCCGAGCGGATTGCTCTCGCCGCCGGCCATGAAGCGCGGCAGATAGGGTTGCCGCTCGATCATCTCCTTGGGCGGAAACCAGTCCGGCCATTGCTTCATGCGGCTGATGCGTTCGGTGCCGGTCCAGGTAAAGCCTTCACGGCCGACGCCGATGCCGTACCGCAGCGCCTTGCCGTGACCCATCACCAGATAAAGGTAGGTGTGCGGCGTATCGACAATAATGGTGCCGGCGGGCTGGTTGGTCGGATAATCGACCAGCTGGCGCTGAAAGCGCGGCGGCAGCTGCGGCGTCGGGTTCTGCTCGGGCTGATAATCAGGCGGCAGCGCGGCGACCACGCTGGGATCGGACCGGGGAGCAGGAGCTGCCGCGACAGGAGCCGGCACCGTACCCGTCACATCCGGGCCGCTCGGCCCACTGCTGACATCAGCCGGCGGACGAAAGCCCGGCGGTGGCTGCGGCGGGAAGCGGCTGTCCGACCCGTAAGCCGGCTGACCATAGGGCTGGCTCGGCGCCGGAGGCGGATAGGCTTCGGTCTGCTGTTGGCCGGAATAGGGCTGCGCCGGATACGGCTGGCTATATCCGCCGTAGGAGGCGCCCGAAGGAGGCGGTGCGCTGGTGCCGGGCGGCGGCAGCGGCGCGCTGTCATAAGTCTGCGGTCCGTAGCCCGGGGGCGGTGGCGGGGGATACGGCTGATAACCGGGAGCTGGCTGCGAATAGTACTGAGCGGCGGCAGGGCCGATCATTGCGGTGAGGGCGAAGGCAAGCAATGCCAGGCAGGTGCAGACGCGCACGGAAATTCCCCCAAAGTCCCCAAAGATATAGCGCTGTTGTGCGAGCCAGATTGGGCGGGAACAAGGCAGCCCTGCTGCAAAGCGCGCGGAATTCGATCGATCTTGGCGGTATCTCGATGTTTGCCCCGCTTGGCGTAAATGTTCCACTAACGGGCGGCATGCTCAAACCGTCGCATCGGGGCATTACCGCGCGGCCACGCACGGCGACCTCCGCTGTCAAGACGCAATCTCCGTGTCGGACGCCGGCTGTTCACAGCACCGCAGGGCTTGATTGCATCGCGGCCAGCGGACAAATACCCTTTGCGGTTGGAACCTGCGCCGCAGACGCGCGCTCCATCGAGCCGTTCGCGAGGATATTGCCGATGCCATCGGTGAGCGACTGGAAGATACCGGCTTCAGTCCAACCGAAGCCGGGAGATTACGGCTACGATCTCGATCAGGCCTTGGCCGCCGTTGTCGGGATCCGGACCATCATTCCGGCCGACGCCTTTACGGCGGAGACGCTCGGCACCGAGCGCGCCGGGCACGGCGTTTTCATCCGCGACAACGGCCTCGTTCTCACCATCGGCTATCTGATCACCGAGGCGGAGACGATCTGGATCACAACTTCCGACGGCCGCTCGGTCCCTGGCCACGTGCTCGGCTACGACCAGGAGACGGGTTTCGGCCTCGTGCAGGCGCTCGCCAAACTCGACGTGCCGGCGCTCGAGATCGGTCAATCGTCCGAAACCTCGGTCGGCGAACGCGTCGTGGTCGGCGGCGCCGGCGGCCGAGCGCGTTCGGTCGCGGCCCGCATCGTCGCCAAGCAGGAATTCGCAGGCTATTGGGAATACGTGCTCGACGAGGCGATCTTCACCGCGCCGTCGCACCCGAACTGGGGCGGCACCGCGCTGATCGGCCCTGCCGGCGAACTCCTCGGCATCGGCTCGCTGCAATTGCAGCACGTCGTCGACAAGGGACAACCGCAGAACATCAACATGATCGTGCCGATCGATTTATTGAAGCCGATCCTCGACGATCTGATGAAGACCGGCCGCCGCAGCGGCCCGCCGCGGCCCTGGCTCGGCCTCTACGCGACCGAAGTGGAAAGCCGCCTCGTCGTCGTCGGGCTGGCCGACCGCGGGCCAGCCAAAAAGGCCGACATCCGCAACGGCGATATTCTTTTGTCGGTCGGCGGCAAGGAAGTGCGCGATCTGGCAAGCCTGTTCCGCCGCATCTGGGCGCAAGGCCAGGCCGGCGTCGAAGTGCCGATGACGATCTATCGCGACGGCGAGACCATGGATCTGCGCATCAAATCGAGCGAGCGCAACCGGTTTCTCAAAGGGCCGAGTCTGCACTGAGCGGAATTCGAGCAAATCCCGTTCAGGTCTGACCTATCTTCACCCGCTACTCGCGGAATGTCTCCTATTCCCGCAAGCGACAATCGGCGGGCCGATTTTGTCATGTCGCTGAAGGGCCAAACTGTGACATTGCTGTCCTGCGAGCTGCAGCATTATTCCGGCAGTCCAGCGGCGCCTAGCATTTCGCCCAGAGCCGCCGAAAGCTCCGGCGCGCAATCAACTCCGGAAAAATGCCGACCGTACCGGAACGCTGGGTGCAATTCCAAAACGCGTCCGGCGGCCGTCTTGGCTTCTTCTAGCCGGCCGATTTTCGCAAGCATTGCCGCCAGCAGCACATAGTTGATGCTGTGGCCAGGATTGGATTGCACGGCCTTGTAGGCGGCATGAACCGCTTCCTCATAACGGCCGCGGAGGAAATGCCCGAGCGCGAAGGAGCCGAAAGCGGCAAAAGCCCAGGGATCGAATGGACTCAGACGTATCCCCCGTTCTGCCCAATCGATCGCGCGTTCAGGCTGTCCGGTCCAACTGGAGATGACGCTGCCGAGAATATAGGCGAGAGCCGATGACGGGCTGATAGCCAATGCGGCCTCTAACGCCGTGAAGGCGGCGGCGCGATCATGTGCGTCCATGCCGATGGAAAATCCGGCGAACGTCAAAGCGAGCGCGTCATCCTGTCCAGTTGCGATCGCCGCCTGAGCATGACGGATCGACGCTGCTCTATCTTCTTCACGCAGTCCGGCGCGAAGAAAACGGTTGTGATATCCCATCGCCGCAAATCCGTGCGCCAGCGCGTACGTGGGGTCCAGAGCAAGCGCGCGTTCCAGGAGTGACAGCGCCTTTGTCGAGCGCTCCGGCATGCCGGTGTAAATGTCGGGCTGGGCTCGTAGCACGAGATCGTATGCGTCGAGGCTGTCGGGCCGCTTACGCTTGACGCGCTCCACTTCCGCTTGGCGCAGGCTGGGTTCGATCGCGCCGACCACCGACAGTGAGATTTCGTCCTGAAGCGCAAAAATGTCCTCGAACTTGCGATCGTAGCGTTCGGTCCAGACGTGCATTCCGGTAACCGCGTCGACTAGCTGGGCGTTGATGCGCACGCGATCAGATACCTTGCGCACGCTACCTTCGAGTACGTAGCGCACGCCGAGTTCGCGTCCGACCTGCTTCACGTCGATCACGCGGCCGCGATAAGTGAAGCTCGAATTGCGTGCGATGACGAACAGCCACTTGATGCGGGAGAGCCCGGTGATGATATCGTCGACCATGCCATCGGCGAAATGCCCCTGCTCGGGGTCGCCGCTTAAATTCGAAAACGGCAGCAAGGCGACTGAGGGAGCATCCGGCAGGCTTAGCGTCGGCGATGTTTGTTGGACCGCTCCAGCGTCTGGACCACCGGTTGCAACCGGCGGCCCGACATATCGATAGCCGCGCCGCGGCAAGGTCTCGATCCAGCGGTCCCCTCCGGCCGCCGTCAACACACGGCGCAAGGCCGCAATCTGGACCGTCAGGTTGCTTTCCTCGACCACGACTTCCGACCAGGCAGCGTCTATCAGCGCGTCTTTGGAAACAGGCGTTCCCGGTTGAGCGAGCAGCACCTGAAGCAGGGCAACAGCGCGCTGGCCCAGCATCGTCGGTTCGGCACCGCAAAACAGTATTCCGGCGTCGGGATCGAGCCGAAAGGGGCCAAATCGGTAGATGGTCGCCATCGATCTAGTCGGCATCATTCGGGATTATTTTGCAATATTTTCCTGACCGATTCAGGACTTCCGCCACAGCCAGCGCCATTGCTGCGGCGCTTGCCGAGGATGGCAGCGCGCCAAAAAAATGGAGGAGCCCATGAACGCGAAAGCAGTCATTCGCATGCCGGGCGAGGCCAAAGGGGTAGTGCTTTCCGGGCACCCAATGGCCTTTCTCGTGACCGGCGAGGACACGAAGCACACGTCGATGTTCGATTGGACGATGCCGCCGCGGTTCTCGACCGGCCTGCACGTGCATCGCACCCAGGAGGAAACCTTCTACGTGCTGGAAGGCGAGTGCGACTGGCAGGTCGGCGATCGCCGGATCCGCGCCACGCCGGGCACGTTCCTGTTCATTCCGCCCGGCGTGCCCCACAACATCGCCAATGCGACCGATAAGCCAGCACGCGTGCTCATGACCGTATCGCCGCCCGGTCACGAAAACTACTTCGAGGAACTTTCGAAGGCAGTCTCGCGCGACAGCCCGACGGATGCCAAAGCCATCGGAGAATTGCGGCGGCATTACGATACCGATCAGCTGTCGGCACTGAAAAACTAGCAAGCAAGTGGTGGCTGCCGTCCTAGACAGGGACGGCGGCCTGCCGGACTCGGATGTCGGTCGGAGGCATAACGTCATTGGAGTGTTTGAGCGGATGTGTGTTATCCATCCGATCGCGACCATTTAGCAGTCCGCCCGGGAAGTCGGCGAGCTACCAGAACGGGATATCCCAACATTTAGACGACAGCCACGATTACGTGCGCCTGAATTTTGGCAGCAACCTCGCCGCTGCCATGTTTGTCTGCAATCGCGGATGCGGCGTAGTCGGTTGCAGCTTCCAGTTTTCCCGCTTCTCTGGCCTCGATTTCGTTGCGAAGAAGAGTTCCCTGACAATAGGCAACGGCAGGAAGGCGCGGTGAGGATGCGCGGCTTTGTTCGGCTCTCGTCTCGATAATCACACGAGAAAAACCTGCCTCCTCCAGCTCGCTACGGATCAGGGCCGTATCGTGGTAACCGTGCGGCGTGCGTGCCAAAAAGCGCGGCGGATCGTTCGGAAAAATCTTTGCGAGAGCATTCGTCACATCATCCGCAAAAACGTTCTCGTCGATGCGATCCCATACGTTGAATAAAAAACGCCCTCCGGGCTTCAAAACTCGCCTTGCTTCGCGGTAGCCAGATGTGCGGTCGGGAAAAAACATCGCGCCGAACTGGCAACAAACGAGATCGAACGCCGCATTTTCAAACGGCAGCGCCAAAGCATCCGCTTGGCGCCATTTGATACGAGTGTCGGGAGGTTGCCGCGATGCGGCGTAGTTGACCATCGGCTGGTTGAGGTCGGTTACGATATAGCTTGCACCCTGGGGCAGTCTTGGCGCTAGGGCGCGGGCGACAACCCCGGTGCCCGCGGCGGTTTCCAAAACGACGCTCGGCGACAAGGCCGCTGCGCGTTGTGCAATATCCGCAGCGTACGGCTCGAAAATCAACGGCACCATATAGCGGTCGTAGTTTTCCGGAATCGAGCCGGCGAACACCTTGTCAGTTTCCAACATGACCTCTCACTCGTTACCCGTTTGATGGCTCGCATGATTACCATATGATTATCCGTTGGGGCCAATTCCCGGACATGGGCGCGCGAGTACTTACTTGATCTTACCTTGACGAACCCACCCGGCCCAAGTTGGTCGCTCCATATCAAAACGGTCTGAGAGTTTTGCGTACCATTTCGCACCGTGCATTCCGCCGATTAGTTTCAATTCTGGCGTATCGATTAGCCCTCGGGCGTGATCTAATACAAACCGATCCTCGACATATGCGTGAACAATCTGACCCGCGATGACTGCCTGATTTGGACCAAATGAAATCGATGTAAGAAAGCGACATTCAAAAGACACTGGACTTGCAGCTACGCGCGGTGGCCTTACCTTGATCGAGGCTGATGTTTTTAAGTTTGCCAATTCTAATTCATTTACGCCCGGCGGCGCATCTATGCACGTGATGTTCATTGCTTCGGCAACAGTTTCCGACACGAGATTTAGGACAAATTCCTTTGTGGCGAGAATGTTGTTTGCGGTGTCTTTTAGCCGGGCCTCGGGATGCGCCAGCACCGAGATCATTGCCACCGCTGGATCGTGACCCATGATATTGAAAAGGCTGTATGGCGCGGCATTTAACGAACCGTCTGGCCCAAGTGTTGTAATTAGAGCGGATTCCGGTTGAGTGGAACATAACCGGCGCTGATCAGGTAGTTGGAACATTCCAGTGATGTGAAGCGTCCGAGCATTTCGCCGATGGCGTCCCATAATCGCGCGACGGTGCGGGCAGCAGCCTTGCGGAGTAGAGCCTTGAGCTTGGCGAAGGCCTGCTCGATCGGATTGAGATCGGGGCTGTAGGGCGGCAGATAGACGATGCTGGCTTCTTTGGCTGCGATCGCCTCGCGTATACCGGCGACTTTGTGGCTTGCGAGATTGTCGAGAATGACAATGTCACCCGGCTTCAGCGTTGGTACGAGCACCTGCTCGACATAGGCGCGGAACGTGTCGCCATTCATGGCGCCGTCGATGACCAGCGGAGCAGTGAGCCCATCGGTGCGTAAGCCGGCGACGAAGGTGGACGTCTTCCAATGCCCATGCGGGACCGCCGCAACCAGACGCTGGCCGCGCGGTGCGCGTCCGTAGCGGCGCGTCATGTTGGTGGCGGCCCAGGTCTCGTCGATGAAGATCAACCGGTCCGGGTCGAGAGCAGGCTGCCCGGCACGCCAAGCCTCGCGGGCGAGCGCCACATCCGGCCGCTGTTGCTCGGCCGCGTGAAGCGACTTTTTTTGAATGTCAGCCCGCAGGCCTGCACAAAGCGATTGACCGAGGAACGCCCCACATGGATGTCGCGGTCGGCCAGTGCCTGCGTCAGTTCATCAAGCGTCAGGTCCGGCTGCGCCGCCACCAGGTCGCGCACAACCATCTCGTGCTCGGCCAAGGCAAACGGCTTCCTGCCGCGGGCAGCCGGCGCAATCGATCCCGTCCGCCGGAAACGCTGCATCAACTTGACCACGCAGCTCACGCTCACCGCAAAATGTTTCGCTGCGGCGTTCCGTGACATTCCGCCCTCAACTGCCGCCACCATCCGGCTGCGCAGATCTTCCGAGTAAGGTCGTCCCATGCCCGCTGGCCTCCGCCCAGTGGCCAGTTTGAATCATATTCGCGACCCCTCGGGAATCCCCTCCAATTCCTTCCCGCCGGAATTTGCTCTAGCAGGCTGCTGAAAAAGTCGCCATCGAGGCGATTTGAACTTTTGTTGGGTGCCGGATTGGAAGGCGATTTCGCGGTTGATGGGGCCGATCGCAACGGTTCGCCAGTCGCTGGCGCGGGCGGTCGCCGTAAGGCGGCTCATGTCGCCCCCAGCAGCTTGGGTATTCGCACCAGATCGTAGGCGACGATGGCGAACAAGAAGACGGCCCGCACTTTGTCGAGGCCGCGAACCTTGACCTGAGCGACGCCGCCCGTGGTCTTGATCCAGCCGAATATTTCTTCGATGCGTTTGCGGCAACGCTGACTGATGGCATAGCCGGGATGGCGTAGCGTGCGTTGATCGATGGCGGTCTTGCGCCGCTTTCCGGTCTTGGTCCGATGGCCGTCGATGGCGACGTGAGGCGTGACTTTGCGCTCACGCAAGGCCTGCGCGAAGCTCTCGACATCGAAGCCCTTGTCGCCGCCGACAGTGATCCGCCGTTTGCCAGACCGGTGGCCGTCGATCAGGTCGAGGGCGGTGGCGCGTTCCGCGGTGCCGGTCGCCTGCGTGACATCGCCGGTGACGGCGAGCCCGTTGCGGTTCTCCATCAGAACGTGGCCCATGTAGCACAGTCGGCTCTCCTGTCCGTCGCCCTTGCGATAGAGCTTGGCGTCGGGATCGGTGGTGCTGCTATGGGTCTCGTTTGAGCGCTTCTCCTTGTGGAAGTTGCGTTCGGCGTTGCGCCCGCCCTCGGGTGGCGAGCCCGAACCGTCCTTGGGGCGGAAGCTCTTCATCGATGCCCAAGCATCCAGCAGCGTTCCGTCCACCGAGAAGTGATCGCTTGACAGCAGCTGCATCACCTTCGGCAGCGCCAACAGGCTTGCCAGAAAATCGCGCGCCACGTCCGCCTCAAGCAGCCGGTCGCGGTTCTTCGTGAACACCGTCGGGTCCCAGACCGCATCGTCCATCGAAAGTCCGACGAACCAGCGGAACAAAAGATTATAATCGATTTGCTCCATCAATTGGCGTTCCGAGCGTACCGTGAAGAACGCCTGCAACAGCGTCGCCCGTAGCAGATACTCGGGTGGGATCGACGGCCGTCCGATCTGCGAGTAAAGCGCGTCGAACCGCTTCGACAGCCCCGCAAGCGCCTCGTTCACCAGCGCCAGGATCGCCCGCAGCGGATGATCCTTGGCGATCCGATCCTCCAACCGCAGATACGAAAAAAGCCCTTCCGATCTTCGTTCCTCGCCACGCATGGCAAATCGCCTCCGTCGCTTCAAAACGACGGAATCACGATCGGACCTCGCAGTCGAGATAGTTTTTCAGCAGCCTGCTAA
>CAVSPX010000010.1:0-64128 GCA_963729965.1 uncultured Alphaproteobacteria bacterium
GCCGCCACACCAGCATTGCCTACAACAGCTGTCGCAATCGGCATTGCCCGAAGTGTCAGGGTGCGGCGGCCAAGCAATGGCTGGCCGAGCGGCAGGCCGACCTGCTGCCTGTCTCGTATTACCATGTGGTGTTCACCGTGCCGGCGGCGATCGCCGAGATCGCCTATCAAAACAAGGCGGTAGTCTACGATCTGTTGTTCAAGGCGAGTGCCGAGACCATGCTGACGATTGCAGGTGACCCCGAGCATCTGGGCGCTCGCATCGGCATCACATCCGTGTTGCACACCTGGGGCTCGGCACTCGTCCACCATCCACATGTGCACATGATCGTGCCAGCTGGCGGTCTCTCACACGATGGTCGACGCTGGGTCGCCTGCCGGCCCAAGTTCTTTCTGCCATGGCGGGTGCTATCCAAACTGTTTTGCCGGCTGATGTTGCAAAAACTTCTCGCCGCGCATGCCGCCGGTCAATTACAGTTCTTCGGTAGCCGTCGCCGCCTCGGTGAGGCCGCGGCCTTCGCCGCCTTTCTGGCGCCGCTGCGCAAGATCAAATGGTATGTCTATGGCAAGCGCCCGTTCGGCGGACCTGCGGCGGTGCTGACCTATCTGTCTCGCTATACTCACCGGGTCGCCATCGCCAACAGCCGGCTGATCGCGGCCGACAATGGCAGCGTCACCTTCAAGTACAAGGATTACCGTGCCGACGGTGCCGCCCGATACAAGGTGATGAGGCTCACCGCAGAGGAGTTCATCCGCCGATTTCTCCTCCACGTCCTCGCCGCCGGCTTCCATCGTATCCGTCATTACGGCTTATTCGCAAAAAGCTCGCGCACCGAGAATATCGAGCGGGCGCGGTCGCTGCTCAATGTGGCTGCACAAAATCAGACCAGCGACACCCATGCCAAAGACGACGACACGACGCATACCTGTCCCCACTGCGGCGGCCGCATGATCGTCATTGAGACCTTCGAACGCGGCCAGACGCCTCGCCATCAGCCGTGCGGCCCAATGGTCGCCGTCAGGATCGATACCTCATGAGAACAATCGCGCTCTTACAAGCACCCCGCGCCGCGCCGGCTTGTCGTCGATCTCAGATCGGCCGCGACAGCGCTCGTCACCATGCGCAAAATAACCAGCAAACCGAGCCGTAACCGCAATGCCCGTCCACAACTGCAATTATCATTGCAAGCCGGCACGCGCTAAAAACCACCTCATCGGCTCCGTTAAAGCTGAGCACGGCCACCATCGCGCGAGTCCCGTGTCAGCCAAATACCCATAGCCAGCGCACCATCTCCGTGCACTCCCGACCGCGGGTTCGTTCCTTGACGGCTTTCGGACGCCGGCCAGGCGCACGCGTCCAGCTCTCCCACGGCCGGCATCCGAAACCCTGTACAAAGTACAAAAGTGTCGATTGAACGCTGCGCGAGTGACGTCGGCTAATGCGTCAGGAGCGGAAGTCAGAAAAGCCCAATCACGCCGACCATTCATCATGCCGCCATCGCACGGCGAGACCGAGAGCGGTAGCGCCATGCCATCGCTGCCGATCCATCCGGCGCTGCAGCAAAAATGTGCGCGCCGATTTCAAAAAGATGACGCGCCGTCCTCGCAAATGGCTACTGCCTAAAGGGCACAGCACATCCGCGATTGCCGTCATCTCGGACCGAAGAAAGTCGCTCCGTAGATGACCCCGGCCCACATCGCCAGCATGAAGCAAAGTCCGCCGACCAGGATCATTATTCCATCAAGCTCGAACACGTCACCCTCCCTTGGCAGTCTGTGTTTTTCACTTCGGCGATCTGCGACGTCAGTCCAGCCGCGCGCCAGCGACGCTCAGTGTCGACAGCCAACCGCGATTCCGAAGCACGCTTGGGCAGCAGCAACGCCGAACACCAGCGGGACCGCGCGCGACGTGTGACTGATTGCGTTAGTTTGCGAGAAAGTTTTTGCCCGCCGACGGCATGCGGCTGCCTATTCGCCCGGAAGCTTCGGCACGCTTCTGTCGGCAGCTAGGAGCAAGACTAGCATTGTTCGGCAGTGGTAAAAGGGTGACAAGCGCGTAAGGAACAAGCCGTATCGAGGGCGGCAAGGGAATGGTCCGACCGCGGAGTTTTTATGTCTTGCGATCGATCTGTCGCCGCAGGTCTCCGAACAAGGCGCGACATGTTCAACAAACACGCTGACGAGCGGGGTCCGCGCCGATATGGAAAGCAAAGGGCGTCGAGCCTGGTGCCGGCTAAATCGCAGCTTTAGCGGCACCTAACCCAAGCAATACTCGTTGGTCATGCGCGGGCTTGACCCCCGCATCCATGCTGACACGTCGCGATTGGGACCGACCCCTACGCTCTCCCGAGCGACTTCTCAGCATCGATCGCCGGGTCAAGCCCGGCAATGACGTCTATTTCTTCACCGGTGCCGCGGGATTGAGCATCGGGCTCGGCGGCGCCGCGGCCGGCGCCGGCGGCTGGTCCAGGTGCTCGATCTTGGCGGACTTGCGCAGGCTGTCGACCAGTTCGGCCTGGGCGCGGTGCGCCACATAGTTCTCAAGTTGCGGCTTGACCTCCTCGAAGGTCGGCGTCGGCTTGGTGCGCGTATCCATGACCTCGATGATGTGCCAGCCGAACTGGGTATGCACCGGATCCGAAATCTGGCCCTTGGCGAGTTTGAAGGCGGCGTCGGCGAATTCCGGAACCATCTGGTCCTTGGTGAACCAGCCGAGATCGCCGCCGTTGCTGGCGCCGCTCGGGTCCTTGGATTTTTCCTTGGCGAGCTTGGCGAAATCCGCACCGCCTTTCAGTGCGGCCTCGATGTCTTTGGCTTCCTGTTCGCTGGCAACCAGGATGTGGCGGGCGTGCACTTCTTTTTCGCCCTTCATCTGTTTGACCGCCTCGTCATAGACCTTGTGCAGCGCATCGTCGGTCTGCGCCGCACGCCCGGTCTTCTGCAGCAGCGCTTCCATCAGCACCTTGCTGCGGTCGAACGAAAGCTGGCGCTTGACCTCGGGGCTGTCGCCCAATTTTTGCTGCTCGGCGGCCTGCGACAGCACGATGACGTCGGCCAGATAGGTGACCAGGTATTGGCGCTTCTGCTCCGGTGACATATTCGGGATGTTGGAGCCGATTTCGTCCTCGGCCAGCGCCAGATCGCTCTGGTGGATATCAATACCGTTGGCGCGAGCGATCACCGGATCGTCCTGGGCCGAAGCCGGAGCAGCCGGAACGGCGAGCAGCGCGATCAGCGCCAAGGCGCCGAAAAAGGCGCCGAAAAAGGCGCCGAACGCGCCGGTCACAAGCAAGCGGAGGGATGTCATTAGACCTATTCCTTTGTCACAGAGGCAAAGCGCCAGTCGGTCGCAGCCTTGCCGGCGGGAATGCATGGCTGGCGGGATTATCGGGTTTTGCCGGGATGGTTCCTCATACTCCGGACCGCCGCGCCGGTTGCACGGGCGCCGGAATTCGCGGGGAAACTCGCCCAATCGGCCGCGCTTTGCAATGGAAGAATGCGGCCAAACTTGCGGCTTGCGCGAACGGGCGTCGCATTGACAACAAAACCACCCCCTCCTATGTGTCGCGGAGGGTGCGGACGGTGATTGCTACGCATGCGTGCCGTTGCATTGTCGTCTTGCAGAAGCCCGAATAGCGCCGCATTTTCCGTTAGTTGGACGTTGCGCCGACCGCGAGGAAATTCAACCATGATCGCGACAGGCGGCCGCCACTGTGCGGAGACGATTTCGTTAACTTTGTGGCGCGGCCGGAAGGCAAAAGGATGAAAATGCAATGATCGGCGCAGTCGCCCGCAAGCTGTTCGGGAGTTCGAACGACCGGCGCATCCGCCAGTACCGCTCGCGCGCCGCGGCCATCAATGCGCTGGAGCCCGAGCTGGAGAAGCTGTCCGACGAGGCGCTGCGCGCGCGCACCGACGAGCTGCGGAAGGAGCTGTCCGACGGCAAGTCGCTCGACGACATCCTGGTACCGGCCTTCGCCACGGTGCGCGAGGCCGCCAAGCGCACGCTCGGTCAGCGCCATTTCGACGTCCAGATGATCGGCGGCATGGTGCTGCACGACGGCAAGATCGCCGAGATGAAGACCGGCGAAGGCAAGACGCTGGTCGCGACGCTGCCGGTCTATCTCAACGCGCTCGCCAGCCGCGGCGTTCACGTCGTCACCGTCAACGATTACCTCGCCAAGCGCGACGCCGAATGGATGGGCCAGATTTACAAATTCCTCGGCCTCACCGTCGGCATCATCGTCCACGGCCTCGACGACGAGCAGCGCAAGAAGGAATACGAGTGCGACGTCACCTACGGCACCAATAACGAGCTGGGCTTCGACTATCTGCGCGACAACATGAAATACCGGGTCGAAGACATGGTGCAGCGCGGCCACGTCTTCGCCATCGTCGACGAAGTCAACTCCATCCTGATCGACGAGGCGCGCACGCCGCTGATCATTTCCGGGCCGCTCGACGACCGCTCCGATTTCTACAACACCATCGACACCTACATCCCCAAGCTCGACAAGTCCGACTACGAGGTCGACGAAAAGCAGCGCACCGTCACGCTCACCGAAGCCGGCATGGAGAAGATGGAGCAGTGGCTGCGCGACGCCGGTCAGCTCAAGTCCGACTCGCTTTACGACGTGGAAAACGTCTCGGTCGTCCACCACGTCAATCAGGCGCTGCGCGCCCACACGCTGTTCCAGCGCGACAAGGACTACATCGTGCGCAACGGCGAAGTCGTCATCATCGACGAATTCACCGGCCGCATGATGCCGGGCCGCCGCTACTCGGAAGGCCTGCACCAGGCGCTCGAGGCCAAGGAGCACCAGCCGATCCAGCCGGAAAACCAGACGCTCGCCTCGATCACCTTCCAGAACTATTTCCGCATGTACGATAAGCTCGCCGGCATGACCGGCACGGCGGTGACCGAGGCCGACGAATTCCAGGACATCTACGAACTCGAAGTCCTGGAGATTCCGACCAACATGCCGATGGTCCGGCTCGACGACGACGACGAGGTCTACCGCACAGCGGTCGAGAAATATCGCTCCATCATCGAGCTGATCGAGGATTGCAAGACGCGCGGCCAGCCGGTGCTGGTCGGCACCACGTCGATCGAGAAATCCGAGCAGCTTGCCGAGATGCTGCGTCAGCACGGCTGGGAGCAGCACGATTTTTCCGATCCCAACGCCTTTGCGGCGCTCTATTCGGGCGACGAGGGCGCCACCAAGGCGAAGGTGTTCGCCATCCTCAACGCCCGCTACCACGAGCAGGAAGCCTACATCGTCTCCCAGGCCGGCGTGCCGGGCGCCATCACCATCGCCACCAACATGGCCGGCCGCGGCACCGACATTCAGCTCGGCGGCAACGCCGACATGCGGATTCGCCAGGAGCTGACCGACATCGAAGATCCGCGCGAGCGCGAAAAATCGGCGCGCGCCGCCGAGATCCGCGCCCAGGTCGCGCGCCTGAAGGAGAAGGCGCTGGCGGCCGGCGGCCTCTATGTGCTCGGCACCGAGCGCCACGAAAGCCGGCGCATCGACAACCAGCTGCGCGGCCGCTCCGGACGCCAGGGCGATCCGGGCCACTCGAAATTCTTCCTGTCGCTCGAAGACGACCTGATGCGTATCTTCGGCACCGACAAGCTCGACGGCATGCTGACCCGCCTCGGCCTGAAAGAGAACGAAGCCATCGTCCATCCCTGGATCAACAAGGCGCTGGAAAAGGCACAGCAGAAGGTCGAGGCGCGCAACTTCGATCTGCGCAAGAATATCCTCAAGTTCGACAACGTGATGAACGACCAGCGCAAGGTCATCTTCGACCAGCGCGTCGAATGGATGCAGGACGACGTGGTCGCCGAGGTGGTGGCCGACATGCGCCACAATGCGATCGACGAACTGGTCGCCAAGCACGTGCCGGAGAACGCCTATCCGGAGCAATGGGATACGGCCGGACTGCGCGAAGAGATCCAGCGGATCCTCGGCATCGATCTGCCGGTCGATGAGTGGGCCAAGGAAGAAGGCATCGCCGACGAGGAAATTTTCGATCGCGTCGAGCGCCGCGCCGACGAGCACATGGCGGGCAAGGCCGCGCAATGGGGCTCGGACGTGATTCGTTACATCGAGAAATCGATTCTGCTGCAGACGCTCGACCACCTGTGGCGCGAGCATCTCGTCATGTTGGATCACCTTCGCCAGGTCGTCGGCCTGCGCGGCTACGCCCAGCGCGATCCGCTCAACGAGTACAAGGCGGAAGCCTTCAGCCTGTTCGAAGCGATGAGCCGGGAACTGCGCGAGGCAGTGACGGCGCAGCTCATGCGCGTCGAGGTCACGCCGGCGCCGCCGCCCGAGCAGCAGCCGATGCTACCCGTCATGGAAGCGCACAAGATCGATCCGATGACCGGCGAGGACGAAATGGCGATGGCCATGGCCATGGCCGGCGGCCCGGCGGCCGCCCGGCAGAACATCATCCGCGCCATGGCCGGCAACGCCGGTGCGTCGCTGGCGTCCGCGGAAGCGGGCGCGGCGCTGGCCCAGCCGCGCAATCCCAACGATCCGTCGAGCTGGGGCAAGGTCGGCCGCAACGAGGCCTGCCCTTGCGGTTCAGGCAAGAAGTTCAAGCACTGTCACGGGCGCTACGTGTAGCGCGTCGTCATTGCGAGGAGCCCGAGGGCGACGAAGCAATCCAGCGCCGAGCGTGCGGCCCTGGGTTACTTCGCGGAGTCCGTCATCGGACCGCGCGAGTTCGCGTGGGTCCGATGGCCCGCGATGACGATTCAGATTTTCAGAATCCAGCCCAGCGGCTGTTGAAGTTGCCGGCCGGCACCACCGGCTGCGCGCCGCTGATCAAGCCGCCATTGTTGTTCGCTGGCGGGGCGTACGCATTGGCCTGCTCCTGAGGGGCAGGCTTCGGCTTGCCGGCCGCCACTTGCTGCGGCTGCGGCTGCGGCGTGCCCGGCTGAGTTTTCGGATGGACGCTGGCAGTCGCCATCGGGGCAGTCCGCACCGAGGGCCGCAGCCGCGGCGCGGAATGCGCGACGGTCGCCGCCCGCTCCGGCGCGGACACGGCCGGTGCCGGTTCCGGGGTGGCCTCGTGCTTCGATCCGAACAGACCGTTGAAGAATCCCGAGCTTGAATCGGCCGACGCGACGGCCGGCTCCGCGGACGGGTGAGAGCTGAACATGCTGCCGAACATATTGCCGACCGAGCCGGGCTCGGCGGGAGGTTCGGCAATCGCCGCCGTCATATCCGATTCGGAGCCCCGCGGCGGCGAGATGGCCGGCGGCAGGCGGCCCGGCTGCAGCGGCGGCACGTGGATGTGCCCGCTGTCATCATAGGTGTAGGTGGCGTTGTCGAGCCTGGAGATGAACACCCGGTTCATGCCGCCGTCGGTATCGGTCGCCAGCGGCGCCTCGGCGACGTTCTCCCTCACCAGCTCCGCATATTTCGAATTATCGATCTGCTGCTTTGCGGCGACCGCGCTGGCGATCGTCGGATCGATCTCGAATTTCGGGCAGCGCCCGATCGGGTTGAAGTTGAGCGGCTTGGCGGGATTGTCCGGCGACACGGCGTCGAACACGTAGCGCCGGTCGCATACATTGACCTTCGGTTCGAGGTGCGACACCTGGAAATGATCGTCGCCCTGCTTGATCATCTGCCAGAAGGCGAGATTGGGATTGTTGCGATGACGCGCCAGGTTGGCCGGCGTCATGTGGAACGGATAGGCCTGGAGCTGAATCTCCTTCTGGCCGCCCAGAAATGCGTCGCGCGCCAGCGAGTAGATTTCGCCGATCTCCTCGTCGGTCATGGCGTAGCAGCCGCGCGACGAGCAATCGCCGTGGATCATCAGGAACGCGCCGTGGCGATTGTTCGCCCGGTCATAGACGTTGGGGAATCCGGTGTTGATGGCGAGATAGTAATTCGAGTTGGGATTCATCAGCCCGGGCGTGAGCGGATAAAAGCCCTCGGGGGCCTGGCGATCGCCTTCCTTGACCTTCGGTCCGAGGTCGCCCGACCAGCGGCAGATCGGATACACCTTGAGCAGCGCATAGCGCCCGCTGGTATCCTGCTTCCAGACTTCGAGTTCCGATTCCTCTTTGAAGATGCGGATGAGGAGCGGCGAGTCCTTCGGCATGTTTTTCTGCTGAAGCGTCGCCAGCATCTGCGGCGACAGTTCCTTCATCGCCCTGCCGGGGATGTCATAGCCCTCTTCGCCAAAGCAGCCGGCAAGCGTCAGGGCCGCGGCGAGCACCGCAGACGCCATGAGCGCACGCACGATACGCGCGCGAACCGGTGTGGCGCGGTTCAAATCGACACTCCCCGACGGATGGAACATCCCCATGCCATCACTGCCTAATCGTTATCTCTTAGTGGTGGCTTTCGCAAGGCAGCTTAATGTGCCGGAAACTTACGCACCGGGGATAATGAAGCGTTAATTTTCGGCAAATTTGACAGATAAATCAGAGAGCCCGGCAGCCGTGGAGCGCGGACCGGCACGCCCGACGAGGTGGAATTCGGGCGGTATTGTGGCAGAGGAACCCGCGCTGCGCCGGTTCAGGTGAGCGTGCGCCCGATTGCCAGAAATTTGTCGCGGCGCTGCCGCACCACGGCGGCGCGGTCGAGCTGGCCTAGTTCGGCCAAGGCGGCCGCAACCGCTTCGCCGGTCGCCGCGATGGCGGCGGGCGGCTCGCGGTGTGCACCCCCGATCGGCTCGGGCACGATGGTATCGACGACGCCGAAGCGCAGCAGATCCTGCGCGGTGATCTTCATCGCGGAGGCCGCGTCCTGCGCCCTCGTCGTGTCGCGCCACAGAATCGACGCCGCGCCCTCGGGCGAGATCACGCTGTAGATCGCGTGTTCCAGCATGATCACCTTGTTGGCGGTAGCGATCGCCACCGCGCCGCCGGAGCCGCCCTCGCCGATGATTGCCGCGACGTTGGGAACGCCGATCTCGAGGCAGGCCTCGGTCGAGCGCGCGATGGCCTCGGCCTGGCCGCGCTCCTCGGCGCCGATTCCCGGATAGGCGCCGGCGGTATCGATCAGCGCCACGACCGGAATGTCGAAGCGATCCGCCATCGTCATCAGGCGCACCGCCTTGCGATAGCCTTCCGGCCGCGCCATGCCAAAATTGTGCTTGAGCCTGCTGTCGGTGTCGGAACCCTTCTCGTGGCCGATGACGCAGATGGCCTCACCGCGGAAACGGCCGAAGCCGCCGATGATGGCCGGATCGTCGCCGTGCTTACGGTCGCCGGCGAGCGGCACAAATTCGGTGATCAGCGCGGCGATGTAATCGAGACAATGCGGCCGCTGCGGATGACGCGCCACTTGCGTCTTCTGCCAGGGCGTCAGCTCGCCGTAGAGTTCCTCGAGCGCCGCCGCCGCCTTAGCTTGCATGCGGCCGATCTCTTCGCCAACCGCGATCGCATCGCCCTCGGCCGCCAGCGCGCGCAGTTCCTCCACCTTAGCCTCAAGCTCGGCCACCGGCTTTTCAAAGTCGAGATAGGAGCGCATCACGCGAGTACTTATGACCCAATGGATGAAATCGGCGTTTTCATCGCCGAACCACAAATTCCTCACCGGAGTCGACCGAGTTCAAGGTAAAGACCGCGGAAGGCTATACGCCTCCCAAGCGCCCAAGTTCCTCTTCCACGACGGCGAGCAATGGCCTCAGGCTGCCCTGCACGGTATCCCAAACGGCCCGGTCGAGAATTCGCTCATAATCATGACGGTACACGTTGCCGGCTCCTGCCATGCCCTTCCAACGGATATGAGGATGCCGCCCCTTCAGTTCATCGGGCAATCTGCGGGAGGCCTCGGAGATAATCTCAAGGCATCGCGTTACCGCATAGACCGTAAGGCGGTCCGCCAGGAACTGTTCGAGCGAAGCATCACCGATGAATGAAAACGCGAGTTGAATGTTCTCACGAATGTCGGTCAGTGGACCGGTACCAGAATCAGAAGGCATAAATCGAATCTGCCGTCGCTGGCGACCGAACGTAGGGTTTCAGCGCATCCTTGTTGACGACATCCACGGGACCGGGGAAAAGCGATTCAATAAAATTCTTCAACTCCACGTAAGCAAAAATGTCGAGTGAAGCATTGGGGGCGAGTTCGATCATAATATCGACGTCGCTTTTTGGACCAGCCTCATCGCGCGCTAGGGACCCGAACAACGCCGCGTGACGGACGCCACGGGCGCGCAGTTCGTCCTTGTGGCCGACAAGCGTATCAATGACGTCTTGTTTGTTCATGATTTTCGCAACCAATCAAAAAATCATTCGGTAGGACACTTCGTCGCCGTCTTTACCCTTGACATAGACCTGATTGCCGCCTTCTGCCTCTTTGATCAGTGCCTCGTAGAGCCGCAGTGAGTTTTTGATGACTTCCGCGTAGGACGAGGCTTCGGTCTTTTCTCGCAAGGCTTTCAATCGCTCCATCGAGCTTTCCGGCAACTCAAGCTGTACTCTGGTGGTCTTCTTTTCCATTCGTTCCTGTACCTTGGAAGCAATAGCCGACGATTCACCCCGATGGCGCGGCTACAACTTCCCACAGAGTTCTGAGGACTCTAAAGTCTCCGACCTAGGCGCAGAGCGCCGCCGTACCGGCTAGCGCCAAGAGCACGATGCCAACGAGCGCAAGAGCGATCGTTGATCGGGTGACCTCAGTCAGGTGCCGCTGGCCGAAAAATAAGGCGAGGCCATCAAATGTCAATCAAAATATGAGGGCGCTCCATCGTTGTTCACCCACGCTCCCCCAGCGGATGCAGATCGCGCACCAGGCTTTTGAGCCGCTCCTCCAGCACGTGGGTGTAGATCTGCGTCGTGGAAATGTCGGCGTGGCCGAGCAGCGTCTGAACCACGCGCAGGTCGGCACCGTTATGCAGCAGGTGACTGGCGAAAGCGTGGCGCAGCACGTGCGGGCTGACCTGTTCGGCGCGCAGTCCCGCGCCTGCCGCGAGCGCCTTGAGATCGCGGGCGAAGTGCTGGCGGGTGAGATGGCCGCTCTCGCCGGACGACGGAAACAGCCATTTCGATTTGGCGTCGCGATCCGCTTCGCCGAGCAGCGCGAGATACCCGGCCATCGCGGTCTTGGCGGCATTGTTGAGCGGCACCATGCGCTCCTTGTTGCCCTTGCCGCGGACCACGATGACACGCGCATCGCGGCGCGCAGCCGAAACCGGCAGCGCCACCAGTTCCGAGACGCGCAAGCCGGTGGCGTAGAGCGTTTCCAGCAGGCACGAGAGCCGCGCCGCCCGCAACCGCTCGCGCAACGGCGCCGCCGGATCGGCAGTCGCCGCCGTCCGTAAGAGCCGGTCGACCTCGGCGATGCTTAAAGTCCTAGGCAGCGGGCGGCTGCGCTTCGGCCCTTCGAGCACCGCGGCCGGATTGTCCTTGCGCAGATCTTCCGCATAGAGAAAGCGGTACAGCTGCCGGATGGCGGAGAGCCGCCGCGCCACGGTCGACGCGCGCATGCCGCGCTCGGCGAGGCGGACCAGATAGGCGCGCAGGTCAGCGGTCGCAGCGCCCGCGATCGAGGCCTTGGCGCGCGCCAGATCGGCGGCGAAATCCGCAAGATCGCGCCCGTAGGCGGCAAGCGTATTGTTTCCCGCGCCACGCTCGGCGGCCAGCATGTCGAGAAACAGCGCGATCAGCCGTTCGTCGGATTGCCGTGCCGGCCGCGCCGGTGCTCGCGCCATCGCGGCCGCCTCAATGCGCCTGGAAGAACTTATTGGCCGGGATGTAAACGCTCATCTGCCGGGGCGTGGGCTGTACGAAATGCGCCAGCGAATATAGACCGCCATAAACCGCGGCGCACAGGATCGCGACAATGGTGAGTAAACGGATCAGGCTCGGCATCGTGGCAACGCCCGTGCTCACCCTATTGGTGCAGGAGAAGCGGAACGAGTACGATCACGTTCGGCCAAGTCTGGCAAGGCAAGCAAGTCTGGCAAGGGAAGTCTGACAAGGCTTCCGACAGTGGCGGAACGCACGTGAGACCCCCGGCCTGCCGCGGTTGCGAAGGCATATGACTGATATTTCACCACAAAATGACGCCAATACGGCTCCCCAACTGGCCGCGATCCGGGCCGCGCTGCAACCGCGCTCCGTGGTCCTGGTCGGCATGATGGGGGTCGGCAAGTCGTCGATCGGGCGGCGGCTCGCGGCCCGCCTGGGGATTCCGTTCGTCGACGCCGATACGGAGATCGAGAGGGCGGCGGGAATGAGCATACCGGACATTTTCGCCCGCCACGGCGAACCGGATTTCAGAAGCGGCGAAGCGCGCGTGATTACCCGCCTGTTGGATGCCGGCCCGCAGGTCTTGGCGACCGGCGGCGGCGCCTTCATGAATGAGGGCACGCGCGCCGCCATCAAGGCCAAGGGCGTCTCGATCTGGCTTACGGCGGATTTCGATGTCCTGATGCGGCGCATTGCCAAGCGCATGAACGATCGACCGATGTTGCAAACCGATGATCCGGGCGCGACGCTGCGCCAGCTCCTGACGGTACGCGAACCGGTCTACGCGCTGGCCGATCTTACGGTGCAGTCGCGGGAGACGCCGCACGAGTTGATCGTCGGCGAAATCGTCGCGGCGCTCGCCGCGCATCTGAAAGTCGCGAGTTCCACCGAGCCAAAGGACGGCGCATGACCGCACCCCTTCGCAGCGCACCCGCCGCCAACGAGCCGGAGCTCGTAAAGGTCAATCTCGGCGCGCGCAGCTATGACATCGTGATCGGGCGCGGCGTCGCCGATTCGCTCGGCGAGCGCATCGCCGCGCTGCGGCCGGGCGCCAAGACATTCATCGTCACCGACGAAAACGTCGCGCGGGAGATCCTGCCCGCGATCACACAGGCGCTCGGCCGTGCCGGCGTGAAGACGGACAGCATCGTCGTTCCGCCCGGCGAAAGCTCCAAGAGTTTTCCCGTTTTCGAAAAGGTCTGCGAAGCGGTTGTCGGCGCGCGCATCGAACGCGGCGATCTTGTCGTCGCGCTCGGCGGCGGCGTGATCGGCGACCTTGGCGGTTTCGCGGCGGCGGTGGTGCGCCGCGGTCTCGACTACGTGCAGGTCCCGACCAGCTTGCTGGCCCAGATCGATTCCTCGGTCGGCGGCAAGACCGCCATCGATTCCGCCCACGGCAAGAATCTGATCGGCGCCTTCCATCAGCCGATCCTGGTCGTCGCCGACACGGAGTTGCTCGACACGCTGCCGATCCGCGAATTCCGCGCCGGCTATGCGGAAATGGCAAAGTACGGATTGCTCGGCGATGCCGCCTTTTTCGACTGGCTGGAGGCCAATTGGAAAGCGGTGTTCGCAGGCGGCAATTCTTCCGGGGGGTCGGCACGCGACTTCGCCATCGCCGTGAGCTGCCGCGCCAAGGCCGCGATCGTCGCGCGCGACGAACGCGAAACCGGCGACCGTCAGCTGCTCAATCTCGGCCACACCTTCGGCCATGCGCTGGAGGCGGCCTGCGGCTATTCCGAACGGCTGCTGCATGGCGAAGCTATCGCCATCGGCATGGCGCTCGCCTTCGAATTTTCGGCGGCCCGGCAGGGACTCTGTTCGAAGGCCGAGGCCGCCCGGGTCATCCGCCATTTGGCGGCGGCCGGACTGCCGACGCGCATCCAGGACATTTCGCCTCCGCTGCCCTCCATCGACGAGCTGATGGAACTGATTGCCCAGGACAAGAAAATCAAGCGCGGCAGACTTACATTCATTCTCGTCCGCGGCATCGGCGACGCCTTTATTGAAACCGGCGTCGACGCCGCCGAGGTTCGTGTGTTTCTGTCCGAGAAGCTTGCCGAGCGATGACGATTACCGACTGGTTAACTGTTGCGGCGATAGTGATCTGCCTCCTGGTGTCTGCGTTTTTCGCCGGCAGCGAGACGGCCCTGACGGCGTCGTCGCGTGCCGCCATGATGCGGCTGGAACGGCAGGGCAGGCGCGATGCCGGCATCGTCAATCGGCTGCTGGCGACGCGCGAACGGCTGTTGGGCGCGATACTGCTCGGCAACAATCTGACCAACGTCACCGCTTCGACGCTGGCGACCGGCCTGCTGCTCACTCTGTTCGGCAGGGTGGGCGTGATCTACGCCACCCTGGCGATGACGGTCTTGATCTTTGTCGTCTGCGAAGTGCTGCCGAAGACCGCGGCCTTCAACATGCCGGACCGCATGGCGCTTGCGGTGGCGCAGCCAATCGATCGCATGGTGCGCTTGTTCCTGCCGATGCTCAAAGCGGTCGAATGGCTGGTGCGGCTGATCCTGCGCGCCGTCGGCATGCCGACCGGCAAACTGCAGTCGATTCTCGCGCCACGCGAGGAATTGCGCGGCGCCGTCGATCTTCTGCACCGCGCCGGCATCGTGGAGAAACTCGACCGCGACATGATGGGCGGCGTGCTCGACCTGCGCGAGCTGACGGTGTTGGACGTCATGGTCCACCGCACCAAAATGATCATGCTTGACGCCGATGATCCGCCACAGACCACGGTCGACGCCGTATTGGCCGCGCCGGTAACCCGGCTGCCGATCTGGCGCGGCGCGCCCGACAACATTATCGGCGTGCTGCATGCCAAGGACCTGCTGCGCGCGCTGCACGCGGCCGGCGGCGATGCAACGAAGATCGATATCGTGGCGCTGGCGACGCCGCCATGGTTCGTGCCGAATACCACGCCGCTCTACGAGCAGCTCTCGGCCTTCCGCGCCCGCAAAACGGCGCTGGCGCTGGTGGTCGACGAATATGGCGAACTGGAAGGATTGGTGACGCTCGAAGATATCGTGGAAGAGATCGTCGGCGACATCAGCGATGAGCACGACATCGTCGTGCCCGGCGTGCGCATGCTGCCGGACGGCTCAGTCAACGTCGACGGCGCGGTGTCGGTGCGCGATCTCAACCGCGCGATGGACTGGAATATCCCGGACGACGAAGCGACCACGATCGCCGGCGTCGTCATTCACGAGGCGCGCTCGATCCCCGAGCCGGGGCAGAGCTTCACCTTCCACGGCTTCCGCTTCAACGTGCTGCAGAAGAACCGCAATCGCATCACTGCATTGCGCGTCACCCCGCTTGCGCGCAAAGCCGCTGCGAAGGCAAGTTGACGCCTCTCCCCGGGAGGGCGAGGAAAGACAAGACAACCGGAGAAAGCAAAAACCATGGCCAACGGCACTTACGAGACGGTCAAGATCGAGCGCGACACTGGCGCCAATGAGGGCATTACCTGGGTCATTCTCAACCGGCCGGAAAAGCGCAATGCGATGAGCCCGCAGCTGCATTTCGACATGGCCGACGTGCTCAACGAACTGGAGAGCGATCCGCGCACCAGAGTTATGGTGCTCACCGGCGCCGGCGAGGCCTGGTGCGCCGGGCAGGACTTGAAGCTTTATTTCCGCGAACTCGACACCAAGCCGGCTGAACGGGCCCGCGCCGCGTGGGCCAGCCACTACTGGCGCTGGCAGAAATTGTTCACCTATCCAAAGCCGACCATCGCCATGGTCAACGGCTTCTGCTTCGGTGGCGGCTTCACCCAGCTCATCGCCTGCGACTTCGCCATCGCGGCGGAGGACGCCAAATTCGGCTTGTCCGAAGTCAATTGGGGCATCCTGCCGGGCGGCTTTGTCTCCAAGGCGCTCACTGACGCGCTCTCGTTGCGCGATGCGGTCTGGCTCGCCATGACGGGCGAGACCTTCGACGGCAAGCAGGCCGAGAAGATCCGGCTCATCAACAAAGCCGTGCCGCGCGCGCAACTGCGCGAGGAGACGATCGCCCTGGCGCAGCGGCTGTTGAAGCTCAACCCCGAAGTGCTCAGAGCGACAAAAATTGCGGTCAAGAACGTCCGCGTGGTCCCGCACGAGCAGGCGGGTGACTACCTGGCGGCGAAGACCCAGGAGATGCGCTTGCAGGACAAGGAAGGCGGCCGCGCCAAGGGCATGGCCCAATTCCTCGACGACAAGAGCTACCGTCCGGGCTACGGCCCGTACGCGCGGGCGGACCAGAAGGCGTAGGCTCAAACAGGTCTTGCGCCTGCCGCCGGCCCCACGGCGGCCTTGCGGTCTCCGACCTCCCCCTTTGAGGGGGAGGTCACTACATGATGCGGTAGCTCTGCCGCACGCGGAGCGGCCGAAGATGGAGACCGTCATGGACGAGAAAACCAAAATCGCTCCGATGGAGACCGCGTCACCGGCGCCCTCGCCGATCAATCCGGGCGTCCGCATCGGCCACGTGCATCTGAAAGTCGCCGACCTTGATCGCGCGCTGGCATTCTATTGCGGCATACTCGGTTTCGACCTGACGCAGCGCCTGCGCGGCGCAGCCTTCATCTCGGCGGGCGGATACCACCATCACATCGGGCTCAATACCTGGGAAAGCTACGGCGGTTCGCCGCCGCCGATGGGCACGACGGGCCTGTATCATCTGGCGATCCTCTATCCGACGCGGAGGTCGCTCGCCGATGCGCTGCGCCGGCTGATCGAGGCCAAAATTCCGCTCGAAGGCGCCTCCGACCACGGCGTCAGCGAGGCACTCTATCTGCGCGATCCCGACGACAACGGCGTCGAGCTTTACTGGGACCGCCCGAAGGAACAATGGCCGCGCACCAAGGACGGCGAGCTCGCCATGGTCACCGAGCGGCTCGACCTGATGGATTTGCTGGCTGAGTTGGAGCAGCCGCAGGCGGCGGCAGCGGCAGCGGCCTCGGCGCCAGTCGGCTAAGCAATTTCCATCCTCCGCGGCGACTGATTGCCCCGCAAATGCAGCGGCGTCGACAAAGCAACGCCGCGCGACCAAATCAGCCGCGCATGGCTGCGACTGACCATAGTTAGCCGGCTCTTCCTGACCCCGCCTCGCGGCGTCAGGCCGGACGCGCTTTTGCGTCCGGAAGCGGAGCCATATCATGCCCAGTCTCAAACCTTACCGGACCAAGGCCGAGAAGGCCCAGGCGCGCCGCACCGCGCACAAGGGCGCGGACGGCGCCTGGCGTTCTGACGCGCCGTTCTCGATCCACGGCGAACCGGGCGTCTGGTACTGGGACGAAACCCACAAGGTGCCGGCGCGCGAGCCGAGGCGCTCGCGCAGCCGCAAGCAGGCGGCGGAGTAAGCAAAACGTCCGGGGGTGCTCTTGCCGCGGCCATTGCGACCTGTTGTCGAGTGCCGCGGGAAAGCACCGCCGCGCATTTGAAATTCCGCGCCAAACGGAAAGACCAAAATCTTCATCGCCTATCTGCGCAAACTTTTTAAAGCGCAGTTTGATCAAATCTGGCGTTGATCAATCGGAAATGATTAAGTTTCGACATTGCTGCTTGGGGATGCGGATGGCGCAACAGTCTGAAACGACAAAAACCTCTGACTCGAAGGCCAGAATATTCATCTCCTATTCGCGCAAGGATACGGCATTCGTCGATCGGCTCGAAGCTGCCCTCAAGTTGCACGGCTTTGAAGCATTGATCGATCGCGAGGAGATTTATGCTTTTGAAGACTGGTGGAAGCGCATCCAGGGGCTGATCAGCAAAGCCGATACCGTCGTGTTCGTACTGAGTCCGGACTCGGTTGCATCTCAGGTTTGCGCGAAGGAAGTGGCGCAGGCGGCCGCGTTCAACAAGCGCTTCGCGCCGATCGTTTGCCGGCGTGTCGATGACAGCGCGGTGCCGGACGCGTTGCGGCGGCTGAATTTCATCTTCTTCGACGATCCCGATCGATTCGACACCGCCGTGAACCAGCTCGCCGATGCGCTCAAGACCCATATCGAGTGGATCAGGCAGCACACCGAATTTGGCGAGACCGCACAGCGATGGTGCTCGACGGGTCGTCCGGCCGGGCTTCTGCTGCGGTCACCGGCACTTGAGGAGGCAGAAACCTGGATCGCGTCGCGCCCGGCCAACGCGCCGGCACCGACCGACGAAACGCAGGCATTCATCGCCGCTAGCCGCCGCAGCGCGACGCGAAGGCGCGACATTCTTACCGGCAGCCTTGCGGCTGGACTGTTCATCGCGCTCGCGTTCGCTGGCGCCGCCTATTGGCAGAAGCTGGCCGCCGACGAGCAGCGGCACCAAGTCGTCAAGGAGGAAATGAAGCGCCGCGCTGCCTTGGCGCAGCAGCTGGCAACGGCCGGACACATGCAGGCTGCAACCGCCGTCGCCCTGGAAGCACTCGGCACCGGTGGCGCGGACCAGGCTCCGACCGACGAACTCAAGGCCGTCATTCACCGCACACTGAACCTGACAAGGGTGCCGCTCGAACGGTACATCGGCGAAAACGTGTTCAGCCTCGCCATGAGTCCCGACGGGCACACGCTCGCCGCCGGGACAACCGACGGCATGATCCACATTCTCGATGCCTCGACGCTTGCGTCGCGCTTCGATGTCAAAGCCGGCAGCGACGTCGTCTCCAGCCTGGATTTTAGCCCTGACGGCAAACAACTGCTTGCCGCCGGGGATAAAATTCCGAGCGTTTGGAACGTGACGACCGGCGCCAAGCTGTTCGATCTGCAGCGCCCCAACGCAACCGGATTTGCACCCCGTGCCCGCTTCAGCCCCGACGGTTCGCGCATTGTCGTCAGCAGCGTCGAAAACCGCGCGTTCTTATACGCGGCTGCAACCGGTGAATTGCTGTACCCGTTGCAAGGCGCGTCTTACGAGGAAATGCGAGAGCGATGGCGAACACTGCCATCGACCAATGGGTTTGGCGTTGCCGATCCCATCGTTGACGTAGTCAACCAGGCAAATTTTAGGATGTGGGGTGCCGCCACTGATGCGGTCTTCAGCCCCGACGGCAAGGTTGTTGCCGTGACTGGACAGGCCAATCCGGACGGTTCGGTTCGCCTGTTCGATGTGGCAACAGGCACGTTGCTGCGCACGCTGACGGGAGGCCACGGGGCCGGGATGGTTCCTCCCTTGAGTTATGGCGACACCCTGACATTCTCTCGTGACGGCTCAAGCCTGATCGCCGCGCCGCTCGGGACGACCATCAAGGTCTGGAATGCACAGAACGGCCAACTCCGCGGGGAATATCCGACGCCAGGTATCGTTTCTTTTGCGCTCACCGTCGACAGCCAGGCGGCGGTAACCACACAGGACAACGGCTCGATTGCCTTCGTTTGTCTCACCCAGAACTGGACGATCGTCCGGCCGCAGGCGCATGACGGATCGATCGACAGCCTAGTCGTTGATCGGCAAGGCAAGCGGTTTGCGACCGGATCGGTCGATCTTCAGGCCCGGGTCTGGAGCATGCCGAACGGGGCCGATATCTGCGAGTTCGATCGTCCCGCCAACAATGCTTTCGCCATCTTGTCGGCACTCCAACCGCTCGTGACACTGGCCGGGCACGGCGCACGCATCTCCAAAGCCCTATTATCCGACGACGGCCGCTCCCTCACGACAGCCTCTCAGGATGGCTGGGTACGTAAATGGCCCATCGGCCCCGACGCTGATTCAACGGCGATAGCGCTGCCGACGGCAGACCAAGCCTTCGACCGCCGGGAAGTGCTTGTCTCCGACGATTCCCGCACGATCTTCGCGCGCGACGATGACGGCCGATGGCATGCCTGGGACACAGCGAGCGGCAAGGCCATCGAATTGCCGAACGACGTCGCGACCATTGCCCCCGGTGACAAGGATCATGGCCCAGTTCTCTTCAAGACACCGCTGTCGCATGTTGCCCTGAGCGCCGCACTGCCTGGGCAAGATACCGAACGAAGCTTCGGCTTCTCGATCTGGCATGGGCCGGTATCCGCAGGCGGGTCCCGCGTCGTCGCTGACGAGAGGTCGATCGAAAAGAAGGCAGGGATCGACGAGACCGATGGAGCCGCATCGGTGCTGGTCGACACCGCGACCAATCAAGTCCTGGCGCGTCTGGTGGCGGATGGGCGCGCGGCCCAGGACTTGTTTTTCAGCCCAGATGGCACCCGCCTCTTTGGCCGGTTGGAGAAGCGCGCCAATGCACCGGGCAACCAGACCGGCGACGGCCTGGCGGCCTGGGACGCGGGGACGGGCAAGCTGATCGGCGTCGTCGCGACCGTCTCCGACTATTCCCCAACCTCGACGAAAAGCCTGTCGCAGAATGGCGGCCGCCTGCTTCTCGGCCTGAACGGCAGCGAACTGGCGCTGTTCGACGTCGGCAAGGATGGCTTCAAACAGATCGAAGACATTCCGGACACAGGAACCAGCTTGACAAATGGACGCTCTTTGACAACGTCCACGCTGTCCCCCGACGGAAGCTATCTGTTGGTTGGGCGCAGCGACGGCACCGTGCTGGCGACCGCGATCGATCGCCGGGCCGCGCGATTTGTCCTAGATACGCAATCGCTTCCGATTCAAATGATCGCCAGCTCTCAGGATGGGCGTTACACCGCTATCGTGGATCGCTCCAATACGGTGTGGCTGTTTGACTCGAGCAACGCTCGGCCGCTCCGCTCAAAAACATTGTCCACGCCGATCAAGGCACTGATCTTCCTGCCCAATGCCGAGCGGCTGGCGATCCTCGATCGCGACGAACTGACGATCATGCCTGTAACGGCGGCTTTCGCCGGCCAGACCGACACGCCGTCGATCGTCGACGCAGCGCGCAAGCTCGGCCTCAACTTGGTTTCTGCCGAGGATCAGCTTCGCTACGAACTCGGAGCCTCCGCGCCGCGGAACAGGGCACGGCGCACGTCGTGTGGGCAGCGACCGACACGCAGGCCAGGGCTGACGCGAGCGCGGACTGTAAACAAACCGGCTCCACAACGTGCGCTTCAAATCCGGCGATAACCGAGGACCTGGACAATACTTTCGTGTTCTACTGCTGCATGAAACCGAAGCTCGGCTGCGCGGTGTCCTCTGGTTCCGGCTTCCAGGCTCTGCTCTCGGTGAAGGAGACCCTGGCCAAGGCGAAATATTCGAATTGCGAGGTCCGATCGGCTCTTTCCGCGCGGGACGGCTCGCGGCGTTAATCCGCGATCACATCCCCTCGCCCGGCGCGGCGGCGTGAATGGCCAGCGCGTGCACGCCACCGGAAAGCTCGCCGGCGAGCGTCGCGTTGATCATGCGGTGGCGTTCCAGCCGGCTCTTCCCGCGGAAGGCATCCGACACGATATAAACGCGGTAATGGGTCTCGCCGCCGGGGCGGTGTTCGGCGTGGCCGGCATGCTGATGCGACTCGTCCTCGACGCGCAGACTGAGCGGTGTGAAAGCCTTACGCAACTTTTCCGTGATCACATCCTGGGTTCGCATGGCGGCCAGTTTTACCGGCAGCGTGCCAAATCGGCAATGACCGCGACGCGCGAAATTGCACCCTGTCAAGTCTTGCGGGTGTCATCGCCGCGCCCGCATAATTGGAATCGATGAGTACGAATTCGCCGCTGTTTGATCGCATCCGGGTGAAGCCCGATCAGGACCGCCGGCCGCGCACCGATCTGCCGGGCTGCCAGTGGCCGGGCTGCGCCGCGCCGGGAACACACCGCGCGCCCAAGGGCCGGCTGCGCGCGTCCGAGTACTGGCGGTTCTGCCTCGAGCATGTCCGCGAATACAACAATTCGTACAATTTCTTCGCCGGCATGAGCGACGACGCCATAGCCAGGTACCAAAAGGACGATGTCATCGGTCACCGGCCGACCTGGAAGATGGGCTCGCTCGGCGGCAAACGCAGCCGGGCCTCGCGCGCCGATTCCCGCCCGCCCGGCTGGGCGGCCGAGGACCCGTTCGGCCTGTTCGGCGAGGGCGCCGCCCAGGGCAACGGCCATGCGCGTCCGGCAAGCGAGGGTCGTAAAATCCTCAACGCGCAACGGCGCGCTCTGGACGCGCTGGGGCTTGAGCCGGACGCCAAGCGGGCCGATATCAAGGCCAGGTTCAAGATGTTGGTAAAAAGGCATCATCCCGACGCCAATGGCGGCGACCGCGGTTCCGAAGAGCAGCTGCGGGAGATCATCGCGGCCTATAATTACCTGAAATCTGCGGGCTTTTGCTGATCCCCAAGGGCTGATGCGAAGCCTGCCGCGGTGGCTTTCGCGGCGCCACCCGTTTCTGCTAGATGTTACCGCGATATTCGACCGTCGGCCGCCGGAGCGCCGGTCGCGCTTGGGCTACGCTCGAAGGTCACGGAGGAGCAATGAGTCTCGCCACAGAAACAGAATCCGGCTTGCCGGACATGAAGGTGTCGGTCCGGCAGGTGTTCGGCATCGACAGCGAACTTGAAGTGCCGGCCTATTCGGAGCCGGATGCCTACGTTCCCGACGTCGATCCGGACTACCGCTTCGACAGACCGACCACGCTTGCTATTTTGGCCGGGTTTGCCCACAACCGCCGGGTCATCGTCACCGGCTATCACGGCACCGGCAAGTCGACCCATATCGAGCAGGTCGCCGCCCGGCTCAACTGGCCGTGCGTGCGCGTCAACCTCGACAGCCACATCAGCCGCGTCGATCTGATCGGCAAGGACGCCATCGTGATCCGCGAAGGCATGCAGGTGACCGAATTCCGCGACGGCATTCTGCCGTGGGCGCTGCAGCACAATGTCGCGATCTGTTTCGACGAGTATGACGCCGGCCGCCCGGACGTGATGTTCGTGATCCAGCGCGTGCTGGAATCCTCCGGCCGGCTCACTCTGCTCGACCAGAACAAGGTGATCAAGCCGCATCCGTCGTTCCGCCTGTTCGCCACCGCCAACACGGTCGGTCTAGGCGATACGTCGGGCCTCTATCACGGCACCCAGCAGATCAATCAGGGCCAGATGGACCGCTGGTCGATCGTCACCACGCTCAATTATCTGCCGCACGACAACGAGGTCGACATCGTGCTCGCCAAGGCGAGGCATTACCGCACGCCGGAAGGCCGCGACATCGTCTCCAAGATGGTGCGTGTCGCCGATCTGACGCGCAACGCCTTCATGAACGGCGATCTGTCGACGGTGATGAGCCCGCGCACGGTGATCACCTGGGCGGAGAATTCGGAAATCTTCGGCGATATCGGCTTCGCCTTCCGGCTCACCTTCGTCAACAAGTGCGACGAACTGGAGCGGCCGCTGGTGGCGGAGTTCTATCAGCGCTGCTTCGGACAGGAACTGCCGGAAAGCGCGGTGAATGTGGCGCTGAGCTGATCGCATACGCATGACTCGCCTTCGCGTCGAGAGCATTTATGGTCCGGCGCGAAGACAGTTGCTAAGCGAAATTGCCAAATACAATACGGCTGCAGCGGCAGGAGAGATCACAAGCCGCTGGTGGTTACGGCGGAGGAGCGCGGCAAGGTCGTAGGCGGTTTGGTTGGCGAAACATACCTTGATTGGCTCGCCATCGAAATCTTGTGGATTGCCGACGAGTATCGAAGAAAGGGATTGGGCAGGCAGCTTGTCGAGAGGGCGGAGACGGAGGCTCGAAAGCGAGGCGCTCGGAACGTATATCTCAATACGTTCAGCTTTCAGGCTCCTGGTTTCTACGCAAAGCTTGGTTACATCGAATTCGGCAGGCTAAATGACTTCCCGAAAGGCCATTCTCGCCATTGGATGATGAAGACTCTCTGATGTCCTCCAATATCAAACCCAAAGCTCCGGTAAAGGACGCGCCGACCGAACCGTTCAAGCGCGCGGTCGGCGTCTGCCTGCGCGCCATCGCCGGCAAGGGCGATCTCGAAGTGTCGTTCGCGGCCGAGCGTCCGGGGCTCGCCGGCGGCAAGGCGCGGCTGCCCGAGCCGCCGCGCCGGCTCAATGAGCGCGAAGCCGCGATCGTGCGCGGCCATGCCGACTCCATCGCGCTCAAGCTCGCCTGTCACGATCCGGCCGTGCACCGCAGGCTCGCGCCCGGCGGCCAGCAGGCGCGCGCCGTGTTCGAGGCGGTCGAGCAGGCCCGCGTCGAGGCAATCGGCTCCCGCCGCATGGGCGGGGTGAAGAAAAATCTCGCCGCCATGCTCGACGACCGCTTCCACCGCGGCAAATTCGACGAGATCACCGACCGCGCCGACGCGCCGATCGAGGACGCGCTGGCCATGCTGGTGCGCGAGCGGCTCACCGGCGAGGCGCCGCCGGCGGCGGCCAGAAAGCTCGTCGATCTGTGGCGGCCGCTCATCGAGGATCGCGCCGGCAAGGATCTCGACCGGCTCGAGCGCGTGGTCAACGATCAGCGCCGCTTCGGCGACGTCGTTCATGACCTGCTCGACTGCCTCGACATGGGCGAAGACCGCTCCAGCGAATCCGACGAGGAAGAGGGCGAGGACGGCGAGCAGGATACCCGCAAGGACGAGCAGGGGCAGGACGGCGACGCGTCCGACTCCGCCGACAGCGAGCGCATGAGCATGGAGGCCGAAGCGTCGGCCGAGCAATTGCCCGACAGCGCCTCCGAAGCCGTCGATGCGCCCGCCGCCGACATGGCCGACGACGCCGAGATGGGCGATTCCGAAACGGCCGCCGAGCCGTGGCGCCCGCGCAACATGCGCAACGAGCCACGCGGGCCGGACTATCGGCCGTTCACGTCGAAATTCGACGAAATCATCGGCGCCGAGGATCTGTGCGAGTCGGAAGAACTCGACCGGCTGCGCGGCTATCTCGACAAACAGCTGTCGCATCTGCAGGGCGTGGTCGCGCGCCTTGCCAATCGCCTGCAGCGGCTGCTGCTGGCGCAACAGAACCGCGCCTGGGAATTCGACCTCGAAGAGGGTCTGCTCGATCCGGCGCGGCTGTCGCGCGTCATCGTCGATCCGATGCATCCGCTGTCGTTCAAGCGCGAGAAGGACACCGACTTCCGCGACACCGTGGTGACGCTGCTGATCGATAATTCCGGCTCGATGCGCGGCCGGCCGATCACCGTCGCGGCCACTTGCGCCGACATTCTGGCGCGCACGCTGGAGCGCTGCGGCGTCAAAGTGGAAATTCTCGGCTTTACCACGCGCGCCTGGAAGGGCGGGCAGTCGCGCGAGGCGTGGCTGGCGCAAGGCAAGCCGGCCAATCCCGGACGGCTGAACGATCTACGCCACATCATCTACAAATCGGCCGACGCGCCGTGGCGGCGCGCGCGCAAGAATCTCGGCTTGATGATGCGCGAGGGCCTGCTCAAGGAAAACATCGACGGCGAAGCGCTCGATTGGGCTCATAAGCGGCTGCTGGCGCGGACGGAAACGCGGAAAATCCTGATGATGATCTCCGACGGCGCGCCGGTCGACAATTCGACGCTGTCGGTCAATCCCGGCAATTATCTGGAACGCCACCTGCGCTGGGTGATCGAGGACATCGAGACGCGTTCGCCGGTCGAATTGATCGCCATCGGCATCGGCCACGACGTGACGCGCTACTACCGGCGCGCGGTGACGATCGTCGACGCCGAAGAACTCGGCGGCGTCATGACCGAAAAGCTCGCCGAGCTGTTTGAAGAACAGCCGACAGAAGAGCGGGTGGTGCGGCGGCCCGCCCGGCCGCGGCGGCTCGAACTCATAAGACACGCCTCGGAGCGGCGGCGCTCCCATCGCCGCCGGCCAATCAATTCACGACTCAAGGGGGGAAATATGAAGCTGCATCGAACATGGCTGCGCGACGTCACGTCTGCTGTTCTGGCCGCGCTGCTGGTGCTCTCGGCGAGCGCCGCGGCCTCGGCGCAAAGCTATCCAAACAAAGCCGTCACCATCATTTCCGACGCCGGCGCCGGCTCCAGCGTGGACGTTGCCACCCGCGTGATCGCCGCCGGCCTCGGCAAGATCTGGGGACAGACCGTCGCGGTGGTCAATCATCCGGGCGCCAATGGCAGCATCGCCGCGCGCGCCGCAAGCGAGGCCGCCGCCGATGGATATACGCTCTACACGCCGGCGAGTTCGACCTTCATAGCGCTGCCGACGACAGCGCCCAACCTTCCGGTCATGCTGCCGCGCGATTTCCTGCCGATCGGCTTCCTCGCCGATCAGCCGATGTTCGTTGCCGTCAATCCGGCGGCTGGCATTACGTCGCTGCGGCAGTTGATCGATCGCGCCAAGGCGGCGCCCGGAACGATCTCGACGGCGGTTTCAGGCGTCGGGCGGATAACCCACCTGACCTCAATTTTGATTGCGCAAAGGGCCGGCATCACGCTTGTTCCCGTGCCCTACACGGGCGGGCCCTCCGCCGCCCTGGCCGACGTGGCCGCCGGACGCGTCACCATGATCATCGAGGGCTATACCGGGATCATCGGCGCGGTGAATGCGAAGCAAGTGAAGCTGATCGCCACCGGCGCACCGCAGCGGTTGGCCGAATTCCCCGACCTGCCGACCGTGGCCGAGACCCTTCCCGATGTTTCCGCATCCGGCTGGATCGTCATGGCGGCGCCGCGCGGCACCCCGCCGTCGGTCATCGCCAAGGTCAACGCCGATCTGGCCAAGGTGGTCAGCGATCCGGTCGTCAAAAAACGCCTCGCCGTCACCGGCAATTATACACATGTCATGACGCCGGATGAGACGCAGGCCTTCGTCGCCAAACAGCAGGACACGTGGCGGCCGGTGATCCAGAGTCTCGCGAAGAAATAGTCGATAGAATTGCTCCCATCGGCGATCGCCAAGCCGTGTACCCAGCCGCGATCGCCTTGCGGTGCGCATGGATGAACCGCGCCCGTCCGGGGTTAAGATACCCGGATCAACCGCTCCCGCATTGCCCCGCAACGGAGGATCGCCATGGAACGGAAAAAGGCGTCGGACTTTCCGCAGCCGCTTTTGGATCTGTTCGATCTCTACGTGCACGGCGACATCAGCCGCCGCGCATTTCTCGACGGTGCGCAGAAATTTGCCACCGGCGGCGTGACCGCGGTGGCGCTGTGGGAGATGCTGCGGCCGAACTATGCCTGGGCGAACGAGGTTCCCGAAGACGACAGCCGCATCAAAACGGGGACGGGGAGCGTCGACTCGCCCCGCGGCAATGGCACCATCAAGGGCTACCTGGTGCAGCCGGCAAACGCGTCAGGCAAGCTGCCGGGAATTCTGGTGATCCATGAGAACCGCGGCCTCAATCCGTACATCAAGGACGTCGCGCGCCGGCTCGCAGTCACCGGTTACATGGCGTTTGCTCCTGATTCGCTGACCACCGTCGGCGGTTATCCCGGCGACGAGGAGAAAGCCGCCAAGCTTTTTGCTTCGCTCGATCGCGGCAAGATGACGGAGGATTTCCACGCCGCAGCGGCGTGGCTGAAGTCACGCCCCGACTGCACCGGCAAGCTCGGCGCCGTCGGTTTCTGCTTCGGCGGCGGCGTGGTCAATCAACTGGCGGTGTGGATGGGCGGCGATCTTAGCGCCGCCGTGCCGTTTTACGGCATCCAGCCCAAGGCGGCGGATGTAGCCAAAATCAAGAGCCCACTGCTCGCGCACTATGCCGCGCTCGACACGCGCATCACGTCGGGCTGGCCGGCGTTCGATGCCGAGCTCACGGCCGCACACGTGGTGCACGAAGGCTACGTCTATGCGGGCGCCAACCATGGCTTCCACAACGACACGACGCCGCGTTACGACGAAGCCGCGGCCAAGCTCGCCTGGCAGCGCACCTTGGCGTGGTTCAAGACACACCTGATGAGCTGACGGGCCGTGCCGCGGCATCGGCTCGATGGCGGCCCAAGAACCCTGCCGAAAAGCGCACACTAGACGATGGGCAGCCCTGTCGGCCTGTTTAAACTGCACATAGCGCTTGCCCGCGTGAATACACGCGACTCCGCGCATTTTGAGCAGCGTTGCACACACGGACGCACCTGCATTGTGAGTAATGTTCCCACTGCCTGGGCGGGCCTCCCCGATTGATCTGGATACGGATAAGGATCGCTCAAAGGGCCCCCGAGGCCGAGCACGCGATTCCCGTCCACCCCAAAAGAGCCTATGATCGGAGTCGAAGGTCATGTGATGGCGACCAAAAGCCGACGCTTATTCGATACGAAATCGTTTCTCGCCCATGTCGGTGAGGGCCGCAGCATCGGCAAGTATCGCAAGGGCCAAGTCGTCTTTTCTCAAGGAGACCCTGCCGATGCGGTCTTCTACATCCAGAAAGGTAGGGCGAAACTCACCGTCGTTTCCGAGCAAGGCAAGGAGGCGGTCATCGCAATTCTTGGTACGGACGACTTCTTCGGTGAGGGGTGTCTTGCCGGACAGGCACAACGCATCGCGACGGTGACGGCCATGACGGACGCCGTCATCGCTCGATTGGAAAAGCCAGCTATCATTCGGGTTATCCATCAGGAGCCGGCGTTCGCCGAATTGTTCATTGCGCACCTTTTGAGCCGGGCCATTCGCTTTGAAGCAGATCTGGTCGATCAACTGTTCAATTCGAGCGAGAAGCGTCTTGCCAGAGTGCTCCTGCTCCTAGCGAACTTCGGCAAGGAAGCAAGACCGGAGCCTATTATCGCCAAGATCACCCAGGAGACGTTGGCGGAGATGATCGGAACGACGCGCTCCCGCGTGAGCTTCTTCATGAACAGATTTCGCAAGCTGGGTTTCATTGCGTACAAGGGAGGTATCGAGCACGGGATTGAGGTCCATAGTTCGTTGTTGAATGTCGTTCTCCACGACCAGCCGCAAATCGCGAATTGATTTTATATTTTGTCACCTCCGCTCATTGAGTGTGACGCTATCTGCGGAAATCGATTGATCGCAGCACCACCGGCTGGCCAGCCTGGCGCTGCTCCTGGAAAAACTTACGCGATGCTCGCTCCTCAATGACTTCGCGCAGCCGGGCAAACTGATTCATGCGCTGATCTGGTGTCATGTGACGGCTGCCTTCAAGATCGTCCATCGCCTCGGTGCTGACGGCGCACAGAATTACCTTGCTCTCATTCAACATCGTGAACTCCAAGACCATCCGATTAAAGTCGTAGCCCCGGACTTCGCCTCGCTGCAGCGGCATTGCGATGCTCCATGCTTAAGGGATTTCATTGTGGCACGTCGGTAGCTCGACGTTAGCATTAGTTCCATGACAGTGGTCAAAATAGCACAGATTCTATCCTGCTCATGTCCTCTTATAAAGAAACGGTTCGCCCGTCGCGAATGACTCCATGGCGGGTCTAGGCCTCTCGATGAAGGAGACGTTCTTTGCAACATCATTTGCCAGACCCAGTCGTCCGTAACGTCCCAAAGGCCTCAATTTTTCGCGAATATGCGCCGCAAGCGCGGGTCGCGTTGGCGACATCCGACCAGGAGCAGGAGGAAACGCGCGCCTGCGAAGTCCTCCGCGGTCCTAAAGAACCGATCGACGGAAGTCGACAAAGGATGGAAAAAAGGCTCCTTCAGCCATCCGAGCGTGATGCCATGCTCGCTGCCGTTCCAGGCTTGCGTGCGTTTGGAATATCGCTCAGCGGCAGCGCCGATCGTGCGGATGACCTCGTGCAGGAAACGCTCCGGCGCGCCATAGCCAACGTCAGTTCGTTCCAGGCGGGGACGAACATGATGGCGTGGCTCTTCACCATCCTCCGCAATCAGTTTCTGTCGGAATACCGCAAACGGCGCCGCGAAGTTGAAGATGTGGACGGCAGCTACATCGAGAGCCTGACATCGGCTCCGGAGCAGCACGGTCACTTGGAGTTCAACGAGCTCTACGCCGCGCTCGCGAAATTACCCCTCGTTCAGCGCGAGGCCCTGCTGCTCGTCGGCGCGTCCGGCTTCTCCTACGACGAAGCGGCGGCAATCTGCGGGACACCGGTCGGGACGATAAAAAGCCGCGTCAGTCGTGCACGCACGCTGCTCGCGGAGCTGCTCGGAATCGACAGGGAGGACAAGCTCGGGCCGCACTGCGAAGGTGGAGACGACGAATCCGATCGGGCGGCATCCTCACAACGATAAGCCCATGAGTCCTGGTGGGAGCGGTCGCACTTCCCATCGGGAAGGCGACCGCCGCAGTTCAAGCCCGCTGAGCGCCCTCAGTAGGGACCGTAACCACCCAAGACGTCGTCTATCACGCGGCCGACAATGGGAACACCATAGCCAGGGCATCCATTGTAGCCATAGCGAGGGCCGCAACCGTTGTCCGCGCAATCGTCATAGATCGGGCCATGGTAGATCGGACCACCGTAGATCGGTCCATAGCCGTAGCCGCGCCCGTATCGGGCAACACGGCCGCCGCCGCGGGCGAAGCCAGCCGCATGTCCGCGGCGAGCGCTGCCAGCCATTGCGCGGCCGCCCATTGCATGGCCTTCGCTGACATGTCCTACGCTGGCGTGACCGGCTGAATGCACGGCGGCGAACGCTTTCGTCGCTACCGGCACACAGCCGAGCGCGATCGTTGCCGCAAGCGCGACGAGTGTTTTATGAAGCAAGCGAGCCTCCTATAATTGCTCAAACAAAAAATTTTGTCCTGAGAATGATAACAACGCTGCTTTGCGCGAAAGGTTGCAAGCAGATACGAATACGTTCGCGTGTGTCAGGGGTGGCGCGCAAAGGCGACTGAAGTGCAAAATGGATCGTTTGCTATTCGACGTATTCCGTTCGCGACGCCGGCCCCTGAGCCTCTCGAGGCAGCATAGACGGCTGCTTCCTTTTGCTGAAAGTCGCTCTTAACGACCAGCCGCAAATCAGGACTTGGATGTTCTCATTTATCACCCACCCCCAGCATCCAGATTATCCGCATTGTGAGCAATTCAGCACAGCTTTTGCCTAGGAATGGGACTGACTGTGTAAGACGGATTGGGTCCTAACCTTCCATAGTAAACGTCGGTCCGGAAGCCCATATGTAATAAATGACCTCAAGAGAAAATCAAACCGATGTGAGCCACTACGTCGTTGCCATTGCGCGGTGGGACGACGACGGTGGGGCTTTCATGTCTGCTCCAGGCAATATGGGCGCGAGAGTATCGAATGGCGGGGACTCGATGCGAATAGCCGAATCGCCGGCAGATCTAAAGAGCGATCAGTCTTCCGGAGACGACAGAACAATTCTGGAATGTTTGGGAGCGGCCGTCATCATGCAATGGGGCGCTCTTCCGACCAAAATCCAACGAGATCTCTTCGAACGCGCGGCTTCCCTCGCCGGCGTCGGGCATACAGCCCCGCCAAAGGGGCAGATCGCGCGGTTTCTGCATAGCCATAAGGATGACGGCGATCAGACGCCGCGTCGGGTAATACTGTGACGCGGGAAAGTGCTTCTGATCGCTAATCAACGGCAACGCCGTTTCGGCTGAAAGGGCTACACATGCCGACGAAAGAACGAGTTGCAGCCATGGCGGCCTCCCGTTGCGCCGTATGCTCTGGAGCGATGAAGCTTGGGCTCGTAAAGCCTGACTCAGGCGACGACGCGTTGGAGCTTCGCACCTACGCGTGCGCCGAGTGCGGACACTTTCAAACTTACAGCGTGAACGCCGGCGACCACTAATCGACGATGTAGTCTCGCCGCCGGTCAGGATCGACCGTGAAGCCCATGAACTTTTCTGTCGACGACGGTCCGCATAATAGCGATGGATTGCTGCTCCACGGCCGGGACGGAGATCAGCAAGTAACGGCGTTCATCAGCCGGCGTGTCATGGGCGATTGGGTCGATCCCAGACAGCCCTGCGGCGGGAAGCAAAGCCCTTATCGCGAGCAGTACAACGCGCTGGGTCAATAGTGTCGCACAGGAGAAAATTGCTATGAACTCACATAGGGCCCGAGAAAGGGCGGAGAGACATTTCAAAAAAGAAGCGCGTGCGCAGGACGGTCGAACAGCTATGACCGAATATGAATGTCAAGCTCTAGCCACTCGCGAAAAGACCGCGCGATTGAAGGAGATTCGACTGGCTAAAGAAGCCCTGGCGCGATCAGTTATAGCACTTTGAACGCAGCTCGCGTCCGAGCCGCTCTGTGATGTCAGCATCCCTCCCTCGAGACGTCCCGATGGTCTGTTCCAGGGCGAGACGGCCCGGCGTCATGTCCATCTTCGACCAAACCGTCCTCAACGTCGTCAGTTTCCGAATTTATCCCACGTAGACGCCCGATGAGAAAGTTATTCGCCGCGGCGAAACTGTTGCTCCTCGATATGGCGTCGACTTTCCTTTTTCTCATGGTTTTTCTGCTGACCGGGAATCTGCTCCTTGCGGTGACCCTCGGCATGGTGCTGGGCGTCGCCCAGATCGGCTGGCAGTTCGCGTGCGAGAAGGCGATCGCCACGATGCAGTGGGTGAGCCTCTTCCTCATGCTCGGTTTCGGCACGGCGACTCTTATCACCGGTAACCCGCGCTTCGTGATGGTCAAACCGAGCCTGATCTACGTCGTTGTCGGCTTGGTGATGCTCAAGCCGGGATGGATGAACCGTTATCTGCCGCCGGACGCCATGGCAGTGGTGGCGGACATCGCCGTCATTTTCGGGTTCGTTTGGGCGGCCCTCATGTTTTTCTCGGCGGCGCTAAACGTGGTCGTCGCCCTGAGTTTTAGTGTGGTGGCCTGGTCGGCGTTCATGTCGGCTTACGCTATCGTCAGCAAAGCCGGCTTGTTTTTGATCCAATACGCTACCATGCGTTACATCGGCGCCCGCCGCCGTGCCCGATTGCTGGCCGCTCCCATTTAAGCGCGTAGCGGCCCGAAAGTGCGGCGGATGCACAGGGGCGAACTCAAGAGCAGCCGATCAGAATACAAATCTCATTTTAATCGCCCGCGCGCCTCAATTTAAATTTTGCAAGCGTCCTTGTGCTTTGGTTTCTGAACCACAAGTTCGTAGTACCGGTAGGCGATGGCCTGCCCGAGTTCTGCCTAAAAAACGGCGACATGCCGAAATCGCTGTTTCCCCATAGGCGGCCTGCTGTCATCGGCTGACACAACTCTAATCTAAAAAGTTGCTTTCCAGCATCCATTGCGGATGCCCCGACATCTGCACATTGGCCGCGTGCGCGATCCCGATCGCGGCCGTACAAAAGAGCCTTTCACAAAGGAGAATACCAATGAATAACGAAAACATGACTGTCCATTTCAAGGTCAAGGACTTCAACGCGTGGCGTACAAGTTACAACGGGCACGACAAGGATCGTACGACTGCCGGCATCACCAACAGCAGGGTGTTCCGCAGCGCCGACGACCAAAATGACGTGGTGGTCCTTGCCGACGTCGCCGACGTATCGAAAGCCTGCACTTGGTTGGGCTCAAACGATATGAAGACGGCCTGGGAGAAGAGCGGCGTAATCGGCTCGCCCAGCATCCGCTTCGCCGCGTAAGTTGCCGCGGAACGAATAGGTAGAACGCCTCGTGCGGTGCAGCCGGGCGAGGCGTTTTATCACGCCGAGATGTCATAATCAGGAGATATCGATGAAGTTTCGTCCGCTGCACGATCGAATCGTGATCAAGCGAATCGACGCCGAGGCAAAGACCGCGGCGGGGATCATTATTCCCGATACCGCCAAGGAGAAACCGCAGCAGGGTGAGGTCGTTGCGGCCGGTCCAGGCCGTCGCGATGAGAGCGGCAAACTCATCCCCGTCGACGTAAAGGCCCGCGACCGGGTGCTGTTCGGCAAGTGGTCGGGAACCGAAGTCAAGATCGATGACGTCGAGTACCTGATCATGAATGAGAGCGATATCATGGGCGTGCTGGTGCAAGCCGAAGCGCGCGAGAAAGCTGCGTGAGGACGCTTGGCTAGCTTCGGGCCGACCAATCGTCTCGATGACGAACGATACAAAAAGGAACAAACGTCATGTCTGCCAAGGAAGTGAAATTTTCGGTCGACGCGCGCGACAGCATGCTGCGCGGCATCGATACGCTCGCTCACGCGGTCCGCGTAACGCTTGGTCCCAAAGGCCGCAATGTCGTGCTCGACAAGTCTTACGGTGCTCCGCGCATCACAAAGGACGGTGTGACGGTTGCCAAAGAGATCGAGCTTGACGACAAGTTCGAGAACATGGGCGCGCAAATGGTACGCGAAGTGGCGTCCAAGACATCCGACATCGCGGGCGACGGCACCACCACGGCGACGGTGCTCGCTCACGCCATCGTCAGGGAGGGCGCTAAGGCCGTCGCCGCCGGCTTGAACCCGATGGACCTCAAGCGTGGCATCGATCTCGCGGTCGAGGCGGTCGTCGTTGACCTGCAGAAGAACTCAAAAAAAGTCACCTCCAATGAGGAGATCGCCCAGGTCGGCACCATTTCGGCGAACGGCGATGCCGAGATTGGCCGCTTTCTCGCCGACGCCATGAAGCGGGTCGGCAACGAGGGCGTGATTACCATCGAGGAAGCCAAGTCGATGGAGACCGAGCTGGAAGTCGTCGAAGGCATGCAGTTCGACCGCGGTTACATCTCACCCTATTTCGTAACGAACGCCGAGAAGATGCGCGTGGAAATGGACGACCCGTATATCCTGATCTACGAAAAGAAGCTCTCCGGACTGCAGGAAATGCTGCCGCTTCTGGAGGCCGTGGTGCAGACCTCGAAGCCTCTTGTCATCATTGCCGAGGAAGTCGAGGGTGAGGCGCTTGCAACGCTTGTCGTCAACAAGTTGCGCGGCGGGCTGAAGGTCGCGGCCGTGAAGGCGCCCGGCTTCGGCGATCGCCGCAAGGCCATGCTGCAGGACATCGCCGTCCTCACCGGAGGCCAGGCGATCAGCGAGGATCTCGGCATCAAGCTCGAGAACGTAACGCTGGCAATGCTGGGCAAGGCCAAGAAGATAACGATCGAGAAGGAAAACACCACGATCGTCAGCGGCGCCGGCAAGAAGACCGACATCGACGCGCGCATTCATCAGATCAAGGCCCAGATCGAGGAGACCACCTCCGACTACGATCGCGAGAAGCTGCAAGAGCGACTCGCCAAGCTCGCCGGCGGCGTGGCGGTGATTCGTGTCGGTGGCAGCACCGAGGTCGAGGTCAGGGAGCGCAAGGATCGCGTCGATGACGCGATGCACGCCACCCGCGCGGCTGTCGAGGAAGGCATCCTCCCAGGTGGCGGTGTGGCATTGCTGCGCGCCATCGAGGCGCTCAAGAAGGTTCGCACGCAAAACGACGACCAGAAGACTGGGGTCGAGATCGTGCGCAAGGCGCTGTCCTGGCCGGCGCGCCAGATCGCGCTCAATGCCGGTGAAGATGGATCGGTGATCGTCGGAAAAATCCTCGAAAAGGATTCCTATGGCTTTGGCTTCGACGCCCAGTCCGGAGAATACGGCAACATGGTGACCAAGGGCATCATCGACCCGACAAAAGTCGTGCGCGCCGCGTTGCAAGGTGCGGCGTCCGTGGCCGGACTGCTGATCACCACGGAAGCGATGGTGGCCGAGCTACCGCAGCAAGGTCAAGCACACGCTGCCATGCCCGCGGGCGGCGGCATGGGCTTCTAGTGGTCGGATTCTAACATTCGCATCCCAATTCGGCACGCTTTCATGCGAATGTTAAAATCAAAAGGACCACTAGCAACTATAAGTTCTAGTGGAGCTTTTGGATTTGACATTCGCTACCAGAGTTAGCGGCTAGGTGGGTAGCGAATGTCAAATCCGCTCCACTAGCGTCGGCCCGTGTTCGACTGCAAGGATTTTCAATTCCATGACCATCAGGACGAGCAACAAAACCCTGAGCTTTGCGCGGCCGTTCATGTTGAAGGGGGTCGATCGAGTATTGCCGTCTGGAGAATATCGGATCGCCACCGACGAAGAATTGATCCAAGAATTGTCATTCCCGGTCTATCGCCGCGTGGCCACCATGATCTTCGTGCCGGCGGCATCGTCCGCGGTCGAGATGGTAAGCATTGATCCTCGTGACCTGCAGGAGGCGCAGGACCGTGATGCGGAAGAGCCCGCCAACGCCGGCTGCAGGACTGCAGGACTGCAGGGCAAGTCGGGATGACCCGCGAAAAAGACTGACCGATGGCGGTCGATCACGGGCGTATTGATTGACGTCGTCGACCCATGCCGCCAATTTTATGAGTACGCGGCCTAAACCGTTGAACGCCGTTCCGGCGTCGGCGTGAAGAACACAAACAAATTGGCGATCACGATCGTGGTCGCCAGAAAATAGAACACGACGTTCAGGCCGTAGTGATCGGCAAGAACGCCGCCGGTCACCGGACCGATAGCGGCGCCGAGCGCCTGGCTGCCGAACAGGATGCCGATGCTGGTGCCGCCCTGGCTCGGCGGCGTTGCATCGAGCAGCCAAGCCTGCAGCACCGACCGCACGGCGAACAGGAAAAAACCGAGAAACGCGACGAGCACGACAAACAGGCTGGAATGGCCGGCGAACGCCATGCCGAGCAGCACCACCATGGTCATGGCCATGCTGCTCATGATGATGCGCTGGCGCCCCATCATGTCGGAGAAATGTCCGGCGATCGGCGTCATCGCGAAGCCGGCGGCCTGCAAGGAGAACATGCAGATGCCAATCCATTTCGGCGGATAGCCCATCTGCCGCGCCAGATAGAGCGGCAGAAACGTCAGCAGCGCGCTCTGCGTCATGGCGCGGAACGCCGAGCCGAGCGAAATCATCACCAGCGTTCTGTTTCTCAGAAGCTCGCGCAGATCGCGCAGGCGCTTGCTCAAGCCCGCGGCCGACGCGCCGGCCTTGCCGCCGCCCGCATGTTCGCCGCCGACGGTCAGCCCGCCGACCATCACCAGAATGACGCACGCCATCAGGATGCCGGGCACGATGTTGACGACGACGACGTTGCGCCAGCTTGTGATGGCCAGGAGCCATCCCGCGGCAAGCGGCGCCAGCGCATCGCCGACATTGCCACCCATGCCATGGATCGAAACGACGAATCCCTTGCGCTGCGGAAACGACCGCGCCAGCAGCGGGATTGCAGTCGGATGCCAGAAATTATTGCCGATGCCGACCAGGCCGGCGCAGCCGAGCAGCGTCCAGTATGAGTGCGTGAAGCCCATCAGCAGATAGGGCGCACCGACCCAGCACAAGGCGAGCGCCATGAGCAGGCCCTTGCGCGACACCGAGTCCGCGATCATTCCGCCCGGAATGTTGGACAGCGCGCCGCACACGAACTGGCACGTCAGGATCGAGCCGATCTGTTCGTAGCTGAGATGCAGCTCGTTGCCGATCAGCGGCAGCAGCAGATAAAACGTCGCCGGATACCAGTGCGTCAGCGTATGGCCGAGCGTGATGAGCCAGACGTCGGCAAACGGCCGCGGTCGGGCGACGCTGACCGGCGCAGATATTTCGAGTGTCGTCATGCCGGCTGTGCCGCTTCCTTTAAGGCGTCCCGCCCGAAATTTCTTTGTGAAACCGAGTATTTGGCACCGATTTTACTGTCAAGCCATTTTGTCGCAGGGGGCTGCGCCACATGCAATTTTGGCGGCCGGTAAAGCCGCGCGCGCATAACGGCGCATAGGCGTGGCGCGCGTGGGCGCCACGACCAGAGATGCTTAACAAAGTCTCAGTGTCTGTCCGAGAACAAGTTGAATCCAATGAATCATTTGTGATTCAAGAGTGGTGGCCTGATTCGAGGATGGTCACCGATGTGGACGGCGAAAAACCGCAGGCGTTACGACCGTAGCGCGCTACGATATCCGAGCGATCTGACCGACGACGAATGGGCGCATGTCGAGCCGTTTATTCCACCGGCCAAGCGTGGTGGTAACAAGCGGCACGTCGACGTGCGCGAAGTGATGAACGGGATCATGTATGTGTTGAGCACGGGGTGCCAGTGGCGGGCGATCCCGAAAGATCTGCCGCCACGCAGCACTCTTTTCGACTATCTTGATTTGTGGAGCTACGACGGCACGCTCGATCGGATCCATCACGCCCTATATGTGGAGTGCCGCGAGCAAGGCGAACGAGAGGCCAGTCCCACCGCCGCCATCATCGATAGCCAAAGCGTGAAGAGCGCTGAAAAAGGGGGGCCTGCATCGATCCGCCTGGCTATGATGCGGGCAAAAAGATCAAGGGCAAGAAGCGCCATATTCTCGTAGATACGCTGGGTTTGTTGCTCCACGCGATCGTTCATCCCGCCAATATCCAGGATCGCGACGGTGGCGTCCTGCTCCTTGCAACCCTTTTCGGGATGTATCCGTTCTTGAAAAAGTTGTTTGCCGACGGTGGCTATCAGGGGCCGGAATTCCAAAAGGCCTTGGCGAAAATTCTGCCTCACCTCGAAACTGAAATCGTCAAGCGCTCTGATCACGCCAAAGGTTTTGTCATTCTCCCACGCCGTTGGGTCGTCGAACGTACCATTGCGTGGCTCAACCGTTGCCGACGGCTCGCGAAGGACTGGGAGAACCTCAATCGCAAGGCGCTGTCGTTCTTGCGCCTCGCATCAATCCGCCTCATGCTGCGAAAACTTTGTAATCCGGCCTGATGTTCCCGGACAGACTCTCAGAAGCGGAGCTGCTTATCGCTCGCCGGCCTCGGTGAAAAACTTCTCGCCATAGGCGAAGCGGTTCGGCTTGAGAAAAAATCCGAGCAGCACCGCGCCGTTCGGCGCCACCGCTTCGTGCTGATTGCCGGCCGGGCGTCACACGAATTGGCCGGGTCCGCATTTGCCTTCGTGATCTTCCAGCGAACCGTCGATCACATAGGTCTGTTCGAGCGCGGTGTGTTCGTGCAGCGGCACGACGGCGCCGGGCGCGAGCCGAAACAGCGCGGTGGTGATGCCGTTGCCGTCCGTATAGAGCACTTTGATGTCGATGCTGGGGAATTTGGTTTTTTCCCACGGCATGTTGGGCACATCGAGAAAATGCGCGGCGCGCGCCGGCGGATTGTCCGGCTTGATGTCGGCATGCACGACTTTGCGGGCTGGCGCGGACATGATGCTATCCTCCCTTAAGCGTGATTGGTACCGAGCATATTGCGAGTGGCCCGCAGCCGCCAGTAGCCGCAGCCGTTATCGAAACGGCTACGCGATCGCGCCTATCAAAGACGCAGTGAGGCTCAGGCCACGGCGGCGCGCTTCTTAGCCACTTCGCGCTTGAGATCGAGCACGCGCGGCGACAACTCGCTGTCCTTGGCGGCGAGCAGGAAGGCATCGAAACCGCCGCGGTGATCCACGGTTTTCAGCGCGCTCGCGGAAACGCGCAACCGCACGCGGCGGTTTAGCGATTCCGACATCAGCGTCACATTGAGCAGATTGGGCAGGAAGCGCCGCTTGGTCTTGCGGTTGGAATGGCTCACCTTGTGCCCGATCTGGCGCGTCTTGCCGGTCAATTCACAGCGCCACGACATGGCTGTCATCCTTTAAAAACGTCGCGTCCGGCCACCGCCGGGCGCTCGGGTGGAATGGGGTTGCGCAGCCTATAGAGTGCGCGGCCGGTCACCGTCAAGCGCATGTCACAGATAGCGTTTTCTGTCTCGGGCCGTTCAGGCCGCGGCCGGCGCCGGCGGCCAGCAACCACACCAGGAACCACACAAAGGACTTATTCTGCCACAACACAGGGCTCAGGGTCCGGCGTGAAGGTCATCGGATCGACCGGCCGGCGGCTTTCCCGTCAGCCAGCGCGCCGGCCAGGGACGCAGAACTCGTGTTTGTGCTGCCAAATTGGATTTTTCAGTCAGCCACAGCCGCCGCGCCAACCGCGGCGGTTTGCGTCATGACTCTGCTGGGCGCCCTCATCGGCGATGCGCGCCACGGCGCCGCCGCGCAGGGGCGGCTTGACGCCGAATACGTCGCCACGGTTTCCGGCATCCCGGTCGGCCACGGCAATTGGATGGTCGACATTTCCGGCAGCGCCTACACGGCAGCAGCCAGCGGCGCGACCGCGGGACTGTTGAGATTCTTCACCAGCGCGCGTGGCACCGGCGCAGTACAGGGCAGCGTGACGCGCGGGCAGCCAGTGCCGGCGAGCTATGCGGCAACGATCATCGACACCCGTCACATTGACGAAGTGCGCATGGCGCTGGCCAACGGCAACGTCACCGACTACTCGGCCGAGCCGCCGCTTTTGCCGATGCCCGACCGGATTCCGGTCACCGATGCGGATCGCCGCGGCGTTGTCGACCCGATGACGTCGGCACTCACCCACGTCGACGGCACCGGCGACCCGGTCGGGCCGCAAGCCTGCAACCGCAAGGTTTCGGTATTCGACGGCCGCGTCCGCTACGATCTGCAGAGCGAATTCAAGCGCGTGGAAAAGGTCAAGGCGGGGAAGGGATACCAAGGCACCGCCGCCGTCTGCGCGCTGTATTTCAAGCCGATCTCCGGCTACATTCGGGACCGCGCCGCGATCAAATACCTGATCGCGCTGCGCGACGCGGAGGTTTGGCTGGTTCCGATCGCCGGAACGCGCGTGCTGGTGCCGTTTCGTTTTGCGATGCCGACACCGCTCGGGCTCGGCGTGCTGCAGGCGACACAATTCGTTTCGATGGCGCAGTCGTCGCGCTCACTGGCGAAGTTTCAGTAACACCGACCGCCGTTCGAATCATGGTGCGAGTTGTGCACGCCTGCGCGAACGCTTCAGCGGTGTCCCCGTTATCCACAACGCGAAGCCTCTTGACTCCGAGAGAATCGTCACGCGCGCGACATGTTAACGTCTCGGGCCTGTAGCGAGCGGCTGGAATCAGCCTTTGACACCCAATGTGGTACGCGACAACATCGTCTCATCCATATCTCGCGGTGAACAAAATCGAACACAACGCGAGTCACCAATTCGGCCGCGATTCGTTCCAAACTCGTTCCACACCTTAATCACAGACCTTTCGACCGTCGCGTTGTGATACACAAACATGCGTCCTCCCCTGCCCCGCGCGGCTCGCGGGCCGGCAGGGCGGCGCAGAATGCCGGACCTTGAATGCCAATTTCATTTTCGCCTCCCGCAGATCGCGACGCGCGCGCCCGTGGTGCCGGCGTCACCGCCGTGCTCGGCCCAACCAACACCGGAAAGACTCATCTCGCCATCGAGCGGATGCTGGCGCACTCGTCCGGAATCATCGGGCTGCCGCTGCGGCTATTGGCGCGCGAAGTCTATAACCGCGCCGTCGAGCGGGTCGGCGCCGAGGCGGTCGCGCTCATCACCGGCGAGGAGAAGATCAAGCCGCCCAATCCGCGCTTTTGGGTGGCGACCGTCGAGGCGATGCCGCGCGATCTCGACGTCGCATTCGTCGCCATCGACGAAGTCCAGCTGGCCGCCGATTTCGAGCGCGGTCACGTCTTTACCGACCGCATGCTGCACCGACGCGGGCGCGAGGAGACGCTGGTGCTCGGCGCCGCCACCATGCGGCCGATCGTCGAGCGGCTGCTGCCCGGCGCCAGCATGGTCAGCCGGCCGCGACTGTCGCAGCTCACCTTCGCGGGCGAGAAAAAACTCACCAGGCTGCCGCGCCGGTCCGCCGTCGTGACGTTCTCGGCCGAGGAAGTCTACGCCATCGCCGAGTTGATCCGCCGCCAGCGCGGCGGCGCCGCCGTCGTGCTCGGCTCGCTGTCGCCGCGCACGCGCAACGCTCAGGTCGATCTCTACCAGGCCGGCGAGGTCGACTACCTGGTTGCCACCGATGCCATCGGCATGGGGCTCAACCTCGATGTCGATCACATCGCGTTCGCTTCCGACCGCAAGTTCGACGGCTACCAGTTTCGCAAGCTCAACCCTTCGGAACTCGCCCAAATTGCCGGCCGCGCCGGCCGCGCTACCCGCGACGGCACGTTTGGCACCACCGGACGCTGCCCGCCGTTCGAAACCGAACTCGTCCAGGCGCTGGAATCGCACACCTTCGAGCCGGTCAAGCTCGTGCAGTGGCGCAATTCCGATCTCGATTTTTCCTCGATCGGCGCCCTGCAGGCGACCTTGGCGGAACCGCCCAAGGAACCGGCGCTGGCCCGCGCCCCGGTCGCCGAGGATATCCTCGTGCTTGACCACGCCGCGCGCGAAGACGCGGTGCGCGCCGTCACCGGCACGCGTAACGACGTCGAACGGCTTTGGGAGGTCTGCCAGATCCCCGATTATCGCAAGATCGCGCCCGCCAACCACGCCGAGCTTGTGGTCACGGTCTACGGCTTCCTGATGCGCGAGGGCAAAATCGCAACAGACTGGTTCGCGCGCCAGATCGCGGAAGCCGACCGGACCGACGGCGACATCGATACGCTGTCGACGCGCATCGCGCATATCCGGACCTGGACGTTTGCCGCCAATCGCCCCGATTGGCTCGCGGATCCCGAACACTGGCAAGGCGTCACCCGGGGAGTCGAGGACAAGCTGTCCGATGCCCTGCACGAACGGCTGACCGAGCGCTTCGTCGATCGTCGCACCAGCGTGCTGATGCGGCGGCTGCGCGAGAACGCCACGCTGGAACCGCAGATCAACAAGACCGGCGAAGTCATCGTCGAAGGCCACGTCATCGGCCGCCTCGACGGTTTCGTGTTCCTGCCGGATGCGTCGTCGGGCGGCTCCGACACCAAGGCGCTGCAGAACGCCGCGCAGAAGGCGCTGGCCGGCGAGATCGATTCCCGCGCCAAGCGGCTTACCGAGGCGCCCGACGCGCAGCTCGTGCTCGCCGCCGATGGCACGATCCGCTGGACCGGCTCGGCCGTCGGCAAGCTTGTTGCCGGCGAGGACGCCTTGCATCCGCGCGTCCGCCTGATTGCCGACGAGCATCTCACCGGCGCGCCGCGCGACGCCGTGCAGGAGCGCATCGATCGGTGGCTCAAGTCACATATCGATCGGCTGCTCGCGCCTTTGTTTGAATTGTCCGCGGCCGGCGACGTGACCGGCATTGCCCGCGGCGTCGCTTTTCAATTGGTCGAAGCGTTGGGCGTACTGGACCGGCCCAAAGTCGCCGAAGACGTCAAGGGATTGGCGCAGCCGGAACGCGCGAGCCTGCGCAAATACGGCGTGCGGTTCGGCGCCTATAACATCTACGTTCCCGCGCTGCTGAAGCCCGCGCCGCGCGCGCTGGCGGTACAGCTCTGGGAGCTGGCGCATGGCGGCGACGAGGCCAAAAATCTCGTCGATCTCCTGCATCTCGCCGGCAGCGGGCGCACCTCCATCCCTGTCAACAAAGAGATCGATGCCAATCTCTATCGCACCGCCGGCTATCGGGTTTGCGGCGAGCGCGCGGTCCGCGTCGATATTTTGGAGCGATTGGCCGATCTGATCCGTCCGGCGCTGGCCTGGCGGGAAGGCGCACCGGGACAAAAGCCGGCCGCGGCTTTTCCGGGTGGCGGCTTCACGATCGTCAACGGCATGACATCGCTGATCGGCGCATCGGGCGAGGATTTCGCCTCGGTGCTGCGCTCGCTCGGCTACCGCATGGAACAGCGCCCCAAGCCGCCCGAACCTGCTCCGACAGCGGCAGCGGTGGAGCCGGTCACACCGGCTCCTGAGCAAGCGCCAGAACCAGTCAGCACCGACGGCGCTTCGGCTGCCGAGGACAATTTACAGGCGGTTTCACCGGCGCCGGAAGCCGAGCCCATGGCGGAGCCGGCTGCGGCCGATGACGAGGGTCCGCTTGCTACTTCTGAAGCGGAAGCGGCGCCCGAAGCCGAAACGGTATCGTCGGAGCCACCTGAGCCGAGCGACAGCCAGACCAAATTTGAGGCCGAGCCCGCGCCAGCCACTGAGGCTCAAGCGCCCGAAGAGGCGGAGGCTGCGCCAGCCGCTGAGGCTGAAGCATCCGAAACCCCAGCGGTGCCCCAGCCCGAAGGCGGCGAGGTCGCGGCGGAAGCCGAACAGGCTACTGCGGAGCCGGCACTGATCGAAGTCTGGCGGCCGGGTCGGGCCGAAGGCCGGCGCCGCCCGCGCGATCGGCACCGCGACCATGGCAGGCCACGGCGCACGGATGCGCCGCGCGGAACGCCAGGAGCTGAAGCACCGGCTGTCGCAGCTTCCGGAGAAGCCGCACCGGCCGCGGAGCAGCCCGCCGGAGAGGCTCCCGGCAGATCCGGACGTCCCCACCGTCACCGCCAACGTGGCGGTGAACACCGTGGCGGCGAGCACCGTGGCGGCGAGCACCGCGATCGCCCCGATAGGCCGCCGCGGGAGCGCGAGCGGCCGCGTGAGCGACCGGCGCGCTTCGAACGGCGCGAGCGCGAGAAGGCGCCGGATCCGAATTCGCCATTCGCCAAACTCGCCGCGCTGAAGGCGCAGCTCGAGGCGGAGGCCAAGGAGCGCCGCTGAAAGAAGGAGCGCCGCTGAGTGCCGGACCAAGCCGACCGTCAACGGATCGACCGCTGGCTCTGGCATGCCCGACTGGTACGCACCCGCGCCGACGCCGCCGCGCTGGCCGGTGCCGGATATGTCCGCGTCAATGGCGTCCGCATCGACGCGCCCGGCCGAATGGTGCATAGCGGCGACGTGATTACGGTGGCGCTCGACCGCAGCGTGCGGGTGCTCAAGGTGCGCGGGTTTCGCGACCGCAGGGGTCCCGCCGGGAGCACGGACGGCCTATATGATGAATTAAGCTGAAGGGGACGGGATCGGGCCGCGAGTCTTGCGCGCCAAGGACCCGTGCGCTAGGAGCACTGCTCGCAAAAAGCCAATTTAGAGTAGGCAGATGACCTATATCGTCAACGACAATTGCATCAAATGCAAATACATGGACTGCGTCGAAGTCTGCCCGGTGGATTGCTTCTATGAGGGCGAGAACATGCTCGTCATCCACCCCGACGAGTGCATCGATTGCGGCGTCTGCGAACCCGAGTGTCCGGTCGAGGCGATCAAGCCCGATACCGAGCCGGGCACGGAGAAATGGCTGGGTTTGAACGCCGAATACGCCAAGGTCTGGCCGAACATCACGGCCAAGAAGGAGCCGCCCGCCGACGCCAAAAGCTGGGAAGGCGTGGCCAACAAATTCGAACAGCACTTTTCGGCCAATCCCGGCACCGGCGATTAAAGCGATTTCGCCGCGGCAGCGTTAACTATTGTTAAGAAAGGCCACGCTGCGACCGTTTCGCAGTGCCATAAGGCTTTGATTTTGGCTGAAAATGTGCTATTAGACGTTTACATAATGAAAAACGTCCCCGATATCGCCTTTGCTACCAGCTTAAGCTTATTTTTTCGGGGATTTCTCGAGGAACCGTCAGAAGAGGCGTGTGACCCACGCGAGAGCAGTGGCAGAGAAAACTCGTCGTCGTACTAAGAAAAGCGTGACCGGCATGACCAGAAAGGCCGGAAAATCCTCCTCCCGCGTGAGCCGGAGGCCATCACAGCCCACGCGAGCGACATCCCGTAACAGGGTCGGCGTGGCGAAGCCCGCGCAGCGGCGCAAGCCGGAGCCGGAAGGAGCAACTTTGGGAATGACCGTGAAGAAGACTACACAAAGACAAGGTTTCAAGACCAACGAATTCATCGTTTATCCGGCTCACGGCGTTGGCCAGATCGTGGCCATCGAAGAGCAGGAAGTGGCTGGTGCGCGGCTTGAGCTGTTTGTCATCAATTTCGTCAAGGACAAGATGACGCTGCGTGTGCCGACCTCCAAGGTCACCTCCGTAGGCATGCGCAAGCTTGCCGAAACGCCCATGATCCGGCGCGCTCTCGATACGCTGAAGGGCCGCGCCCGCATCAAGCGTACCATGTGGTCTCGCCGCGCGCAGGAATACGAAGCCAAGATCAATTCCGGCGATATCGTCGCCATTGCCGAGGTAGTCCGCGACCTGTTCCGGTCGGAAAACCAGCCGGAACAGTCGTATTCGGAGCGGCAGCTTTACGAGGCGGCGCTCGATCGGCTGTCGCGCGAAATCGCGGCTGTGCAGCGCATTACCGAAACCGAGGCGGTCAAGGAGATCGAGGCGGCACTTGCCAAGGGTCCGCGCCGCGGTCCCAAGCCCGACGCCGAGGACGAAGGTGTGGTGGCCGAAGAGGCCGCGTAAGCGCCCCAAAGTCCCAATTCAAGAAGCAAAGGCCCGGACGACAATCCGGGCCTTTTGATTTTCCAGTGGGAATCCGGCCTCTACCCCATTTGCCGGGAAAAATCCCCCGATTAGTCATAAATTAAGCTTCATTTGAAAGGAGATAGGGACCTGGGGATTACGGGTGAGGGGGCGTCGGAATGCGGCGTAAGAAGGCCATTAGGCGCGGCCGGTGGGCTTCAGTTTTCGTGGCGGCGGTAGTGGGATATCTGCTCGGCAGCTGGAACGCCGCAGCAGTACGCAGCAGCCAGGCTTCGAACGCCCCGACAGCAGCGCAAACCGTAGCGCTCCGCTTCCCGAGCGATTTCAAAGAAACTCCGCTCCAGGCCACTGCAGCCGCGCAAGCGCCGGCCCCCTCCTACCAACTCGCTTCCGCTTCGACCGTCGTTATGCACAACGCGGACCGCGCGCTGTTCGTGCCGGAACCCATGGTTCCGGCCAAGCAGGAGATGGCCCAGCCGGACGCAGTGCAGGCAGAAGACGCCCAGGCGGCCGAGCCGGCCCAGACCCAACAGGCCGCGACAGACCAGGCTCCGGTGCAAGTCGCAGACCTTTCGCCCACGCCGCCGTTGGCGCCGAGCCGCGCCGTTGCCGCCCCGATTTTGCCGAAGCCGCGCGAACTCGCCGGCACGGCCAAGCCGCATCCTGCCCCGGTACGTCGCCAGGCTGCCCGTCCGGCCCACATGTTTGACGATGAGCAACTTGCAATCATCAAGCGGCGTCTGCACCTGACGGCCGACCAGGAAGAGATGTGGCCGGCCGTGGCCGCCGCGTTGCGCAACATCGGCATCGAGCGCGAGCGTGAAGCACGGGCGCGCGGCGCGGCAGGCGAGATTGATCCCGACAGCGCGCCGGTTCAGGACCTCAAGTCAGCCGCCATCCCGCTGATCATGAGCTTCTCGGACGAGCAGAAAGACGAAGTCCGCACTCTCGCGCGCGGCATGGGCCTCAATCAGCTCGCATCCCAGTTCTGATAGCGCGCAGAGGGCGCGTCAGGCCCGCGACTTTGTTGGCTTTTGCCGGCGATGGGCGGAACAGTTCGCCGACGCATTTCACGCCGATCAAAGTGAGCAGGGAGAAGCAGGCAAGATCGCCGGCCTCCACGCGGGTCGTTATCTCAAGCGAATAAAACGGCTCGTACAAAAAGTAGTCGGCGCAAAGGAAGGCCGCGCAGACGCCGAGCAGCGCCGGACCGCGGCCGTATATGATGGCCACGACGATAATCGGCAGCACATAGAAGAACACCGGATCGTGCAAACTGAACGTCGGCCCGAGATACCAAAGGATCCCGGTGGTCACGGCAACCGCTGTAAGCGACAAGGCGACGGGAACCGCCCGCGTCACGATCGACATACGCTCCCCCCTCATTGGCCGGTTCGGCCTTATTTGTCATGATAGCGTGGGCTGAGCTGGCGGAACAGGCAAAAAACGGCCTTTTCAGCAATCGTGTTAACTTATGAAAATCAGGGTTAGCCCTACTCGACGACGATTTTGACCTCGCTGCCGGGCCGCAGCGTGTCGCCGGGGTTAAGTCCATTCAGGACAAGGAATTGTTCGACTTGCCGGTCAGGGACCGCCATGCGGCTGGCGAGCTTGTCGATGGTGTCGTGGGGACCGACCGTTACTACTTGAATATGTAACGGGCGGGCATGCTGTATTTCGGCGAGAGTCATCCGGCGGAAGGTGTTGACCGAGGCGCGGAAGATGCGGTCGGTCTGCGGCGTGAAGCTCTTGGCCGCGAAGATGAAACGGTAGACGTCGCTGCCGAAACGGATGACGTAAAGCCGGAAATCCCAATCGTCGCCCTTGGCGGTCGCCGTGGCGCCGTCAAATCCGTTGATCGTCACATTGTGCACGCTGCCCGGATCGATGTTTTCGATCCACCCGGACGTGAGATAGACGGCGAGCGTCTGCTCGGCCGGCAAATGCACTACGTCGAGCCGCAGCGCCGCTCCGCCACCGCGTTTGACACCGAGCACCGCCTGCGCGGTGTTGTCGAGAACGAAGCCGTCCGGCGCCGTAAAGGTAAAGCCGAGCCGCGGATGCAGAAAGCGCCGGCCGCGCACGAAGCCTTCGCTCGGGTCGTCGCCGAACACCATGCCGTTAACATCGGCCAGGTAGGCGTCCTTCGCCTGCTGTCGCTGATCCGGAGTTTCTTCGGCGGGCGGACGATACTGCCGGGCGACTTCCTGCGCACGCGCGATGCGCTCGGGCGTCGCCGGATGCGATGAGAGAAAGTCTGGCGCCGCCGGGTTGATGGCGCCGTTCGGCCGCGGCTTAAGCTCGGAGCTGCGCTCCAACGACGCCAGGAAGCGCACCGCGCCATAGGGGTCGTAGCCGGCCTTCGCCGCGGTCTCGATGCCGATCCTGTCGGCGTCCAGCTCCTGCTGTTGCGAAAAGCTCGCGAGCGACAGCTTGGACCGCGCCAGCGCCAAGGCGCTGGCCTGCGGATCGCTGACCAGATCCGTGAACACCTTTTCGTTCAGTTCCTCGGCGCGGATTTTCTGCTCGCGAAGCTCGGCATGGTGCGCAATGACGTGCCCCATCTCGTGTCCGATGACGGAGGCGAGTTCGGACTGATCGTTGGCCAGCGATATCAGCCCGCGGGTGACGTAAAGCTGCCCTGTGGGCAGCGCGAAAGCGTTGACCGTTTCGGAATTGAGGATGGTGACCTTGTAGTGCAGGTCCGGCCGTTCCGACGCCGCCACCAGGCGCTCGACCAGCTGTTCGACCATGGTCTGCACGCGCGGATCGGTATAGACGCCGCCGTAGCTCGCCAGAATGCGCTGATGTTCCTGCAGCTCCGCCGGCGTCATGTTGGGCTGCTGCGGCGGCGGCGCCGCAGTCTGAACCAACGGCTCCGGCGCAATGGCGGGCAATTGGCCGGCGCAGCCCGCGAGCAACAGCGCGCCGAGCGCCGCGATAGCCCCCGCAACTCTCAAGCCCGCAATGCCTGCCCGTCCGCACCGCATCAACATGTCACCCGCATCAGTTTTGGTCGGCGAGCCGGAGCTGCGCCGGATAGGCCGCCTCGATCCATGGCGCACGCCAATAGGCGCCACCGCCGCCAGCGGCGGCACGCGCTTCGATCCAGCCGCGGACCTCGACCGGCCGCCCGGCGAGCGCCTTCAGATCGACACCTGCCGCCGCAAACCTGCGCTCGTTTCGCTTCCGGATCGTCACGGAAAACTCGCGCGACCACTGCCGGCCGAAGTTCAGATAGAGAGTGGCGCCGCTCTCGTGTACGGTCACCACGTTGCCCTCAACCAGCGCGAAGCGTCCCCGTTCCGCCACTATACCGTCGGGAGCGTCGGCGCGCAGTGGGTCATAATACGGATTGGCCCACAGGCCAATCTTGTCTTTGCGCGCCGCGGCCTCGGCGCGGAGCAACGCCGCGACGCAGGCGCCGCTGCCGGCATCGCCGGCGACACGCGCAAACCCCGCGGCGATCAAGTCCATTTCGACCGAGCGCCGCTCGCTATCGCGCACTGTCTCCGCATAGGCCACGATCCGCCCATAGCGATCGGGTTTGGTCTCGGCCTGCCGCACCACGACCTGCGCACCGGACAGAAGCCGCGACAACGCCGCCTCGGCGGCTGCTCCTCCTGGCGCTGCAAAAGCTGCTCCGCCAGCCGGCAGCGGCACTTCGATGCCGGCCAAATGCACGGTATGACCATCGCTGAGCTTAAAATTCGCGCCGTCGAGCACGCTGCCCGTGCCGCGCGCAACTTCGGAGCCGCCGCACGGCATCGCCGGCGCGGCCGCCATTGCGGCCACGGTCCGCTGCTGCGCCGCCGCGCCGGGATCACCAAAGACGAGTGCAATCCCGGCTGCGCAAGTGGCGGCCAATACCCCACTCCGCCAGCTCCCCATAAGCGTCAAACGAACGGGCTGAATGCGGCGGCACTACGGCGGGGGAACTCGCAACAAGCCGGAGCACGGAATCTTTATTCGTCGCGGTGGCGGCGCCTCTGTTCGTCGCGGACCGCGATCAGATCAGCCTCGACCATTTCCCGCACCAGCGCGTCGAACGTGGTCTTGTGCCGCCAGCCGAGCCTGGCGCGCGCCTTGCTGGCATCGCCGCGCAGCGTGTCGACTTCGGTCGGCCGGAAATAGCGCCGAACGACCTCGACCAGAACGTGGCCATCGGCAGCATCGACGCCCTGCTCGTCCGTGCCGCTGCCGCGCCAGACAATGTGGCGCCCGACATGGGCGAAAGCCTTCTCGACGAATTCGCGCACCGTGTGACTCTCGCCGGTTGCCAGCACGTAGTCGTCCGGCTCCGCTTGCTGAAGAATGAGCCACATGCCCTCGACATAGTCACGCGCGTGGCCCCAATCGCGCGCGGCATCGAGGTTGCCGAGAAACAGCTTCTGCAGCAGCCCGAGTTGAATGCCGGCAACCGCGCGCGTGATCTTGCGGGTGACGAAGGTTTCGCCGCGAATGGGGCTCTCATGGTTGAACAGAATGCCGGTCGACGCGTGGATGCCGTAGGCCTCGCGGTAATTCACCGTGATCCAATGCGCATAGGCCTTCGCCGCCCCATAGGGCGAATGCGGACGAAACGGCGTCGTCTCCTTTTGTGGAATTTCCTGCGCCAGCCCGAACATCTCGGAGGTCGAGGCCTGATAAAAACGCGTCTTGCGCTCGCGCCCGAGAATGCGAATGGCTTCGAGCAGGCGCAGCGCGCCGAGCCCATCGGCGTTCGCGGTGTATTCGGGCGTCTCAAACGACACCATCACGTGCGATTGCGCCGCGAGATTATAGATCTCGTCCGGCTGCGTCTCCTGCACGATGCGGATCACGTTGGTGGCGTCGGTCATCTCGCCGTGTTGAAGATCGAACGCGGCACCGGCCACGTGCGGGTCGTGATAAAGATGATCGACCCGCGCGGTGTTGAACGACGACGAGCGTCGCTTCATGCCGTGGACGGTGTAGCCCTTTGCCAGCAGCAATTCCGCGAGATAGGCGCCGTCCTGGCCGGTCACGCCGGTGATCAATGCGACTTTTCCCGCCGATCCCGTCATTCGCGCTTCGCTTTCTTCGACCAGCCTGCAGATGACTAGCATTCGGCCGCCGCGATGCCTACACCGGTGACGGCTCCGGCCGCGCCGCCACCGCAGAGGACCCTATGATCGAAGCCGCGATCGACGCGATGACGCAGATGTTCTCGCCGCCTTTGCGCGCCGTGTTGTGGAAATCGATCGCGCTGGCGCTGGCCCTGATCATTGCGGTGTCGGTTGCGCTCGACCGCGCAATCGTGTGGCTGGTGGGCGCCGGCAGCAGTTGGGGAGAGACGGCGCTCGGCCCGCACGCCAATCTGCCGGTCGAGGCGCTGGCCTGGGTGCTGTCGATTGCGGCGGGCTTCGGCATCCTGGTCGGCGGCATCATGCTGATGCCGGCCGTCACCTCTTTCGTGGCAAGTTTCTTCGCCGACCAGATCGCCGAAGTGGTCGAGCGCGAGCATTACCCGGCCGACCCGCCGGGCAAGGCGCTGCCGCTGTGGCTCGCGGTGATCGAAGGCAGCAAGACGGCGCTGCTTGCCATCCTGGTGTATCTCTGCGCGGTCGTGCTCCTATTGTTCGTCGGCCTCGGCGCGGTGATCTTCTTTCTCGCCACCGCGTGGCTGCTCGGCCGCATCTATTTCGAGCTTGCCGCCATGCGCTTTCACTCGCCGATCGAGGCGAAAGCGTTGCGCAAGCGCAATGCCGGCACGGTCTATATCGGCGGCCTTCTGATCGCTGTCTTTGTGTCGATCCCGGTCGTCAATCTGGCGACGCCGCTGTTTGCCATGGCGCTCATGGTGCACGTCCACAAGCGGCTCATCCGCAGCATTTGACTGGCGATCAGCGCACCGGCTCGCGCGGCGCGGATTTCTGCGGCGCCAGCCGGCGCGCGCCGGCGGCAAGCGCGAACGTGACAACGAGAAAGCGCGCCAGATGGTGCGCGCCGACATAGACCGGGTCGAGATGCAGCGCCAGCGCCAGCACCATCATCGTATCCTGTGCGCCGGGTGCAAACGCGATCGCAACGTTGGCGACCTGGAACGAATAGAAATGCAGCACCAGCAGCACGAACGAGGTTGCGACCGTCATCGCCACGGCGAAAGAGCCAAAGGCAGCGCCGAGAAATCCGAGCAACATGCGGAAACTCGTGCCGGCAAAGCGCGAGCCGACAAGTCCACCCAGCACGATGACCGCGCTTGAGCCGAGCCACCACGGCAGCGCCGCGTGCACGACGGCCGTCCCGTGCAGCAGGCCGGAGCCCGCCATGGCGCCGAACAACAGGCCGCCCGGAAAACGCAGCCGGTAGAACGCCACCGCAAAGGCCGTCGCCACCACGGCGAGCAGCAGCATTTGGCCGAGCACGGATAGATCAGCAGGTCCACGCACCGGCGCCACGGCCGGGACGACGAGCCCGAATAACGCCAGTCCGTTCGGCAGCCCGACGACCAGCAGAAGAACGCGCACGGTCTGCACGATGGCGATGGCGCGCAGATCGCCGCCAAGCTCCGACGACAGCGCGATGACCTGAGCCATCGAGCCCGGACTTGCCCCCATCAGCGCCGACAGCGGGTCCCAGCGGTGCACGACGCGCAGATAGCTCGACGTCGCCGCCATCATGGTGAGCGAGCCGACGATCAGCAGCGCAATGCTCAGCGGCCAGGTGGTCACGCCGCGCAGCGTGTCCGGCGTCACCACGGTGCCGAGCAGGATGCCGACGATGATGTAACAGACTCGCGCCAGTTCGAGCGGCATGCGCATCGGCCGGCCGAGCAAAGCCGCGGTCGCGACCGCGAGCACGGAGCCGGACACAAGCCCGGCAGGAAGCTTGAGCCACGCAAATGTGACGCCGCCGCCGAGCGCAATGGCCAGCGTTTCGGCAACCTCAAACAGAGTACGCCGTGGCGGGAGGGAAAAAGGCATCAATTCACCATGAATGCCCGCAGCCGCGCGCGCCGTCAAATGATGGCCGCCCAGCGTTCAAAAAGAATGGCGTCAAGCGGTACTGCGGAGAGCTGCCGCTTACGGCGACGCGGCTTGGCCGATGCCGGCGCAGACGTCGATGGCGGGAACGTCGTCGGCATAGCCGGCGAGCCGCATCTCATCCCGCGTGAGCTTCGTCAAACCGAGAAATAACCGCTCGCAAGTTTGCGCGATTAGGCCCTTGGTCGGCATTGTCGCGAAATGCACGTCCCAGACGCGCGCGGTCTTGTCGTTTGATGCAGTAACGATGCGCGAGCCGTTGGAGTTGAAGGCGGCGGAATTCACCTCGTCCTCGTGTCCGCGCAGGACCGTGATTTCCTTGCCGGTGGCTGCGTCCCAGATGCGCGCGATCTTGTCGCTTGATGCAGTGACGATGCGCAAGCCGTCCGAGCTGAAGGCGGCGGAATTCACCTCGTCCTCGTGTCCGCGCAGGACCGTGATTTCCTTGCCGGTGGCGGCTTCCCAGATGCGCGCGGTCTTGTCCCATGACGCCGTGACAATACGCGAGCCATCGGGGCTGAAGGCGGCGGACGAAACAAAACCATCGTGTCCACGCAGGACCGTGATTTCCTTGCCGGTGGCCGCGTCCCAGATGCGCGCGGTCTTGTCCCATGACGCCGTGACAACACGCGAGCCGTCGGGGCTGAAGGCGGCGGGCGAAACAGAGTCATCGTGTGCGCGCAGGACCATGATTTCCTTGCCGGTGGCGGCGTCCCAGATGCGAGCGGTCTTGTCGTTTGATGCAGTGACGATGCGCAAGCCGTCGGGGCTGAAGGCGGCGGAATTCACCGCGTCCTCGTGTCCGCGGAGGACCGTGATTTCCTTGCCGGTGGCGGCGTCCCAGACGCGCGCTGTTTCGTCTTCCCCCGCCGTAACGATGCGCGCACCGTCGGGGCTGAAGGCGGCGGAATTCACGTCGCCCTCGTGCCCGCTCAGGACTGTGATTTCTTTGCCGGTGGCGGCGTCCCAGATTTGCGCGGTTTCGTCCTCCATCCCCGCCGCCGTGACGATGCGCGAGCCGTCGGGGCTGAAGGCAGCGGATTTCACCTCGTCCTCGTGTCCGCGCAGGATTATGATTTCCTTGCCCGCGGCGGCGTCCCAGATGCGCGCGGTCCTGTCGCTTGATGCAGTGACGATGCGTAAGCCGTCCGGGCTGAAGGCGGCGGAATTCACCGCGTCCTCGTGTCCGTGGAGGACCGTGATTTCCTTGCCGGTGGCGGCGTCCCAGACGCCTGCGGTATCGTCGTCCACCCCCGTGACGATGCGCGAGCCGTCGGGGCTGAAGGTGGCGGACGATATAAAGCTGCCGTATCCGCCGCCCAGGACCATGATTTCCTTGCCGGTGGCGGCATCCCAGATGCGCGCAGTTTTGTCACCCGACACCGTGACGATGCGCGAGCCGTTGGGATTGAAGGCGGCGGAAAAAATCACCTCGTCCTCTGGCCCGCGCAGGATCATGATTACCTTGCCGGTGGCGGCGTCCCAGATGCGCGCCGTTTCGTCGTTCCCCGCCGTGAGGATGCGCGAGCCGTCGGGGCTGAAGGCGGCGGAATTCACACCTTTCTTGTGTCCACGCAGGACCGTGATTTCCTTGCCGGTCGCAGAATCCCAGACGCGCGCGGTCTTGTCGTTTGATGCCGTGACGATGCGCGAGCCGCCGGGGCTGAAGGCGGCGGATAGCACAAGGTCCTCGTGTCCGCGCAGGACCGTGATTTCCTTGCCGGTCGCAGAATCCCAGACGCGCGCGGTCTTGTCGTTTGATGCAGTGACGATGCGCGAGCCGCCGGGGCTGAAGACAGCAGAACGCACAGCGGCTTCGTGTCCGCGCAGGACCATGATTGCGTTGCCCGTAACGGCGTCCCAGACACGCGCGGTCTTGTCGTCTGATGCAGTGACGATGCGCGAGCTGTCGCGGTTGAAGGCGGCGGATAGCACAGCGCCCTCGTGTCCGCTCAAGTTGACCTGCCAGGCCGATTGCGAAACGTCGGCCGCGAGTTCAGCTTGCACGGCCAAGGCCGATTTTTTGTCGCTGTCGATCGGCAGACGGACGCCGTGAACCGAGAGTCTCAAGGCGCTGTCAATGTTGCCGCGTAGCCGCTCAACCGCGGCAAGTCCCGCTACCAGGTTGACCTGCGCGCGTTCGAGTTGCGCTTGGCGTGCGATATTGGTCCGGTGCTGCCAGAAGCCAAGTCCAAGGCCGAAGGTGACCAAGACCGCCAATGCGGCCAGCATCGCCCGCGCCCGCTGCTGCAGCCGCCCAGTTCGCGCCTGCGCCGCCGCGATTTCAGCAAGCCTCTGCTGCTCGCGCGCGAGTGCCGCCTCCTTCGCTTCGCGCTCGGCCGCTTCGCGCGCCTGGCAGGCGGTGAGATAGACGGAGGCCGTCGCGATCGCGCGCTCCCAGTCAGCCCCCCGAGTCGCAAGCGCCTGCGCGTCCGCTAGGCGCGACCCGCGGTGGGCAAGAAAATCAGACTTGCGGGACGCATCTGCTCTCTCCCAGTCGGCGGCGGCCGAAAGCACGCCATCGAGTAGCAGCAGTGCGTCGCGGTCCTCCGCCAAAAGGTCGGCAAGCGTCGGCCAGCGGCGCAGCAGTGCTTCATGCGCCACTTCGAGGGTGGCCGTGTCTGTCGCCGGCGCGCCTTCCACCTCGCTGGCGAGCTTTACGACCAGCAGCCGGCGCTGCGTGAGGGCGCGGGCAAGCGTCTGGAGGTTGGGCGGCAGTTCGCTTTGTCGCGCAATGCGGCGTTGCGGCGCCTTGCTCTCGCGATCAATGCGCGCAAGGCGGGGGATGAACAGACGCCGCAGCGCATCGCGCCGCTCTGCGCGGTCCGGGCCGAAGCCGGCGTCGGCGAGTGCGGCCTCCGCCTCAGATTCCATGGCCTCCGCCACGCCCCCGGTGCGCGCGAGTTCATTGAGGCCGATCGTGGCAACGCCAGCGTGCTCGCGCATCAGCCGCTGCAACACGAAGGCGAGCAGCGGCAGAGAATCCGTCTCGCCCTCGATCTCAGATTGCAGACGCTCGACGACGGCGGCATCGAATACTGGCGCCTCCGGACCGGCTTTGCCGCGCAGAATTTCGGCCGGCTCGCGGATGACGCGTCCGATCTCGCCTTGCGGGACGGGACCGAGACTGAGCGGCACCTGATCGATGCCGGCGAGCGCGGTCGCCGTCTGCATCAGGCTGTAGGCGTCCGAGCGGATGGTGAGAAGGAGGAGCGCCGCGTCGGCGTCGATCGCCCCACGGGTGAGTTGAAGGAGCTTTTCGATTTCAGGACCGGCATCGACCGCGAACAGCTCCTCGGCCTGGTCAAGACACAGGATGGGAAGCGGATAGGGCGGTTCGGATATGAGCGCGCGGCGCGCCGCGAATTGCCGCAGCTCGCGCAGCAGATCGATGAAAGACTCCGGCGTTGCCAAGCGCTCGCGCAGATTGGCGCGGCTCACCCGCAACGCGAAGCGGCGATGCACGTCGTCAATCGCGGAAAGCAAACCCTCGCTGCCCTCGATCGCGCCGCCGCGGCCGGCGCGAATCGCCTTCAGCGCGACCCATTGGCTATCGTCGCGGGCAAGCCGGGGCCACAATCCGGCACGCAGGAACGAGGATTTTCCCGCGCCCGATGCGCCGAGAATGACAAGCAGCCGCGGCGGCTTGCGCGCCGCCAGCCCGCGCAGCGCATCGATGCCGCGCACCATGTCGGCGCTGCGGCCGAAGAAGACCGCGGCATCCTCCGGCTCCAGCGCCTCAAGTCCACGATACGGCGCGCGCCAGCCGAGCGGGCCGTTTGGGTCCGGCTGCAGTTCGAAGGTCTCGGCGCCGATACCCGCCTTGTCGAGCCCGCGTTTGAGGCTCTTTAGGCCCGCCTCGGCGATGTGGATGGGCGATTGGCTCTGCGTTAGCGGATGAACGGTGAGGAAGCGCTCGGCGGGTTCACCCTTGAGACGAACGATCTGCCATTGCGCCGTCAGGCCGCCGGGCAGGCGATCGAGCGCGACGTCGTCGATCAACAGCGCGAACAGTTTCTTGTTAAGCCGATTGGCGAGCTGATATTCGTCGCCGCACCATTTCGAGGCGAGCCATTCCTCAGAGAGGATGAACAACACCGCCTCGCAGCGCGTGGCCGCCTCATCGAGCGCGTGCGCCCAGCGCTGGCCCGCGACGATGCCCCGCTCGGGATCGAGATCAAGGAAAATATCGTCGGGTCCGCTCCAGCCTTCGCGGACGAGCCAATCCCTCAGGGCGATCGCCCAGTCGTCATTTTTGCTGGTATGACTGATGAAAAGGCGTGACAGGACGCGCCCCTCGCGGACGGTAAGAAGCTCACCGACAATAGGCCCGCGATTGCAGCGCTGACAATCCGGTTCGAGGCATCCGCAGCAGGCGCTGGGACACCAATAGCAGCTCGCGCCCCTTCGGCGGCCGCCGCGCCGGATAGACAGACCCACCGAAACGTGGTGACCTTAAACAACACAATGCGGGTCACACAGAACACCGCAGAGTGACCCAAGAGGAACGCCGTGCTGCAAGGATGGATCGTCGTCCTTATCGCGCTCGCCTATATCGGGTTTTTGTTCCTGGTGGCGAGCTACGGCGATCGCATGCACGCGGGCGGGCGCGGCGCTGCCTCGCGCCTGTGGATCTATCCGCTTTCACTCGCGATCTACTGCACCTCGTGGACGTTCTTCGGCTCCGTCGGATTGGCGTCGCGCGGCGGCTTCGATTTTCTCGCCATCTATATCGGCCCGATGCTGATGGTCGGTCTCGGCTACCCGCTGATCGCCCGCATGGTGCGGCTCGCCAAAAAGCAGAACATCACCTCGATCGCCGACCTGATCGCGGCGCGTTACGGCAAGAGCCAGGCGGTGGCGGCGACCGTGGCGCTGATCGCCATCATCGGCATGATCCCCTACATCGCGCTGCAGCTCGAAGCGGTCTCGTCATCGGTCGGCACCATCATGAACCAGGCGGCGCCGGACGGCAGCCTGCAGCCGATGCTCGGCGACAGCGCCCTGCTGATCGCGCTGTTCATGGCGGCATTCGCGGTGTTGTTCGGCACGCGCCACACCGATGCCACCGAGCATCAGGACGGACTGATGCTGGCGATTGCCACCGAATCCATTGTCAAGCTCGTGGCCTTTCTGGCGGTCGGCGTTTTCATCACATTCGTTCTCTATCCGGGTCCGCTGGCGCTGTTCGGCCGCGCACTGCAAAAGCCCGAGATCGCCAGAGTGATCACGCAGGTGCCGCCGCTTGCCAATTTCTGCGCCATGGCGGTGCTGTCGCTGTTTGCCATCGTGCTGCTGCCGCGGCAATTCCACGTCAGCGTGGTCGAAAACCGCAGCGAAGCCGAGATCCGCCGCGCCGCGTGGCTGTTCCCGCTCTATCTCGTGCTGATCAATCTGTTCGTGCTGCCCATCGCCACCGCCGGCCTGTTGGATATTCCGTCAAGCCTGTTTCACGGCGACATGTTCGTGCTGGCGCTGCCGCTCGCCGCGCATTCCACGCTCATGACGGTGGTCGCCTTCGTCGGCGGCCTGTCCGCGGCGACCGCCATGGTGATCGTGGAATCGGTCGCGCTCGCCATCATGGTGTCTAACGACATCGTGGTGCCGCTCCTGCTGCAGCGCCGCACCACGCGAATCGGCGAGGCGAGCAACGCCGGCGCCAGATTGCTGATCACGCGCCGCATCGCCATCTTCGTCATTCTGTTCCTGGCTTACGCCTACTACCGCTCGGCCGGCGACGCCCAGCTGGCATCCATCGGGCTGCTGTCATTTGCCGCCATTGCCCAACTGGCGCCGGCGTTGTTTGGCGGCCTGATCTGGCGGCGCGGCACCGCGCGCGGCGCCATCGCCGGCATGACCGCCGGCGTGCTGATCTGGGGTTACACGCTGCTGTTGCCCAGCATCTTCGATGCCGGCGCGAGCGGTGCCGGCATATTGACCGACGGACCGTGGGGGTTCGCCTTTCTGCGGCCGCAGGCGCTGTTCGGCCTCGACCTGCCGCCGCTGGTCCATGGCGTGCTGCTCAGCCTCGCCTGCAATATCGCCTGTTATATCGGCTTTTCGCTGAGCCGCAGCCCGAAGGCGATCGAACGCGTGCAGGCCGATCTGTTCGTACCTTCGGCACTCGGGCCGATGCTGGTGCCGCGTGCGCCGAGCTTTCGCTTGCGCCGCGCCTCGATCTCAACCGGCGAATTGATCGCGACGGTCGCGCGCTATCTCGGTGAGGAGCGGACCCGCACGGCGTTTGAAAACTTCGCTGCCGCGCGCCGCATCAGCCTCGATCCGCAATCCGAGGCCGACATTCAGCTCTTGCAATACGGCGAGTATCTGTTGGCCTCGGCGATTGGCGCCGCGTCGTCGCGGCTGGTGCTGTCGCTTCTGATCCGCAAGCGCACGCTCTCCACCAAGGCGGCGCTCAAGCTGCTCGACGACGCCAACGCGGCGATTCACTACAATCGCGAAATTCTGCAGACCGCGCTCGATCACGTCCGCCAGGGCATCGCGGTGTTCGACAAGGATCTCGCGCTTGTCTGCTGCAATCGCCAGTTCGGCGAAATCTTCGACCTGCCGCATGAACTGACGGCGGTCGGTGTCGCGCTTGGCGAAATTCTCCGCTATGTCGGTCGGCACAGCGAGCACGATGCGGTAGATCTCGACACGTTCGTCACCGAGCGCATCGCCAGATACACGGCCGACGATGCGCCGTTCCTCGAACGCCTCGCCAGCCAGGCCCTGGTGATCGAGGTGCGGGCCAACCGCATGCCCGACGGCGGCCTCGTCACCACGTTTACCGACATCACGCCGAGCGTGCAGGCCGCCGAAGCGCTGGAGCGCGCCAATGCCTCGCTGGAGCGCCGCGTGCGCGAACGCACCACCGAGCTGACGCGGCTCAATGCGGAACTGCATCGCGCCAAGGCCGAGGCCGACGAGGCCAACGTCTCCAAGACGCGCTTCATCGCCGCCGCCAGCCACGACATTCTGCAGCCGCTCAACGCCGCCCGGCTCTACGTCACGAGCCTCAGCGAACGCCAGCGCGGCAGCGACGACGGCGACCTGATCGGCAACATCGATGCCTCGCTCGAAGCGGTCGAGGAAATATTCGGCGCGCTGCTGGATATTTCCCGGCTCGATACCGGCGCGATGAAGCCGGAATTTTCCTCGTTCTGCATCGGCGAATTGCTGCAGCGGCTGGAGGTCGAATTCGCCCCGCTCGCGACCGCAAAGGGCCTCACGCTGCATGTCATGCCGTGTGCGCTTTACATCCGCTCGGATCGCCGCCTGCTGGGACGGCTGTTACAGAACCTCGTCTCCAATGCGATCAAATATACGCCCTCGGGACGCGTGCTGGTCGGCTGCCGGCGCCGCGGCGAGCATCTGCGCATCGACGTGTGCGACACCGGCATCGGCATTCCGCGCGGCAAGCGCCGCGCGGTGTTCCGGGAGTTTCACCGGCTCGATCAGGGCGCGCGCGTGGCGCGCGGCGTGGGCTTGGGCCTGTCGATCGTCGAACGCATTGCGCGGGTGCTCGACTGCGAGGTCTCGCTGCAGTCGGCGCCGGATCGCGGCTCGCGCTTTTCCGTGGAACTGCCGCGCACGGCTGCCCCGGCCGCGCCTGGCCAACTGACGGCCCGCGGCGAAGCGCGCCTCGATGCCAGGCGGCTCACCGGCACGGTGGTGCTGTGCATCGACAACGACCGCGCCATCCTCGACGGCATGGAGACGCTGCTCGGCGGCTGGGGCTGCCGCGTGCTGAAGGCCGCCGATCTCGCCGGCGCCATCGCCGTGATGGCGGCGAGCGGCAGCGAGCCCAATGGCCTCCTGGTCGATTACCATCTCGACGGCGGCAACGGCGTGGTGGCGATCGCCGAACTGCGCCGTCGGCTCAAGCGTCATATCCCGGCGATCGTGATCACCGCCGACCGTTCGGCGCATGTGCGCGAAGAGGCCGCGCGTGAAGCGGCGCATCTCATCAACAAACCCGTCAAGCCTGCCTCGCTGCGCGCTTTGATGACACAATGGCACGTGCAGCGCATCGCGGCGGAGTAGACCGGCAACTGGCGCAAGTACTTTCAACTCGTCATTGCCGGGCTTGACCCGGCAATCCATGCTGCGCGCTCGATTTGCGGCTGTCAGCATGGATGCGCGGGTCAAGCCCGCGCATGACGAGGAAAAAAGTTTGCTTATCCCGACAGCCGCTCGATGGCGGCGCCGCAGCGGCCGAGCTTTTCCTCGATGCGCTCAAAGCCGCGGTCGAGGTGATAGACGCGGTTGACGATAGTCTCGCCCTCGGCGGCAAGCGCGGCGATCACCAGTGATACGGACGCGCGCAAATCCGTCGCCATCACCGGCGCGCCTGTGAGCCGTTCGACGCCCTCGATCGTCGCCCGCTCGCCGTCGAGCGAGATGCGAGCGCCGAGTCGCGCCAGTTCCTGCACGTGCATGAAGCGATTTTCGAAGATGGTCTCGACGATCTGCGAGGTGCCTTGCGCCCGCGTCATCAGCGCCATGAGTTGCGCCTGCAAGTCGGTGGGAAAGCCTGGAAACGGCGCGGTGGTCACGTCGACAGGCGCGAGGCCCGCGCCGTTGCGCGCAATGCGGATGCCCTGGTTGGTCGGCGTCACCGCGACGCCGGTCGTCGCCAGCACATCGAGTGCGGCCTGCAGCAGGTCGGCGCGCGTGTTCTGCAAAACGATGTCGCCGCCCGCCATCGCCACCGCCATCGCATAGGTTCCGGTCTCGATGCGATCCGGCAGCACCGCATGGCGCGCGCCGTTGAGCTTGGTGACGCCTTCAACGATGATGCGCTTGGTGCCGGCGCCGGAAATCCGCGCGCCCATCTTGTTGAGACAATCGGCAACGTCGGCGATTTCCGGCTCGCGCGCCGCGTTGTCGATGACGGTGGTGCCGTTCGCCAGCGACGCCGCCATGATGGCTGTGTGGGTGCCGCCGACCGTGACCTTGGGGAACACGATCTCGCCGCCCTTGAGCCCATGCGGCGCGCTTGCCACCACATAGCCGCCATCGATCTCGATCTTGGCGCCGAGTTGCTGCATCGCGAAAATCAACAGATCGACCGGCCGCGTGCCGATGGCACAGCCGCCCGGCATCGACACCCGCGCCTGCCCCATGCGCGCCACCAGCGGCGCCAGCACCCAGAAACTCGCGCGCATCTTCGACACCAGTTCATAGGGCGCCGTGGTGTCGACGATGTTGGCGGCGGAGATATGCAGCGTCTGGCCGTTATCGGCGGTTTCGCCCGACCGCTTGCCGCCCACCATCACGTCGACGCCGTGATTGCCGAGAATGCGCTGCAGCAGGATCACGTCGGCGAGCCGCGGCACGTTGTCGAGGATGAGCGTCTGATCGGTGAGCAGGCTCGCGATCATCAGCGGCAGCGCGGCGTTCTTCGCTCCCGAAATCGGGATGGTGCCGTCAAGCCTGCGTCCGCCTACGATGCGAATGCGATCCATGCTCACCCCCTGCGGCCTGTCCCGGGCCAAATCCAATACCAGCCATCTATGAGCCCGCCGCGGCCGATGCGCAAAGCGCAACCCCGCACACGGTTAGCAATCAATGGCGAACCCCAGCCGGCCTACTCGCTGCCCCGATTACGGCGAAAGTCGGGACCCTCCGCGCCGTCGTCCGGAGCGTGAGCGGACCTGCCCTCATCGGACGGCTCGGCCGCTTCGCGGCCTCGCGCTTGTGCCTTGCGGCGCTTGAGGTTTTCGCGCAGAGCCGCCGACAGCCGCTCGTTGCGGGCAGCCCATTTTTCCGCTTTGCCGCCTTTACGCATGGGCTTTTCCGTCACCCTGAAGTGGCCCCGAGGGGGCCCTCGAAGGGCGACGGCCCGGGCCGCTCATCCTTCGAGGCTCGCTTCCGCTCGCACCTCAGGATGACGGTCAAAACGCAGCAGTGCAACGTGCCGAGATGGCCTATCGCCAGCCGCATGCGCTTGCGCTCACACCCCCCATATGGCAGGAAACGCCGCGATTTCACGCATGTGAATCGGGCGTTCCCGGCCGCTGCCGTAGCTCAGTGGTAGAGCACTCCCTTGGTAAGGGAGAGGTCCTCAGTTCAATCCTGAGCGGCAGCACCATTTAACTCCTTATCATGTCAGCATTTCCTCGATCTTAACACTGTTGTCAATAACTGTTGTCAATCCACTGTTGTCATTGACTGTTGTCAATTACATTCGGGCTAGCGACATAGGGGTCCGACTGCAATGGCATCCTCGGCACGAGCGCATCACGGCTCTTACATTTTCCAGCGTCCCGGTTCGTCCCATTGGTACGTTCAGCTTCGGTCACCGGACGGGCGCAAAGTTGTCTCTCTGAAAACTGCCGACAAGACTCAGGCCCAAATCAATGCGGCCCCGATGGTCGCCGCGCATAAGGCGAAGCTGTTGGCGGCGCGCCCCCGCTTCGACACGATATGGAAGCACGCGATGGAACCGGGGCGCGAGCACGCGGGACCGGACGGCGGCAAGATCGTCGCCACGGAAAAAGAGCTTATCTACATCGGTCACAACGGACAGGTATTGCAGATCGAACCGAACGGCGCTCTAGCACTGCAATTGGTAGTGAACAATGAGCCGCGCGACGAGGGCAATTGGCGATTTGCGGCGGCCTTCCTCAATGCCGATGGTTCGCCGAAATTCGATCAAGCGGCACGTCCTACCGTCGCGGCCAAGACTGGCGACGACAAGCTATTTCAAACCTACACTGATAGCGGTGCACGGAAGGGCCGGGGCCTCGACGGCTATGCACGCAAGGAAGCGCAAGCGGTGTGGGATTTGTTCCGCTCGCTGACCGAGGGCAAGCCGCTGAAAGACTGCACGCGTGACGACGGCCGCTTGCTGGTCAAGCACTACACGGCGGAAGGTCTCAGCTATCCGTCGATGCAGAAAAAGATCATGTGGTTGACCGCGATGGTCGAATTCTCGATTGCCGAAGCCAAACTGTCGATGCTCAATCCGTTCTCAGGCATCGTGCCGCAATACACGCCACAAGAGAAGCAAGAGCGAAAACGCAAGCCGCTCGACGACGCGGACGTTAAGGCGTGCAAGGCTAAGCTCGGCACGCTCAGCAAGAGCGATCAATTGTTGTTCCGGCTTTTGGAGGCTACGGGAATGCGCTTAGGCGAGGCATTCCATATCAAACGGGAGGAACCGGGCAACGGCGGCCCGCGCTATGTTTGGGTCGGCAACAAGACCGATAATAGCTTGCGCCGCGTGCCGTTCCCGAAGAGCGTGCTTCCCTACCTGCCGAAAAAGATCAACTCGCGGCTGTTCACTGGTGACGTTAAGGCCACGTCCCGCCGCTTCACCGAATTCCTGCGGGATACGGTCGGCATCACCGATAAGAAAAAGGTGCTGTACTCGCTTCGCCATCGCGCCAAAGACCGCGCCCGCGATCTCGATTTCCCGGACAAGATCGGTGAGGCCATCTTTGGCCGCGATGATGGAAAGGACACTGGCGACAATTACGGCGAGGGTTTCCCTATTCGCAAACTAAAGACCTGGATCGACAAAATCAGCGTGCTTTAATCATCGGTCTCGATAATCTTG
>CAVSPX010000011.1:0-115258 GCA_963729965.1 uncultured Alphaproteobacteria bacterium
AGCTGCAAAGCGTTCGCGTCGCGCCCACGTTTCGCCCATGAAACAAGGCTGTTTCGGCTCTCAGGTTGTTGCTCGCGTTCGTTTAGTCCATTCCGCTGACACAAGACGGCCCACGGGGGCCTGGAGATGCGGAAGTCGAGTAGTCATCCATTAAATTAATTTTAGCCGTCACAGCACACGCTCCTTCGGGCGTGGGATGAGTAAGCGTGAGCGGAAACCTGTGCAGTGCGTAAGTCTGACCGACGACGAATTATGGAACGCCATCGCAGCCAACACGGACGCGGTATCGGACCTGCTGCATCAACGAGCCCTCCAAAAACCGACTGCCCATGAGTCAGAGAAAAAGTGATTTGGGATTCCCTCTGCCCTATACTTGGCTAAACTTGGCTAAATCCGTCCACACGGCCTAGGACGGGAATTTCGCAGGAGCACGTCGAACGGCTCACCCAGTGTCGGCTTTGATAATTATTCGAAAAACCGCCACGACTGCTTGGCTTGCTGCCTACGAGAATTTGTCAGTTCCTCGCTCCATTATTTCGATGAGGCGGCCCAGCTTGTCGTCAATCTGACCAAGCCGATACGCGGCAAACTCCGCCGCATAGGCGGTACGTTCATCTGCGCCCGGCATTTGCTCGTACCGGACGTTCGGCGCGAACGCGTTGGCGAATAACATGCGATAGCGCTCATGAATCGCGCCAGCAGCCGTGTCGGTTAGGCGTGCCTGGGACATGATGTACCTCCCTGTCTGGTAGAAACCCGACGATCGTCCTCGTCATTCTGCATGCGGGAAGCGCCGACGACTTTCCAGCGACTTTTGAATTCAACAGATGGGGGCTTCGGTCAACAGGCAAAATCCCCATCGTCATTTTCGAATTACTTATTGGAGTGCTGATGAAACCGATGAGAAGGTCGCCTTCAGGTTCGTTCCGAGACCCTGAACGACCGCGATGATCGCGATCGAGATGCCGGCGGCGATGAGTCCATATTCGATGGCGGTCGCAGCCGTTTCCTCCTTGAAAAACGGAATGATAAGATTCTTTATTGCAGGCTCCTTTTGGCCCCGCGTCGGGGCCCCGTGATTCTCCTGGCGCCGGCATAAAATCTGTCGCAAAACTCATCATAGCGATCACCAACGGGTCTTCAGACATCTGTGCGCGATTTTCATTTTTTCAATGTGAGCGACCCTGGAGTCGTCGGTGCCGGAGTTGGTCCCGCGACACCAATGGTGGCAGCGGTCGTGGGGTTGCCGTCACGAATGTCGTAGATAAGATAACTACCCAAAATGATGACAGCGACAGAACCAGCGATGGTCCAGTGCGTGCCACGGTTGGTCCCGAACCATTTGTGCAGCCATTTCTGGAACTTATTCTTGTCGTGCCGAATCACCAATGAGTGGGTCATGATCGTTTCCCGTATTTTGTCGTGATAGTGGAAAACGCCGGCGAACGTGAGCTGTTCCCAGGTGGGTAAAACCATCGTCCGCCGTGCCTAATTCTTGGTAAGTTTATTAGTTGGCAAACCATATTGGATTGCGATCGCGTCGTCCGCCGCAAATCATATCTTGTCTACGCACGTCGGTGCGATCCATAGGTCTGGCGCAGGCCAGTGTGAGGACATTTGCACAGCCTTCGCCTCGGCAGTGAAGCGGGGGTCGTAGTTGGATGCGATTGACAGCGAGACGGCGTATTGGCCGCGGTATGGTTGGTTTTGGATCAACGAAGGCGAGCACACTTCACGCTGGGCAGCGGTCTCCTCGATCGCGGCATTCTCGATGGCATCGGCATTGGCCAGCCGGCTTGCTCGGATATTGGTTTACCTGTGTTGAGTTAGAAGCTAATCGACCGGCGGCCGAGATGGCGGATGCTTGGGCATTTACAGAAATTGGGCGCCGATCTTCGATCCACGCCGCCATATGACCCGGGCACGCCGGCCTGTTCCGGAGTTTCGGGACATCATCAATGTGAAATAGCTCGGTACGAAGTCAGCCGGGTCGATTTCGATTTGTACTCCAGTACTGGAGAGGTCGACCACGCTGCAGGATCGCACCGCAAAGCCTCCATCCAAGGCAATCCATGCATTTGAAGTGGACTCTTTACGTGACGCTTTGCGCCGACGGTCAGGTTTTTGGGCCGAACGGTACGAGTTGGCCTGTTTAAAGGGTGTCAATGTTCCGCTCCAATGCAGGAACGACACGTGGGCTCGGACGCGGACATGCGGGTTGAAAATGCCAGGTGCCCGATCACGCTACCGCCTTCACTTGGCCGTCGAACGCGGCGAGAAAATCTCTAACGCCGGCTGCGTTTTGCGGCCGGCTGAAGAGGTACCCTTGGGCGTCCGTACACCCTTCGATCCTCAAAACCTCAAGCTGCTCCCGCGTCTCGACGCCTTCGGCGGTCGTGACAATTCCCAGGCTGCGGCCCAACCCAACAACTGCGCGGAGTATCGCCAGACTCTCCTTGTCTTTTGACAAGTCACGAATGAACGACTGATCGATCTTGATTCGGTCGAATGGAAAGCTGCGAAGATAGCCGAGCGATGAGTAGCCGGTTCCGAAGTCATCCATGGCGATGCTCACGCCAAGCTCTTTGATCCGGTGGAGCGACGCCAAAGCTGATTCGTTGTCCTGCATGAGAACCAACTCGGTAATCTCGATCTCGAGCCTCGTTGCCGGCAAGCCCGACTTCGCAAGCGCGGTGGCGATGGCCTGGACAAAATCGGCGCTTTTGAACTGAACCGGAGACACGTTGACCGCCACGGCAACTTCATCCGGCCATTGCGCCGCCTCGGCGCACGCCTTGTTGAGCACCCATTCTCCGATCGGCACGATCAGGCCTGTTTCTTCCGCGATGGGTATAAAATCCATCGGCGCCACCCAGCCGCGTTCGGCGTGATGCCAGCGAATCAAGGCCTCGCAAACAGTGACCTTGCCGGTTTTTATGTTGATGCCAGCCTGATAGTTCAGGGTGAACTCGCCGTTTACAACCGCCTTACGCAGGTCGAGTTCGAGAGCGCTACGCTCCCGCATGCGGGCGTCCATTTCCGCTTCGAAAAATCGATAGACGCTTCCGCCGTCCGCCTTGCAGCGATAGAGCGCCAGATCCGCGTTCTTAATCAGTTGATCCGGATCGGTGCCGTCAGCCGGCGCAAGGGCGATACCGACGCTCGTTCCCACCATGACTTGGCGGCCGTCGAACTGATAAGGTGCCCCCACGGTTTCAATAAGACGCGACGCAAGTACGCTTATGTCTGCTGGCTTGTCGAAAGTGACCTGCAGGATTCCGAATTCGTCGCCGCCCAGCCGCGCCACCATGTCGGTCTCGCGAACACAACGCCGCATGCGGCCGGCGGCGGCCTGCAACAACTCGTCCCCAATCGGATGTCCGAGCGTATCGTTGACACTCTTAAAGTGATCAAGATCAAGACTGAAGACCGCAAACGCCGCGCTCTGCGGTCCGAAACGAAGAAGTTCCTCCATCTTTTCATAGAAGACAGCGCGATTCGGTAAATCCGTAAGCGCGTCGTAATGCGCCATATGTGAAATCTGATCCTGGGTACGTCGAAACTCCGTAATATCCTCGAACGTGAGGACAAAGCCGCCATCCGTCATTGGCGCGCATGACGCGCAGAATGTGCGCCCGTTACTGCGTTCGAACACTATCTTGCCGGTCGCACGGCGGTCCAGGATGCTTTGAAGCTCCGCTTTGATTTGAGCCCGATTTTTTACCCCGACGCTCGTCAAATCATAAGCGAGCTGCATCGTCTGAGGAGCCGTCATCCCTATAGCTGACACGGCCCATTTTTCCCAAGGCATCCCATACAGATCCGCAATTCGCCGATTGGTGATGACGAGCTTTCCCGCGGGGTTGAACATCATGAGGCCTTGCGCCATGTTGTTCAACGCCGCTTCGAACCGTATATTCTGCGTGGCAAACCTGTCATTTGCGATCTCAATATCGCGGGCGTGGCGGCGCATCGACCATAAGAGCCACGTCGCGGCACCGCTGAGCAGCAGGCCGCATATCAGCACGATGGATGAACGTTCGTGCGCTGCGGACATCAGACCGGAAGCTTCCGGTGTGACCACCATTGTCCATTTGACATCGCCCAAATCGAGCGGAAAGGACCGGTGCAGACCAGCATCGAGTTGCGATTGCGATCTTGCTCCTATCGACCCGCTGGCTGCGCGAGACGAGTAGTAGACCGGAAGATCATCCGAGCCGGCAATGGCTGGAAACACATAAAGACGGGTTGGTGTCTTTATCTTTGCGAGCATAGAGTTCGAACATGATTCCGATCTGAAATACGCCTTGAACGATGCCGATCAGGTTTTGTCGCCGTTCCTCGATCGTATCGTGCGGCAAGCCGGGCGCATATACCGGCAGTCCGGCCCAAAAGCCGAGCCGATCGCCTTTGCCGGTATATAGCCGCAGCGGTGCGGTGATCGATAGTGCGTCCTCATCGCGAATGTGCGCGAGCGTCCGAGCCTGGTCTGCCCCATCGTCGATATCGATCCCATAAACGGGAGAGCCCATTGCTTCGGTCGAATAGAATTTTGGAAAGTATTCATCCCGTTCGGGAGAAACCGGCAGGCTGCCGTTGGGTCCAAGGGAGCGGATGTGATAGTCAGGCAGCCCTTCCCGAGCACCCAATTGCTCGTGCGCCGCACGCTCGCCGCGCTTGACGCGCGGTGCCCACGCGATGTTCAAGATTGCCGAGTGACGGCTTATCAGTAATCTGACAAATCTGTCGAATTCCCCGCGCGTGACGTTCCGATCTGACGACTTGAAGAGATCTTGGACTGCGTAAAGCTCGTCCCAATAACCGTTGATTCCATCTTCTAAAACGGCAGCTTGGTTGGCTGACCGACTGTCAAACTCTCGAATAGCGGTTCGGGTTTCAGCTTGGGACAGCATATACCAGGTGCCGACCGACATGGCGATGCCGCAAAAGCCCACTATAAGAACGGACGCGAAGCTTCGAATAGCGCGCCACTGTCGCTTGCTCAACAACGTTCTCATTAGGCGCAACCCCTTTTTTCACAGCTGCCATTGGGTACGATGATCAAGGGCCGTGGGGGTCTTTCAATCTACAAAGATAATGCTCTTATGGGCGTCCCGATCCCGTCAGTCAGTCCGGTAGGACACTAGTGTTCAAATGTTCTGATACGAGGTTTGTAAACGGTGAATGGGAAAGATCACTATTTGCCGATTGTGTCGTCAAATTCTAGGATTAGACACCAAGCCTCGTACACGTTCGGTCACTTGTTGCACCTGGCTTGGTCGCGTTCTTTGGATAGGGCGATCCGAACAAGATCGGCGGCGTTCTTGGCACCGAGCTTAGCTATGATGTGAGCGCGATGGACCTCAATGGTTCGGCGACCAATTCCGAGATGTTGCGCGGCTTCTTTATTAGAAGCCGCATCCATTATTAGATCAAGAACCTCTGCCTCGCGCAGCGTCAATCGTTGACTGCCAGAACCGTCCGCCCATTGATTTCTATAATTGCTGGTGCTCACTCGATGTCGCACGCAGGCGCTGATAGCACCGCGGGCGCGTTGCACCAGGCCGTAGCGGTCGAGCACCGCATGCACGGTGCTCTTGGCCGGCAGGCGCACGTCGCCGGCGAGCTTGCGCACGAGCAGTTCGCGGATTTTGCGTGCACCCCAATGCGGCTTGGCGCGCTTGAGGTCGACGATCAGCCGCTCCACCTGGTCCGGCAGCTGGTTGGCATACCGTACCGGCCGGCGCGAGCGATCGCACAGCGCATCGAGCCCATGGTCCCTATAGCGATTGAAGATCTTGTAGCCGGTCTTGCGAGAAATGCCGAACTCGCGGCACACCTCGCTCAGGCCTTCGCCATCGAGAAGACGGGCGACAAAGCGTAGGCGCTCCTGCGTCACCGAACACTCCCTCCACGGCATCAACACCTCCCGCCAAAAGGCAAAAAGTGTTACCCATGTGTCCGGTACGTTCTGTCACCTATCTCTCAGGTCGCTCACACCTGCCCGCGCATCGCGCCGCAAGTTGTCTTCTTTCAAATCATTCCCGGGAGAGACCCGATCCGACACCGGGGCGCCTGGTCGGATACGGGAATGCTTGCTCGTGATCCCAAAAGAGGAAGGCATCCCGCGTCTGCCGCGGTATGCGCTCGATTGGCGGCGTTGTTGGCGCCAAGGCGCGGCGTTTCGCGCGTTGGAACGATTCTGCATACGGCCGAGCAACGCCCAACGCGCTAATGTCTGTGTCGGCTATCAGGCGGACGAAATGTCGATCCGGTCGAGAAGCGACGCAGTTCTTTCTGCGCATTTTCCAACGCTTGTTGCCGCGAGAGTCCGCCCGGGCGGCGGGCCAGTTTCTGAAAATTCGTCTCCACCGAAAAAATGACGGCCGGCTTGCTGTACTGCCTTGGCAAAATGATTGGGTTCGGGTTCACGATCGTGAGTGTTCGGATCGTTCTTCCATCGCGCCCGAGAAATGGGCCGCATGAATTGGTCATGGCATGACCATCTGGCTGCTGATCAGGTGGATAGTCCTTACAGATTGACAGTTCACTAAGCAGCTTCGCTCAATTCTTCGCAACCGTTCAGGGGCAGGATCCCGTTTCGCATATTGTCCCGGAATGTTATTCGAGTTTAAGGTTTTCGATTAAACAAAATAACCTGGGCATTATTTTACGAATCGGATTGTCTGATCACAACAACTCGTTGCCGGGAGCGGCTCTTCAACGACGCTGATGTGTGGACGATAATGGTCGGCGTATTGAACTCCGCTCGATCTTAAAGGCAGGCGCGGTGAACAGTCCGAAGATGAACCTCCGCGATCTGGTGATACTCGTCGCCGACGCCAGTTCATACATGACGATGCTCATCCACAGCATGCTCCGGGCCTTTGGCGCCAATAAGGTGTGCGAAGTCCGCAGCTCCCTGCAGGTTTTGCAGGTACTGTCGTCGCAGCGTGTCGACATTCTGCTTTGCGATGCCCGACTGCCGTCGCTCGGCGGACTCAAGCTTACGCGCGCCATTCGCAGCAGGGTCGACAACGAGCATAGAACGATACCGATCGTGATGATGTCGGCCGATTCCAGCGAGATGATGATCAAACAGGCCCGCGATGCCGGAGCCAACATGGTCATTGCCAAGCCGTTGTCGCCCGCGAGCCTCTACGACCGTTTGAGCTGGGTCGCCTTCCATCCGCGCAAATTCGTCGATACGGCGACCTATTTCGGCCCCGACCGACGCTTCAAGATCGAGGGCTACCCGAACGGCGTGGGGCGGCGGAAGGGCGATAAGGTGATCGAGGTTGCCGAAGAGAGCGGACCCGCGCTCGCTCAAGGCGACATCGACAGCCTGTTTAGCGCCGTGCGCACAGGGCAAGACTGATGCCTCGGCAGTCCCATCCAGACGCACGGATATTCCCCGTCGATACGCGCTTTCAGAAAATGGCAAGGCGCGAGGGCGGCGTCCCTCGCGACCAGGCTATTGAGCGCGCGCGGGCGGAGGTTGAAAAAGCCGGGCCAAGCTTCGACAATTGGCTCAAGGATGGGCTGCGGAACCTGCAACATCTGATCGCGGAAGCCGGGCCGGCCGAGCCGGGCTGGATCGAAAATGCCAATGCGCAAAGCCGTCAGTTGCGCGACAGTTCGGGCACGCTCGGCTTTCAGCTTCTCGCGTTTATCGCCAACTCGTTATGCGATATGCTGGATTCGGTCGAAGCGGGCGCCGTTTGCGACATGGAATTGATCGCCTGTCACGTCGATGCCCTCAACCTCGCGCAGCGGAAATCTTATCGCCGGCTGAAACCGGAACAGGTGCCGGAACTGACCGAAGGTCTGCGCCGCGTTGTCAAACGCATCGCCAGCTAGCGGCTTGAGGTCATTCGCGCTTTTAAAACACCGCCTCGTCGCCGGTCGGCACGAGCGACAGGTCGATGAGTGAATAGTTAAGATGCCGCATCAGCCGAGACTTGACGTCGGCAAGCGAAATGGCGTCCACCACGTCTTCGGCCGGATGAGCGCCGCATTCCGCGCGCGACCAGGATTCGGGTGATTTCGCCGCCGCCCGGATAAGCAACTCGGCGAGCGTCACGAACTGCTGCTGCAAGCGGTCGAAATCCTGCAGCATGACGATGAGGTCGCGGTCGGTATGGTCGGGCCGTGCCGTCAAATTTTCGGTAATATGCGCGGTCGTCTCCTCGAAGCGCGCGACCGCCTCGCCCAGCATCGTCGCAACGCCGACCAGAAACGTCGCGATTTCGTCGAACGGCGACTGCAACTGAACGGCGGCGGGCTGCAAATCGATCACGACAATTTCCCCATCACCTGCTCGATCTTCTGCCGCAGAATGTCCGGCGTGAACGGCTTGATGAGGTAATTGTTGGCTCCGGCCTGTGCCGCCTTGACGACAAGTTCGCGATCGCCCCGGCCGGTCAGCAGAATAAACGGCACCTTGCGGGCCGCGGGATGACCCCGTAACGCCCGCAAAAACGCGAGTCCGTCCATTTCCGGCATGTTGTAGTCCGATATGACCAGGTCGAGCGGCTGAACCGACGCCGTATCCATGGCGAGGCGGCCGTTTTCCGCTTCATGAATGTGACGGATCCCGATCTGCTCGAGCGTCATGCGGGTCATTTGCCGCACGCTGGTCTGATCGTCGACGACAAGAACCTTAAGTGTTACTGCAGTTGGCATTGCCGTTACTCCTAACTAACTCTGCTCCGCGCATTGCGCAGAGGTTACGTGGCGCTAACCGCGGTTCGGGCGGCAGCAGATTTCGGCGCTCCATTGCCGAAGCGGGCGACCCCGACCGGAACGTTCTGACTGCTGGCAATATCGGACAGCTTCTCGACATCGAGAATAAACGCGACACGGCCGTTGCCGAGGATCGTGGCGCCGGCGATGCCGGGCACGGAGCCGTAACTCTCCTCGATGCTCTTGACGACGACCTGCTGGTGTCCGAGCAGCTCGTCAACGACGATGCCGAAGCGAGTGCCCTCGCCGGCGTCCGAGATAATGACGACGCGTTCGTCCGACACCGCCTGCATCGGGCCGATGTCCAATAGCTCGGCGAGCTGCACCAGGGGCACCAGATTGCCGCGCAGTCGCAACATCCCCGGCGTTCCGATCAGATTATGAATGTCGGACGCCGGCGGACGCAAACATTCGACGATCGCCGACATCGGCATGACATAGGTTTCCTGCCCGACGCGGATGACCATCCCGTCCATCACCGCGAGCGTCAACGGCAACGCCAGTTGGATCGTCATGCCGCGGCCGCGGTCCGATTTCAGCGAAATGCGGCCGCCGACGTCCTGAATGTTGCGGCGCACGACGTCCATGCCGACACCGCGGCCCGAAATGTCGGAAATCTTCTCCGCGGTGGAAAATCCCGGCAGGAATATGAGATTGTTGATCTCGTCCTCGTTGAGAACAGCCTCCGCAGTGACCAGACCGCGTTCGCGGGCCTTTTGCAAAACCCGTTCGGAATTGATGCCTGCGCCGTCGTCCCGAATTTCGATGACGATGCGGCTGCCACGGTGCTCGGCCGACAGGCGTATCGTGCCTTCTTCGGGCTTGCCTGCCGCTGCGCGATCCTTGGGAGCCTCGATGCCATGATCGATCGAATTGCGAATAATGTGCGTGAGCGGATCGCCAAGCCGCTCGATGATCGAGCGGTCGACCTCGGTGGTTTCCCCGGCAATTTCGAGGCGGACTCTTTTTGCCGTCTTCGTCGCGAGTTCGCGAACCAGTCGAGGCATGCGCTGAAACACCGCGTTGACCTGCTGCGCGCGCATCGACATCACGCTGTCTTTGAGCTCCCGCGTGTGATGCACGACTTCATCGAGCACCTGCATGAGCCGGCCGCTCACGTCTTCCGGCAGGGTGTGGACCACCTGGCCGAGCATCGCCTGGGCAATGACCAGTTCGCCCACCATGTTGACGACGCGATCGATCTTTTCCAGCTCGACCCGCGTCGTTGTAGCGGCTGCCGCGGGGGCTTTGGACGGCGCCCCTTGCGGTGCAGCCGTCTCGCTGGCGTTGCCGGCAGCTTTCACGGCGGACGGCGCTGCCGGACGCTCATGCGGCGGCGCCACGCCCGGAGGCTCAACGCCAGGCAGCGATGCCGCGATCGGCGGCGCGCTCTCAGAAAGCGCCGGGACAGGTGCGGCGGCGGCGGATGAGAGCGGCAAGTCCATCTCGGCCGCTTGTGCGGACCCCATAGGCTCCGCCGGCACGGAGCTGATTTCCAGGTCGCAGTCACCGGCGACGAACTCGAAAACGTCGTCGATCTGTTGGCGTGTCGCCGCCGTCCGCAAGATACCGACCCAGCCGAGGTACAATTCGGTCGCCTTCATGTCGGCCAGAGCGGGCAATCGATCGGTCTCGACGATCAGATCGAGACTGCCAAGCTTGCGCAGCTCGCGAAGGATATAGAGCGGCTCGTTGGCCTTTTTCAGCATGTCTGGCTTCGGCCGGAACACGATGCGGTATTCCTGCTCAGCACCTTGGGAATCGGGTGACTCGAATTCCTCGACACGCACGGGAATGAAATCGAGGCCCTCAAAGTCGGCAGGCGCCGGATCCATGCCCTCGCCAAGCTCTTCGCCGTCTGAATTTTTCCGCAGAATTTGCTCAAGCGCGGCGCGACACTCGGCGCCGAAATCGGGCGCAACAGCCTCGCCCGACCGCGACATTGCGATCAGGTCCGTGAGCACATCGTTGGCCTGCAGCAGCGTGTCGACAATCTCATGCGTCGTGGCGAGCTTGCCGCTGCGCATCGCATCGAGCACCGTTTCAAAGACATGCGCGAACTTGACGAGATCTTCGAAGCCAAAGATGCCCGCGCCGCCCTTCACGGAGTGTACAGAGCGGAACACGGCATTGATCGTGTCTTCGGCGCCGGCACCGTCGGCGATTTCGGGCAGACCGAGCTCGATCTGCTGCAGCGCTTCGCTGCATTCGTCAAAGAACGTCAGTTTCAATTGATCGAGGCTTGCCATGATCATTGCTCCTCGCGCATCGAGGAGCCCCCTTACGGTGCAACCTTGTTGATGGTCGCGATCAAACGTGCCGGATCGAACGGCTTGACCATCCAACCGGTCGCGCCCGCCATGCGCCCAATGTTTTTCTTGTCGACCTCGCTCTCGGTCGTCAGGACCAAAATCGGCGTCGCTTTGTGAGTGGAATTGCTGCGCATCTGCCGGATTACTTCATAACCGTCCATCCTCGGCATGTTGATGTCGGTGATCACCACATCGACCTGCTCTTTGCCGAGCACATCGAGGCCGTCCTGGCCGTCGACTGCCTGCAGGACGTCAAAGCCGGCGTCGGCGAGCGTCAACCTCAGCATGTCGCGAATGGTCTTGGAGTCGTCGATCGTCAGAATTCGCCTGGTCATGGGTACGTTCTCGGCTTGCGGCGGAGCCAGCTCTGCTTCGGCGGCCTGACTCACGGTGGGACTCTCCTTCTCGGCTTCAGCCGCCGGGCACGCCCCGGGCTCAGCTTCGGCCGTCGGGCTCGCGGCAAGATTCTCGGTCTCAGGCTCGTTTGCGCCCGCGCCGTCGCACAGGGCAGCACAGTCCAGACCGAGATCCTCGACCGCGCTGACGAACGCCGCCGAAGGATTTTCGATCGACATGTGCGGGCAGCTTCGCCGCGCTGCGAGGAGGACTTGGACGCAGGGCAGCGTGAGCGTCTCCACTGCCGACGCGTCGATACGCGCACCCGGCTCGCTTTGCAGACCGCGCATTGCCGCAAGCAGATCTTCGGCTGCGGCAAGGTCAAGCGCAGCAGGCAATTTGAATGAGGCTGCGGTGGTTGGAATGGAGGTGTGCATCTGCTCACTGCCTGATTGATGTGCTGCTAAGCCGCGTCGGCATCGTGACCGACAGATTCAGGAGTGCGCGGCGCGCCGGATGCGCAGGCATCAAGAATCGCGTCGGCCATTTGGGCCAGCGAGCACTGATGCATCACCGCTCCGCGTTCGAACGCTGCGCGCGGCATGCCGTAGATCAGCGCCAACTCTTCGTCCTGACCGAATGTCATGCCGCCGGCCTGACGCAACTCGAAAAGCCCCTCGGCGCCATCCTTGCCCATGCCAGTCAGGATCGCTCCGACCGCAGACTTTGCGACCACCCGTGCGGCCGATCGAAACAGAACATCAACCGATGGCCGATGACCGCTGACCGGAGGACCGTCCGAGAGGCGGCAGACGTGACGCGCGCCGACGCGGGCGATTTCCAGATGATGCGACCCCGGCGCGATGTAGACGTGACCGTGTTCAATCGGTTCGTCATGAACCGCCTCGGACACTCGCATTGGGCATTGCCGGTCGAGCCGCTCGGCGAATCCGCCGGTAAACCGCGGCGGCATATGTTGGGTGACGAGCGTCGGCGGGCAATCGGCGGGCAGTCCCATCAGCAGCGCCTTGAGGGCTTCGACACCCCCGGTCGAGGCACCGACGAACACGATTTTTTCCTTCTGCCGCGGCGGCCGCTGCAGCCGTGGAGTTTGCGGTGCCGCGGCGATGCGGTTGACGCCGACGCGGACGCCGGCTGCCGCCTTCACCTTTCTTTGCAATTCCATCGCAAGGTCGGCCAAGCCACTGGCAAGATCACCGCTCGGCTTGGCAATAAAGTCGACGGCGCCGATTTCGAGCGCTTCGAGCGTCGTCTCGGCGCCGCGCTGGGTGAGCGTTGAGATCATGATCACCGGCATCGGACGCAGCGTCATGATTTTGCGCAGGAAGGTGAGCCCGTCCATGTGGGGCATCTCGACATCGAGCGTGACCACGTCGGGATTGAGCGCCTTGATACGCTCGCGTGCGATATGCGGGTCCGCGGCCGTTCCGACGACCTCGATATTGGGATCGTCGGAGAGCAGACTTGCGAGCAACTGCCGCATGACGGCGGAATCGTCGACGATCAAAACCCGGACTGGCGCACTTCGATTGGTCATTAGTCTTCCCCGAAAAGCTCGATCTCGCCGGACGGCTTCTGTTCGACCAGCCGGCTTCCGTAATCGCGTTCTTCGCGATTGATGACGACGCGTTCGCTGGCGCCGAGCAACCGCCGCACCACCCGCCCTGACGCCGGGTAGTAATGGATGCGGCGCGGCTGCGTACCGCCAAGATCCTGCGCGGCGCAGCGCAACCCCTCCGCCGCGAGGTATCGCAACACAAAATCGGCATTGTCGCTGCCGATCGCGTTGCTGGTGTCGGTGACGTTGCCGCCGCCAAACACCTTGATTTCCATCCGCTCGCGCGAACTCCCGGCCTTGATCAGTTCGTTGAGGAGCTTTTCCATGGCAAAGTTGCCGAAGCGGGCCGATCGCAAATCGTCGCCCCACCCTCCCGAACCATCCTGCGGAAGCATAAAGTGATTCATGCCGCCGACACCCGCCAAGGGGTCGCGAATGCAGGCGGTGACGCATGACCCGAGAACTGTTACGAGGACTTCGTCCTGCTTGGCGGTCACATAAAATTCGCCAGGAAAGACTTTCACCATCCAGACGCCGCTTGGCGCGTCAAAGAACCGCCGGCCCGCCGATGCGTCGGTGCGTTCCTCCCACGAAGCGTTGGCCTGCCGTAACGCAGCGGTCCGGCTCATGGCGATTTCCGGTAGGTGGTGCGCCCGACCAGATCGAGGCCGGGATGCGAGCCGATCAGCAATTCGGAGTGGCCGATATACAACCAGCCGCCCGGCTTGAGTTGCCGGGTGAAGCGCTCGACCAGATTAGCTTTGGTCGCCGCATCGAAATAGATCATGACGTTGCGGCAAAAGATGGCGTCGAACAAGCCTTGAAATGGCCAAGGCTCCATCAGATTGAGCCGGCGAAAGGCAATCAGCGACTGAAGCGCGGCATCCGCCGTCACGTTTCTGCCGTTGGCTTCGCCGCTGTCGCCGAGAAAAAGGCCGCGATAGTCCTGGGGGATCTCGTCGAGCGCATTTGCGGCAAACTCGCCGCGCGCCGCCTTGTTCAAGACGTCGGTGTCGATATCCGTCGCCAGAATACGTGCATCGTGGTTGCCCAGATGCCGAATTTCACGCTGCAAAACTACCGCAATGGTGTACGGCTCCTCGCCGGTCGAGCATCCGGCTGACCAGATGCGCAGACGACTGCCGCTCTTGCGCGCCGCCGCCTGCCCAAACGGCGCCGCGACGTGGGCGCGAAAGTGGTCGAAATGATGCGCTTCGCGAAAAAATTTGGTGTGATTAGTCGAGATCGAATTGATGAAATTCTCGACCTCGCTCGCATTCGTGGCAAGATAGTCGCAGTAGTCGCGAAACAACTCCAGCCGCAGCGCACGCAAGCGCCGCGACAGCCGGCTGTAGATCAAATTTTGTTTGCTCTCTGAAAGCGCGATCCCCGCGTGCTCGTAAGCGAGCTGTATGAGGGTCTGGAAGTCGGCTTCCGAAAATGCAAACTCGCGATTCGGAGCGGCGGCGATAGGACCGGGAAGAGCCGCCGCTCCCGAGCGGACTGCTGCCATTCCTAGAACTCTTTCCAGTCCTCGTTATTGACGGCGGTGGCCAGCGCCGCTTGCATGCGGCCGACCGGACCGTGGCTGGCGCCGTTGGCGCGTCCGTTCCCGGCCGTTCGCACGGCTGGCGCAGGCTTGGGGCTTGTCGCCCTGGCGCTCGGCGCCTTGGCGGCTGCCGCAGCGCTCGGCGTACCCGCATTCGGGCGCTTCTGCGGAGTCGATGACCCGCCGGCGGCGGACGCGTCGACCCTGAACACGCTGACTTCGTCGTCCATGGCCTTAGACTGCTGCTCCAGCGTCTTCGCCGTCGCGGCGTTCTCCTCAACCAGCGCCGAGTTCTGCTGGGTAACTTCATCCATTTGGGTCAAAGCCTTATTGACCTGCTCGATGCCGGCCGCCTGTTCAGCGCTGGCGGAGGCAATTTCCGAAACGATCTCGGCCACTTTCTTGATCGAGTCCACGATCTCGTTGAGCGCAGTACCGGCCTTGTTGACCAGATCGACACCGTCCTTGACCTGGCTGTTGCTGCTGGTGATCAGGTCCTTGATGTCCTTGGCCGCCTGCGACGAACGCTGGGCGAGGCTGCGGACTTCCGACGCGACGACTGCAAACCCGCGGCCAGCTTCGCCGGCGCGCGCCGCCTCGACGGCGGCATTGAGCGCGAGCAGGTTGGTTTGCCGCGCGATCTCGTCGATCACGCCGATAATGTCGGAAATCTTGCGGGAAGATTCTTCGATTCGCGCCATCGCCTCGACGGCCTTGGCCACGACCTGGCCGCCGCGATCGGCGACGTCGCGGGTGCCGCGTGCCGACTGGTTGGCCTGCTGCGCGTTTTCCGCATTCTTTTTGACGGTCGCGGACATTTGCTCCATCGAGGCCGACGTTTCCTCGAGGCTTGCGGCCTGCTCTTCCGTGCGCTGCGAAAGGTCCGTGGTGCTCGTCGAGATTTCGGCGGAAGCGCTGGAGACTTCGCGCGCCGAGTTGCTGATCTTCGTGACCACCGTCGCCATGGTGTCGAGAAGACCGTTGACGCCCGCGCACAGTGATTCGATCTCGCCAGTCTTGCCTTCGAGCGGCACGCGCTCGGTCAGGTCGTTAGCCTTAGCAGCCTCGACGGCCGCTTGTACCTGCTGGACCGCCTGCTGCATCATCTGGTTGGCTTTTACGCTCGCCGTAATGTCGGTTGCGTACTTCACCACCTTGAACGGCTTGCCGTTCACGTCCATGATCGGGTTGTAGCTCGCCTGAATCCAGATTTCCGCACCGGTTTTGGTTACCCGCTTGTATTGGCCTGCGTCATACTCACCGCGGCCAAGCTTTTCCCAGAACATGCGGTAGTCGGAGGTTTGTCGATAGGCATGTTCCACGAACATCGAATGGTGGCGGCCTTTGACCTCGTCGAGCGTGTAGCCCAGCACTTTCAGGAAATTGTCGTTGGCAGTGATGATCTTGCCATCGAGCCCAAATTCGATCACGGCTTGGGCCTTGCTGATCGCGGAGATCTGTCCCTCATAATCCGCGCTTTGCAGTTTCTGCTGCGTGATATCGGTCGCATATTTCACGACCTTGAAGGGTTTGCCATTTGCATCGAGGATCGGATTGTAGCTCGCCTGAATCCAGACTTCGCGGCCGCCCTTGGCAATGCGCTTGTACTGGCCGGCGTCATATTCGCCGCGGCCAAGCTTATCCCAGAACATGCGGTAGTCCGGGCTCTGCCGATAGGCCGGATCCACGAACATCGAATGATGCTGGCCTTTGACCTCTTCGAGAGTGTAGCCTAGCGTCTTCAGGAAATTCTCGTTCGCGTGCTGGATCTTGCCGTCCATCGAGAATTCGATGACGGCCTGCGCCTTATTGATTGCGTCGAGCATACCGGCGTTGAGGCGCTCGGCAGTGACGTCGCGCCATTCCAGGATGTTTCCAACATGATTGCCCTTCGCATCGAAGGCGCCGTTGACCAGCAACGCAACCTTCAGGTGGCCAATGGTGATTTCCGTTCTGATCGGCAGGCGTGTGGGATCCGCCAATATTTGGCGCTGATGCGACGGATTCTTGTGGAAAGTATCGATGCACGTTCCAATGATCTTGTCGGCGGAGAAGTTTGGCCAAAGCGCCTTAAATGCAGCCTCGTTCTTTTTCAACAGCTCGAGGGTGGGCTCATTCACGTAAGTGACCATGAAGTCCCGGTCCACCATCATGATGGCCGATGAAATTTTGTCGACGATCTGACCCTTGAGGCCCGCTACGTTGTGGCCGGATGCCCGACCGGAGGATGCCGTTTTCGAGAACGGGAGCATGTCGAATCTCCATTAGCCTTGGATTGCGCGCGACCGGCTGTGCCAGCCTAATCGATGTTGAGGGAGAGAAGATTTGGGAGGTCGATGAGGGCGATCATCGCCCCTTCGGTGGTGGCCAGGCCGCTCAGGAAGTTCAGGCGCTGCGCCTGCGCCACGCGCGGCACGGGCTTCACCTGCGTTTGGTCGAGCGAGACGATATCGAGCACACGATCGGCAAGCAGGCCGACCGGCTTTGACCCAATCTGGACGATGATCACGATGTGCATCGGCGTCGCTTCGGTCAGACCCTGACCGAAGCGGCAGCGCAAATCGACGATCGGTACAATCACGCCGCGCAGATTGAGCACGCCGCGGACGTATTCAGGCTGCCTGGGCAGCGGCGTGATGGCGGTCCAGCCTTTGATCTCGCGCACCGCCATGATGTCGACGCCGTACTGATCGTCGCCGATGGCGAAGCTGATGAGCTGGTTTGGAGTTGTGCCGACGCTTGCCTCAGCGGGAATGCCGCCCGGAATGGGCTGGCACGCGTCGACGGCTGTCGAAAGAACTTGTTCGCTCATGATGGACGTCACTCGCTCTGTCCCAACAGGGCGCAGCACCTTCGTCGTGGCGGCATTGGCGGCGCGGCAATACACGCCAGAGGAGAGTTAGATCGTCGCCCCTGCAGCACTTCGAAGATTTCCCCGCAGATAAATACTGTGTATGCTCTTTCTTTAGTGTTAATGCATAAGAATGCATTCGTATTACTACTTTGTTATGGCTAGGTATTATTCCATATAAACAATATATCTAAAGCTAGCTGAAATACTGAAAGCGCACCGGTCTCCGTTCCAGGCCTCACGGCCGTTCCCCGACGGCGGACACACGTTATGTTCCACCGTTCATCACGACGCGCGGGCGACTGCCGACGAGCCGTCACGAGCTGGACGACTTGCCTTGGATCCTGCTCTGACTTCGGCATGGCGCTTTTAGAGCGGCTTCTGCCTTTTTGGAGTCGCGCTCTAATAGTTGGCAACAGCGCGGGGGTCGGCGGCCTTCGGGCCTGTCGCTACCCGCGGCCGCGCCGCCGGCGTTGTGGACGTGCGCGCGGCCCGTTCAGCCGACCTTGCCGACGCGGAGCCGCCGGTCCGAAATGCACCGACGCGTTCGTTCATCACGCTGGCCTGCTGCGCCAAAGTTTTTGCGGTCGCGGCGTTTTCTTCGACCAGCGCCGAGTTCTGCTGCGTCAGTTCATCCACCTGTGTCAGCGCCTTGTTCACCTGATCGATCCCGGTCGCCTGCTCCGCGCTGGCCGTGGCGATATCCGCAACAAGATCGGCGACCTTCTTGATCGACGCCACGATCTCGCTCAGCGAGGAACCGGTCCGATTGACCAGATCGACCCCGTCTTTGACCTGATTGCCGCTGTTGGTAATCAGGTCCTTGATATCTTTCGCAGCCTGCGAGGAGCGCTGCGCCAGGCTGCGCACCTCGGCGGCAACCACTGCAAAACCGCGGCCAGCATCACCGGCGCGCGCCGCCTCGACCGCGGCGTTGAGCGCCAAGAGGTTGGTCTGCCGGGCGATCTCATCGATCACCGTGATGATGTCGACGATCTTGCCCGAGGATTCATCGATCCGCGACATGGCATTGACCGCTTCGGCCACGACCTGACCGCTGCGATCCGCCATCACCTGGGTCTCGCTGGCAAACTGACTGGCCAACTTGGCGTTTTCAGCGTTCTTTTTCACTGTCGCGGCCATCTCTTCCATCGACGCCGAGGTCTCCTCCAGGCTGGCCGCTTGCTCTTCGGTCCGCCGCGACAGATCGGTGGTGCTGGAGGAGATTTCGCCGGAGGCGCCCGCCACTTCCCCGCCCGCCTGCTTGATCTCCGCAATGGCCGAGCCAACGCGTTCGGCGGTGGTGTTAGCGTTTTCCTTCAACGTGGCAAAACGTCCCTGGTAATTGCCGTTGATGCGGCGCGTCAGATCGCCTTCGGCGAGCGCGCCCAGCATCTCGGCAAGATCGTCGAGCGCCTTGGAAACGTTGTCGCACAAGGTATTGATTGCGGTGCCGACGTTGAGGACGAGCCCGCTCTTGCCCTCGACCGCGACGCGTTTGGAGAAATCGCCCATGACCGCCGCCTGCACGATGCCGCCAACGGCTGCCTCGAACTCGCTGGCGAGCCGCGTCATCGCCGCATCGCGGTCCGCAGCCGCCCGGTGTTCCTGCTCCACGCGTTCGGCCGCCTGATCCGCCGCCTCGCGCCGCGACTTTTCCGCCGCCAGACGCTGCCGCTCGGCCTGTTCGGCTGCTTCGCGCTGCGCCTTTTCGGCGGCCTTCACCTTGAACCCCTCGGTCGCGGCAGCGATCTCGCCGATCTCATCTTTGCGCCCAAGCCCCGGCAGCACGACGCCGAAATCGCCGGTGGCGAGCCTTCGCATCGCCGCACTCAACTGATGCAGCGGACTGATCACCCGGCGCGACACCATCAGCATCATGCCGACAACAGCCGCAACCGCCGCAATCAGCAGCACAAGCTGAACAATCAAGTCCCGTAGCGCGCTCGCATGCTGCGACGCAGCATGATCCTTCGCGACATTAAGCGCGGCCTCGGCAACACCGAGTAGCGATGCCAATTTCGAGACCGACATTGGCGACCACTGCTCGACTGTAATGCCGGGGGAGTGTCCGGCGATCAGGGCCTTCAATGCTTTCGTGCGCTTTTCTGCATAGTCGGAGTTGAAGTAGTCTTGGTTGGCTTTTTGAACCGCTTGAGTGAATCGGGGCGGCAGCGGCAACCCTTTTGCCATGTCCTCAAGCGTCGCCCACGTGCTGTTTAACTTACTCACATTGGTGACGTACTCGTCCCAGGCGTTAGCTGGCAGCGGGCGTCCACTCAACGTATTGGAGACGACGACAGACGCATCACCGCCGGCGTTGCGCACGACCCATGCCAACTGTTTGAGCTCCATCAACTGATCGATAAACGAGTCCTGCAGTTTGATCGACGTCGTGAGCCGGGTCGAGAGCTTGTCTATGAATTTGAGCAGATCGTCGGTCTCCTTAAAGTACTCATCCGCCAGCCCCGGTCGCCGAGCGGCTTTGGGTTGCAACAATGCAGCAGCCGATTCTTCCTGTAATGCTGTCAGGCGCTTGATGTGTCCGGCCAGCTCCGCAATGACGGACCGCCGATCGGGAAGATCGACGCGCTGGAGAGCAACTAAGGCCGAATTCAAGGCCGGCATTTCCCCGGCCCGGGAATCGCTCAGCAGTCGGTCCATCCCCGTTTGCTGGTCGGCGAGAAGCTCGCGATAGGACGAGGCCCGGTCGATGCGGAGATTGTGCAGCGCGGTGAACAGATAAGTGGACGCGTCCGTAACCGCCGCCGCGCGGTCCGCGGTCCCGAGGCGGCTCCACGAATCCCACACATTCAGCGACAGCATGATCACAACTGCGGCGCCGAATACGACGATCACAGATTTGAGAATTGCGCTGATTGTCATCCGACCAAGCATGGGTGTCTTCTTTGCGTTTGCAGGTTTCGAGGGGGTGTTGGCTCACACAGCGATGGGCTCGCGTCTAAATTCGTTCCGGTCCATGGCGGCTGCGGGCGCGCTTAACGGCGCACACTGTCGGCGCGGGACGGCTTTCAGGCCCGGCAGAGAAATTCGGATGCACAAAGCGGCTCCCGTCGTCGCGCGGAGTTCTAAGTTTTCGAATCAAGAATTACTTCTCTAAAATTGCAGAACGATTAATCGACGCGCGTATTACCGATAAGATACTTTGCTATACTTGAATATTCATCCGATTGATTATCTCAAGCGAAGACGCGGACGCATAGTTCACCAGCCAGGCACTGCGAGTATGAGGTGAACCATTTGCCAGCCGCTGCAAACGACCAACGTTAAACCTTGTCCGTCTCCCGCATGGGGCGATGCTACCGACGGCAGTCCACATAAATCTTGACCGCGCGCCTCTGGCGAGTGCGGCGAATCGGATAGGGTCATCGACTGCATCTTTGTCCGTGGCCGCCGGGGAGCCGTGGCCGCCGGGGAGCCTTGGCCACCATGCCTTCCGCCAAACCGCTCGACAAATTTCCTTTCATTCGCTCGCGCGATATTGACGAAGTGAGCGAGGCGATCGCGCGCGTCTATGGCAGACCTGCTATAGCGCCGGCACGCGGCACCAAGACCATCGAGGCCAGGATCAACAGATGCCGGCTTCCGCACACAACCCTGACGTATAGTTCCTACGGCGTCGGCGTCGGGCTCGATTACCCGGAGACAGAGTTCTTCTCGCTGCTGGTTCCTATTCACGGCACAGGGGAGATGTTCTGTGGACAAGTCGCCGTCGCCCTGCCGACTGGCGCCGGCGCCGTGGTGTCGGCAGGCATGGCTCACAAGGCGAACCACGGCGCCGACTACGAGCACCTGATATTACTAATTGACGCGCGGGTGCTGGCTGAAAAGCTGGCTGCCATGACGGGCGCGGAAATCAACAACCCGTTGCGGATGACCCCACAAGCGGGATCCGCGCATCCGGCCGCGCAGATGTTGAAACAGTATCTTCCGCTGTTGGCCGACACGGTGAGCGCCGCCGACCCACCGTTCCCGGTCTGGTGGGTGGAGCAGACCGAGCAGTTGCTGATGACCCTGCTGCTTGCCGGGTATCAGCACAACTACAGTCATCTGCTCGAACAAGATGCCGCGGATTCATCGCGATTGCATGTTCGGCAGGCCGAAGACTACATTGAGGCAAATGCCGAACGCGCCATTACCTTGGAGGAACTGGCAACGCTTACGGGGGTAAGTGCCTTCAGTCTGTTCAGGTCGTTTAAGAAACATCGCGGCTATTCGCCATTGGAGTTTCTCTCGCAGATGCGATCGAGACGCGGAGGCACATCGCGATGATGGCGCGGCCGCTCGATCGCTTTCCGCTCGTTCGCACGCAGAACCCCGAGGAACTGTGTGCCGCGCTCAGCCGGATCTACGCCGAACCGAAACTGTCGCCTGAAGGCGGCGCAACAAAGATCGATGTCTCGATCAACCATTTTCAGATTGATGACATGGCCATAGGGTACACAAAATATGGGACTGGCATGGCGGCGGCCTATCCCGAAAACAATTTCGCCCTGCAGGTCTTTCCGGTTCGAGGCTGCGGCAGCCTGACAATCAGCAAAACTGAGAATCCGCTCGATTGGAGGCATGGAACGACGGTGTCGCCAGGCACCAGCTTCGCCATCAGCTTCAATGTCGATTATGAACATCTGGTCCTGGTGGTCCGGACGTCTGCGCTGATCGAGAAACTATCGGCACTTACCGGTGCATCGATCAGATGCCCGCTGCGCTTTGACCAGCCACAAGACTATCGGCATCCAGCCTCGAAAGCGTTACGCGACCATTTTTTCTTCCTGGTCGCCAATCTGAACGGCTGCAGTGCCCCACTGCCCAGATTGGTGCTGGCGGAATTCGAGCAGACCTTGATGGTGATGTTTCTGCAAGCTAACCGACATAATTACAGCCATCTGTTGGAGCGGCGTGCGCCGGTCGCCGCAAACAATCAGGTCCGACGCGCCGAGGAATACATCGAAGCGAATGCGCACCGCGCCATAACACTAGAAGCACTCGCGGACGTCGCCGGAGTGAGTGTATTCAGTCTCTGCGCCGCCTTTAGAAAATATCGCGGCTATCTGCCACTGACATTCCTTGCGCAGGTGCGGGCGCGTCACCAAAGCACGTCCTGTTGAAAGCAGCGCCGGCACCTGCAAGCCGGCAAAGCTTGCCTTTCACCGACGACCTGCAACAGCACCCCTCAACTTCCGAAGCTTCCATGCCGGCGGGGCAGGGGCATCGTCCAAGCGAATAACAAGAATTAACACAACTATTAATATGCATAACCCAGGGTAACACCTGGTCCCGGCCCCAGCCCTGCAGTTGCATAAGAGGTCATAAAACAATCATCATCTATTTTAATCAACAGAATTATTGCAATTCTACTTTGGTCCACCCACAGAGTTGAATTATTCCTGTTTATGTGAGTGATTCGGGATTTCGGACGATCCTTGCGATGACTGGTTTGGTTTGACGTTTCTCGTCGTTCATTTTGGCTCCGCTCTCGGTCTCTGTCGCGTTTTGAGCGTTTGCACCGTGACGAGTGCCGACACGTCTTTGTATCCGAGTCCCGAAATCCGGGGGGTGTGCTCGGTCAAGGCAAGACAGCCAAGGAGTTGGATTTCATGAATGCCCGTCCAAGGCCCGCGACAGTCGAACTGGCCGCTCCTCGGGCCTACGCGCGCGGGGCCGCGTATCACGCCACCGGCCAGACCGGCTGGGGCGGGTCCGCATCGGCGGCACAAGACACCCTCGCATACGCTGGTCTCATCCCGTTCGATCAGGCCGAACACACCGTGCCGGCCCGGCGGATCATCTGTCGCGAGCAGGATCTGCACAGTGCAGTGCCTGTCATCTGCACCGGCTGGGCGGCGTCGCTTGTCACGCTCTCCGACGGCAGCCGGCAAATCCTGGCGTTCCTTTTGCCGGGCGATCTCATCTCGACCGCGCTGCTGTTTGAGACCCGCTCGCACTGTCTGGTCGAGGCCATCACTGAGGTCCGTTATCGCACCTTCAAGCGCGGCGAGTTGAAAGAGGCTCTGCTCAAACACCCCGATCTGTTCGAAAAGGTCTCGAAAGCGTGGATCGAGGAGAAGACTCGCGCAGATCAGCTCATCGTCGACCTCGGGCGCCGCACCGCCGACGAGCGTATTGCCCGACTCATTCTGAATCTGGCGGAAAGACTCATCCGACTCGGCATGACGATCCCTGCCGATGCCGATGCGGCGTCAACCGTCGAAATGGAATTCCCGCTTCGGCAGCATCATATTGCCGACGCCACCGGTCTCACTCCGGTGCATGTCAGCAAGGTGCTGTCTGAGTTTCGCCGCAGCGGCTTGATCAGGATCAGCGATCGCTCGCTAGCAATTCTCGATCCGGCCGGTTTCCGCCGCGTCGCCGACATGCGGTAGTTCAAACTTCATCGCCGCCTCGCACCTGACATTTATCGAGACGTCATTCCGCTGACGCCGCGCGGCGGGACTGGCGCAGCCGTGATCACACGCGCAGTTGGTGTTTCCCGAGCAGCGTCACTGTCGTGGCTTGTGATCCTTTGTCGCCCATCTCTTCGGCAAACGTCACTCGCGCACCAATGTGCAGGTTGGAGAAACCGCTCCCCAAGACGCTGTTGCGGTGGAAATACAGTTCCTGCCCATCGGCGGCTTCGAGGAAGCCGAACTCGCCGGATGGATCAAGCCGGACAACCGTTCCGATCGGCTGCTCCTCGTGATGCTTGACCTGGCCCTGCACGCGCCGAACTTGGTCCTGGAGTTGCCGACGGGCATGCCTGAAGGCGTCATCAATCGCGAATGTCAGATCGGCGTGCCTCTTATCAGCCGGCGGTGTTCTTTCCGCGTTGACTTCGCGACCGTCGGGAAGCGCGATGCGAATATGAACCTCATAAAGGCCGCCCTTGCGGTGATGCCCACTGGGGCCTTTCAGCACGACACGACAAGCTGTCAACCGGCCCCATCGCTGCTCGAGATCGGCGACATGGCTTTCGATCGCCTCCTGCACACTTGCAGTCGGCTCCATGCCTTGAAACTCGATTTTTAGTGCTGTTTGCATCATGGCATTGCAACCTCTAATCTCGCGCCTCGGCTTAAGTCACACGATCAAAGTCTCTCGTATCTTTTTATGTCCAGACCGGTAGCCGGGCTTTGATGCATGTCAAACGTCGCACGGCACGAGCCGGCAACGAGGGCCGGCCGACGTTGCTGAAATTTTCAGGGAACGACCATGCTGCGAGACGACAGGCACGAGGAGCACGGGCGACCGATGGCGGCGCGCAACGTACTTGGCGAGCCGCTCGATTACTGCTCGATCAGCCCGATGACCGGCTTTTTTCGCGACGGCTGCTGCAACACCGGCCGGGAGGACGCCGGCAGCCACACGGTGTGCGCCGTGATGACGTCCGCCTTCCTCGACTTTTCCAAATCGCGCGGCAACGATCTGTCGACGCCGGTGCCGGAATTCGGCTTTTCGGGTCTCAAACCCGGCGACCACTGGTGCTTGTGCGCACCGCGATGGCAGGAAGCATTCGAGGCCGGACAAGCGCCGCGCGTCGTCTTGCGGGCTACGCATGAAGGCGCGCTGACGTATTGCACGCTCGCCGATCTGAAGCGCTTTGCCGTCGACCTGGCGTAATCCGGCGAACCGGCAAGACGCGGTCGCGATACTGATGAGAGATAACGACACCGCCGGTTGCAAAGTTCATCGACCGGCAATGGTGCCCGAAATAAGCCTCTCCGTTTTGGCGAACCCCCCGAGCTCGCTGGGCCGCGGCACAATCGTTGCCAATACGCCACACATACCGGAATAAGGCTCACTGCGGCAGAGGGCCGCTCGACAGCCGGAAATAGTCGCACCATGTTCGGTGCAGCGGGCGGCAGCGGCTGGGTTGGGCTGCGAGGCCGGCCAGGGGGCAAGGGTCACTGAATGCTTTGGAATGTGGGTCGGGCCGTCGCCCTGATCTTGGCGATCGGGCTGCAGATTCAGGCCGCGCGCGCCGACGAAAATCCGCTCTGGAAATTTCTATTCGGCCACGAAGATCCCCGCCTGACAGCGACCGGTATCGGGATCGGCATCGCCACGACCGGTGCCTCCTACGCGCTGGCGCATAAGCACGGCGTACCGGCAGTGCGGACGATGTCGCCGGCCGCCGCGTTTGGCGTCACCACGTTCGGCTGCATGGTGCTTTACCCGATCATCGGCACGATCGCGGTGCACCGTGAACTTACCCCGCGCGAGGCCTATAGCGGAATTCTCGGCTGCGTCATTCCGTTCGTCGGCGGCTGGATCGTCGATCAGACGCTGCCGCACAATGCCTGGTACGACGGGGTGCCTGCGGGCCATTTGGGCCACCACCGCGCTTGGCACCGTGCCGCGCGCCGGTCCGTCCGTTACCGTCATCCGAAGCAGCGCCTGTCGGCCGCGAACGCGCCGCTCCACCAGTAACTGCTTTCCGGCGCCGATTGACCTTAATCAATGCGCTTTGGCGCATTTGCCCGATGCTTCGCAGCGATCAAAGCTGGGAGACTGGGCCATGGCGCTCGCGGAAACGAGTTCGGCGGTGGCGGTTGCCGCCGGAAAACCAAGCTGGGTCGGCAAGTATGGCGGATTGATCGCCGCCTGCGCAGTGCTCATCCTCATTTTGGCTTTGCCGACGCCCGCAGGGCTGCCGCTAGCCGGCCAGCGCATGCTGGCAATCTTCGGGTTCGCGGTCGTGGTCTGGGTGACCGAAGCGCTCGACTATGCGGTGAGCGCGGTCGTTATCGCCGCCATGATGGCCGTGTTGCTGGGACTGTCGCCCAACGTTGCCAACCCGAAAGCGCTTTACGGCACCGTCGCCGGCCTCACCATGGCGGCGAGCGGCTTCAGCAACGCCGCGCTCATTCTGGTCGCGGCCGCGCTTTTTCTGGCCGCGGCGATGACCATCACCGGACTTGATCGTCGCATCGCGCTGGTCGTCTTGCGTCGCGTCGGCGCGCGAACAAACCGCGTCGTCATCGGCGCCATTATCGTCGCCATCGTGCTGGCGTTTCTGGTGCCGAGCGCGACCGCGCGCGCCGCCGCCGTCATCCCGATCATGATGGGCGTCGTTCTGGCGTTCGGTGTCGACCGCAAGAGCCGCTTCGCCGGCATGATGATGATCACCACCGTCCAGGCGGTGAGCATCTGGAACGTCGGCATAAAGACTGCTGCGGCGCAGAACATGATCGCGATCGGCTTCATCCAATCGATCCTGCATCAGGACGTCACGTGGCTGTCCTGGCTCATCGCCGCCGCGCCGTTCTCGATCGTGATGTCGATCGGGCTGTATTTCATCATGATGCTGATGATGCCGCCGGAAACCAAGGAACTTCCCGGCGGCCACGACGCCGTCGACAAGGCGCTCGCCGAACTCGGGCCGATGAGCGGGGCGCAAACGCGCCTGCTGACGATCGCGCTCATCCTGCTGTGCTTCTGGGCGACTGAAGGGAAGTTGCATTCGTTCGACAGCCAGACGACGACCACTGTCGCTGTCGCGCTTCTGTTCCTGCCCGGAATCGGCGTGATGGATTGGAAAAGGGCCAACGCGCTCATTCCCTGGGGCACAGTCGTTCTGTTCGGCGTCGGCATCGGGCTCGGCACCGCGCTGTTGCAGACGCACGCGGCGCAATGGCTTGCAGGCTTGATCGTGCAATGGTTCGGACTAAATCAGCTCGCCGGCTTCGGCATCCTGGCAGTGATGGCGATCTTCCTCGTCGTTATTCACTTGGGCTTTGCCAGCGCCACGGCGCTCGCCTCGACCATGATCCCGATCATCATCGCCATCATGGAGAAGGTGCAGACGCCGGGCATCAGCGTCATCGGTATGACGATACTTTTGCAATTCGTGGTCAGCTTCGGCTTCATCCTGCCGGTCAACTCGCCCCAGGGCATGCTCGCCTACGGAACGCAGACGTTCGTGGCACGCGACTTCGTGCGCACCGGCATCGTCATCACCGTGCTGGCCTATCTGCTGACCTTGATCTTCGGCGCCACGTATTGGCACTGGCTGGGCTACGTCTAGCGATACCAGCGACCGCACGCGTGAAGGCCACCGCTCGCACTTGCGCGCCAGCCCGCGGGCTTTTACCGCGCGCGGACCGAAAATATGCCCTCTGAGTCGCGCGATCCAGCATGTTCCAGCATGAGAAAAAGCCAAGCCCTTGTGGACAAATTTCGGCCTACAATCCTTCGCTATTGTGATTGACACAATCGGCCTTGAAAATCACGATTGTGGGCGAATGTCCCGTAACACATTTCAGGAGAAATTCATGAAGCTGAAACTTACCATCGCCGCCGCGGCTGTTATCGCTCTGTCGGCGCTCGCGCAGGCGCAACAGGGCCCGCCGCCGAAGGTCCCCAAGCCGACTGCCGCCGACGTGCAAAAGGTCGTGCAGCTGATCATGGCCGACAAGGCGAAGGTCCAGGCCTATTGCGCGCTGTCGAAGATCAATGATGAAATGGCCGAAGCCCAGGACAAGAAAGATCAAAAGAAAATGGAGGCGCTCGCCAATCAGGCGGACGCGCTGGTCGATAAGATCGGTCCTGAATACGAGAAGCTGATGGAAGGTCTCGATCAGATCGACGAAAATTCGCCCGACGCCAAGACGTTCGGTGACCTGTTCGCGCCGCTCGACAAGCAGTGCGGCGCTTGATCGGTACGGCGCTCGCCGTACGCAAACCGAAAGCCGAGCATCCCCGGGGCGATGGTCCCGGGGATGCTTTTATGTTTTATACCGCGCTTGAGCGCGGCTGCGCATCGCTTAGTATGGTCGGCCCCAAGGATGCCGGCCCCAAAAACAGTGGAGAAACGCTTCAATGGAACCGCTCCCGAAAGGCGCTAATTTCGTCCGCGGCAAGACGCTGTGGGAGATCGGCCTGCACATCGCCGGCAACCCCGACACGCCCTACGGCGGCAATCGCGACATGATCATCACCGTCGGCTCCGGCTCCGGCGAACGTTTCAAGCCGTGGCTGCGCATGGCCACGGGTTCGGCGATCCTTGCCGAGGAAGTCGCCGCCGGCGGCGTCGAGTGCGCCTTCGTCAATCCGTCGGCGCTGCTGACGCAGGCCTATCGCGGCGTTGGCCTGTTCAAGAAGCCGCTGCCGGTGCGCATCATCGCCTCCTATCCGAGTTGGGACCGCATGGTGTTCGCGGTGCATCCGCGCTCCGGCGTCCGCTCGCTCGCCGACATCAAGAGCAAGCGTTATCCGCTGCGCGTTTCGGTGCGCGAAGACCCCACGCATTCGACCCACGTGCTGATCGACCAGGCCTTCGCGCTTCATGGCTTTACTCTAAAAGATATCGAATCCTGGGGTGGCCGCCTCATCCTGTGCGGCGGTCCATCCGACAAGCGCCGGCTCGATCCGATGGCGCGCGGCGAGATCGATGCGGTGTTCGACGAAGGCATCAAGGTCTGGCTCAAGGAAGCACTCGCCGCCGGGCTCGTGCCGATCGAACTGAGCGAAGACGAGTTCAGCGCGATGGGAAAGCTCGGGTGGCGCCGCGTAAAGCTGCCTAAGGCGCGCTTTCCGGGTCTCGCCAAGGACTACGATCAGCTCGATTTCTCCGGCTGGCCGATTTACGCCAGCGCTTCGCTGCCCGATCAGATGGCCTACGACATTTGCGCCGCCCTCGCCGCGCGTGAGGCGGAGATTCCTTTCGAGAAAGGCGGCAACGACTCGGCGCTCACGATGGTGCGCGAAACCGAGACGTCACCCAGGGATGTGCCGCTGCATCCTGGCGCCGAGCGCTGGTTGCGCGAACATAGCTGACAGAAGCGGTCTCCCGAATGCGGCGCGGGAGTCGCGCCGCGCTCGGGCCTATTCGAGACGGCTCCAGTGCAGCACGGAAATTCCCGGCCGATTTGCCAGTTCTTCGATGACAGGCGGAACGGCATCGCGCGATGACCTGCCGAGTTCGCGAACCCTGAAGGCGTACTCCCGCGAGTCTTGGCCAACGACAAGATTTACCGTCGCAATCTCGATGCCGCCGGCGCGCAGCCGCGCACGAATTTCTTCTCCGACCAGGCCGGAACCGTTAATGGTGAGCACGAGCCTGGCTTGATGCTCCGTGACCATTCGGCTTTCGATCGGCTTGAGGGCCCAGAGCACAATGCAACCGACCGCGGTTGCGAGCTAGCCGAGCGCGACTTGGTCACCACCGAAGCACAGCCCGATGACTGTGACATATCGCGGCGGTGGTCACGCCTATCACGAGGTCGCGCCGCCGCAGGATCGCACCGGCGCCGATGAAACCGACGCCCGTCAGGATGCCGAGCGGCAGCCGCATCAGATCGTTCATGACGAAGGAGTCGCTCGTCCGTCCCCTCAGAGTGAGCAGATAATTCACCTGCAGCATCGCTACGTCGCGGCCAGGCAGACCAGCAGCGTTGTGCGCAGACCGGCGGCTTTGCCGTGCTCGCCGCGATTATAACCAATGATCGCACCGGCGATAAATGCATAGAGCAGGCGCAGGGCGACATCGGCCAAGGTCAGGTGCAGAGGAATTATCGCCTCTCCGGGCAGCAGCATCACCCGACGCGGACCAGTGCAACAGCCCGTCCGCCGAGCAAGCCAATTTCTTGAAAATCAGGCCAATTTCATTCGGATTCCCGATGAGCGTCTTATTCCAATGACTTTTGCGAAATGAAGTTCCAGCGAGCACGATCGTGCGAAGCACTGACAAGTTTAGAGGGAACTTGCGCTGGGGTCCGGCCGTTCAACTCATGATTCTCAACCAATTTTGGCTGGAACCATTCTCAACCAATTTTGGCTGGAACCGTGATCGTGACCACGTTCCGCCGGGGATTTCGTCATGTCGCAAACCGTCGGTGATTTTCTGGTGGAACGGCTGCATGCATGGGGCGTGCGCAAGATTTTCGGTTATCCAGGCGACGGCATTAACGGCGTGTTCGGCGCGCTCAATCGAGCCAACGGAAAAATCGAGTTCATCCAGGCCCGCCACGAGGAAATGGCGGCATTCATGGCTTCGGCCTACGCCAAATTCACCGGCGAACTCGGCGTCTGCATCGCCACATCGGGTCCCGGTGCCTCGCATCTGCTCACCGGCCTTTATGACGCACGGCTCGATCACATGCCGGTACTCGCCATCACCGGACAGCAGGCGCGGACCGCGCTCGGCGGCCATTATCAGCAGGAAATCGATCTGCCGAGCATGTTCAAGGACGTCGCCAGCGCGTTCGTCGAGCAGGCCTCCGCCCCCGCGCAGGTCCGCCATCTGGTCGATCGCGCAGTGCGCATCGCGCTCGGTGAGCGGCGGGTGACCGCGATCATTTTACCCAACGATCTTCAGGACATGCGCTATGAGGACCCACCGCGCAAACACGGCACGGTCCATTCCGGTATTGGTTTTTCGAAACCGAAAACCGTTCCCTACGAGTCCGATCTTCGCCGCGCCGCCGACGTGCTCAATTCGGGCAAGAAGGTCGCAATCCTGGTCGGCGCCGGCGCGCTGCGCGCCACAGACGAAGTGATCGCCATCGCCGACAAACTGGAAGCCGGCGCAGCCAAGGCACTCCTCGGCAAGGCGGTACTGCCGGATGAATTGCCGTGGGTCACCGGCTCGATCGGCATGCTCGGCACCAAGCCGAGCTACGACATGATGACAGAGTGCGACACGCTACTCATGATCGGCTCCGGCTTTCCGTATTCGGAGTTCCTGCCGAAGGAGGGTCAAGCCCGCGGCGTCCAGATCGACATCGCCCCGGATATGCTGTCGCTGCGCTATCCGATGGAGGTCAACCTGGTCGGCGACGCAGCCGAAACGCTGCGCGCGTTGCTGCCGCTGCTGCGCTCACGCAAGGGCGACGGCGCGTGGCGCAAGGGCATCGAAAGGAATGTCAGGGAGTGGTGGAAGACGCTGCACGACCGGGCGATGGTCGCCGCCAATCCGGTCAATCCGCAGCGAGTGACCTGGGAACTGTCCCCTCGCCTGCCCGATCGCGTCATCCTTACCAGCAATTCCGGCTCATGCGCCAACTGGTATGCGCGCGATCTGAAAATACGCCGCGGCATGACGGCGTCACTGTCCGGCGGCCTGGCATCGATGGGCGCCGCCGTGCCTTACGCTATCGCCGCAAAATTCGCTCATCCAGACCGGCCGGTCATTGCGCTGGTCGGCGACGGCGCCATGCAAATGAACAACATGGCGGAACTGATCACGGTGCACAAATACTGGCGGCAATGGACGGACCACCGCTGGATCGTCTGCGTATTCAACAACGAGGACCTAAATCAGGTCACTTGGGAACAGCGCGTGATGGAAGGCGATCCAAAATTCAACGCGTCGCAGCAAATCCCCAATGTGCCGTATCACAAGTTCGCGGAATTGATCGGCCTGCGCGGCATCTATGTCGACCGCCCCGACGCGCTTGGCGCGGCATGGGAACAGGCGCTCGCCGCCGACCGGCCCGTCGTGCTCGAAGTCAAGACCGACCCGGAAGTGCCGCCGCTGCCGCCGCACATCACTCTCGAAGAGGCCAAGCATCTGACCGAAACGCTGGCCAAGGGCGACCCGCGCGAACGGAGCGTCATTACCGAGACGGCCAAGCAGGTCCTAGCCTCGCTCGTGCCCGGGAAATGACCATGACACCGTCGAACAGCGGCGGCGCTCCGATCACGACGATGGATGCTGCCGCCTACCGCGTCCCGACGGATTTTCCGGAAGCAGATGGAACCTATGCCTGGAACGCGACCACGCTGGTGGTGGCCAGAATAGAAGCCGGCGGCCGATCGGGCACCGGCTATACCTACGCAGACGCTGCCATCGTGCCCTTGATGCAGGGCGCTCTGCGCACGACAATCAAACAGCGCGACAGCTTCGATATTGCCGGCGCCTGGATGGCGATGCAAAGGAGCGTGCGCAATCTCGGCCGCTCCGGGCTGGCTGCGTGTGCGATTTCGGCTATCGATACGGCGCTGTGGGATTTGAAGGCGCGCGCGCTCGATCAACCGCTGGCCAGCCTGTTGGGCCGCTGCCGCGAGCGCGTGCCGATTTACGGCAGCGGCGGTTTCACCACCTACACAGACGAACAGCTGAAGACTCAGCTGGCCAATTGGGTCGAGCGCGACGGCTGCCGCTTTGTCAAAATGAAGATCGGCAGCGGGCCTGAGCGCGATCCGGAACGCGTCATGCAGGCGAAAGAGGCGATCGGCGACCACGAACTGTTCGTCGACGCCAACGGCGCATTCTCGGCCAGGCACGCGCTCGACTTCGCGCAACAATGCCCGCAGGCCAATATCCGCTGGTTCGAGGAGCCGGTCTCATCCGACGATCTGGACGGGCTGCATCAGGTGCGCGAGCGTGCGCCGGAATCGATGGACATCGCCGCCGGCGAATACATTTATACGCTGGACGACGCGCGGCGAATGCTCGACGCCCTCGCCGTCGACGTTCTGCAGGCCGATGCGACGCGCTGCGGCGGCATCACCGGCTTTCTGCAGATCGGCGCGCTGTGCGAGGCGCATCACACCGACCTGTCCGCGCACTGCGCACCCGCCATCCACCGCCACGTCGGCTGCGCCGTGCCGCGCCTGCGCCATCTCGAATGGTTTCACGACCACGTGCGCATCGAACAAATGCTGTTTGATGGCGCGCCGGTGGCCGATGACGGCGCAATCGAGCCCGACCTCAGCCGTCCAGGTCACGGCATCGAATTCAAGGCAAAAGATGCCGAGCGCTTTCGCGTCAACGGAGCGGGGCTGTGAGCAGAGCCAACTCGGCACTCGACGTGATCGCCGGCCTGGCGCTCGCCGGCGCGGCGGCGGCGGTCATGGTACGGCCGCGGCACGTCTCGGCCATTGCCCATTCGCCGCTCGTTCCGGCGGCGGCGCGGCTGACGGGCGGCGCGGCGCACGGTTTGATGAGGCGGCTTGCTCCTACGAGGCGTGCGCGCGGCAAGCGAAAATTGGCGCGCCTGATCACGCGCTACGGTCCCTCACAGGCGGTGACGCAGACCGCGGGCCGGCGGCTTAATGGCGGCGCCGCCATGATGGCATTTTCGGTGCTGGCCGACAGCGCGGTCGAACATTATCGCGGCTCATTTCAGAACCGCGCCATGTACACTCCGCTTGTAGTCGCGACGCTCACGCTCGGCGCCAGTTTGTTTGGCACAGCGGACAAACGCGCCGCCCGCCACTCGGCGCGCGATAGGATTTACGGCGTCGCGGCCGCAACCGGCCTCGTTGGCCTCGGCTTTCACGCCTACAACATCATTAAGCGGCCCGGCAGCTTGTCATGGCTCAATTTTTTCTATGCCGCGCCGATTGGAGCGCCGATGGCTCTGGCGCTGGCCGGCCTGCTCGGACGCGGCGCCGAGCTCGTTCGCGATACGTCGCGATGGGGTCGTCCGTCATTATTGGGACTTCCGGCAGGCCGCGTGCTTGCCGGCGTCAGCGCGGTCGGACTTGCGGGCACGGTTGGCGAAGCCGGACTGCTGCATTTCCGCGGCGCCTTTCAGAATCCCTTCATGGTCGCGCCGGTGACGATTCCTCCAATCGCGGCGGCCTTTCTCTCGGCGGCTGCCGCCTTTCCAGGTCGTGTCACCAAGGGTCTGGCGCGGCGGTGGCTGCAGCTCACGGCGTTGCTCGGCTTCGCCGGCGTCGGCTTTCACGCCTACGGCGTCTCACGCGCCATGGGTGGCTGGCGCAACTGGAGCCAGAATGTCGTCGATGGACCACCGCTGCCGGCGCCGCCGAGCTTTACCGGGCTGGCGCTGGCCGGGCTCGCTGCCCTTTCCTTGATCGAGGAGGAGCGCGATGGCTGACCGTTATCCGGGCTACGACGTGCTCGAAAAGCGCAATTCGATATCATGGAACGATCAGACCCGCGCGGTGATCGACCAGCGCATGGCGATCGATCCCGACAAACATCGGTTTTGCACCGACGAAGAATGGCCGACGCTGTGCGCGATCTGCGCGCGCATCGTGCCGCAACCGCCGGGCCGGGCCCATCCGGCGCCGGTTGCCGCCATGGTCGACGAGAAGCTTTGCGCCAACAGCGGCGATGGCTATCGCGATGCGCGCTTGCCGCCGATGCGCGATGCCTGGCGGCGTGCGCTGGCGGCGATCGATGCCGAAGCAAAATCCCGCTACAGCCGCCGTTTCCACCAACTCGGCGCGCTGCTGCAAGACGATCTGCTCTCGGCAGTCCAGAACGGCGACGTGCAGGACCAAACCTGGGGGGAGCTGTCGCCAAAACTGTTCTTTCAAAAGCGGCTGCTGCACGACATCGTCAGCACTTACTACGCGCATCCAGTCGCCTGGAGCGAGATCGGGTTCGGCGGACCAGCAAGCCCGCGCGGCTACGTGCGGATGAATTTCGACCGGCGCGATCCGTGGGAAGCTTCGGAGGCGCGGCCCGGCCGCGAGGCGCAGGCGCGGCGGGAGAATGCCCGTGTCGGATGATGCACGCGAAGCGCCACGCGCCATTGGCGGGCGGGCGCCCGATGTGTTCCGCGTCGGCGGCTGGGTGCCGATGCGCCAATTCGGCGATGACGAGGAAGTGGACTTTGCCATCGTCGGCACCGGCGCCGGCGGAGGCACACTCGCCTGCAAGCTCGCTGAGTACGGCTTCTCGGTGGTAGCGCTGGATGCCGGACCGTATTGGCGCCCGCTCGAAGATTTCGCTTCCGACGAACATCACCAGGCCAAGCTTTACTGGACCGACGAGCGCATCGTCGACGGCCACAACCCGCTGCAGCTTGGCGCCAATAATTGCGGAAAATCCGTCGGCGGCTCGACCGTGCATTTCGCGATGGTGTCGCTGCGCTTCCGTCCCGAGTGGTTCAAGGCGCGCAGCAAGCTGGGTTACGGCGCCGATTGGCCGCTCGATTGGCGCGAGATGTGGAGCTACTACGGCGAAGTCGAAGACGCGCTGAAAATCTCCGGCCCGATCAATTACCCCTGGGGCCCGAAGCGGCCGCGCTATCCGTACCGCCCGCATGACCTGAACGCCGCGGCTTTGGTGCTGGCCGAAGGCGCGGAAGCACTCGGCATCGACTGGTCGCCGACGCCGCTCGCGACCGTCTCTGCGCCGCGCGGCCGCGCGCATCCTTGCGTTTACCGCGGCATGTGCGTGATCGGCTGCTCGACCAACGCCAAGCAAAGCGTGCTGACCACATGGCTGCCGCGAGCGCTTGACGCCGGCGCGGAGATTCGCGATCTCGCCATGGTCGGGCGCATCGAGCATGGCGATTCCGGCAGGGCCACCGGCGTGCACTACCATCGGCACGGACGGTGGTGCTTTCAGAAAGCGCGCAACGTCGTAGTGGCCGGGTATGCGATCGAGACGCCGCGGCTTCTGCTCAATTCCAGCTCAAGCCGTTTTCCGGATGGCTTGGCCAACTCCTCCGGTCTAGTCGGCAAGAACCTGATGGTGCAGGCCAACCAGGCGGTCTGGGGAATCATGGAACGCGAAATTCGTTCCTACAAAGGCCCGCCGTCGCTCGCCATCACCGAGCACTGGAACTACACCGACGTCGGCAAGGATTTCTTCGGCGGCTACGCCTATATGAGCCAAGGACCATTGCCGGTCGTCTGGTCGGGCACGCAGTCGAGCAAGCGCGGACTTTGGGGCCAGCGCCTGATCGACGAAATGGAGCGCTACAATCACCACGTCGGACTGAAAATCGTCGGCGAGTGCCTGCCGCAGGAGCGCAACTGCGTGACGCTCACCGCGGAGCGCGACCAATATGGATTGCCGGTGCCGCGCGTGACTTATTCATACTGCGACAACGACAACAAATTGATCGCCCATTCGCTCACCTTCATGCGGCAGGCGCTCGATGCCGCGGGCGCGACCGAAATCTGGGATGAGACCGACGACACCTGCCATCTCAATGGCACCGCGCGCATGGGCGACGATCCAAACACGAGCGTGGTCAATGCAGACTGCCGCTCCTGGGACATTCCGAATTTGTGGATCTGCGACGGTTCGGTGTTTCCGACCGTGGGCGGCGTCAATCCGTCGCTCACCATCCAGGCGATCGCCTGCCGCACCGCGGATCGCATCAAGGCATTGGCCGCACGCGGAGAGCTGTGAGAATCATCATCCGCGTCGCACCGCGCCCCACGCTGCGCCGACCAGGAAGAACAACAAGGCGCCGGCGGCCACAACGCCGACGCGCGCGACTTCGGCAGGGACCATCGGCGCATGCGAAGACGCTTCGGCGCTGAACGATCCGTGCGTGCGGTGAAGCGGCGTTACCGGCTGATCGAGATTGTCACGCCGCTCCGGCTCGACCAGTTGCTTTGTCTGCTGCCCGCCGATCGCATTCCTGGCCAGATAGCGATCCAGCAGACCCGGCAGCACTGTGTTGCCGATGATCAGCTGCATGGTGGGCAGGCCAAGCCAATATTCGCGCCACGTTCCGCGCACGGCGCGAAACACGGCGTCGGCGACGACTTCGGGTTCGATAGGCTTGCCCGTCGGCCGCGGCGTATGCGCCAAGTGCGCGCGCGCCCAGTCGAATTGCGATGTGTTGACCGCCGGTAGATCGATCATCGTGATCCTGATGGCCGAGCGCTCGCTGATCAGCTCCGTGCGAACCGAGTCGGTGAATCCACGAATAGCGTGTTTGGCGCCGCAATAAGCCGATTGCAGCGGGATGCCGCGATAGGCGAGCGCTGAACCGATCTGAACGATGCAGCCGCAGCCGCGCGCCCGCATCGATTTGAGCGCCGTCATCGTGCCGTGTACGAAGCCGAGGTAGCAGACTTCCGTGACCCGGCGGAATTCCTGCGGCGTGATGTCGGCGAATCGGGAGAACACCGTCTCCATGGCGTCGTTCACCCAGATATCGACTGCGCCGAGCTGAGCTTCCAGATATTGCCCGGCGGCCGATACCGCTTCGGCGTCAGCGACATCCGCGGCCGCGACCGCGACTTCCGCGCCGCGCGCCTCAAGTTCGTTGCGCATCGCGTCGAGCGCCTCCGCATCGCGCGCGATCAGACCCACGCGGTCGCCGGCCCGCGCGAAACGATTGGCGATGGCGCAGCCGACGCCGGCAGTTGCTCCAGTGACAACAACAACTCGGCTTCTTTTACGAGCTCCGGACGACATGCATTATTTTCCCTTAAATGACGAACAAACAGGAAACGTTGGCGCGTTCGCGATGTTCCGCCGGCGCGCTGTTAAGTCACGATAAAAAGTGCTAATATAAAAACTGAGGAACCGGCCGCTCGCGCGGGCGGTTTAAACCGTATTTCCTGTAATTGTGGAGTAGCTCCGTGGCCCCGCGTGCGTATTGGAAAGGCTACCTGAAGCTTTCGCTCGTTTCCTGCCCGATTGCGCTGTTCCCGGCCACGTCGAGCCGGGAAAAGATCAGCTTTCACCAGCTCAACCGCAATACCGGCAACCGCATCCGTTACCGCAAGGTCGACGCCGAAACCGGCGATGATGTCGAGGCCGCCGATATCATCAAAGGCTACGAGGTCGATAAGGGACAATACATCGAGCTTGAACCCGAAGAACTCGATGCGATCGCGCTGGAGGCCAAGCGCACCATCGATATCGACAAGTTCGTTCCCAAGGACGAGATCGACGATCTGTATCTGGCAGACCCGTATTACGTCGTACCCGACGGCGAGGTCGGCCAGCAGGCCTTCGCGGTCATTCGCGATGCCATTCGCGAGGAAGGCATGGTGGCGATCGCGAAAGTCGTCTTCACATCGCGCGAGCACATGATCGCGCTCGAGCCGCGCGGAAAGGGTATGATGGGCGTGACGCTGCGTTACCCTTACGAGGTGCGCAAGCCCGACGAATATTTCGCCGACATCGAAGACGAGAAAATCCCCAAGGACATGCTCGAACTGGCGACTCACATCGTCGACACCAAGCGCGGCAAGTTCGAACCGGAGAAATTCGAGGACGAATACGAAGGTGCGCTGAAGGAATTGCTTCGCAAGAAGCAGAAGGGCGAAAAGATCGAGCAACCCAAGGGCCGCGAGCCCACCAACGTCATCAATCTGATGGATGCGCTGCGCAGCAGCATCAAAGCGGAAGGTGGACCGTCGGCACGTCCGGCCAAGTCTGCCAAGAAAGGCCGCAAGCGAATCGATGGCCAGCGCGAGATGCTGTTGCCGATCTCGGGCAAGAAGGCAAAAGAAGCTCCCGCCAAACGAGCCGCCCGCCCGCACGCGCGGCGCAAGGCCGGATAATGGACGCCGTCAACGGGTTGTTTTGGAACGGCGGCGGACGGGTTTGCTGTTGTCGCGTTTGAGCGGAATGACATCCGCACTGGCGCCTGCGCTTTTGCGCAGTGCCGCCCGGAGATCGACCGGCCGACCGTGCTTTTTCAACAGATCGGCGAAGGCCTCGTCAGCCAGCTCCTGAAACGTCATCATCCGGTCGCGCGCCAACAGGTCGAGAGCCGCCCAACTTTCCGCGTCGATCTGCACCCGCTTGCCAGGCATCGCGCCCTCCACCCTTCCATCGTAGCGATTTGTGGACGGATTGCAGCACCCGCGCCGCTCCGGGTAAGGCTATTTTTTCTTCCTCGGCACGCGCTTGCCCTCTTTGCGCGCCTCCGACAGGGCGATGGCGATGGCCTGCTTCCGGCTTTTCACCTTGCCGCCTTTGCCGCCGGGACCGCTTCGCGCCGCACCGCGCTTAAATCGCCGCATCTCCAACTCGACGTCCCGGCTTGCTCCGGGTGAATATTTGCGTTTCCTCTTCTTTGCCATCGAATCTGCCTCCAAATAAAATTCTCATACTGGCCGGACAAATAACCGTGAATTGCGCGCCTGGTTCCAGCTTGTTCCACGGCCAGAGGAACCGGATACGCGGCTGCCGGACCGTCTCACTCGCTGCAATTCTGCACCTCGACATAGACGCAATCGCCCACCCCGCAGCGTTCGCCCGCGCCGCTGATCAGCAGGGCGCGCGCTTCCTCCTCCGATTCGGCCTCGACCCACCAATCCTCGATGCGCGTGACCTGCACGCTGGCGTGGAATATTTTGCGCTTTTGTTTTTGTCTCGCCACAAGGGCCTCCGAATCAGAACCGCTTCGAATTATAGCGGCCGCGCCGCCGGCAGGCGCGCGCCGGACTGTACCGAAGCCGGGTCTCGACAGCTCAACGTTGGCTGGCAGGGTATCGCAGAATCGCCTAGGCTGGCGCTTCACATAATGAGCCTAAAAGCCGGTCGCAGCGTGCCCGACGCTTCCACAAAATCATCCGACACCACCGAGACCTGCCCGACGTCCGAGCCGGCGACGCGCACCATCGCCATGCCGGCTGATGCTAATCCGCACGGCGATATTTTCGGCGGCTGGCTGCTGTGCCAGATGGACCTCGCCGGCGCGACGGTCGCAACCAGGCGCGCTGGCGGCCGTACGGTGACGGTTGCGATCGCTGCCATGGCGTTTCATCGCCCCGTCATCGTCGGCGACGAAGTCACCTGCTACTGCAATATCGCGGCGACCGGCCGGACCTCGATCACCATTAAGATCGAAAGCTGGGTGCGGCGCCCGTTCGGCGACGACCCGATCAAGGTGACCGAAGGCGTGTTCACCTACGTGCGCGTCGGCGCCGACGGCAAGCCGCAGCCGATTGCGGCTGCGCCGCAAAGCTGAGCCGCCTTGCTCATTCGGCCGCCGGCGCGACGCCCGTCACTCCCTGTCCCGGCGGGGCCCAGGCGACATGATGAAAGTCGAAGCCGGCGGCAAGCGTCGGTTTAATGATGGCGAAGAACGGTGAGACATCGAAGTCACGCGGCGTGAACAGCCCGTGCTTGCGGATATGCTCGATCTCGCTCTGCACATAGGGCGCCACGCCGTAGGTCTTGCCGCCGATCGTCACGCGCTCGGGCAGGATCGGATAATGGATCGATTGGAATGCCTCCGCGATCAACGTCGAGCAGATCGCCTTGGTGGGATCGCCGGCACCGATGGCCAGCATGCGGCGGCGAAACCACACCGGCACTGGCGGATAGGGAAACAGATAGCGGGCAAGGTCGACGATCTGTTTGGAGTCATATTGCTTGCCGATGCGCGCCAGCGCGTAATCGATGATCTTCTGCTTTTCCTCGGCGGACAGTCCCACCGGACGGCAGATGCGCGTGTGAAAGTGGAGGTAATCGGACAGCGGCACGGTGACGACGCCGGTATCGGCATTGGCCTCCAATAGGACTTTCGACTCGCCGTCCGCCGTGCGATCCTCGAGCCGCTCGCCCACATAGAGCGCGGCATGTGACCAAGTAGATTGGGTCAGGAACTTGATGATGGCGGCGAGCCGCGTGTTGCCTTCGACGAGCAGGATGTCGCCGGGCTGCAGCGCGGCGCGCACCACGCTCGGGTCGGGCGCGAAGAACGGCGCGTAGCGCACCGTCGGCGTCTCGAGATATTTTATGATTTTGCCGCTGAGATAATGTTCGAGCCTGTCCAACATGAGCCGCAATTGCCCGCTGAAAGAGATGAGAACGGCTTGGCCCCCGGCGCCATCCCGGTGAGATCTGCAGTGCACCCTGGCCGGAGCCTGGGCAATACGTCAAAAAGTAATATTTCTTGCGGTAAAACCTATATTCTAAAGGGAATCATCCTGACAGGTCGGCCAGTTGCCGGCGCCAGCACGGGGAAGTCCGATGCCCTCAACCTTCCGTCGGGACTGGATCACCAAGCCGATCTTTCGCATGGCGCAGCATGCGCTGCCGCGCCTGTCGACGACCGAGCGCGAAGCCATCGAAGCGGGCGATGTATGGTGGGACGCTGATTTGTTCACCGGCAATCCCGATTGGGCCAAGCTTCTCGCCTGCGCGCCCGCGAAATTGTCGCAGGAGGAAGAAGCCTTTCTCGCCGGCCCGGTCGAAGAGCTGTGCCGCATGGTCGACGACTGGAAGGTCAACTGGCAATGGCACGACCTGCCTCCCGAGGTCTGGGAGTATCTGAAAGCGAAGAAATTCTTCGCGATGATCATTCCGAAACAATACGGCGGCCTCGGTTTCTCCGCCTACGCGCATTCGGAAGTCATCCGCAAGCTGTCGTCGCGCTCGATCTGCACCGCCTGCACCGTCATGGTGCCGAACTCGCTCGGGCCGGGCGAATTGCTGATGCAGTTCGGCACCAAGCAGCAGCGCGATTACTGGCTGCCGCGGCTCGCGCGCGGCGAGGAAATTCCCTGCTTCGGACTGACCAGTCCGGAAGCGGGCTCCGACGCCGCCTCGATGATCGACACCGGCGTGGTCTGCCGCGGCACGTTTGATGGCAGCGAAGTGTTGGGCATCCGGCTCAACTGGCACAAACGCTACATCACTCTCGGACCGATCGCCACCGTGCTCGGGCTCGCTTTCAAGCTGCGCGACCCCGATCATCTGATCGGCCAGCGCGACGATGTCGGCATCACGCTGGCGCTGGTGCCAACCCGCCTGCGCGGCATCAGCATCGGCCGGCGCCATCTGCCGGCGCTGCACGTTTTTCAGAACGGGCCGAATTGGGGCCACGACGTGTTCATTCCGATGGATCACGTCATCGGTGGCGTCGAACAGGCCGGCAAGGGCTGGAAGATGCTGATGAGCGCGCTCGCGGCCGGTCGCGGCATTTCGCTGCCATCGCTGTCCGCCGCGGGCGCGGCCTATACGGCGCACGTCACCGGCGCCTACGCCCGCATCCGCGAGCAGTTCCACGTCTCGATTTCGAAATTCGAAGCGATCCAGGAGCGGCTCGGCCGCATGGCGGCGAGCGCCTATCTGCTCGACGCGGCGCGCCGGATGACCTGCGCGGCACTCGATGACGGCCACCACCCGGCGGTCGTCACCGCGATCATGAAGGAGCAAGCCACCGAGCGCATGCGCGTCTGCGTCAACGACGCCATGGACGTGCACGGCGGCAAGGCCATCATCGAGGGTCCGCTCAACTATCTGGGCAGCCTCTACCGCGGCGTACCGATCGGCATCACGGTGGAAGGAGCCAATATCGTCACGCGCGCGCTGATCCAGTTCGGGCAAGGTGCGATTCGCTGCCATCCGTATCTGCTGAAAGAGATGATGGCGCTCGAAGACGCCGACCGCGCCCGCGGCCTCGACGCCTTCGATCAGGCATTCTGGGGCCATGTCGGCCATAGCCTCGCCAACACGGCGCGCGCCATCGGCCGCGCCTGGAGCGGCGGAGTGTTCGCACCGGCTCCCGACGCCGGCAAGGCGACGCGGTATTACCGGCAGCTTGGCCGCTATGCAGCCGCCTTCGCGCTTATGGTCGACATGGCGCTGCTTACGCTCGGCGGCGCGCTCAAGCGCAAGGAAATGCTGTCGGCACGGTTCGGCGATATTCTCTCCGAGCTTTATCTGTCGAGCGCGGCGCTCAAGCGCTGGAACGATGAAGGCCGGCTGCAGGACGATCTGCCGCTGGTCGAATGGTGCCTGCAGTCGAGCCTCGCCACCATCGAGACGCGCGTCGATGAGATCCTGGCTAATTTCCCGGTCCGTCCGATGGCGTGGCTGCTGCGCTTGTGCGTTCTGCCGTTCGGCCGGCGCCATCGCGGCCCGTCCGACCGCGTCACCGACATCTGCGCCGACCTCATCACCACGCCATCTGCGACACGCGATCGTCTCACCGTCGATCTCTTCCATCCGCCGGAAAGCGAATGCGACCATGGCCTGGCGCTGCTTGAGCGCGCGTTCGCCGCGACGATTGCGGTGCAGCCGATCCGCGACCGCATGCATGCGGCGCGGGTGCGCGATATCGACCGGGCGCTCGTGCAGCGTACAATTACGGAAGACGAGGCCGCACAGCTCAAAGCCACGGCGGAAGCCGTCGCCGCAGCCATCGCAGTCGACGATTTCGCTCCGGAAGAACTCACCGCACGGGGCGCCAACAAGGAAGACGTGTCATCACAACCGATCTCGCAACCGGCACCGCAGCCGCATCCGCAAGCGGCCGAGTAGAGCGGCCCGTCTATATCGTTGACGGCAGCCGCACACCGTTCATCAAGGCGCGCGGCCGTCCCGGCCCGTTCACGCCGGTCGACCTCGCCGTGCAATGCGGCCGGCCGCTGCTGTTGCGCCAGCCGTTTCCACCGGATGCGTTCGATCAGGTGATCCTTGGCTGCGTCAACGTCATCGCCGACGAGATGAACCCGGCACGCGTCGCCGCGCTCCGTCTCGGCATGGGCGAAAAGATGACGGCCTTCACCGTGCAGATCAATTGCGGCTCCGGCATGCAATCGATCGACACCGCCTTCCGCTATATTCGCGAAGGCTCGGCAAATCTCATGCTGGCGGGCGGCGCGGAATCGCTCAGCCACGCACCGCTGGTCTATAGCCGAAGCGCGGTCAACTGGTATGCGAAGCTGTTTGGTGCGCGCAGCATCGGCGCGAAGCTGTCGGCGCTGCTCGCTGTCCGCCCGGCGTTTTTCAAACCGGTCATCGGTCTCGAACGCGGGCTGACCGATCCGATCACCGATCTCAACATGGGGCAGACCGCCGAGTTGGTCGCTCATCTGTTTCACATCACGAGCCGGCAAGCCGACGAATATGCGGCCGAAAGCCAGCAGCGGCTGGCGGCGGCGCAAAAGGACGGCTATTTCGCCGGCGAAGTCGAGCCGGCTTTCGCCCGCGACGGCACGGTGTTCGACTTTGACGACGGCGTGCGGCCCGACACGACCGCCGATTCGCTCGCCAAGCTGAAGCCTGCCTTCGAGCGGCCGTGGGGCAAGGTGACAGCGGGCAACAGTTCGCAGATCACCGACGGCGCGTCCTGGGTCATTCTCGCATCGGAGGACGCCGTGCGCGAGCACGGGCTCACGCCGAAAGCGGTGATCGTCGACAGCGAATGGTCGGCACTCGATCCGTCAGTCATGGGTCTGGGGCCGGTTTACTGCTCGACCGCGCTGCTGATGCGCTATCAGCTCGGACTCGGCGATATCGAATTATGGGAGCTGAACGAGGCCTTTGCGGCGCAGGTTCTAGGCTGCCTCGCCGCCTGGGAAGATGCCGAATTCTGCCGCGATGCGCTCGGCCTTCCGGGCATTGCGGGCCGTATTCCGCGCGACCGGCTCAATGTCGACGGCGGCGCCATCGGTACTGGCCATCCGGTCGGCGCCAGCGGCAACCGCATCGTGCTGCATCTCGTCAACGCCATGAAGCGGCTCGGCAAAAAGCGCGGCATCGCCACCGAATGCATCGGCGGCGGCCAAGGCGGCGCCATGCTGATCGAAGCGATCTAAAGGGCGGCGCACATGACAAGCTCACATCCGGGCAAACCGGTCCTCGCCGTTCTCGGCAAGCGCAACCTCGAGCTCGGCCCATTTGCGATTGACGAAGTGCCGCAAGAGGCGAGCCCGTGGACGCATTGGCGGATGCGGACCGATGCGGACGGCGTCGTGTGGCTGCTGTTCGACAAAAAGGATTCCAGCGCCAACACGCTGTCCGCCGAGGTGCTCACCGAGTTCGACGCCATTCTGCAAAGAATCGAAAGCAATCCGCCGCGCGGCGTTGTGATCCGTTCCGCCAAACCGGGAGGCTTCATCGCCGGCGCCGACATCACGCAGTTTCGCGACGTCAAGGACACGGCGCAGGTCGAAGCGCTGATCACGCGCGGCCACGCGGTGTTCGACCGTCTTGATCGGCTGCAGACCGTGACGATGGCCGTCGTCCACGGCTATTGCCTCGGCGGCGGGCTCGAACTCGCGCTCGCCTGCGACTACCGCATCGCCATCGATGACGCGAGCTTCGGCTTTCCCGAGGTGCTGCTTGGGCTGCATCCCGGACTCGGCGGCACGGTGCGTTTCCCGCGCCTGATCAATCCGACGCAGGCGATGACCATGATGCTGACGGGGCGCAGCGAGCGCGCCCGCCGCGCGCGGCGGCTCGGTCTGGTTGACGCGGTGACGCAGGAACGCCACGTGCGCGGCGCCGTATCGGCCGCGGTCAGCGGCGAACTTAAAAAGACCAAGCAGGGAGTTGCTGCCTCACTCCTCAACCTCAAGCCAGCACGCCAGATGCTGGCGTCCCGCATGGCGAGCGAGGCCGCCAAAAGGGCGACGCGCGCGCATTATCCGGCGCCCTACGCGCTGATCGATCTGTGGGTCGAGCACGGCGGCGATGCCGCGGCCGCGCAGAGGGCGGAGATTTCCTCCTTCGCCAAACTCCTGGTCGGCGACACCGCGCAAAATCTGGTGCGGGTCTTCTTCCTGCGCGACACGCTTAAAAACCTCGCCAGGGGCAAATGGGGCGGCAAGCGCATCCACGTCATCGGCGCCGGCACCATGGGCGGCGACATCGCCGCATGGTGCGCGTGGAACGGCTTTACCGTGACGCTCGGCGACACCAGTACGAAAGCAATCGGCGGTGCCGTCAAGCGGGCCGCCGAGCTTTACGGCAAGATCGGGCGCGATGACCGCCGCCGCGTGCGCGACGCGCTCGACCGCCTCATTCCCGATCTGAAAGCCAACGGCGTCGCCGGTGCCGATCTGATCATCGAGGCGGTGCCGGAAAATCTCGAACTCAAGCGCAAAATCTTCGCCGCCATCGAGCCGAAGATGAAACCCACGGCGATTCTCGCCAGCAACACGTCGAGCATTCCGCTCGAACAATTGCGCGAGGGGCTGCCGCGCCCGGAGCGGCTCGTCGGCATTCATTTCTTCAATCCCGTCTCGCGCATGCAGCTCGTCGAGATCGTGAGTCACGACCAGGTTTCGGCCGACGTACTGGCCGATGCCCGCGCGTTCCTCGGCCGCATCGACCGGCTGCCGGCACCGGTGAAAAGCGCGCCCGGCTTTCTGGTGAATCGCGCGCTGACGCCTTACCTGCTCGAAGCTCTGCTGATGCTCGACGCCGGCATGAAGAAGGAGACGATCGACAAGGCCGCGGTCGATTTCGGCATGCCGATGGGCCCGATCGAACTCGCCGACGAGGTCGGCCTCGATATCTGCCTGCACGTCGCCGAAATGCTGCGCGCCAGCCTCAACCGCGACATGCCCGACGCGCCGCAGTGGCTCAAGGACAAGGTGGCCAAGGGCGAACTCGGCAAGAAGACCGGCAAAGGCCTGTATGACTGGAAGGACGGCCACGCCGTCAAAGCGCACGAGGACGTCACGCCCTCGCCCGACACGGCCGACCGGCTGATCCTGCCGATGCTCGATGCCTGCATGACCTGCTGGCGCGAAGGCGTAGTGACCGACGAGGAGGTGCTCGACGGCGCCATGATCTTCGCCACCGGCTTCGCACCATTCCGCGGCGGGCCGATGCACTACGCGCGCGCGCGCGGCTTTGCCGATGTCAGAGACACGCTGAGACGCCTCGCTGCGCAATACGGGCCGCGCTTCCAGCCCGATCCGGGCTGGGACAGCAAGCAATGATCCATTCGGATGGGGGCGCGGCGCCGCGGACCTTCGACGATCCGGCGCGGATCGCCGACGCCATCGTTGAGAAAGTCGGCAAGAGAATCGTGCTCGCCCTGCCGCTTGGCCTCGGCAAGGCCAATCACATCGCCAACGCGCTGTACGCCAGGGCTGCCGCCGACCCGTCGATCCGGCTCACCATCTTCACCGCCCTCACGCTCACTCCGCCGCGCGCCAACGGCGAGCTTGAGCACCGCTTTCTCGATCCGATCGCGCAGCGGCTGTTCGCCGGTTACCCGCCGCTCGATTACGCGACCGCGATTCGCGCCGGCAAAGTGCCTTCCAATATCGAGATCAACGAATTCTTCTTCGAAGCCGGCCAATGGCTCAATTCGCCATACGCGCAGCAACAATACATCTCCGCGAACTATACGCATGCGCTGCACTACGTGCTCGACCGCGGCGTCAACGTGGTCGGACAGCTGGTGGCGCACCGGGCAAACGAGGCTCCCCGGCCCTACAGCCTGAGCTGTAATCCAGATCTGACGCTCGATCTGTTGACACTGCGCCACCAGCGCCGCGTCGACTTTTTGTTTGCCGGCCAGGTGAATTCGGAGCTGCCGTTCATGCTCGGCGACGCCGCGATCGAGGCCAGCGAGTTCGACATGCTGCTTGACAGCGCTGCCACCGATTTTCCGCTGTTCGCTCCGCCGCGCGAGCCGGTGTCGCTCGCCGACTATGCGGCGGGACTGCACGCCGCGAGCCTCGTGCCGGACGGCGGTACGCTGCAGATCGGTATCGGCTCGCTCGGCGATGCGGTCGCGCAGGCGCTGGTCCTGCGCCAGCGCCACAATGCCGAATTCCGCCGGTTGCTGACGCAGTTCGGCTATGATCCGGGCCGCGATGGCGCGGTGCATTGTGAGCCGTTCGTGACCGGGCTGTACGGCTGCTCGGAATTGTTTGTCGAGGGGCTGCTCGATCTATTCCGTGCCGGCATTCTCAAGCGTGAGGTGAACGGTGCCGTGCTGCATGCCGGTTTTTTCGTCGGTTCCCGCGCGTTCCATCGGAGCCTGCGCGAGATGCCGCGCGAAGTCGTGCAGAAATTCGGCATGACCGCGATCTCGTTCGTCAACGAACTGTACGGCGACGAAGCCAAAAAACGCCGGGCACGGACTAATGCGCGATTTCTCAACGACGCCATGATGGCGACGCTGCTCGGCGACGTGATTTCGGACGGCCTCGAAGACGGCCGCATCGTCAGCGGCGTCGGCGGCCAATATAATTTCATCGCCCAGGGTTTCGCGCTCGAAGGCGCGCGCTCGGCGATCCTGCTCCACGCGACGCGCACCGCGGCGGGCAAGACCCAATCCAACATCCGCTGGAGTTACGGCCACACGACGATCCCGCGGCATCTGCGCGACATCATCGTCACGGAATACGGCATTGCCGACATCCGCGGCAAAAGCGATAGCGAGACGATTGCCGCGATGCTCGCGATCACCGATGCGCGCTTTCAGGATGAGTTGCTGCGGCAGGCCAAGGATGCCGGCAAGATCGCGCGGTCGTTCGAACTGCCGCAATCGGCGCGCAACAACAATTCGGAAGCCATCGAAAACGACTTGCGCGACGCCGCCGATGCCGGGCTGCTGCCGGCCTTCCCGTTCGGCACGGACTTCACCGAGGTCGAACAAAGGCTCATACCAGCCCTGCAAACCTTGAAGTCCGCGTCGCCCGGTGGGCTCGCCGCGCTAGCGCTGCGGGGGCTCTCATCCGGCTCCCCTGGCGACAAGGAATGCCTTGCCCGGCTCGGCTTGGCTGAGCCGCGCAGTCCCATGGGGCGGCTTTACGCGGCGTTGGTGCGCGGCGCCCTGCACTGAGATGGCGCCCGGCTTGCTGCATCGCGGGAACAGAAAATCACAATCGAATTCAATGATGTGCTCGATCTTCACGCGATGCGACCGGCTGTCAAAACGAACCTTGTCACACAAAACATCAACAGCGGTTGTCAGTTCATTAAGGGATGTTATGCCGTTGTCACATTCGGCCCGGGCGGTCTTGCGTAACGGGCCGGTTGCCGCTAAGTATTGCCGATCGAGTTTTCGGCCGAATGACTTGGCCACGCAGCGACGACAAGCGCGCCTGACTGACAAATCCTTCACCAAAATCTCGAGCGAACCGGGCTGGGCACAATCGTCCGGTCCATTTTGACGTGTCTATGGAAAGAGGTGGCCCGTGAACAACGGTACCGTGAAATGGTTCAACACGCAGAAGGGTTATGGATTTATCCAGCCCGAGGGCGGCGGCAAGGACGTGTTCGTTCACATTAGCGCGGTGGAGCGTGCCGGACTGCGCGAGCTCCGGGAAGGTCAGCGCGTGACGTTTGAAATCGTGACTGACCGCAAGACCGGAAAGTCGGCGGCCGAGAATCTGAAGACGGTCGGCTGACGGCGCGGCCGCAAGCGGCCGCGCCAGCAAAGTTTCAAGTTCTGTAGCCCGGATTGCGCAGCGCGCGATCCGGGTTTAGCGATTCGGGGCGATTGACGATGAACCCCGGCTAGCCGGCCACGGGCAGTCCCGGAAGCGCGATCCCAAAGATCTGCAAAATCAACACGCTATTGAGCAGCAGCACGGCGACCGTGCCGATCACCGCAGCAACTTGCGTGAGCCGGCTGTTGGCAAACTCGCCCATGATGTCAGGGCGCCGGGTAAACATCAGCAGCGCAATCATCGGCAGCGGCAGCGCGATCGACAGCACGACCTGACTGACGACAAGCGCGTTGGTGGCATTGACGCCCATCGCAACGACGACGAAGGCCGGCACCATCGTAACGACTCGGCGTACCCAGACCGGGATGCGGAAGCCGACGAACCCCTGCATGATCATCTGGCCTGCCATGGTGCCGACCGTCGACGACGAAACGCCCGACGCGATCAGCGACAGCAGAAATACCGCCGCGGCCGCGCCGCCGAGCAGCGGCGTCAGCGTGTGATACGCGGTCTCGATCTGCGCCACATCCGGGTAGCCGGCGTGGAAGGCGCTCGAAGCCATCATCACCATGGCCATGTTAACGAGGCCGGCGGCTGCGAGCGCAACGATGACTTCGCGGTTGGAAAAGCCCAGCACGCGGCGTCGGTCGGTGTTGTCGCGCACCGGCATGCGGCCTTGCGTCAGGCCGGAATGCAAATAGACGGCGTGCGGCATGACGGTGGCGCCGATGATGCCGACCGCGAGCAGGAGCGCCTCACCGTCGGCAAGCTGCGGCACGACGGTGTGGAAGCCGGCCGCAACCCAGTCGACCGGCGCGATGAACATCTCGATCAGGTAACAAAGCCCGATCAGCACCACCATGCTGCCGATGATCAGCTCCAGCGGCCGAAAGCCGAATTTTTCGCACAGCAAGAGCCCGTAGGTGATGATGGCGGTGATCACCATGCCGGCCAGCAGCGGGATATGGAGCAAGAGCGACAGGCCGATGGCGCCACCGATGAATTCGGCGAGATCGGTCGCCATGGCGGCAATCTCACTGACGGCCCACATCGCCAGCACTACCGGCCGCGGGAACTGGTCGCGGCACATTTCGGCAAGGTTGCGGCCGGTCACGATACCGAGCTTGGCCGAAAGCGCCTGGAACAGCATCGCGATCAGGTTGGCGAGCAGCACGACCCAGAGCAGTTGGTAGCCGTATTTCGCGCCGGCCTGGATGTTGGTGGCGAAGTTCCCGGGGTCCATGTAGGCGATCGACGCGACGACGGCCGGTCCGACAAACGCCAGATAGCCGCGCCAGCCGCCGTTCCCCCCCCGCCAGCACGGCCTGGGCCGCGGCGACGGTGCGGCCGGTCAGCGATCCCGCCGGAACCGCGCGATCACCGCCTTCAAGCCTAGCCTCTGCCGACACCTGGAGCACGACGATGCAGCACTCACACCAAATTACTATAGGGTGCGCTCGCGTTTTCGTCAATGGCTATACTCTGTAGCCTAGGCTACATTTTGACACGCCGTTCCAAATATGGTCTCGCCTGCGACCGGGGCGGCGGCACGCGGGGCATCGGATCATTCGGCAATGGGCAAACTTCCCGCGGAGGGTACCCAGGCGCGCCGCTTCGGCAAGACGCGATCGGCGCAATCGACCGCCTTGCTGGAGGACTATGCCGAATTGATCGCCGACCTTTTGGCCAGTGAGGGCGAGGCGCGCCCGACCGATATCGCCCGCCGGCTCGGCGTCTCGCACGCCACCGCGATCAAGTCGATCTCCCGCCTCAAACGGGCCGGACTTGCCACCGCCCGGCCGTACCGCGGCGTTTTTCTCACCGAAAAAGGCCATGCGCTCGCCGAGCGGGTGCGCGTGCGGCACCGTCTCGTTGTCGACTTGTTGCGGGCGCTTGGCGTGCCGACCGAGGCGGCGGAGGCCGACGCCGAAGGCATCGAGCACTACGTGTCCGAAATCACACTCAAGGCGTTCGCGCAGTTTCTGCGAGGGCGGGGCTAGCCCGCGGAGGATCACACCGCGTGCGCGGTGAGCGCGTCGACGATGCCGTCGACGATCTCCTCGATCATCGCCTTGTCGTCGCCCTCGCCCATCACCCGGATCACGGGTTCGGTGCCCGATGGCCGCACCAGCAGCCGGCCATGGCCATTGAGCCGCTTCTGCGCATTGTGGATGGCGGAGCGGACCTTGGCATGTTCGAGCGGCTTGCCGCTCTTGTAGCGCACGTTCTTGAGCACCTGCGGCAACGCATCGAAACGGTGGCAGACCTGCGACACCGGTTTGCCCTGCTTCTGCACCACCGCCAGCACCTGCAAAGCGGCGACAAAGCCGTCGCCGGTCGTGGTGTAGTCGGACAGGATGATGTGGCCGGACTGCTCGCCGCCGACGTTGTAGCCATGCTCGCGCATGTGCTCGAGCACGTAGCGGTCGCCGACCGGCGTGCGCACGAGTTCGAGGCCGAGCGCATGCATACGGCGTTCCAGCCCGAGATTCGACATCACGGTGGCAACGATGCCGGGCTTCGCCAGCAAGCCGTCGTCGCGCCAGCTCTCGCCGATCACGGCGAGCAGCTGGTCGCCGTCGATCAGGTGACCATGTTCGTCGGCGATCAGTACGCGGTCGGCGTCGCCGTCGAGCGCGATGCCGATATCGGCGCGCATCTCGCGCACCTTGCGGCAGAACGCTTCCGGCGCGGTCGAACCGCAATCGTGATTGATGTTGAAACCATCGGGCTCGACGCCGATCGGCACCACGTCGGCGCCGAGTTCCCACAGCGCATCGGGCGCGACCCGGTAGGCGGCGCCGTTGGCGCAGTCGATGACGATGCGCAGGCCTTCAAGCGACAAATTGCGCGGCAGCGTGCGTTTGGCGAATTCGATATAGCGGTCGTGCACGCCGTCGATGCGCTTGGCGCGGCCAAGATCGCGGCTGCCGGCGAGCCGCCTGGTGAGATCGGTCGCCATCAGTTGCTCGATCTCAATTTCGGCTTCGTCGGACAACTTGTAGCCGTCCGGCCCGAACAACTTGATGCCATTGTCGTCGAACGGGTTGTGCGAGGCCGAGATCATGACCCCCAGATCGGCGCGCATGGAGCGGGTCAACATGGCGACCGAGGGAGTCGGCATCGGGCCGAGCAACAGCACGTCCATGCCGACCGAAGTGAATCCCGCCACGAGCGCGGTCTCGATCATGTAGCCGGACAGCCGGGTATCCTTGCCGATGACCACGCGATGGCGGTGTTCGCCGCGGCGAAACGCTAGCCCGGTCGCCTGCCCCACCCTTAGCGCCAGTTCCGGCGTAATCACGCCATTCGCGCGGCCGCGAATGCCGTCGGTGCCGAAATACTTACGCGTCATCGCTCTGGTTGCCCCGCCGCAATGCCTCTGCCGAGAGTCGATATTAACCGCTTTCCGGCCCGGGCCGCTTCAAAAAAGATGCAGTAATGTTACCGCCCTTTGGCGCAGCATAGAGAACGAAACGGCACTACCGTCAATAGTTTAGCCGCCTGTTCGGGGCTCCGGTGGCAGGCCGATACCGGCTTATTGCTCATTCTTGTCGCAGCTGCTGGGTGCCGGCTGTGTCACCGAAACCGGGTCCGATCCCGGGAATGTATCTTCGAGGCCCTCATCCAGCGCCTGTTCGACGCTCTTTCGGCGCTCGGCATCGGCTTGCCGGCGGCGTTCAGCCGGCGTGCCGCCCTGCCGGGTCCGATCCTCGTTGTGCCTGTGTTGGTCCACCGCTCACCTCATCCCAAAACGACCAAACCCGCTTCCGCCGTGCTTTGCGCCCAGCGCAGGGCTAGCAAGACAACGGATGTCGGCGTCGCGTGTTCCCTGGGCTGGCCGTAGAGCGGCCCGAACGCGCCGGTTGTGCTATCAAACGAGGCGCCTGTGAGCCGGGGAACGGGACCATGACCACTTTCACTTGCATCGATGACATGCGGCAGACCGCCCGCCGCAAGGTGCCGCGCGCGTTCTTCGAATATGCCGACGGCGGCTCCTATGCGGAGGAGACATTGCGCGCCAACCGCGCCGATCTCGAACGCATCAAGCTGCGCCAGCGCGTCCTGGTCGATGTCGGGGACCGCAGCACCAAAACCACGATCCTCGGCGAGCCCGTGGCGCTGCCGCTGCCGCTGGCGCTGGCGCCGATCGGGCTGTGCGGCATGCAGCACGGCGACGGCGAAATCCTCGCCTGCCGCGCCGCGCAGGCGGCCGGCATCCCGTTCACGCTGTCGACGATGTCGATCTGCTCGATCGAGGACGTCGCCGGCGCCGCCGCCAAGCCGTTCTGGTTCCAGCTTTACGTGATGAAGGACCGCGGCTTCATCCGCGCGCTGATCGAACGCGCGGCGGCGGCCAAATGCAGCGCGCTTGTGCTCACCGTCGATCTGCAGATTCTCGGCCAGCGTCACCGCGATATCAAAAACGGCATGACGGTGCCGCCCGAACTGCGGCTCGGCAACCTCATCGACATCGCCACCAAACCGGCCTGGGCGCTCGGCATCCTGCGCGGCAAGCGCAAGATTTTCGGCAACATCGCCGGCCATATCAAAGGCACCGAGAACGTCAATTCGCTGACGCAGTGGATCTCCGGCCAGTTCGATCCCGGACTGAGCTGGAAGGACGTCGAATGGATCAAAAGCCTCTGGCCCGGCAAGCTGATCCTCAAGGGCATCCTCGACGTCGAGGATGCCCGCATCGCCGCGAAGACCGGCGCCGCGGCTCTGGTCGTGTCCAATCACGGCGGCCGCCAGCTTGACGGCGCGCCGTCCTCGATCGCGGCGCTGCCAAAGATCGCCGACGCGGTCGGCTCGGACATCGAAGTGCTGTTCGACGGCGGCGTCCGCTCCGGCCAGGACGTATTCCGCGCGCTGGCGCTTGGCGCGCGCGCCTGCCTGTCCGGTCGCGCCTACATCTACGGGCTCGGCGCCGCTGGCGAAGCCGGCGTCGCCCGCGCCATCGAGATCATCAGGAACGAACTCGACGTCACCATGGCGCTGACCGGCTGCAAGAGCGTCGGCCAAATCGACCGGCAGAGGATCGCGGCGCTGTGAATCCACGGTCTGCCCTTGGAAAAATAGATTCTCGTTCTCGCGGCGCATCTTGTCGGCGCCCGAGCCATGCCAAAGCTGTTCACAAACGGGCCGCCCTCAAAAAAGAAAGGGAGGCGGAGCGCCGGTAGGCGCACGCAAGTGGTCCGCGCCACACTCTCAGATGTTGCCACCTGAGGGTGCCTCGGGCGCGGACGCGCGTCACGGACGATCCGCTTGCGCGAACCCTCCGCTTGCGGGCGCGCTCGCCTCTCGGCGCTCCGCTGCGGCTCTCGTCGCAGGGCGAACCAATGCACGACTCGGCCCAGGCCGCGCTTCACGCGATGCGGTTGCGAAGGTGTTGCCTCCGCCCTTTGCATCGCGCTTAAGCCAAGCACCTGGCTCGCCGGTCATAATGCCGGCGGGGACGATGCCCGGACCGCCCGGGAGCGGCTTGCGAGACCGCCCGCGGGAACCGCACTCGCTCCACTTTCAGGATGGCATCCGGAAAGCACCCTTCGCGGAACGAGCGGCGGCGCTTCTACTTGGCGCGCTCACATTGTCAAGCATCGTCGCCGATACCATGACAGCAGATTGATAACACGGTGGTTTTTTAATTCGCGATTCACACCGTGTGGCCACCGGACGACAGATTTGGTGCGAATCAAAAAATCATCGCGTCTCGCACGCTGACGCCACTCCGGGCAGGCCGTGTCTGCGCCGTTCTTGCCGAAGCTGCCGTGTCCGCCGTTGCGCCGTTAACGCACCAACAATGAACACCCAAGGCTGTCGGAGGGTGCCATGACCTGCCGTGAGCATCCGTAGCCATTGCCTACTCTCGCCTTAACCCGCAGTGGCAACTCGGATCTGCGGAGATCGTCTTCGACTGAGGTCTTATGCTGGCGACCTAGCGCGACGCGGGTAGGTGAAAGCTGCTCAAGTTCGGCGGCACAACCGCACGCTCACTGTGCGGCGTGCCGGCAGGAACCCAGTCGTATGGCACTGGCTGTCCTCTATAGACCCAGTTCGCCAATAACTTTTTTCCGCCCGGACCGAGCGGCGCTTTGCCGACATACGGGCTCACGTATTCCCATACGATCTCTCCGGTGGGAGTCACCTGGAAGAAGCGCCCGGTCATCCCTTCGTCTATGAAGGTATTTCCACTCGGGAGGCGCCGCACGGCACCAATGAAGGAGGTGTTAAACGTCCATGCCGGTTGGTCGTTATCGGTCGCGCTGTATTCCCAGACGATCTGCTTTGTCGCCGGGTCGATTTCGAGTACGCGCGAGCCGCTTTCCGGACCAAATCCGAGCGGAACCGGCGGATGGACATTCAAAGCTGTCGCAAATGCCACGACCTGCCTCATGCGCCGCAGCATTAGATTTAAGTCATCCACGCCGCCATGATGTCTCAGGCGGGTCGCCGCGCCGGCTGTCCGAGGCCGGCCTCACCTCGGTTCTCGCCCCACCTTCGCAACATCGACCCCAGCTATCACGCGTTATGGAGTTAAGGTACCGTAAGGACAGAGCTGCCAGCGGACATGCCGAGGCTCCGTGAATTTAAAGGCAGCGACCGTGCCTGCGGCGGGCGGCCAATCAGCAAAACAGGACAATTGCCGTTCGACGCCTCGGCATTTGCCGATGCCGGCGCTCGATGACGTACGGCACACGTCCCAACAGAGGAGAAATCAAATGTTGTTCTGCATTTCCGCGCAGTATACGCCGCAAGCCATCAATGCGATGTTGGATGATCCGAACACCAATCGTACCGAGGCGATCTCCAAACTAACCGAAGCAGCCGGCGGCAAGCTCGTTTCGCTTTATTTCTATCCTGCGGAAGGCCCGGGCGTGATGGCGATCTTCGACGTGCCCGAACCCAATTCGGCCGCGTCGGTCGCCGCGATTGCCGTGGCCGGAGGCGGCGTTCAGAATTTGAAGCTGACGCGTCTGCTCACGTCGGACGAAGTACGGGCCGCCCAGCAGAAGGCCCGGCAAATTCGCAACGCCTATAAGGCGCCCGGAAAGTGACCGGTTAGGACAGACCCCCGGCTGCCGCAAAGCGCTTTACCAGAAGGAAAATCTGCCAGCGAGGAGACTACCCGCTTGGTAGTCTCCTCATCCTCGCGCTGGCCTCGCGCTGGCCTCGCGCTGGCATGGTCCGCAGAAGTCCTATCGTCCGATCGTCTTCTTCACCAGAGCGGCTCGGTAAGCGGCGTCAGGCTCTCCGGCTATCGAGAGCTCACAGCCGATCCGAGCCCAGGGCAGCGCTTTCGCGGTGTACATCTCACCCGCTATTTCGAAAGCGCCAGGATCATCGAAGGCGCCACCCGCGATCACCTGCCGGTCCTTCAGCGCGGCGACCCGCCAGCGGATCACGCTGGCGCATGCCGGGCAGAAATCATACTCGACTGCATTGCCACTCTCCGCAGCGCGCCTAAAGGTTCGCGTCGCTCCGCGAAATTCCAGGAGCGCCGCGTTTTCGATAACTACGGAGATGCCATAGGCGCTTCCGGTGCGTTTTCTGCACGCGTCGCAATGGCAAAGCTGGGCATACAGATGCCGCTCGATGCTGAAGCGCAGCGCGCCGCAAGAACATCCACCTGACAACGGCATGCTCTTCTCCGTGGTGACTCCGTGAATCGGCGCAGCTCCGATGGCGGCGGCCACGGCGTTGGGTTGTGCTTAAAATGTTGTTGCCGCCGCCAAGCTTCAATCATCCATCCATTTGGGCGCCGCTGTCAAAATCCGCAGGCGCTGGATGACGCGATCTGGGACGTTACGCTGCGACCTTGGCCCAGAGCGCCATTGCTTTCCAGTTCACACCGAACGATGGCACCAAAGCCACGCGTCGCGGCCATGTACGCCATCATCGCGAACAGAATCGCACCGGCACAGAAGATGACGGTGCCCCGGACCCGCAATCCGTGAGCAGACACCGACGGGGACCGCCGAAGAAGATCATTTTTGAAAGCGAATGCCATACTCGTCCAGACCTATGCAATTTGAAGGGGTGGCCCGATGATCTCGACGCTTCGAGGACCGCAAATTCGTCTCCAGTCCTCCAGTCCAACCGTTCGCGATTGGTTCACAGCCCACACCTCTGCGAAAATCTCCTCTATTGCCCCCGCTGGCTGGAAAGCGATCAATAAGGCGCTGGCATCGGTCAGAGCGGCAAACGCGTGCGGAACGCCTCTTGGTCCCAATAGCGTGTCGCCGGCCTTCAGACGGAAACTCTCACTGCCTACCTGGAACAGGTACTCGCCTTGCCGCACATAAAACCATTCATCCTGCTCCCGATGCCTGTGCAGGGGCGGCCCGCCCTTAATCGACCGGACAGTGTCATAGACACAAAGGTCACCGCGCGTATCCCGCGACGATAATTTGCATTCAAATCTCCACCCCCCGAGGTTCATCGGGGCGCCAAACCGGTCGGCGCCTGCATCGACCAATATGGCCTTTTGCGCCCGTAGACCTACAGTGCCATCGACCGGCATCAGTCACTCCCAAAGCGCGGATATTGCATCGGGCCGCGTGCCTATCGAAGCAGATCGCTTGGGCTCATGGGAGCAGCAGTATTGCGAAATGGGGATTCAAAAGTGCATAACTGCGTGCATGTTTGATTGGAATGACCTCAAGTATTTCCTGGCGGTCGCGCGTTCCGGCAGCACGCTATCCGCGGCCAAGTGCTGCGCGTCAATCAATCGACGGTACACCGCCGGATTCAGGAGCTGGAAAGACAGCTTGGCAGTGAGCTCGTGAGACGTCGTCCGACCGGATACCGGCTTACCGAATTGGGCGAGTACGTTCAGGCATATGCGGCTCGGGTTGAGGCTGCCGTAACCGATCTCGAACGCGCGATTTCCGCTCAAACAAATGAGACAAGGGGAACGGTGAAGGTCACCTGCCCGGAAGCGCTCGGACCGCGGTTGATCGGCGCACGTCTTATCGAGAAATTTAATGCGCGCTATCCCGACGTGCGGATTGAATTTGTCATGAGCGACAGAATTCTCGAGCTTGGCGGAGGTGAAGCCGACATCGCAATCCGAGCAAAGCGGCCGGACGAAGGTGCGCTGGTCGGTCGAAAGATCGCAGATTCGCCATGGGCGGTTTATGCAAGCCGGTCCTATGTTGCCCGGCATGGGGGCATCGACAATCCAGCGCAGATCGACCGGCACTCGGTCGTCATGTTCTCCGGAGCGTTGAGCGATCACCACGCGGCACGGTGGATAAGGTCGGCGGCGCCCAGTGCACATGTCGCGGCACGAGCGAATAGCCTCGCGGCGCTACTTCCCTCGGTGAAGTCGGGCGCCGGCATCGCATTGATGCCGACCATCGTTGGCGAGAATGAGAGGGATTTGGTCCGAATCCTTGATCTCGGCCCGGAAATGGCGACGCCATTCTACTTGCTAACGCACCGGGATCTCCGCCGTACGCCGCGAATTCGCGCATTTTTCGACTTCATCATCGAGCACCTTGACGAGGTCCGGCCTCTTCTCTCGCCAAGTCCTTCCCGGCCGCAGCCGAGCCGCGGCGCTGCGCGTGCACGCAAGCCTTCGAAGCGGTGATCAGCAAAAACCTCCCCGCCCGGCGGGGAGGCGATGCGTCACGTTACGGACCGACGTTGATACGGCTGACGTTGAAACTGCCGTCCGGCTGCTTGAGCGCCGCGAGCACGGCGAACTTGTCGCCCGGCTTGAGATCGCTCACGTCGCCGATGACATATTTCACAATCGGGGTGCCCGGTGGCACGACGATCTTCTGCTCGCCGCCCTTGTACTTGACGGTGATCACCGGTCCGCTCACGCCGGTCACGGTGGCGCCGACGGTGCCGTTGGTCATGGTCGAGCCGGGCCGCGTCCAGGGCCGAAAGCCTTCGCCGGTGCCGCGCATCGACTCGGCGAAGATGTGCACTTCGACCGCCTTCTGGGTGCCGTCGGGCTGCGGCATCGCTCCGCTGCCGATGTAGTCGCCATCCTTGACGTCGGCGAGCGATGCCTTTTCGATCCGCACCACCATCACCTTGTCGGCGAGGTTGAGCTTGAGTGCGTCGCCCTTGGCGGACTTCGCCATCACCGTGTGGCCGTCGACTTTGTCGATGACACCAGCGATGCGTTCGGGTTTTGGCGCCTGCGCCTGCGCGGCAGACAAACCCGCGAGCAATGCGAGGCCGGCTATTGCATATTTCACGTTCATGTCACGCTCCTATCCGCCCCCGCACAAAGTCCGTGGCCGCGAAGCGGCCACGGCGGCAATTCGTACAAAATTCAGAACGAACTCGATCCGGCCGCCGTTACATCGGCGGCGCCACGCCATCGCGGCCGACATTGATCCCGGCTGCATCGAGCGTTCCGTCCGGCATCTTCTTGGCGGCGACGATGAAGATCTGCGCGCCAGGCTTGAGATCGCTCATGCTGCCCGGCACGAATTTCACCACGGGCGTGTCCGGCGGCACGATGACTTTCTTCTCGCCGTCCGTATACTTGACCATCATGACCTGGCCGTTGACGCTGAGACGGTCGAGGTGACGTCGGCGTTGGTCATGGTGCTGCCGGGCTGGCGATCCCATTGCGAGAACCGCGCCGGCACCACGCCTTTCTGCGCATCCATGAAAATGTGAATCCCGATCGCCTTCTGGCTGCCGTCCGGCTGCGCAAGGCTGCTTTTCTCATTTCAACCTCCCTGTGAATCAGTGCTGTCTATCGCCAGACGCCGTAGTCGCCGAAGGCAATGTTCGGCGCCAGCAACGTTCCGTCTGGTTGTTTCTTTGCGGCAAAGATAAAGATCTTCTGTCCGGGCTTAAGAGCGGCGGCGCTTGCCTTTTGGCTGGTCGCGATCACGGCATCCGCCGGCACGATGATTTTCTTGTCGCCGCCCGCGTATTTCACAGTCAGCGTTTCGCCGTCGATGCTTGTGACTTCGTCGGCCACGGTTGCGTTCGTCATCGTGCTGTTCGGCGAATAATCCCACGGATGGAACCCCTCGCCCGGATGCACGCCCGGCGGAAAGATGAGGATCGCCACGGCCTTCTGGCTGCCGTCCGGCTGCGGCATCGCCGTTATCGCAATGTACGAGCCTTGCTTGATGTCGGAGAGCGGTACCTTGACGATTTCGCTGACCGGCGCATTCGGCGCCAGTTCGACCTTCATCATCGCGCCGTCACGGCTTTTCACCGACAAGGTCGAACCGCTGACACTCTCGATGGTGGCGCGCACCCGCACGATCTGCGGCGCCTGCGCGGCGGCAAACGACGGCGCGAACAGCAGCGCCACGGCGCTCGCGCTCAGCATCCTGCGTGTGATCTTCGTCATAACCATCCTCCCTAATTGCCTGTCCTAAGTCGCCCACCGAACGCGCGCGATGCGCAGGTCTTTTAACCCCGGTGACGGCTACGTTATTCCGCCCGACTGGCTTGTGGAAGCCATGAGATCGGCTTCGACCAGCGCCCGCAATTCGTCCGTCACGTCCGGTTTTTTGCCGAACCACAGCGCAAAGCCACGCACGGCCTGATGCAGCAGCATGCCGAGGCCATCGGCGGTGCGCAGGTCGCGCGCCTTGGCCGCCGCGAGCAGCGGAGTCAGCAGCGGTACATAGACTAGGTCGGCGACAAGCGCATGACCAGGCAGCCGCCCGATATCGAGCGGCATCCCGCCCTGATGTTCCATGCCGAGCGTCGTCGCGTTGACCACGAGTCCGGCAGCGGCCAGCAGCGCGTTGCGCTCGTCCCATGAAGCCGGATGCACACACTCGCCGAAGCGCCGGCGCAAGGCGCCGGCGCGATCCGCCGTGCGGTTGACAACGATGATGCGCGCGGCGCCGCGCAACACAAGGCCATAGACCACGGCGCGCGCCGCGCCGCCGGCGCCGAGCACGACGGCCATGCGCAAATCCCGATCCCAATGCGGCGCGCAAGCGTCGAGGTTGTCCAAAAAGCCTTCGACGTCGGTATTGGTGGAACGCAAGCTCCCGCCGTCGAGCCAGAGGGTGTTGGCGGCGCCGACGGCGTCGGCGCGATCGTCCGGTTGCGACAATGCCAGCGCGGCCGCCTTGTGCGGCAGCGTGACATTGGCGCCCACATAGCCCCGCGCCGGGAGATTTTTCACGAAGTCTGCGAATTGTTCCGGCGGCACCGCTTCACGCCGGTACTCGCCGGCGATGCCGTAATGCCTAAGCCAGTAATTGTGAATGAGCGGCGAGCGCGAATGTCCGACCGGCCAGCCGATAATGCAGGCCGCGCGCGCCGCCGCTGTCACGCCTCATCCACCACGGAATTGCGCAGCACGCCGATGTCCGGACACTCGACCTCGATGGTATCGCCCGGCTTGAGCCAGATTGGCGGATCGGCCTTCACCTTCTTGATCGGCGTGCCGGTGCAGATAACGTCGCCGGCTTTGAGCGTCATGAACGTCGTCGTGTAGGAAATAATATCGGGAATCGAGAAGATCATGCTCGCCGTCGTGTCATCCTGAATCACCTCGCCATTCTTGCGCGTGATCAGGTGCAGCGGCTTGGTCAGATCGAATTCGGTCTGGATCCACGGGCCGAGGCCGCCGGTGGCGTCGAAATTCTTGCCCTGGGTGACGTTGAACTGGCCGTGCCGCGTCCAGTCGCGGATCGTGCCCTCGTTGGCAAGCGTGATGCCGGCCACCACCTCCAGGGCCTGCTCCTTGGGCACATGCTTGCATTCGCGGCCGATCACGATGGCGATCTCGCCCTCGTAATCGAGCTGTTCGGAGATTTTCGGCCGAACGAGATGCTGACCCGAGCCGACCATGGAATTCGGCGCGCGGTAGAACATGCTCGGATATTTCGGGTTATTGGTGACGTTATAGTCGGCGCCGCGGTTGGCGTAGTTGATGCCGATACAGAGGATCTTCTCAGGTGCGAGCAGCGGCGGCAGCAGCTCGACCGCGCTGAGCGGCACATCCGGCCGGACACCGTCCGACGCGGCCTTGGCCTCGCCGAGCGCCTGTGCGCGAAACACTTCGAGCAGCGTCGAAAACCGGCTCAGCCGGCCGCGCAGATCGACGATGCCGTCGCCCACCACCGCGCCGAAGCTCGGCCGGCCGCGCATATTGTAGCTTGCAAGGCGCATGTCGCGTCTCCCGGACTTTCCTGGCGTTGTGTTAAGAGTCATCGCCTTAACCGTCAATCTCCCTCGGGGCGTAATGAAAACCATCTTTATTGACTGCAATGATCAGCTGGCATCCGCCTGGAAGCGGGTGCTGCGCCCCGGCGACCCGCCGATCGAGGTCAACCGCCAGGCGTTCACGGCCGCCGAACTGCCGCAACTGCTCGCCGGCTACGACATCTGCATCGACGATCACTCCTATCTGCCGACCGAGCGCGTCGAGCTATGCAAAGCGCTCAAACACGTGGTGTTTCTCGGCACCGGCGCCTCGAGCTACATGGACGTCGCCGAACTCAAGGCGCACGGCGTCACCGTCCACACCATCAAGGGCTATGGCGACACCGCGGTGGCGGAACACACCATCGCATTGATGCTGGCGGCGAGCCGCGACATTGCCCACATGGACCGGCTGATCCGCGGCGGTACCTGGTCGACGCGCGAGGGCGTGCAGCTTGCCGGCAAGACCCTCGGCATCATCGGACTGGGCGGCATCGGCCGCGAGGTGATGCGGCTCGGCCGCGGTCTCGGCATGGAGGTGATCGCCTGGAACCGCACCAGGCACGCGGGCGACCCGTGGGTCGAGCTGAACGACCTTCTGGCGCGTGCCAACGTCATCACCTTGCATCTCGCCCTCAACGACGAGACGCGCGGCTTTTTCGGCGCGCCACAACTGGCGCGGACCAAGCCGGGCGTGATCCTGATCAATACCGCGCGCGGCGCCCTGGTCGACGAAACGACGCTGCTGTCGGGCCTGCGCAGCGGCCGCATCGGCCATGCCGGTCTCGACGTGTTTCACGCCGAGCCGTTGCGCAAGGATCACCCCTTCGTCAGCCTAGCCAACGTGACGCTGACGGCCCATGCGGCCTTCCGGACGCTTGAAGCCTCACAAATCCTGCTGCGCCGCGCCATCGACATCGTCCGCGATATCGTCGATCCGCCCGGTGCTGCGCGGCGCGGCGAGCGCTAGCGGCCGTGGCGCCCCCGCGCCCCGGATGCTAGAACTCGCGCCATGGGCGAGCGCTTCCGCGACATCACGCTGCGCGTCAACGGCGAGGCCGTGAACGAGCGCGTCGAGGCGCGCAAGACGCTGGTCGACTTCCTGCGCGACGACCTCGGCCTCACCGGCAGTCACGTCGGCTGCGAGCACGGCGTGTGCGGCGCCTGTACGGTGCTGGTGGACGGCGCCGTGGTGCGCGGCTGCCTCGTGCTTGCGGTGCAATGCGAGGGTGCCGAGGTCAAAACCATCGAGGGACTGTCGGATTCCGGCGCCATCGCCGATCTGCAGGACGCGTTCGCCCGGCGCAACGCCCTGCAATGCGGGTTCTGCACCCCCGGCATGCTGATCGGCGCGCACGACCTGGTCGGCCGCGGCGGCATGCCCAGCCGGGAAAAAATCCGCGATCACATCTCGGGTAACTACTGCCGCTGCACCGGTTATCAGGCTATTGTGGACGCAATCGAATCCGTCGCCCAAGCCCGGGCGGGAAAGGAAGTTTGAACCATGAACGAGCACGTCAATGCTACGACGCTGTCGGAGCGCGCCGACGAGATCGAAGAAAAAATGATGAACGAGCTCGCCGAGCGCGTCGCCACCAAATCGGTGTTGTTCGGCATGGCCGACGGCAAAATCGAGATGATGAACGGCTTCGATTTCAAGAAGAACAATCCGGACAAATATTTTCTGATGGGCGCCGACCCGCGGCTGCCCAAAATGCCGGCCAAACCGACGCTGATCGATTTCTTCAAGAACCGCTTCGCATCGCTCAATCACCTTTTGCAAAGCGCGATGCTGGCGAAGAAGAACGGCCACAGCGAAAAGATCATTTTGGCGTGCCTGCTCCACGACATCGGCGTCGCGAGCTTCATCCGCTGCGATCACGGCTATTGGGGCGCGCAGATGATCGAGCCGTACGTGGACGAGGAAGTAAGCTGGGCGGTGCGCATGCACCAGGCGCTGCGCTTTTTCCCCAATTCTTCGGTCGGCTACGAATACCCGCAGATGTACATCAACAATTTCGGCGCCGACTATAAGCCCGAGCCGTACATCGTGCGCGACTACGAGAACGCCAAGAAGCACAAGTGGTACATGAGCGCGCGTCTCATCTGCGTGAACGACATCTACGCGTTCGATCCCAACGCCAAGGTCGACCTCGACGATCTGGTCGACATCATCGGCCGCAATTTCCGCCAGCCCGAGGAAGGTCTCGGCTTCGACAATTCGCCGTCGGCGCACATGTGGCGCACGCTGATGTGGCCGACGCGCTATCTGTGATTGTCATTCCGGGGCGCGGGCCTAGCTCGCGAACCCGGAATCCATAACCCGGGCAGCGACTATGGATTGCGGGCTCCTCGCTGCGCTCGGCCCCGGAACGACGGGGCCATGAAGCTCGCGGCCGATCAACCCTCCGGTCTCACGGCGCTCGACCGGCCGAATTCCTATATCGGCCGCTCGGTGCCGCGGCCCAACTTGGCGCGGCTCACGGCCGGGCGCGGCCAGTATGTCAGCGACGTGGTGCTGCGGCGCATGGTGCACGTCGCCTTCGTGCGCTCGCCACACGCCCACGCGCGCCTCAAACAGATCGAGATGGCAGAGGCGAAGAAAGCGCCTGGCGTGGTCGCCGTCGTCACCGGTGCCGAACTCGCCAAGGTGATCACGCCCTGGGTCGGTGTGCTCACCCATCTCAAGGGCCTCAAGTCGGCGCCGCAGCACGCCATCGCGGTCGAACGCGCCTGCTGGCAGGGCGAGGCGGTGTGCGCCGTGGTCGCGCGCACGCGGGCGCAGGCCGAAGACGCCTGCGCGCTTGTCGATGTCGCCTATGAGGTTCTGCCCGCCGTCACCGATGCCGAAACCGCGCTCGACGCGTCGACACCCGTGATCCACCCGGAGCTCGGCGACAATCTCACCTTCGAGCGCGCGCTCAATGTCGGCGATGCCGACCACGGGTTCGCCGAGGCGGACGCGGTGGTCGACACCACGTTCGTGTTCGGCCGCCACACCGGCGTCACCAACGAGCCGCGCGCCATCGTCAAGAATACGGACAATGTGAGACCTTCGTGTATCACAACGAAGCGGGCAGCGTGTTCCATCCCAAGCTCTACCTTTTTCGCAACGAGGAGGAGGCGCGTCTCATTGTCGGATCGAACAACATTACAGAATCAGGCCTTACGTAAATGTGGAAGCGGGGCTGCAAGTCGATACCAATGTTGATGCGGAAGTTATTACCCAAACACTTGATGCCCTCTCTTCCTGGAAGGATACGGCCGACAACCTTGCAGTACGCCTCGATTCAGACTTCCTAGCGAGACTAGTGGAAAACAATTATGTGCAGCCTGAGGCGAGGGTGAGAGCGCGAATAGGCCGCGACAGTAGCAGAGGGACGCGTCGTTCCACTTCTTTATTCGCATCGCGTCGATTTAGGCCCCCAGAGCGGGAGACTACAGCATTACGCAGCCCCGCAGCGGGGCGCGCGCCAGCAAGACGACCTGCCCCTTCGCCAGCTTCGACAACCAGACCGCCAGGGACAGTGTTGCTAATGCGACTGAGAAAGTCGCGGGGCACTCAGACACAGATACCATTTCGAGTGCGTGAGACTTTCTTTCGAGAAATAGCAGAGGTAAGGAACATTCGTAGTGGAGTGGTACACGGCATCAGACCTGCTTCGGCTGGAGGAAATCGCAACACGATTAAATTGGAAATCCCGGAAACGACAGACTTTGATGATCCGGTCGCTCGTTTTGAACGCACAGAGGACGGCATATTGTACGAGGCATTTGATGTAGGATCGCCGCAAGGAAACCAGATTATGGCGAGCCTTCAGGATGGTCTGCGAGACGGCGAGACACAGCAAACTATCAGGGACACGGACAGAGCAACTTTATGGCGCTTTATCTAGGGCTCACCCGCTTGGGTCTAGGCTTCCCCTCCCAACCGCGATGCCGATCACGCCGGAAAGAGCGCTGGAGGCAGTGCGGGGCTTATAACCCTGTGATGCTCCGCGAAGGGCGAAGGCGGAGCATCCAGTAATCACTGATCTCAGGGAAAGACAATAACCGTCTGCGATTACTTGATCGTCCGCCTTCGCCCTTCGCGGACGATGACATCATGCGAGTCTCGGAAACAGCTTCACCGCATTCTCACGCGCGATCATTTTGCGCGCATCCGGCGCAAGGAAACCGGGCGCGGAGAAATCCTTCACCTCCTCGGCCACGACGCGGTCGTTGCAGAACGGCCAGTCGCTGCCGAACAGGATACGCGTCTTGTCGGCGATGTGCGACAGCGTGCCCATCGACTCCGCCCCGGACGCCAGCGCGTTGTCGTACCAGAATGTTTTGAAGGCCGCGAAAATCTGTTCGCGCGTGCGCTGCTCGATCCGCTTGTCGATCATCGGCGCGACCGATAGCCGCCAAGCCAGATACGGCAGCGTGCCGCCAGCATGCGAGAGGATGAAGCGGATATTGGCAAAGCGCTCCAGCGCGCCGGTGAACACGAGGTTGACGGCGGCGCGCGTGGTGTCGAACGGGTATTCGATCATGAAGCCCGGCCATTTCAGGTCGAGGCCCCGGCTCGACGGATGTAGCCCCGGATGAATGTGCACGACGGCGCCGGCGTCATCGAGATACGCCAAGAGCGGATCGAACGCGGCATCGCCGAGGAATTTCTCGCCGTAACTTGCGAACAGCGAGATGCCGTCGAAGCGCAATGTCTCGAGACAATAGCGCGCCTCGTCGATCGCCGTAGCCATGTCGTGCATCGGCAACAGCCCGAAGCAGCCGAAGCGCTTCGGATGCTTGGCGATCAGCTCGCCCGCATAATCGTTGCAGCGCCGGGCGAACGCGGCAGCCTGGCCTTCCGGCATAAAGGCGACACCGGGCTGTGCGATCGAGGTGATGGCGAACGAGATCCCGTGCCGGTCCATCAGCTCGAGCGCAAGCTGTTCCGACCAATCCGGATAGCGGCCGATCGCCGGCCCCCTGCCCGCCTCATACACGGCGTCGCTGTAGAACTGTGGGATCAAATGGAAATGCACATCGATCATGCCCGGTGCCATGCTGCCGTCCTCTCGCTCCACTCGCCGCGCGGCGGAGAGAGGTGTAGATACACGACGCGCGGAGGAGACGCATGCCCCATTGGAAGGACCAGCCTGTCATCATCGTCGGCGGCGGCATCGGCGGCCTGAGCGCGGCGCTGGCGCTCCATCGCAAAGGCATCCCCTCGCAGGTCGTCGAGCAGGCGCCCGAGTTCAAGGAGATCGGCGCCGGCATTCAGCTCGGACCCAACGTGTTCCGCATGTTCGAGGTGCTTGGGCTGACCGCGGCGGTCAACGTGCTGGCGGTGTTTCCCAATAATCTCATCATGCTGGATTCGGTCACCGGCGAGGAGGTCACGCGCATTCCGCTTGGCGACGCCTTCCGTAAAAAGTTCGCTTACCCCTATGCGCTGATCCATCGCGCCGACCTGCACAAGGTGCTGCTCGCGGCCTGCCAGAAATCCCCGCTCATCCGCCTCGACGCCGCGCAAAAGATCGTCGCAGTCGACGACACCGGCGACGGCATCGTGGCGCGTGCCGAGAGCGGCAAGGACTATCGCGGCGCAGCCCTGATCGGCGCCGACGGGCTGTGGTCGACGATCCGCCAGATGGTGGTCGGCGACGGCAAGCCCAACGTCGCCGGCCATATCACCTATCGCGCCGTGCTGCCGACGTCGGAAATGCCGGAGCAATGGCGCTGGCGCGACATGGTGCTGTGGGCCGGCGAGAAGGTGCACCTCGTGCATTATCCGCTGCGCACCGGCGAAGTATTCAATCTCGTCGCGGTGTTTCACTCCAACCGCTACGAGGAAGGCTGGGACAGCTACGGCGACCCGGCCGAGCTGCACGAGCGCTTTGCCAAGACCTGCGCGCCTGTGCGCACGCTGCTCAACAAGATCGAAAGCTGGCGCATGTGGGTTTTGTGCGACCGGCCGCCGATCAAGGACTGGAGCAAGGGCCGCATCACGCTTTTGGGCGACGCCGCGCACCCGATGCTGCAATATCTGGCGCAGGGCGCCGGCATGTCGATCGAGGACGCGGTGTGCCTCGCCGACCGCGTCGTCGCTGCAGGCGGCGACTACGCGGCGGCGTTCCGCGCCTATCAGCAGGCGCGCTACCTGCGCACCGGCCGCGTACAGATCATAGCACGCGTCTATGGCGAGTTCTACCACGCCGCCGGCGTCGCCAAGGAATTGCGCAACATGATGCTGTCGTCGCGCTCGGCGGAAGACGCCATGGATGGGATGGCTTGGCTCTATGGGGAGCAGAAAGAGCTGACGGGAGGCGCGGCGGCAGCAAAAACGTGAATGCCATTCCGGAGAGCGGATAGTGGCTTTTAGTACTGTTTGTTGTTTGCAACACGTTTTTGTTGCTTCAGCTCCCGATCAAGAAGCACCCAATGCGCTGAAAAACCCGCGCTGCTCCCTTCATTACTCTCTTCAATTTGGCGAAGAACGGGCACCACTCGGTCCGGCATCATTTCAATGAGGTAAGCTCCCGCCGAAGCCCGCACGCCCGGGTCGGGATGATCGAGGAGTTCAGCGAGAGCGACCCTCCCCGACGTCATCTCGTCCAAGGCTTTTACAATCGCGTGCATCGAATGCGCAACCTTGGTTTCGCCATCTGTGTCGAGCAATTCATCGTGGAGTGCATGCCTTAGCTTGGCGCCAAATTCAAAACCACGCACGAGGGTTGCTGTCCGCTCCTCATCTGTCGCCGCACCTCGACGGTTGATTAGCTGGCTGAGAGTTGCCAACCCTTCGCTCCGGACGCGATCGAGTTCATTGACGATCGTCACTCCGCGAATAATTGCTTTAGCTCGGGCAGATCGCTCCTCCGACGCGAAAGAACCACTGCTTCCGTCGAACCACGCGTCCAGTTTTGCTGCTAAATCCGCAAGCGTCTTGTCTATTTGCATGGCCTACCCCCAGGACGCGACTCGCAATTGGAATGTCTAATTCAAGATGTGCAGTGTCCTTAATATCTTTAGACCTTCCTCGTATTGAACTTCGTACGGCTGCCGTTGCAGCCAAGCGTAAAAGGTGACATTCGGATCGTTCGGTGCCGGCTTCAAATATTCCGCATTGACAGCCTCGTGCAAGAGTGTCGGCAGGCGTATGATGTTGTCGGTATTTTGCAGTTGGTCCGACGAAATGTTGTCTTCGTTCACGCCCCCTTGCGTCACGATGTGATGATACTGATATCCGTCGCCTGCGCCGCCGAACATCTTACCTATAACGTCCAGCGCTATCTCGCCCTTGATAAAGTCGCCATAATTCGAAAACTCCCGGTAGCCGTTCGAGAGGATTTGAAGTTCCTCGAGGCTATAAGGTCCTTTGCTGGCAAAATCGAATGCGGCTTGGGCATCGGTCGCAAGTTTCCAATAGTTCGCCCGCGTGGAATGGGCCCGCCAAGGCGACAATGCAACGCCCGAGGCATTGGTCTAATTCGCGGCCGCCCGCAAACGCTCGTTGCGCAGCACTACGCAGGCGCCGCCGGCGGCGACGAGCTTGCCGCAGAACTTTTGCAGGAACGAGCGGTCATCGTCGGCGATGCGGATCATGTAGCGCGCGGCGCTGCCCATGCCGGGCAACCGGCCGCGCAGCACCATCGGCTCGCGGTCGCCGATCAGAGACGCGTAGCGCTTCTGCAGCATCCGGTAGGTCGCCCACGCGCCACTTTCCGACAGATTGGCGGTGAGCTGCGCGCCCCAGCGCGGCACATGGGCGGCAGTGCGCTGCGCCTCCTGCGGCTTCGCCAGAATGAGATTGGCGAGCCGTGTGCACGGCACGCCCTGCGGGATCGTGGTGTCCGCCTCCTTCGGCGGCGAAGCCGACGCCCATTCGTCGGCAGTCCAGCCGGTGATGATGGCAACGTAGTCGCGCGTTTCGGGCGGCAGCCGGCGCCGGCCGTCGAGCCACGCGCTCACCCGTCCCGGGCCGGCATTGTAGCCGGCGGCCGCAAGCCCGAGATTGCCGAATTGCTTTTGCAGATCGCCGAGGTAGCCCGCCGCCTCATGCAGCGCCGCGACCGGATCGAACGGGTCGGCAAGACCGCGATCGTCGGCCGTCGCCGGCATGAATTGCGCAATTCCCTCCGCGCCCTTGCGGCTGACCGCCAGCGCATTGAAGCGGCTCTCCTGCCAGATCACCCGCGCAAAGAATTCCACCGGCAGGCCGTTTGCGGCGGCGCCCTGCTCGATGGCGTGGCAGATGTCGTCGGCGGTGGCGGTATGGCCCGGCGGCGTATCTTTGGGAGGCGTATCCTTGGAGGGTGTCGCCGACTGCGCCGGGGCCGCAGGCGCAGCCGGGGCGGGCGCAGCCGCGGGCGTCTGTCCACGCGCGTGCGCACTTAAGACCAAGCTTGCGACCAGCAGCACTCCCGCGAGACGCATGATTGGTTAAACGCATAACGGCGGCTTCGGTGCCGCAGCTGCTTCTACAATCGATCGGACCTGCGCACCAATTCACGAAAAGTCACAAAGCCGCCATAGCGAACGTCACATCAGCCCCCGAGACGCGCGCCTACGCGGCGTGCACCGTCACGGACTTGTGGCGGGCGATCACGGCCGGCACCTCCGATGCCGGAACCGGGCGGCTGAACAGAAAGCCTTGCGCTTCCTTGCAACCGGCCGCACGCACGAGCCGGAGCTGCGCCGGCGTTTCGACGCCTTCGGCAATCGTCGCAACGCCAAGGCTGCGCCCCAGATCGGCGATCGCGCGCACGATCGGCGCGCCGTCCGACTTGTCGCCCAGCTCCCGCACGAACGACTGGTCGATCTTGATCTTGCTGAACGGAAACGCGCGCAGGTAGCTCAATGAGGAATAGCCGATGCCGAAATCGTCGAGCGCGATGCTGATACCCGGCGCGCCCAACTCCTGGAGCGCCACGCGGTTGACCTGGTCTTCCTGCAGCACCACGGTTTCGGTGATTTCCAGTTCCAGCCGCTGCGCCGGCAGCCCGGACCTCGCCAAGGCGTTCTTCACGGTCTCGACCAGCCTGCGATCCTTGAATTGTACCGGCGACAGATTGACCGCAATCCGCACTCCAGCCGGCCATGCCATCGCCGCGGCGCACGCCGTGTTGAGCACCCACTCGCCGATCTCCACAATCAGCCCGGTGTCTTCCGCCACGGGGATGAATTCCCCGGCATGACCAGGCCGCGCCGCGGGTGGTTCCAGCGCAGCAGCGCCTCAACACCGCTGATCTCGTGCGAATCGAGATCGATCATCGGCTGATAGACGACCTCCAGCTGGCCCGCCGGCAAGGCATGGCGCAGATCGTGTTCGAGCGCGCTGCGCGCCTGTGCCTGCGCCTCCATGGCGGGTTCGAAAAACCGCCAGCTGCCGCGGCCGCCGGTCTTGACGGCATAGAGCGCGATATCGGCGTTCTTGAGCAACCCCTCGGCCTCCAATCCATCATCCGGCGCGACGGCGATGCCGATGCTGGTGCTCATGTCGACACCATGACCTTCAATGTCGAAGGGTTGCTCGATGGCCTCGAAAATGCGGCGGCACAGCCGCTCGACATCGGCCCGGGTCTCGACCGATGTCTGGACGATGGCGAATTCATCGCCGCCCAGCCGCGCGACGGTGTCGATCTGGCGCACCATCCGGCACAGGCGCTGCGCCGTGACCTTCAGCAGCGCGTCGCCGGCCGGATGGCCCATCGTGTCGTTAACGCCTTTGAAGCGGTCAAGATCGAGCAGCAGCACGGCGAAACGTTCTTCGGTGCGCTTGGCCCGCGCAAGGGCCTGTTCGATCCGTTCGCGGAACAGCACACGGTTGGCCAGGCCGGTCAGTTCGTCATGGCGCGCCATGTGGGCGATGCGCGCTTCGCTGTCCTTGCGCTGCGTCACGTCGGTGAAGGTACGGACAAAGCCGCCGCCGGCCAACGGCACGCTGCGCACTTCGAGCGACGTGCCGTCCGGCCGCGTGCGCTCGTAGGCGCCGATTTCAGCCAGACCACCGGCCTTGACGAATTCACGCACCTTGAGATCGAGCGCCTCGCCATCATGGCCGAAGTCGCCCTGTTCCCAGAGGTGCGACATCACGTCGGCGAACGTTCGCTGCCCGTGAACGAAATCAACCGGCAGTTTGAGCAGTTCGATGGCCCGATGGTTGATCACCGCGACTTTGCGGTCGCCATCGACCATCATCAAGCCTTCGCTCATGTGCTCCAAGGTGATTTCCAGCTCGCGCGATTTTTCCAGCGCCATCGCTTCGCTGGCCCGGGCGGTTTCCCGCGCCGCATTGATCCGCTGGAGGTGTTCGGCGTTGAGCGCAATGCCAAACAGGATAAGGGCCGTAATGCCGGCGGCAGCAAAATCATCCATGCTTTGATCGCGCAACAGGCCGGCCATCAGTTCCTGCTCGGAAAATGCGACGCCGACGATGAGCGGCAGGCCTTTGACCTTGCGAAACGTGACCAGCCGCCGGACGCCGTCGAACGCCTGCGCGTAGAAGGAATCGCCGTCGAGGTGCGACTTCCACAGCGGCGGATTGAGCTTCTGCCCGACGATGTTTTGCTTGCCGCCCTTGGCGGCGCGCACGTAATCGTCCTCACCGATCAGCGTGATGCGGCCCTCTTTGCCGATGTCGATCACCTCGTAGAAGCGCGTCAGCACCGCCGGGTCGACACCTAGCGTCATCACGCCCTTGAAGCTGCCATCGGCGGCAATGATCGGGCGTGCGAACGGCACGACCCAGGTGTTGCTGGCACGGCCGACGATCGGTTTGCCGATATAGAGCCGATCGCTGGGATCTTTCAGGAAGACTTTAAAATGCTCGCGGTCGCGCAAATCGAAGCGTTGCCCCGCCTGCGTGCCCCCGAATTCACCATGAAGCCGTTAGCATCGATCAGTGCAGCATTCTTGGCGAGATCGCTTGAATAGAGCGGATCGGCCGCGATGCGACGGATGTCGAAATGCTGCGGATCGAGCAGATAGCGCGCGCGCAACAGCAGCAGCGTCTTGTCGATTTCGCTGACCGAGCGGATGACGCTTTCCTCGAACGCGCTGGCCAGGTTCTTGCCGTGCTCGCGTGTCAAGGAGAGGAAATTCTGCGTGCTGTTATGCTCGCTCCAAAGCAGGCCGGCCCAGATCGCAGCGATCATGGCGAGGCCGAAATAGGTTGTGGCATTGAACAGCCACCGGGCCCATTGCTGGAAATCAGAGCGTTTCATGTCGCGCGGCGCCGATCGTTTTTATGGACGAATTCTAGCCGCACAGGCTTGCGGAAGATTTACGTTTTCGCTTCGCATACCTGCGTAACTCTACGGATCGGCCGCGCCGGCGGCGATTGCGGCAATGTCCTGTTAAGCATGGCGAGCGCGCGCCGGTTTTGCGCTGCCGGATGCTCCGTCGCGGCGCACCAAAAAAAAACCCGGCCGTTCTGACCGGGTCGAGTGGACGAGCAAGGGTGGTTTGTTGCTATCGGGAACTTTTAGACCTTGTTCTGAATGGTCCTTTGATTGACGCCTCGCAACTCACGGCCATCAGCTAACACACACCGGCGCCGAGCAAAATTCAGCAATTTCCGGTTACGGGCTTCCCCGCACCGCGCGTTAGCCGTTCGCTAACGCTGCGGCGGAACCGCAGTCGCGCCGAAAGCGGCCGCGTCCGCCTCAGTTCGGCTCTGTCGTGCTCCACTTCCAGGTCGGATTGGTTTCCGTCACCTTGTCGGCATTCTTCATCGCGTCCGGCGTGATCGTGTCATAGACCTTGCCGTTCGGCCCGCTGACGGTGACGGTGGCGTTGAGCGACAGCCACTTCGTGATAAAATTGCAGGTGTAGGGCGCAGCCCGCATGCCGCCCAGATTCACCCACTCCCTCGGAAACCGGTTGCCGCCGCAAATGATGTCGTCGGCCGTCTTATGCGCCGTCGCGAGCGCCGCGGCGACTTCGCTCTTGAGCTGCGCCGACTGATCGACCAGCGCGCTGATATCGCTGAGCGACAGCGAGCCGCCCTGCCCGAGCTTGCTGGCGTCGAAGGCAGCGGCGGGCGAAGCGGCGAGGGTTAGGACGGCGGCAAGCGCCGCCATGGCCGCAAAAGATGTGCGGGGTATGCTGGGCATGATACTCTCCTCGTTGCTGCGGCCAGGCTTGCCGCTCGCCTGCCGAGCTTTTCATGGCGGCGAGCCAAGTCAAGCAAATGAAACGCCGCAGCAAAGAAACGCCGCATCGGGCGGAAAGCCAGCAAAGCCATTGCGCCGACGCCCGGTGCTCTACCACGTTCCGCTCGACGCGGTTGGCGCTTCGTCCAAATCGCGTTAACCTCGTATCCCGATGCAAGCGGATGCACGACATGCGACGGCGTCAGGGACGGGAGGCGCGGCTGCGGCCGCGGCAGCGAGCATGAACGTACCGAAGGTGGATGTGACGGCTCCTCGTACTGACATCCGGCAAGCGACGTTCAACGAGCCGAATCAGAAGACGCCCGAGGTCAGCACGGAGGACGTCCGGCGTATTCTCGCCGACGGCAGCGCTATCCTGCTCGATTCACGAAAGCGGGCCGAATTTGCGGCCGGCCACATCGCCGGCGCACGCAGCGCAACCCCGCCGCCGGGAGCACCGCCTGAGGACTTCATTGCCGCCGTCGGGCGCCTTGTCGGCGGCGACAAGACGAAGCCGCTCGTGGTTTATTGCAACGGCGAACATTGCAAGCAGGGGCGGCGGCTTGCCGAGCAATTGGCCGAAGCCGGCTTTCGCGACGTTCGGCGCTATCAACTCGGCATTCCGGTCTGGCGTGCGCTCGGCGGCCCGGTCGAGATCGATCTCGACGGCATCCTGCGCGTTTATCAGATCGACCGCACGGCCATCTTCTTCGATGCCCGCAGTCCGGAGGAGTTCGCCAAGGGCAGCATTACAGGCGCGCATAACGTCCCCGCCGACACGCTCGGCGAAGACGGACTTGCCAAGGCGCCGCTGCCGCGCAACGACTTCAACACCCGCGTCATCCTGTTCGGCCGCGACGGCACCCAGGCTCGCACGCTCGCCGACGCCATCGGCCGGACACCGTTTCAGAACGTGTCCTATTTTCCAGGAATGTTCGCGACGCTCGCAGACGCGATCAGCAAACAGAGATCGGGCTGAGCAGAGCAAAATCCGCAGATAGCAGGCGTAGAGCCTCGATTAAGCGCAGCGAAATCCGGGGCCAGGCCCGCCATACATCCGAGCTTTCGCAGCGCGCAAGCCGGGCTACGGCGTCCCCACACCCTTGCCCTTCAGCGCGCCGCCGATCTCCTCCAAAACCGCCGGATCGTCGATCGTCGCCGGCATGGTCCAGGGTTCGCCATCGGCGATTTTTTTGATGGTGCCGCGCAGGATCTTGCCGGAGCGGGTCTTCGGCAGCCGCGCCACCGTGATGGCGATGCGGAACGAGGCCACCGGACCGATTTTTTCGCGGATGAGTGCGATGCACTCCTTCTCGATCTCGGTCGGCGGTCGGTTGACGCCGCTTTTGAGAACGATGAAGCCGCATGGCACTTCGCCCTTGAGCTGATCGGCGATGCCGAGCACGGCGCATTCGGCGACGTCGGGATGCGCCGCCAGCACTTCCTCCATGCCGCCGGTCGAGAGCCGGTGGCCGGCGACGTTGATGATGTCGTCGGTACGGCCCATGACGAAGACGTAGCCGTCCTGGTCCTTGAAGCCTGCATCGGCGGTCTTGTAGTAGCCGGGAAATTCATCGAGATAGCTCTCGCGCATGCGCGCATCGGCCTGCCACAGCGTCGGCAGACATGACGGCGGCAGCGGCAGCTTGACGACGATCGAGCCCATCTTGTTGACGGCGACTTCCTTGCAGGCTTCGTCGACAATACGCACGTCGTAGCCGGGCATCGGCACCGTCGCGGAGCCGTATTTGACCGGCAGCGTGCCGAGTCCGACGGGATTGCCGGCGATGCACCAGCCGGTCTCGGTCTGCCACCAGTGATCGAGCACCGGGACTTTCAGAAGTTTCTCCGCCCATTGCACCGTGTCCGGATCGGCGCGCTCGCCGGCCAGGAAAAGTGTGCGGAATTTTTTCAGATCGTATTGGCCTAAGAATTTTCCCTGCGGATCTTCTTTCTTGATGGCGCGAAACGCCGTCGGCGCGGTGAACATCGCGGCGCAGTCATGTTCGGCGATCACCCGCCAGAAGGCACCGGCGTCCGGGGTGCCGACCGGCTTGCCCTCGTAGAGGATCGTGGTGCAGCCGTGAAACAGCGGCGCGTAGACGATGTAAGAATGCCCGACCACCCAGCCGACGTCGGACGCCGCCCAGTACACCTCGCCCGGCTCGACGCCGTAGAGATTTTGCATCGACCATTGCAGCGCGACCATGTGGCCGCCGTTGTCGCGCACCACGCCCTTGGGCCGGCCGGTGGTGCCCGACGTATAGAGAATGTAGAGCGGATCGGTCGCCGCGACCGGCACGCAATCGTAGGCCGAGCGGGCGTGAATGAGCGCGTAGTCGCGCATCGTCGCCCAGTCGCGGTCGCGGCCCTCGATCAATGTCGCCCGCGACTGCGGCCGCTGCAAAATCAGACACGCGGCCGGCTTGTGCGCGGAGAGCTCAATCGCCTCGTCGAGCAGCGGCTTGTAATGCACGACGCGGCCGGGCTCGAGCCCGCAGCTCGCCGACAGAATGACCTTCGGCTTGGCGTCGTCAATCCGCGTCGCCAATTCCCGCGCCGCGAAGCCGCCGAATACCACCGAATGAATGGCGCCGATGCGCGCGCAGGCCAGCATGCCGATGACCGCCTCCGGCACCATCGGCATGTAGAGAATGACACGGTCGCCCTTCTGTACACCAAGGTCGCGCAGCATGCCGGCAAGCACCTGCGTCTCGGTCAGCAAACGGTGGTAGCTGATGGTGCGCTTTAAGCCGGCGAGCGGCGAATCGTAGATGATCGCCGCCTGCTCGCCTCGACCGGCATCGACGTGGCGGTCGACGGCATTGAAGCAGGTGTTGCAGACGCCGTCGGCGAACCAGCGGCCGTAAATGCCGGCCTTTGGATCGAACACGGTCTTGGGCTTTTCGAACCAGTCGATCGCCTCGGCCGCTTCGCCCCAGAAGGCGAACGGATCGCGCTGCCAGCGCGCATAAGCTACGTGATAGCGGCTCGATCGGGCGTCCATCACTTTCTCCTCCCTCCCCGCTTGCGGGGAGACGTTTATCTTCCGCCTCGCGGCGACGTTTGCAAGCTGCCACACAGGCGCGGCTTGGATCACAACGCTTCCCTTCATCCCCGCGCTTTGATCTATGTCATCGTCACCTTCGTCGTTCTCACCCCAATGCTGCCGTGATCACCGACCCCCTGTTCTATCTCGTGGCCGTTCCGGCCGTGCTCCTGCTCGGCCTCGGCAAAGGCGGCTTTGCCGGACTTGGCATGATCTCGGTACCGCTGCTGACGCTGCGGGTGCCGATCCTGCAGGCCGCCACCATTATCCTGCCGCTGCTGATCACCCAGGACGCCATCTCGGTCTGGACCTACCGGCGCGACTGGAGCGCCTGGAACCTCAAGGTGCTGATGCCGGGCGCGATCGTCGGCATGGGCGCCGGCACGCTGTTTGCGAGCTATGTCTCCAACGCGGCGATCGAGGTTGCCGGCGGCCTCGGACTGTCGTTCGTGCTGTACCGCTGGATCGGCAGGTGGCTATGGCCGCATCTCGTGCGCGCCGCCGAAAAGCCGAAACGGCCGCACGCGCTTGCCGGCGCGTTCTGGGGCTCGCTGTCGGGCTTCATGTCGCTTCTGATCAATGTCGGCGCTCCGCCCTTCCAGATCCACGTGCTGCCGCAGCGTCTCGACAAGCTCACCTTCGTGGGTACCACGGTGATATTCTTCGCCTTCATGAACCTGATGAAGATCGGCCCCTATTTCCTGCTCGGCCAGTTTTCGCTGCGCAATTTTTCAACCTCGATGGCGCTGTGGCCGCTGGCGGTGGCGGCGAATTATCTCGGCATCTGGCTGGTGCGGCGAACGCCGACCGAGCCGTTTTACCGCATTACCTATCTGTTGATGTTTTCGATCTCCGTGGCGCTGATCTGGCAGGGGTGGGCGGGGCTGCGCTCTGGCGGCTAGCCAAGGCGAATAGCGAACAGAGAAAGCACTCGGTCAATTTCGCGTTTCGCTACTCGCCATTCGCTATTCGCCCGCATACAGCTTTTCGGCTAAGCTGCATGCCGGGAGGAAAAATGGCGACACCCTACGACACCGGTCTTGACCGCAATCCGGCGAATTTCCAGCCGCTGACGCCGCTGTCGTTCTTGGCGCGCGCGGCCGCGGTCTATCCGGAGCAGACGGCGGTCATCCATGGACCGCGCTCGTGGAGCTACCGGGAATTTTATGCACGCACCAAAAAACTTGGCTCGGCGCTCGCCCGGCGCGGCATCAGGCGCGGCGAAACCGTGGCGGTGGTGCTCGCCAATACGCCGGCCATGCTGGAAGCGCACTACGGCGTCGCCATGGCGGGCGCCGTACTCAACACCATCAACACAAGGCTCGACGCCGGCATCATCGCGTTCACGCTCGACCACGGCGAGGCCAAGGTGCTGATCGTCGACCGCGAGTTTTCCAAGGTGGTGAGGGACGCGCTGGCGCTCTGCAAGGCCAAGCCGCTCGTCATCGATTACGACGATGCCGAATACAGCGGCGCAGGCGAGCGGCTCGGCGCGATCGAATACGAAGAGTTTTTGCACGAAGGCGATGCGGACTTTACCTGGCTGAAGCCGGAAGACGAATGGGACGCGATTTCACTCAACTACACATCGGGCACCACCGGCGACCCGAAGGGCGTCGTCTATCACCATCGCGGCGCCTATCTGCTGGCGATGGCGAACGTCATCACCTGCGAAATGGGCAAACACCCGGTCTATCTGTGGACCTTGCCGATGTTCCATTGCAACGGCTGGTGCTTTCCATGGACCTTGTCGGTGGTCGCCGGCACTCATGTCTGCCTGCGCGCAGTTCGCGCCGCGCCGATCTTCGACGCCATCGCTGCCCACAAGGTGACGCATCTGTGCGGCGCGCCGATCGTGATGTCGACGCTGCTCAACGCGGCGGCGCATGAGAAGAAACCGCTGCCGCACTCGGTCGAGTTCGTCACCGCCGCAGCGCCGCCGCCGGAAGCGGTGCTCGAGGAGATGAAAGCGGCGGGCTTCAACGTCACCCACGTCTATGGCCTGACCGAAACCTACGGGCCGGCGAGCGTCAACGATTGGCACCGCGAGTGGGACAGCCTGCCCGCTTCCGAACAGGCGGCCAAGAAAGCGCGCCAGGGCGTCGCCTATCCGGTGCTCGATGCGCTCGACGTACTCGATAGGGCGACGATGCAGCCGGTGCCGCGCGACGGCGAAACGCTTGGCGAAGTCATGTTCCGCGGCAACGTGGTGATGAAGGGTTATCTGAAAAACAGCGCTGCGACCGAGAAGGAATTCTCAGGGGGCTGGTTTCATTCCGGCGATCTCGGCGTCATGCATCCCGACGGCTACATCCAGCTCAAGGATCGCTCCAAGGACATCATCATTTCCGGCGGCGAGAACATTTCCTCGATCGAGGTCGAGGACGCGCTATACAAACATCCCGCTGTGCAGGCGGTCGCCGTGGTCGCCAAACCCGACGACAAGTGGGGCGAGACGCCGTGCGCCTTCGTCGAACTGAAACCCGGCGCGAACGCAACGTCCGAGGAACTGATCGCCTGGTGCCGGCAGCATCTCGCCGCCTACAAATGCCCGCGCCACGTGGTGTTCGCCGAAATCCCGAAAACCTCGACCGGCAAGCTGCAGAAATTCAAGCTGAGGGACGTGGCGAAGGGAGTTCTGATTCTTCCCGATCAATGACGGGTTTCCGAATTCGGCATTTGCCGGGCATATTGCGGCATTTGCCGGAACGGCCTATATTTTAGCGCCGAGCGGGAGACCCACCAAATGCCGCGGGCGAAGACCAAGCGCGGACGACCTGCGCCCACCGGATTTAGCGAAGAGGAGCGGCCGTTCGTTCACGACGAGATCGTGCGTGGCATCGCGGCGCGGCGCGTTAAAAAACTGATCGAACGCGGCGTGCTTGACGCCAAGCAAGTCTTTCGCATCATCCCGGAACGCACTTTTGGCCGTCGCCTCGCCAAAGGCGAGCCGCTCAAGCCGACCGAGGCCGACGCCATCGGTCGGCTCATCCGCATCACCGAGGAAGCGGAGAAGACTTTCGGCAACGCCGATTTCGCCCACAAATGGCTGACGTATCCTAATCCCGCCCTTCGAGACCGCATCCCGATCGAAATGGCCGAGACGGATGCTGGCGCACGCGAAGTCGAAACGATCCTCACCCGCATCGCCTACGGCGTCTATAGCTGATGGCGACGGTCTGGCGGCTCGCGTCGGCGCCATTCGCACGGGCGCTCGATGGCGAAGGCGCCAGTCTAGCCGGAGGACGCTGGAATTCGCGGGGGGTACCGATGCTCTATACCTCGTCGCATCTTTCACTGTGCGTTTTTGAAGTGTTTGTTCATTTGCCGCCGGCATTGCGCGACGGCAGGGCCGTGTTCGAGGCCGTACGTCTCAGCGTTCCGGACGATGCCGGGACGACACACATCAAGGTCAGCGAACTAGAAACGATGCTGGCTTCAGCTGATCCCATCGAGGCATGCCGGGCTGCGGGCGACAGCTGGATCGCGGCTGGTCACGACCTCGTTCTTGCGGCGCCTTCGGTTGTCGCGCCCGAGGAGCTGAATCTGATGCTCAACCCGGCACACCCGCGCATGCGTGATGTCGCGATCGTCTCGACCCGCCGTTTCCGGTTCGATTCACGACTGCGCGCGTCGCCGCGCTAAATCGCAACGGTTGCCTCGGCGCACCGCCGGAAATGAAGCTTGGTATCTGTATGACTAAAACATCCCGCCTGGCGCCCCGCGGGCGCCGGGACAATCAGATAAATACGCCGTGACTTGAAGGCTTAGTGGACCGTGTCTTGCCTGAGCCGTTCGATTTCGTCCTTGACGTGCAACTTCTTCCGCTTCAGTTCCGCAATCTTGAGGTCGTCTGCCGAGGGGTGGTTCATCGCTTCCATGATTTCCGCCTCGAGGGCCTGATGCCGCTTTTCGAGCTCCGCAAGATGCGATTGCATCGCCATGTGGCCTATCTCCTTGCGTTGAATGCCGCCTGTCGAATGAACGTACCACCCTATAACGAAATCAATGATACTCCGTTTCCGGTGCGCCGAAAATCCCATCTGTGTACACGCGGATGCGTGCCGCCCATCCGCCCCGGCGGGCTTGTCGGGCGTTAACCAACACGCGATAATCCGGCTTCCGGCCCAGACCGTGTCCAAGCCGCCGCGGAGCCGCAACCGGGGCGCGACAAGGCGGAAATGACGCAAGACGAAGAACGCGAGCTTCGGGCGCAGCTGGCGCGTCTGCTGCAGGAACATCGTGACCTGGATGCCGCCATTGCGGCGCTGCAGGATTCGCCGGGCGCCGACGTCATTCAGGTGCAGCGGCTGAAAAAGCGCAAGCTCTACCTGCGGGATCAGATTACCTTCATCGAAGATCAGCTCACGCCTGACATTATTGCGTAAGATTTCGCGCCGCGCGCTGCGGACGAAGCGCGCTCCCGCCGTTCGGCCTTGCGGGCGCACTTGCGGGCGTACATGGCAGCGTCGGCGCGGGCGAGCAGCTCTTCCGTGCTGTCGAGCGCACCGACCAGCGCCACGCCGGCCGATGCGCCGACGACGAGCGTCGAGGCACCCCATTGCAGCGGCGTGGCGTAGACCGCCCGCTCGAGGGCCGCGGCTTTGGCCGCGGCCGCGGCGCCATCCACGTTCCACAGCAGCACCACGAACTCGTCGCCGCCGATTCGCGCCACCACGTCGGACGCACGCACTTCGGCAAGGATCGCGGCGGCGACCGCGTTGAGCATCGCGTCGCCAGTGGCGTGGCCGTGGCGGTCATTGACCGGCTTGAAGCCGTCGAGATCGAGAAAGATCAAAGCCGCGCTCACGCCGTAACGTTTGACGTAAGCCACCGAGCGCTTGAGTTCACGCTCGAAGCCACGGCGATTGAGCAGTTCGGTGAGTGGATCGATATCGACCTTGGCTTCGAGGTCGACGATCCGCGCGCGCGAGCGCTCAAGCTCGGCGAGGAGCCGTTCGACCTCGGCCGCAAGCTGCATCGATGCCGATCGCGCGGCGCGCTTGGCCTGTTTGGGAGCCTCGGCGGGCGCCGCATCGGCGCGCCTTCGCAACGTCGGCGCCGACCGCCGTCGCGGTGCGGTCGCCTTGCGCCGCGGCTTTGTGGCGTGGCGCTTCATCGCGATCCAGCTTTCCCCAGGCCCCATCCGAATCGGAGCCAAACATAGCCCGGCGCAGGCACCGCCGTGACGAGATTTCCAAGGGTTTTCGTTGGGTTGTTCGAAGCCCGTCGGCGGAATGCGTCGGATTGTCGCACACGGGCCGGAGCCGGACCAGCAGCCGTCACTGCGCCTGGATGATCGCGATTGGCGCAGTCTGCGCGTCGTCGAACGCCGCAGCGGTCAGGGGGCCGCCAAACACCGCGGCTGTATCGAGGTTGAGCCGGTTGGGGCGCAGGTCCGGCCTGAAGCTTTCCAGCGGCGTGTGCCCATGGACGATGAGGCGGCCGTAGTCCCGATCGTCATCGAGAAACGGCTCCCTGATCCAGATCAAGTCATGATCGTGCTGTGCGTCGAGCGGTCGTTGCGGGTCGACCCTGGCATGGACGAACAGCCGCCGCCCGTCGTCATAGGTCAGCGGCAGCGACCGCATCCAGTCGAGATGCGCTCTCGGCAATTCGCCGACGTCGGTCGCGCCATAACTCGACAGCGTTGCCGCGCCGCCGTTGCCGAGCCAGCCCCTCGCCGGCAAGAGGCCGTCCAGTACGGCCAGCGCCCATGCCTCGTGATTGCCCTTGAGCGCGATGACATGGTGCGGCGCGTCGGCCTGCAGGCTGAGCATGTAGCGGACGACGCCGGCCGACTCCGGCCCGCGATCGATGTAGTCGCCAAGAAACACCAGCATCATCTCATCGTCACCGGCATGCTGACGGCATGCCGCGATCAGGCTTTTGAGCTTGTCCAAACAGCCGTGGATGTCGCCGACCGCGTAGGTGCGCTTCATGGCTTGCCGCTCATGGTTGCCTTTTCACGGTTTCCCGGCCGCGACTTTTCCTAATGATGGCCACATTCCGGCAGCATTGTTCAGTGGATGTTCACGCTTCAGTGGGAACTCTACGGTATGGGGGACGGTTGGGGTTCGGTGACAACACATCCTGTCGAGGTAATGTCATGAGGAAGATTGTGACTGCTCTCGTCGCGGCCGCAACGATCGCCGTGGTGGCGGTCGCCACATCGGGCTCGGCCGAGGCACGTTGGGGCGGAGGCTGGCACGGCGGCGGTGGCTGGCATGGCGGCGGCTGGGGCTGGCGCGGCGGATGGGGCCCTGGTCCGTTCATTGCCGGCGCTCTGGTCGGCGGCGCGATTGCCGGCGCCTATGCTTACCCCTATGGCTATTACGGCCCCTACCCTTACGGCTACAGCCCGTGCGTGTGGCGCACCTGGTGGAACGGCTACCGCTGGGTCCGTTCCTGCTACTAAGCCCGCACAGCTATCATGATCGACGACGGCGTCCCGAGCGACGCCGTTGCGATATTCAGTGGTGAAGATCGAGTGGCGAAAACTGCGCATTGCCGCCGTTGATGCGGGTATGCGCATCAAACTTCCGCCAAAGAGTACGCCCCTAATGGTATTATAGGATTCGGAAGGGCAATCGGGGGTATGTCGGGGACTTCCGCGCCATAAATTCTCGCATCGGCACCCGAACGATCGCATCAGGAGAACACATGCACAAAGCACTCATCGGGTTCGCTGCGGCGGCCAGCCTTGGCCTTGCGACGGTGGCCGTGCCGAGCACGGCGGATGCCCGCTGCTTCGGCTGCGCCGTCGGCGCAGGCGTCGCTGCCGGTCTGATTGGCGGCGCCATCATCGGCGGCGCGATCGCCAACAACCCGCCGCCACCACCACCGGGTTATTATCCGCCGCCGCCGCCGCCCCCGCCGGGTGCTTACGGGCCGGCGCCCGCCGCGTATGCCCAGCTTGGTCCGGGCTGCTACTGGAGCAGGCCGCACAAAGTGTGGATCGAAGGCTACGGCTGGCAGTGGCGCCGCCACCCGATCTGCCCGTAACTTTGAGCGGATGGTGATCGCGCGATTGCGCGTCAGGTTTGGCCGGCCGGCTTGCAAGAGCCGGCCGGTTTTGTTTTGTGGTCGAACCGCAGAGATCAAACGGTGAGCTCGCTTTTCGCACCGCACGAAGACAATGGTGGCGCCGGCGGCGCTGCCCCCGCCCGCAGCGAAGCCGCCGTCGCGCAGCCGCGATCGAGTGTTGCGTATGCGCTCGCTGTCGCTCGCGGGCTGTTCATCGTGACCCGGGAGCGCGTAACGCCGCACGCCGCGTACTTGCGCGACATTGCGCTTGGCCTGATCGAAGTCACGCGACGGCGGATTGCGCTCTACGCGGCTGACGTGCCGTGGCGCCCGCGCGCGCTGGTCGCGCTCAAATGGATCGCGATTGCTGCAGCGTGCGGCTATATCGGAGTCGCTGCCGTGCTGTACGCGACGCAGCGCTCGCTGATGTATTTCCCCGATAAGGTCCACACCACGCCGGCAGCGGCGGGGCTGCCGGAAGCCACCGAAGTGCCGCTGACCGCGGCCGACGGCGTCCACATCACCGCCTGGTACGCGGCCCCGCAAGGCGACAAACCGATTATCGTTTACTTCCACGGCAACGGCGGTTCGCTGCGCTACGGCGTGCCGCGCTTTCGCCAGCTGATCGGCGCCGGCATCGGCCTCGTCGCCCTCGAATACCGCGGCTACGGCGGCAACGAAGGCAGCCCGAGCGAGAGCGGGCTGATCGCCGACGGCGAGGCTGCCTACGCGTACGCCGCCGCACACTATCCGGCGAATCAGATCGTGCTGTGGGGCCAATCGCTCGGCTCCGGCGTCGCCGTCGCGGTCGCGGCGGAAAAGCCGGTCGCCCGCGTGATCCTGGAAGCGCCATTCACCTCGACGGCTGCGGTCGCCTCGCTTCGCTACTGGTACGTACCGGTCAGCCTGCTGATGAAGGACCAGTTTCATTCCGACCGGCGCATCAAGAAAGTCACCGCGCCGCTGTTGATCCTGCATGGCGTGAAGGATCGCGTGGTGCCCTACGCCATGGGCGAGCGCCTGTTCGAACTTGCCAACGAGCCGAAGCACATCGTGAGCTTCCTGGACGCCGGGCACGATAATCTCGACGCCAACGGCGCGCTCAACGCCGTGGCTCGCTTTCTCGCCGGCGATCTGGATCAGATCCCGAAGCCGCCGAAAATCGGTGCGCCGAATAATTGACGCGCCTATTGCGGCACGGTCATCAGTTCGAGCACGTGTCCGTTCGGATCGCGAAAGTAGACGCCGCGGCCGCCGTTCCAGTCGTTCAGCTCACCGTCTTCCAGGCTCCAAGGCGCACTTGCCGAAAGCGATGTCTGCCTTCTTGACGCGGCGCAGAATGGCATCGAATTCACGGTTGCTGACATGAAACGCATAATGATGGCTGTCGAACTTGGTGTCGTCGTCGAACAACAGCGGCAAGTTCTTGTTGACCCGCACCGGCGCGAAATGGCCGCTGCGTCCGCGCTTGAGACCGAAAATATCAGCGAAGAATTTTGCCGCCGCGGCCTTGTCGCGCGCCGGAACGATGGTGTGATTGAGCATGATGGTCATGGCCATCTCCTCGCTAGTGGAGCGGATTTGACATTCGCTACCCACCCAGCCGCAAACTCCGGTAGCGAATGTCAAATCCAAAAGCTCCACTAGCACCTATATTTGCTAGTGGTCCTTTAGATTCTAACATTCGCATGACAGCCTGCCGAACCTGGATGCGAATGTTAGAATCGGACCACCAGGAATGCTCAAAACGTCTGATAGGCCTTCCCGACTTCGCCGCCGACGCGGGCGAAGCCGGCGACGGCGGGCGGATATTTGTTGTTGATGTTGAGCGCCTTGGCGTACGAGCCCGCGGCTTTTTCCTTATCGCCGAGCCGCTCGTAGGCAAGGCCGCGGCTCGCCCAGGCCTTCGGGTCTGATGAATTGAGCTGCACGGCGTGATCGAGATCGTTTGCCGCCGATTTGTTGTCGCCGAGCGCCAGATACGACAATGCGCGCGCGACGTACGCCTCCTCGCCCTGCTGCGTCAGTCCGATCGCGGTCGAGAAATCGCTGATGGCGAATTGATGCTGTCCCTGGCTCTGATAGAGCAGGCCGCGGTCATAATAGGCTTCCGTATCGTTGGGCCGCAGCGCGATCACCTTGTTGAAGTCGGCGAGCGACTGGGCCGCGCGGTGCTGCAACCGGTAGACGATGCCGCGGCCGAGATAGGCCGGCGCATACGAGGCATCGAACGTCAGCGCCTTGTCGTAATCGGCGAGCGCGAGATCGAGCTTATTGAGGCGCCGGTAAACCAGGGCCCGGTTGGCGTAGGCCTGCGCGTAATTGGGATCGAGCCCGATCGCCTTGTTGAAATCGGCCAGCGCCTGCTCGTCCATGCCGGCTTCGCCATAGGCCGACCCGCGCATGTTGTAGGCCTGCGGATCCGACGGATGCGACGCGATGACTTGGCTCAACGAACTGAGATTGGATTGCGAGGCGCCATAGAGCGCGCCGTCGCTTTTTTCGGCGGCCGACGGATCGCCCAGATTGCCCAGCGACGCGCATCCGGCCAGCGTCGCGGCGCCCATCAGCGCTGCGGCAAGCGCAACACCCCTCTGCCCCCTCTTTCCCTTCGGCTGTGCGGTCGCTGATCCTTGCATTCGATGCCTCGCGGGCACCCCGCACGCGGAACTTTGGTCCCAAAGGGGGTTCTGTTCAGAGGTCTTTGGTTCCAAAGCCTTCGGTCACGAGGGCAAACCGGACGGTATAATTAAATAATAATGAGCCTGCTTGCCAAAACAATGACGCGGGCCTCGATGCCCGCGCCACGGAGAAAGACCGGCCCGATGCGCCGACCCGATACCCGGTTCAGCCGAACCGCGGGGCACGGGGGGCGCCCATCCTGGCCGCCCCAGGTCCGCCCGGGCCAGTGGGCTTGGGCTTGCTCGGCAGTAATCCCTCGCGCTGCAATCGCTTGCGCGCCAGCTTGCGGGCGCGGCGGATCGCTTCCGCCTTCTCCCGCGCTTTGCGTTCTGAGGGTTTTTCGTAATGACCGCGAAGCTTCATCTCGCGGAAAATGCCCTCGCGCTGCATCTTTTTCTTCAGCGCCTTGAGGGCCTGATCGACGTTGTTGTCACGGACGAGAACCTGCACGCGTGCTCCTCTTGCAGTGGGTTCATGGGAATGGGTTGGCGGCATAGACATAAACCTATGCCAGTTTGCGCCGGCATCTAGCAGAACATCACAGGAAAGTCCACCAGCGCGGGGCGTTTCCAGCTATTCGTCGGCAAAAACGCGGGTCACATGGCCCATTTTGCGGCCGGGCCGTACGGCTGACTTGCCATAGAGGTGGACCGCCGTTCCCGGAACGGTGAGCCAGCGCTGAAAATCCTCGACCTCGGCGCCAATGAGGTTGGTCATCTCGACGCGGCCGCGGCGGACCGCCTTCCCCAACGGCCAGCCTGCCACCGCCCGGATATGCTGCTCGAATTGCGATATCGACGCGCCGTCCAGCGTCCAATGGCCGGAATTGTGCACGCGCGGCGCGATCTCATTGACCAAAATCTCAGCACCGCCGCGCAGCACGAACATCTCGACCGCCAGCACGCCGACATAGCCGAATTTGGCGGCGATCGTCTCGGAGATGCGCCGCGCCTCGCGTGCTCCGCCATCCGACAGGGCTGCCGGCACGCGAGACACCTTCAGAATATGCTCGCGATGCTCATTCTCGGTGACGTCGAAGCATTCCACTACGCCGTCGTGACCGCGCGCAGCGACGACCGATACCTCCCGCTCGAACGGCACAAAGGCCTCCAGAATGCACGGCTGGCCGCCGACCTCGCGCCAGATGGCCTGCACGTCGGTGCCGTTCTTGATCGTCGCCTGGCCCTTGCCGTCGTAGCCGTAGCGCCGCGTTTTGAGCACCGCCGGCCGCCCGATCCGCTCGATCGCCGCAGCCAATTCGCCCGGTCCCCCGACCGCAGCGAACGGCGCGGTCGGAATGCCGAGGCTGCCCACGAAGGTTTTCTCCGCGAGCCGGTCCTGCGTGGTGGCGAGAACATCTGGATCCGGCAGAACCGGGACGCGCGCTGCCAAAAACGTCGCCGTCTCGGCCGGCACGTTCTCGAACTCGTAGGTGACGACATCCACATCGGCGGCGAAACGGTCGAGCGCTTCGGTGTCGCTGTAATCGGCGCAGCTCACCCGATGCACGACATCAAAGGCCGGCGAATCGGGACTGGGCGAGAAAACGTGGCACTTGAAGCCGAGCCGGGCTGCGGCCAGCGCCAGCATTCGGCCGAGCTGACCGCCGCCGAGGATGCCGATCGTGGCCAGCGGCTCGAGCACCGTCCCGCTCACCCGCGGGCATCCTTCGGCTCTTCGGCGACCGAAGCGGTCTGCCGCGCGCGCCAGGCCTCGAGACGCTCGCCGAGCGCAGGATCACTCAATGCCAAGATGCCGGCCGCGAGCAGCGCAGCGTTGATGGCGCCGGCCTGGCCGATCGCCAGGGTGCCGACCGGAACGCCCGGCGGCATCTGCACGATGGAATAGAGCGAATCGACTCCCGAGAGCGCCTTCGACTCGACCGGCACGCCCAGTACCGGCAAACTGGTCAGCGCGGCGGTCATGCCGGGCAGATGCGCCGCGCCGCCGGCGCCGGCGATGATCACCTGAAAGCCCGCCGCCTTCGCGCCCTTGGCGAAGGCGTACAGCCGCTCGGGCGTGCGATGGGCGGAAACGATGCGCGTGTCATGGGAGACGCCGAGCGCGTCGAGCGTCTCGGCGGCGTGTTTCATGGTTTGCCAGTCGGACTGGCTGCCCATGATAATTGCTACGGATTTGCCTCCCAGCGGCGCCACGCAGAAAAATCCTTGTCCGAAGGAAGCGGCGAATTATAGGGCTGCGCGTTGGTGTGGCAAGGCAAATGAGGAGAACTGTGATGAACGGTTATTATTACCTGCCGCTCTCTCCCGGCGATTTTGCCATCCTCATCGTCATTTACGTTATTGTCGGCGTGCTCCTGCTTTCCACGCTGCGCTACGCCTATGAGAGCCTCGGTGTCAGCTCGGGCACCGCGCTGCTCCTGCTGTTCGGCTCGCTGATCGGGAGCTATTTCAACATCAACGTGGCGCATCTGCCTCCCGAACAGCTGATGTCCGAACAGGTCCGCGACTATTTCGGCATGCTCTATGTGGTGCCGCGCGTGCGCGGCTATCCCGGCGGAACAACGATCGCCGTGAATGTCGGCGGGGCAGTTATCCCGACCGTCATGTCGCTCTATCTGCTGTTCACGCGGCACTTGTGGGTCAGGGGCCTGATAGCCACCGCCATCGTCGCTGTGGCGCTGCATTGGATGGCCGAGCCGGTGCGCGGCGTCGGCATCGCGGTGCCGATCTTCGTACCGGCCCTGGTCACGGCCGTCGTCGCCATGGTGCTTGCCTGGGATCAGGCGGCGCCGCTCGCCTATATCGCCGGCAGCCTCGGCACGCTGATCGGCGCCGACCTCAGCAACCTCGGCCGCGTGCGCGGGCTCGGCGCGCCGGTCGCCTCGATCGGCGGTGCCGGCACCTTCGACGGAATCTTTCTAACCGGGATTCTCGCCGTGCTGCTCGCCTGCCTGTTTCATCCCTCCCGAAGAGTGGCGCAATACCGTTAGCGACTCCGCAATTACTCGCCCCGCCGCGTCCGGATCGCTATCCTGAAGCGATCTGAAGACTTTCATTTCAGCCTACAAGACGGACCTGCCGACATGGCCACGACTGCCGACGGGACGATCGGTGCAGCCAAACGCAGCCCCCGCGTTTTCAGAACGCCGCTGGGAGTGCGCGTCTTCTCCCTCGTGGGCATTGGCATTCTCATCCTCGCTACGGCGTTCATGGTCGTTGCAGCTGGCTTCGGCTTTAAAATGCAATGGGCCCTCGGTCTGTTCATGGCAGCGATAGCGATCTTCATCGGCGCGCTGACCGGCTATGTCTGGCGCGACCTGCGCGGCAAATTGGGCCTGCATGTCGTGCTCGGCACCGACGCCGTCACGCTCGACCTGCCGAGAGGACGCTCGCTCATTCACCGTCCGCCGGCGCAGCATCTGACCATTTCGTACGCAGACATTGCAGCGATCGAATCGCGCTACGAAGCCTATGGCAACCTGGGCATGGAAATGATGCAGCGCTCCTATGTGCTGCGCCGCAAGAGCGGCGATCTGATCTTTCTGTTCGAAGAGCGCGCACTCGCCACCGGAATGGCCAGCACGATGTTCGCGGACATCGTCGCCGATCTGGCGTCACGCGCCGGCGTCGCCATCCGGGACCTCGGCACCGTGGAAGGCAAAGGCGGATTTCTCGGCGTGTGGGGAACTCATGCCCCGGACTGGGCGGCGCCGGCCGTGCCGCTGGCGCGGCAGCTCCGGCTGTGGCGGCATGCCGCCTCGACCGGCACCCTTGCGATGCTGCTTGTCATTTTCATAATTCTACTGATGCGCTATTTTGGTACTGGCTGAGGTTTTCCCGCAATGGCTGCCAATCTCATGACCAAAGACCCGGCACAGATCGCCGAATATCACGCCCACATCTATTATGACCCGGCGACGACCCGCGACCGCGCCGAGCGGCTGCGCGAACGCGTCGCGGCGGACTTCCCGCAGGCCAAGGTCGGCCGCTGGCACGACGAACTGGTCGGGCCGCATCCGCAATCGATGTATCAGGTCGCGTTCCCGAGCGAGATGCTGGCGAAGTTCGTGCCGTGGCTGATGCTCAACCGCGACGGCCTGACCGTGCTGCTGCATCCGGAGACCGGCGACAATCTCAGCGACCACAGCATCCACGCCGCCTGGTTCGGCGGGATGCTGCCGCTCCGGCTCGACGTGTTCAAGAAGAAATAAGGCCGTCAGAGTGCGGAGCGCGCGACCCACCGCATTGTGACGGAACTCCGGCTCGCGGCATCCGTTCAGCCTGCGGAGGCACAGCACACGAGAGGTGCGCGCCATGGCTTATCAACACACCCCTGATCAACACAATTCCGATCAACACAATCGCGATCGACGGAACGACATCCGCTTCTTGACCCCGCTACTCCTGATGGCGGTGGTCCTGGTCGCCGGCATCCTGCTGTTTTCTTACGCAGGTCACGCCCTGGCGGCGGCCGGCATGAGCGGTTAGCCTTTCTGTTCACGCCTTGTCCTCGACATCGGTGTCGGGGCGATCGCTGCCGAGCGCGCGCTCGACATGCCATTTGCCCTGCGCATCTTCGTATTCGATCGACTCGGTCTGCCCCGGGGTGCGCTGCTCACGCGCGGCGCGCTGCGCCGCATCGAGCGCCTCCGCGTGAGTCGGAAAGGCTTCCGAAAACACGCCGTCGACGGTGTAAGCCCAGCCATCGTCGTGGCGGACGATCTTGTAGGTCACGTGTGCCATGTCCTCACCTCCTCGCGTATGCGACGCCAATCTATCACTGGAAGCATGATCTTTCCGAAAACCTGCATCCACTTTTCGGGATCATGCCTCACCGCGGCTGACCATCGTCGAACTTGCGCTCGAAAATCTCGCCGAGCGCGCAATAGAAGAAGCCGTTAAGCCGGCCCACCGGCTGAAGCTTGCGCATGTCGATATAGCCGTTGGTCATGCAGGCCGGATCGACGTGCATGTAGACGACTTCGCCGATCACCAGCGGATGAAGGTTGGGGCCGAGCTCGATCACCTGGTGCAGCTTGCACTCGAAATGGATCGGCACCTCCTTGACCCGCGGCGGCTTGATCTTGACGCTCGGGATCGGTGTCAGTCCAGTCTCGTCGAATTCGGAATCATCTTCCGGGAAGCCGTTGGCCGAATCCACCATCTCCTTCCAGACCGGCTCCGTCACGACGTTGAAGCAAAACTCGCCGGTCTGGCGGATGTTCCTGAGCGTGTGCTTCTCGCTGCCGTCGGGGTTGCGGGCGATGGTCAGCGAAATCATCGGCGGCACCACGCACACGACGGTGAAGAAGCTGAACGGCGCCAGGTTGGTGCGGCCGGCCGCATTGACCGTCGACGCCCAGCCGATCGGACGCGGCACCACCGAGCCGACCAGCATGCGGTAGACTTGCCGCCGCTCGGCGCTGGCGGGGTCGATTTCGAGATAATCCGGCATCGCCGACGCCCCCTTTTGCGCGACGGCCCACGGCGCCTTGCGGCGCACGGCGCGGCACGATTGCGAAAACGCCGGTTGATTAGGTCGCCCGCCGTGCCATAGTCAATGCTCGATCACGAGCTCAAGAGGCCTGCGATGAACGTCAACGTCGCTCCCGAACAGGCGATTGCGGGTGCATCGCCGCCATTTCATGTCGAGCGCCTCGGCGTCAAGCTCGGGGCTGAAATCTCCGGCCTCGATCTGCGGGAGCCGCTGCCGGCGGTGACACTGCAGGCCTTCGAGGCCGCGTTGATCGAGCACAAGGTCATCATGCTGCGCGATCAGCATCTGACGACCGCCCAGCACGTCGCGCTCAGCCGCCAGTTCGGCGATCTTGAAGTGCATCCGATGCGGCCGCAGGGCGAGTTTCCCGAAATCCTGGTACTCGACAATCATAAGGACAATCCGGTGCTGTCCACCGACGTGTGGCACAGCGATACGACGTTTCGCAAAAATCCGACCAAATACACGATCCTGCGTTGCCAGATCATGCCGAAGCTCGGCGGCGACACGCTGTGGGCGGACATGGAGGCGGCGTATGACGGCTTGAGCCGGCCGTTCAAGACAATCATCGACGGCATGCGCGCGGTGCACGATTTCCAGAATTTCCGCGTGCTGTTCAAGAACACCGACGAGGACCGGGCCAGGCTGCGCAAGATGGAGGATCTGTTCCCCAACCCGTCGCATCCGGTGGTGCGCACCCATCCGGTCTCCGGGCGCAAGAGCATCTACGTCAATCCGCAATTTACGCTGCGCATCGAAGGCCTCGATCAGCTCGAGAGCCGCGCAATCCTCGATGTGCTGTTCGCCCAGGCCCAGGTGCCGGAATATCAGTTCCGCCTGCGCTGGGCGCCCGGCACGATCGTGTTCTGGGACAACAGATCGACGCAGCACTACGCGGCCAACGATTATTATCCCGAGCGGCGCCGTATGGAGCGCACCGCCGTGATTGGCGACGTGCCGTTTTGATCGGGCGGCGCGCGGCGCCGAGTTCCCGACCACATCGTTACAATCTAAACAGACCCGGCCCCCGCGGCCGGGCTTTTTAGTTCCGCATTTCTCCCACAACATGTTGTGAGCGAACACAACATGCAGCGCGCGCATTATAGCCCGAGAACAAAAAACGGAATCGCCCGAAACCAGCAGAAAGGCAGTGACACCATGAAGAAAGCGATTATCGCGGGCGCACTCATCCTCGGCACGACCGTAGGCCTGACGACCGCCACGTTGGCACAGGACTATTACGGCGGACGTTATGATGCGCCGGCCTACAGCTACCGCGGTGACTACGGATATTACGGACCCTCGGCCCCCGACATCGATCGAGGCGGCCCCGGCCCGCGCGTCGGCGCAGGTTCCGGCGCCGGCATCGGTGCCGAGCGCTAACGCACAGTTCCATTCAGCGGAACTCCGCGCATAAAGAGAAACCCGGCCTTTGGCCGGGTTTCTCGCGTTTCGGCTCGCGGCCGAGAGTCTCTCTTTCTACGCCTTCAGCCGGTCGTATGGCGGACGCGGCGAACATGGCGATACACGTGACGCCGCCCGTGCCAGCGATGCGGATATACCGGCCCGCCGGGAGAATAAGCCGCCGGATGGATTCCAAGCGCGCCATCGACCCCCCCGATGACGCCGCCGACAACGCCGCCGACCAGACCGCCGACGGGACCGGCCGCCTGCGCGCCCACATACGCGCCATGCGATACGCCGTCGGGCACGCCTTGCGCGTGCGCGGCCAATGGAAACGCCAGTGACGCAGCCAACACGGCTGCGGATACGAGATGAAGTTTCACGCTACGACCCCTCCTGTTTGTTGGGATATCGCCACGTTGCGGCCAAAGTGGGCGAATGCGCGGCACCATCGTGGCACAGGCAATTACGCCACGCGGTGAGACAAAACAGTCACACTGATACGCGCCCTATAAGCATGGAACTCGCCCCGCTTGGCGCACTCGCCTTCGCAAGGCACTATGCGGCGCGTTCCATCGCTCATTGTTCCAACCATCATGGCATCCGCATCACCGCACGCTGAACCGCGCCGGCGCGTCGCCGTTATCGGCCTCGGCAGCATCGGCGGCGCCGTGGCGGGCTGCCTTGCCGCGGCGGGCCGCCACGACGTGATCGCCTGCGCACGTCAGCCACTCGATCGGCTTACTCTGGAAGCGCCAAGCGGCACCGCCGAACTGCCGCTCGCCGCACTTACCGATCCGGCCGCGGTGGTGCGGCCGGCCGACTGGGTCATGCTCTGCACCAAGACGCATCAGACCGCTGCGGCCGCGCCGTGGCTGACTCGCCTGTGCACGCCGGCGACCCGCGTTGCGGTGCTGCAAAACGGCATCGGGCACGTCGAGCGTGTTGCGCCGCTTGCGAACGGCGCCGCCGTACTGCCGGTGATCGTCTATTTCAACGGCGAGCGGCTCGCACCTGACCGCATCCGCCTGCGTCAGGGCAGCGATCAGGATCTTGCCGTCGCCGATGACGCCGCCGGCCGTGATTTTGCCCGCCTGTTTGAAGGCACGCCGCTGCGCGTCGCGCGGAGCGGCGAGTTTGACACGCTGGTGTGGCGCAAGCTTCTGATCAACGCCGTCGCCAACCCGATCACGACGTTGACGTTGCAGCGCCAGGCCGTGCTGCGGCGGCCGGACGTGCAGGAGCTGTGCCTGGAAATTCTCGACGAAGCGGTGGCAGTAGCGCGCGCCGAGGGGGTAGCGGTCGCCGACGACGAGCCGGCGCGCGCGATGGCGACGCTGTTCACGTTCTCCGGCGAACTCGGCACCTCGATGTATTTCGATCGCCTCGCCGGCCGCCATCTCGAAGTCGATGCGCTCACCGGCGCCATCGTCGCCGCCGCCGAACGCCATGGCATCCCGACGCCATTGAACCGCGCCCTGCTCACGCTGTTGCGCGTGATCGACGACGCGACCGGAAAAGGGGCGGGTCGGGATTCATAAATCGGCCGTGGCTCGATCCGCCCTTCCAGCGAACGAGGAACGCACCGCGCCGTCGCGATCATGTCTCACGAGCGGGCCCTTTGCGCGGCCGCACGAGTCCCCTGTCGAATTAGCAATGCCGCGCATGGTTTATCGGCGCGCCTCGGCCTTCACCACATCGACCGCCGGTACGAGCTCCAACGGCAGCGGCTATGCGCAGGCCCAGACCTCGGGCTACGCGGGCGGCAACGTTTCCGGCTACGGCGCGAGACTGCACTGAGCGGAATTTCCGGCGCTCGTGGTTGCCTATCGTGTTGTTGATGCCGGCGCAATAATTCCAGCCGCTTCAACAGCAGCTCTCCCGACTCATCGCGACATCTGCTAAGGTTTTGCCATGAGCCGACGCCCCACCCACGATGCCCGCGCCGCTGCCGAACGAGCCTTCAAGGCGGTGACCGCGCCGAAACCTCTGGATCTGCCGCCCAAGCCGACCACACCGCCTGGCGTGAAGGAAACGGTGTCGCTGCGCATCGATCGCGATGTGCTCGACTATTTCCAGGCCGACGGGCCGGGCTGGCAGGATCGCATCAACGCAGCATTGCGCAAGGCGGCCGGAAAGTAGCCGCGAAACGTTGCGTCCGCGCGATGTCGAATGCGGTACTTTGCCTCCGCGGTGTCACGCCGATGTGTTGTTTTGCGGCATTGCTAGCGGCGGCGCGGAATTTTATTTTAGATGTGCAACTCCCTGGGGGCGATGACTCGGAGCATCTCCAGTGGTAGCGGAACGCGCCTTCACATACGGCAGCGGCAAGTACTATGTGACCGAGCGCTGCGGCACATTGATCGTTGAGAAGCAGGGCTGGTTTGCCAGATCGTTTGTCTGTTACGCCCGTGATCTTGCCGAGGCGATCATGCGCATCGAAACCGACGCGCATTGCTGGGTCATTCGCGCGGCGTAGCGATCGGCGCGGCTGGCGAGCGCAAACCGCCTAGAGCCGGACTGAGATTTCCGGCGGGCGTTGGCGCGAATAGCAAGCTCGTTGCAACTTGACTCTGCGCCTTTTCTATGTTCCTGTTTTGTTCGGAGGGCCCGCATGGCGCCCGGGCGACAACACATCGCCACTCACTCGGCAGTCAGTCGCCAATCCTTGGCGGCAGGGGAGATGAACAATGCGGACATTGATAACGGCATTCTGCTTGACGCTTTCGCTGGCGCCGGCGCTGGCGCAGACGGCGCAGCCGCCGACCATCGCGGCGGCCGACGCCAAGGCGCATGTCGGCCAGACCGCGGTTGTGGAAGCTTCGGTCAGCGCGGTGCGCACCAGCCGTTCCGGCGTGACTTTCATCGACATGGACGGGCTCTATCCCGACAACCGCTTCGCCGCGGTGATCTTTGTCGACGACATCGGCAAATTTCCCGGCGTCAAGGCGCTCGAAGGCAAGACGGTGTCGATCAGCGGCCCGGTGCAGCTCTACCAGGGCCGGCCCGAGATCGTTCTGCGATCGGCCGCGCAGCTTAAATCCAGATAAGCGCTCCGACCCCCGCGTGACGCTTGGCACTGCGGCGCGGCGCGGCGCGCCGCGGTGCCGGCGCGCGGCATGCCGGGTGCCGGACGGTTAAAGCGCGCCTGACGGAAAGCAAAAAGTTTTCAGCTCGGACAGCAGCGGCAATTCAGGATACGCCGCGATCGGGCGCTTGCGCGTGTGTAAGTATTCCTCCTCCTTAACTTCTCGCCGCTACCATGCGCCCCAAGAGGAGCGCCTGGTCGCGATGCGATAGATGTCGGAGCACAGACGGTTTCATCGTATTCGCCCGAGCGGGCTGATGGCCAAGACCGGGATCATGTTTGCCGATCTGAAAAGCCCGGCTACCGCCTGCACCATCATCGACATCAGCGCCGGCGGCGCCTGCATCGAAGTGCACGGCGCCGGCGCCATCCCGCGCAAGTTCACCCTCAACCACGGCGGCGTCAAGAAGACCTGCAATCTGGTCTGGCAAAAAGGCCGGCGCATCGGGGTGAGTTTCTGATCGCGGCGGCCTCGCGTTTCGTACTCACGCTGCAGCACGCGAACTGCTGCGCTCCTAAGCTTAATTTCTCCGGCTACCGGCGCCGCCATGAAGACACACGGCCGCGCACGATCCGCGCCACCGTGAATGGATGCATCAGTACGGTTTCGATGCGCCCCGCCGCGCCATCCGGCTCATGAAACAGTCCGAGCTGACGCAGCACCGTAGCGCGGTCGTAATAGATTTTTTCGCCAGCCAGACGATCCTGGTCGTCGAAGGTGAAAATGCCGCATAACGGAAAGCAGACACGGCGCCCAGTCGCCGGCAAGCCTCGCCACGGGCCATGATGATGGCCGCTGATGCTCACTTCGACGACGACTACTGTTTCGGCAGCGTACCGCTGCCGCACGTCGATCGCGAGATCGGGCATGGCGCGCAACAGACCGTCGTAATAATCCCGCACCGCATCACGGCCGATATGGTGCTCGTCCCACGGCTTCTCGTCGTACCGCGATGCGGTGCCGAATGTCCGCATGATCCCGTCGAGGTCGTGACGGTTTTCCATGCCGATATGTTCGTCGACGAGGGCAAGCCGCGCCCGGAGGCGGCGCTCGGATTCGGGTGTCGGCGTCGCCATCACGCGGAATAGCGCGTCGCGATCTCGTCAAGCGGTGGCCGCGCGCGATCCTCCGGAACGCCCGGCGGGCGGCCGATGTGAACGAAACCCGCGATCTTCTCGTGCGGCTGCAAGCCGAGCGCGCCGAGCACGCCGCGATCGTAAGCGTACCATTCGGTAATCCAGCATGCGCCGTAGCCGAGCGCATGCGCGGCAAGCACGAGATTCATCGCCGCGGCGCCGGCGGACAGCACCTGCTCCCATTCGGGAATTTTCACGTGCGGCGCCGCGCGGCTGACCACCGCGATGACGAGCGGCGCGCGGGCAAGCCGCGCGCCTTCGGCCGCCGCCTGCTCGGGCTTGGCGTCCGGGTATTTGGCGTGGAACGCCGTGACGATCGCCGCACCAGCGGCGCGCCGCGCCTCGCCCTCGAACACGATAAAGCGCCACGGCACGAGCTTACCGTGGTCCGGCACGCGCGCGGCGACCGTCAGCAGCGTTTCGATCTCAGCCGCGGACGGCGCCGGACCGGTCAGTTCCACCGCCTTGAACGAGCGGCGGGTTTTGAGGAGTTCGAGGGCGTCGGGCATTGGCAGCACTCCACACGGGTGCGCCTAGCACAGGGCCGACCGCGCCACAAATTCGAAAGGAAATCCGGCTCCCCTGCTATCGCCTCAGCGAATGGATGGATAGGCTTTTGCCCGCCGGAGAAGCGAAGGACATTGAGCGATGTTGGAAGAGCGATTTACCCCTCCCCCCGGCGCCTTCACCCGCAGCGTGACAATCCGCTTTTCGCATTGCGACCCCGCCGGCATCGTCTATTTCCCGCACTATTTCGACATGTTCAACGGCGTCATCGAAGACTGGTACCTGGCGGAGTTGAAGCACGACTACGCCGAGCTGGTGATGGGCCGACGCTTTGCCTTTCCGTTCGTGCACATCGAATGCGACTTCAAGATCCCAAGCATGATGGGAGAGATCATCGATCTGACGCTTCTGGTCGAGCGCATCGGCCGCTCCTCGCTTTCGATCGCCATCGTCTGCCACCGCGACGGGCTGGAACGGCTGCGCGCCCGCATGGTCACGGTCGTGATGTCGCTCGAAAGCCGCAAGCCGGTGCCGATGCCGGAACCGCTGCGCGAAGCGATCGAGGCGTATCAGAGAAAAACCGCGGGATGAGTGCGACGAGCGGCGCTCAAGCCTTCGTCACAATCCGGTGGATCGCGGTGCAATGGCGCACCAGGTTCGGCTGCGTCACGACGAACCGTTTCAGCGGCGTGTCGATGGCGAAGAAATAAATGTTGGCGACAAAGCCGTAGATGCCGGCGTCGATGCTGGTCGGCGCCGGTCCGTGCACATAACCATTTGCCGGCACGAGTCGCGCCAGGACGCCGAGATCGGCAAGGCCGCGCGCGTAAGCCGCCTCCGGCGAATAGCGGCCAATACCTTGGAACTGATAGCGCTGCGCGTTGTATTCGCGCGCCTGCTGCAATCCCTCCACGGTCAGGCGTGGATGCTCCCGCATAAAGGCATCGCGGAAGGCCGGAAAATAACGGTCATCCTTCCAGCGCGAATACGACATGACCCAATACAGATCGTCGAGCAGCCGGGTTACGAGGAGATTTTGGTCGCGCTGGCCCGCATCAAGCCCGGCGTCGATGGTCAGCGCGTATTTGGCGATCAGGTGCGCGATGATGGTCTCGCTGTCGCCGATGATCTCGCCGTCATCGTCGATATAGGGCAACTGCCCGCGCGGCGCTTTTGAAGCATCGAAGATGTGTTCGTGAGCGAACGGAACGCCGGCAATCCGCATGAAGGCACACACCTTCAGCCCGTAGCCGTTGTTGTCGGCGACACCGAACAGTTCGGGGTAGGAGTGCAGCGTGATCATGCCGAGCCCTTCTAGTGGTCGGATTCTAACATTCGCATCCCAATTCGGCACGCTCTCATGCGAATGTTAGAATCAAAAGGACCACTAGCAACTATAAGTTCTAGTGGAGCTTTTGGATTTGACATTCGCTACCAGAGTTAGCGGCTAGGTGGGTAGCGAATGTCAAATCCGCTCCACTAGCGCGCCCCGGATCGAAATGCGCTGCTCCCCCGTCGTCGGCGGCCACGCCTCTTGACGGCTGAAAACGTAACATGTATTGTTACGTTTATGGCAGCGAACAGTCTCCTTGCGGGAGCGGCCCAGATACTCTGCGCTATCGCCTGGCGCGGCGGTAAGGGCGCGAACTCTGAACTTTTGGCGAAGAGCCTCAACACCAACCCGGTGGTGGTGCGGCGCATCCTCAAGGCGCTGGAGAACAAGGGCCTCGTCAAGGTGCGGCCCGGACGGCACGGCGGCGTTGAACTTCTGCGCTCGCCTGCAGACATCACGCTCGAGGACATCTACAAGGCGGTCGAACCCGACGGCGCACTGTTCGCGCTTCGTGATCGCGGCAATCCGCGCTGCCCCGTCAACAATGCCATGACGCGCACGCTGCCGCCGTTGTTCGGCGCCGCCGACGCCGCGGTGGACAGCGTGCTGCGGCGAACCAAACTCGCAACTCTCGTCGAACAAATCAGCTGAATCCGCTGCGAAACGACGCCGTCATACTTGTGCGGCTAAAACTATAACAACTCTTGTTCTGTATTAAAAAGGAGACGAAGATGGCCTATCGCGACAATTCGGAAGATATCGGTTTAGCGCGGGCCGAAGCCACCGCTCGCGCTGCCGAAGCATCCCGCGCGAAGACCACGCCGAACCAGGTCCTCGCCATCGTCAGTATCGGCATGGTGCTCGCCAACCTCGACCTGTTCATTGTCAACGTGGCGCTGCCGAGCATTGCCCATGATTTTCCTCATTCTGGGCTGGAAGGCATGTCCTGGATTCTCAACGGCTACGCCATCGTCTACGCGGCGCTCCTGGTGTTCTTTGGCCGGCTCGCCGAACGCTATCGCCGCAACACGAGCTTCCTGATCGGGGTTGCGCTATTCACGGCCGCGTCGGCGGCCTGTGCTGGCGCGACCGGTATCACCATGCTGGTGACGTTCCGGGTCGTGCAGGCAGCCGGCGCGGCGTTGATGACGCCGACATCGCTCGGCCTCCTGCTGGCGACTTTTGCGCCGGAGCAGCGCAGCGGCGCGGTGCGCACCTGGACCGCCATCGGCGGTTTCGCGGCCGCGCTTGGCCCATTGGTCGGCGGCCTTCTGGTGACGGCGAACTGGCGCTGGATCTTTCTCGTCAACGTGCCGATCGGTGCGCTCGCGCTCGCCATCGGCTGGTGGAAGCTACCCGAAGTCCCCGGCCACGACATCAAACGCCCTGAGGTCTGGCCAGCGGCGCTCGTGACCTTTGGCGTGGGCGCGCTCACCTTTGGCGTCATGAAAAGCGCCGATTGGGGCTGGAATTCGCGCGGCGTCATCGTGAGCCTTGCGCTCGCCGCCGTACTGATCGCGCTGTTCGTCGCCGATTGCCTGAGGTCGAAGAATCCGTTCGTCGATCCGAGCCTGCTGCGCATCCGGCCGTTCGCGGGTGCGACCCTGATCATGGCGCCCTACTCGGTAGCGTTCGGCGCCATGCTGCTGTCGGTCGCTCTGTGGCTGCAGCAGGGCTGGGGTTTTTCCGCACTCAAGACCGGCCTCATCATCGCGCCCGGTCCGATCCTGGTGCCGATCATGTCGCTTCTGGTCGCCGGCCGCCTGATCCGTCGCATCGGCGCCGCGGCGGTAATTGCGCTCGGCGTGATTCTGTTCGCGGCCGGCATTGTCTGGTGGATCGAGATGCTGGGGCTCTTGCCGAACCCGACCGCGGCGGTGATCGGGATCGGGCTCATCGGCGCCGGAGTCGGACTGACCTTCCCGACGCTGATGGGCGCCGGCACCGCGGCGTTACCGCCTTCGTCATTCGCCACGGGCTCGGGCGTTCTCAATATGACGCGGCAGACCGCGCTCGCGCTCGGAGTGGCGCTTGTTGTCGCCACCCTCGGCGCTCCGCACCCAGTGCCCGAACGTCTCGCAAGCTTCGACCGGGCGTGGTGGATCACGGCGGCGGCGGCATTGCTGTCGTTGCTCCCGCTCGCGCTGCTGACAAAGGCTAAGCCCGGTCTCCCGGCGGCGCAAGCGCGCAAAGGCGGCCGCACCGGCGCAACTTTAACGACCGAATTGATGCCGAGCGGCGCCTGCGCAACGGCCAGCGCAGCGGCCCGCCAAGATTGAGCAGATCGACGAGCAGCGGCCGCCGCGGAGCTATTTCCTTCGCTGGAGCATCTCGTCGCGCTGCTTGATCAGCGCTTCCAGTTCTTCTTCCTGCTGCGCCAGCCGGTCGGCGTTGCGCTGTTCGTCACCGGCGCCCGAAAACGCCGCCGCCTGCTCGATGAGCTGGCGGATATTGTCGCGCGTAATGGCGATGCGGTCTTCGATCTGATCGAGCGACAGTGACGGGCCGTTGGTCATGGCGTCTCCCTCCAGGGCGGATCGTCAGCGTACCGGTCATTTTCCGCCGTGGAAACCGGGACGATGACGGCCATTCACCCCTTCGCACCGAAAACGCAATGGAGTGGTGACGATCAGCCCCGCCCGCCATAGCATGGGCGGGCAATCGCAGGGGCTCAAGGACATCCCGATGGACGCCACCGCACCCGGCAACCTCATCCGCTGGCATTATCTGGCCTACGCCGCCATGGCGATCGGCGTCATGATCATCGTCATCGTCGGCCGCAATCTATGGTACCTCAATTTCGTGCACGTGTTCTGCGGCCTGTTGTGGACCGGCATCGACCTGTTCATGGGCTTTTTGCTCGGCCCGATCCTGCGCAAGGTCGACGTCTCCGCCCGCAAAGCCGTGCTGCTGCGCCTGACCCCGCGCACGCTGTTCCTGATGCCGACGCTCGCCATCATCACCGGCACCACCGGCTGGTATATCGCGCAGGACATCGGCTTCACGGCGTTGCCCTGGCCGCAATACGGCTGGATCGCGGCCTCGCTGGCGCTGGTGACGCTGATGACCGTCCAGGGACTGGGCTATCTCCTGCCGGCAAATCTGCGCGTCTGTCTGGAGCTGCAAAAGGCCAAGCCGGACAACACGCGGATCGCGCGGCTCACCAGCCATTATTTTCTCGCCGTAGCGCTGCAGGGCGCGATGCAGGTCGTCACCATCGTCGTCATGGCGCGGCTTGCGACGGGAATTTGAAACAAACAATCGCCCCATCGACAATCGAGGAGGAAACACATGGGCAAAGGGCACAAGGACAAAGTCGCGGTCATCACCGGCGGCGCCAAGGGCATCGGCCAGGCATTCGCCAAGCGGCTGGCCGAGGACGGCGTGCACGTCGCCGTCGCCGACATGACCGACGGCGCCGAAACGGTGCGGCTCGTGGAAGCCGCGGGGCGCAACGCGCTCGCGGTCACGTGCGACGTATCCAGCGAGGACTCGGTCGCGGCGATGGCCAAACAGGTGCAACAGAAATTCGGCCGCGCCGACATCGTGGTGAACTGCGCCGGCATTTATCCGCAGCTCGACTTCGCCGCCATGACATTTGCCGAGTGGCGAAAAGTGCTCTCCATCAATCTCGACGGCACCTTCCTGGTCACCGCGGCCTTCGTGCCCGGCATGCGGGCGCGCAAATGGGGACGCATCGTCAACATGGCGTCGAGCACCTTCGGCTCGGTGACCACCGGCTTTACGCATTACGTCGCCAGCAAAGGCGGCGTCATCGGCTTCACCCGGGCGCTGGCCGGCGATCTCGCCGCCGACGGCATTACGGTGAACGCCATCGCGCCGGGGCTGACGCGTTCGCCCGGAACGATCGTGCGCAAGCCACGCCCAGGCTTTGCCAACATGGACGAGGAATTCGTCGCCGTCGCCAGCCTGCAGGCGATCAAGCGCGTGGAAGTGCCAGAGGACCTCGTCGGCGCGCTGTCGTTTCTCACCAGCGACGACGCCGCCTTCATGACCGGCCAGACGCTCAACGTCGATGGCGGAAGGGTACGGTCATAGAGGCTCGGATTAAGTCCGTAGCTCGCATGCGCGGAGCGACATGCGGGGCGACGGCAAAGCTTGTAAGCCGCCCCGGATTATCGCCTCGCTCATGCGGGCTATACTTTCCTCCGCGTTGCCTGCGCGCCCGCAATGCTGCAGCATGGCGGCGTGACTGTGCGGGGACATAGCTGAAGTGCCGGGTGCCATCGTCGAAGACTACGATTACATCGTCGTCGGCGGAGGCGCCGCGGGATGCCCGCTGGCGGCGCGGCTGTCGGAGCGCGCGTCGGCCCGCGTGCTGTTGATCGAAGCCGGCACCGACTATCCGCCCGGCCAGGAGCCGCCGGAAATTCTCGACATCTTCGCCGCCACCGCCTACGCGGACGCGCGCTTCGTGTGGGGCGGGCTCAAAGCCGCCTACGGCCCCAAGCCCGGCAATGCGCCCGACCGGCGGCGGCGCGTGCGCTATCCGGCAGGCCGGGTGATCGGCGGCGGCTCCTCGATCAACGGCATGGCGTCGAACCGCGGGTTGCCGTCGGACTATGATGCCTGGGCCGCGTCCGGCGCCACCGGCTGGGACTGGAACGGCGTGCTGCCGTTCTTCAAGAAGCTTGAAACCGACACCGATTTCGACGGGCCGCTGCACGGCAAGGACGGGCCGATCCGCCTGCAGCGCTATGCGCCCGAGCGCTGGCCCGGTTTTACCCGCGGCGTGATGCAGGCGATTGCAGACCACGGCTGGTCCGACATCGCCGACCAGAATGCGCGCTTCGACGACGGCTTCTTTCCCGTCGCCTATTGCCACACCGACACCATGCGCATGGGCGCGGCGTGGCGTTATCTGACCGCCGAAGTGCGGCGCCGTCCCAATCTGAAAATCATGGGCGAGAGCCGGGTGGATCGCCTGTTGTTCGACGACCGGCGCTGCACCGGCGTGCGCGTGCGCCGGCGCGACGGCGAGCGCGACATCAGGGCGCGCGAGGTCATCGTCTCGGCCGGCGCCATCCATTCGCCGGTGCTGCTGATGCGCAGCGGCATCGGCGCCGCCCACGAACTGCGCACGCACAACATCGCCGTGGTGGCCGACCGCCGCGGCGTCGGCAAGCACCTGATGGAGCACCCGGGCGTCAATTTCGGCTGCTTCTTGAAGCGCCCTGCCCGGCTTCCCGGCGCGCTGCGGCGCCAGATGTTCGCGGCGTTGCGCTGGTCTTCCGGCCTTCCCGGCTGCCCCCCCGGCGACATGTATGTGATCCCGACCAACAAGGCGCAGTGGCACGCCATCGGCCATCGCCTCGGCATCATCATGATGTGGGTCAACCGCTCGTTCTCGACCGGCGAGATCAGGCTCACGGGTCCGGACGCCGGCGCGCCGCCCGACATCGACTTCAACATGTGCTCGGACGACCGCGACATGCTGCGCCTGGTCAAAGGCGTGAAGCTTTTGGCGAAGCTGCAGGCCCATCCCGCCGTGCAGGACAATGTCGAGCAGGTTTTCCCGATCAGCTTCTCCGCCTACGCGCAGAAGCTCGCGATGTACAGCCGCTGGAATGCGCTGCAGACTTTCGTCGGCGCGCAGGCGATGGACGCGTCCGCAACCGTGCGGCGCGCCATCATCCGCGCCATGATCGCGGACGCGCCCTCGGTCGACGACCTCGTCAACGACGAGGAGGCCTGCCGCGCCTGGATCCGCTCCGCGGCGCTCGGCCACTATCACGCGTCGTGCACCTGCCGCATGGGGCGCCCGGACGATCCGCTCGCCGTCACCGATTCTTCGGCGCGCGTCTACGGCGTCGACGGCCTGCGCGTCGCCGACACCTCGATCATGCCCAGCGTGCCCTGCGCCAACACCAACCTGCCGACCATCATGATCGGCGAGAAAGTGGCGGCGATCGTGCTCAACGGAACCTAGTGGAGCGGATTTGACATTCGCTACCCACCTAGCCGCTAACTCTGGTAGCGAATGTCAAATCCAAAAGCTCCACTGGAACTTATAGTTGCTAGTGGTCCTTCTGATTCTAATATTCGCATGAGAGCGTGCCGAATTGGGATACGAATGTTAGAATCGGACCACTAGCGAACGACGGTGGCGAAGCGCCTGTAACAAACAACAACAAAACATGACATCTCGGGAGGAAACGATGGCGAATTCTCTGGGCCGTATCGGAATCGGACGGCATTTTTGGTCGGCGACGCTTGCGCTGGCCGGCGCGATTGCGCTGCTACATACCGGCGCGGCGGCGGCACAAACCGGCCCCGCCGCCGGCTATCCCAAGGCGCCGGTCAAGATGATCGTCGGGCTCGCTCCCGGCGGCTCGAACGACATCATCGCCCGCGTCGTCGCCCAGAAACTGTCCGAGCGGCTCGGCCAGCCGTTCGTGGTCGAGAACAAACCGGGCGCCGGCGGCACGATCGCGGCCGAGTATGTGGCGCACGCCGCGCCGGACGGCCAGACGCTGCTCGTCGCGCCGGCCGGATCGATGACGGTCAATCCGGCCACCTATTCGCACCTGCCGTACGATCCGCTAACTAGCTACGCGCTGATCGGCAATATTGCACTCTATCAATTGGTGCTGTCAGTGTCCTCATCGCTGCCGATCAACTCGGTCAAGGAACTGGTGACGTGGGGCAAGGCGCACCCGGACAAGGCCAACTATGCCTCGACATCGGCGATCTTCCAGCTCACCTCGGAGCTGTTCAACGAGAAGACCGGTTCGAAATTCCAGTACATCCCCTTCAAGAGCGGCGCCGAGCTGGTCACCGCGGTGTTGTCGGGACAGGCGGCGATGACGTTCGCCGACGCCGGACCGGCGATGCCGCTGTTCAAGGCCGGCAAGCTGCGGCCGCTCGCGACCACCGGCGCGACCCGCCTGCCGGCGCTGCCCGACGTGCCCACTCTCGGCGAAGTCGGCATCAAGGGCGTGGTGGTGGAAGGCTTCATCGGCCTGGCCGCACCCAAGGACACACCGGCGCCGATCGTGAAAAAACTCGAGACCGAGATCATGGCGATCGCCAGGCTGCCCGACGTTTCCGGGCGCATCAACCAGCTCGGCCTCATTCCCGACGGCAGCAGCGGTGCCGCCTTCCGCGACCGCATCGCCCGCGACATCGCCAAATACACCGCCGTCGCCAAGGCCGCGCACATCCATTTCGATTGAGCTTCACTGTCATCGCACGCAACGCAATTTGGCGCGGCGCGCCGAAGACTGGAGTGCTTCATTGCGTCGCTCACTCGCAATGACAGGAGGAGTGGCCCGGCGCGCCGCCGCCGCGCTATGCTGCCGCGGGGCGGCCAAACCAATTCGTGTCCTCACACAGCCCGGGAGCAAATACTCCATGCGCACCGCGTCCGCGTTTCGTACCGGCTTGATCGCCCTGTTGGCGCTTGCCGGCGTCACTTTCGCGTCCAACGCGTATGCCGACGAAGGCGGCATCACCTTCAGCGTGGTCAAGGCCGGCTTCGTCATCGGCGGTTCGGCCGGCTCGGGCACCCTGTATTTCCACGGCCGGCAGTATCCGCTCGGCATCGGCGGGCTGAGCTATGGCTTCACCTTCGGCGCCTCCGAGACACGCTTCCGTGGCACCGTGAGCCACATCCGCGGCCCGGGCGACGTCAGCGGCGTCTATGCGGCGGGCAATGTCGGCGCCGCCGTCGGCCGCGGCGCGCAGGCCATCGTACTGACCAACCCGAAGGGCGCGGTGTTGACGCTGACCGGCAGTTCAGTCGGCGCCATCGTCAGCGCCGACCTCAACGGCCTGGTGATCACGGTGAAGTAGGATGAGAGCGCGCCCCGCGCTAAATCCGCGGGCCGCGATTGTACGCGTCGACCAGCTGACGGCGTCTTCATACGCGGTCACCGCCTGCGTGAGAGCGGCGAGGTCGGGCTTGCCGGTATCCACCGCGCGCAGCACGCGCTTGGCCTGGATCATCAAGGCCTCAGTGTATAATTCGCGCGCGGCAGCGGGGGACAATCCATGGGCACGCAACTGACGGGCAAGATCGCGATCGTCACCGGTGCAAGCAACGGCATCGGCCGCGCCATTGCCGAGACCTTTGCGGCCGAGGGCGCCAAGACCGTGCTTGTCGCGCGGCGCGCCGGCCTGCTCGATGAGGTCGCGGCCGGCATCACGTCGCGCGGCGGCGAAGCGCTCGCCGTTACCACCGATCTCACGAAGGAAGACGCCGTCATGGCGCTGTTCGCCACGGTGCGCCAAGCCTTCGGCCGGCTCGACGTGCTGGTGAACAATGCCGGCATCGCCACCCACAAGAACACCGAGGACATCGAGCTCGCTTACTGGCGCGAGGCGCTCGACATCAACATCACGGCGGCGTTCCTGTGCGCGCGCGAGGCGATCCGCATCATGAAGGAGCAAGCGCCGAAGGGCGGCCGCATCATCAACATCGGCAGCGTTTCGGCGAAGACGCCGCGGCCGGATTCGCTGCCCTACACGGTGACCAAATTCGGCCTGCAAGGCATGACGCACCAGCTCACCATGGACGGGCGCAAGCACGACATCGTCGCCTCGATCATCCATCCCGGCGCCACCTTGTCGTCGTTCACCACGCGCCGCGGCCGCACCAAGGCCGGCGCCGGCGAGACGCCAGAAGATTATGTGATGACGGGCGAGGATGTCGCCAAAGTCGCGGTGCTGATGGCGGCGCTGCCGCCCGAAGTGAATCTCTACGAGGCGACGATCCTGCCGAACCACATGCGCTCGTTCATCGGACGGGGATGACGGGAGTGTGCCTCTTGCGGTCTGTCGCCGACATGTTGAATGATGCGTGATCCACCATCGGCCCCTCGCACGGAGAATTCGGCATGAAGAAGCGAAAGTCTGCGGCCGCCAAAAAGCGCCGCACAGCGTCAAAAGTGTCTCACCCCGGCATGATGGGCGATGGCACCGAGGAGCAGAGCCTCGGTGAACGCGGCAACCCGGCGGCGCGAATCAGGAAAAAGGAAGTGGTCGCTGCCTTCGGCAAAAAGAAGCGGAAGAAATAATCCTGCGCCCAGTCGCTAGCCTACAGCGTGCAGCGCCGTTTCCTGATTGGCCGCGGTCGCTGAATCGAAATCGGCAGCGTCGTGCTCGGGCAGGATCGGCATCGTCAGATCGGCCCGGACTCCGTCCTGCGTCATCGCCGATGCATCGATAGCCGCGGCGGCTGTTGGCATCTGCGCGCCAGTCAGCGCGTCGAGCCGGGCTTTCACCCACTGCCAGAGTCCGCGAATTTCCGCAGCCGATTTGCCGTCGCCGGCAAGCTCGGTGACCGTCAGCCCGAGCCCAAGCGCATCCTGGTGATCGTTTCGCGCCGCGATTACGGGCAGCGCGATCACGTCACGGAGCTCAAACGCAGCCGCCGCGTCGCACAGCGCGCTGGTCGCATTGCCGATGCGATAAGAGCGGATCGGCGCCTGGTTGAGCACGAAGGCAAAGGGTTTTTCCACGGCGCGAACAGCCGTCAGCGCCGGAGCTGCGGCTTCGATATCGGCGAGCGAGGGCCGCGCCGTAATCAGGCACAGGTCGGCAACGTAGACGGCCGTATTGAACGTCTCGCTCCAGCCACCTGCGGTGTCGATGATCGCCAGTGTGACGCCGCGGGCCTTAAGCCTGGGCAGCAGCGCCAGCAGCGACAGGCCGTCGTGCACGCTCTCGACCGCCGGCGCGGCGCGATCACGGCGCCGGCGCCAATTGGAGACGGTGCCGAGCGGATCGGCCTCGACCACGCAGACGACATGGCCGGATTCGAGCGCCGCGCCGGCGAGCCCGATCGCCAGCGTGCTCTTGCCCGTGCCGCTTTTGCGTGAAATCAGCGCCAGAACCTGCATCTGGAGTCTCCAGATCAGCTTGCGAAACCGACGCGTTACGCAAAACCGGGACGCCACAGAACGCGAATCGAAAATCAGCCGCGCATTCGGAGCTTTCCTGCCTGTATTCGGCAGGCGAGCCTATAGCGTGCGAATACCTACGAAAGGCTCAATAAAGTGTTAACCATTTCCCTTGCGCCGCTGGCCGGACCCTGAACGCTAAGTGTCTGTCCGAGAACAAGTTGAATCCAATGAATCATTTGTGATTCAAGAGTGGTGGCCTGATTCGAGGATGGTCACCGATGTGGACGGCGAAAAACCGCAGGCGTTACGACCGTAGCGCGCTACGATATCCGAGCGATCTGACCGACGACGAATGGGCGCATGTCGAGCCGTTTATTCCACCGGCCAAGCGTGGTGGTAACAAGCGGCACGTCGACGTGCGCGAAGTGATGAACGGGATCATGTATGTGTTGAGCACGGGGTGCCAGTGGCGGGCGATCCCGAAAGATCTGCCGCCACGCAGCACTCTTTTCGACTATCTTGATTTGTGGAGCTACGACGGCACGCTCGATCGGATCCATCACGCCCTATATGTGGAGTGCCGCGAGCAAGGCGAACGAGAGGCCAGTCCCACCGCCGCCATCATCGATAGCCAAAGCGTGAAGAGCGCTGAAAAAGGGGGGCCTGCATCGATCCGCCTGGCTATGATGCGGGCAAAAAGATCAAGGGCAAGAAGCGCCATATTCTCGTAGATACGCTGGGTTTGTTGCTCCACGCGATCGTTCATCCCGCCAATATCCAGGATCGCGACGGTGGCGTCCTGCTCCTTGCAACCCTTTTCGGGATGTATCCGTTCTTGAAAAAGTTGTTTGCCGACGGTGGCTATCAGGGGCCGGAATTCCAAAAGGCCTTGGCGAAAATTCTGCCTCACCTCGAAACTGAAATCGTCAAGCGCTCTGATCACGCCAAAGGTTTTGTCATTCTCCCACGCCGTTGGGTCGTCGAACGTACCATTGCGTGGCTCAACCGTTGCCGACGGCTCGCGAAGGACTGGGAGAACCTCAATCGCAAGGCGCTGTCGTTCTTGCGCCTCGCATCAATCCGCCTCATGCTGCGAAAACTTTGTAATCCGGCCTGATGTTCCCGGACAGACTCTAAGGGCGGCCGGGTGAGGTCCTGGCGCGCAGGACAGGGCGAGCGAAGCGATACGCGCGCTGCGCCCGTCCGTGCTACGCTTGGCGCAACGTCATCACGGAACCGAACGGTTCCGAATGATTTAGTCGAAAGGAACGGTACAGCAGTGGAAAAGTCCAAGCATGACGCGGCAGCCGCTCAACTCGCAAAAGTGCAGCGCGAGCAGGATGCCAAAAAGGCCGCGTCCGATTACGAGACCGCGGCTGCGAAAGTGCGCGCCAAGACCGAGCGGTTGCGCGCGCAGCGCCTGGCGCGGGACGCCGCCGCTCCGCCTGCCGTGCCAGCCGCCGCGCAACGCAAGAAACAGAAAAAAGCCAAAGCCGCAGACCTCTCGGAATGGCTCGACGGACAATCGAAGGAGGGCCGCCGGAGCTGAAGTTCTCCTCGCTCGACGCGCCGCTACCGCCCGGGAGCTTGCCCGGTACAAGGCCGGGCATGATGAACTCAGAGCGCCATCACCGGCCTCGCGTTGCCGCGCCCTTGTGCCGGGTTTCGCCCGACCGTTTCGGCTCGCACCGTCACCGTACTTCCGCGTAATTCCGCACTTCCGCTGCAAATCTATTCCCCGGCTTGGGCAGGCCGAGATGGTCGCGCAACATCGTGCCTTGATAGTCTTTGCGGAACAGGCCGCGCCGCTGCAATTCCGGAATGACGAGGTCGATGAAGTCGTCGAAGGCTTCGGGAAAATGCGCCGGCAGCAGGGTGAACCCGTCGACCGCGCCGTCCTTGAACCATTCTTCCATGAAGTCGGCGACCGTGGCCGGGCTGCCGCAGACCAGGGGGTAACCCCGCGCCACCGCGATCTCGTTGTAGAGATCGCGCAACTTCAGGCCCAATCGCCTGGCCTTGGACGACGCGACCTTGTTGTAGCTGTGCATCAGGTTGGACAGCGGCAAATCGGGCACCGGGCCGTCCAGCGGAAACTTCGACATGTCGTGGCCGAAGCGGCGCGACAGGGTGCGCATCGCGCTCGTCGGATCGACATAGTCCATGAGCTGGGCGAGCCTGGCGCGCGCCTCCTCGTCGGTGCGCCCGACCACCGTCACCAGCCCCGGCATGATGTTGCAGTGTTCCGCGCGGCGGCCGAAGGCCGTAACCTGCTGCTTCACGTCGTCGTAGAACGCGCGGCACTCGTCCTTGTCGAGCTGAACAGAGAAGATGACTTCGGCGTAGCGCGCCGCGAGCTGCCGCCCGCTGGTGGAAGCACCGGCCTGCACGATGACCGGGTGGCCCTGCGGCGCCCGGGTCAGATTGAGCGGGCCCTTGACGGAGAAATGCTTGCCCTTGTGGTCGAGCACATGGACCTTGCTGGGGTCGAAGTACTGGCCGGTCTGCTTGTTCAGGATACGGGCGCCGTCCTCCCAGGTGTCCCACAGGCCGCGCACGACGTCGACGAATTCGGTGGCGATCTCGTAGCGCAGGTCGTGCTCGGGCAGCTCGTCGTGGCCGTAATTCTGCGCCGCTTCGGTCAACGTCGTGGTGACGACATTCCAGCCGGCACGCCCGGCGCTCAGATGATCGAGCGAAGAAAATTGCCGGGCGATGGTGTAGGGCTCGGAATAGCTGGTCGACGCCGTGCCGACGAGGCCGATGCGGGAGGTGACGCTCGAAAGCGCCGAGAGCAGCGTGGTCGGCTCGAAACGCACCATCTGGCCGGGATGCCCGTCGACCATGAAGGCGAGACTGTCGCCGACGAAAATGAAATCGAGCTTGCCGCGCTCGGCGGAGGCCGCGATGGTCTTAAACGCCGCGAAATCCTCGCCGCTTGTCGTCGCGCCGGGATGGCGCCAGCCGGCGATATGGTTTCCGGTTCCGACCGCATAGACGCCGAGATGCATCTGCCGGTGATCCATATATGCCCTCCCTTGACGTGCCGGAGCTCAAAGCGCGCGCATGAACCAAAGTCCGGCCGAAACTGCAGCGAGCCGATAACGCCTGCGGGCCGATCAACTCGGCGGCTTCACCAGCGCCTTGGCGCGCGAGACCACCGAGGAGTCAAAGCCGAGGATGCGTTCGATCTTGGCCTGCATCTCCGCGCCGCTCATCGGGTTGACCTCGAGATAAAGATGCCTGGCGTCGCTGACAAAGCCCGGGTCCTTCATGGTTTCGTCGAAGGCCGCACGCAGCAGCGCGATGCGGTCGGCGGGCACGCCCGGCGGCGCGACGAAGGGCCAGGCGAAGGCATCCGGCGCCAGCAGCAGCTCCAGCGCATGCCGGTCGAGATCGTTCTTGGCATAGTCCATGATCAAAGGAACATTGGGCAGCTCGGGCGACTTTGCCGTGCCGATCTGCAGGACGATGTTGATCTTGTTCTGGTCGAGCCAGCTCTTTTTGGTCGCCTTGATGGCCCCCCACGACCAGCCGAATTCGGCATCGACCTCGCCCTTTTCCATCGCGGACTGGATATCGTTGCCGCCGGGATAGCCGCTGACAAGTTTGAGCTTGGCACCGGTGATGGCCTTCGTCACCAGCGACAGCGAGCCGACATCGTCGTAATAGCTCGTCACCCCCGAGGTGATTTCGCGCGTCATCAGGTCGTCGAATTTCGTCACACCGGCGCCGTGCCAGACCGCGCCGACCTGGACTTCAGGACTGATGCTGCCGAGCGGGATCAAGCCACGGCCGTCATAATGCAGGCTGTCGTTGGCGAACGGCGCGATCGGATAGTTGCGCGGCGGCATGCCGATCACCGTGCCGTCCCGCACGGCATTGTTGTAGAGATAGATGACTGCCGAGGTGCCGCCGGCGCCGGTCATGGTCTGGACGATCACCGTCGGTTTGCCGGGAATATGGTCGCCGAGATGGCGGGCGAGCACCCGCGCGGTGAGGTCGTAGAGACCGCCTGGTGAGAAACCGACGATGATAGCGATCGTCTTGCCCTTATAGAAATCCTGCGCTGAAGCGGGAAGCACCGCCGAGGCAAACGCCGCCGCCGCAGCGAGGGCAATGATCGCAGGCTTAAATTTCATGACTCTGCCCCTTGCTGGAGCAGCCTATGCCGGCGCACGCGCTCCCAGATCGCCGCATTGGAACAGGCTCCAACTACGGCGACAAGGCCAAAATGTGCGCAAGGATTTCAATGCCGGCGATGCGGTCAGCCGGCCTATCGCACCTCAACGATCTTTTCACCGCGATCGATCGACGACACGACCCCCGGCCATACCGCCGGGATACGCTGCAGAAGCACGTTGCGAACCGCGTTACCGATGCGTATCCAGATCACGGCTGGGCCGGCGCGATCAAGCGCCTGCAGCAGGATGAAGTCCTCATCCTTGGTGACGATAGAGGCATCGAGTTCCCGGGCGCGCGTCCAAATCGCCCGGTCGGACATCGCTTCGAGGCCGAAATCACTGACGTGATGCGCTTCGTGACCTTGGGAGACGATCCAGCGCGCAAGTGCTGGCGGCAAGTTCGCGTCGACCAGAAATCTCACGGCTCAGAGGCTGTAAAGACCGGGTGATCGGTAGCGCGCGACGCGAATTCGAGCGCCGCGGTGATGTCGTCATCTTCCAGATACGGGTAATCGCGCAGAATTTCCTCGCGCGACGAACCGCCCGCGAGCATGTCGAGGATGTCCTTGACCCGCACGCGCAGCCCACGGATGCAGGGACGCCCGCCACATTTTTCCCGATCGACGGTGATGCGGTCCAGGAGGTTTGCCATAACTTGCCCAGCATAGAGACGTGGCCGCCCGGCACAAGGTCGCTCACCGCCCTCGCCCGGCTGTGCCTTTGTGCCGACTTTCACCGGTCCGTTTCGATTTGCCATTAATCGAGGTATCGCGAGACTCTTCGGCAGGCAGAAACCGCCCTGACCGCTCTTCATGAGTGCCGTGCATCGCCTTATAGGCAGCCCGCTTGAAGGCCGCTTCAGCTTTCTCGCAATCAAGCCCTCGCGGCACTTCGTCCCGCTTCGCCATTATGCACCTCAGCATGGATGCGCGGGTCAAGCCCGCGCATGACGAAGTGAGAGGGCCTTACTCGTTCGCGCTACAGCGCCTTGTTTGCTCCCTTCGCCTTCTCCGCCTCGACATAAACCTCCGCGCCCATGTCCATGAATTTCT
>CAVSPX010000012.1:0-1359644 GCA_963729965.1 uncultured Alphaproteobacteria bacterium
AAAATCCTCCGCAACCTCACCCGAGCTGTATTCGTACGGTCCACGGTAAACGATCGGCACCGTCCCGGGCCAGTTGCCGTGCGGCGGCGGCGAAGGCGTCGTCCACTCCAGAGTATTGGCGTGCCACGGATTCTCGGTGGCCTTGGCGCCCTTGAAATAGCTCCAGATGATATTCGCCAGCAGCAGGAACTGCGCGGCGCCAAGCACGAAAGCACTGATGGAAATAAATTCGTTAATCGGGATGATCGGCTTCAAAAAATCGTACTGCTGCGGATTGTAAATCCGGCGCATGTGTCCCGCCATCCCCAGGATGTGCATCGGGAAGAAGGTGCAATTGAACGACACGAAGGTGATCCAGAAGTGAATCTTGCCCAGCGTCTCGCTCATCATGCGGCCGAACATCTTGGGATACCAATAGGTAATTCCCGCGAAGATCCCGAACAGGCTGCCGCCGAATAGTACGTAGTGAATATGGGCGACGATGAAGTAAGTATCGTGGATGTACATGTCCACCGGCGTGCACGCCATCCAGATTCCCGACATCCCGCCGATCACGAACATCGCGACGAAGGCCAGCGCGTTCAGCATCGCGGTGGTGTAATGGATGTTGCCCTTGTAGAGCGTGCCCAGCCAGTTGAAAGTCTTTATCGCTGACGGCACTCCGATGATCATCGTGGTGATCATGAAACTGCTGCCGAGTACCGGATCCATCCCCGACACGAACATGTGATGGCCCCACACGATCCACGACAGGAACGCGATCGCGATCATCGCATACGCCATCGCGCGGTATCCGAATATGGGCTTGCGCGAAAACGTCGAGATGACCTCCGACGCGATCCCCATCGCGGGCAGGATCATGATGTAGACCTCGGGATGGCCGAAAAACCAGAACAGATGCTGCCACAGCAGCGGCTCTCCGCCGCCCGCGGGCAGAAAGAAATGGGTTCCGCCCAGGCGATCGAACAGCAGCAGCGCAATCGCCGTCGTCAGCACCGGCAGCGCGAGCAGCAGCAGAACCGCGGTGATGAACAGCGACCAGATCGTCAGCGGCAGGCGGAAGAAGTACATCCCCTTGGTGCGCATGTTGATGATCGTGGTGATGTAGTTGATCGAGCCCATCAGCGACGACGCGCCAAGCACGATGATGCTGATGCACCATAAGTTCTGGCCCCAATCGACGCCGGTGTAGATCGGTACCGCGCTCAGTGGCGCGTACGAGGTCCATCCCGCAGCCGCGGGACCGCCGGTCACGAAGAACGAGGAAAGCAGGATCACGCCCGCGACCGCGCCGGTCCAGAACGACAGCATGTTCAGCTTGGGGAACGCCATGTCGCGCGCGCCGATCATCAGCGGGATGAGGAAGTTGCCGAAACATCCGACCAGGATCGGCATCACCACGAAGAAGATCATGATCGTGGCGTGCATCGTGAACATCGCGTTGTAGGTATTGGGCGGAATCGCGCCGTCGTACATGAACGGTTCCTTGGCGTCGGTGATGACGCTCACCGACACGATCGATCCGTCCTTGTGTGCGGTAACGACGACGCCTTCCATGGCGCCTTCCGCCTTCGAGGACACTTGACCTGCGATGGCGGCCGTCGCCGGGCCGGCATGCGCGGCCGGTGCCAAAGACAGCACCGCCGCGACCGCTGTGGTCACGCTCAGCAAGACTGTTGATTTCATTGATGATGGCTCCCTACGATGAATTCGTTGGTTTCTTGCGTTTGGCGAGCGGGCGCTGGGTGCGCCGAATCGCCGCCCGGCCGTTTCCGGCTTTGACGGTATCCTGCTCCCATTCCGGCCGACCGACAAGGCCGCTTCGGCGCACAACCCGGCGGGCAGTTATGCGGGCGCGCGGCAGTACAGGGAGGGCGTCAGACAACCCATCCCATCGCGATGCCGGCGAGAATGACGACGCCGAGCAGGAACCGATAGGCGACGAACGGCCAACTGGAAAAATTTTCCAGGATGCGCATCAGCCCCCAGATGGCGAAAAACGCCGATATCGAGGCGACGACAATACCGACAAGCAACACCGACCAAGCGTGGCCGCCGATGTGGGCCTTATGCAGTTCCCACAGCTCCTTGAGGCCTGCGAGCGCAATTGCCGGCAGGCCAAGCAGAAAGGACAGCCGCGCCGCCTCGTCGCGCTTGAAACCGAGCATCAGCGCCGCCGTCAATGTCGAGCCCGAACGCGAGACGCCCGGAATAAGCGCGCCGACTTGGGCGATGCCGACCAGGAGCGCATCGAGCATTGTCACCTGCTCGACGGTGCGCCGGTGCCGCGCCGCAAGCTCGGCGATAGCGAGCAGCGCCGCCATCGCCATGCAGGACCAGCCGATCACGCTCACCGCGCGCAGCGGCGAATTGCAGGTGTTGAGAACCTTGGACAGCGCCAAGCCCGCAATACCGATTGGGATCGTGGCGACGACGAGCCATACGGCGAACTGGAAATAGCGGTCGCGAAAGTCGCCACGCGCCGTCGCGGCGATGGCGTTGACCGTCACATCGCGCACATCACTCCAGAAATAGCTGACCACCGCGGCGAGCGCGGCAAGCTGCATTGAGGCGGAGAATGCCGAGCCCGGGTCCTGCCAGCCCAGCACCGCCGGAACCAACCTCATGTGCGCGGTCGAGGAGATCGGCATCAGCTCGGTGATCCCCTGCACAACCCCGAGGATCGCGACCTTGAAATATCCGAGCGCGACAAAACCGGTGTCGATGCCGCCGGTGCAAGCATTGGCCATGTCACATTACCTTCGTTGGGAACTGAATTGACCGCGTTGGGATTTTGAGCCGGCTGGTTCGCCGCCGCCATGGCCTTCTAATTGAATCAAATTTGCATCCATTTTTAGCTAGTTAAGGCCGGTATTTGTTTCACGTTTAAGGCTTACTCTCGTCAATCTCTGTGCGGTGGCTTAGCGGCACCCTAAAATCTCTATGCGAAGAGTGATCCCAACAAACAGGGTAGGGGTCATTCATGGTAGGGTTGCGTCGCGGCGTCGCTGCGGGGCGTCGTAGTGCACTCTCGGCGGTCATCGTATTTCTATGCCTGTGTGTGACCGGCGCAGCTGCAAGCGCCGGAGACTTGTACATTGCGGTCGGGCCACGCACGCCGACGCCCCCGATAGGCTGGGTTCAGTTCTGCCAGACATACAAAGGTGTGTGCGACACGAAGCCACTGCCGCCCGTCGACGTCGTCCTCGACGACAAGGCGTGGCAAGAACTGAAGCGGATCGACAATTCGGTCAATCACACAATTAAACCGATGACCGATATGGATCATTACGGCATGATTCAATGGTGGCGCTATCCCGACGATGGCGCCGGTGCCTGTCACAGTTACGCGCTGCTCAAGCGCCGCTTGCTCATGCTGGCTGGTTGGCCGCGTCAAGCCTTGCTTGTGACCATCGTGCACGAAGCCGACGGTGAGGGCCACGCAGTACTGACAGTAAAGACCGATCGCGGCGAATTCATCCTCGACAACCTCACGGATAATATTCTGCTGTGGTCGCAAACGCCTTACCACTTTTACAAACGCCAATCGCAGGATGATCCCAACGTTTGGGTCTGGCTCGATGACGATCGCAGCGACGTGGCGACGTCGTCGATCAAGACCCGTTAGTCGATTGTGCGTTCGTCTCGCTGCATGGTCGGTTGAGGCCATGCACGCGTGCAACTGATCGGGTTCATGCGAAGCGACGCAGCGCCGCGTCCAGCAGCAGCGCCGCGAACAGGATCAGGCCGGCGTCGCGGTCGGTCTTGAACACCGCGAGGCAATTGTCCGGATCGGCGATGTCGAGCCGGACGATCTGCCAGACAAGGTGGGCGGCAAAAACGCAAAGTCCGAGCGCGAACACAATGCCGCCGCCGGCAATAAAACCGGCGGCGCCAAGCAGAACGACGGCAAGCGCGTAGAACACAGAGAGCATCGGCTTGGTGCGCTCGCCAAACAACAGCGCGGTGGACTTGATGCCGATCAGCGCGTCATCCTCGCGATCCTGATGGGCGTAGATCGTGTCGTAGCCGATCACCCAGGCGATCGAACCGGCGTAGAGCAGAAGCGGCGCCGGCGCGAGACTGCCGAATGCAGCCGCCCAGCCCATCAGCGCGCCCCACGAAAACGCCAGTCCGAGCACGATCTGCGGCCAATAGGTGATGCGCTTCATGAACGGATAGACGACGACGATGGCGAGCGAGGCGATGCCGAGCGCAATGGTGAAGCCGTTGAAGCTGAGCAGCACGGCCAGTCCGACGAGCGCCTGCAGCAACAGAAACATCGCCGCCTGAAGAACACTGACCTGGCCGGACGGAATCGGCCGCGAGCGCGTGCGTTCGACCCCGGCATCGAGCCTGCGATCGACAATGTCGTTCCAGGTGCAGCCGGCGCCGCGCATGGCGAAGGCGCCGATGAAGAACAGCACGATGTGCACCAAGCTTGGCCCGCGCGCGTGAGCCGCGACCGCGGCAAGCGCCGACGACCACCAGCACGGAATCAGCAGAAGCCAGGAACCGATCGGCCGATCGAGCCGCGCCAGTCGCAAATACGGCCGCAGCCACGACGGCGCCAGCGTATCGACCCAATTGCCGGTCGAGTCGGCAACCGAGCCGGCCGCGCCGCTCATTTGTCCAGCGGATTGCCGGTAAGGGTGTTGAAGGTGCCGGTGTTGGTCTTGGTATTCTTGGCGGTGTCGAGCGATGGCGTCCCGATCGCGTCGCTCAAGGTCGGGATATGCGGCTCCGGCGCCGGTGCGCAAACGACTTCGCGAAACTTGAGCGTCTTGGCATGGGCTTCCTTCGCCGACGTGACTGCCTGCTGGGGAACGCCGCACCACACCATGTTGGCCTCGAGGAATTTCAGCGCTTTCTCCTCGGCGGCCGAGAAAACCGTCACCAGTTTGCACATCTTGGTACGGTCGGGATGCTGCTTTTCGGCAATGCCGATCGCCATTCCCTTTTTCTGCGCGTCGTTGCGCAACGGCAGGAAGCCGTTACACGGCGAGCCCCCCACCCCCTGCGGCACCTGCGCCGACGCGGTTCCCATGTCGGCGGCGCCAAACGCCAACGCGAGCGCGGCGGCGAGGCCCAGCTTCGCAATACCCGGCTTCATATTGCGTCCTTTCCCGTTCCCCAAAGAAGCGTCAAAAACGCGGTGCCTGCTTCCGGGCCCATCATAGGCGCGCCGAATTCGGCGACACAGGGGCAAAATAACCGAAAACACGGTCATGCGCGCAACCGGGTTAAGGCGAAATTAACGCTATCGCGTGCGTCCGAAGGGTCATGCCAGCTTACGATTTTCGCACCCCACGCCTTTACGTCGACGCACTGCTGCGCGAAGCGGCCGCCGTGGCGCTCGACCGCTCCCAGGCGCATTACCTCACCGGCGTGATGCGGCTCAAAACCGGCGCCAATGTCCTGGTCTTCAACGGCCGCGACGGCGAGTGGGGGGCGGCGATCGAGGTCGAGAGGCGCGGCGCCCTTCTCCGGATCGGCACGCAGACGCGGCAGCAGGCCACGGCCGGAGACCTGCATTATCTGTTCGCGCCGCTCAAATCCGCCCGGCTCGACTACATGGTGCAGAAGGCGGTTGAGATGGGCGCGTCGCGGCTGCAGCCTGTACTCACCCGCCATGGCCAGGTCGCCCGCGTTAATCTCGATCGCATGCGTGCCAATACCATCGAGGCTGCCGAGCAGTGCGGCATCCTCACATTGCCCGACATTGCCGAACCGGACACGCTGACGCGTATCCTCGAGCGCATCGAGTCGCAGCGTTACCTGATCTTCTGCGATGAGGACGCCGAGGTGGCCGATCCGCTGCTGGCGCTCGCCAAGGTGCCGCGGCACGCGCCGCTTGCGGTCCTGGTCGGGCCGGAGGGCGGCTTCGCCGACGACGAACGCGCGGCGCTTGTTCGACTGCCGAATGTGGTGCGACTTGCGCTCGGGCCGCGCATCCTGCGCGCCGATACCGCCGCGGTCGCAGCGCTTGCACTCGTTCAGGCGGCCCTGGGAGATTGGAGGGTGGATGCCCGGTGACGAAACGGCCCGTCAGTGGATGACCCACGGCTTGTCGACGCAGACGAAACTGATGTAGTCGCCGTAGCGACGGTCGACGCTGGTGATGTGCGACAGGCGCCCCCAGCGCGCGCAGTGGTCAGCCGCCATGTGCCGATAAATATGCTCGACCGCCGGCGAGTACGGAATGATGCCGCCGGTATCGTTGCCGGTCACTCGAGGCCAACGGTCGAAAAATCCCGCATTGGCCGCTCCGCAAGAGCAAAACGCAATCAGCCCAGCCATCAGCGCCACAGCACAACGCATCGCAACGTCTCCACCGCCATCGAGCGACGACGGCAAGCTTAGAGGCTTGCGCGCTGAAACGAAAGTACGCCGCTCCTTGTGGACAGCCGCAGACCGTTGCGTGAGCGCGGCTAGATCGAGCAGGCGCTCGACACCATGCCGACCGGCCGCTTATCGGCGGCGGCGAGGATGTTGACGCGGCCGAAGCTGGTGTTGCCGCCAATTCGCACGATGCGGGCGTCGGCGACGACATCGAAGCTGACCGGCCGCAGGAAATGCGTGGTCTGGTCGATGGTGCTCATCGGGCGATAGCCGTTGCAGGCCGCCGAGCAGGCAATCACCATGGCGGTCTCGGCCAGCGCCATCAGCGCCTGGCTGCAGACTACGCGCCCGTCGCTGCTGATTTTTTTCGAAAACGGCAGCCGCACCACGGCGCCCGGCAGCCAATCGGCCGGTGCGCCCGCCGGCCGCGCCGCCTCGACGGTTTCGACCAGCATCGCAAGGTCCTGGATCCAGGGCGGAAACGCGTTGAGCAGAAGCCGTCCCGCAGCCTGCAAGCCAAAGGTAGGCTCCGGGCTGACCAACTGGTGTATTGCGGCCATTCGCTGTTCCCCGTCGATCGACGTTACGCGAATCAGACGCCACCAAGCCGAATTGGTACCATGAAGCGCGGATGACTGTGTGGTGCGGGGATAAATTTCCTGGCCGTCGGCGCGGTCCCGAAACTCGGCGGGCGTTAGCCGTGGCAGGATTGTCACGATGACCGGCTGTGTGGCGCCGAGCGGCCGGCGCGACCTTGACCGGTCGGCAGCGGCGCGGCACGGTTGCGGCGCTGACGAGGGATGGGTCAATGTTCAGTCGCGTTGCTTGGATGGCGCTGGTGTTGGCGGTCGGCATCGTTGCTCGCACGCCGGCGCAAGCGGCGAATTGGTTTGAGAAGAATTTCTGGCTATCCGGCCCGGAATACAGCCGCGACATGCCGACCTGCGATTACCCGCCGGCGCTGCACGAGATGATGAACAATTTTCACACCAAGGAAGCCCGCTTCTGGAATTCCGATTTGAGGATTATCGCCATCGAAGACATGCGTGAAACTGCGTATCTGCCCTGGGCCGCTCAGTCGATCCCGCGCCGCTTCTGTCACGCCACCGCGCTGATCAATGACCGGACGCGGCATCAAATCTACTATTCGATCGCCTCGGATACCGGCATGATCGGCATGGGCTGGGGCGTCGAATTCTGCGTCGTCGGGCTCGATCGCAACTGGGCGTTCAATCCGGCCTGCCGCGCCGCCAAGCCCTGATCGTGGATAGCTGCGCGGTGTCCGCCTCAGGCGGCGAGCGCGACCAAAGTCGTCAGGCCTGGAGTGCCTGCAGCACGTGGTCCCGCAGCCGCACCGGGTCGCGATCGCCACGCTGGGCAAATTCGATCACTTTCTTGGCCACGACATCGGCTTCGGACTGGTCGCCCTCGCTTACGCCGAGCTCATGGCAGACGTCCGCATAAGCGCGCGTCATCATCGTGATCGCTTCCGGCTCAAACGGCTTGTTCTTGTAAATGCGATAAACTGTCATGCCGACGGACCCTCACGCAGCACCATCACATTGGCGGGTAAAGTTGTACCAACCCGCTAATTTCACCATTGCAATTATGTGTGATTTTGCTGTGGCAAGGCGCAAGATGCGTGCCGGCTGCTATGCCGATCGCGGGGATAAGTTCCATCGTCGCTCCCCGACGGCATGTTAGCTTTTGCTGACGGCGTGTGCCGAGGGATTGTCATGGCTGGCAAGGTTAGGGCTGGGAAATTTACGGCTAGAATTGCCGTTCGGGGGCTTGTCGGCATTTGGTTTTTGGCCGCGATGAGCGGCCTCGCGGCGGCGCAAGGCAGGCGCGACGGCGAGCCCGGGCAGTTCGATTTTTACGTGCTGTCGCTGTCATGGTCGCCGTCGTTTTGCGCAGCCGCGGCCGAGCGGGGCCGCGGGCGCGTGCCGGCGCTGCAATGCGGCGCCCGGCCGTTTTCGTTCGTGGTGCACGGGTTGTGGCCGCAATACGAGCGCGGCTTTCCGGAAAATTGTCAGGTGCCGTCGCCGCGGCTCGATCACAGGATCGTCGACCGGATGCTCGATCTGATGCCGGCGCCGCGGCTTGTCTACAACGAGTGGGACAAACACGGGACGTGTTCGGGACTGCCGGCGCGGGACTATTTTGCCACCATTCGCAAGGCGCGCGGCGCCGTGAAAATTCCACCCGATTATGTTGGCTTAGAGAAGCCGCTCAGCGTTACGCCCGATGCGCTCGAAGACGCCTTCATCAAGGCCAATCCGGGTCTTGCCAAGGACGACATCGCGGTGGAGTGCGACCGGCGCCGGCTCACCGAAGTGCGCCTATGTCTGTCGAAGGATCTGAAGTTTCGCGCCTGCCCACAAGTGGTCAAGCGCAGCTGCCGACGCGATAATATTGTTATGCCGCCACTGCGCGGCGGCGCAGGGTAACCGCACGACGCACGCAGCCACGGTGCGGATTTTGTGAACTACCAGCACGCCTTTCATGCCGGCAATTTCGCCGATGTCCATAAGCACGCCGTTCTGGTGCGCATCCTCGTGTACCTGCGGCAGAAGCCGGCGGCGTTTCGGATTGTCGACAGCCACGCTGGCGCCGGCCGCTACGACCTCTTCGCCGCCGAGGCGAGCCGCGGCGGTGAGTGGCATGACGGCATCGGCCGCCTATGGGGCGACATCCCCCGGCTGCCGGATGCATGCCGGGAACTGCTGGCGCCGTATCTTGAAGCGGTCGCGGCCTGCAATGCCGGTGGCAGCTTGCGGACCTATCCGGGCTCGCCGTTGGTCGCACAGCATCTCCTGCGCTCGCAGGATCGGCTCATCGCCTGCGAGCTTGAGCCCAAATCTTTCGATGTGCTGGCCGCGGTGTTGCGCGTCGACCGCCGCGCCAAGGCGCTGGCGATCGACGGCTGGACCGCCATCGCCGCTTACGTGCCGCCGAAGGAGCGCCGCGGCCTTGTTCTGGTCGACCCGCCGTTCGAGGACCGGGCCGATTTCACCCGTCAGGCGGAGACGCTGGCGGCGGCGCACCGCAAGTGGAGCACCGGGACCTTCATGCTGTGGTACCCGATCAAGACCCGGGAGGCCCCGGATGCGCTGGCGCGCAGGCTTGGGCGGCTCGGTATTGGGAAGATCTTGCGCTCCGAACTCATCGTCGGCCCGCTCCGCGAGGATGCCGGGCTGGCCGGATCCGGGCTGATCGTCGTCAACCCGCCGTTTACGCTGGAGCATGATTTGCGCCTGCTGCTGCCGGCGCTCAGCGGCCTTCTGGCCCGGGAGCCGCACCCGGCGGCGCGAATCGACTGGCTCAGCCCGTAGTTCCCCACTTTTCCACAAGTTAAAAATGGTCTAATTTAAGTTCCTGGGACTGTTGCTGGCTTAGACGTTCCGCCTCCTGTGGGGGGCCGGCGGAGTGACTGACGGCCGTCTCGGGCCGATGACTCTTTGCCCGTGTGAATGTCCAGCCGAGCCGCTCGCCGTGGGGGAGGGTGGTGAAGCAATGGGGAAGGAGTCGCTCGATGGCGATGCAGGGGATAGTCAAATTTTTCAACGGCGAGCGCGGCTATGGCTTCATCAAGCCCGATGACGGCGGCCGCGACGTATTTGTTCACATCACCGCCGTTGAACGCGCCGGACTGAAATCGCTGGCTGAAGGCCAGCGCATCAGTTTCGACGTCGAGCCCGACAAGAAGGGCAAGGGACCAAAAGCGGTCAACCTCGTCATCACTGGCTGAATTGGCCTTTTTGGGTTGCAGACGGGCTCGCCGGTTGGTGCGAGCGCGGCCGTGTATTGCGGCTTTCTCTTTTGCGCGCGCCACGTATTGCGAACACCGCGCCTCTCGCGCATGGTGAAAGTTCCAATTCCGCGCCAAGCGGAAAGCTCATCTCCCGTAATGGTGCTTCCATGATGAATTTGCGTTTCTCGCCGTCCTCTCCATTCGTGCGCAAGGTTCGGATCGGCGCCATGCTGCTCGGCCTCGACAAGGAGATCACCCTTGTGCGCGCCGATACCACCGATCCAAACGATACGCTCCGCAAAATGAACCCGCTCGGCAAGATTCCGGTGCTGATGATTGAGGACGGCAGCGCGGTCTATGATTCACGCGTCATTCTCGACTATCTCGACGAGCGCGCCGGCGGCGGCAAGATCGTGCCGCGCGCCGGCAAGGAACGGCTGGCGGCCTTGCGCCTGCAGGCCCTGTGCGACGGCATCCTCGATGCGTCGATTCTGACGGTGTACGAGGGCCGCTACCGCAAGCCGGACATGCACGAGCCGAAATGGCTGGAGCTGCAGGCCGGCAAAGTGTCTCGCGCGCTCGCGGTGCTCGAGGCTGCGCCGCCGCCGGTCGATCCGATGCCCAATGTCGGCCAGATCACGCTCGCCTGCGCGCTCAGTTATCGCGACTTTCGTTTCAACGGCGACTGGCGCGGCGAGCATCCGCGGCTTGTCGCCTGGCTCGACGATTTCGCCGCACGCGTGCCGGCATTCGCGGCGACCAAGCCGGAGTGACGGCGCTGCCGCTTGCCGGAGTTCGGCTCCTGAGCGCGACAAACAAACAAATAAAAAGCCCCAGGGTTCGCACCCTGGGGCTTAAAGTTTGGGAGGATTACAGGAACAATCAGAACCGATAGTTCAGACCGAGGCGGCCGATATTGGCGTGCCAGTTGACGTTCTGCACCGCCGCGCCGCAGGCGAGGCCGCACGAGACGCTGCCGAGGTCGACGTAGAGATATTCGGCCTTGGCGGTCCAGTGACCGGCGATGGCGAATTCGATGCCGCCGCCGAGCGTCCAGCCGGCGTTGGTCGTGTCAGTGCCGGTGAGCCCCGGTCCCGACGCCTTGATGTCGCCGAACGCGGCGCCACCGGTGATGTACGGCATGAAGCGGTCCGCCGCGTAACCCAACCGACCGCGCACCGTCGACAGCCAGTTGTCACCGGTCGCGCAGCCTGTGCCGCCCACCGCCGTGCAGCCGGTGTTGGTGCTGCCGTTGATGTTAGCCCAGTCGATATCGCCTTCGACGCCAAGCACGACCTGGTTGACCTGGTAGTTGTAGCCGAGGGTGCCGCCGACGAGGCCGCCGGACGTATCGAACGGGCCAGTCGTGGTCCAGGTGGAACGGCCCCAGCCGCCGCCGCCGTTGATACCAAGATAGAAGCCGCTCCAGTTGTAAGCCGGCGCATAGACCGGCGCCTTGTAATAGGGTGCCGGGGCGACGGGCAGGTCGGCTGCCGCGGCCGCTCCGCTCAGCGCCACGATGCCGACGCACGCAAGAAGAACTCTTTTCATTTGTAGACCTCCATAACCTAAGGTGGCGGCATAGTATTCGCGGTCGCTTCTCCGTCTAGTGCAGAAAAGCCACACGGCTTTTCTAATTCTTGGCAGGACTGTGGCGGAAATAGACTTTCGGCCGACCTAATTGTAGCTAATTATGTCTTAATATGGACGAGAGGATGGTAAATTTATTACTAAACCTTGTTGGCGATTACACACCGGAACTTGCAGGACCGCCGGGCCACTTGGCCGATGGTTGCGGGACTAGAATCGCTTGTGGGGATAATCCGAACGGGCGCTAAAAACGATAATTGACGCCCATGCGCAAGAGGTCTGCGGCGAGACCGTTGCTCGTGCCGGTCACCGAGAAATTGAGGTCCGCCAGGTCGAGGTAGAGCCATTCGGCCTTGGCCGACCAGCGCGGGGTAAAGCCGACCTCGACGCCGCCGCCGGCGACCCAGCCGATGCTGGTGTGGGATTCCGAGAGCAGCGCGCTGTCGGCGCGAATGTCCCCATAGGCGAGGCCGGCGGTGCCGAACAGGAGCACGTTGTTCAGGCTCACGCCGGCGCGGCCGCGCAGGGTGCCGAACCAGGGGTTGGAAAACTCGAAGGGCGACAATGTGTCGTCGGCGCCGGAAAGCTGGATATCGGTCTCGCCGCCGAACACGAACGCGCCGCTCTGCCAATTGTATCCGGCCTCGATCCCGCCAGCGATGCCCGACGGTTTGGTCCCGCTGTTATCGACGCTGCCCCATTCAAAACCGGCCGTGGCGCCCAGATAGGGGCCGGCCCAGCTGTAGGCGGAAAGCGGTTCGGGCGCGGTGTAATACGGTGTGGCCGGGAAATCCGCCGCCGATGATGAGGCCGGCGCCGCAACCGTCAGGCTCGCGCCCAGCGCAGCCGCAAGCGCCGCAGCGTGGAATGTCCGCATGGCAGGCCTCCGCACAACAAACTATTAAGCGTACGGCAAGTCGTTCGGCCGAAACGGCAGTAGAGCGTGGTTGTCGGCCGGTTCTTGCGGAAGATTTATCGTGAGTAAAACGTTAAGCGTTGCTAAATAACTAAGTAATTGCAAGTTGTTAAAGTTAATAAAATCCCTATTCCCCTGATGTCTGCAGTAGACCGGAATGAGCTGGGCAGGGCAGGCCGGAGGCTCGCCGGCTCGACCCTGGCCGCCGTACCCGGCAGAGCATAGTTTTGCGGAAGAAAGACCGTCCCTCAACCAGATGAGCACCACGAAAAACCATAGCGAACCGGAGACCGAGCCCGTCCAGCCAGCGGAAATGGCCGAGGAGGACGAGGAGCAGTCGCTGCCCGAGCCGGATGCGCCCGAGGCGGTGCTCGACGATTCCGGCGAGGCCACGGGGTCGCTGGCCGAAGGCCGCGCCGCCATTCTGCATTTTACCAAGCTCGCGCCGTCGCGCCCCGGCGTCTACCGCATGATCGATGGCCGCGGCGACGTGCTTTATGTCGGCAAGGCCAAGAATATCAAGAAGCGCGTCACGGCCTATGGGCGGCCGACCGGCCACGACACGCGTATCGAGCGCATGATTGCCGCCACCCGCACGCTCGAATTCGTCGTCACGCGCACCGAAACCGAAGCGCTGCTGTTGGAAGCGAACCTGATCAAGCGCCTGCGGCCGCGCTTCAACGTGGTGCTGCGCGACGACAAATCGTTTCCCTATATCGTGATCACGACCGATCACTGGGCGCCGCAAATTCTCAAGCATCGCGGCGCGCACACCCGGCCGGGACATTATTACGGGCCGTTCGCTTCGGTCTGGGCCGTCAACCGCACCATCAATGCCCTGCAGCGCGCGTTCCTGCTGCGCTCATGCAGCGATCCGTTTTTCGAGTCGCGCACGCGGCCGTGCCTGCTCTATCAGATCAAGCGCTGCTCGGCGCCGTGCACGCGCGAGATCGATTTCAAGGATTATTCGGCGCTGGTGCGCGAGGCCAACGAATTTCTGTCCGGACGCAGCAAGACGGTGAAGGACGAGCTTGCCGGCGAAATGGAGAAGGCGTCCGCCGCGCTCGATTTCGAGCGCGCCGCGATCTACCGCGACCGACTGGCAGCGCTGTCCGCCATTCAGTCGCACCAGGGCGTCAATCCGCGTGGCGTCGAGGAGGCGGACGTCTTTGCGGTGCATCAGCAGGGCGGCTTTTCCTGCGTCGAGGTGTTTTTCTTCCGCACCGGGCAGAACTGGGGCAACCGCGCCTATTTCCCAAAGGCCGACCGCTCCCACGGGCCGGGCGAGGTGCTGTCCGCATTCCTGGCGCAGTTTTACGACGACCGGCCGCCGCCGCGCCTTATCCTGATCTCGCACGCGATTGACGATGCGGCGCTGCTGGCCGAGGCGCTGTCGACCAAAATCGGGCGCAAGACCGAGGTGTCGCTGCCGCAGCGTGGCGAAAAGAAGGATCTGGTCGAGCACACACTCGCCAACGCACGCGAAGCGCTGGGCCGCAAGCTTGCCGAGACGTCCTCGCAGCAGAATTTGCTACGGCAGCTCGCCGAGACATTCGGACTGCCGCAGCCGCCGCGGCGCATCGAGGTCTACGACAACAGCCACATCCAGGGCTCGAACGCGGTCGGCGCCATGATCGTCGCCGGGGCAGATGGGTTTCGCAAAAGCCAGTATCGCAAATTCAACATCCGCTCCGCCGACCTCGTTCCCGGCGACGATTTCGCCATGATGCGCGAGGTGCTGGAACGCCGCTTCAAGCGGCTGCTGGCGGAAGCGCCGCGCCTGGCAAACGGAAAGCAGGTCGTTCCGCTCCCTGTTTCACCCCTGGAAGAGGGCGCCAATCCGGCGCCGCCCGAACTGGATGAGCCGGATGACCAGGATGCCTCCCCATGGCCCGATCTGGTGCTGATCGACGGCGGACAGGGCCAGCTTACGGCTGCGCGGGAAACGCTGGCCGGGCTCGGGGTGGAAGTGCCGCTGGTCGCCATCGCCAAGGGACCGGACCGTGACGCCGGCCGTGAAACCTTCTTCCTCCCCGGCCGCGACTCGTTCAAGCTGCCGCCGCGCGATCCGGTTCTCTATTTTGTTGAGCGGTTACGCGATGAGGCGCACCGCTTCGCCATTGGATCGCACCGGGCGCGACGAAAGCGCGATTTGCGCGAGGCCGGGTTGCAGGAAATCGCCGGCATCGGTCCAAGCCGCAAACGCGCGCTGCTGCACCATTTCGGCACGCTGAAAGCCATCGAGCGGGCCGCGGTCACGGATTTGATGCAGGTCGATGGTATCAATGCCGAGACGGCGCGGCGTATTTACGCTTTTTTTCACGGCGAGGCGACCTAGGGATGCCAGGCAGAGGAGGGGCCGCCGCAAAGGTCTGTCGGTTGGCGTACCGCGACGCTATGTTAGGGCCATGAATTCGACCACCACGACACCAGGCCGATTGGGCGCGCATCCGCTGGCGCTGCCGAATGTCCTGACTTATGGCCGCATCGTGGCGGTGCCGATCGTGGTCGGCTGCATGTTCTATCAGAACATTCTGCACGGCGGCCTGTGGCTGCGCTGGGTTGCGCTTGCGGTCTTTATTGTCGCAGCCATCTCGGATTTTCTCGATGGCTATTTTGCCCGCGCCTGGAGCCAGCAATCCTCGCTCGGCCGCATGCTCGATCCGATCGCCGACAAGCTTCTGGTGGCGTCGTGCCTCTTGATGCTGGCCGCCGAGAGCACCATTCACGGCTGGTCATTGTTTGCCGCCGTCGTCATCCTGTGCCGCGAAATTCTGGTGTCCGGTCTGCGCGAATATCTCGCCGAGTTGCGCGTGTCCGTGCCAGTGACGCGGCTCGCCAAGTGGAAGACCACATTGCAGCTCATTGCTGTCGGCTTCCTCATTGCCGGCGAGGCCGGTGACGCCGTCGTGCCCGGCGTGACCAAGATCGGCATCACGCTGCTTTGGCTGTCGGCACTGCTCACGCTCTATACCGGCTGGGATTACCTTCAGGCGGGGCTGCGTCATCTGACCGGGGACAGCGCGTGAGTCTGAAGGTTCTGTATTTCGCCTGGGTGCGTGAGCGCGTCGGCAAGGCCGAAGAAGTCATCGAACCGCCGGCCGGGGTTGCGACGGTCGGCGAACTGATGACGTGGCTCGCCGGGCGGAGCGAGGAGTACGCCCACGCATTCGAGAACTCGAAAGTGATCCGCGCCGCCATCGACCGAAATCATGTCCGCGCCGACGCGAGCATCGCCGGCGCCGGCGAGATCGCCTTTTTCCCGCCGATGACGGGCGGATAAGGCCCGGCCTGCAATGACCGCGATCATCCGTCTGCAGCGCGAACCGATCGATGTCGCCGGCGAGGTGAGAAAGCTGACGGGCGGACGCACGGATATTGGCGCCGTCGTGACCTTCACGGGCATCTGCCGTGCCGACGAAAACGGCGCACCGATCGCGGCGCTGACGCTCGAACATTACCCCGGCATGGCGGAGGCGGAGATCGCCCGCCACCTCGACGAGGCTCGCGCGCGGTGGCCGCTCCTGGCGGCGCTCGTTGTCCACCGCCACGGCCGCATTCTGCCCGGCGAGGACATCGTGCTGGTGGCGACCGCGTCAAGCCATCGCCAGCCGGCGTTCGCGGCGGCCGAGTTTCTGATGGATTATTTGAAAACTCGGGCGCCATTCTGGAAGCAGGTCGAAGCGGCCGGCGGAACCGCCTGGATCGAGGCCAAGTCGACCGACGATGCAGCAGCCGAACGCTGGTCGGCGCCGCCGCCGCGACGCGACGCCGCGAAATAATTGCGTTTTATCAAAGCCCGTCCGGGACCGACCGGCTATTGAGGCGATCGAGCAGGCTCGATCGCGATGACCGCTTTATGAAAAGGAGCGAGCGCTACGGCAGCGGGGCGGTGATGATGAATTCATTACGCCGGTTGCTGCCTGTCAAGCATGGAACTGCAGGCGGCAGCCTTGCAACACTGACTATAGGCGCGCTTGGCGTCGTCTACGGCGATATCGGCACCTCGCCACTCTATGCCATGGATCAATTGTTCTTTGGCCGCAGCGAGGCGTCGCGTGCGCCCGCCGACGTGATTGGTGGGGTATCGCTGGTCATTTGGACCATCACGGTCATCGTGGCGATCAAATATGCACTGCTGGTGCTGCGCGCGCAGAACGACGGCGAGGGCGGCGTATTGGCCCTTTATGGCCTGCTGCACGACAGCAAGAAGCGCTCGACCACGCTGCTGTTGTGGGCGCTTATGCTGGGTGCCGGATTGTTGTTCGGCGACGGTATGATCACACCGGCGATCAGCGTGCTGTCGGCGGTCGAGGGCCTGCAGGTTGCAACGCCCGGATTGGCGAGCCTGATCGTGCCGGTCACGGTCGGGCTTTTGACCGTATTGTTTCTCATCCAATTCAAGGGCGCGTCGCGGATCGGCGTCGTCTTTGGGCCGATACTCGCCGTTTGGTTCGTCGCGATCGCCGTGCTCGGCGCGCGGCAGATTGCCGTGCATCCCGAAATCCTTGCCGCCTTCAATCCGCTTTACGGTCTGCAGTTTCTGCATCGCGCCGGCCTGTTTGACACGCTGCTCATTCTCAGCGCGCTGATGCTGGTCGTGACCGGCGGCGAAGCGATGTACGCCGATGTCGGCCATTTCGGCTCAACGCCGGTACGGCTGAGTTGGTTCGCAGCGGTATTTCCAGCGCTTATGCTCAACTATCTCGGTCAAGGCGCCTATCTGCTCGCCGGCGCGCCCGTTGCGGGCGGCAAGCTGTTCTACAATCTGGTGCCGTCGTCGTTGCTTTATCCGATGGTGGTGCTTGCGACGGTGGCCACCGTCATCGCGTCGCAGGCCCTGATCTCGGGCGCCTTTTCGCTTGTTGCGCAGGCGATCCGGCTCGGCCTGTTTCCGCGGCTCCGGCTCTTGTACACCCATCATCATCATGCCGGCCAGGTCTACGTGCCGTTCGTCAACTGGTCACTTCTCACCGGCTGCATCGTGCTGGTGGTGACGTTCGGCTCAAGCGCGGCGCTGGCGGCGGCGTACGGGCTTGCCGTCGCCGGAGTCATGTTCATCACGTCGCTGGCGATGTTCCCGGTGGCGCGGCGCCACTGGAAATGGGGCGTGTTGACCACCGGCCTCGTCTGGGGGGCGCTTGCCGCCGTCAATGCGGCCTTTCTCTCCGCCAGCACGCTCAAATTCGCCGAGGGCGGGTTCGTGCCCTTGTCGATCGGCGTCGCGCTGTTTCTGGTCATGGCGACGTGGCGCTGGGGCCGCAAGGCGACCTTCGCCGCCTATTCGGCCAAGCCGACAATGACCATTGCCGAACTCGTGGCGCTGCACAAAAGCTGCACGACGTTCATGGAACGCAACGCCATCGTCATGTCGCCCAAGCCGGTTCGCGAGCCGACCGACCGGACGCCCGCGCTCATTCAGATGCTGTGGGAGCGGCACGGCATTCTGCCGCGCAACCTGATCCTGGTCGAAGTCACTCACCGCAAGGTCCCTTACATCCACGATGGCCGCTACCAGGTGACGGTGTTCGACCGCGAAAAAAATCGCGGCGGCGTCATCGGCGTGGAACTGAGCTTCGGCTTCATGGAGGAGCCGAATGTCGAGCGGTTGCTGGAAGAGCTCGCGCGCCACAAGGAAATTGATCTGCCGCCCGAACGCCGGCATTGGATCGTGCACGTGTCGCAGGAGAATCTGCTGCCCGTGCGCCGCATGAACGTCTTCAAACGGCTGCGGTTGCGGCTGTTCCTGCTACTGCGCACGGTGTCACAGCCGGCATATTATTATTACGGGCTCGGCGACGAGGTGCAGCTGTCGGTCGAGATCATCCCCGTGCGGGTGCATTAGGCTGGAGCATTTTCCGGAAAAGTGGCCACCGGTTTTCCAAAGAAAATGCAATCAAACAAAGCCGGCGCCGATCACGCGCGGAATTGCGCGGTCATGAAATCGACGAAGGCGCGCACCTTCGGCGTCAGATGCCGGGTCGGTGGATAAACCAGCCAGATCGGATCTGGCGCCGGTTTGAGTTTATCGAGTACCGGCACCAGTTTGCCGCGCGCGATTTCGTTGTCGAGATAATAGTCATGCATCTGCGCCAGCCCGTAGCCCGCGCAGGCCGCTTCACACAGCGCACCGCCGTCGCTGAAGCTCATGATGCCGCGCGGGGTCAGCTTGGTTTCCTCGCCGTCAACAAGGAAACGCCAGTCTCGGGTAAGCCGGGTGTCGCGCGACGTGAAGGCGAGGCATTTGTGCTTGGCGAGATCGTCAAGCGATCTGGGCCGTCCGTGCGTGGCCAAATAATCGGGCGTGGCGACGAGCTTGAACTGCACGGAACTGAGGCGGCGGGCGATCAGGCTCGAATCCTGCAGCACGCCGAGGCGGACCGCCACGTCGATGCCTTCTTCGATCAAATCGACGTAGCGGTCGGTGAAGGTGAGGCTGAGCCGGATATCCGGGTACTCGGCCGCAAAGGCGCGCAGTTTCGGCACGATCTTCAGCCGGCCGAACGCCACCGACATGTCGACGCGCAGATTGCCGGATGGTTTGAGCCGCGCCTCCTTGAGCACCAGCTCCGCTTCTTCGATGTCGGTCAGGGCCTGGCGGCAGCGTTCGAAGAACGCCGCGCCGTCCTCGGTCAGGCTGACGCGCCGCGTGGTCCGCGCCAGCAGCCGCGTGCCGGTCTGTTCCTCGAGCCGCTTGATGGCATTGCTCACGCCCGACTGCGTAATGCCGAGGTCGATGGCAGCGCGCATGAAGCTCTTGCGCTCCGCCACTTTCACGAAAATCGCCAATGTCCGCAGGTCAACCATAATCCATATATCACTGTAGATGATAAATAATATCATTATATAGCCGATTATTATTTACAAGAAAAGCGCTACTTCGCTGGCGCGGGCGAACACGCGAGCGACAATGCGGTCGCCTTTCGATACTCGGCGCAGCCCGCGCCATTCGCGGAGGAGCAAATGTCACTCCATTCATCGTCTTCGGCATTCACAATTCGTCACCCTGCGCGCAGGGCCGTGCAAAGTTCGTCGGCCGATCCGAAGTTCTTGATCGCCGTCGCCCTGTTCGTCGCGGTGCTGGTCGCCGACGCACTGTTGATCTCGGCGGCAGCGCCAAGTCTCGCCGATTTCAGCTCGCTCTACGTCAGTACGACCTGAACCGAAGCATCGGCGGCACAAATAGCCTTACTCTGAGTGAGAGCTTCAGGAAAAAAATCATGGGCCATACACAATCCGTCTGCTATGCGGCGCCGCGGGCGCAGACTTCGCCGCGTCGGTGGTTCGCGGAGTTGCGCGGTCTGATCGCGGAATGGCGGCGCCGCGCCCGCAGCCGGCGCGAACTGGCTGCGCTTTGCGACAGATGTCTGCGCGATATGCGCGTGACGCGCTACGACGCTGATCGGGAGGTGCGCAAACCGTTCTGGCGCGCCTAGTGCGATCACGCGGATGGGGCTTTTTCGAACGCCTCGTCCAGCAGAAAAATATCGGTAAGCAGCGCACGGATGTGAATCGACGCGTTGAGATTATCGATGATCTGCGAGCCGAGCGCGCGCTGTGCCAGCACAAAACGGATGGCGGCGCGCGCCCTGGCGACATCCTGACGGAGCACCGCGAGCATATCGGCGGTGGCTTGCGCGATAGCGCCACCGGGCGAGGCCAGGTCGGCCGGCGTTGCCGCCGCCAGCACATCGAGTGCGGCGTCGGCCCGCTGCAGCGCCGCGCGTAGGCCGAGCGGATCGTTCTCCTCGCTTGCGCGTCCCTGCGCCGCATAGGCCAGCATCAGTTCGTAGGTCGATTCGATCGTGTCGATCGCGGCGGCGACGGTTTGCGGCTTGTCCGTTTCGGGCGATGCCATAGAGGCTCCTGGTGCTGCGGGCGGCGCGAGGGCTCGGCGGTTGGCCGTTATACCTTCCAACGCGCGGCATCGTGATGCTGTGCGTATTCCTCGCGGCTGATCCAGCCGCGAACCATGGCGCGAAGCATGTACCAGCCGTCCGGCATGAGGGTGAAATAGAGATGGATGATCACGATGGCGACGATCGTCATGGCCGCCATGCCATGGACCACGTAGATCACCCCCCAGGTGTCGGCCGAGAACACATAAGGATTGCGGCGCCATAGGGGGGTGTCGATCTTGAGCAGCATCAACAGGCCGCTGCCGACCGCCGACAGCACCACGATGGCGACGGCCAGATGGTAGAGCTTCTGCGACGCGTCGTATTTGCCGGGCTTCGGCAGCGCGGCGCGGCCGCCAAGCAGGCGTGCGACGCTACGCCAGGCCTCCTGCAGATCCCTTCGGCCGATCCACATGTTGCGCCAGTCCTGAAAGAACAGCGCGCGCACGATGTGGATGAGAATGAGCGCGGCGAGCACGACGCCGGTGATCCAATGAATGTCGAGCCATTCGAATTTGATGCCGAGGATCGGCAGGAATGCCGTCGCCATGAGCGTCAAGACGCAGACGGCCATCAGCCAGTGATAAAGCCGATCGAGCCCCGCGTGGCGGACGACCCGTTGCGCCTGTCCCGCGGCGGCCGGCGCTTTGTTGGAAACGATCTGGTCCATGTCAACACCCGTCCATGTCAGCGCCCGTTGCTCACGACGACCGGCGCGCTCGGTGCTTGGCCAGCGCGTTGAGCGCCGCGTGCATGATGATGAAGGCAATCGCAACGCCGACGAACCACGGCAGCAAATCCCATGACGCGCCGATCAGTTGATCGGAACCGCCATAGATCGATCGCGAATAACGGAAAAATTCCATGGCGTGTTCTTTCAGGTTGCCGTGCCGAATTCGACGCCCGCATTATCGGCCATCCAGCGTGCGGCGTCCAAGGCGCTGCCGGTCGCGCGCGGCGAGTGACCGGCGGAGACGACGGCGGCCTGCAGCAGCGCGTGAAACGGCATCGGCGCGGCCGCGCCGCGCGCGGCGTCGAGTGCGCGGCCGATGTCCTCCTGCAGCCGTTTGCTCGACAGGTCGGATTCGAAGCGGCCGCTGAGCACTTGCGCGCCGGCGATTGCGGCCGCGTCAGTTGCCGCCTGGGAGAGCAGCGGCAGCGCGCCGAGCAGGCCGGCCGGATCGAGGCCGACCTTCTTGGCGGCGACCAGCATTTCGGTATGGATGGCGACCGACAATGCGCCGAACGCCGACGCCAGCGCCTTGGCGAGCGGGCCGGTGCCGAGTTCGCCGAGGCGCAGGACTTTTGCCGAAAACGCCGCGAGCACGGGTGTGACTTTTTCCAGCACATCGGCCGCGCCGGCGGCCAGCAGCGTCAGCTTCCCGGCGCGCGCGTCGGCAGGGCTGCCGACCGGCGTCGCCTCGATCCACGCCGCACCTTTGGCGTAGAGCGCGCGCGCCAGCGCCGGCCCGGATTGCGGCGAGGTATCGCTCAAATCGACGATGATCGTGCCGGGCCGCAGCGCGTGGATCACGCCTGTCGGCCCGAGCACCGCCTCGCGGGCGGTCGCGTCGCTGGTCTCCGCGAGCAGGATCAGATCGCAGACCTGCGCCAGATCATAGGGCGAGCCGGCCGGTGCGCTGCCGCCGCCGGCGAGATGGGCCTGCAGGAGACGGTTGTTGAGATCGGTGACGGTATTGCCGATGCCCTGGTCGTCGAGCCGTCGCGTGAGCGCCGAGCCCAATGCGTCGAGACCGACAATGCCGACGGAGAAATCCGCCACGCGCTACTCCCGCAGAGCCCGCTCAACAGCGTGCATGTTTCTCGGACGATGGCCGATCAGCCTGGATCAAACGAACGCCGATTGGCGTTCAAAAAAATCCGGCTCGGGCGGCGGCTGCTTATCTTGGCACACCGCGATCCCGGGCCGGACTGACACCTTATGGCGCAAAGCTTCAGGCTTGCGCGTCCCGCACGGCGCGCATCACCAGGCTCGCCATCAGCGGGATCTTGTAGGCGTTGTAGTTGAGCGGATGAGCACCGCGGGTCTCCGACTTGCCGGCGAGCTCCGCGAGGCTCTGGTCGACTTTCTGGCCCTTGATGGTCTGCTCGGCAACGCCGCAGCGTCGCGGCGTTGCCGCCACGCCGCCGACCGCGATGCGCGAGCCGGCCACCGCGCCGCTGGCGTCGGTCTTCACCGCAGCCGCGACGTTGACCAGTGCGAAGTCCCAGGTGGCGCGATCGGTCACCTTTTCGAAATAGAACCGGGCGCCGGCCCATTCCTTGGGGATGCGAATCGCCACCAGGAGATCCTCGGGCTGCAGCTGCGTCAGCCGCCGGATGTCGATCTTCGGTCCGACGAAGAAGTCCTCGGCGTTGACGACGCGTTCACCCTTGGCGTTGCGGATCACCATCTTGGCGTCGAGCGCGATCATGGTAGGCGCCATGTCGGATTGCGACACCGCCACACAGCGGTTGGCGTCGAAGATGGCGTGCTCGCGGTTCTGCCCTTCCGGCGTGTCGGAGAAGCAGGTGTTGCCGCCGGCCCGGTAGCAGGGCAGGCCGGAGCGATAGTACCAGCAGCGCGCGTCCTGAGAGACGTTGCCGCCGATCGTGCCGGTGTTGCGGATCTGCGGACTGGCCACTTTGGATGCCGCTTCCGCCAAGAGCTTGTAGCTCTTGTTGATCAGCGGGTTCGTTTCGATCTCGTTGATCTTGGTGAGCGCGCCGATCTCGATGCCGTCCGGCGTTTCCTTGACGCCGTGCATCTCGGCAATGCCGGTGAGATCGATCACGACCTTGGGCCGCTTGATGCGGTCCTTGAACCAGGACAGCGAGTCGTTGCCGCCGGCGAGTTTCCAGACATCGGCTTTATGCTCGTCGAGCAGTGCGACGGCGTCGGCGATGGTGGCGGGCCTGTAGAGTTCGAAGCCCGGAATGACATCCTTGATCATCATGGCAGGGCTCCTTCGTTACATCGTGTTGGCTTGCAGTGGCTTGTAGGATTGCGGCCGGTCGGCGAGCGCGTTGATAATCATGTCGCGAACCACCGGCGTGCGGTGGAAGTAGGTACCGCCGAGTGCGTCGGCGATGGCGTTGATCAGCGACGAGGCCGCCGCCCCCATGATCGGTTCGCCGATGCCCTTCACGCCAACGGGGTTGTCGCGGTCGGGCCGGTCGACGGCCGACCAGTCGAACTTCTTCGGCATGTCGAGATAGGTCTTCGGCTTGGCCTGATCGAACTGCACGTTGGCGGGCAGCCCTAGCTGATGGTCGTAGACGATGCGCTCGGTGGTCGCGAGACCGAAGCCCATCATGCTGCCGCCGAGCATCTGCGTCTGCAGACCTTCCGGATGAAGCACGGTGCCGCAGTCGGCGACGCCAAGATACTCCAGGATCTCGAACTGGCCGGTTTCGCGGTCGAGTTCGATCATGCAGAAGCCGGCGACCAGTGCCGGTGTCAGGCCGCGTTTCGGCAGCTTGTCCTTGGCGACGCCGATCAGGCCGGAGCCTGCCAGCGCCGTGGCCGATGCCTTGGTCAGCGGATTGATGTCGGGCGGCAAGTCCTTGCCGGAATATTTGCCGCCGAGTTCGATCGCCTTCTTGGCGGCATCGGCGAAGCTTATCGACTTCGACGCGTCGCTCTTGTGCACAACCCTTTCGTCCTTGAGGTCGTAGTCCGTGGCGGCGCCGCCCAGGACGGTGACGGCGATCTCGAGCAGTTTGTTCTTGGCATCGACCGCCGCAACGTAGTTGCCGCGTGAGGCGGTGTAGGTCGTGTTCGAGCCGAACTGGCCGATCATCCATGGCAGATGATTGTCGGAGCGGCCGCGGACGATGACGACATTGTCCCACTTGTAGCCGAGCACCTCGGCCGCCACCCGCGACGTCGCCGCGTAGGAGTAGGTACCGAGATTGCCGACGCCGGAATGAACGTAGAGTTTGCCGTCGGGAAGGATACGCACGAGGCCGTCGAAGCCGTTCGAGCCGCCGGCATGGAACGCGCTGCCGATGCCGACGCCGATCACCTTGTTGCCGTTGCGCTTGCCGGAAAGCTTTTTCTTTGCTTCCCAGTCGAACAGCTGGCCGCCCTTGACGAGCGCGTCCTTCAGGTAGGCGCTGGTCAGCTTGCCCTTGGCGTCTTCGCCTTCGAAGCCGTCGTTGTCCGGGGCGTTGATGCGGCGGATTTCCAGCCGATCAATGCCGAGCTTGCGCGCGGCTTCGTCGAGCAGCGGCTCGATCGTCATCGCCGTCTGGTTTTCGCCCGGACCGCGTTGCGGACCGCGCGGCGGCGTGTTGGTGAGCACCGCCGTGCCGCGCCAGCGCATCGCCTCCGGCTGATAGACGACTTGCGCCGTCTCGCCGGCATTGCGGAAATCCCAGAAGCCGATATTCGGGCCGTTGTCCTGCACCACGAAAATATCGAGCGCGGTGATGCGGCCGCTTTCGGCAAAGCCGATCTTGGCCCAGCCCTGGAAGCCGGCGCGGCCCGACCCGTTGGCGTATTCCTCCTCGCGCGAGACTCTGAGCATCACGGGGCGGCCGTTGGCCTTTTTCGACAGGTGCGCGGAGATCACCACCAACGGATAGGCGTTGCCCTTGGAGCCGAAGCCGCCGCCGCAATACTCGGCGATGAAGACCACGTCCGCCGGCTTGACGCCGAGCATGCGCGCGATCTGCGGCAGCACGAACGACTGGCTCTGCATCGAGCCGTGCACATAGCACTTGCCGTTCTGCCAATAGGCCATGTTGGAGCGCGTCTCCATCGTGTGATGCGACGTGCCCGCGGTCTGGAAGCTGCGTTCGATGATGACCTTGGCCTTGGCAAAGCCGCCGTCGAGATCGCCGTAGTGCCATTCCTCCGACGGCTTGCCCATCGGCATGTTGCCCTGGTCAAAGCCGGCGAAGTCCTTGGCGGTCCATTTCACCGTCTGCAACGGCAGCTTGACGTTGGCGACGTTGCCGCCGGAGAAGGCGTTGATGCCGCCCGGATAGAGCGAGTCGAGCGGATCGACGACGTGGTCGAGCTGCTCGAGATCGACCTTGATGGCTTCGACCGCGGCCGCAGCGATTTCTTCCGATTCAGCGGCGACCGCCACGATCGGCGCGCCGGCATAGACCGGCTCGCGATAGAGGATCGGGTCGACCGGCGGCGGAAACTGCGGCACGTCGTCGGGCGTGATGATGGCAACGACGCCTTTCATCTTCAGCGCCGCCGAGGTGTCGATGTTGCGTACGCGGGCATGCGGCATGGGCGACAGCACCATCTTCGCATGCAGCATGCCTTCGGCTTGAAAGTCCTCCGAATACTTGGCGGTGCCAGTGACCTTGGCGAGCAGGTCGGGCGGGGTAAAGTTTTTGCCTACAAGCGTGTAATCAGCCATTGGAGCCTCCCGTCGACGCGAAGTCACCCTTCGCTGCGCGCATCACACCAGCCAGATACTGGTTGTAGGAACCGCATCGGCACAGATTGCCGGACATGGCCCGTCGCGCTTGTTCGATCGTGGGGTGGGGATTGGTCTGCAGCAGCGCCACCGCGGACATCACCTGGCCCGGCGTGCAGAAGCCGCACTGCGGACCGATCTCCGCGATGAAGGCCTTCTGCACTGGATGCAGATCGCCGTTCTTGCCGATGCCTTCGATCGTCTGGATCTTCTTGCCGGCGACGGCGTGCGTAAGCGTCGTGCAGGAATAGATCGTGGTGCCGTCGGCGATTACCGTGCAGGCGCCGCACTCGCCGCGGTCGCACGACAGTTTGGTGCCGGTGAGCCCGAGCTTGTAGCGCAGCGTATTGGCGAGCGTCTCGTACGGCAGCACGTCGACCCGCCGCGTCTGCCCGTTTACGTTCAGGCTGATCAGCCGTTCGACGGCGCCGACACTCTTGGCTTGCGCCGAGTTGGCGCGGAACAGATAACCCGAAGCGCCGAGAGTGGCGCCCGAGGCGATAACACCTTTGATGAAGCTTCGTCGCGACGCCTTGATCCGCGCGATCTCCGACAGCGGGCCCTCGCTCGCTGCGGGATGATCGTGGAGCGCAGGCGCGTCGCAGCCATGCGCAATCCGGCAATCTTCTGCCATTGCCTTCCTCCCTTGACGTTTCCCCGATCCCGCCTTGCATCAAACCGACTTTTCGGCCGGCCGCCCGCACCGCGGGCTGATGTGGTGGGAATTCGGATGAAAACTGAAATTAAGAGTGCGTCAAAACGGAACCCGATTCAAGGCAGATTATCAGCGTTCCAAACTGCGGTGTGTAAGCAGGAATATCGCCGCGGGCGAACTGCTTTGGGCGATTTCGCGACGCTGAGGCTCGCGATCCGGAAAAGCAATTACCCGATCGAACGCGCCTATTTCGGCGAATCGCCGTTCAATTGCGGAATTCGTGGGTGCGAAAGAACTCGGTCGTCAGTTGGGCGGCCCGGCGTCGGTCGTCGGGCGACATCCGCAATGCCACCATGTCACGGCAGGACAGGCTCTCGGAATAGCCGTTGGTCAGCGCGATATCGCACCAGGAATAGGCCTGCGCGAGGTCGCGCGGCACGCCGCGTCCATAGAAATATTGCATGCCGAGGTAGAATTGCGCCGTCGGCTGGCCGGCATCAGCGGCGCGCCGAAACCAGAACAGTGCGCGCTGATCGTCGCGTTGCACGCCCTTGCCGGAGTAATACATGAAGCCGAGCGAGGCTTCCGATTTCGGATCACCATGGCGTGCCAACGGCCACCAGATCGAAAACGCCGTCGCATAATCGGCGGCGTTGAACGCGTTCAACGCAGTTTCGAACGGGTCAGCGCGTGCGCCTGAAGAAATCGTGAGCGCGAACAGGGCGGCGAGCACGGCCGCCGCGAGTTTGCGCACGGCTGCCTCGCCGCGCGGGTCAGGCTGCTTCGGCCTTGCCCTTCGGCTTTACCTCGACCGTGTAGTCGCTCATCAGCATCTGCGTGATGCGGCCGGGCGTGAATTTCTGCCCGGCGATTTCGGACACGGCGGTGATTTCGGCGGCGGTGCCGGTGATGAAGCACTCGGAGAAGCCGCCAAGTTCTTCCGGCATGATGCGGCGTTCGATCACCTCGATGTTGTGCCGACGTGCAATCGCCATTGCGGTTGCGCGCGTGATGCCGGCCAGGAAACAATCGGCGATCGGGGTGTGAATCTTGCCGTCCTTGATGAAGAAGATGTTGGCGCCGGTGCACTCGGCGACGCGGCCTTGCCAGTCGAGCATCATGGCGTCGGCATAGCCGCGCTGTTCGGCGCGATGCTTGGAGATGGTGCAGATCATGTAGAGGCCGGCGGCCTTGGCGAGGCACGGCGCGGTCTTGGGATCGGGGCGGCGATACTCCGCGAGATCGAGGCGAATGCCTTTGAGCCGCTGCGCGGGGTCGAAATAGCTTGGCCATTCCCAGGTGGCGATGGCCAGATGGATCTTATTGGCCTGGGCGGAGACCCCAAGCGCCTCGGAGCCGCGCCAAGCGATCGGGCGAACATAGGCGTCCTTCTGGTTATTCTTTTCCAGCACCAGGCTCTTGGCGGCGTCGATCTCGGCCACGCCGTAGGGAATTTCGAAATCGAGCACCTTGGCCGAGCGCTTAAGCCGTTCGCTGTGCGCGGTCCCTTCGAAAATCTCGCCGCCATAGGCGCGTTCGCCCTCGAACACGCAGCTCGCGTAATGCAGGCCATGAGTCAGCAGGCTGATCTTGCAGTCCATCGTGGGAATGAGCTTGCCGTCGAACCATATGAGGTCAGAGCGTTGGTCAAAGGCCACGGCCATGGCATTTCTCCCTTATGGAGCCGCCCCGATCTGCCATCCCTGAACGCCGCAGCAAGGGAATCCAAGGTTGAACGGCTTTTGCGTCGAGACGGGACTCCCGGTATGGTTTCGGCCGCGCCCGTGCGAGCAGGGGTTCCGGCAGGGTTGGGCGGGCAAGTTGCCGTCGTGATAACGCGTCTTTGTGTTAACAACCAACCCAAAATATGTCAATAGTGCTGACATAATGGCGGACATCGGCGTAACCACCCCACCCAAACCTCGTGCAGCGGCGGCTGTTGAACCTCCGGCACCGAGCTCCGAACCCTGCTGGGATTTGATCGAGCTTCTGTTCTTTGCCTATCGGGATTTCGTCGGCGATCCGGACGAAGTGCTGGCCAAGCTCGGCTTCGGCCGGGCGCATCACCGGGTGCTGCATTTCGTCAACCGCAATCCTGGCATGAAGGTTGCCGAATTGCTCGATGTGCTCCGGATCACCAAACAATCGCTTGGCCGGGTGCTCAAGCAGCTGATCGATGAGGGCTATGTCGTGCAGCGCGAAGGCGCCCACGACCGCCGGCAGCGGCTGCTATTTGTGACGCCCTCCGGCGAAGATCTCGCCATGCAGCTTGCCAGCCTGCAGACCGAGCGTATTTCCGGCGTGCTCGCCGAACTCGGCCCGAGCGAGCGCGAGGCGGCGAAGCGTTTTCTTGCGGGTATGATCGACGGCGAGCATCGCGAGCGCGTGCTGCGCATGATCGCGCAATCCGACCGCGCCCGGCTGCATCGTCAAGAAGGCGGCCTATGACCGCGGCGGCGCCGGCCAAGCCTGCCGACGACGCACCACACCTGCTCGTCGTCGATGATGATCGCCGCATCCGCGCCCTGCTGTCGCGCTTTCTTGTGGCCGAAGGCTACCGCGTCTCGACGGCCGAGACCGCCTCCGAGGCGCGCGCCAAGCTGCAGGGACTGAGCTTCGATCTGCTCATCCTGGACGTGATGATGCCCGGCGAGAGCGGCTTCGATTTCGCCCGATCGCTGCGCACCGGTTCGACGGTGCCGATCCTGATGCTGACCGCGCGCGACGAAAAGGAGAGCCGGATCATGGGGCTCGAAATCGGCGCGGACGATTATCTGGCAAAGCCCTTCGAGCCGCGCGAACTGTCGTTGCGCGTCGGCAACATTCTCAAGCGGGCGCAACCGCCGCGCACGACGCCGATGCAATCAGTGCGGTTCGGGCCGTTCATCTTTCACATGGCGACCGGAGAGCTGCGCCGCGGCGACGAGGCGATCCGCCTCACCGAACGCGAATGCGAGATGCTGCGTGTGCTTGCGAATAGCGTCGGCGAGACCGTGCCGCGTCAGGCGCTCGCCGGCAACGGCGATGCGGTCAGCGAGCGCACCGTCGATGTGCAGGTCAACCGGCTGCGCCGCAAGATTGAGAACGATCCGGCCAATCCTTTGATCGTGCAGACCGTGCGCGGCGTAGGCTACCGGCTCGTGCCGGTCACGTGAGCGCGTCATGACGAGCTTCGACCAGGGCATCGGACGGCTGCGCAACGCCGCCGGTTATCTGGCGGGCGCCGCGGGCTATCTGGCCGCCGGCGGCGGCGCGTTTCGGCGCGGCATGGCATTTGTGGCCGGTCCGATCGCCGCCCCCTGGGGTCGCTTCACCCGCCGGCTCAAGTCGCTGACGCCGACCGGGCTTTATGCCCGCTCGCTGCTTATCATCATTCTGCCGATGGTGATCGTACAGTCCGTCGTCGCTTTCATGTTTTTGGAACGGCACTGGGATCTGGTTACGAAGTATCTGGCGTCGGCGGTCGCGCAGGAAATTGCAACGCTGATCGACGTCTACAAGACCTATCCGCACGGCGCCGACCGCGCGCAGCTGCGCCGTATCGCGCAGGATCGTCTTGGGCTCGTGGTCGACTTTCTGCCAGGCACACAACTGCCGCCGCCGGGCCCGAAGCCGTTTTTCTCTCAGCTCGACGAAGCTTTGTCGGATCAGATTCGCAAGCAGATCGGCCTGCCGTTCTGGATCGATACGGTCGGCCGCTCCTCGATCGTCGAAATCCGCATCAAGCTCGATGATACCGTGATGCGCGTCTTTGCCAAGCGCGCCGATGTCTACGATCCCAATTCGTGGATCTTCCTGGCCTGGATGGTGGTGACCTCGCTGGTCGTGCTGACTGTTGCCATCCTGTTTCTGCGTAACCAGATTCGGCCGATTGTGCGGCTCGCCGATGCCGCCGAAGCGTTCGGCAAGGGCCGCGAGGCGACGAATTTCCGCCCGCGCGGCGCGCGCGAGGTACGGCGGGCGGCGGCGGCGTTTTTGGAAATGAAGTCGCGCGTCGAGCGGGCGATCGAGCAGCGCACCACCATGCTCGCCGGCGTCTCGCACGATTTGCGTACCATCCTCACCCGCTTCAAGCTGGAACTGGCGCTGCTCGGCGACAGCCAGGAGATCGACGCGATCAAGAAGGACGTGGACGAAATGGCAGGCATGCTCGAGGCCTACCTGTCGTTCGCGCGCGGCGATTCCGGCGAGCAATCGGCGTCGACCGACATGGCCGCGCTGCTTGAGGAACTGAAGGCCGACATGGAGCGCAACGGCCATCGCGTCAATATTGCGTTTACCGGCCGGCCTGATGTTACGGTCCGGCCGGCGGCCTTCAAGCGCTGCGTCGGTAATCTGGTGTCCAACGCCGTTCGTTTTGGCTCGAATGTCGCGGTCACTGCACACCGCGATCACCGCTGGCTCACCGTCGCCGTCGACGACGATGGACCGGGCATTCCCGCAAAACTGCGCGAAGAGGTGTTCAAGCCGTTCCTGCGGCTCGACGACGCGCGCAACCAGGACGAAGGCGGCACGGGGCTGGGGCTCGCGATTGCGCGGGATATCGCCCGCTCACATGGCGGCGATATCACACTCGGCGATTCACCGCTGGGCGGCCTGCGGGCGATTGTGCGGGTGCCGGTATAAGGGCAGGGGCGGCCGCCGGTCCGCCGGGCACGGCACGCAAAATCTTAAATCGGCGGCGGTCTACCTCCATCTGGACACCGAGAAAATCCGCTCCGGGGAGCCGCCATGACGATGACTGAGGAAAACCGCGCCGAAAGCCGCCCGTTCGAGGCCGATGTCGCCAAGCTGCTGCAGCTGATGGTGCACTCGGTCTATTCGGATAAGTCGGTCTTCCTGCGCGAACTGATTGCCAATGCGGCGGATGCCTGCGAGCGGCTGCGCTACGAGGCTATCGCCGAACCGGCCTTGCTCGGCGACGATGCCAAGCCGCGCATCACGCTCTCGGTCGATGCCGACAAGAGGTTGCTGACGGTCGAGGATAACGGCATCGGCATGTCGCGCGAGGAGATGGTCGAGGCGTTGGGCACGATCGCGCGCTCCGGCACCAAGGCGTTTCTCGACCGCATGGCGGCCGCGGGCGGCAGCGAAGCCGCGGGCGAAAACAACGCCCTGATCGGCCGCTTCGGCGTCGGCTTCTATTCGGCCTTCATGGTGGCCGACCGGGTCGATGTCCTGTCGCATCGGGCCGGAACGGATGCGTGTTGGCTGTGGTCGTCCGACGGGCAGGGCACGTTCTCGGTCACACCGGTGCCCGCCGATGCGATGCCGCGCGGCACGCGTGTCATCCTGCACCTGATCGAAGACGCCAAGACCTACACCGAGCGTCACGCCCTCGAACGTCTGGTGAAGGCCCAATCGGGCCACGTGCCGGTGCCGATTTCGATCGTCGATAAACCCAATGCCGCGCCGGCCGAAATCACCGACGGCGCCGCCCTTTGGACCAAGCCCAAAGCCGAAATCACGACGGGAGATTACACGGACTTCTATCGCAGCATTGCCGGGCAATTCGGCGATCCCGCGTTGACCGTGCATTTCCGCGCCGAAGGCCGGCAGGATTATACGACACTATTTTTCGTGCCCGGTTCGCGGCCGTTCGATCTGTTCGATCCTGACCGCAAGGGCCGCATCAAGCTCTACGTCAAGCGCGTCTTCATTACCGACGACGCCGACATTCTGCCGCGCTACCTGCGCTTTGTCCGCGGGCTGGTCGACAGCGCCGATCTGCCGCTCAACGTCTCGCGCGAGAAAATCCAGGAAAGCCCGCTGCTCGCTGCCATCAGGAAGGGCGCGACCAGCCGCGTGCTGTCGGAGCTCGAACGCGTTGCCGAGAAGGAGCCGGTCGCCTACGCCAGAATTTGGGACACATTCGGCGCGGTGCTCAAGGAAGGCATTTACGAGGATTTCGAGCGCCGCGATGCGCTGCTGGCGCTGGCGCGCTTTAAGACCACGGCGTCCGGCGATGCATGGCGCAGCCTGAAGGATTACGTCGGAGCGCTCAAACCCAACCAGACCGCAATCTATTATCTCGCCGGCGACGATCTGGAGCGGCTCAAATCCTCGCCCCAGCTTGAAGGGTTTCGTGCCCGCGGTGTCGAAGTGCTGCTGTTGCCCGATCCGGTCGACTCGTTCTGGGCGATGCCGGGTGTGTCGTTCGACGGAAAGCCGTTCAAATCGGTGACGCAGGGTGCGGCGGACCTGGCGTCGATCACCCGCACCGATGCCAAGGATGAGGCGCAGCCTGAGGCTGCTCCTGCGGTCAAAATCTTCGTCGCGTTCGTAAAATCGACGCTGGGTGAAGCGGTATCCGACGTGCGTGTCTCCGACCGGCTGACCGACAGTGCGGTCTGTCTGGTCGCGCCGGACAGCGGGCCGGACCGCGCGCTGGAAAAAATTCTTGCCAGCGCCGGGCGGCTAACCTCGGCGGCCAAGCCGATCCTGGAAGTCAATCCGCGTCACGCGCTGGTGGTGGCGCTCGCGGCGCTTGGCGAGAATGATCGCGCGTTCAAGGAAGACGCCGCGCATCTCTTGTTCGACGAGGCGAGGGTGCTGGACGGCGAACGCCCAGCCGACGCGCGCTCGTTCTCCGATCGGCTGGCGCGCGTGCTGGAGCGCGGTCTGCGCCCGACGCCTGTGTAACGCGGCGGTATCGCGCCGCTGCGTGCGACCCGCCGTTATTCGGCCGGCGTTGCCGGAATTCGCTGCGGCGCCATCTGCGGCGAAATCGGCGGGGACTCGCCAGGATGGTCTGGGCCGATCTTGGGGACGACCTTCTCGCCGCGCAGGCGGACATAGAGCTGTGTGCCGATCAGGATCACGCACATCGCCACGAATACCGCGCTGATCGGCCGTGTAACGAACACACTGAAGTCACCGCGGGCAATCAGCATGGCGCGACGGAAATTTTCCTCGAAGCGCGGGCCGAGCACGAAGCCGAGCAATATCGGCGCGGGGTGGAAGCCCAGCCGCAGCAGCACATAGCCGAACGCGCCGATGGCCACGACCTCGCCGACCTGGAAGAAGTCGTTGTTGGCCGCGTAGACGCCGATGCAGACGAAAAACATCGCGCTTGGGTAAAGAAACTTGTACGGGATCGCCAGCATCTTCACCCAGATGCCGATCAGCGGCACGTTCAACAACACCAGCAGAATGTTGCCGATCCAGAAGCTGGCGACCAGGCCCCAGAAGATGTCGGCGTGCTGCGATATCAGTTGCGGTCCCGGGACGATGCCTTGAATCATCAAGGCGCCGAGCAGCAGCGCCATGACGGCGTCGCCGGGAATTCCCAGACTCATGGTCGGGATGAAATCGCCCTGCACCGAGGAATGGGTAGCGGCTTCCGGGCAGACGACGCCTTCAATCAGGCCAGTGCCGAATTTCTCCGGCGTCTTTGATATCTTCTTTTCGGCAGCGTAAGCGACGAACGAGGCGATCGTCGGTCCAGTGCCGGGAATGAGCGAGCACAGGCTGCCGACAATCGTGCCGCGCAACATCGGGAAGAAGGCCCGCTTCATATCGGCCTTGCTCGGGCGCATGTCCTTGAAGCTGACGTTGGTGTATTTGGTGTTGATCGGCGCGACTTGATTGACGCTGCTCATGAATTCGGCGATGCCGAACAGACCGAGAGCGAGCGCGATCAACTCGATGCCGTCGTCGAGTTCGGTCAGACCGAAGGTGAATCGCTCCGAGCCGGTTTCAAGGTCGGTGCCGACCGAGCCGAGAAACAGCCCTATCAGCGTCATCGCCACGCCCTTGAGCGGCGATCCGCGCGCCAGCGTCGAGCCTGCCAATAGACCGAGCAACATCAGCGAGCAGACTTCGGCGGGGCCGAATTGCAACGCCGCCCTTACCAATAGCGGCGACAGAAAGATCATCTCCGTGATGCCCCATGAGGCACCTACGAACGAAGCAAACACAGTGAGCCCGAGCGCGACGCCGCCACGACCCTGCTTGGTCATGGGGAAGCCATCTAGACATGTTACCGCGTGCGGTGGATGACATGGCAAGTTAAGCAGGATCGAGCAGATGGCGCCGCCATACTGCGCGCCGTACATGACGCCGGCCAGCATGAGGATCGCCGCTACCGGCTTCATGCCGAAGGTGAGCGGCAGCAGAATCGAAATGGTGGCCAGCGGGCCCATGCCCGGCAGCACGCCGACCATGTTGCCGACCAGCACGCCGACGAAGCACCACATCAGGTTATGCGGCTCAAGCGCGACGCCGAAGCCGTACCAGAGATCCGTCAGTGCAGTTGAGATCACAGGCCGCCCCCCCAAGTGAGAATCGGCATTGGCACCTGCAGGAAATACGAGAACAGGGCCACGCCAAAGATGGTCACCACAGTGGACAGGACAATCGTGCTCTTCCAGGTCGCGCCGCGGTCGCCGAGCGCGGCGATGAAGACGCAGGCGAACGTTCCCGGAATCATGCCGAAGTAGCGTCCGAACACGATGAAGAGCACCGGGCTCATCAAAATGCAGAACCACGCCCACCATTGCGGATGTTCGGGCAGGATGCTCTCGTTCGCCTCAGCGTCGCCCGCGGAGGGCATCATCGCGGGAGCGGCGATGGCAATGCCGATCAGAACCAGCAGCACGCCCAGCATGGTCGGAAAGAAGCCGGGTCCCATATGCATGGGTGAGCCGAGCCGGTAGGTCGATCCTTTGAGAGCGATTCCGAGCCCGATGAGAAGCATCAAGCCGCCGGCGTAAAAGTCTCTCTTGCGCACAAAGTCGCGGAGATGGCTGGTGGAAGGCCGCACAGTTTCCTCCCGGCCGTCTTCGGGGCCGTTAGTGTTAAAGCTATTTGCCCGCATTCCGATTGGCAACTATCGCATTTGCCCATCGTTTCCGCGGCGACGCGGTGTCGCGGCTCTAACCGGTTTCCCCGTTGCGACGCGCGCGTTGCGAGGAACCCTGCATTCCGCAGGTGCCAGACGATATAGGGCGATTGTCGGGCATGCAACTGTCCTGTGACAACGATTATGTGACGTTTTAGCTGAGATAGCCGCGGTAATCAGGCGTTCTCCGGTTAACCCCACCCGCCAGGGGTAATTCACAAAGCGGAGAGAATAAATCCGGGCTGTCGTTCTTGACGTTGCCTACTTTCCGGTCGACCGGCCAGAACGCCATTGCGTTATCCGGATAGGGTTTGAGCAACGCTTTCAGTTCGTGCTCGGTCACGGCGGTCTCGCCGAGCCACGCGGGCCAGTTGTCCGGCGAAATCAGGGCCGGCATCCGGTCGTGCAGCGGTTTGAGCAGGGTATTGGCCGGTGTTGTGACGATTGCGAAGGATTTCAGCGGCTTGGCCTCGGGGGCTGCGGGATCGCGCCAGAGGTCCCACAGGCCGGCAAGAGTCATCGGCCCCCGGTTGCCGAGTGCTACGGCGAAAGGTTGTTTATCCGCGGCGCGCCACTCGTAATAGCCATCGGCGATGACGAGGCAGCGGCGGCGCGCCTTCCAGGCGCTGCGGAAGGCGGGGCGCGTGTCGATGCCTTCGGCGCGGGCATTGAAGGTCGAGTGCCCGGCTTTGATGTCTTTGGCCCAGGAGGGCACGAGTTCCCAGCGCATTGCGGTGAGAATGCGCTGGCCATTGCGGGAGATCACGACGGGGAGCTGCGTGGTCGGGGCGGCGTTCCAGCGCGGCCGATAGTGGTCGATTTCGTCGAAATCGATTTTCAGGTCGAGTTTGATCTCGGACACGTCGTCAGGAAGTTTGGCGCGGCCGCACATGGTTAGTCTCCTTGTCGGTTGGGTCAGTGGAAGTCGCGGCTGCGCAGCGGCAGGGCGGACTCCGCCGGCAGCGGGCCGCCAGAAAGTTTCGGCGAGAACAGATCGCCGCCCTCGCGCAGCCACGGAAGTTGCGCGGAAAGGTCGACGAAGCTTTCGGCGACCACGTGAATCACCAGGCCGGCGCGCTGCAGCTTGCCGCGCACGGCGAGAAATCGCGCCGTCATCACCGTGCGGCGGTTTTGGGCAAAGACTTTCGGCCAAACGATGATGTTGGCGATGTCGGTTTCGTCTTCGAGCGTCATGAAGACGACGCCTTTCGACGTTCCGGGCCGTTGCCGTACCAGTACCAGGCCGGCGACGGTGAGTTTCGCATCCTGCCGCAGTGCCTCGTCCTTGAGGTCCGTATTGCGAACGGCGCCGAGCGCGGCGAGACTGTCGCGGAAAAAGCGCACCGGATGCGCTTTCAGCGACAGCCCGGTCGCCACGTAATCCTCGACGACATGTTCTGACAGCGCCATGGCTGGGAGCGCGACGGTTGCTTCCTGAAAGAGTTCCTCGGTCAGGTGCGGAGTGAGCAGCGGCAGCACGTCATCAGCCGTCCCAGCGGCCGTCCTTCGTGTCACCCGCGCGCCGATCACGTCGAGCCGGCGCGCCGCCCACAAGGCAGCGCGGCGGTCGAGGCCCAGCGAACGGAACGCATCCGCTTCGGCAAGGCGCTCGATAGTAAAGCGCGAGACGCCGGCCGTCGCCGCGAGCCGCTCGATCGATGCAAAACCATTGCTGCGCGCGGCGACGAGTTTTTTCAGCTCGTCTTCGTTCAAGCCCTGGATGAGGCGGAAACCGAGGCGGACGGCATGCTTGCCGTCGGCGGCCGGTTCGAGCGTCGAATCCCATGCGCTGAAATTGACGTCGACTTCGCGGATCTCGACACTGTGCGCGCGGGCGTCGCGCACGAGCTGTGCCGGCTGATAAAACCCCATCGGCTGGCTGTTGAGAATGGCGGCGCAGAACACATCCGGATAATGGCATTTGATGAAGGCCGAGGCGTAGACGAGCAGCGCGAAACTCGCTGCGTGACTTTCCGGAAAGCCGTATTCGCCGAAACCCTCGATCTGGCCGAAACAATGTTCGGCAAATTCACGGTCATAACCGCGCGCGGTCATGCCGCCGATGAACTTGTCGCGAAACAGATGGACCTTTCCGGTATGACGAAAGGTCGCCATGGCGCGCCGCAGCCCGTCGGCCTCGTCGGGGGTGAATTTCGCCGCCGTAATCGCGATCTGCATCGCTTGTTCCTGGAACAGCGGCACGCCGAGAGTCCGTTTGAGGACGTTCTCCAATTCGTTCTTCGGCCCGTGCTCCGGGGCGGGGGAGGGGTAATGCTCCGGATCGATGCCGTCGCGCCGGCGCAGGTACGGATGCACCATGTCGCCCTGGATCGGTCCCGGCCGCACGATCGCGACTTCGATGACCAGATCGTAGAAACGCCTCGGCTTCAACCGCGGCAGCATCGACATCTGCGCCCGGCTCTCGACCTGGAACACGCCGACGGAATCCGCGCGCGACAGCATCGCGTAGACCGCCGCATCGTCCTGCGGCAGCGTGGCAAGCGAATACTCCTTGCCGTAATGCGCGCGTAAAAGATCGAGGCAGCGGCGCAGGCAGCTCAGCATACCGAGCGCCAGCACGTCGACCTTCATCAGGCCAAGGGTGTCGATGTCGTCCTTGTCCCACTCGATGAATGTACGCTCGGCCATGGCGGCATTGCCGATGGGAACGGTTTCGTCGAGCGGGCCGCGCGTCAGCACGAAGCCGCCGACATGCTGCGACAGGTGGCGCGGAAAGCCGATCAGTTCGTCGGTTAGCGCAATCGCCTGGCGGATCGCCGGATTGGCCGGATCGAGTCCGGCTTGGCGGACGTGATTGTCAGGCAGACCGTCGCCATAACCCCACACCGTCTTGGCAAGCGCCGCAGTGACGTCCTCGGTCAGCCCCAGGACCTTGCCGACTTCGCGAATGGCGCGGCGCGAGCGGTAATGCACCACGGTCGAACAGATCGCAGCGCGATGGCGGCCGTACCGCCTATAGATGTACTGGATTACCTCCTCGCGCCGCTCGTGCTCGAAATCGACATCGATGTCGGGCGGCTCGCCGCGGTTTTCGGAAATGAAGCGGGCGAACAGGAGCTGGGTCTTGTCCGGATCGACCTCGGTGACGCCGAGGCAGAAGCACACCGCGCTGTTCGCCGCGGAACCGCGGCCCTGGCAAAGAATCTGTTTTTCGTCGCGCGCGTAGGCGACGACGTCGTGGACCGTCAGGAAATACTGCGCGTAGCCGAGCTTGGCGATGAGCGCGAGCTCGTCGCGCAGCCGCGCTTTGATGTGATCTGGAACGCCTTGCGGATATTTGTGCTTCGGGTAGCGCCTCTGCGCGCCGGCCCAGGTCAGGTCTTCGAGGTGCTGCTGCGCCGTCTTGCCCGGCGGCACGGGCTCGTCGGGATATTCGTAGTGCAATTCGTCAAGCGAGAAACTGCAGGCTGCGGCGATATCGAGGGTGCGGGCAATGGCGCCGGGAAAGTCTCTGAACAGCCGCGCCATCTCCGCCGGCGATTTGAGATGCCGTTCGGCATTGACGGAGAGACGCAGGCCCGCTTCGGCGATCGTGCATTTCTCGCGAATGCAAGTGACGATATCCTCCAGCGGCCGGCGTTCCGGCGCGTGATAAAAGACGTCATTGACCGCGACCAGCGGCGCATTTGCGTGCTCGCCGAGTCCGGCGAGCAGCCCGAGCCGGCGCGGTTCGTCACCGCAATGATAATGGGTGCCGGCCAGAAATGTGCGGCCGGGTGCGACGCGGGCGAGGGCCGAGAGACGCTCTGTAAAACTTCCGTCATCCTTCGAGGCGAGCTTCGCTCGCACCTCAGGATGACGGTGAACATTCAGCGGCGGTATGGCGATCAGCATTTGCCCGGCGCTGGCGGCGAGAATCTCCTCGAAGGTGAGATGGCACTCGCCTTTTTTGGCTTTCAGATTGCCGGTCGAGAGCAGGCGGCAGAGCCGGCCGTAGGCGGCGCGGTCGGTCGGGTAGGCCAGCACCTCGAAACCGTCGATAGACACGAGCCGCACGCCGACCAGGAGCTTGATCTTGCGCTTGCGCGCTTCGTCATAAGCGCGCACCACGCCGGCCAAGGAATTACGGTCGGCGATGCCGATGGCGGCAAGGCCGAGATCGTCGGCCGTGGCGACCAATTCCTCCGCATGCGATGCCCCGCGCAGGAAGGAAAAATTCGTCGTCACGGCGAGTTCGGCGTAGGTGTTCATCTGTATTCTCACTTGAAGACCTCACGCAAACAGCCCGTGCACGAACCAGCGCGCATTCGCGGTTTCGCGGCCGTAAAGCCCTTCGCGGAACAGCCAGAAGCGGTGACCGCCGGCATCCTCGACGACAAAGTAATCGCGCGTCAGCGCCGGGTGGCGCCCGCTTGCGCAGGCGTGAGAGGGCTCGCGCCACCATTCGGCGCCGATGCGTTCGGGGCCTTGCGCACCAGTCACGTCATAGGTCACGCCGCGCCAGCAAAAACGCCGCGGCGGCCCCTCGGGGACCAGCGCGGTGACCTCGGCCGGTTCGGCCCGTGGCAGCAGGAGAAGAGGACGCATTTTTCCTTCCGCTGCCGGCCATGCCGTCGTTTCGCCGGTGGCAGGCGTCAGGACTTCAGCCTGTTCCGGAATATGACTGGCGACGGGCTCGAAGCGCCGCACGCTCGCTGGTCCAAGACGCTGGCGCAGCGCGTCGATCAACGCCGCACAGCGTTCCGTGCGGTCGCCATCCTCGGCGGCGGGCGTGAATTCGGTCTGTTGCGCCGTCATGCGTTCGGCGCGCGTCACGGCGAGCCCGACGGCTTCGAAGCCAAATCCGGCATCCTGCATCGCCGCGAGCGCTTCGAGCTTGAGCGCGATGAGCCGCGCCACATGATCGACGTCGCGCGTCGGCATCGTCAGCGCGATGTCGACCGTCTCGACCGCGCCATCGACGTTGTAGAGTGAAAGCCGCAACGCCCGGGCGCCGGCATCGTCGCGCGTCAGCACATGGGCGAGCGTCGCCATCAGGCGGCGCGCCAGCGCGACGATGGCGTCCTGCGTGCCGACCGGTTCGAGCAGATAACGCAGAGAGTGATAGACCGGCGGCGCGACCACGGGCACGAGGGGCTCGTCGAGGCGGCCCAGCGCCTGGTCGATGCGGCGCAGCAGTTCGGCGCGAAAGCGCGCGGCAAACGGCGCCCGCGGTTTGTCGAGCAGGACGCCCACGGTTTTAAAGCCGAGCCGATGCAACGCCGTGCGTGTGTCCGGTGCAAGCCGCAGCGCCTTGATCGGCAGCGGCGCCAGCTTTTCGGCTTCCTGCCGCGGCGGCAGCACAAGCAAGGCCGAAGGATGAAAGCGCGACAGCGCCCAGGCGGCGCCCGGCGTTGAAGCAACAGCGAGACGCGCGGGCAGGCCTAGTTTTTGCAGCCGGCCGGCCAGATCGGCGATGAGCTGCGCCTCGCCGCCGAACAGATGCGCGGCGCCTTCTATGTCGAGGAAAAACCCGTCGGCGCCGTTATCCTCGTCATAGGGCGAGGCGGTCGGCGTGTAGCGCGTCGCCCACAGCGCAAGCCGGCGCAAGGCCGCGTCGTCGGCGGCGGTGTCGACGGTGCGCACCTGCAGGTATTCCGCTTTCGCCCGTGCATCGGCCAAGGGTTCGCCGGGCGCGAGGCCGGCGGCTTCGGCGGCCTCGTTGAGAGCGGCGATGCGCGGGCCGCCTGATCCCGCAACGGTCAGGACGAACGGTTCGTCAGGCGCAATGGGCTTGTCTGCCGGCTTTTTGGCTTGCGACGCGAGCATGCGCAGGATCGGCCATCGCGGCAGCCAGACTGAAACGATGCGCGACATGATCGTACTCCACTACCCATTCGCCTGGCCGTCCGTTGCGAACCCGTTCGAGCTGCAGATGCCATCTCGGGCGTTTGATGAGGCCGAAGCGATCGCGCGCGGCTTCCGCGGTGGCGACGCGCCAGCGCGTCGCCGCAGCGCTCGATTCCAGATCGTGCGCCGGCCGGAGGAGCAGGAGCGGCAAACCGCAATCGGTGGCAGCGAGATGCAGCCGCTGGCTCAGTTTCAGATCGAGCTTGTCGACGACGCCGGCGACGCCGGCCGGCGCGCCGGACCGCAACGCTTCTTCCATGGCCCAGAGGGTTTGCGTGCGGTGCGCGGTCTCGACCAGGATGATGCGGGCGGGATCGAGGCCAAGCGCGCGGAAGCCATGCCCGGAAAGCCGGCCATGGCGGCGCTGCCCATAGGTCGGTATGACGAAAACAAGCCGCTGCATCCGCGGCAGACGCGCGAGCAATGCGGCGATGAAACCGAAAACCGCGGCGGTGCAGCGTGCATCAGCCGGCACGATTTCGTGCAACGCGCCGCAGGCCAGACCGCCCTGCGGCAGATATGAATCAATGGCGGGAAGGCCGAAGGGCAGGGCTGTGCATAATCCCGCCGCCCCGGGCATCAGGCGGCGCAGTTCCTCCATGATAACGGCGCGGTTTCGCGCCGCGGTCAGTGCGTCGGGTTTGCTCATCGGCTGTGAAAAGCCCTGTTCATGCCCCGTGAAAGGCGAGGGAAAAGCTTAGGGACGTTCGCTGTACGTTCCAGTTCTCGATACTAGAACAAAACAAGAACATTGCCAAGAGGTTCCGGCAGCCGGACCCAGCGTGTGATCCAGGCGCGCTAAGTGCTTGCCGCCTCACATTGTCTTGCTGCACTGCTCGTCTTGCTGGCGTCAGGGCGATGGCGCATAGCTGACCTCTCGCGCCGCGTAATCCGGCGCCGCATTTGAGGAAGGTGCAGCAATGCCGGAAGCCGACCGAGAGGGCGAACACTACGCCGTCGATCAGCCGCAGCGCACGCCGGGCTTTTTCCTCAAAGGCAGCCACCAGCTCGATTGGGGCATGAAGAACCGCATGGCGCGGGTGTTCGCCCCGACCTCCGGCCGAACCGTGATGCTGGCGATCGACCACGGCTATTTTCAGGGCCCGACCACCGGTCTCGAACGCATTGATCTGTCGATCGTGCCGCTGTTGCCGTCCTGCGATGCTTTGTTCTGCACCCGTGGCATTCTGCGCTCGCTCATTCCGGCGGAGTGCGGCAAGCCGATGGTGTTGCGCGCGAGCGGCGGCCCTTCGATCCTGCGCGAGGAATTGTCGGACGAGCAAATCGCCATGGATATGGACGACGCGGTGCGCTTGAACGCCGCCGGCGTCGGCATCCAGGTATTCATCGGCGGCGAGCACGAGACGCGCTCGGTGCACAACATGACCCGGCTGGTCGATGCGGGGCTGCGGGCCGGCGTGCCGGTCATGGGCGTCACCGCGGTCGGCAAGACCATGGTGCGCGACGCCAAGTATTTCCGACTGGCCTGCCGCATCATCGCCGAGCTCGGCGCCCAATATGTCAAGACTTATTACGTCGAAGAGGGCTTTGAGACGATCACTGCATCGTGCCCGGTGCCGATCGTGATGGCGGGCGGCAAGAAGCTGCCCGAACTCGACGCGCTCACCATGGCCTACAACGCCGTGCAGCAGGGCGCCTCCGGCGTCGATATGGGCCGCAATATTTTCCAGTCGGACGCGCCCAAGGCGATGATCGAAGCGGTCGCGGCCGTCGTGCACAGGAACATGAAGCCGAAGGACGCATTCGACTTGTTCAGGTCGCTCAGGGCGGACGGCGATGGCGCCGCGGCGATGTCGTTCCGCGGCGCGGCCGAGTGAACCGCCGTCTTTTCTAAATCTGCGAGTGCGTAACGTCGCCGGCGGTCATGCGCCAGCATGGCGCATGCCGGTTGGTTGCGCCGGCCCGAGGCCTCATTACGATACCGCAAAAATCCGGTTGGCATTGCCTGGGAGGATGGCCATGGCGCGGTTCGTTCGCTGGACTGCTCTTCTCATTAGTTTTTGCATCGCGGCTGTGGCGCTGCTTGCGCCGGCACGGGCGCAAACATTTCCGGACCGTCCGCTCCGCTTGCTGGTGTCGTTTCCGCCCGGCGGCGCCACCGATTTCGTCGGCCGGTTGCTTGCGCAGTTCATGTCGCCTCGTCTCGGCCAGCCCATCGTGGTGGAGAACCGGCCGGGGTCCAACGGCAATGTTGCGGGCGATGTTGCCGTGCACGCAGCCGCCGACGGCTACACGCTGTTGCTCTCGTCCGGCTCGCTCTACACCGTCAACCCGCATCTCTACACCAAGATGACGTTCGATCCGTTCAAGGCTCTCGCGCCGGTGGCGAGCGTCGTGTCGGACGAACTGCTGCTGACGGAAAATACCGCGCTACCGCCGAAGACCTTCAAGGAGTTCATCGCCTACGCTCGCGCGGCGAAACCGCCGCTGCTGTACGGATCGATCAGCAACGGCAGCGAGCATCATCTGGCGATGGAGCTGTTGAAGGAGCGGGCAGGACTGCAAATGACGCACGTGCCCTATCATGGCGGTGGACCGGCAGCGATCGGCGTCATGCGCGGCGAGGTCGCGGCGATGTTCGGCGGCGGCTCGGTCACGCCGCTGGTGCAGGCCGGCAAACTGCGGGCGCTCGCGGTCAGCGGCCGTAAGCGCGTGCCGTTGTTCCCCGATCTGCCCTCGATCTCTGAGTTTTATCCCGATTATAACGTCACAATCTGGCAGATCGTCTCGGTTCCGGCGGGAACGCCGCCGGCGGTCATCGCGCGCCTGCGCAAAGCGGCGAATGATGCGATCGCGCAACCGGATTTCGCCAAGAAGCTGGAGAAGGCCGGCGCCGGCGAGCCTTACGCTACGACGCCGGATGAACTGAACGCGCGGCTTCGCAGCGACGATGCGAGCTACGGCAAGGTTCTCAAAAAGATCGGCCTGCGGATCGAGTGACCGCCGCGGGTTTCGCCGGAGCTTATTTCGGCAAAAACGCGTTGGTATAGAGCTTCGACATATCGGGCGCGGTCGGCAGCAGCTTGAGATCGGCGAACGAGCGCTTGAGCGTGGCGAGCGATTCCGGATCGAATGCACAGGCCTTGGTGAACATGCCGATCGTCAGATCGTAATCCTTCGACATCACGCTTTCCGGAAAACCGGTGATGCCGCTTTCGATTTTGACGGCTTCGGCCTTGTGAGTGCGGATGTAGTTTACCGTGTCGACCCAGCCGGCCACAAATTCGCGCACGGCGTTGGGATTGGTCTTGATCAGCTCGTTCGAAGCATAAAGCGTGCCTGCGGCGAGATTGCCTTCGTATTTGGTGACGGGAAAAAGCAGGCGGCCGGTCTTGTTTTCTTCCATGGCGAGAAACAGTGACGTCACCCCGATATCGGCGTCGACGAGGTGTGCCCGGAACGACGAAATGATGTTGCTCGCCCCGTTACCGATGCTGACGCCAGTAACTCCGTTCGGTCCCCACCCCTGACTGCGTTCGAGTTCCTTGCTCAGCCACTCGGTCAGCGAACCGGCGCTGGAGAAGGCGATTTTTTTGCCCTTGAGCTGATCGATGGTGTGGATCGGCGAGTCGTACGGCACGCCGATGCCGATGAACGGAATCGGCCCGGCGCTCTCGCAGATCGCGGTCATCGGCACCCCCTTGGCGACCAACGCCATTTCGGTGCCGGCGCCGTCGCCGATATCGATGCTGCCGGCCGTCATCGCGGTGGTCATTTTGCTGCCGCCGGTGAAGTCGACGATTTTCAGATCGAGTCCGTGTTTCTTGAAGATGCCGAGCTTGGCGCCGACGTCGACGGGGATGATGGGATCGGCGTTCGGCGCGGCCTTGCCGACGACCAGCGTCGTTTGCGCGGATGCAAGCGGTACCGAAAGAAATGACGCGAGGATAAATGTGAGTGCCGCGAGACCCTTGGCCGGATAACGGTCGAGCGTGTTTCTGCTCATAAGCTGTTCCTCCCGAAAGCTTGGTGTTTTTTATAGCCAATCACCGCGCTTGCGCGGCCGCAATGCGGTGTAGGGACGCGTTCGCGCTCGGCACGAGCCGGCTGTCGCGGGATGGGGGCTCACCGACCGGCGGACGACCGCGCAGGCGTCCGACGACCGGCGTTGCCGGGGCGGGTTGGAGGTATCCGGCGCAGACCTTCGTCAGCCGTAGTTTTGCTCCGGCTTCGGCCGGATCAGGAACCAGGCGATCGCGCCGGCGGCGATTGCGCCTCCGAGCGCAGCGAGCAGCTGCGCGATCCACGAGGCGCTGTCGATGGAAGTCGGTGTGCTGGGCTTAAACAGCATGGCGTGGACGGCGGGCTTCGGTGCGGCCGGTGTAACGGCGGCCACTTTCACCGGAGGGGAATGGCTGGGCGGGGCGGGCTGCGCTGCCACAGGCTGCGGTTTTGGCGCACTGGCGGCAGGCGCGACGGGCGCGGGCATGGCCGCCGGCACGGTATGGCTGCCGTTCAAAATGCCGTTCGGACTGGTGTCGACCACTTGTTCGGTCGTTACTCCCTCAGCGGCTGGTGCCGGCGCGACCGCCGCCATGCCGTTATCGGCCGGGCTCGTACCGGGCGTTTCCACATTACCGGCCGACCCAGCGCCTGGCGCCGGCCAAATATTCTGCGGGCCGGACGCCGCGTGAGGCGGCGTGGCTTGAGGCGTCGTCGGCGGCGCAGGTAAATCGCGTCCTGCGTAGGCAACGCGCGTCTTGGCGTGAACCCGCCGGGCGATGTGTCTGTGATCTGTCCTGTCGTGGGACTTGGTTCTGGCGATCCGTATCGCCGCCTTGTGGTGGGCGTGAACCGCAGTCGTGGCGTGATCGATCTGCAGCAGCGGCAGCGGAGCGCCACTCGCAGCCTGAGCTGCGCCGCCTGCCAGCGTCGCCGCCAGAACCAACAAACTCGACGCGCCCATTACGGCAATACGACTACGCGCCATCACGTCCTCCGTCACAGCCCCTCGGATTGCGCAAAGCGCATGGGGCGGTGACTTGAGAGTGGCTCAATTGCGGATTTTTTGGCGCAAAGCGGCGACCAAAAGCGGCAGCGTTAACTAAGTACAAACGGCGCGTCCCCGCAAAGCGCGGAGCGCCCGCCTAGCCGAGTTCCGTGATGACTTCCGGGAACTGATGCAGCCGCTCGCCCGGGCCGTCGGCGCCGATGAGCCAGTTGTCGCAGAACCACGACAGTGTGCCGCCGCGGATATAGGTCGGATGCACGACGATGTTCATGTCTTTTTGGATGGCCATCGGCTCGTCGTTGCGGATGAGCGGCCGCTCGACCAGATCGTAGCCTTGCCCATGACAATGCAGCCGCTCCTCCTCGGGCCGGCCGTTCTTGCGCATGAACTCGTTGTAGGCGGCGAAAATGTCCTTGCATGGGGCGCCCGGCTTGAGCAGGTCGAGGTTGAACTTCCGCGCTTCCAGCGCGAAGGCGTATTCGTCCTTCATCTGCTGCGACGCCTTGCCGACCACGCAGGTGCGGCCGAGTTCCGTATACATGCCGCCGGGGCCGGCATCCTCGACCAGGAGCGCGACGGTGTCGCCTTCGCCGATCATGCGGTTCTGAAAGTGGCGGTGGCCGAACTGCGCCGGTTTGCCGGGTGGCATCGACGCGCACAAATAGATGCCGTGCTCGCTGCCGTGACGCTGGCTGTAGCATTGCGCGATGGCCGCGACGTCGCGGTCGCGCATGCCCGGCTCGACGGCGGCGAACGCTGCCCGCATGGCGCCGTCCTGCATCGCGGCGGCGCGGCGGATCAACGCCTGCTCCTCGCCGCTCTTGATCACCTTGATGCGGTCGACAAGATCGGAGGCGTCGACGAACTTGGTGTTGGAGAAGCGGCCCTTCTGCAGATAATCGACTACCGCAAACGACATCTGGTAGGTGCCGACAAGGCCGATCGTACCGCCGGCGTAAGGCGACAGCGCTTGCGCCGCGAGTTCCGGATCGTAACTCGCGGTGTAATAGCAGGACGAATAGCTCGGGGTGGTAAGCCATTGCTTGACGCCGCGGCGGACGCCGTCGCCGTTCTCGCCGATGTTGAAGACGCCGCCGAACGGGCCCTGGCTCACCAGTGTCATCAGATCGTCGCGCGGGAACACGACCGTGAGCGGATAGCCGTTGGTGGCGGTGAGGTCGGTGAAATATTTGACGTAACCGCCCATCTGCTCGACGTTATTCTGCATCAGGAGCACATCGATTTTCTCCCGCTCCATCGCGGCGCGCACCGCTTTCCAGCGGCGCTCCAGTTCGGCCGTGGAAATCGGCGTCTGCAGGCGTTCGGACAGTTGTTCCATCTTCATTCTCCTTTTCGTCATTCCGGGGCCGAGCGCAGCGAGGAGCCCGGAATCCATGCTCCCGGTCAGTGGTTATGGATTCCGGAACTCGCGGTCTTCGGCCACGATCCGGAATGACTTCAATGCGGCACCACGTTGATCATGCCGCCGATATTGCCGGCGAGGAAGCTCCGCATATTGGCTTCGATCGTTGGCCAGGCATGATCGATATAGACATCGCAGAAACCGCCCTGATGGGTGGTGATGATGACGTTGTCCATCGACCAGAACGGATGGTCGGCTGGCAGCGGTTCCTGGGTAAACACATCGAGCGCCGCGCCGGCGATGCGGCGCGCGCGCAGCGCCTCGACCAGAGCCGGCTCGTCGACCACGCCGCCGCGCGCCAGATTGATCAAGAAGCTCGACGGCTTCATCGCGGCGAGGATCTTGGCATCGATGGCGTTGCGGGTTTTTTCCGTCAATGGCGTCAGCAGCACGAAAAAGTCGAACTCGCGCACCGCATCAACAAGCTCGCCGCTCGCACGCATGCTGTCGAAGCCGGCGACACCCCGCGGCGCCGAGCTGACGCCGACGACGCGCATGCCGAACGCCTGGCATTTTGGCGCCAGCGCCTCGGCGATGGCGCCAACGCCGAAGATGCCCACGGTCTTTTTGTGCAGGAGCTGCGCCGGGAAACGCTGCCATTGCCGCTCGCCCTGCGAACGGATGGCGCGCGGCAGATTGCGGGCCAGGGCCAGCATCGCGCCAAGAGCGGCTTCCGAAACCGGCGGCCCATGAATGCCGTGGATATTGGTGACGACGATGTCCTTGCGCAGGGATGGGCGGTCGGTGAGGTTGTCGGTCCCGGTGCCAAGGGCCTGAACCCATTTCAGCCTTGCGGCGTTCTCCAGCACGGTGTCGGACAGCATTGGCGCAAAGGTCAAAAGTGCGTCCGCGGCGGCGATATAGGGAGCGGCCTTGGAATGATGGTCGACCAGTTCGACGTTGAGTTCTGGAAAGCACGCCCGCATCCGGTCGCGATACTGGTTGCGAACCGGCTCGGGCATTGCCAATAAGATGAGCAGATTGGTCATGGGATGGCGAGGGGCTTATATCGTCTACGCGCCCGGCCGCCAACCCATCGCCGGACCCGTTCGTCTCAGCTAAGCTGGACGGGACGATTGCTGCCTTCCCCTCTGCATTGACCTGACAATCGGGAGCGAACAATGAGCATTAATCTTTCCGGCGTCGATTGGATGTTCCTGGGGCTGATGATGGGGCTTGCCTTTGTGGCGGCGCTGCTCGGCAGCCTCATTGCGTTCCGAAACCGCTTTGTCGGCGCCATTCTGGCCGGCATCCTGTTCGGCGTCGGCTTCGTGTTCTGGAATTACTACCCGCATGATTTCGGCCTGCCGATCCTCAAGACTACCGGCCCCGACAACACGATGACATCCCCGATGGTGCCCCCATCACCGGCCGCCGCGGCGCCGTCACCGATGAGCCCGACGCCGATGGCGCCGTCATCACCCGTGACCACTGTGCCGACGACTCCCGCCCCATCGACGCCACCCTCGACGATGGCGCCAACCAATCCCGATTCCGGCGGCAGCCATTAAGTTGAGCGCGACCCGCGGGACGATTGACGTTTGCGTCGGCTGCGCTATCGGTAGCGCACGGTTGCCGGAGAATTTGGAGAGGGCATGAATAAGGTCTATGCGGACGCGCACGCCGCGTTGGCGGGCCTGTTGAAGGATGGCATGACCATCATGGCCGGCGGGTTCGGCCTGTGCGGCATTCCGGAGAGCTTGATCCTGGCGATCCGTGATTCCGGCGTGAAAAACCTGACCGTCGTCTCCAATAATGCAGGGACCGACGGCAAGGGCCTCGGCATCCTGCTCGACACACGTCAGATCAAGAAGATGGTTTCCTCGTATGTCGGGGAAAACAAGACGTTCATGCAGCAGTTTCTGGCCGGCGAACTGGAGATCGAATTCAATCCCCAGGGCACGCTTGCCGAACGCATCCGCGCCGGCGGCGCCGGCATTCCGGCGTTCTTTACCCGGACCGGCTATGGCACCCAGATCGCCGAGGGCAAGGAGACGCGCGAATTCAATGGCGAGCATTATGTGATGGAACGCGGACTGGTCGCCGATCTGTCCATCGTCCACGCCTATCGGGGCGACACCGAAGGCAACCTCGCTTATCGCAAGACCGCGCGTAACTTTAATCCGCCGATGGCGACGGCCGGCAAGGTCACGGTCGCCGAGGTCGAGCACCTGGTCAAACCGGGCGATATCAATCCGGATCACATCATCACGCCCGGCATCTACGTGCAGCGCATTATCCATATGCCGAATGCGATCAAGCACATCGAGCAACGCACCGTGCGCAAGCGGCAAACGGCTGACGCGCCGGCCGGCACCGGCGAGGAAGTCTGAAATCTAATCAGGAGACCGACGACAATGCCTTGGACCCGCGAACAGATGGCGGCCCGCGCCGCCAAGGAATTGCGTGACGGCTTCTACGTCAATCTCGGCATCGGCATTCCGACGCTGGTGTCGAATTTCATTCCCGACGGCATCAGCGTGCAGCTGCAAAGCGAGAACGGCATGCTTGGCACTGGCCCGTTCCCGTTCGAAGGCGAAGAAGACGCCGATCTGATCAACGCCGGCAAGCAGACCGTGACCGAATTGCCGACCACGAGCTATTTCAACTCGGCAGATTCGTTCGCCATGATCCGCGGCGGTCACATCGATCTCGCCATCCTCGGCGCCATGCAGGTGGCGGAGAACGGCGACATCGCCAATTGGATGATCCCCGGCAAGCTGGTCAAAGGCATGGGCGGCGCCATGGACCTGGTCGGCGGAGTGAAGAAAGTCGTCGTCTGCATGGAGCATTCGGCCAAGGGCGAGTCGAAGCTGCTCGATCGCTGCAATCTGCCGCTCACCGGCGCTGGCGTGGTCGATATGGTGATTACCGACCTCGGCGTCTTCACGATCGACCGCAAGGACGGCTCCGGCATGACTTTGATCGAGCTGGCGCCCGATGTGACGCTCGACGACATCAAGTCGAAGACGATTGCGAGCTTCAAAGTCGCAAACACGCTCAAGCAATAGATCGCAAGACGCGTGCGTGGGAGCTCGCCGGCTGAGCTCCCGTCAAGTCCGTTTACGGAAATTTTTCGTCGATCCGCTGCACTGCCATGCGTCGGCGCCTGCCGGCATTGCCGTGGGCGCAAATGACATTGGGCGGATTTCGCTTTAATGACAGCCTCTAGCGGTTGCCGGGACGCCGTACGCGTCCGCCGCGGCGAAAGAAACGTAATGAACGATCCTGGCGGGGGGAGTCTGGCCGTGCGATCCGGCGCACAAGGCGTCGCGCATGCTGCGGTGCACGATTTCAGTTCTTCTGATGCGGCTGCGCCGGCGCGCGCGGAACCGGCGCCGCTGACCCACCGCGAGCGGCGCATCATCGTCATGGCGATGATGATGCCGGTCTTCATGGGATCGATCGATCAGTCGATTCTTGCGAGCTCGCTGCCCACCATCGGGCGCGTGTTCGGCGATCTGCACGATCTGCCCTGGGTCATCACCTCCTATCTGATCGCATCGACCGCGCTGACGCCGCTTTACGGCAAGTTCGCCGACATTCATGGCCGGCGGGCATCGCTCATGATTGCGCTTGGCATCTACATGACCGGATCGCTGGTCAGTGCGTCCTCGACCAGCCTGTGGATGCTGATCGGCGGCCGTATCGTGCAGGGCTGTGGCGGCGGCGGCCTGGTGACGACGTCACAGATGGTTCTGGGCGATATCGCGCCGCCGAAGGATCGCGCCAAGTACTACGCCTATTTCTCCGTCGCTTTCACCAGCGCGGGTGCGGTCGGCCCGGCGCTCGGCGGTTGGATCTGCCAGCACCTGCATTGGTCGCTGATTTTTTTGTGGAAGTTTCCGTTCTGCCTCATCGCCGGCGCGCTGGTGTGGAACGCGTTGCGCCGCCTGCCGCGGTTTGACCGGCCACACCGCCTTGATGTCGTCGGTGCGGCGCTGGTGATGGCGTCAAGCTCTGCCTTCATGCTGGCGCTCAATCTCGGCGGCGTGCGATTTGCGTGGCTGTCGGTGCCGGTATTTGGCCTCGTGGCGTTTGCGCTGCTGCTTGGCGCCGCTTTCGTGATGCGGCTGATGACGGCCGTCGAACCGCTGATTCCGGTCGCGGTGTTGGCCGATCCGACTGCGCGGCTCGCCACGCTGATTCATTGCTTCGGCTGGGGCTCGATGATCGGGCTTAACATCTTCCTGCCGATGTATCTGCAAAGCGCGCTCGGCTGGACACCCACCGACGCCGGCTTGAGCCTCATCGTTCTGATGGGGACGCTGAACACCAGCGCGGGATTGACCAGCCAGCTGATCGGCCGGGTGAAACATTACAAGGCGCTGCCCACGCTTTTTCTTTTTGTTGCCATCGGCGCCGTGCTCGCCTTGGCTTACTCGGCCTCGAACATGACGCCGCTCAAGTTCGAGATGATCGTGCTGCTTATCGGTCTCGGCTTCGGGCCGACGGCGCCGCTCACTCAGGTGGCGCTGCAGAATACGGTGGCGGTGCACCATCTCGGCACGGCCATCGGCACGATGAGCTTCTGCCGCACCCTGGTCGGCACCATCATCGTCGCCATTTTCGGCGCCATCGTGCTCGCAGGGGCGGCCGGCGGGACTGCGCCGCAGGCGGCTGCCGGAACGTCGACCGGGCCCTTCGTCATCGTCTTCCTGGGGGTCGCCGTGGCGCTCACGCTCACGCTGGTCGCCTTGATTATGCTTGAAGAAAAGCCGCTCGCGGAAGCGATGCCGACGGCGCGAGCATAGCTAGCGGTTGGCCGGCCGCGCGCTCGCCACCAAGATGGGGATGATCCGACTTGCCGTCGCGCGGGGCCAAATCGGCGCTATAATTGAGATTATCTCAATCATGTTATGACTCGCGAAGCGACGCGGGCCAGGTAGCGAGGGTGAGCGCAGGCTGATGCGCTGGTTCCGTTCGAACATACGTGCTGGCGTTGCCTCGGCGCTGTTTGCGCTGGCGGTGCAATTTACGGTGACGTTCAGCCACGTCCATCTCGACGGGCTGATCCTGCCGACGGCCGATCACAGCCACTCCAAGGTCGCAACCACCTTCACCGCCTCGCTGCACAAGCCCGGCGACACCCGCGGCTCCTCCGGTGTTCCAGACACCGACTGCCCGATCTGCGCGCTCATCCAGCTTGCCGGCACGTCGCCGCCATCGGTGGCGCCGCCGCTGCCGGTGCCGGCGATGCTGGTCGGATCGAAGCTCGAACCGCGCGTCGAGTTGGGCTGGGTGGCAGCGCCTGCAATTTCCTTTCGAGCGCGCGGACCGCCCTCGGCCTGACCGATCGCTCGCGGCGTCTGCGCCGGTCTGGAGCGATTCTACGTTTCTTGTGCAGGCAAGCGCCGAGCATTCGTTGTTGGCGCGTGCCTCCTTATGAACATGCCTATTGGGAAGTTCGCGATGATCGCGGATTCCGGCCCGGAGTCGGGCCAAAACAATCCACCGCCGCCCGGCGGGATGGATAATCACGGCGCGCACCAACCGGCACCCGGTCCGTCACCACGCGCCAAGGTTGTCATGCTGCTTCTGCTTGGCGTGCTGGCCGGGGCCGGCGGCTACCGTCTTTTTGCCGACTCCCCCGGCTATTCCGAGCCGTCGCCGGTGGTTGTCAAAACCGTTCGCCCTTTCATTCGCTCGGGCAATCGTATTTCGGTGCCCGAGGGTTCGCCGCTGCGCGCCGCGCTCACAATCAGTCCGGTCGCAGCGAAGGACATTAAGCGCGACCTCGTCCTGCCGGCGGTCGTCGAGGCCAACCCCGCGCATCTCGTCAAGATCGACCCGCCGGTTTCCGGCCGCGTGACCCAGCTCAAGGTAGAGCTCGGCGAAAGGGTGAAGGCGGGTCAGCCTCTGGTGGTGATCGATTCGCCTGACCTTGGCACCGCCTATTCGGATTACGACCGGGCCAAGGTCTTGCTTGCACTCGCGCTCAAGACCCGCGCACGCGAAACGGAGCTCGCGAAAATCGGCGGCGCGGCGCTCAAAGACCTGCAGCAGGCGGAGACCGACTACGTCACCGCCCAGGCCGAATATCAGCGCGCCATGGACCGATTGAAGCAGATCGGGGTCGATCCCGACGCTCCAAACAAATCGGAGATCGTGACGGTGGCGGCGCCGATGGACGGCAGCATTATAGATCTGAGCGTCGCCCCCGGCGCGTACTGGAACGATCCTACGGCGGCCATGATGACCATTGCGGATCTGAACACCGTTTGGGTCACGGCGAGCGTACCGGAAAAGGATCTCTCGCTGGTCTCCAAGGGCCAGGCCGTGAATGTCGATTTGGCCGCCTATCCGGATCAGGTGTTGAAGGGGAACGTGCTGTTCGTCAGCGATGTCCTCGACCCGACAACGCGTCGTACCAAGGTCAGCATCGCGTTCAAAAATCCGGAGATGCGATTGCGCCCCGGGATGTTCGCCACCGTCAGCTTCTTCGCGCCGACCCAGAGAGTTCCGGTGGTGCCGACCAGCGCGCTGGTTCTCAAAGACGATGAAACGCAGGTTTTTGTCGAGACGTCGCCATGGACCTTCGAGGCTCGTGACGTGGATATCGCCTTCCAGCAGGGCGATGAGGCGGTGCTGAGGGGCGGCATCAAAGTCGGTGATCGTGTGGTGGTGAAAGGCGGAGTGCTGCTCAGTGATTGATTGGCTCGTCAGCCTCGCGTTGCGCAAGCGCTTTGTTGTGGCGATGATCTGCGTCTTCGCGGCGGTTTATGGCTATTACTCGTGGACCAGGCTCGACATCGACGCATACCCCGACGTCGCTGACACTAAATCGCAGGTCATCACCGAGGCGCCCGGCTTGGCGGCCGAAGAGGTCGAGCAGCAAGTCACCATTCCCCTCGAACGCGAACTTAACGGCACTCCGGGCCTGGCGATGATGCGCTCGCGTTCGACCTTTGGTCTGTCGCTGATCTCGCTTGTATTTCGCGATGGCATTGAAGATTACTGGTCGCGCCAGCGCATCACGGAGCGGATCGCGAACGTCACGCTGCCGACCGGGCTTACTCCCGGCCTCGATCCGCTGTCGTCGCCGACCGGCCAAATCCTCTACTACACGCTCGATTCCGATACCAAGAACCTGCGCCAGCTTTCAGAACTCGAACAGTGGACGATTATTCCGACCCTAAAGCAGGTTCCCGGCGTCGCCGATGTGTCCAACTTCGGTGGCCTGACCACGCAGTATGAGCTTGAACTCGATCCCGAGCAGCTCATGCGCTTTAACTTGTCGCTCAACGACGTCACGAATGCGATCAGCTCGAACAACGCCAACGCTGGCGGCAGCGTGCTCAACCGCGGTGAATTGGGGTATGTGATCCGCGGCATCGGACTCATTCAGAATCTCGATGACCTCGGCAACATTGTCGTGGCCGAACACAACGGCACGCCGATCCTGGTGCGCGACCTCGGCAAGCTCAAGCTGAGCAATCTGGAACGCCACGGCATCGTCGGCCAGGACGGCCGGAACGACGTGGTTGAGGGCACAGTACTGCTGCTGCGCGGAGCGAATCCATCGGAGGTCCTGAAAGGCGTGCACGCCAAGATCGCCGCGCTCAACGCGCAGCTCAAGGCGCAAGACGTGCGGATCGTGCCCTATCTCGACCGTTCGACGCTGGTCAACGCCACAATCGACAAGGTTGGGCATACGGTATTTGCCGGCGTCGGCCTCGTCCTCATCGTGCTGATCCTGTTCCTGGGCAGCGCCCGCAGCGCGCTGATCGTCGGCATCACCATTCCGTTCGCGATGGTGGTCGCTTTCATCCTGATGTTTCACACCAACATATCGGCCAACCTGTTGTCGCTTGGCGCCATCGATTTCGGAATCATCGTCGATGGCGCCATCGTGATGACGGAAGCAATCCTGCGCCGCCGCGAGGCCAAGCCGGACCAGCCGCTGGAAGAGGGTGACGTTCGCGAAACGGCCCGTCAGGTCGCGCGGCCGATTTTCTTTGCGACGACCATCATCATCGCGACCTACCTGCCGCTGTTCGCCTTCCAACGTATCGAGGCGAAGCTGTTCTATCCCATGGCCTACGCTGTCGGTTATGCACAGCTGGGCGCGCTGGCTTTTGCTCTGTTTGTGGTCCCTGGTCTGGCTTATGCGGCTTACCGCAAGCCGCGGCGCGTCTTCCGCAATCCGGTGATCACCTGGACCGAAGCAAGGTATCGTGACGTACTTGGCGAGTCCCTGCGCCGCCCCGCAATCGCCTACCTGTTGTCTGCCGCCACGGCCGTCGTCGTCGTCGCGCTCGCGCTTACGGTGTGGCGCGAATTTCTGCCGAACCTCGATGAGGGTTCGATCTGGCTGCACGGCGACATGCCGCCCGGTATTTCGCTGCAGAAAGCGACCGACATGGTCTCTGGTCTTCGCGATGCCATCCGCGAGTTTCCGGAAGTAAAGACGGTCGTCACTCACATTGGCCGCAACGACGACGGCACCGATCCCTGGACTCCCTCGCACATGGAAGCCGCCGTCGTGCTCACTCCCTATGACACTTGGCCGGCTGGAGAGACCAAGAACGATCTGGTCGCCCGGATGTCGGCGCGGCTCGGGCAGGTGCCCGGATTTGAGATTGCGTTCAGCCAGCCGATTCTCGACAGCGTTCTCGATTACGTATTCGATCCGCACAGTGCCCTCGCCATCAAAGTCTTTGGTGACGATTTCAACGAGCTGAGGCGGATCGGCAATTCGATTGTGGGTGTCCTTAAGACGATTCCCGGAGTAAGCGACGCCGCAATCGACGCCTATGCGCCGTTGCCGCAACTTTCCGTCAAGATCGACCGGGCTGCCACGGCGCGTTACGGCATCAACGTCGCCGACGTAGCCAATTTGATCAGTACCGGAATCGGCGGAGCGCCCATAAGTGAATTATTCATCGGCGATCGCCGCTACGACATTACGGTACGGTTTCCCGCCGGAGACCGCGACAGCCCCGAGGCGATCAAGGACCTTCTCCTGACCTCAAGCGACGGCGCGCTGATTCCGCTATCGCAAGTCGCCGACGTCAAGCTGCAGAGCGGCGAAAGCATGATCAACCGCGAAATAAATCACCGCTATCTGCTAGTAAAGCTCGACTATCACGATCGCGACCCGCTTTCCGTCGTGGCGCAAGTCGACAAAGCGATTGCGCAGCGCGTGTCGTTCGACCGCAGCAAATATCACATCGAATGGGGCGGCCAACTCAACGGACAGGAACGGGCGGAATCGCGTTTCCGGCTGATTATCGGCATGGTGCTGGCGGCGATGATGGTGCTGCTGTATGCGGAGTTCGGCGTCTTGCGCCAGGTTTTCCTTATTGTCGGCGTCGTTCCGCTGGCGACTCTCGGCGGCCTGATCGCGCTGCATGCCACCGGGACCACGCTCAACGTCGCGTCCGGCGTCGGCTTCATTGCCCTGTTCGGCGTCGCCGTCATGAACGGCGTCATCATGGTCGCCAATCTCAATCGGATGCGCGAGCAGGGGCTGCCGCTGTTCGATGCGGTGTTGGCGGGAGCCGGCGAACGGCTGCGGCCGGTGCTGATGACCGCGTCGGTGGCGACCGTCGGCATGCTGCCGGCGGCGCTTGCAACCGGCGTCGGCAGCGATGTGCAGCGTAATCTTGCGACGGTCGTGGCGGGCGGGCTGGTGCCGGCTACACTGCTCACCCTTTTCATTTTGCCGACCTTCTATTTCGTCATGGAGCGCTTCGCCGAACGGCGTGCCGCTCGGACGCAAACGGGTGCAAGTGCAACGGAGACGGCTTAGGCACGACTGGCAAGGCGCAAGAAAAAGTTCGTTGGGCAAGGCGTTGGGCTGAGGGCAATGGTCACGAGGGCAGGGGGCATAATCGCCGCTTGGGCGGTCACGGCGGCGCTGCTCACAGGCTGCGCGGTGGGTCCCGATTTCGCCCCGCCGCCCGCCCCCAACGTCAGCGGCTATTCGCCGTCGCCGCTTCCAAAAACCACGGCCTCGGCCGCGACCGGCGGCGGTGCGTCGCAGACCTTCGTCCACAGTCTCGATCTGCCGGGCCAATGGTGGACGCTGTTCCATTCCAAAGACCTCAACACCTTGGTCGAGCAGGCGCTTGCGGCCAATGCCGATATCGAAGCAGCGAAGGCGGCGCTCAGCGTGGCGCGCCAGAACGTCTATGCACAGCAAGGTGCCTTGTTTCCTGCCGCCAATGCCGGTTTCACCGCCAACCGCCAACTGTTTGAAATCGGTCAGCCGTCCGACGTCGCCGCCGGCCCGCAAATCTTCAATCTCTTCACCGCGCAGTCCAATGTCTCCTACGCGCCCGATGTGTTCGGCGGCATCCGGCGCTCGATCGAGTCGTTGCAGGCGCAAGCCAACTCGCAGCGTTTCGCGCTGGAGGCAACTTACCTCACGCTGACATCCAATCTGGCGGGCGCGGCCGTGCAGGAGGCGTCGTTGCGCGGCCAGATCGCCGCCACGCAACGCATGATCAAAATCGAAAGCGACGTGCTGTCGTTGATGCAGCGTCAATTCAAACTGGGCGATATTGCCGAGTCGGACGTCCTGGCGCAGCAGGTCGCGTTGGCGCAGCTGGAACAGACGCTGCCGCCGCTGCAGAAGCAGCTGGCGCAGGAGCGCGACATGATCGCCGCGCTGTGCGGCGGTTTCCCAAGCGACAAATTTCCGCAGCAGTTCATGTTCACTACCATGCACCTGCCGCGCGATCTGCCGGTCAGTTTACCCTCGCAAGTCGTTGAGCAGCGTCCCGACGTGCGGGCTGCCGAGGCCAATCTGCAGGCCGCCAGCGCCCAGATCGGCGTCGCCATCGCCAATAGGCTGCCGAATATCACTTTGTCGGGGGAGGCTGGGAGCACGGGGCTGGCGCTCAACCAGCTGTTCACGCCGGGGTTCAACTTCTGGAGCATCACTGGCAGTGTCACGCAGCCGATCTTCGATGGCGGGACGTTGCTGCATCGCGAACTGGCGGCCAAAGCCGCCTTTCGGCAAGCTGGAGCCCAGTATCGCAGCACGGTCATAAATGCCTTCCAGAACGTGGCTGATACCCTTCATGCCATCTATTCCGATGCTCTCCTGCTGCAAAAGGCGGTGACCTCGGAACGGGCGGCGGCCAAGAGCCTCGATATCACCAGCAAGCGCATGGAATTGGGGGATATCAACTACTTGGCCCTGCTGAACGCCCAGCAGACCTATCAGCAGGCGCTGCTCAGCGTGGCACAGGCCGAAGCCGCCCGGTATGCTGATACCGTGGCTTTGTTCCAAGCCCTTGGCGGCGGCTGGTGGAACCGCTCGGACGCTCGGCCGGAACCGCCCTTATCCATCGTCGATATTTTCCATTGAAGAATGTCCGAAACCTTTGAACCTATCTGGCGAGTGCTGCGACCAATGTACGGTGGCCCTAGAGCTGCCATCGGCGCTCCCCCCCCGACACCCCCTGCGCCGATATTTATGACCCGCCCGGTTCGTCCCCACCGGGCGGGTCAACAATTTCTGGCCCGACATCCCGATATTCCGCCAACGGCCTATAACGCCGGCGCCCTTTACGTCCCGGCGGAATGTGCCGAGAATAGTTCGTGTGGGGGAAGCGCGTGCCTGGCGAAACGGTCCTGGAGACAGAGGACCTGACCAAGGACTTTGCCGGCTTTGTTGCGGTGCGCTCGGTCAACTTGCGCGTCGCGCGCGGCACTATTCACGCCATGATCGGCCCGAATGGGGCCGGCAAAACCACATGCTTCAATCTGCTCACCAAGTTTCTCAGCCCGAGCCGCGGCCGGATCATTTTCGACGGCCGCGACATTACGCCGCTTCGGGCGGCCGATGTGGCCCGGCTGGGGCTGGTGCGTTCGTTCCAAATCTCAGCGGTATTTCCGCATCTTACCGCCCTGGAGAACGTCCGCATCGCGCTGCAAAGCCGCCGCGGTGGCTCATTCGACTTCTGGCGCGGCAAGGGTGTGCTGCGCGCACTCGATAACCGGGCATACGCCCTGATCGCCCAGGTCGGTCTTGGGCCTTATGCCAATATGCTGGCGGTTGAATTGCCCTACGGCCGAAAGCGGGCGCTGGAGATCGCGACGACCATCGCGCTTGAGCCGAAAATGCTGCTGCTCGACGAACCGATGTCCGGCATGGGCCGGGAGGACATCGAGCGTATCAGCGCTCTGATCAGGTCGCTGGCGACGGACCGCACGATCCTGATGGTCGAGCATAATCTCAGTGTCGTGGCCAATCTGTGCGACCGCATCACCGTGCTCAGCCGTGGCGAGATCTTGGCCGAGGGAGATTACAAGACCGTTTCGGCCGATCCGGCGGTGCGCGAGGCCTATCTCGGCACCGGCGATGGGAACGGCCATGCCTGAATCGCGCGCGCTGCTGACGGTCAACGAGCTGCAAGCCTGGTACGGCGAATCTCACATTCTGCACGGCGTCACCTTCGACGTGCGTCCGGGTGAGGTGGTGACGCTGCTCGGACGCAACGGCGTCGGCAAGACCACAACGTTGAAATCGATCATGGGGATCGTCGAGCGGCGAACCGGTTCTGTGCTGTTCGACAGCCGGGAATTGATCCGGCTGCCGTCCGACGCCATCGCGCGCGCCGGCATCGCGATCTGCCCCGAGGAGCGAGGTATCTTCGCGAGCCTGGATGTCCGCGAAAATCTTTTGCTGCCGCCGCACTTGCGTCCGGGCGGCCTCGATCTCGACCGTATCTTCGCGCTGTTCCCGAACTTGCGCGAGCGGCTGTCGAGCCAGGGCACCAAGCTGTCGGGCGGGGAGCAGCAGATGCTGGCGATCGCGCGTATCCTGCGCACCGGCGCGCGGCTGTTGCTGCTCGACGAGCCGACCGAGGGGCTTGCGCCGGTAATCATTCAGCAGATCGGCCGCACCATCGGCGCGCTGAAAGAGCAGGGGTTCACTATTCTCCTCGTCGAGCAGAATTTCCACTTCGCCGCGACGATTGCCGACCGGTATTACGTGATGGAGCACGGTCGCGTCGTCGATCAGCTTTCCAACGCGGAACTAAAGACCAATATGGGCAAGCTCCACGATTACCTTGGAGTTTGATATACGAGGCTGAGGGGTCAAGCCCCACAGAGGGAGGACGTCAATGAAGACAGCAGCAAGCCTGGCCTTCGCGCTCGCCGCTTTGATGACGACTGCGGCGTACGCGCAAAATCCGATTCCCGTGAAGATCGGCGTGCTCACCGACATGTCGAGCCTCTATGCCGACGATACCGGCCCCGGTTCGGTCGCTGCCGCCAGACTGGCGATCCACGACTTCAATCCGGCTGCGCACGGCATGAAGGTCGATCTGGTCAGCGCCGATCACCAGAACAAGCCGGACGTCGGCGCCAGCATTGCGCGCCAGTGGTATGACGTCGACCACGTCGACGCGATCGTGGACGTACCGAATTCCGCGGTGGCGCTCGCCGTCAACGACGTGACGCGCCAAAAGAACAAGGTCTTTCTCGTTTCCGGCGCCGCCACTTCTGACCTCACCGGGCCGAAATGCTCGCCCAATACCGTCCACTGGGCCTACGACACCTGGATGCTCGCCAACGGCACCGGCAAGTCGATCGTCAAGACCGGCGGCAAGACCTGGTTTTTCCTCACCGCCGATTATGCTTTCGGTCACGCGCTCGAGCGCGACACCACGGCGGTTGTCGTGGCCAACGGCGGCCAGGTCGTGGGCCACGTCAATGTACCGCTCAATAACCAGGACTTCTCTTCGTTCCTGCTGCAGGCGCAGGCGTCGAAGGCGCAGATCATCGGTCTTGCCAACGCCGGCGGCGACACCATCAATGCGATCAAACAGGGCGCCGAGTTCGGCATCACCAAGGGCGGTCAGCATTTTGCTGGACTGCTGATCTTCATCGCCGACATTCAGGCGCTTGGCCTGCAGGCGTCGCAAGGCCTGATCCTGACCGAGCCGTTCTATTGGGACATGAACGCCGGCACGCGCGCCTGGACCAAGCGCTGGCAGGCCGAACGGCCGGGCAAATTCCCGACCACGGTGCAGGCCGGGGTCTATTCGGCAACGCTGCATTACCTGAAAGCGGTCGCGGCGCTCAAAAGCGCCGCCGACGGCAAGGCTGTCGTCGACCAGATGAAGAAGATGCCGAGCGACGATCCGCTGTTCGGCAAGGGCGAGGTCCGCGCCGACGGACGCGCGATCCATCCGGCTTATTTGTTTCAGGTGAAGACGCCCGCGGAATCCAAATATCCCGGCGACGACTACATCCTCAAGGCAACCATTCCGGCGAGCGAGGCGTTCCGCCCGATGAAGGACGATCACTGCCCGCTGCTGACACAGTGAATTGTCCTCATCCTCGCCTGGGCGGCGAGAACGCCATGCGGCAATGCCTCCCCCGTTTTGCGGGGGAGGCAAGTAGCGGCCAGTCTTAGAGTGTCGGTATGTTCGAAATTTTCGGCATTCCGTCGCAGGCTCTGTTTGGGCAGCTGTTGATCGGCCTGATCAACGGCTCCTTCTACGCGCTGCTGAGCCTCGGGCTCGCCGTGATCTTCGGCATGCTCAACGTCATCAATTTCACCCACGGCGCGCAATACATGATGGGCGCGTTCGCCGCCTATCTGCTGCTGCAATATCTGGGGCTCAATTACTGGGCGGCGCTTGTCATCGTGCCGCTCTTGGTCGGCGCGACCGGTATCGCCGTTGAGCGGCTGTTCCTGCAATACGTGCGCAAGTTGGATCACCTTTACGGTCTTATCCTCACGTTCGGCCTTGCGCTCGTCATCGAAGGCTTTTTCCGCAACTATTTCGGCTCCTCGGGCGAGCCCTATCAGGTGCCCGATGCGCTGCAGGGTGGGCACAATCTCGGCTTCATGTTCCTGCCCAACTATCGCGCCTGGGTCATCGTATTTTCGCTGATCGTTTGCTTCGCCACCTGGTTCGCCATCGAGCGCACCCGGCTTGGTTCGTACCTGCGCGCTGCGACCGAGAACCCGACACTGGTGCGCGCCTTCGGCATCAATGTGCCGCGCATGGTCACGCTCACCTACGGCTTCGGCGTCGGTCTCGCGGCGCTCGCCGGCGTCATGGCGGCGCCGATCTATAATGTCTCGCCGCAGATGGGCTCCGACATCATCATCGTCGTGTTTGCGGTCGTTGTGATCGGCGGCATGGGCTCGATTCTCGGTGCCATCGTCACCGGCTTTGGGCTCGGCATCATCGAAGGATTGACCAAGGTATTCTTTCCCGAAGCTTCCAGCACTGTGATCTTCGTCATCATGGCCATCGTGCTCCTGATACGGCCGGCCGGCCTGTTCGGCCGGGCCACATGATGGCAATCGCCGATCCTCTGGCGCCGGCCGGGCGCGCCGACAGCGCGCGCAGCCTGACGGTGGCATTCTGCATCATGGTCGCGCTGCTCGCGGTGGCGCCGTTCGTCGTCTACCCGGTTTTTCTAATGCAGGCGCTGTGCTTTGCGCTGTTTGCGTGCGCCTTCAATCTGCTGGTCGGTTACGTCGGCCTGCTGTCGTTCGGGCATGCCTTGTTCTTTGGCTGGGCGAGCTACCTGTGCGCACATGCTGCCAAGCGCTGGGGCTTCCCACCGGAGGCGGCGGTGCTGTTCGGCACGGCGTGCGCCGCGGCACTCGGGCTCATCGCCGGCTTCCTCGCCATCCGCCGCCAGGGCATCTATTTCGCCATGATCACGCTGGCGCTGGCGCAGATGATGTATTTCGTTGCGCTGCGCGCGCCGTTCACCGGGGGCGAGGACGGCATCCAGGACGTGCCGCGCGGCCGCCTGTTCGGCCTGTTCGATCTGTCGAACGAAAAGGCGATGTATGTATTTGTCCTTGTCACCGTGCTCGCCGGCTTCCTGTTCATCTATCGCGTCATCAACTCGCCGTTCGGCGAAGTGCTCAAGGCGATCCGCGAAAATGAGACCCGTGCCGTCTCGCTGGGCTACCGGACCGAGCGCTACAAGCTTTTGGCCTTCGTGCTGTCGGCGGCCGTGGCAGGGCTTGCCGGCGCGTTGAAAGCGCTGGTCTTCCAGTTGGCCTCGCTGACCGACGTTTATTGGACCATGTCGGGCGAGGTGGTGCTGATGACGCTCGTCGGCGGTCTCGGCACGATTTTCGGGCCCGTGGTCGGCGCCTTCCTGATCGTCGCCATGGAGACGTATCTGGCGCAGCTTGGCCAATGGGTGCTGGTGATCCAGGGCGCGATTTTCGTTGTCTGCGTGCTGGCCTTCCGCCGCGGCATCGTCGGCGAATTGGCCGCCGTATTGCGCGTGAAGCTTTAGCGGGCACGATGTCCAGCTAACGAATAGGGGGCCGCGGCAGGTTGAAATTCGGCACTCTTCGTGTATTTTAGTCGTTATGACTAGAATATCGAAATCGAGAGTACGAACCGATTCCAAGCCGCGCCGGCGTCCGCGGGACCGTCGCCCCGGCCGCTGGCTGCTGCAAGACGCCAAAGCACGTTTCAGCGAACTTGTCCGGCGCGTCCACGCGGAAGGCCCGCAGCATGTGACCGTGCACGGGCGCGACGAAGTCGTCGTCATTGCTGCCGAGGACTTCCGCCGTCTCAAGGGCAATCTCACCGGAGAAGCTCTTATCGCCGCGATGCAAGCATCACCGCATCGCGAGATTGACATCGAACCGAAGCGCTCGGCGATGCCCGTGCGCGGTGTTGCTCTGTGACAGGCTGGCTGCTCGATACCAATGTCCTTTCGGAGCTGCGTCGCCGGAGGCCCGAGCCGAAGGTCGTCGCTTTCGTCAGGGCGCAGCCGCTCGACAGCCTTTGCATCAGCTCGGTGACGCTTGCTGAAATTCGTTTCGGCATCGAACTGGTTGCCGATGCCACGCGGCGCGCCGAATTGAATGACTGGCTGACGCACAAAGTGCGTCCGATGTTCGAGCAGCGTATTCTGCCCGTGACGGAAGATATCATGTTCAAGTGGCGCCTTCTGGTGGAAGATGGCCGCAAAACCGGTCATACGTTTTCTCAGCCCGATCTCATCATTGCGGCGACCGCGCTTGAGCACGGATTGACCGTCGTATCGAGAGACACGGGCGACTATGAGAAAGCAAAGGTGCCGGTGCTCAATCCTTGGATATGACTCAGCGACCATGGGGGGCGAGCGCTAATCTTTAGGCCAACTCGGCAATTCAGATTTCCGCTTCTGGAAATTGAGTGTTGATAACAGTAACAGGAGGTAATAATGGGCGCAGAAGCGCGGTTGAAAGAACTCGGTCTGGTGCTGCCCGAATTAGGTAAGCCGGTGGCCAATTATTTGCCCTACAGGCTTGTCGGCAATGTCCTTTATCTCGCCGGCCAGGGTCCGCGCGACGAAAATGGCCGGCAACTGACCGGCAAGGTCGGCGCCGAGATCAGCATCGAGGAAGGCTACCGCCGCGCGCGGCTGGTTGGACTTGGACTGCTTGCCGCCATGCGCGACGCCCTTGGATCGCTCGATCGCGTCGACTTTATCGTCAAGCTGCTCGGCATGGTGAATGCCGTGCCGGACTTTAACGACTCGCCGAAGGTCATCAACGGCTGCTCCGATCTGTTTGTCGATGTGTTCGGAGACGCCGGGCGGCACGCGCGCTCGGCGGTCGGCAACGTCATGTTGCCGAACCAGATCTCGGTCGAAATCGAAGGCATCGTCGCCGTCAAAGCGTGATTGCGCGCGAGCCGCGGCGGCGCATCACGCAACGCCACGGCTCGATTCGCCCGTACTTATCCACAAGACGGCAGATCGATGGCCGGCGGCCCGCCGGCCGGACGCATTTTCATTGCCCGAATCAAACAAACACCTGAAAATGCAAAAGCTTCGATTTCACGGGCTTTTTCGGCCTCTCCATGTCGGCACGGCAAAATGGTCCGTACGACAGTATTGCGCGCAGATGGCTCGCCTTGGCGGAGCGTCGCAAAGCCCATCTCATTGCGCTGCGCGAAAATGGCCGCTGGGAACGCTATTACACCGATGCCCAGCTCGCCGACGAACTCGACGAACTTGATGTTGCCTGTGACCGGCTAGCGGAGGTCGCCGGCACGGCAGGCTGACCGCAAGGTGGCGTGCCGGCGCGACAGCTATTGTTGCCCCGTAATTGCCGTGCGCGACGCCTCCAGCTTGGTGCGACTGCGGCTCTTGACCCGGCTCCAGGCCTGGGGCAACTCTGTTATCCACAGGCTATCCGAAGGCGGCGAACCGCCCGCTTCGGCCGAGCCGACGCAGCATCTTTCAGCGTTTTCTTCCTGCCGCCCACAAACTATCCAAACACGTGGATCATCCATGACGAGCGCCCTGTTCTCGCCGATCCGTCTTGCCGATCTTGAACTAGCCAATCGCATCGTTGTCGCGCCGATGTGCCAGTACAGCGCCGCCGACGGCGTCGCCACCGACTGGCACGTCACTCACCTCGGCATGCTGGCCAATTCGGGCGCCGGGCTGGTTGTGGTCGAGGCAACCCATGTGGAGCGGCGCGGTCGCATCACGCATGGCTGCCTCGGGCTCTATTCCGATGATTGCGAGGCGGCGCTCGCGCGCGTCATCGCTCACTGCCATCGCATCGGCACCGCCAAGCTTGGCGTTCAGCTGGCGCATGCCGGCCGCAAGGCATCGTCGCAGCGGCCTTGGGAAGGCGCCAAGGCACTGGCGCCCGGCGAGGACCCCTGGCCGACGATCGCACCCTCGGCGCTGCCGTTCGGACCGGGCTGGCACACGCCGAGCGCCATGACCGAGGACGACATGGCGCACGTGAGTAACTCCTTCGTTCAGGCCGGGCGCCGCGCGGTGCGAATCGGCTTCGATCTGATCGAACTGCATCTCGCGCACGGCTATCTGCTGCACAGCTTCGTCTCGCCGCTGTCCAACAAGCGCAACGACCAGTGGGGCGGGTCGCTCGAAGGCCGCATGCGCTTCCCGATCGAAGTGGCGCGCGCCGTGCGCGCCGTCGTGCCATCGGGCATTCCGCTCGGCGCCCGCATCACCGGCACCGACTGGCTGGAGGGCGGGCTGACAGCCGACGACGCCGTGGCCCTGACCAAGGCGCTCAAGGGCGCCGGCCTGGACTTTGTCGATGTATCGTCCGGCAACATCACGCCGGACAGCCGGCCGCCAAACGGGCCGAGCTACAATGCGCCGATCGCCGAGCAGGTGCGGCGCGAAACCGGCCTGCTGGTGCGCGTTGTCGGTATGATCGCCGGCGCCAAACAGGCCGACGCGATCGTCGCCGAGGGCAAGGCCGACATGGTGGCGATGGCGCGCGCGTTCCTCGACGATCCGCACTGGGGATGGCACGCTGCGGAGGCGCTTGACGCCGAGGTGGCGCGGCCGCTGCAGTATGCGCGCAGCGCGCCAGAGCTCTGGCCTGGTGTGACGCTACGAAACTGACTGAGTGTTCGGTCGCGCTGGATCAACTGCGGCGGACCGCGCCATATTTCAACCAGCTCATCGCATCGCCGAGCCGATCATCGCCCCAGAACAGCTCGCGGCCGACGACGAATGTCGGCGAACCGAAAATGCCCAATTGCCTGGCGACGTCGGTCTCGGTCAGCAATGTGTCGTTGGCCGCTGGCGCGTTGGCAAAGGCCATGACTCGGTCGGGGTCCTGGCCAATGTCGCGCAGACTTGAGGACACATTGGGCTCACTGCCGGTCTCCTCGCCGTTCTGCATCCAGCGCCGGTAGGCGGCACGCACGAAATCCACACCCCAGCCTTCGCGCATGCCGACGATGGCGACAAGGTTGGCCGTGATCGAGTGCCTTGCCGGGTAGGGTGCGGGCAGTTTCACCGCTAGTCCGTACATCCCTGCGCGCCGCTCGATGTCGCGCCACATGTAGCGCGTTTTCGTCGGCTTGTCGGCGAAAGGAACATGTTTCATCTCCTGCAGAATGAGCAGGAGGTGAAACGGCCGCCACCGGAATCTCACGCCATGGAAGCTTTCGACATCGGCCAGCCGCATCACGCTCAAATACGAATACGTGCTGCCCATGGTGAACCAGAAATCGATTTGCCCTTCCTGTCCTTCGGCCATCTCGCCCTCCAGACTGCCGCGCGAAGGTTGTCAAATTCCGGATGCAAATTGTACACGTTGGAGCTTTGGAAAAACATCGGCCAATAGTTGGCTGCCGAGGCATCCATAAAATGGGCAATCCAGTCCTGGTTGAAGTGGTGCGCGGGCCATTGGTTGAAAGCCGGCATCGCGGCGCGGTAGCAGTCGTCGACGGCGACGGGGCGACGGCACTGGCAGTGGGCGACGTGACCCAGCCGGTGTTTCCGCGCTCCGCCGTCAAGGCGTTGCAGGCTTTGCCACTGGTCGAATCTGGCGCGGCCGACCGTTACGGCTTCGGCGACAAGGAACTGGCGCTCGCCTGCTCGTCGCATAGCGGCGAGGAGGAGCACGTCGCGGTTGTGAGCCGGATGCTGGCTAAGGCCGGTCTCGATGCGTCGGCGCTGTCATGCGGGGCGCATTGGCCAATGAATCAGGCCGCGGCATTGGCGCTGGCCGGGAAGGGCGCGCCTTCGGCGCTGCATAACAACTGCTCCGGCAAGCATGCAGGTTTCTTGTGCGTCGCCTGTGCGTGCGGCATCGACCACAGAGGCTACTGGCAGCCCGATCATCCGGTGCAGCAAGGCGTGCGCGATGTGCTCGAAGATATGACCGGCGCCGTTTTGTCGCCGGAGTGCCGCGCCATCGACGGCTGTTCGGTCCCGACCTGGGCCATACCGCTCAGGAAACTCGCCCATGCTTTCGCCAAGTTTGGTTCAGGGCACCGATTGTCGCGCGACCGGGCCGCGGCGGCGGCGCGGTTGCGTGCCGCCTGCGCGGAAAATCCGTGGTACGTCGCCGGTACCGGCCGGTTCTGCACCGAGATTATGAGACTGTTCGGCGCGCGTGTGTTCGTGAAGACTGGCGCTGAAGGCATTTATTGCGGCGCGCTGCCGGGGCAGGGTCTCGGCATCGCGATCAAATGCGACGACGGCGCCGGCCGTGCCGCCGAAGCCATCATGGCGGCGGTCATCGCGCGTTACCTGCCGCTCGAACCCGCCGAACGGGCGGCGCTCGAGCGCTTCGTGCAGCCGGTGCTGCGCAACTGGAATGGCTTTGAAGTCGGCATGGTGCGTGTAACCGCCGCATTGCGCTAGTGGAGCGGATTTGACATTCGCTACCCAACCAGCCGGCAGCTCCCGTAGCGAATGTCAAATCCAAAAGCTCCACTAGCACTTATAGTTGCTAGTGGTCCTTTGACTCTAACATTCGCATGATGGAGTGCCGGAACGGGATGCGAATGTTAGAATCAGAGGACCACTAGGTCGATGCACTATCCCGGCTCGAGGCCGGGTTGCGACGATCATACGCCGTCAAGCCGCGATAAAATCGGACAGAAACACCCTGGCGCGATCGGCGCTCAGCGCACTTGATTGCCGTTCAGCGACAGCTGCGCGTAGCGCGTGGCGCCATCCCGGGTGAGGTCGGCCACCGGCTTTTTCCATTCCATGCCGACGATGGCGCCGAGCCGCGCGCCCGAGATCAAGTTGTTGGCAATGAGCGTGGTGCCGGCGCCCGGCGCAACCGAGACGGTGATGCCGTAGCCTGCGCCGCGCACGATATTGCCGGTGATGGAAACGTCGCGCAGATATTGGCCCCAGCCGGCGGTGATGCCGGCGTGCGGCGCGTTCTCGATCACATTGCCGGTGACCAGCGTGTCGGCCTCAATGCCGATGCCCACGCCGGCATCGTCGTTCGGATCGGTGCCCGCCGGGCGCCGTGGCACCAGATTGCGAATGAGGTTGCCCTGCACGACGGCGAGCCGCCCGCCGTCATTGAAATTGGTGACCGAGACGCCCATCGCGCCGCCGTCGACAATGTTGTTGGCGATCACCGCACCCTGGAAGGAGAACTCGGCATAGAGCGCGACCTCGCCGAGGCCGGTGCATGTATTGTCGACGATCTGCAGGTTGGACGCGGCGTTGCCGCGCACGGCCGAGAACGCCGCATTCCTTATGCGGTTGCTGCGCACGATGACATTGTCGGCGCGAAAGACATTGATGGCATTGCCGTACTGGCCGGAGCCGCCGGATTTGTTGGCGATGTCTTCGACACGGTTGTCGACGACGAGCGTGCCGTCGTCGCCCGGCGTGCTGCGCCAGACCAGGATGCCGTTATTGGCGGCACCCCGAAGGGTGTTCCCCGAGATTTTCACGCCACGTGCATCGAGGCAGAAGATGGCGGTGTCGCTTGCGCCGATCGTATTGCTGCCGATCTCGCCTTGCACGCCTTCGAGTTTTATTGCCGGGCCGCCGGCATTGACGATCTCGCAGTTGGCAACCTGCAGCGCACGGCCTTGGGCGATATGAATGAGGCCGTGCTGCTCCGGCAGTGGAACGTTTGCGCCGTCAAGACTAAGCCCGCTGAGGCTCACATAATCGCTGCCGGTCGCGGTGAACATGTTGGGTGCGCCCGCGAGAATGACGTGCGTCGCGCCCGGCACGCCGGCAATCGCCGCATGGGGCGGCAGGGTAAGCCCCCCGGCGCGATAGACCCCTGGCGCAAGCCGAAGCTCGGCACCCCTAGCTGCCGCTGAGTTGATGGCACGCTGGAACGTGCCCGATTGATCCTGCGGCGCATTCGGCCGTAACCCGAACGCTGACGCGTCGATGCCGGCGCGCTGTCCCGCGTCACGCGTTGTCGTGGCGGCTTCGCGCGCGAATGCCGGCGCGGCGGTGGTGGCGGAAGCAACGCCGGCAAGTGCTGCGAACAGGCGGCGGCGGTTGAATGTCATCGCATGGCTCCGGACTTGAGCATGATCTTTTCCGAAAACCGGTGTCCACTTTTCGGGGTCATGCTCGAGCGCAAAACGCATCAAGCGCAGTGCCAGTAACCCGTTCCGCGCCGATGCGGAGCGCGTATTCGTCGTTAGGCTTAATGCTTTCGTGCCGCTGCAAGGGCAATCAGCAGATTTTCGGCGGCTGCGACGACCTGCGTCAACGTCGGTGCGCGCTGTTTTTTGTTGCCGCGAGGGATCGGCCGCTGCCGTTGCGCGAGCGCCGGAATATGGACGAATTGCACGAGCGGCCGTCTATCCGCCGCCCGTTGCAGCGCGCGCCAGTAAACGTAATTGCACAGATAGCGCCCGGCATCGCGCGACAGACGGACCGACGTTTTGCTCGCGCGGGCCGCGTTCAGCAATCGATGAAATGGCGCATGGCCAAAACGCGATGCCGGGCCGCCGGCTTCAATGACGCTTGCCAAAGGCCGCAATCCGCTCGCATCGGGGAACAGCACGGACAGTGCATTGCGCGCGCGGGTCTCGATGCAGATCTGGCGTCTTCGGCCGGCCAGACCGAAGATCAGAACGATGTCGGGCTTGTTAGCAAACAAACGCGGCAGATCTCGATCGACGGCCGCATAGGTGGTCGCAAAGACATGGACGCTGCGGTCGAGCCCGGTGAGCGCAGGCCGCCGCCGCCGCGCCAGCGCCCCCGCGACTGCCGCACTGGGATTGAGCGGCGCGCCAGGGAACGGGCCGAAGCCGGCGAGAAGAACACGCATGCGGCTAAAGTTTCAACATGCCGGCAATGGACTCGACGGCTGCGGCCGGCGCCGTGACGCCGGCAATAACGTCAGCCTCGATCCGCGATAAGGCCGCCTTGACGGTACGCTCGGATCGCAGCGGCGCGAACAGCCGCTCTTCGAGCATGGTCCACATCCATTTCACCTGCTGCTCGCCGCGCCGCGTCTTGAGTTCGCCGCTCGCCGTGAGCCGCTGGCGGTGATCGAGAATTTTACTCCATAAATCTTCGATGCCGTCCTGCTTGAGGGCCGAGCAGGTGACGACCGGCGGCGACCAGTTGGGCGATGACGGCGACAGAATATGGAGTGCGGCGGCGTATTCGGCGGCGGACACCCTGGCCCGTGCGAGATTGTCTCCGTCGGCCTTGTTGACGGCGATCATGTCGGCCAGTTCGACGACGCCTTTTTTGAGCGCCTGCAATTCGTCGCCGGCGCCGGGCAGCGCCAGCACCAGGAAGAAATCGGTCATGTCGGCAACCGCAAGCTCCGACTGGCCGACGCCGACGGTTTCGACCAGCACCACGTCGTAGCCCGCGGCCTCGCACAGCAGCATGGTCTCGCGCGTCCGGGCGGCAACGCCGCCTAGAGTGCCGGACGACGGCGAGGGACGGATGAAGGCATTGTCGTCGTTGGCGAGCCGCGCCATGCGCGTCTTGTCGGCCAGGATCGAGCCGCCGGTCCGCCGCGATGATGGATCGACCGCCAGCACGGCGACCTTGCGGCCTTGGCCCGTCAGCAGCGAGCCCAGCGCCTCGATCAATGTCGACTTGCCGACGCCTGGCGCGCCGGTGATGCCGACACGTACCGCCTTGCCGGTGAACGGTAACAGCTCCTGGGTCAACGCCGCGGCGGCGCGGCGATGATCGACACGCTTGCTTTCGATCAGCGTGATCGCCCGCGACAGCGTCGAGCGATCGCCGCCGCGAACGCCGTGCGCGAGGCGGCTGATATCCGGCGGCAAAGAAGATGGAGCCATGCCGTCTCTTCGGCGAGGGCGCAGCGCCCGTCAAGGCATGTGAATTGCGTCCGCGTGGCTAATCACCTGTAAATCGGTCGCGTGAATTCGCCTGTTCCGGGCCAAAAATGTTCGCCGAAAGACCGCGTTGTCGTCGAATTGAAGCCGCATCGCGGGGCTCACATCCGCCCGGCTACGGCGCCTCAACTGCGTCGCTTGTCCATGCTCAAGTCAAGGAGACGACGATGAACTGGGATCGGATTCAACTCGACTGGATGCACTTCAAGGACCGGGTCCGCGGTAACTGGGTCAAGCTGACCGACGAAGACGTTACCCGCATCGGCGGCCGCCGCGATCAACTGATCGGCCGCTTGCAGGCGCGCTACGGCTTTGCCAAGGCCGAAGCCGCGCGCGAGGTCGAGGCCTGGATGCGTTCGCAGAAGCGGGCCGCCTGAGGCGGACGGGAGGCGCGCTATTCCGGCAGGGGAATAAAGTCGGCGGTGTCGCCCGGAACGAGATCGAAGCGTCCCGCCTTCCAATCGGCCTTGGCGGCTTCGATACGGTCCTTGCGCGAGGAAACAAAATTCCACCAGATATGGCGCGGGCCATCCATGGCGGCGCCGCCGACGATCACAAAGTGCGCATCGCTTGCCGCGCGAATGGTGATCGGGTCGCCCAGGCGCAGCACCAGAAGGCGTTCTGGTCCGTGGCTCGTGCCGCCGATCTCGATCTCGCCGGAGAGTCCGTAGATCGCGCGCTCTTCATGCTCGGCGCCGAGCGGCAGCGTGGCGCCGGCGTTGAGTCGTACGTCCGCAAACAGCGTTTCCCATGACGTGACGACAGGCGAGCGCAGACCGTGCAGCGTGCCGGCGACGACGCGCAGCATCATGCCGTCTTCACGCAGTTCCGGAATGTCGGAAGCCGCCGTGTGCGCGAACGCCGGCGCCGTCTCCTCGTTTTTCATCGGCAGCGCGACCCATAGCTGCAGACCATGCAATGGCTCGCCGCCGCCGCGGCGCTCGGCAGCGGTGCGTTCGGAGTGCGCGATGCCGCGGCCCGCGGTCATCCAGTTCACCGCGCCGGGGCGGATCGGCATGGCGGTACCGAGGCTGTCGCGATGCACGATCTCGCCGTCGAACAAATAAGTTACCGTCGCGAGCCCGATATGTGGGTGTGGGCGGACGTCGACGCCGGTACCGGCCTTGAACACGGCCGGTCCCATATGGTCGAAGAAAATGAACGGCCCGACCATCCGCGATTGCGCCGACGGCAGCGCCCGATGAACCACAAAGCCGCCGAGATCTGCCGAACGCGGCACAACGATATGGGCGATCGCGTCGCTTGATTGCGCGTCGCCGGGCAGGGGATCTTTGTCGGGAAAGAAACTCATAGCGGCCAGACTCCCGTTGCGATTTTTCACGGTCTTGCGTTTCGGAAATTCAGCTTAAGTGGCCGGGATCGTGCCGGCCAATCACAAATCAAGGAACGTGGCACAGCGGCGACGCCGGTTGCCGAACACGCCGGAGCCGCTAAGCTCGCACCACGCGAGCGCGCGATAAAAAGAGGAGCATGGGGATGGACGCCAGCAATTCAGGATTTGCCACGAGGCAAGCGAGGCCGCAGCGCCACGGGTTTTTCCGCGGCTGCGCATGCTGTGCCCCGCTGGCGTCACCGATACATCCGGCGCGACGCAAATTTCTAACAGGTGGTATTGCCGCGCTCGGGCTCGGCGCCGTTGCCGCAGCGGCGCGGCCGTCGGCAGTCTTGGCTGCGCAGCCGGCGCTCGAGCCTGCCCGCATCGACGTGCACCATCACTACGTGCCGCCGGTTCATGCCGCAGCGCTGGCGAAACATGGCGGGCGCGCGCCAAAATGGACGCTGCAAGCCACATTCGACGACATGGGAAAAGCGGATGTCGGAACCGCCGTGCTGTCGCTGGTGCCGCCGGGCGTCTGGTTCGGCGATGTCGCCGAAGGCCGCTCTCTGGCGCGCGCCTGTAATGAGTATGGAGCGAAGCTGAAAGCGGACAATCCGCATCGCTTCGGCCTGTTCGCCGCGATCCCGCTGCCCGACACCGAGGGCAGCTTGCGCGAGATCGAATATGCGCTGGATGTGCTCAAGGCTGACGGCATCGGCCTTTACACCAGCTACGGTGATAAATATCAGGGCGATCCCGCCTTCGTGCCGGTGTTCGAAGAGCTCAATCGGCGCAAGGCCGTTGTCTATACGCATCCGCTCAATCCGGCCTGCTGTACGCACTTGGCCGACGGCGTCGGGCCGAGTTCGATCGAATTTGCGACCGATACCACGCGGACCATCGCCAGCCTGATCTTTGGCAAGGGCGGCACCGCATTTCGTACCGCCGACGTCAAATTCATCTGGTCGCACAGCGGCGGCACGCTGCCGTTCCTGATCGGCCGCTTCATCCGCGAGCAGATCGTTCGCAAAGATCCACGCATGCCGGATGGGCCGGAGCCGATCATCCGCCGTTATTTCTACGAGATCGCCCAGGGCAACGAGCCCGGCCAGTTTGCAGCGCTGCTCAAGATGGTGCCCGTGTCGCAGGTGCTGTTCGGCTCGGATTTTCCGTACCGCGAGGCGGCGGAAGCGGCCAAGGGACTTGAGGCCTACCCATTCTCGGCCAGCGATAAGGTGGCCATCGACCGCGGCAACGCGCCCAAATTGTTGCCGCAACTCGCGACTTGAGGCGGCACGGTGCGGTATCCGCCTTCCTTGCTAAATGTTCACCCATAATTTCGCCAACGATTCCGCCATAATGTGTCTTTGAAAGTCACGGCTCGCCAGCTGGCAGGCGAGGAGCGGGAAGGGAGAGAGGAATATGCGGACCTTCGGCACTGGAATTTTTGCAGGCGCGTTCCTGGCGGCGGCGGCGTTGCTGCCGGCCGGGCCTGCGTCGGCGCAAGACGCGTCGGCTCCGGTCGGCGGCGCCATCGTCGGCGGCGCGCTTGGTGCGATCGTCGGCGGCGCGTTGGGTCATGGCCGCGGCGCGGTCGCCGGCGCCATCATCGGTGGCACGACGGGAGCGATCGTCGCCTCCGAGGCGCAGGCGCGGCCTCACGGTTATTATTGGTGGCGCGGCAACTGCTACTACCGCTATCCGGACGGCGCCTGGTCGCAGCCGCTCTATCCGAGCTATTGCGGTTACTGAGCCTGTCGCCTCGACGCGGCAGCGCACCATCGGGTGTGCGCCGCTGCGGGGCAGCGACGGCTTCATCCGTTAACGGCAACAGCCGGCGGCACCATGGGTTGCGCCGGCTTTTTCGCGCGCGTGCGGAAAAATCCGAGCACCCGGCTCGCGGTTTCGGGCTGCAAGCGGTTGAAGCTGGCCAGCGCGCGGTCGAGGTCGCCCGCTGAGAGACCTCGATCGGCGGCGCGCAGCAGCAGGATGGCCTTGGTGGTGGTCGACGACAGTCCCGCCACCTTGGCGAGGATCAGCACGATTTCGGCGCCCGGATCGAGTAGCGCCCGCTCGACCACATCGATCGGCGTCTCGCATAACAGCGCCAGCGCGATTGCGGTCTCCTCGAATTTGCGGTCGCGTGCGTACTGATAGATTTCCGCCTCGCCGATGCGGCGAATGCGGTTTTGCCGTTCCACCGCGGACTGCGCAGCGGCAAAATCGGGCGAGGCGTTGCGCGCGTCGTTGCGAATGCCGCCGACCACTTCGGCCACGACGCCTTCGACCACGGTGCCGGCGTCCGGATTTTCGGCTTCGAGCCGGGCGCGTACGGCGCTTGAGGCTTTTTCCAGGAGCATCAGGAAATAGGGCCGCGGCATGTCGCGCCGCCGGCCCACCTCGGTCGCAAGCACGTCGTCGCCGGTTGATCGCTGCACCAGGGCGCGAAAGCCGGCATCGGAAAAGCGAGCGCCGGAATTCTTCACCACCGTATGCACGACGTCGCGGTCGCCGCGCTCGACCAAGACATCGGTCAGCGCTTCGCTGAGCGATGCCCGCTCGGCGATCGCGGCCAGATGCTGCTGGCTCTTGCTTGCCGCATTGGCAAGGAGTTCGCGCTCGCCGATCCGTTCCGACTGGCGCAGCACCGGCGCCGCGACCTCGATGTCGTCATCGAACGCGAGCATGTTGACGATCTTGCTCGGCGCGTTGCCGATCGGCGCCAGCCGGTTCGACAGCTTGGCGCGCGCCTTGGCTTCGATAGTCTGCACCAAGCGGACCATGACATCGTCGAACACACCGATCTGATCTTCGGAAAGACGCGCCGCTCCGACGACGAACAGATCGGTGATGCGCGTGAGCATCTCGATCCGGCGCGTGTTGGTGCCGGATGAAAGCGCAGCCTCGAGTTCATCGAGCAAAGGAAGGGTACGCATCATACACGCGACGCCGCACGCCATTGAACTAACTGGCAGAATGCCGTCGAAAGGGTGAACAAACCATTGCCGGCAGGCGGCGTGCAGCCGGCTCGCGGAGGTTAATGAAACGACAACAAAACCCCGGCAAGGCCCACAGCCGGTCGCGGCAGACCGCCATCGGCGATGCAAACTCAGCGCGGCTCGCTCGCGCCCATCCGGGCGTAGACTTCGACCGGGACGCGGTAATCGCGGATCACCGGCCGCGGGTCGCGCAGCCCGCAGGCCTCACGCTGCACGACGAAATACCACAGGGCCTCGCTGGCTTCGCGGACCAGCCGTTTGCGCTCGGCGTTGCGTGTCGGCTCCGCCTCATGACCCGCCATATCATGATCAGCCAGCGCAGCGAGCGCGGCCTCGAGCGCCCGGCCGAGCCGGCCGAGCGCCGACGCCTGCTCCTGGGCGATCTCGTAATCGAGCGCGGCCACGGGTGCCTTGCGCGAACTGCCCTGGGGCGGCCGGAGCGTCATTGCGCGGCGTCTCGGCGGGATGGCGTCAAAGCTATCGTTCCCAAGTTATTGTTTCCGAGTCTTCGTTCCCGAGTCTTCGTTCCCAAGTCATCGTTCCCAAGTCATCGTTCCCAAGTCACGACCGTTCCCAAGTTACGACCGTAATGCCGGCCGCAGGATCGAGTTCGCGCACCGCGCCGGGCTTAAGACCGTGGCGACTAAGCACGTCCTCCGGCGTTGCCATGGGTCCGACCTCGTTGAAGACGGGGCGGCCACCGGGGATTTTCGCCCGTGGTGCATGCGAGAGGTGGAATGCGTCGTAAAGCGGCAGGAACATGCTGAACACCTCGGTGCCGCCGATCACCGCGATGCTGCCGGCTGCCGCGCCGAGCGCCTCGATGGCCGTCTCCAACGGGCAGCCTGTTGGATTCCACAACAACGAATTCGGATGCGACGGATCCGGCGCCAGCGCCGCAACCTGATGCGTGAGAACCAGGCGTTTCCTGCGATCCGCCCGGGGACCGCCTTCGTGGGAGTGGCGGCCATGCACGATCAGCGCGACCCGGTCGAGGGCAGCCTGGAAGAAGCTCTGGTCGGCGTCGTTGCGAATGGAATCCGGCATCACTCCATGAGCATCGGCAATCATGCCGTTGCTGGAGACGATAACGTAGCCTTCGATGCGGCGCACGGCGGCCCCTATCGGCGCGAGGACTGTGTCGGACCGAGCTTCGCCGGCAGCAGCATCGTCGCGATCAACGTCAGCACAGCCAGCGTGCCGGCGATGACATAAACCTGATGCAGCACGCCGGCGATCGCCTCGCTCAGCCGGGCAACGGTATCGGCGCCGAGGCTCGCACGCCGCGCCGGATCGAACAATCCACCCATGACATCGCTCGCTTCCGGCGCAAGACGGGCCACCCCGAAATTGAGAATGGCGCCGCCGAGCGCGGCGCCGAGCGCCTGGCCGATCGTGCGCAGGAACAGAAACGACGAGGTGGCAACGCCGCGTTCATTCCAGCCGACGCTGCCTTGGACGGTGAGAAGGAATGTCTGATTGCAGAAACCCATACCTAATCCGATCAACAGCGCCGCCGGCAGCAGCCACAGAAACGGACTGTTGCGATCAAGCGCGATGAGCAGTCCCGTGCCGGCCATCAGCAACAACGCGCCGATCAGGCCGGTGGTTCGGTATGAGGTCAAGATCATGACGCGGCTGCAAATGATCGAGCCGCAGCTCCACGACACCGACTGGGTGGCAACCGCCGCCCCCGCGTAGGCAGCGCTGCGGCCCATGACGGCTTCGACATAGGTCGGCAGAAAGGCGACGACGCACATCAGCAGCATGCCGATGGTGAGGCTGCCGCAATTGCTGCTGGCCATGATCCGGCTGCGCCACAGCTTGTAGGGCAGGATCGGCTCACTCGCCCGTCGCTCGCCGATCACGAGCAGCATTAGCGCGGCGATGCCAATCACGAACAGCATGATCGACAGCGCGGTATTGAGATACTGGGCCTCAATCGCCGGCATCAGAATGGCGCCAATGCCGAGCATCAGCAGCGCCGCGCCCATGAGATTGATCTGATGCGCCCGCGGCGTGATGTGCTCGTCGAGATAGCGCAGCATGATGGCTATCGCGATCACGCCGATCGGCAGATTGATCCAGAACACGAACGACCAGTGCAGATGCTGCACGATGAACGCGCCCAGCGCCGGGCCGGCGATCGCCGCGATGCCCCATACCCCGGATAGCCAGCCCTGCACGCGGGCGCGCTCGCCCGCCGGATAGAGGTCGCCGACGATTGTCGTCGCCATCGATTGCAATGATCCTGCGCCCAGTCCCTGAAAAATGCGGAACACGACAAGAGCGGCCATGCCCCAGCCGAGCGCGCGGCTCACGGCCCAGACGTTGAATATCCAGGTGAAGCCGCACGCCGCCGAGCCGGTGAGAAAGACGGTGGCGCCGATAAAGAACATACGCTTGCGGCCATAGAGATCGGCGAGCCGCCCGTAAACCGGGGTCGAGACAGCCTGCGCCAGGAGGTACGCCGCGAACACCCAGCTGAACAGGTGAAAGCCGCCAAGCTCGCTGACGATCGTCGGCATCGCCGTCGCCACGATCGTGGCTTCCACGGCGGACATGAAGATCGCCATCATGCAGGCGGCGGTGACGGCGCGCCTGCGAAGCAAGAATTCGGCCGAATGAGTTGGGGCGATTGCGGACAAGCGTGATTCCACGGCAGGTTGGTCTTATAATGCCGCGGCGATTGAGGCGACAATGTCCGAGCCCGCAAGCCTGATCATGCTGCAATTCCTGACCTGGGTGGCGGATCGCCCGCGCACGCGCGAGCAAAGCGGTGGAAGCCTGGCACAGCTGCCCGCACATTTCGGTGTGGGAGGATGCAATCGTCGACGGCCTCGTCCGCACCGAAAACGACGGCCGGCGCACGATCGCTCTGACACGGCGCGGCGCCGCCATTCTCGAAAAGCCGAGGGCGGAAGCGTCGTAACGATTATGCGGGGCTGACCAGCTGCTTGGCGACCGCTTCGATGACGCGCGTGTCCATCGGTTCGGTTTCGGTCGGAAATACCGCCGCGATATAACCGTCGCTGCCGACCAGATATTTGTGGAAATTCCATTTCGGCGTCTCGCGCGGCCGCTGCGCCGCCGCCCATTTGTAGAAGGGGTGCGCGTTCGGACCTTCGACATCGACCTTGGCGGCGAGCGGGAAGGTGACGCCGTATTCCGTGTTGGCGGTCGCGGAAATCTCGCTGGCGCCGCCCGGTTCCTGTCCGCCGAAATCGTTCGACGGTACTCCTATGATGGTGAAGCCGCGATCGTGAAAGCGCTCGAACAGCTGTTCGAGCCCGGCATATTGCGGCGTGAAGCCGCAAAGCGAGGCGGTATTGACCACCATGATCGGCTTGCCGGCGTAGTCGGCAAGCCGGATCGAACCGCCCCGTAATCCGGCGAAGGAAAATGCGTAGGCGGTCACCGGGCTCATGGCTGCACCGTTCGTGGTGGCGGGAGATGCGAGGGCAGGGGAGCCGATACCGGCGGCGAGAAGGGCGAACAGACGCCTGCGATCAACGTGCATTGCCTGGCTCCGTCAAAGGCGCGAGCGGCTTTCCCGGCTGCGGCGGAATCTCGAAGACGTTGAGCACAAATCCGATCATGCCGTAGAGTCCGGCGCAGGTGACGGCTTCGATGACACCGTCGAGCCCGAAGGCCGATTTGGCACGCTCGAACATCGCCGCCGAGGCGGTTTTGTTGGCAAGCAGCTCGGTGACGAAATCGTACATCAGGCGCTCGTCGTCACGCTTGAAGTCGGGCCGCTTGTTGGCGCGAATGGCGTCGATCGTGTCCTGCGTGATGCCGTGTTCGAGCGCGTGCGGTTCGTGCACCGACCAGGCGTATTGGGCGGTGGCGCTGCGCACGAGCAGCAAAATAATCAGCTCGATCAGCCGGCGGCCGAGCCTTGGGTTGTTGCGATAGTAGTTGACCAGACGGTCGGCGGGTTCGGCGATGTCGGGCGTGTGAATAAGCACCGCGAATGGACCGGTCAGCGTACTGCGCGGCCGCGACTTCAAGAAGTCATCATGCAGTTGCTGCTGGCGCGGCGACAGGTTCTCGCGTTTGACTGGATCGATGCGCGCCATAAGTCCGTGCTCCTTGTTTGTCAGCGCAGGTCGGCAGAGCCGTCGCCGCGCACCGCCGCCACGTAGCGGGCGATCGAGCGCTTGACGATTTCGGTGCCGTTGTGCGGAATCGTGCGGTCGAACCAGGCGCCATGGATGGCGTCGAACGGGTACGGCTCAAGCATCGCGCCAATCCGCTCCACGGCTGACGCCGAGAGCGGGATCATATTCGGATAGCTGCGCATGAAGGTGACGAACTTGCGGTCGGGAATGACCTGCACGATGTCGCCGGACAGCAGCGCGCCGCGCTTGTTCGCGCCCTGCGCCCAATGCAGCACGGTGCCGCCGGCAAAATGGCCGCCGCAGCGAATGAGCGTTAGGCCGCGAGCCAGTGTCAGCGTATCGCCGTCCCAGAACTTGATGGATGGATCGGGCCGCATGACCCACTCGCGGTCGCTGGCGTGCAGGTGGATGGGCGCGCCGAAGGCGTGCGCCCATTCGACCATCGACGAATAATAATGCGGATGCGAGATGCCGATGCCGGTCAGGCCCCCAAGGCCCTTGACGATGGCGATGGTGGCCTCGTCGAGCAGCGAGATGCAGTCCCACAGGATGTTGCCTTCCTCGGTCATCACCAGGAGCGCGCGCTGAGCGATGGCGAAGGCGGGCACGGTGCCGATGCCGATCAGACCCGGCTCGTGCTGGCGGAAGGCATTGTGACAGCGGCGCGCGAGCGCCTCGTGCGTGGTCCAGGCCTGACCCGAAGGCGGCACGAACTGGCGCGGCTCATCGCAGATCGGGCAGCGATCCGGCTCCTTCGATGAAGGAGAAAATTGGGTACCGCAGGTGACGCAGATATAGGCAGGCATGGCCTTCACTTCAGGTGAAAAGCGCGGTGCCTAGAACACCGCGCGACGAGTTTACGATTCGCCTTCTGTTAGTTCAGTACGCCAATTTCTTCGCCGATGGCAGCCGTTCCATGTTCAGGTGTATTCTTCGGTTGACAGCAGGCCTTAACGGCCGTTGCTGATGCAAACAGCATAGTATGTCGCGCCGATGTCGTATAGCCGCGCGCCAACGGATCATGGGGAGGCAGTCATGCAAACAGGAAAACACTCGAATTGCGCGGCGATGCGCGCCAGTGCGGCTATGATGCTCGTGTGGTTCGGTATTGCCGTGCCCAGCGTCGGCACAGCGCAGGAGCCTGCAGCGGCGCCGGTGGCCTTGCGGCTCGGCTTTAACGCCAACTCGGCTCGCAACATGGCGGAGATCCCCAACATGATCGCACAGCGCAAAGGCTTTTTCGCCCGTGAGGGCCTTGCCGTCACCATGGTGCCGCTCATGGGCACGACCCACATGGTCGCGGCGCTCGACAAGGGTGACGTCGATGCGACCGGGACCGCGTTGCCCTACATGATCCAGGCCGTGCTCAAGGGCTCCGATGCGGCTGCAGTGATCGGCGGTGTCGCCAATACGATCTACAGCCTGATCGCCAAGCCTGGCATCCAGACGATCGCCGACCTCAAGGGTAAGGTGGTTGCGCTATCGGCGCCGCCCGACACCATCACATTGTCGACGCGCGTGCTGCTCGCCAAGGGCGGGCTGAAAGACGGCGATTATCGCACCAAGCAAATAATCGGCAGCACGCAGCGCGGCGATTGTCTGACCAGCGGTGTGTGCGATGCGGTGCCGCTCGGCCAGCCGGACGACATCGTTTTTCAAGACAAAGGCTTTCGCAAGCTTGGAGACTCGCTCGAGGTCATGCCCAATTTGCAATTCAACGTCATCGCGGTGCGGCGATCCTGGGCGGCCGCGCATAAGGACGTCGTGGTGGCGCTGGCGCGCGCCTATGGGGCGACGTTCCGTTACATGCGCGACCCGGCCTATCGCGCCGATGTCACCAAGATCGTCGTCGAGATCACTGGCGCCAACGAGCAGGTCGCGCGGGCGGTGCTTGCGCTCTATTACGAGCCCGACCGCGGCGTGATGCCGAAGCAGGGCGAGATCAACATGGCGGGCGTCGAAAAGGTGGTCGCGCTTTTGGCCGATGCCGGGCAGATCGGCAAACCGGTTCCCGCCGTGGACCGCTTCGTCGACCTGCAATACCTCCAGGCCGCGCATCTGCAATAGCGCGAGGCGGCCGATCAGGCCGTTGCCCTGTCCGTTGCCCTGTCCGTTGTCTTGCCCATTGCCTTGCCGCTTCGCCGGCTCTATTCTGCATTTCAAACGATGGTTTGAAAAATGGAGCGGCCATGACGCGACCGTCCGAGGTGACCCGCGACCGCATTTTGAAGGCTGCCGAACGGCTGTTTGCGGAACGCGGCTATGAGGGCACCAGCATCCGCGCCATCGTCGCGCGGGCGCGGGTCAATCAGGCGGCGATTAATTATCATTTCGAGGGCAAGGAGGGCCTATATCGCGAAGTGCTGCGCGCGGCGTTCCGCGGTCTCACCGAGCATCAACTCGCCAGTGCCGCGCAGTCCGTCCAATTGTCCCGGGAGGAGGCGCTTGCGGGCTTCATCCGGCGGCAATTGCGCCCGCTGCTGGCGCGCGACGAAGCGAGCCGGCATGTCCGCATATTCAATTGGGAAAGCGTGCAGCCGACGCCGGTGTTTCGCAAGCTATTGAGCGAGGAGGCGGTGCCGTTCATGGGAGTGGCGACCGATCTCGTGCGTCGTTTCCTGCCCGCTGCGGATCATCGGACGTTGGTCGTAGCTGCGATCTGGCTCCTCGGCCAATGCAGCGTTTTTGTCCGCAACCGGGAGCAACTTGCTGGGCCGCCAGTGGAATTGTCCGCGGACGAAGCCTCGATCGAGTGGTTGACGCAGACCATCAGCCGCTGGGCAACCGGCGCGCTGCAATCGGCCGCCTGAGCCGCCACACCAGAAATTCCGGAGATTGCCGCAAAAAATCCTTTTTCCCGGCCATCGGCTGCCCGAAACGCGTGTTTGAAATTCAACCAGTCGTTTGAAAAATGGGCGAGGAGGACAGGCGATGCAGCGCAATATTGCGGCAAGCATGAAATCGGGCGAGGCACCCTTGCTGGTGCGTCTGGGCGGCAAGCTCGTGCTCGAAGTGCTGCCGGCGGCGCTGGCAAGCGCCATCGGCGCCTTCCTGTTTGCCCAATATCAGTTCAATCGCGTGCCGGCTGCCGCGCAGACCGTCACGCCGGCGGTCGCGGTGCCGGCTTCGGCGGAGATGCTGCAAGTCGTGCGCGAAGAGCACGCCATGATTCGCGACTTCCTCACCGCCCAGCGGACGGCAGAGCAAAGCCACGACGCCGCTGCTGACGCTGCGGACGCCCAGGCGGCGGACGCGCAAGCGACCGCCGACGCCACGACGCCGGCTAAGATGCCGCAGCGAGTCGCGCTGCTGCCGAGTGCCGCGAAGGCTCAGGCCCCGCACAGCAGGACCATCGCCGCCGCTGCGCTACCCGCGATAACCGTCACGGGCGCGAGGCCGGTCCCGGCAGCGATGCCGACGGTGGTTGCGAGCGCGCAGCCTGTCGCGACGGCGCTTGTGGTTACGCCGACGAGCGCAGGCTCGGTCGCGCAGCCTAATGCCGGCCTATGGCCGGCGCCGCCGCCTCCCGCGCATCCTTCGATCGTCGCCGAAACTCTCGCGGTCCCGGGTCACGTTGTGTCCGTCACGCTGCATGCAGTGATGGCCATCGGCGGCATCCCGTCATGGTTCGGTCATCGGTTCGGCGATGAGGACTTGGGTGCAGCCGCTCTGCCGGCAAGCTCCGCCTCGTAGCGTGCGCGCCGCCTACAGCGATACCGGCGTGCCCATGAAGTCGCGCTTGCCGATCTCGACGCCGCACTGGCGCAGAATGTCGTAGGCCGTGGTGCAATGAAAATAGAAGTTCGGCAGCGAATTCCCGAGCAGCAGCGACTGACCCGTGAACTCGCGCGTGGCGCCGCTCCCGAAGGTGATCTTGATCGCCTTGTCCTCGGTGCCGTCGATCTGCACCGCTTTGAAGCTTTTGACGAATGCGATCGCCTTGTCGAGCCGGTCTTTCAGATCGGCGAAGCTCGCTTCGGCGGTGGGAAGGGCCGGGGGCTCGGCGCCGGCCAGGCGCGCGGTCGAATTGACCGCGTGATCGCTTGCCGCACGTACTTGGCGAGCCAGCGGATACATGTCGGGAAACAACCGCGCGGTGAGCAGCGCCGCGGGGTCGATTTTCTTCGCCTCGCAATGGGCGGCCGCCTTGTCGAGGACGGCCGACAGCGCCGTGAGAAATTGCACGTAGATCGGAACGGAAATTTTGAACATCGAGACGGTCATGGAGCACCCTCGTTCTCTGACGCGGCGAAATGGGAGCCGCTGCGGTCGCACACGGCGCCTGGTTTTGGCGGCGTGCATGCCGCCGGGCGAAGGCGTAGCGCGGTTTTTCGTCGGCGGGAACGGGCCGACGGCTGCGAGCGCCGTGCGCCGCAGGAACGCGGCGCTGCCAGCTCCGGATTGCGCGGCCAAGTGTGGATAATTTTCGGTGTACGGGACGTCAGTAATAATAACCCTAATCGGAAGAAGTGTTCGCAATGCTGATGCCGATTGGCAACACTGTTCCAAATCTCAATTTCCGCGGCTTGTCGGGGTCGGCTATGACCGGTAAGCCAGTGCGGCTGTTCAATCGTTCGCGCTTAGATTCGGCGAAAGAGGAACCCGCCCGGCAGTGCAGCGTTGGCAGCTTTAGAGGCGGCATTGCGCTGTGGGCGCCATCCGTGCTGCCCTGGAGGTGGTGATGCGGTCTGCCGGAAACTTCCATCCGGAATGGGGGTATCTCGCCCCTGCGCCAAGCTTCATGCGCACTGTCCGCGTTGCGCTGCTCGCGACCGCAATCGGCGCCGTTGCCGGAGCGGTGGTGGTTGTTTCGCTGGTTGAGCGACCTGGATCGAATGACGACACAGCGATCGCCGCGCACGCATTGTTGACGCGAGCGCCGGTGATCACGACGCCCGCCATGGCTTCGCGCACGAGCGCACCGGCGGTCGCCAAGGCCGCGCCGGTTTCGACGCCGACACATTCGTCCGTGGTGGCCACGGCAGCGCCGCCCGCCGTCGCTGTTTCCGCACACGCCGCCCCGCAGGCCCCGACCACGCTCGCAATCGTCGACAAAGCGAATAAGCCGGACAAGGCCGACAGCATCAGTCCGCCATTGCCTCTCGCCGCTCCTACGGATGCAACGATAGCTTCGACCGGTCCGGTTGCGGCACCGGCGGAGGCCGACGCGGCGACTGCACCCGATACGGCGGCTGAGCCGCCGGCCCCGGTGAAAAGGTCCGTGGTGAAACGGCGTCGCTACGAGCCCTATCGCCGCCCGGAGACGGTCGGCGCAAGAAGCCGCTGGCGCGACAATGGCGGCTTCGGACCGCTGTTCCGGCTTTTCAGCTTCCGCACCGGCTCGTCCTACTCCTCTAACTGATAAATCTGTTTGCGGGCTGCTTGGTCAGTGCGCGCCGCCTGCGTGTCGGGCATTGCGCGCACCGCATAGTGCGCGCACCCCATGGCCAGTGCCGCGCGAGCGAGTGAGGAAAGCTAAGGACAAAGGTCCTGCGCGCGCGCCGCGTCGAGCATCGACATGGCGGCAGACCATGTCGGAAGACCGATCGCCAGCTTGCGCCAGCCGGCCCCCGCCGGGTCATCGCTGCTGTCGTGCCAAACTTCGCAGTGGCCGCTGGCGAACTGAATGACCGTGTAATCGGCGCGCGCCGAGCTAGATGCGGCGATGCCAAGTGCCGTCAAGGCAGCAGCAAAAGCGGCCTGTTTCATGAAACAGCTCCTCTTCGCCAGCCCCGGAGACATTTCTCGACATAGGGACACCTGCCTGAGCAGGCAAGGCCGTCGAGCTCAACAGGGCGGCAGAGGAGCGAGGGAAGAAAGCTTCACCCAGCCGCCTTTCGCCGCGGATGGGTGAAGCATCAAGAACCGTCGAGCGGTATTACCACCAGTGATGGCAGTGACGCCACTTAACCGCCCAGTGCAAGTGGGCGTCTGCGGAAGCCCACGACCGCAAACGGTAGTGCCAGTGATGATGGTGACGCCACCACAGAAATTTGCCGGCTACGGGCTTCTGGGCGGTATCGACCCACACGCGGCAATAGCCGTCCATAAACCGGGCGACGGCGAAATCTGCGCGTGCGGGGCTCGACATGCCGTAAGCCATGGCCAACACACCCACGGCGAGAACGAAACGCTTCATAGGTCCAGCTCCCTAGTTGTGCCTCCTCAATATCTTTCCGATATTACGCCATCGATCCCGAAGCAAGCCCGCACGGCCAAATACGTGTCGGAAATGCGTAGAGAAATGGAGGACATTATGCCGGAAGTTGTCGTTTACATGCTCGAAGGCCGTACGCTCGATCAGAAGCGCGGGCTCATCAAGGACATTACGGCTGCGGTGGTGAAGAACGCGGGCGCCCAGCCCGATGCGGTGACGGTATCGCTCGTCGAATCGCCCAAGACCTCGAAGGGCAAGGGTGGGGTGCTGTTTTCGGAAATGCAGAGCCGCTAGTCGGCTTTCCTTCGTACCGGCGTCACGCTCGAACCGAATAGTGGCCGCCGGCGCCCCTCGGGTGCCGGCGGGGCGGAAACCATTGCCGAAGGTTGGCGTTGAAATCTCCGTGAGTGCGCTGCACAATGACTTGCTGCGCCGCGGTAAAGCTCTGATAATCTGGGCTTAACAGAGGCTGAGTCACGTTAAGGAAGACGCCATATGACCGAGGTTTGGGAAACAAAGGACGGCCGCCGCCGCGTTCGCCGCGATCCGCCGACGATTGAAGAAGCAGTGCTGGCTGCACAAGGCTTGACCGATCAGCTGAGCGAGCAGACCGAGATTGTGGCGGCGTTGATGCAGATAACTCCCGAAGAGGCGCGCGGCGCAGTGCTGCGCTTGGTGCAGCCAAAGGATGTCGGCCGCATCACCATCACCAGCCGCCCGAGCCGACTTGGCCACGCGGCAACTCCGCGTGCGGTGGTGGTCGAGCGGCGCGTGCCCCGGCGTCCGATGGTGACGGGCTCCAAGCGATTCGTTTGAACGCGGTGGTAGACTGATCGCGACCGGCCCGATTCATATTCAAACGGTCGGCACAAGCGGTTCGGCTCGGCGCCGCCGCGAAGGGCAAAGCGATCTGGGACCTGTTCGCGGATTGACCTATAATGCGGCGCTTTGTTTCTCACGGCCGGGGAGCAGAGGGCGTTCGCTATGAGCAAGACCCTCGTCAAGCCGCGCACCAAGATTAAGACGAAGACGCAGCGGCCGCCGCTGTACAAAGTCATTCTGCTTAATGACGACTACACGCCGCGTGAATTTGTCGTGCAGGTGCTCAAGGCGGTCTTCCGCATGAACGCCGAGCAAGCCTACCGGGTCATGATGACGGCGCACATGAAGGGCGCCTGCGTGATAGCGGTCTATACGCGCGACGTCGCCGAGACCAAGGCGAAGGAAGCGACCGAACTCGGCAAGAGCAAAGGCTACCCGCTGTTCTTCACGACCGAGCCGGAAGAATAGCGCAGGCGTAGCCCGTGACGGCGGCGCGAAGGCCAATGACGCGCCGCCGACGAGGCGTCCCTCACAGCGATGACAGGTAGTGGGCGATCGCCTGCCGCTGATTCTCGGTCAACGCTTTCATGAATCCGGGCATGTCGAGATTGTTGGTGCGCGTGCCGTTGGCGAAGCCGTCCATGGCACTGACCAGATATTCATAGCCCTGACCGGCGAGCCGCGGCGCCGGCTGTCCGCCCTCGAATTTCTGTCCGTGGCAGGCCTTGCACATGGCAATGCCCTCGGGCTCCGTGCCCGCGGGAGCGGCGCCGCCCGCTTTCGCCGGCCAGGTCTTTGCCGCGAAATAGTTGGCGATGCTGCGTAGATCCGGCAGGGTGAAGTTCTTCGCCAGCGGCGACATGATCGCGTTGGCGCGCTCGCCGCTGTGGTAATCGTGCAGTTCCTTGTAGAGGTAATTGCCCTGCTGGCCCCAAATGATCGGCGTGTTGCCGCTTACCGGCTCGCCGTTCTGCCCGTGGCAAGCGCCGCAGACCGTCGTCTTCGCCGCCATGTCGTCCTGCGCACTGGCCGGCAATGCGACGAACGCGGAAATAAGCGCGGCGCCAAATGCGGATGCGACGAGACCTTTGATCATGTTTCCCACCCCTATGCAGTTGTGACGGCCCCCGGCTGGGAAACCGCCTTGCATGCCCCCGACGCGTTCATCGCGCCTGACTTGGCCGGTATTGTATAACCTTTGGCAGCTTTGTCAGCCGCCCTGGATTGCGCGCCAAGCGCACCGCGCATGGCGCTCGTTCGGCGGCTGCGCGAGGCACGTCGCTCGCCTACCTCGACGTGAAATAAAGCGGCGAAGCGCCTGGCTAAGCGCGCCGCCGCGCTGGGGCGCGGTACGCCATGCGGGCGTGGCCGGCGCAGTAGGACAAGCCGTCGGCCGCGGCGTTGCCGCAGAACACGAAATCGGCTGTGCCGCCGCCCGCCGCGTTGCTGACCGGCCAGCGGCATTTGCCTTGCGCCAGATCGAGCAGCGAGCAGGGCTCAGCGCTCTCGACCGCTGCCGGCGCCGCATCAGCTTCCGGCTTGACGGCGCCGTCCGACCACAGCAGCCGCAGCCGGCGGCGCTGACTTGCGGCCCCCGGGTCGCGGGCGCGGGGAGGGCAGGACCGCGCCGGCGCGCCTGGGGGCCGCACCGGCGACAGTCCGAGCCGGTGGATTTTGCCGATGACGGCATTACGGGTGACGCCGATCTCGGCGGCGATCTGACTGCAGCTCAGCCCGGCGCCGACAAAGCTTTGCAGCTGTTCGACGCGTTCGGGCGTCCAGGTATCGATGCTCATGAAAAATGGCCTCGCGATTGCGGCGGCCGGTTCTGGGCCGCCGGCAGGGCGAGGGGCGCGCGCAACGGGCGCCGCAAGCGCTGCAACCGATGGAAAGCGCGAAATCGGTGCGCGGCGGCGCGTATGCCTGAAGAACAGCCGCCCCTCACCGAGCCGCATCCGCGCTGACCGGATCGCAAGCTCGCAAGCCTAGAAAACCCGTACGCTGAACTGATCGGGCCGTATCAAAAGTGTTGTGCGAAAACCCTCGCCGAATCGAAACCTCGCATGATTCGATTCGCCTGCCAAGAGTTTTAACGATATTATAACCAAGTTATAATTCGACGAATTCAGTCCAGGACCTAAGTCAATGGCGCGTCCCGAGAACCGTTCGGAAGCGCGGGCGCTCAGCCTGACGCTGCCGATCGAGACCTTCAATTACCTGGTGTTGCTGGCGTCGCTGGGGAAGCTCGGCCGCACCGAGAACGAAGTCGCCACCCACATTCTGGTACGCGAGACTTACGCGATGATCGAGCGCCGCTTTCACGAGATGCGCATCCCGGCGCCAACCGACGAGGGCGGCTGAACGCTGCGCTCCGGCGCCGCGCTTCGCCAACGAGCAGGAGCAAACAAATAGACGTCGGGAGCAAACAAATAGAGCCGCGACTGATCTCGGCGTTGCGTGCTTATGACGGCGTGATCTCGCGGCCGTATTTGTCGACCTTGCAGCCGCAGCTTGGGCAGGTCCAGCCGCCCCACAGCATCTCCTCCGTCGAACTGGGTTTACGGACCGCCGGCAGACGCGTGCCGCAGCGCGGACAATTGACGCCGCCAAGCGGGCCGAGCCCCCAGCGGCCTTTGGCCTTCGACTGCCGCCAGATGAATGCACCCAGCGCGCCGAGCACGACGATGATGACGATCGCGAGTAACCCCATCGCGCCATTATAGCGGAAAATGGCCGCGTGGCCGAGCGATTACTGGGAAAGCGCCGCGTCGACGAACGGCCGCAGCTCGGCGGGCATTTCCGGGCGGGCCGCGATCGCGGCGGCCAGCGCCTTGTCGCCGTTGATTCCGGAGACGACCCGGGCAAAGCCCATTTCGGAGACGCGCGCCTTCGGGTTCTCGATGATCTTGCGCCGCATCGCCGCATTGCCGCGCTTGAGCAGAATGTCGGTGACCGGTTCGCTGAGTTCGCTGCGCGCCGCGATTTTGGCGAGCACCGACGGATCGGCGCGGTCCTTGTCGGCGATTTCGATGAGATCGGTATCGGGCAGGGCCTTCGCCCGTTCGAGCACCGGCCCGTAGATCGCCGGATCGGCATGGCGAGCGAGGCTTCCCAGCACCTTGGCCGGCGCGATGCCGGCGCCGGCAAGCGCGCCGCTCAATTCGACAAGCCGGGCGCGATCCATTTTCTTGATCAGGCGCCCCATCACCTCGTCGAACAGCGCGATCTGCTCGCCGCTATAGGAGTCGGCGCCGCTGACAAACAGCTCCATGATCTGGCGCAACGCCGTGCTGCGCCACGCCTCCGTTGCCTGCGGCAGCGTCGCATCGAGGTCGGAGAGCACGGATTGCGCGGTCAGAGCCATGGCGGGCCATTGTGCCGAAAAATCCCTAACGAAGGCCGAAGCAGGGCAGAGAGCGGAGAAACGCACGTTTTTCGCTGGTTTTGCGGATGTCTTCGCGCGTAGGGACTGGCCCCGTATGCAGGCGGCAGCAGCGCGGCGTTCTTATGGTGCAGCGGACGGCAGCAGCAGATCTTCCTCTTCGAGCAATTCGCGCAGATCGCCGATCGCTTCGATGGCGTCCTCTTCGCTGGCGACGGCGCGCAGACGATGCCACAACTCGCGCCACGGCTCCGGGTGGCCGATGCGCATGGCCTCGTCCACATAGGCGCGCGCCTCCGACAGCTTCGTCAGCCGCAGCGGCTTCGGCGTGTCCTTGATCACGAGCGGCGGCGCAATCGGAAAATCGTCCATGACGCCAGTGTAGCCTGGATTGGGCGCCGGCGAAATCCGGCACGGAGAAAACCAAAAGGCGGATTGTGCCCTCGCACAATCCGCCCGCAGGCGCGTCGTTCAGGTCGCGACGTTCAGTTGAGGGCCGCGGCGGGAGCGGCATGGTTAACGAATGGTTAACGAGCGCCGTTGGCGCCGCTACAGGTGGCCGAGCAGGCAGGCCATGTTGACCATGCAGGCGGTCGCAAGGGCCATGATCAGCATCACGTTCATCGGACGCTCCCCAGAATCGCATCAGAAGCATGAACGAGACTCAGGCCAGAGTCCCAAAGTATGTTTTTCGCGCGATTCATATCCTGTTAACCGGCGGGCAGTGCGATTCTTAGATGGCGTCATGCCCGCGCCTGTCGCGGGCATCCACGCCTTAAGCGATGAGCGCAAAGACGTGGATGGCCGGGACAAGCCCGGCCATGACGGCGACTCTCAAGCCTGGTGGTGACGACGCAGAGGTTATCTGACCGCCAGCAGTTCCACGTCGAACAGCAGCGTCGCGTTCGGCGGGATGACGCCGCCGGCGCCGCGCGCGCCGTAGCCGAGATCGGGCGGAATGATCAACGTGCGCTTGCCGCCGACCTTCATGGTGGCGACGCCTTCGTCCCAGCCGGCGATGACCTGGTGCATGCCGATCCGGAACGCGAACGGCTCGTGGCGATCGAGCGAGGAATCGAATTTCGCGCCCTTCTGGCCGCCCTCATAGAGCCAGCCGGTGTAGTTCATCACGCAGGTCTGGCCGGTGCGCGGCGAGGGGCCGGTACCGACCTTGGTGTCGATGTATTTCAGTCCCGACGGCGTGGTGACGACATGCTGGGCATCGGCGGATTCGGACAACGCTAGAACTCCTGTGGTTGCGGCGAGGACTGAAGCGAGCGCGCCGCGGCGCGAGAACTCTCGCATTGTGCTGTCTCTCCTGTTGGGGATGGGGCGGCAAAATAGCGGAGAATGGCGGCGAAGGCGAGGGTGCTTTGCGATGGGCCAGCGAATTGCCCCATTCGTCATTGCCGGGCTCGACCCGGCAATCCATGCTGAACCGCAGCATGAGAAACTATTGGGTCTATATCCTGGCAAGCCGCCCGCGCGGAACGCTGTACGTTGGCATGACGAATGATCTCGTCCGCCGCCTTTACGAACATCGGGAGGGTGTGGTCGAAGGCTTCACCAAGACGTACAGCGTGAAAATGCCGGTCTATTACGAGCAACATGCCACCGCGATGGCAGCGATCCAACGCGAAAAGAATATCAAGCATTGGTCGCGACAGTGGAAGATCGATCTCATTTGCTCGATGAACCCAGATTGGCGCGATCTTTGGGAAGATATCACGCGTTGACCGTGAGGTATTTGATGCAGCCCCTTCAGCATGGACCGCCGGGTCAAGCCCGGCGGTGACGAATGGAATCGTCATTGCCGGGCTTGACCCGGCAATCTATGCAGAACTGAGGCGGGCATTGGCGGTTTGGCAGAATCTTGTGGCGTCCGGCGTGCCGTTTATCATGCAGTGACCAAGCAACATGGACCGCCGGGTCAAGCCCGGTGGTGATGAAAGAGAGTCGTCATGGCCGGGCTCGACCCGGCAATCCATGCCGAGCTGACACTGGCGTCGTCGGTTTGGCAAAACTTCCCGGCGTTCGAACCATGCCGTTGATCGCAGCGCTCCTTCAGCATGGGCCGCCGGGTCAAGCCCGGCGGTGACGGGGGTGGAATCCGCGGCCGCCCGAGCGCATACTGCCGCCATGACACATCCCGAAGAGAGACCGGTCATGGAGCCCTTCCCGGATAAGACGGGAACGGGCTGGCACGTGGTCATCAGATATCGCGGGGGCCACGAGCGACGCATTGAAGGCTTTGCCAGCAAAGCGGAGGCGGTGGACTGGATCGAGGCCAACGCCACGCAGGTGAAGGAGTAGTCACGCCGTCGGATGTGCCGGGTTTTTGCCCAGAATGTCGCTTCGCTTATCCAGCCACGCTTGCTAAATTAGTGCGGCCTGCGAGCAAGATCACGCAATGTCGGGGACGAGCGTAGGAAGAACAAGAAGTATGGGTCGACGATGTCGAGGACATTTTCGTCCCACTCGATGACCTTGGCGCTCGGCTGAATGGTGTCCGCAATGGTGTGCATTTGGACAAGCGCTTGGGAAATGCTCGAACCGACGGGGCTGTCGCCACGGCAAACAGCGCGTACGCGCCTCAACATGTCGTCGTAGTTGAACGCGAGCTTGGGCGGCGCTGACGTAATTGCGAGGAGCACTGCCCGATAAACGTCACCCTTGCTATTGTCGACGAAATCAAATTGCTTCCTTTCCAGGCCTCTTTGTTTGGGCCCAGCATGCAACGCCTCAACTAGTGATACAAAGTCCATAAACGTTGAAGTTCGCTCAAAGACCTGACCGAGAGTGAAATCGTTAACTTCCACCTTTTCCTTTTGAGGAAGAGTCTCTAGTTTCTTAGTCTCGAAGCATAGGTTTAAACATATGGTTTGCATTAGTTGTGGAGAGCCAAACGCTTCCGCTGACAACTTAGTTGTGATCGATGGCGCGACGTCCATGTTCAAAGCATCAAATCCAGCCGCGGCGATCTGTGCTAACTCGGCCTCGCTCCAATACGTGATGTCTATAGCTCGCACCCTACCCCGAAGTTCGGTATTGCTGCGAACCACGTCGTCTGCGCGATGCGGCACAGATGCGGTGCACAAGCGTACCCCAAATTCAGCAGCCTCTTTAATTTGTCTGCCGATTTCCTGCTGTACATCTCTTGGTATGTAATGGAAGTCGTCGACAAAAACCACAAAGCTACTTTCAGCAATTTCGTCTACCACCGGCTGAAGCATGTCAGCGGCGATCTTTTGACTTACGCCCGTCCCGCTCTGCCCAGTCATATCAACACTAATTTCAGCCTTGCCCTTTGCTACCAGTGGTAGGCCTACCTCGCCACCGCCGGACAAATTCGCGCTTCCACCAAAGGATCTCTGCGTGGTCTCCGTACGTTCGGAGGGAGCCTCCATCCAAGCCAAGACCTTCCGCCACAAGTCGTCAGCCGTTCGGATACTTGCGCCCGAGACAGGAATTAAATGGTCTTGCTCAACGACCTTCTTCACTAGGACAGTCTTACCAGACTTAGACGGGCCTGAAATAGAGACAATTAGTTTTGGGATATCTAATGCCTCTCTGACCGTCTCCTCAAAGCGGTGTGCCGATCGATCCACGTATGTATGCGGCGCCGACTGAAGATCCCCACCTACGGCGTCGATAACCCACTGAAATCGCTTAATGCGATTCCGCGCGGACGGAACGATCATCCCAAATTACCGACGAAAGTTGCCCACTCAAATTGTGGATCCCGACGCCCGGCGACACCGACGTCCGTGGGCTTACTTCAGCGTAGCCAAGAAGCTCGCCAGCGGCAGCAGGCGGTCGGCTATGGTATTAGTAACTCATTGGAATCGCGCAATAGGATTTCCAGACATGGCCGCAAATTACCGACTAAAGTGGCCCACCTAAGCGCGCTAGTCCAAGAAGCACGCTGGCGCTGGTGAGGGGGCAATTATAGGCACCAATTGTTTCTGGGTCTCAGAGCGCGTGCACAGCGGCTGTCGGACCGCAAATCCATTTGCGGGCTCGGGCTCGCAGTTCGGCGTTGATCGCTTGTATTTCACCCACCTGAGCCGCGATTGCCCCAATCGAACCATCGTGGACTGGCGCGTCTGGCGACCGAAAGCGAACAGCAAACTCAGAGGTGATTGATACAGCAAAGTCACCCTCAATCCGTTTCGGCATAGGCCTGTCGCAGAGAATGAAGGATGGCGTAGGGGCGCGCAGCAACGTCCAATCGAGGCCCAACAGTGACTCCGCAAGGGGTAAGGCTCCAGCCAGTACAAGCTCACGGTTGTAAAAGGCTTCATAGCCGTGAGCTTGAAGTAGTGTGTCGAGCTGCCGCTCCAATTGATCCGGCGGCGTTGACCTCAAGCGTATGACCTCAGAGTTGGTAAATTGCGCGCCTGGAAGAAAACCGTTTTTCTGCAGGCAGTGGTTAAGCTCGGCTGGAGTTCGCGCGGAAGCGCAATCTCTGATCCCAATCGCAAGGTAGCGGCCAAGGTCCAAGCGGTTCTGAAACTCCTCAGGATAGCGGCACGCCTGTAGGGCCAGGAAGTACGCCAAATCCACGCGCACAAGCGATTCAATCACGGCTGTCGTTTGCAGCCGATCAATCGCCCCCATCGCCACTGTCTCCCTCGCGGACAGGACATCCTCCAGCCTGTCGCTCGGTCGATAGTACTGGTCAAACACGATATTGGCGTACGGCTCCGCCATCTTGTCACCTGGCCCTTGAGCTGCCAGACACTCGCCGGTAATGACATTCTTGTAGAATGGCCCGGGTTGATCGCGATCCGTGAAGCGACGTTGCCACCCTTTCGGCACTACATGATGCATCGCTTTCTCGAAACGCGGTGCAGGTGGAATCGAATTTGGCATTACTGGACGCCACCTTCTTGAGCGGCCAGACGTGCGCGCAAGCCATTCGTTGCGGCTTGAATTGCGGCAATTAACTCTGCTTCCGCCGCGGCAATCATTTTTTCGAGTTGGTCCACATTGTTGTCATCAGAACGCTGCCCGACCTCAATAAATCCATGCGATGAGCCGGATATCGGCATTTGCCTCGGTATGGGCGCTTCAAGGCCAATCACGTACTGTGGTGCCATACTGAGCCCAACTGCCTGGCGACCAACCTGTTGGACCGACATCGTGAAATTCACCATACGCCCTCTCGCGCACCTACGGGATCATTCATCCCACGTCCTTGTCTCACCAGGGCCGGCGAGCACGACAATCGGCCGACGAGACCATAACGGGAGGCAGGCCTCCACGCGAAACGCTCCGGTCTAAGTAGAAACATTTTGGTTAGGATCAGGCGAGGGGTCCTCGATCCCCAGTTGCTGCTTGATCTTTGCCGTGAGTATCGGATTGAAAGAGCTAACTTTTAGAATCTCATTAGCCACATCCGTGGGGGATATCATCAGGAACGCAACCTTTGCTATGTCAAACCGATTAGTGGACCAAGCGGTGATTTTAGCCTCGGCAAGCCAATCCTTCACTGCCGCGTTGAACTTTGCGAGTTGCGCGTCATCAATTGATCTTATTCGCTCGTCGAGCCGGCGTAGCTCTGTAAATCCGGCGGCCTTTAGCGCAGGCAAGAATGATCCGGAGCTTATGCTCTCTTGTTGTTCGGTCTGGTCCATCTTCGGGGCCGGATCAAGCTTTACAACCAGGCGGTCAATCGGACCGCCACTCGCTGCTAGGCTCGTAAGAAGTGCGTTGACAGAGTCGAGGTCCATTTCCAAATTTGAAAGGTCTCCTTTGGATACAGCATTTGCATAATATGATTTTATATCAGAGACCTGTTCATAGACGTGCGAAAACTCGTCGTCGGCAGCATCCAAAAGTGCGCTAATTCTAAACAAACGCCTTCGCAATTTTCTCGGAGCCTCCGAGCGGCGCTTATATCTTAGTTTCCAATCAATTGCAGACCACGTATGTTGAAGGAGTGTCTTCACTTGGACTTCAAATTTCATTCCTGCATATCGCCTGAATTCTGGCAATTTGAGCCTGTCAGGGCTATATTCCAGAATCAGATGAATTGATTGGTATCCAAATCGGTCTGGATCAATGTCGTCTTCTTTGTCTATGCTATTAACCTCATCAACCACGAACGCCTCGCTGAGCAGCGTCGCGATCTTTTTGCAATCTTCCTTTAGGTAGGCGATTAGCCGAATGCCGGATAAGTCCGTGATCTCTTGAAGCGAATTGTACTTTCCTGCCTTGCCGCCGCGTTCAACTTTACCATTCAGAGCCCATCCGGGAAGTTTGGATTCAAGACGAGGCGTTTGCAGCAACGCGCCTGAGCATGATGCGGATCATGGCGAGACGAACGAAGGCAGCCACGGTTGTGGCGTAGCGTTCGAAGTCGCGGGCCAAGCGTCGATTGCGACTGATCCAGGCGAACGTCCTCTCAACAATCCACCGTTTGGGCAGAACCTTGAATCCGGCAACGTCCGATCGCTTGACGATTTGCAGTCTCCAGGCACCGGTGCGCCACACCGTCATCGCCATTTTGCGTCCCGCATATCCGCCATCAGCAAAAATGCATTCGATGAACGGGAACAATCGTCGCGCCCGACGCAACAGCTGGAGAGTGCCATCTCGGTCCTGAACATCGGCGGGATGGACGACGACGTTCAACAAGAGGCCCAGCGTGTCGACCAGGATGTGCCGCTTGCGACCCTTGATCTTCTTGCCCGCGTCGTAGCCCGAAGGATCGAGCCAAGACCCCCTTTTTGCGCGCCCTTTGCGGTCTGCGAGTCAATGATCGCTACCGTCGGGCTGGCTTCACGTCTTTCCTGCTCGCGCACCGCTACGTACAATTCGTGATGAATGCGTTCCAGCGTGCCGTCCCAATTCCAGAGTTCGAGATAGTCGTGCACCGTGCTCTTCGGCGGCAGATCCTTGGGGAGCGCCTGCCATTGGCATCCGGTCCACAGCACGTAGAAAATCCCGTTCAAGACTTCGCGCACGTTGACCGAGCGCTTGCGTCCACCATGCCGGGCCGGCGGGATCATAGGCGCGACAATGGCCCACTCGCCATCGGTCAAATCGCTAGGATAACGCAGGCCGGTGCGGTTCGCAGCGCGGCGATGTTGGGGTGTCCACATGAGGCGCTCCTTCGCGAATCAAGCGCCTAACAAGGAATCATACCTGATTCATTCAATTCAAGAAGTTTTCGGATCGGTTCTCAGGCTATCAATAGACTTGGTTCGCTTTTCCGTAGTCGCGATTTCTATGCCTTTTTCTTCAAGCAGTTTGCCGAGAAGGTCGTGTGCATTGTCAGTAAAGGCTTCATATACTCGCCGTTGGCTTACATATTCTTCTTCAATTTTTGAGCCCTCTGCCGTCACTGCTGCATCACCAGAATAAAACAACACCGTTCCTAAAAGTTTCGCAGATAGATTGATTCAGGTCGAGCGAGAATTGTCAACTGAGCATCCGGCGCCGGTAGAAGGTCGCCTCGATCTCCTCCGGATCGAATGCTGGCACCACTCCCGCCGCCTCGACCTCCTTCTTCACCGCCCGGAAATGCTCCCCGCGCTCCTTGGCCAGCGCGAACAGCGACACGTACTCGCTCCGGAACCTCTCGACCTCCGCCGGCATCACCACGATCTGCGGGCACTTGTTCATGGGATTGACGACGGTGCGCGTCCGCAGATGGCCGGCGTCGATTAGGGCGCGCACCACGTTGTCCGAGCATCCGAGCAGCGGCGCCGCCTGCCGTAGCGTCAGGCCGCCATGATCTTGGCCGCGGGTTTTGGTCTTGATCTCGTCGACGGCGACCATGACCGCCAGGTAGCCCCGTTCGCCAGCGAGGCGGCCGGTCCATTCGAGCCTGCGGTCGAGGATCAGCCGGACGATGTCGGCCGCCGAGCAGCAGGCCCGCTTGGCCGCCGCCGGGATGGTCGCTTGGCCGGGCTTCGGCGTGCGGATGGCCACGGCGCCGCCCATGAGGTGGTCAAGGAATGCGTCGAGGTCGGCCGGAGCGTAGAAATCCTCCGCCGTGAACGCCTTAGCCGGCACGCACGGTCGTATGAACCCGTGCTCGGCCAGGAGTTGGATATGGACCCGCGGGGCGTTGACGTAGGCGCCGGCCGCCTTCAGCGGCATCGCCCCCCGGATCCGGCTCGCCGCTAGAAGCCCCGCCCGGGCATCCAGGAGCATCGAATTGGTGCTCCGCGCTTCCGAACCCGCCTCGACCAGTCCCAGAGCTTGCACGAGCTTCCCCAGACGTTTGGGATGCAGGCCGGTCTCGACCGCCAGGCTGTGGACCGAATGAAGCTTCCGTTCAGTCACCGGCTCCCCGAACACCACGTCGCCCGGACCCACCGGCAGGCGCTGCCGGATATGCCGGCCGACGACCGCCCGGACCGGGTCGTAGGCCGCACGCTCGGCGCCGCCCCCGAATTCGAGGAACTGGAAGAAACGGCCGTAGAGCGCCTGCGCGCCTTCGTTGCCGGCGCCGGTGTACGTGTAGCTGCGCTGGAGGTCGTCGAGAAAGGCGCAGATCGCCGGCTCCCCGCCGACGGCGATGGCGTGGCCGGCAGCGCCGGCGCGCCACCAGTCGTCGTCCGACAGCTTCTTCAGGTTGGCGGTCCTGCCGAATTCCGCGACCGCCCCGATCACTTCGCACAGTCGGATGGCGGCGTGGAGTTCGAGACCATCAAGAAATGGCGTTCCCGGCCGGCCGCCGAGCCGATCGAGCACGTAACGTTCCAAGCCGCTCGGTTCGCGCCGCGGCGCCGTTACGGCCAAGCCATCGAGACGGGCCAGCGCCGGTGTCGTATGCGCCACGAAATCGTGCATGCTGTTGGGCGTGAAATCGTTGCTGATCTCGGCCAGCGCGATGTGATGATCCGGACACGTCTTGATCGCTTCGATCATCCATGTCCCGCGCCCGTAACCGGCAACGGCGGGGGCAAGCCTTGGGTGGGCGCCGATGTCGTCGAGTAGGCATCTTGGACAGACCCGCACACGGCTGCGGCAGAGCGCCGATCGAATAAGATGCTGGCCGCGATGGACGTAGTCCCGTTTGTTTTTTTCGGACCGCACGAACGCGTGTGCTGCAAGTTCGTTGGGCGAGACGCCTCCCAGATCCGCCACCGTGGCGATCGCCGTGGCGTCGCCATCGACGACCTTCTGGAAATGGACTTCGAAATCCAGGCAAAATTCCCGCGCCGATAGGCCGTTGGCGGCCGCCAGTCGCGACGTGAAACTCTGCGGCGTCTCGCCACCGCCGAACGGCACGATGATGCGCAGCGCGGTCATGATTTATTCCGGCGCCGGCGCTTGGACTGCGGCGTCTCCCCGAATTCGCCGTCCTCCTCGTCGTCGCTGTCATTTTTTGGCACCAGCCGGCTCGTGTCGATCCGGTCCCAGTCGTAGGTCACGAACGGGTTCTGGTCGTCGGGCAACAGGTTGCGCTCCGCGTAGGCGTCCGCGAAATCGCCGACCGTCAGGCTGCCGTCGCCGCGTTCGACGGCGAACTCGACCGCCTCACCGACGACCTCCAGCGTGATGCCCATCTCGTATTGTCCGGCATGCAGCAGCCGCCCGGCGATCGCCTGTTCGGGGGCGATCTGCACGGCCAAGCCGGCGGTTTCGGCATATTGTTGGATGGCCACGGCGACGAACTCCGCGTGGTCCTTCACCGACAGTCGCGACAGCGACATGTAGCGCAGCCGGCGCCGCAGCTGCCGGTCGGGGCGCACGAACGGAATGAGTTCTGGAAGTCCCGACAGGATCAACTGGACCGGCCACTCCTCCGAGCTCATCAGGTCCGTCAGCGTGTCCCGGACCTTCTGGATTTCCTCTTGGCTGAGTTGATGCAGCACGCGCTGAAGGTCGTCGATATGCAGGAAGAGGATCTTCTGCAGATCGAGTTGCTCCCGCACCCGGCCCCAGGCGACGTTCTCCTTGAGCACGCGGCTCGCCGGGTAGCCGAGCTTGCGGAGAATGCGCATGGCAAGTTGGAGGAGGTTGCAGGGCGACGGCGCTCTGACGCTAACGAGCGGGCACCAAGCATCGGCGCTACCGTAGTTCGGGAACGCAGCGTTCGTCTTGAACGCTGCCTGCAGCAGCGTCGTCTTGCCGGCGCCGGAGGCACCGACGACGACGAGGCCCTTGCCGTAGGCGCGATTGTCGGCGGAGAACGGCAGGTGCGGATCCCGTCGGCGCGCGGCGTTCAGCGTCAGGCGTTTCAGGTGCGCGGCGATCTGATCGTCGCGCTCCGACCCGACGTAGATGCCTTTTGCGTTCTCGATCTTGGCGTTGCTCGACGCCTCCGCGGCGTTCCACAGCTTGCGCAGATAGGACGAGGGATCGCTTTGCTCGTCGTGGCTCATTTGAATGTCCATGGCTTAGGCTTGCCGCCTCGCCCGATCCCGGAGTCGGCGGCGCTGGGCTTCTCGGCGCGTGCGGCCTTTGATCGGCGCGGCTTGCTGGCTGGCGTGGCGGTCTTGGGCGGCGCTTCCGGCGCCGGTGTATCGGCGCCAGGAGCAAGACCGCGAACGGGCGTGCGGTCGGCCAAAATGTCGATAGGGCCGGCTGGGGCAGGACCGCCTTCGCTGCGGTAGACCACGCCGACGTTCAAGCGCTCGCGGGCGCGCCGCAGGTCGTCTCCGGACATCGGGCGATATAGGATCGACAGCCGCTTGCGCGTTTCCTCGTCGGCCATCTTGGCGAACGCGATGGCACGATGCGCGACCGGCTTAAGGAGGTTCTGGAGATCCTGGTTCTCGCGCCTCACGGCTGCCAAGGCCGCGTCCCAGACCGCCACGCTGATGCCCTTCATGACGTCTGGGCCGAGCACAGTCAGCCAGCCGCCGGGACGGCGAAGCGAGATGGCGGCGAGATCCTCGGAATCGACGCGGACTGTGACCTTGATGTTGCCCTCTTGGGCGAATAGTTCCTGCACTTCGCGTGACTGATACCAGTTCCCGAAGATCTCGATGCCGCTTGCCTGCAGTGTGGCCTCGAAATCCTCTCCGAACGCGACGCGGATCTGGGCGGGCCCCGGCGGACTGCGGGGCGGGCATTTCTTGCTGATGCGCAGCCAGCAGGCGCGCGGCGTCTCGCCGCCGAGCCCGGCGTGCGGCGAATTGTGATACACGTCGACGATGAACCGCAGGATGAGCGCGGCGAGCTCCAGGACAGTGACGCAGGCGCGCGCCTGCGCTTCATATTTGCCTCGCACCGCCGGATTGCTGAAGGCGCGTCCGGCGAACCGGGCGATGCACCGGATGTCGAGCGTCTGGAACGAGCGCTCGATCCTGCCACGCTGACGCGGCATTTCCGCCTGCGGACATTTCGGGGGAGTGCCGACGGCGTCGCAGATCGCCAGGATCTCGGCGTTGGCGTAGGGCGAGCCCTCGTCGAACACGAAGGCATCGGTGTTGCCTCGGTATTCATAGGGCGTGTTGCAGTCGACGTACTGCGCTATCCGCGTCTTGTCGGAGAACATCATCCGCAGCAGCGTGCGGGTATTATGCGTGGACCCCGCCTTGTCGAGCGAGAGCACAGTCGCGGTCAGAACGCGCGTCGTGCAGCAAATGGCGGCGCTCAGTGTCGCCCGCACCTTGTCGGCTTGGTCTCTCAGTTCCGGGCGGATCCATTCCCAAAGGCGCGTCTCGATGGCGAGCGTGTGCAGATGCGTGCTCCAGTCGTCCGCCTCGACGCGCTGCATCGGCCGCTCCAGGTCCGGCACGCCGCCAGTGACAGCCCGGAACATGTTGCGGGCATATTCTTCGCCGTGCCGTCCGGCCACCACGTCGAACTCCGGTAGACGTCGGATTTCGATGCGCAGCCGGTCATCGTCCGGCACCCTCAGGTTGGCAGCCCCTTGCGCCGGCGCTCCACATTTTTCGCGGTGATTTCCTCGTCCATATCGCCCCACAACCTGGAGATCGTCGGGCGCTCCAGGGTCGCATATTTCCAAGCGTATTCGATGAGGATCGCGTACTCCTCGGCGGTGTAGTACGGACTGTGGTTGATGCCGCACTGATGATAGCGGTCGCAGAGATTCAGCGATCCGCCTTCGAGATAGCGCTTCAGCCATTCGCGGAACTGGTCCACTTTGACCAGCTTGTACGTCGCGCAGGGCTGGCGCCCGCCTCTTCGTTGCTTGCCGTTTTGCTTGACCAGTCGGTACTCGTCGTCGAGCTCGCGCTGGATGATGTCGAGCGCCGCCGCCATCATCGGTCCGTATTTCGAGGCGCGGCCCTGCGCGCACATGCACAGGAATTTTTCGCAAGCGCGCGCCTTCCACAGCACGTACCGCCGCTCTTCCTTCGTAAGGTCCATCAGCGACTTCGCCGGCGCCTCCAGCAGGGCGAACGCCTTTTCAGGATCGACATCGCGTTGGATACCGAACGACTGCAGTTCGCGAAGATCGTCGAACTGCTCGACCGTGGCCGAGAAGGGCTCCGCCTTTGGATCGTCGGCGCGCACGAACCGATAACCTGCTTTGCTGGCCTCGATGCATTTGCAGGTCGTGCCGTAGATGCTGACGAGATCTTTTTTGCCGATATGCCAGCGCCCCGCCTGCTTCGGCCGGGGAGATTTGGGCGGTAGGAATTCGTGTGCGCGCTGCATCGGCCGTCCTGCTCAGATCTTCGACTGGCCGCGCGCGATCACGGCGTCGTAGTCGATCTTGCGATAATCGACGAGCCGCAGGCGACCGTCGGCGATGGCGCGGACGATGGCCTTGAAACCCCAACCGCCGAGCTTCGAACGCTCGACCATGCTGGCGATGGTTTCCGGACGGCGCAGGTGTTTCGCCAGCTTGGTGATGACGGCGTCGTCCTTCGGAAACTTCCCCGCCTCTTTCAGGACGTGATGCATGAGGCCGGCGTTGGCCAGATCGACCGCCGTCATCTTCTCTTCGGTGAACAGCACGATATCGTCGGCGATCGATCGCGAAAGCTGGTCGCGGACCAGACGGATGACGGTCCGGATGCCGGAGCTCTCGACCAGATCGGCGGGCTTGACGGCGACCAGCCGGCGGCTGCCGTCCGTCATGATGACCAGACAGTCGAACGTGTGCCGGCACTCGACCCCGTCGTCGTCGAAATAAGTGACCGCCGGCGGCTGCTCGGCAATCTCGAGGACGTCGGGCCGGGCTTTGGCGAGCAGCGCGAACTTCAATTCGAGTTCGGCTTCGTACCAGGTCTTCCGGCCGTCGAAGAAATCGAACCCGCGAACGCTGCCCTTGCTGTGCAAATTGATCGCCCGGCTGGAGTGGCTCGGCAGGGGATCGGGAATGAACAGAGGGCAGGGAGCCGGGTCGCGAAGCGACGGGTCCGGCGTCAAATATTCCTCCAAGGTCATCGCAGTCCTCTCCAAGGCATGGCGGTGCCGTTCGCCGACGGGTCGGTCGGCGCTGAACGGCTCAAGTTGTGGGATGGTCGAGGCCGTCGCCGCGACGCACTTGCGCCCTAGGGCGATTTGGGAGAGGATCAGCCCCGGTGTTCTGGCTGTCCCCCTCCGGGGGTTCGACCGGCTCTACAGGCGGCCCGCGTCAACGGGCCGCCTGTTCCGTTTCTAGGTTGGTGTTCTGTCGCACCTCCGTTTTTCGCTTCTCGCTCAAACCATGTTTGGCTTGCAAACTCGATATCGCATCTAACTCGCCCTGGATGTCCACACCCGTACAAGGCCCCCCTTGACTCAAGATCCGCCGGCGGCAGCTCAGGAAGTGATTTTTGCCTCAAAAGTTTTCCACACTAGTCCCCGACTTTCTGCGGGGCCTCACATCCGTATGCCCTCCGCTCCCAGGCATAGCGCCGGGAATGCGGCCTCCTGATCGTCGCTGAACGGCTCCGGCCAGCGCTCCCGCACCAGGAGCGAAGCGAACTCGGCACGCTGTGCCCAAATCTCTTCATCATGGCCGAGCGCCAAGGCCGCCATCGCGTAGGCTCGCGGATCGAGCGTCCGCATCTCGACCGGATGCCTGTCGCGCGAAACGGCGAAACCCACGTAGGGCGGGGAGGCAAGTGCCTCTCCCAGCACCCGCGCCCGCTCGTCTTCGGCTTGGGCCAAAAGGTAATCCGGCTGCCACACCTCGACGGCCGGCCAGCCGGGGAACGCGAAAATCGTGCGGTGCCGCTCCTCCGTGATCGCCGCATCGTCGCCGACCGTGGCCGTGTACGCCGCTCCGACCTGGATGGGGTCGAGATCCGGGCGCCTCGACAGCAGAATCAGCCGATCCTCGTCGGATAAGTCCGGCGGCGTCAGCACGCCGGTGTCGAGCTCGTAGGCGAACAGCGCCGTGGCGCCGAACACGGTGACGTCGCGGTCGAGGGAACGCAGCCACAACGACTGCACGATCGACGCCGTCCTCGCCGGCACCCGCGCCAGCCGATAGGTCTTCGCCACCCGGCCGGCGGTGGCGATGCGGTCGCGGTTGGACACGACGATGTTCTTGGCCTCGTCGCGGCGAGCGATGAAATCGGCCAGGGCCTTCTCTGTCTCCGCGCTCCTACGCCCCAAGGACGTAAAGCGCTTCTTGCCGGATGTGGGATCCTGCCGGTAGCGGGCCAAATAGTCGGCGCCGTTGACGGTCTTCCAGGTCATCCCGCCATCGAGATCGGCCCAGGCTTTCATGGCCTGGCCGTAGGGCGCCCATAGCTCCGCGAACGCGCGTAGATGCCGCCTCGCGTCAGGGTCCATTTCGGTCAGGTCATAAGCGTCCATCGTTTTCTACCTGTCGCCAATGCGGCCACAATTTGGGTAGAAAACATGCCTGTGTCAATAGTGTACTATAACGCAATGGTCGCTATTGCCTCGGTTGGAGCCCGGTGGCAGCGTGATTAACCAAACGAATCGAAGGGGCCCGCCGATGCCGGCGAAAGCAAAGAACACGACGGTTTCCGAGCGCGCCAGGGCGCCTGCCGGCAAGAAGCAGGTGCTGGTGATCATGGATGCCGAAATCATACGGCAAGTGAAAATTGCCGCCGCCGAAGACGAGCGGAAAATGTCGCATGCGGTCGAAGAGGCCGTGCGGGAGTGGCTGGATCGGCGCAAGAGGAATAGAAGGGCGCCTTGAGGCGTGAGTGGGGAGCGTACATGCAGCTAGGGGCGGTCGAACCGGCGGCGCAGGGCGTACACCAGATGACGCCCCAAGAATTCATTGCGAAATGGAAACCGGTTTCGCTCACCGAGCGAGCCGCCGCGCACAGCCACTTCCGAGATCTCTGCGAGTTGCTCGGGCACGACGACCCGGTCAAGGCCGATCCCCACGGCGAATGGTTCGCGTTCGAGAAGGGTGTGACCAAGACCGGCGGCGGAGAGGGCTTTGCCGACGTCTGGAAGAAGGGGTTCTTCGCCTGGGAATACAAGAAGAAAAAGCGCGATCTGAATGCGGCGATGGACCAGCTTGTCCGGTATGCGGCCGCTCTCGAAAACCCGCCCTTCCTTGGCGGCAAGCTGATGCGGAGAAGCTTGGGCGATCGATACGTTGGCGCTCTATTTTCAGTGTACGAAGGCCGCGTCCATCCCGAAGCAGATCTCGTCATGTACTGGTTCGACAAAGCAAGGAAGCAGATCGAGCTTGAGATGTCTAAAAGAGCCGGGCTAGTGGCTACAAACTCGATCCGCGACAGCAATAGCAGAAGGGTGTTGGATAAAGCCGTTCGTGACCTGCAAATCTTCGAAGCGTGGTCTGACGAGCCTTGGGTTGTCGAGGGCGCCAATGTGCGCGTTTCATTGGTCTGCTTTGGCCGACCATCCATCGACGAACAGATCAGGCTTGACGGGGTCAAGGTTGCGCAAATTCACTCCGATCTCACTTCGGGCAACGCAAACCTTACACAAGCTCGGCGGCTCTGCTCTAATGCCAAAATATCGTTTCAGGGTGTTACAAAAGGTGGTCCGTTTGAAGTCACTCATGATGTTGCTTCCACATGGCTTACGGCACCGCTCAACCCGAACCATCGGCCAAACAGTGACGTGCTTTCACCGATACTCAGCGGTGGGGACATAGTGAAGCGAGGTAGGCCTGGTTGGGTCGTCGATTTTTCAGGCTTGACCCTGTCTGAAGCGGCGCTTTATGAGCTACCATTCAAATACGTGCAGCAGCACGTGAAACCATACCGCGATCAGAACCGACGTAGCTTATATCGCAAGAATTGGTGGCTCTTCGCAGAACAACGTCCCGGCTTCCGGAACGCGGTGCGCCCGCTCGCTCGATATATTGCCACCCCTAAGGTTTCAAAGCATCGGCTCTTTGTGTGGATGCACCCCAGAGAACTTCCAGACAATCTCGTGATCGCCATAGCGCGAGAGGATGACGTTTCATTCGGAATTCTCAGTTCTCGGTTCCATGTTGCTTGGTCGCTACGGCTTGGCTCAACCTTAGAGGACAGGCCGACATATACGCCAACTGCGACATTCGAAACCTTTCCATTCCCCGAACATTTGCTCCCGAATATGGCGGCGACAGATTACATTAGTGATGCAGCCGCCCCTGCGATAGCAAAGGCGGCAAAACAGCTAAATGAGCTACGGGATGCGTGGCTCAACACACCCAACCTCATCGATATCATACCGGAAGGTATGACCGTTGATGACAAAGGCGCAAAAAATACGCCAATCGATCCGGATACTAAGCCAATCTATCCAGACCGCATTGTACCAAAAAACGAGGCCGCCGCAGCGGAATTGGCAAATCGAACGTTAAGCAATCTCTATAACCAGCGTCCGACATGGCTCATCAACGCTCATGACGACCTCGATCGTACCGTAGCAGCTGCCTACGGCTGGCCGGCTGATATTTCGGAAGAAGATGCGCTTACGAGACTTCTGGAAATGAACTTAGCCAGGCAGGGCATCGATGAGGTCGATTAACCGGGGACGGGCAAGCTGACCTTGCGGCACGTGTGCGACAGCCCGGCGGCTCACGGCGCGATCTCGTTGTGCACGATAGGCGTAAGTGATCCGGTTCTCTCCTCAATTCCTCTGGTCACAAGCCAACCAGCTTGACGCCTCCTGAAGCCAGAAAGGGCTTCGGCCCGCGCTGGGCAGCGCGGGCCGACGATAGATAGGTGGGGTAGTTTGCCCGGTAAACCGGGGAAACTTATAGGTGGGGAACTTCACCCGGCGCTACAATGTATACGTCGGTACATCGTAACGGGTTTGAGCGTCCCACCTCGCGCGCGCCCGGATTTCCCGCGATATTAGCGGTCATTCGCTGATTTCGGGAGATGGCTTGATGGTAACTTCCATGTTTGATGGCAGGAATGATGCCAGGACTGAAGGTGGCACTTATCAGCGGATCGAGGTGATTACGGGGCGGCAGCGCCGGCGACGATGGACGGCGGAAGAGAAGGCGCGGATCGTTGCGGAGAGCCTTGAGGTAGACGCAAACATATCGGATGTGGCGCGCCGTCACGGTGTGGCTCGCGGGTTGCTGACGATATGGCGGCGCCAGTTCTCGAGCGCAGGCCAGCAGCCAGGACAGAGCTTTGCCGCGGTGAAGATCGATGCGGTTTCGGCAGTGTCGAACGATGCCCCGCAATATTCTGCGGCGCCGGATGCACTGGCAACGGCATTGCCAGTCGTGAGGAGCCGAGGTCGGATTGAGATCGACATTGCCGGAGCCCGGATCAGGGTTGAGAGTGGCGTTGATCACGCCACACTGGCGATGGTGCTGGCAACCGTGCGGGGCGACAAGTGATCTCGTTCCATGCGGACCTGAAGATCATGTTGGCCGCGCAACCTGTCGACTTTCGAAAAAGCGTGCATACGCTATCAGCGCTGGTGAGCGAAGCACTGCGGGCCAATCCGTATTGCGGCGACGTCTTTATCTTCCGCTCGAAACGATCGGACCGCGTGAAGCTTTTGGCGTGGGACGGCAGCGGCATGGTTCTGGTGACGAAGTGGCTCGAGGAAGGTCGCTTCACCTGGCCGCCGATCCGTGATGGCGTCGTATCTTTGACGGCGACACAATTGGCGATGCTGATCGACGGCCTGGATTGGACGCACGTGACGCCAAAGGCCGTGAAGCAACCGGTTGCAATGATGTGAGAAGTGGCCATTTTTGCTGGCGAATCTGACGAATCTCAAGTATGCATTGTGGATGGCGCTTCGCCCCGAAGATCTTCCTTCAGATCCTGCTCGTCTGATTGAGATTGTGCTCTCACTTGACGCTGAGAACGATCGGCTGCGGGCCGTCATTGGTACCTTCAAGGACATGGTGTTCGGTTCGCGATCGGAGAAGCTCTCCGCGGTCGTAACCGATCAGCTCGCCCTCGATCTTGCTGATCTCGCCACGGACGTGTCTCTACCGGCCGCTGCTAACGACGATCATGCGCCGAGCAAACCAGCGGGCACGGCTGGCAAACCTCGCAAGAAGGCACAACGGAACATCGGCGCGTTGCCCAAGCATCTGCCGCGCTGTGAGCAGGTGATCGAGCCCGAGACGACCGCGTGCCCGTGCTGCCAAGGCCGCCTGCACAAGATCGGCCAGGACGTCAGCGAGGTGCTGGACGTCATTCCGGCGATCCTGCGGGTGCTGCGCATGATCCGTCCCAAATATGCCTGCCGGGGCTGCGAGGGAGCAGTCGTCCAGGCGAAGGCCTTTCCGCGGCTGATCGAGAACAGCATGGCGTCGACCGCGCTGGTGACCCATGTGGTTGTCTCGAAGTTCGCCTGGTACTCGACGCTGTACCGGCAGGTGCAGATCCTGGCCGGTCATGGCGTCCATCTCGATCGCTCGACCCTGGCCGGCTGGGTGAAGCGGACAGCGTGGTGGCTGACGGGGCTCTATGAACTCCAGTTGCGAACCATCCATGCTGCGCCGTTGTTCTTTTGCGACGAGACCCCGATGCCGGTGCTCGACCCCGGAAGGGGCCGCACCAAGGTCTGCCAGTTCTGGGCTCATGCGGTGGATGACCGACCGTGGGGCGGACCGTCGCCGCCCGCTGTGGCTTACGTATTTGCGGACGGCCGGGGCAAGGCTGAAATCGCAGCGCAATTGATCGACTATGCGGGCATCCTGCAGGTCGATGGCTATGCGGCCTACAAGTCACTGGCCAAGGGCGCGCGTGAGGCTGGAACAATCCGGCTCGCCTTCTGTCTTGCCCACGCGCGGCGCAAGTTCGTGAAGATCTACAAGTCGACAAAATCGCCATTCGCCCAGGAAGTGATCGAACGCATCGCGGCGATCTATGCCATTGAGGGGCGCGTCCGGGGAACCAGCGCCGAGATACGGCTTGCAGCCCGCAAGGCTGAGAGCAAACCGCTCATGGAGGAATTGAAGTCGCGGCTGACCAAGGTGCTCAAGGACATCTCGGCCAAATTGCCCCTTGCGGAAGCGATCAGATATACGCTCGGCCATTGGGGCGGTCTGACGGTGTTCCTGAGCGACGGGCGGGTAGAGGTGGATACCAACACGGTGGAACGCTCGATGCGTCCAATCGGACTTGGCAGAAAGAACTCGTTGTTCAGTGGCAGCGAAGGCGGTGCCGAGAGCTGGGCGATCTTAGCTTCGGTACTGAACACGGCAAAGCTCAATGGGCTCGATCCGCAGACCTATCTCTGCGACGTGCTCGATCGCATCGTCTCAGGTCGCACCAAGAACCATCAGCTCCACGAGCTGTTGGCCTGGAACTGGAAGGCGGCCCGTGAGGCCGCTGGCCAGGTCGCCGCGTGAGCGCGCGCCGCCGCCGCTCCGCGCATCCCCCAATGACGGCGGTGGCGATGTCGCTCGACAAGCTTGACGTGTGGCTGCAAGGCCGAACCGGCGCCGCCGCCACGAATTTATCCATGCTCGACGGCTTCGTGACTGCGGTCGTGGCGGGGCCAGTATCGATGGACCCGCCCGAGTGGATCTGCCCTCTGCTTGGCATCGAGATTGATGCGTTCAATCATGGTGGGACGCCGGAGTTCGCAGCGATCTCCGCCGTGGCGGTCCGTCACAATGCGATCGCAGAGACGCTTTCGAACGCACCCAAGACCTTCGAACCGATCTTTGCGCGCAAGCCGAACCACGACATCGATGCGGGTCCATGGTGCGAGGGCTTCTACGCCGCAATGAAGTTGAGACTATCGGCGTGGGCTCCGCTCACGAATCTCGCCGACGTCAATCACGGTCTGTTGTTGCCTATCCTGTTCCACTGCGTCGACGATCAGGGGCGTCCGATGCTCGGGCCGCCCAGGAAGGGGCCGGCAACCGAACAGTTCCGGCGAATAGCCTACAGGGACATTCCGGCCGTCGTCGAAGAAATGCGACAGTACTGGATGCCGACGCGCTTCAGGACCCGATCGTAGCCGCCGGCGGACGTGGAAGCTCGCACCGCTTACGGTACATCGTTGGGTGTAAAAACCTGATTGGCGCGTGGCATGGATGAACTCGCTCACGAACACCCCGTCGTGCTTCCGCATGTATCGCACTTCAAACACGTCCCGTTCCTCACCAGCGTGAAATTCCCGCAGGTGCCGCAGGCTTCGCCTTCGTAGCCTTTGGCCTTGGCTTCGGCGCGGCGTTCGGCGGCCACCGCCTTGGCGTGGGCGCGGGTGTCGGCACGCGTCTCTTGTTCCAGCGCTTGCGCGGGCGACAGTCGCGGCTCGGGTGCGGCTTTGAGCGCCGTCGAGCCTGAGATTTCGCCGCGTGGGGCGAGCGCGGTGACGTTGGAAGTTGCCCCACCCCGGCCGCCTTCGGCGACCGTCCCTCCCCCTGCAGGGGAGGGTGACGATTCGGCGCCACCCGCCATGACCTTGAGCCGGTCGGTGCGCGAGCGCGTCAGTCCCTTGGAGACAAAGCGCGCGTCGGGCGAGGGCTTGCCTTCGGCGACGCCCTTGCCGAGCGCGTCAAAGCCTTCGCCGGACGGATCGACGTGGGCGAGGTCGAAGCGCTCCAGATAGCTCACCGCCAGCTCGCGGAACACGTAGTCGATGATCGAAGTGGCGTATTTGATCGAGTCGTTGCCCTGCACCGGGCCTTGCGGCTCGAAGCGGGTGAAGGTGAAGGCATCGACATATTCGTCGAGCGGCACGCCGTATTGCAGGCCGAGCGACACCGCGATGGCGAAGTTGTTGAGCAGCGAGCGGAGCGCCGCGCCCTCCTTGTGCATGTCGATGAAGATCTCGCCGAGCCGCCCGTCGTCGTATTCGCCGGTGCGCAGATAGACCTTGTGGCCGCCGACCACGGCTTTCTGGGTGTAGCCCTTGCGGCGGTCGGGCATGCGCTCGCGCTCGCGCATCACCACGATGCGCTCGACGACCTTCTCGACCACTTTTTCCGCAAGACTGGAGGCGCGCGCGGCGGCCGGCTTCTCCAGGAACGCCTCGATCACATCCTCGTCGTCGTCCTCATCGGCGATGAGCTGGCTCTGCAGCGGCTGTGAGAGCTTCGAGCCGTCGCGATAGAGCGCGTTAGCTTTGAGCCCGAGCCGCCAGGAGAGGAGATACGCCTGCTTGCAGTCCTCGACCGTGGCCTCGTTCGGCATGTTGATGGTCTTGGAGATGGCGCCGGAGATGAACGGCTGCGCCGCCGCCAGCATGCGGATGTGGCTTTCGACCGAGAGATAGCGCTTGCCGGTGCGGCCGCACGGATTGGCGCAGTCGAACACGGCGTAGTGCTCAGGCTTCAGATGCGGCGCGCCCTCGACCGTCATGGCGCCGCAGACGTGGATGTTGGCCGCCTCGATCTCGCGCTTGGTGAAGCCGAGATGGCTGAGGAGGTCGAAGGTGGGCGAGGCGAGTTCGGCTGAGTCGATGCCGAGCTGGTCGCGCAGGAACTCGGCGCCGAGCGTCCACTTGTTGAACACGAACTTGATGTCGAAAGCGGTCGGCAGCGCCTTTTCCACCTTGGCGATCGCCTCATCGTCAAAGCCCTTGGCCTTGAGCGTGCCGTGATTGATCGCCGGGGCAGTCTTTAGTGAACCACTGCCGAGCGAGCCGTGACCGACCGCGTAGACTTCGATCTCGGCGATCTGCGACTCGCTGTAGCCGAGCACGCGCAGCGCCTCGGGCACGGCGCGGTTGATGATCTTCCAGTAGCCGCCGCCGGCGAGCTTCTTGAACTTCACCAGCGCGAAATCGGGCTCGATGCCGGTGGTGTCGCAATCCATCACGAGGCCGATGGTGCCGGTCGGCGCCACCACTGTCGCCTGCGCATTGCGGTAGCCGTGCTCCTCACCGAGAGCGACGGCGCGGTCCCAGGCGAGCTTGGCGTGCTCGGCGAGCTTCTGGTCCGGATTGGCCTTGTGGTCGAGCGGCACCGGCGGCGTGGTCATGTGCTCATAGCCGGTGCGCAGGCCGTACGCGGCGCGGCAATGGTTGCGCATGACGCGCAGCATCACGTCCTTGTTCTCGGCGTAACGCGGGAAGGCACCAAGCTCGGCCGCCATTTCGGCGGAGGTGGCGTAGGCGATGCCGGTCATGATCGCCGACAGCGAACCGCAGATGGCGCGGCCTGCCTCGGAATCATAGGGAATGCCGGACGACATCAGGAGCCCGCCGACATTGGCGTAGCCGAGGCCGAGCGTGCGGAAATCGTAGGAGCGCTGGGCGATTTCCTTCGACGGGAATTGCGCCATCAGCACCGAGATTTCGAGCACCACGGTCCACAGCCGCACGGCGTGTTCGTAGCCTTCGACATCGTAGAGTTCGCGCTGCAGCTTTTCCCCGTTCGCGACAGCGGCAAGCGCGCGATTGTGGAAGGCAAGCAGATTGATCGAGGCCAGATTGCACGCCGTATCGTCGAGGAACATGTATTCCGAGCACGGATTGGAGGCGATGATCGGCCCCGACGCCGCGCAGGTGTGCCAGTCGTTAATGGTCGAGTGGAATTGCAGGCCGGGATCGGCGCTGGCCCAGGCCGAATAGCCGATCTTCTCCCACAGCTCGCGCGCCTTGAGCGTCTTCGACACCTTGCCGGGTTTGGTGCGCCAGAACAGATCCCAGTCGCGGTCGGCTTCGACGGCTTTGAGGAATTCGTCGGTCACCCGCACGGTGTTGTTGGAGTTCTGGCCGGAAACCGTGAGATAGGCCTCCGAATCCCAATCGGTATCGTAGATCGGGAAGTCGATGTCCTTGTAGCCCTGCTTGGCGAACTGGATGACGCGGCGGATGTAGTTGTCCGGCACGTGGTTCTTCCGCGCTGCCTTGATCTCGCGGCGCAGCACCGGGTTCTTCTCCGCGTCGAAGCAATCGTCGCCGGAGCCTTCGCAATTGACGCACGCCTTCAAGATCGCGCGCAGGTGCTTCTGGTTGATCTTGGAGCCGGTGACGAGGCAGGCGACTTTCTGTTCTTCGAGCACCTTCCAGTCGACGAACTGCTCGATATCGGGATGGTCGGCGTCGAGGATCACCATCTTGGCGGCGCGGCGCGTGGTGCCGCCCGACTTGATGGCGCCCGCGGCGCGGTCGCCGATTTTCAAAAAGCTCATCAGGCCGGACGAGCGGCCGCCGCCCGACAGCTTCTCGCCTTCGCCGCGGAGCTTGGAGAAATTCGAGCCGGTGCCGGAGCCGTATTTGAACAGGCGCGCCTCGCGCACCCACAGATCCATGATGCCGCCCTCGTTGACGAGGTCGTCGGCGATCGACTGGATGAAGCAGGCGTGCGGCTGCGGGTGTTCGTAGGCGGTTTCGGATTGCTTGAGCTGGTCTGTCTTGTAATCGACGTAGAAATGGCCCTGGCTCGGGCCGTCGATGCCGTAGGCCCAGTGCAGGCCGGTGTTGAACCATTGCGGCGAGTTCGGTGCCACCATCTGCATCGCCAGCATGTAGCGGTGCTCGTCGAAAAACGCCTGCGCGTCGGCCTCGGTGGAGAAATAGCCGCCTTTCCAGCCCCAATAGGTCCAGGTGCCGGCGAGCCGGTCGAACACCTGCTTGCAGGACTCTTCGCCGACGAAGCGCTCGGTCTCCGGCAGTTCGGCCAGCGCCTTGTCGTCGGGCACGCCGCGCCACAGCCAGGACGGCACGGTTTCTTCCTCGACCTTGCGGATACGCGCGGGCACGCCGGCCTTGCGGAAATATTTCTGCGCCAGCACGTCGGAGGCGACCTGCGACCACTGCTCCGGCACCTCGACGTTATCGGCATGGAACACGATCGAGCCGTCCGGGTTGCGGATTTCGCTCGTCGTCAGGCGGAATTTGATGTCCGCGTAAGGTGACTGTCCCGCCTTGGTGAAGCGCCGCTCGATCCGCATTTCTGGCCCCTTTCCATTTTTTACGGCTGCCCAGCGGAGGTCCGCTCAATATAGGCCGCCGACATCTCACCGCGACGCGGCTTCACGCACCGCGCCCGTTCGACCCCTGTTTCTGCTCGACACCCACCCGCCCGGCTGTACGAACCGGGTCTTGGTTTTTCGACGCGTCCGGGCGCCTGCCGCAAGGGACAGCAAGTCTCGCGCGCGCGCCGCATGGTGGCGCGCAGCTACCCCGCAAACCCTTTGTGGAGAGCCCGGCGGACTACTTTTACCCGCGCGCCGAACTTGCCGAAGCTAGGACAAGGCCGCCGCGCACGTCAAGCCTTAGTATGAAAACCTGAATCAACCGCTAAATATGGGGATAGCGGGGACGAATCGCCGCCTGCCGCCAAGTATCGGAGATTCGTAGCGAATCCCCAACGGGGATGAGGTGTGGGGCCGAAGTTCTGCACCGGCAAAGCGAACCGGCACGGTTAAACCGGCGGCCCCGGGTGGCGGCGGTCGCGTCCGGCGCGGTCGCCATGGCTTGGCGCCTCAGGTTCCGCGTCACCGATCTGTCACGCTGCGGCGCGGGTTTCCGAATGATTCTGTGTGAGATGGTTTGGAAACATCGGACTTTCTTTGCCGCCGGTCTCACGGATGCCCCGTAAGCTCTTGAATTGCCGGGGAGACTCAGAGGTGCGCGAGTAGAGCGCGGCGCGCGCTGGAACTCGCAGGCCCGGGCCATCTTGATTCGCCCACCATTCGGGCGTTGAATTTCGCCAACGCCGCGACACGCCCACATCGACATGAGGCGCTGCGCGACGCGGGGAGGAAACATCATGACCGGCATCGAACGGCGCGCCTTTGTGCAAGGCGCGGGGCTCGGCGTGCTCGCTTTCACAGTGGGCGGCGCCGAAGTCATGCTCACGCCGCGGCAGGCCCATGCCGACGGCGTGCCGCTGCGCACGCTCAGCGCCGACCAGGCGGCAACGCTCGATGCGCTCGGCGAGACGCTTGTGCCCGGCGCCAAGGAAGCGGGCATCACGCAGTTCGTCGATCAGCAGATTTCCATTCCGCCCGAACAAGCGCTGTTGCAGGCACGCATCCTCAACGTGCGTCCGCCGTTCGCCAATTTTTATCGTGCGGCGCTCGGCGCAGTCGATGCGGCGAGCAACAAGATCAAGGGCAAGAAATTCGCGGCGCTGACGCCACAGGAACAGCACGACTTCGTCGCCCTGATGCGCGTCAACAAGATCGAGGGCTGGCAAGGCCCGCCCGGACCGTTCGTCTTCACTGTGCTGCGCAGCGACGCCGTCGACGTCGTCTATTCGACCATGGAGGGCTATGCCGCGCTCGGCATTCCCTACATGCCGCACATCGCGCCGACAAAGAAGTGGTGAGGGGAGGCAACGATGGCTAACGAAAAAGTCGATGTCGTCGTAGTCGGTTCCGGCGCCTCGGGCTCGGTCTACGCCTCCGTGATGGCAAAGGCCGGCAAGAAAGTCGTCGTGCTCGACAACGGGCCGGAATGGAAGCTCACCGATCTGATTAGCTCCGATATCTGGGGGCGGCGGCTCAAGCCCGCGGGCGGACCGATCCTGCTCGGCGCCAAAAATCCATTCGCCTACGCCAACCAGGGCGCCTACGCGGTCGGCGGCGCGGCGCTGCATTACTTTGCACAGTTTCCGCGCTATTTGCCGACCGACTTCAAGATGAAGAGCGAGCACAGTCGCGGACACGATTGGCCGATCTCCTACGAGGACGTGGCGCCGTTCTACGACAAGGTTGCGGAGCAAATCGGCGTCTCCGGCGATGCCAAGGCGGAGGAGCCATGGCGGCCGGCCGGAAAGCCCTATCCGATGCCGCCGATGAAAGTCTTCCCGGCCGGCAAGGTCTGGCTCAAGGGCGGAGAGGCCACAGGCATCCGCTTCATCCCGATGGCCAACGGCATGAACTCGACCACGTTCAAGGGCCGCGACGCTTGCATCTATGATGGCTGGTGCGCCGTCGGCTGCCCGATCGGCGCGCTCGCCAATCCGCTGGTGACCTATCTGGGCGAGGCTCGCAAAGCCGGCGCCGAGGTGCGGGCCTTAAGCAACGTCACGCGCGTGCTGACCGATCAGACCGGCCAGCGCGCGATTGGCGTCGAGTATTACGACGCCAAGAAAGAGCGTCAGGTACAGGAGGCGAGCGTCGTCGTGCTTGCCGCGTGGTCGGCGCAGAACCCGCGCATCCTGCTCAACTCGGCGACCGACAAGCATCCGAACGGGCTTGCCAATTCCAACAAGCTGGTCGGCAAGTTCATGATGACGCACCACATCGCCGGAACCTGGGCGCTGTTCGAGGAGGACATCACCCCGCACATGGGGACAGTCGGCGCGCAGTTCATGTCTTATGACCGCTACGCCAAGACCAGCTATCCGGGCGCGTTCGGCTCATCCTTCATGGGCGCGGGCACTTCCCATAAGACCACCGATTACGCGCTGTCGCGCGGCGATCTGTTTGGAGCTGATCTCGCGGGCCACATGAAGCGGGCGGCGCGCGGGCTCACCCACCTGTCGATCTTTGGCGAGGACTTGCCGAACATCGAAAACCGCATCGAGCTGATCAGCGACAAGGACGAGTATGGCCTGCCGATGGCGCGGCTCATTCACAGCTTCGACAAGGACGCGATCGCGCTGTGGAACGCCAATTTCGACCAGGGCCTGAAAGTCGCCAAGGCGACCGACGCCAAAGAAGCCTGGTCGGGCAAGGGGCCGGTGATGCCGACGAGCCACCTGCACGGTGGCGCCATCATGGGCAAGGATTCCTCGGACTCGGTGACCAACAGCTACGGCCAGACCCACGAAGTCGCCAACCTGTGGATGGCGGGTCCGTGCATCTTCCCGACCGAAGGCGCATCGAACCCGACCTACACAATATTCGCCACCGCTTTGCGCGGCGCCGAGCATCTGGCGAAGACGTGGGGGAGCGTGGCGGGGTAAGGTCATCCCGGGGCGCCGACGGAGCCCGTGAACCCGGAATCCATTTCGCTGACCTGTGATTATGGATTCCGGATTTGCCGCTGCGCGGCAATCCAGAATGACGATGGAGTTTACTCCGCTGCTTCCTGCGCGTGGCCGAGCCGCTTGTTGAGCGTGTCGAGCAGGGACTGCGCGGCCTCTGCGATGACCGTGCCGGGCGGGAAGATGGCCTCGGCGCCGGCTTTTTTCAGCGCCTCGTAATCCTGTGGCGGCACCACGCCGCCGACCACGATCATGATGTCGGGTCGGCCGAGCCGGTCGAGTTCGGCCTTGAGCTGCGGCACCAAGGTCAGATGTCCGGCGGCGAGCGAGGACACGCCGAGAATATGCACGTCGTTTTCGACCGCCTGGCGGGCGGCTTCGGCCGGCGTCGCGAACAACGGTCCGATGTCGACGTCGAAGCCGAGATCGGCAAAGGCCGAAGCGATCACTTTCTGGCCGCGGTCGTGGCCGTCCTGGCCGATTTTGGCGACCAGGATGCGTGGGCGTCGGCCTTCGTTGTCCTCGAACTCGGCGACGCGTTTTTGAACCCGCTCGACCGCATCCGCCATGCCGGCCTCCCGCCGATAGACGCCGGAGATGGCTTTGATCTCCGCCTGATGGCGGCCGAACACCTGTTCCAGCGCCAGTGAAATCTCGCCGACCGTGGCCTTGGCGCGCGCGGCATCGATGGCGAGCGCCAACAGATTGCCGTTGCCGCCCTCGGCATTGCGCGTAAGCGCCGCGAGGGCGTCGGCGACCGCTTTCGGATCGCGTTCGCGTTTGAGCCGCCCGAGTTTGTCGAGCTGCAGTTGCCGCACCGCGCCGTTGTCGACCTTGAGAACGTCGATCGGCGCCTCGTCGCGCGGCCGGTATTTGTTGACGCCAATCACGGCCTGGGCGCCGGAATCGATGCGCGCCTGGGTGCGCGCGGCGGCCTCCTCGATGCGCAGCTTCGGCAGGCCAGCCTCGATGGCGCGTGTCATGCCGCCGAGCTTTTCCACTTCCTCGATATGGCCCCATGTCCGCGCCGCCAGATCGTGCGTCAGCCGCTCGACATAGAACGAGCCGCCCCATGGATCGATGCTGCGCGTCGTGCCGCTCTCGCGTTGCAACACGATCTGCGTGTTGCGGGCGATGCGCGCGGAGAAATCGGTCGGCAGCGCCAGCGCCTCGTCGAGCGCGTTGGTGTGCAGCGATTGTGTGCCGCCCTGCGTCGCCGCCATCGCCTCGATGGCGGTGCGCGTCACATTATTGAACACGTCTTGCGCGGTGAGCGACCAGCCGGACGTCTGGCAATGGGTGCGCAGCATCAGCGAGCGTTCGTCGCGCGGCTTGAATTCGGCCGTCAGCTTCGCCCACAGCACACGTGCGGCGCGCAGCTTCGCCACCTCCATGAAAAAATTCATGCCGATGCCGAAGAAGAACGACAGCCGCGGCGCGAAGCGGTCGACGTCGAGCCCGGCCTTCTGCCCGGCACGTACATATTCGACGCCGTCGGCAAGCGTATAGGCGAGTTCGAGGTCGGCGGTCGCGCCGGCTTCCTGCATGTGATAGCCGGAGATCGAGATCGAATTGAATTTCGGCATATGCGCCGAGCTATAGGCGAAAATATCGGAAATGATACGGAGCGACGGCTGCGGCGGATAGATGTAGGTGTTGCGCACCATGAACTCTTTGAGGATGTCGTTCTGGATGGTGCCCGACAATTTCTCCGGCGGCACGCCCTGTTCCTCGGCGGCGACGATATAGAGCGCCATCACCGGCAGCACCGCGCCGTTCATCGTCATCGACACCGACATCCGGTCGAGCGGGATGCCGGAGAACAGCGTGCGCATGTCGTAGATCGAGTCGATGGCGACGCCCGCCATGCCGACATCACCGGCAACGCGCGGATGATCGGAGTCGTAGCCGCGATGGGTGGCGAGATCGAAGGCTATGGAAAGGCCCTTTTGCCCCGCCGCCAGATTGCGCCGGTAGAAGGCGTTGGAATCCTCCGCCGTGGAGAACCCGGCATACTGGCGGATGGTCCACGGCTGGGTGACATACATGGTGGGATAGGGGCCGCGCAGGAAAGGCGCGACGCCTGGATAGGTGTCGAGACCGTCGAAGTCCACGAGGTCGTCCGCCCCGTAAGACGGTTTCACCGCGATGCCTTCCGGGGTCAACCATGGGGCGCCCACGGCGCCCGGTGTAGACGGCGCGTCGGCAAAGTCGACTTTGGTAAAGTCCGGGATACGGCTCATCAGTTTATGCCTTCCAGTGCCGCGCCGGTCCCGGCGACCCGGCAAGGCGATCATTCAATTTTACGATATCACGTTTCGTGCCATCTGTCGCAAAATCATGCGCCCTTCACGCTTGTCGGCAGACGAGTTCGATTCACCTCTCTTATTGAAGCCGTTTCAATTGACCTGAAGGCCGAGCCGCAAGATCAGCGGCTTTAACTGCAAATAATTACGCTCCAGGAAAGCCGCCAGTTGTTCGGGCGTATCCGACTGGGCCTCGAAGCCGCGGACGTGCAGCGCCTTCTGGTACGCGGCATCGGCCGCGACCTTGGCCATGTCGTCGTGCACCTTACTGATGATCGCAGGCGGGGTGCCGCTCGGTGCCTCGATGGCGAACCAAAGACTGTAATCCATCTTCGGCATGCCCTCCTCGGCGAAGGTCGGCACGTTCGGTAGGCTGTCGACGCGCTTGGGTGCGGTGACCGCGAGGCCGCGCACGGTGCCGGCTTTGACGAACGGTACGGCAGTCGAAATGCCGACCATGAACATGGCGACGTCGCCGGAGATCAGCGCCGCGATGCACTGCTGCGAGGAGCCCGGATAGGGCACGTGCGTCAGCTTGAGGCCGGCCATATCCAGGAACAATTCGGCCGCAAGATGCGGCGCGCTGCCGACGCCGATCGAGGCGAAATTGTATTTGCCGGGATTCTGCTTGGCGAGTGCGATGAAGTCTTTCAGGTTGTTGACAGGCAGCTTCGGACTCGCCAGGAGGATTTGGTAGCCGACCGCCATCATCGAGATCGGCGCAAAGTCGCGCTTCCAATTATATTGTAGATGCCGATGCAGCGTTGCCGCGATGGTCAGCGGGCCGTCGGTCGCGAGGTAAAGCGTGTACCCGTCGGGCGTGGATTTCGCGGCCGCTTCCGTGCCGATCAGTCCGCCGGCGCCGCCTTTGTTCTCGACCACAACCTGCTGGCCCCAGATCTTCGACAATTGATTGCCGAGGAGCCGCGCCAACAAATCGCCGCTGCCGCCCGGCGCATAGGGCACGATCAGTTGCACTGGTCGTGACGGGTAATCATCGGCCGCGGCGTAAGTGAGCGGCGCCGATATTGCAGCGGAGCTTAGGCCGCCAATCGCAAAGGCGCGGCGCGTGAAAGCCATGGTGTTCCTCCCGGCGATTGATTTGTTTAAGCAACGGCAGCCGTGCGCGCAGCTACGCCGTCGCGCAAAGTCTCCATGAGGCTGCCGTTACCGGGCAGCGGGTCATCGATGCCGAGCACGCGAAACGCCTCCCAGTGATCGGCATGCGCGCCGCTGACCACAGGCATGCCGCATTCGGCTTCGATCAGGAGCGCCGCATCGGCGGCCGCCCATTGATTGCATGGAATGTAGATGGCGTCGGCCTCGGCCGCCTGACTCAGGGTGCGCTTGGCGACTGCCGCGATGTGTGCGGGCGTCACGTCCTGCAGGCGCTTGAATATCACGTCCTCGGTGTGCTCGGCGGCAATGCGGAATCCGCTCGCCTTGAGGAACGTCAACGCCGATTGATGCAGCTCCTGCGGATAGGGCGAAACGACCACGACGTCGCCGACGTCGAGGTGCGCGAGAGCGCGGATTGCCGACCGGATGCTGGTCGAGGCCGGCAGGCCGGTCGCGTCGCTGATGATCTTGACGATCTCTTCCTCAAAGCCCTTGCCGCGTAATGTGACGACCGGCATGCCGCAATGCATGATGTAGTCGACGTCGCGCGAGGCAAGGTATTTCGACTGCGTGACGAGCGGATCGATCACCGCCTGCTTGAAGTTCTCATTGTTCCAGTGCTCGACGTTGGAAGTGATGGAACAGATCGACACGCCGTCCGGCGCCATCTTGAAAAAATCGTGGCACGCGGTTTCCATCACGGTCGGGCTCAGTACGCCGATACGTTTGCGCCAGCCTAACGGTTGGTCTGGTCTCGCCATGTGCTGCTGCCTTCCTGATGCGTTTCCTGCAGCACAGTTTGGAGGCTTCGGCGCTAGCTGGCAATGAGGCCATGCGCCGCTTCGAGCACCGCGAGTGCGTCACAGCCTTCATAAATAAAGAATTGCACGCCTGCGTTGCGCAGCGCCGGTTCGAGTGCGCCCGGCCGGCCGGCAACATACAGGTGCCGCGCGCCTGCGGCCTTCAGTGCGGCTGCCGTGTTTGCGCCGGCGCTTTCGTACGTCTTGTCGGTGCCGCAGAGGCACACGAGCTTCGCACCTGAGGCACCGAATGCGTCGGAGATCGCCGGGGCGCCGATCTGCCCGGCAACCGCCTCGATGCCGCCGGCAGCAAAGAAATTCGTCGCGAAGGTCGCACGCGGCGCGAACTCAGCCTCGGTGCCGAGACAGGCGAGAAAGACTTTTGGCCGCGCGCCCGATTCCGCGAGAATTCTGTCCGAGGCATCGCGCAATGCTTCGAATGGTTCGGCGAGACGGATCGGCGACAGCGGCTGCGACGAGATTGTCGTCGGCCGCTTTGGCGCGGATGAGCGCGGCGATATTCGCTCCAGTACTGTGACCTGCGTTTCATCGAGCGCGGGAAAGATACTGGCGCCTGTCAGCGCGTCTTTGCCGGACGCAATCGCGGCTTGGCGCCTGCCGCATACCGCGGCGACTTTGCTCTGGATTGTCCCGCTTTCGAGCGCGGCCGCAGCGCCGCCGGCTGTTTCGATCTCCTGAAACAAGGTCCAGGCGGCGGCGCAAAGCTGGTCGGTCAGATCTTCTACTGCGCCCGAACCAGCGGCCGCATCGGCGACTTTGGCGAGGTTTGACTCATCGCGCAGAACGAGCTGCGTGTTGCGGGCGTTGCGCCGCGCAAACTCATCGGGCAGACCGAGCGCCAAGGTGAAGGGCAGGACGCTGACGGCATCGGCGCCGCCGACAGCTGCGGCAAACACCGTGATGGCTGCGCGTAGCATGTTCACGTGCGGGTCGCGCTGCGTCATCATCCGCCACGCGGTCTCGGCTGTGACGAAAGCCGGCGCGGGCGAGAGCCCGCAGGACGCCTCGACGCGCGTCCATAATTTCCGCATCGCCCGGAACTTGGCGATGGTGAGGAACTGATCGGCATCAGCGGCGAGTCGAAAGAAGATCATGCCCCGCGCCTGTTCGAGCGGCAGCGCCGCGGCTTCCAGCGCGCGCAGGTAGGCGAGGGCGGCCGTCAGCACATATGCCAGTTCCTGCGCCTCGGAGCCGCCGGCATTGTGGATCACGCGTCCGTCGGCGACCGCGAGCTTTTGTCCAATGCCATCGCGCGCCAACGCCGCAAGTCGTCGCGCGAAATGCGGCGCTTCGTCTTTCCAGCGCCGCACGGCACCGCCGGCGAGCGCCATGGCGCCGAGCGGATCGTGCCCGATGCGCAACGTTTTGGCGCCGCGGAACTGCATCAGGTCTTTTGCCAGCGCGGCGTCGATGGCGGCCTCGGCTTCAGGCGAGACGTCAAGCTCGATCGCCGCGCCGGCAATATCGACATACTCAAGCACGCGCGCGAGTGTTTGCTCATGGGGCGGCAGACCGAAGCCGTGATCGCCGATGGCGCCGGCGAACACCAGCGAAAGTCCGGTAGCGCCGCCTTCCAGTTCTCGCCGGGCCGCGGCATTGGCAAGCGCCGGATCGGGCTGATCGATGCGCGTCAAGACCTGCCAGGGCATCCCTTCGCGAGCCGTGATTGGCTCCGCGCCGGGCCGGCGCGCCGGCAGCGGCTCGATCTTGAGACCGTCATAGGTCGTGCTGACCAGCCGCTCGAATGGCGCGCCCTTGAGCACGCCGTCCACCAGCTTGCGCCAGGCGTCGCGGCTCGCCGCGGGAAAATCGGCGGTGAATGCCAAGGGTTTTTCAGGCTCGGCCATCACACCAAAATGCCATGCTTGGCCAAAACGGCCAACGGCTTCTGCTTTGCAATTGACGTGCCGTCGCCGAAGCGGTCATCAGGGTGTGCCCGTTTTCTCGACCCCTCAGGCGTCGATGCCGGCCAAGGCTTCCCGGATAGGGATACCGGCGATCACGCGGTCCGGAGCGATCTCGGCGAGCGGCACCAGCACAAACGCGCGCTCGAACAGATGCGGATGCGGCAGCGTCAGGTGGGGATCGTGCAGATCGAGATTGTCATAGGCGAGGATGTCGATGTCGATCGTGCGCGGTCCCCAATGGCGTTCCCGGGCACGGTCCCGGCCGAGTGCACGTTCGCAGTCGAGCGCGCGGTGCAGCAACGCATGGGGCGCCAGCGTCGTTGCAATCGCAATCACCGCATTGAGGAATGCCGGCTGATCGGTCACGCCCCAGGGCGGTGTACGATAGTTTGACGAGCGCGCCGTGAGGGTCACGGCACTATCGCTGCACAGCATCGCGATGGCGCGTTCGAAGGTCGCGCGGACATCGCCAAGATTGCCGCCAAGAGCGAGAAACGCCTCAGCCATGGTCGTGTGCCTCGCCGCTCAGCGTCCGCCGCCATCCTTGCGCGCGCGCTCGATCGTCACGCCCACATCATCGAAGGTGGCGGCGATGGGTGCGTGCGGCTTATGCACGGTGACGGCGACCGCGCTCACCTGCGGAAAGCTTGCGAGCACCGCGTCGGCGACGGCGCCGGCCGCAGCCTCGACCAGCCGGTAGCGGCGCGCGCAGAACGCTTCGCTCGCGGTTTTGACGACGGTATCGTAGGACACGGTGTGCTTAAGCTTGTCGGTGCGCGAAGCTTCGGCCAGATCGACGGTAAGTTTCAGATCGAGCCGGAATGTCTGGCCGACTTTGCCCTCGTGCTGCATCACGCCGTGATAAGCATGCAGCACCAGCCCGGCGACGAAGACGGAATCGCTCATCGTGCGTCCTTGATGGCAGCGGCCACTGCCAGCGCCTGCACGGTCGGCACAACATCGTGAACACGCACGATGGCGGCGCCGTATTCGACAGCGAAGAGATGCGCGGCCAGCGATCCGCCGAGCCGCTGCATCGGGTCGGACGGCGTGATCGTGTTGATGAAACGCTTGCGCGAGGCGCCGACCAGGAGCGGCAGGCCGAAGGCGGCGAATGCCTGCAGCCGCGCGATACAGGCGATGCTCTGCTCCGCCGTCTTGCCGAAGCCGATGCCGGGATCGAGTACGACGCGGTGCCGATGAATGCCCGCGCTCCAGGCGATTTCAAGCGACCGGGAGAAAAATTCGATCACGTCCCTGATAATATCGATCGCCGGATCGGCGGCGTCGCGGTTGTGCATGATGACGATCGGCGCGCCGTGCTCGGCAACGACCCGCGCCATATCCGGGTCGCGCTGCAGGCCCCACACATCGTTGACGATGGCGGCGCCAGCCTCGAGCGCCCAGGCCGCTACCTTGGCCTTGATCGTGTCGATCGACACCGGCACGCCCAGCGCCACGATCGGCCGCAGCACCGGATCGAGCCGTTGGCGTTCCTCATCGAGCGACACCGGCGTTGCATCACCATACGGACGCGTCGAACTCGCCGCCAACATCGATGATGTCCGCGCCTTCGGCGGCAAGGCGTTCGGCTTGAGCAACCGCGTTCTCGGGATCGAGAAATTTGCCGCCATCGGAAAACGAATCCGGCGTGACATTGACAACGCCCATGACGAGCGGGCGTGACTTGGCCAGGAGGCTCGCCAACACCTCGCCGCCCCGTGGCGCGGGAAGCGCCGCGTTTGCGCGGTTTGTCAGTTCCCTTGCCGTTTTTTCCGCCATGACCTGCGCGCCTTGGCACTGCTGCGCAGCATTTGGGCGCTCGATGCGCCGAGTCAAGCGGCGCTGTAGCGCTGCAGAAATGGTTCAGCCGATCAATAGCGAATGATCGGCTGCAGCTTCTTGGCGTTTTCGATCCAGCGCTCGACCGTCTTGGCCTTCGGCAGCAAGCGGACAAGCTTGCCGTTGTTCGCTTCTCCCATCCGTTTGACGAGATTTTCCGGATTGCGAATCTTCAGGTCGCTCACGGTCCTGACGCCGGCAGCGCGCAACAGTTCGGCATATTCGAAGCCCACACCCTTGACCCGCATGCGGTCGGCGGCGGTGGCCCAGTCAAGCACCGCCTTGCAATCGGTCCCGATCTTCTCGGCCATGCGCAGCCGCTGCTTCGGCGTTTTGGCTGCGCGCAGGAGACCGATGGTAGTGCGGATGCCTTCCTTTTTCAGGATCGCGGCAACATCCGCCTCGATGCCTCGAATGTCGGTGATGGGATAGGCCATCGAAAGTTGCCCCTCAGGAGCGAGACCGATCGGTCACGTCGCCACCGCTCAAACACGGCGGGCCGCGGCCCTGTGACAGAGCCCAGCCAAAAACTCGTATTGGCATTGCCGGTTTCGCCCCGGTCCCCCGACCGAGGAATATTGCGATGGTGACGCCGCAGCCATCCGGTCCCTACCGGCATGGGCCACGCGCCTTCCGCTGTTCGATCTCATTGTTCCCCTGCCTCTCCCGCACTGCTGGCGGGTTTTCGCCATAAAGTACATTCGAATGTCCACAATGGGACTCGTCAAGCGAGAGGGGCGAGAGAGTCGCAGCTTTGCCTCAAAACGCGGCCAAGCGTTGCAAACTTGCAACGCCGACAGGGCGCACGGCGGCCGCAGATGTCATAAATTCCGCACATTCTTAGTTCGCAACGGTGATCCGATGACCAAATCCGACGTTCTGCCCGCGGTTCTCGAACGCGTCGATCGCGACCTTGACGGCAGCCTCGAGCGGCTGTTTGCGCTTTTGCGCATCCAATCGGTGTCGACCGACCCGGCTTATGCAGGGTATTGCCGCGAAGCCGCCGAGCACGTGGCATCCGATTTGCGCGGCATCGGCTTCGAGACAAACGTGCGCCCGACCGAAGGCCATCCGGTCGTGGTCGGCAAGACCACTGGCAACGGCAAGGCTAACGGCGCGCCGCGCGTTCTGTTCTACGGACACTATGATGTGCAGCCGGTCGACCCGCTCGATCTGTGGCAGACGCCGCCGTTCGAGCCGCGCATCGAAACGCTCGACGGCGGCCGCAAAATCATCGTCGCGCGCGGGGCCTGCGATGACAAAGGTCAGGCAATGACCTTCGTCGAGGCCTGCCGCGCCTTCAAGGCGGTCACCGGCGCCATTCCGCTCGACATCACCATGCTGATCGAGGGCGAGGAGGAGTGTGGCTCCAAGCACCTGTTCGGCTTCGTGCGCGACAACGCCGCTGAACTGCGCCGCGACTTGGCGCTGGTCTGCGATACAGGGATGTGGGACCCGGTGACGCCGTCGATCACCACGTCGCTGCGCGGATTGGTCTATGAAGAGGTGCGCCTGACCTGCGCCGATCGCGACCTGCATTCGGGCCTGTTCGGCGGCGCTGCGCGCAACCCGATCCACGTGCTGGCGGACATTCTTTCCGCGATGCACAAACCCGACGGCTCGGTCGCCATCCCCGGTTTTTACGACGGCGTGCACGAACTGCCACCCGACATCAAGGCCGATCTGGCCGGGCTTGGGCTGACGCCGGAGAAATTTCTGGCGCCGATCGGACTGAAGATTCCGGCCGGTGAACAGGGCCGCATGCTGATCGAACAAATCTCGACGCGCCCGACCGCCGAGGTCAACGGCATCATCGGCGGCTATACGGGCGAGGGGGCCAAGACCGTCATTCCCGGCAAGGCGATGGCGAAAGTCTCGTTCCGCCTGGTCGGCGCGCAGGACCCAGAGGGAATTCGAAAGAAATTCCGCGATTTCGTGCGCGCGCGGCTGCCGGAAGACTGCAAGGTCGAGTTCGGCAATTTTTCCAGCACGCCGGCCTTCGACGTGGCGTTCGACAATCCGGCGCTGACCAAGGCGCGTGCGGCGCTGGCCGAGGAGTGGGGCAAAAAGGCGGTCACAGTCGGCGCCGGCGGCTCGATCCCGATCGTCGGCGACTTCAAGACGGTGCTGGGCATGGATACGCTTATGGTCGGCTTCGCGCTCGACGATGACCGGGTGCATTCACCCAACGAGAAATTCGATCTCAAATGCTTCCATAAGGGCATCCGCAGCTGGGTGCGGATACTGGCGGCACTGGCGGCCTGATACGCCTGTCATGCCCCGCGAAGCGGGGCATCCGGTAGACACCAGACGTGCAGTGATTACTGGATCGTCCGCTTGCGCGGACGATGACAACGTGACGGGTCAATAAACCCGATCGCCCATGACGACGTAGCGGCGCAGCAGGCGGCGCTCCTGGTCGGAAAAATCCGTGCGGGCGTGGAGCGTGCAGCGATTGTCCCAGAGCACCAGGTCGCCGGGACGCCAGTGGTGCGCATAGATGAACTGGTCCTGTTCGATATGATCGAACAGAGTATTGAGCAACGCGCTGCCTTGGTCTTCGTCCATGTCCTCGACCGTGAACGTCATCAGCCGGTTGACGTAGAGCGCCTTGCGCTTGGTGTCGGGGTGGGTACGCACGATCGGCTGCACGTAATGCGGATGCGCGGCGAAATCCACCTTGGAGCCATTCACGGCGCGCGTCGTCGAATCGTACAGATAGGCGTTGAGCGCCTTTCGGCCGTCGACGCGGGCCTTCAACTCGGCGGGCAGCGCGTCATAGGCCTTGTACATATTGAGGAATAATGTGTCGCCGCCGGACGACGGCACTTCCAGTGCATAGAGAAAAGTGCCGGTAGCCGGCTTCTCGATGTAGCACTGGTCGGAATGAAAATGCATTTCGCCGTCCGGCAGCGAGCCGATCAGCTTGCCGTTCTCGCGGATGTTCGACACCAGCATGGTCAGTTGCGGATATTTGGTATAGCCGGCCTCGTTGATCTTGTCCGCCGGCCGGGTGCGCTTCTGCAGCGTGCCGAACCGCTGCGCGAAGCGGATCTGGTCGTCCTCGGACAGCGACTGGTTGCGGAACAGAATCACGAGGTGCTCGTGCCAGATGTTGAGGATTTCGCCGAAAGTTGCCTCGGACATATCCTCGCGCAGATCGATGCCGGCAATTTCGGCGCCGAGCGCCGGCGACAACGGCTTCACTGTCAGCGTCATGACCGTTCCTCCTTGTTCTTATCGCTTGGCTGCCGCACTACCAGCACCGAGCAGCCGGCGTAGCGCACGACGTGCCCGGCATTCGAGCCAAGAAAATATGTGCGCAGCCCCGTGCGATGCGAGCTGATCACGATCAGGTCGGCATGCATGGCTGACGCTTCATCGAGAATTTCGCGGTCGACATTGCCTTGCCGCACGATTGCCGAGATGCGCGACGGCGGCAGCCCGGTTTCGTGGCCCACAATGGCGATCGCCTCTTCGGCGGTGGCGCGCCGCTGCGCCTCGAAGTCGGCAGGCACGTATTCGGCCAGCATCGCCGGCGTGACCGGCAGCACGTTGATCAGGCGGATGCTGCCGTTGCTCTCCTTCGCCATCATCACCGCGGTCGCGATCGCCGGTTTGGCGAGTTCGGCGTCGGCCAGATCGATCGGTACCAGAATACGCTGATACATTCCGGTCATTGGCTATTACTCCGTCGCGGCGGCGATCAGGCGGGGGGATACGAAGCGCTCCAGGCGGCCGGAATGCGGGTGCAGCATCGCCCAGTCATCGAGCGCCAGGTCAACGATGACCAGTCCGGCAGTCGGCAGTTTTTCGTTGACGCGCTCACGCGCCGCGATATCGCCCGATGCGATCAGAGAGACCGCGAGGTCGTGAAAGCCAGGATTATGACCGATCAGGAGCAGCGACCGCTCGCGGCCAGATTCGCCGATCAGCGCCAGCAGCTTGTCCGCGCCGGCATTATAGATGCGGTCCTCGTCGGCAGATTTCGGCGCCTTGGCGAAAGCGGCGGCGACCAGTTTCCAGGTTTCCTGGGCGCGGGTTGCGGGCGACACCAGCGTGAGATCGGGGACCAAGCCGTGCCGCGCCATGTAGGCGCCGATCGTCTCGGCGTCGGCGCGGCCGCGTTTGGTCAGCTTGCGGTCGCGGTCGCGCGCGCCGGGCTCGGCGCGCTCGGTCTTGGCATGGCGCAGCAGCATCAGACGGCGCATCGGAGCAATGTCGCTTTCTTCCCGAGGCGAGTCTAGCATGCCCCGCTTTCACACCGCGCGGACCCGCAGAGTGACGACGCAACCCCAGACGGCCGATTACCCGCAAAGCTGGTATGCCGCGACCAAGATCGCAACGGCGCCGCGCCCGACGCTCAGCGCCGATCTCGATGTCGATGTGTGCGTGATCGGCGGCGGTCTGGCCGGGCTCACTGCGGCGCGGGAGATTGCGCGGAGCGGCTGGTCGGTGGCGCTGCTTGAAATGGGACGCCTGGCCGGCAGCGCGTCGGGCCGCAGCACCGGCTTTGTACTGCCCGGCTTTGCCGCCAATCCCGCCCGGGTGATCGATCGCGTCGGGTTCGACCAGACGCGCAAGCTGTGGTCGCTGGCCCAGACGGGGCTCGATTATGTGAGCGAGACAATTGCGGCCGAGGGGATGGCCGGCATCGATCCTGAGCCAGGCTGGCTCTATGTTTCCAAGTCCGACAACGGCGGGCCGTTGCTGCGCTACGGCGAACTCCTCGGTCAACTCGGCTGCGAGGTGGAATACTGGCCGACCGAACGGGTGCGCGCCTTCCTGCGCAGCGAGCGCTATTTCCAGGCTGTGCATTTCCTGCGCGCGTTCAGTATCCATCCGCTCAACTACGCGCTGAAGCTTGCTGCTGCAGCCGAACGCGACGGCGCGCGCCTTTTTGAAAACACGCCGGTGCTGGCGATCGATCCGGCCGGCGTGCGCAAACGCATTGTCACGCCGCACGCGCGGCTGCGTGCCGATCAGATCGTGCTCGCCGGGAATATCGAACTGCGCGGATTGATGCCGCGTCTCGCCGCGACGCTTGTTCCGATTACGACATATGTCATCACGACGCAGCCGCTGGGCGCGCGGCTCGGTGACGTCGTTGCCTACCGCGGTGCGGTGAGCGACACCGATCTCGCCGACAATCACTATCGCGTGGTCGGCGGCGACCGGCTGATGTGGGCCGGGCGCGCCACGACGTGGCCGCGCAACGCGCAGCGTTACGTGCGCGCGCTGACCGGCGATATCCAGAAGACCTATCCGCAGCTTGGTCCGGTCGCGGCTGAGTTTGCTTGGGCCGGGACGTTAGGCAACACCGTGCACCGCATGCCGCAGATCGGCGAACTCGGACCGGGCGTGTGGCTTGCGAGCGGGTTCGGCGGCCATGGACTGAACACCACGGCGCTCGCCGGGACTCTGATCGCACGCGCGGTGGTGCACGGCGACCAGTCCTGGCGGCAATTCACGCCGTTCGAATTGGTGTGGGCTGGCGGAGTTCTGGGGCGCGCCGCGACGCTAACGCGGGTCTGGATCAAGCGCCTCGGCGAAGCCGCCGCCGAGCGCCGCAGGCGCGAGCCCGAACAGGCACGCCTCGCGGCGGCAACCGAACTGGGAGAATCCATCGTGCCGGCGCAACCCGGCGACAGCGGACAGTCCGCCCCGCCCGAAGCGTTTGCGGATGTACCGAGCGGCGATCCGCGCGAGCGTGCGGGATAGCGATATATCTCATCGGACTGATGCCGAAAAAGGCCGGCTACAGGGCGGGAGCTCGCGAGCGACCGCAAGCGGTAGCGCCGTTCATTGCACGCGGGCAGTCCGCATTCATTGAGGGGCGCCGGCCATCACTTTGCGCGCGGCCTCGATGACCCGCCGCATCGCCGGAGTTGGATCGCCCAAGGTAACCAGCGCGAGCCGCTGCACGATGGGGTGCTCGGTCTTCAATTCGTGCGCAGTGGAGTTGGCGACGATGCTGAGCTGGGACAATCCCAACGCGCCGGGCAGTTGCTCCGTCACTTTGATGACCTGCGAGCTGATCTGAACGACAATAGGATTCGGCACCGTAAGGTGCTTGCCGTGCAGAAACTCATCCTCGATGGACGCCTGCACGCCGCCGCCGCCGCGCACCATGACGACTCTGATTGGTTCATCGGGGCCGCCGACGGCGTGCCAGTTGGTGATCGTGCCGAGCAAGATCTGCCGCATCTTGTCGTCGGCCACCATAGTGAGCGGATTTTGCTTATTGATTGCGAACGCCATGCGTGTGCTCGCCACTTCGAAGGTCTGCAAGTGGCTGAAAGCGAGGTCCGGATGAGTGGTTTTCAATTCGCCGATTTCATTGTCGAGGGGACCTGAAATCATGGCGAAATCGCCGCGCTTCTCGAACAGCGCGAGCAGGCCGAGGCTCGATTTGCTCGGCAGTACGGTCAGTTTGACGCCGGCAGCTTTTTCGATGGCGCCCTGGTACGGCTCCATCACGCGGTGGGTAAATGTCGTCGAGCCTTGAACAATGAGGCCGCGCGCGCTCGGACTGACGGAGCTCTGCGACCACGCGGCCGATGTCGCCAGCGTGAGCGTTGCGGTCAATGCGAAGAAAAAGCGGAGCCGGTGCATGGGATGTGATCGATGTGTGTGAGATCACACACTGGCACGCGATACGATAAGAAAACATTATAACCTGCTCGCCGCGCCGGGGGTATGATCCTTCTGGTAGAAAATGCGTTGAATCAGGTTGTCTTTTTCAGTTCTGTAATAAAAGTGACATGAAACCGTCACATCAAATGGCGCAGTCTCCGCATTGTTCAAATGCAGAAGAAAATGGAGACAAGATTCGATGTGGGCTTCGGTGATGGGTAATTGGGGAAATACCGTAGCCATTGGTGTTTTCATAGCGCTGCTGCTGTTCGCCGCGCTGCTTTTTGGAATTCATGCCTGATCGCTTGCGGAAGGTAGAGCTGCATCTTCCGGCGCGGATCGATTGCGGGCGAGGCACCCGGCCGCTGCACTGCATCGTCTCTCATATGTCCGAAACCGAAGCGCGGATGACGCTCGCGAAGGACACGAGACTTCCGGACGAGTTCGTGCTCGTGCTCACAGCGGATGGCCGCAGGCGGCGTCGCTGCCGCGTGGTGCGGCAGGATCATCTCGAGGTCAGCGTGCGTTTTTTGCCGGACAAGCTTCCGGGCGGTTGACGGAGTCTGAGGCCCGGCGCTTACGCCCTCTGTCGCTGACGCCGGTCGATGGCTGCCTGGACGCCGGCGCGGGACTGTGCAGCGGCGGTTTCGTATTTGGCGTGAGTGTCGTCGTGGCTTCAGACGCGCCTTGCGTAGGTCGAACCAGTCGGTCTTTTTTGGTCATCATGCGGCCGGCGAGCGTGAACGGGTTGTGATAGGGCAGAGAGACGACGCCTGTGCCGAGCCGGATATTGCGCGTGCGATGAACATTTCCGGGCAGGCGATGATGTCACAGCCGCCGGAATGGTGCTCGCTGATCCAGGGTTCGTGATAATTCAACCGGTCGAGATGAACCAGAAGCTCCATGTCGTGATCAAGACGGAGCAGCGGATTTTCATGGAGCGGATGAAACGGAGCAAGAAAAATCCCGGTCTTCAAGAACCTTTCGTCTAACCTTTTAGCCGGCCTTTCATTCACGGCAACGGCTCAACCTGTCCTGCGCCGGGCAACGGTTGTGGTTGTCAAATCTTGTGAAAGTGAATCTCGTCGGCAACAGTGGTCCACAACGCGATGTCGCCGATGAGCCGCTTCTTGAATTCTTCCGGCGTCGAGGGAGCCGGTTCGTTGCCGACGGCATGCAGCTTTTGAATGATCGCTGGATCCTTGAGCATGCGGACGACCTCGGCGTTGAGCCGCGTCACGATCGGCGCCGGCAGACCTGCCGGCCCGATCAGTCCCTGCCACGCGGCCACGTCGAACCCCGGCACGCCGCTTTCGGCAACGGTCGGCACCTGCGGCAGCGCAAAGTAGTGCTTGGCGCTGGAGACGGCCAGCGCGTTGAGCTTGCCGCTGCGAATGTGGGGCATCAGGGCCGCCGACGGATCCATCATGAAATCGAGACGGCCGGCGAGCAGTTCCAGGACGGCCGGCTCGCTGCCGCGAAACGGAATGTGCTGGACCTTGATCTTGGTCTTCAGTGCGAACAGCTCGATGGCGAGCTGCGGGCCCGATCCGACCCCCGGCGTGCCGTAGAGCAGCGGCGTCGGCCGCTTGCGCGCGGCGTCCAGAAGTCCGGCGACAGTTTTGATCCCGCTCGCCGCATTCGTGCACATGATGTACGGGTACTCGGAGGCGAGCGAGATCATGGTGAAATCGTCGACCGAGCGGTAGGGCAGGTGAGCGAACGTCGCTGCGGCGCTGGCGTGACCCGAGGGAATCACACTTAAGGTGTAGCCGTCGGGCGCAGCGCGCGAGACGAAGGCCGCGGCAGTCGTGCCCGAAGCGCCTGAGCGGTTTTCCACGATGACAGCCTTGCCGAGTGCTTTCGACAGATCGTCGGCAATGAGGCGCGCGATGAAATCGGTCGGCCCGCCGGCCGGAAACCCGGCGACAATGGTGATGGTGCGCGACGGCCAGTCCGCGGCGTAGGCGCTGCTAGCGGCAAGTCCGGCGATTCCGCTGACGACAGCGCGGCGAGTAAGTCTTCCGGTCATTGGGGTCTCCTCAGATTTTTATTCTTTTACCGTCCCTCGCGCCGCGCCATGAAGGCGAGCCGCTCGAACAGGTGCACGTCCTGCTCGTTCTTCAACAGAGCGCCGTGCAGCGGTGGAATAAGGCGCTTGGGATCGCGCTCGCGCAAGGTCTCAACGGAGATATCCTCGACCATGAGCAGCTTGAGCCAGTCGAGCAGCTCGGAGGTTGAGGGCTTTTTCTTCACGCCCGGCACGTCGCGGATCTCGTAAAACAGCTTCAGCGCCTCAGATACCAGCCGATGCTTGATGCCGGGAAAATGCACCTCGACGATGGCGCTCATGGTGTCCGGGTCCGGGAAACGAATGTAGTGAAAGAAGCAGCGGCGCAGGAACGCGTCCGGCAGCTCCTTTTCATTATTGGAGGTGATGACCACGATCGGCCGGCGCCGCGCATGCACGGTTTCCCCGGTCTCGTAGACAAAGAACTCCATGCGGTCGAGTTCCTGGAGGAGATCATTGGGGAATTCGATGTCGGCCTTGTCGATCTCGTCGATCAAGAGCACCGGCCGCTCGTCGGCGGCGAACGCGTCCCACAGCTTGCCGCGCTTGATGTAATTGCGGATGTCCTTGACGCGAGCATCGCCCAGCTGGCTGTCGCGCAGCCGCGTTACCGCGTCGTACTCGTAAAGACCCTGCTGCGCCTTGGTTGTCGATTTGACATGCCACTCGATCAGCGGCGCCGACAGCGCCTTGGCGATCTCGATGGCGAGCACGGTCTTGCCGGTGCCTGGTTCGCCCTTGACCAGAAGCGGCCGCTCCAACGCGATTGCGGCGTTGACAGCAACCTTCAGATCGTCGGTCGCCACATAGCCGCTGGTGCCTTCAAAGCGCATGCGTTCCTTCCATCCATTGCGCCTGCATAAAACACGGCGCGGCCGCCGCTCACAAGGCGTGCAGGCGCGCCAAATTCTACGCTCGCGCCTGATATTTGCGAGGATAGAGGAAGCCGGTCGTTGTCGGCGGCGCCGATGTCACGGCCGCAGGTGATCGATCCACCCAATACAGCACGGCGAACATTCCGGGAACAACCCAAAGAGGTTGGCTGCTGCGTAAGCGTGGATTTTCGGAGAAGACCGTCAGCGCCGAGCGGCGCCGCCGGTCAACATGGTTAATTTATTTTTAGCCTTTGTGGTCGATCCTTTTGAACGGTTTGAATTGACGACGAGAGGCGGCAAGATCATGAAGTTTGCTCTGGTCTGCGGTGCGGGCGGCTTTATCGGAAACTACATAGTAAAGCGCCTCAAACGCGAAGGCTTTCGGGTCCGCGCGATCGATATCAAGCATCATGAATACGATGTGAGCGAAGCGGACGAGTTCGGCATTTTTGACTTGCGCGATCCGGATGCGTGCCGTGTCGTCGTCGATAAACGGTATGACGAAGTCTATCAGCTCGCTGCCGACATGGGAGGCGCCGGTTACATCTTTACCGGCGAGAACGACGCCGCCGTGATGCACAACTCGGCGAGCATAAATTTGAATATGCTCGAGGCGATGCGCAAACGAAATTGCAAGCGCGTCTTCTACTCGTCGTCGGCCTGCATCTACCCCGAGTTCAATCAACTCGACCCCAAGGCTCCAGTCACCAAGGAGAGCAGCGCCTACCCGGCGCAGCCCGACAGCGAATATGGCTGGGAAAAGTTGTTCAGTGAGCGGCTGTATCTGGCCTATGCCCGCAACTTTGGCATCGAGCCGCGGATAGCAAGATACCACAACATCTTCGGCCCACTCGGCACCTGGACGGGAGGCAAAGAGAAGGCTCCGGCCGCCGTCTGCCGCAAAGTTGCCGAAGCGCGCGACGGCGGAGAAATCGAATTGTGGGGAGACGGCGAGCAGACCCGCTCGTTCCTTTACATCGACGAATGCGTCGAAGGCACAATGCGATTGAGCCGCTCGGATCTCACCGGACCGTTTAACATCGGCTCGGAGGAAATGGTTACGATCAATCAGCTGGCTGCGATGGCGATGGACATTGCGGGAAAGCGGCTGCAAATCAAGCATATACCGGGACCCACCGGAGTTCGCGGCCGAAGCTCGGATAATGACCTGATCAGGCGCTCATTGAATTGGGCTCCGTCCAAGCCGCTTCGCGTCGGGCTTGAAAAGACTTATGCGTGGGTCGAGGCACAGGTGCAGCAGAAACACGTACAGCTCGCGCCCGCGCCTCAGGTATCTGCGGCCTGAGTCCATATGGCGTCCGCGTTACATCGCATTGCGACGAAAGTAGCGCGGCGCAATGAAGAGGGGTTGCTGCAACCCACTCTCGGAAACACTCACCTGCGCTGCCGGGACAACAGCCTTCACACGCGAATAATCCCAGAAGAACGATCCCATGGAAATTGATATCTCAGTCGTTTCCAACACCACGGCCGCCACAACCGGGGTCATCTATTCGACAAAGAATCGATGCTCATTCTCCGCGCAAACGGCGCCCGCCGCGTTGTCGGAATCTGACAGCGACGGTTTTTGGCTTGACGGAAGCAATACGACGGAAGGGCGCGAGTTTCCCTTTTCCGTTGCCCACCGCTTGCCGGCGTTGCGTGAAATTCACCGCGGCGTCGACGGCGGCCCCGACCGTGCCATCATCTACGGCCTGAGCTATCTCCTGGAGCGTGGATACAAATATCTCGCCCTAGTCGAAAACGATGTCCTCCTTAAGCCGGACTGGCTGCCAACCGCGATTGCCGCCATGCAGCGGGCATCGGCGGATGGACTGCGGGTGGGCGCGGCGACCGTGCGGACATACGACCGGAGAATCCTGTTCGTTCGGCCAGGCTACGCCGTGATGTTCAACATTGGTGCCGGCATGCTCGTGCTGACGCGCGAGGCGGCGGAGGCGGTGTTGGCGACCTATCGAACGACGTCATACAAAGAGATAGATCGCGTCTGCAAAAAAATGACTGGAGGAGATATTAGCCAGATCTGCGAGCCGTCCCTGCGCGACGGCTACATCTATAGCGCCGATTGGTTTTTCGATCTCGCCCTGATGCAATTGGGTTTCGCATCGGTCGGTTCGTTGCCGGCGCGGGCGCATAACATTGACAGCGATCAGCCGGTGACACTTGGGCTTACGCCGGTGTCCGAAGTGCAACCCGCAGCCGGCCTTGCGCCGGGTCTGTTTCGAAATTATCAGCGCAACTTGTTCTGCGCGGCGCAAACGGCGGAAGCGGTCGGCTATTGTTTTGACCCGGAGGTCGAGCGCTTCATGGTGTTTTCGCATCAGTTCCCGGCACAGGCATACGTGGGACAATGGCAGGTCAAATGGCAGCAGTGTTTCGGCCCATTCGAGCTGTACCGCACAAACCTCGCAGATACGCTACGTTGGGTGCTTACGAACGGGAGCTGTGATCTGATTTTTCGCGCGACAGGCGAGCAGCTGCACTGCCGCATCACTGCCGGTGGATCGATCAACGATTTCGTTCAGCCCCGTGCGGAAAAATTCAAAGTTCACGTCCCCGCTGCCGGCGGACCGCTGCCTATCGAAATCCAGCCCGATCCCGGCGTGCTTTTAGAAGGGATTTTGTTCACCGAGCCGCAGTCCTGGTTTTATGGTCTGACAAATTGGCGGGATCGGATGAAGAACGTGGGCATCATCGAACATGCGCCGATGATGCCTGACGCGCCATCCGTCGTTGGCGACTTCAATGGTCCCTTGTCGCAGTTGATTGGAGCCTGAGCGATGAAGAAAGTCATTGTAACGACAACGATCAATGCGCCGACCAAGGCGATCCGGCTGTTTGATGCCATGCCCGACTGGGAACTCGTCGTCATTGGCGATCTCAAGACGCCGGCCGACTACCGCCTCGAACGCGGACTGTATGTAGATCCTGATAGCCAGGCAAAGTATGACCAGGCGCTCTCCGATGCGATCGGCTGGAATTGCATACAGCGTCGCAACGTCGGCATGCTGATGGCTTACGATATGGGCGCCGATGTCGTCGCCGTGGTGGACGACGACAACATCCCGCTGCCCGGATGGGGCGAGGACTTGCTGATCGGCCGCGAGGTCGAAGTCGACTATTACGAGACCACGCTGCCGGTCTTCGATCCTGTCGGCGCCACCAATCATTGCGATCTCTGGCACCGCGGCTATCCCCTCCAGCTTCTTCCGAAGCGAGATTACAAGGCCAAGACTCGCCGGCGGGTGAAAGCCGATGTGCAGGCCGACTTCTGGAACGGTGATCCGGACATCGATGCGATTTGCCGAATGGAACACGCGCCTGAATGCAAATTCGATGATACCTGTTTCCCGATCGCGTCGAACAAGCCGGCGCCCTTCAATTCACAAAATACATTTTTATCGCGCGAGGCACTTCAAGAGTATTTTCTGTTCCCGTATATCGGCCGCATGGACGACATCTGGGGCGCTTACTACCTGCAGGCCAGGGGCTTTGCCGTGGTATTCGGCAAGGCGTCAGTCTATCAGGAGAGGAACGTTCACGATCTAACCGTCGACATGTGCAAGGAGTATCTCGGTTACGAGCAAAACCTGCACCTTGTCGAGGCGCTGGCGAGTGATCCCGAGGCGATCCTCGGTTTCCTGCCCGGCCGCGCCAGTTGGGCTTTCAACCTGTACAAGCGTCACTTCGAGCGAGCCAGCATCGCGCCCGATGACCTGCGGAAGCTGACGACTGCGGCGAAACCAACGTCCCGCCGGGGCGTCGCTCGCGGATCAAGGGCCGCCTGAGCGGCCGCCTAAAAATCTGAGCGCGCCCCGCCTCGACACAGCGGCCGCATTTTCTTCAACGTATTTACGCCGCCGTGTCGCGAGCATGGACGATGCCAAGCCGGACGACATTCGCGCTGGTTTGCACGGCGACGGCCAACGCCGAGTGTCGTGGCGGATAATCCGCATGCGGTTACGGTTTCGTACGGACTATCGCCCAGGGCCTGACGCCCGCAATTAGCGACACGGTTTCTTGCAGAGCGGCGCCAATGAGAAGCAGCATGGCGCCCACGCGTGGTAAAGCTCTGCGCCAGTAACCGACTGCTCCGCACGAGCCGCTGAAATCGCCCGGGGGGCGGCAATTTTTGCCGGGTAGGCGGCATATCTGTGCCGGGCAAGATGGCGCTGCGCCCTCACAACATACTGAAATCCTGAAAAAAAGTCTGTGGCACGGGGTTTGCTGCGCGCTGCCCGGGATTGGGGGTCGCCGGTAGCGTCCCGTTGCTTATCGAGTTGGAGACCAAGTCATGGGTATCTTCGATGCATTGACCAGCGCGGTCGCCGGTCTGCAAGCGCAGTCGTTTGCGTTACAGAATATCTCGGGCAACATCGCCAACTCGGAGACCACGGGCTTTAAGGAAACCGATTCCAGCTTCCAGGACCTGGTCTCGCAGGCGGCTTTGAACGAGCAGACCTCGGGCGGGGTCATCTCGAGTTCGGTCGCGACCAACACCGTGCAGGGCTCGATCCAGAGCACGTCGGTCGCGACTGACATGGCGATCAACGGCGCCGGCTTCTTCGTGGTGGCGCAGCCGACCGGGCTTACCGACAACCAGCCGCAATTCTCCGGCGTCGACGATTACACGCGCGCCGGCAACTTTCAGATGAACAGTTCCGGCTACCTGGTCAACAGCGCCGGGTATTATCTAATGGGCATTCCGGTCAACGCGACCACCGGTAATCCGGAAGGCAGCGTTCCGCAGGTGTTGCAGTTCAACAACAATTTCATTCCGGCGCAGGCGACCACTTCAATCAGCTACAATCTCAACCTGCCGAGCACGCCGACGTCGGGCAAGATCGTGCCGGGCGATTTTGCGAACAATCCGGTCGCCGGATCGGAAATTCTCGGCACTGGCGCCACGATTTCACCGGATGCGGCCGCGGTCGGCACCGGAACGGTCTCCAACCTAACGGACGCAACGACCCTATCGTCGCTCGGCTTTGCGACGAACGACACGGTCAAGATCGGCGACGGGTCCAATACCACCACGTATACGGTGACGGGCACCAGCACCGTCGGCGATCTCATCAACGCCATCAATAGCGGTGCCTCCAACAACGCCGCGGTCACCGCGTCGCTGAGCAGCGGTAATCTCGTGCTGACGGGCAACAACGATACCGCCACGGTTACCGTGGCTACGACGGGCACAGGCACAGCCGCCGAGCTCGGCTTCGGTTCCGGCAACGATACCTTCGATTCGACCAACTTGGTGACGCAGGGCCTGAGCGGCACCTTGAACGTCTCGGTCGGCGGCGGGTCGCCGCAGACCATCACCATCGGGACGGGTGCCGGGGACGTCGAGACGCTGGCGCAGTTGCAGACCGCCGTGCAAGGCCTGTCAGGCGTGCTCGGCACGGTGAATACCCAGAACGGTGACGTCTCGCTGGTGGCCACGGACCCGACCGCCACCCTCGCCGTGACCAGCACCGGCGGTGCCTCGCCGTCGGCATTCGGCATCCAGACGGCGTCGGTCGCGCCGGGCAACGGCACGGTGATCGGCAGCGATCTCTCGACCTTCACCAGCCAGTCGATCGATGGCGGTTCGGTCACCGCTTACGACAGCGACGGCAATCCGCTGAACGTGCAGTTCCGCTGGGCGCAAGTGGCAAACGCCGACGGCCAGAGCATGTGGAATCTATACTATCAGACAAACTCGAACGCCACCGGCACGCAGTCGGCATGGCAGAATGTGGGCACCAACTTCATCTTCAACAGCAGCGGCCAGCTCGTGCAGCCGACCACAAGCACGTTGACGCAGCCGCTGACCATCAACGGCGATACGCTGAGCAACGTCGAGATTAATTTCGGCAGCAACGGACTGACGCAATTCGCCGATACCTCCGGCACCTCGCAAGTCACCCAGCTTCAGCAGAACGGCTTCGCCGCGGGGTCGTTGCAATCGGTGTCCGTCGATACCAACAACCGCGTGGTCGGCTCGTTTTCGAACGGCCAGACCATTCCGCTGGCGGAGATTTCGCTCGCCAACTTCAACGGCGCCAACAGCCTGCAGGCGCTCAGCGGCGACGCCTTTGCGGCCACTCCGGAATCGGGCAACCCAATCTTCTCCGGCACCGGCACCATCGAGGGCAGTTCACTGGAATCGTCGAACGTCGATATCGCAACGCAATTCAGCAATCTGATCGTCGCGCAGCAAGCCTATTCGGCCAACGCGCGTGTCATGTCGACGGCAGACCAGATGATCCAAAGCCTGCTGCAAGTGATCCAGTGAGGTCGCGCGGCGCAGGACGGCGATTAAGCGGCGCAACGCGGCTGAGCCGCACGGACGGCTGAAGCTATGGGCCTTTCCCAGGCGCTATCGGCGGCTCTCGCGGGCGTCAACACGACGCAGCAGGGCCTGTCGGTGATCGCCGGCAATGTGGCCAACGCCAACACACCCGGCTACATCGAGGAGACGGCCAACCAGGTCGCGGTGGCTACCAGCGGTCAGGCCGGCGCGGGGGTCGAGGTCGCCGGCATCAATCGCGACCTCAATACGCTGCTGCAGGGCCAGTTGTGGACCGAAACGTCCGGCAGCTCATATGCCGATACGAGCGCGCAGATCTATCAGCAGCTGCAGCAAATCTACGGGACGCCGGGGTCGTCGACGTCGTTTGATGCGATATACAATAATTTCACCACGGCGCTGCAGGGCCTGGCGAGCAACCCGGGATCGGCGTCGCAGCAAAGCTCGGTGATCGGCGCCGCGCAGGCGCTGACGCAGAACCTGAATTCGATGACGTCGACCATCCAGCAGCTGCGTACCCAGGCGGAGCAGGGCATCTCTACCGGCGTGCAGTCGGCCAACACTGCCTTGCAACAGATCGCGCAGATCAATCAGCAGCTCGAGGCCGCCAGTGACGACAGTTCGACGGCCTCGCTCGAGGACCAGCGCGATCAGGACATCACCCAGCTCGCGCAGCTGATGAACGTCACAGTCGTCCGCAACCCCGACAACCAGATTTCGATCTTTACCGGCAACGGCCAACAACTGGTGGCCGGTCCGCAGGCCTCGCAGCTTTCCTTCGCCAATGCCGGAACGCTGTCGGCGACCTCGCTATGGAGTGCCAACGCCAGCCAGGACTCGGCCGGCACCATCACGCTGACCTCGCCGAGCGGCACCACCACCGATCTGATCGCCGAAGGCGCCATCCAATCGGGACAGCTCGGCGCCTACGTCCAGATGCGCGACGACATCCTGCCGCAGGCGCAAAATCAGCTCGACGAACTGGCCAACCAGATGTCGCAGGCGCTGTCGAACCAGACGACGGCGGGCACGGCGGCAACTTCGGGCAGCCAGGCGGGCTTCAACGTCGATGTCGGCGCCGTGTTGCCCGGCAACTCGGTGCAGCTTAGCTATACCGATTCCAGTAACGTCACGCATAACATCACGATCGTGTCGCTCGGCCAGGGTGGCACGCTGCCGCTGCAGATGTCGCCGCCGAATTCCAGCAACCAGATCATCGGTATCAATTTCTCCGGCGGTGTGAGCTCGGTGGTGTCGCAACTCAATACCGCGCTCGGCACCAATCTGCAGTTCGCCAACCCATCGGGGACGGTGCTGCAGGTGCTTAACTCCAGCGGCAGCAGCAACGTCGTCAATTCGCTGTCGGCGACCGCGACGGCGACATCGCTGACCGGCGGCAGTGCGCCATTGCCGTTGTTTACCGATGACAGCCAGCCGATCACCGGTGTGCTCACCTCGACCGGTTCGCAAACCACGGGCCTTGCCGGCACCATCGCGGTCAATCCGGCGCTGATCAACTCACCGTCAAGCCTTGTCGCCTACGCGGCCAACACATCGGCGGGCGATGCGACGCGGCCGAATTTCATGCTCAATCAGCTGACCAATGCCACGCTCACCTTCTCGTCCGACACCGGAATCGGGACGGCGCAATCGCCGTACTCGGCGAACCTCGTCGATTACATGAGCCAGATCGCCAGCCAACAAAGTCAGGCGACGAACGCGGCTACCAATCTGCAGCAGGGCCAGGATACTGTTCTGGCCACGCTGCAGCAGCGCTTCAACGATCAATCCGGGGTCAATATCGACACCGAGATGTCGAACCTCATCGCGCTGCAGAACGCTTACAGCGCCAACGCGCGGGTGATGAGCGTCATCCAACAGATGATGTCGACGCTATTGCAGGTGGCCGCATGAGCATTACCGGGCCTGGTTCGATCACTGCGCTCAATCTGACGGCGCAGACCAACATGTTCAATCAGCTGACCACGCTGAGCCAGGAGCTCGGCACCGGCGAGGCGGCGCAGACCTTTTCGGGGCTCAATTCGAATGCCGGCGTGGCGGTGGCACTGGGCGCTCAGCTCGCCGCCGTCAGCAGCTATAGCAGCACCGCCACCAACGTCAGCACTACGCTCTCGATCGCGCAGTCGGTGCTCGGACAGCTTTCGCAGGCTGGCAGTGACGTGGCGGATTCCATCACGCAGCAGGGTACGTTCACGCTCAACGGCAATGGCCAGACCACCACCCAGCAGGCTGCCGCCGGCGATCTCAGTCAAATCCTCGACCTGCTTAACACCCAGGTCGGCGGCAATTACTTGTTTTCCGGCAGCGCCGTGAACCAGCCCTCGGTCGCCTCGATGAGCGACATCCTCAACGGCAACGGCGCCCAGCAGGGGCTGACGCAGGTTATCAATCAGCGTCTGCAGGCCGACGAAGGCTCAGGCAATAACGGCCGGCTCACAGTCGGGGGCACGAGTCCGACCGTGACGTTATCGTCGGACGGTTCGTCGTTCGGCTTTCAGCTCACCGGCGTCAATTCGAGCCTGACCGGGGCCACCGCCAGCGGTCCGACCGGCTCGCCGCCGACGATCACCATAAACCTCGGCTCGAATCCAAATCCAGGCGACACGATTGCGTTTGCGCTGACGCTGCCCGATGGCTCCAGCCAGACCATCAGCCTGCAGGCGACCACCACCTCGCCGCCGGGTGCCAACCAGTTCACCATTGGCGCCGATGCGACGGCGACCGGCACCAATCTGCAGGCCGCGCTGACGACGGCGATCGGCAGCCTGGCGCAGACCGCGCTGCCGGCTGCTTCCGCTATCGCGGCGTCCAACAATTTCTTCTCCGATCCGCCGCAAATCGTCGACGCAACCGGTTCGCCGCCGGACTATGCGACGGCCACGTCTTTGACGAACGGCACCACCGCCAACACCGTGTTCTGGTACACTGGCGAGAACGGTGCGACGCCGGCGCTGCAGACCGCCACCGCCCAGGTCGGTCCGTCGATGACCGTCGCCTACGGGATGCGCGCGACCGAGCCGGCGATCACCTCGCTCGTGGCCAATGTCGCGGCCCTGGCGGCAACCTCGTTCTCGGCGACCGATCCGAACGCGCAGGCGAGCTACCAGGCGCTGTCGCAGAGCGTGCTCGGCAATCTCAACGGCCAGTCCGGCACGCAGTCGATCAGCGATATCGAAAGCGATATCGCCAACGCCCAGACCACGGTGCAAAACGCGACGACCTTCAACACGCAGACGCAGAACACCTTGCAAGACATGCTGCAGGGCTTCGAGGGCGTCAATCAGACACAGATCAGCGAACAGATCCTGACGCTGCAGAACACGTTGTCGGCGTCGATGTCGGTCACGGCGCGGCTGGCGCAGTTGAGCCTGGTGAATTACCTGGCGCCGTCGAGCGGCTGATTGTGGACGGCGGTATTGCGGCCGCCGCGGCAAACGAAGCCGTTCGGCTTTTCGCTTAGGTGGTGGCTGCGTTCGCCGTCCGGACAAAGATCAAATCGCCGGCGCAGGTGGCGTTCCGCCCGAAATTATCGGTAAAGCGCGTATCGACCAGATAATTGCCGGGATGCGCGCCGATAAACATACGCAGCGTCTCCCGCTTGACGTCGCTGTCTTCCACCACGAGGTAATCGCCCGGCACCAGATAGCCGTGCATGTGGCCGAGAACCGCCGCCACATTATGGTGGGCGTCTTCGACCACCAGCCATGGACGCGGCGCCGACTGCAAGAGCGCCAGATCGAACAGCCCCGCCGGATCGTTGCAATTGCCCTGATAGAAGCTGACCAGCGGGTGGTCGACCTCGGCCTTGCGCAAATCGACCGAATGGACGCGGCCGTCAATTCCGCAGGATATCATGGTATCGGCGAACCACGCCGCGCTGGCGCCCAGACCGGATCCGATCTCGAAGATGGTGCGGGGCCGCAGTTCGGCGATCAGCGCCGGGTACATGGCGAAATCGAATACGTTCTTCATCAACGCCGTGCCGCGCCACCGCATCAGCGACGGCGCGCCTTGGCAGGTGAGCTGCACATCGACGCCGAACTCGGTGCCGAACCGCGGCTGATAGAAGATGGCGGACGCTTCGCGTCGCGAGTATTCGATGAACCGCCCCTGCTGCCAGCGGTCGAGAAATTGTCGGAGGCGGAACAGATCCCATTGCAGGTCAAGCGGCTGTGCCGGGCCTGCCGCGCTGTCGCGCACGCTGTCTTCCCACGAGCGTGTCGGGTCGAATTGCAGGAGCCGGCTGACGACACGCGTGAACCAGCCGTCGAAGACGCTGAGCAGGCCGCCCTGCTCGGTTTCGACGCGCTGGCGCATTTCGGCGGAATATTTGAGCGCGGCGGCCTTGAGTGCATCGCCAGCGATCAGGCTCGGCTCCTCCGGCAGGAATTCCTGACGAGGCGGCCCGCCCATCGAGATGCGCTAGTGCTTGCTGCGCAATCCAGCGGCAATCCGGCGATTGATATTGATCAGATTTTCGAAATGTTTCTGCTGGGGCTTTGTCACTAGCGAAAAAGTCTCGCACATCACGAACGCACCAAGTGTCTTCAGGTTTTCGCGAAGCGTCGCCGGGAGCCGATCCTTGTCCTGTATTAGGGAGTCCAGGAACACCGTCCAAAGACGACGATTGAAAAGCACCGCCTCCTTCGTGGCGTTGGGCTTCTCTTTCCAGGAATTCTGCACCGCCTGCAACTTCGCCGCCGCCTGCAACAACAGACTGGCTTCGAGTTCGCGCGGGCCGGCAATGTCGCTGGCGGCTCTCGCATAGGCTTGTACGGCGTAGTTCACTTTCACCAACTCCTTTTCATACGCGATCAGCTTGCGCGTCTCCTTTAACGCTTCATACAACTCGCCTGTTAAGATTCGATTATTAATGCTGTCGATAAAGGGCCTCGTGCACGGAGCGGCCTCCGCAATGCCGCGAATTAGCGCGCGGTAATCGGCGTAATTCTCCTGCGTCCGCTTGCTCGTGTACATGCGCTGGACCGCGAGATAGAGGCGCTTGGCCGGGCTATTGGCCTGTCGCGCCGTCATGATGTCTTTTTCGCGCAGGACAGGCATCACGCCTTCGATCGCAAGGCGCGTTCGGCGACCGTCGTTGATGACGACGCAGCCGCCCAGAATGAGGCGTTCGCCCGGTTTGAGTTCGATCTTAAGAGGCACGTCGATCCCCGCGCCGTCCATGCTTGCGGATGCGGGTTAAGGGCCTGTTGCCGGCAGTATTATTCAGCGGCGAAGCCCGCGAATATTATTAATCAAATAATGGAGGTGCCTCCGCCAGGGCCCCGTCAAGGCCGCGGCGTAACAATTCGTTAGCCATAACGACCTACGTTTGCCGGAGCAACGCTTCGCAAGCTGGCGGGAATTCTGGAGGCAAGATGTGCGGTATTGCGGTGGCCATCGACTGGGATGGCGCTGACAAAGCCGTACGGCGTTTGATCGCCGGAATTCTGCATCGCGGAGACGTCACCGATCCCCTGGTCTCGATCAGCGACAGAATTGCGATGTGTACCCGCCGTCTGCGCATCGTGGACGCGGCGCATGGCTCGCAGCCGCAAGCCTCATTCGATGAGCGTTTTCTTGTTTCCTTGAACGGCGAGATCTACAATCACGTCGACATACGCCAGGAGCTGGAAGCGCTCGGCGTTGGCTTTCGCACCGGATGTGACACCGAGGTCGTCGCCAATGTGATCCGGGTCTGGGGCGCATCCGGCATTAAACGCCTGGCCGGCATGTATGCCTTTGTCGCCATCGATACCGCGACCGGCGAGTTTCTTGCCGCGCGCGATCCGTTCGGAGTGAAGCCGCTCTATCTGATACGATCGGGCGAAGGTTTTCTGTTTTGCTCGGAAATCAGGCCGCTGTTGGAGGCAACCGAAGACGGCGAGGTTCTCCTGTTGCCCCCGGGCTTCATGCTGACCCGCAATTATTGCGGGCGCCATTACGTACTGCCGTCGCCGACGGCGTTGAGCGCCTCGTCGCCCGCGGAACTGGATCAGATCCTGTTCGAGGCTGTGCGTATTCGTCTGCCGCCAAATCTTCCGGTCTCGGCGCTGTTTAGCGGTGGCATCGATAGCACGTTGGTCGTGCATTATGCGCGCCGGCTTCGCCCGACGATGCCGGCGTATATCGCTGTTGGACCGGATGCGCCCGACCAAATATATGCCGAGCGCTACGCAGCCTTGACCGCTCTCGATCTGCGCGAAGTGAGCGTCGACGTGCGTTCCGACGGCACGCTGCCGTTGGTAGAAGCGGTTATCGACGCCGTGGAAACGTTCGAGCCAGCGGTCATTCGTCCAAGCGTTTATACTTATCGGGTTTCGCGGCGAATCCACCAAGACGGCTTCCGGGTCGCCTTATGCGGCGAAGGTGCCGACGAGTTGTTCGCGGGCTACGAGCCGCTCGAGACCGCCTTCACCCAGGCAAATACAGCCGGCTGCGGTCTGCGTAAGCAATGCCTCGACATGATGCACCGCGCAAATCTGCAGCGGGTCGATCGTTGTTCAATGCGGTTCCAGCTTGAAATACGCGAGCCGTTTCTCGATCAGTCGCTCGTCGCCTTCGCGACGCGGCTCGACAGGTCCGCTTTGCTCGAACAGACGGTCGATGCCCTGGTTGGAAAGGCGCCGTTGCGAAATCTCTACGACCTGTACCCTTCGCAACTCCCCACGTTTATTCGAGATCGGCGAAAAGCTCTCTTTCATGAAGGCGCGGCTACAAGCGTCGAGCGGTCGGGATGGCTTGATCTGTTCGAGGCGGCGGTGTCCGACGCCGATTTTCGTGACGGACAACGGGAGTTTGCCGGCTTCAATATTGCGACTAAAGAAGAGTTGTTTTGCGTTCGCACACTTGCGGCCAGGTTGGATGTGAAGCGCGTACCTCATTTGCGTGGCCGGCTTCGCCTGGATATGCCGCGCGCGGCCTAATCCGCATCGGCTGCAACTCAGCCTGTCTCGATCCGCTACTGTATATTCGCGGCTGGAATTCGGCCGTTCGGCTTCAGGCAAGAAAAAAGGCGGCGGGGTTTTGCCCCACCGCCTTCGCCAGTAGCCTCTTACCGAAGGTTTTAGCCGAACAGTTTGAGCACCGACTGGTTGGCGTCGTTAGCGATCGACAGGGCCGAGATCTCCAGCTGCTGCTGAGTCTGCTCGGTGAGCAAATCTGCGCTTTCCTGGTTCTGGTCAGCCGCCACCAGGTTGCTGGCGCCGGTCTGCAGCGTGTTGATCATGTTGGTCGTGAAGCTCTGCCGGGTCGAGATGGTCGACGAATTGGTGCCGAACGTCTCGGTCTGGCTCTGCACGTTCGAGATCGCGGTGTTGATGCTACTGACCAGGCCGGTGAGAACTCGTGTCGTCCTGGAATGACCCCGTGCCAGCACTGGCGCTGATCGAAGACAGTCCTAGTCCCTGGGAGTTGAAGTTTACGCCGTTGATAGTCAGCGAGCTCGTGCCGGTGGCGTTGAAGTTGATCTTCAGGTTGTCGCCGCCGAGCAGGTTGACGCCGTTGTATCCGGAGTCGGAGGCGAGCTGATCGATCTGCTTCAACAGGCCGTTGTAGTTCGCCTGCAACGTTGACCGCGCGGAGCTCGATCCGTCCGGGCTGTTATCGGCGGTAGCCGAGGTGGTAACGCCGAGCGTGTTGGACAGGCTGTTGGCCACGACCGTGAACCCGCTCGGGGCCGAGTCGGACGTGAGGATGAGGTGCCCATTGCCGTCGTCGGTCGCGGTGATCGCACCTGAACTGCCCAGGCCGGTCGTGTTGTTGATGTCGGCTTCGACCTGGGCGAGTGTCGCAGACGCGCCGACCGTGACGCTATAGGTCGTCGAGCCGACACTCAGCAGCAGGGTGCCGGCCGAGTTGCTGTTGGCCGCGCCGTTGAGTGCCACTGCACCAGTGGTGACGCCGAGTGCGGTTGCCCCCGACGTGGATCCGACCGTGAAGTTGCTCGTTGACGTGAGGATCAGGTGTCCCTGACCGTCGTCGGTGGCAGTCACGACGCCGGAGAGGCCGGTCGTGCCATTGATGTCACTCTCGATCGTCGCCAGGCTAGCGCTGGCAGCGTATGAGACGTTGTAGGTGCTGCTGCCCACGTTGATCGACAGGACACCGGCGCTGAGCGACGTAGCCGCGGTGTTGCTGAAGGTGCTGCTCACGGCTCCGGTTGCTATGGAAAGGGCAGCCGTTCCGCCCACGACCGTGAAGCTCGGCGTGTCGGAAATGGCGGTGAGGACCAGGTCGCCGCTGGCGTTGCTGGTCGCACTCACGGCGCCGGACAGGCCGGCGGTGCCGTTGATGGCAGTCAGGACATCGCTGATCGTATCGCCCGACGCGAGGCTGACGCTATAGGTCGTGCTGCCCACGTCGATCGCCAGCGTGTCGGCGGCGGTCAGCGTCCCCCCCGTACCGATCACGGCGGTGCCCGATACCGTACCGCCCGTGAAGCCGCCGAGTTCTGTCGCTCCGGTGGTAGCGGCGCTGCCGCCGAGGCTGGCCGTTCCGGTGGTGCTTGCCGCCGTCGTCCAGCTGTCGGACTGCGCCTGCTGCACTGTCGACAGCGCCTGCTGAAGCAGACTGGTGATGCTGGTGAGGCCGTTGTTGGCCGCATCGATCGTCTGCAGGCCCTGGCCGATCTGGTCAAGCAGGGTGCTCAGCGAGTTGGCGGAGTTCGTCAGGTTTTGCGAGGTGAAATAGGCGCTCGGATTGTCGGCAGCGGAATTGACCGACTTACCAGTCGCCAGTGCTTCCTGGGTCGTCGTCAAATCGGCAGACGTTTGCTGCAGCGACAGCAGGTTTTGCCGAATACCTGATGTCAAGGTGATGTCAGACATAGTCGTGTACCCTTCTGGTTACAGGCCGTACTGGCTTTGCACTTGCTGTACGTGCCCGTACTGGCGAGTGCGTGGTCCGATCGGAGCGATCGGCTGCGGTGACACTGCATTATTTCGTTTAAAGACGCGTAAAAGCTCTTATTCAGGGGCTTAATGCGACCTTACCGGTGCGGATACCCTGCTGCGCGCGGCGCTAACCCAGATTAATAACGTTGTATGCACCACAATGCCGCCACAACGGTTTCTGGCGTATTTTAGACAAGGCAGGCGCGCGGCTTAATCGGTCGTTAATCCTTTTTTGTTTGCTATTGGTTAACCATGTTTGGAGTGTCGTGCGCTTCGTCCAGCAATTCGGTCTGATTGATGCTTGATACAGCCACCGCGCCGCCGCCGGCTGCCGACTCTGCGTCTGCCACGCCCGGGTCCGCCGGCGACCGCCCCATCAGCCTTGTGGTCGCCGTGCCATGCTTTGGCGGCCAGATTTCCGCTGTCTGCGCGCTATCGCTGCTCAAGCTCCAGGCACGCCTGCGCAGCTATCGCCATTTCAACTTCAAGGTGCTGGTGAAGGACGGCGATGCGTTGATCACCCGCGCGAGAGCGAGCTTGATGTCGCAATTTCTGGATGACACAAGCACAACTCACCTGTTGTTCGTCGATGCCGATATCGGATTTGAGCCGGAGCAGGTTCTGCGGCTGATCGAGTGCGGTGCCGACATGTGCGCGGCCGTCTATCCGATCAAGCGGATCGATTGGCAGCGCATGAAAAACGCGCTGTCGGGCGAGCGACCAGATCCGGCGGCGGCGCTGCAATATGCCTTCGAAGTCGAAGATCCGAACGCTGTGGTCGCCAGTTCGGGTTTCATCAAGGTCCGCTACGCCGGCACCGGCTTTTTCATGATCCGGCGGACAGCGATCGAGCGGATGTGTGCGCATTATCCGCAGCTTCGCTACAAGCGCGATCACTCGATCGATGCGGCGACCGCAAGCGACAATCGGTTTGCTTTGTTCGAATGTGCGATCGCCGAGGATGGCACGTACCTGAGCGAGGATTTTGCGTTCTGCAAGCGCTGGACCGACATGGGAGGCGAGATCTGGGCCGATCTAAACAGCCGGCTCCAGCACGTCGGACCGATGACGTTCCGTGGCGATTTGGCTTTGCAGTTTACTCAGGCAGGGTAGGCGACCTCGGCGCTTGCTGCGCCGATCGGATCACGCCAGCATATTCACCAGACTGCCAGCGACGCCGGAAGCCGACAATAGCGACGCTGCCGACGACAGCATTTCGGTCGCGGGCGTCGTATAGCTTTTCTTCGTGCTGCTTGTCGGACTGCTTGAGGTGGTGCTGGAAGTCGATGCCGGCGGTGTACTCGCAGCAGGCGTGGTCGACGTTGAGGTGGTCGGTTTGAAGGTGTTGTTGCCGGTGGAAAAACCGATATTGTGCGCGTAGAGCGCGCCGACCGTAATCGTGTCACTGGTATTTTTGCTGGTGAGGACCAGCCGGCCGCCCTTGCTTATCGAGGCAGTGACGGCCGCATTGCCTACCAAATCGGAGTTGAGTGCGTTCATCAGGTCGCCGACCGTGTCGGATCCGGTCGACGCGTAAGTCGTGGTATTTTTTCCGGCGCTGACCGTGACGATGCCGCCAGCCGGAATGCCGAGACTTTTCAGCGGCGTGCTTGTGCTCACGACAGCCGTTCCGGTTCCGGTGGCCGGCGCAGGTTTGGAGCTTGCCGCGGTGGACGAAGAACCGGTCGAACTGCCCGATGACGTTTGCCCGGCATTGCCGGTCAGAATGTTTTGAATTGCCTGCGAGAGCTGGGTGTCGAACTCGGTTCAGCGCGGTCGCGTTGGCGATGCTCGCCAGGCCCTTGCCCTGGTTCGTTTCCGCGGTGCTGATGGCGTTGATGATGGATGTGGTAGCGGCAATAGAATTGTTGGTCTGCTGGCTCTGCTGCCAGGAATTCTGGTCCTGCTGCCAAAACGAGAGGTTGGTGCTGCCGATACTCATGGAACGCCGTACTGACGGGACACGCCTGGTCATGAACGACTGCGGTTAAGATCAAGTATCGCTGCCAATGCCTTACCTTTGGTTAACCATGTTGTCCGATCTTTAGCGGATCGCTGGAGCGGGGCGGTGCCTCGCGTTCGCTGCCGGCACGCAGCATTTTCTTAGGTAAGGGCCGCAGGCGGCCCGTGGGTGAGTAGGCATGTCGAATCAGGCGGCGGCGCGGCATTCGCTGGCGACCGTTCAAGATGCGCTGGCGCTGCATCAGCGCGGGCATCTCCAAGAGGCCGAGCAAATCTACGATTCCGTGCTCGCGGCCGATCCGGACAATTTCGATGCACTGCATCTATCCGGCGTGCTCAAGCATCAGCAGGGCCGCTCGGTCGAGGGGATGCGGTTGGTCGCGTCCGCGCTCAAGGCAAAGCCTAGAGCGACGGACGCCCTTACCAACTACGGCGTGATCCTCGACGCGCTCAAGCGCCACGAAGAGGCGGTTGAAGCTTTCGACAACCTGCTGGCGTTGCGATCGGACGACGCCACTGCGCACTATAACCGCGGTTTGGCGCTCAAAAATCTAGGTCGTCATGAGGAAGCGCGGGCGGCTTTTGATAAGGCGATCGATCTGGCGCCGACGCACATCGACGCTCTCGTCAATCGCGGCAACAGCCTTGCTGCGCTCGCGCAATTCGAAGCAGCTGTCGCCGACTACGACAGAGCATTGGCGCTGAACCCGCGGCATGTCCAGGCGCTTAACCGCCGCGGAATAGCCCAGGCGGCACTGGCCCGCCAAAACGATGCACTCGATTCCTATGACCGGGCGCTCGCGCTCGATCCGGATAATTTCGAAATACTGAGCAACCGCAGCGTGGCTTTGGCGGAATTGGGCAGAGGCGAGGAGTCGCTGGAAAGCTGCGAACGCGCGCTCGCGGTGCGTCCCGATTACGTCAACGCATCGTACAATGCCGGCAATGCGCTGCTTACTCTCGGACGTTTCGAGGAAGCGCGAGCAAAATTCGCGGTGGCGGTCGAGCTTGATCCGAAGCGGCTCGACGCCCTCAATAATCTTGGTCTCGCGCATTCCGCACTGAAGCAGCGCTCCGAAGCGCTCACATACTATGAGCGGGCCTTGGCGATTGACCCGAGCGACCTGCGGACGCTGCATAACAAAGCCAACATTTTGATGGCGCTTGAATCGTACGAGGAGGCACTCGCCGCTTGCGACCAAGTACTCTCGCTCGACCCGCAGCACGTCGATACGCTGAACACGCGCGGCGCCGTCCTGACGAAGCTTGATCGTCACGCTGAGGCGCTGGAAGCTTTCGAGAAGGCGCTCTCGATCGCTCCTGAGCGCGGCGATGTTCTGATCAATCGCGGGCTCGCGCTTGGCGAACTCGATCGTCTTCAGGAAGCGCTCGAGATCTACGATAAAGCGCTGGCCAAGCATCCGAAGAGCGTGTGCGTCCTGGTCAACCGCGGCAACGTCTTGCTCAAGCTGAAAAGGCCAGCCGAGGCGCTCGAGTGCTATGACGCGGCGCTCGAAATCGAGCCGGACCACACGTCCGCCTTGACCGACCGCGGCATCGCGCTGACCATCTTGAACCGGCTTGACGAGGCACTCGTCTGTCACAACCGCGCGCTCACCCTGCAGCCCGACATGGTCGCCGGGCTCGTCAATCGCGGCAACACCTTCGGCTGTCTGGCGCGATTTGAGGACGCGCTGACAAACTATGAAGGCGCTCTCGCGCTCGAACCGGATCACTTTGAAGCACAGTTCAATGGATCGCTGGCCCGGCTCTGTCTGGGTCAGTTCCGGCAAGGCTGGGCACAATACGAATCGCGATGGAAGAAAAAGGGCATCAAGTGGCAACCGTGGGAGTTCCACCAGCCGGAATGGGACGGCAAGGAAGATCTGCACGGCAAGACCATCATGCTAGTTGCAGAGCAGGGAATGGGCGATACCATTCAGTTCATCCGCTATGTACCGCTTGTCGTGGCACGGGGCGCTAAAGTTGTCGTCGGTGTCCAGAGACCGCTGAAAAGGCTTGTGGCGACGGTGCCGGGCATCGCGTCGCTTTGCAGCGAAGGCGATCCGTTGCCGGACTTCGATCTGCATTGCCCGCTGCTGACGCTGCCGAGATGGTTCGAGACCGATCTTGAATCGATCCCGAGCATGATTCCCTACCTTCGGCCTTATCCCGAGGACATCAAGAGATGGCAGGGACGATTGCCGGCAAACGGCCGCCTGCGCGTGGGAGTCGTGTGGTCAGGCAACAGCGCTCATGGCAATGACCGCAATCGCTCGATGACACTCGAACAATTCGTCAAACTTTTTTCGGTGCCGCACGTCGATTTCATCTGCGTGCAAAGGGAGGTCACGGCCGCGCAAGCGGAGATCCTCGACGCCCATGGCGTTCTCCGGCTCGGCCACGAGTTTGCGGACTTTGCCGACACTGCCGCCGTTGTGGCGATGCTGGACCTTGTGGTCGCGGTCGACACTTCGGTCGCGCATCTCGCCGGCTCCATGGGAAAGGCGGTGGCTCTGTTAGTGCCGTTCTCGCCGGATTGGCGCTGGCTGCGCGATCGCACCGACAGCCGCTGGTATCCGAGCATGCGGCTGTTTCGCCAGACCGAACCCGACGGTTGGGAAGGTGTGATTGACCGCTTGTCCCACGAATTGAACGAGGCCGCCGCGCGCCGCGTTGACGGCGGATCGCGCTGAGTATGGTGCAAGCGGGCGCGCTGCCGAAACCGATATCGGAGGGCGGCATCGATGCGGCGATCATGCTGCACCGGCAAGGCCACCTCGACCAAGCCGCGCGCATCTACGATGTCATCATTGCCGCAAACCCGGATGAGTCAGACGCGCTGAATCTTCTCGGTTTGGTGCGCCATCAGCAAGGGCGCAATGTCGAAGCGCTGCGACTGATAGGTGCCGCGCTCGAGCGGGCCCAGCAATCGCAGGACATCCGCAACAACTTCGCTCTGGTCCTTGCCGCGCTCGGCCGCAGGGAAGAGGCGCTCGCGCAGTTTGAGCAAGTGCTTGCCGTCAATGGCAGACACATCAATGCATTGAACAACCGCGCCGATACACTGGCGCAACTCAAACGTGATGAAGAGGCGCTCGCTGCTTACCGGCGTCTTCTGGATGTGCAGCCCGACCATGTCGGTGCGCTGAACGAGAGCGGCGGACTGAACACGCGCCTTGGCCGGCCCCACGCGGCGCTCGTCTGCTACGACCGGGCGCTGGCGATCGCTCCCGCGGCAGAGCTGCACGTCAACAAGGGCACTGTCCTGCGCGCCTTGAACCGTGACGATGAGGCGCTGGCGAGCTTCGCCGCCGCCACGGCATTGCGGCCCGATTACGCCGAAGCCTTTTGGAACGCGAGCCTCATTCGGCTTCGGCGCGGCGATTTCGCCGCCGGATGGCGCGATTACGAATGGCGCTGGCGCAAAGCGGATTGGGCTGGGCGGGAGCGAAACTTTTCCGCTCCGTTGTGGCGCGGCGACGAAGGAATTGCCGGCAAGACGATATTGCTGCACGCGGAGCAGGGATTCGGCGACACCATCCAGTTTGTGCGCTATGCGCCGCTCGTTGCTGCGCGGGGCGCGACCGTTGTGCTCGAATGCCAGCCGCAGTTGAAAAGCCTGCTGCACAGGCTCGACGGCGTCGCGCAGGTGATTGCGGCCGGTGAAACGCTGCCGCGGTTCGATTTGCACTGTCCGCTTCTGAGCCTGGCGCTGGCGTTCAAAACCGAACTCGCAACTATACCGTCCGGCGTCCCCTACATCCGGCCCCAGGCCGAGCGCGCCGCTAAGTGGCGCGACCGATTACCGTCAAACGGCGGCCCGCGCGTTGGAATATGCTGGGCAGGCAGCAGTGCGCATCTTAACGACCGTAATCGCTCGATACCGCTTGACCGCTTCGCCAAGCTTTTCGCCGTCGCGGGTGCCGATTTCGTCAGCCTGCAGAAGGAAGCGAGTGCAGCGGAGGGCGCCATCCTATCCGCCCATAACGTCGCCCATTCGGCCGCGGAGTTTGAAGATTTCGCCGATACCGCGGCTGTCGTCGCCACGCTCGATCTCGTCATTTCCGTCGACACGTCGGTCGCGCATCTCGCTGGCGCCATGGGCAGGCCCGTGGCGCTGCTGCTGCCATTCTCGCCGGACTTTCGTTGGCTGCTCGATCGTCTCGACTCGCCGTGGTATCCGACCATGCGGCTGTTCCGCCAGCCGGTGCTCGGCTCTTGGGACGATGTCATCGCCAGCGTCCGCCACGAGCTTGTTGAACAGGTGCGCCGCCATGCGTCTGTCCCGCTGCGACAAGTGACGGCCGAATAGCTCATCGCGCCAACGCCCCAGTGCCACGCGCGCCGGCGACGCATGCAGTAATCGGGTAGCGCGCCTTCAGAGCGGCAATTACGGCTCAATCAGAAGATCGCGGGTGAGCGGATGCCGCTAGCCGCAATTCCACATCGGCCCAATTGGCGTGGGCGTCCAGCACGGGCCAAAGCTGCCGCCGTTGTAGCGGCCGCGATAGAATCCAGGACGGCCGAAATAGTAGTGGCCGCGATAATCCCAATAGCTTGGCACGTATTCCGGCCCGTCGCCGATGGCGCCTCTTGGGCCGTAAATCGGCACGTTGTTGTTCGGCGGCTGATGATAGCCGGGCAAGAAGCCGTAGCCATGCCAGTGATAGACGGGCCGCTTTTTATGCGCGGGTGCGGCTAATGCAAGCGCCGGCAGCAGCGCCAGGAAAACGACGCTCGCCAGTGAAGATCTTTTTGACATCTGCTGTAACATTCGCGGTTCGTCTTGCAAGCGATCGGCGGCAACTGGCGGCGGCTCGCTTAGTGTTCTTAAATCACGAGGCAGCTTCCAGCTCGGGCATGCGGGCATGATGGTACGCGGGGATCGGCAGACCAAGATTGCCGCGCAACGTCGAACTCTCATACGCGGTACGGAACAATCCGCGCCGCTGCAGCTCGGGGATCACGCCGTCGACGAAGTCGTCCAGTCCGCCGGGAAAATACGGCAGGATGACGTTGAACCCATCGGCTGCGCGCTGTTCGACCCATTGCTGCATCGTATCGGCGATCTGCTCGGGTGTTCCCACTACATCGAGATGGCCGCGCGCCCCGGCGAACCGCTGGTAGAGCTGCCTGATCGTGAGATTCTCGCGCTTCGCCATCTCGACGACAACATCAGCGCGGCTCGCGACGACGTCGTTCTTTGGCAACTCCGGTAGCGGGCCGTCGAGCGGATACCCGGAGAGGTCGAAGCTGATCCGGCGCGACAGCAATCCAAGCCCGACGTCGGGATGGATGAGGTCCTGCATGTGGGCGTACTTTTTCTTTGCCTCGTCTTCAGTGCCGCCGACGGTCACGGCCAGTCCCGGCAAGATTTTCAGATGGTCAGGATTGCGGCCGTATTTCGCCATGCGGCCTTTGACACTGGCATAGAATGCCTGGCCACCTTCGAGCCGCGACTGCGCCGCGAACACCACCTCGGCGGTTTCGGCCGCGAGCTCCATGCCGTCTTCCGACGCGCCGGCCTGGACGAGCACCGGCTGGCCCTGCGGCGAGCGCGGCACGTTCAGTGGGCCTCTGACGTCGAAATATTTGCCATGGTGATCGAGCACATGCATCTTGTCCGGGTCGAAATACACGCCGGAGGCACGGTCGCGCACGAACGCGTCGGCGTCCCAGCTGTTCCAAAGACCGACTACGACCTGCGCGAACTCCCGCGCGCGCCGGTAGCGTTCGGCTTTGGGCGGATGCGCGGCGCGGCCGAAGTTTTCCGCCTCGGTTTCGTTGCCCGAGGTGATCAAGTTCCAGCCGCCGCGGCCCTGGCTCACCAGATCGAGCGAGGCAAACTTGCGCGCCAGCGCAAACGGTTCTTCGTAGGTGGTGCTCGCGGTACAGACCAGCCCGATGTTGCGGGTAAAGCCGGCCAGAGCGGCCATCTGGGTGAACGGCTCGATCCAGGCGACGTAATGCATGCGGTGCAGTCCGTCGGGACTGGTCGTCCAGGCGCTCTGAGTGTCGGCCGAGAACATCATGTCGAAACAGCCGCGCTCGGCCGTTTGCGCCATTTCGACGAAGCGCTTGAAATTGACGTTGGCGTCCGCGTGCAAATCGGGGTGTCACCAGGACGCGACATGGTGGCCGACCGGCCGCACGAACAGGCCAAGCTTCATAGGATTGGCCTTGCTGCTCTTGCTCATGTGCACTTCCCACCCGGCATTCTGCAAATGCCGCATGCATTGCGGCGCCCGGCAGGATAATCGGCAGGCCCGGCAGCAAGATCAATGCGTATTTTCGGGCGAGGGGGATGCGCTCGCTAAAGTGTACGGCTTACGGCTAGCGGGCGGCCCTGTTTGGGATTCGGCGCCACGGTGCGGCCCGAGGCGCCATAGACTTGCGGCGCCGACTTTTTGGCAAGTTGCCCGGACAGTCGCCGGACGATGCCCTCGGAGACGGCATGCGCGGTCGCCAACACGGCCATGTTTCTTTGCAGGGCCGCGTGCAGTTCCTCCTGCGCGCTTTTGAGCGTGGTGCAGCGGGCAGGCACAGCTTTCACAGCTTGCATGACGAGCTTGGCATGCGCCTTGATTCGCTCGCTCGCAGCGTAAAGTTTTCCGGCCAAGTCCTTCTTGGCTGGCTCGATTTGGGCGGCGCTTCGCACCTTGCCGGCGCGCACCAGAGCGGTTTCCTTCTGCAGCAGTGCGGACAGCCCTGCGAACAGCTCGGTCAGGTCGTCAACCGCGCGCTCGGCTTCGACTTTATTGGTGATCGGCGTCATTGGCCGTAGGCTCCTTTGCCGTGCAGTGTTTTGCCACTTGCTCCTTTGCCGGCCGTTCCGTTGACGTCGATGCCCTGCTGCCGCAGCAATTCGTTGTAAACGTCGGCGGCGATGCCGATGCCGCCGCTCTTGGCAAATGTCTTGGCATATTGATCGGTGAGGAACGAGCGCCAGACCTTCAATGCGCCGCTGCCGCCGAACGGGCCGTCGCCGTCGATGCCGATGAACATTTGCTGGAACATCGTGTTGAGAAACATGGCCTCGAAGTCTTCCGCGGCGGCCTTGGCCTTGCCTTTGATTCTCATCTCCGCCTGAACGCCGGCGAGGCCGGCATTGCCGATCGCCGATAGCGAAGAGCTGAGTTCGGCGGCGCCTGTCGTCATCACATCACCTCAATGTTGGCCTGAATGGCGCCGGCCGCCTTGATGGCTTCCAGGATGGTGATGAGATCGCGCGGCCCGATACCGAGCGCATTGAGCCCGTCGACGATCTGCTGCAGCGACACGCCGCCCTGAACGAGCGCGAGCTTCTTGCCTTCTTCCTGGACACCGACCTGGGTGCGCGGCACCACGACCGTGCGGCCGCCCTGCGCGAACGGCGCAGGCTGGCTCACTTGCGGGGTTTCCGAGATCGTGACGGTGAGATTGCCCTGTGCCACTGCGACCGTAGAGACGCGCACGTCGCGGCCGATGACAATGACGCCGGAGCGTTCGTCGATGACGATCTTGGCGGCCTCGTCGGGCTCGACTTGAAGCTGCTCGATGTCGGTGAGCAGCTCGACCACGTTCTCATGCAGCTTTTTCGGCAGGATCAGCTGCACGGTCGACGGATCGAGCGGCTGCGCCACCGGCATGCCCATGTAATCGTTGATGGCGACCGCAATGCGCTTGGCGGTGGTGAAGTCGGGGTTACGCAGCGCGATCCGCAAAGTGCTCATCGAGTTGAGCGAAAAGTCGATCTCGCGTTCGATGATGGCGCCGTTCGGCAATTGCCCGACGGTCGGCACGCCGCGCGTGATGCTGGCGGCTTGGCCCTGGGCCTGGAAGCCGCCGATGGAAAGGGAACCCTGAGCGACCGCGTAGACGTTGCCGTCGGCGCCGAGCAACGGGGTGACCAAGAGCGTGCCACCGGCGAGACTCTTGGCGTCGCCCATAGCCGACGCGGTGACGTCGATGCGGGTGCCCTGGGTGCCGAATGCCGGCAGATTCGCCGTAACCATGACGGCGGCAACGTTACCCGTGCGGATCTGCTGGCCCCGGATATTAACCCCGAGCCGTTCCAGCATCGCCTGCAGGGATTGCTTGGTGAAAGGCGCGTTGTTGAGCGTGTCGCCGGTGCCGTCGAGGCCGACGACAAGGCCGTACCCGATCAGCTGGTTCTGCCGGATACCCTCGATGCTCGCCAGATCTTTAATACGCGAAGTCGCGGCTGCCGGCGGCACGGCAACGCCGAGCGCCACCAGCGCGACAAGCGCGGTCTTTAGCGTCCCTCTCATCTCTTGCTCCCCAAGAGGTCGGACGCTGTCATCAATGCGAGGGGCGTGCCAGCTCTAGATATTTTTTATAAGGCACTGAATCTGCGAGGTTATTGTCGTCAACTTCACGTATTAGGTGAGGGCGTGGGCGAGCAGGCCTTGCCGGGTTCCAGGCAAGTTTTGCCGCCGCTTTACCAGCCATTAACCATAAACCGACACCTTATTCTCATGCGCGTCTACCGACCGAATGGAACTGCACTCGCCACAACATCATCGCCGGCGCGGCGCGCGTCGGGCGGAACCTTTACGGTGTCGGAGCCAGCGAGCCAGCAGGCCCAGACCTCCGCCGTGGCGCTGCGGACGCTAGGCGGCATCGATGCGCTTATCGCGCTGCAAGGGGTCGAAGATCCGGTCGAGCGCCGCCGCAGGGTGGTCAAGCAAGGGCGCCGGGCGCTCGATGCGCTCGACGAGGTCAAACTCGGGCTGCTCTCCGGGACACTGGACCAGGCAACGATGCTACGGCTCAAGGCGGTGGCCGCCGACCTCAAGGAAGGCTCGGGCGACGCCGGGCTCGACGCGGTGCTGGCCGAGATCGATCTGCGGGTTGAGGTCGAACTCGCCAAGGCCGGAATAGCCTGAACATAAATAGCTGAAATCCGGCCTCTTTCTTAGGCATTGCAGATTTGCTGCAGTGCAAAATTACCACGCCTCGGTGTTTGGGCGATCAGCCATATCATTCTTATTGTCACTGTCACAGACGCTGGATATATAGGCCAGCCTCGCGGGGGAGGGCCCCGCACCAGTTGTGTGCGCGGAGTGAGGACAAATGCAGTCGGTCAAGAGCAAAAACGGTCGATCCGACGACAGATCTTTCAAGAACGGCAAAGGCGCGCCGATAACGTATCGGCCATCCGACAAAGAGCCGTTCATGAATGAGCGTCAGCGCGAGTATTTCCGCATCAAGCTGTTGGAATGGCGCGAGGACATTCTCAAGGAAGCCAAGGAGACGCTGCAGCATCTCCAGGACGAGAGCCAGAATCACCCTGATCTTGCCGATCGTGCCTCCTCGGAAACCGATCGCGCCATCGAGCTGCGGGCCCGCGACCGGCAGCGCAAGCTGATCTCCAAGATCGACGCTGCGCTCGCACGCATCGATGATGGCACTTACGGCTTTTGCGAGGAAACCGGCGAGCCGATCTCGATCAAGCGCCTCGAAGCGCGGCCGATCGCGACACTCTCGGTCGAAGCGCAGGAGCGCCACGAGCGCCGCGAGCGGGTGTATCGCGAGGAATAGTTTTCTGGCCTCACAGCGCCGGATGCGCGTTGTTGGGCTGCTTAATAAGACTTCGGCAGTCCCAACACCCGCTCGGCGATGAAGCACAGGATCAGCTCGCGCGACACTGGCGCCAGCCGCGGGATCATGCTTTCGCGGAAATAGCGCTCGACGTGATATTCCCGGGCGTAGCCGAAGCCGCCGAGCGTCATCACGGCGGTTCGGCACGCCTCGTGGCCCGCTTCGGCGCCGAGATATTTGGCGGCATTGGCGGCGGGGCCGGCTGACTGGCCGTGGTCGTAAAGCCAAGCGGCCTTGAACACCATCAGATCGGCAGCTTCGAGCGCCATCCAGCATTGCGCCAGCGGATGCTGGATGGCCTGGTTCTGTCCGATCGGCCGGTCGAACACGACGCGCTCCTTGGCATAGGCGGCGGCGCGTTTGAGCGCGGCGCGGCCGAGGCCGATCGCCTCGGCGCCGACCAGGACGCGCTCGGGGTTGAGCCCGTGCAGCAAATATTTGAAGCCGGAGCCTTCCTCGCCGATGCGGTCGTCGATCGGGACCTCCAGACCGTCGATGAATAATTGATTGGAGTCGACTGCGGCGCGTCCCATCTTGTCGATCTCTCGCACCTCGATGAAGCGGCGATCGAGTGTCGTATAGAACAGGCTTAGCCCATCGGTCGGCTTCTTCACTGCTTCGAGCGGCGTGGTGCGTGCCAGGATCAGCATCTTGTCGGCGACTTGCGCGGTGGAGATCCAGACCTTCGCGCCGGTCAGCACGTAATGGTCGCCGCGGCGTTCGGCGCGGGTTTTGAGCTTCGTGGTCTGCAGGCCCGCATCCGGCTCGGTAACGGCGAAGCAGGCTTTCTCCTTGCCGGCGGCAACAGGTGGCAACATGCGGCGCTTCTGCTCCTCGGTCCCGTACACGACGACCGGGTTGAGCCCGAAAATGTTCATGTGCACGGCGGACGCGCCCGACAGTCCGGCGCCCGAGGCCGTGATCGCTTCCATAAGGATTGCGGCTTCGGTAATGCCGAGGCCAGAGCCGCCATAGGCTTCCGGCATGCAGATGCCGAGCCAGCCGGCGTCGGCGATGGACCGCCGGAACTCTTCCGGAAACTCACCATCGCGGTCGCGTTTGAGCCAATAATCATCGTCGAAGCGTGCGCAGACTTTTTCTACGGCATCGCGCAACGAAAGCTGCAAATCCGACAGGGCAAAGTCGATGGCGAAATCCTCCGAATAAAAGCTTAAGGCTTTGTTTACCACGTCTGCTTACCGCTCGTTAACGGTTTTGCTGCCGCCGAAGACGAGCCTTAGCCATGAACGCGCAGCCGCATTTGGCTTTGGATGTGTCGCGCCTCATTCGCCGCGCGCAGCGCGCGCATGAAGCGTGCGAATTCGACAAGGCTGAGCGGCAATACAACGCGGTGCTCACGCACCAGCCGAACAGTTTTGAAGCGCTTCACGGGCTCGGAGGCATTCGGCTTCAGCGCGGGCGGCCCGACACCGCGCTAGTGTTCTTTCAGGAGGCCCTCAAGATCGATCCGAGCCGCGCCGACGGCTTTGCTAGCCTCGGGCTCGCGTTTTATGCGCTGAAGGATTTTGAACGGGCGTTGACGAGTTTCGACGTGGGCTTGCGTCTCGCGCCCGACGATGCGGAGCTGCGCAATCGCCGCGGCGTTGCGCTGCTCGAGCTTGGTCGACTGAGCGAGGCGCTGGAAGAGTTCGCGTTTGTGCTGGCCGCTGCGCCGGATCATCTCGACGCGCTGGGCAATCGCGCCAATGCACTGTTCAAGCTCAATCGCCCGATTGAGGCCATCGAACACTACGACCGGGCGCTCGGTTTAAAGCCCGGCAATGCGCCGCTATGGACCAACCGCGCCATCGCGCTACGCCGGCTGGAGCGGCCGCATGAGGCGTTGCTGAGCGCGAAGCGTGCGCTTGCCGCGCAGCCGGATTTCGCCCCGGCGCGCTTCGTCGACGCCACGATACGTCTCTATCTCGGCGATTTCACCGCGGGCTGGCGCGGTTACGAATGGCGCTGGGGCGGAGCGTTGGCGGGCCAGCGGAGGAAGCTCGCGGCGCCGCTGTGGCGCGGGGAGGGGAACGTTGCCGGCAAGACCATTCTGCTCCATGCCGAGCAGGGTTTTGGCGATACGCTTCAGTTCGTACGCTATGCGCCGCTCCTTGCCGCGCGCGGCGCCCGGGTCGTGTTCGAAGTGCAGCCGCAGCTCGTACGGCTGTTATCGGGCATGGCCGGCGTGGCGCAGGTGCTGCCTCGCAAGGCGCCGCTACCGCCGTTTGACCTGCATTGTCCGCTGCTCAGTCTGCCACTCGCGTTCGGAACGACGCTCGACAGCATCCCGGGGGCCGCTCCCTCTATCGCGTCGCCGCCTGACGCCGCCGCGCACTGGCGGCAGCGATTGGCCGCGACATGCCCTGATGGCAGGCCGCGGATCGGGGTGGTGTGGTCCGGTGAGCGGGCGCACGACAACGACCTCAATCGCTCGATGAGCCTTGCAACGCTCGTGCCTGTGCTCGATCTGCCGCACGTGCAATTTGTCAGCCTGCAGCATGATGTGCGCGAACGAGACGCGGCGCTTCTGCAGAGCCGTCCCGATATCGTGCAGATCGGCCAAAAGTTTTCCGACTTTGCCGACACGGCCGCCGCCATCGCGCAACTCGATGCTGTGATCGCGGTGGATACGGCGGTCGCGCATCTTGCCGGTGCCATGGGCAAGCCGCTGCTTGTGCTGCTGCCGTTCGCTGCCGATTTCCGTTGGCTGCGCGAGCGCAGCGACAGCCCGTGGTATCCGACGGCGCGGCTGTTTCGTCAGCAGCGGTTCGGCGATTGGAGCGGCGCCGTCGAAGCGCTGCGTCAGGCAGTGCAGCAAGCCCCATTCATGACACCCGCGTGCCGGATGTCAGCCTGACGAAGTACAAGTGTCGCAGCCGCGTCACTTGCCCTGGTAATGGTCGAACAGCCGACGTGGCGGAACCAGGGAGAGCATCATGAGCGATATTCACCATCATCACGAGAAGGCGGCCGAACACCACGAGCATGCGGCCAAGCATCACCGCGAGGCGGCGCTGCATCACCAGGCCGGCAATCACGAAAAGGCCGCCCATCATTCCAAGATCGCGCACGGTCATGCCTTGCATGCCACCGAGCATCACGGGCACGCCTCGAAGATCCACGCCGAAAGCCACAGCTGATCGATCGCCAAAAAAATCGCGGCCTCCGGCGGGGAGCTGCCGGAGGCCGCGCCGTAACGGGGTTGCCTGCGCAATGCGAACCCCGGGGAGTACGGCCGTCAGACGACGGAAAGCGATTGCTCAGAACGGCAATATGACGTTGGTCACCTGCTGACCCCATGGCTGGGTTTGGATGTTGGTGAGCGTGCCTCTGCCGCCATAGGCGACGCGCGCCTCGGCGATCTTCGGCAGATCGATGGTGTTGTCGCTTTGGATGTCTTCCGGGCGCGCGACGCCGGCGATAAGCAGTTCGCGCATTTCCGTATTGAGTCGGATTTCCTGCTTGCCTTCGATCACCAGATTGCCGTTGGGCAACACCTGGGTGACGACGGCGGCAACGTTGGTCACCAACTGATCCTGGCGGTTGATGGTGCCGTTGCCCTGCATCTGCGTATTGCCGTCGGCGGCGAGCACCGAGCCTGGCAGTACCGCCTTGGCCGGATTGGCGATCGTGTTGGCGCCGATGAAATTGGTGATGTTGGAGTCTTCCGTGGTGCTGCGCGTCAACTGCGTCTGATCTTGAAATTCCGCGGTGTCGTTGATGTTGACCCTCACGGTGAGGATGTCGCCGACTTGGTGCGCGCGCTGGTCGTTGAAGAAGGCGCGCGAGCCGCTGCGCCAGAGTGAATTGGGATTGTAGGTGGCTGGCGTCGGCGTCGGCATCGGCATCTGCACAGGCTGGTATCCGGGCTGCGTCGTCGGATTTTGCACCGGCGACAGCTTCGGCGTCTCGCCGATATGCGCCAGTTGATTAAATGTCGAACACGAGGAGGACATGACCGCGACCGTGGACAGCAACACGCAACGCAGCAACACCACACGATTGCACATGAGACTAACCTTTCACTGCGTACTGCTACTCCCGCCGCTCCGGCGTCACGACGGTGCGGCCGAGACCCGCCGCATTCTCGGAAAGATGCAACGTCGTGTTGGCGACCGTGACCCGACCCGGACCGCTGACAACGCCCTGCACGCTGCGCTTGGTCTGCTGGTTGAGCACGCTGATCGTGTCGCCAAGCGCGCCGGCTTCTTGCGCCTGGCCCCGTAACGTCAGCACCAGGCCTGGCGCCTCGTAAACCAGCGTCACAGTATCGTCGCGCTGTACGATGTTGGGCTTCATCAGATCGGAGACCTGAACCGGCTGGCCAGGGCGCAATTGCCGCCGTGCCGCGAGTCCGACCGAGCTCTTCATGTCGGCAAGGCCGCCGGATTGCGCCCTCGGCCGCCGCAGTATGGTGAGGTCCGAGGCCTGCAGCACCTCGCCGCGTTCGATCGGATGATCGACGGTGACGGCATCGACGGTCTGCATTGCAACGCCGCTAAAATGCACGGGGCGGCGTTGCAGCACGAGGCTCGACGGCAGACCGAGCGTCACGTCAAAGCGGCCACTGCGCGTGTCGTAGTTCAGTGCCAGCACTTGCAGATCGCCGCCGGCGGTAGATTCGACTTCGAGCGGGTGTACCGGCAGATCGAAATTGAGCGAAACGTTATGCGCGTCGCCGAGCTGATATTGCGCGGATAGCACCTGCGCGATGCGATCGGAAATCTCCTGCGGCGTGATGGTGCGGGCCGAGCGTGTCACCACCACCTCGGCAAGGCCGCGGGTATCGATGTCGATCAATTGATGCGGACGGATCGCCTCAATGACGCGATCGGTCGACACCGCGCCGGTAGTGCCAAGGTCGGGTGCGCGGAAGACCGGGATGTCGGCGACCGGCCCGGCATTCTCGACCAGGTCGCCGATGCGCACGACATCGCCCGCGACGGTGACGCTGGCGCGCAGCGCCGGTCGATCGGACTGGGCCATATCGGATTGGGCCAAGGCCGGCGTGGCCAGGACCACCAGAACTAGGGCGCTGCGAAGCAGTGTGCGGATCATGGTCATGGCCCTTCTCAACGCGCCAGTTGCGACGTCGTCTGCAGCATCTGGTCGGCGGCGGTGACGACTTTGGAATTCATTTCGTAGGCGCGCTGCGCGGCGATCAGATTGGAAATTTCCGTGACCGCCTCGACGTTGGACTGTTCGAGGCTGCCTTGAAGCAGCGTGCCGGCGCCGTTCGTTCCGGGGCTGCCATCCTGCGGAGTCCCGGACGCGGGCGTCGCTGTAAACAGGTTGCTGCCGTTGGCCTGCAGGCCGGCGTCGTTGATGAATGTCGTCAGCGTGAACTGGCCGAGAACGCTCGACGTGGTGCTGCCCGATGGTGTTACCGAAACCTGGCCTTGCTGATTGATCGTCAGTCCCTTCGAGCCCTGCGGCACCGTAATGGTCGGCTGCACCAGGTTGCCCTCGGCGGTGACGATGCGGCCTTGCGCGTCCATCTGGAACGAGCCGTCGCGGGTGTAGCTGAAGGTGCCGTCCGGCATCAAAATCTTGAACCAGCCGGTGCCCTGAATGGCAACGTCGAGCGGATTGCCGGTTTGCGCCAGCGAGCCCTGCGTCATCAGCCGCGGCGTGCCGACGGTCTTCACGCCGGAGCCGAGTTCGATGCCGACGGGCAGAATGTTGCCCTGATCGGAGGCCTGGGCGCCGATCCGCTGCACGTGTTCGTAGAGCAGGTCTTGAAACTCGGCGCGCTGGCTCTTGTAGCCAGTGGTCGTCATGTTGGCGATGTTGCCGGCGATCACCTGGACCTGCAGGTCCATGGCCGCCATGCCGGTCGCTGCCGTATCGAGCGCACGCATCTAATGTCTCCTCACCATGCTCTACTCAGGCGCTGCCCGATGCCGGGGTCTGCGACAGCTGGCTCAGCGCGTTTTTGCGCTGATCGCTCTGCTGCTGCAGGATATTGGCAACATCGGTGTAGGATTGCGTGATCTGGAGCATGCGCGTCATTTCGGCGACCGGATTGACGTTGGACTTTTCGATCGCGCCCTGCACCACGCGGACGCCAAGCGCCGGCGGGCCGGGATTGACGCCGGGCGGCGCCAGAAACGTGCTGCTGCCGTCCTTTTCCAACTGGCTCTGCTGATCGAAAGACACGAGCTGCAGCCGGCCGCGCTGCGAATCCTGTGTGCTGTTGCCTTCGCGGACGGTGATGATGCCGTTCTGGCTGATGATTACGTCGTTGTCAGTGTTCTGAAATGTGATCGGGCCGTTGTCACCCAACACCGGATAGCCTTCGTTGGTGACAAGCTGACCGGAGGCGTTTGTGGAGAGCGCACCGTTGCGGGTGTAGCGCACGCCGCGCGGCGTCTGGACCGCCAGATAGGCGTTGCCGTCGATAGCAACGTCGAACGGATTGCCGGTGCGCTGAATCGCGCCCTGGGCAAAATCGATCCAGCTGGCGCGGTCGTTGACGAAGCTGATGCGCCGGTCGGCGCCGGCGAAGTCGCCGTCGCGAGCGCCCGGCATCAGGTATTCGGCAAATAGGGCGTTGTCCGCCTTGTAGCCGGTAGTGTTCATGTTGGCGATGTTGTTAGAGACGATGTCGAGCTCGTGACTGAGCGCCATCTGCCGCGACAAGCCGACGAGAAGGGCATTCTCCATCGGATACTCCCCTTAAGTGTGCGCGATGCCCTCCGTGGCACCGGCCCCCGCCGCGCTCTCCCAAGCCACGGCATGAGGCGAATTGCAGAAGCCGTGCCATGGCAAATTTTGTTTTAAAAACAACGGTGTGACCGCCGGCGCGAACATGGTCGAACGGGCAGAAAAGGCCGTTATTTACCCTCTACCCGGCAAAATTTTCCCGTCATGCGGTTCCCGGCAAGCATCTGTTAACCATTGCGACCTAGCTTTGACGAAGACGGTGCCGGAGCCTTAAGGCGCTGACAAAAGCGCCTGCAGCGTTGGTTGTTTTGCGTCCTGCCGGTTGTGTGTGCCGCCGACCCGAGCGGGAGCCGTCATGGCAAAAAAGCCAGCCAAAGACGAGAGTGACGAGGCTGAAGCCGAAGCGCCGGCCGGGGCCGAAGGCGAGGGGGCTGCGAAGAAGCCATCCGGCATCAAACGCTTTCTCTCGATCAAGTTCATCGCAATCGTGGCGGTCGCCCTCATCGCCGTCGGTGGGATCGGCGGCGGCGCCTATCATTTCCTTGGCGGCAGCAGCCGCACCGAGGCGGCGCCGGCCGCAAAGATCAAGCCGCCGGTATTTTTCGAAATGCCGGACGTGCTGGTGAATCTGTCGTCGACCGGCAATGATCGGACCCAGTATCTGAAGGTCAAGGTCGTGCTCGAATTGCCGGACGAGGCAATGAAGGCGCGGATCGAGCCGCTGATGCCGCGGCTGATGGACACGTTCCAGACTTATCTGCGCGAATTGCGTCCGACAGATCTCGATGGGTCCGCCGGCCTTTACCGTCTCAAGGAAGAGCTGACCCGGCGCGTTGATGCGGCGATCTCGCCCGATCGCATCAATGCCGTGCTGTTCAAGGAAATCGTCATCCAGTGAGTCTCCCGTCGTTGCGAGGCAAAAGGGCGTTCACGTCCGTCTTCGACGGGCCATGGCGATGAAGCAATCCGGAAATGCGCTCCTCCTCATGGATGGCTCTGCTGCGTTCACAATGACGAAGACCGATTAGGTTCAGGCCGCAATGGCGCAACAAAAAGACCAGGTCGATCAGGACGCGCTTGCCGCCGAATGGGGCGTGGCGCTTGAGGCCGAACAGGAGGCCGCCGAGGCCGAAAAGGCGGCCGCGCCGGCTGAAGCCGAGGGCGGCGCCGAGGCCATGGCCGCGCATTGGGCGACGATGGTCGACGACGGCCATGCGGTGCCGAACACCAAGGGCGGCGCTGAGCGCATCCTCACCCAGGAAGAAATCGACTCGCTGCTGGGCTTCTCGCTCGACGACGTTTCGCTCACCGACAATTCCGGCATCCGCGCCATCATCGATTCTGCGATGGTCTCCTACGAGCGGTTGCCGATGCTGGAGATCATCTTCGACCGGCTGGTCCGGTTGATGACGACCAGCCTGCGCAATTTCACCTCGGACAACGTCGAAGTGTCGCTCGACCGCATCACGTCGGTCCGCTTTGGCGACTACCTCAATTCCATTCCGCTGCCTGCCATCCTCGCGGTGTTCAAGGCCGAGGAGTGGGAGAATTCCGGCCTGGTGACGGTCAATTCGAGCCTGATCTATTCGATCATCGACGTGCTGCTCGGCGGTCGCCGCGGCCAGACTGCGATCCGCATCGAGGGCCGTCCCTACACGACGATCGAATCCAATCTCGTCAAGCGCATGATCGAGGTCGTGCTCGCCGACGCCGAACTGGCGTTCAAGCCGTTGTCGCCGGTGAAGTTCAACATCGACCGGCTGGAGACAAATCCGCGCTTCGCCGCCATCTCGCGGCCCGCCAATGCGGCGATCCTGGTGCGGCTGCGCATCGACATGGAGGATCGCGGCGGCAACATCGAACTGCTGCTGCCTTACGCGACCATCGAGCCCATCCGCGACGTGCTGTTGCAGATGTTCATGGGCGAGAAATTCGGCCGCGATCCGACCTGGGAAGGCCACCTCGCCACAGAAATCGGTCTGGCGGAAATCGCAGTCGACGCTGTGCTTTACGAGGCGCGGTTGCCGTTAAGGCAGATGATGAAGCTCGATGTCGGCGACACGCTGATGCTGGAGCTTCGATCTGATGCGCCGGTGATCGTGCGCTGCGGCGACATCACGCTGACCGAAGGGCGCATGGGACGCGTCGGCGACCGGGTCGCCGTGCGCGTCGCCAAACAGTTACGCAAGCCGACGACGACCTTCGCCATGTTCGAGATGGCGGGCGGATCGGGCAGTCCGAAGGAGGCATCATCATGAGCGACGTCCTGGGAATGATGATCGAGGGTCTCGTCGCAATTCTGCTCATGATGACCATCGGTTATTGCATGCTCTTGAACCGGCGTTTGAAGCTGCTGCGCGCCGACGAAGACGCCCTGCGCGCCACCATTGCCGAACTGATTACCGCCACCGAGATTGCCGAGCGTGCGATTGCCGGGCTGAAGGTGACCGCGCACGAATGCGAAACCGGGCTTGGCGAACGGCTCAATCGCGCCGAGATTTTGAGCGTCGAACTCGACCGCCAGATTGCCGCCAGCAAGCACGTGGTCGGCGACCTGACGCAGATCGCCACGATCGGGCGCCGCGTTGCGCAAAACCATCCCATGGCGCAGCAGGCTCAACACGCCGCACCGGGCCAGCAAGCCCAGCCCGCGCTTGCGCCGATCCACGATGCCAAGGCAATTGCGGCCGCCGCGCAGGCATTTGCCGAGCGATTGCGCCATAAGGCGATCGGTCGTGCTGCATGATGCGCTTCGTCCGCGATTTGCGACTTATTCCGATCGCGCTGTTGGCGAGTGTCTGCCTTCTGGTCATTAAGGTCGCCGATCTTGCGCTCGACGGCAGCCGCTGGATTTCCGGCGATGCGCGGCCGAGCGGGGAAGTTGTCGTCCGTCATGCGTCCGACCCGCAGGCCTCAAGCGGGACGCAGTCCTGGGCGCAGCAGATGTTCAACTTCCCGGTCAACGGCGAGAGCGGCGAAACCGGAGAAGCGCCGCGCAGCGATCTGCCGATGCCGCGCAGAGAATTGGCGCGGGAGGACCGTGCCAGGGTGCAAGCTGGCGACGCTGATATTACCGGCTCGATTGCCGCTGAGCCCGCTGCCCCGGCGTCCGCCGGCGCCAAGCCGGCACCGGCCAAGCCGGGTGAAAAGCCCGGCCCAAAAGAGCCGCCGAAAACGCCGGACGGTATCGTTATCCCGATCGACGGCGCCAAACTGCCCTCCGGCGCCGAACGCGAAATCCTGGAGCGGCTGCAGCAGCGCCGCGAGGAACTGGATCAGCGTGCGCGCGAACTCGACATTCGGGAGAATATGGTCAAGGCCGCCGAGCAGCGCATCACTGCGCACCTCGCCGAGATCAAGGAAGTTGAGGGCCGGATCAAGACCGAAACAGTGCAGAAGAATCAGGCCGAAGCGGATCGCTTCAAAAGCCTGGTGACCATGTACGAAGCCATGAAGGCGCGCGATGCCGCCAAGATTTTCGACGGCCTCGACATGGACGTTCTGATCAAGGTCGCCTCGGCCATGAATCCGCGCACCATGGCGGACATCATGGGGCAAATGTCGCCCGAGATTGCGCAACGACTGACGGTGGCGCTCGCCAACAAGGCGCAGGCTGCCAGCAAGAGCGAAGGCCCAGCCGAGTTGCCGAAGATCGAAGGCAGGCCGACCACGCCGTGACGCGGCGGCGCGCTATTTAATCGGGCTCGGCGACATCTCTTTGCCGTTACTGCGCTCTGGCGAGCGCCTTGATTTCAGAGTCGGAGGCGCGCCATTCATCGTCCAACTGCGCACAATTTTCGTGTGCAAGGCGTAGCAGGCGCAGGGCCTGTTCCTTGGCGCCGGTGGCCAGATCGTACTCGCCGATGTAAAAATCCGCCTCGCAGATTTGCGTCGTTTTGTTCGTCGGACCGGTTGTCTCGGCGACCTTCAGCGTGTCGTCCGGGCTGGCCTCGCCGAGGAAAAGTCGGATCACCGGCGCCGGCCACGCCTTGCTATCGAACTGGCCGGCCGTTTGCGCCAATTGTGTCGACGCATGGTTTCTTCGTTCGGCCACGTAGAGCCATAACGCCGTGACAACTCTTTTCGGATTGAGTTCGGCGGATTTCTTAAGATCAGCCTGCGCCTTGGCGAAATTGCCCTCGTCGAAATAGACTAGGCCGCGCACGAAATAGCCCAGCGCGTAATCTGGATTGAGTTTGATCGCTTGATTGCAATCGGCCATCGCCGCGTCGTAGTCGCCACGGATAAGGTGAATCATGCCGCGGTTGTGGTAGGCATTGGGATAATCGGGATCGAGCTTGATCGCCTGATCGTAATCGGCGATGGCGTGGTCAAAATCACCTTTTTCCACATAAGCGTCACCGCGGCCGCTGTAAGCGAGCGCGCTGGGAGACAGTCCAATGACCTGGTTGAAGCTTTGGATGGCCTGATCGAACAGCCGGTTCGCTTCAATCCTCTCGCCGTGCTCGACAAAGTCCTGACCGATCTCAATGACCAGCGACCTTGCCAAATTAGTCACCGCGCCGAGGCCTTGCCGCGCGCGGTCGCGCTCCGTCTGCGCCGCGTGCCATTGGAAAGCGGCAACGACTGTCGTCGCTGCGAGTACTGCGACCGCGGTGAGGCTGGCCGCAACCACGCGCCGCCGTTTGGATTCTTTCTCCGCCTGCTCGGCGACCTCGCGCGCGTGGCAGGCCGCGAGGTAGGCTTGTGCCGGCGCCATGGACTGTCCCCAATCGGCGCCGCGCGCAGCGAGCGCCTGCGCGTCGGCTAGACGCGAACCCCGATGGGCGAGGAAATCCGGCTTGCGTGCCGCGTCGGCCTTGTCCCAGTCGGCGGCGGCCGAAAGTACGCCATCGAGCAGCAGCAGGGCATCGCGATCCTCCGCCAACAGGTCTGCCAGCGTCGGCCAGCGGCGCAGCAGCGTTTCATGCGACACTTCGAGTGTTGCTGCGTCCGCGGCGCCCGGTGTCTCCGCGGCGAGTTTGACCACCAGCAGGCGGCGAGCCGTGAGCGCCTTGGCGAGCGACAAATAGTCGGCAGGCATTTCGCCCTGGCGTGCGATCCGGCGCTGCGCGGTCTTGCTGTCGCGATCGACGCGCGCCAGCCGCGGGATGAACAGCCGGCGCAATGCATCGCGCCGCGCGGTGCGATCGGACGCAATCCCGGCGTCGGCGAGCGCAGCCTCGGCTTCCGACTCGATGGCGTCAGCGACGCCGCCGGTGCGCTCCAACTCGGCGAGGCCGATCGTTGACGCGCCCTCGTGCTCGCGCATCAGCCGCTGCAGTACAAAGGCGAGCAGCGGCAGCGCATCCGATTCACCCTCGATCTCGGCTTGCAGGCGGGCGATGACGGCGGCATCAAATACCGGCGCTGCCGGACCCGCTTTGCGGCGCAGGATCTCGGCCGGCTCGCGAATCACGCGCCCGATCTCGCCGTGTGGTACCGGTCCGAGGCTGAGCGGGAGTTGATCGACCTCGGCGAGCACCTTCGCGCTTTGCATCGCCCCATAGGCATCGGACCGGATTGTCACGAGCAACAGTGCGGCGTCGGCATCGATGGCGGCGCGGGCCAGCTGCAGGAACCGTTCGCTTTCCGGGCCGGCTTCGGCGGCGAACAATTCCTCCCCCTGGTCGACGCACAACACGGGGAGCGGAAAGGGCGGTTCGGAGATGAGAGCGCGCTGCGCCGCGGTGTGGCGCAGTTTGTTCAGCAGTTCAACGAACGCTTCCGGCGTCGCCAGGCAATCGCGGAGGTTGGCGCGGCTCATGCGCTGCGCAAAGCGGCGATGGACCTCTTCCAGCGCCGCAAGAAGTCCTTCCCGGCCTTCAATGGCGCCGCCGCGACCGGCCCGGATCGCGCGCAGCGGCAGCCATTGACCATCGTCGCGGTGGAGCCGCGGCCATAAACCCGCGCGCAGGAACGACGATTTTCCGGCCCCCGATGCGCCGAGAATGACGAATAGCCGCGGCAGCTTGCGCGCCGCTAGGCCGCGCAAATCGTCGATGGCGCGCAAGATATCGGCGCTGCGTCCGAAAAATACCGCGGCGTCTTCCGGTTCCATCGCTTCGAGGCCGCGATAGGGCGAGCGCCAGCCAAATGGGCCGTCAGGATCGTGTTGCAGCTCGAACGTCTCGGCGCCGATGCCGGCCTTTTCGAGCCCGCGTTTGAGACTTTTCAGTCCGGCTTGCGCGATGTGGACCGGCGATTGCCTCTGCGTCAGCGGGTGGACGGTGACGAAACGCTCGGCAGGCTCGCCATTGAGGCGAACAATCTGCCATTGCGCCGCAAGCCCGCCGGGAAGCTGGTCGAGCGCAATGTCGTCGGTCAAGAGCGCAAACAGCTTCTTGTTGAGTTTGTTGGCCAGCTGATACTCGTCGGCACACCATTTCGAGCCGAGCCATTCGTTCGAGACAACGAATAGCACCGCCTCGCAACGGGTGGCCGCGTCTTCCAGAGCGTACGCCCACCGCTGGCCGGCGGAGATGCCGCGCTCGGGATCGAGATCGAGAAAGATGTCTTCGGGCCCGCTCCAGCCTTCGCGGACTAGCCAATCCTTGAGCGCGATCGCCCAATCGTCGTTTTTGCTCGAGTGGCTGATGAAAATTCGGGACAAGTACGCGCGCTCGCTGCGGGCAAACCGATGGGCAAACTAGGCTCGCATCTGTTGCCCTGGCAATGATTTTAATCTTGGGGCGCCGGGAGTTCCGGTAGAAAGCTTCACAATTGGCTCAAGCGTGCGCTCTTGCCCCCCGCCGCGATTCCATTATCTGCGATTACACTATAATAATGTGCGGCAATGCCCGTCGGCAGGGCCGCGCGCGGCGCCCCCGCGCGGGTTTGAGAAATGCCCGGAGAAGCGTCCATGTTCCTGCGCAATTACTGGTACGTCGCTGCGAGCGAGAGCGCGATCAACCGCGAGCCGCTTGGCCGCACGATTCTGGGCGAGCCCATCGTGTTCTTCCGCACCGAAGCCGGCGAGCCGGTGGCGCTCGAAGACCGTTGCGCGCATCGGCATCTACCGCTGTCGATGGGCAAGCTGCACGGCGATGCGCTGCAATGTCATTATCATGGCTTGCGTTTCGGCACCGACGGCCGCTGCGTGCGGATCCCCGGTCAGGAGCACATTCCGCAAGGCGCCAAGGTGCGCACCTATCCGGTGGTCGAGCGCTATCATTGGCTGTGGATCTGGATGGGCGATCCGGCGCTCGCCGATCCGGCGGCCATCACCGACTTCCATTGGCTCGACGATCGCAATTGGGGCGCCAAGAGTTCCTACCTGCATGTCGATGCCAATTGGCAGCTGATTGTCGACAATCTGCTCGATCTCACGCACCTCGCCTTCGTACACGAGACCACGATCGGCAATCTGGCGCTCGCCGAGCACGCCAAGGTCAACGTCACGCGTGCGCCCAACAATGTGGTGGTTACGCGCTGGATCATCGACCAGGAGGCACCGCCGACTTTTCAGAAGGTCGGCGCGTTCACCGGTAACGTCGACCGCTGGCAGATCATCGATTTCGTCCCGCCAGCCTTCCTGCGGCTTGACGTCGGCGCCACTCCGACCGGCACCGGCGCCCCGGAAGGCAAACGCGTCGGTGGCATCGGCATGCGCAACCTCAACGCCATCACGCCGGAAACCGAAACCACGTCGCATTATTTCTGGGGCCAGGCGCACGATTTCGACGTCAACAACGGCGAACTCACGAACAAAATCTTCGAACAGATCCGCACGGCTTTCCTGGAAGACGTCGCTGTATTCTCCGCGCAGCAGCGGAACTTGAATATTTTTGCCGACCCCCCGCAGGTCGATATCGCGGCCGATGCCGGGACCATCGCGGCCCGCCGTATCCTGTCACGGCTCCACGATGAGGAGCAGGCGGCCCGGCAGGTGGCGGCGGAATAGGGCTGCGGCCGAAACGCTGATTAAAGCAACGGCAGCGCAATTTGGCCTGCGTCGCCGTGGTAACCTACTGGAATCATTAGAGAAGCCGTTAATCAGCCGTTAAACGCGTGGCTTTACCTTAGTGCCCTGGCGGCACGGAGCGCAGCATCGGAGCCGGGAAGGCGTACCGGCCTCGGTTGGCGAGGCGACGGTCGAGTTTTGTCATGGCGTGCGGTTGCGTTTTGTCTGTGTCCGCTCACTGTCGCGAGCGCGGCCGTCCGGGGTCTGCGGTCCCGTGCCGACGACCAGCCGCGACGCGCGGCATGTTACTCACGTTCCTGATAGCGCTGTTAGTCGCGGTGCTGGGCGCGCGCCCTGTGCTCGCCGATCCGATCAAAGCCGATGTTGTTGCCGGCACGACCGGCGGGTATGCGCGGCTCATTTTCAGCATGAGCGATTTCAATGACGTGAGCGTTCGCCAGACCGGCAATGTGCTGATCATCAGTTTCAAAACCCCAATCGACGTCAATGTCGATCGGCTTTCGTCGCAGGCGGCTGGGTACATCGCCGCCGCGCGCCGCGATCCGGACGGCATGGCGGTGCGGCTCGCGCTCGCCCGCAAGGTCACCGTCAATGCGATGGCGGTCGGCCAGCAATATTTCGTCGATCTGCTGCCCGATACTTGGCAGGGGTTGCCGCCGGGCCTGCCGCAGGACGTCGTCGACGATTTGACGAAGCGCGCGCGTGATGCCGAAAGGGCGCTGGAGCGCGCCAATCGGCTCTCGGCGCTTGAGCAAATTCCGCCGGTTCGCGTTCATGTCGCGACCGAGCCGACGTTCACGCGTTACATTTTCGATGTTCCCGCACAGATTTCTGTATCCAGCCGCCGCGCGGCGAATGGCCTGACGCTGACCTTTAATGCGCCGGTCAAGTTCGACCTGGGCGATGTACTGACGGCTTTGCCGCCGACGGTCGGCGCGGTCAACGCGCAGGTTGCCGATGGGTCGGCGACGGTAAAGTTCGACCTTGTCGGCAACGTCGATGTGCGCAGTTTCCGCGACGAGAACGGTTACGCCCTCGATATCGTCGCCCCCAACGCCCAAGCCGAGGCTGGCAAGAGATTTCGGATCGTTTTGCCGGAAGGTCCTGCGCCGCAGCCTGCTTCCGCCGATGTGACGCCGCCTCCGTTACCCGCCGCAACGCCGTCGGCCGCAGCGCAGCCGGAAAAGCCGGCGGCCGCAAAATCAGCGGCAATTGTGCCGCAGCCGGCTCCGCCTCGTACGCCCCCCGCCGTGGCTCCCGTAACTCCTGCGGTCGGTCCGTCGCCGGTCGCGAAAATGACCGCACCCGCGCTGCCGCCCGCGGCCAAGCAGCCGCCGCAGCAAGCGCAACGGCCGGCTCGGCCCGCTGCTCCGGCCGTGCCGATCACTCCCGCTGCGCCGCCGTCAGCGCGATTCGCAGCCGTGCCGCCGTCCGCAATTGCGAAACCGGCCGCGACGCCGGCACAGAGTCCTGCTCCGACGCCTCAGCCCACTCGGGCCGTAGCGTCCGCGCCAGCCGCCGGCGAGGCAAAGCCGGAGCCGGCCGCGAAGGGGCCACCGCCTGCGGTCAAGCCAGCCGCCGCCCGAGTGCCGCGGACGCAACCAAAGCGATCGGGTGCGGAAGGCAAAATTGCGGTCGAGCTTGAGCGCGACAACCAGAATTTGAAACTTACCTTCGACTTCACGACGGCCACGGCGGCGGCGGTGTTCAATCGGGCCGACACCCTGTGGCTGGTCTTCGACTCGAAATCCGACATCGATCTTTCGGCTCTTACGAACGAGGCGACCCACACCATTCGCAGCGCCGAACTGACGCGAGCGCCCGACGCCGATATCGTGCGCATCAAACTCGACCGGCCGCACCTGACAAGCGTCGACGCCGATGGTCCGGCGTGGACGCTCGAGATCGGCGACCAGGTTGCGGCCCCGACGCATGCGCTCAATCTTGATCGCAGCCTGGTTGGCACTGATCGTTCGACCATGAGCATCCCGCTGGAAGCGCCGCACGCACTGCATCGCATCACCGATCCTGAGGCGCGAGACCAGCTCCTCGTCGTCACCGCATTTCCGCCGGCGCGTGGCGTCATTCACAAGCAGAATTTCGTGGAGTTCCGCGCGCTTGCGACGCAGCAGGGAATAGCAATCGAACCGCTCGCTGACGACATCAACATGGCGCTCAGCCCGGGCAAGGTTATCATCAGCCGCCCGGGCGGGCTGACGCTGTCGAGCTCGCTGCAATCGCTGCTGCGCGGCAGCGGACTGCATCCGTTGACATTTGATCCCCAGCTCTGGGGCTTCGACCGCAAGGGTTCTTACGAAACGCGCCAGTCGCAGCTGATCGCCGCTGCCGCCGCCGCACCGGAGAACAAACGATTGGCACCCCGGCTCGACCTTGCCCGCTTTTACCTCGCCCGCTCCATGTATGCCGAGGCTAAGGGTGTGCTCGATGTCGTGATGGCGCAGCAGCGGCCGAATGCCGAGGACGTGACGCCGCGCGTGCTGCGCGCCGTGACCGAGATCATGCTGAGTCGGCCGGATGCGGCGCTCAAGGACCTGAGCGATCCCAGCGTCGGCGATCAGCACGACGCGGCGCTGTGGCGGGCGCTCGCCTATGCCCGGCAGGGCAAGTGGGGGGAGGCGCACGAAAGCTTCAAGGCCGTCGACAGCGACATCGCCACGCTGCCCATCGAATTGCAGCGCTTTGCATTGAAGGAAGAACTGCGCTCATCGATCGAGGTTGGCGACTTCGCCAGCGCCGAGAACGAGTTGAATGACCTGCAGACCATCGGCATACCAGAGGATCTGCGACCGTCGATCGCGGTCCTTGCCGGCCGGCTTGACCAGGGACTCGGCCGCCAGGAGGACGCGCTCGCGGCCTATCGCGCGGCAGCCGGTTCGACGGACCTGCCCGCGGCAGCGCAGGGCCGTCTGCGCGAAACCGAGCTGCGTTATTCGCTCGGCGATCTCAAACGCGACGAAGTCATCTCCGATTTGGAATCGCTGACCACCGTGTGGCGGGGGGACGAAACCGAGATCGAGGCGCTGCAGCTTCTGGCGCGTCTTTACACCGAAGAGCATCGCTACCGCGACTCATTCTACGTGATGCGCAGTGCCATGGCGGCCCATCCGGACTGGGACATGACACGCCGCATCCAGGAGGACGCGGCCAAGACGTTCGATGAACTGTTCCTCGCCGGTAAGGGCGACACCATGTCGCCCATAGACGCGCTATCCTTGTTCTACGACTTCCGCGAATTGACGCCGGTCGGCAGCCGCGGCGATGAAATGATACGCCGGCTTGCGGACCGGCTGGTATCGGTCGATCTGCTCGATCAAGCTGCCGGTCTATTACAATACCAGGTCGACAAGCGGCTGCAGGGAGCTGCCCGGTCCGAGGTGGCGACCCGGCTTGCGGTCATCTATCTGATGAACCGCAAACCCGATAAGGCGCTGGCGGTGCTGCGCTCAAGCCGCTCCGGCGAGCTTTCGACGGATTTGCGCGATGAGCGCCTGTTGCTTGAGGCGCGGGCGCTGTCCGATCTCGGCCGGCACGCGGTGGCGCTTGAGGTGATCGCCGATATCAAAGGGCCGGTGGCGATTCGGCTGCGCTCGGATATTTACTGGGCGGCGCACAAGTGGCGCCTGTCGGCTGAGCAGATCGAGCTGATGTATGGCGACCGCTGGAAACAGTGGCAGCCGCTGACCGATGTCGAACGCTCGGACATTTTGCGCGCCGAGATCGGTTATGCGCTCGCCGATGACAAGCTCGACATTCAGCGCTTCCGCGACAGATACGCGCCGAAAATGGTCGGCACGCCCGACGCACACGCCTTTGAGATTGTTTCGGCGCCGCTCGGCAGCGCCGGAGACGATTTCGCCGCCATTGCCAGCGCCGCCGCGGCATCGGACACGCTCGATGATTTTCTCCACGACATGAAGGCGCGGTATGCGGAGTCCAATCCGGTGTCTTCCGGACCGCCGGATTACGCGCCGGAGACGCCGGCAAAGCCCGTTGTCTCGCCGCCGCAGACGCGTCCGGCTATGCCGGCGTCTCCGCCCGCGCCGGGCGCAACATCCGCGCCAGCGACGACATCGTCCGCGCCCGGGTAGCCTGCTCATCCCTTGGCTGCTTGCTGGCCGGAACACGCTCGGGCACACTCGACGCTCCCTCGTGGAGTCAAGAGTAGATATGACTGCAGCAACCCTTGGTGCTACCCGCGACGACTCAAAAATCGACCTGACGAAAATCCGCACCGACGTGGTCGGCAGTCTGCTTCGTCCGGCGGCGTTACGCGAGGCGCGGATGCGCTTCGACGATGGTGCAATCGCGGCGGCGGAGTTCCATGCCATCGAAGATCAGGCCGTGCGCGACGCGGTGCGGCTGCAGGAGGACGCCGGCTTGGACGTCGTCACCGACGGCGAAATGCGCCGGTTGAATTTTCAGGACAGTTTTGGCGCTTCGGTCGGGGGCTACGACGCCAGCCGCTCGACGGTGAAAGTCTATGAGCGCCGGGTCGAGGGCTCCGCACCCGGTCAGCGTTGGGATATCAGCCAGATGCACGACGTCGGCACGGCGGTCTCGCATCGCCGCCCGGCAAACAGCCGGCTCACGCTCGCGCATAATCTGCCGCTGGAGGAGTACCGCTTCGCCGCCGCCGTCGCGCGGAAACCGGTCAAGGTTTCGCTGATCGGGCCGGATCGAATTTCGCAGCGTTTCGCCTACGAGAAATCGACGGCGGTGTATCGCGACATGGACGATTTCCTGTCGGATGTCGTTGCCATCGAGCGGCAGATCGTGGCGAGCGTGGTCGAGACCGGCTGCCGTTATGTGCACATCGACGCGCCGGGCTTTACCGCTTATGTGGACGCACCATCGACGCAGCAGATGCGTGCGCGCGGCGAAGACCCTGAGCAAAATTTTGCCCGGTCACTCAAGGCTGAATCGGCGCTCGTCGCGAATTTCCCTGGCGTGACATTCGGCATCCATCTGTGCCGCGGCAACCAGCGCAGCATGTGGCACCGCGAAGGCTCCTACGACGCCATCGCCGAGCGCTTGTTCAACGAACTGCCGCACGACCGCTTCCTCCTCGAATACGATACCGAGCGTGCCGGTTCGTTCGCGCCGTTGCGCTTCGTGCCGAAGGGCAGGGTGGTGGTGCTCGGCTTGGTCAGCACCAAGGGGCCGGAGCTGGAATCGGTCGAAGCGTTCACGCGCCGCATCGGTGAGGCGAGCAAAATTCTGCCGCTTGATCAGCTGGCGATTTCGCCGCAATGCGGATTCGCCTCCGACGTGGTCGGCAACTTGCTCAGCGCCGACGATCAGAGGCGGAAACTGGAGCGCGTCGCCCAAGTGGCGCGGCAGGTTTGGGGATGATGGAGCGAAAGACTATGTTCCGTAGCTCTGGATCAGCGAACCCGCCACCAGGGTCCAGCCGTCGACCAGGACGAAAAATATCAGCTTGAACGGCAGTGACACGACGACCGGCGGCAGCATCATCATGCCCATCGACATCAGCACCGAGGCGACAACGAGGTCGATGATGAGAAACGGCAGGAACAGCAAGAAGCCGATTTCGAAGGCGCGTTTGAGCTCCGAGATCATGAAAGCCGGAACCAGAATGCGCATCGACAGGTCTTCCGGCTCGGTTGGCGGCTTTTCGCCCGACAGGTTCACGAACAGCTTCAGGTCCTCCTGACGGACGTTCTTTTCCATGAAGGCGCGCAGCGGTCCGCTGGCGCGGTCGAAGGCCTGGTTGACGGTGATCTGGTTGGCGATGAGCGGCTTGACACCCATGTCGTAGGATTGCGTCAGTATCGGGCCCATGACGAACGCGGTGAGAAACAGCGCCAGCGAAATGACGACCGAGTTGGGCGGCGCCGTCGCGGTGCCAAGCGCGGTGCGCAATAGCGATAGCACCACCACGATGCGCGTGAACGACGTCATCATGACCAGGATCGAAGGCGCGAGCGACAGCACCGTGACCAGCGCCACAAGCTGCAGCACGCGTTCGTTGAGCCCACCGCCGCCGGCGGCGCCTTGACCGAGATTGATGCTGATGTCCTGCGCGGCGAGCGGCGTCGCCGTAACTAGAAGAGCCGCTACTGAGGCCGCCACCGCTGTGAACCGGACGCGGCAGCCTCCAACGATTTTCATTCGTTCAGGATTTTCATTTTCTGCTTTGCATCAGTTCTTTGGCGTTGGACGGCCGAGTAGGCTCGCCATTTCCTGTTCGAGGCTGTCATAAAGCGTCTTGCTGGCGGGCGCCTGCTTGGCATCCGGGCGCGGTGGCGGTTTCACCTCGGGCGTGCGCGCATTGCGCGGGGGAGCGGACCCGTTGGGTATCGGGGCTGCCACGGCCGGAGCAGGCGCGGGCTCGCTCGGCGTCGTGGCCCGCGGCATGGACGGCGCGCGCGGTTCGCGAGATTCACTGCGCTCGGTCTTCGCGCTCGGCTTGCGCAAAGCGGCCTCTAGCTGCTGCGCCATTTCGGCCAAGCTGCGGTCGGCCGCGGCGGTAACCTCCGAAGCGCCCGGTTGGGCGATCGCGACCCGCGGTTCAGGGACTGGCTCCTGGTGCGGTTCGGGCTGAGGTTCTTGATGTGATTCTCGGCGCGGTTCGGCGCGCGCCTCTTGGCGAGATTCTTGACGTGATTCTTGGCGTGGCTCGGCCCGCGCCTCCGCACGCGGCTCAACCGGTTGCGGACGGAGGGTTGGCTGCGGACGAGGGCGCTGCGGAGGACTGGGCCGGGTCGATAATTCGTCGGCCAGCGCGGCAAGCGTGTCGCGCGGCGCGCGCGGCTGTGTTTCGGCCTGGGGCTGCAATGGCCATGCGGCCGGCTCTTCGGCGGCCGACTCGCTACGCGGCATGCGCGGTGCGGCGGTCGGCACCATCGGCTCCGGTTGCAGCGGCCATGCGGCGTTCGCGGCTGTGTCGGGGACCGGAATAGCGCGCGGCGGCGGCGGTTCAACCATTGCCGGCGGTCGCGCCACCGGGACCTCGCGCGGCGCCGCCGTGGCCCGCACGATATTGGGCTCGACGACAATGTCGCTTGGTCCGCCGATCATCACCAGATGTTCGACATTGTCTCGGCGCACAAGGATGAGGCGGCGCCGTCCGTCGACATTGGCGTAGTCGACCACTGCCAGACGCGGCTGGCGGCCGCGTATTCCGACTCCGCCAAGCCGTCCAGCACCGAGCCGCCGGACCAGCCAAGCGGCGACGCCGATCAGCCCCAGCACAACGATGAAGGCGAGAAAGAACTGCACCGGAAAGGGCATACCCCCGAACAACGACATCTCACTCCTCGCTGCGGCGGACTTTGGCCGATCCCTTGGGCGATCCTTCGGAACGCCAATGGTTAACAACGCCGGAAACATTTGCCGCCGCGAATACTAACAAAGAATTAACGGCCGTGGGGCATTTTACGCGCAAACCCCGTCATTGAAGGATTCTCATGGTAAACGGCGGATTGATGGCGGAAGGCTCGATGGAACCCGCTTTAACCGGCCATTAATCATACGCTCGGCAAAGTCTGCCCAGTTGAGGAGGACGAAGGCCGATGGCGATCACTGACATCCCGATTCTTTCGATGCTGCGCTCGCGCATGGAGTGGCACCAGGAGCGCCAGCGGGTATTGGCCGAAAACGTCGCCAATGCCGACACGCCCAACTACCGGCCGCTTGACCTCGCGCCGCCGAATTTTGAGCAGGCGTTGACGGCGCGGCCGGTCACTCTTGCCCGCGACAATCCCAATCATATCGCCGCGGACGGTGGAAACGACGGGTTCACCGCCCAGAACGAGCCGCAGTACGAAGTGCGGCCCGGCGGCAATGCGGTCAATCACGAGGACGAGATGATGCGGGTGGCGTCGAACCAGATGGATTTCGACGCCGTCGCGGACCTCTACTCGCGCAGCTTGGCGCTCATCAAGCTCGCTGCTGGCAGCGGCAGCGGCTAGGGAGCGACCCTTCAGCGGGTCATTTCGGTTCCACCCGGGAGCTTACGAAGGCGAACAAATGGCAACGGTCACGGACTTCATCAAATCGCTTCAAGTTGCCGCGTCTGGATTGCATGCGCAACTCGGCCGTATGCGTATCATCACCGAAAACATCGCCAACGCCAATTCGACGGCGACGACGCCTGGCGGCGATCCGTATCGGCGCAAGATCGTTACCTTCACGTCCGTGCTCGACAACTCGCTTGGTGCCGACGTGGTCAAACTCGGCCGCGTGCGGCCCGACAATTCCGATTTCCGCATCAAGCATGAGCCGGGCAATCCCGCCGCCGACGCCAACGGTGACGTCAAATATCCGAATGTGAACACGCTGGTCGAATTAACCGACCTGCGCGATGCGCAGCAGTCCTACCAGTCCGACCTCAACGTTATCACGGCAACACGGCGCATGCTTCAGCGCACCATCGACATCCTCAAGACTTAAGGTGACCCATGGCCATACCGGCTAGCCCAGTCTCCGCAGCCAATGCTTATGCGAACATCGGCCGTCTCGGCACGGGCGCCGATCCAAGTGGTCTTGCGTCGTCGTCCGATGCGGCGACGGGTGGGCCGGACTTTAGCGCCGTCCTCAAGGATGTGATGCATGCGGTTTCCGCATCGGGTGCCAAGGCGGATGCGCAGACGCAAGCCGTTGCCATGGGCAAGGCCAACATGGTGGACGTCGTCACGGCCGTTGCCGAATCCGAAACCGCCATCGCCACGCTGGTGTCGGTGCGCGACAAGGTGATCGCGGCCTACCAGGACATCTTGAAGATGCCGATCTGAAACTGTCATGCGCGGGCGATAACGACAACAACCAGGGAGCACCACCATGATGACCGGGCCGGAAGTTCTTGACGTGGCGCGCGACGCCATCACCACCCTGTTGCTCGTCGCGGCGCCGTTGATGCTGGTCGGGCTGATCGTCGGCGTCGCCATCTCGCTGCTGCAGGCGCTCACCCAAATCCAGGAAACGACCCTGGTTTTTATCCCGAAGATCTTGGCGATCTTCCTGGCACTGCTGATCGCGCTGCCATTCATGGCCGACGCGCTGCATTCGAATTTCATGCGGATCACCGCGCACATCACCAACGGCTGATCGGTCCACCGCAGTGACCATCGATCTGTCATTTCTGCCGGCGCTGGGCGCAGCTTTTCTTCTGGTATTCGCGCGCATCGGCACCATGCTGATGCTGCTGCCGGGGCTTGGCGAACAGAATATTTCCTCGCGGATTCGTCTGACCATCGCTCTGGTGCTCGCGGCCGTGCTGTTGCCGTTGCACCGGAGCGCCTACCACATCGATACCGGCGCACTCGGTCCCGACATCGTCCTGCTGGTCGAGGAGATTCTGATCGGCGCGGTGCTCGGGCTGACGGCGCGGTTGACCATTTCGGCACTCGATGTGGCGGGCTCGGTCATCGCCCAGCAGCTCGGGCTCGGTTTCGTCACGGCAGTGGACCCGACACAGGGCGAACAGGGCGCGCTGGTCGGCAATTTCCTCACCATGCTTGGGCTGACGCTGATCTTTGCCACCAATATGCACTACCTCGTCATCGCCGCGCTCAATGACAGCTATAACGTGTTCACGCCGGGCGAGGTGCCGTCGACCGGCGACGTCGCGGCATTGATGACCGGTACCGTTGCCGGCGCGTTCCGCATCGGCATTCAATTGTCGGCGCCGTTTCTCGTATTCGGCCTGTTGTTCAACATCGGGCTTGGCGTGCTGTCACGGCTGATGCCGCAGATGCAGGTCTTTTTCGTGGCGCTGCCGCTCTCGATCATGATCGGGCTGTTGCTTCTGGTGCTGGGACTCGGCGCCATGATGGGATTCTTCCTCGACTACGTTGCCGGCGTCTTGCACGCCCTGGCGCCGCACGCGTGACGGTGCGCCATGGCCGAGACCCAGGACGACAGCGATCATACAGAAGACCCAACCCCGAAGCGGCTCGATGAGGCGATCAAGCGGGGCGATGTCGTCAAAAGCGCCGAGGTCAACGCCTGGTTCATGCTCGCCGGCGGGGCGCTCGTGCTCATGGTGTTTGCGCGGCCGGCGGCATCGAGCCTGGAGGCGATGCTGCGCGGCCTGATCGCGCATTCCTTTGAGATTCCGACCGACGGACCGGCGCTCGCCCATATGGCGCGTGCGCTGCTGTTGAATGTGCTGTCGGCGCTCGGCGTTCCGCTCGTTCTGCTCGCCATCGCCGCACTTGCCGGCAGTGCGCTCCAGCACCGTATCGTGCTCTCAGGCGAGCCGCTGCGGCCGCAATTGTCGCGAATTTCGCCGGTGGCCGGACTGTCCCGGCTGTTTTCCAAGGTGGCGCTGGTCAATTTCGCCAAAGGTCTCGTCAAGCTCGCGTTGTTCGGCGGGGTGATTACAGCGTTGCTGTGGCCGGAGCGCTTTCGTCTTGCCGGGCTGATCGGGATCGATCCGGCGATGATCCTGCCGGTCACGAGCGCGCTGACTATGCGCATGCTCGGCAGCGTGGTGGCGATCCTCGCCATCGTGGCGGGGGCCGATTATCTGTTCCAGTACCGACAATGGTACGACCGGCAGAAGATGTCGATGCGGGAAATGAAGGAGGAATTCCGCCAGACCGAAGGCGACCCGACTGTGAAGGGTAAGCTGCGGCAGTTGCGCCAGACGCGCATGCGCAAGCGCATCATGGCGGCGGTACCCAAGGCCTCGGTCGTCATTACCAACCCGACCCACTTTGCGGTGGCGCTGAAATACGAACGCGGCATGAACGCGCCGGTCTGCGTCGCCAAAGGCGTCGATCTGTTGGCGCGGCGCATCCGCGAAATTGCCGAAGCGCATGACATTCCGGTAATCGAAAACCCGCCCCTGGCGCGTGCGCTTCACGGCACGGTCGAGATCGATCAGGAAATCCCGCCGGAGCATTACCGGGCGGTGGCCGAAATCATCGGTTACCTGATGCGCCTGCGGCGGCTGGTGACGCGCGCGAACTGAGTCGGCCCCAGGTGTCAGCCCAACGCGGCATGAACCCCGAGAATCACGTATCTTCGAAGCGATGCTGAACGCTGCCGATCCGAATTCCGGCCCCGGAGGCCAGCCTTGCCGGGGGCTCTTGCGCGAAGCCGCCGCAACGGGCACTGAGGGCGAAACATGACGCAAGAGGCCATGACCACGGACGGTTTCGGTCAACAGGCCAGTGGCGCCCCGGTGCGCAGCGCACTTGACCGCAGCGCCGCCGTCGGGCGGGGCGGCAGCATTATGCTCCTCCTCTTGGTCGCCGGCGTCCTGATCGCCGGCGCCGCCGGTATCGGCCTTCTCGGCCGCGACCGTGCCGAGCCCTACATTCTTGTTTTCCTTGCGGTTTTGGCGACGATCGGCGTCGTTGCGCTGTTTGCATTCGCCAGCGGCATTCTGCGGCTGTCGGGATCGCAAGCCGGCAATCCGCTCATCAAGGCGGTGCTCGACGGCGCCTTCGACGGCATTGTTGTCACCGACGGCGACGGCCGCGTGATCTACGCCAATGCCGCCTATCTCGATCTGATCGGTGCCGCGGACGCTCGCGACGCGCGCCCGGTTGAACGAGTTTTCATCTCCGATCCGGACGCCTCGGAGGCGATCTACCGCTTGCTCAAGGCGGCGCGCGAAGGCAGGCGCCTGCAGGAAGAAGTCCGGATCGCCTCGGCCCATGGCCGGCCGGCGCGTTGGCTCCGGATGCGTATTCGCCCGCTGAGCAGCGGCGGCCGCGGGCGCGGGCTTACGGTCTGGTCGCTTAACGACATCACACGCGATCGCGAGCGCCAGGAAAACATCTTTCAGGAGCTGCAACGCGCCATCGATTATCTCGATCATGCTCCGACCGGCTTCTTCTCTGCCGATGCCGGCGGAAATATCGTCTATCTCAATGCCACGCTCGCCAATTGGCTCGACCAGGATCTCGCTCAGGTCGGTTCCGGCGGCCTCAAACTCACGGACCTCGTCTCCGGCGACGGCGCGGCGTTGCTGACAACGCTGCGCGCCACGCCTGGCGAGGTGAAGACCGAGGTCTTCGACCTCGATTTGAAGACCCGCTCAGGGCGGACGTTGCCGGCTCGTCTGCTGCACAGGTTGGCATTCGGCGCGGACGGTCTGCCCGGCGCCTCGCGCACGGTGGTGCTCAATCGCGCCGGCGACGACGGCAGCGAATTGCAGCGCGCTGCCGAAGTCCGCTTTATGCGTTTCTTCCATCATACGCCGATGGCGATCGCGACGATCGACCGAGACGGCGGCATTGTCCGGACCAATGCGCTGTTCGCCCGGCTGTTCCAGGGCATGATCGGCGGCGATGCCCGCAGCCGATCGATCCGCGCCATCGTGGCCGAACGCGACTGGCCGCCGCTCGAAGCGGCCATCGTGCAGGCGGCGCAAGGCAGGGGAGACATCGCGCCGGTCGACGCCATGCTGGCCGGCCACGGCGAGCGCTTCGCGCGCTTCTACGTCACTGTGGTCGGCGAGCAGGAGCGCGACCAGGAAGCGGCCATCGTCTACGCGCTGGAAACGACCGAGCAGCGCGAACTCGAAGGCCGCCTCATCCAGCAGCAAAAGATGGAGTCGATCGGTCAACTTGCCGGCGGCATGGCCCACGACTTCAACAACATGCTCAATCTGATTCTGCTGGCGACCGACTTTCTGCTCAACGCACACAAGCCGACCGACCCGTCGTTCAAAGACATCATGGAAATCCGGCAGAGCGCCAATCGCGCCGCCAGTCTGGTGCGCCACCTGGTGGCGTTCTCGCGCAAGCAAACGCTTCGCCTGCAGATGCTCGATCTTGGCGAAATGCTCAGCGACCTCACCGTGGTGCTGCGCCGGCTGATCGGCGAGAAAATCGACCTCAAAGTGGTGCTCGGTCGCGACCTGTGGCCCGTCAAGGCCGATCTCCTGCAGTTCGAGCAGGTGATCATGAATCTCGCGGTCAATGCGCGCGACGCCATGCCGAGCGGCGGTCATTTGGAACTGCGCAGCGCCAACGTCACCGCCGCCGACTGCGCCCGATACAATACCAAAGGCATGCCGGCCGCCGAATACGTGATGGTCGAGGTGAGCGACACCGGCAACGGCATTCCCGAGTCGATCCGCGACAAGGTGTTTGTGCCGTTCTTCACCACCAAGGAGGTCGGCAAAGGGACCGGGCTCGGCCTGTCGACGGTCTATGGAATCATCAAGCAGACCGGCGGTTACGTCTATTTCGACAGCGCCGAAGGCAAGGGCACGACGTTCCGTCTTTTCCTGCCACGGTACGTGCCGAGCGCCCAGGAGATGGCGGCGGTGCCGGTCGTCACCACCGAAGCGAAGCCGCTCACCGACCTGACCGGCGAAGGCACGATTCTTCTGGTCGAGGACGAGGAGGGGCTGCGCGCGCTCAACGCGCGCGGTCTCGCGTCGCGTGGTTATACGGTGCTGCAGGCGGGCAACGGCGTCGAGGCGATCGACGTGCTGGAAAAAACCGGCGGCAAGATTGATCTCGTCGTCTCGGACGTGGTGATGCCGGAGATGGACGGCCCGACCTTGCTGCGTGAATTGCGCACGCGTGATCCAAGCCTCAAGATCATCTTCGTCTCCGGCTACGCCGAAGACGCCTTCCAGAAACATCTGCCGGCAGACGGCCAGCAGTTCGACTTTTTGGCCAAGCCGTTCACGCTCAAGCAGCTCGTCGCCAAGGTGAAAGAGACGATGGCGGCGTAGCTCCGGAGCGTGGCGGGTTATAAAAAATTTATATGGTGCCGAGCTGGGTTGCCGCGCAAGCTTTTACTCGGCACGATCAGTTTCTAAAAGAGTGCTGTTCCGGTGCGACACTCGCGCGCGCGGCGGTATGCGCAGTGTTCTCCGGGGCATGACATCCACGACGATAGAGGAGCCCGCGCTGCGGGAGCGCGGTAACGGTTCCAAATCTGCGCACGGAGCCATGAGGAGGCAACATAGCAGCCGTGTCATCGCTTCGTTGGGTCCGATCGGTCGCGAGAATTTCGGCGCTGTTGGCGCTGCTGTTAGGAGCAGACGATCTCGACGTGCCCGCGACGAATGGCCTGATCTTCGGCGGCGGCCCCGGCGCTTTCATCTCATTGGCCGCCGCTGAAACTGTGGTAACGCCGGACGCCTCGCCGCAGACCGCGCCGCGGGTCCATCCCGGCGGCACGTTGAGCGGATTGTTCAGCAATGGCGGATGGCTCGGCGGCTTCGCCGCCGGGTTCCTCGGTTCCGGCGTGCTTGGTCTGCTATTCGGCCGTGGCGTGATCGCCGGACTTGGCGGCATAGGCGGCGTGGCGTCATATATCGGACTACTCTGTCAAATCGTGCTGCTGGCGATGCTGTGTCGTCTGTTTTGGACGCTGTGGAGGGGCGGCGACACCACTGGCGTCGCGGCGCTGTCGCCCCGGCAATTGGCGGATCCTTATCTGCGCTCGCGTGACGATCTGCACGGGAGTTTTGACGCTGGCGCCCACGCCGAGACCGAGCAGAAGGCGGGTAGCCGCTCCGAAGAGATCGCTGCGCCGCGCGGCGGCCCCGGCTGAAGCAAATCTCGCAAAATTCGCGTTGTTTAGCCGCCGATGAAAGCTAACCGGCCTAATTTGACGGTGCGTTGCCGCCGCACGAATGCGGCGCCGACGAGCCCCAGTGCGTGAAATCCGGCACGTCGCATTTGGAACAGGCGCCGAGCGCCAGGCCGACCGCGAGCACCAAAAACAGCCGGGCGGCGGCGCTCATCCGCGCACTGGCAGGTAAGACACTCAGGACCGCTTTTCCCATCACCCGTCCCATCGCGTAGCGAAAGATACCCCGGCCCGCAGTTTGGCGCCATCACTGTGGCGAGGGCAGGGTATTGGGCCAAGATTTCGTTTATCTTACCGCCGCGCGGCCCGGCACGGCGTTTGTAAGTGTTAGAAGGCGAGCGGCCGCGCCTGCGGAGGAGACGACAGCATGGATATTCGTCCGAGTGGTTCGGCGCCGTCGCGCCGCGGTCCGGCAGAATCGTTCACCGGCACAGTCTGGCAGGATCCGATCATCGAGGCGCCGGCGCCAGCGCGGGTGCGTTCGGGACTGGTGCGCTTCGAACCCGGCGCGCGCACCCACTGGCATACCCACCCGCTCGGACAGACCCTGTTCATCGTCTCCGGCTGCGGCCGTGTGCAGACCTGGGGCGGCCCAGTGCAGACGATCCGGGGTGGCGACGTCGTCTGGATTCCGCCAAACGAGAAGCACTGGCACGGCGCCGGTCCAAACACAGTCATGGAGCATGTCGCGATGCAGGAGGCGCTCGACGGCAAGCACGTGCAATGGCTGGAGCCGGTCAGCGACGAGCAATACAAGGCGGCGGGCTGACCATGCGCTACGAACTTTATTACTGGCCGACCATCCAGGGCCGCGGCGAATTCGTGCGGCTGGCGCTCGAAGAGGCCGGCGCCGACTATGCCGACGTGGCGCGCCGCGGCAAAAGCGGCACGGCGGCGATGATGAAGATCCTGGAGAGCGAACGCCAGGAGCACCCGCCGTATGCGCCGCCGTTCCTCAAAGTCGGCAAGGACATCATCGCGCAGACCGCTCTTATTCTGCACTATCTCGGGCCACGCCTTAATCTCGCGCCGCGCGACGAGGCGGGAAGGCTGTGGACACACCAGCTGCAGCTTACGATCACCGACTTGGTCGTGCACATTCACGATACCCATCATCCGGTGTCCGGCTGGCTCTATTACGAGGAGCAGAAGCCGGCGGCGAAGCGGCGCACTGCCGATTTCTGGCGCTATCGCGTGCCGAAATTCTTGGGCTATTTCGAGCGCGTGCTCAAGCACAACGGCGGCCAGTACATGGTCGGGCGGCGGCTCACCTATGTCGACCTGTCGCTGTTTCAGATCGTCGAAGGCCTGCGCTATGCGTTTCCCAAGCGCATGAAGCGGTTTGAGAAGAAAGTGCCGCTGCTCGTGGCGCTGCACGATCGCGTCGCCAAGCGTCCGCGCATCGCCGCTTATCTCGCCTCGGACCGACGTATCCCATTCAGCCAGTGGGGCATTTATCGGTATTTCAAGGAACTTGATCAGTAGAGTGCTCGGCGTCGGCGATCACGCCGTCCACGCTGGCGGGTGCGTGCCGAGTGGAGCGCTTTGCCGCTGCCAACGCGGCGGTGTTTCGCTCATCGTCGCCGCATGGCGCACAGTGGTGAGCCGGCCGAATCCGGAGGGTAATTCCTCCAGCAGGTCACTCACGTCGGCGGATCGCGGATTCGGGCACTGCATCCCATTGATGCGGCCAAGCGAACGCAGCCAATAGCCGGTCTGGGCCAGCGAGCAGCGCACATGCCAGGATCCGCCACGCTCGGCGCGGCGTTTGAGCGCCGTCATCGACGCGAAGGCGAGCAGATAGCCGGTGGCATGATCGAGTTCCTGTGCCGGCAGCTCGCGTGGCTTGCTCTGCCCGAATGCTTCCGCCTCCGCGGCGTTAAATCCGCTCGCGGTCTGCACCAGCGAATCGAAGCCGCGCCTCCCGGCCCACGGACCGGTGTGGCCATAGGCGCATAGCGAGACGTAGATGATACCTGGCCGCAGCTTCGCGATGTCTTTGGGACCGAAGCCGAATGCGGCTAAGGCTCCCGGCCGATAGCCTTGAACAAAGATGTCAGTATCGCCAATGAGCGTGGCAAGTTTGGCTCGCCCAGCTGGATCGCGAAGGTCGATCGACGCCGAGAGCTTGCCGCGACCCGTGTCGATGACAAGCGGCAGCATCGACGGCAAATGCGGCGCGGTGATGAGAAGCACGTCGGCGCCGTGCGCGGCGAGCGTCCGACCGCACACCGGCCCGGCGATGATGCGGGTGAGGTCGAGCACCCTGATGCCGGCAAGAGGCCGCTCGGTCGCGGGCAGGGGATTGGCCGGCGCGTCGCCGATCTGCTCGATCGAGAACAGCGGCAGACCGGCAACCGCTTGTCCTTGCGGATGTGCATCCCATTCGGCAAACGTGCGGCATGCAGTGACGACGAGGCCGGCCGCCGCCGCGTCGTCTTCGAGCCTTTCGGCTTCCCAACCGTCGAGCGTGCGCTGTACCGCGGTGCGATTGTGCTCGCAGCCGAGCAGCTTGAGCAGGCCGCTGCGATGATGCGGCAGGTTGGTGTGCAGCCGCACCCAGCGCCCATCGCCGCAGCAATAAAGCCCGGCGATACTGTCGTGATATTCGGCCGGAGCCTTGCGGTCGACGCGCAGGTAGCGTTCGCTGCGGAACTCGATCGCTGCGGCGCGCATGTCGACGCCGACGTGCTGTCGACGACCGGTCCGTAACCGCCACAACTCGCCGGCAGCGAGCGCCGAGGCGGCGATTGTCGCTTGCGCTGCAGTCCCGACGGCAAACGAAGACGGCAGCACTGGCTCGGCCCCGGTGAGTTCAGCGCTCTTCAATGCCGCGTCGTCGTGCCCGGCCAGCCGCCATAACCCGGCGAGAACATTTGCAGGATCTGAAGGCGACATTTTGACAACCATTGAGCGAAAGCGCGCGCCATTGAAATCCGATGATCCCGCTCATGGCAAGACTGGTGTTTGGGCGGGCCGTATCCGCTCACTAAGCTCGTTGTTACGCGCCTGCGCTGTGCGGGCTCAGGCAAGTGTGCGAGAACATGGCGAACTGCTACGCCGTTTGCTCATAAAACGATAGGCAAATGCGGCGTCTTTGGGCGCCAACTCTTTTTGGTCACCCTGCAACGCTGCTGCGACATCACCGGGTAATTTGAAAACACGCGACAAAATACTGATGTTTGCAATGGCAAACAAAATCTCATGTCTTGTAACGCATGGCACGCAACTTGCTAAAGCAGAGCCAAAAGCAGCGGTGAGCCGCGAGTTTTCATAGATCGGCAACCGCATGGTTCCTGTAGGCGCGCCGGCCGCGTTTTTTGATTCGTCATTGCCGCTTCATTGTGGCGGTCAATAATCGGCAAAAGCGAGGGACGGAATCGCCCGTGGACATCGGTTGATCACGGGAGCTTGCGATGAGCATGCGTTCGGTTTCGTCAGGCTCAAATGTCCTCGTGCCAATACCAATGGGTTGGCCGCCTCGGCGGCGGCTCACCCTGGCAATCGGCGAGTGGCGACGCAGATTAGCGTCGCGGCGCGAACTCGCCGCATTAACACAGCTCGATGTCAAGGACCTCGGCTATCCGGCTGGGCTTGAGGCCGAAAAATGCAAGCCATTTTGGAGGAGCTGAGCCACGCCGATTACAAAGAACGAGGCGCGGAGACGAAGTCATGTCAGACATACTCGGCTACGCCGCATCCTGCGCCGTGCTCGCCTCGTTTCTCATGCGGACCATGGTGCCGCTGCGTCTGGTCGCGATTCTGAGCAATGTGTTGTTTGTGACATTTGGCTACGTGCAGAATATTCATCCCATTTTGCTCCTGCACATGGTTCTGTTGCCGATCAACTCCTGGCGGCTAGTCGCCGCCCTCGAAGCGGGGAACGCGCAAGCGCAGTCCCGGCTGGCGCGGTTAGCATCGTACGCGGCGTCCCGGACATATACTTTGTGGCTCGTCGTTGGTCTGTTGGCGACGTGCGCGAGCTTGCTGGCCTATATGGTTGTCGCCAACCCGCGCCACGTCTGAGGCGGGGCGCAGCAATTGCGCCTGCTCGCCTCTAGCCGATCGCGCTGGTGCCGGCCTGAGCGACTTCCTCGTCCTCATGCGACTGCACGCCGGATACGCCGATCGCGCCGACGCATTCGTTCTGATACATCACCGGGACGCCGCCCTGCAGCAGAATGCCGGCGGGGAAGTTGAGAAAGGCCGGCCGCTCCTTGACGCGGTCCTCGAAGTACTTGCTCGGCCGCCCGGTCATCGCCGAGGTGCGCGCTTTGCCAATCGACACTTCTGCGGTGATCGCTGGTGCGCCGTCCAGGCGCGCGAAGCCGAGCAGGAAACCGGCGTCGTCGACGATGGCAATGGCCACCGGCCATTTGTTGGCGGTCGCCTTGGCCTCACACGCCGCCATCATTTTCTTGACGTCCGCCAAAGTCAGGCTCTGCTTGGTTCGCATGAAGGTCTCCTTGCTGGGCGCCGCATTGTAGCGCCTCGGCGTCCCCCGTGAAGGGTGGAATGCGGGCGCGCATCAGCGCAGCGAAAAGCGGATCGGCACCGTTAGACTGAGTTGTGCTTCAGTCATACTCGGCGGGAACGCGGGCATCGGCTGCGCGCGCTCGACCAGCGCCATCGCCTCGTCGTCGAGCGCGGCGTAACCCGATCCCTTCACGATGTGCCGCGACATCACGTGACCGTCGCGGTTGATGCTGAACGCGAGCAGCACGACGCCTTGTTCGCCGCGGGACCGCGCGGCGCTCGGATAGCGCTTGACCTGTTGCAGCTTGCGAAACAGCAGGGTCTGCCAGGACGGTTCGACCCGCGGAGCTCCGCCCCTGACCGGGGCCGCGGTGACCGGCGCCGGCGGGCGCGGCTCTTCGACCGGCACCGGTGGCTTTGTCTCCTCCGGCAGCGCGACGGCTGACGGTGTCGGCTCGGGCGGCGGTGGTTCCTCGACCTTGGGCTGCTCCGGCTGCTTTTCCGGTTGAACCGGAGTTGCCTTCTGCTCGACCATTTCCTCCGGCGCCGGCGCAACGTCGACCTGCTTGGCGTCGGCAACGCTATCGATCGGCGCAAGTTCGACCGAGATAACGGAGGAAATCGTCGCCGATCGCATCCGGCTGGGACCGCCACAGCAGATAGCCGGCGGTGCCGGCCGCCGTGTAGGCACAGAACACGATCACAGCTGCGACCGCCCAGCGGCGCCGGGTGTGCGGATCGTTGTCGAACCAGTGGATAGCAGACGAACTCATGGGGCGTCGCGGTTTTCGAGGCCGACCAGGGCGATTTTGAGGTAGCCGGCGCCGCGCAGATCGTTGAGCAGCGTCATGACGTCGCCATAGGGCACTGCGCGGTCGCCGCGCAGGAAAATGCGCTTCTCCTTGTCGGAAGCGGTCGCGGCATCGAGCGCGGCGGACAGCGTGCTGCGCGCCACCGGATCGTCGCCGAGCGTAAGGCTGCCATCGGCCTTGAGTGTCACATAGATCGGCTTATCCGGCCGCGGCTGCGGCAGCGCGGTCGAGGAGGGCAGATCGACCGGCGTGTCCACGGTAGCGAGCGGCGCCGCGACCATGAAGATAATGAGCAGCACCAGCATCACGTCGATGAACGGAGTGACGTTGATGTCATGGACTTCGGTGAGTTCGTCCTCGCCGTGATCGAGACGAATGGCCATGGCTGCCGTCTCCCCTATTCGGCCGCCTGGGCGAGCGGCAGCTTGGCGCGGTCGAGATCGCGGCTGACGAGCCGCATGATCTGCGCCGAGGCGTCGCCAAGCAGCGCGCGGTACTGCGCGGTCTGCCGTGCCAGCACGTTATAGATCATCACCGCCGGGATGGCGGCGATCAGTCCCATCGCGGTCGCCATCAGCGCCTGGGCGATGCCGGGAGCGACCACCGCGAGATTGGTGGTGTGCGCGTTGGAGATGCCGATGAAGCTGTTCATGATGCCCCATACGGTGCCGAACAGCCCAACGAACGGCGCGGTCGAGCCGATCGTCGCCAACACGCCGGTGCCGCGCGCAAGCCTGCGGCTGAATCCAAGCTCCAGCCGCTCGAGCTGCAAGGCGATGCGCTCCTTGAGGCCGTCGCCGCGAGCATTGGCGGACAGCCGGATTTCCTGCGCCGCGGCCTTCATCAATTGTCCGGTGGCCGTGTCATTGTTGCGCAGTTGTTCGTGTGCGTAGGCGAGCGTCGGCGCGTCGGCGAGCATCCGGACGCTGCGGCGCACGCCGCGGCGCGCTCGCGCCAGTTCCCAGGTCTTGGCGATCCACACCGTCCAGGTGACGAGAGACGCGAAGGCGAGCCCGATCATGACAGCTTTGACCACCCAGTCGGCGTCCAAGAACATGCGGGTGTAGGACAGTTGCCGCGGCAACAGATCGCCGCCGATCGACGGTCCGCTTGCAGCCGGCGCCGAAACGGGTGCTGGTGACGGCGGGCTCGATGTGGCGGCCGGCGACGGCGCGTGCGGCGTGGCGCTAGGCGTTGCAGGCGGCCCGGCGGACGGGGTGGCCGGCGCTTGAACTTGCGGTGACGGGATTGCCGATGGCGCGCCTGGAGCAGCTGATTGCGCGGGCCGCATGACAGAGGCTGAGGCAGGCGGCGCTGAAGGCTGCGCTGGAATTGACGGGGCGGTAGCTTGCGCGGCTGGAACTTGCGGCGCAGGAGTTTGCGCGTGCGCGGCGTGCATAAGCGACGCCGCGATGAACAGGGCGCCAACGGCCGCCGCCAAGGCTCGCCTTTGATAACGGGAATCCACGGCGATTGTGTCCGAAGCTCGCCTCTTTCGATCAGTTCGCATTTCCGAAGTCCTACCTGCCATTTCGTCGCTGGCGACTGCGTCCGACGCACTTCGCGCCCGGCGCAAGGGCGCGGCATGGGCTCGGATTTTCCAGCCGAACCTGATGCCGCCGAAGCGTGATCGCAAAAAGGCGCCCTGTTTTACTTTGGAATAATGAAAAACTGACGCCTTCTCAGTATGTTGTTGTGCCCCATCGTACGGAATCGTCAAGCGTTCTGATCGGGCCGAGGGCGCAGCCGTCTGCTCGCCGCCGAGAACAAGCGATCTGCCCGCACGCCGGGGCACCGGCGCAAACGCCGCCGGCAGTCGCGTACGTCGTCGGATGCGCTTGCGCGGTGATGCCGTCATTCGATGGCCTCCTTGGTGATCATGCTTGCCGCATGGTGCCCCGCGTTGCTCAAATCTTTTTGCTCACGCCGACGAAATAGCCACGGCGCGGTCCGTATTGCGGGGCGAAAACCCCGATGCCGCTGCCGTCGCGAATGAGATAGATGCTGTCGAAGAGGTTGACGACATCGAAGCGTACGGTGAGCGGCTTACCGTCCGGCATGGCGAATTCGTGCGAGGCCCCTACGTTGAATTGGGTGTAAGGCGGCACTGTGCCAATATTAGCGTCACCGTCACGCAATCCGCTGCCGTAGATCATGTCGGCCGAGTAGCGGGTGCCGTTCCAAAGGTAGGACATCCCCGCTGAGCCGGTCACGATTTGGGTGTGATCGGTGTAGATCCAGTGCGAGTTGATATATTGCAGTTCAGTCATGCCGCCGAGATCGGCGAGTGGGGTGACGTTGTCGAACAGATATTCGTTCGACACCACGTCGGTCGCTTTCTCATAGCTCACGGCGAGATTTGCGTAGGCCTGGAAATTGCCGCTGTGATATTTGCCGCTGAACTCGATGCCTTTGACCTCGCCTCTGGCATAATTGAAGGCGCTAAGCACCAGCGCCTGGCCGAAATTGCCGTTGTCGATGAGGTCGCGTGCCTGTTTGTAATAGGCATCGACGCCGAGGTCGAGAACGCTGCAGTCGGGTGCGGCGAGTGAGGCGCATCCGAACGGAATTTTCTGATCAACGCCGGCGTCGAAATAATTGGACCGTTCCGGCAGCACCGGATCGCTTCCGCCGCTCGCCGGTGCCGCGGTCGTGCCGGTGAACAACGCGATGTTGGCCGGCGCCGCCTCGACCATAACCGGCGGCGTGAAGTACCGTGCATAGCCGGCATGGAAAGTGGTGAATTCGAACGGCTTGTAGGTAAAGCTGAGGCGCGGACTTAATTGATTGGCGTCGACATATTGCCACATCTGGTCGAAGCGCGCGCCGTAATTGACCATAAGGTTGTTGGTGAGCTTCCATTCGTCCTGCGCATAGATACCGGCGAGCCAGCCGGTTTTCGAGACATCGTCGGTGATCGTAAACGGTGCGTCGATCGGATTGCCCATCGGATCGACCGGCTCGACCAAAGACTGATTGCCGACGGCAGTCTGTTCGCCGCTGACTGTGAAACCGGTGCGCAGCGTATGGGCCGGGTTGATAATGTATGAGGCGTCGCCCTGGACGCCGTTGCTGTAAGATTCGCGGGTGATGTCGGCCGCAACGCCGTTGATCAGGAGATCGCCGACGGTGTCCGGCATGAAGTGCAAAAAGTTATAACGAGTGAAATACGACACTTGCCCATCGAAGCCATTGATCGACCGCTGCAGCGCCAGCACGCCGAACTGGGTGTCCTCGTACTGGTTTTCGTTGAGCGCCGCCGAGTTGAAATTCGTGATCCCGAACGCGCTGGTCACCGGCGGGTTTCCGTTCAAGCCGACCGGCTGGCCGGGCACGTTGGGAATCTGAAACCAGCTGGTGGCCGTGCCGGCGATCAGGCTCACGCGGGTTGCCGGGTCGACGAACGCCGACATGTAGGCGAAGCCTTTGTATTGGTTCGAGAGATCGTGAATTGCATTGAGCGTGGGCAGCGGATTTTCGATACCCTCGGTGGTTTGCAGGTAGCGGCCGGTAAAGAGGTACTGCACGCCTGGGAAGCAGTCGGTGGAGGACGACTGTGTCGCTTTGGTCGCAATCGGTGAGGTGGAGGAATTGGTTGCCGCCGGCGCGCTCGAAGGGCACGTGCTACCGAAGGTGCCGCCATATTCAAAGCTTGGTTGGACGGTGCCGCGGCTGCCGCCGTAGTAGCTGATACTGCCGGAATTGCTGAAGACGTCGTTGCGCGTGGTGATGTCGATAAGGCCGACCGTGCGCATGCCGAATTCGGCCGGCAACGCGCCGGTGATCAGCGATATGCCGCCGATGAGGCTCGGGTCCAGAATACTGCCGAAGCCGGTCACGCCGTCAGGCAGCATCACGCCGTTGATGCGGAATTGCACATTGGCGTGATCGTTGCGGACGTGGATCGAGCCGCTTGCCGCCGAATCCTGCGACACACCTGGCGCCTGCAGCAGCACCTTCTCGACCGGAGCGTTGGTGCCTTGCGGCAGCGCCTGAATGGTGTCGTGGGTGAGCGTGTCCGATGTGGTGCCCGCCGTGGTGTAAAGGTTGCTGCGCGCCGTATCGAATGCATTGTTCTTGGCAGCCGCGGCGTTGACTGGCGCGGCCGGAGGCGCCGGCGTAACTCGCGTGGCGACGGCCGGCGCAGGACTACGCCGCCGCGCTGTGCGCGGTTTCGGCTTGGGCTTTGCGCCACTGACCGTCAGCTCGGGAAGCGCCACCTGCGCGCTCACAGACGAGCCAAAACCGGTCAGCGCCAACAGCGCAGAACCGGCCAGCAACGCTGCCCGAGATGTGTGACTCAAACGATGAACGCGACTGCACATTGTCCCCACCCCATTATCAGAACGGAATCCGCCATTGCGCCGCAAAGATCGCGGTCGTGCTGTCGCGTGCGTTGAGAACGTGATTGTCAGGAAACCGCACGCGCCTTCATGGCGGGCATGCGCAAACGCACGGCGCCGCCGCCGAGTCAGCAACGATCGCGGAGGATCAGGCGGTCGGTGGGGCGCGCGATTGGAAAGGGGCCCGGCGCGGAGGAATGAATAGCGCCGTGTGGACGGCCGAGTGTACGGCCGGACGCGACGAGAACGTCAGTGGCAGGACTTCTGGCGCGTCGGGAGTTGAGGAAATGCTAAGGAAATAGATCGTCTCGCAGATCGGGCACAGCGCGTCGCCGCTGTACCAAGGCTGACCTGCCGGAATGGGCTTATACGACTCCCCGGCCGGCAGATTGATCGTCTCGGCCGCGAATAACGCCCGGCCGACCGGCCCGTAAATGTCGTCGGGATGGATGTGGGCGAACGACAGGTAAAACTGCAACGCCAGCGCGAACAGCGCCAATCGACCGCCGAACCTCCTGTATGCCCGAAACAAGCTCATGACGTCCGATCCGTCCGATAGTCTACGACCATTCGCCCATGAATGCCCACTGGCGAAAGCGAATTGCGTAACACTGTGACATGCAAGCTACAGGCCGAACCGGTGATAAGTGTAATGTTATAACGTTACAAAAAGCAAGCGGCGCAGTTCGCTTCATTTGGCGGTATGCATCCGGCGCCGGCTGACAATTTCTTCGGCTCGCTCCTCGGACGTTATCGGTGGGAAGGCTAAGTGCCGGGGAGCCCGCCATAGAGCGCACCGCCGAGCAACGTCAAACCAAGCAGCATGACGAACGCGGCGACGCTGACCTCCAGGACAAGCACCACACGTTCGGTCACGGCGGATTCCGCTTTGGCAAAGCGAAGCGCCACGTCCTTGGCCGAAACGGCCAGGATCGCGAGCGACGACACCGTGATCGACGTGCCGAGCGCCATCACCAGGACTGAGGCAATTCCAGCCAACAGCAGACCCTGCGACAGCGAAAAGACCAAGACGATAATGGCGCCCGTGCAGGGCCTGATGCCGACGGCCAGGATCGCCGCCCAAGCCCGTGCCAGCGTCAGCGGTTTCGACAGTAGGCGGGGATCGGGTGCGTGGGAGTGGCCGCATGCGGCCTCGGTTCCCTCGGCTATTTCCGCCTTCACGATAGCGGCGGCATGCTGGTCACCGTCGTGTGCATGACGAGGAAAAATATGCGCGTGGTGGTGCCCCTGCGCCGCGTGGTCGTGCGTATGACCATCGTGCGCATCGTGGTTGTGTAGGTCGAAATGCGACGCATGGCTGTGATGATGATGGTGGCCTCGACTGGTCAGCTTTGACCAAAGCAGCCAGGCGCCGACCGCGGTAACCAGCGCGTAGCTGAAAATCAGGAACCAGTCGGTCGTCTGCGTCATCCCGATCGCCGTCGCCTTGAGGATGATGGCTACGCCGGTGACCACGGCGATGGCGGTAAGTGCTTGTGCGAGCCCGGCGGCAAACGAGATGAGAATGCCACGCCGGACTGTCTGCCGTGTCACCAGCAGGTAGGAGGTAACGACGGACTTGCCGTGCCCTGGGCCCACAGCATGGAAAATCCCGTAGGCGAAGCTGAGGGCGGCCAACAGCCAGAAGGCATGGCCGCTATTTTTGAGTGACAAGATCGCCGTGGTCAGCGCCCGGTAGAACTCAGCCTGCCGCAATGCGACCCAGAGGAACAGGCCGCCGAGTGGCCCGTTGGTGCCGGCCCCGCCGGAGTCGGGGGTAGCGATGCCGAAAGGCGTGTGTACCGCAAACGCCGGGCTCACATTGATGAGCAAAACCAAGCCCGCCCCGACAAAAGACCACCGGGTCTTGGATGGTCTCATCCGGCCGCCGTCCGTCATGGACATGATATGTTGATCAGATTGGCAAGAGGCGCTGCGGCCTTCTGCAGCGCCGGCGGCAGATCGTGCTGGCTCGCCGGCACGGCGGCAAGTTCGGCCATGATTGTCCACGAAACCGGTTGCGGAGCACGATAGGTGGCCGTGCAACCTGGCGGGGCGTGGTCGAGCGTAACCGGATTCGTCTTGGCGAAAGTGAAAGCGACAAAATATTGCGGGTCGAAGACTTCCATGGTCATTTGCCGGGCCGGCGGGGTCGGGCTTGCCAATGGCAACCGGTAGTGCAGGGTAAGAACCCCATTAGCCTCACGCAGGAAATATTGGTCTGGAAATTTAAGTGCGATGTCTTTCTCGCCAATTCTCAGCCAAGTGAAAAAGCCGTAGGAACTCAGCGATGTGACGTTCACTTTCGCCAGCGGTGCCAACTCGGCGCTGGTCAGCTTGCCGTCGCTGTTCTTGGGGAATCCCATCGTCGCGAAAGCGGAAAAGGCGGGATCGAACTGCCAGACATGCCGGATATCCGTCATGCGCCCCTGCCCGTCGAACACGATCTCGGCCCTGGCCTTGACGAAAACATGGGGGTGAGCTGCAGCCGCGACCGATGCACCCTCTGCGACGGCGCAGGCAATGAGAATTTTGCAGGCGGCCCGAGCAAACCAGCGCATCACCGAGTTTCACTGTCGAGGACTTGGCTGACGAGGAGGCGGAATAATTCATCCGGCCGCCGCAAGGTGGTCAAAATGTGTCTGCCTGCTGCGGCTTTTGGTCGGGGTTCAACGAGCGAGGCGGCTGCCAGCTTGGAGGTTGCGTTCCAGCTGTGTCTCCACTGGATTCGGCATCATGAATTCCACTCTTTCGATTGTGCTCTTCAGCATCTCCGTCTGCCTTGGGGGCCTGAGCGCTCGCGTTTGCATCGGCACGCCACCTGGCTGGCGCCCGGGAGCGTCTCGATATGTTGCGACGCGAATGTCCGCCGATGTGAAGAGCGCAGCTAAGGAAGGCGTACGCGCTCCAGGCGACACCTTCAAAGACTGTGCCGCAGACTGCCCGGAGATGGTCGTGGTGCCCGCCGGTTCGTTCCTTATGGGATCGCCGGCGAGCGAGCCGGGCCACGGGTCGTCCGAAGATCCGCAACATGTGGTCAAGATCGCCAAGCCCTTTGCCGTTGCCAAATTTGAGCTGACATTCGCCAGATGGGATGCTTGTGCGGGCAATGGAGGCTGCGACGCGCGCATCTCCGACAGCAGCTTTGGTCGCGGACGGCAGCCGGTCATCAATGTCACGTGGAACGATGCCAAGTGCTACGCCGCGTGGCTGGCGAAAATGACCGGGAAGCCATACCGGCTTTTGAGCGAGGCCGAATATGAATTTGCCGCTCGGGCCGGGACGCGAACAGCCTATCCGTGGGGCGACACCATCGGCAAGAACAACGCGAACTGCAACGGCTGCGGCAGCCGCTGGGACGATTTGCAAACCGCACCGGTAGGCTCGTTTTTACCGAACCACTTCGGCCTCTATGACATGGTCGGCAATGTGTACGAGTGGGTGGATGATTGCCTGCACGCCGATTACGACGGCGGGCCGACGGACGGCTCCGCCTGGATTGCTGACGGCAGTTGCAATGGCCGAATGATCCGCGGTGGTTCCTGGGCCGACGATCCGCTCGATCTGCGCTCGGCAAGTCGTCCGTGGAGTCCGGCCACCGTGCGCCGCAACTTCATCGGGTTTCGCGTCGCACGGTCGCTTGATGTGCGCTAACCTGCTTGTGATCGCCTGCTCGCGGCAATGCCGCAATGAGCTGCGAAGGCTTCGACGGGAGAATTGATCCGGTGTGGCCAGGATTTGTCTCTTCGAGAATCGTCAATATCTTCAGCCTCTTCATTGCCGCCATCGCCTTGGTGGCGGCGCCGCGGGCGGTCGCAGCAGAGGAAGCGGGGGATGTTCCTGCGTGGCTTGAGGCCCATGTCGGCGATGGCGAAGGTCAAATCTCGCCAGTGGTCTTGCAGCGGGCGCGCGCGCTTTATCTGCAGAAAGTGAAGCAAGGCACGGTCAAAAATCCCTGCTATTTCGCCATGGACGCAACGCGTCCCAACGATTTGGGAAATGGCAGATTGGGGCGCCGGTTTTACGTTATCTGCGAAGCCGAACAGTCGTTTCGCGCGATTTCGGCCGGACATGGCGGCGGCCGCAATTTGAAAGGCATCGCGGATTTCGCCAACGGAAGACAGTGCGCGAAGAATTTCGGCAATGCGATGGATTCGAAACTGACGGCCGGCGGTGATTATGTGACACGCGAGACGAAGGCGTCCTTCAAAGGCTATTATCGCGTCTCGGCAAAGCAGGATGCGGTGCTGATACGTACGTTCATCCAGTTTGACGGCGAAGGCGACACCGCAAACGCCAGAGTACGCGAAATCGGCGGCCATGCAGCCGAGTTGTTGAGGAACGTTTGTCTCCGCAGGGATCCGCAGAGCGCCTATGCGGACCCCGAGGGCTACGTTCCGTTTGGGCAGCTGGTGAATTACGCCGGCGGCCGCAGCGACGGCTGTACCAGTTGGTCGCCGTCAGACGCCCAGCAGATCATCGCGATGGTGAAGAACGATCCGACGACACTGTATATCTATCCCGACGCAGCCGACATCGGCGCCGTGGATCAAGCGGTCGCGGCCGGGCAGCCGCTGCCGCGTGCGGGATTGTATTGGAACGCCGCCTGCCTGAAACAAATCCGCTCGCCGAAATTTTGGCCGAAGCAAACCCTCGAACCGATCCTGGCGCAGTACAAGAAGGATCATCCGGCACCGCCGCCGCGGCCGGCGCCAATCTGCAAGCGGTGAAATTAACGCAGGGTCTTTTTCTTTTCGTATTGTTTGTCGCCGGCCTGGCTCCGCAACGCTGATGAGCCGACGGTAACTTTGTCAAGCCGCCGCTGACTGGGCGCGCTCGTCAGGAGCCCATCCGGCAATCGCCGACGGTGCGACCGATTGCGGCAGTGCGAGGCATGGACAGGTCGGCTTTTGGTCTGTGTGTTGTTGCCCGCGAAGCCGTCAACTCCACGGCGGACAACGAAATATTGGCATGCTTAGAACATATATAAACTGCTTCAGTCTTGGCTCATTTGAATTATTCTAATTCAGCTATACTGAATAACAACGTTTATTCTTGCTTGCCAATACTTGATAGCCTATAAGTCATTGATACAAATGTACTTTTATACAATTCTAAACTGGGATTTGGGGGCGTCAATGTCAATCATCGTCGACGGTCGAGCGGATTATCGGCGCTGTCTCCGGCGCTATGCGCCGACGGCGGTAGCGCTTGTGCTCGGGCTGTCGGCGAACGGCGTGCAGGCGCAGCAAAGCGCACAATCGGCTCCGCAAAACACGCCATCCGCGCCGCAGAGCACACCGTCGAGCCAACAGGTCGCGCCGCCCGCTCAGCCAGGCACGTCTCCTGCTCCGCCGAGCACGCCGTCCGCCGCGCCGGCCGCGTCCGGTGCAGGGGCGACGGCGCCGATGCCGGAGATTGTTGTGTCGGCGCCCAAACCAAAGCGTGCCGCGGCCAGAATCCGCCGCCGCGCCGGTGCGCGCACGGCAGCAACGGCCGCACCGTCGGGTGCTGCCGTTGCGGCGCAGGCCAGCGGGCCCGGCGGAAACGCCACTTCAACGGCGCCGCTGGAGCAGGCGGCGGCAATGGACAAGACCGGGACCAAGCTCGCCGACTTGCCGCAAAGCGTGGTGGTCGTGCCGCGCAGCGTGGTCACCGAGCAAGGCGGCACCAGTCTGAGCGATGCCATTCACAACGTCAGCGGCATCAATCTCGGCGGTTCGTCGAGCTACGGCTTCTTCGATCGCTTCACCATCCGCGGCATGGACGCGCGCATCTACAGCGACCAGTTTCCCGATGGCGACCAGTACAATGGCTTTCCGCATTCGATGAACGGCGTGCAGTACATCGAAGTGCTGAAGGGTCCAGGCTCGGCGCTGTTCGGCAGCAGCACGCCCGGCGGCAGCATCGACATTATCCATTACATGCCGTCGGCAGTGCCTGGATATGGCATCAGCCAGCAGATCGGCTCGTTCGGCTCGTGGACCACAAGTGTCTACGCCACAGGTCCGACCACCGTGCCTGGCCTGACCTATCGCGTCGACGGCCTGTTCCAGCATTCCGACGGTTTTCGCGATCTCAAAAGCGCGGATTACGAAGTTCGTCCCGAGTTCAGCTGGAAGCACGATAATCACGTCACGACTTTCGCGCTCGATCTGCGCCACATCGAGCGCACGCCGGACAGCTACGGCATTCTCTATTTCAACGGCATCGCCAACGCCGGCACGCCGCTGACGAACGTACCCAATACGGCGAAATATTCGACGCCGTTCAGTTACGGCAACCAGGATTTCGAGCGGCCGACACTGACCGACTCGTGGTGGATCGCGGATTATCTGACCGTCAATAACCGCGTGTCGTACATGCATCGCAATGTCGACATCCTGCGCAATTCCGGCGGTGGTACGATCGCACTGGTCGGCGGCCTGTTTCAGGAACAGGGCCGGCAATTACGCGAGCAGACCGACAACGATCAGGATTTTACCTATCAGTTCGAGCCGGTATGGAAATTCCATACCGGCAGCGTCGGCCATACGCTGCTGACGGGTGCGCAGGTGGAATGGCAAAGCATCGACGACAACCGCGCGACAGCCGATCTGCCGAATATCGCCAATATCTACGCGCCGGTAATTCCTGAAACGTCGACGGCTGGACTCGTCTTCCTGCGGGACGCCAAGCACAGCGGCATGGTCGACGATCTGACGGCGCTCTATCTGAGCACTTATGCCACCGATCAGATCGACGTCACCGATCAGTGGAAGGTGCGCCTCGGCATCCGCCAGGAGCACTGGTACGAACAGCTGACGCCGCTCGCCTTCGTGCCCGGCCGCATCGCGCCGAACGGCAGTCCGCTCGAGCCGGGCACGACCGATACGGAAATCGATACGCCCACCAGCTGGAGCGTCGGAACGCTGTATAAGCTTCTTCCGGGAGTGGCGCCGTTTGTCGGCGCGTCGAAGAGTTACCTGACCAATTTCAATTCGGAATCGACACAGAATGGCGTGTTCGCGCCGGAATCCGGTCTGGAATATGAAGCCGGTATCAAATTCTCGACGCCGGATGGGCGCATCGTCTTCACGCCGGCAGCATTCGAGATTTTCCGCAATAACGTCTTCACCGAGAATACGACAACCAACACTATCGCCTTCAACGCGCAGACCTCGCGCGGTGTCGATGCCGATCTGCAGGTCACGGTTACGCCGGAATGGAAGATCTTGGCCAATGCCATCGCGCAAAAGGCGGTGCTGACGTCGGTGCCGTTGACGCCGTCCCAGGTCGGCGATTGGCCGGTCGGCGTTCCGGCATATATTTTTAATCTGTGGTCGACGTATGACTTCGCCATCGCCGGCGTCCACGGTTTCCGCGTCGGCGCTGGGCTGTCCTACAACAGTAAGACTTACGCCAATACCGGCAACACCTCCTGGATTCCGGACTCGACTGTCGTCAATGCCATGGCTGGCTATTACGGCACGCACTGGGATGTGCAACTCGGCGTGAACAACATCGCCAACGTCGAGTATTTCTCGATCGCCGAGAGCGCCGGCGGCTTCGTCGGCGATCCGCGCACCTATTACGGCAAGGTGAGTTGGCATTACTGAGCGGTCGGGCGGCAGGCTCGTCGAGCGGCCGTGCTGGAAATTTTCGGCTGATCCTGTTGTATGATGCCGTCGTATCCGGATGCGGCGAAGCGGCGCCGGCCATCCGGCACCCAGGGGCCGCAAGGCCGTCCATACCGGGGGAGAAGCCCATGGCTTTACGCGCGCGTGTCGCGGGCCGCGCTTTTTGCGACGCATTCTTGGTCGCGCTGGCGTTCGTCACCCTGGTCTTTGCCACAATCTTGGCGCCGCCTGCGGCCCGTGCCGACCAGGTGGCCGATTTCTATCGCGGCAAACAGGTCGACCTCGTGGTCGGCTTCGGGCCGGGTGGCGGCTATGACATCTACGCGCGGCTCTTGGCCCGCCACATCGGCAAGTACATTCCCGGCAACCCGAACGTGGTGGTGCAGAACATGCCGGGTGCCGGCAGCCTGCGCGCGGCGAATTACATTTATACGGTCGCACCCAAGGATGGCTCGACCTTCGGGTTGTTCGCCCGCGACATGGCGCTGGTGGCGCTGCTTGGCGGCGACTCGAACGTGCAGTTCGATCCGAAGAAATTCACCTGGCTTGGCTCGTCGTCGAGTTATGCCAACGACGCCTATGTGCTGATGCTGCGCAAGGATGCGCCGGTCAAATCGATCGCCGACGCGCGCCGGCCCGGCGGCCCACCGATGGTTCTCGGAGGCACCGCCGAAGGCTCGACCAGCGACGATATTCCGATCCTGCTGCGCGACCTGCTCGGCCTGCACATCAAGCTGATCGCCGGCTATCGCGACAGCGGCGTGCTGTTCCTCGCTATCGACCAGAATGAGGTCGAGGGGCGCACAGTGGGCTTGTCGTCGGTGCGGTCGGCGCATCCGCAGTGGCTTGCGCCAAACAGCGACATGCGCGTGCTGCTGCAATTCGGCCGCGCCACCCGGCTGCCCGATTTTCCCGACGTGCCGACGGCGCGCGAACTCGCTCCCGATGCGCACTCCCGCGCGCTGATCGAACTGGCGGAGTTGCCGTATCTGCTGTCGCGGCCGTTTGCGGCGCCGCCCGGCCTGCCGCCGGCGCGCGCCAAGGCGCTCGAGACGGCCTTCCTCGCGGTGCAAAAGGACCCCGCGTATCTCGCCGACGCGGCGAAGCTCAAGGTCGATATCAGCCCGGTGGGCGGCGACGTGGCGCGGCAAGCGATCGCCCGCTTGGCGGCGACCCCGCCGGCCTTGCGCGACGCACTGAAGAAGCTTCTGATGAAGAAATAGTAACCGCCGCTTGGCGCGGCCCGTCGGCCGGCTTTTCTCCTTCACGCATCGGGGTTATGTGAAAGAGGCGCGGACGGGCGAACGCCAAGCCGACCGGAGGAATCGATGCACGACACGCCAGATCAGGTCCATTGGCACGAGCCGAAGGCGGGGGAGAACGCGGGCTTCGGCAAATTCAAGCGCCAGCCCCTGCCATATGACCGCTTCATGGAGGCCGAGGGCGTGCCGTGCTACCGCGGCATCGGCGTGCGCAAGGTGCAGGACTTGCCGCTTGTGCCATGGAAGCGGCTCGGTGGCCGCGGCTCGTTCATCCAGCTATTCGGCACCGAAGGCCTGTGGGGCATGTACGTTGTCGAGGTGCCCGGCGCGGGCGCGCTCAACGTCGAGCGGCACCTCTATGAAAAGGTCGTGCTGGTGGTCGAAGGCCGCGGAACCACTGAAGTCTGGCAGGAAGGGCAGGGCAAGCGCCACGTATTCGAATGGCAGAAAGGCTCGCTGTTCGCTATTCCGCTCAATGCCTATCACCGCATCATCAACGCCGGCAGCGCTCCGGCATTGCTTTTGTGCGGCACCACGGCGCCGAACGTCATGAACGTGCTCGACAACCTCGATTTCGTGTTCGACTGCCCATACACATTCAGCGAGCGCTTCTCCGGCGCCGAGGATTTCTTCAAGCCGAAGGACGATCTCGAGCCCGATCCGATCCGCGGGCTGGCGATGCGGCGCACCAATCTCATTCCCGATGTCGTCAATTGCGACCTGCCGCTCGATAACCGCCGCTCGCCCGGCTACCGCCGCGTCGAACCGGCGATGGCGCGCAACCGCTTCTATCTATGGATCGGTCAGCACGAGACCGGCCGCTATTCCAAAGCGCATAAGCACGCCTCGGCGGCCGTGCTCGTCTGCGTCAAGGGCAAGGGCTACACCTACACGTGGCCCGAGGCGCTCGGCACCACGCCGTGGGAGAACGGCAAGGCCGAGTTCATCAAGCGCCAGGATTACGAGCCGGTCGGACTCGTCTCCGCCGCACCGATGAGCGGCGACTGGTATCACCAGCATTTCGGCATCGGCAAAGAGGGCCTGCGCATCTCTGCCTGGCACGGGCCGAACAATCAGCGCGCGCGCAAGCCCGGCGTGCCGGGGGAGCAGCTGATGGATTACGGCGCCATCGAGCTGTCGAAAGGCGGCAGCGCCATCGGCTATCACCAGGAAGACCCGGCGATCCGCAAGGAGTTCGAAGCAACGCTCAAGCGCGAGGGCCTGGAGAGCCGCATGAAGCAGGAATTCTACGAGCGCCCGCCGGCGGAGGGCGAAGTGGTCATGGGCGATGTGATGTGAGCGGTCATTCCGGGGCGTGCGAAGCGCGAGCCCGGAATCCATAGTCACTGCCAGCCGAGCGGTTCACTGCGTTCGACAATCTTCCTCTTTCGTGGTTATGGATTCCGGGCTCGGCCTTCGGGCTGCCCCGGAATGACGTGGAAAACAACAAATGCCGTTTCAAGACTTCCGCCAGTTCCTTGACGTGCTGCGCCAGCACGGCGAATTGATCGACATCAACCGGCGCGTCGAACTCAACGACATCGGCAAGGCCATGAAGCAGAGCTATGTGCGCAATGGCCCGGCGATCATGTTCAACAACAACGGCACCGATTATCCTCTGGTCGCCGGCGTCTATTCCAACCGCGACAAAGCGCTGCTCGCGTTCGAAGCGGACGAGGACACCATCCTCGACAAGGTCCTGCACGGGCTCGATAACCCGATACCGCCGGTCGTGACCAAGAACGGCGCGCCGTGCCACGAAGAGGTCATCGAAGGCGACGCCATCGACATCCGTGACTTCCCGGTGCCGCAATACAGCCCGAAGGACGGCGGCCCTTACATTACGCCGGGCATCGTCGTGTCGGAGGATCCAGAGACCGGCGTGCCTGACGTCGGCCACTATCGCTTCCTGATCCTCGGCAAGGACACGATGTCGTATTCGGCGCAGCCGTTCCATCGCTTCGGCAAGAACCTCGCCAAGTGCAAAAAACTCGGCATCGTGCCGAAGGCCGCGCTGATCATCGGCGTTGATCCGATCATCGCCTACACCTGCCAGGTGCAGGTGCCCGACACGACCGACGACTGGGCGCTGGCCGGGGGCTTGCGTGGGGCGCCGATCGAACTCGTCAGATGCAAGACCTGCGATGTGAAGGTACCGGCGACCGCCGAGGTGGTGATCGAATTCGAGGTCGATCTCGATACCACCGTGCTGGAAGGGCCGCTCGGCGAATATACCGGCTATTACACGCGGCCGTCGCAGAAACCGGTCGCACGCATCACCGCGATCACGCACCGCAAGAAGCCGATCTTCCAGGGCCTGCTCACCGGCAAGCCGGTGACCGAGAACCACATCCTCAAGCAGGTGCCGTTCGAGGCCTCCGTCCTGCGCATGCTGCAGCGGCAGTTTCCGACCATCAAGGCGGTGTCGGTGCGCGCCTCCGCCGGCGTGTCGTTCTACGTCGTGATCGCCATGGAGCCGCGCTTTGCCGGCGAGGCGCGGCAAGTCATCCTCTCCATGATGTCGAGCAACATCCGGCCGAAATGGACCGTCATCGTCGATCCCGATATCGACGTGCATTCCTCGACCGAGGTGGAATGGGCCATGGCATTTCGCGTGCAGCCGGCGCGCGACGTCATCACCGTCGACAATGTTCCGGCCGGCCCCTCCGATCCCTCGGTGGATCTCACCCGCGAGCGCACCATGCGCACCGCATCGATGATCGGCATCGACGCCACACGGCCGTTCGGTGAGAAGTTCTATGACGTCGCCGACGTGCCGGGCTGGGAAGATTACAAGGTGCCGGAACTGGATGAGTAGCCGTCATTCCGGGGCCGAGCGTAGCGAGGAGCCCGGAATCCATAATCACGATTCAATAAGATAAGTTGCGGCGCAGGGGTTATGGATTCCGGGCTCGCGCCTTTGGCGCGCCCCGGAATAACGCTTCAAACGGGCTCCGCGTCGATCAGCACGAACGCCACCGCTGCGGTCTCGCTCGTGCGATTGCTCCAGGCATGGTTGGTGCCGCGCTGGATCAGCACATCGCCGGTTTTCAAAAGAACTTCGCCTTCATCCATCATTGCGTAAATCTCGCCCGAGAGCACGATGGCGTAGTCGATCGTCGCCGTCTTGTGAAAGCCGGCATGGCGCGGATTGTTGCGATCCGACGCCGCGGCGCGGCCGGAGCCGTCGTCGGGCAGGGCGCTTTCGTGGGCGATCGCGGCGAGGCGCTCGGAATCCGGCGGATACTCGATGACGCGGAACACCGAGCCGTTTTTGGGCGGCGGCAGCCGGTGGCCGCGGGCGATGGCATCGGCGCTGCCGTTATTGTCGGCCGGCGTCGATGCCGTCTCCCACAATTCGTGCACGATGGCGCTGCCCTTGGTGCGCTGGAACACGTGCGGGGTAGGCCCATCGGCGATGAAGATCGATTTGCCGGCTGCATTATGGCCGGTCACGACGCGGCGAATTTGTTTGGTCATTCTTGCCCGGGTGTACTGAGTCCAGAACTCGTGTCGGTCGGCAGCCGCTATCCCATATCCGATCTTCGCTGAACCGCAGGCTTGCGCCGGAAGCTCGCGATGGGGCGAATTGCCGAACGCCGTCGCGTGGCCTGCGATTGCCGTACGTGGAAGAGCTTGTCAAGCGAGGCAGCTTCGCATGCTTATTCCGCTGCGATCTGCGCGGCGTCAGCCTTGAGTTTGGGATTGAGCTCGCAGGCTTCCTCCCAGCTCAGCACGTTGAGCGATTTGACGAACTTGCCGACCCCGTCGACCTCGGCATAGAACAGGCCAAGCTCGATGATCTCCTCGTCGGTGAAATGCTTGGCGAGTTCGGCGTAGACCTCATCCTTATCGATGAAATGCTCGCCCTGTTTGAATAGCCCCGCGTAGTGCAGGGCTGCCTTCTCGCGCTCGGTAAAGTGGCTGCTGTCCGCATAATCGAACAGGTCGTCGATCATGTCCTCGGTCAGCCCTTCCGCTTTGGCGACGTTGGAGCGCACTGTCGAGCAATAGCCGCACTGATGTGCCACCGAAATCTTGATGCGGCACATCTCCTTGAGTTTGTGCGGCAGCACACCCTGATACAGCAGCTTATTCCAATACTCGACCTAGGCGATACCCAGCTTGCTGCGGGTCATCAAGCTGACCACGCGTGGATCGGGTGCTCCGGTGCGTTTGGCGGATTCGATCAACTCGCGGGTGTGGGATGTTTTTTCGCTTTCCTCGATGTAGCGCAGTCTTGGCATTTTTTCCTCCCAGCGCTCGATCCGCACTCGATGCGGAACAGATGGCCATCATTTGTATTTGCGGCAGGGCGACGTTTCCCAAGGAGCAGCGACGGTTGAAGCGGGACTTCCGGCTTAGCCGATCGTGCTCATTCCGCGACGGCCTTTTTCGTGAGAGCCTTCAGGACGTCACCGGGATCGGCACGGTCGCGATAGTCGACATCGGTATACGCGTAGATGATTGAACCGTCGCGGTCGATGACATAGGTCGCCGCTAGCGGCAGCGCCCATTCGCCCGGCGTACCGTTGCGGGCCGGGATATCCAAATTGAACCCGCGGTACGCCGTCTTGAGCTCTTCGGTGAAGTCATACACCAGGCCGAATGCTCGTCCTACTTTCTGACTGACGTCGCTGAGGACTTCAAAGGTGAGCGCGTTCTTTTCCGCAGTCGATACCGTGTCGTCCCGCTTCTCGGGGCTGATTGCGATGAGCGAAGCCCCGGCGGCCGCGAACTGCGGCAGCATGGCCTGGTATGCCATCAGTTCGAGGTTGCAGTAAGGACACCAGCCGCCGCGATAAAAGATGACGATGACCGGCCCTTTTTTCAGCTGTGTGGCGACATCTACGATCGCCCCTTTGGCGTTCTCCAGCACAATCGCGGGCGCGCGGTCCCCGACTTTCAACATGGTGCGGGCGATGGCGCCGCTGCGCAGTTCGTCGATATGACGCCGCATGATCGCCTGGCGCTCTGCCGGAACGCGCTGATACCAGCCCGCCCGGTATTCCGCGAGTTGCTCTTTCAACGACATCTCTAGGCTCCTGTTGGGCTGGTATCGCAAGTTAAAGAGAACGTCGATCACGCCGCTTTCAGCATCTGCTGCACCTTCGGCCAGGGGTCGGGCGCCAAATTCTTGAACGGAGCCCAGTCGGCGTCCTTCATGCGATCGAAGATCGCCGCCTTGACCGAAGGCCGCTCCCGGACGCGCGCCCACCATTCACCGACGGCAGGGTGTTGCTGCCACATCGCGCCGAGCTTTAGGAGTTCAAGGCGCAGAATGTAGGGGATCACCGCACAGTCGGCGTTGGTGAAGGTATCGCCGGCGAGATAGGGCCCGCGCTTGAGGTCGTCGGCCATCCAAGCGATCATCTTCTGATGTTGGCCGAGCGCGTCGATCACGAACTCCGAATCGAGGCCGTGTTCGATCACGCTGCGCTTGTACTCGGCGCGACGCTTGAGCGGCGCCTTGTTGATCTCGGCGAGCCATTGCTCGCGCGCCATCTTCAGGAAGCGCGGCCGGAACGCCGTGGCAAAAGTGATGATCGTGCAGGCGTTGTGCATGTATTCGTCGATGAGCTTGTTGTAGAGGCGCACGCGGTGGCGAGCGACCGGCGCCTTCGGCATCAGCGGCGGATTGGGGAACGCCTCGTCGACGTAATAGAGGATCAATGAGGATTCCAAGATCACGTTGCCGTCGTGAACCAACGTCGGCACCACGCCATTCGGATTGAGCTTCATATAGGCCGGGTCGTTCTGGTCGCCTTGCAGCGTCAAAAGATGCTCCGTGACCTCCTGGCCTTTTTCCTTAAGCGCGATGCGCACCTTCTGGGCGCAAACCGAATTGATATTGTGATAGAGCTCCAGCACATCTTCGCTCCCGGCGAATCCCGTCGCACCGACAGCGCGCGTCACTCGATTCCAAGGCATGATCGCACCGACGAGAGCAGGGAGGTGAAATGGGGCGACCGAGGGAATTCGACGAACTGGCCGCACTCGAGGCGGCGATCGAATGTTTCTGGCAACGCGGCTACGAGGCGACATCGGTGCGCGACCTTGCCGACAAAATGGGGCTCTCCCCGCCGAGCCTCTACAATACTTACGGCGACAAGCACGCGCTGTTCGTACAAGCGCTCGAGCGCTACCTCGACCGCTCGACGCGGGCGCGGATCAAGCGCCTCGAACAATCGCTGCCGCCCAAACAGGCGATCCGCCGCTTCATCGAAGAGATCATCGCGCGTTCGGTGAACGATCGCGAACGGCGCGGCTGCTTTCTCATCAACTCGGCGCTTGAGGTGGCGCCGCACGACACGGAACTCGGCGCGCTGATTGCCGACCGTCTGGGCGAAATCGAGGCGTTCTTCCATCGATCGATCGAGCGGGCGCAGGCCGACGGAGTCGTCCCACGGGAGCGGGTCGCCAAAGATCTTGCGCGCCTGCTGCTCGGCGTCCTGCTCGGCATCCGGGTTCTCGCCCGCTCGAAGCCCGAACGGGACCTGCTCGAAGGCGTCGCACGGCCCGCGCTTGGCCTTCTCGATTAATTTCCAATCTCAAGGAACCGCGGCCGATAATCGAGCTGTGTTTAAGCCGGCGTTGGATGCCTGGCGTTTGTGGCTACGCTTCTACCGTCCCGCGCGCATGCGGGCGAGCAGTTCCGGGGTCGGATACGAATCCGCCGGCAGGCCGTATTTCATCTGCATCATCTTGACAGCTTGGCGGCTTTTCAGCCCCAAAAAGCCGTCGATCTTGCCGACGTCGTAGCCGGCGCGCACCAGGAGCGTCTGCAATTCCTTGACCTGCTCGAACGGTAACGCCGGCGGCGGGTTGCCGCGATGCAGTGGCGGCGCGCCGGTGATGCGGGTTGCCAGATACGCGGCCGTGGTCGAATAGACCAGCGAGTTGTTCCATTGCAGATAGACCCGGAAATTCGGATAGACCAGGAAGGCTGGCCCCAGCCGTCCCATCGGCAGCAACAGCGACGACGGCAGATTGTCGTCGGGCAGCGGCCGGCCGTCGGCGAACGTGACGCCCCACGATGCCCATTTCGCGCGTGGCAATTGGATGTCGAGATCGGCCTGGTCCCACGGCAGCCGCGGCGGGACATGCACTTCGGTGAGCCACGGCTCGCCACGCTTCCAGCCAAGCCCGACCAGATAATTGGCGGTCGAGGCGAGGACGTCGGGCGCGTCGTGGATGAGATCGCGCTTGCCGTGGCCGTCAAAGTCCACGGCGTATTTGTAGTACTCGGTCGGCATCATCTGCGTCTGGCCGAGTTCGCCGGCCCAGGAGCCTTGCATTTCGGCAGGCGTCAGATCGCCGCGCTGGATCAGGCGCAGCGCGTCGAACAGCTGGGCGCGAAATCTGTCGGCGCGGCGGCAATCGTAAGCCAGCGACGCGATCGAGCTGAGTGTCGGGTATTTGCCCTGGTTGGCGCCAAAGTCGCTTTCCAGCCCCCAGAACGAGGCGATCACCGCCGCCGGTACGCCGTAGTCCTTGTCGATGCGAGCGAATTCGGGCGCGTATTTCCTGATCCGCGTCTGGGCACCGCTGATGCGGTACGCGGCGGCCATGCGGCCGGAGAATTCCAGAAAAGTCTGGGTAAAAACGCGCTGGCCGCGATCGATGTTGACGATGCGCTGGTCATATTTCAGGTACGGCGCAGCCTCGGCGATGGCTCGCTGCGAAATGCCGTCCGCCGCGGCTTCGTGCTCGACGCCCGCCAGCCACTTTTCATAGGAGCCGGAGGTACGGCAGGGTACGGTCTGCGCGTGGGCGGCGTTGACCGATACGGCCGCGAACAACACTGCCGCGAGCGCGAAACTGTTGCGCGCGATTATCCCTCGAGTTGTCATGCCCCGTGAATGCGGGGCAACCGGTGAACGCTGAGCGCCGCCTCTTGGCCGTAGAGTCACCATCGATCTCCGTGATTACTGGATCGTCCGCCTGGGCGGACGATGACAAGCGGGGTCATGAATTGGACTTCAAATACCAGTCCAGGATTTCTTCGCCGGTCCAGAACACCACGCCCTCGTGACGGCGGGCGTAGTCGTAGATCGCTTCGAGATACTTGATACGGTGCGGCTGGCCGCTGATGTAGGCGTGGATGGCGAGCGGAAAAATTTTGGCGCGCTGTTCGCTCTCGGCATAGAGTCGGTCGAACTGATCGATGGCGCGCTGCAGAAGATAATCGCTCTGGTGATGCTGCACGATCATCATCGGGATGTCGTTGAGCTCCACCGTGTAGGGCAGCGTCACGAGCGATCCCTTGGCGGTGCGAATCGTGGTTGGCTCGTCATCATAAACCCAGTCGCCGATATATTTGACGCCGGCTTCGGCCAGAATCTCCGGCGTGTCCAGCATCTGTGTCAGGCCCGGACCGAGCCAGCCGACCGGGCGCTTGCCGCAGAAGCGCTCAATCACGTCGAGCGCGTGCACGATCATCTTTTTCTGGTTCGGCTCAAGATGAATGGGTCCCTGCTGGTAGGCGTGGCCCATGAATTCCCAGCGGTCGGCGCGCGCCTGTTCGGCGACGCGCGTATAATCCTCGCAAACGCGGGCGTTGATCGCGAGCGTCGGCCGAATGTTGAGCCGCTTGAACAACTCGAAGAAGCGCCACACGCCAACCCGCATGCCGTATTCGTGCCAGCTCCAATTGGGCACGTCAGGCAGGAGCGTCTGCCCGGTGGGCGGCGCCAGCACTTGGCGTGCCATCGGCTTTCCGATGTCCCAGACTTCGAGATTGACGATGGTCCAGAATACGAGGCGAGCGCCGCCCGGCAGCTTGAGCGGCCGCCGGTCGACAATGGCCGAAAAGTCGGCCCGTTCGTGCGGCTGCATCGCCTTAGCCACGGCTTTTTTACGGCGCGCCGGTCTTTTCATCCCTCCTACCCCCTGATTTGGCGGGCGACCATACGTCGGGCATCGGACATCGACAACTTACCATCGGTTTTTACAGCGGTTCTGCGGCCCGATCACAACCCCGTTAGCGTGCGGCAAATCGCGTTGCAGTCGGCGGGGAATAGCGCATGTATGGAACCTTAAGGGAGGGGCGAAATTATTCTTATCGGCCATCTATATTCGCCTTGATCGCTCTTTTTCACGGACATTGCGATGCCAGCCGCTGCACCCAAGCGTATAGCCGTTTCGTCTCCTGACAATCCGCCGGAGTATGGCGCTCCGCACGCGTCAAGCAACGATCCGCGGCGCTACTGGCTTGACGCCTATCGTACGGTCCGTGCCGAGACCGAGCGGCGCGCGGCCTTTCTGTCCGCCGAGGACCAGGTCATCCAATCGATGCCGGACGCGAGCCCGATCAAGTGGCATCGCGCGCATGTGACGTGGTTTTTCGAAGAGTTTCTGCTTTGCAAACATTCGCCGGCATACAGTCAACTCGACGATCGTTTCGCTTATCTGTTCAACTCCTATTATGTCTCGGCCGGTCCGCGCCACGCGCGGCCGCAGCGCGGCATGATCACACGGCCCGGCACCGACGAGGTGACGGCCTATCGAAAACATGTCGATAGCGCCGTCACCGCGCTGATCGAATCGACCAACGACCTCGCCTCTATTGCGCCTGTCATCGAGATCGGTCTGCATCACGAGCAACAGCATCAGGAGCTCTTGCTCACCGACATCCTTCACGCGTTCTCGCTCAACCCGACCCATCCGGCTTACGATGCGCAATGGCAATGGCCGCCGCGGGGCGACGCACCGGCCGCGGCCGGCGCAACGATCGCCGGCATTCATCGCGTCGGCCATCAGGGCGACGGGTTCTGTTTCGATAACGAGCAGCCGGCGCATCAGGTGTTGCTGCAGCCGGTGAGGCTTGAGCCGTCGCTCGTGACTAACGGCGAGTGGCTCGAATTCATGGCAGGCGGCGGCTACACGACGCCGACCCTTTGGCTTTCTGAGGGGTTTGCGACCGTCGAGGCGCAGGGTTGGAACGCGCCCGGCTATTGGCAACAGATCGACGGCGACTGGTTCGCGATGACACTTGGCGGCCTGCGCAGAGTCGACCCGGGAGAGCCGGTCTGCCATGTCAGTTACTACGAGGCCGACGCTTTTGCGCGCTGGGCCGGGAAGGATTTGCCGACCGAGGCCGAATGGGAGGTCGCGGCGCAACAGCGCGGCGCGCTCGACGATGCGTTCGGCGTCGTCTGGCAATGGACGCGCAGCGCCTATTCGCCGTACCCCGGGTATCGCGCGGCGCCGGGTGCGCTCGGCGAATACAACGGCAAGTTCATGATCAATCAGTTGGTGCTGCGCGGATCGTCGCTGGCGACGCCGCAGGCTCACTCTCGCCACACCTACCGCAATTTCTTCTATCCGCCGGCGCGCTGGCAGTTCACCGGCTTGCGCCTCGCCGAATATCAAAGCTGAGTGTTTATCATGAATGTCAGCAGCGTTTTCCGCGCATATCACTCGACACCGGCACGCGACGCGTTCGCCGCCGACGTGATCGCGGGGCTCTCCGCCTTGCCGAAGAACTTGTCGCCGAAATACTTTTACGATCTCGCCGGCTCGGCGCTGTTCGAGCGGATCACGCGATTGCCGGAATATTACCCGACGCGCGCCGAAATCGGCATCTTGCAGGACAACGCGCCGGCCATCGCCTCGATGTTTCCACCGGGTTCGGCGCTGATCGAATTCGGCAGCGGGTCAAGCCGCAAGGCGCGTATCCTGCTGAGCGCCGCGGCGACGATCGGAGCCTATGTACCGGTTGATATTTCCGGCGATTTTCTGCAGCAGGATTTGCGCGAACTGCGCCGCGATCTGCCGCACCTTCTCGTGCATCCGTTGGTCGAGGATTTTACCCGCCCGTTTGAGATACCGGCGCGGCTTGCGGCCCTGCCGCGTGTCGGCTTCTTTCCCGGCTCGACCATCGGCAATTTCGAACCGCAGGACGCGTCAACCTTCCTCCGTCATATCGGCACAGTGCTCGGTGCCGGCGCGCTGCTCATTGTCGGCATCGATCTAATCAAGGATGAAGCGACGCTCAATCGCGCCTACAACGACGCCGAAGGCGTCACCGCGAAGTTCAATCTCAATCTCCTGGTGCGGATCAACCGCGAGCTCGACGCCGACTTCGATCTGGCGGCATTCGAGCACAACGCATTCTTTAACCGCAAACTGCATCGCATCGAGATGCATCTCGTCAGCACGCAGCGGCAGACCGTACATGTTAACGGCGCTGCATTCGAATTCAACGTCGGCGAAACCATCCATACCGAGAATAGCTACAAATACACTGTCGAATCGTTCCAGGCACTTGCGCGCAGGAGCGGCTGGTCGCCGATCCGCGTGTTCAGCGACGATCTGTTCTGCGTGCACGCGCTGCGAATGACCGCCTAGGCGGGTGCGGACGACGGCATAGCGTTTGTGCTATCGGTCCTCCGTCATCTGTCCTCGCTGTGCGGTCCATGCCTATCTGCGAAGCCGATCCCTGGCGCCTGCAATATTTCTCGCACGTCAAGACTGCGGCCAATATTCCGACCGAAGACGCCGACGTCTGGCGATGGAATCCGGCGCATCGCTGGGTCTACGACAAGCTTGCCATCGCGTTGTCACAGGGCCTCGACGCCGGGCCGCACGGTACGGTGCCGCCCCGGTTTCCGGTGTTCTCCAAGCCGATTGTCAATCTGAAAGGCATGGGCGTCTGCAGCCGCGTGCTGCAAACGGCCGAGGATTACGATCGGCATTACAGACCTGGCCATTTCTGGATGACGCTGCTCGACGGCCGTCATGTCTCTACTGACATCGCTGTTGTCGATGGCGCGCCATGCTGGTGGCGCCACGTTACCGGCAAACCGGCGGGCGAGGGCACATTCGACTACTGGACTGTGCACGCAGAGCCCGACGCGGAGATCGAGCAGCATTGCGGCGACTGGATCGAGAAAAATCTTGCCGGCTACAACGGCATGCTCAACCTGGAAACAATCGGCGGCACAATCATCGAGGCGCATTTGCGCTTCGCCGACCAGTGGCCCGATCTTTACGGACCGGGCTGGGTCGAGGCCTTGGTCGGTCTATACGAGCTGCACGCGTGGGATTTTTATGACGAGGATCGCAGCGAAGGCTACAGCGTCGTACTGTTCGGGCCATCCGGCCGCTCCTGGCGGCATCCGCCGCCGGCGCTGGTGCAGGAGATAAAGCGCATGCCGGGTGTCACCAGCGTGCAGATCACCTTTCACGAGGACCGCGCGCCCGAACGCCACGCCATGCCACCCGGTGGCTTTCGGCTCGCCATCGTCAATGGCCACGACCTTGACCGGACGCTCGCCGCGCGCGAACGGCTTCGAGAGTATTTTGGCGTCGTATCGCGCGCGTGATGTGAATTTCAGTCAGCCTTGGCGCCGGAGAATTCCACGGCCTTCGCCCACTTGGCGGTTTCGGCGGCGGCGAACGCGCCGAATTCGGCGGGCGAAACGGTGAAAACGGCGTCGCCGAGCTTAGTGAACCGGGCCTTCAATTTTGGATCGTTGAGGCCGGCGTTGATCGCGTGGTTGAGCGTCGCAACGATCGCGGCGGGTGTGTTCTTGGGCGCGGCGATGCCATCCCACACTGTCGCCTCGTAGCCAGGGACGAATTCGGCCACGGTCGGAACATCCGGCAGTGCGGGCGAGCGCGTCGTTGTGGTAACCGCGAGCGGCCGGAGCTTGCCGGCGCGGAAATGCGCGAGCGATGCCGGGACGGTCTGGAACATGACCTGGACGCGGCCGCTGAGCAGGTCCGGCAGCGGATCGCTGCGATAGGGCACGTGCAGAAGCTGCACGCCTGCCATCTTCATGAAAAGTTCTCCGGCGACGTGTCCGATCGTACCGTTGCCGGCGGACGCCATCGCCACCTTGCCCGGATTGACTTTGGCGTAGGCAATGAACTCCGGCAGCGTCTTGGCGGGCAGTGACGGCGTCACCTGAATCACCAGCGGCACGCGCACGAGGCCCGCCACCGGCGCCATATCGCGCAAAAAATTGAAATTCAGGTGTTGGTACAGCGTTGCATTGATCGCGTTTGCCGGCGTGACGAGCAGAAGCGTATAGCCGTCGGGTGCCGCGCGCACGACTTCTTCGGTGGCGATGTTGCCACCCGCGCCCGGCCGGTTGTCGACGATGAATTGCTGGCCCAATTGCTGCGACAGCGATTGGCAAATCATGCGGGCGAGAATGTCCGGACCGCTGCCGGCGTAGAAGCCGACAATCACCCGTACGGGCCGCGCCGGATAGCTTTGTGCAAGCGCGGCGCGCTCAGCGAGCGGGGCGGCAGCCATGCCGGCGGCGAGTTGGAAAAGGCGACGTCGTGCGATCATCGTCAACTTCCTCACAGCAAGCCTAGCGCGACTCCGCTACAATTCGCCAGCACGGAAGCCCGTAGAACCTCCGCTACGCGGCCGCTATAGTGACGCATCGGGGTCGGCCATCGAATGTACAAGCGTACCGCGAACACGCCGAGCGCATGCAGGCGCGTGCCAAGCGCGAGCTTGCGCGACATGCTACGTGCCATCGCGGTACTGCTTGCCCTCACGGTCGTGGCATCGCCGGCGTCGGCTCAGGAACCGGTCAAGATCGGCATCGGCTACGGGCTCGCGTTCCTGCCGGATTACATCTGCCAGGATCTGAGACTGGTCGAGAAATATGCCAAGGGGCTGCATCTCGACGTCAAGGCGAGCTACGAGCGCTTCCAGGGCGCCAGACCCATGCAGGACGCGCTCGCATCGGGCGCCGTCGACATCGCGCCGTTCGGCGCGGCGCCGCTGTTGCTCGCTTGGGAGAAGACGAAAAATACTCCGCGGCAGATCGTTGCGGTGTCAGGCATCTCTACGTTGCCCATGGTTTTGCTGAGCAATCGCGCGGACGTGCACAGCATTGCGGATCTGCGCCCGTCTGACCGCATCGCCATGCCCACACTGACCGCGCCGCAGATGTATTTTCTGGATATGCAAGCGCAAAAGACTTTCGGCAAGTACGACCGGCTGCGGCGCCAAGTCGTGGTCCTCTCGCCCGCGGACGCGCTCGCGGCGCTGGTCGCAGGGACGGGCTCTGTGACGGCTGCATTCGCTTCACCGCCGTACGGAGAAATTGCTCTGAAAGACGAAAACATTCATGCAATTTTGCGGTCCGAGGAGGTGATCGGCGGCAAGGCCTCGTTCCTCGTCATGGCTGCGACGTCCGCCTATGTGACGGCTCATCCCAAGATGCCCGAGGTGATCGACAAGGCCATGGACGAGGCGGCGCGCATCATCCGCGACGATCCGCGCCGTGCGGCGCAAATCTATCTCGCGCACGAGCCGTCGAAGGCGCTCAACGCCGCCGATGTCGACGCCGTGCTGCGCGACAACAAGGACGAATTCGGCAGCGCCGTCGAGGGCATCCAGGCTTTTGCGGATTTTCTATCCTGGCATGGCGCGCTGAAAACGCCGCCGAAGAGCTGGAAGGATATCGTGGCGCCGGCGCTGCTTAATTCCCCCAGCACGTAGCAGCCACGTTGACGGCGACTGAGCGCGCGCATGGCAGCCCGGTGCCGGACTTCGCTTGACGCCTGAACGGCCGGACGCGACAATCCGCCGCAAATCATAATCGCGCCGATTTTAGCCGGCCGTTCGTGGGAGGGTGTCCATGCCAAAGCGCCGCCAGCAATGCGACCAAGCCGATTCCAGCCGCCGCAAATTCCTCAAAGGCGCTGGCCTCGTCGGTGCGGCCGCGGCGGTCGCGGTCACGCCGCCCGTTACTGCCGGTGCCATGCCGGCCGCTCCGTTGAGCAAAACGAAAGCCGCATTGCCGGGCCCACGGCAGATCGCGGCCGAAACCATGCCGCCGCCATCCGATCCGGTGAATCAGACGTCAAGCGGCGGCGACTACATGGTTGACGTCATCAAGACCCTCGACATCGATTACCTGGCGATCAACTGCGCCTCGAGTTACCGTGGGCTGCATGAGGCCGTGATCAACCACGGCGGCAACACCAAGCCGGAAATCATCACCTGCGTGCACGAGGACATCGCCGTCCACATCGCACAAGGCTACGCCAAGATGGAAGGCAAGCCGATCGCCATGGCGTGCCACGGCGTGGTCGGGCTGCAGCATGCCACCATGGCGATGTACAACGCCTGGTGCGACCGCGTGCCGGTCATCGTGTTTGGCGGCAACATCATGGAGGCCGACAAGCGCGCGCCCGGCGCTGAATGGCTGCATGCCGGCGTCGACATCGGCCAATTGGTGCGCGAGTTCACCAAGTGGGACGACCAGCCGGCCTCGCTGCAGCATTTCGGCGAGTCGATGGTGCGCGCCTACAAGATCGCGACCACGCCGCCGATGGGGCCGGTCTTCCTCGCGCTTGACGGCGAGCTGCAGGAGAACCCGATCCGCGACCGGGGCAGCCTGCGCGTCCCGAAATACGAACCGGTGATTCCGCCAGTGGGCGACTCGGCGGCAATCATCGAAGCCGCCAAGATGCTGGTCGCGGCCAAGAATCCGCTGATCATTTGCGACCGCGTCGCGCGCACGCCCGCGGGCATGAAGAACCTGGTTGAATTCGCCGAAGCGCTGCAATGTCCGGTGATCGACAATTACGGCCGCATGAACTTCCCGTCGCGGCATCCGCTCAATCAGAGCTTCCGCCGGGCGCTGATCGGACAGGCCGATGTCATTCTCGCCATCGAGATGAACGATCTCTGGGGCACGCTCACGCATTTCCGCGACCGCATCGACCGGACTTCGCATCCGGCGACCAAGCCCGGCGCCAAGATCATCACGCTCGGCATGCGCGACCTTTATCTGAAATCGAACTATCAGGATTTCGGCCGCTGGCAGGATGTCGATCTCGACATCGCGGGCGACGGCGAGGCGTCGCTGCCCGAGTTGACCGAGGCAGTCCGGCGCCTGACCGACCCGGCGCAGAAGGCGGCGTTCGACGACCGCGGCAAGAAACTGGCCGCGGCGCATCAGGCGATGGTCGAACGTTCGAAAGTCGACGCCACCATCGGCTGGGACGCAAGTCCGATCACCACTGCGCGGATGTGCGCCGAGGTTTACAATCAGATCAAGGATGAGGACTGGTCGGTCGTCGGCACCGCGATCCGGCTGTCCTGGATGCATCGGCTGTGGGATTTCAAGAAACCACACCAGTGGAACGGCGGATCGGGCGGTGCCGGCGTCGGCTATAACCTGCCGGCCTCGATCGGGGCGGCGCTTGCCAACAAGAAGCACGGCCGCTTTACGGTCGCCTTCGGCGGCGACGGCGACTTCATGTTCAATCCCGGCGCGCTGTGGACCGCCGCGCACCACCAGATCCCGATCCTCTACATCGTCCACAACAACCGCGCCTACCATCAGGAATACATGTATCTGACGGCCATGGCGGCTCGGCACGGCCGCGGCGTCGATCGCATGGATATCGGCACCACGCTCAAGGAGCCGAACATCGACTACGCCACGGTCGCGCGCGGTATGGGCGCCCACGGCGAGGGACCGATCACCGATCCGAACGATCTTGCGCCGGCGCTCAAGCGCGCCATCGCCGTGGTCAAGGCAGGCGGGCCGGCCGTCGTCGACGTAGTGACCGATCCGCGTTGAGGAGCAGCATCATGCGTAGACTTACAGGTGTTGCGTTTGCGGTTGTGGCAACGATTGCGCTCGGTCAGCCGGCGCGAGCTCAGGACGCCGCTCCCCAGGGCGATGCCGCCAATGGCAAGCGCATCTTTCTGAAAGAGGCTTGCTTCACCTGCCACGGTCGCGTCGGCGAGGGGGGAGCCTATAACGGCCCGGCGCCGATCCTCGCCCATACGGCGCTGCCGTTCGAGGCCTTCAAAGGCCAGATCCGCAACCCGATAAACGACATGCCGGCCTATTCGGGCGCCGTGCTGTCGGACAAGGATATTGCCGACATCTACGCTTTCGTGCACACGTTGCCCGGGCCGAGTTCGCCGAAGAGTTTTCCCATCCTGAATAATTAAGGCGGGCGATTCTCTCAGTGTCTGTCCGAGAACAAGTTGAATCCAATGAATCATTTGTGATTCAAGAGTGGTGGCCTGATTCGAGGATGGTCACCGATGTGGACGGCGAAAAACCGCAGGCGTTACGACCGTAGCGCGCTACGATATCCGAGCGATCTGACCGACGACGAATGGGCGCATGTCGAGCCGTTTATTCCACCGGCCAAGCGTGGTGGTAACAAGCGGCACGTCGACGTGCGCGAAGTGATGAACGGGATCATGTATGTGTTGAGCACGGGGTGCCAGTGGCGGGCGATCCCGAAAGATCTGCCGCCACGCAGCACTCTTTTCGACTATCTTGATTTGTGGAGCTACGACGGCACGCTCGATCGGATCCATCACGCCCTATATGTGGAGTGCCGCGAGCAAGGCGAACGAGAGGCCAGTCCCACCGCCGCCATCATCGATAGCCAAAGCGTGAAGAGCGCTGAAAAAGGGGGGCCTGCATCGATCCGCCTGGCTATGATGCGGGCAAAAAGATCAAGGGCAAGAAGCGCCATATTCTCGTAGATACGCTGGGTTTGTTGCTCCACGCGATCGTTCATCCCGCCAATATCCAGGATCGCGACGGTGGCGTCCTGCTCCTTGCAACCCTTTTCGGGATGTATCCCTTCTTGAAAAAGTTGTTTGCCGACGGTGGCTATCAGGGGCCGGAATTCCAAAAGGCCTTGGCGAAAATTCTGCCTCACCTCGAAACTGAAATCGTCAAGCGCTCTGATCACGCCAAAGGTTTTGTCATTCTCCCACGCCGTTGGGTCGTCGAACGTACCATTGCGTGGCTCAACCGTTGCCGACGGCTCGCGAAGGACTGGGAGAACCTCAATCGCAAGGCGCTGTCGTTCTTGCGCCTCGCATCAATCCGCCTCATGCTGCGAAAACTTTGTAATCCGGCCTGATGTTCCCGGACAAACTCTCAGAGAACCTGTGACTTCCAATTTCTCGGCACCGGCCTGACGCCGCCGCCGACCTTTGCGGCGCTGTTTTGCGCGCCTATCTTGGAGCCCGATAGCCGCGTTGCGAGACTATCGACCGAAGGAGGCCGATGTGACCAACGTCATCACGATTTGCGGAAGCCTGCGCAAAGGCTCGTACAACCGCATCGTCATGAACGCGCTGCCGGGGCTGGCGCCCGAGGGTATGCAGATCAGAGAATCCCCGCCGATCTCCGAATTTCCGCTCTACAATGCCGACATCCAGAACTCGACCGGCTTTCCGGCGCCGGTGCAGACGCTCGCCGAGGCGATCCGCGCGGCGGACGGCGTGATCTTCAATTCGCCGGAATATAATTTCGGCATTCCGGCACCGCTGAAGAACGCCCTCGACTGGGTGTCTCGGGTGCCGAACCAGCCATTTGCCGGCAAACCGATCGCGCTGCAGTCCGCTTCGCCGGGACCGCTCGGCGGGGGCCGCGTACAATACGATCTGCGCCGGGCGATGGTGTTTCTGGACGCGCTAACGTTGAACAAGCCGGAAATCTTCATTGGCAATTGCGCCCAGCGCATCGACGAAAAAACCGGCAAAATCACCGACGAACAGACGATCAGCTTCATCAAGCAGCAACTCGCCGCGTTCGCCAGGTTCATCGTCAACTACGGTGGTAAGAGCTAGACCGCAACAGAGCTAATCCGTACTCAGGGTAGGGGGAAGGTCAGTGTCTGACAATCAACTCAACGTCATTGTCGTCTGCGGCAGCCTGCGCAAGGCGTCGTATAACGCTTCGCTGGCGCGCACGCTGCCGGCGCTGGCACCGCCAGGTATGGCGCTGGAAGCCGCGCCCGGCTGGGACACGATGCCGATCTACAATCACGATCTCCATGCCGACGGCAAGTTCCCGGCCGAGGTCATGGCCTGGGGGGACGCGGTCCGGTCGGCCGACGGCGTGATTATCGTCTCGCCCGAGTATAACTGGACCATTCCGGGCGGGCTGAAGAACGCCATCGACTGGCTTTCCCGATTCAAGGAAGTGCCATTCAAGGAGAAGCCGGTGGCGCTGCAGTCCTGCGCCGGCGGCGCGCTTGGCGGCGCACGCATGCAGTATCATCTTCGTCAGTGCCTGACCTCGATCGACGCCGTTATCTTCGGCAAGCCGGAAATCTTCGTTTCATTTTCGGCGAAGAAATTCGACGAGAAGACGCTTGAGCTGACCGACCATCCGACGATCGAGATCGTCAAACAGCAACTCGCGAGCTTCGAAAAATTCATTCGCCGCGTGAACGGGAGAAAATAGATGGCACGGCTCGACAAGCGCGTGGCGCTGCTCACCGGCGGCGCAAAGGGGATCGGCCGGCATTATGCGAAGAAACTTGCTAGTGAGGGCGCGCGCCTGATGATCGCCGACATTGCCGATGGCCAGGACTTGGCGGGCGAAATTGCGCGCGAACATGGTGCCAATTCGGTCGCCAGCGCCATCGCCGACGTGAGCGACGAGGGCGCGGTGAAGAAACTCGTGGCCGACACCGTCGACCGGTTCGGCAAGATCGATATCCTGGTCAACAACGCCGCGCTGTTCGCGCCGCTCAAGGAGCAGAAGGTCCTCGACATCGACGTTGCGCTGTGGGACCGCGTCATGGCGATCAATATCCGCGGCGTGTTCCTGATGACCAAGCACGTTGCGCCCCACATGATCGCGCAGAAATACGGCAAGATCATCAATATCAGCTCGGGCACCGTCGCCCGCGGCATACCGAATTTTTCGCACTACGTGACGTCAAAAGGCGCGGTGACGGCGTTCACACGCTCGATTTCGCGCGAGCTCGGCGAGTATAATATCTGCGTCAACTCGCTGGCGCCGGGCTTTACACTGTCCGACAGCGTGATCGAAGAAAATCCGAACCATCTCGCCCATTCGCAGGCGCCATCGCTGGTGCGCCGCGCCATCAAGCGCGACGAATATCCGGAAGACCTCCTCGGAGCGCTTGTCTTTTTGGCTTCAGCGGACAGCGATTTCATCACCGGCCAGACGCTTGCGGTTGACGGCGGGGCCAACAACACCTGAGACGCCCGCGCGTGGCGCGATACAATGCTGGCATGCGCCAAGCCTTGAAGCTGCATCCAGCCTCGCGCTGCGACTCCGTGACTGCCATCGACGTGGACGTGATGCGCCCGCGCGCCGGCGCATTGCTGCTGTCTTATGAGTTGACCGGGACCATCGGCGATCTGCGCTTGCCGCCCGTCACCGCCCCGGCACGGGCTGACGAACTGTGGCGGCATAGCTGCTTCGAGGCTTTCATCCGTCCCGTCGGGAGCTCTGCCTATTTCGAGTTCAACTTTGCGCCCTCGACGCAGTGGGCCGCGTATCGGTTCGACGGTTACAGAAGCGGCATGAGCGCCAGCGAGATGGGTAAGCCGCGCATCGAGATAAACTCTGCTCCCGGGCAACTGACATTGCAGACAGCGCTGGAGCTCAGCGCGTTGCCGCCGCGCCCGTGGCGTCTAAGCCTTTCGGCGGTGCTCGAAGAGGCAAACGGCAACAAATCGTACTGGGCGTTGGCGCATCCATCCGGAAAGCCGGATTTCCACCATGCCGATTGCTTTGCGTGTGAAATTTGACGACCGTGGCCGCCATGCAATTCGGTATCGATCGCCTCATCGCCGAACCGAAGCTGCGGGCGCCGCTTGCCGGCAAGCGTGTTGCGCTCTTGGCGCATCCGGCGTCGGTGACGGCCGACCTGACGCATTCACTCGATGCGCTCGCAGTCTGCGGTGACCTTAAGCTTGCCGCCGCGTTCGGTCCGCAACACGGGCTGCGCGGCGATAAGCAGGACAACATGATCGAGTCGCCGGATTTTCACGATCCGGCGCACGGCATCCCAGTGTTCAGTCTGTATGGCGAAGTGCGCCGGCCGACCGCGGCGATGCTCGACACGTTCGATGTCCTGCTGGTTGATCTCCAGGACCTGGGCTGCCGCATCTATACGTTCATCACCACGCTGCGTTATGTGCTCGAAGCCGCCGCGCGGCACGGCAAGGCCGTGTGGGTGCTCGACCGGCCCAATCCGGTCGGCAGACCCATCGAGGGCTTAAGACTGCGGAAGGGGTGGGAAAGCTTCGTTGGTGCCGGCCCGTTGCCGATGCGCCATGGGTTGACGCTGGGCGAACTCGGCGCCTGGTTTGTCAAAGCACTCAAGCTTGATGTCGAGTATCGCGTCGTCGCCATGCAGGGCTGGCAGCCGGACGCGGCGCCCGGCTTCGGTTGGCCGCTCAGCGAACGCACCTGGGTCAATCCCAGTCCCAACGCGCCCAATCTTTGGATGGCGCGCGCCTATGCGGGAACCGTAATGGTCGAGGGTACGACGCTGTCGGAAGGCCGTGGCACCACCCGGCCGCTTGAACTGTTCGGCGCGCCCAATCTGCAGACGGGTCCCATTCTGTCCGAGATGCGCCGCTTGGCGCCGCAATGGCTTGCCGGTTGCCGCCTGCGCGAGTGCTGGTTCGAACCGACGTTCCACAAGTACGCCGGCACGCCGTGCGGTGGCCTTCAAATTCATACCGAAGGGCCCGGCTACGATCATGCGGCGTTTCGGCCGTGGCGCATTGTGGCGCTCGCCTTCAAGGCCATCCGGCGCCTTCACCCGGAATATCCGCTGTGGCGCGATTTTCCGTACGAATATGAACGGGACAAACTTGCCATCGACGTCATCAACGGCGGCCCATTGCTGCGCGAGTGGGTCGACGATCAAAAGGCGATGCCGGCCGACCTCGATGCGCTGGCGGGGCCTGATGAGGAGGCATGGCTCGCCGAGCGGCAGGACTATCTGCAGTACTGAAAACGGCCATTCGGCTGTGGCGAGAACAACTGCCGCGCGATAGGATATCCCCAACCATCGAGAATGCGGGGGGAGTGCCATGCTCAGCCGTCGCGACTTGATTGTGCTCTCGGCCGCCCAGGTTTTGACGCCGGTCCTCTTTGCCGGCGAGAGCAGGGCGGACATCGAATATCCAACCAAAGCTGTACGCATCATCGTGCCGGTCGCCGCCGGCGGGCCGACCGACATCGTTGCGCGCACGCTCGCCGACAAGCTGTCGGCGATGTGGAAGCAACAGGTCTTCATCGAGAACAAGCCGGGCGCCGGCAACAACCTCGGCTGCGAATATGTCGCTCGCTCCGATCCCGACGGCTACACCGTGCTGTTCGACCCCGGCGCCATGGCGTCGAACACGAGCCTCTACGGCAAGCTCAGCTACGACGCGGTGAAGGATTTCGCCCCGGTATCGATGGTGGCGCTGGTCGACTATTTCATGTTCGTGCCGAACTCCTCGCCGGCCCATTCGGTGAAGGAATTCATCGACTACGTCAAAAGCCGCCCCGGCAAGCTGACCATGGCGTCGCCAGGCACCGGCAGCGCGCCGTATCTGGCCGAGATGAGTTTTTTGCAGATGGCCGGGCTGAAGATGACGCACGTGCCGTATCGCGGCGCCGCACCGGCCTTCACCGATCTGATCCCGGGCCGGGTCGATTGCTATTTCGGCAGCGGCACCTTGTTGTCGTATTCGCGCTCCGGCCAAGTGCGGGTGATCGCGGTGAGCGGCGCGAAACGCAATCCGGCAGCGCCGAATGTGCCGACCATCGGCGAGACGGTCCCGGGCTACGCGGTGACCGGCTCGCAGGCGCTGTTCGTTCCGGCGAAGACGCCGCCCGAAATCGTGCGCAAGATGAGCGCCGATACCAACACGGCGCTGGCCGACCCAGCGATCCAGAAGAAGCTCGTCGACGCCGGCTACGTGGCCGGCGGCTCGACGCCCGAGGAGCTGGAGCGGCTGCTCAAGGCCGACATCGTCCGCTGGCGAGTGCTGATCAAGTCGCTCGGCATCAAGCTCGATTAGGCTTGCGCGCAATCACACTTGCGGCGGCGGCGACTTCCGGTCAGGCGAGATCTGACTCATGATGCCCACGGCAATGCCGTCGGGATCTTCGATGATCGCGTAACGCGCGCCCCAGAAAGCATCGACCGGCTCCTGCAAGCCGCGGTACCCGGCGCCAGTCATGTCGCGAAACACCTCGTCCACGTCCGCACGCGTGGCCACGCCAAATCCGACGACGACGCGGCCTCTCAAGTCAGTGCGGCCGTTCCAGCCGCTGTTCCAGTGTTGCGAGAATGCGGTGGAGTCGAGGTCGAAATCGATCGCTTGATCCGATGACCGGTCGCCCGCGCTGATATGGTGGGCGCCTGTGGGCGTGCGCCAGATGGCGGAGTCGGGAATGTTGACACCGAGGCACCGGTAGAACGCGATCGATGCGTCCGTATCGGCGCAGACCAGATTGATCTGGTCGAGGATCGGCTTGGCCATCGGCCCTCAACTCCGGTTGGGCTTGCCGATGAATCCGCTGCCATGGCCAGCCTCGTGGGCCGCCCAGCCGCCGGCGACCCGGCCGCTGAACACCGACGGACCCAGCATGGTGCCTTCGAGGCCGGCATGGCCGTTGATGTGGCCGCCGGCCATGCCGCACAGTTCGCCGGCGGCGTAAAGGCCCGCGATCGGCTCGAAATGCTTGTCGAGCACGCGGCACTGCAGGTCGGTCTTGACGCCGCCGAAGTTTTTGCGCGCCAGCGGAAAGATCTGCACGGCGTAATAGGGTGGCGTGTCGAACGCCTTGGATGATCTCAGCGGCTTGCCGAACTCCGGTTCGGCGTCGAGCCCTTGCGCGCAGGCCTTGTTGTAACGTTCGACCGTGCCGAGGAACGCCGCCTGGTCGACGCGCATCTTGTGGGCGAGGTCGGCCAGCGTGTCGGCCTTGCGAATGAACGGCGAGTTGTCGAGGAGTTCAATGACCTTTGCCCGCGCAACCTTGTCGCCGTCGCGGTAGTACGGATCGGCGATCTCCATATTCGCCGTCATCGGCGAGTCCATGATGGCCCAGGCGTGGCGCGGCGACTGCGCCATCAGCGCCGGCGTCGCCGAATTGCCGCCGGAACGCGCCTCATTGTGAAAGCGGCGGCCCTGCTGGTTGACCCAGATGTTGCCCGGCACCAGGCGGTAGACGAGACCGCGGCGCTGCGCGGGATCGCGGTAATCGGGCGTTGCGTATACGTAGAACCAGATGTGGTCCATGTGCGTGAGATAGCCGCCGGCCTTCTGCACCATCCTGTGGCCGGTGCCGGTGGAATTGCGTCCCGAGCCTTCCAGGACCATGTCGTTGCCGAGTGCGGGATTGAACTCCATCACCATGTCGCGGTTCGAGTTGAAACCGCCGGTCGTCATCACCACGGTTTTGCTCTTCACTGACACCGGCTCGCCGGTCTTGGTGTTGCGCCCTTCAAAGCCGGTGACATGGCCGTTGGCGCGCGACAGCGCCATGATCTCGGTGTTGGTGACGATCTCGCCGCCCTTTTGCCGGAAGCCATCGATCAGGTGCGTCATCAGCCCGAGGCCGTTGCGATCGCTTCGCGTCCAGCGCACCACCGAGTTGCCTTCCTGCTCTTTCAGATCGGACCATGTGGCGCCGAGGCGTTCGGCCCAGAAATACAGATCATGCAGGCTGTGCTCGATGTAATAGCGCGCCCACACTTCGTCGGCTGACGGCCCGCCCCACGCCATCCAATCGTTGAATGCGAGGTCCGGCGTGTCATGGATGCCGTGCTGCTTTTGCAATGGTGAGCCAACGATCAGGCAGCCGCCGCCGGAGATGATGGCGGCGCCGCCAGGTTCGCTGTCCTTCTCGAATACGATCGCGCGCGCGCCGGCGTCGCGCGCTTCGATGCCGGCCGCGATGCCGGCGCCGCCGCCGCCGACGATGGCGACATCAGTGTCGTAGTGTTTCTCCCCCGACATCGGTCAAAAGTCCTTCTGTTATCTGCCCTGATTTCGCACGAGCGCGCGCGGCGCCGCAAGCCTCGGGCCGGGCAAGCTGAGAGCCGCGACAATCTGCACCTGCAAGGAAGACATGCGCCGTTCAGGGAGGCCTTGGCCTCGATCTTGCACCGTCCGGCGCTCCGTTGAACGGATGCAGGACCATAGTGCAATGAAAATCGGACGCAGGCGATTTCTTCAGGGAACAACGGCGGGATTGGTCAGTCTCGCCGCTCCGCGCGTGGCACGTGCGCAATCGGAAGCCGAAACACTGAGCCTGATATCGGAAGCCGGGGCCAACAGTGTCGATCCGCACGTGCCCGGCTCCGATCGTGGCGCCTACGAAGTCGCCTGGAATTGCTACGACCGGTTGCTGTCGCTCAAGATCGAAAAGGACGCGAACGGCGTCGACCACGCCAACGCCACAACGCCCGTGCCTTTGCTGGCCGAGGAATGGAACGACAGCGGCCATTCCCTGACGTTCAAGCTTCGCAAGAACGCAACCTTTCACGATGGCGCTCCGGTCACCGCCAAGGACGTGAAATGGTCGATCGATCGCGCCATCGGCGCCGGCGGTAATCCAAAATTTCAGATGAGCGTCGCTTCCATCACCAAGCCGGAGCAGAACGCCGTTGTCGACGATTACACATTCCGCATCGACTACGACCGCTACGACCGCCAGATGCTGCCGAACCTCGCTTTTTGCGTGCCCAACATTCTCAACTCGGAGCTGATCAAGAAGCATGCGACGCCCGCCGATCCATGGGGATTGCAATGGTCGAAGAATAATCTCGCCGGCGGCGGGGCCTATAAGATCGTCCGCCGCACGCCGGATGTGATCAGTTACGTTCGCTTCGACGACTGGAAATCCGGCCCGTTGCCCAAAATGAAATACGTGGTCTGGCGCGTGGTGCCGTCATCGGAAACACGGCGTGCTCTTCTCGAGCGCGGCGCCGTCGATGTTTCGAACGACTTCCCGCCCGCCGATATCGTCGAGATGAAGCGGGAAGGCAAGGTCAAGGTTTACGAGACGCCGATCGACAACGCGGTACAGTTCATCGTCATGAACGAGAAAATGCCGCCGTTCGACAACGTCAAGGTGCGGCGCGCGATCGCTTATGCGGTCCCTTATCAGAAGATCATGGACGTGGCGCTTTACGGCCAGGCGCGTGCGTTATTCGGCGGCTCGGTAGAGATCACGCAAGCGACATGGCCGCAGCCGTCGCCGTACAATACGGATCTTGCGAAGGCGAAGGCGCTGCTGGCGGAGGCCGGTATGCCGAACGGCTTCGAAACGACCTTTTCTTACGATGCCGGTGCTGCCAGCATCATCGAGCCGATGAGCGTGCTCATTCAGGAAAGCCTGGGCAAGATCGGAGTCAAGGTGACGCTCGACAAGATTGCCGGCGCCAACTGGCGGGCAAACTTCGCCAGCAGGAAGCTGCCTTTCCTCACCAACCTGTTTGCCGGCTGGCTCAACTATCCGAACTATTATTTCGAGATGGCGCTCGGCGACAAGTCGATCTTCAATTCGGGCAACTATGACAATGCGTCAGCCATGTCGATGGTGAAGCAATCGCGTTTCGAGCGCGATCCCGCCAAATACGACGCAATGGTCAAGCAATACATCAAGATCATTTTCGACGATGCAGTGAACATCCCAGTTTATCAACCGTCGGCCTACGTCGCCACGGGGAAGAATATCAGCGGCTACGTCTACTGGTTTCACAGACAGATGGATTATCGGTCCATGGCGAAGGCGTAGCGCAGAGAAAAGGCGGCGGTCGCCATTGCGATGGCGCGCCGCCGGGCCGTGCTCGACTTTGGCTCGCGCTATTCCGCCGCCACTGCCACGTCGGCGATGAATTGGGACACCCAGGCCTTGCGCCGCTTCACGTTGGCCCGGTACATGGCCTCGAATTCTCCTTCCGGGAACGAATGCGTCGACGGACGCTTCATCAGTGCCTGCGCCCACGCTTTCACCCGCGGGTATTTTTCAATCACTCCGAGTGGCTTGATGCGGTCGAGGAAGAAATAGCGCTGCAGGAACGGCGCATAGCCGGCGTCGACCAGAGAATACTTGGCGCCGTTGAAGAACGGTCCGGCCGGGCTTTGCTTTTCCAGCGCGCGCTCGAGCTGGCCGAAGGCCGGACCGATCTTTTCGGCCGCCGCGTTATAGGCCGCTTCGTCGGCCGCATAGGCGACGCCGGTCACGGAGCTTGAGAACGTCGGCACATAATCGGTCCAGGCGCGGTTGATGGCGCGCTGGACGGCGTCCTCGGGATGCAGCCGTGGCGCGATCGTTTCGTCGAGATATTCGGCGATGGCGCTCGACTCAAACAGCGACACGCTGTCGTCGATGCGCAGGACCGGCACCTTCTTATGCGGCGAGATGGCCAGAAACCAGTCGGGCCGGTTGTCCGGCTCGATGTGACGGAACTCGAACGGCGCGTTTTTCTCGCGCAGAACGATCGCCGCGCGCTGCACCCACGGGCAGGTCTTGAAACTCACCAGGAGATATTTGGCCATTTTGCTGTCCTCGCCTGTTTTGCGCGCTCGCCACAAATGTATTGCAGTTCGACGGCGGAGGGAATGGCGGGCGCCTGCCTAATACTTCGCGTGCCCCGGCGTGCGCGGAAACGGAATGGCGTCGCGCACGTTTGAAAGACCTGTGACGTAGGCCAGCGTGCGTTCGAAGCCGAGGCCGAATCCGGCGTGGGGCACGGTGCCGTAGCGGCGCAGATCGCGGTACCAGCCGTAATGCTCCTGATCGATGCCGCGCTCGGTCATGCGCGCGTCGAGCACGTCAAGTCGCTCCTCGCGCTGGCTGCCGCCAATGATCTCGCCGATGCCGGGCGCCAGCACGTCCATGGCGGCAACGGTTTTGCCGTCGTCGTTGCACCTCATGTAGAACGCCTTGATGTCCTTCGGATAGTTCATGACGATCACGGGCTTCTTGACGTGTTTTTCCGTCAGATAGCGCTCGTGCTCGGATTGCAAGTCGATGCCCCATTTGACCGGAAATTCGAACTTCTCTTTGGCCTTTTCCAGAATCGCGACGGCCTCGCCGTAATCCATCCGCACGAACTCGGACGCGATGATGTTTTGCAGCTTCGCCACCAGCCCCTTCTCGATGCGCTCATCGAAGAAGGCGAGGTCTTCGGCGCGCTCCTTCAGCAACGCCTCGAAGATGAACTTGAGCAGCTTCTCCGCCAGCGTGGCATCGTCGGACAGATCGGCGAATGCGATCTCCGGCTCGATCATCCAGAACTCGGCGAGATGGCGGCTGGTATTGGAGTTCTCGGCGCGGAAGGTCGGCCCGAACGTGTAGACCTTGGCGAGCGCAAGGCAGTAGGCCTCGACGTTGAGCTGTCCCGATACCGTGAGGAACGCCTCGCGGCCGAAAAAATCCTTGCCATAATCGATCTTACCGTCGGGAGTGCGCGGCAGGTTGGCGAGATCGAGCGTCGAGACGCGAAACAGCGCACCGGCGCCTTCCGCATCGGAAGAGGTGATGATCGGCGTGTTCACCCAAAAGAAGCCGTTATCACCGAAATAGCGGTGGATCGCCTGCGCCAGCGTGTGCCGCACCCGGGTCGCGGCTCCGATCACGTTGGTGCGTGGGCGCAGGTGCGCAACGTCGCGCAGGTACTCCATGGTGTGGTGCTTAGGCGAAATCGGATAGGTGTCCGGGTCATCGACCCAGCCGATCACCTTGATGGCGCTGGCCTGCATCTCGAACGGCTGGCCCTTGGCGGGCGAGGGCACGATCATGCCGGTGGCCTCGATCGCACAGCCAGCGGTGAGCTTGAGCACTTCATCGGCGTAATTGGGCAGCGCGTTAGGGGCCACGACCTGCACTGGATGGAACGCCGAGCCATCGGACAGGTGCACGAACGAAATGCCGGCCTTGGAGTTCGCGCCGGGTGCGCACCCAGCCTTTGACCGTGACCGGCCTGTCCGCCGGCGCCTGTCCGGCCAAAATGGCGTGTACGTCGTATGCCGTATCTTGCATCGGCTGAGAGCTATCATAGCGGCCGATTGCGTCGCAAATTCACCCCTGAACCGCGGCTTTTGGGCCGCGCGGGGGCCGCATGGCAGCCGGCCATTAGTTGCAATATGGACTATTTCCGCGATGCAGGGCTTTGACTATATTGGTAGTAATCGGATTCCGCGCTTTTATGGAGGACGCCATGGCGGTCGCCACCGCAAGAAAAGCCACGAACGGCAAACCCGGCCCGAAGCACAATATCGATGCCGCCCGCGATGAATATTACAGCCGCATCGCCAAGCGGAACATGACGCCGCTGTGGCGGGTGATGGACTCGGTCGTCACCAAGGAGCCGAAGTCGCGCGCCAAGCCGATCGTCTGGCACTATAATGACGTCAAATCGCTGGTGATGGAATCCGGCGGCCTGATCACCGCCGAGGAAGCCAAGCGCCGCGTGCTGATCTTGGAAAATCCGGCGATGCCGGGCGAATCCAAAGCCACCAACACCTTGTTCGCCGGTATCCAGATGATCCTGCCGGGCGAGGTCGCGCCGGCGCACCGCCATGTCGCCGCCGCCATCCGCTTCGTGCTCGACGGCGAGGGCGCTTACACGGCGGTCGACGGCGAGAAGGCCTTCATGTCGCCGGGCGATTTCGTCATCACCGCCAACTGGGCGCCGCACGATCACGGCAACACCTCGAAGAAGCCGATGCTGTGGCTCGATGTGCTCGATTTCCCGGCCATCAACTTCTTCGAGACGTCGTTCGCCGAAAGCTTCGATGAGCCAACCCTTGCGACGACTCGCCAAAACGGCGACTCGCTCAGCCTTTACGGCTCCGGCGTTCTGCCCGACGGCAAATGGGAAAAGACCTACACCCCGGTGATCAATTACACCTACGCGCGCACCCGCCCGATCGTCGAGCGGATGCTCAAGGCCGGCGAGATCGACAAGCGGCACGGCGCTCGCGTGCACTACGCCAATCCGGTCACTGGCGGCCCGGTGCTGCCGACCATGGGCGCCTGGCTCGCCATGTTCCCAAAAGGGTTTAAGGGCGAGCCGTATCGGGCTACCGACGGCACGATTTTCGTGTGCGTCGAAGGGCAGGGCTCGACCAGTGTGGACGGCGAGGTTCTGGAGTGGGGCCCCAACGACGTGTTCGTGGTGCCGCCGTGGAAGCGCTATTCGCATAACGTCGGCAAAGAGACGGTGCTGTTCTCGATCTCCGACCGTCCGGCGCAGCAGGCTCTGGGCATCTGGCGGGAAGGGAAGTAAGGGCGGTGCAGCCGTCATTCCGGGCGCGCGAAGCGCGAGCCCGGAATTTATAGCCACGGCGCTGCAGCTCCTGCCTCCGGATTGGAATTTCTGAGGTTGGTGGTTATGGATTCCGGGCCCGCGGGCTTCGCCCGCGTCCGGGAATGATTCATGACTATTTCCTTCACCCACGACGTTCCGCCGCAGCGCGTTGTCTTTGGCGCCGGCGCGTTGGTGTGCGTGGCCGACGAGGCGGAACGGCTCGGCATGTCCCGAGTACTCGTTGTGGCAACGCCGGGGAGCGGCGCTCGGCTGGGCCAGAGAGTGGTCAAAATTCTCGGTGCACACGCCGCCGGGCTGCACGCCCAGGCCGTCATTCACGTGCCGAAAGCAGTAGCGGAGGCCGGCCTTGCGGCCGCGCGTGCTGTACAAGCCGACGGCCTTATCGCCGCCGGGGGCGGCTCGGCGATCGGGCTCGCCAAGACGATCGCGCGCGAGACCGGCCTGCCGATCATCGCCATTCCGACCACCTACTCGGGCTCGGAAGCGACCTCAATCTTCGGCATCACCGATGGCCCGCGCAAAGTCACCGGGCGCGACGCCAAGGTGATGCCGCGCACGATCATTTACGATCCCGAACTGACGCTCGGCCTGCCGCCGGCGGTGAGCGCGGCGAGCGGGATGAATGCCATTGCCCATTGCGTCGAGAGCTTTTGGGCCGATGGCCGCACGCCGGTGACGCTAGCACTGGCGAGCGAGGCGATGCGGCGGTTCGGCAATAATCTGCCGGCGGTGGTGGCCAATGGCAATGATCGCGACGCCCGCGGCGAATGCCTCGTCGCGGCGTGGCTCTCCGGCACGGTGCTTAGCGTCAGTAACGGGTTGCAGCACAAGCTCGCGCACGTGCTGGGCGGCCTCGGCCTGCCGCACGCCGAAGCGCATGCGATCATCCTGCCGCACGTCACGCGCTTTAATCTCGCCGCTGCCCCCGAAGCCAAGGCGCGGCTCGCCGGCGCTCTGGGCAGCGGCGATCCTGCTGCGGCCATCGCCGACATGCTCAAGAAATTTCCGATTCCGCAGCGGCTGCATGACATCGGCTTCGACCCCAGCAAGACCGATTTCGTCGCAGGCGAAGTTGCCGCCCAATCAATTCAATCGCCGCGGTCGGTTTCGGCTGCCGGCGTACGTGAGCTTCTGCAGGCAGCGTATTGATTTTATTCCGAAAGGCTTCCGCACGATGTCAGTTGCCGACAGCAAGCGTGGTCCAAAGAGACCGCGTCATTCAGGTGACGGCCGCCTGTTCCTTGCGACCATCGTCGTGGTGGGCGCCATCGTCCTTTGCCTGAGGCTGTTTGTTTTCCAGCCCTTTAGCATCCCGTCCCAGTCGATGGCGCCGACGGTGGTCCGCGGCGACTACGTTTTGGTGTCCAAGATTTCCTACGGCTATGGCCCTTATTCGCTGCCGCTTGTCACCACCGTTTTGTCGCGCCGAACTCCCGCCGGCTGGCTCCCGCAACGCGGCGATGTCGCCGTGTTCCGCGCGCCCGGCAAGACGCCGGTCGACTTCATCAAGCCCGTGGTCGGGCTGCCCCGCGAGCGAATTCAGATGATGCAGAATGTGCTTAGAATTAACGGCGTGGCCGTTCCGCGACAGCGCGTCGGCGATGCCGTCGTTGAGGGGAGCAGCCAGCATGCGACGCGCTACAGAGAAACTCTGCCCAACGGTGCGAGCTACACGACGCTGTCGCTCGATGACAAGAGCTTTTACGCGACCACGCCGCAATACACTGTGCCGCCGGGCCATTATTTCATGCTCGGCGATAACCGCGACAATTCGGTCGACAGCCGCATGCTCAATCAGATCGGCTACGTTCCGGCGGAGAATCTCATCGGCCGCGCGGAACTCATCGTGTTCTCAACAGGCGCGGGCGGCGTCCACTGGGACCGCTTGTTTCAGGCGATCCATTAGGGCGGCGGGCGCGGTCAAAACCGCGCGCGGTACTCCGCCGGCGTCGTGCCGACTTGCCGGGCAAAGGCGCGGCGCATCCGCTCCTCCTGGCCGAACCCGCATTCCGCGGCGATGCGTTTGATCGGCATGTCGGTTTCTTCGAGGATGCGGCGGACGGCCTCGACGCGGATTTTTTCCACCATGCGCGCCGGCGTAACGCCCATCGTGCCTACATAGACCCTCGCGAAGGTGCGTGGGCTCATGCCGGCCTGCTCGGCGAGGCGCTCGACGCGCAGATCGCCGGTGAGATGCTCGGCGATCCAGCCGTGCAACGGTGCGAAATGATTGGGTGCATTGCCGTCGGCGGCGGCCGCCTGGGCTTCCAGCGGCGCTGAGAATTGCGACTGGCCGCCCGGCCGATTGAGGAAGACGACAAGCTGGCGGGCCACCCGCATGGCGATGCTGCGGCCAAGGTCGGCTTCGACCAGCGCCAAGGCAAGATCGATCCCGGCAGTGACGCCCGCGGAAGTCCATATTTTTCCATCGGTCACATAGATCGGATCGTGTTCAACATGAATCCTCGGGTAACGCTCCTGCAGCCGCCCGCATGATTTCCAATGCGTGGTGGCGCGGCGTCCATCGAGCAACCCCGCTTCAGCCAACAGAAATGCACCCGTGCAGACCGAAGCGATGCGGCGCGCGTTGGCCGACTGCCGCCGCACCCAGGCAACGGTGTGTCTGTCCTTGAGCGCCTCGTGCACGCCGGGTCCACCCGGGACGATCAGCGTGTCGATCCGCGCCGTACCGATTGCGCGTCCGGCCGGCCGTGTCACCAGCGATAATCCGGATGAGGTGCAAATCGGGCCGCCATGGCGCGACACGACAACGATGCGGTAGGGCGGGTCGCCTGTCTCGGCGACGATCTCATTGGCGCTGGCGAAAGTCTGCACCGGACCCGAAACGTCGAGCAGCTGCGCGCGTTCGAACGCCGGCACCACGATCAGGCGCTGCTTCGGTGTTGCGGTGCGCATCGTGGGGCCTCCGGCGTTTGGCAGAAAATGACATGTATAATGACATTGCTGCCACAACGCTTCCGGGGTGACAAGGGCCGATCCTGGATCCGACTTGTGTGCCGCACATGCCAAAGCCCAATCGCGACGTGCTCGTGCTGGCTGCCGGTCAGGCGCTGACCAGCACGGTGGTGTCGCTTCTGACCTCGGTGTCGAGCCTGTCTGGCGCTTATCTCGCGCCGTCGCCGGCGCTGAGCACGGCGCTGGTGACGGCCTCGGTGCTTGGCACGCTGCTCATGATCTATCCGGCATCGGCTCTGATGGGGCGGCTAGGCCGGCGCGGCGGCTTCATGTTCAAGGCCGGCATTGGCGTCCTCGGCGGCGCCGTATGCACGCTGGCGCTCCTGGCGGCGAGTTTTCTGCTGCTGATGGCCGGTGCGTTCCTGCTCGGACTGTTTAGTGCATTCGGTCAGTACTACCGCTTCGCTGCCATCGATGCGGCGCGCGGGCCTGACGAGCGGACGTCGGCGGTCGCCGTCGTGACCGGGGGAGGAGTGGTGGGCGGCGTCGCCGGACCGTTTCTCGGCGGGCATTTCGCCGGTGCTACCGCCGTGCCTTATGTTGGCGCGTTCGTGGCGCTGAGTTTGGTTTGCGTCGCGCTGGCGGCGTCGCAGGTAATGCTGTCCGCGGATCTCGGCCGCGATATCGGCGGGGAAGCGGTGCGACCCGCCGCGGAAAACTTCACGCTCAACGGCGGTTTCCTCAAGGCCAGCGCAATCTGCGCCATCGGTTTCGCGGTGATGACGCTGACCATGAACGCGGCGCCGCTGTCGCTGCAGATGTGCGGCTATTCGCTGCCGATGTCGTCGACCGTGCTGCAGGTGCATTTTGCGCTGATGTATCTGCCGTCGCTGTTCAATCCGGCGCTGGTGTCGGTGCTGGGCCTGCGCGGACTGGTGGCGCTCGGCGCGCTGGCGAGCGGACTTGGCTGTGTTCTCACCGTGCTGACCGAGCAGACGCTGCCGCTCTACATCGTCGAACTCGGCCTCTCTGGCATCGGCTGGAATTTTCTATTCAATGGCGGGACGCTGTTGCTCGCCAGCACCTATCCCGCGGCGCGCAGAACCAGGGCGCAGGGTTTGAACTCGCTGTTCGTCTACAGCGCCAACCTCGCGGCGTCGTTCTCGGCCGGTGCGCTGATGGCGACCTACGGTTGGCCGGTGGTCAACCTCGTCTGCCTGCCGCTGCTCGCCGGCGCGCTGCTGGCGCTGTGGCCGCGCCAGACGCCGCAATTGGCACTCTCGACGGGTGCCGCGGAGAGGAGATAGCCATGTTGGAACTGCGCCCCAATTGCGAATGCTGCGGCAAGGATCTGCCGCCGGCTGCTCCCGACGCGATGATCTGCACGTTCGAATGCACATTCTGCCGCGATTGCGTTGGTACCAGGCTCCAAGGCGTGTGCCCGAACTGCGGCGGCAATTTCGCCCCGCGGCCGATCCGCCCGGCGGCGAAGCTTTCCGCCAATCCGCCATCGACGCGGCGAGTCTTCAACCCAGCCGGCTGCGGCGGCGCGGCCCGACCTTAGCTCTCCAGATCGTGCATGAGCCGGCCAAGATCGCTTGGCGGCGTAAAGGGTTCGCCCAAGCGGTTCTTGAGCCGCTTGAGGCAGCCCCAGAGTACGGCCTGATTGCTGTTGACCACCGGCTTGCCGAGTTCGCGCTCTATCGCCTCGACCGCCTCGATCTGCGTCGTGTTGGTGCAGCTTAGAAAAATGCCGTCGGCTTCCGGCGTGTCGTTCTCGCTGGCGAGTTCAAGCCAGCGCTGCGGCGTGATCGCCTCGAAATCGGCCGCGGTCTTGCACTTGAGCGCCACGTCCTTGACCACCGTAAAGCCGGCCGCGGCCAGATAGGCGATGATGTCCGCATTGGACTGATAAGGGCTGAGCACGACGAGCTTTTTTAGCCCGAGCGCGCGCAAGGCATCGTTTACCAGGCTCGACGTCGACAGCGCCTCGATACCGGTGGTCTTGCGAATGAGGCTGATGATGCGCGCCTCGCCGTCGGCGCCCTCCTTCATCGAAGTGTGGGTGCAGTGAAACACGATGAGGTCTGGATGGGCGTCGGACAATGTGCCGGCGGCGTGCGCAATTTCGTCGGTCAGTTCCGCGACCGTGCGGCTTGGCTGGCCGGCGACCCTGCCGCGCGCCACATGGATGCCGAGGTTCTCGGGCGCATAATGATTGAACTGCGGCTCGGTCATGCGGTTGACCGAGGGAATGATCAGCCCGATCCGCGCGCGCGGTTCCGCCAGCGCGGGAGCGACGTGGTCCTTCTCGGTGACGGCATCCATGGTAAATCCTCCGGGTTCGCTTCTTTCATTGTGGGCCCAGGCCGACACTTTTGGCCAATGCGCCCCAGCGGGTCACTTCATTGCCGACGAATTTAGTCGTGCCGTCGAGGTCCAAGTCCTCCGACAACAAGGCCTGCCGGACAAAATACTCGCGGGCTTTCGGCAGTTGCAAGGTTTTACGGACTTCGCGGTTGAGCTTATCGGCAATCGCCGGCGGCAGATCCTTCGGCGCGGTGAGCCAGAACCAAGTCGCGCCCGTAACCTCCGGGTATCCCTGCTCGGTAAAGGTCGCGATCGCAGGATAGGCCAGATCGCGCACGGGCGACGACATCGCGAGACCGATCACCTTGCCCGCCTTGATCTGCTCGCCCGCGGTGAGAGGAACCGTGAGCGTCATGTTAATGTGATTGCCAAGCACCTCCATCATGCCGGAATCCGGCGCCGGAACGTGCGTGATGTCGATGCCGGCTTTGCGCTTGAACACGTCCAGCAGTATCTGGCCGAGCGAGCCGGGACCCGGCGACGATGAGGTCAGCGGCGCGCTGCGCGATTTGGCAAGCTTGATCAGGTCGGCGAGATCGTGAACGTCGAGCGTCGGATTAGCCGCCAGCACATAACTGTCGCCCGCGATCATGGCGATGTGGGTGAAATCCTTCATCGGATCGTAGCCGATTTTCGGATTAAGTGTCGGAATGGTGATGTGCGGCCCGGACCCGCCGATCATCAAGGTGTAGCCATCCGGCGCCGCGCGCGCGGTGAAGCTCGCCGCGATGCTGCCGCTGTTACCCTGGCGGTACTCGACGAAAAATCGCTGTTTGAGCGAAGCAGTCAAACCCTCGGCCACCAGACGCGCAAGCTGATCGGCACTGCTACCAGGCGCAAACCCGACGATGATTTTCACGGGACGCGCCGGCCAATCCTGCGCCGACGCCGAAGCTGGTATAGCGGCAATCAGCAATGCTGTAGCGATCGCGCTCACTACGCCTGTGCGCATGACTTTCCTTCCTATTGAGGTGGATCTTCGCCCTTACTGCTTCGCGGCGTGTTTCTGATCGGGATGCAGGATCAGCTTCTGCACGCGCCAATTGAGAATTTCGGCGACATAAAGTGTGTTCTCGTTCGGGCATGCGATGGCGTGGACCCAGCCGAACTCCTTGAGCTGCTTGCCGGAGCGGCCGAACATGCCGAGCACCTTGCCGTCGAGTGTGAGCTTGTAGATACGCCCCGGAAATGCGTCGGAGACGTAAAGCACCTGGTTCGGCGGCGGCGTGATGCACAGCGCCCACGGCGCGCCCGGCGTCATGGTGCCGCCGGTCTGCAGATAATTGGTCAGATTGGGCTTGTTGCCGATCGCCGGCTGGGCGTCCGGCGGCGGCGGAATATCGATATGAATGGTGCGCAGATATTTGCCGTCGCCGTCGAACACCTGGATGTGGCGGTTATTGCGGTCGGCGACATAGAGCGAACCGCCGGCGTCGGCGACGATGTTGTGCGGCGTGCTGAACTGGCTTTCGCCGTTGCCGGGCTCGCCCCACGACTTGAGCCAGTCGCCGTCCTTGTTGAGCTTGGCGATGCGCGAGTTGATGTAACCGTCGCTGATGAAGATATCACCGGCCGGATCCCAGGTGACGTCGGTCGGTTGCCGGAAACGTCCGGGTTCCGCCGGCAACGGCGGCTTGACGTGCGCCCAGGGTTTGGTCTCGGCGTCGGAAGCTTCCTGCTTGCGCCCAATCACCATGGTCACCCGCCCTTGCGGGTCGAACCTGATGATCATGTCCGAGCCTTTGTCGATCGCCCAGATGTTGTCATCCTTGTCGATGCGCACGGCGTGGGCGAATGACCAGGCGTAAAGATTTTTGCCGATTTCGCGAATGTAGTTGCCGTCGGCATCGAATTCCCACAATTGCGCGGCGGTGTTGGCAAAGGCGGGCCCGTGGCTGGAGCCGCCGCGATGAAAGACAAAGATGTGGCCCTTGGAATTGACGGCGACGCCGGCGGCTTCGCCCATATAGAGGTCGGGCGGAAGCTTCAGCGCATTGGGGACGGAGTCGTAGGGTATTTCCGGCGCCGATTGCTGGGCAAGCGCGGGAGCGCTCAACAGCATGAACGAAGCGATGAGAATTCGGAACATCGGCTCCTCCCTTGATGGCTGCGTGTCAGTTTTTTGGCGGCGCTGCCGCGGTAGCGAGATGATGCGCGCAGTATCCGGCAGCATCGCGTGCATATGCAAGCGCGTGGACGGTCATGTCGCTTTGTCGGACAGCAGCGAGGCAGTAAGATTGTGCGGGGGTCGCAACGGATGGGGATCACGATGCGTATGCGTTCAGTATATGCGATGGCGGTGCTGGCCGCGGCGGCGGCGCTGCTGATCGGAGTTTCTGGTGCCTCCGCGAAACACCGGTACACGCGGCGGCCGGCAGACTCTTGTGTCTTTCATCACCGAGTTTTTCCTTCCGGCACTGTGTGCTCCTCGAGCTGCCCGCCCGGCACGGTCGGCTGCTCCCAGCAGGTCTGCAGCGGCGGTCATTGGGCTGCGATGCTGCCCTGCATTAAGCCGTTTTGCACGCAGCTTTGCGGCAGAGCTGGCTGACAAGGTTCGTGCTGAGCCTGACCGGTGGCATTCGGGGTTGCCGCCAGCAGCCCGAGGGGATACTCGTGGCCGAAGCAGGCCACCGCTATGGACGCACCGGCAAAGAAATCGAAGCTGATCAAGGGCGCGACCGGCGACTGGGAATTGGTCATCGGCATGGAAGTGCATGCCCAGGTGACCGCGAAGGCCAAATTGTTCTCCGGCGCCTCGACCGCGTTCGGCGGCGGGCCGAATGAGCATGTCTCGCTGGTCGACGCCGCGATGCCCGGTATGCTGCCGGTAATCAACGAGGAATGCGTGCGCCAGGCGGTGCGCACCGGGCTCGGGCTCAACGCGCAGATCAATCTCAAATCGGTGTTCGACCGGAAGAATTACTTCTATCCGGACTTGCCGCAGGGTTACCAGATCAGCCAGTACAAATCGCCGATCGTCGGTAAGGGCGAGGTGCTGGTCGACATGCCGGACGGCGAGACGGTTCGCGTCGGCATCGAACGGCTGCATCTCGAACAGGATGCCGGAAAATCACTGCACGAGCAGCATCCGGCAGCCTCGCTGGTCGATCTCAACCGCTCGGGCGTGGCGCTGATGGAGATCGTGACCAGGCCGGACCTGCGCTCCGCCGAGGATGCAAAGGCGTTTCTCGCCAAACTGCGCACCATCCTGCGCTATCTCGGCACCTGCGACGGCGACATGGAGAAGGGCCATATGCGCGCCGACGTCAATGTTTCGGTGCGCCGCCCGGGCGCCGCGCTTGGCACGCGCTGCGAGATCAAGAACCTCAACTCGATTCGCTTTATCGGTCATGCCATCGAGCACGAGGCGTGGCGGCAGATCGGCGTCATCGAGGACGGCGGCACGATCGAGCAGGAGACGCGCCTGTTCGATCCGGAGAAGGGCGAGACGCGCTCGATGCGGTCCAAGGAGGAGGCGCACGACTACCGCTATTTCCCCGATCCGGACCTGCTGCCGCTCGAATTGGCGCCAAGCCTCGTTGCCGAACTGCGTGAAGCGCTGCCGGAACTGCCGGACGAGAAGAAGGCGCGCTTTAAGCGCGACTTTGGGCTGACCGACTACGACGCGGGCGTGCTTGTCGCCGAGCGCGACACCGCCGCATATTTCGAAAGCGTGGTCGAAGGCAGCAAACGCGATGCAAAACTTGTCGCCAACTGGGTGATCAACGAGCTAACCGGTCGGCTCAATAAGGAAGGTAAAGCGATCGCGGCGTCGCCGGTGAATGAGGCGCAGCTCGGCGCCATCCTCGACTTGATGGCGGAAGGCACGATATCCGGCAAGATCGCCAAGGATGTCTTCGAAATCGTGTGGAACGAGGGCGGCGATCCGCGCGCGCTCGTCGAGCAACGCGGTTTGCAGCAGGTCACCGATGTTTCGGCGATCGAGGCGCTGGTCGACGACATCGTCGGCAAGAACCCCGATAAGCTTGCCGACGCGAAAAAGAATCCGAAGGCGATCGGCTGGTTCGTCGGCCAAGCGATGAAGGCGTCCGGCGGCAAGGCCAATCCGCAAGCCGTCAACGAGCTGCTCAAGAAGAAAATCGGCACCTGAGCATCCGCGCGGTGCTTTTGCGTCGCGCGGAAAAATCCCGCGCTGTCCGCGGACAAATCTTAAGGGCGAATCTTGGTGCGATGAGCGGCAATCGCGTCGCCGAAGTCGTACGCGCGGTTCCTAAATGCGTCGCGCGCACGGCCGCGAAAGCGAATCGCTTTGCACTGATTCGCTCATTTTTCGTCGCCGCGAGCCGTTTGTGGCGCCTTTGGCGGCCCTTGCGGCGAAAAATTTTTTGCGGCGCAAACTTTCGTTTCGCGAGCGTCACGACGTGCGCGCAGACGCGCGCATATTGCACGGCGATGATGCGGTGCGAGCTCCGCGACGTTGCGCAGCACGTGCTAAAAGTGCGCGATTTATCGGCACTTCCTGCTTATGTGCAATTTTGCGCGATGGCTGCGTGCTGAGCCAAAATTTTTGCCGCCACGATCGCGATGCGATCATGCGACAGCACACGACACCTAGCGGTGAAGCGGCGGCTATACACAATATTAAGTGGATACACTGTTATTTTTTTTCGGCTGGTGTAATCGGAATACCAGTGCAGATCGATTCGCGACTGCACTGCACCGATCTCGCCACGATCCACTCATGCTAGGAGGGCAGCAATGGCGAAGAAGCGAAAGATGAAAGCAGCGGCAAAGAAGACGGCGAAAAAGACGAAGCGCCGGAAGAAGAAGTAGTCGACGCCGCTAACAGTCTTCGACGTCGCTTAAGTCGAAGATTGCGTCACACGGGCCGGGCGGCGTCGCGGTGGGATCTACATCTCCCAAGATGAACTACCGGGACGCCCCGGCTCAGGTGAACGACGGAGGGCGTCGGCGGGACGGAGGCTCAAGCTTCAACTTTGTTTTCGAAGTGCCGCAGGGTGCGACGGACAATGATGAAGACGACGGTCGGAGCATCCCGGCCTCGCCCTGGCAAAAGAAACCAGTGGACTTGATCCTCGGGCCTCGCCGACGCCCTCGGTGTGTCGGCGATCCTGTCTCAACGTCTGAACTTACACCGGCGCCGGGAAGCAATTCTCGGCGCCGTTTTCTTTGCAGCGATTCTGTTGCAGCGAAATGACACGCGCGCGGCCGATAGCAAAATCCAAGCGAAGCACCGCGGCAAAGCGCGCCGCACCAGCGCGGCTTGTGCGCAAGGCGAAGCCGATCGAGCTTTACTACTGGCCGACGCCAAACGGCTGGAAGATTTCGATCATGCTGGAGGAGTGTCGGCTGCCTTACCAAGTGCGGCCGGTCGACATTTCCAAGGGCGAGCAGTTCACGCCGGAATTTCTGGCTGTCTCACCAAACAACCGCATTCCGGCTATCGTCGACCCCGACGGACCTGGTGGCCGCAGCATCGCGGTGTTCGAGTCGGGCGCCATTCTGCAATATCTCGGACGGAAGACCGGCAAATTCTATCCGCGCGACGAACGTGCGCGCACCGCGGTCGACGAGTGGCTGTTCTGGCAGATGGGCGGGCTCGGGCCGATGGCCGGACAAGCGATGCATTTTCGCCGCTACGCACCGGAGCCGCTGTACTACGCGATTGCGCGCTACACCGACGAGGTCAATCGGCTCTATGGCGTGATGAACACGCGGCTTAAGCAGCGCGAATTTCTCGCCGACCGTTACTCGATTGCGGATATAGCCTGTGTCGGCTGGGTCCGTCTCGCCGAGCGGCAGGGACAGGATCTCGCCGAGTTCCCGCATCTCAAGCGCTGGTACGAGACGATCCGTGCCCGCCCGGCGGTCAAGCGTGCGTTCGCGATTCACATTGCTGCGGCGTCAGCGGTCAATCCGCGCGACCCGAAGGTGCGCGCAGTTCTGTTCGGGCAACGCGCGCGATAATCACCGCTATTTGGCGCGTGTCCAAGTCTGCGATTTGCAGAATACCATGACGCAGCCTTTCAGCTCCGCAGTATTGGGTCCCATCAGGGTGAGGGACCCAGTGTAGGTCTTGCCGTCCTTGGCGTTGTAGACCTTGCCGTCCCATTCGTTGGGCGTGGAGCTTGGTCTCAAGCCAAGAACAATTTGCACGCCGAGCAGCGGCCGGCTGCGCTTCGCCGGGTCGGCGTTCTCGCTATCTGTCCTCGGCCGTCCATTGCCGTCGTTTGGCTCCTTCAGCCACACCAGCGTGCCGCAAAGCGCGCTGCCGCATTTGCCGATGCGGACCTGACTGTCTTTGCCTTCCGTATACCAGGTGCCCAGTGGATCAGCGGCGAAGGCGCGCGCGACCATGTTGGGCCCAAATGCCGCGAGCGCGACGATTGCGAGCCAAAGCGCAGCTGCGGCCGTGCGGGTCATTCTCATCAAAACACGCTCCCGTGTTTGCGAAGTGGAAAGGATAGTCGAGATGCCGGGATTTGCAAACCGCCGGTTTTCCGCGGCCTCGCGCGGATGTTGCTTAATGCCGCGTTGTCGCATCGGGCCGATGTGCCCGCGCTCAGTTCAGATTCAATTCATCGCATTGCTTAAACTGCCATTCAAATCTTCTGCGCATGATCGGCGCGTCGGTGGGATGAAATGAGCTGGACGAACGCGCGAAAGCGTTTGATCCGCAAGCACTATAGGGGATGCGTCATGGCGCGTTTTGAGATTCTCGATGCCAACATTGGGCCGCTCGGCGAGGGGCCCGCCGTCGGCGATATGCTGTTCGAACTGGGGATGATGTATTCGATCGGCCGCGATGTGCCGGTCGATCTCGTCGCCGCGCACAAATGGTTCAACCTCGCGGCTGCGAAAGGCAACGGCGAGGCGGTGCGGCTGCGGCGCGAGATCGCGGCGCAGATGACCGATGGCGAAATCGCCATCGCCCAGCGCGCGGCGCGCGACTGGCTGCGGCTCAACAAGAACGAAGTTCCGGTGGTGGCTCCGGCGCCGGCTCTGGCGGCCTGAACGCCGCTGCGCCTGGCCGATTGCGTCTCGTGATCATTGCCGCGGCGCGTCGGGCTTGCGCACCGAGAACTGGTACATGCCGGCGAAAGTCTCGGGCGCTTCCGTCTCGAATGCATGCCAGCGGTCGAGATCGAGCGCCGCGCCGGCTTGCGGAAAGCGCGCCGTGAAGCGGTGATGGGTCAGCGCGTCGAGAAAGAATCCGCGAAACTCCAGGCCATTTGCGTCAACGAAGGTCTTGATCGTGGGCAGCTCGACGCGATGCTCCTGGACATGAAATAACAGATCGCGGCATTCGCCGATCGTGAAAAAGTCGTCGGCCCGGCTCACCGATTTCAGGAGCGGGTCTTCGGCGGTGACGATGTCCTGGCGGCAGCGCCGGATGTCATCCTCAATCGGCCGATAGCCGCGCTCGGCGATCAGCGCGCGGGCCGCAACGATGTTGCGGCGTCCAAGCTCACTGTAAAGGCCGACCTGCATGGCGCCGCCCGGACGCAGCAGCGACAGCAAAATTCGCCAGCCCTCCCAAGGATCGGCAAGATGATGCAGCACCCCGGACGCATCGATGAAGTCGAACTGCCGGTCCAGCTTACCGAGTTTCATGATGTCGGCCTGCGCGAATTCGACATTGGTCAGGCCGGCCTGGTCGGCCATGCGCTTGGCGTAGCTGAGGCTTGCCAGACTGAGATCGACGGCGAGGATGCGGGCGCTGCGCGCGTGACGGGCAAACTCCACGGTGGATAGCCCGGTTCCGCAGCCGGCGATCAGCGCATCGCCGAGCTGCTGCGCGGGCAGGCTGAACAGGATGACAGGCTGCGCCGGCGGTCCGAGTTTGCTCCAGCGCGGGTAGGGGTTTTCTTCATATTGCTGGCGCACCGCTTGCGACACCTCGCCGCCGATTTCGGTGAGGGCAGGGATGGCCGCGGCCAGGCGCTTTTCTTCCGCCGGTTCGGCGACTTGTTGGGTCAAGAGCGCGGCGACACTCGGCAACGCAGGCCGGTCGAGCAGCGCCTGTGCATTCTTCAAAGTGTGGAGCGGAAAATAAGCGCCGACGGCGGCCGGCCAGAGCGGCGAATAGGGCTCCGCGGCATTCAGTTTTTCCTCGAGGGCGGTTTGCAGGCGGCATGCCTCCGCGACCTCGTCATCGGTTGTTGCGAAAACATATTCATTGATGAAGCATTGTCTGGCGACGCTGCAACAAAAGCCAAGAAGCGCTTCGTCGAGCACCATGTCGGCGCGCGCGGCACTCAGCATCGCGCCGCGCACATCGGTCAGAAGCTGCTCGAGGCCGACGTCGGTGACCGGGTCGCACTCAAGCAGGCGGCAGAGCAGGTCATCCTGCGCGAGCGCCCTCATCTCTCCGCCGGCGAAAAGCTCGTTTGCAGGCAAGCGCCTCGGCCACGCCGCATCGGCGCGGGCGATGGCGTCCTTGACCGCGCCATTCAGCTTGATGAGGCTGATGCTGACACCGGCAAGTTCGCGCGGGCGAACCCAGCCTTCCACCAGCGCGCGCAGCACGAATTTGCGATAGCGGCCGTTATCAGCCGCGAACCGGGCGAAGCCGACGCATTGTGCGAACATCGCCTTGCTTTGCGGCGTCTCCCGGAGTTCAAGCGCGCGGCAGGCCGCCTCGATCGCGCGATCGCGCTGCCCGGTCCACATATAGGCCTGACAAAGATTGGCGTACGCCTCGAACACGTCGGGGCGAAGCGACAGCGCATGCTCGATATGGGAGATGGCTTCCGCCATCTTGCCCTGCCGCATCAGCACGGCGCCAAGCCGGCCGTGCCCCTCGGCATGGAGCGGAGCCACCGCGAGCAACTGGCGGTAGCATCGCTCCGCCTCGCCAAGCGCCCCGGCGTGATGGTACTCGACCGCCTGATTGAACAGTTGAGCGGGCATGGCGGCCGGGGAGGGCCCGGTAGGCAGTCGGGCCGCCGGGCCGCCTCCTTGAGTTCTGGCGGCTCTGCGTTGCTTGCGGTTCATGGCCGGTTGCCGGTGCGGGAGAGGTGGTGTTTGCTAGCCGAACGGCGGGGGCAAGGTCAACTTCGGGCGGTTCCGAGGCCCGCATCCGCAACCCTTCTGCCGCCACTCTTTCTCTGACTATGTCCGTTCGCTACGATCGCAGCGGCCCGAAGGGATCATGATGTTTTCCACGCGAGCGTCCAGCGGCGGCGACGTTCTGGCCATTGCAACGATGGATTTCCATGCGGGGCGCTTTGTCGAGGCAGAGCGCGGCTGCAGGGCGGCGCTGAAACTCCTGCCGGACGACGCGAATGTGCTCTATCTGCTCGGGCTAACTGAAGTGCAGCTCGGCAGCTCCGAGGCCGGCCTCGCGCGCATCGAGGCCGCGGTTGCGCAGGATCCCGCACGCATCGACCGCGCCTGTGGCTTTGCCGCGGCGCTCGTCCGTCTGCAGAAATTGGACGAGGCGATTGCCGTGCTCGGGCAGGCGGTCATGCGCGCGCCCGACAATGCCGAGGCGTACCGACAGCTCGTCGGCGTGGCCCGCACCCTGGCCGAGCGGCCGGCGTCGCGCGACGGCGTGGATGCCGTCGAGACGACCGACGGCAGGTGGGTCTCAGCCGTCGTCTGCAGCATCGACCCGCAAAAGGCCGCGCGCATTCGCGAGCTTTACACGACATTGTTCAGCGGACGGCGCTTCGAAATCGTCCAGATCAACGATGCCCGCTCGCTGAGCGAAGGTTACAATCGCGGCTTTGCACAAGCATCGGGGGATGTCGTCGTTTTTTCGCACGACGACATTGAAATCGTGTCGCGGGATTTTCCGGCGCGGCTGCTGCAGCATCTATCGACGCACGACATCGTCGGCGTTGCCGGAACATCCCGCCTGATCGGGGTCAACTGGAATTCCGCGGGCTGGCCGTGGCTCCACGGCTGCGTTGCGCATGGCGAGCCGGGTGGCGGCGGCTTTTTCTTCCACTGCTTCGGACCGCCGCCGCAGGCGCCGATACAGGCGGTCGACGGTCTGTTCATCGCCGCCAAACGCGAAGTCTGCGAGGCAATTCCTTTCGACGCCGACACCTTCGACGGCTTTCATCTCTACGATCTCGATTTCAGCTATCGGGCGTTTCTGGCGGGCTTTCGCAGCGCCATCGCCTGGGACATTCCCATCATCCACGCCTCCAGCGGGCGCCTCGATGCCGCGTGGCAGAAGTATGCGCAGAGGTTCGCGGCCAAATACCGTGCGCAAAATATCGCTTACCTGCCGCCGCCGCCGGTCACTTGGCCGATCGTGCAATTCACCGACCGTACCCGCATGTTCGCGTTTCACCGCGCCATGGCTGTCGCCCAAGGCGCGATGGCGCAATAACTCGAACTCAAAGCCCGCGCCGTCAAGCGCTCCGGGCAATGAAGCTTTCAAGCGCGGCGGCGACGTGCGCCACGACGCCGTCCCACGTTCGGCTGTCATCCTGGCGAAACAGCCGCGCAGTCGGGTACCACGGGTTGTTATCGCGATCGAGGAACCAACGCCAGTCAGGCACAAAGGGGAGGAGGACCCAAACCGGCTTGCCCATTGCGCCGGCAAGGTGCGCGACGCTGGTATCGATCGAGATCACGAGGTCGAGGCCCGCAATGATTTCAGCGGTGGCGGTGAAATCTACGAGCTGGTCGCCGACGTGCAAAAGCTCGCTGTGAGCGCGCAAGACGTTGGCATCCTCGGCGCCGACATCTTTTTGCAGACTGATAAATGTAGCGTTCGGCTTGAGCAGCGGCAGTAGAGTTTTGAGGCTCGTCGATCGGTTGCGGCCATTGAGGTTGGTCGCGCTGCCCGACCAGACCAGGCCAATTCGAAGGTCACCGCGGTTCAGATCGATCCTCGATGACGACCGCGCGCGAAGATACGGAGCGTCCGAGGGTATTGTGTCGATCCGCGTCGCGAAAGCGAGCGGCAGGCTGACTATGGGACAGTGCATGTCGAAATCGGGCAGCGGATCGCCTTTGGCGACGATCGTCGCCTGGTCGAACGAAGCTTGCATCAATCCGCGCAGTGGCTGCTGGACTTCCAGGATGATTCGTGCCCCGCGCGCGGCCACGAGCGGCACATAGCGGCAAAATTGAATCGTGTCGCCAAAACCTTGCTCTGCATGGAGCAGGATGGATTTGCCCGCGATATCCTCTTTGCCGGTCCATCGCGGCCGCCGAAAATTTCGCTTATGGGGGCGTGCCGCCGCGATTTCCCAGCGCCATTCATATCGCTCCAACCCGCGCGCCAGGTCGCCGCGCAGCAGGCGGCACAGTGCGTCGTTAAAATGCGCTTCCGCGTATTGCGGGTTAAACGACAACACTTTGGCGAAGCTCGCGAGCGCCTCGTCGAATCGTCTGATCTGCGCAAGAGCAGAGCCCCGTTCGTTAAGCGCGACGATGTTGTTCGGCTGCAGCGCCAAGACCCGATCGAATCGAGCGATTGCTTCCGGCAAACGATTGAGCCTGACCAGCGCCACAGCCTCCACATAAAGGAGCTGCGGGTTGGCCGGATTAAGCACAGCCCCACGTTGGCAAACTGGGAGTGCCGCATCGCAATTCCCGGTTTGGACAAGCAACGAGGCATAATTCTCGATGAATTGCAGGTTTTGGGGCTGAACGCGCAGCGACTGCTCCATCAATGATCTGGCCGCGTCGAATCTTCCGCTCGCTGCTTCCGTGACGCCCAGATAATGCAGGGCGCCGGGATGGTCCGGCTGCCGTTGCAATATTGCGCGATACATGGAGGACGCTTCGACGAGCCTCCCGGCGCCGTGGAGGCGGAACGCCGTCTCGATGCTGGGAAAATTCGCCGTGTCAGACATGGTCGAAGCCATTGTCGCTTGCCGGGGCCCTCACGCACGAGGTTAACATGCCCTGCGGGAGAAGATGTTTCGTCTTCATCCACCAATGACGTTGGCGGCAACTGCCTTGCAGAGTATATGAAGACGGACTTGGCGAATTTGATCGCCGGGGCTGTTATTCCGTCGGCCCTGACTGAACGGGTTGATGGAAAAAGCCTGCAAATCGGGGCGTGGAGAGGTGGCCGAGTGGCTGAAGGCGGCGGTTTGCTAAACCGTTATACGGTCTAAAGCCGTATCAAGGGTTCGAATCCCTTCCTCTCCGCCATTCTCACGTCGATCCAAAACACGCTTCTTTCGTCAACTGATGCCTAAACGACGCTGAACACACGCGATTCGGGGGCAGGTCTTCCCTGCAGGCGCCGTAAACGCGCGTTCAGCGGACTGCTGGTTTGCGGAGAACTCGCCCAAAGATACTCAGGCGCGTGCTTGCCTTATTTCCCATCTCCATAACTCATTGATCTGGGATACTTATTTGCCGTCGATCGATGGCGTCGCCCAAATCTGACAGGAATGGACGTGCGCTCGGAATTGCGTGTTTTTTACGCAACACCTTCCGGAAAACGGCATTCGGAGCCTGTGATTCAGGCGGTTATTCATTGCGTGGTGGAACTGGGGGGCTAATGTGCCGGAGCGACGGAGGGGGGAACCCCAAGTCAACTCGGGCCGGTGATTTCGGGACGGAAACTACCGGTTCGGGGGTTGGGGACCAAGGGGGCCGATTCGGAACCCTCCCACGGCAAACAAACGGAGGTTCGATATGAAGATGGTGAAAAGCCTCCTCCTCGGCTCCGCAGCCGGCTTGGTTGCGGTTACTGCGGGGCAGGCAGCTGATCTTCCCGTAAAGGCCAGACCGGTCCAATACGTGAAGGTTTGCAGCCTCTACGGGGCGGGATTCTATTACATGCCCGGCACAGATATGTGCATCAAGATCGGTGGCTGGGTGCGGTCGGAAGTGACCTATGGTACCAACGGTAACTCGACCACGGGCAGCTTCGCGTCTGACTACAATAACCGCTACACCAACAACTTCTGGACGCGGGAACGCGGCTACATCACGGCCGACGCCCGCGAACAGACGGCCTACGGCGTAGCGCGCGCCTATATCGACGTCGGCATTTCGTCGCAGAACCAGGGCAACGAAGTGCCGTCCGCTCAGGCCAGCTCGAATCGCGCTTTCGTGCAGTGGGCGGGCTTCACGGCCGGTCTGTCGGTGTCGTTCTTCGACTTCTACCCGGCAGCCGCTCAGCTCTATCGCGCCGGCAACCTGCCGTCGGAAGATTCCGGCGACGGCGGCATCTGGATATGGGGCTACACTGCGCAGTTCGGCGGCGGGCTCTCGGCCACGTTGTCGGCTGAAGAGCGTCGTGACAGCCAGATCATCGACTTCGGCGGCGCGGCTGGCGCGCTCGGCGGCATGGGGGCACCGGGCACCAACGGCGTTATCGTCGGCAGCACCGCCCAGACCTCTGGGTACGGCGGCTGGCAGTCGCCCGACATCGTCGCCAATCTCCGAGTCGATCAGGCCTGGGGCAGCGCGCAAATCATGGGCTCTCTGCACGAAGACAATGCTGGCTACTACGGCCTCACCCCGGCCACCGGTCATCCCGGCGACTCGTGGGGCTGGGTGGTGGGCGGCGGCCTCAAGGTCAATGCGCCGTTCGTGTCGCCCGGCGATTACTTCGTCGGCGAGGTCAACTACACCGAAGGCGCCACCAAGTATCTGTGGAACGCCACCAACGCCGGCAATGTCTATAACCTCGCGGGCGGGTCCGAGGGCTATGGCGTTGGCAGCGATTGCATCTACGGTGGCACGCTTGCGGCCGGCAATAACACCGGTTGCCTGCAGACTTCGGCCTGGGAAATCGACGTTGCCTACGAGCACTACTGGACGCCGCAATGGCACCAGGACATCGTGTTCGACGGCATGTGGGAGAAGTACGGCACAGGTACCGGATCGGCCAACTCGATGCTGTGCGTCGGTGAAGGCCTCGGTGCGGGCGCTGGTACGACGGCCGTGGCTATTCCGGGTTGCAACAACAACTGGGATGTCTGGGGCGTGGGTTCGCGTCTGCAGTGGGACGTGACCAAGAGCTTCTACGTCGGTGTGGAAGCGATCTATCAGCACGTCGACAGCGCCCAGACCGGACTCGCCGGCAATGCTATAACGCCTGCGCTCACGCTCGCGAACTCCGGTGCGACCACCTGGTCGAACACGTCGAACTGGTTGTTCACCCTGCGCATGCACAAGGACTTCCTGCCCTGATCGTCTGATCGAGGTGTGAATTCGGATCCCCGGCGGAGCCTTCCGCCGGGGATTTTTGCAATGGGAGTGCCCAATGCGCCACCGCAGTAACGTCGCGATGAAAGAAAAAGTCGCCGAACCGGCAGGCTCGCGCCGCGAGGTCAAGACCGACGTTTTGTTGTTCGCTGCGCGGATGCGCGCCGCCAGAGCCGTGCTGGGCTGGAGCCAAACCGAGCTTGGCAAGCGGGCGAAGGTGACGCAGCGCGCCATTTATCGACTTGAAAAGGCCGCGGTGCGCGCGCGGCATCAGACGGAAGTTCGAATCAACAAAGCATTCAAAGACGCCGGAGTGGAATTTGAAGAATTACCGAACGGCGGATTTGAAATGAGCGTGACAAGCCAGTTGGTGACTAGGGAACGGTAGTTTGCCGCCCGAAAGTATCATTTGCACCATTAGCCGGACGTAAGATGACATCACGAACAACTTCCGCGGCGTCGGCGAGCGTATCATTTGCTAAATGAGCATACCGCTGCGTGGTGCGCGCCTGCGTATGTCCAAGCAGGCCTTGGACAACATATAACGACACCCCCTGATTGACCAGAAAGCTGGCGAACGAGTGCCGCAGATCGTGCAGTCTGACGTCGAGAAGACCAGCGCGCTCGCGGATCCGCCACCAGGGGAAATGCAGCGACGGCGATGGCCGTCCCGTCACCGGTGACGGGAAAATAAAGGGATTGCCGTCCATCCGCTCGGTGGAACGCAGCAACTCGATCGCCGCGGAATTAAGATGAACCGATCGCGGCCGGCCGGATTTTGCCCGCGGCACCAGCAGCGTGCGTTTCTCCCAATTCACGTGCTCCCATCGGGCCTGCGTAACCTCATTGCGCCGCGCGCCGGTGAGCAACAGCAACTTGATGGCGCGCGCGGCGACGCGATTCTCATCTGCTTCGAGGGCAGACAACAAGCGCTCGACTTCTTCCCGCGCCAAGAAGCGTTCGCGGCAAACATCTGGAGCGGTCTTCAGTCCGGCGGTTGGATTTTCCCCCGCACCAGGCACTCCCCATTTTCTGGCAAGATTGAAAATGTATCGCAGCAATATCAGAACGCGGTTGACCGTTCCGCTGGCGTAGCCCTGGTCGCGCATGCGCGACAGCAAATCGGCGACGGCCTGATTTGTAATCTCGTCGAGATGCAGCGCGCCGAACTTCCGCAGAATATGAATGCGCAGGATCGTTTCATCCGTCTGCCAGCTGCGCTTCACGTTCTTCGCATGCGGCAGATAGGATTCATCGACAAACTCCGCAAGCTTTGGGATGCGGCGCAGCTCTTCGCGCTCCTTCTGCGGATCGCGCCCAAGAATGGCTTCCGCAAGAACCGCGCGCGCCTTGCCCCGCGCCTGGGACACGGTCAGAACGTGAGCCGATCCAATCTTGAATTGCCGCTCGCGTCCGCGGGCGTCACGGTACCGCTGATAAAAGGTCTTCCCCCCCGTGTGCCTGACTTCCAACATGAAGCCCGGAATCGCGGTATCGAAAAAATCGATCCGGCGAACTCCTCGCGGACATCCGCAGTGCCGAACGAACGACGCAGTCAACGCGGTTTTGGGCACTGTGCTAATCCCTATCCCAAGATCGTATATTATGATCTTGCACCACAACCGATGCGTGACCGCAAGGTTCCGGCGGGGCCTAGTGGCCCATTAATTTTGCGTAAAAATAATTATATAAATCGGCCATCGAATTGCAACATTCGATTGGGCTTGGTGAGGAGGTTTAATCTCATGTAATCAACGGCTTATAATTGCAGTGAAGGTTTACCCTTGCGCCGTGTGCTAAGGCCTCCGCGACAAAAGCTGCCCTCAGTTCGGATTATCGCGCATGCACTCTTTTTGGTTGTATATTTCATTCATTTTGGAAAACCTACGATAGTGGATTTAACGTTCCACTACGTTTTCGCCTTTCGCGTTTCGGTCAGACGTGAAAAAGGGGGGAAATCGCGGCGCATCTAACACTCGTGCGGTGCGTGCATGCGCCGCATAAATACGCCGTAACCAAGTTGGCGGAGTTCGGCTTCCAGCAAGGGACAGCATTGACAAGAACGCGAGGCGTAGCGGTCTGCAAAAACATCCATCGATCGCTGATGCTCTCGCGCTGATCAGATTGCCCGAGGAATGTTCAGCGGTGTAGGCGTTGAGGGCACCGGCGTCGTGAGTTTCTGCGGCGATCCTGGCGGCTTGCTGGATTCTGCCGCGCGACAATCAAGTTGCCATGCGCGGGGCGCACCCGAATGAATGAAACGGAGTAAGGTTGGGACGCGGTCGGCACGGAGGTCGGTCTCATTGTGGTGCGAGCGAGCCCGTAATCAAGTTTGACCGGAGGTCCTTCGAGCACCCGTTCTTGTCGTCGACGGGTGGCGCTTTCCCGAGTTGGGAGCTCATCCTGGAACACGTTAGGTAGAATTCAAAAAGCAAGGGCTTCACCGCCGACCGCACATTAATGGAGATGGCGATGAAGACGTTACATAAACGGTGCGCGGGTCTGGACGTGCACAAGGCGGAGGTGGTGGCCTGCCTGCGGCTTATCAGCAAGAGGAAGGTAGAGCGAGACGTCCGGCGTTTCCCAACAACGACGCGGGGATTGTTGGAGCTTGCTGACTGGCTGGAGCGCGCCGGATGCACGCATGTGGCGATGGAAGCGACGGGCGTGTACTGGAAGCCGATCTGGTACGTTCTGGAAGAGCGTTTCGCACTGATCCTGGCGAATGCGGCACATGTGAAGAACGTACCTGGCCGTAAGAGTGACGTGAACGACGCGACTTGGCTCGCCGATTTGTTGGCGCATGGCCTGATCCGGGCCAGCTTCGTGCCGCCACCGGCGATCCAGGAGTTGCGCGATCTGACGCGGACAAGAAAGCAGGTGACACGAGAGATTGTACAGCACGTGCAGCGCATCCAGGCGGTTCTGGAGGAGGCAAACATCAAACTATGTTCGGTGATCACGGACATCATGGGCACGAGCGGGCGGCGCATCTTGAAGGCCCTTATCGCGGGCGAAGCAGATGCGGAAAAGCTTGCCGCGCTTGGAAGCGAGCGGCTGGGTTGCACGCGGGCTGAACTGGCCGAGGCTCTCACTGGCCGTGTGCGGGAACATCATCGGTTCTTGCTCACGCAGCATCTGCAAACGATCGAGCATTTGGAGGACAGCGTTGCGGCCTTCGACGCCCGCATTGCGGCCGCATTGTCGCCCTTTCGCGACATCGCCGAACGACTTAACGACGTACCGGGGCTTGGCACCACCGCCATTGAGACCGTGATCGCCGAGATTGGCACCGACATGAGCCTGTTCCCGACTGCGGGCCATCTTCTCTCATGGACAGGGCTTACGCCGCGCCTCGACGAGAGTGCCGGCAAGCGCCGTTCGACCCGCATCAAAAAGGGCGCGCCGTGGCTCAAGCCTGTGCTGGTGCAATCCGCTTGGGGCGCGGTGCGCAAGAAAAATAGCTATTTTCAGGCTCAGTTCCTGCGCCTCAAAGCGCGCCGCGGAGCCAAGAAGGCGGCCATCGCGGTTGCCGCATCGATCCTCACGACCGTCTACCACATGCTGCGCGACGGCACTTGCTACCGCGATCTCGGCTCCGAATACTTCGCCCGCCGCGACCCGGCCAAGGCTGCGGCACGGCTCGCGAACCGTATTCGAAACCTCGGCTATCAGGTCGAAATCAGGGCCGCGGCATGAAAGAGCCAGTTTCTAGGTAGGTGAGACTGCAGCGTCAATCAGGATGAGACTGCGCCGGGGTTGGACGGACGAAGCGAGGGCGTAGCCCGAGCGAAGGACGGCCAATCCCGGCGGCGCACTTTTCCCTCTGGGGCAAGTGCGGTCTGGCGGTCGTGAGCGACCGGGTCAAGTATCTGATTCGTCTCAGAATTGAGGGATCAGATATTGCCCGGCCTTCACATCACCGACCACCAGATGAGGATGTTCATGAGTTGCCGACATACCCAAGAAACCGCGATTGCTGCCGCCAAGTCCGGCTTCAGCAGGGCGACCGGCTACCGGATCGGGGATGATCCGCGGCTGCCCTCGCAGAAGAAAACGCCACGTGGCCGACGGCGGCCGGACCCATTGGCCGAGGTCTGGGACGGCGAGATTGTGCCGATCCTGAAGTCGGCGCCGGGCATCCGGGCCATTGCCGTGCTCGAAGAAATTCGGCGGCGTCATCCCGAGATCGGCCCCGGCATTCGGCGCACGCTGGAGCGGCGCATGCGGACGTGGCGAGCGTTGGTTGGACCCGAGCAGGATGTGATCTTCCGCCAGGAGCACGAGCCTGGCCGTTTTGGTTTGTCAGACTTCACCGACACGAGCGCGCTCGGCGTCACGGTTGCGGGCGTCGTGCTGGGGCATCGGCTCTACCACTTTCGGCTGGCATTCTCGGGCTTTGAGCATGCCCACGTCGTACTCGGCGGTGAGAGCTTTGTGGCGCTGGCCGAGGGTCTGCAGAATGCGCTATGGGCGCTCGGCGGTGCGCCGCGCGAGCATCGCAGCGATAGCCTGTCGGCGGCATTCTGCAACTTGGACCGCGATGCTCAAGAGGATCTGACGCTGCGCTATCAGGGGCTGATGCGCCATTACGGCATGATACCGACCCGGAACAACCTGGGTGTCGCACACGAGAATGGCTCCATTGAGAGCTCGCATGGCCATCTCAAGAAAGCGCTGGAGGACGCACTGTTGCTGCGTGGCAGCCGTGACTTCGACGACCTGGATGGCTACCGCCGCTTCGTCGATGAGATCGTTGGCCGACGCAACGCCAACAATCGCAAGCGGATCGAACTGGAGCGTCCGGCGCTCGCTCCGCTACCCAAGCGGCGGACGGCCGATTACGAGGAGAAGATCGTCATCGTCACATCGAGCGGCGGCTTCACGCTTCGCCGCGTATTCTACACAGCGCCATCGCGGCTGATCGGCCATCGCCTGCGCGTGCATCTTTACGATGACCGGCTCGAGTGCTTCCTCGGCACGACATCGATGATGACGCTTCGGCGTGGCCGGCCGGTATCAGAGAGCAAGGGCGGCCACGTTGTCGATTATCGGCACGTGATCCACGCGCTGCGCAAGAAGCCGATGGCGCTCAACCATCTCGTCTACCGCGATCAGCTGTTCCCGCGCCCGGCCTATGCACGAGCCTTCGCGGCATTGCACCAGAGCGTGGGCGACAAGCGCGCGTGCAAGTTGACAGTCGAATTGCTGGCGCTCGCCCACGATCGCGGCTGCGAGACGGAGCTGGCAGGACTGATCGACGCGGAACTCGATGCGGGCCGGTTGCCGGATCTGGCGATCCTGCGCGAGCGGTTCGGTCCAGGTCCAGCATCCATGCCGGCGATCACGGTGGAGTTCGTGCCGCTCAGCACCTACGACGAGCTCGCGGCGGTCTATGCCGTCAAATCCACCTCCAACCTGGAGGCCGTGGCATGACGACGACAAATACCGTTGATGCCGCCCGCGTCGAGCTGTTGCTGAGCGAATTGCGCTTACCGGGCGTCAAGCTGATATGGGCCAAGCTGGCCGAACAATCCGACAAGGAAGGCTGGCCGGCTGCTCGCTTCTTGGCTGCACTTGCCGAGCACGAGATGGCCGACCGGGGCCGCCGTCGCATCGAGCGGCATCTCGTCGAGGCGCGTCTGCCTGTCGGCAAGACGCTTGCCACGTTCGACTTCGAGGCCGTGCCAATGGTCTCGAAAGCTCAGGTGATGGCGCTGGCGGCGGGCGACGCTTGGTTGGCGAAAGGTGCCAACATTCTGCTGTTCGGCCCGCCGGGCGGCGGCAAGAGTCATCTGTCGGCAGCACTCGGGCTCGCCCTGGTCGAGAATGGATGGCGCGTGATGTTCGCCCGCACTACCGATCTGGTGCAACGGCTACAGGTCGCTCGTCGCGAGTTGGCTCTGGAAAGCACGATCGCCAAGCTCGACTGCTACGATCTGATCATCCTCGATGACATCGCCTACGTCACCAAGGATCAAGCCGAAACCAGCGTGCTGTTCGAGTTGATCGCCGCGCGTTACGAGCGGCGATCCATATTGATCACGGCCAACCAGCCATTCGGCGAATGGGGCAAGATCTTCCCGGACCAGGCCATGACGCTCGCGGCCATCGATCAACTCGTCCATCACGCCACGATCTTGGAGATGAATGTCGAGAGCTATCGACGCCGCGAAGCCCTCGATCAAAAGCGTGGTCGTGGCCGGCCCGCAACCCACGCGACAATCAAGAAAACAGAAAAGGCTGAAGACTGATTGACGCGCCGCGTCAATCAAAGCGCTTGCCAAGACGGCCGCCAGCGTCAATTATCACTCCGCTCGGCCGCCTCGTCTCATCCAGATTGACGCGCCGTTCTCATCCAGTTTGTCGCGCTATAGGATTCCGCGAAGTCTGTTTGGGTCGCAACCTCACACCGATTATTCCGCCAATATGCCCTCTTTACCCAGTATGGAATTGCTGCAGAAAGCGCTGGCGTTGCATCGGCGCGGCGCGATCGCCGAGGCATCCGCGATTTACATCGACGTGCAGCGCGGCGATCCGCAGAACGCCGATGCGCCGTATTATCTTGCGGCAATCTCCTGTCAGCAGAGCCGCTTCGCGGAAGGGGCCGCGCTCGCGCGCAAGGCGCTCGCGATCGACCCGCGGCACGCGCGCGCGCACGTGCTGCTCGGACGGGCGTTGTCCGCGCTCGGGCAAAATGACGAGGCGCTGGCAAGTTTTGATAGCGCGCTTGCGCTCGCTCCGGACTCGGCTCAGGCGCACAGTCACCGCGCCGACGTGCTTGCCGAACTTGGCCGCAACGCCGAAGCGGTCGAAGCCTATGACCGGGCGCTTGCCATGACACCGGATGCCGTCGAGGACTGGTTCAATCGCGGCGCGGCGCTTGGCGCTCTGGGTCGCCATCGCGACGCGCTGTCCAGCTTCGATCGCGTGATAGTCGCGAGGCCTATGTATGCACCGGCGCATCTGCAGCGCGCAAAGGCATTGTCCGATCTGCATCGTTACGATGAAGCCCTCAAGGCGGCCGACCAAGCGGTCGCACTCGAACCACAACTGGCCGAGGCATGGCTTGGCCGCGGCCACGTTCTGGCCGCGCTCCGCCGCCACCAGGATGCGCTTGCCGCATTGGGCAAATCATTGGAATTAAATGCGAATTACCAACAGGCCTGGCTGCTCCGCGGCAACGTCCTCATTGCCGCCGGCAGAACCGATCTGGCATTGGCGGCGGCCCAGCGCGCGCTCGAACTGAAAGAATCGCCACAGACCAAAACCTTGTTTGCTCACGCGCTGAGGCTTGCGGGCGTGGCCGGCGCGCCCGACACCGACGGGTTCCGCGAACTCTGTTTGCGCGCCCTGTCCGAGGCGTGGATCCGTCCGCGCGACCTGGTCGCTGTCTGCATCGGTCTGATCAAGCGCAGCGAGATCGTCACCGCTGCGATCTCCCGCGCCGATGCGGCGTGGCCGAAGCGATTGGGCGCAGCTGAACTGTGCGGCCCGGCTGGAATCGCAGCTCTGACAAGCGACCCACTGCTTTGCGGCATGTTGGAATGCGCTCCTGTTACGGATGTCGGCCTCGAGCGTGTTCTGACCAACGTGCGGCATATGTTGTTGAGCGACGCCGGCGATGCCGCCTCGGAGCAAGGCCTGCTCGGCTTTTGTTGTGCGCTGGCGCGGCAGTGCTTCATCAATGGCTACGTTTTTGCGACCACCGACGCCGAGAGCGGACAAGCCAAACTGTTGCAGGCGGCGCTCGAACGTGTGTTGCAGGCCGGCGAACAATGTTCGTCGCTATGGCCGGCTCTTGTCGGCTGCTACATCCAGCTCAACACCTTGTCGAATGCGGAGGCTTTGCTTGATCGCGCTTGGCCGGCGACAGTGAAGGCCGTTATTACGCAGCAGATCGAACAGCCCGCCGAAGAGCGGCGGATCGCGGCGGCGATTCCGAGCCTGACCAAAATCGAAAACGAAGTTTCGCATGCCGTGCGCCGGCAATACGAAGAAAACCCTTACCCGCGTTGGTCCGCGGCCGGGCCGCCGGCCCGGCCCGCCATCCTCGATATCTGCGAACCGGAACACATCGGCGACGTGCTCATTGCCGGCTGCGGCACCGGCCTCGTCACGCTCGAGTTCGCTCGCCAAGCGCCGCAGACGCGCTTTCTCGCTGTCGATCTCAGCCGCGCCAGCCTCGCCTATGCCAAGCGCATGGCGCAATCGCTCGGCGTTACCAACGTCGAATTCGCCCAGGCCGACATCATGGAACTGGGTTCGATTGCGCGCGACTTCGATGTCATCGAAACATCCGGCGTGCTGCATCACCTTGCCGATCCGTGGGCGGGCTGGAAAATTCTCCTCTCGCTGCTGCGCCCCGCAGGCGTCATGCAGGTCGGTCTCTACAGCGAGCTGGCGAGGCAAAATATCGTGGCGGCGCGTGCGCTGATCGCCGAGCGCGGCTACCGGCCGATACCGGAGGATATTCGGCGCTGCCGGCAAGAGATCATGGCGGCGGACGATGCTTCGTTGCTGCGAACTCTCACAAGGGTTGCGGACTTCTTCACGACGGACGATTGCCGCGACCTGTTATTTCACGTGCAGGAACACCGTTTGACCGTGCCGGCGATCAAATCTTTTCTCGTAGCCAACGATCTGGAATTCATCGGCTTCGCGCTCGATGCGGCGACTCGGCAGCTGTTCGCAGCGCGTTTTCCCGATCCGGCAGCGCTGACAGACCTCGATCGCTGGCACACCTTTGAAAACGAAAGACCACAAACCTTCGCCGCCATGTATCAGTTCGGCGTGCGCAAGCGCGGCGGCGCCAAGCTGAGGCGAAATTGAAAGGCCTTTTGAATCAATAAGTTATTGAGATTTATGGGGGCTTGAATCCAGTTTCGCCAGCGCCCTATGAACGCGCGCGACAACGCCATCCCAGCCGTGCCGCACCTGCTGCCGGAACAGCCGCGCCGTCGGGTACCAGGGACAATCGTGGCGATCGACCAGCCACCGCCAGTCTGCGGTGTAGGCCAACAAGATCCACACCGGTTTTCCCATCGCGCAGGCGAGATGCGCGACGCTGGTGTCGACAGCGATGACCAAATCCATGCTGTCGATCACGGCCGCCGTGTCGGAGAAATCGGCAAGCAACTCGCCGTAGTGGCAAATCTGACGAAAGCTGTCCAACAGCGGGCGATCGATGTCTCTGACGTCCTTCTGCAGCGAGATCCAGTGCGCGTCGACGGTCAAGATCGGCGCCAACGCCGCCAAGCCGATCGACCGATTGAAATCGTTTTTCTGCTTGGCGTTGCCGCTCCAGGCGACGCCGATACGCGGTTTGGTCGGCGGCGGCAGCCGCGCGTCCCAGGTTTTGCACCGCTCTTCGTCGGCGAACAGATAAGGCACGGCGGCGGGCATAGTCTCAAGTGTCGTTCCGAATGCCAGCGGCAGGCTCATCAACGCGGAGTGATAGTCGAAGGCCGCAGGCGCGACGTCGTTCTTGAGAATTCTGATATCCGGCATGCTGCGGCTTAACAGCCGGTGCAGCGGCTCTTGCACCGACATGACGACGTCGGCGCCGTGCGCACGCAACAGATTCGCATAGCGGCAAAACTGCAATGTGTCGCCAAACCCCTGTTCCCAATGCACGAACACGGACTTGTTCGCGATGTCCTCCCTTCCGAGCCAGAGCGGCTGAGGAAAGGAACGGTGGCCGACGGGCCTTTCGGTCTTTTTGCGCCATTCGTGCAAGCGCCAGCCTTCCTCGAAGCGGCCCATCCGCAACAGGCAATAGCTCTTGTTCAGGTACGCTTCAGGGAACCCGCCGGTCAGCGCGATCGCTTGATCGAGCGCGGCAAGCGCTTCATCGAGGCGATTGAGGTGATTGAGCACCGTGCCGCGATTGTTATGGGCCGCGGCATAATCCGGCTTTAGCGCGATTGCCCGGTCGAAGCTCGCCAGCAACTCGTCAAGACAGTCCAGTTCCTGGAGCAAGACGCCGCGATTATAGTGGGCTTCCGCGTAATCGGTGTTCAGCGCGATGGCCTTGTCGTGGCTGGCCAGCGCCTCGTCGTCACGTTTGAGGCCATGCAGCACCACGCCGCGATTGTTGTGCGCCCGCGCGTTATCGGGCTGCAGCGCGATGGCGCGCTCGAGGCTGGCCAGCCCCTCCTCGAACTGCCCGAGCTCCTGCAGCACAAGGGCGCGGTTATTGTGCGCCTCCGCGTAGTCGGACTTAAGCTCAATCGCGCGATCGAAACTGCCGACCGCCTCGGCAAGCCGATTGAGGTTGGCGAGCACAATGCCGCGGCCGTTGTGTGCCTGCGCATAGTCCGACTTGATTGCGATGGCATTGTCGAAGGCTGCAACCGCCTCGGCAAAGCGCCGCTCATCTTTGAGGGCGCCGGCGCGTTTGTAATACGCCTCCGCCTGATCCGGCCATGCCGGCAGTGGCTGCGCCGAGCCGGCCAACTGATACGACACGCTCGTCTGCTGAAACGGGACCTGGAACGAGGCCGGAAACGGTTTTGGCGATTCTGGGTTGCGATGGCTTTGGTCCGACACGGTCCGCGTCCGCCAAGTTAGCGCGCACTTGCGTCGCACTTGGCGACGAAATCGGTCACGGGCTGGATGATGTCATTGCCTTCAAGCAATGGAACATGCCCTTGATCCGGCACTTCTATGGTTTCCATTCCCGCGTGGCGTTCGGCCATGGCCGCAACCGTCGCTGCGGAGAGGATATCCGAACGCTCGCCGTGGATGACCAGCATCGACACGCGCGCGAGCGCTTCGAATTCATTCCAAAGCGGCGGCAGCGGCGTTTCGATGTCGATGGAGGTCAGCGTGCGACTCAGGTTCACATCGTAGGTCGGAACGAGCGATCCGTCGCGCCCCTGCCGCCAAGTGCGTTCGGCGCCGGCGACCCACTGTTCGCTTGTCAAATTCGGGAACTGGCCGTGAAATACGCGGCGCAGAATTTCGCCTCCTTCGGCGAAATTGCGCGGCTGCGGCAGCTTGCCGACATAGCTGCGCAGTCGTGCCAGCCCCTTGGGCTCGATCACCGGACCGATATCGTGCAGCACAACGCCCGCAATCGCGGTCGGGTGGGCCACCGCAAGATGCATCGACAGCAGTCCGCCACGCGAACTGCCGACGAACACCGCGGGGCCGACGGCAAGCGCGGTCAAAATGGCGACAACGTCGCCAAGTTCGACCAGCAGATTGTAGTTTTCGGGGTTGCGGTCGTATTCGGATTGGCCGCGGCCGCGCAAATCGACGGCAAGCACCCGCCTCGGCCCGGCTTTCGCCAGAGCCGGCGCGAGCGCGTCGAAGTCGGCAACGGTGCGGGTCAGGCCCGGGAGGCACACGACCGGCAGCTTTTGCGCGGTTCGCGAGCCGTATTCGCGCACATGCAGCCGCAGGCCGTCCGGCGCGCTCACGAACACGCTCCTTCCCGTATCGGCCAAACCGCCATCGAGCATGCGAACCACCATCGAGTATCGTCGCAATGTACTGAGCGGCGCGCTTTGGTTCAATGCGCGAACGCCGCGCCAGCGTTGGCGTCTGTTATTGCTTTCAAAGAATTATAGGCCGCTCGTTGCGAAGCAGCACCAGGCTCGCGTCAGACTAGCTGCCGCGATGCAGGTCGGCCTCGATCAAAAGCTTCGAAGTGTTGTCGAGGCGCGCGCGATAGACCTGCATGTTCTCGAGCACGCGTTCGACGTAGTTGCGCGTCTCCGAGATCGGGATGCGCTCGATCCAGTCGATCGGGTCCACCTTTGGATTGCGCGGATCGCCGTATTGATCGATCCATTGGCGAGCCCGGCCGGGGCCGGCGTTATAGGCGACGAACGCCAGAATATAGGAACCGCGGAAGTTGCTGATATCGTCGCCGAGTTCGGCGGTGCCGAGTTGCGCGTTGTAGGCTGTGTCGCCGAGCAACCGGCGCTCGTCGAACGCCACTTTGAATTTCCGCGCCGTGTTGCGCCCGGCGCCGGGCGTGACCTGCATCAGACCGAGCGCGCGGGCGCTGGAGATGACACGCGGATTGAACGCGCTTTCCTGCCGGACGATGGAAAACACGACGCAGCGTTCAACTTGGGGACCGATCTGCCGGTAGTTCGGCACGCCGAAGTCCGGAAATGCGTAGCGCGCGAATGGCAGCCCGCGGCCAAGCGCGCTCTTGCCGATCAAGAGCGTCGCGCGAGCGTCGCTGTGCTGTGCCGTAATCTCGGCAAGGCTCGCCAAACCTGCTGCATCGTTTGACTTGTCGCCGAGATCAGCCGCCATCCCGGCGACGATGTCGGACTGGTCGATGGCATAGAGAATTTCGAAGGCGCGCGCCAGTTCAAGCGGCCGGCGCGCCGGCGGCGGAGCCGCCAACTCACGCAGCGTCAGATCGTTGAGCCCCAGCCTGGAGCGCGCCAGTTGTCCGTAATAGGCGGTCGGATACCGTGCGGCCGTCTCGTAGTACGAGCGCACCTCCTGCTCGCGCCCGAGCATCTGTGCGGCCCGGCCTTGCCAGTAGAATGAGCGCGCCAGCGTGATCGGATTGGAGACTCCCTCGGCAATACGGGCGAAGTGAGGGAGCGCGATGGCCGGCTGGTGCAGGAACTCGAGCGCTATCCAGCCGGCGGTGAAGTGCTGCTCGGCGCGGTGGTTCTCGGTTGTCGGGGTCGCGGCGTCGTTGGCGATTTCGTAGGCCGTGCGCGCATCACCGAGATCGAGCAGTTTGCGTGCGATCAAACGCCGCTCGATCCACCATTGGTCGGTATTGATCAGTTCATTCGGATCGCGCGGTGCGGCCAGCATCCACGCCGCTGCATCCTTGATGTTGTTGGTGCGCCGCAAGTACTGGATCAGGCTGAAAATGTATCCCGGATCGTGCTGTGCCTCCGGTGGCACGGAAGCGAGCAGATCCTTGGCGTCACCCGCATTACGGTTCACGGCGATGCGTGCTTTGGCAATCGCCATGTTGTCCGCACCGAGATGCTGCGCCGCCCGCATGGCCGCTTCATCGTCGCCGACATAGAGGCGAGCATCCATGCGGGCCTTGTCGTCGGCGGGGGTGATCAGCCCGGCGAACCTCGCCCGCGCCTGGCCCTCGAGCTCCTCGGAAAAACTCGACGTACGCCACGCCGTTCGCACCGCCGCAAAAGCGCGGCCGCTGTCGCCTTTGACCAGCCAGGCCCGCGCCAGCGCAAAATAACCCTTGGCGGTCAGCGGCGGTTGGGCGGTCAGGTAGCCGATCGTGGTCTGCGGATCGACCTGCTGTTCCCATAGCGCAGCTTCGGCGTGCCAGCGCAGGAGGGTGATGCTCGGCCAACTAGGATTCGCGGCGATGAAGGCCGCATAACGCGAAAAATCCACCGTGGTGTCGTCACTGCGCAGGATGATCCATTCGACGAGCTTGCGGGCGACCGGATCGGTGATGGTTTTTTCAACGTTGGTCGCTTCCCCGCCGTTGCCCTTGCGAACGAGCTGAATAGCCTGTTTGACGGCGGTCAGGTCGAGCGGCGTGGTCATTCCGCTGTTCGCAGCGACGAGCGGTACGACCGGCCGCGCCGGCGTCGTTACGGTACCAACGGCAAGCGCTGTCGCGGGTGCTGGGGCGCGGGACACGTGCCGCGGCGCTGGTGGCAGAGTCGCGTGGACCGGCCCCTTCCGGGCTGAAGCGCCGTGCGGCACCCTCCTGGTGTCTTTCTTGGCCTCTTTTTCCTTAGAGCCTTCCTTCTTGGGTTCTTTCTTAGCCTCTTTTTCTTTAGGGAGTTCCTTCTTGAGTTCCTTCTTGAGCTCTTTCTTGGCTTCTTTGCGCTTGACGTGCTTGTCGGCGACTTTGGCAGCCTTTGAGCCAGCTTTGGCCTGCTCAGTCGTGGCTGCCTCCGCAGAAGCCATGACCAGCCCGCCCACTAGGGCAAGAGCGGCGCCTACGGCGATGATATGTCGAGCCAGAGTCACCAGTCATGACCCTCCCTGCGGCAGCGCCAAGTCCCCATCCTAAATCCTCTTCTGCCGGTAAGATTGAGGAAGTCCTAATCCGGGATACGGACCGCAGCGTCGCACCGTACACGAGTCCACGAGCTTCGCGGCAAAAGCGCGGCCAAAAGCGCAGTCTGTCCACCGGCGTGACAGATTTGAAGTTCGCCGCCCCCGGGGGGCTTTCAAGCCCGCGGCGGAACCGATATTTATGCGGCGGATGGCCGGCCCATTACCGCATGCGGTTCCGCCTGCGAACAAGGCCCTGCCGGGGATCAGTGTCATGACCGCCAGAACCCGTTTCCGAGGCTCATTCACCGCGCTCGTCACGCCATTCAGGAATGGCTCCGTGGATGAAAAGGCCTTCCGCGACCTGGTCGAATGGCAGATCGCCGAGGGCACCAACGGACTGGTACCGGTCGGCACCACCGGCGAAAGCCCGACCCTTTCGCATCAGGAGCATGGCGACGTGGTCGAATGGTGCGTCGACCAGGCCCGCGGCCGCGTGCCGGTAGTGGCGGGCGCCGGTTCCAATTCCACCAAAGAGGCGATCGATCTCGCCCAACATGCCGAAAAGGCGGGCGCCGACGCGGTGCTGGTGGTCACGCCCTACTATAACAAGCCGACCCAGGACGGCCTGTACGCGCATTTCAGAGCGATCAACGACGCCATCGGCATTCCGATCCTGATCTACAATATTCCGGGGCGTTCGGTGATCGACATGTCAGTCGACACCATGAAGCGTCTTTACGAGCTGAAGAACATCGCCGGCGTCAAGGACGCGACCGCAAACATGGCGCGGGTGTCGCAGCAACGTGCGGCGATGGGCGAGGACTTCAATCAACTGTCGGGCGAGGACATCACCGCGCTCGGTTTCATGGCGCATGGCGGCCATGGCTGCATCTCGGTGACGTCGAATGTCGCCCCGCGCCTATGCGCCGAATTTCAGGCGGCATGCCTGAAAGGCGACTTTAACGCCGCGCTCAAGCTGCAGGACAAGCTCGCTCCGCTGCACATCAATCTGTTCGTCGAGACGAGCCCGGCGCCGATCAAATACGCCATGTCGCTGATCGGCAAATGCCCCAATACGCTGCGACTGCCGATGGTGCCGGCTACCGAGAAGGCACAAGCTGCGGTTCACCAGGCGATGGTGCATGCCGGCTTGATCAATTGACTTTTTTCATCCGCGGCGGCGAACTGGAGCGGCGGTGGGGGCGCGGCCGTTTCAGAGCTGAATTCCCGTCCTGCCGGCCGCGAGCGGTTCCTTTGCCGTTTTACAGCCGGGCAATACATATGCGGAGGCATCAATGCTTGAGGAATTCAAGAAATTTGCCATGCGGGGCAATGTCGTCGATCTCGCGGTCGGCGTGATTATCGGCGCGGCGTTCGGCGCCATCGTTAACTCGCTGGTCAACGACATCATTATGCCGATCATCGGCGCCGTCACCGGCGGACTTGATTTCTCCAATTACTTTCTGCCGCTATCGGCGAAAGTGACCGCGACCGCGCTCGCTGACGCAAGAAAGCAAGGCGCGGTGCTGGCTTGGGGCAATTTCATCACAATCGCTCTCAACTTCCTGATCATCGCTTTCGTGCTCTTTCTCTGCATCAAGGGCATCAACCGGCTCAAGAAGGAAGAGCCGGCTCCACCGCCTGCAGGGCCGAGCAAGGAAGTTGAACTCCTGACCGAAATTCGCGACACGCTCAAGGCCCGCTGAGCGCATCGATGGCGGCGCAGGCGGAACGCAAGCTTCGGGTCGTTGCCGATAACCGCAAGGCACGTTTCAACTACTTTATCGATGAGACCATGGAGGCCGGCGTCGCGCTCACCGGGACGGAGGTAAAGTCGCTTCGTCAAGGCAAGGCGACGATCGCGGAATCCTACGCCGATGCCCGCGGCGGCGAGATTTGGCTGATCAATTCCAACATTCCGGAATATCTGCAGGCCAACCGCTTCAATCACACGCCCAAACGGCCGCGCAAACTGCTGCTGCATCGCCGGCAGATCAACAAGCTGATCGGCGCGGTGGAGCGCGAGGGCATGACGCTGGTTCCGCTCAAGCTCTATTTCAACGAGAAAGGCCGCGCCAAGGTCGAGTTGGCGCTGGCGCGCGGCAAGAAGCTTTACGATAAGCGGGACACGGAAAAGAAGCGTTCATGGGAGCGCGAACGCGGCCGCCTGCTGCGGCAGAAGGGTTAGTAAGGGTGACGCAATGCTAATTCCGACCAAACTCGATCATTGCGTCATCCATGTCACCGACTGGGAACGTTCGAACGCGTTCTACACGTCGGTGCTGGGCGCGGAATTGATCGCCCGCCCAGTCGGCTACGCTTATCGCTTCGGCGACAAGCAGCTTAACGTGCACGGGCCGGGCGTTGCGCCCGCCGAAGTCGCGCGGCTTCCTGTGGCTCCCGGCAACAGCGATTTGTGCTTCGAATGGATGGGGCCGATCGCCGACGCCGTCGCGCATCTGCAGCGCTGCGGTGTGGCGGTCGAACGCGGGCCGATGCAGCGCTTTGGCGCCAAGGGGCCCGGCACCAGCGTCTATTTCCGCGACCCTGATGGCTCCTTGATGGAATTCATGTCCTACGCTTGACGACGCAACGATGAGCGCTCGACGGCCTAGGCGAGCAACTGCGCATCAAGCTGCGCGCGTATCCTCGCGATGACATCGCCGAACATTTTCGGCGTCAGCACGCCAGTATTCGTGTTCAGCCGCGAGCAATGATAGCTGCCGTAGAGTTTAAGGGTGCCGAGTTCATGCACGCCACCATGAGTAAATGGATATGCCGACCGACGCCCACCTTGCGCCACGACGAACGAGTCGTGGGCAATGCGGCCGAGCGCGAGCACCGCTGCAAGACTCGGCATGTCAGCGATGGTTGCGGCCAGGAACTGCCGGCACGTCGTAATTTCCGCCGGTGTCGGCTTGTTTTCCGGCGGCACACAGCGCACCGCGTTCGTGACGCGACAGTCGACCAAGGTCAGCCCGTCATCCGGGCGCGCCTGGTATTCACCGCGGGCAAAGCCGAATTTCGCCAACGAGCTATAGAGCAGATCGCCGGCGTAATCGCCGGTAAAAGGCCGGCCGGTGCGATTGGCGCCACGCAACCCGGGCGCCAGTCCAACAATGAGGAGGCGTGCATCACGCGGCCCAAATGAATCGACCGGCGCGTTGAACCAGTCGGGCTCGCGCTCCCGCCACGTCTTGCGGAACGCGACAAGGCGAGGACAGCGCGGGCAGTCGTGCCCCGGACCACCTGCACGCGGCACGGCGGGAGTTCCGCGCTAGTCGTCCTCGAATTCGTCGTCCTCGACCTCGGCACGCTGCGACGTCGGGCTGCGCTGCAGGAATTGCGGGGTGTGGCGGGGCTCGCGGCCTTCGCGCGGCTCGCGCGCCGGCCGTTCCGACGGATCGCGACCGATCTTCGGCTGCAGTTCGACGATGTCGACGAACTGATCGCACTGGCGACGCAGCTCGTCGGCAACCATGGGCGGCTGGGTCGAGATCGTCGATATCACGACGACGCGTACGCCGCGCCGCTGCACCGCTTCGACTAGCCGAGTGAAGTCGCCGTCGCCGGAAAACAGCACCATCTGATCGATGTGCGGCGCCATCTCCATCGCATCGACCGCAAGCTCGATATCCATGTTGCCTTTGACCTTGCGCCGGCCGGTCTGATCGACGAATTCCTTGGTCGCCTTGGTGACGACGGTGTAGCCGTTGTAGTCGAGCCAATCGATCAGCGGCCGGATCGAAGAATATTCCTGATCCTCGATCACCGCCGTGTAATAGAACGCGCGCAACAGATAGCCGCGCGACTGGAATTCGCGCAGCAGGCGCTTGTAATCGATATCGAAGCCGAGCGATTTCGCGGTCGCATAAAGATTGGCGCCGTCAATGAACAGAGCGATTTTTTCGGTTTGTGCGGGCATGATGCTTCTCGTTTCGGTGATAAAACCGGATCGGCGGCAATGCAGTCGACCGTTCCGGTCAGTTGTTAAAACTTTTTTCGCGTCGTCCAAGACATTCGTGATGCGAAGTACTGCCGCATGCGCCAAGCGTACTTTGACGCGCGACAGCGTGGCAAGTGCGTGCCAACATTGTCGCTGCGGCGCCATCGAAGCGCTGCGGCACGCCGTCGCGGAACTCGCAGCCCGGTTATTCGGAACGCGGCAGTCCGGTTCCGTCTTGCCGCGCCCTGTCTAGCCGAGCGCGCCCGGCATGGCACGTTAAATCGCCGTCGAAACGACTGGGAACAATTAATCTTGCGCCAGCGACCATCAGGCGATACCTAGGCCTTTAATTGGCTGATTGTATTTGCAGGCAGCTTGCCCAAGCCCTGCGCGCACCTGATCCGAGGAGCTTAACTGACATGGCCCGTGTGACCGTCGAGGACTGCATCGACAAGGTCGAGAACCGCTTCGACCTCGTTCTGCTTGCCAGCCACCGCGCCCGCATGATCTCGTCCGGCGCCCAGATCGCCGTGGAGCGGGACAAGGACAAGAACCCCGTTGTGGCGCTGCGCGAAATTGCCGAACTGGCCGTTTCGCCCGGGGACCTCAAGGAGGAGCTGGTCCATTCGCTGCAGAAATACGTCGAGGTGGATGAGCCCGAGCCCGAGGCAGTGCCGCTGATCGGCGCCCCAGGCACCGGGGTCGATGCCGACGATACCGACGTCACGACCGACCGCATGAGCGAGGAAGAGCTGCTCAAGGGCCTGGAAGGCCTGATCCCGCCGGAGAGCGAGCCCGAGCCGGATACCGGCGACGAGGAAGAATAAGCTACCTTGGCTGGCGCGGTCAGCCGGCGGCGTTAACGAAAACTTGGTCTTGCAAGGCGACCGTGCTTTCTGCGGCAAGACGTGGCGCGTCTTGTGGCGCGAGCGGCGCTGCATGATATCCTCGGTGGTGAGGCGCGGTATTGTCGGTCCGCGCTCGGCATTGCCGAAGGACGGCCAAGGGACCCGATGGCGCGCTCGCAGGTCGATCTGCCGCGGATGCAGAACCAGCCCCGGCTGAGGGTAGCCGATGCGCGCGGCCCGCAGCTGGTGGCCGAGCCCGGGGAGACCGCGCGGCCGCACCCCCCCAAGCCGCGGCTGATGCGGCAATTCGAGCTGGTCGATCGGGTCAAAGAGTACAATCCCAAGGCCAACGAAGACCTGCTCAACCGCGCCTACGTCTACGCCATGAAGGCCCATGGCGAGCAGAGGCGGGACTCGGGGGACCCTTATTTCTCCCACCCCCTGCAGGTGGCGGCAATCCTCACCGACCTCAAGCTCGACGACGCCACCATCGCGGCGGCACTGCTGCACGATACCATTGAGGATACCGACGCTACCCGCGCCGAGATCGATCGCCTGTTCGGCCACGACATCGGCCGTCTGGTCGAAGGCCTTACCAAGCTGAAAAAGCTCGACTTGGTGTCCAGGGAGGCCAAGCAGGCCGAGAACCTGCGCAAGCTGCTGCTCGCCATCGCCGATGATGTCCGCGTGCTGCTCATCAAGCTGGCCGATCGGCTGCACAACATGCGCACGCTCGCCTATCGGCCGCCGGAGGCGCGGCGGCGGACCGCGGAGGAGACGCTCGACATCTATGCGCCGCTTGCCGGCCGCATGGGCATGCATCAGCTGCGCGAGGAGCTGGAGGATTTGTCGTTCCGCGAGCTCAATCCCGAAGCCTACAAGGTCATTACCGAACGGCTAGAGGCGCTGGCCGAGCGCTCGCGCCGCTGGATCGCCGAGATCGAGGAGCAGCTCACCAGGAAGCTCGGTGAGCGCGGCATCGCCGCCGAGGTCGCCGGCCGGCGCAAGCGCGCCTATTCGGTCTGGCGCAAGATGGAACGCAAGAGTGTCGGATTCGAACAGCTCTCCGACGTTCTCGGCTTCCGCGTCATCGTCGGCACAGTGGCGGAGTGCTACGAGGCGCTGGGCATCGTGCACACCAGCTGGCCGGTCGTTCCCGGCCGGTTCAAGGATTACATTTCGACGCCGAAGCAGAACGATTACCGCTCGATCCATTCCACAGTGATCGGGCCCGGCAAGCAGCGGGTCGAGCTGCAGATCCGTACCCGCGAGATGCACCAGATCGCCGAATACGGCATCGCCGCGCACGCGCTGTACAAGGACGGCGTCGGCTCGCCCACCGAGATGCTGTCGCGCGAGTCGAACGCCTATGCGTGGCTGCGGCGCACCATTGAGCTGCTCGCCGAGGGCTCCAACCCCGAGGAATTTCTCGAACACACCAAGCTCGAACTGTTCCATGATCAGGTGTTCTGTTTCACCCCGAAGGGCAAGCTGATCGCGCTGCCGCGCGGCGCGACGCCGATCGATTTTGCCTATGCGGTCCACACCGACGTCGGCAATATGGCGGTTGGCGCCAAGATCAACGGCCAGCTCGGTCCCTTGTCGGCACCGCTGCAAAACGGCGACGAGGTGCAGATCCTGACCTCCGAGGCGCAGACCGTGCCGCCGGCGGCCTGGGAGTCGATCGTGGTGACCGGCAAGGCGCGCGCCGCTATTCGCCGCGCCACGCGCGACGCGGTGCGTAGCCAGTATTCCGCGTTCGGCCGCCGCATCGTCGAGCGCCTCTGCCAGCGCGCCAAGATCGAGTATTCCGATGAGAAGCTCGAAGGCGCGTTGCCGCGGCTGGCGCGGGCATCGATCGACGACGTGATGTCGGCGGTCGGCCGCAGTGAGATACGGGCGGCCGATGTGGTGCGGGCCATGTATCCCGACTACAAGGATGAGCGGGTCACGCCGGTTGCGCCCAAAGCGGAAAGCGGCTGGTTCGGGCTCAAACGCGCCAAGGCGGTGAAGTTCAAGCTGCCCGGCGACGGCGAGAACGGCGCGGCCATCCCGATCCGCGGCATCAACACGGACCTGCCGGTGCGCTTTGCTCCGAACGGCGGCGCGGTGCCCGGCGACCGTATCGTCGGCATCGTTACGCCGGGGGAAGGCGTCACCATCTACCCGATCAATTCCGAGGCGCTGAAGGAGTTCGAGGATAAACCGGAACGCTGGCTCGATGTGCGCTGGGACGTCGACGAGACGGCGCCGCAGCGGTTCCCGGCACGCATCGCGGTCCACTCGGTCAACGAGCCTGGCACGCTCGCGCAGATCGCGCAGGTGATCGCTGAGCACGACGGCAACATCGACAACGTGAAGATGACGCGCCAGTCGCCGGACTTCACCGAATTGATCATCGACCTAGAGGTCTACAATCTCAAACATCTGACCTCGATCATCTCGCAGCTGCGGGCGAAGAAGGTCGTTGCCGACGCCGAGCGCGTAAACGGCTAACCGCGCCGGCGAACATGCCAACTCCTCCTCCCAGGATCCGCCTCGGCGTCAACGTCGACCATGTCGCCACGGTGCGCAACGCGCGCGGCGGCCGCCATCCCGACCCGGTCCGGGCCGCCGAAATCGCAATTGCGGCCGGCGCTGACGGCATCACGGCGCACTTGCGCGAAGACCGCCGCCACATTGTCGACGACGATATCGCCCGCCTCAAAGTGCGCATCGAAAAGCCGCTTAACCTGGAAATGGCTGCCACCCCCGAAATGGTCGCCATTGCCGCGAAGGTGCAGCCGCACGCCGCTTGTATCGTTCCGGAACGACGGGCGGAGCGTACGACCGAGGGCGGCCTCGATGCTGCCGGGCAGCGCGCCACATTGGCCGACGTGGTGAGGCAACTGACCGCTGCCGGCATCCGCGTGTCGCTGTTCATCGCACCCGAGCCCGAGCAGATCGAGACCGCTGCCGCGCTCGGCGCGCCGGTCATCGAAATCCACACTGGGGCGTGGTGCGAGGCACTGGCGGCGAATAACGCCGCTGCCGCGCAGGCGGAATTCGACCGCATCACGCGGGGAGCGGCCCTGGCAAAGCGCGCGGGCCTCGAAGTTCATGCCGGCCACGGCCTTGATTTTGTCACCGCCGAGCGGATCGCGGCGCTGCCGGAAATCGCCGAACTCAATATCGGCCATTTCCTCATCGGCCAGGCGATCTTCGATGGGCTTGGCGACGCCGTGCGCAAAATGCGCGCGGCGATTGACCGCGGCAGAGCCAACAGCGCGAATCGTGGCGACGGTGCGCGATGATTCTCGGGATTGGCTCCGACATCACTGACGTCCGCCGCATCGCCAAGGTTATCGAGCGCCATGGCGACCGCTTCATCGATCGGGTATTTACCCCGGCTGAACGCGACCGCGCCGAACGGCGGCGGAACCGCATTGAAACTTACGCCAAGCGTTTCGCCGCCAAAGAGGCCTGCGCCAAGGCGCTGGGAACCGGCCTTCGCGCCGGGGTGTGGTGGCGCGATATGGGCGTCACCAACCTGCCGTCCGGCCGTCCGACCATGCAATTGACCGGCGGCGCCAAGCGGCGGCTGGAGGCGATCACGCCTGCGGGCTATGAAGCACGCATCGATCTCACCATCAGCGACGAGGGACCCATGGCGCAGGCCTTCGTGATCATCTGGGCGCTGGCCGCCGGCGCGGCTTGAGCGGCGCGTCACAACCTGTTTGCGAGCCGTCGTCATGCACTGCCAAAAGCGACCATGAATTATTTGTCATGGTTTGACGGCAGGCTCCATAACCCAATGAAAATCATAGCTAAATTCTGATTGTCCGCGACCGCGACATATCCGGCCCGGAATTGCGTGCGCGTGCCCCAAAGGTTACAAGGATTTCGGGCGCACGCGGCGACTTTTTCGACAGGTGCGGGACGACAGGCGAATGAGCGTGCAGACCGGAACCAAACGCAACGAGGGCATCGGCGAAACGGTACGCGTGGTGATTCACGCGATCATCATCGCCGTGGTCATCCGCACCTTTCTATTTCAGCCATTCAATATCCCATCCGGCTCAATGATCCCGACACTCCTGGTCGGCGACTATCTGTTCGTTTCCAAGTATTCATACGGCTATACCCATTACTCGCTGCCGTTTTCGCCTCCGCTGTTTTCCGGCCGCATCTTCGGCTCCGAGCCGCATCGCGGCGACGTGGTGGTGTTTCGGCTGCCCAAGGACCCGTCGATCGATTACATCAAGCGCGTCGTCGGGCTGCCCGGCGATAACATCCAGGTGCTGCACGGCGTGCTCAACATCAACGGCGTGCCGGTCAAGCGCGAGCGCGTCACGCAAGGTTGCGTCGCGCACGAGGATGTCGGCCAGCCGGTGATGTGTTATCGCGAGACGCTGCCCAACGGCGTCACCTACATCACGCACGATTTCACTGATAACGGTTTCCTCGACAACACCGAGGTGTACCACGTGCCGCCCGGGGAGTATTTCATGATGGGCGACAACCGGGACAACTCCACAGACAGCCGCGTACTGGGTGCGGTCGGCTATGTGCCGTTCGAGAATCTGATCGGCAGGGCGCAGATCATCTTCTTCTCGATCGGCGGCGACACACCGGCATGGGAGATCTGGAATTGGCCCTGGGCGGTGCGCTGGAGCCGATTGTTCACACTGGTAAGATGAGCGGCCGACGCAAGAGCAAGGCCGCGGCGGCACCGCAGCCAGAAACAGCATCCACCCCAGAGCGTGTCCCAGCGCGCGCAGCCGCGGAAACGCCGCAGGGCGTCGGCCAGAAGGAACCGCGCCGCAGCCGCCGCACGCCCACGGTTCTTGAGAACCGGATAGGTTATCGGTTCGCTGATGTCGGGTTGCTGACCAGCGCGCTCACGCATATCTCGGCGCTGAAGGGTCCGCGCAATCGCGCCAGCTCCTATCAGCGCATGGAGTTTCTCGGCGACCACGTGCTCGGTTTGGTGATTTCCGACATGCTTTACCGCAACTTTCCCAAGGCGGATGAGGGGGAATTGTCGCGGCGGCTCGCCGATCTGGTGCGCAAAGAAACCTGCGCGGAGATCGCGGTGACAATCGAACTCGGCACGGCGATCAAGCTTGGCTCATCGGAAGTCAATGCCGGCGCGCGCAAGCGGCCCGCGATTCTCGCCGACGTGTGCGAAGCATTGATCGGCGCAGTCTACCTCGACGGCGGCTACCCCGCCGCGGAGGGACTGGTCGAGCGTCTATGGCACGATCGCATGCAAGGGACGGCGCAGCCGCTGCGCGACCCAAAGACCATTTTGCAGGAATGGGCGCAGGCGCGCGGATTGCCGACACCCGCCTACAAGGAAGTCGCACGCTCCGGGCCCGATCATAGCCCGGTGTTCCGCGTCGCCGTGCAGTTGCCCCATTTTGCTCCGGCCGAGGGCTCCGGCCGCTCCAAGCGCGGGGCCGAACAGGCGGCAGCAGCCGCCATGCTTTCGCGCGAGGGCGTCAAGACAAAGACCGCGCGACTCAATGGTTGACGACCCCGACCCGCCTGAAGAAATCGCCGCGCCATCCACCCGCTGTGGCGTCGTGGCGCTGATCGGCGCGCCGAATGTCGGCAAATCGACGCTGCTCAACGCCCTGGTCGGCGCCAAGATCTCCATCGTGACGCCGAAGGTACAGACCACGCGCAATCTCATCCGCGGCATCGCCATGGAAGGCGCAGCGCAGCTTATTTTCGTCGACACGCCGGGCATATTCTTGCCGCGCCGGCGGCTCGACCGCGCCATGGTCGGTTCCGCCTGGGGCAGCGCCCAGGATGCCGACATCGTGGCGTTTTTGATTGACGCGCACCGCGGCATCAAAGCGGACGACGAAGCGATCTGGCGCGGGCTCGCCGAAGTCCGGGGAGCAAAGAAAGCGCTCGTCCTCAACAAGGTTGACCTCGAGCCGAAGCCGGCCCTGCTCGCACTGGCGCAGACACTCAACGAGCGTGCGGATTTTGCCGCGACCTTCATGATCTCGGCGCTGTCCGGCGACGGGGTCGGCGAGCTCAAGCGCTGGTTCGCCGAGAATGCGCCGCCAGGCCCGTGGCTCTATCCCGAGGATCAAATATCGGACGCGCCGCTGCGCCAGCTCGCGGCCGAGATCACCCGCGAAAAACTTTATCTGCGGCTGCACCAGGAGCTGCCTTACCAGTCGACGGTCGAGACCGACAGCTGGAAAGAGTTGAGAGACGGCTCGGTGCGCATCGAGCAGACGATCTATGTCGAGCGCGAAAGTCAGCGCAAGATCCTGCTCGGCAAGGGTGGCCAGACCATCAAGGCTATCGGCGCCGCGGCCCGCGCAGACATTGCGGCGGCCGTCGAGCAACCCGTTCACCTGTTTCTCTTCGTCAAGGTTCGCGAAGGCTGGAGTGACGATCCGGAGCGCTATCGGGAAATGGGTTTGGAGTTTCCGCAGAACTAAGATCGCGACGGCATGTCAGCCGCCACCTGCAAGCCATTGATATAATTAAGAATATAGATTCCAGCAGGCGCACAAGAATTTGCCGCACCGCATGGGGACCGCTACATTGCTCGACGCCGAAGCTGGGCCATTATCCTCAATCCGGTCATGAGCGGCAACGCAACGAGGAAGAACATTGCCGGCCGGCCACGCCCACGATCCGACCTTTCAGCGCGCCATGGCGGCGCTGCAGTCCGGCAACGTCAAGGACGCCGAGCAACTCTTGAGAACGGTGTTGCGCGCGGAGCCGCGGCATGTTGGGGCGCTCAATGTGCTGGGCATCGTTCTCACCCAGCAGCAAAAGTTCGACGAAGCTGAGACCTATCTGCGCCGGGCCCTGCGGGAAAACGCGCGGTCCGATGCGACGCTGTACAATTACGGCCTCGTCCTGAAAGCGCTCAAACGGCCCGCCGAGGCTCTCGACCGGTTCACGGCTGCGTTGGCGATCAATCCCGCGATTGCCGAAACCTGGAACAACCGCGGCACCGTCTTCAATGATCTCGGACGCCACGACGACGCCGTCGCGGATTTCGATCACGCGCTCCGCATCAATCCGCGCTACGCTGATGCGTTCTGCAACAAAGGCAAGACCCTCGCGATCCTCAAGCGCCCGCACGACGCGATGCGCGCCTTCGACGCGGCGTTGGCGCTGCGGCCTGACCTCGCCGAGGCATGGAGCGGCCGCGGTGAAGTCTCGTGGGCGCTCAAGCACTACGACGATGCGTTAGTGGCCTGCGACAAGGCGTTGGCGCTGCGGCCGGATCTCGCGGAAGCCTGGCTTGGTCGCGGCAATGTGCTGGCCAAGCGCGGCCGATATGACGAAGCGCTTGCCGCCTACGACAAGGTGCTGGAGTTGCGTCCAGGCCTCGCCGAGCCCTGGCTCGGCCGCGGCAACGTCTACCACGAGATCAAGCGTTATGACGACGCACTCGCCGCCTACGATGAGGCGCTGGCGGCCAAGCCAGATCTGGTCGAAGGCTGGTACGGCCGCGGCAACGTGTTCAGCTCGCTGCGGCGATGCGACGAGGCCTTCGCCGCCTTCGACAAGGCCTTGGCGCTGCAGCCGGATTGCGCCGAGGCGTGGCTCGGGCGCGGCAACGTCTTCTTCGCCCTGCGGCGCTACGCGGACGCACTTTCTGCCTATGAAAAGGCACTCCAGTTCCAGCCGGACTTGGCCGAAGCATGGCTCGGCCGCGGCAGCATCTTCTTCGAACGCGCCGATTACGATCAGGCGCTCGCCGCCTACGAGCAGGCCCTGTCGGCAAATCCCGAGCTTGCCGAGGCATGGAACGGCCGCGGCAATGTCATGTTCGAACGCAGGCAGTATCCGGCGGCGCTGGCGGCCTATGACAAGGCGGTCAGACTCAAGCCCGGCCTCGACTATGCGGCAGGCACGCGGCTCCTGACGAAACTACACATGTGCGAGTGGGCCAATCTCGATACGGAGATTGCAGCCTGCCTCGCCGCTGTACGGCAGGACAAGCTTGCCGCCACGCCCTTCGCGCTGCTCGCCTTGCCCGCTTCGGCGGCCGAACAGCTGCAATGCGCGGAACGCTACGTTGCCGACCGTCCGGCACCAGCGCTGCTGCCACACCGCGCGAGCCATGCGCACGATCGGCTTCGTGTGGCTTATCTGTCGGCCGATTTCGGCGAGCATCCCGTCGCCTACCTCGCGGCCGGCCTCTACGAACGGCATGACCGGTCTCGCTTTGAAATCACCGGCATCTCTTTCGGACCGGACCGCAGCTCGCCGATCCGGGAGCGGCTGCAGGTCGGTTTCGAGCGCTTTATCGACGTGGCGGACCGAAGCGACGACGAGATCGCCGAGCTTGTGAGCAAGCTTGAGATCGACATTGCAATCGACCTGATGGGCCACACCCGCAACGGTCGGCCCGGCATCTTCGCCCAGTGTCCGGCGCCGATACAGGTGAGCTATCTCGGTTACCTCGGCACGATGGGCGCGGACTACATCGATTACATCATCGCCGACGCGATCACGCTGCCGTCCGATCAGCAGCGCTATTACACAGAAAAAATCGTGCAGCTGCCCGACTGCTTTATGGTCAACGACGACAGGCTCGCGATCGCGCACCGGACGCCGACGCGCGAGGAGGTGGGATTGCCCAGGGACGGCTTCGTATTCTCTTCATTCAACAACAGCTACAAACTCGCTCCCGCGGTTTTCGAGCTATGGATGCGTCTCCTGCGCTCTATCGACGGCAGCGTGCTGTGGCTTGCCGAGGCCAATCCGGATATGGCCGTCAATCTTCGGCGCGAAGCACAGCGCTGCGGCATCGATCCAGGCCGCCTCGTGTTCGCTCCGCACCTGCCGCTCGCCGAGCACATGGCCCGACAGCGTCTGGCCGACCTGTTTCTTGACACCACGCCCTACAATGCCGGCGCGACCGCGGCGGCCGCGCTGTGGTCCGGCGTGCCGCTCCTGACCGTGCTCGGCTCGACGTTTGTCGGACGCATGGCGGCGAGCATGCTGCACGCGGTCGGGCTGCCTGAACTCGTTGCAGATTCCCTTGCGGACTATGAGGCGCGGGCCCTCAGTGTTGCCACCGACCGGGCATTTTGCGCATCGCTCAGACAGCGGCTCGCAAGCAGCCGCGGCGCGTGTCCGCTGTTCGATACAGCCCGCTTTGCCCGGCACATCGAGGATGCGTACCTGACGATGTGGCAAACCCATCGGCAGGGCCTGCCGCCGGCGGGTTTCGCCGTCAAGGCACAAGAGCCGTAAGGTCCGCTCACAGCGCGCGTTCGAGGATGCCCTTGATGTCTCTGCGACTCATGGTGGCGAAACCGCGCTCTTCGAGCGCGTGGCGTTCGTTCTCGTCGCCGACAAGTCTTGCGCACAGGTCCGTCAAATCCTTCAACGAAGACGCGAACCTGACGGCGTTCCGCACATCGTCTTCGACACTGGTATTGGCATCGAGATCGGCAACGACCGCTTTCCTGTTGGCCAGCAGGTAAGAAACGCGGACGATCTCGAAAATCCGCATCTGTGCATAAAGATTGATGTTCAGCACGACCTTCGCCCGGGAAATCAACTCGTCGCGAGCGGGGCCATAGAGTCCGCTGACGAACAGCGTCACCAGTCCGAGCTGCGACAGTCCATGGAATGTCTGCAGCCGGCGCTCGCCGCTCATTCCATACAGCAGCACGTCGATGTCCTGGCGCACTGCCCTCGGAATGCGGCTCAGGATCGGCGCATAGCCGACCGGAACGACTTTGACATCGGGCCGCTTGAGGGCGCGCCAGCTCGGCAAATTGGCGGCGCTGTAATCCCAGATGGTGAAATGCGGCACCTGTGCGTAGTACCTGATCTCACTGCGAATCCGCTCGACCGCGACGTCCCGCAGCTGCTCGAAATTGTAGATGATGGTGCCAGGGGGAAGCTCGGCGAGCGCGGCGACCGGCATGACCTGGGCGCCGAACACGATGTTGGTGGCGCCGGCAGCGCGTTCATTGATCGCATAAGTGACGCGGTGACCAAGCTGCTCAAGCCCCCAGGCGATTGTTTCGATGACTTCCTTGTAGCCATAAAGGCCGTGCATTCGCGGATTGGGGATGCAGTGCATCAGATGGAAATGAGCCATGGGCGTCGCGCGTCGGAATATTGCCGGCTTCTGAAAATCCCGCCATCGCCCCGGCCGCCAGAGCAGCATCAGGTCGGCCGGACTCTAATCGTACTGCCCGCATAAAGAAAATCCCCGGCGAGAGGTCCCGCCGGGGATCCGAACTCACGCCTCGATCAGACGATCAGGGCAGGAAGTCCTTGTGCATGCGCAGCGTGAAGATCCAGTTCGACTGGTTTCCCCAGGTGGTCGCACCGGAGTTCGTCAGCGTGAGCGCCGGCGTCAGAGCATTGCCGGCAAGCCCGGTCTGGGCGCTGTCGAATTTCTGGTAGATCGCTTCCACGCCGACGTAGAAGCTCTTGGTGACATCCCACTGCAGGCGCGAACCGACGCCCCAGATGTCAAAGTTGTTATTGCAACCGGCAGCCGCCACGGCCGTTGAACCGGCGCCGGCACCGAGGCCTTCGCCGACGCACAGCATCGAGTTGGCCGATCCGGTGCCCGTGCCGTACGTGTTCCAGATGCCGTTGAACACGAACGACTGGTGCCATTGCGGCGTCCAGTAATGCTCGTAGGCAACGTCGAGACCCCAAGCCGTGGTCATCTGGCACCCGGTTGCATTGCCGGCAGCGAGCGTGCCGCCGAAGATGCAGGCGCTGCCGACGCCATAAGCCTCTTGTCCGCCATTGACGAGATAGGCGTTGCCGTCCCCGGTCGCATTCCACAGATACTTAGTGGCGCCGACGGTGTAGTTCACTTCGCCGACAAAGTAGTCGCCGGGCGATACGAACGGCGCATTGATCTTAAGGCCGCCGCCCACCACCCAGCCCCACGCGTCGCCGGGATGACCAGTTGCGGGAACGGTGCCGTAGTAGCCGCCATTGTCCTCGTGCAAGGCGCCCATGACTTGCGCGCTGCCCCAGGCCTGGTCGACGCGCAGGTTGGCCACGATGTCCGGCGTCTGCCAGCCGCCGTATCCGGCGGTGTTCGTCGTGCTGCCGAGGATGGCGCCGTTGGTGCCCGGCGTTGTGACGCCGCCGAGCGCGCCAGCCGCGCCGCTAAAGTCGATGATCTGGTTGTCGCGTCGCTCTTCAGCCGACAGCGTGGCGGAGAAGCCGCCGCCGAACTGGGCGGTGTAGCCCCACACCCACCAGCCGCCGTCGCCGGAATCTTCCGACGGCAGGTTGCCGGCGCGGTAGAGCATCGCGGCTGCCGGATAGAAGTCGAAGAACGACACCGACAGACCGGCCGTGAAGCCCGCCCACTGCACGAAGGCACGGTTCGTGCTGGCCTGAGCGGACGGCACTTCGTTGCCTTGGTTCTGCGACGAAATGCCGGCGTTGAGGTAGCCACGAGCTACGCCATAGGCCGTCTGTTCACGAGCGTCGACCGTGATGTAGCCGCGTTCCCGCGTCCAGAAGTTGTTGGTGTAGCGGTTATTGTAGTCAGACGCGAAGCTGCCCGTGGTCGAGTTACCGTTGGTACCATAGGTCACTTCCGACCGCACCCAGCCACCGATCTTGATGCACATATCTGTGCCGGGCATGTAATAGAATCCCGCCCCGTAGAGGCTGCAAACCTTCACGTATTGTGATGGTTGGAACGGGCAGGGCGGAAATTCGCCTGATAGGGCAATGGCCGACACCTCTCGGCCAACGACCGAGTCGCGATTTTGAGAATGTGCGGGCGGTCTAGGAAAGGTTCCTTGCTCCAGGTACGGAGCATTATTCCAATCGATTCTCTTCGACCCAGACATTCGCTTTATGGGCGGGTGCTGGGTTGCCTCCTTTCCTAGCCCTGTAGCGCCGTGAAAGGTCGCTCCTCAGGGCGGGCGGGTGAGCGGCGCCGGGCGCGCTCGCATGCACCGCGCGACGAGTTGTAATGCTACCGGCCAACCGCACTGATTGCGTGAACCTCGCCTGCGCCGCAGCCATGCCGCGTAGTTAAGTGGCGCAACTGTGAACGGTGTTAAGCCGTTGCGCGGGGAGGGGGTTTTGTGCAATGTCCGCGCCAAATTTGCGCCCGGCATGTCGTTCCCGACTCGTCGCGCGTCTTCTTTCCGGGCCGAACTCGTTGAGTTTTGGCCCTTAAATGACAAACCGGGGTCATTGCCATGCAAATCTTGTGGCTCATCGTGCTGTGCGGCGTGCTTGCCATTGTTTTCGCCATCTGGGCCACGTATTCGGTGCTGCAGGCCGATCCCGGCAGCGATCGCATGCAGGAAATTGCTGCGGCGGTGCGCGAGGGCGCGCAGGCCTACCTGCGCCGGCAATATTCCACGATCGCTGTCGTTGGCGTCGTGATCTTCCTCATTGTCGGATACTTCCTCGGCTGGCTCGTCGGCGTAGGCTTTGCGGTCGGCGCCATTCTTTCCGGCTCGGCGGGTTTCATCGGCATGAACATTTCGGTGCGTGCCAACGTGCGCACGGCGCAGGCGGCGATCAGTTCGCTTGCCGGCGGACTTGAGCTCGCTTTCCGGGCCGGCGCCATCACCGGACTGTTGGTTGCCGGTCTCGCGCTCCTCGGCGTTACGCTCTACTTCGGCTTCCTCACCGGCACCCTGCACTTGGCGCCCAACGATCGCACGGTCGTGGACTCGATGGTGGCGCTCGGCTTCGGCGCTTCGCTGATTTCGATCTTCGCCCGTCTGGGCGGCGGCATCTTCACGAAAGGCGCCGATGTCGGCGGCGATCTCGTCGGCAAGGTCGAAGCCGGGATTCCGGAGGACGATCCGCGCAACCCCGCCACCATCGCCGACAACGTCGGTGACAACGTCGGCGATTGCGCCGGCATGGCCGCGGACCTGTTCGAAACCTACGCCGTGACGACGGTGGCCACGATGGTGCTGGCCGCGATCTTCTTCAGTCCGGTCTCGATCGACATGGTGACGCGGATGATGACTTTTCCGCTTGCCATCGGCGGCGTGTGCATCATCGCCTCCATAATCGGCACGTTCTTCGTCAAACTCGGCGCCAATCAGTCGATCATGGGAGCGCTCTATAAGGGCATGATCGCCACCGCGATCCTGTCGCTGATCGGCATTGCCGGCGTGGTCTATTACATGATCGGCTTCGGCAAGCTTGCCGGCGTCAACTATTCCGGCGCCGAGCTGTTCTATTGCGGCATCACCGGGCTCGTTGTGACCGGCCTGATCATATGGATCACCGAGTACTACACCGGCACGGAGTACCGTCCAGTGCGCTCGATCGCGCTTGCCTCGGTCACCGGACACGGCACCAACGTCATCCAGGGTCTCGCGGTTTCGCTCGAAGCCACCGCGGGGCCGGCCATTGTCATCATCGCCGGTATCTTGGTGAGCTTTAACCTGGCGGGCCTCTTCGGCATCGCTATCGCGGTGACAACGATGCTGGCGCTCGCCGGCATTGTGGTGGCGCTCGATGCTTTCGGTCCCGTCACCGACAATGCCGGCGGCATTGCCGAAATGGCTGGGTTGCCGAAAGAGGTGCGCAAATCGACCGATGCGCTTGACGCGGTCGGTAACACCACCAAGGCGGTGACCAAGGGCTACGCCATCGGTTCGGCAGGCCTTGGTGCATTGGTGCTGTTCGCAGCCTACAATCAGGACCTCACCTTCTTCATTTCCAATTCGGCTTCACATCCGTATTTCCAAGGCGTGACGCTGAATTTCTCGCTGGCCAATCCTTACGTGGTGGTCGGGCTCTTGTTTGGCGGTCTGCTGCCCTACCTGTTTGGCGCAATGGGCATGACGGCAGTCGGCCGTGCCGCGTCCGCGATTGTCGAGGAGGTCCGCCGCCAGTTCCGCGAGCACCCCGGAATCATGAAGGGAACCGAAAGGCCCGATTACGGCCGTGCCGTCGACCTTTTGACCCGCGCTGCGATCAAGGAAATGATCATACCGTCGCTGTTGCCGGTGCTGTCGCCGATCGTCTGGTATTTCATCATCTATTTCGTCGCCGGCGGCGGCGCGCCGGGCAAGTCGGCGGCCTTCTCGGCGCTCGGCGCCATGCTGCTCGGCGTGATCGTGACCGGGCTGTTTGTGGCCATCTCGATGACGTCAGGCGGTGGCGCCTGGGATAACGCCAAGAAATACATCGAGGATGGCCACTACGGCGGCAAGGGTTCCGATGCCCACAAGGCGGCAGTGACCGGTGATACGGTCGGCGATCCCTACAAGGACACCGCGGGACCGGCGGTCAATCCGATGATCAAGATCACCAACATCGTGGCGCTCTTGTTGCTCGCGGTGCTGGCTCGCTGATCGAATCAGGGCAGCGAAGCTCGGCAGCTTGAAATCATCGCGGCCCGCATCAATTGCGGGCCGCCGATTTCCGGCTTCCGATTTCAGATCCTAGGTCGTCTTGTCGGCGATGATGCGGAACAGGCCGTTGAGCAGGCTGAGATCGGCGCCGCTGGTCGGCGTCGTACGGCTGATGAAGTCGAAAAGCTTGCCGTCCTTGAGCCCGTATTCGGCGAGCCGCCGCACCTTGCGATCCTTGTCGAAATAGACCGCGATGACGCGCTGGTCGACCACCTTCATGTTCAAGAACGACACTGGCCGTTCGGCGCGCTGCGAGATGTAATAGAACGCCTCGCCGCTGACGGTCGCGACGGTCGAGGGTGTGCCGAGCACGATCAGCACCTGTTCCTGCGAAGCGCCGAGTGGAATCTGCTGCAGCGCTCCCTCGGGCAAGACGTAGCCGCGCTGAAAAGTCTCGCCGAAGCAGCCGCCCGGCATCAAGCCGAGTGCGAGGACGAACAGGCACGCGACCGTGCTGCGCCGCGTTCCGAGTTGACCGAAAATGCCGCTATCGCTCACTCTCGTCGTGCCCCGCATCCCCATTCCACCTTGCGTCGACCCGCAGCGTGCCGTACCCCGGAGCATCGCCATTGGCAATCCGCCCGCTCTGGGCAGCATCGCCGATACGGGCTATCCCCATGATCCCACGACCGTTTCGGCGCAGCGCCGAGAGCCGCAGCATCGCTTCTCTCTATGGCATGATCGTGGCGCAGGCCCGACAGCCGGCATTTTACGCCGATTTCGGGGTGCCGGACACCGTGCAAGGGCGATTCGATCTCATCGTCCTGCACCTGGTGCTTCTGCTGCGCCGGCTCGACCGGGTGGGCGATCAGGGACGGCTCCTCGGGCAGCGGCTATTCGATGCGTTTTGCCGCGATCTCGACGGGAACCTGCGTGAGATGGGAATTGGCGATCTCGCTGTCCCCAAGCAAATGCGGCGCTTTGGCGAGGCGTTCTATGGTCGCCAGGCGGCCTATCTGGCTGCACTCGAAGCGCCGGACGCGGAGGCCTTTGAGAACGCGCTGGCACGCAATATCTTGCAGGAGCGGGCAGCGGAGCGGACTGCTGAACTGGCACGTTACGGACGCTCGGTTATCCGCGAACTCGATACCCAGCAGGACAGTGCACTGATGCGAGGTGAACTCGCCTTTCCGAGCCTTGAGGCCTTCGGCGATGCGCAGCGATAGATTCGAAAAAGCCAGAGAAAATCCGAGAGAAAATCCGAGAGAAAATCCATGGCACGTTCCGGTCGCGGTTGAGGACATTCCCGAAGAGGGCCAATCGTTCGCGCTGGAAGCCGACGCGGAGGTCCGCTCCGCCATTGCGAAGATGGCGGGCTTGCGCGATTTGCCGCAGCTTGCGGCAACTTTCGATCTGACACCGCTGGGCTCCGGCGGCGCGCGCGTCGTCGGCCGGGTTTCCGCAATGGCCGGCCAGACTTGCGTCGTTACCCTCGAGCCCTTGCTGAGCCCGATCGAAGAGGACGTTGATCTGCTGTTCCTGCCGCAGACCACGCCGCTGCCGACTTCCGGCGAAAATGAGGGCGAGCGCACTGCGCCAGCGGCGAAATGGAATGACCCGGAACCGCTCGTGGACGGCGTTGTCGACCTTGGGGCGATCGCGACCGAGTTCCTCATCCTCGGCCTCGATCCCTATCCGCGCAAGCCTGGGGCGGTGTTCGAACCGCCGCGGGAGCGTGACTCGGACGGGGGAGCGTTTGCGGCGCTGGCCGGCTGGTCCAAAGGCCGGGATCGCCGCTGATCGCCTTGTGTCGGGGCGCCGAGACGCTATTGTCGCGTTCGCCTCCGGGAACCTGTCTTCCGGACTCTGGCGTGGTGGGTTTGACGCTTCTGCTGCAAAGCCGGGACGATTGCAAAGCATTAAGCTGCGCTGGAACCATGGTTTGCTTGTCTTCATTTGATTGCGATGGCGGCTTGAGGGTGGGCCATACCCGCGGCCGGACTTCGCAATCCCGAGACAAGTAACCGCAGGGTCAATCATTCGATGCCAGACAAGGTGCGCATTGCCCTCGACGCGATGGGGGGAGATAACGGCCCCGCCGTCGTCGTTGAGGGCGCGGAAATCGCCTTGCAGGATCATCCAGAGTGCGAATTCATTTTCTTTGGTGACGGCGCCCAGCTCGCCCCGTTGATCGACGCCCACCCGCCGCTCAAAAGCGCCTCGCGGCTCGTGCACACCGAGGTCGCGGTGCGGATGGATGCCAAGCCTAGTCAGGCGCTGCGTTACGGCCGCTGGAAATCGTCGATGTGGCTCGCAATCGAGGCGGTCAAAAAGCACGACGCCGATGTGGCCGTGTCCTGCGGCAACACCGGCGCCCTGATGGCGATGGCGAAATTCGAACTCAAAATGCTCGCCGGCATCGAGCGGCCCGCCATCGCGGCGGTATGGCCGACGATACGCGGGCGATCGATTGTGCTCGATCTTGGCGCCTCGATCGGAGCCGACGCCGAGCATCTCGTGAACCTTGCGGTGATGGGCGCCGCGACCGCGCGCATCCTGTTTGGAATTCCGCGCCCGACCGTCGGATTGCTCAACATAGGTGTCGAGGAAGTAAAAGGGCTTGAACCGGTACGCGAAGCCGGCCGCATCCTCCGCGAAGAGAAGCTGCCGGACCTCGATTATTCCGGCTTCGTCGAGGGCGACGATATCGGTCGCGGCAAGGTCGATGTCGTGGTCACCGAAGGCTTTGCCGGCAACATTGCACTGAAGTCTGCGGAGGGTACGGCGCGGCAAATGGCCGAGTACATCAGAACCGCCATGGGGCGATCGCTCAGATCGCGGATCGGCTACCTGTTTGCCCGCTCGGCATTTCGGGAATTGAGGGAACGCATCGATCCGCGCCGTTCCAATGGCGGCGTTTTTCTGGGGCTTAACGGCATTGTCATCAAGAGCCACGGCAGCACCGACGCCCAGGGCTTCTCCGCGGCGATCGAAGTGGGCTACGGCGTCGTCCGGGAGCGGCTGTTGGAGAAGATCACGACGGCGATCGGGTTGCATCACGGCGACCAGCAGCGCGCGGTCGGTGGAGCGGCCTCGTGACTGTTCGCCGCTCGGTTATTCTCGGCTGCGGCGGATATTTGCCGAGCCATATCCTGACCAACGACGATCTGGCGCGCAAGGTCGATACGTCGGACGACTGGATCGTGCAGCGCACCGGCATCCATGAGCGCCGCATTGCCGCACCCGGCGAAGTGACCTCGCAGATGGCCACGCAGGCGGCGCGCTCCGCGCTTGCTCACGCCAATGTTGATGCCCAATCCATCGACTTGATCGTGCTGGCGACCTCGACGCCTGACAATACATTCCCGGCCAGTGCGGTCTCGGTTCAGGCCGAACTCGGTATCACCCGCGGCGCCGCCTTTGATCTGCAGGCGGTGTGCTCGGGTTTCGTTTACGCGCTGGCGACGGCGGATGCCCTGCTCAAGGTGGGCGGGTTTTCGCGCGCACTCGTGATCGGCGCGGAGACGTTTTCACGCATCCTCGACTGGACCGATCGTTCGACCTGCGTGCTGTTCGGCGATGGCGCCGGTGCGGTAGTGCTCGACGCGCAGGAGCAGCCGGAGACGCGCGAGGCGCGCGGCATTCTCACCGTGCATCTGCGGTCTGACGGCCGATATAAGTCGAAGCTTTACGTCGACGGCGGCCCGTCATCGACCGGCACCGTCGGGCATCTGCGTATGGAAGGCCGCGAAGTGTTCCGCCACGCCGTCGCGATGATCACCGACGTCGTCGAAGACGCCTTCAAGGCAACCGGCTATACCGCCGACGATATCGACTGGTTCATTCCGCATCAGGCCAATAAGCGGATTATCGACGGCTCGGCGCACAAGCTCGGCATTGACCCCGCGAAGGTCGTGACCACCGTCGACCGACACGGCAACACGTCAGCGGCGTCGATCCCACTGGCGCTTGCCGATGCGCTGGCCGAGCGGCGCATCCGGCGCGGCGACCTTTTGCTGCTCGAAGCCATGGGGGGCGGCTTCACCTGGGGTGCGGCACTGGTTCGCTGGTAGGGCCGCAAAGCCCGTTGACCCTGTCCCAACAAGTTAATATCGTAAATAATTCAGCACGATATGGGGTCGCTGGGGTGACTCGGGGGCGTGCTGAATGGGGCTGGCCATGGCGGGTAAGACGATCACGCGCGCGGATCTGTGTGAGGCGGTCTATCAAAAGGTCGGACTCTCGCGCACCGAATCCGCCGCGCTCGTGGAACTGGTGCTCAAGGAAATTACCGACTGCCTGGAGCGCGGCGAAACGGTGAAGCTGTCGTCGTTTGGCTCGTTTGTGGTGCGTAAGAAGGGTCAGCGTATCGGACGCAACCCTAAGACCGGTAAGGAAGTACCCATTTCGCCGCGGCGCGTGATGGTGTTCAAGCCGTCGGCGATTCTAAAGCAGCGGATCAATAATTCCGAAGTTGACGGTAGATTGTCGCCGTAACGGCGGCAGTGCACGCTACGTTTAGCGGGGACAAGCCAATGGACAAGGCGCCGGGGGCATTCCGCACCATCAGCGAAGTCGCCGATGAGATTGACGTGCCGCAGCACGTCCTGCGCTTCTGGGAAAGCCGGTTCACGCAGATCCGGCCGATGAAGCGCGGCGGCGGCCGGCGCTTTTACCGCCCGGAGGATGTCGATCTCCTGCGCGGCGTGCGCCACCTGCTCTACGGCGAGGGCTACACCATCCGCGGCGTGCAGCGCATTCTGCGCGAGCAGGGCGCGGCCGTTGTGCAGTCGATCTGGCGCGCGGGCGCCGAGTTGCCGCCCCGCTCCGATGAAGACAGGGACGACGACGATATCGAAGCGGCTTCGGCGCCGGGACGATCCGAACCGGACATGTCGGCGTTAGCCGTTCCGTTATCGCGAATCGCGGAATCCGCCGAGCAGGATCGATCGGCAGCACGGCGCGAGCCGATGGTGTGGGCTGCGTCTGCGACAGCGCCGGCGCCGGCAAAACCCGCAGGGATCGGCGGAGATGACCGGCGCACCCTGCGTGCCGCGCTCGACGAACTCGTCGCCTGCAATCGCCTGCTGCAAGCCGCGCTGGCCGGAGCTGATACCGCGGTGCAATCCGGCGCAACTTTGGACGCGCCGCCATAGCGGGCCTATCGCGTCGCGTCCTGCCCACTTTGCGCGAGGTACCACGTCGCGATCTGTTCGCGCGTCGGATACCAGACTCGCGGCTTGCTCTGTACGTAGGCGATGAATTCGCGCAACGCCCCGACGCGATGCGCCTGACCGGCCACATGCGGGTGCAGCCCGACATTCATGACGCGCCCTGTTGCGGCGCCTTCGGCGTAAAGCTGGTCGAAACACTGCCGCAGCATGTCGATGCCGTCGCGCGTCGACAGGCCGCCGCGCGCGAACATATTGAAGTCGTTCACGTCGTTCGAATAGGGCACGCACACGATCGGCCCATGGATGGTGTCGATTAGGTAGGGCTGATCGTCGTTGAGATAGTCGCAGTAGGCGATGAGGCCGAATTCCTTAAGAAAGGCCGGAGTATGGGGCGTGCCGCGGATTGCCGACGACAGCCACGCCCTGGCCGGCTTGCCGACTACGTCCGCATAGGTGTCGAGCACGCGGCGGATCAGCGCGCGCTCTTTCTCCGGTTCGTGTGCATAGAATGCGAGCAGATCGGTCTGAGCCCAATTGTGCGGCACCAGCTCCCAGCCGCGCTCCTTGACCGCATCGACGATGCGCCGCCGCTCCACGAGAATTGCCCCGTTGCAGGTGCATGACGGCGCGACGCCGGCCGCGTCGAACACCTCCATGAGCCGCCAGACGCCAACGCGTTGGCCATATTCGCGCCAAGTCCAGTTGGCGGTGTCGAGCACGTCGCCGGGCATCGAGTGAGGAATCGTCGCCGGTCCGCCGGGAAAAAGCGGCTCTTTTTGCCCCTGGCGAAACGGCTCCCAGTATTCGATGTTGATCGTAAAGATCAGTGCGACGTGCGCGCCGTTCGGAAATCTCAGCGGCGGCCGGTCCGGCAGCGGAATGAAGGGATAGGATGAGGGTGGCCTGTCAGGTGGCTGCGACATCACGAGATTCCTTGGAGCAGGTGCGGGCGCGTCGCTCGGCGCGGACGAAGCGCCATGCAGTCATGTGTCGCGCCAGGCCGGGACCATCGAGCACGGCGATGACGAGGAGGATTCCCCCCGTTACCAGATCGTGCACATAGGGCGGCACCCCGATCGCGCTCAGTCCGGAGCGCAGGATGCAGAGCGTCAGCACACCCGCGGCGATGCCCGGTGCGTTGCCGCGGCCGCCGACGACCGACACGCCGCCAACGATGGCGGCTGCGGCCGCGGGCGCAAGGACGTCCGATAGTCCGACGGGCGATGCGGCGCCGAGGCTGTAGCTCAGCAGCACGCCGGCGAGCGCTGATGAGGCGCCGGAAGCAGCGAACACCCAGATGACGAGGCGATCCGTGTTGAGCCCGGCAATACGGCTGGCGCGCCGGTCGCTGCCCGTGGCGACGATATCACGCCCGATATGGGTGAAGGTCATGACCAGCGTGACAATCGCGAACACCGCGAGCGCTGCGGCGCTGCGCACCGAGAACAAATGCGCTATCGGAGCATTGAGGCCGAGCGCGACCGCCATGTTGGGATAACTGACGGTCTGATTGCCGGTCAGCACATAGGTAATGCCCTGCAAGGTCAACAGGCCGCCCAGCGTGACGCCGACCGAACTCAAACCCAGCCGCGTCATGATCAAGCCCTGAACGAGCCCGCTCAGCACACCCGCCCCAACACCGAGGCTGGCGCCGAGCCAAGGACTGCTGCCGCCCGTCAAAACCGCGATGCAACCCGCCAAACCCATCATGCCGGCGACCGACAGGTCGAACTCCCGCACCAGGATCGACAGCCCCAATCCGAGAGCCACCAGGCCGAGCGTGGCGAACAATTGCATGACGCTGAAAACGGTGCCGACGCTGAAGAAATATCCTCTGCCGCGATCAATCAGCCCGAGCACAATGATGGTGCCGACCATGATGGTGAAGGGACGCACGCTGGGAGCCAGCAGCAAGAGTGCGGTCCGCTTCATCACTGCCGCCTTTCGCCGAGCGTATGCAGCATGATGACGCTGAGCACGATCAATCCGGTAATGAGATATTGCAGTTGTTCGCTGAAGCCGCGCAGCAGCAATACCACTTCGATCACCGCAATGACGATGACGCCGATCAGCGTCCGCCACGCCGAGCCGGAACCGCCGGAGATTCCCGTACCGCCGACCAGGACGGCGGCGATCGCCGAGTAGTCGTAGCCGGCGCCCAATTCCATATCGCCCGAGCCATAACGCGCCGCCAGCAGCACGCCGCCGATCGCGGCGCAAGCGCCGGCGATGGCGTAGGCGACAGTGATGGTCGCGGTGATGTCGATCCCGGCCGCAATCGCGGCGCGCGGATTGCTGCCGACCATCGTCATCAGACGGCCGATCCGGGTCCACGACATTACGAACTGGCCGGCGATCGCCGTGGCGAAGAAAACCGCGGCGTTGATCGGAACGCCGGCGACGCGCCCTTTGAAGAATTCGATTCCCGCGCCGGCTGGATAGATCCGATGCCCGCCGGTGGCGAAGGCGGCGCCGCCCAGCAGCAGCGACAGAGCGGCAATGCTCACCAGAATCGGATTGGCCCGGAAATAGCCGACAAGGAAGCCTTGCGCCGCGGTGATGGCGGTCCCGAACAGCGCGGCAATGAGGAGCGCCGGCACGATGCCGAACGAAAGGCTGGCGAGAAAAGCCAAGGCCGACGCCGAAACCGTAGCGCCGAGCGCGAGCGACATGATGTTGCCGGTCAGCGTGATGAATGTCATGCCGACGGCCACGCAGCCGACGAACGAGATCGCCGTGAGCAGCGCGTTGATGCTGAGCGGCGTGAGGAAACCCGGCGTGGACAACGCAAAGATCGCGATCGACGCGGCCGCCACCGCCCGAATGATCAGCCCGAGTTGGCGCGCGCCGAATAGACGGCGCGGGCGGCGGCCGGGCGCCGCGACCCCGCTCATGGCGCGGTCACCGGATGGGTAATGTCGGCGAGCAGGCGCGGCATATCGACCTCGCCGCGCCGATATTTCGCCACTTGCCGGCCGCGATACATGCTGACCACAACGTCGGCCATGCCCAGCACTTCCTCGATGTCGGACGACGCCATGACGATGCAGTAGCCATGATCGCAGAACTGGCGGATCAGGCGATAGATTTCGGCTCGCGCGCCGACATCGACGCCACGCGTCGGCTCGTTCATTAACAGCACGCCGGGGCGGTCGCTGCCGATCCAGCGTCCGAAGGCGAGTTTTTGCTGATTGCCGCCGCTTAATTCGTCGGCCGGTGAGCGCAGGCGGGCCCGGTCGACGCCAACGGCCGCGGCGAGCCGCGCCGCGGCGACGCGCAGCTTGCGCCGCGCCAGAATGCCGAAGCGGCAATAGTCACGAAGCCTGGTGGCAATGAGATTTTGTCCGGCGTTGAGCCGCAGAAACAGGCCTTCGCCGGCGCGGTCCTCGGAAATAAACTGCACGTTGGCGGCTTGCGCCTTCGTCACCGAGCGCAGTTGCATCGGCGCGCCTTGGACGCCGACCTCACCGGTCGCGCCGGCGATGAGGCCCGCGAGCGCGCGGAGCACCGTGATGGCGCCGGAGCCGACCTGACCGGCGATACATGTCACGGTGCCGCGCGCGGCGACAAGATCGAAATCATGCACCAACGGCGGCACGCGCAGCTTCTTGACGGTCAGCATGGCGCCGCCCGACTGATCTTCCCAGCGCGGATACATCTCGCTCATGCTGCGGCCGAGCATCATCTGCATCAGCGTGCCGCGATCGATCTCGGAGGTGGCGCGCGTGCCGATCAATTCGCCGTTGCGCAGCACCGACACCGTATCGCAGATGTCAAAGACCTCGCCGAGCCGGTGGGTGATGTAGATCACCGATTTGCCCTCGGCCTTGAGCGTGCGAAGCGCCGCGAAGATGCGCTCGATTTCCACATCGGAAAGCGTCGCGGTCGGCTCGTCGAGAATTAAGACGCGCGCCTCGCGCGTGAGTATGCGTGCGATCTCAACGAGCTGGCGCCGCCCGATGCTCAGCGCCGAAACCGGCGCGTCGAGCGCAAGGTCGGATAGGCCGAGCTTGTCGAGCGCCGCTCGCGCGCGGCGGCGCAGCGCCGCGCGGCGATGAAACAGCGGTACCTCGCGATTGCCGAGCCAGATATTGTCGAGCACCGAGAGGGCAGGCGGCAGGCTCAATTCCTGCGCCACGAGCGCGATGCCGAGCGCTTGCGCATGCTGCGGGCTTTCGATGGCGAGCGGCTTGCCGTCGAGGCAGACGGCGCCTTCGTCGGGCGCATGCAGGCCGGTCATGATCTTGACCAGCGTGCTTTTGCCGGCGCCGTTTTCGCCGCAGATGGCGCGGATTTCCTGGGCCTCCAGCGACAGGCTGACGTTTTTTAGAACCGCGTTCGGCCCGAACCGCTTGGTGATACCGTCAACGGCGAGAACGGACATCAGGCTTGGTACAGGCTTAGTACGAGCAGCCGGCGGCGAACTTGTCGACGTTGTCTTTGGTAATGCCGTAGACCGGAATGGTGTCGTATTTCTTCAGCTGCGCGCCGTTGAAATAGGCCGTGATTTCCTTCGCGGCGTACTCGGCCTCTTCGGTCGGAATTTGCGTTGCCGTGCCGTATTGCTCGCCTGACCTGATGTGGACGATGCCGTCCTTCATGCAATTGCTGGCGACAACGACGATGCCCTTGTTGGCGACGCCCAGCGTGAGGCCCGCCGACTCGACGGCGTTGATGGCGCCGGTCGCCTGATTGTCCGCCATGGCGAAAATGCCGTCGATGCCGCCTTGGCCGGCGAAGCGCACCAGCAATTCGCCGGTGACCTTTTCGGAAACCGCCGTGTTCCATTTGCCGTCCTGGGTGTCGACCAGGTCGATGCCGGGATGCTGGGCCAGCACGGCCTTGAATGCCGCCATCCGCGCCATGACGTTGGTCTGCTGCGCGAGGCCGGTGACCGCGATGACTTTCGCCTTGGTCTTGCCTTCGGCGGCCAATCCCTTGACCAGCTCCTCGCCGGCAAGGCGGCCGAGATCGCTGTTCTCGGTGCCGATGTAGGAAGTCCAAAGCGGCTCCTGATCCTTCTTCATCGGCGTGGCGTAGAGCACGACGGGAATGCCGGCGGCCTTGGCGCGCGTCAGCGCCGGCACGATTGCCTGGTCGTTGACGTAGCAGATGACGATCAGATCGAATTTTTGCGCGATCGCGTCATCGATCTGCTGCGATTGCACAGCGGCGTCGTAATTGGCGGACAGATTGGTGACTTTCATGCCCGCTTGCGTGGCGAACCTGGTGAATGTCGAGGTCCACGCGCCGATATACGGATTGGTGTTGGATGTCGCCAACACGACGACGCGTTTGCCTTGCGGCGCGGCGCTTGCGGTGCCGCCGATCGGCAGGCCCAGCAACACAACGGCGAAAAGACCTATCAGCAGACGCATGACATTCCCCCGCTAGCTCGGAGAAAAAATGTTAGCGCCAATCCCCGGTGCGCGCCAGCGTCGGACGGCCGCAGCAGCTGCTACGCCGGGTTGCCGAAATGCATCTCGGCGAGCCAGCGCGCAACGGCCGTGAGCCGCTCGTCGCCGTGCCAGCCACCGAGGAGCTGAATGCCGAGCGGCGCGCGGTCGACCGCAAGCAGCGGCAGGTTGATCGCCGGCGCGCCGAGGATCGAGGATGCCTCGTTGAAGATCGCGCTGCCCTGATCCATCCCGATCGGGCCGGGGCCGGGCGACGACAGAGTGATAAAGCCGTCGGCGCGCCGCGCCAATTCTTCATGTATGGCGCGAAAGCTTTCGCGCTCGAGCAAGGCGGCACGATAAGTCTCATGCGTCGAGTGCGCGCCTTCCTCGATCCCCTTGAGCAGCCGCGGCGGCATCTTGTCGGCGAACCGCTCGCGGTATTGCAGCATCGGCCAGCGCATTTCGTAGCGGTAGAGGTTCGCCCACAGCACCGGCGTGCGCGTGTGCGCGGCTTCGTAAGCCTCGATGGCCGGATCGTCGCGCCGCGTTACGATCGCGACACCGGCCCCTCTCAACCGCGACACGAACTGTTCGAATTGCTCCTTGGCGGCGGGTTCGGCCGCTGGCCAACCCGCGGTCTCGAGACAGATCAAACGGGCGGGTTTGTGCGGGGCAGGGGGCGCCTCGCCGCCGTAGAGACCCGGATGCGACGGATCGCCGCCGGCTTGCCCCGCAATGTAACGCGCTGTCCGCCACATGTCGGACAGCGTCCCACCGAACACCCCAACATGGTCCATGCTGTAGGCCATGGAGAACGAGCCCTGACGATTGATGGCGCCGAAGGTGGGCTTGAGTGCATAGACGCCGCAAAAACTTGGCGGACGAATGGTCGAGCCGCGCGCGTGGGTGCCGAGCGCGGCTGGCAGCATGCGCGAGGCAACCGCCGCGGCTGTGCCGCTGGATGAGCCGCCCGGCGTGCGGCGCGTGTCGAACGGATTGCGGGTGCGCGCCGGATCGCCGCCGCCAAAGCACACGGTGACGGTCTTGCCAACCAGCACTGCGCCACCCTGGCGCAGCGCGCGCACCGTGGCGGCGTCCGTTATCGGCTGATAGCCGCGAAATAGCTCGCTGCCGAACTCGGTCGGCATGTCGTAGGTCTCGATCAGATCCTTGATGCCGACCGGCATGCCGTCGACCGGCCCGAGCGGTTTGCCCGCCTTGTAACGCGCGCCGGCCTGGTCCGCGGCCTCACGCGCGCGCTGCAGATTGAGAAAGGCGAACGCCATGACGGCTGGTTCGAGTGCCTCGATGCGCTCGATGCAGCGCTCCAGATAAGCGCGCGGCGTGTCGGCGCCCGCCGCGAACCGCGCGACCGCGTCGTGGAAACTCAACATGCGGTGCGCCGACGGATCGTAGGCGCCGGCGGGCGATAGCGGGTCTGTTTCGGTCATGTCGGCGAATTGGGTGATGTGGAGAGACGTGGCGTTACGTTACATGGGGGAGGGTGGCTGGCAATGGGGTCTGGCTGGGCGGATCAGCCCAGGCGTGCCGATGCGCGATCGCGTAGGCGGCTGCTCGTTGCCCGCTGGCTGACGAACGCTTCGGCAAAATCGCCTGTGACGCCGATCACTGATCGAATTGCGGACTCCGGTTATCCAGACGAGACCACGATCTTTGCACGACCCGTTGCAAAGCATGCCGGACACGGAGCAAGTCAATGCTGGCGGAAATCTTCATGCTTCGGTTGGAAGCCGCGCTGCGCAACGCGGATGGCCAAACCAACTCCAACAGCGACACGCGATTTACGCCTGTTTCGATTGTTATCAACACCCGAAACGATCCGGCGCCGCCGAAAATACGCCGACCCTAATCGTCCGACGAGGATGCCGCCGGGTTAATGACACGCCCCGCCGGACGGGCAACTGGCGACGGCAACAGGCGGTTCTTTTAGTTGCAGACCCACACCCAGCCATAGGGCGTTTGGACGTAACAGGTGTCATAGCCATAGTCGTAATCGTAGTCGTAGTCGTAGCCGTAATAGGGCGCGACGCCATATACGCCCAAACCTCCGTAATAACCGCCGCGGTACGCGTAACGGCCCGCGCGGTAACCCCGGTAGACACCGTGGTAACCGCCGACACGCGGCGCGTAGCCGCCGCCGGCATGAGGCGCAAAGCCCCCACCATGTGGCGCACCGCCGCCAAAATGCGCGCCGCCGCCACCGTGGCCGCCGCGCTGCGCCATTGCCGCGCTGGAAATCATCGCCGCGCCCAGCATGATGATGGCAGCGGCAATGCCAATCGTTATCCGTCGCATCAAGGTCGCTCCTCTTTGTCTCGTTGTGTCGTTCATGAAGCGCGTGCAGCAACGCCGCATTGACCTAGAGCGGATTCCGGTTGAGTGGAACATAACCGGCGCTGATCAGGTAGTTGGAACATTCCAGTGATGTGAAGCGTCCGAGCATTTCGCCGATGGCGTCCCATAATCGCGCGACGGTGCGGGCAGCAGCCTTGCGGAGTAGAGCCTTGAGCTTGGCGAAGGCCTGCTCGATCGGATTGAGATCGGGGCTGTAGGGCGGCAGATAGACGATGCTGGCTTCTTTGGCTGCGATCGCCTCGCGTATACCGGCGACTTTGTGGCTTGCGAGATTGTCGAGAATGACAATGTCACCCGGCTTCAGCGTTGGTACGAGCACCTGCTCGACATAGGCGCGGAACGTGTCGCCATTCATGGCGCCGTCGATGACCAGCGGAGCAGTGAGCCCATCGGTGCGTAAGCCGGCGACGAAGGTGGACGTCTTCCAATGCCCATGCGGGACCGCCGCAACCAGACGCTGGCCGCGCGGTGCGCGTCCGTAGCGGCGCGTCATGTTGGTGGCGGCCCAGGTCTCGTCGATGAAGATCAACCGGTCCGGGTCGAGAGCAGGCTGCCCGGCACGCCAAGCCTCGCGGGCGAGCGCCACATCCGGCCGCTGTTGCTCGGCCGCGTGAAGCGACTTTTTTTGAATGTCAGCCCGCAGGCCTGCACAAAGCGATTGACCGAGGAACGCCCCACATGGATGTCGCGGTCGGCCAGTGCCTGCGTCAGTTCATCAAGCGTCAGGTCCGGCTGCGCCGCCACCAGGTCGCGCACAACCATCTCGTGCTCGGCCAAGGCAAACGGCTTCCTGCCGCGGGCAGCCGGCGCAATCGATCCCGTCCGCCGGAAACGCTGCATCAACTTGACCACGCAGCTCACGCTCACCGCAAAATGTTTCGCTGCGGCGTTCCGTGACATTCCGCCCTCAACTGCCGCCACCATCCGGCTGCGCAGATCTTCCGAGTAAGGTCGTCCCATGCCCGCTGGCCTCCGCCCAGTGGCCAGTTTGAATCATATTCGCGACCCCTCGGGAATCCCCTCCGATTCCTTCCCGCCGGAATTTGCTCTAGCGCAATTGCAACGCGCGTATTTCGGGGCTGACTTCGGGCGTGCCGAGCTTGGGCAGGCCGAGTTGAAGTCTAGGGCTATCCAATGCCAGCGCTGCCATCAATGCTCTCGGTGATCGTGTTTCGAAAAGGCTTCATGACGCGCTTAGTGGCATGAGGCTGACATTGAGTTGCCATAGTGTCCGTTAATCTTTGCGTTCGGGACGGGGTTATTCGCAAAGCTTGATTCGATTGGGCTGCGTGATGCGTTGCGCAGCGGGGGAAGGCTATGCGATCGGCGACAGATTATAGACGCTTTGCGCGACAGAGCAGACGCCTCGCGGCGGCACTGAGCGCACCAGCCGACAAGCGAGCCTTGGAACTGATGGCCAAAGGCTGGGAGAAGGCCGCCGAAAAACGCGAAGCGGCGCAACGTGGCCAAGACACAGCAAAGCACGTCGCGGAAGCCGATCAGGGCTGAGCCGTTCCGCAGCTTTTTGTGCGTCTCCGCCGATCGAAGAAACCTCTAGTCAGGCTGCATTGCTGCAATGCCGCGTCTGAAATTGATTTCTAGATCAGTGCGTGCTTTTCCCAGAGCAAGGGGCGACCATTGAAGAAGAATATCAGAACATGGACATGGTCGATGCGACCCTCTGGGTCATTGCAGGAGTATCACTGCTGTTCGTCGGGTTTGGCTGCTGGATAACCAGGCCGGCGCGATAGGTCAGCCCACCATCAACATATGACCCTTGGTCAGCGCAGACACTCACCTTGCAGTCTGTTGCCTGGCCGAACACTGGTTCGTGGGACCTTGGTACTTGGTTGAGGTCCCGCCACCAAGTTATTGGTCGGAGCGCCGAGATTTGAACTCGGGACCCCCAGTCCCCCAGACTGGTGCGCTAACCGGGCTGCGCTACGCTCCGGAACCGGTAACAGGCCGATAGCTAATGTGCCCGGGGCTGCGCGTCCAGCCATATTCTGAGGCCCAATTCGGGGCGGCCGGAAAGGCCAGCGCCGCGAGGCCCTGCACCGTTTAGCGAGCGGGACGGCCGACGGGCGAGCGGATACCGCACTGCGGCGCTCGGGAGGCGCGATTCCGTATAATCGTTGATTGTCACAATAGCGCTAATCATGCCGTGCGAAGGCGCTCGCCCGCGCGTGCCCGAATCCGTAAGGTGATTCGTGTCTTCCCGGCTGTCCCGAACCCGGAATCCAACGTGAAGCGGCTTTACAACGCCTTCTTCAACACATTGCGTGGGTTCAGCTATTGCCTGGTGCACGAGGCAGCGGTCCGCGAGGAGGCGGTTCTGCTGGTGATCGCAGTTCCGCTTGGCATTTTTCTCGCGCCGGGGGTCGGCTGGTATGTGGCGATGATCGGCTCGCTGCTCGCGGTGCTCGCCGTCGAACTCTTGAACACGTCGGTAGAGAAGCTTGCCGACCACATCACGCGCGATTGGAACGTCGAGATTCGCCGGGTCAAGGATTTCGGATCCGCGGCGGTGTTCTGCGCGCTGTGCTTTTGCGGACTTATATGGCTTGCGGCGATCGGGCTGCGCTTCGGGCTGCTGTAGGGCGCATCGCGGTCTCGATCGCGCGGCGCAGCAGCTCGCGATAGGGATAGCCGGTGTAGGGTGCAGCCGGCCCCGTCATGCGGGCGAGGCGGCCGAGTTCGGCGAGGAAGACGGCCGGGTTGTTATAGAGATAGACGTCGCTGTCGCGCAGCTCGGCGAACTCGGCGATATCGCTCGCAAGCACCCGCGCGCCAGTCAAACGGCCCTCGACGACGCAGCGGCCAAAACCTTCGCGCAACGAGTGCACCCACACGATGGCATGCGAGCGATAGGCGCACGCAACCTCGGAATCCGATAAAAGCCCGCACAGATGCAACTGACCCGATGCCATGAATGCGGCCACGGGCTCAAGTTTCGCCATGTCGCTCGCTTTGTGCAGTCCGAGGATGGAAACCCGAAAGCCTTGTGCCAAGACGGCCGGCAGGTACTCGGCCACGACCGTTTCCAGGTCCTTGTTCGCGGTTGAGCCGGTGCACAGCAAGATCGATTGCGCGCGCCGCGGCGTCTGGGCAGCGGCGAGGCGCTCGAACGCGTAGAAGGTGTTAGGCAGGAGCGTGACCGGCCCGTTACCGAACAGGCCGCTTTGCGCGAGGCGCTGCCGGGTAATCTCCGAGATGGTGAATAGCGGCGCGTTAAACCATTTCACCGTCCGATAGCAGAACAGATAATACAGCTTGGAGAACGACAGCGGCCGGTTGAGCTGTTCGAGATCGTGCACCACGATGCGGCCGCGCCGGGTCAACAGATCGATGACGGCGACGGAATTATACGGATAGATCGTCAGATGCGCGCGCTGCCAAAAGCCGATCGCCGGCAGCAGCGCCTGTTCGACGACGACCGCGAACAGATAAAGCACACTGCGCGGCAGCTTGCGGCAGAACGCCGGCGCGCGCACGACGCTGACGCGCAGCCCTTCGCCGCGCAGGCCCTCGATCAGATTGCGCACATAGAGAGGAATACCGCGGTCAAGCGCGCCGCCGATGAAATCATTGATCAGAACGTGCATGCGTAGCCTCGTGCAGGCGCCCGCTGCCGCCACGAATTACGACGTCACGGGCAGCGCGGCGGTGTTCGCAGCAGCGCCGGCGGCATAATCCCGGCGGCGGCACGCGTTGATGGTGGCGACGGTCAGTCCCCAGACCAGACCGAGCAACAGGAAGAAGTGGCGCCAGTGATCGGTGTCGACCACGAAGCCCTCGGCCACCTCGCCGACGAAGGCGGCATAGGCTACGAGCAAATAATATTGCCACGGGGTCGAGATCAGTACGGCCCGAATGCCGATCACGAGCGTCACGAGGACCAGCGTCATATAGGCGGCGCCGCCGAGCCAGCCATAGACGAGAAAACCCTGCATGTAGATGTCGTGCTGCTGACCGCCGAAAATGCGCGCGAATTCGAACGGTCCAAGGCCGTTGGGGTGTTCGAGGATCTGCGTCAGCGCCAGCTCCTGAAACCAGAAGCGGCCGCCCGGCCCGACGTCATAGGGCTGGATCGCCTGGGCGCGAATCAGAAACACATCGCGCACGGACTCGATCGAGGTGAGGGCGACCACCAGCAGCACGCCGGCGATACCGGCGCCGGCGGTGAGCAGCACGATGCGGTTGCGCATGCGCCGATCCGGGCTCACTGTAAACAGCAGCCCGACCGCCACGGCGAGCGACAGAGCAAAGTGCAGCCAGGCGCCGCGCGAGAAGCTCAGAAACAGACCGCCGAGCAGAAAGGCGACGATGGTGAAGCCGGCGATGCGCACGCCGCGAGTCATGAAGCCGACGATCAGCAGCAGCAGCGGGAAGATCAAGAATGGCCCGTAGACATTCGGGTCCTTGAAGGTGGCGCTGACGCGCTCATTGTCGAGAAAGTGTTCATAGCCGGGTACCAGATGGAAAAATCCGAGATAACCAGCGAATGTCGCCAGCAAGGCGGCAAACAGGTAGGCGCGGCGCAGGACCGCAAGCCGCGTCAGATCGCCTCCGCTGAACAGACAGGCGAACATGATGCCAGCAGTGCCGAGATAAACCGAGGTGCCGGCGTATTGGATGGTGTTCTCCTGATCGCCGACCTGTATGAGCGACAGCAAGCCGCCGAGCAGCCAGACGATAGTCAGGATCAGCAAGGGCAGCAGTCTGCGGTCAAACGGTACCCGCGCCGCAACGCACACGCCGAGCAGCACGAACATGAGCGCGTCGTGCGGCGACGGCTCGATGAAGGCGATCGAGCTGAACGCCATGGTGACGAACAGCATGACGTTCAACAGCCGCTGCGCCAGCGCCGGTGAGTCGCCGATCGCACCACGGTCGAACGCCGTATAGTGCGCCGCGCTCAATACGCGCTCTCCGTGCGCAAGAGTGCGAACGGCGTATGCGCCAGGATGTAGACGTCGAACAGGATCGACCAGTTCTCGATGTAATAGAGGTCGTGTTCGACGCGTCGCTGGATCTTTTCCTGGCTGTCGGTTTCGCCGCGCCAGCCGTTGATCTGCGCCCAGCCGGTGATGCCGGGCTTGACGCGGTGACGGGCGAAATAGCCGTCCACCGCCTCGTCATAGATACGGTCCGCGGCCTTGGCATGCACGGCGTGCGGGCGCGGTCCGACCAGCGACAGGTTGCCGGCGAAAACGACGTTGAGCAGTTGCGGCAGTTCGTCGAGGCTGGTTTTGCGAATGAAGCGGCCGACCCGGGTGACGCGAGGGTCGTCCTTGGTGACGAGCTTTTTGGCCGTCGCGTCGGCCTGATCGACATACATCGAGCGGAACTTGTAAACCTCTATCAGCTCGTTGTTGAAACCGTAGCGGCGCTGCTTGAACAGCACCGGGCCTTTGCTATCGAGCTTGATGGCCAGCGCGACGAGCAGCATGACGGGTGCGGCGCAGATCAGCGCAAGCGAGCCGACGACTTTGTCGAACAGCCATTTCATCACCACGTCCCAGTCGGCGATCGGCTTGTCGAAAATGTCGATCACCGGGACGTTGCCGATATAGGAATAGGAGCGCGGCCGAAACCGCAGCTTGTTGGTGTGCGCGGAGAGGCGGATGTCGACCGGCAGCACCCAGAGCTTTTTCAGCATCTGCAGGATGCGGCCCTCGGCGGAAATCGGCAGCGAGAAGATCACCAGATCAACCCGGGTGTGGCGGGCGAACTCGACCAGGTCGTCCACCGTACCAAGTTTCTGCACGCCCTGGCAGCTTGCCGCGCTGCGCTGATCGTTGCGATCGTCGAATACGCCGATGACGCGCACGTCGGAATCGCGCTGCACGGCAAGCGAGCCGATGAGCGTCTCGCCGTTGCCGTCGGCGCCGACCACGACCGTGCGGCGGTCGAGACGGCCCTCACGCGTCCAGCGGCGCACCAGCAGAAACAGCGCGCGGCGAAACGCGATCAGGGTGAGAAGGCCGAACACATAGAAGCCGGCGAGCCAGACGCGGGAGAATTGATCGCCGGCCTTGGCGAAGAACGACACGCCGATGGCGAGCAGAAAGACCACCGACCAGGCCGAGGCGAGCCGCATGTATTGCTTCTCATGGCCGCGAAAGGCCTGCACCTGATAGATGTCGGCAGCCTGGAAGGCGAGCATCGCCAAAATCGCGATGCCGGCGATCCCTGCGACGTAGTGCCACGCAAAGCCGTCGTGCGGCACGACGTGGGCGAAATAGACCGCGAAGCCGACGAGCGCCACAAGCGCCGCCTCGATCAGGCGGACTGTGCCGGCGAGCACGATCGGCGAATAGGCGCTTCTCGACGGTTCCGCGGCGACCTTCAGGGCGGCGGAGGAAAGCTTCACGGGCTTGGGTGCGGAATTGCCACGCCGCGCGGCGGCGGATGCCGACGGCACCGCCGAATCGAAAATCATGCTGCGGTCAGGGCTCGACATGTTCACGCACGCAACTCTTCCGCCGGCACTCGGGTTGCCCACATCGGCCGGCAGACAGCGGCAGAATAGTGAACAAAGTTCAAAAATTGGTTAGTTAAAGTGAGCGGATTGTCGTTGTGCGATCGCTTCGCGATAGGCGGCAAGGCCCCCGTCGACCATCTTGTCGACGGAGAATTTGTCGCGAACGCGCGCATGGAGCGCTTGCGCCAGAACGTCAAGTTCCGCCGGATCGTCCAACGCGCCGACAATGGCATTTGCCAGTGCGGCGACATCGTCGGCCGGAACAAGTCGCCGGGCTTCCGGTCCAAAGATTTCGCCGATGCCGCCGACCTTGGTCGATACGATCGGCATGGCGGCGCCGGCAGCCTCGAGCACGACGTAGGGCAGGGATTCTGCCCGCGAGCAGACGACCAACAGACGTCCCATGGCGAACGCCTCACGGGCCGGCCGGAAGCCGACAAACCTAACCTGATCGTCGACGCCGAAACGCTGGGCCAGTGCCGCGAGACTGTCGCGATCCGGCCCCTCGCCGGCGATGGTGGCCGTAAAGTGCCGGCCGCAATGCTTGAGCATCGCCAGCGATTCAATCAGCACATCGATTGCCTTGACGCTGCGCAGTTCGCCCACACAAACAATGTCGGTCGCGTCTGGCTGCGCCACGATGGGCTTAAGGTCGGTGTCGCCGACGCCGTTGCGTACCACATGCACTAGGCCGTGCGGCGGGCCGATCCTGTCGCGGAACACCTGGGCGATGTATTCGCTTTCAAACAGAAAGAGATCGGTGCGCGGGTTGAGAAGCCGCTCCAGCACCCGATAGAAGCCGCCCGCCGCCGTTCCCGGAGCGTAGACGAGGGATCCGCCGTGCGGCGTGTAGACGCGGATCGTTGTTTCGCCACGCGGTGCCAGCCGTGCCAGTGCGGCGCCTTTGGCGCCGTGGCCGTGCACTACGTCCGGCTCGACGGACGCGACCCGCTGCGCGACGAACTGCAAGGCGCCGATGTCGCCAAATCCAAGCTGCCGCGCTATGGGAACGCGCGCGATGTTCAGCGCCATCTTCGGCGCGATCTGCGCCAGGACCTCGTTTGCCCGCGCGCCGCCCGTGGTGCTGTCGACGATGAGACCAACGCGGTGGCCGCGCGCGGCCTGGCCTTGCGCGAGATCGAGTACGTGACGGAACAGCCCGCCGAGCGGCGCGCGCAGCACGTGCAAAATCTTAAGGCTGGCCGGCGCGGCGCCAGCCTGCACACGTGCGCGGCCAGTATCCCGTGCAATCGGTGCGACGGCGCCCGTCGCAGGCGCGAGCATAGATGCGGCGGGCCGCCGGAGTTCGCCCATGAGGCAGGTCCCTAAAAGTCGTGGCAAACCGTTAAGCGTTATTAAGACTTGAGCGCGTTAAAAAATCCTCACGCGGGTTGCGACATTGTTCGTCAACATCGGAATGTGACCTGCGCGCCGCTGTCCTTGCGCGATCCGGGACGCGCTCCTTAACCGGATAGCAACCTTAATAGTTCGTAATACCGTGAGTTTTGGTCCGTTTGCGGGAGTTGGGTGATGAGCGTGGTGTCGGAATCGGCGCGGCGTTCTGGCGCGGGTCCGTTGGGCGACGCGGAATTCGATTTTCCCGCGCTCGGCGCTGCGCTGTGGCGCAACAAGTGGAAGATTTTGCGCCCCACGTTGCTCGTTGCGCTGCTGACGCTGATCGTCGTTCAGATCATTCCAGCCAACTACCAGTCGGAATCCCGGGTACTCATCGAGGGCCAGGACAACGTCTTTTTGCGCCCGGATGCCGACAAGGACCAGTTCGACCGCAGCACGGTCGATGAGCAGACGGTGACGAGCCAGGTTCAGCTCGTTCTATCGCGCGACCTCGCGCGCGCCGTGATCGCCAAGCTCAAACTCGACAAAAACCCGGAATTCGATCCCGCTCTGAACGGCATCTCTCCGATCAAGTCGATCCTCGGTAAGCTCGGGTTGATCAGGGATCCGGCGAGCATGACGCCCGAGGAGCGGGTGCTTGAAGCTTATTACGACCGGCTCACGGCCTACGCGGTCGACAAGTCGCGCGTCATTGTCATCGATTTTTTGTCGCAGGACCCGCAGCTTGCCGCCAAAGTCGCCAACGCCATCGCTGACGAATATCTCGTGCGTCAGCGGGCCGCCAAGCAGGATCAGGCGCGCACGGCGGTGGATTGGCTGTCTGGCCAGATTGAGGCCATGCAGAAGAAGGTCGCCGATGCCGAGGCTAAGGTTGCGGCATTTCGCGGCGATACCAATCTTCTGGTTGGGCCGAACGACACGACGCTGTCGGCGCAGCAGCTGGGCGATTTTGCCGCGCAGATCGCCGCGGCGCGCGCACAGAAGGCCGATGCCGAGGCCAAGGCCAAGATCATTCGCGAAATGCTTAGGTCCGGGCAACCGATCGAAGCCTCGGATGTTCTCAATTCCGAGCTGGTCCGCCGGCTGTCGGAGCAGCGCGTGACGCTTCGCGCTCAGCTCGCCGAGCAATCGACGTCGCTTGGCGATCGCCATCCGCGCATCAAGGAACTAAAGGCGCAGATTGCAGATCTCGATGAGCAGATCAGGAGCGAGGCGGCAACGACAGCGCGCTCGTTCGAGAGCGATGCCAGGATCGCCTCCGCCCGAGTCGACGCACTGACAGCGAACTTCGACCAGATCAAAAACCAGGCCGCGAGCACCAATGAGCGCAATGTGGAATTGCAGGCGCTGATACGCGACGCCAAGGCTCAGCGCGATCTGTTGGAATCCTATCTCGCCAAATATCGCGAGGCCACGGCGCACGACACCCTCAATTCGGCGCCCGCCGACGCGCGGGTGATATCGCGAGCCTCGGTCTCCAACATTCCGGCCTATCCCAAGAAGCTGCCGAGCGTGCTGATCGCGACCGTTGCGACGCTGATGCTGAGCTGCGGGTTCGTACTGACCAAAGAACTCTTGAATGCTCCGGGCCGCGCCATGCCTGCGGCGCCGCCGCGGGTTGAGCCGCGCGTCGCGGGTCCAGCACCGAATGTCGAGCCGGTGGCCGCCGCCAAGGCGCCGCAGCCGGCCGCTGAGCGGGTCGCAGCGGTCGCCGACGTGGCGCAGAGCCTGCATCAGGCTGGCGGTGCGCGCATCGCCGTCCTGGGCGTGCTGCCGGGCGCCAGAACCGGCGAGACGGCGATCAAGCTCGCCCGCTCGCTTGCTAATGACGGACATGTCCTGCTCGCCGGCATCGAGGCGGTAAATTCGCCGATTGCGGCGGTGTCGAGCGATCCGGCTGCGAGCGGTCTTGCGGAACTCGTCGCCGGCAGCGCTTCGTTCCGCGACATTATCGACAAAGACGTGCAGTCAACCGCGCATGTGATTTCGCCTGGGCGAACGCCGGTCGAGCGCATCACGCTATTGTCGTCGCCGCGGCTCGCGCCGAGCTTCGACGCGCTGGCGCGCACCTATGACTACATCGTCATCGACGCCGGCGTTGCCGAAGGAGCGGACCTGGAAGCGATCGCCGAAATCGCCCCGCAGGCGGTGTTGCTCGGCGACGCGGCGGCCGACGACGTCATCGAAGCCGTGCGGGAACGCCTGTTGGCTGCCGAGTTCGAGGATGTGACCGAGCTGTCTCGCGCCGGCCAGTCGGAGCCCAGAGCCGCCGCGGCCTAGGTGCCGACGGTTACCGGCGCCTAGTGGTCCGATTCTAACATTCGCATCCGGGTTCGGCAGGCTCTTATGCGAATGTTAGAATCAAAGGACCACTAGCAAATATAAGTGATAGTGAGCTTTTCGATTTGACATTCGCTACCGGAGTTTGCGGCTGGGTGGGGAGCGAATGTCAAATCCGCTTCACTAGTTTGCCGGCGTTGACCGTCAGGCTGTTACGGCAAACAATTATCAACCCGCCGCGGCAATAGTGATGCCGGCGAAAGTAGCGTTTGGAGTAAGGTTTCTTGGGCGCATTGAAACCGACCCTGATCCGCGGCGGGCTTGAGTCGCTGTATTTCACCGGCGCGCATTACTGGCTCACGCCGCTCTTTGGCGGTGTCGGCGCAATTCTGACGTTGCATCATGTACGGCCGGCGCGACCGGGCCGATTTCAGCCCAACCGCCTGCTCGAACTGACGCCTCGGTTTTTCAGCCGGGTCATCAAATATCTGCGCAGTTCCGATGTCGATCTCGTCAGCCTGGATGAGGTGCATCGCCGGCTGGTCGAACGCGATTTCTCGCGGCACTTTATCTGCCTGACCTTCGACGACGGTTATCGCGATACGCTGCAGATCGCCTATCCGATGCTCAAGGCGGAAGGGATACCGTTCGCGGTCTATGTCGCCACAAGCTTTCCCGATCGGCTCGGCGAATTGTGGTGGCTCGTCCTCGAAGCGGTGATTGCAAACAACAACAGCATCGGTCTCGCAATCGACGGCCGCAATCGCACGTTCGAGTGCGAAACCTTGGCGGAGAAGCGCGCGCTTTATGACGAGCTTTACTGGTGGCTGCGGGCGCGCCCGACCGAAACCAAACTGCGCGAGGTCGTTCGCAACCTGGCGGCCTGCTATTGCGTCGACATCGCGGCATTCTGCAAGACCCTGTGCATGAGCTGGCAGGAACTGGCCGAGCTTGCGGCCGATCCGCTGGTCACCATCGGCGCGCATACGGTCAACCATCCAATGCTGGCAAAGCTGCCGGACAAGACCGTGCGTTCGGAGATGGACCTGAGCCGCTCGGTGATCGAAGCGGCGCTCGACAAGCGTCCCGAACACCTCGCATTCCCGGTCGGCGACCGCACCTCGGCCGGCCCGCGCGAATTCGCCATTGCGGCGGAACTTGGCTTTAAGACTGCGGTGACGACGCATCCGGGTGTGCTGTTTCCCGGGCATCGCGATCGTCTTACGGCGCTGCCGCGCATTTCGCTCAACGGCGAGTACCAGCGACTGCGTTATGTTCGCGTGCTGCTATCGGGTTCGGCGACGGCGGTGTGGAACGGTTTCCGGGGCCTGGAAGCGGCGTAAGTTGGCCCGCGGGCCTCAGACGCCCGACTTTTCGGTTTGCGAATGCCGGCGCGGGCTCATCCAGGCAACGATCGGCATCGCGGGCAAGACCCAGCCCATACCAACAATCACATAATAGGCGATCGACGCGATCGTGCTGTCATGGATGACGGGCGATTGCGCCAGGGCCATGGCGACCAGCGCCCACACGATGACAAGCACGAACAAAGCAATAGTGCCAAGGAATTTACGCAGGCGGATCGGCATGGCGACAATTCGTAAGCGAGCGCGCTGGCGCTCGCAATGACGTGATTGCGGGGCAGGAGGCAGCACTATATGGTCCGCGCGTCCCACACAAGCGCGCGTCCCACATAAGCGAATGGCATGACGGACATCGATTCAGCCGGCAGCAAGGATATCCATACGCGCGCTGTGCGGCTGTGGCTTTTTGCCGTGGCCGCCATTGTGGCCGCGATGGTGCTGGTCGGCGGCGCCACGCGGCTGACCGAATCCGGCCTGTCGATCACCGAATGGCAGCCGGTGATGGGCGTCTTGCCGCCGCTGAGCCAAGCGCAATGGCTGACCGAGTTCCATCGCTATCAGCAGATTCCGCAGTACCACGAACTCAATTCAGGCATGAGCCTCGATGCCTTCAAGACGATATTCTGGTGGGAGTGGACGCATCGGTTGCTTGGCCGGCTGATCGGCATCGTCTTTGTCGCGCCGCTGTTGTGGTTTCTGTGGCGCGGCTGGATCGAGCCCGGACTGCGCGCACGGTTGTGGCTGATTTTCGGGCTTGGCGCGCTGCAGGGCGCCGTCGGCTGGTGGATGGTCGCCTCGGGTCTGGTGCATCGCGTCGAGGTGTCGCAATATCGGCTGGCAACCCACCTCGTGCTCGCCTGCATCATCTACATCGCCATTTTGTGGACGGCGCTGCGGCTTGGCGAAGAGCCGCACGCAACGCCGCCTGCGCGAATCCGCGCCACCGCAATTGGGCTGCTGATCCTGGTGCTCGGCCAGATCTATCTCGGCGCACTGGTCGCCGGGCTGCGCGCCGGCTACGTCTACAACACCTGGCCGCTGATCGACGGCAAGCTTTTGCCTGACGCGTCGCGGCTGTTTCTGACCAAGCCGCTGTGGCGCAATTTCTTCGAGAATGCGCTGACGGTTCAATTCGATCATCGCATGCTCGCCTACGCGATCTGGATCGTGGTCGGCTGGCATTTCGTCGATGCGCTGCGCACGGCGCGGGGCGGAGCGGCATGGCGCGGCGCGCTGGCGCTGTTTGCTGCCGTCACCCTTCAGGCCGCACTCGGCATCGCCACGCTGCTGTTGGTGGTGCCGCTGCCGCTGGCGATGCTGCACCAGGCGATGGCGATCGTGGTGCTCACCGTCGCTGTGGTTCATGCCGCGCAGGTAACGCGGCGCCCGGTGCAGTCCACATTCGATGCGGCGCTTGCCGTACCGCAGTCCTACCGCGCATGAGCGAGACGCCAAAGGCGGCGGATGTCCCGCTGGCGAAACAAGCAGCGGCCGACGATCCGTATCTGTGGCTTGAGGACATCGACACGGCGCCAGTGCGCGACTGGGTCGCGGCCCGCAACAGCGCAACCATGGCGGCGCTCGGCGACGCACAATTCGAAGCCGATGAGGCGACAGTTTTGGCAATCCTGAATGCCGCGGATCGTATTCTCTGGATCCAGCAGCGCGGCCGCTTCGTCTACAACTTTTGGCAGGACGCCGAGCATCGCAAGGGACTGTGGCGGCGCACCACGCTGGAAGACTATCGGCACGATAATCCCGCGTGGGAGACGCTGCTCGACGTCGATCTCCTGGCGAAAACGGAAGGCGAGGACTGGGTGTGGCGCGGTTGTACGACACTGCCGCCGGAGCATCGCCACGGGCTTGTGCAGCTGTCGCGGGGTGGCGCCGACGCCGCGGTGACCCGCGAATTCGACCTCGTCGAGAAACGGTTTGTCGATGGTGGCCTTTATTTGCCGGAGGCCAAGGGCGGCGCCAGCTGGCTCGACATCGACACGCTGCTGGTGAGTTCGTCGCTCGGTGGCGAGGCCTATCAGACGATCAGCGGCTATCCGCGGACAGTACGTCTTTATCGGCGCGGAGAGCCGTTCGACACCGCGCCTGTCGTCTTCGAATGCGAACGCGACCACATGGGCGCCTGGGCCAGCCGCGATCACGGCCCGCATCATCCGCGGACGCTGTTTTGGCGGCGAATTGATTTCGAGCACCACGAGGATTTCATCGAGCAGGGTGCGGCGCCTCGTGTGCGGCTCGATGTTCCAACCGATGCCGCTTCGTCGGTGGAGCGCGACTGGCTCATCCTCAATCTGCGCTCGCCCTGGGATGTCGGCGGCCGCCGCTATCCGGCCAGCGCGTTGCTGGTCATATCGCTAAGCGCGTTTCTGGCCGGCGGGCGCGAGTTTACGGTGCTGTTTGCCCCATCGCCGCGTTGTTTCCTGCAGAGTTTCAGCAGCGCCGGCGGCGTTATCGCGCTCAGTGTTCTCGACAATGTCCGCTCGCGCAATCTGTTGGCGCGCTTCGCGCAGGACCGCTGGACGATCGAACCGATTTCCGGTTTTTCCGAACTGTCGGTGCTCAGCATTTTCCCGCTGGCGCTCGACGATGACGATTGGTTTACCGAAAGCGAGCGTGAGCGCGGCGTTTTCGTTGTCGCTTCGCAGAACAGCGTGACGCCGCCGGCGCAATCGCTGGTCAAATTCGGAAAAGCGCCCGAATTGCTGAAGCAATCGCCCGCGCGGTTCGATGCCGCCGGGATCAAGATCGCCCAGCATGAAGCGGTGTCGGACGACGGCACGCGCGTGCCGTACTTTCAGGTCGGTCACGCGAACCTTCGCCGCGACGGCTCGAATGCCGCTCTGCTCAGCGGTTACGGCGGTTTCCAGATTTCCAGCCTGCCATATTACTCCGCGACTGCCGGCAAGCTGTGGCTCGAGCGCGGCGGGGTCTTCATCATCGCCAATATCCGCGGCGGCGGCGAATTCGGGCCGGACTGGCACAAGGCCGGCATGCGCGCCGGCAAAAAGCTCGCCCATGACGATTTCGCCGCCGTGGCCAAGGATTTGATCGCGCGCGGCGTCACAAGGCCGGAGCGGCTCGCCTGCATCGGCGGCAGCAACGGCGGCCTTCTGGTCGGCAACATGCTGACGCGCTATCCGGAGCTGTTCGGCGCCATCAAGTGCGCGGTGCCGCTCCTCGACATGAGGCGCTACTCCAAGCTCACCGCCGGGCCGAGCTGGATCAGCGAATACGGCGACCCGGACAATCCGGCTGATTGGACCTTTCTGCAGGAGATTTCGGCTTACCAGGCGGTCGAACCGGGGCGGCCCTATCCGCCGATTTTGTTCACCACCTCGGCGCGCGACGATCGCGTGCATCCGGGTCACGCGCGCAAGATGGCGGCCAAGCTGCTGGCGCTCGGTTACCGCGTCTATTTCTACGAACCGCCCGAGGGCGGGCACGCCGGCGCGACCGACAACACCCAACTCGCCTTCAATATCGCGCTCGATTATGCGTTCCTGCGCAAGACTATCGCGCCTGAAATGACAGAGCGTTAGGCCTCGGCCAGCGCCTGCTCCAGATCGGCGATAATGTCTTCCTTGTCCTCGATCCCGATCGACAGCCGCACCACGTCGGGGCCGGCGCCGGCCGCGATCTTTTGCGCATCGGACAGCTGCCGGTGCGTGGTCGACGCCGGATGGATGATCAGCGAGCGCGTGTCGCCGATATTGGCGAGGTGCGAAAACAGCTTGACGTTGGAGACGAGCTTGACGCCGGCGTCGTAGCCGCCCTTGAGCCCGAACGTAAACACCGCGCCGGCGCCGTTCGGGCAGTATTTCTTGGCGAGATTGTAATAGCGGTCGCCAGCGAGACCCGGATAGCTGACCCAGGCCACCTTCGGATGGTTTGAAATCCACTCGGCGACCGCAAAGGCGTTCTCGCAGTGCTTCTGCATGCGTAGCGGCAGCGTCTCGATGCCGGTGAGAATAAGGAAGGCGTTGAACGGCGACAGCGCCGGGCCGATGTCGCGCAGCGACAGCACCCGGCAGGCAATGGCGAAGGCGAAATTGCCGAACGTTTCGTGCAGCACGATGCCATGGTATTCGGGGCGCGGTTCGCACAGCATCGGATAGCGCTTCTCGCGCGACCAGTTGAAGGTGCCGCCGTCGACGATCATACCGCCGATCGAATTGCCATGGCCGCCGAGAAATTTGGTCAGCGAATGGATGACGATGTCGGCGCCGAACTTGAACGGCTTGCACAGGTAGGGCGTAGCGAGCGTGTTATCGACAATGTAGGGCACGCCGGCGCGGCGCGCGATCTCGGCGACCGCCGCCATGTCGGTGATGACGCCGCCGGGATTGGCGATCGACTCGGTGAAGATCGCCTTGGTCTTCGGCGAGATGGCGCGCTCAAACGACGAGATATCGTCCGGGTCGGCCCACACCACGTTCCAGCCGAAATTCTTGAACGCGTGATTGAACTGGTTGATCGAGCCGCCATAAAGCTTGTTTGAAGCGACGAACTCATCGCCCGGCTGCAGCAGACAATGAAACGCCAGAACCTGGGCGGCATGACCGGACGCCGCGGCAAGTCCCGCGGTGCCGCCTTCGAGCGCGGCGACGCGTTCTTCCAGCACCGCGCAGGTCGGATTGCCGATCCGCGTATAGATGTTGCCGAATGTCTGCAGCCCGAACAGCGAGGCGGCATGATCAACGCTTTCGAACACGTAGGAGGTGGTCTGATAGATCGGCGTGGCGCGGGCGCCGGTGGTCGGATCCGGCTGCGCGCCGGCGTGGACGGCAAGCGTCGAAAACCCCGGAATGCGTTCGGTCATCTCGCCCTTCCTTTGGTTGCGAGCTCGCGCCATAATCGAGGGCGCGAGATCGCATCCGGTTTAACGGACGGGCCGAAACCGTCAAGGCGCGAGCAAGGGGCTGCGTTAAGGACCGCGGCGCTGTGGCGGCGCCGGAAGGCAGAAGCTTCTTCCGCCAGCCAGCCTTCTGGCGGAGGCCGCTTCTATTTGAAATTCCTAAGCACGATGCGGCAGGCCTTCGAAATGCGCCTGCTGTTGCGCATGAGGCAATGCGCGACCTGGTCGCGGTCCGGAAAGAACTGTGAGCAATATGTCTGCGCGTCGGTCGTGCAGGCCACTCGACCGCGCTCCTCCTCGGCGGCCTTGTCCGAAGCCCGGTCGGCGAACGCCGTCATCGGAGCAACCGTCAGCGCCAACAAACCAGCAATGATTGCAACACGAAAATGTGCGGTCACGAATTCAGCCCCTCTGTTCAAGTAGTCAGCCAGCCACCCGCGCTAATGTGACGCGATGGCGGATTTGCGGCAGCCCGCGCGTGTTACCGGCCGGTGTCCTGGCGCTGGGCCTGATCGGCGGCCTCGGTCGTGCCGCCCTGGGCGGTCGTGCGGTCGAGCGTCATGCGCTGGATGCCGCCGATTGTCGCCTTTCGTGCACTGATGGTGCGGGTATTGACACCCATCCAGGCGATTTCCGACGACAGAAGGCCGTATTCGATCTTCGGGCAGCGATTCATCACCACCTTCATTCCGTTGGCCTCGGCTAAGGCCGCCGCCTCATCATTGCGAACGCCTAGTTGCATCCAGATCACTCGCGGTTTCGGATTGAGCGCCAACGCCTGCCGGACCACCGCCGGCGCATATTGCGAGGCGCGGAAAATATCCACCATGTCGACCGGCTCGGGGATGTCGGCAAGCCGGGCGTAGATCGGCTGGCCGAGCATTTGTTGGCCGGCGTGGCCCGGATTGACCGGGATCATTTTGTAGCCGCGCTCGAGCAGATATTTGAAAGCGAAATAGCTCGGCCGGTTTTGCTTCTCAGAAGCGCCGACCATCGCAATGGTCTTCACCGTATTGAGAACGCCGCGGATGTAACTGTCGGGATAGGAGTCGTGGTTCATCACGGTCACCGCAAGCTCAGCGGTTCTCCCAGTTCGGTGTCCGCTTATCGATGAAGGCCGAAATTCCTTCCTCCGCGTCGCGCGCCATCATGTTCTCGACCATGACTGCGGACGCGTATCTGTAGGCTTCTGAGAGTGGCATCTCGATTTGGCGGTAAAAGGCCTGCTTGCCGGTCTTGAGCGTGAGCGCGGATTTGGCGGTGATCTTCTTCGCCAATTCGAGCGCCGCTTCGCGCTCGCCGCCCGGTGCGACAACGTGATTGATAAGCCCGATGCGCGCGGCGTCTTCGGCCGCGATCGGCTCGCCGGTGAGCAGCATTTCCATTGCCTGCTTGCGCGGGACGTTGCGCGACAGCGCGACCATTGGGGTCGAGCAGAACAGGCCGATATTGACGCCGGGGGTGGCGAATTTCGCCGCGCGCGAAGCGACCGCCAGATCACAGCTCGCCACAAGCTGGCAGCCGGCCGCCGTGGCGGTGCCCTGCACCGCGGCGATGACGGGCTGCGGCAGCATGACGATCTGCTGCATCATCGCGCTGCACAGCCCCATGATGTGCTTGAAATAGGCGCGGCCGCTGTCCTCGTCAGAGCGGCGCGCATTGAGTTCTTTAAGATCGTGTCCGGCGGAAAACGCCGATCCATTAGCCGCGATGATCACCGCGCGCACCGCGCGGTCCCCCGCGATCACGGTGAGGGCTTCGCCGAGCGCCTCAAGCATCGCCTCCGACAAACTGTTGCGCGCTGCCGGCCGGTCTAGCGTCAGGATGGCAATGCCTGAAATATCCTCGCGCAGCAGGACCGGTTCGGAGGCGCTCGCGGCGACGGCAGGGACGGCAGCTTTGGCGGGACTCATCGGTGCATCGGGGGTTTGGCGTTTGTTCCCGGCCATTGTATCCGATCCTTCAAGCCACAGGAGTACGGGCCATGTCGGGACAGGCTAGGGCAGGGAAAGGCGTGTCTGACGAAATGGCGGCGCCGAAGCTTGCGCACAAGGAGCTTGAAGACAGACTGCGCGCCGAATTCCCGGAAATGTTCGATGCCGAGAGCGGCTATGCGCTCGAAAAGCTATGGTTTGGCGGCTGCCGCGTGCGCCGGCATTTCCATCCGCGAACCCTGCGCCCGGGCGGCACCGTATCGGGCCCGATCATGATGGCGCTGGCCGATTTCACCATGTACCTCGCGGTGCTGTCGGCGATCGGTTGGGTGCCGCTCGCGGTGACGACGAATTTTTCCATCAATTTCCTGCGGAAACCCGCACCACGCGATGTTTTGGCGGAAGCGGGGCTGTTCAAGCTAGGCAAGCGGCTCGCGGTGGGCGAAATCGCCCTTTATTCGGACGGCGACGACGACATGGTGGCCCATGCGACCTCGACCTACTCGGTCCCGGTAAAATAATACCTCCCAGCCAAACATTTGAAATATTATGCAAATCCAGACTCTTTCGCATTGACGCGGCGAGGCCGCGCCGTTAAATAGCCGCCGCGGCACCGGCCTCTCGAGCGGGTGCCTCCCCAAAAGGACTGTTTGCAAGACCGGTGCTGAAGATGAAAACCTTTTCGGCCAAGCCCGCCGAGGTCAACAAGAAATGGGTCATGATCGACGCCAATGGCCTGGTCATCGGTCGCTTGGCCTCGATCGTGGCTTTGCGGCTGCGCGGCAAGCATAAGCCGACATTCACGCCGCATGTCGACTGCGGCGACAACGTCATCGTCATCAACGCCGCCAAGGCGGTGCTGACCGGACGCAAGGTCGAGCAGAAGATCTACTACAAGTACACGGGCTATATCGGCGGCCTCAAGGAACGCTCCGCGAAGGCGATCCTGGCCGGCCGCTTTCCCGAGCGCATTGTCGAAAAGGCGGTGGAGCGCATGCTGCCGCGCGGCCCGCTCGGCCGCCGCCAGCTCGCGAACTTGCGGGTCTATCCGCATGCCGAGCATCCGCATGCGGCGCAGCAGCCCGAAACGGTCGATGTCGCCGCGATGAACCGCAAGAACAAGAGGACCGCGTGATGGCGGAGACTATTCAAACGCTCGGTGAGCTGTCGACACTCAAGCCTGCGGCGGCGCCTGCGCCGCCCAAATACGTGCAGAAGCTCGACAAGCAGGGCCGCGCCTACGCGACCGGCAAGCGCAAGGACGCAGTGGCGCGCGTGTGGGTCAAGATGGGGGCCGGCAAGATCCTCATCAACAACAAGCCGGTGGAAACCTATTTTGCCCGGCCGGTGCTGCGCATGCTGATCCAGCAGCCTCTGGTCACCGCCAACCGCCAGGGCCAGTACGATGTGTACTGCACGGTTTCGGGCGGCGGCTTGTCGGGTCAGGCCGGCGCGGTGCGCCACGGCCTGTCCAAGGCGCTGACGCGCTACGAGCCGGACCTGCGCAGTCCGCTCAAGCATGGCGGCTTCCTCACCCGCGACCCGCGCGTGGTCGAGCGCAAGAAGTACGGCAAGGCCAAGGCGCGGCGCAGCTTCCAGTTCTCGAAGCGGTAATTCGTCATTCCGGGACGCGGGCGAAGCCCGCGGGCCCGGAATCCATATTCACGGAATGTCAGACTTCGGAATGCCGGTGCCAATATTTGGCGGCCGGTGGTTATGGATTCCGGGTTCCGCGCATTCGCGCGGCGCCGGAATGACACACGTCAGAAAAACGCCATGGTGCGGATTTCGATGCTCTCGCGCGGCCGGGCGTGCGGCGGTGTGGTCGGGTCTTCGAACGCGGTATGCGCCGTCCAGCGCGCGCGGCCGTCTTTCATCGAGTTCGAATACCTTGAAGACGTAAGCTTCCTCGCGCCGCATGCGCGGGAACCAGTACCATTTGTGCGCCGGATTGAATTTGATCGCATAGGTCTGACCGATGCGCCCCGGCGCGCGCCGCTCGGAGACGATCATGTCGCTCGGCGAGAGCGTCTGGGCGTCCGCCATCGCTAACGGATATGTCTCGACCGGATGCCGGATCGGCCGCCACGCCTGGATGATGGCGAAGCGGTGCTTGAGCAGCTCTTCCGCCTCGTCCGGCAGGATGTCGCGCACGCGCTGCGGCGCCGACCATTCGGTGTAGTCGTTATGCACGCGGCGCACGACCTCGCGAATCTGCTTCGACTTCGCGCAATTCATCGTCGGCGGTGCGCAGCGTGTGGTCGAACACCACCACGCGCTTGGCGCCGCTCTGCGCTTTGATCAATTCGACCATTTCCGGATAGTAGACGCGCGTGATCTCGGCCTCGTCGTAGAAGTCGGCGACCCTGGTGTCGTGGCGCACGAAGACGAAGCCGTTTTTCTCCAGCACGAAGTCCTTGGCCGCGTGGCGGCCGTTGTGAAGCGTCACGCGGCGCGGATCGGGCGTGGCGCCAGAACGCGTGTCGCTACCGCCGGGCGCTGCCACGATGGTGAAGACCGGCTTGCCGTCGTCGACGATATAATTGAGTGTCGCTTCGATCGTATCGGGGGCGACATCGCGTTCTGCGGCGAGCTCTGTGGCAAGTTCTGCGGCAAGTTCTGCGGTCTGGGCCATCGGCGGACTCCACTGTCTGTCGCCGCAATTTAAGCGTGGGCGGCAATCAAGTGAAGGGCCGCTTGGGGCGGTCGCTCAAATTCAAGGGGCTATCTTTACCCACCGGCAGCACTGATTGCGGAAACGAGTTCGCAGTAACCCCTACGGAACGCTTGCTCCATAGCGTGCAGCGGTCAAAACGCCGCGGCCGATCCATGCATCTCGACGTGCAAACCCTCTCTGTGGTGACTGTGTTCGTCACAGCGTTGCTCGGGGCGCTGCTGGTGTTTGCCGGACTGCAGAAACCGCAGCATTCGCGCCCCGATGTGGTGGGGCTCGGCGCACATCATCAACGCCGTCGGCTTGGGCTTTTTAACCTCACACGGCGCCGCGCCCGCCTTCGTCACCGTCGCTCTCGGCAACGCGCTGATCCTCTTGGGCTACGGCCTGACTTGGACCGGCGCCCGGGTGTTTGACGGCCGCGGCATCCGGCCTTGGCTGGTGCTGCTGGCGCCGGCGGTCTGGCTATTGCTCTGCGCCATTCCGGCCTTTGATGCTGCGCCGAACCTGCGCGTCATCATCGTCTCAACCACGCTCGCGTTGTTCGCCCTGATGACGGCAGAGGAATTCTGGCGCGGCCGCGACGAGCCGCTGATGTCGCGCTGGCCGTCGATCGTCGTGCTGCTCGCCTATGCGGCAGTGCTGCTGGCGCGCGTGCCCGCCACTTTGCTGTCGCCGCTATTTGCCGGCCACTCGCTGCTCAGCGGACTGTCGTTCGCGCTGCTGGCGTTCGGCACGCTGTTGTTCACCGTGGTCATGGCCTTTCTCCAGCTCAACATGACCAAGGAACGCACCGAGCTGAGGCACATGATCAACTCGCTGGTCGATCCGCTGAGCGGCGTCGCCAACCGGCGTGCCTTTCTCGATGGCGCCTCCGAGCTGTTGGCGCATCAGCGCGCCGATAGCGAGCCGCTCGCGGTCATGCTGTTCGATCTCGATCGCTTCAAGCAGATCAACGACCGGTTCGGGCATGCAGTCGGCGATACCGTGCTGCAAACATTCGCGCGCACGGCGACAAACACGCTCGGCTCCGACATCCTATTCGCGCGCATCGGCGGCGAGGAGTTCGCCGCCTGCATGCCGGTCGGGGACCTCGACGAGGCGTTCGCGGTCGCCGATCGCGTGCGGCGCAATTTCGCTGCCGCAGCCGTGCGCTTCGGCAATGCCGAGTTGCTGCCGAGCGTGAGCGGCGGCGTGACGCTCGGATGCGATCCGGATGCCGGAGTGGTTGACCTGCTTGCGATCGTTGATCGGGCGCTCTATCGCGCCAAGGAGCGCGGCCGTAACCGGATCGAACTGGAAGTTCCGGACGGTGGAACCATGCCCGCCGCCGCGCCGTCTATCGTGCCCATTATCGGACCCGAGCGTTCGGGGCCCGGCACCGCCGTGATGCGACGCTGGCGCGCCGCGTCCTAAGTCCTGCCCTGGGTAGCGCTGCGATTGCCGGAATTTAAAGCGACAAACAAATTGCAATTTTCGGGGATTTTCACAAAAACACGCTTCATGCATCGAACACTTGGCAAAGGCTGAATAGCGAACATCCACCGAGGCTCCCCGATCGGTGATAGGTAGTTCTGCCTAGCACTGGTGAGGAGCTGCCCGGTTATGTTGTTCCGTCTCGCCGAGGCGTCGAGTTCGCTCGACATCGGGACGCTGTTCGTCATCGCCACCTGCGTGACGTCGCTGCTCGGCGTATTCCTGCTGTTCGCATATCTGCAGGATCGCATCGCGGCGCTCGCCTGGTGGGGCGTCGCCTATCTGATCGGCGGCTCGTCCGGCGCCATCTGGCGGCTGGGCGATCAGATTTCGCCGTGGGTGCCGCAAGGCACAGCGAACATCCTGTTGTTTGTCGCCGTCGGCATGATCTGGAGTGCGGCGCGGTTGTTTCACGGCCGCCGGATTTCGTGGCCAGGCATGGTCGCCGGCGCCGGCGCCTGGGTTGCCGCGTGCAGCGTTCCGGCTTTCGCCAATTCGCCGGGTTACCGGGTGATCGTCAGCTCGCTGATCGTCGCCATCTACACGTTCATGATCGCTGCCGAGCTGTGGCGCGAACGGCGCAAGTCATTGATCCGGCGCTGGCCGGCGATCTTCGTGCCGATGCTCCACGGCGCCATCTTTTTGTTTCCAATGACGCTCGCCAGCCTGTCGCTCGATCTCGACGGTGGCCGCAATTCCGCGACCACCTGGGTCGGGGTGTTCGCCATCGAAGTGGTGCTTTACGTCGTCGGCGCGGCTTTCATCGTGCTGGTGTTGGCGAAGGACCGCGCGGTGCGTGCCTACAAGATGGCGGCGGCGACCGACATGCTGACCGGCCTGCTTAACCGCCGGGGTTTCTTCGAGGCGACCGCCGACGTCGTGTCCGCCAGCAAGACGTCTAAGCGCCCAGTGAGCGTGCTCGCCTTCGACCTCGATCATTTCAAGTCGATCAACGACAATTTCGGCCACGCCATGGGCGACACGATGCTGCAATTGTTCGCGAGCGTGGCGCGCAAGACCATGCGGGCGACCGACGTGATCGGCCGCCTCGGCGGCGAGGAATTCGTCGCCGTGCTGTCCGGAACGCAGGCCGAGGCCGGCATTGCCGCAGAGCGCGTGCGCGCCGCGTTTGAGACCGCCACGCGCGACCCCAAGGGCAATGGCATCCCGGCAACCGTCAGCATCGGGGTGGCCTGCGGTCCGGTCGATATTGCCATCGATCAGCTCATCACCCGCGCTGACGCGGCGCTTTATCGCGCCAAGGCGAATGGACGCAATCGCGTCGAATTCGGCGATCAGGCAGCGCCCGCGCCGCGGCCTTCAACTCCGGTCGTGAACCTGCGGACAGTGCGCGGTCGGCTGGCGCAGTCGCTGCCAAGCGAGCCGCACCCGGCGCCAATCGTAGTGCGGCGGAACAGCTAAAGCCGGCCGCGCCCGGAGGGGCAATTTGCGAGCACGCTTATTCAGACAAAAAACGGGCGCCGACGAGAGCGGCGCCCGCAAGTTCGCATCGCGCAACGCAATGCAGGGAGGATACGCAGACGCTACGCGGAGTAATACATTTCGAACTCGACCGGATGCGGGGTGTGTTCGAAGCGAATGATTTCCTGCATCTTCAGGTCCATGTAGGCGTCGATGAAATCGTCATCGAACACCCCGCCGGCCTTGAGGAAGTCGCGGTCCTTGTCGAGGTTGGAGAGCGCCTCGCGCAGGCTGCCGCACACCGTCGGGATCTTTTTTAGCTCCTTGGGCGGCAGATCGTAAAGATCCTTGTCGATGGCCTCGCCCGGATCGAGCTTGTTCTTCACGCCGTCGAGTCCGGCCATCAGCATCGCCGCGAAGGCGAGGTACGGGTTCGCCAGCGGATCGGGGAAGCGGACTTCGACACGCTTGGCCTTGGGATTGGTGGTGTAGGGAATGCGGCACGATGCCGAGCGGTTGCGTGCCGAATAGGCCAGCAGCACCGGCGCTTCGAAGCCCGGAACCAGCCGCTTGTATGAATTGGTCGTCGGGTTGGTGAACGCGTTGATCGCCTTGGCGTGCTTGATGATGCCGGCGATATAGGACAGGCAGGTTTCCGAAAGATCGGAATATTTGTTGCCGGCGAATACCGGCTTGCCGCCTTTCCAGATCGACTGATGGCAGTGCATGCCGGAGCCGTTGTCGCCATAGACCGGTTTCGGCATGAAGGTCGCCGTCTTGCCGTAGACCTGGGCGACCTGCTGGATGCAGTACTTATAGATTTGCATCTGGTCGGCCATCACGGTCAGCGGCGAGAACTTCATGCCAAGCTCGTGCTGGGCCGACGCCACTTCGTGGTGATGCTTTTCCACTTTCACGCCCATGCGCGCCATGGAGGCAAGCATCTCCGAGCGCATGTCCTGCACCGAATCCTGCGGGGGCACCGGGAAATAGCCCTTCTTGGTCCAGACGCGGTGGCCGAGATTGCCGCCTTCGTATTCGGTGTCGGAATTGGTCGGGAATTCGACGGAGTCGAGCTTGAAGCCGGTGTTGTAGGGCTGGGCAGCATATTTCACGTCGTCGAAGATGAAGAACTCGGCTTCCGGTCCGAAATAGACAGTGTCGCCGATGCCCATCGACTTGACCATGCCCTCGGCCTTTTTGGCGATGCCGCGCGGATCGCGGTTGTAGGGCTCGCCGGTCGTCGGCTCGAGCACGTCGCAGACCAGCACGAGGGTCGTTTCGGCAAAGAACGGATCGATGCAGGCGGACGCCGGATCCGGCATCAGGCACATGTCAAACTCGTTGATTGCCTTCCAGCCTGCGATCGAGGAGCCGTCGAACATCTGGCCTTCAGCGAAGGTTTCTTCCTCGATCATGCCGATGTCGAAGGTTACGTGCTGCCACTTGCCGCGCGGATCGGTAAATCGGAAATCGGCATATTTGACGTCATTGTCCTTGATCAACTTCATGACATTCTTCGGCGTCGTCATGGCATGCGTACCTTTCGTGGTGTTGATGGAAAACTGATAAGCGCCCGCCGGACTGTGCTTTCGCCGCCCAAGCAAGCAGTCCGGTTGGCAGTTCAGATGGCATCAAGTCCGGATTCGCCCGTCCTGATCCGGATCGCCTCCTCGATACTGGACACGAAAATTTTGCCGTCGCCGATCCGGCCGGTCTGGGCAGCACGACGTATTGCTTCCACCGCCTTCTCGACCAGGTCGTCGCCAAGCACGATTTCGATTTTCACCTTGGGGAGAAAATCGACCACGTATTCGGCGCCGCGGTAAAGCTCTGTGTGTCCCTTTTGCCGTCCGAAACCCTTGGCCTCGGTGACGGTGATCCCCTGCAGTCCCACTTCCTGAAGTGCCTCTTTGACCTCATCAAGTTTGAACGGCTTGATGATCGCCTCGATTTTTTTCATCGCGTTTCGTCTCCCTGGCTCCAAGGCAGGCACCTTGAGCCTCGGAACCGTGGCCATGTTAGCAGGTCCCGTGCCAAGCCCGCTGGGGTCCAGATAAACCAGTCGGATCAGGGCGATAGGGCGCAATTCGGGGCCCGCTTTGGGGTACCCGAAACGGCTGCCGCCTGCGAAATAGGCATAATGCCTCTTATCTCGTCAATAGCTCGATCAGACGTTGTGATCGCCGTTGCCGGTAGGCGCAACGTGCCCGTTTCGTTATCTTTGTGCCGCCCATGCTTGAACTCCTCACCACCGCCGAAATGGCCGAAGCCGACCGCCTGTCGATTGCGGGTGGGGTGGCCGGCATCGACCTGATGGAGCACGCTGGAGCCGCGGTTGCCGCCGCCGTCATCGCTCGCCATCCGTCCGGCAGCCGGGTCGCCGTGGTGGCCGGACCGGGCAACAACGGAGGCGATGGCTTTGTCGCCGCGCGGCTCCTTGCCGAACGAGGTTATCGGGTCGAGGTGCTGCTGCTGGGGGATGTGAGCCGGCTGAAAGGCGACGCCGCGCGAGCGGCGGCAAAATGGAAGGGACCGGTCGCGCCTGCCGAACCGCAGCGGCTGCAGGGCCCGCAAGTCGTAATCGATGCTCTGTTCGGCGCCGGTCTGGACCGGCCGGTCGAGGGGCCGGCGCGCAGTGTGATCGAGGCGATGAATGCCCGGCCGGCGCCAATCGTCGCGGTCGATCTGCCGAGCGGAATTAATGGTACGTCCGGAGCGCTGATGGGGACCGCGGTCCACGCCGCGCAGACCGTGACGTTCTTTCGCAAAAAACCCGGCCATCTCCTTCTTCCGGGCCGGCTTCATTGCGGCGCCACCTCTGTCGCCGACATCGGCATTCCGGCATCAGTACTGTCGTCGATCGGCCCCAAAACTTACGAAAACGTCCCGCCGCTCTGGCAGCCGCAATTTCCGGTACCGCGCTTGACTGGCCACAAATACGACCGCGGGCACGCGGTCGTGCTCTCGGGGCCGTCGTGGTCGACAGGCGCGGCGCGGCTGGCGGCGCGCGGCGCGCTGCGGGCCGGCTCTGGTCTCGTCACCATTGTCAGCCCGCGTGAAGCGCTCGCGATCAATGCGGCGGCAAACCTTGCGATCATGGTGCGGCCGGTCGACGGGCCCGATGAACTCGCAACGTTTCTCGGCGACCGGAGGCTTAATGCGGTCGCGCTTGGACCGGGCCTCGGTGTCGGCGAAGCGACCTGTGCGCTCGTCCTGGCCGCGCTGGCAGGCGATCGAGCCGTGGTGCTCGATGCCGATGCCATCACGAGCTTTGCGGGCGAGCCGCACCGGCTGGCCCAAGCCCTCCGGGCGCGCGGAGACCGGCCCACGGTCCTGACGCCGCATGAGGGTGAATTCTCGCGCTTTTTCTGGGCGTTGGACGAGAGGACGAAAGTGGGATCGAAGCTCGATCGAGCGCGCCTCGCAGCGGCCTTGACCGGCGCGATCGTGCTGCTCAAGGGCGGCGACACGGTCGTCGCCGCACCCGACGGCCGCGCCAGCATTGCGGCGAATGCACCTGCCTACCTCGCGACCGCGGGCGCCGGCGATGTGCTGACCGGAATCGCGGCCGGGCTACTGGCGCAGCGCATGCCGCCATTCGAGGCAGCTTCGGCCGCTGTCTGGCTGCATGGCGAAGCCGCGGCCGGTTTCGGTCCCGGCCTGATCTCCGAGGATCTGCCGGAGGTGCTGCCGCGCGTATACTGGGCGCTGCTGGCTTAGGAGCGGCGGTGCGAGCGCAGGTCCGGACGTTCGGCAACATTGCAAACTCTCGCCCGGCGGCTATTTTTCTAGTGGCCAACTGCGCCTGCGTGATATAAGCCGCGCCTCCGGGCCGCCTTGCGCGAGCGGGCGTGGCGGAATTGGTAGACGCGCGGGATTTAGGTTCCCGTGACGCAAGTCGTGGGGGTTCGAGCCCCTCCGCCCGCACCAGCCGGGCGGTCCCCTTGTTTCCCTAGGCGCTATGTTTGCCTTGGCGCTATGCCGTCAAAGAGATTTTTCGATGCAGGTCTTCTTCAATGCAGGTCACTGAAACTTCCGCCGCGGGTCTTAAGCGGGAATACAAGGTTGTGGTCCCGGCCACGGACCTTGAGGCGAAGGTCAACGAGCGGCTCGACGACCTCAAGGGTCGCGTGCAGTTGCGCGGCTTCCGGCCCGGCAAGGTACCGGTCGCCCACCTCAAGCGTATCTATGGCAAGTCTGCCATGGCGAAGGTGATCGAGAACACGGTTCGCGAGACCAACGACAAGATCGTCAGCGACCATGGGTTTAAGCTCGCCACCGAGCCGAAAGTTGTGCTGCCGACGGAGCAGGGCGCCGTCGACGGCGTCATCGAGGGCAAATCCGATCTCGCCTACACGGTCGAGATGGAGATTGTGCCGCCGATCGCGCTGACCGATTTCAAGACCATCAAGCTCGAACGGCAGATTGCCGAGGTGGCCGACGCCGAAGTTGATCAGGCGGTCCAGGCTCTGGCCGATCAGAATCGGCCGTACAACGCCAAGGACGGCATTGCCGAAAAAGACGACCGGGTGATGATTTCGTTTCAGGGAACGATTGACGGCCAGCCGTTCGACGGCGCCTCCGCCGAGGACGTGCCGGTCATGCTTGGCTCGGGGCGATTTCTTCCGGGTTTCGAAGATAACCTGATCGGCGCCAAGGCCGGCGAAAGCCGGACGTTTGACATCAAATTCCCCGACAATTATCCGGCGACCGCCATTGCCGGTAAGACCGCGCAATTCGCCGTCACGGTGAAGACAGTCGAAGCGCCTGGAACGGTGACGATCGACGACGATTTCGCCAAGACCTTCGGATTGGAATCGCTCGCCAAACTGCGCGACGCAATCCGCGACCGTATTCAACGCGAGCACACCGGCGCGTCGCGGCAGAAGCTCAAGCGGGCGCTGCTTGATCAGCTTGACGAGCGCCACAAATTCGAGCCGCCGCCGAGCCTGGTCGAACAGGAATTCAACAACGTCTGGTCGGCGGTCGAAGGCGACCTCAAGCAGCAGGGCCGTACCTTCGCGGACGAGGGCACGACCGAGGAGAAGGCGCGCGCCGACTATCGGGCGATTGCCGAGCGCCGCGTGCGGCTGGGCCTGGTGATTGCCGAGATCGGCGAGAAGAACAACATCACCGTCACCGAGGAGCAATTGCGGGCCGCGATCATGGAGCAGGTGCGGCAGATGCCGGGGCGCGAGCAGCAGGTCTGGGACTATTACCGCAATAACCCGGGCGCGCTGGCTGCACTGCGTGCGCCGCTATTCGAGGACAAGGTGGTCGATTTCGTGCTTGAGCTGGCGGACGTGGCGGATAAGCCGGTCTCCCGCGACGAACTGTTCAAGGAAGATGCGGAATGAGGCTGGAGGCGATTTGGGCTTGATGCCCGTCTTGTCGCCACAAGTTCTGCGCATATCTGCACTAGCTGCAGGCTGCCTTAAAGTTATACATCGGCTTCGACAGGCTGTGCCCGACTCAGACACACTGACCGGGCGGGTCGAGGCCGGCCCGTTAACGCCGCAACAGGTGATCCCATGCGCGACCCACATCAGACCCACATGAACTATCTCGTTCCCATGGTGGTCGAACAGACCAACCGCGGCGAGCGGGCCTATGACATCTATTCGCGGCTGCTCAAGGAGCGGATCATCTTCATCACCGGTCCGATCGAGGACGGCATGGCCTCGCTGGTGGTGGCTCAGCTCCTGTTCCTGGAGGCGGATAATCCGAAAAAGGAAATCTCCATGTACATCAATTCGCCAGGCGGCGTCGTAACGTCCGGCTTGGCGATCTACGACACAATGCAGTTCATCCGTCCGCCGGTATCGACGCTGTGCACCGGGCAAGCGGCGTCCATGGGTTCGCTGTTGCTGGCTGCCGGCGCCAAGGACTTGCGCTTCGCACTGCCGAACGCCCGCATCATGGTGCATCAGCCGTCCGGCGGCTTCCAAGGCCAAGCCACCGATATCATGTTACATGCCCAAGAAATCCTGAACCTGAAGCGGCGATTGAACGAAATCTACGTCAAGCACACGGGCCAGCCGCTGAAGAAGATCGAGGACGCGTTGGAGCGCGATATGTTCCTGACCTCCGAGATGGCTCTGGATTTCGGCCTGATCGACAAGGTGATCGAAAAGCGGCCAGAGGAGCCGTCGCTCAAGTCGCTGGAACCGGCATCGATCAAGGGGTGACCCCATCAGGGGTGACCCGGATCGCCGGGCGAAGTCCCGGCCCGCGCCATCAAATGGCCCAATTCGCTGACGCAAGGCGGCTGGATACTGGCAGTCAAGTGCCGTTTACCGGGTGTGATCCGAAAAACACACTGGTTACAAAGTCGCGTTATCGTTAATGGATTCTTGAATGGCACGCCGTTAGCATACCTGCTTGTGCTGGGTAGGGGCGGTTGCCACTGTGGGCCCCAGTCCCGGCAATGCTACGGAATGTTAGCGCAGAGTTTCGTAGAGTACTGGGAGTGCGGCGGATTGGTATGAGGCGCGTTAGCGTAGGTTGGATCCGGGAGAACCCGGGTCTTTGAGGCTTGAGGACTGGGTACGGAGACTGGAATGAGCAAAGTTGGCGGCGGCGACTCCAAGAATACGCTCTACTGCTCGTTCTGCGGCAAGAGCCAGCACGAGGTGCGCAAGCTCATCGCCGGGCCGACCGTTTTCATCTGCGACGAATGCGTCGAACTGTGCATGGACATCATCCGCGAGGAGAACAAATCCTCGCTGGTGAAGTCGCGCGACGGCATTCCGACGCCGCGCGAGATACGCAAGGTGCTGGACGATTATGTCATCGGCCAGGACTACGCCAAAAGGGTGCTTTCGGTCGCGGTCCACAATCACTACAAGCGGCTCAATCACCAGAGCAAACACAACGACGTCGAGTTGGCGAAATCGAACATTCTGCTGATCGGGCCGACCGGCTCGGGCAAGACGCTGCTGGCGCAGACGCTGGCACGCATTCTCGACGTGCCATTTACGATGGCGGACGCGACCACGCTGACGGAAGCCGGCTATGTCGGCGAGGACGTCGAGAACATCATTCTGAAGCTGCTGCAGTCGGCCGACTACAACGTCGAGCGCGCGCAGCGCGGCATCGTCTATATTGACGAAATCGACAAGATATCGCGCAAATCCGACAACCCTTCGATCACTCGCGACGTGTCGGGGGAAGGCGTGCAGCAGGCGCTCCTCAAGATCATGGAGGGCACGATCGCGAGCGTGCCGCCGCAGGGCGGCCGCAAGCATCCGCAGCAGGAGTTTCTGCAAGTCGACACCACCAACATCCTGTTCGTCTGCGGCGGCGCCTTCTCGGGCCTGGAGAAAATCATTTCGGCGCGCGGCCGTTCCACGTCGATCGGCTTCGGCGCCAGGGTGATGGCGCCCGAGGATCGCAAGCAGGGCGAAATCTTCCGTGAGGTCGAGCCCGAGGATTTGCTCAAATACGGGCTCATTCCGGAATTCGTCGGCCGCCTGCCGGTCGTCGCCACCCTGGAAGACCTTGATGAGGCTTCGCTCAAGCGCATCCTGACCGAACCGAAGAACGCGCTGGTGAAGCAGTATCAGCGCATGTTCGAGATGGAGACGGTGGACTTGAAGTTCACCGAGGAGGCGCTCGCCGCCATTGCGCGCAAGGCCATCGATCGCAAGACCGGCGCGCGCGGACTGCGCTCGATCATGGAGAGTATTCTGCTCGACACCATGTTCGATCTGCCGAGCCTCGAAGGCGTGGTGCGCGTCGAGATTTTCCGGGAGGTCGTCGACGGCAGCAAGCGGCCGCTTTACATCTACGCCGACCGCTCGGATCGGGCGAGCGACGCCAGCGGTGCGAGTGCCTGAGTGGATTCGGGCCCGCACGGGCAGCACAATTCGCTGCGCGAACCGTCAGCGCGAGTTCCCGGCGCGCCGATTTGCCGACCAAATCCGGCTTTCTTGACACGCTCGCGGTGCAACGCCACCTATAATGTTGGAATGCACCGAGAATCGTGCAGACTTATCCGGGCAGGGTTTCACGCTCGGCCTTTGGAGTACGGGCGGACCGCCGCCCGTGATGCTCACCCGGCTCATTTGCAGTCCGTTGCGACAGCGCATCCTGCGGGTCGTGAGGGAAGTGCACAGCATAAGGAATGGGGCCAATGACAAGTGCCGCCAAGCCAAAAGCAGTCCCGGCAGCCGGCGACAGCCGCGCCTATCCGGTGCTTCCGCTCCGCGACATCGTCGTCTTTCCGCACATGATCGTTCCGCTCTTCGTCGGGCGTGAGAAATCGATCAAGGCGCTCGAAGAGGTGATGCGCTCGGACACTTTCATCCTTCTGGCGACACAGAAGAACGCGTCCGATGACGATCCGGCACCGGACTCCATCTACAGCGTCGGCACGCTGGCGAGCGTGCTGCAGCTCCTGAAGCTGCCGGATGGCACCGTGAAGGTGCTGGTCGAGGGCGCGGCGCGCGCGCGCGTCAAAAACTATACCGACCGGCAGGATTATTACGAAGCCGACGCGGTCGTGCTCGCCGACGACAACGGCGATCAGGTCGAGGCCGAAGCGCTGGCGCGGTCGGTCGTCAACGAATTCGAAGGCTACGTGAAACTCAACAAGAAGGTTTCGCCGGAAGTCATCAACGTCGTCCAACAGATCGAGGACTACGCCAAGCTCGCCGACGCGGTGGCCTCGCATCTCGCCGTCAAGATCCCGGACAAGCAGCTCATCCTGGAGACGCCGAGCGTCACCGCGCGGCTGGAGAAGGTGCTCGGGCTGATGGAGAGCGAAATCTCCGTTCTCCAGGTGGAAAAGCGCATCCGCACCCGCGTCAAGCGGCAGATGGAGAAGACGCAGCGCGAGTACTACCTCAACGAACAGATGAAGGCGATCCAAAAGGAACTCGGCGACGAGGACGGCAAGGATGAGGTCGCCGAGCTCGAAGAGAAGATCAAGCAGACCAAGCTGTCGAAAGAGGCGCGCGAAAAGGCTCAGCACGAGCTGAAAAAGCTGCGGCAGATGTCGCCGATGTCGGCCGAAGCGACCGTGGTGCGCAACTATCTCGACTGGCTGTTGTCGATCCCATGGAACAAGAAATCCAAGGTCAAGAAGGATCTGCCGCTGGCCGAGCAGATTCTCGAGGCCGATCATTACGGGCTCGAGAAGGTCAAGGAACGCATCATCGAGTATCTGGCGGTGCAGCAGCGCGCCAACAAGCTAACTGGGCCGATCTTGTGCCTGGTCGGCCCGCCCGGCGTCGGCAAGACTTCGCTCGGCAAATCGATCGCAAAGGCGACGGGCCGCGAGTTCGTGCGCGTGTCGCTTGGCGGCGTGCGCGACGAAGCCGAGATCCGCGGTCATCGGCGGACCTATATCGGCTCCATGCCGGGCAAGATCATCCAGTCGATGCGCAAGGCCAAGACCTCGAACCCGCTGTTCCTGCTGGACGAGGTCGACAAGATGGGCGCCGATTTCCGCGGCGATCCGTCGTCGGCGCTGCTCGAAGTGCTCGACCCCGAGCAGAACCACGCCTTCAACGACCATTATCTGGAGGTCGACTACGATCTGTCGAACGTGATGTTCATCACCACGGCGAATACGCTCAATATTCCGCCGCCCCTGATGGACCGCATGGAGATCATCCGGATCGCCGGCTACACCGAGGACGAAAAGGTCGAGATCGCGCGCAAGCACTTGATCCCGCACGCCATCGTCAAGCACGGCCTGCGTCCCGACGAGTGGTCGATCGACGACGAAGCGCTGCTGCTGCTGATCCGCCGCTATACGCGGGAGGCGGGCGTCCGTAATCTCGAACGCGAGCTGTCGACGCTGATTCGCAAGGCGGTGAAGGAGCTCACGATCAAAAAGACCGAGTCGGTGCACGTCACCGGCAAGAACCTGTCCGATTATCTCGGCGTGCCGAAGTTCCGCTACGGCGAGGTCGAGGACGAGGATCAGGTTGGCGTGGTGACGGGTCTCGCCTGGACCGATGTGGGCGGCGAACTGCTCACCATCGAGGCGGCCATGATGCCCGGCAAGGGCAAGATGACCGTCACCGGCAACCTGCGCGACGTCATGAAGGAATCGATCTCGGCGGCGGCGTCCTATGTCCGCATGCGTTCGACGGCGTTCGGCATCGAGCCGCCCGCATTCGACAAGCGCGACATCCACGTCCACGTGCCAGAGGGCGCAACCCCGAAGGACGGACCGTCAGCGGGTGTCGGCATGGTCACCGCCATCGTCTCGGTGATGACCGGAATCCCGGTGCATCGCGACGTGGCCATGACCGGCGAGATCACGCTGCGCGGCCGGGTGCTGCCGATCGGTGGGCTGAAGGAGAAGCTGCTCGCCGCATTGCGCGGCGGCATCAAGACCGTGATGATCCCGGAAGAGAACGCCAAGGATCTGGTCGAGATCAACGACTCGATCAAGAGCGGGCTCGATATCATCCCGGTGTCGCGCATGGACGAGGTGCTGGCGCGCGCCCTGGTGCGCAAGCCCGAGCCGATCACCTGGGAGGAGCAGGCGGCGAAGCCCGTCGATGTTCCCGAACCCGCGGTCGAGGAAGATGGCTCCGGCCTGACCGCGCATTGACCGCATTTCCAGACGGAAGATTCCGGCGGCGCCCTTGCGGGCGCCGCCGTCATTTTGGGGACGAGGGCGGGCGTTAAGCTGCCACAATATGGGGCAATACAGCCTGCCCATTCGCGAGCCGTTTCAGGCGGCGGCGCGGCTCATTCAAGAGATCGAGGACTTCGTGCTCAATATCCTTCGTGCAAGCATCGCGGCGGCGGCAATCGTATGGGTCGTCGCACCGGCCAACGCGGCGACCGCATCGGCGGCCGATTTCCCAATCGCCGGGACCTACATGCAGAACGTGACGTGCAAGGGCGACGGCACCGACAACGCGGTGCTCAAGGTGACAATTTCGCCCAAGGAGATCGAACTCAAACAGCGGCGTCTGCACCATCCTCGACAACAAAAAAGACGGCGATGCCTATAAGCTGCACGTCGAGTGCAAATTTCCGGCAGGCCCGATGGTCGGCGATCTCACCTTCACGCCGCAGCCCGACAAGACGGTCAAATTCGTCGATCGCGACAACACCTACCACGGCGTTCTGCACCGCTGTCCAAACTGAGCGCAGCCGACCCAAGGCGAACTGCGCGGCTGGCTGTTGCTGCGCCCTTGGTGTGCGAAAGCGCCGCTGTTGTGGCGTTCCTGTTGTGGTATCAATGCCCGCGCCAAAGGCGAGCGTGAACAACTTGGGAGCGCACGATGAGTTATTACCAGGACCTGCAGGGCGAGGTGGTATCGTTCCGCGGGCACAATAACGACCAGGGCGAGGCGTATTACGCACGGCCGACCCGCGCGGGCAAATTTCCCGGGGTGGTCGTCATTCATCACATCCCGGGCTGGTGCGAATGGACCACCGAGGTCGTGCGCAAGCTGGCGCATCACGGTTATGCGGCGATTTCGCCGCATCTTTATTTCCGCGAAGGCGGTCCGAATGAAAGTCCCGACGACCTCGGTGCGCGTATTCGCGCCGTCGGCGGCGTCTCCGATGCCCAGGTGATGGGCGACGTGACAGGCGCGATGGCCTATCTGCGCGCTCAGCCGAACGCGACCGGCAAGATCGGCGTCATCGGCTTCTGCTCCGGCGGCCGCCACACCTATCTGGCCGCCTGCACGATCAAGGGTATCGACGCCGCGGTCGACTGCTGGGGTGGCAACGTCATCGTCGACGACCCGAAGAACCTCAACGACAAGCGCCCGGTGGCACCGATCGATTTGACGGAAAAAATGTCGTGCCCGCTGCTCGGCATTTTCGGCAACGACGACGCCAATCCGACGGCCGATCAGGTTAATCGCACCGAAGCGGTGCTCAAGAAGCTCGGCAAGAATTACGAATTCCATCGCTACAACGGCGCCGGCCACGCATTCTTCAACTGGCAGCGGGACGCCTACCGGCCCGACCAGGCGATGGACGGCTGGCGCAAGGTGTTCGATTTCTTCAATCGCTATCTGGCGACGTCGGCTTCAAGCATCGCCGCCGAATAACGGAGACCGTCATGTGCTCCTACATCGTGGAAAAAGCAGCCCTTGTCGGCAGCGCCAAAGGCCGCAAGGGCTGGATGAAGATCGATACCGCGAACGTGTATTTCGACCATCCGTTCTACTCCACGCTCGACCATGTGCTCGCCATCGACTTCACCAATGAAGGCGAGGGCGGCCGCGATCGCGTGGCTGTCGAACTGAGTGCGGAATCTGCGCGCGCGTTGGTCGATCGCATCCTCGCTGCGCTGGCAAGCGGCGAAGCGGCGCATAACCCGACCCACGCTCCGGTCGCCGCCGAGTGAAGCCCGAAGTGGCGAGCAATGCTACTTTGCTCGCCACTTGAAAGATAACCGTCACGGATGGCGGCGTGCGCGCACGCCGCGGCGAGCCGCGAGGGAGGAGATACATGAACGTCGCCGTGAAGACCAACAACACAAGCGGCATGTTCGACGTCGTTCCGCTGACCAAGCATATCGGCGCGGAAATCCGCGGCATCGATTTGCGCGAAAAACCCAGACCGGAAACGGTGCAGGCGATCTATCAGGCTTGGCTCGATCACTTGGTGCTGATCTTTCCCGGCCAGCAGCTTTCTCAAGACGATCTGATCCGTGCCACCGGATTCTTCGGCGAAATGGGCGCTTTGTCACGGCCGCCCAAATATTTTCCCAAGGGCTATGCCAAGCTTTTGCCCGGCATCATGATGATCTCCAACATCCGCGAGAACGGCGAGCCGATCGGGGCGTTGCCGGACGGCGAGATGATGTTCCACCACGACATGATCCACGCCGAAATCCCAAGCAAGGCGACGTTGCTCTATTCAGTCGAGATCCCATCGGCCGGCGGCAACACGCTGTTCGCCAGCGGATACGCAGCTTACGACACGCTCGATCCGGCGGTCCGCAACCGGCTCGAAGGCAGGAAGGCGCTGCATCATTACAACTATGGCTCGACGATCCGCGGTGATGGCCGCGGCACGGAAGCGTTTGCCGAGCGCGAGCACCCGGTGTTTCGGACTCATGAGGACACCGGCCGAAAGGCGATCTACGTCAACCGGCTGATGACGGTGAAGGTGCTCGACATGCCGGAAGATGAGAGCGAGCGGCTGTTGAACGCGGTGTACGACCACGCCGAGAAGCGGGAATTTGTCTACGAGCACGTCTGGCGCGTCGGCGATCTCTTGCTGTGGGACAACCGCTGCTCCTCGCACGCGCGTACCGATTTTCCCTCGGCCGAACGCCGCCTGATGCTGCGCACCACCGTGCAAGGCACCGTTAAGCCGTATTGAACGCCTGCGACGAAGGCAGCGCGCCTCAGCGCACGCCGCCGGCGTTGACGATCGGTCCGCTATAGCCTTCGAAGCGCTTGCGTAGCGCGGCCACCTGCGTCTGATCGGTGAGGAAGGCGACGTAATCGTTGGCGACGCTGTAGGACAGGATCGGCTTGAAGCCCGCCGGTGGCGGCACGTCGCTGCGCGGTGACCAGGTGGGCAGCTTCGATTGCTGCTCCGGCTCCAACAGCCATGACAGAAACAGCTTGGCCGCGTTCGGGTGCGGCGCGTCCTTGAAGATGGCCCCAGTCAGCGGCCAGATCGGCAGCGGATCCACAGTCGGAATATGCGACTCCACCGGCATGCCTTGCCGCTTCAGGCCGGCGGTGATGTCGAGAATGGAATCAAAGGTGACGAGGTTCTGCCCGGAGCCGATGCTGCGCTGTTCTCCCAGGTGACCTTGGATGAAGGTTGGCTTGGCGGCCATGTACTTGTCCATGTAGCCCCAGCCGTACTTTTGCACGATGTGATAAAATACCCACAGCGTCACATCGTCGTCGGCCGGATAGGCGGTGACGATCTTGCCGTGAAACTGCGGCTTCAGGAAATCCATTGCCGAGTTCGGAATGTCGGCGGCGGCCACTTTCTGCGTATTGTACATGTAGGGCACGACGTTGATCATTGTTGCCCAGAATGTGCCGTCCGCATCCTTGAACGCCGGGTCCATCTTGTTGAAGCCGGGTGGTTTGAATGTGATCAGCCGGCCCTCGCGCTTCCAGCGCACGTAATCGGCAGCGGTTTGCAGGATGGCGGCATCGATCTCAAGCTTTTTGGCCGCAATCTGCTGGTCGATCTTTTGATCGAGCACATTGGAAAAGCCGCCGCCGATGGAAACTTTGATGCCGGGATATTTCGCCTCAAACGCCTTGGTCCGCGCCTCCCACGGTGCGGTCGGGCCGCCGACATAGAAGGCGAGGGCACCTTCGGTCTTTGCCTTGGCGTAGAGCTCGTCGAGCGATTGTGCCTGTGCGGCAAGCGCTCCCGAAGCCGTCAATCCGAGCGCGGCCAGTGCCGCTGCGAGCCGGTTCGCCATCTATGCGTTCTCCCCCGAAGATTTGTGCCAATCATCGCCGCAGGCTTGCGCGAACGCAAGTCGTAAGGGCGGAGAAAAATGTCTGCTTCGCCGTTGCTCGTCTCGCCAAAACTGCCGCCGTCATGCTAACTGGGGCGAATCGTCGTTGCGCCAATTGTCGAGAACGGGGACGTATCCGATGCGAATGCTCGCTTATGTGCTTGGCATTATCTGTGTCATTGCCGCGGTGATGTATTACGTCATGCCTGCCGGTCAATTGCCGACCTTCATGCCGGGCTAAATGGCCGGCTCAACGCACATTCATCAGACCCATGCGCTGGCGGCGGCGGTGGCGGCCGTCGTGCTGTTCGTACTCGGCTGGTTTGTCGGACGCTCGCGCGCGGCGTAGCTCCGCCGGACGGACCGGGCTCAGCGTTCGCCGCGCATCTTGCGCTGCACCCGCTCGTCGAAGCGGGCGACGCTGACCACGACCCGCTGGTGCGTGCCGCCGCCGATCCGCTCGTAGTCATCGCGGGCGTCGACGTTGAATGTGACGGTGCGGCCCTCGACGCGCAAAACCTCGGCAGTTGCGATGACGCGCAGGCCGATCGGCGTTGCCGCCACGTGGCTGACGTCGAGATGAATGCCGAGGCTCTGATGGCCCTCGGGCAACAGGTGCTCGATCGCCGCAAGCGCCGCGGCTTCGATGACGTTGATCATCACCGGCGTCGCCAGCACCGCGATTCGGCCCGAGCCGACGAAGGGTGCGGTGTGCTCGGGCCCAACCACCAGCTCCGAGGTGCCGCGCATGCCCGGGCAGACGCGGGCGAGGACCGCACTGACCTTTCCGGTCTTGGGTCCGTCAGGCGAGGTCGTCGGAACTGACATTGGGAGACTGATCCGCTGGCTCGGTTCGGGAATCATGCCATAACCGGCTCTAGCCCGTCTCCCGCCCTGTTCCCGGCTGCAGGCGGCCGCAATCGGCGCGCAGAGACGAAGTTGTTCCGCAGCAAAGCCACAAAATGCTAGAACTCTGTCCAGCAGCAAGGAGGTCCGCAATGCAAAGATATATTGCCGTAGCTGGAAGCGTGCTTGCTGTTTCTCTTGCGGTGCTGCTGCCAAGCGCCCCGGCGTTCGCCATCACGGCGAAGCAAAAGATGGCAACCTGCGAATTCGGTGCCGACCACCCGGAAGGCGGCGGGCCGAAGCTGGTCGGCGCCAAACGCAAGCAATTCATGATCCGCTGTATGTCGAACAAGAACGATCCGCGCGGCCGGGCCGTGGGGACGCCAAGCTCGCACAGCGCCGCAGGCGAGCCGCCGGAGGAGCCGGAACCGAAGTAACGACGCGCTTGCATGGTCCGGTTGTCGCGTTTCGGCGATGGCCGCGCTAGAAGGGTCGCGTAGAAAGACCCAAGAACGATAACAGGGGGAGGGAGCATGAGCACGCTCACGAGCGCGCAGTCCGTCGCGCATTTCCGGCGCGGCTGGATTTACGTCCTGCTGCTGGCGCTGGTCACCATCAACTACATGGACCGTTCGGCGCTTGGCGTCGTCGCGCAGGCGGTACGCGGCGAATTCAAGCTGTCGCCCGTGCAGATGGGATACCTGTTTTCGTCGTTCCTGTGGACCTACGCATTGTGCGTCCTGCCGGTCGGCATCCTGCTGGATCGCTTCTCGGCACGGAACATCAATTCCGTCGGGATTGCGCTGTGGTCGCTGGTCATGGCCGGGACCGCCGCCATGACAAGCTTTGGCGGCCTGATGGCGATGCGGTTGCTCATGGGGGCGGGCGAAGCGACCTCGATTCCGTCCAGCGGCCGCATCGTGCGCGAATGGATGCCGGCGCAGGAGCGCGGCGTCGCCAACGTGTTTTGGAGCGCGGGCAGCTTCGTCGGTCCGGCCATCGGCGCCGTGATCACGGCGTCGATCGCCAGTACCTACGGCTGGCGCCCAGCCTTCGTCGTGCTCGGCGCGCTCGGCTTTTTGTGGCTGATCTGCAATCTCGTCTGGTTCGATCGGCCCGAAAAGGTCAAGTGGCTTACGGGCGACGAGCGCCGCAAGATTCTGGCGGAGCGTTCGGCCGGCACGTCGGACGAGATCGGCACGCCCGGCAGCGCTGGCGTGGTGCTGGAGCTGCTGCGGTCGCCATCGATGTGGGGCGCGATGATCGCGCAAGCGGCCGGCATCTATGCGCTCTATCTGCTCTTGTTCTGGCTGCCGAGCTACCTGCAGGAAACCAAGCATCTCACCATCATGAAGACCGGCCTCTACACCGCGGTGCCCTGGGCGATCGCGGTGCCGGTCAGCATCGTGATCGGCATTGTCAGCGATCGCGTGCTGGCCTCGCATACGCTGCTGGCCGGGGGCCGTCGCGGCATGGTGATCCTTTGCGTGCTGCTCGCGGCCGTGATGGTGTTCGTGCCGTTTACCGACAACACAAGTCTGATCCTGACGCTGTTTGCGCTGTCGCTTTCCGGCATCAATGCGGCTATCTCGCTCAACATCACGCTGGTGACCGATCTCGTCCACCGCGTGCGCGACGTCGGCAAGGCCATCAGCCTGACGATCCTCGCCGGCAACGTGTGCGGCCTGTTGGCGCCGATCGTCACTGGCTATGTGGTGGCCGGCCTGCACTCGTATGATTGGGCGCTGTGGATCGCCGGCATTCTCCTTGTCATCGGCGCCATAGCCCTTGCAACGATGACCCGCGAAGTGATCCTGCCGGCCGAAGCCGTCCGGCAGGGTGGTTGAGCGCGGCCAAGCCTGCCACTAGAACTCCCCCCGACGAAGGATTTCGCCGGTTCCCCCATCCGTCTTGAAGGATATTCCCCATGACCACGGCTACCCTGGAAGCCAAGCCTGCCGCATTCGATGTGAGCGAGGTTGAGTATCTCCGCTACGGCAACAAGCCGCTGTTGGCGACCATCTATAAGCCTGTCGGGGAGGGCCCATTCCCGGCCATGGTCGAGTGCCATGGCGGCGCCTGGTGCATGAGCAACCGGATGTCCGAGCGTCAGCGCCACGAATACATGGCGTCGCATGGCGTCGTGTCGATCGCGCTCGATTTTCGTTCCGGCAACGAGGATCCGTATCCGGCCTCGGTGCAGGACATCAATTACGCGGTGCGCTGGGCCAAGGCCAACGCGCGCAGCCTGAAGACCCGGCCCGACCTGATCGGCCTGTCCGGGCAGTCGAGCGGCGGCCACCTGGCGATGCTGGTTGCCATGCGGCCGAACGATCCGCGTTACACCGCCATCGCACTGCCGCCCGGCACGCCCGCGCAGGACGCCAGCGTCCGTTGCGTGATCATGTCCTGGCCGGTAATCAATCCGCTCAGCCGTTACCGCCACGCCAAGCGCGGCATGGCGAGCGGCAAAGACTGGGGCAAGGACATCATTCCGCGCCATGACTCCTATTGGGGCACGGAAGCCGCCATGGCAGAGGGCAACCCGATGCTGGCGCTTGAGCGCGGCGAGAAGGTTTCTCTGCCGCCGGCGATCTGGTTCCAGGGCAAGAACGACAACCAGCACGATTACAAGGATGTCGAATCGGATTTTCCCGGCAACGAGCCGCAGCGCTTTGCTGCCAACTACAAGAAAGCCGGCGGCGATATCGCGCTGCAATATATCGACATGGATCGCAGCGCCAGTCATACGCCCGATCTGAGCAAGACCGGCGACATGTTCGCCCAGATGGTGCAATTCATCGGCAAGCATATTAAGGCGTAGCGGCCTAGAGCGCCCTCATAGGCGCGGAACAAAGCCCGTCGCGGATGGGTGGAAACGCCGCAGCGGCCCGAGCGCGGAACTTCGGCGTAGCCGCAGCGCGCGGGCTTCGCCTGCCGGTGCGGTGCTGTCCGCGAGCGATGGAGTTATCCGATGAGTGATTGCCTGCACTGCGACATCAACGAACTGGTGCGCGAGCGCATCGAAGGCCAGGAGAGCGTGGATTTGGCCGACATGGTGGCCCGCATCTCGGAGAGTCTCGCCGAAACCATCATGCTCGGGCCGAAAGAACAGTGGGCCGCTCTGATGGCGGAAGCGATTCGCCATCTCGGGCAGGTCGTGATCGAGGAGATCGACGGAGTCGAGAGCAGCACGGCGCATTAGCCGTGCTTGGCTTATTGCCGGCGGAACCGCGCGAATGCCAACGGCCGGCCTGCAGTCACGAATGCGAGGCCAACAAAGAGCAGCGTCAGAACAATGAAAATCATTGGCGAGGGCGGATCGTTGCCCGTCAGCGCCACTTTCAGGAGCACAACCGCGCACAGGATCAGGCTCGCGGCGTAGCTCGCGAGGCCCCAGCGCCGCCAATGCTTTTTTTGATCGTCCTGTTGCCGCCGCAGCGCGGAGATTTCGGCTTCGAGTTGGTCCAGCGTCATGGCACCGTCCCTGCCTTTCAGGAAGGATTGCTATCGCTGTGTCGTGGCTGCTTGGGCTAAGGTTCAATAGGTTAAGGTTCAGCGATGACGTTGATGACAAACAGGATCGGCCGATATGGAACAGCAGGTAACGACGTCTGAGGATCTCCTTTTTGAACTGCGCGACGGTATCGGCCGCATCACTTTCAATCGGCCGCAGGCGCGCAATGCCTTCACTTTCGCAATGTACGAACGGCTGGCGCAGATCTGCGCCCAGGCGAACGATGACCGCTCGATCAAGGTGCTGGTGCTGCAGGGCGCGGGCGACAAGGCGTTTGCCTCCGGTACCGACATCAATCAGTTCCGCGCTTTCAAAACCCCGCAGGATGCGCTCGAATACGAGGCTCGCATCGACCGCGTGCAGACTGCGCTCGAACAATGCCGGGTGCCCACCATCGCGGCGATCAGTGGCGCCTGCACCGGCGGCGGCGGCGCGATCGCCGCGTGCTGCGATCTGCGCGTCGGCACCAAGACCACGCGGATCGGCTTTCCGATCGCGCGTACGCTCGGCAATTGTCTGTCGATGGCGAGCATCAGCCGGCTGACTGCCCTGGTCGGTCCGGCGCGGGTCAAGGACCTGATTTTCTCCGCCCGGTTGGTCGGTGCCGAGGAAGCATTTCAGATCGGGCTGCTCACCGAGGTAGTGGAAGACCTCGATGCGTTGAACAAGCGCGCCAGCGAGCTTGCCGCAACGGTTGCCGGCAACGCGCCACTCACGCTGGCCGCCACCAAGCAGGCCCTGGCGCGGCTGATGCGGCGGCTGACGCGCGAGGAAGGCGAGGACCTGATCCTGATGTGTTACATGAGCCGCGATTTCCGCGAAGGCATGGACGCCTTCCTCAACAAGCGCGCGCCGCATTGGAGCGGCGAGTAGGCCAAAACCCGCGCTGAACGGGGTACGGTCCGCGAGCCCGCATCAAAGCTGCGGCAGCATCCGCCGCATGACGCCGTCGCGGTAATAGAATAGGTGCAGGAACGCGGTGGCAATGTGAATGCCGATCAGGGCCAACAGCGCCCATTCGAAATCCTGGTGCCAGCCGTCGAGGGTGTGTACCAGCGACTGGCTGCCCGAGGTCAGCATCGGCATCGGCGAAAGGAAAAACCACGATACCTTCCAACCGCGCGCAGAAGCGAACAGCCAGCCCGACACGGTCGTGGCGAGAACCAGCAAATAGAGCAGCCAATGAACTGCCTCGGAGGTAAGGCGCTGGTACGGCTTCAGCGAGCTTTCCGGCGCGACCGGATGGGTCAGCCGACACGCCAATCGCACGACGATCAGCGCCAGAATGACCGTGCCGATTGACATATGCCACGTCATGGCGATGCCCGGCGACATGTTGCGCCTGATGTTGGGCATCAGCCAGCCGATCAGATATTGGGTGAGCAGGAGGCCTACAACGGTCCAGTGCAAAACCCTGGCCGTCGCCCCGTAACGAATTTGCAGCTTCATCAATTATGATTCGCGATCGCGGCCGCGCGTGTCAACTGCGCGTCCGATGATAGTCCGCAACCGCCGAGCCGAAGGCCTCGAAGATTCTGCGGTTGATGGGATTGCGCGTAGCGTCATGCTCAGCGTGCCATTGCACGCCAAGCGCGAAACCAGGCGCATCGGCGATGCGTATCGCCTCGATAGTTCCGTCCTCGGCCACACCTTCAACGACGACACGGCCGCCCAGTTGCAAGATCCCTTGGCCGTGGAGCGAATTGACCCGGATGGTGTCGCAGCCAAGAAGCTTGGCGAACACGCCGTTCGGCGTCAGCGCGATGTCGTGACGGTCGGCGAAGATTACGGCGAGGTCGGGATGCGGCTCGCCGTTCGCCAGCCGCGGCATGCGATGGTTCATGCGTCCTGGCAGCTCGCGGATTTCAGGATGCAGCGAGCCGCCGAAGGCCACGTTCATCTCCTGAAAGCCGCGGCAGATGCCGAGCAGCGGCACGCCGCGCTCGACGCAGACCTTGATCAGCCCAAGCGCCAGCGCGTCGCGGTCGCGGTCGTATGGCTCGTAGCGCGGATCTTCCTGCTCGCCGAAATAAGTGGGATGGACATTGGCGCGCGCGCCGGTGAGCAGGATGCCGTCGACGGTTTCGAGCAAGGCGCCGGCTTCGGTGATCTCGGGCGTCGCGGCGAACATCAGCGGCAAGGCGCCGGCGACCTCGGTGACAGCGCGCAGATTGCGCTCGCCGACGCGCTGCGCGGTGAAGCGGCCTTCGACGCGATGCGGGCCGCCGATCACGCCGACCACGGGGCGTCTTGCCGTCACTGTGCCGCCTCGGTGCCGCTCATGGGGCGCTTATAGCAGGGACAGCCTCCGTGAGAGCCGCGATATGTGCGATGCAGCATTGATTAAGCTCGTCCGGGGGTCGTTGCGGCCACTCCTATCGGCCCGCCATCGACCGCCGGCGCAGAAATGGCACCACGAACAGCGCCGCTACCGGAATGTGGAGGACCACACCGCCGATCAGGATCAGGCCGATTTCGGTGCCCGACAACGCGCCGCGTTCAGCCTCCAGCGCCAGCACGAAAATCGTAAACGGCAGGAACAGCACAATCGATGTAATCAGTCCCGGATTGTAGATGCGCAGGCGGATCGTGCTCACGATGTGCGTCAAGCCGTTGATCAAGGTCAAGCCGATCCAGAGCAGGCCAACCCAGCGCAACGCTGCCGGATAGAGTGCGGCGAGGCCGACCGGCAGCCAGACATAGCCGATATTGATAAGCGCGACGCCGCCGATGTCGACCGGCCAGTTGTCCTGGCCGCTCTTGAAGACGTGTGCGTTGGTGAATTGGCGAAAGCCGCCTGGCCACAGATGCTCCTCGATCTGGTGCAGCATGTAGATGACGAGCAGGCCGAACCACAACGCGCGTTCGCTCAACGGGTCGGAGCGAAACAGCACGATCCAGACCACAATCCCGAGCACGCTCAGATAGGGCAGGGCCTTCTGCCAATCGGCGGCGATCCAGGACGGGAGCAACATCGATGCGGTCCCTGAGCGCGATGGCGGGTCGCCGGGATCGGATGAGCGCATCCGGATGGGCGCGCATTGAACCAGCAATATCCGCCTTTCGCGAAATACGGCCAATTCGGCGGTGGCTCGCAAGCAACTCCTACTCCGCTGCCTCGATCCCTGGTTTGCGTCCGCCGCGCAAGGCTTCCAGAACGGCGAGTGCCCGCGACATCGAAAAGGCGCGGGTCCTGGCGTCGAACGCCGCGGGGCTGTGCGGCAGCATGTAGCCATGGTCGATGCCAGGGAAGACGTGCAATTCGATATTCCCGTGCTGCGCCGCTGCGGCACGATAGGCATCGCGCACCTCGGGCGGCGCGGCGAAGTCCTTGTCGCCCCACATGATGCAGATCGGCGCGCCAAGCCCGTCGAGTTCCCCGATAAAGTCGAGCAGCTGGGTGCCGTGGCAGGACACGCCGGCGTCATAGCCCAGCCGCTTCGGACCAAGGATGGCGTACGGGCCGCCGTAGCAAAAGCCCATGGCGACGGCGCGGCCATTGTGCTGCGGCAGCGTGCGTAGGTGGGCGAGCGTATCGGCCATGTCGGCCTCGCCGGCTTTGATCTTTGGGAGCCGCGGCAGGCCGCGCGGGCGAGTGCGCGGGTCCTCATGCGGCAGCGGGCCCGGCACCGAGCGCCAGAACAGGTCGGGCGCGGCGGCGATAAAGCCTGCTCCGGCAAACTCATCGGCGATGCCGCGCAAATCCTCGTCGACGCCGACGATGGCATTGGCGAGCACGATGGCCGGGGTCGGGGAGGACGCTGCCGGCAGCGCGAGATAGCAGTCGAATGCGCCGCCGGACGAGGAGGGAACTTTCACGGTGCTGGTGGGCATCGCTGACTCCGGAACGCCAAGCTCATTTTACCTTAAGATAAAACCAAGGTGCGTAAAAGGGCTGTTGCAACTGGACTTTATAACAAAACTCGCGCAGAGATTTATTGCTGAGGGAGAGAACCATGAAAATCGTCGCCTGGGCGCTAGCCGCCGGAATGCTTGTTTGGTCGGGCTCCGCGTTTGCCGCCAATATCGATTTATCGGTCTGGACGTGTAAGAAATTCCAAAGCGCAGGCGACGAGGATGTGAAAGTCATCCTCTCGTGGCTGGATGGCTATTATCGCAACGAGAACGACCCGCCGGTGATCAATCTCGACAGGTTCGTCGAGAACGCCAAGAAGCTCGGCCAGTATTGCTCGGCAAATCCCGACATCGGCCTGATCACCGCGACCGATAAGGTCTTCAAGTAGCCCACGTCTGCGATTAGCAAAGTCGCGACGGCACGGATCGCGACGCCGGCGGTCGCCGGCGCGCGTCATCCACCGGCTATAAGTCGAGCGATTCTTCGTCGGCGAACTCGGCGCGCTCCTGGATGAAGGCAAAGCGTGCTTCGGGTTTGGTGCCCATCAGCCGCTCGACGGATTTTTCCGTGGCCTTCTGATCGTCAGGCAACAGCACCACGCGCAGCAGCGTGCGCTTCTTCGGATCCATCGTGGTTTCCTTCAGCTGAACGGCCATCATCTCGCCGAGCCCCTTGAAGCGGCTCACTTCCACCTTGGCGTTGGCGTGAAATTCCTTCTTCAAAATCTCCTCGCGATGTTTGTCATCGCGGGCATAGAAAATCTTGCCGCCATGCGACAGGCGGAACAGCGGCGGCACGGCGAGATAAAGGTGGCCGTTGTCGATCAGATGCGGCATCTGCCGGTAGAAAAACGTGATGAGCAGCGACGCGATATGGGCGCCGTCGACATCGGCGTCGGTCATGATGATGACCCGGCCATAGCGCAAATCCTCGTCGCGATACTGGACGCCGGTGCCGCAGCCCAGCGCCTGCACCAGATCGGCAAGCTGCTGGTTCTGCGCCAGCTTGTCCTTGCCGGCCGAGGCGACGTTGAGGATCTTTCCGCGCAACGGAAGGATCGCCTGGGTCGCGCGGTCTCGCGCCTGCTTGGCCGAGCCGCCGGCGGAGTCGCCCTCGACGACGAAAAGTTCGGCGCCGGCAGCGGCGCTATTGGTGCAGTCGGCGAGTTTTCCCGGCAGCCGCAGCTTGCGCACCGCGCTCTTGCGCGCGATGTCCTTTTCCTGCTTGCGGCGGATGCGTTCTTCCGCCCGCTCGACGACGAATTCAAACAGCTTGTTGGCGGCGGCGGGGTTGCCGGCGAGCCAGTGGTCGAACGGGTCTTTGATCGCCTGCTCGACGATACGCTGCGCTTCGGCGGTGGCGAGGCGGTCCTTGGTCTGGCCCTGGAATTCCGGCTCGCGGATGAACACCGAGAGCATGGCGCCGGCGCCGGTCATGACGTCGTCGGAGGTGATCGCAGCGCCGCGCTTGCCCTGGTTCATGCGCTCGGCATGATCCTTCAGCCCGCGCAACAGTGCGGTGCGCAGGCCGGACTCGTGGGTGCCACCGTCCGGCGTTGGAATCGTATTGCAGTAGGAATTGACAAAGCCGTCGGCGTCGGCGGTCCAGGCCACCGCCCATTGCACGCCGCCGTGTACGCCGATCTTACCGGCGCTGCCGGTGAAGATGTCGGAATGCACCAGTGTGGCGCTCGACAGCGTCTCCGAGAGGTAATCTTTCAAGCCATCGGCGAAATGAAACGTGGCCTTTTCGGGCACGTCCTCGGTGCCGCGCAGCAGCTCCTTGGCACAGGACCAGCGAATTTCGACGCCGCCGAACAGATACGCCTTGGAGCGGGTCATCTTGAACACGCGCTCGGGCCTGAAATGGGCCTTGTCGCCGAAGATTTGCGGATCGGGACGGAAGCGCACCTTGGTACCGCGGCGGTTCGGCGCCTTGCCGGCGTCTAAGAGCTTGGTCTTCGGCTTGCCGCGCTCGAAAATCATTCGGTAGAGCTTTTGGCCGCGCGCGACTTCGACCTCCATGCGCTCGGACAGCGCGTTAGTGACCGACACGCCGACGCCATGCAGGCCGCCCGAAGTCTCGTAGACCTTGGAGTCGAATTTGCCGCCCGCGTGCAGCGTGCACATGATGACTTCGATCGCGGATTTTTTCGGGAATTTCGGATGCGGGTCGACCGGCATGCCGCGGCCGTTGTCGGTGACGGTGATGAAGCCATCGGCCTCCATCTCGACCTCGATCCAGTCGGCGTGGCCGGCCAGTGCCTCGTCCATGGCGTTGTCGATGACTTCTGCGAACAGGTGGTGCAGCGCCTTCTCGTCGGTGCCGCCGATATACATGCCAGGGCGGCGGCGCACCGGCTCGAGCCCCTCAAGAACCTCGATGTGCTTGGCCGTATAGCCGGACTCGGCGGACGAGCCGCGAGTGGCCGCTGGGCTCGATCTCCGGGCGCTGCCGCGGCGGCCCGAAGCGGCCCCGCCGAACAGATCTGGCGCGTCCTGCGACGATGACTTTTTTACCGATTTTCCCAAGGTTTGCCCCAGAATCTTATGGCGGTGTCTTCGCCGATGTGGCGCTTTGATCGCCCCGGCGCAACGGCGCGGCGAATCAGCCTCGACTATAGGCGCGACTATGCCATTTAGGGGGCCGGCCCGAGAGCGCATTTGACGCTATGGGGGGCCCGGACTATATCGCCGCCATGCCAAGGTATCTCGTAGCCATCGTCACGACCCAGCGCCGCCGCCGTCGCCGCTACGATACGGCACGGGCGCGCCTTGGCGTTTAGCAAGCCCTCGTGCCGCCGGTTCCGCGGCACCGACCCCTCATAGTCTCGCTGCGGATTCGGCCTGATCGTCCAAAAGGCAAAAGGTTGAATCATGTCCGCGCAAGGTAACAAGGCCAAGATCGGCATCCTCGGTGCGTCCGGCTATACCGGCGCCGAATTGCTGCGGCTGCTTATTAGCCATCCGCGCGTCGAGATCGTGTTGCTGACCGCCGACCGGCGCGCCGGCAAGCCGATGTCGGACGTGTTTCCGCAATTCGCGCCGTACGCGCTGCCGACGCTCACCGCGATCGAGAACGCCGATTGGCAGGCGCTGGCGCTCGATGTTGCGTTCTGCGCTTTGCCGCACGGTACGACGCAAAAAGTCATCGCCGACCTGCTGGCGCGCGCGCCGGCGACCAAGGTCGTCGACCTTTCGGCCGATTTCCGGCTCGCCGATCCCGCCGCCTATGCGCGCTGGTATGGCCACGAACATTTCGCGCCGGAGCTGCAAAGAGAAGCCGTCTACGGGTTGACCGAGGTCTACCGGTCAAACATCAGGACGGCGCGGCTGGTCGCCAATCCCGGCTGCTACACGACCTGTGCACAGCTTGCACTCATCCCGCTGCTCAAGGCCAAGGCGATCGATCCGGGTGAGATCGTCGTCGACGCAAAATCCGGCATGACTGGTGCGGGCAGGGCGGCAAAGGAAGAGATGTTGTTCTCCGAGGTGTCGGAGGGTTTCCACGCCTACGGCGTCGGCCATCATCGCCACATGGCCGAGCTTGATCAGGAGTTTTCGCTTGCCGCCGGCCGCGAGGTGATCGTCAGTTTCACGCCGCATCTGGTGCCGATGAATCGCGGCATCCTCTCGACCATTTACGTCCGCGGCATCGACCAGGCCGCGCCGGAAGACCTGCACGCGGTGCTGTCGAAGGCCTATGCCGGCGAGCCGTTCGTCCACGTGCTGCCGTTGCGCACCATGCCGCAGACCCGCCACGTGCGCGGCTCCAATATGACCTTCATCGGAGTCGCCCCCGACCGGATCGCCGGCCGCGCCATTATCGTTTCGGCGCTCGACAATCTGACCAAAGGCGCCTCCGGTCAGGCCGTGCAGAACATGAACGCCATGCTCGGCTATCCGGAGACGATGGGGATCGATCAGGTCGCCTTGTTTCCGTAAGGTCTGGCCGGCAGGGCCGACCTCGCGATGCGGAGACCGATATGTTGAAATGCACTCGTTTGATGGTGACTGCGCTCACGCGGCATGCGATCGCGACTGTCGGCGCGATAGCCCTTCTGGCAATCGCGCCTGTGGCGGCGCGCGCGGCGGAGCCGGGCACAACGTGCGGTCGCGCGGCGGACTAATCGCGCATCTTCACGTAGCTTCCCGGCGCGTCCTCGATCGGAGTGAGCACGCCGCCGCCGGGTTCGCGCGCGGGAACTTCGGCTTCGTCCTGATTTTTCAGCCAGGCAAGCCAATCCGGCCACCACGAACCCGGGTGCTCGGTGGCCTTGGCGAGCCAGCCGTCGAGATTGGCGCTGCGCGGCCGCGGTCCGGTCCAATATTGATATTTGTTGCGGTTAGGCGGGTTGACGACGCCCGCGATATGGCCGGACCCGGCCAGCACGAAGCGCACCGGGCCGCCGAAATACTTGCTGCCGAGCAGCACCGATTTCGGCGGCGCGATATGATCTTCGCGCGTCGCAAGATTGTACACCGGTATCTTGACGGACTTGAGATCGATCGGCGTGTTGCTCATCGTCATCTTGCCCTTCGCCAGCCTGTTTTCCAGATAACAGGAGCGCACATAGAAGGCATGATTGGCGGCAGGCATGCGGGTCGCATCTGAATTCCAGTACAACAGATCGAACGGGAACGGCGCCTTGCCTTTCAGATAATTGTTGACCACGTAGGGCCAGATCAGATCGTTCGAGCGCATCAGATTGAATACGGTCGCCATCGTGCGGCCTTCGAGATAGCCGCGCTCGGCCATGCGCTGCTCCAGCGCCGCGACCTGCTCCTCATCGACGAACACCTTGAGGTCGCCCGCCCAGGTGAAATCGACCTGCGCGGCGAACAGCGTTGCCGACATGATGCGCTGGTCGCGCCATGCCGCCATCGCGGCGAGCGTGATCGAGAGCAGGGTGCCGCCGACGCAATAGCCGATGGTATGGACCCGATCTTCGCCGGTGACCTTTTGGATGATGTCGAGCGCGGTGACGGGGCCTTCGCGGACGTAGTCTTCAAACGACTTTTGCGCCAGGCGCGCGTCGGGATTGACCCATGAAATGCAGAAAACCGTCACGCCCTGATCAACGCACCACTTGATGAAAGATTTTTCCGGCGTCAGGTCGAGCACATAAAACTTGTTGATCCAGGGCGGCACAATCAGCAGCGGCCGCTTAAGCACGGTCGGCGTCGACGGCTCATACTGGATGAGCTGCATCAGCTCGTTCTGAAAAATAACCTTGCCGGGCGTGGTCGCCAGATTGCGACCGACCTCGAACATCGAGGAATCGGACTGGCGGATACGCAGGTGACCGCCGCCGGCTTCGATATCCTCGGCCAGCATCTGCATGCCACGCACCAGATTGTCGGCGTTGCTGGTCAGCGTCTCGCGCAGCAATTCCGGGTTGGTCAGAACGAAATTCGACGGCGACAGCGCGTTGCCGATCTGCCGCACGTAGAACTCGGCCTTCTGCCTGGTATGCGCGTCGAGGCCGGATGCGTCGCTGACCAGTTGGTTCGCCCACTGCGTCGTGAGCAGATAGCCCTGTTTGAGAAAATCGTAGAACTGGTTCGTCGTCCATTCCGGATCGGCAAAGCGCTTGTCGCTGGGAGCGGGGGCGGCGACCGGAGCGCTCTGGTCGCCCGCGAGCCGCTTGGCGGCCGCAGCCCAGAGATCGAGATAGGCTTTGCCGAGCCGGTTCTGCAGTTCGACCGCACGCTGCGGGTCGCCGAGCCAATATTCCGCGACATGGCCGAGTGTCTTGACCACCTCGGCGATCTCGTCAGCCATAACGCGGTCGTCTTGGCCCTGCTCGCGGGGCTTGAGATAGGCCGCCAGCGCCCGGCCACCATTTTCGATCAGGCGCGCCAAATTGCGCGAGAACGCCTCGACATCGATGCTGCCGATCTTGACCTGCTGTTGCGATGGCGATTGCACCGAGCGTTCCTCAACGGCCCAGCGGAAAGATCCAGCCCGGCTCTTTCCGCAGACATGGCTTTTCATACTTACGCGCACAAGACGGCAGGCAATAATCAGGCCTGAACCGCATGGCCGATCCCTGGCCCTGAGGTCGAGCACTCATCCTGGTGTCCTCGTTTGGACATATTAGCCGGCTATTCGAAAGCTTCGGTGTTCGTTCAAGTAGCTGCCGTAAGTATTGGATTGGTAAACAATTTAACGGCACAAGGTGGGGCGAGGGGCCGCCCAAAATCACGCGGATGCGGCGGCGGAGGACCCAGAGAGACTGGGTCAGGGCTGGGGGACAAGCCTGGATGGCGTTTGCGCGCAGCACGCGAAGACGGATCGGTGCGGCGATGGCGGTTGCGGCCGTCGCGGCGCTGCTGTCTGCCTGTTCGTCATCGTCCTCCTCCGGTACGTACCCGTCGCTGTTTGCCGAACCGCCGTCGCGGGGCGATGCCCCCCTCACACCGGACGAGGTCAAGCGGGCGACCGATACGCTTCTCAGCGACCGCCAGCACCTGTGCGCCGAGGCCATCGCCAACGTGCCGCCAGGAGGCCCGCCGCCGGATTGTGCGACGCAAACCGGCACCGCCGGTGGCGCCGCCGGCAAGCCGTGATACAAAGGTTGAATGATCTCACTTTCGAAACCCGCCGAGACTGCCATGGAAGAGTTCTATCGCATTCGCCGCCTGCCGCCCTACGTCTTTGAGGTCGTCAACCGAGCCAAGGCGGCCGCGCGCAATGGCGGCGCCGATATCATCGACCTTGGCATGGGAAATCCGGATCTGCCTGCCCCCGCGCATGTCATCGAGAAGATGAAGGAGACGATCGGCAAGCCGCGCACTGACCGCTACTCCGCATCGAAGGGAATTCCGGGACTGCGCCGCGCGCAGGCCGCCTACTATGCGCGCCGCTTCGGCGTGAAGCTCAATCCGGAAACGCAGATCGTTACCACGCTCGGCTCCAAGGAAGGCTTCGCCAACGTCGCGCAAGCGATCATAGCGCCCGGCGACGTCATCATCGTCCCCAATCCGACCTACCCGATCCATGCCTTCGGTTTTCTTATGGCGGGCGGTACGACCCGCGCGGTGCCGGTGGAAGCCAACACCGCGTTCTTTGCCGCACTCGAGCGCGCGGTGCTGCATTCGATCCCCAAGCCGATCGCGGTCGTCGTCTGCTATCCGTCGAATCCGACGGCCTGCACCGCCGATCTCGAGTTCTATCGTGACCTCGTCGCGTTCGCGAAGAAACACGGCCTCCTGGTGCTGTCGGATCTCGCCTACGCCGAGGTTTATTTCGACGGCAATCCGCCGCCTTCGGTGCTCCAGGTCCCGGGCGCGATGGATGTCGCGGTCGAGTTCACCTCGATGTCGAAGACCTACTCGATGCCGGGCTGGCGCATCGGCTTCGCGGTTGGCAACGAACGCATCATCGCGGCGCTGGCGCGGGTGAAGTCCTATCTGGACTACGGTGCCTTCACGCCGATTCAGGTCGCGGCGACAGCGGCCCTTAACGGTCCGGACGACTGCATCCACGAGATGCGGGCGACGTACCGCCGCCGGCGCGATGCGCTTGTCGAGTCGTTCGGACGAGCCGGCTGGAACGTGCCGCCACCGGCGGCGTCGATGTTCGCCTGGGCGCCGATCCCTGAACCGTTCCGGCCGCTCGGCAGTGTCGAATTCTCGACGCTTCTGGTCGAGAAGGCGAGCGTCGCGGTGGCGCCGGGCGCCGGCTTCGGCGAGTATGGCGAGGGTCGCGTGCGCATCGCGTTGGTCGAGAACGAGCAGCGCATCCGCCAGGCAGCGCGCAATATCCGCCGCTTTCTTGAAACCGGCCCGGAAATGCTGCACAACGTCGTCCCGCTCGCGACGCGACGCTAGTCTCGCTCGCGCTTCCGCTTTTTTTGGCGACGTCTTATGGCCAAACCGCTGAAAGTCGGTCTTGCCGGACTGGGGACCGTCGGCGCGTCCGTGGTCCAATTGCTGGAACGCGGCCGCGACAAGATCATTGCGCGCTGCGGCCGGCCGGTGGAGATCGTCGCGGTCTCCGCCCGCTCGCGGAGCAAGAAGCGCGGCGTCGATCTTAAAAAATTCCGCTGGGTCGCCGACCCGGTCGAACTGGCGCGTGACCCTTCGATCGACGTCATGGTGGAGGTGATCGGCGGCGCCGGCGATCCCGCCAAGGCTGCGGTCGAAGCTGCGCTGTCTTCCGGCAAGTCGGTCGTGACCGCCAACAAGGCGCTGCTCGCCCGTCACGGACAGAAGCTTGCGGCGTTGGCGGAACGGCACGGCGTGGCGCTTAATTTCGAGGCTTCGGTCGGCGGCGGCATTCCGATCATCAAGACGTTGCGCGAAGCGCTCAACGGCAATGCCTTTACCCGCGTCTACGGCATCCTCAACGGCACCTGCAATTACATCCTGTCGCGCATGGAGCAGGATCGGCTCGCCTTTGCGGACTGCTTGCGTGAGGCGCAGCGGCTGGGATACGCCGAGGCCGATCCCACCTTCGACATCGAAGGCCACGATACTGCGCAAAAGCTCTCCATCCTGGCGAGCCTCGCCTTCGGCACCAGGCTCGATCCCGGCGCGATCTATGTCGAAGGCATTTCATCGATCTCGCTCGCCGATCTCGATGCCGCGGATGAACTCGGCTACCGCGTGAAACTGCTGGGTGTCGCGGTGAAGACCGAGGCTGGAATCGAGCAGCGGGTGCACCCGACCATGGTTCCGAAAGATTCCGCGATCGCCCAGGTCATGGGCGTGACCAACGCGGTCACAATCGACGCCGAGGGGATTTCGCCCATCACGCTGGTCGGGCCGGGGGCCGGCGGTCTCGCCACCGCGTCGTCTGTGGTGTCCGACCTTGCCGATATCGCCCGCGGCGTGCGCAATGCGCCGTTCGGCCTTCCTGCCGCGCGCATGATCGCGACCCGCAAGGCGCCGATGCAGCATCACGAGGGCGGCTATTACATCCGGCTGTTGGCCCGCGACCGCCCCGGCACCGCGGCGACCATTGCACGCCGGCTCGCCCAGCAGGGAATTTCGCTGGAATCGATCGTGCAGCGCCACGGCAGCGGTGGCCAGGGCCCGTCGCCATCCGGGCGTTCGGGCGAGGCGGTTCCGGTCATCATGATTACTTATGCAACGAGCGAGGATGCGGTACGCAGGGCGCTTTCCGCCGTGCGGCGCGACCGTGTAATCTCCGGTCAGCCGCAAGTCATCCGCATTGAGAAGAATTAGGCCGCGCCGGTATGGCGCGGCGTTGTTCGGGGAAGAAATGATGGCGTCGATCAATGTGCCGCAAACGTCGATGATTGAGCGCATCTTCACGATTGAACTCGCGCGGGTGACCGAGCGGGCGGCGGTTGCGGCCGCGCGATTGCGCGGACGCGGTGCGGAGAAGAAATCCGACCAGGCCGCGGTCGATGCCATGCGCCGGGAACTCGGCAAGCTGCCGATCGACGGCACCGTCGTGATCGGCGAAGGCGAGATGGACGAAGCGCCGATGCTGTTCATTGGCGAGAAGGTCGGCAGCAAGGCCGGCGGCCCGAAGGTCGATATCGCCGTCGATCCGCTCGAAGGCACGACGCTGTGCGCCAAGAACATGCCGGGCGCCATCGCCACGCTCGCCATGGCCGACGAGGGCGCGCTGCTGCACGCCCCCGACATCTACATGGACAAGATCGCGATCGGGCCGGGCTACCCGAACGGCGTCGTCGATCTCGATGCGCCGGCTGAAGAAAATATCCGCAATCTGGCCAAAGCCAAGGGCGTGCCGCCCGAGGCGATTACCGCAATGATCCTCGACCGGCCGCGGCACGCCGACATCATCGCGGGGGTGCGCAAGGCTGGCGCCGCAGTCAGCCTGATCACCGACGGCGACGTCGCCGGCGTCATTCACACGGCGCAGCCGGATAAGACCGGCATCGACATCTATCTCGGCATCGGCGGTGCGCCCGAGGGCGTGCTCGCGGCCGCCGCGTTGCGCTGCACCGGCGGCCAGATGCAGGCGCGGCTCATTATCGACACCGACGAGAAGCGCGAACGCACTACCCGCATGGGTATCAAGGATCATCGCAAGAAATACCAGATCGCCGACATGGTGCGGGGCGACTGTATCTTCGCCGCGACCGGCGTTACCGACGGACCGATGCTGGCCGGCGTCAGGTTCGGCCACGATGTGATCGAGACCGAGACCGTGGTGATGCGCTCGGTCAGCGGCACTGTGCGCTGGATCAGGGCCGAACACCGGCAGCTTGACAAGTTCTAGGCGCGTAGAGCTGTCATTGCCCGCCAACGGACCCGCGCCAAGTCGCGCGGTCCGACGACAGGCTGCGGCGCGCGATCCAGTAGCCGCACTCTTTGCATTTGTAACCGGGCGTCCGTATTTACCGGATGCTCCGCCTGCGCGGAGCATGACAATGCTGAAATTGTGTCCATGCCAGAGAATCGCCTCTTCCTCGGCGTCGAAAGCTCTGCGACCGGCCGCGCCTGGCGCGACCGGCTCGATGAGCGCGCCGCCGCGCGGGCGCTGGCGATTACGCAGCGGCACGATCTGCCCGAACTGCTGGCGCGCATCCTCGCCGGCCGCAATGTCGAAATCGATGCGGTCGATGCCTTCCTCGATCCGGCCATCCGCCGCGCGATGCCCGACCCGGACGTGCTCGCCGGCATGAAGGAAGCGTCGGCGCGCATCGCCGACGGTGTCACGCGCGGCGAGACCATCGCGATTTTCGGCGATTACGACGTCGACGGCGCCACCTCGGCGGCTCTCTTGGCACGCTATCTGCGCCAATGCGGGATCGAGCCGCTCATCCACATCCCCGATCGGCTGTTTGAAGGCTACGGCCCCAACGTCGAGGCGGTGCGCGCGCTCGCCGAGCGCGGCGCGAGCCTGCTCGTGACCGTCGATTGCGGCACCACCAGCATCGAGCCGCTGACCGAGGCGCGTGCCCACGGCATGGATGTCGTGGTCATCGACCACCATCAGGCCGATGAGGAGCTGCCGCCGGCGGTGGCGGTCGTCAATCCAAACCGCCGCGACGATCTCTCCGGGCTCGGTCATCTGGCCGCAGTCGGACTTGTCTTCATGACGGTGGTGGCGGTCAACCGCGAGCTGCGCCGCCGCGGGTTCTGGAATGCGGGCCACAGCGAGCCGGATTTGTTGTCTTTCCTCGACGATGTCGCGCTCGGCACTGTTGCCGACGTTGTGCCGCTCACCGGTCTGAACCGCGCCTTCGTCGCCAAGGGCCTTGTGGCGCTGCGCCGGCGCGAGCGGGCGGGGCACACGAGCCTGATGGACGTGGCGCGGCTTAACGGCCCCCCCGAGGCGTGGCATCTCGGTTTTCTGCTCGGCCCGCGCATCAATGCCGGCGGCCGTATCGGCCGCGCCGATCTCGGCGTGCGGCTTCTGATCGAGGACGATCCGACTGAGGCCGCCAAGATCGCCGCCGAATTGGACCGGCTCAACCGCGAGCGCCAGGCAATCGAACTCGATACGCTGGCGCAGGCCGAAGCCGAGGCGCTGGCCGCGCTCGGCATCGAGGAGAAAGGCGCTGTCGTGGTGACGGCCGCGGAAGGCTGGCATCCCGGCATCGTCGGGCTGGTCGCGGCACGGCTGAAGGAAAAATTCGGCCGGCCGGCCTTTGCCATCGCGATCGAGCCGGGTGGGATCGGCACCGGCTCCGGCCGCTCCATTACCGGCGTCGATATCGGTCGCGCGGTGCGTCGCGCGGTCGCCGAAGGGTTGCTGCTCAAAGGCGGGGGCCACGCCATGGCGGCCGGCGTGACTTTGCGCAAGGGCGTGCTCGCCGAATGGCGGGCTTATCTCGAATCCACACTCGCACCCGATGTCGAAGCTGCGCGCCGCGCGAGCGGACTCTTGATCGACGGCGCGGTCAGTGCCGCTGCGGCGAACGCCGATCTGGTGGCGATGATCGGCCGCGCCGGCCCGTTCGGCGCCGGCAATCCGGAGCCCGTTATCGTGCTGCCGGCTCACACCATCGCCTTCGCCGAAGAAGTCGGCCAGGCGCACATGCGCGTACGGCTCAAGTCCGGCGACGGTTCTGGCGTCAATGCCATCGCGTTTCGCGTTGCCGGGCAAAAGCTGGGGCAAGCGCTGCTGGCAAATCGCGGCCGTCAGGTTCATGCCGCCGGCACATTCTCGCTCGACCGCTGGCAGGGCGAGGAGCGCGTGCAGTTCAAGATCACCGACATCGCGCCGGCGGAACCTTCTTTCCCGTCATCCTGAGGTCCGAGCGAAGCGAGCTTCGAAGGATAACGGATCAAATCTCGATCTGCCCCTCCAGATAAAGCACCGCACGGCCGCCGATGGCGACGCGGTCGCCGTTGAGCGCGCAGGTCAGCGTGCCGACGCGGCGCGATAATTGCCGCGCTTTGAGTTCACGCTTGCCGAGCCGGTTGGCCCAGTACGGCACCAGCGTGCAGTGCGACGAGCCGGTCGCGGGATCTTCATCGATGCCCTGACGCGGCGCGAAGAAGCGTGACACGAAATCGGCGCCGTCCTCGCCCGGCGCGGTTGCCATTGCGGCCCAGCAATCTACTTTGCCGAGCGCGGCAAAGTCAGGCTTGAGCGCGGTGACTTCTGCGGCGCTGTTGTAAACCACCATGTGGTCGCGGGCTTTCAGAACCTCGCGCGGTGACCCGCCGAGCGCCGCGAGCAGGCCGGGCGGCGGCTCGATCGCCACGGCCGGCCGCGCCGGAAAATCCATCATCAGCATGTCGGCCTGCCGCGCGACCGTGAGCGTGCCCGCCTTGAGCGTGCGGAAATTCACGCACGCGCGGTCCGGCTCGAGAAGCGAAAAAACGACATGCGCGGAAGCGAGCGTCGCATGGCCGCATAGATCGACCTCGACCGCCGGCGTGAACCAGCGCAGCGCGTAGTCGGCGCCTTCGCGCACGAAGAAGGCGGTCTCGGCCAGGTTATTTTCCGCCGCGATCGCCTGCATGGTGGCGTCGGGCAGCCATCGCGGCAGTGGGCAGACCGCCGCCGGATTGCCGCCAAACAGTTTCTCCGCGAACGCGTCGACTTGATAGATCGGCAGGCGCATGTCTGTCTCGCCCGGTGGCGTGGAAACAACCCTATTGGCACAACCGCGCGTGCCCCGCTATGTACAGTTTTCCCCTGATCGCGAGACAAACTGTATGCCCAAGCTGCAATTGTCCGTCGCCGTCGGCGACTACGACCGCACCCGCGCGCTGATCGACGGCAGCGTGCAGATCGACGGCGTCGATCCGGTATTCATGACGCTGGTGCCGGAGGAAATCTTCTTCCGCGCCTTCCGCGCCGCCGAGTTCGACATCTGCGAAGTCTCGCTGTCGAGCTATTCGGTCAAGACCGCGGCGGGCAACAGCCCCTACATCGCGGTGCCGGCCTTCGTGTCGCGCGCCTTCCGCCACACCTCGATCTATGTGCGCACCGATCGCATTAAGAAGCCGGCCGACCTCAAGGGCCGCAAAGTCGGCGTGCCCGAATATCAGCTCACCGCCAACGTCTGGGCGCGCGCTTTTCTCGAAGACGATTACGGCGTCAAGCGCTCGGACATCCACTGGATCCGCGGCGGCATCGAGCATGCCGGCCGGCCGGAAAAGATCACCGTCAATTTGCCGCCGGGCGTGCGGCTCGACAATGCACCCGAAGGCAAGACCATCTCGGCGCTGTTGGAGGAGGGTGAGATCGACGGCTTCATCGCGCCGCGGCCGCCAACGCTCGTCGAAAAAGGCCATCCGCATATCGGCTGGCTGTTTCCCGATCCGGTGGCGGTCGCCAAGGACTATTTCAAGCGCACCGGCTATTTTCCGATCATGCATGCGGTCGGCATCCGCCGCGAGCTGGCCGAAAAGCACCCATGGCTGCCCGGCGCCGTGCTCAAAGCGTTCGAGGCCTCCAAGCAAGCCGGCCTCTCCAAGTTGTCCGACACCTCGGCCACCAAGGTGACCTTGCCGTTCGTCGAGGAGCGGCTCGCCGAAGCGCGCGCGCTGATGGGGCAGGATTTCTGGTCCTACGGCGTCGAGCCGAACCGCAAGGTGCTGGATTATTTCCTCGCCCAGCACCATGCCGAAGGCCTGTCACCGCGGCGGCTGTCGGTCGATGAACTGTTTCATCCGGCGACCTACGAGACGTTCAAGCTGTAAGGGTTTGTCGAGCGGCGTATTTGCTGTTGATGCGCGTTACGACCTTCGGCGCTCACCGATGGCTGGCTGTCCGCCGGTGAGGCAACATTGCGCGCACTCTTTGGGTCGACGACGCGGGGGGCAATTTCAACAAGCCCCGACGGTGCCGGCTCGACTGGGTGGACTCTCTTGGATGCGACAAAGTGACATCCAAGCGACGTTCGCATTCGTACTGGATTCCATCCATCAGGGCCCGGAAATGCTGGAATGCCCGGAGCTTTTGTCGGTCGTGAACGGACACAGCCGTTTTTCAGAAAACTTGATGGAACCAAACTCCACTTGTAGTCTGGAATTGCGAGTGGGGCGAACTGGTGCGCTCGTGAGGTTGTCGGGACGATTTACTCATCGACCGATCAGCAATGCCGAAGGGCGGAGGACCTCGTCTGACGGGAAAGGCGTCGGCCGCGCACCGGTCTGCCGCCAACGTTGACATCTTACAATCTGAAAACACGTGTGCCTGCCGAATCGGCATCGGGCAAAGGCGCCGGCCAGCCAAGGGGGGAGAAATGACGTTCTATCTATACACTACTCTCGACGATCCGTCGGCGACCGCGGGCACTTACGCAACAGGACTCAACGACTCCGGTGAGATCGTTGGCTATTATATCGAGGGGAACACAAGATCTGGTTTTGTTTACAACGGTGGTACATATTCGGTCGTTGCGCTCACGTCCAAAAACAATACTACGCAATTCCAGTCCATCGGCACGATCGACGGAATAAACAATTTAGGACAGATCAGTGGTTCGGGCGGGTACTCGATCTGGACCAGCCCGGTCGGCGGATCTGGAGGTCCAAACCAGCCGACCCCGGGTCAGGAGTTGCTTTATGACTCGTCAGACGGGTTTTTTGCTGCGACAAGCGGCGGTAGTTCGTGGACGCCTATCGAAGCCGAGATCGTGCGCGGCGCAATTTCAAATGAAGTGACGACTTACGGTTACGGCATCAACAGTGCGGGCGACGTGGTCGGTTATTTCCAGCAATCCGGCCACAATAACCAAGCCTACATCTGGAGCCCCAGCAGTCCGATCACGATTATCAATTATCCAGGTGCGACCTCTACAGAAGCGTTCGGAATTAACGGTCAGAATCAGGTGGTCGGCACTTGGGTTGGCCAAGACAGCTATTTTCCAGGCGTCACCACATCCCACGGTTTTCTCTACTACAATGGCAGTTGGTCGTATTTCGACGATCCGTTCGGGGTCAACGGCACGTTCCCCGAGGGCATCAACAATTCCGATGTGATCGTTGGATACTATGTTGACGCTAACGCCAAGAGCCATGGCTTTATCTTCAACGAGGCCACTGGGACCTACTTCACGCTCGACATTTCGGGCGCGGTGAACACTTTCATCTACGGGATCAATAATGGCGGCGAAATAGTTGGCGCCTATGTCGATTCCAGCGGCAACACGCACGGCTTTGAGGCCACGCCGCTCCCCGCCAACGGCGGCAACAATGACATATGGGTGTTGTCAGGCGGATATTGGGAGGCCAGCGCCCAGCCCGGCTCGCATCCGGCGGGCTCCAATGTTGCCGCCATCGGCGATTGGACCGGCGGCACCACTGACGGTATCCTGTGGTTTAATTCTACCACGGGCGATACCGACGAGTGGCAAATGTCCAATGCCGCTTGGGCCGCCAGCGTCGATCTGGGTGGCCACCCGGGCAATTTTCAGATTTCCGGAGTCGGCAATTTCTTCGGCAATGGCATCGACGACGTACTGTGGACCAGCGTGTCGGGGGCGAGCGTGCAGACCGACATCTGGAAACTGGACTCCGACGGCAAATGGGCCGCCAGCGTCAGCCCCGGGACGCACCCGGCCGGCTATAACGTCGCCGGTATCGGCGATTGGACCGGCGGCGGCACGGAGGGCATTCTTTGGTACGATCCGAGCACTGGCGATACCGACGAGTGGCAACTCGCGAATGGTCAGTGGTCGGCCAGCGTCGATCTCGGCAGCCACCCGGGCAGCTATCAGATTGCCGGTCTCGGCGACTTTTTCGGCAACGGCCGTGATGACGTGTTGTGGACCGGCCTCAACAGTAACGGAACAGTCGCAACCGACATCTGGGAACTCGGCGCCAATGGCAAGTGGATGGCGAGCGTCAGCCCCGGACCCATCCGGCCGGCTATCAGGTGGTGGGAATCGGCGATTTCACTGGAACGGGCACCAGCGACATTCTGTGGTACGATGCGTCGACAGGTGATGCCGATGAATGGCTGATCAATAACGGCAAGTGGGCAGGCAGCATCGATCTCGGCACGCATTCCGGCAACGTCGCCGGTGTCGGTGACTTTACCGGCATGGGCACGAGCGACATCCTCTGGCACAGCACTACTTAGTCGCTGGCGCCGTGCTGGCGCGATGCGTGGGGCACTAATGCCTGCGTCCAGGGCCGACCGCGTCACTGGCGGCAGGCTGCGAAGGCAAAGCAGGGATCCGGCGGCTCGGCGCGGGCGGCGCTGACGCCCAGACCGATCGCTGTCCAGGCGGCGAGAAGCAACATGGTGGCGGCCAGAACTCTGGTCAGCATGGGCATGGCACTCTCCTCAGTGCGGTCTTTGCGTTGTGGCGAACGCTTGAGGCGTGTCAGCCCAGGCCGACGTCGTTTTCATACCAGCGATACGGCGACCGGTTCTTTTCGCGAAATTCCTTGAACCAGCGGCCAATCCGGGAACCTGTCTTCTTCATCAAAGCAGCCATGGCGGCCTCCTGGTCCATTCATCGCCTCTACCTTGACTTGGTCGAAGGCGGCGATGGAGAGGTTCATGGCGCACGCGTTTCGCGCGGTGCGGCTCGCCCCCATTGACCAGTGGTGCTGATTGGTGCCGGGTGAGAGGATTGAACTCCCGACCAACGGTTTACAAAACCGCTGCTCTACCGCTGAGCTAACCCGGCATTTGCCCGTGTTTACGGGCATTTATCGCTTCTAGCAATTCCATAAATTGGGTGATTGCTACCGTTTTGCTACGGAACGCCCTTGGCGAACCGCCTCTGCTACTTCGGTACATGAAAGATGACGATGGGAATGGCTACCGGCACTGCACGTACGCGCCCACTTGTCAAATCGCATCGAACTACCCCCATTTCGCATGCAAAAGCGACCCCTTTGACGTTGCCAAGACCGGCGGCGCGGAGCCTTACATAGCGGAGCAGAGCCGGTCTTGGCGGACGGCTAGTGGCGAGCGGGAGGTTATGCTCGGTTCTTGAAGCGCCAGCTGTCGCTGCCGGTTTCGGTGATGTCGCAGTGATGCCTCAGGCGGTCTAGCATGGCGGTTGTCATTTTGGCGTCCCCAAAAGCTTGCGGCCAATCGGCGAGGCGAGATTGGTGGTGATCAGCAGCGAGGTGTTCTCATAGAGCTTGCTGATCAGGTGGAACCGGATTGGCTGAACGGCAGGTAGCCGAGTTCGTCGATGACAATGAGGTCGTGGCGGAGCAGCTTCTCGGACAGCCGGCTACTACGACCGGGCCTTTTCCTGTTCCAGCTGATTGACCAGATCAACCAGGTTGAAGAAGCGTCCCCTGGCGCGGGCGGCGGCACCGGAACCGGAAAAACCCATCTGTGCATCGCCGTGGCCGCGGCAGTCATTCGCACGTTCCTGCCCCGAAAGAGAGATAGTCACTGCCGCGTTCGGCATTTCTTTGAGCGCAGCATTGGACGCTTTCTTATCAACCGTCGGCCTGGGCGTGCGCCTCAATGTCCGCCGAACACGAGAGTCCTGAAGGGAAGCACCAGCGCCTGGATTCGCAATAGGAGGGCATGCACGAGCGCGAGCCCGTCAACGGCGTGAAGCGCTACGCGTCGGAACATTCCTGTCTCGGGGGCGACAATCTCGTCGTGGTGGCTCGAGTAGGCGTTGGCAATGCAGCTGCTGCCTGGCGTGCCGCCGTCAAGGCCGCCTTTGTAAAGCGGCTCCAGAAACGCAATCAGCGTGCCGGGCTGCTTCACCTGCTGCGGATCGATCAGCTGCTCGCCGCCGCGAAATTGGCCGGCGGCAATGTATCGCTGCAGGTCCGTGACCACCATCGGGATAATTCTGAAGGGCTTGGATATGCAGGTGACCTCGGCGATCATTCCAACGTTCATGACCTGCGCTTCAATCTGGTCGAAGCCCGCCGTCAGAAAGCGACCGGCGTTATCCGGGATCAGAACCCCGGCTGGACGCATGAGCGGATTGACGACGTCACCGACCCGCAGCGTGAATTGCTCAACACGACCGCTGACGCCGGCACGAATGACGGTCTTGGACAACTCGACCTCTGCTTGAGCGAGTGCGGCCTCGGCGCTCGCTTTGTCGGCCTGAAGCTGCGTCGAGAGCTTCTCCTCGGCAGCGTCACGTACGGCCGTGGCCGCGTTAACCGCGGCCTTTCGACCTTGGACGAGGACCTGCAGCCGCCCGATCTCGCGCCCGGGGAGGGCTCCAGGATCGAGTCTTCGCACTCCTTCTTTGGTCTGCAGCTCGTACTGCGCCAATTGGTAATTTGCTTTGGCTTCGTCAAGCTGGTGTTCGGCCTTGGTGACATCCTGCTGCGCGACTACCACGGCGGCCTCGACTTCCTCGATTTTGCGGCGAGCGGTCTCGAGCGCCGCCTTCTGCTTCGAGTTGTCTAGCTTGAAGATCGGTGCACCCTGCTCGACATGCCCGCTGTAATCAATAGAGACCTCAGAAACACGACCGTTGATTTCCGGAACGATCGGGATGGTCCTGTAGAAAAGCGTGACATTAGTCGTCGCGGGGTGATTGTAGAATACGGTCAGGATCAGTGCGATCGTGAGGATCAAGCATGTCGTAATGCCCCACCTTAGCTCGAACCAGACCGAATAGAGCGTTATTTCCTTGCCGATCTGCTTCCCCTGGACGAAACGTCGAAACAGGTAATCCGGCAGGATCGTCAGTATCGAACAGAAGAGCAGCTCAAGCATCCGTGAGCTCCTTGTCCTTTACGTGTCGACTTGGCAGCTCACCCGATAGGGTGTTAGGCGCACGGTCGTTGGGTTTGGCCTCGGCGTGGCTTTCCTCAGGTGAAGGTCTGGTCGAAGTCTCGGCAGATTTAATCCCTGCAATCCGCTCAACGCCCCCCGCGACCCTCTGCATCCAAGTTCCGATGTCGGGCAACTCGATTAATGCGATCAGCAACGCCGCGATCCAGAACCCGTGGATGTGCGTGAAGAGGGCAATGAGGCACAAGACCGCGACAATTTCGAACTGCAGCTTGTGGCCGCGGTGGGCCATGCGCTCGGGCAGGCTGTGCAGGCGAAGGAACAAGATACCGAACGCCACGACTGCCACCAGCAGAAACACCGCCGTAACGACCATGAGAACGTCAGTCTGGCCAGGAGGCGTGACGAAGATTGGCAAATGGTGAGTTGCAGCTGGATTAATTTCGGCGGACATGGGCTGGTGCTCCGAACCCAGAACTGAATGGGGGGTTCCAGATCCCCGAGCGATTGCACAGATCCTCAGTCCTGTGTCCTGTGTCCCAGCAGCTCTGATAACGCTGTTCAGGAGCGTGACAAGTTGAAACAATGGTCGCTATGGCCGCCGCACCGACGTCTGCCACGACACGGTAATGGCGGCGTAAGCCAGAATCTGTTCGCGGGGGTCTAGCAACCCGAATCAAGATGGAAATTTCCGGTACTCGGCATCTCGAACAGTGGCGTCAGCACGTCACTCCACGCGCGCACCTGCTGGCGGCACGACGGGCATGGGTCCTTATGCAGACACCGTTCACGCGGTGCATGCCTGCACCGCATGCTTCGCGAACCTTTACTACTGCCGTATCCGCCTGGTGGGGGCCCTGGCCCGCCCCAACGGGCATAGCCTGAAGAGCCTGGATCGATGACGTCAGGATTACAGCTAAGCCTACAACAACACACTTCGTCATGATTCCCTCCTGGAACTCCACACGGCTAAAGCAGATTGAAAACACCGTAGCGTCATCATCGAAACCGGCTACTCATGGAACGCCTTTATCGCTCACGGGCCGCAAAATTCAGCCGTGCGGCTCCCGATCCAGAACAGCACGAGCAGGACTGCGCTGGCGAATAAGCGTCGTTTGCTGTGCGGCATGGCAACGGCCTCATCGGCAAATGGCCCTCACAGTAACGGTGGTGTTCGGCATAGGCGGCGCTTGGCGCTCAGCGAACAACGCCTGCAGGAGCATCTCACCATTTATCGCGCGTCAGGCTGAAGTCTGATTGGGCGAATGGGAACCTGTCTGGACTCTGAAAAGACGGCCGAAGCTTGCGATCGTGACGCCAATGTTTCCTGGCGTCGTTCACCGGGTGCCAGTGGCGCTTTCTGACCGTGCCTTTTGTCGACAGCGCAGGCTCTGGAATGACTGCCGAGGCCGCGACCGGCGTGGCCGTTGCTACGGCGGTTGAAGGAACTTTGCTCAGCGGGGTGGCCGGCGCGGGTGCGGTCGTCGGCGACGCCATTCCGCCGGGTGTATCCGCACTCACGACTGAACTGGCCGTTGATGCTGATGCTTGCGCCGATATGGAAGCGCTCGTCACGGCAGGAGGAGGGTGCTTTTGCCGCGCCGGGTTGCCGGCGAGAGAAGCCGCCGCTGCCGGCGAAGTGATCACCGGCGTTCTGTTAGCGAGCACACGCCGGGCGAACGAGATATCGTCGTCGGGCCGCTGAACCAGCGAGGCAACCACGACCGCGCCCGCTGTTGCACCAATCATGGCCGAAACCAGGGCAACCCGCACCGTGCGCATGAAACTTGGCGCGGGAGCGAAGCATCCCCACTCCGAATGAAAACTCCGGGAATAACGCATTACAACCTCGGAGGTGGAGTCTGCGCGAGTAACCTCGTCTGCAACAGCGGCGCCGAAGGTGCGAACACAGAATGTGCGGGCGGGCGCCTTTTTCTTTCTCTTCGCGTACCTATCCTTCTCTTCGCACGTATCCTTTGCGAAGGAAGTTGCAGAATTATTCGGTGGCCGAGTCGCTCCGTCGACCCGAGTCGCCGGCTGTCACAACATCGGCAAAGCCATTAGAAACGACGTTCAGTCAGTGTCCATTATGCCAATGCATGCTTCAACGATCGGATTGGATTGGACTAACACACCATTGAATATAATCGCCGCTCTCAGGGGAGTGGCAAATGCGCCAAATGGTTCATTGCCTTACGATGAAGAGGCTACGCTTGCTTCGAATCGTGGTCACCTTTCGGCGATTGGTCCAGGCAGCCAATCATTACCGTGTAGTGGTGTAACCTTGACACTATGGATCAGTCCGCGCCGTAGGGTTGGATCAAAATAGCGCATCGTGCGTTCGTCGAAGTCGATAATGCGACCCGGCTCTAACGGGCCGACGTCCAAATGAAGCCAGGACTCTCCTCATCGCTGGATGAGGCACAGGGCTCAGGTCAGTGGAAACATGAGCTAACAGCGACTCACAACACTGAGGCTGGCGAATCGCCACTCCGGACGTAGCGCGAAGACCGCGCCGTGAAAATCCGCCATTTTTGTTCTATGGAGAGATGCGCGGGGCCGTACCAGCCGCGTCCAGGCAATCGCTTCACGGACAGGGGTGATTGAGCCCGTCGTAGCCGAGATACGTCCCTGTCGCTGGATTATAAGACCGAAAGCGGGAGGCGCACCAACTCTCATCGTCGGTCGATGCCTGGCCGGGGGCGTAGTCGTAGTACTGAGTGGAGCCGGAACCATAGCCGCTGTCGTACCCATTTCGACGGTAGTAGGCTCCGGCGCCTATCGCTGCTGCGGCGGCGGCGCCACCATAGCCATAGTAACCGCGGCGCGCTGTCCTTCGGTAAACCCTGCGGTTAACGCCCGCAATGCTGCCGGGCGAAAGCGGTCGTCCTATTCTGGCATTCGCTCTATCCAAAGATAACGACAGCGTGTTCGTGGGTGTCCAGTGCAGTGATATTGGAGCAGCTGCGAGCACCGCTGCGAGAGCGGCGCAGCAAAGGCTTGGCTTGTTCATAGCTATGTTCGACATGTTTCTCTCTCCAAATAAGCTGCCGCAGGATTGCCGTCGGGAATAATTCTCCAGGCAGTGCAACGGCGAGTCCACATGTCGAAACGTGTCGGAGCGATATACCTTCGCGTCCAGAAATCACTCGGAATTGTGGCACGGTTCCAACGCGCTACTCCCCGCCACCTCCTGTGTTTGATTCGGGGACATGGAGGACACTGTTCGGGGACATCGAGGGGGCGGCAAGATCCGCTGATTGGCGAGTGATATCGCACGCCGATTATCTTCGTGACCGGATGTCTCGGCGAAACGACTATGGATCGCGTGCCGCAGGCGGGCGCCGGTGGGCTACCTTACAAAAGTGTTTCGTGAAAAGATCCCGAATGGCTGCTTCGAAGCGGTATTGGGTGACGTCATCGGCGACTAGGTGAGGAGGCTCTCGCCAGAGGCGAACATACGTGTGTTGGTCGAATCAAACCCGAATTTCGGGCGAGGACCAGCTTCTACGCGCGTATGCAATTTGCCGTTTTTCCCGCCCGCAGCAGGGTCCATTTAAGGGCCAAACTTATTCCTCCATGTCATCATCAAACCGAGCGCGCCGCTCTTCGATGCCGTTTCTCCCCTGACGAAACACAGTCAGGGCAAGGAACGCCATTCGCCGCTTTTGCTCGGGGCTAAGCGTTTGGTACAGCGGCTGCCAAGCATCGGCGAGCTTCTGCAGATCGCTTCCGCGTTGCGTCAAGGCGGCGGCTCGCCGGTGCAGAAAATCGACCGGATTGCGGTTGCGCGCTGCCTCAACAGGATTGCCGCGGTGCAGTTCATCCACCCGGTCGACGAGACCTCCGATACGCGCCAGTCGATGCTTTGCTCTGGTGCGGATCGCATCCTCTATCGCCGGCCAATATTTCTCCTGGCCGGGTGTCAGCTGTAAGGCGGCTTTCATGGTGTTGATCCGCAAACTGGTCAGCGCTTCGGCTGCCTCCGGGCGGTCCTGCGTGCCGGGCGATGGGGATTGGGCATAGGCAAGGGGCGCTACAGCAACGAAGAGGGCAGTGACTCCGGCAGCTGCTATTCTCAACATCGCGGATCTCCCTAAAAACGTTGCGGTCGGTGGGGCGGAAACACGAGCGCAGGCCCGGTTTTCCATATGCCAGAGATCGACTGCGTGTGTCCGAACGTGTCGCAGGGGTAAACCTCTCGCTCCCCTTCACCCAGCTTGCACGCTCTTCTGGTTAGCGATACTCAAGAAGCGCAGGGATCGTTCGAATGCTGCCAATTTAATTTCCGTGCACTCAGGTGCCATTGCGCCCTTCGATTTTGGTTTAATAGAAACTTTTGCCCATCGTGCGTGCCTCCAACGGACCGCAGTCAGTGCCTGGCGATAGTGGCTGATTGCGCAGCCGCAGCAGGAGTCCCGGCTGCCTTTGTGGGGGCGCTCTGCAAGTGTGCCACTGATAGGCCTTGGAATAGCGCTTCTGAGCAAACGGATGGGTGTGGAGGCCCCCTGTATAATCGACTATCGCTGCCTGACAATGCTAATCCAGCCCGCAATTGGCAGCGACCGTCCAGAGCAAATGCAAGCGGAGTTGGAACCGTTTATTGCTCATCCAACCCGGTCCTGCAGAATTGGCGGCGACGGCCAAGATGCAATTTGAGGATATCGCCGTGTCCCAACTGACTGAGTTTCTGGTCGATACGCCATTGACGAAGCGGGAAGAGGAGGTGTTGGGCCAGATAATCGGAGCTGCCTCCAATAAGGAAGCCGCTTGTCATCTCGGCATCAGCCAATGAACCGTCGAGACGCATCGCGCGCGCATCATGGCAAAGCTCAACGCCAAAAATACGGCCGATCTTGTCAGGATCGTTCTGATCGGCTCTCGGCACTGATGACGCCACTTCACAACATCATAATTTGGGGCGTGTTCGTAAACCGCAGAAACAAAATTGTCCATATCCGCTCTGCCGCCTGGGCCTACCATGAGGCCACCCCAAGATCCGATCTGAAATTGGCTGGAAGGTACACTAGCGAAATAGCCCAATTGTCCGTCCCGCGTTGAGCGCCCCGGAATCCGTCCGGGGCGCAAACATTGCGATCGGCGACGCTTAACGGTTCATTCGCCGGTGAACTCGTAATAGGCGGGGTAGCCGCGATCCAAGTTGAAAGAAGCGCCGGAATCGACCGATGACGCGCTGCTGCCGTCGGCCACCGGATTAGGATAGCTACCGACCGGGTTGTTCCTGGCCGCATACGCTCCATTTTCATACGAATACCGATTGTAGCCGTAGCCGGCATTGGGATAGGGCGACTGAGCAAGCGAAGATGTCGAGAGCAGTGCCACGCCCATGGCCGACAACATCAGCTTTGCAGTGAACGATCTCATATTTGCATTCCTCTGTACAAGCGACTCTGCTCCCCGCCTCACCCAGAAGGTTTCGCGTCGCGCCATAGAAAGCGCTGCGCACATAAAATAACCATATGTCTCAACGTATCGAACCTCTATATTAAATAACTGACGGAAACAGCCTAAACGGCAAGCGGTGAAACTCAGTGAACCAACGCTCGATTGTTGGGCGAGTTTCGTGAACCAAATAAAGTATCTGGAACGTCGGTGGAGACCCGATGGGTGGACCGTGCCGTCGCGAGCCACTCGTTATATGTCTGAAACTTCAGACCAAGCTTTTCATAGAAGACCCTCAGATATCCGTCGCGTCCGCGCACGACTGCGTCTGGCACGATCGTTTGCACTTCTTGTGCGATGACACCGACGTAGGCTGTGTGGCCGCCATTATAGATGAATCTGTAGAGGCCTATGCCGTTGTCGAGACGACCGACCAACGTGATGTCGTGCTTGAGCCGGAAGTCCGATCGACGCCCGCCACCTCCGCCGCGGAATCCACCGCCGCCGCCACGGAACCCGCCGCCTCGTGCGGAGGCGTGGAGGCCACCAAGGCTAGCGGACCGCCGGGCGCCGCCAGCACCCGGATGAACTCTACCCGCGCCGGCTCTGGCCGCGTGCGCCGAACGTGCGTGGCTCGCCCCGCGCTTAGTCGCCGTCCGGCTTCCGGACGGCGGGCGCGTAGAGCTTCGATTGGCCGTGTTGGCGCGTTTGTTGCTGGGCCGTTTGGCCGACGCGCGATTGGTAGCCCGTTTGCCGACATTGGCGTTGCCCCGGCCCGGACCTGTTCCCTTCACGCCAGCGCCACGCCGGTTGCCGGCGCCAGGCTGCAGCCCTTGGCGGGCCGTGCCACCGCGGTTGCCGCCAAATCTCTGCGCGACGCCGGGATTGTTGTAGCGCACGTTGCCGCGATGAGCAGGATTGTGTGCCCAGTTGCCGACGTTGACGTTGTTGACTGAGCGAAGCGGATTGATCTGATGGTTATTCCAGTTGAAACCGCCGCCCCAACGATAGCGATTGGTGGCCCACCGCCCGAGCGCATAACCGGTGCCGAAAGCAAGGCCGGTCGCCAGGATGCCTGCGCCGATATAGCCGGGTGCTCCGAAATAATAGGGCGGATAGTCGGAGTACGGCCAATCGCCGTAGACCACGGCGGGATCGTAGTAGGGCACATAGATCGTATCTGGGTCGGTCGGCTCGATGGCGATGATCCGTTTGCCGTCCTCAATTTGCGTTCTGACCGTCTGCTGAGCGGTTGTGGGGAGCTTACCTCTGCCTTCGGCCTTTTGACGCAGCCGCTGAACTGCATCCATCACGTCCGACTGCTGTGCCAGTACTGCGTCGCCAAGCTTCTGCGTCCAGTCGAGCTTGGCACTCATCATGTCGAGCACGTCCGGAGTTGCAACCAATGATTTGATGCTTTCATCCCAGCGCTGTTGCGCAACCGCTGATTTTAATTGATCGCCCTGAAGATTCTTGTTCGCCTTTGCCCACTGATCCGCCTCGACCACCTCGAGCGGATAGGTCGATCCCATGAGAACTTCCGACAGCAGCGTATCGGGATAGAGTGCGATGGGGGAAACCAGTGCTTCGAGCTGTTCCCCTGTCAGCACTTGCTGCGACGGGGCTGATACTGGCGCCGCAGGTTGATTTTGAGCGAACGACGGTTCCGTTACTAAAGTCGCCAGCATTACCATGAAGGTCCGCATCGTGGCACTCACCATAACACACCCCGGCTTCGTATGGATAAAACACCCTTGAAGATGAAAACCCCTCGCGGCGATTCGGCCGCCGAGGTTTTCCCAGTCGTTCAAGTCGCACCGGGCTTCGGACCGCGATACTCAAAAAACGCGAACCTCATCCAGAAAGCGCAAACTTTTTTCCGCCCAGTATTCGAACCTGAATGCGGCGCAATTCCAAAGCTGCAATGCGAAGCCTGAACCAATGTATGGCCCGCTGACGCGGCGCGACTATCGCTATGATCGTTCCGACAATTGAATCCAAGAGCGAAGTTTGTTCTGAGCAACCTGTGGAACTTTAGGTCACTGCACTTTTTGTTCGCAAACGAGCGATAACAGAGGAGAGAGGTATGATCGTCAGGAGCAAGATCTTCGCGGGCTTGTTGGCCGTTGCCATTGCGGCGGAGCTGGGAACGGTTGGGGCTGCTTCGGCCGCAAAGGTGGGCTACGCCGAGGCATGGCGTCTTTGCAAGGCCGAGCTCGATAACGAGCGCATCCCCTCGTTAGCGGTGTCCAACGATCGCTATCTGCGCGGCGGGGCCTGCATGCAGCGGTACGGTTACCACTTCTAAGCGGCAAGAGCGTTTTATCATTGGTCATTACTGGCGGCGCGGCGGTATTGTAATGATCCGCGCGGCGCCTACGAGGCCGTGGCTTCTCCGCGGTCGGACGATGTGACGTTGAAGGATTTGTGTAAGAGCGACAGCAAAGGATGCGCCCTGGCGGCCCGTTAAGGGCCGCCAGGGCTCGCCAAGCCGAGGGGAGGAGCAGAGTCACGGGGGAGCTCGGCGGCTTGGCTATTCCGCCATTTTGGCGAGACCGGATAATTCTTCCTGCTATCTCGACTTAAGGGCCACGCCTCCTTTCCTCCTTTCCGTCCGATGATGTCAACTTATGAACGATAACTGGCATCCCGCTTGTTCGGGATCTCGCTGTCCTGCGGCGATGCAATTTTGGCCATCGTCGTTCGATGTGCATTCCGAGGTATAGCGCTCTGATCCGATTTGATCGACCCGAGATGCGCCGGCGCAATGGACAATGCAGGCTCATTGTTTTCCCTTATCTGCGGCAGTAGCTACGCGCCAAAGCGGCGCTGGAGCAGACACAGTTGACAAGCAGTTGACAAGGGGTCGGCGATGCAGGGCGAAGTGTTCTCCCGCCAAGTGACAGTGAGTCCGTCTTCAAGTCTAAATCCGAGCGGTGCGATGTTCGGCGAAATCGGAACGCGTGGGCCGACGACATGGCAGGTGCGCCGGGTGGAGCAATATATCGAAACGCATTGGGATCAGCCCATCACGATTGAGATCCTGGCGCGCGCAACGGCAGCCAGGCGCCCGCAGCATTTTTTATCATTTCAGGACCTGCCGTGGACAATCCCCGATGTCGTTCCTCAAACAGCTCCGCCTGCAACGCGCCAAGGAGATGCTTGAAAGGACCGACCTCAACCGTTCAGTCACAGACGCTGCCATAGCTTGTGGATTCGGTAACCTCGGTCACTTTGCCGGCGATTATTTCAAGCGCTATGGCGAGCACCCGTCGGACACTCTCAAACGCGGCAAATACGAATTTGTCTCACATCATTAGGAATTTGTCTCACATCATTAGATTGAGCGTTCTCATTCGTCAGATGAAGTCGAAAGACAAGAGCTGATTGTAGCGCGGGACCACGAACGGGAATCCAAACATGGCGCCAAACACCGCGATAAAGATTGAAAGCCGGTTGTCGGAACTGCCGACCGCCAAGCAGCTCAAGCAGAAGATTGCGCTGAAAGAGGCAGAGAAAGCAACTCTTGCCGCGCGCGACCAGACAGCGGCCGAATCCGAAAAGCAGGCGCTGTTGGAAAAGTTCTCGAAACCGTCCGGGGTATCCGACGATGAGCGGCTTGAGCGCGCCATCGCCATTATCAATCGGGCGGCCAACAACAGCTCGACCGAAGTGGAAGTGGTGCGTTTTCCGAATACCCTCTGCACGGATCACGGACGCGCCATAAATCAGCAGGAGAGCGGCTGGGAAAGCACGCTTACCGGCTTGCCGAAGGAGCTGTTCGAATTCTGGCGGAAGTATCTTAAGCCGAACGGCTACAGATTGAAGGTTCAGATTGTCGACTTTCCAGGTGGAATGCCTGGAGACGTGGGCATGTCGTTGAGTTGGAGCTGAAGTTGAAGCAAAGGCGTCAGTGATGGCACATGCGAGAGGACTAGGTCGCGCAATCACATCACACGGAAGATCGAAATATGAGGAAGATGTTGTCGGCGTTGATCATCGCAGCCACCGTTGCAGTAACGCTGACCACCGTGTCTGGCCCCGCAGAGGCACGTTGGGGGTACGGTTGGCACGGCGGCGGTTGGGGCTGGCGCGGCGGAAGGGATTGGCGGGGCGGCTGGGGTTGGGGCGGCGCAGCACCCGGCTATGCGCTTGCGAGTCCCTACTATGGATACGGCTACGGCTACCCGCCCTATAGCTACGGCTATTACGGTTACGTTCCCCTTTATAGTTATAGTTATGATCCATACGTCTGCGGTGACTGCGATTATTATTGAGCCGCTGCATGGCCGTGTATTTCGTTGCATCGAAATCGACGTGGGCGCGAAGCGGCGCCAATCGCGGTCGGCGACGCACCGTTGAAGCATTCCGAAGGATCGTGGTGATGAAAACCAGTTTGTTCGCAGCGGCGATGGTTGCGGCATCGCTTTCCTTTCCGGCGTCGGCGCAGGTTCTGGATCTCACGGGCTTGTACCGGTGTGTTGGCGGATGCGATACGACCCGCCTTGGTCAAGCCGGGTTTGTTTCCCAAAATGGTTGGGACTTGCGCATTGTGAACGAGGTCGGCGTCCCGGCGAGAGCTTGGATAGATTGGCCGGGCCATATCTGGGTCAAATATTTGGATGAGGGCGCCTTGTATTCCGCCGATGGCATGACCATCCAATTCGAGGACGGCACGGTATGGCAGCGGGATATCGGCCAATGGACGGCGCCGGCGCCCGTCGCGAATGTGCGTCCATACAGAGCCAGTGCGAGAATCTCGGCGCCTGCTGGGGCCGCACACGCGGCATTCAATGCCTTTGACGGCACTTGGGACGTTTTGATTCTGACGGAAAGTGGCGGGTGCGATCGCACATATCGGTACGCCATGCGGATACAGAATGGAAATCTGGTCGGCGACTTAGGCGAGTCCGTCGATTTGCGCGGTCACGTTTCGCCGAGTGGGGCCGTCCGGGTAAGCGTCTCGTCCAGCGGCCAGCAAGCTGACGGCGAGGGGCGTCTGACGGGCATCACGGGGAGTGGCTTTTGGCGTGGCGAAGGCTCTGCGGGCAGTTGCGAGGGGATATGGCAGGCGGCGCGCGCCGGCTAGTGGTCCGATTCTAACATTCGCATCCGGGTTCGGCAGGCTCTCATGCGAATGTTAGAACCAAAGGACCACTAGCAAATATAAGTGCTAGTGAAGCTTTTGGATTTGACATTCGCTACCGGCGGCTGCGGCTGGGTGGGGAGCGAACGTCAAATCCGCTTCAGTAGTGCTTCTTCTCTGTCATGTGGCGGAGCCTCACCGCCGCCGAGAGCGCCACTCAGTCCATAATGTGATAGCCTGCATCCACGTACAGAGTTTCTCCGGTCATCAGCCGTGCAGCGTCGTGAGCGAGAAAAGCAGTTGCAGCTCCGACGTCGTCAATTGAGACAAGACTTCGGGCGGGAGCTTTTGCTTTCGCTTTGTCGAGCAGTGTGTCGAATTCGGGAATCCCCGATGCGGCGCGTGTCGCCAGCGGCCCTGGGGAGATCGCATGCACGCGGATACCCTTGGGGCCGAGCTCGGCCGCGATATAGCGGACGGCGCTTTCCAAAGCAGCCTTTGCAACGCCCATGATATTGTAATTCTTGACCACCATTTGACTGCCGTAATAGGTCATTGTGAACAGTGTCCCGCCCTTGCGCATCAGAGGCTCCGCCAGATGTGCCATACGAATGAACGTCCAGCAGGACACCTCCATCGTGGTCAGGAAGCCGTCTAGCGGCACATCGACCACTCGCCCCTGTAGCGTTTCTTTTGGAGAAAAGGCGATGGAGTGCACCGCAAAATCAAGCCGTCCCCACTCTTTGCCGACGCGGTCGAATACAGCCTCCATCTGGCCGGGGACGCGGACGTCGAGCGGCATCAAAATTCGTGCGTCGAGCGCGCGCGCGAGCGGCTCGACGTATTTCTTTGCCTTATCGTTGAGGTAGGTAACCGAAAGTTCCGCCCCGAGGGCCCGAAATGCCTTGGCGCATCCCCAAGCGATCGAATGATCGTTGGCGATGCCAATGATGAGCCCCTTCTTGCCTTCGAGAAGCTTGGCTTTTGCCGAAGGGATCATTGTGGTGACCCCATCGGCCTCTGAATGATGATCCTGCGTGCTCAAATCGAGTCTGCAGTGGTGGCGCAAGTGAGTCATCGGCGGGCGCAATCTCAATCCGTGCTAAACGGTCCGAACGACACGCTGCATCTTTCCTCTGGAGGCAGAGCCAATGCTGTCGACTCCAGCCGCTTCGCATCTTCATCCAGGCCGATCCACCGCAGCTTGATGATCAGTTGTGGTATGAGTTGCTCCGACGAATGTTCGTTAAACGCCACCCGTCGCTCGGGTTTGGGCTCCATGGAATCCTCACAGGTGACGCGCGGCAAAACTCCGCGATGTGCATCCCCGCACTGTGGGCCGCGGTGCGGGAAGAATCGGCGCAGTCCCATGGGGAGTGGAGCAACCGCAGTGGCATCTCGTCCATTGGGTTAAGGAATGGAGCATCGACTCAGATGGGTATGGGAAATATTCGTCCGTATAGGTCGCGAAGCTGTCGTGCTCAAAAGGCCGGGCCTGCGGATGGGGCAGGCCGTGGACCGGTACTGTCTTCTCCTCGCGCCGCGTTGACGGGAGCATTTTCAACCAGTCCATCGTTTGGACGTTGCCAAAGCGACAGCAATTCCCATGCGACTGCGAGCACAATCGGCCCAAGGAAAAGCCCGATCAATCCATACGCAAGGATGCCGCCCATGAGACCTATCAGGATCACCAGCATCGGTGTTTTCAGCCCCCGAGACATGATGAGCGGGCGTAGAAAGTTGTCCATGAGGCTCACTGGCACCATGTAGACCGCGAGAAGGATAGCAGCGGTTGGATCCATCGAGAAAAAGCTCCAGATTACGACCGGAACAACAACGAGCGCGCTGCCGACCTGAATAATGCCGAGAATGAGGACCAGCAGGCTTATCAATCCTGCCGCGGGCACACCGGCGACGATAAGTCCGAGGCCTGCGAGCAAAGCCTGCAGCAGCGCCACGCCAATCACACCGCGTGCCAAGTTCCGTATTGTCGAGCCGACGAGGTCGAGGAACTCGTCGCCGTGTTCGGTCGCCAACCGACGAAAGATCAATCGGGTCGACACGACGAGTGAAGGGCCGGGGATGAAAAGAAAACCGGCGATCACGATTGCCGCCACGAATTCAAGCATGCCAAATCCTGCGTTGCTGGCGAATACGAGAAGCCAGCTGCTGAGCGGTCTCAGCTGAGGCGCGATTTGCACCAGCGCGGCGCGAAGGTTGGTGGAGGCGAGGTGCCAGAGTTCGTAAGCCTTATCGCCGACCAGCGGCAAATGTTTAACCGCTTCGAAAGGTGGCGGGATCGTAAGGTCGCCCGACCCAAGCCGTTGCGCCAGCGATCGCAAACTTGCCACCAGACTGAGGCCGAGCCAGGTTGCCGGGCCAAGCAGCACTAGCATGCACACGCTGGTAATGAGCAGTGCTGCAAGCACACGGTTCAGACGAACTCGATTCACCATCCACCGGAATGCGGGATAAAGAAGCACCACAAGAATGATGCTCCAACCAATCAGACTGAGCAGCGGCTGAATGACGATCGCCGTGCAGTAGGCCAGCAGAGAAAGGCTGGCTATCCGGATCGCGTAATCAACGATGCTTGCATCGCTGCGCTGAAAAGTTCTAATTGGTTCGACAGTGCCCATTATCTGAATGTCCTTATTACACTGCTCGTATTGTCAGCTCCCGGTGTGTTATTTTCAATTACATTGGCGGCGATTGGTTTGCGATGACCTGAGAGTCGATATTGGCGGCGTGCGATCATTATTTGCATTTATTGAGTATCGCATTGGCATTGTTCATGTGATTCTCGTGTGCCGAAAGTAGAAGAGTGTCCTGGCGCGGCAGGCCCAGCTAAGCTCAGACTGAACGCGAGCGGGCGGCGGTACGTTGGTGTGAGATGCTTTTCGTAGCAGTAGAGCTGACTTATTTGTACATGCCTACCAGTCGATGACATGCCGATCTGAACTCAGTTTGGAAATCGCGAACAGCTCTCATGGCGCGTGAGTCACGTGGCGAAATAGAGGTGTGCTGTGGAAGGCACTGCGGGTTTTACAAAAAATCTCAGAGACGAACAGCGTTGGCGCGCCTTTAAATCGGGTAGCTGGTGTACGAGCATCGATGTGCGCGATTTCATCGTGCGCAACGTCAAGCCGTACGATGGCGATGAAAAGTTTTTGGTCGGTCCTTCGGACCGCACCAAAACGGTTTGGGAAGCGCTGCAGCCGTATTTTCGGCAGGAAAGGAAAGCCGGCGTGTTGGCGGTGGATGCTGTTACCCCGTCGAGCCTCTTGGCGCACAAGGCAGGTTATATCGATAAAGACAATGAGGTGATCGTTGGGCTTCAGACCGATCAGCCATTCAAGCGTGCGATATTTCCATTTGGCGGGCTTCGCATGGTCGAAGCTGGGCTGAAGGCGGCCGGGTTCGAGCCCGATCCGAGGGTCCACGAGACGTTCACCAAGTATCGTAAGACCCACAACGCCGGGGTTTTCGACGTTTACACCCCTGAAATTCTAAAGTGCCGCAAGTCGGGTATCATTACCGGCCTTCCCGATGCTTACGGCCGGGGCCGCATTATCGGCGATTATCGCCGAGTCGCCCTTTATGGTGTTGAGCGCTTGCTGATGGCAAAGCGCGCCGAGCGATCGCAGCTCGACGACATGTGGCCCACCGACGAAGTGATCCGCCTTCGCGAGGAACTCGCCGAGCAGGTTCGTGCGCTCGATGACTTGGTCGCAATGGCCAAGCTTTACGAGTGCGATATTAGCAGGCCGGCGGCGGACGCGCAGGAGGCGGTGCAATGGACTTATGTCGCCTATTTGGGCGCAGTGAAGGAGGCCAACGGGGCCGCCATGTCGATCGGCCGGATTTCGAGCTTCCTGGACATCTATATAGAGCGCGACCTGACGGATGGGGCGCTGGATGAAATCGGCGCCCAGGAGCTGTGGGATCAGCTGGTGCAGAAGCTCCGGATTGTCAGGTTCCTGCGAACGCCTGACTATGACGCCCTGTTCAGCGGGGATCCTTATTGGGCGACAGAGTGCGTGGGCGGTATCGATCTGAACGGCCGCTCCCTGGTGACGAAGAGCAGCTATCGGCTGCTGCACACGCTGACCAATCTCGGTCCGGCGCCCGAGCCGAACATTACGGTGCTTTGGTCAAAGTATCTGCCCGAAAATTTCAAGCGCTATTGCATAAGCGTCAGCCGCAAAACGTCCTCCGTGCAGTACGAGAATGACGATCTCATGCGGCCCCACTGGGGCGATGATTACGCCATCGCCTGCTGCGTTTCCGCAATGCGCCTCGGTAGGCAGATGCAGTTCTTCGGCGCCCGGGTCAATCTGGCAAAGACGCTGCTCTACGCCATCAACGGCGGGCGAGATGAGATTTCCGGCGACCAGATTGCGCCTGCAACGCCACCCGTGACCAGCGATATTCTCGATTTCGATGACGTATTCTCGAAATTCGACCGCATGATGGAATGGCTGGCGCGCACCTATGTGCATGCCATGAATTGCATCCACTACATGCACGACAAGTATTTCTATGAACGTCTGGAGATGGCGCTGCACGATCGCGACATATTGCGCACAATGGCGTTTGGCATCGCCGGATTATCAGTCGCAGCAGATAGTCTCGCCGCGATCAAGTACGGCAAGATACATGTGATTAGAGATAAGACGGGGCTCGTTGTCGACTACCGAAATGAAAGCAAACGTCCGGTTCCGCAATTCGGAAACAACGACGATCGGGTCGACAGCATCGCAGAGGATCTGGTCGTCCGGTTTATGGAGAAACTTCGCAAGCATTCGACCTATCGGAATGCCGTTCACACACAAAGCGTACTGACCATCACGTCAAACGTGGTCTACGGCAAGCACACCGGGAACACGCCCGACGGTCGCCGGAAGGGTGAACCTTTTGCGCCAGGCGCTAACCCGATGCATGGCCGCGACAGTCACGGCTGGCTTGCATCCTGCCTGTCCGTGGCGAAATTGCCCTACAAGGATGCCTTGGACGGTATCAGCTATACGGTCTCGGTTGCGCCGCAAGAGGCGCACCTCTCTGACCATGATCTTGTGGACGCCGCCGTAAAAGCTTTCGATGTGTATTTTGAACACGGCGGCTTCCATATGAATTTGAATGTCATCGACAAGGAGACGCTCGAAGACGCAATGCGGCATCCGAACAAGTACCCACAGCTCACCATTCGAGTGTCGGGCTATGCGGTCAACTTTATTCGCCTTACGCGCGAGCAGCAGGAAGATGTCATCAACCGTACCTTCCACGGGAAAATCTGATATCGGGCAGTACAATGCCGCACTTAGGAACCCTAGAGGCCGGCAGTCGCCATGATCTTCACGTGGGCATTTCTCCGGATGCACCGGATGAGAGCACTGGAGTCGACGACGCCGACGGAACTTTTGGCTACGTTCATTCCTACGAAACTGCGTCTCGTTACGACGGTCCGGGGCTACGTGTCGTTTTGTTCGTTTCGGGCTGCCTGCTGCGTTGCTCCTACTGTCACAATCCAGACACTTGGCACTTGAAGGACGGCACATACGTTTCGGCACAGCAGGTAATAGATAGGTTGCAAGGCTTCTCTTCCGCATTGCGCTCCCTAGGCGGTGGGCTGACGATTTCCGGGGGGGAGCCGCTGGTTCAGATGCATTTCACCGGGCGCATATTGGGAGGCGCCAAGTATCTGGGCCTTCACACCTCTATCGAGACTTCGGGTTTCTTGGGCGACAGAGTGGATGACGATTATCTTTCGCTGCTCGATCTCGTGCTGCTCGACATAAAGAGCTCAGATCCGGAAACGTACCGCACGGCTACGGGGCGCGACTTGGCGCCCACGCTGCGTTTTGCGGAACGCCTGGCCGCTATGGGCAAACCAGCGTGGGTTCGCTTCACGCTCGTGCCCGGACTCACGGACGGGGTGGAGAATGTCGAAGGGGTTGCCCGCTTCGTCGCCCCGATGAAGAACGTTGAGTGGGTCGAAGTCCAGCCATTCCATCAACTCGGCGCTTTCAAATGGAAGGCGATGCGGCTGGACTACAAGCATGTCGATACACAGCCGCCAACTCCTGAGCTGATGCAACGGGTTATTGAACAATTTCGTGCGGCTGGCTGCCACGTAAGGTGAGAATTTGGGAAGAGTGTTTTAGTGGCTGGGAGGACATGCGATGCTCGGTGCACTTCGGGAAATAATTGGCACACAGCCGATCCTCATAGTGTTTCTTGCAATCGGGCTTGGTTATCTGGTCGGTCAAATCAATCTTGGCGGATTTTCGCTCGGGGTAGGGGCCGTATTGTTCGTTGGGTTGGCGTTTGGCGCCTTTGCGCCTAAGAGTTTGTCCGGGAACATCAGGCCGGATTACAAAGTTTTCGCAGCATGAGGCGGATTGATGCGAGGCGCAAGAACGACAGCGCCTTGCGATTGAGGTTCTCCCAGTCCTTCGCGAGCCGTCGGCAACGGTTGAGCCACGCAATGGTACGTTCGACGACCCAACGGCGTGGGAGAATGACAAAACCTTTGGCGTGATCAGAGCGCTTGACGATTTCAGTTTCGAGGTGAGGCAGAATTTTCGCCAAGGCCTTTTGGAATTCCGGCCCCTGATAGCCACCGTCGGCAAACAACTTTTTCAAGAACGGATACATCCCGAAAAGGGTTGCAAGGAGCAGGACGCCACCGTCGCGATCCTGGATATTGGCGGGATGAACGATCGCGTGGAGCAACAAACCCAGCGTATCTACGAGAATATGGCGCTTCTTGCCCTTGATCTTTTTGCCCGCATCATAGCCAGGCGGATCGATGCAGGCCCCCCTTTTTCAGCGCTCTTCACGCTTTGGCTATCGATGATGGCGGCGGTGGGACTGGCCTCTCGTTCGCCTTGCTCGCGGCACTCCACATATAGGGCGTGATGGATCCGATCGAGCGTGCCGTCGTAGCTCCACAAATCAAGATAGTCGAAAAGAGTGCTGCGTGGCGGCAGATCTTTCGGGATCGCCCGCCACTGGCACCCCGTGCTCAACACATACATGATCCCGTTCATCACTTCGCGCACGTCGACGTGCCGCTTGTTACCACCACGCTTGGCCGGTGGAATAAACGGCTCGACATGCGCCCATTCGTCGTCGGTCAGATCGCTCGGATATCGTAGCGCGCTACGGTCGTAACGCCTGCGGTTTTTCGCCGTCCACATCGGTGACCATCCTCGAATCAGGCCACCACTCTTGAATCACAAATGATTCATTGGATTCAACTTGTTCTCGGACAGACACTAAGGCCCAAATTGCCGGGCCAATTGGTCTTATCGGTCTGATCATGTTCCTATACGGGATAGGTCTGCTGTATGGCCGGCAATTCTTTGAGGGTATGACGGGCGCCGCCGGGCGCAAGTACAATGCGCTGGCTTTTGTCGGGGTCATTGCAAGCCTATTGGTCGCCCTCGGTCTTGGACACGCATTTGGAATTCAGATCGGGCAGACGCTAGGGCTTTACGCGGGATCGATGACGAGCACCGCTACGCTCCAGGCGGCGCTCGATGTCATGCGCAACAAGGATCCATCGATCGGGTATTCGGTGGCTTATCCGTTCGGCGTCATCGGTCCGATCTTATGCATTTATTTCATGACGCGGCGGGTTAGACCGAAGTTTCCGCAAAAGCCCCTGAAATTTCATATGGGGGAGATTCGCCTGGGTGCGAGCCACTCGGGGCGAACGCTTGACGACCTTACCAAAGAATTGCCAGTCGGCGTTCAGGTGGCCCTGGTCCGCAAGGCCGGCGAGAACATCATTCCAGCCAGAGATACCGTCTTGGCGTCCGGCGATGCGCTGATGGTCGTGGCCGAGCGGGAGGAGGCGGTCGCTGAAGCCGCGGCACAGACCGGGTCCTTGCAACCCGGCGAGATCGTGGAAGACCGTTCGGAACTTGATTACATTCGCGTTTTCGTCGGCAAGGCGAATGTGGTCGGGGTCCCACTTGCAAAGCTAGCGCTGCCTGCGGGGTGGCATCTCCTGCACATCCGGCGCTATGACGTCGATATCGTTCCGACGCCCGATGTGGTCCTGGAGTTCGGGGACCGCGTGGGCGTTTTGGTGCCGCCGCTCCGCAAGGAAGAGGTACGCCGCTATTTTGGCGATAGCGTAAAATCCGCCGCCGAATTCAGTTATGTTTCGCTGGGCCTTGGCATGGTGCTGGGCGTTCTCATCGGACTTATTCCGATCCCTGTTCCGGGCGTCGGCATCGTGACGCTTGGGATTGGCGGTGGTCCGCTCATCGTCGCACTGATTGTCGGCAAATTGCGCCGAACCGGCCCGCTGCTCTGGGTCATGCCACTTCCGGCAAACATTGTGCTCAGAAATTTCGGTCTGGCGCTATTTCTTGCAACAGTCGGCATCAACGCCGGACAGCCGTTCCTTCAGACAGTCGCCAACAGCGGCTTGACCATGCTGCTGATCGGCGCGCTGGTTTTGCTCACCACGGTCGCGATTGTGCTACTTGTTGGCTATTACGTTCTGAAAATCCCGTATGATGACTTGGTTGGAGTTGCATCGGGCGCTACGGGAAATCCCGCCATTCTCGTCTATTCGACGCGCATGGCCCCTACAGAACGCCCCGATATAGGCTATGCAATGATCTTTCCGTCAATGACCATAGTGAAAGTCATCGCCGTCCAGATCGTGGGTCTCTCGATCGGTGCCGGCTAAAATCCGCTTTTGCGGAACAAATAAAAATTCGTACATCGTTTCGATTTGGCGTCTTCGGCTGAACGCGCCGAAGCCGTTGGTCATCTTCTCAACGAAAAATTTTATTCAGATTGGCGCAAGTTGCGTCGAAAAATATTGGCGAGTGTAGACTGTTGATCGCGTAAGTGTGAATTGAGTCGGCAAGCCGCATACGTACAATCCACAATACGTTCCATCCACCAACTACGTGGGGAGTGCGATGAGCATTCAGACCACCAAGCCCGCGGACGCGGCTGTTTTCGTCATTGATGATAATGCCGATGTCCGCGACGGCATTAAGGTACTTGTCGAGTCGGCAGGCCTCTGCTGCGAAGTATTCGGATCTCCTGCAGAATTTCTTAACCGCGACATCGGAAAGGGGCCGCACTGTCTCATATTAGATGTGAGGCTGCCGGACATGAGTGGGCTAGACTTTCAAAAGGAATTGGCAAGGTCCAGGAGGGCCATTCCGACGATTATGATCACCGGCCACGGCGACATTGCCATGACCGTGCGAGCAATGAAGACCGGAGCCATCGAATTTCTCACAAAGCCATTCCGTGAGCAGGATGTTCTCGATGCCGTGTACGCCGCTCTTAATCTTCACCGGATTCAGTTGGCGGCGGAGGAAAAACTTCAAACGCTCCGTACCCGCTACCAAACGCTAAGCGGCCGGGAGCGTGAGATCATGCCACTGGTGACCTCGGGCCTTCTAAACAAGCAGATTGCCGCCGAGATTGGGCTTAGCGAAATTACCGTCAAAGTGCACCGCCATAATCTGATTAGGAAGCTGCAGGCCAAATCGCTGCCAGATCTCGTAAGAATGGCAGATCTATTGCAACCTGGCGACCGGAAAATTGCCTGAGGGCCCTCCGCTGTCCGATTGTAAAAGCCGGCCTTGGCGTGGGAGAGGTGAGAAAAGTTGCGGTAAGACTCCTAACTCTGAGATCGCTGAACCAACGTTACCCGCTCTTCTGAACCTCGACGGTGGCGTGCCAGGCCCAAGCCCTGTCTGTCTTCCTGACGGGCCACTAACCGATCTTCTGCGTCAAGGTCCGAAAGCTCTACCGTCAGATCGAGATGGGCGAGGTACTTCTGCACCGCCTCGGTTCGGCCGGCATCCGGCAGCGCATCTATCAACTCGATGAGGATAGATCGAAGCCTGCGCATGACTTGCACCGATGTTGCCCCGTATTGTCTGATCTCGTCGAATGCCAACGTGAGATAGTCCTCCCAAGTCGGCATCGGAAAAATGAGGCGAAGCTTTCCGCTTTCGTCTGGAACGAACCCAGTATCCAGCTTCCGACTACCCAGACGGCGCAGAAGATCTTCGATCTGATCGAGTGTTTGGACGGCTGTGGTCGGATCGTTGATGGCCGGAGATAGGGCCTTTATAGCGATGTCGACGAGCACCCGAAGCGGATACTTGGGGTCCTGCTCGAATGTGCGCTCGCGCCCAAGATAGAGGGCGCGCATGAGTAAAGCTTCCGACGCCAGGCTTTGACCACAGTAGATGTGGAGAACCGGTGAGCCTAGAACCAGGGTGTCTCCAACTGCGCAGTCCATTGCGATAACGCCGTTGATCCGTTCCGCCAGCCGAACGAGAGTGCCAACGTCAAATTTTGCAATTGTGCGGGGATCACCCGAATAGTGGAGTTTTTGGGTAATGGGTCCCAATTGAGTATCAAATGGAGTCGGCGGCCTCTGCTTCATGCAATTCGTCCGGCCATTCTCAGCCTCTGGGAATAGTTCTTGAATTACACGCCGGCCCTTGTCGCCGATCAAACGCAGGACGCTGGTAATCTGCAAATCAGTAAGCCGCTGCACAAGACGGGAAAACAGCAGCATGCTGACTACCAACATGATCGCGACCAATAGCGTTGAAAACAACGGGACATTGCCTGAGCCGCCGCGATCGACCCACGCCAGGGTGAACAATGCATACACGAACGTCGCGGCAAAGGCGCCCAGGGAATGGAACAGTGTCGGATCGCGGGCAAACCAAAGCACTAGCCGCGGGGAATAGGCGATGGCGCTGAACTGAACCATGACAAAAGCCATGGCGAAAACAATGCCTGTGATGGCCATGGTGCCGGAGGCCGCGGTCGCGAGATAGGCTTGAGCTGAGGCCACTGATATGCTGATCGTGTACGACGTGAGGTATGCCTGCTCGATTCGCGGCAGAATCATCCCGCCTATCGCGCTTGCGGTTACGTAGGCCATTGGAATGAGCCACAGGTACATCGGCTAGCAATGCGCGTTACGTATGATGATCGACCCTGCCGAGCGGCACGCCGGCTGCTTCAGGCGTTTTGACGCTCACCTGTGGACAACCGCAGCACGCCATGTAGCAGGAATCTTCGTTGCTGATGCAACAATATGGGAACTCCGCGCTCCTCGGCGGCGAAATTTTGCGCGTTCTGAGTAATGCCAGCGGGAAATGAGTATTCCCGGCCGGCACTGCATGCGATCCTCGTCAAATATGGCTCTGAGAATTCGCAAACAGGGCGCCTGAGTGCCTGCGTACAGGTAGACCGGCTCAAGGAGCGAGGTTTCATCATGCTCCGCGACCCTTTCTTGAACTATTTCGCACTGGGGCTCCTGATATTTGTCATTGTCGTATTATTTTACGGGATCATCGCGATCCACGACGTTCCGTATCTCATCGCCAAAAAACGCAATCACCCTCACCAAGACGCGATTCACGCCGCTGGGTGGGTCAGTCTGTTTACCTTGCACGTTTTGTGGCCATTCCTTTGGATTTGGGCGATGACTTATCGGCCGGAGCGGGGGTGGGGTTTTTCATCCCATTCCGCTGTCCCAACAGCCGACGTCAACGAGCTGGAGGACCTTCGTAGTCGGATTGAATATTTGGAAGCGAGACTGGGAGTCGCTGCCGACGATCGGATGACAACACAATTGGACGCCGAGGATTGATATGGAGCTGCTGCTCATCCTCATATACACGTCAATTTGCTACGTGATATTCAAGCTGTTCAGGATTCCGGTCAATCAATGGTCGCTTTCGACGGCAGCACTTGGGGGTGTACTCGGCATCACAACGCTGTTGCTTTTCATGAATTACAATCACCCTTTTACGAATAATGCGCGGATTTATTTTACGGTGACGCCGATACTGCCGGGCGTGAAGGGACGCGTGATCGAGGTTACGGCAAAGCCGAACGAGCCGTTGAGGGCTGGCGATGAATTATTCGCGATCGACCCTCGGCCCTATCAATATCAGGTTGATCAAAAGAGAGCCGCGCTCGCGGAGGCAATACAGAATGTGAAACAATTAAAGGCTCAGCTGGATCAGGCGTCCGCCGCTACAGCGAAAGCCAATGCCCAGTTGCAGTTGGCGCAGCAAACGTACGACCGTCAGGCTCAGCTGTTCGAGAAGAAGGTGGTTGCGCAGGCGACGCTCGACACCGCAATGCGTAACTTGGATGCTGCGAGACAGTCAGTGGCTGGCGCGAAGGCCGAGGAGGAGCGCGCGCGCTTGGCTTATTCCTCCAATATTAATGGCGAGAACACGACTGTTGCGCGCCTGCGCGCCGAACTGTCCGACGCCGAGTATAACCTTGAGCAGACCGTGACCAGGGCGCCCGGCGCGGGATTTGTCACGCAGCTCGCGTTGCGGCCGGGCCTGTACGTTGTCCCGGTGCCGCTGCGGCCTGCCATGGTCTTCGTGAATACGGGAAAGCGCGACAGCGAGTTCGCCGCCGCGTTCCAGCAAAACGCGCTGCAACGCGTAAAGGCAGGGGACGAAGCCGAGATTGCGTTCGATGCAATACCGGGCCGAGTCTTTGAGGGGAAAGTGCGGCTCATTCAGGATGCGATTGCAACCGGCCAACTCCAGCCGACGGGAAACTTGGTGAATGTCGATTCGACTGCCACAGGGCGGGCGGTCGCCATTATCGATATTCTGGACGATATGTCGGGTTACCAACTGCCGCCCGGCGCCGCAGCGCAGGTGGCGATCTACACCCGTTATTGGCATCACCTTTCGACCATCCGCAAAATCCTGCTGCGCATGCGCAGTTGGGAGAATTATTTCTTCCTCGAAGGCCACTGAGGCGGTTGCCGCACGCTGGCCGCTGAAAAACACTTGAACGGTCCTGGTACGATGAGTCGTAAACCCCCGAAGTCGACAGCCGGCAAAATGGAGCGGAAGGACTATGAAAAGGAGCTCCGCAAGCTCCAGGTCGCGTTATGTCAATTACAGCAGTGGGTCGTGTGTCACGAGCATCGCCGGTCCACACGGCGGTGCACAACTGTACGAGAGATGAAGGAAGGCCCTTCGAGGTCGGCAGTCAGGTGCTGATCTCAAGCCACCGCAAGCTGCTGTTGTCAAAAGCAATGGTGGTGAGCGTTGCGGAAACGCCAGGACATGATCCTGGCAGGCAAGGTTGAGAGAGGCGAGCGCAAGCGAACCGTCGATGAAGTGTCGAAAGCTGATTAGACGATGTCAGAATCGGGGGCTGACCCTGCCTCCGAGATCAACTCGGGGGAAGCCTGAAGTCTGTCCGAGTGGCATCCGGCATGTAGACGGCGCGAAGCTCAACCAGGCTTTTGTACGGAACGTGAGAACCTGTGCTCCGATGCAAAGGGAGAAGTCACAAGCGGCTAAAACCGCGAGGATCAGAGTACCGATGCGGCGCACAGGGACGGAGTGGCTCGTAGTAGGGATGAAGGCTCTGTAATGGAGCCGGACCGAAGGGGCCGCGTTGTTCAGCCGAAGCTGCGGGCCAACTGGTGACAGGAGGAGCCTGTGGACAAAGCAAAGCCGTTCGACATCCCCAAACGGGAAGTCTGGGAAGCCTTCAAGAAGGTGAAGGCCAACCAGGGAGCGGCCGGAGTAGACGGACAGACGATTGCGGACTTTGAGGCTGATCTATCAAACAACCTCTACAAGCTCTGGAACCGGCTGTCGTCAGGGAGCTATTTTCCTCCGCCGGTGCGACGGGTGGATATTCCGAAGGGAGATGGCGGAACGCGCCCGTTGGGCATTGCGATACGGCGGGCATAATGCACCTCATACAGTTTGCATTGGGGATGGTAGACGAAGATGGGCTGAGTTGACGGTCCATTCTCGAAGGCGCCGATCCAACTCGTTGTTGATCGTGATCGCATAGGGCGCATTCCGCTTGCGCTGAACCGCCGGAACGATACCGCGTTCGATCCAGTAATGGACGACCCAAAGGCTGACGCCATATCTTTCTCGAACCTGGCGAACGTTCAGCGTCCCCTTGGGAGGTGGCGGAGCTGGAATGCGATATTTGTACCTCAGCCATTTGATCGTGCCCAATGTAATCGGCTTACCGGTTGTCGTGCTTTTCTGACCTTCGGTGCGCAGCGCGGCGACGATGTCATCGTCACGATGATCGGCCGCTAATTCTCTGATCCGGTTCACGAATGCCATGGAATAGCGGATCGCCTCCGCCCTGTTCTGCGGGAGTTGGAGGCGCAGTGTTTCAGTTTCGCCGCCTTGCCACCGAATGTGCAGCCTGAGGGTCTTCGCCTCTGGTCCCTTCACTACGGTGATGTCGCGCACCAATAGGCGCAGGATGCGCTTGCGATCTCGGGGGGTCGTGGTCGTGGCCGCCCACAGGCGAGGGAAGTCCTTCGCCAACCGGAGAATCTGCTGCTTCTGTTCGGCGGTGACCGCCCGCATGGTCTTGCGTTCGAAGGCGGCCAATTCGGCTTCGAGATCGTGCAAGCGTTGCATGGCGTCGTTCCAACGCGCTTCGAGTGTCGCTGCGATCAGTCGGTTGCAGGGATCGACCGCCTCGTAACGCCGTTCGGCGAGTTCGGCGTCATAGCGCGCGCGCTCGATCCGCATCCGCCATTGGGCGCCGATGCCGCGATCCCGTTCTTCCAGATTGGTCAGCGCCGCGAGCGCGAGTTCGATCGTCACCGGCGTGATGGCGCTGACCAACCGTTCGCTGATGGCCTGATCGAGGGATGTCGAAGGCGCCGTCAAACAAGCACGGGACGCCAAGGCCTCCCGATGTTTCCAAACACATTGATAGAGCGGGTAGATGCCTCCGTTCCCGGTGTAGCGAATCCCGAGACGGCGTCCGCAAACCCCGCAGAGGAGCAAGCCCTGCAAGAGGCAGAGGCCCTCTCGGGCGGGACCGGAAAGCCCTTCGGCGTTCGTCCGATTCGTGCTCAGACGCTGCCGGTTGGCGATGAACTGATCCGCGGAGATATAGCCTTCGTGGTGATCGGGGATCACAACACGCCAAGCATCCTGCGGCATCAAACGCGATCGTGTCCGGATCTCGCCGGACGATCCCACCTCTTTGGACGATTGGTGTCGTCCGAACACATAGGCGCCGGCGTAGGACGGATTGGCAAGGATGCCGAGGACCCGCGAATGGGTCAGTCTGCCCCACAGAAGTTTGCCGTCCCACGCGCCGCCATACGCGCGACGCGGGAAGCGTAGATCGAGTTCATTGTAGCGTCGCACGACGCCGAAAGCTGTGTTCTCTCGCGCAAACAGGTCAAAGACCGTGCGGACTGCGCCCTGGACCTCCCGATCCGGATCGATCGCGATCTTGTCGCCCTCAAAGACAAATCCGACCGGCAGGGGAAAACGCAATTCGCCCTTGGAGGCCTTGTTGAGTTTGCCTCCATGGAGGCGGGCGCGGATAATATGCAATTCCGCTTGGGCGAACGTACCCTTCATCCCCAATACAAGCCCATCGTTGAACTCGGCCGGATTGTAGCAACCGTCCTCGTCGATCACGAGCGTGCTGGTGATGGCGCAGAGCTCCAGGAGGCGATGCCAGTCCTGGTTCGATCGCGCTAGCCGCGACGCTTCCAAGGAAAAGATTGCGCCAACCCGTCCCATAGCCACTTCGCCGACCAAGGCCTTGAAGTCTTCCCGATTGGTCGTCGCGCTCCCGGATTGGCCGAGATCCCGGTCGAGGATGCGGATCTGCTCCGGCTTCCAGCCGAGTGACTCGGCCTTGGTCTTCAGATTGTATTGGCGCTCCGTGCTTTCCTGGTTGAAGCGAACCTGTCCCATCGTCGACTGGCGGATGTAAATGCAGGCCTGCCGCGCCAGGTGTTGATCGGCAATCTTCGAACTCATCGTCATCGGCCCCCTCCGGATTGAACGGCGGGGCGCCGGCGGCAAGATAGGACGCAACCATGTCCGCGAGGATGGCGCCCGCCTTGGCAAAGTCGAAATCGACAAGCGCCGGGTCCATGGCGATTTATCCAAGCTCCTCGCGTCGTCGCAAGAGTTCCGTGTTGATCGCGCAAATCTCGTCGAGCGCAGCGCGCAGGGCGCGGAAATTGCCGATCAAATGGGCGACCTGCTCGTGGATGTCGTTTGGCACATAATCTCTGCGCTGCCGGCCACCCGTCCCGGGCTGACTGACGGACAGATATCGCTTGGGTCCATGTCCGGGTCCGTCGACGCAGTGGCAGTTCGGCCGACCGCAGCGCTTGTATGTTTCGACCAATGTGCCGCGCAGCACGTGTTCGATCGGCGGCAAGTCGCGCACAATGCGGCGGCGACGTTTGCGAAGCATGCGGGAGGAAAGATCCTGGATTTTCATCGGACCGAATCACTCGTCTGTCCGAATGAATCAAAATCAGATTCATCGGTCAACCTCGGAATGGCCCTTGGCGAGAGAAGCGATGAGTTCGGCGAGCGCGACCAAGCCAAAGGCATCGACAAGCGAGGGAGCGCCGCCCCCGGAGCCCTGCCCATCTGGGAACGCCCAGTCGGTCCATTCACGGGGCATCGCGAATGAGCCGAGGTCGGCGTGGCGCAGGCTCAACGTCTCGACCCCCGAGACATGGCGAACCTTCAAGACGACGAACCGCTGCCCACGCAACGGATGAAACGGGTGGACGACTTCAGCCGATCCCAAAGGTCGATTGGATAAGAGTGCAGTTCGCTGGGGGTGTGCCAACGGTTGCGGACCGTGTCGCCCAGGAAGTTGTCCGTCGCTACCTGGAGCCGTGTTTGGAGCCGGTGTTTCATATCGACTCTTATGGCTACAGGCCTGGCAAATCGGCGATCGACGCTGTGCGCCAAGCTCGTCAGCGTTGCTGGCGGTATGACTGGGTGCTCGACCTCGACGTAAAAGCCTATTTCGACAGCATTGATTGGAAGCTGATGCTCAAGGCGGTTCGTCATCATACGAACTGTTCGTGGGTCCTGCTCTACGTCGAGCGCTGGCTGAAGGCTCCGGTTCAGTTGGAAGATGGCAGCGTCGTGCTGCGAACATCGGGAACTCCTCAGGGCGGGGTTGTCAGTCCCGTCTTGGCGAATCTGTTCCTGCATTATGCGTTCGATATGTGGATGAAGAGAACCTATCCTCACATCCCGTTCGAGCGCTACGCGGATGACGCCATTTGTCATTGCAAGAGCGCCGAGGAGGCGCAGGCGCTACGGAGCGTGCTTGCTGACCGCTTTGCGGCCTGCAAGTTGGTGCTGCATCCCGAGAAGACGAGGATCGTCTACTGCAAGGATGCGAACCGGCGCGGTGATTTCCCAAATCAATCGTTCGACTTTCTCGGTTTTATGTTTCGGGCGAGGAAGACGATGTGGCAGGGAAATATCCCCGCGCATGGCTTCATGCCGGCGGCCAGTCCGAGGGCGTTGGCGTCCATCAGCCGGACGATCCGCCGCTGGGCCCTTCATCATCACAGTGACAAATCTCTGCAAAGTCTGGCCGAGACGTGTCTTATGGGTCATGGGTAGCTACGGCCTTAATGCCAGCTCAGTCACGGGAAATGCCGCTCGAATACCGCAAAAGCCCCCTTTCAGAGGCAATGCCAGTCCGCTCCAATGTGACGGCATGCCACCTCTATCCCTGCCGCGCGAGCGACGCGTGCTTGATCCTATCTGACTCTCTTCAGGGAGTCGGCTCATGCCCCAACAACCGACGTGAAACAGACTTTGGCACCTGTAGTGAGCCAATGTCGACTGCTGCGGTGCAGGATCGCAGCCGGGGCGTCGAAAATTTCATGACGTAGGAGTCGCTCAAGGACGGCTCAGCTTTGATCGCGTTTATCGAACACCCGCATTGCCACCAACATTTGCTGCCTTGTGCTGCATTTTGCCTCCAGGAAAATCGTCTGATGGCGGCAACTCACTGGCTAGGTGAAATGTAGTGGGTCGTCATCCGGCCTTGATGACGCGGCTTCGGAGATCGTGTCTCCGAAGCCGGGCTACCATGAATCACGGACGGGTAGACGTTCGCCTGCGGATCAATTGAATTCGTTATTGGTAAGCGCAGTCGCCGCCGTAGTAGGTCGCCGGCGAGTAGTCGTAGAGGCCTGTGTAGCCGTAGCCGTAGTAGCTCCTCGGCGCCGAGTAGCTGTAGAGGCCGGTGTAGCCGTAGCCGTACGGGTATTCGTCGCCGTATCCATACGAATTTCCGGCTGCGTATCCGAGCGCTGCGCCAGTCAAAGCGGCGGCGCCATAGCCGTAACGACGGTAGCCATAACCACGGTAACCCCGGCGGCCGTAGCCGTAACCCAGGCCACCGCGCCATCCTCTCACCCCGAGGCCCGCACGGCCAACACCGACACCAGGCCGGAAACCGAGACCTGAACCTACACGGCCGACACCGACACCTGGACGGCCGACGCCGACCCGCGCTTCGGCAGACGTCGTGGCAATGATGAGAACTCCAAGGCTTGCTGCCGCAAGCAGGGCAGGAATTGCCTTTCCGCTGCACTTCGCGAGATTCCTTACCATGATCATCTCCTTTGTGGGGATCACCCCAAAGGAGAACGGAGACGCCTGATATTTCAATTGCTCCAACGTTGATTGCGAACGTTGGAATGTGTCGGTGGAACATACCTTGGTTAAAGCCCTTCAAGGTGCTCGGAAAGGAAGTTGGTCATATCTGTCTGGAAACCTACGCGAATAGGCAAGGGCATCGGCCGCGCCTGTTCCACACTACTTGCCAGTCGATGCTGCGGCGAAACCATGCACCAGGCTGCCAACAGTCGCGGTGGCCACCGCGTAGAGCAAGTCGGTCTCGTTGCCGCACGCGTCTACGACCGCGGGCGCTCGACCACATTGGCGCCCAACCCAAGCGATGCAAGACGCCGATGTGGACGACAATTTAGCGGTATGCGGTCCTTAGCGCTTGTTCGTCGTAAAAAAAGCGGCGGCGCGTCCGACGTGACGCAGATGCGGTCGGGCGGCATCAGTCCGGTCAACAGTGTACATGCCGACAAGCAAGGACCGTCGATGACAACGCGCTCGCCGGAGGCACGCACGTCCCGATAGGCGGCGATGCCCGCTGATGACCGAACCTCGTCGGCAAAGTCAGCCCGAGAAAACGAATCGAATTTTGCAGCACATTACATCTGATAGAATCGCCTGCTGCAACTGCGTGCGGTGGCGGATAGTGGCGGCAGGTTCTCTTGATACTCTGCCGTCACCGATAACAGGTCGTTGGCGCGACAGCCGCATGACCTGCCGGATCAGGTCATTAAACTGAACCATCGACCTGTGATCGGGAATTGTTTCAAATAGTGTAAGAATGCTGCTAATTAACTGCTTGCAACGGTCGGCAGCAGTCTTCCCGCAATGGTCCACATATCCGACATGACGTTGATGTTGCGCAGGCGTTATCTATCGCGAGCGGCGACCAACGGACGTCACCCTCGGTTCGGCCATTGGGATGAACCTTACAAGCTCAGCAAACCCGGCGGTCTACTGGACACGAAGGTATATCGCTCTGACACGTTTCGACATGTGGACTCGTCATTGCACCACCTGGAGAATTATTTCTGCCGGGAATCCTGCGGCAGCTTATTTGGAGAGAGAGCCATGTTGAAAATAGCTATTAACAAGCCAAGCCTTTCTTGCGCCGCTCTCGCCGCGGTGCTCGCAGCAGCTCCGCTATCACTGCACTGGTCACCGTCGAAGACGCTGTCGTTATCTTTGGATAGAGCGAATGCTAGGATAGGACGACCGCTTTCGCCCGGGAGCATTGCGGGGGTTAACCGCAGGGTTTACCGAAGGACGGCCCGTCGCGCCTACTACGGCTATGGTGGCACCGCGGCCATTGGCGCAGCCGGAGCGTACTACGGTTTGGCCCGTAGCAATTACGGAGGTGGTCTCTACAATTATTCCCCCGTAGCGACCGTCACGAGCCACGAGACGACTGAGGGCACCGATCACATGGCTCTCGATCACGGACAATACGAGTATTGCGTCTCGCGAACTTTCGGCGCGGGTCCCTGCCAATGACAATCGGCTGGCGGAGGAACTTAAAGTCGCTTCCGCTGACGATGCGAGGGTTAATTGTAGCCATTCCGCTTTACTAAGAAGAGCGCATTTTGCTACGAAAGCATCGCGGACCGAATGGTTCTTCGGTCCGCATGGCCCGCGAGTTACAGGGCCTCGGAGCAACGGTATCTGTGCCCTCGGCTTGCCAAGCCCTTACCCAGCCTGGGGGCTCTCGGGTGGGTCGCAATCGGCGACGTGCCGGCCTCATCCTGCTCGAATTATTGGCCGACTTCTTCAACAAAAGTGGCCGCATGCGGAATTTGCCGCCATTGCTCCAGATCAATGATGGTGTTCTCAGAAGGTCTCAGTCAACGGCCAGGCAATCGGAGAAAATTGGATGAACAGCTCCGAGAACTGGAAGAAGATGGTACGCCGCAACAAGCTCCTTGGCATGTGGGCCGCAGAAAAATTGAGAATCAAGGGTCGGGACGCCGAGGCCTACTCTGACGCTCTTGCTGTGGGCACGCTCGATCCCGAGTGCAGCGACGTGCTCAGCAAGATTCGTAAGGACTTTGACGCTGTGGGCGTTGTCCAATCGGATGAGCAGATCTTACGCGTGGCGAACGAGCTCACGCTCCAAGCTGGCAGCCAGATGCCGGCAACGCGAGGAGGTGCCGCCGATGCCTTAACGGTCACGCTCGCACGCAAACTCAAGCTGGGCTAAGGCCAGTCTTTGATACTGGAACTTTGCGATCGTCCTGAATTGCTTGCAAGGGGTGTGAGTCCGGTCAGTGGCAAGGGAACGAACCCGCTTCGCGGGAGGGAGGCTGGGGGCCGGTCTAGTCTGGAGCCAAGGCCGACAGGGGATTTGATGAGAGCGTCGTGAGTTCGACGATCGGAGTGTTGCAACCTTACAAAGGAGCACTCCGATGCACGACCAACCCATCAGCCCGTTGCGCCAGCGCATGCTCGACGCCATGGCGGTGCGCAATTTCAGCGACAAGACGCGCCACGACTACATCCGCCAGGTCAAAAGCTTTGCGTCATTTCTTGGCCGCTCGCCCGATACGGCAAGCGCTGACGATCTGCGCCGTTTTCAACTGCATCAGCGGCAGAACGGGGTGCAGCCGTCGAGCATGAACAGTGCGGTGTCGGCACTGCGTTTTTTCTTCAGCACGACCCTCGACCGCCCCGACATGGAGCGGCACCTCACCTTCGTCCGCGAGCCGCGCAAGATCCCGGTGATCCTGAGCCCGCAGGAGATCGGCCAGCTCTTAGAGGCAGCACCCGGGCCGAAGTACAAGGCAGCGATGAGCGCCGCCTACAGCGCAGGGCTGCGGGTCTCCGAGGTGGTGGCGCTGAAGGTCGCGGACGTCAATTCCAAGCGCATGCTGCTGCGCATCGAGCAGGGCAAGGGCCGCAAGGATCGCCTGGCCATGCTGTCCCCACGGTTATTGGACTTGCTGCGCGACTGGTATTGGTATTGCATCGTTCGGCCCGCGGTGTGGCTGTTTCCCGGCCGCGATCCGATGCTGCCGATGACGACGCGACAACTCACCCGCGCCGTCCATATCGCCGCCAGGCTTGCGGAGATCAACAAGCGGGTCACACCGCACACGCTGCGGCACAGCTTCGCCACCCATCTGCTGGAGCAAAATATCGATATTCGCCTGATCCAGGTTTTGCTCGGACATGTGAAGTTGGAGACGACCGCGCTTTACACTCAGGTCGCAACCAACGTGATCCGCGCGGTGACCAGCCCGCTCGATCAGCTCACACCGCTGATCCCAAAGCCCAATAAGCCGCCGGTATAACGCCACCACGCGCGTGCCTCGTCCGGCTTTGGAGGTCGCGGATATCTTCCGCGCGCATGGCCCTGCATGGCGTCAAGCCAATGCCGGTCATGTCAGCCTCGACCAACTCAAGGTGATGAGCGCGATCGAGCGCTGCCGCACGGCGGCGCTCGGCGGCCATGTCGAACGCTGTGAGGACTGCCGCCACACCAGCATTGCCTACAACAGCTGTCGCAATCGGCATTGCCCGAAGTGTCAGGGTGCGGCGGCCAAGCAATGGCTGGCCGAGCGGCAGGCCGACCTGCTGCCTGTCTCGTATTACCATGTGGTGTTCACCGTGCCGGCGGCGATCGCCGAGATCGCCTATCAAAACAAGGCGGTAGTCTACGATCTGTTGTTCAAGGCGAGTGCCGAGACCATGCTGACGATTGCAGGTGACCCCGAGCATCTGGGCGCTCGCATCGGCATCACATCCGTGTTGCACACCTGGGGCTCGGCACTCGTCCACCATCCACATGTGCACATGATCGTGCCAGCTGGCGGTCTCTCACACGATGGTCGACGCTGGGTCGCCTGCCGGCCCAAGTTCTTTCTGCCATGGCGGGTGCTATCCAAACTGTTTTGCCGGCTGATGTTGCAAAAACTTCTCGCCGCGCATGCCGCCGGTCAATTACAGTTCTTCGGTAGCCGTCGCCGCCTCGGTGAGGCCGCGGCCTTCGCCGCCTTTCTGGCGCCGCTGCGCAAGATCAAATGGTATGTCTATGGCAAGCGCCCGTTCGGCGGACCTGCGGCGGTGCTGACCTATCTGTCTCGCTATACTCACCGGGTCGCCATCGCCAACAGCCGGCTGATCGCGGCCGACAATGGCAGCGTCACCTTCAAGTACAAGGATTACCGTGCCGACGGTGCCGCCCGATACAAGGTGATGAGGCTCACCGCAGAGGAGTTCATCCGCCGATTTCTCCTCCACGTCCTCGCCGCCGGCTTCCATCGTATCCGTCATTACGGCTTATTCGCAAAAAGCTCGCGCACCGAGAATATCGAGCGGGCGCGGTCGCTGCTCAATGTGGCTGCACAAAATCAGACCAGCGACACCCATGCCAAAGACGACGACACGACGCATACCTGTCCCCACTGCGGCGGCCGCATGATCGTCATTGAGACCTTCGAACGCGGCCAGACGCCTCGCCATCAGCCGTGCGGCCCAATGGTCGCCGTCAGGATCGATACCTCATGAGAACAATCGCGCTCTTACAAGCACCCCGCGCCGCGCCGGCTTGTCGTCGATCTCAGATCGGCCGCGACAGCGCTCGTCACCATGCGCAAAATAACCAGCAAACCGAGCCGTAACCGCAATGCCCGTCCACAACTGCAATTATCATTGCAAGCCGGCACGCGCTAAAAACCACCTCATCGGCTCCGTTAAAGCTGAGCACGGCCACCATCGCGCGAGTCCCGTGTCAGCCAAATACCCATAGCCAGCGCACCATCTCCGTGCACTCCCGACCGCGGGTTCGTTCCTTGACGGCTTTCGGACGCCGGCCAGGCGCACGCGTCCAGCTCTCCCACGGCCGGCATCCGAAACCCTGTACAATCACGTCGCTTTGGCGATGTCGGCGCGACGTCTGTTGTTCCCACAATCGCTGCAGAAGGATTCCTACGCTGTTCCGAAAGCTGAACGGGACACAGTCGGGACACAGGCTGTGCTCAAAAAACTAAGTCATTGAAATCATTGGCGCTCCCTAGGGAACCCCGAACCCCTGTTTAACCCGGCAAGGCTTTGAATTTGCCGGGGCTCGTATACCCCAAAGCCAGGGCAAACGCACCAGGGCGCGCGGGAGCAGGGGGCTCGCCAGGACTCGGGAGCGCAGCGCCGCCCCGGGGCCTGGGCAAGGTGGAAGGCCGCGATCACCACGATAGCGCCGCGCTGGCGAACGGTCTCGGATGCGTGGCGAGCAACCCGGTTTCCTTGACAGGGAATGGAGCGGTGCCCTTACAATTGAATGGCGCCGCGAGAGCGGGCGCAACGCGCACAAAATCGGCGCGGCCGAACACTTTGGCTGAAGAGCTGGCAGTCAGTCTGACCGGCGTTGTCCGCGATAGGGGAGAGGCATGGTCGAAATTGCTCAAGGCGGGCAGGTTGGCGCCTACACGGATTTCGACAATCGTGCGCCTTCGGGCAATCCCCGGCGAGCGGCGATTTCCAATCTCCCGGTCATCGATCTCGGCCCGTTCATGCGCGACGGCGTGGCCGAGGAGCGCATGCGCATCGCCCGTGCGATCCGGTCTGCGTGCATCGACATCGGATTTTTCTACGTGACCGGCCATGGCTTCACGGTGGCCGAACTCGATGCCGTGTTGGCGCAGGGACGAAGCTTCTTCGCGCTGCCGCTTGCGGAAAAGATGAAGGTGCTGTCGCAGAACGTCGACATGCCGGGTTTCGTACGCACCGGCGGCATCGATCCGGAAAAGAATCGCGACAAGGTCGTCGACATCAAGGAGCGCTTCTCGCTGACCCGTGAGCTGAAGCCTGGCGAGCAGGCACGATCCAATTCGCGGGTCGGCAGAACGCAGTGGCCGGCGCGGGACCTGCTGCCGGCATTCGAGCCTGTCCTGAAAGATTATGTCGCTCGGCTTGAGAGCATCGTTGCTGCGCTTAATCATGCGTTCGCGCTCAGTCTCGACCTCAAAGAAGGTTTTTTCGATCCGCTCTATGGCCGGCCGGATATGACACTGACGTTTAATTTCTATCCGCCGGTCGATCCCGCCAAGCTTGCGCCGACGCAATGGAGTTTTTCGCCGCACGCCGATTACACGGCCTTCACGGTGCTGTTGCAGGATTGCAGCGGCGGCTTGCAGGCGCGCAATGCGGCCGGCGAATGGATCGAGGTTACTCCGAAGCCCGGAACGTTCGTGGTCAATGTCGGCAATCTGCTGGAGCGCTGGACCAACGATCTGTACAAATCGACCCTGCACCGGGCGCTTCACGTCGGCAGCGACCCGCGCATCTCAGGGGCTCTGTTCGTGTACCCGGACGCCGACACCGTCGTGCGCTGTATCCCGACCTGCCAGGGCCGCGAAAACCCGTCGCGCTACGAGGATGTGACCACGGCTGATTATGTCCGCGTGCTGCGCGAGGATGCGCAGCGCAGCGGCCGGCCATCCGTTGCGGCCGTGACCGCGCAGCGGCTGAAAAGCAATTGACCAGGCCGCTGCGCTCATCCGCCGGTGCTCCATGAACACAAACGGCTACGATTACATCATCGTTGGAGCCGGAACGGCCGGCTGCGTGCTGGCGAATCGCCTGAGCGAGGACGGCGCCGCGACAGTGCTGCTGCTCGAAGCCGGGCCGCGCGACCGCAACCCGCTGATCTCGATTCCGCTCGGGCTCGGCAAGCTGCACGAACACAAACTGTACGACTGGGGCTACGAAACCGAGCCGGAGCCCAATCTTAACAACCGCCGTATCGACGCAATGCGCGGCAAAGTGCTGGGCGGATCGTCATCGATCAACGTCATGACGTTCACGCGCGGCAACCGCGCCGACTACGATCGCTGGGCGCAAAAGGGCGCGCTCGGCTGGTCTTACGCGGACGTGCTGCCGTATTTCCGGCGGTCCGAAACCTTCGAAGGCGGGGATGATGCATGGCGCGGCGGCTCCGGGCCGCTGGGGGTGGAATTCTCGAAGACCACCGACCCGCTGTTTCCTGCCTGGGTCGAAGCCGGCAAAGCCGCCGGCATTCCCGCCAACCCGGATTACAACGGCAAGACCCAGGAAGGCTTTGGCAGTGGCCAGTACAGCGTCCGCGACGGGCGCCGCTCGTCGTCCGCGCGCGCCTATCTGCGGCCGGTGCGCAACCGCGCCAACCTGACCGTCGAGACCGGCGCGCACGCAACGCGCGTCGTGATGCAAGGCACGCGCGCCGCCGGCGTCGAATATGTCAGGGCAAGCGGCGACGTCGTCCGTGCCCAGGCGGCAAGCGAGGTCATCGTCTCGACCGGCACCTTCAATTCACCGCAGCTTCTGATGCTGTCCGGCATCGGACCGGCGGCGCATTTGCGCGAGCACGGCATCGAGGTGCTCGCCGATTTGCCGGTTGGCAAAAATCTTCAGGATCACCTCGGCTCGTATATGGGCTATGCGCGCAAGAGCCCGGGCTGGTTTCATCGCGAAATGCGTTTCGACCGCATGGCCGTGAACATGGTCCGCGCTTATCTGTTCGGAACCGGACCGGGCACTGTGATCCCGAGCGGCCTGCATGCTTTCGTCAAGACGCGGCCTGAACTGGCGGTGCCCGACATCGAGTTCATGTTTCGCGGCGCGGCGTTCTCGCCGTATCTGTGGTTTCCGGTCATTCGCCCGGCCTACCAGGACGGCATCGGCATCCGGCCGACTATTTTGCACCCCGACAGCCGCGGTGAACTGCTGCTGCGGTCAGCCGATCCACTGGCGCCGCCGCGCATCTGCTACAACTTTTTCAGCGCGCTAAACGACCTGCCGACCCTGCGCCAGGGTTTCAAGATCGCGCGCGAGATCATGCGCCAGAAGCCGCTCGATCCTTATCGCGGCGCCGAGATCAAGCCCGGCGACCAGGTCCGAACCGACGCGGAAATCGATGCGTGGCTGAAGAACACAGTCATTACCGCCCATCACCCCTGCGGCACCTGCCAGATGGGAACGACGCCCGACACCGTGCTCGATCCGCAGATGCGCGTGCGTGGCGTCGAGCGGCTGCGCGTGGTCGATGCCTCGGCCATGCCGGATCTGGTCTCCGCGCACATCAATGCCTGTGTGTTCATGATGGCAGAGAAGGCGTCCGACACGATCCGGGGCCGCAAGCCGCTGCCGGCGGCGCTTGATGCGTGAGCGGCGCGCGGCCGATGTCTGAGCGTTTTAGGGCGCCTTTGCGCTCGCCAGCGCTGCCGTTAGCTCGACGCACGACGGTTTCTGGTCGAGGCTCAAAGCCGCGTCGATGATGCGCGCCTGCTCGCCGGCGCCGAGGTGCGACGCTGTAATGGCATTGAACTTGCGGACCACCGCCGCCTCATCGAGGCCATGCCGTGAGAAACCCGGCGGGTCAGGCACCTCAACGACGATCTCGCGACCCTCGATGTCCTGCGCCGTCATCACACAAGGGAAGCTGCCGGGCGAGCGCCGGTTCAGCTCGGCGTCGACCGCGATGTCGAGCCTGGCCATGACTGCGCGTACTTTTGGATCGTTCCAGCGCTCATTGTCGAACTGAGCCAGGCCGAACTCGCCGTCGATGAGCGACACCGCAGCGAGGAAATTGAAACTGTGGTCGGCAGCTTCCCGTGAGGTGGGATTGATGCGGCCGGGATCGTCCTTCTGCCGCCGCAGGAACGGCATGTCGGCCATCGCGACCCGCACGCGCCGCAAGCGCTCGACCTGTCCCGCGATCTTGTCATGCAGCGCAATGCCCGCGGCGACGATCGCCTGGCCGGTCGCGAGGCACGGATAGGCCTTGATGTTGGCCCGCATGATGTAGCCATCGGCCGATAGCGGCGCGGTCAACACGGCGAGCGGCTCGCCCTGCGAAAACACCGGCGCCAGCCCCAGCGGATTTTCGAACAGATCGAGCGGGCCGGTGATGCCGTGACGCGCCAACAGCGTCGCCTGCATGCCGTTTTGGGCGACGAGCGCATTGGCAAACGATTTCGCCGCCGAGATGGCGCCGTGGCGCACGGCGAGCGGCGTTGGTGAACGCGCGGCGCTCAGTGCCAGCGCATTGGCAAGCTGCACCGCGTCAAGACCCATCAGCCGGCCCGCCATGGCCGGCGCCACGAGGCCAGAGATGGTGACGCCATCCCAGCCGGAATCGCGCGACATCAAATCCTTGGCGCGGCCGAAAATCTCGTAGCCGAGCACGATCGCGGCGATCAATTCGCGGCCCGAGGCGCCCGACGCCTCACCGGCTGCGAGCGCGACCGGAATATTGTCGCTCGGATGCCCGCCGATCTCGCCCTTGGGATTGTTGACGTAATCGTTGAGGTCGAGAATGCGCACGAGTGCACCGTTGACCAGGACGGCATTCGGCGCGCTGGTCTTTTGCGCCGAGCCGATCACGCTGCAGGTCGGCGCGCCGCCCATGTCGCTGGCCGCGTCCAGCACGGCCCTGGCGCTGACTTCATCGAGCGCCGCATAGCCGCAGCCGATCGTGTCGAGCAGCAGGAGCTTGGCCTGCCGCAATGCAGACGCCGTAATCTCTTCCGCCTGCGACGCCAATACCCATTGGGCAAGTTTCTCGATCGTGCCAGGCCCGGCATGTGGCGCGTGAACCTTCGCCATGTTCAAGCTTCTCCAGTCTGCGTCCGGCGAGATCTAAGCGAACAGATAAGCGGCGAGCACAACGAAGCCGCTGATGGCGAGCGTAGCATGCACGCCGATGAGCGTTGCGGCGCGGCGCTTTCGGCCACGATGCAGATACAGAATGCAAAGGCCGGCGAGCGTTGCCAGCCCAAGCAGCGCCGCCGCGATCGGGCCGAACATGGCGGTGCCCTGATCAAGACCGGGCGCCGGCCCGCGCAGCCCAAGGACCAGAAAGCCGAGCCCACCTATGCCGATAATCCCGTGCAGTGCCGCCACCGGCCAGGGAGCGGCACGGACCGCGCCGCCACGCAGATACGGCACCGCGAGCGCGCTGCCGAACAGCACGGTCGCGGCGAGCACCGCGAAGGATGCGCTCAGCATGACGGCGTCATCGCGGCGCGCCGGGAAATAGCGATCGAGCCAGCTCCGCAGCGTCGTCGCCACGCGCGGATCGGCGTTGACGAACATGAAATGATCGGTGCCGTCGAGCAGATGCAGCTCCACCGGCGGTTTTGCGTTGCGGACCAGGCTGAACGCTTCCTCGTATTGGGTCACGCTGTCGCGCGCGCTGTGCAGGATGAGCAGCGGCCGCGGCGCGATCGCGGCGGCGAATTCCTCCGGCCGGAATGCAAAAAATCCGAGCGCGGTGTCGGCGGTGAAATGCATCAGCGAATCATTCGATCGGAGATTGACCTGAAGCTCCTTCGGCATCTCGAACATGTCGAAGCGATGAATCATCGTCGTGCTTGCGGTCGCCGGATCGCGGGCAATCTCGTCGAGCATTGTGCGAAATTTGCGCCACGATTGGTCGGTGTGCATGCCGCGCATCATGCGTTCGCCGGCGGCGACACCATTCTCGACGATGACCGCCGCGACGCGCGTGTCGATGCCGGCTGCCTGGACGGCCACGCCGCCGCCGAGGCTCGAGCCGCACAGTGCAATGGCGCCGGGTTCGACATCGCCGCGCGCCGCTAAGTAGGCGACGGCGCTCCGCGCATCGATAACTTCTTCGGATGGAATGATGCGGCCGCGCGGCCCTTCGCTCTCGCCGCAACCGCGAAAGTCAAAACGCAGCGCCACATAACCCCATTCGGCGCATTGCCGGCAGACCCATTCCGGGCCGCCGTTTTTGTTGGCGCCGAAGCCATGCATCATCACGATGGCGGCGCGCCGCTCACCGGGACGCAGATCGTCAGGGACGTGGACGGCGCCGGACAGGCGCAAGCCGTCGGACAGGAAGGTCACCGACTGGGACGATGGCTGACGCGACGACTGCAACGACGGCTTGGCCATGCGATCCGGATAAATCGAGCGACTTAAGTAACCAGTTGGCAGGAAAGTCGTAAGCACAATCGCCGATGTCGGGGAAGGGCTAAACGCGCTGGGGGTGTCCCATGCGAGAATGGCTCTTGGTCGTCACGCCGCTAGGCTTCGTGCTCTACTTCCTGATCTTCCCGGACCAGCTCGGGACCGCGGTGGATTGGGTGAAATCGGCCACGCAACTGGTGCTGGCCACGATCTGACCGCGAACCGGCGCGGGCAGCGGCTTAGCTCTCGAACACGTCGTGGATCGCCGCGGCGCCGCGGCGCCAATAGCCCGCGGCGCGCATCCATTTCGGGTTGGCGCCGTGGTCGGCGATCAACTGCGCGCGCAGCGCCTTGGCGATGAGCGACTCGCTGGCGACCCAGGCGTAGTAGTCGCCCGCGGGAAATTTCAGGGTCTTGAGCTTTTGCGCCAGCACGTCGCTTGCGCCCGCCGCGGCGCCGTTGCGGTGCGCCCAAGCCACGGTCGCATCGGCCTTCGTGGCGAACGCGATCTCGTCGGCCGGCCCATCGACTTCGGCGACGACGAGGGCTCTCGCGCCCGCCGGCAGTTCGGCGAGCCGGCGCGAGATCGCCGGCAGTCCGGTTTCATCGCCGATCAACAGATGCCAGTCGAAATCCGTCGGAATGATAAAGGAGCCGCGCGGGCCGCCGACGTTGAGCGTGTCGCCCGGTTTGGCTTGGGCGGCCCAGCGTGTCGCCGGACCGGCATCGTGCAGGGCAAAGTCGATTTCAAGAATATTCGCGGCGGCGTCGTGGCGGCGCGGGGTAAAATCGCGGCTGAACATGTTGGGCGCGCCCGCGGCGTCAATCGTGCCGTCGGGGAAGAACAGCTTGATGTGATCGTCGAAGCCGAGGCTGACGAAATCCTCAAGATCGCCGGTCAGCGTCGCGCGGATCATATGCGCGGCGATCTTGTCGATCTGCTTGATCGTGAGGACGCGGCGGCGCGGCTGATGGCGCACGCGGCGCGGGGCGCGTGGATCGGTTGCTGGCGGTGCGGCATCAAGGGCGGCGGCCGGGGCAGAACTGGACATTTTAGAAACGCTCCAAACGGTTGTGATCGTCCGTTGTTGTGTCACGCAAGCTGGCGCTTGGCGGCGCCGTTTGCAAGTCCGCCGGAGGACGCTTCCGGAAAGGGCAGTGTTCAATCGCCGCCACGCTGCTGCCGGCCCCAAGAATGATCTTCTATCGCCGCGCCATACGCTGTGCGAACCGCAGCGGCGGCGGCCGCCGCAAGAGAATGCAAGCCGCTTCCGCAGTGACGATACCCGCCCTACATTAGCGACGACGAGAGAGGAATTTAAGGATGTCTTCGCGACGCCAACTGCATCTCGGCGCCTTCATGCGCCCGGCCAGCATCCACACCGGCGCCTGGCGCTATCCGGGCGCCTGGCCGGACATGAATTTCAACTTCGCCCATATCAAGCAATCGATCCAGGCGCTGGAGCGCGCCAAGTTCGATGCGTTTTTCATGGCCGACCATATGGCCGTGCTCAACATGCCGATGGACGCGCTTAAGCGCAGCCATACGTCGACATCGTTCGAACCGTTTACACTGCTTTCGGCGCTGTCGCAGGCGACCGACCGCATCGGTCTGGTCGCCACCGGATCGACCACGTTCGACGCGCCGTACCACATCGCCCGCCGCTTTGCCTCGCTCGATTGGCTCTCCAACGGCCGCGCCGGCTGGAATATCGTCACCACCTCCAATCCGGACGCCGCGCTTAATTTCGGCCTGGAGGAGCACATGGAACACACCGAACGCTATCGCCGTGCGCGCGAGTTCTACGATGTTGTCACCGGATTGTGGGACAGCTGGGCCGACGACGCGTTCGTGCGCGACGTCGACGATGGCATCTTCTTCGACCCGGCGAAAATGCATGTGCTGGACCACAAGGGGAAATACCTGTCGGTGCGCGGGCCGCTCAATATCGCCCGCCCGGTGCAGGGCTGGCCGGTGATCGTTCAGGCCGGCGCCTCCGAGTCCGGCCGCCAGCTTGCCGCCGAAACGGCGGAAGCGGTGTTCACCGCGCAGAGCGATCTCGCCGTCGGCCAGAAATTCTATGCCGACGTCAAGGGCCGCATGGCAATGCTCGGCCGCGACCGCGATCATATGAAGATCCTGCCGGCGTGCTTCGTGGTCGTCGGCGACACGGTCGAGCAGGCAAAGGCCAAGCGCGCCAAGCTCGACAGCCTGGTCAATTACGCCAACGCTATCGCCTCGCTGTCGATTGCGCTTGGCCACGACGCGTCGAAATTCGATCCGGACAAGCCGCTGCCCGAGAACATCCCCGAAAGCAACGCCTCGAAGAGCGGCCGCGAGCGCGCCATAAACCTCGGCCGGCGCGAGAATCTGACCGTACGACAGCTGGCCCAGCGGCTCGGCGGCTATTCGGGCCTCGCCATGCTGGGCACGCCTCAGAGCATCGCCGACGAGATGGAAGAGTGGCTGGAGACTGAAGGCTCCGACGGCTTTACCGTGATGTTTCCCTATCTGCCGGGCGGCCTCGAGGATTTCTGCAATCGCGTCGTGCCCGAGTTGCAGCGGCGTGGTCTGTTCCGCAGCGAATACGAAGGCGAGACGCTGCGCGAGAATCTCGGCCTGCCGCGGCCGAAGAACAGATTTTTCGAGAATTAACCTGCTCCAACTCTGACAGCGTCAGCACTGTAATCCGCGTAGCGTGTCTTGACTTTTGCAACCTAAAGGAGTGTTATCTGCCGTGCGGTCGTTGGCGGGAGGCGCAGGTGCTGGGCCCAGCGTTGACGCGGTTGCTGCACGACTTGGCGGCAAACAAAGAACGGACGCCGGAACAAGCGCGGCTCTTTGAAGAACTCGCGCTCGTCGCTGCGGCTTTCAACGCGGACAACGCCGATCGAGACTTTTTGGCCCTGCACAAAGAGATCAGATCCAGCTTGAACATTGACAAGCTCACGACGTTCACCCGGCCGGACCCTGACCCGGCCGGATACAAGGTCTGCACATGCTGCGGGCAGCGCATTCGCTGAGGATGTGCCATGGCAATCCTGCAAGCGCGTAACGACAATTCCGGCCTGTTCGATATTGTCTTGCCAGCGGACGCAACGGCGGAGCAGCTCGCGCTTAAGCGCAAGCTCGACGTGCTCACTGAGTGTCTGTCCGAGAACAAGTTGAATCCAATGAATCATTTGTGATTCAAGAGTGGTGGCCTGATTCGAGGATGGTCACCGATGTGGACGGCGAAAAACCGCAGGCGTTACGACCGTAGCGCGCTACGATATCCGAGCGATCTGACCGACGACGAATGGGCGCATGTCGAGCCGTTTATTCCACCGGCCAAGCGTGGTGGTAACAAGCGGCACGTCGACGTGCGCGAAGTGATGAACGGGATCATGTATGTGTTGAGCACGGGGTGCCAGTGGCGGGCGATCCCGAAAGATCTGCCGCCACGCAGCACTCTTTTCGACTATCTTGATTTGTGGAGCTACGACGGCACGCTCGATCGGATCCATCACGCCCTATATGTGGAGTGCCGCGAGCAAGGCGAACGAGAGGCCAGTCCCACCGCCGCCATCATCGATAGCCAAAGCGTGAAGAGCGCTGAAAAAGGGGGGCCTGCATCGATCCGCCTGGCTATGATGCGGGCAAAAAGATCAAGGGCAAGAAGCGCCATATTCTCGTAGATACGCTGGGTTTGTTGCTCCACGCGATCGTTCATCCCGCCAATATCCAGGATCGCGACGGTGGCGTCCTGCTCCTTGCAACCCTTTTCGGGATGTATCCCTTCTTGAAAAAGTTGTTTGCCGACGGTGGCTATCAGGGGCCGGAATTCCAAAAGGCCTTGGCGAAAATTCTGCCTCACCTCGAAACTGAAATCGTCAAGCGCTCTGATCACGCCAAAGGTTTTGTCATTCTCCCACGCCGTTGGGTCGTCGAACGTACCATTGCGTGGCTCAACCGTTGCCGACGGCTCGCGAAGGACTGGGAGAACCTCAATCGCAAGGCGCTGTCGTTCTTGCGCCTCGCATCAATCCGCCTCATGCTGCGAAAACTTTGTAATCCGGCCTGATGTTCCCGGACAGACTCTGAGGTTCTCAGCCACCAACGCAACGAGCCGGGCTTCGCCGCGCATGTCGAGTCGCTTCAGGCATTGGCCCGAAAGGGCTTCGGCGAAGCAATTGTAAACCCCGCCTCAGCAATCGAACAGGCCGACGCGCTGCTGGCGGGGGTGACCCGTCCCGATCCAAATGGAAAACTGCCGCCATCACGACGAGGCGCTTTCCGGGTTACGCTGCCCGATCCAACCAAAGACTCCGATCGCAACATCAGCTGGCGTGAGATTATTTTTAATGTGACCGGCGATGTCGTGCCGACGCCGCCGGAGCAGATCAAGCTCAAAAATGCGATCGAAACGACGCTGACAACTCTGCAAGTGATGTTTCCGGACAAGAGTGGAGTGCTGCATCCGACGACGTATACGGCAGAGCAGCGGCGCTATTCGGATTATCAGAACAAGCTATTGGGCATCGCCCAGACAGGATTGCAGACGCCCGCCGATCCGGATTCGGCCCAGGACTGGCTGCAATCGCTGCAAGCGGACATTGTCGGTCAGGAAGGCCCACGAAAAAAGAACAGCTACATGATGAGCTTAGGCGCTGTAATGAAGCAAGTGAGTCAATAATAGCACACTGAACGAAGATATTGGAGTGGGGATTCCCACGAGCGAATCGGTTGAGATAGAATCGCGGCATGATTGCAGCCGCGCAAGTTCAACATCTTCGCAAGCGATGGAAAGAGATGGAGCCGGTTCTGAATGAGCAGAGCCGGCGACGCTGGGCGGCTGCGGAAGCGAAGGCTTTGGGGCGTGGCGGAGTCAGTTGTGTGGTTCGCGTAACCGGCCTTGCGCGACGGACGGTTTACCGCGGACTGGATGATATTCGCCGCCGCCACAAAACCGATCTGGGGCGCATCCGCAAGCATGGCGGAGGCCGTAAGCCTAAGATCGTTCACGACCCCACGCTTCTGAGGGATCTCAAAACTCTAGTTGAACCCGCCACGCGCGGTGATCCGATGAAGTCCTTGTTATGGACTTCGCGCAGTCTGCGTAAGTTGAGCAAAGAGCTGGTGAACAAAGGACATGAGGTCAGCCACACCGTGGTGGGCGAGCTTCTGCAACAGGCGGGCTATAGCTTGCAGGCGAACCGCAAAACCCGCGAAGGCAACCAGCATATGGATAGAGACGCACAATTTCAGTACATCAACGCGCGCGCCGCATCCTTCCTGAAGGACGGCCAGCCGGTTGTTTCGGTGGACACCAAAAAGAAGGAATTGGTGGGCAATTTTAAGAATGCGGGTCGCGAATGGCGGCCCCAGGACAGCCCCGAAGACGTCAATATTCATGACTTCATCGATCCCAAATTGAAACGCGCGGTGCCTTACGGCGTTTACGATATTCGCAACAACACCGGTTGGGTCAGCGTGGGAACAGATCACGACACGGCCGCTTTTGCGGTCAACGCCATTCGCCGATGGTGGCGCACGATGGGGAAAAAACGTTATGCGAGCCCCAAAGGTCTTATGGTGACGGCTGATGGCGGCGGCTCCAACGGCTATCGCGTGCGGTTGTGGAAAATCGAATTGCAGAAATTGGCCAACGAGCTCAAATTCCCGATCACGATCTGCCATTTGCCGCCGGGCACCAGCAAGTGGAATAAAATCGAGCATCGGCTCTTTTCGTTCATCACGATCAATTGGCGCGGGAAACCTTTGCGCAGCTATCGCGCAATCGTTCAACTCATCGCCGCCACGACGACCGAGATGGGACTGAAGGTGCGCGCCGAGCTTGATGAAAATAGATACCCCAAAGGCCTGCGCGTTTCCGACGATCAGCTCGCGGCCGTCAATATCTTTCCCCATGCCTTCCACGGAGAATGGAACTACACTATCGCTCCAATCCGTAATCAATCCAAACGATAATTGACTAACTTATTTCCTGACAGAGGCTTAGGAACGGCGGCGCTTATCATGGGCGGGATTTCCACGGCGATCTATTTGATCATGCGTAACAACCCGGAAGTCAGCAAGCTGATCTATGCGTTTCGCAATTTCTTTATTCTGTGGACCGGCACCATGATCGGAACATGGCTCTCGTTTGGCATACGCCGGGCTAAAATCACGTTCAAGGATTTGGGCGCCATGGAAGATGATATGGTGGAACCCGCCATTCGTCTGATCTTCACCGGGCTGATCGCGGTGACCATAGGGGTGGTCTTCATTTGCGGCATGGTCACTGTCAGTGTTGGCAGCCTGAGCAGCCAGCAATTGCTCGATCAGGGCCGGTCCGCATTGTTGATTGGGATGTTGCTCGGCGTCAGCGAGCTTGCCCTGCCCAGCGCGCTGACTAGGCACGCATCGCAATTCGTCAGTGAGATTGCCGGCAAATCTTGACTGCAATTCTCGACGACAAGTCTTGGCATCAGGCTGTCGGCGTTACGCGGTGTGGCCGTCGAACTTTCCGGACTTCGGCGTCTTCTTCTCGCGCTGCGGCGTCATCTTCGCCGTATCCTCGGCGTCCGGAATGCCGCGCGGCCCGAGTTTCCGGCGAGCGATGTCGTCCTCGGTAGGCCGATCATCTTCTTGGATGTTTTCGCGCGCCATGACGTCACTCCGAACCTCGGGTTTATGAGATCAACGCGGCGCGGGACTGTCCCGTTCCATGGAACTGGACGCCGCCGGCTCGCCTTGCCGCTTGTCGCCTAGCCGCAACAGCGGCACCAGCACGAAAGCAAACGCCGTAAAGGCCGCGGACACCAGCACCAGCGGCGTCAGGCTTTTGTTGAAGACATGTGTATAGAGAAACGAGCCGACATTGTCGGCGCTGGCGTTTGCCAGATTGATGATCGACATCAGAACCGCGAAGGCGAAACCTTCGGCGCGCGGCGGGCAATAATCGGCGGCCAGCGTCAGCGTCGCCACGGTCGCGAGCATCGCGGCAAAGCCGCTGCAAAAATTCAGGATGGCGGCGGAAATCTCGCTGCCGAGCAGCAGATAAGCCGCCGTGGTCACCGTGCCAAAAGCGATACTGACGTTGAGCAGGTGTTTCAGAGTCAAATCGCCGAAGAACCGCCGATAGAGCAGGGCGCCGATGACCCAGCCGGCGGAGGCGATCGATCCGAGAATGCCGATATAGCCTTGCGAGAATTTCAAATTGTCCGTCATGTGAAAGTAGAGCGGCGTGGCAAAGCCCGGGCTGAAATAATAGAGAAAGATGAACACCGCGATCACCCACAGCTCGCGGCGCTTGAATGATGCCTTGAGTCCATTCAGTGTCTCTTTCATGCCTTGCAGATTGATCGACGTTTTCTGTTCGGGGATGAGCCACAGCGTTCCGAAAATGACGGCGAACGGCGCGACGGCGACGATGCCGGCGGCGATGTGCAGGGCCGACGCCGGGGGCAGATGCTGAACCAGTTGGCCGCCGACGAGCGCGGCCGCCATGGCGGCGGCGTTGAACCAAAGCCATTGCTGATTGACGAACGTTCCGCTCTCATGCAGCCGCTGGCCGTTTTCCACCAAAACCGCCCCGCATAGCGTGCTCGAAATTGCCATCGCGTAGGCGGTGAGCATCAGCGCCACGAGCAGCAGGTGCGGCGCGTTGATCTGCGTCACCCAGAAATAGCCGCCGATCGCGGCCACGTTGGCGAGGAGCAGGTAACTTTTGCGCCGATAGCCGAACAGCGGCAAAAAATCGGAGACGAGCCCATAGACCGGCTTGATCACCCACGGCAGGTTGAAGACGGTGACAAAGGCGGTCACCTGCAGCGCGGACCAGCCCTGCACCTCCTTCAGATAATATGTCAGCGGTTGCGAGATCAGGCCGACAACCTGGCCCAGTCCTTCGACCACGTAGACCAGCCCGAAGAACAGGAGCAGGCGGTTGATCAAGTGCTGGTTGGCCGCGGCGCCGTCGGACGGCGCACGCCATTCCGTTGGACCGACGGTTGCGGCTTGTGTTCGCGCCTCTGTCGGATGCATCGCGTCTCGGGGCGGACTTTGTCCTGGCGTCAACGCTTTAAGGCACAGCGGCGGGTCCGTGCAACCGGCGGCACAAACCGATCGGCACCGCCTAAACGCTCGGGATGACCTTGAACACCGGAAGGAATGTTCCAAGCAATGTCGGCGGCCAGGGGATCGCCAGCAACTGGTCGAACACCACATAGATCAGCAGCACCACCACCGCGGCCATGGGAATGACGATCTTCCACGGTTCGGGCGTCATCGTCCGCTTGCGCGCCTCGGCACGGATCAAGGGGCCGATGGATTGCTCGTCCAGTCTCCGCGCGACTGCTCCCAGTCCCAGCATCCGTAGGCAGAAGCCGAAGCAGACGGCGAGCGCTCTTGCCATGTATTCCAGCGCTTCGGTGCGCATGAAAAGGACGATGAAGATCGGCACGGTCGGGATCAGCCCGATCACCGCCATCACCGCCATGAAGCTGATCATCCAGCCGAAGAAGGCAAAGCCGCGGATCAGCACGACAATGCCCGGCAGATGCGAGGTCTTGGAGACGATGTCCATGTGAATCCGGTGCGGACCCTTGCTCTCGCCACCGCCGGCCGCCGCGGCTTCTGCGGCGGCTGCGCGCGCATGGACGCCCAGGATGTCGTTGGCGAGGCCCAGGCCGCAGAACAGAATGGCGCCGATGCCGACGATCGTGGGCACGATGCGTGCGGCGAAAGCCCAGTCGAAAGACTGGGACAGCATCACGATGAACAGGATGAGAAGCGCGGCCGGGAACAGATTGTCGCTGGAGAACACCGGATGGCCCCACTGCGACAGCATCTTTCTCGGCCCGCCATGGGCGCGAATGTCCTGAATGAGCGGGCCGAGCAGCGAAAACGCCGCCAGCGCGAACATGACGAGCACGAACGGCTTGACCATCCAGCCGACGCCGTAGCGCTCGATCGAGATGAACATGTAGCGCTCGATCGGCTCACCGAGAATGAAGCCGAGCACGAACGGCGGTCGCGGCCAGCGGAAATGCTTCATCGCCCAGCCAAGCACGCCGAAGAACAGCAGCGAGAACAGATCGCCCCAGTTCCGGCTCGCCTCGAATGCCCCGATATAGACGAGGCTGAGCACACCCGGCATGAACAGCGTGTAGCGCAGCGTCGCGATCTTCGCGAGCTGTCCGCTGAAGGCAAAGCACAGCCCGGAACCAAGGATGTTGGCGATGGCGATGCTCCACACCATCGAATAGGTGAGATCGAGGTGTTTGGTCAGCATATCCGGCCCGGGCACCAGGCCGTGAATGAGGAAGGCGCCAAGCAGAATCGCCATGCCGGCGCTGGCCGGCACGCCGAAGGCGACGGTGGGGACGAGGGCGCCGCCTTCGCGCGCGTTGGTGGCGCTCTCGGCGGCGATAACGCCGCGCACATCACCGGTGCCGAACGTCTTTGCCGCGTCCTTTTCAGTCTTCAGCGCGTGGCCGTAGGAAATCCAGTCGATCACCGATGCGCCGATGCCCGGAATCGCGCCCATCGCCGAGCCGATCCAGGAGCAGCGCAGAATCAAAAACCAGTTATCGATGCAATCCTTGATGCCGAGCAGCATGCCGGTCTTGGTGTCGAGTGTCTGGCCCGGCTGCACAATGGTCATGCGGCCGATCGCGAGGTCGCACAGTTCCGGTAGCGCGAAGATGCCGAGCGTCAGCGGTACCAGCGGCAGGCCGTCCCACAGATACAATGTGCCCATGGTCCAGCGCAGCGTGCCCGACTGCGGGTCGGTGCCGATCATGCGCACCATCATGCCGAAACAGGCGAAGGTCAGGCCGCGCAACGGTGCATTGCCGGACAAAACCGCCACCATGGAAATGCCGAACACCGCAATGGCAAGGAGTTCGGGCGAGCCGATATAAAGAATGATCGGCCGCATCACCGGCAGCGCGATCGCCATCAGCAAGGCGCCGAACAGGCCGCCGATCAGGGCGGCCATGTAGGATGCGCCGAGCGCGCGTCCGGCTTCGCCGCGCCGCGTCATCGGATAGCCGTCGAGCGTCGTCGCCGCCGAGGCGGCGTGGCCCGGGGCGCCGAACAGAATCGCTGCTATCGGGTCGGCCGTCGTGGTTGTGGCGCCAAGCCCGAGGAGGAGCGCGAACGCCGTCGGTGGATCGAGATCATAGGTGAACGGCAGCAGCAGCGCGGTGCCGGCGATGCCGCCGATGCCGGGCAGGATGCCGAGCGCCAATCCCATGCACACGCCGGCGAACAGATACAGCATGCGCGTCGGGTTGAGGATGATGAACAGCGCATTGTGCGCCGAATGCAGCGCCAACCCCGCGCCGTTGGAAAAATCGTGCAGGTAGGTGTGAAACGCACCACCTATCGAATGCAGCAGGCTAGGATCCATTGCTTGTGCTCATACGCGCAAGGCTACCCGTGACGCCGGTTTCGCTTAGCGATCCGCGCATCGCCGATCAGCCTGCCGAACTATGATCTCCCACACGACCTGACGGATGTTAGAGGACTATTGGCGTGGCGGCCAGCACGGTGCCTGCTCGCAATGGTGGAACAGGCGCGTCTTTGGCGCAGAGGGCCGCGTGCCATCCGCCGGCAAAGGATATCGCGACGAAAAAATATGTGTTGCGACATATCGCCGTGCCGCGCAGCAGCCGGATCGGGCGGGGCCAGCGGGGTCGTCCCCCCGGGGGGTATCGCGGTCGGGCTGACATTGGGGCCAAGCCGCACTAGAATATCGACTCCCGCCGTGGTTTCGCGGCGGCGCAGCGCGGGACACGCAATTCAAGGACGAGCACCATGAAGATCGTTCATGCCGATACAGTGGAATGGAAGCGCGGCCTGCAGCATCGCGGTGGAACCTTCCACTACCGCCATCTGCTCAATGGCAAGCCCGGCACGCCCGGAAATTTCCAGTTCAACATCGGACAGCTTGAAGGCGATTTCTCGTCGCCGCGCCACCGGCACAATTTCGATCAGTTCCGCTTTCAGCTCGAAGGCACGATGAATTTCGACCGCAACGGTAAGATGGCCGCCGGCAGTTTCGGCTATTTCCCCGAAGGCGCCGCCTACGGCCCGCAAAGCTCGGACGGCCGCTCGACCACCGCCGTGCTGCAATTCGGCAGCGCCAGCGGCAGCGGATATCTGTCGCGCGAGGAAGTCTATGCCGGCACCGAGGAGCTGAAAAAATACGGCACCTTCGAAGGCGGCATCTTCCGCCGCAACGACGATGTCGAAGGCCGGCGCAATACCGACGGCTATCAGGCGATCTGGGAGCACGTGCACGGCGAGCGCATGGAATATCCCAAGCCGCGCTATCGTGATCCCATCATGGTCGATCCGTCGAATTACGAGTGGCTGCCGGTCGCCGGCATGCTGGGCGTCATGCGCAAGCCGCTCGGCACATTCACCGAACGCCAATGCGGCGCCGAGATCCTGAGCTTCAAGCGCGGCACGATCTATCGCGCCGAGGACCGCAGCGTCTATCTGGTGCTGTCAGGCTCGGGTATCGCGCAGCACGAGGGCTACCGGCCGCTGACGGCGTTGCATCTCGAGGACGGCGAGCACGTCGACCTCGTGGCGCGCGATGACACCGAGCTGCTCCGCCTGGTTCTGCCGGATCTGACCGGGATGAAGGAACACCGCGCGGCCCACGCCGTAGCCGCTGAATAACGCCGGTCGCCGTGGACCTGAAAAAGCGGCGAGCCGCTCACGGTTATCAGCCCCATGCCGCTGCCGTCGTTTTATCGATCGCAGGACGCGGCCCGCCCGTGGAACGTCGCCTATGCGGCGCTTTGCGGCGCCGGCGTCGGGCTGGTCGCCGGTCTGCTAAAGACCTTTAATCCTTTTCGCCCGGTGCCGGCCGAGAACTTAACCAGCCATCTCATGGACGTCGCACTCGCGGCACTCGGCTTTGCGTTGTTGTGCGCTGCAGCAGCCGCTTTGCGCAATTTCATTGCCCGGCGTCTTGTTTGGCACGATCGCTAGTCCGGCGCGGCCGCGCCAAAGTAGCAACCAATTAATGTTACCAAATAATTCCACGCCCTGATGGCGGCGTTATAAACGAATTCGGCCCGCGACTTCCGTACAATCAATGTCGCGCCGCTGTTTGCGAGAAGCTCTTGCAAACGGCTTTTCCTGTCACGGGTTGCGTATGCGTTTGCTCATTGCGGCGTCGTTCTGGGCCGTAACAGTTACCGCCGCGTTTGCTCAACGCGAGCCTCACATCGTCGTGCCCGGCAAGCCGGGCATACCCGTTTACATCAACGGCATGGACGCCTCGTGGGGCATCGTCGAAGGCGATTTCGGCCTCGACCGGCCGAATCAGGTCGCCCCGACCGTGATCTGGCGGCCGGCTTTGATTCCAGGGCCAGACGGCGCGCCAGAGGGCTATTACCCGGCGGACGGACGCCGTCCTGGCTATGGCCGCCTCGAAATTCTGCCGCCGCCCAATCGGCGGCTCCCGCCGCCGGCGCCGACCTACTACCGCTACTGGTCGAGCCAATCGGCGCCGCTGCCGGCGACGGATCCTCAGTCCACGCCGCAGATGCCGCCGATGATCGTCGAGCCGAATGTGAACGTTGGCCGCCAGCGCGGCGGCGGCAGCCGCTAGGGAGACGATCGAAGGCCTCGTTGGTTCTAGTCCGGCGGCCCGCTCGCTGTGGGCTGCCTTCATCCGCCTCCCTGACGGAGGCGCGTTCGTGAGGGAGTATCATGTCTCTTCACCGTGTCGTTCTTGTTGGTCTTGCTACGCTTTTCACCGCCGGGATCAGCTCGGCGGCCTCCGCGGGCTGCTGCGGCTGGGGAGTCGCTGCGGCTCCTGTCGCCTATGCGCCCGTCAGCTACGCATCCGCCGGCTGCGGCGGCTGCGGCACACCCACCGTGGCTGTCGTCTACGCGCAGCCGGTCGCTCCCGCCCGGGTCCTCTATGCGGAGCCGGTCGCCCCGCCCGCGCCGATCGTCTACGGCGCATGGAACGGGTGCGGCCATTGCGGCGGCGGCTTTGTCAGTTACGCGCCGGCGGTCGAGGCCATCGCAGTCGCGCCGGCGCCAATCTACGTGGTCAACCAGGGTCCGGATTATACCGGTCCCGGCATCATGACGCCGTTCCACACCTGGACACCGTCGGCGTCCTATGTCGTACCGGGGTCATACCCCTACCGTTCGGGTTACGGCTATCGCCGCTACGGCTATGGCTACGCCCATCGTCCGGTCTACTGGCGCCATTATGGCTACGGCGCCCGCTATGGCTACGGCGCCCGGGTCGGCGTGCGTTACGGCTACGGCGTACGCGGCGGCTATGTCGGGCCGCGTCACGTCGTCTATCGCGGCGGCGTCTACGGCCGGCCGATGCCAATGCGCCGCGTCTACCGCTGAACCGCAACGCGCTGCGCAGCAAAACCTGCGAAGGCCCGCCCCGCGCGGGCCTTTGTTGTTTCTTTTCTCGTCATGCGCGGGCCTGACCCGCGCATCCAAGCTGACGCGCCGCACATCGAGAGCGCTGCATGGATTGCCGGTCGAGCCCGGCAACGACGAGTTAGGAAGGTGTGCGCGCTGCCGTCGCCCGGCTCGCGATGTAGAGCGCCAGCGCCGCCGCATTCGAAACGTTGAGACTTTTGATCGCCCCGGGCAGATCGAGCCGCGCCAGCTGATCGCACACCGCGCGCGTGCCCTGGCGCAGTCCCTTGCCCTCGGCGCCGAGCACCAGCGCCAGCGGCGCCTTGAGCGGCAGCGAAGCGAGATCGTCGGTCGCTTCGCTGTCGAGCCCGACCACGGCGAAGCCGCGCTCCTTCAGCGCCGCGATACCACGCGCCAGATTCTGCACCGTCACGATCGGCACCAGCTCCAGCGCGCCGGAGGCGGATTTGGCGAGAACGCCAGTCGCCTCCGGACTGTGGCGCGCGGTGGTGACGATGGCGGCGACCGCGAACGCCGCCGCGGTGCGCAGGATGGCGCCGACATTGTGCGGATCGGTGATCTGGTCGACCACCAGCACAAGCCCGGCGGCGGGCAGCGTTTCAAGGTCAGGCGAGGGCAGAGGCTCGGTCTCGGCATAGAGCCCCTGATGCACGGCGTCGGGCGTGAGCCGCGCCGCGATGGCGTCCGGCCGCACCACTTCGTGCGCCTTCGGCAGCGCGATGCCTTCCTCGGCAAGACGCCGCAGCGCATTCTCGGTCACCAGCAGGCGCCGAACCCGCCGCGCCGGATTGGCCAGCGCCGCCGTCACGGTGTGCCAGCCGTAAAGCACCACGTCGGTCTGCCGGTCGCTCGGCGGGTTATAGCGGGAGCTGCGGGGACCGCGGGAGCGCGGTTTCGTTCGCCAGTCGCGTTCGCGCATGACGCTTCTCTGTCATGCGAGCGCGACTAAGGCAATTTTCCAACCTCGGCGCCTCGGTGTGGGCCGCCGGCCTGATCTACGAAATGGCCGATGCTGGACGGCTAGCGAAACAGTACGACGCTTGCCAGCGAAAACAGGGAAAATGCAGCGACAATGGCCGTCCAGATGAACAGCGCACGCCAATCGAGCCCATAATTGATCAGCCTCTGCGCGCGGTGGTCCTGCATTCCGGCCTCCTCTTCTCGAGGTCGCACGGCAACGCAACGGCGCTCGATTGGTTCCGGGCTTAATCCCTTTTTTTACCTCCTCCTTTGCCGATATCCGGCGCAGCGGTCTGGACCTAAACCCACTCGATCGGGCGCGGCGGAACCCAAACTCGCGCCTGGCTTTCTCGTTCGCAGCGCGCGTCGTGGACCGCGTCGGGGCCCAACGCTCGAAGCGCTAGTTCTTCGCTGATGAGGTGGCGCAGGCTTGGTTGTGTTCCCAACGTGATCCAAAGGGAGCTGCTGATTTCATGTCAGCCTCTTTTTGCAAAAGCACGACCTGAGTGCGACTTGGATATGGCCGCATGCGCTGACGGCCCGCTGTTGTGGTCAGATATGCGTCTTTATTAGGTTGGCAGTGGCAGCGACATAATCTTGGTCGGGAGAGTTCTGGCTGCGGATTATGGAGACGTCCACGTGGGTTTCGGTCCGTCTTCGCTTTCGCTCGACTCAAGCTACGCCGGACACGCTTCACCCTGACGATCATCGCGTCGCCGCGCGCAGCCCGTCAGGTGAGCGTGGTGGGAGAGGTAGGACTCGAACCTACGAAGGCGTAAGCCAGCGGATTTACAGTCCGCCCCCTTTGCCACTCGGGACACTCTCCCGCACCATGCGGGCGCTTGGAGCCGGCGGCCCGACCCGCGCGGGCTATATGGTTGGACCGTAAGGACTAGTCAATCGAAAACCGGCCGCATTGCGAAACGGGACGCGCCTGCGCCGCGCCGCAGCAAGGGGCTCTGGCCGCGCTACTGCGTCGCGTGTCGAACCCGTTCCCCGCCACGACGCGCGGGTGTAACCTCTCACCTGCGACTTCATCTGCATCGGAGCTTTGGGGAGCAACCGCATGCAATGGTACAGGCGCATTGACTTAGGCATCTACGTCGTCGCCGCGCTCGCGGTGTCCGTGTTCATTGGCGCGTTCGTTTCGCGCGCCTCGGCGCAGGAGACGCGGACCATCCGTTTGATCCTGCCGTTTCCGCCCGGCGGTCCCGCCGACGTGATGGCCCGTCTTGTGGCCGCGCAGATCGGCGAACTCGGCGGTCCGACGATGGTGGTCGAAAGCCATCCCGGTGCCGCTACGGAAATCGGCTCGCTGATCGTGGCGCATGCCGCTCCCGACGGCGATACTCTGGGCATTATCTCGCCGTCGTTCGTCGTGCTGCCGCATTTCCGCAAGGTTGGCTATGAGCCGTTGAAAGAATTTGTTCCGATCTGCGAATTGGCGACGTTTCCGCCGCTTCTCGCCGTCAACAGTCAGTCGCCTTATCGTACGCTCGGCCAATTCGTCGACGCCGCCCATGCGCATCCCGGCACGCTCACGTTGGGTACCATCGGGCCGGCCAGCGCGACGCAGCTGGCGTTTGAAATGTTCAAGCGGGCGGCCAAGGCCGACATCACCTTCGTGCCGTTCACCGGCTACACGCCTGCGATCCAGGCACTGTTGGGCAATCAGATAACGGCGGCCATCGCCGACTATTCGAGCCTTCAGGGTGAGATTGCGAGCGGCAAGCTTCGGCCGCTTGCCACCACCGCCCCTAAGCCGGTTTCGACTTTGCCTCAGGTGCCGACCATGGAAGCGGCCGGCTATCATGGCGTTGAGGCCGAATTCTATGGCGGCGTCGTCGCCCGGGCGGGCACGCCTGAGGCCAAGATATCCTCCCTCATTCACTGGTTCACGGCGGCGTTGCAGACGCCCCAGGTCAAGGCGAAATACAAGGCGTTGGGCTTCTTCTCGGGCGGGCAGTGCGGCGCGGATTTCGCCGCCATCCTCCGCGAAGACAACCGCAAATACGGCCAGACCGTCGCGGACGCGCACCTGCAGATGCACTGAACCGCGTTTTTGCGGTGAATTTTGCGGTGAACAAAGCGTCAAGTTTTCCTTTGCAAATTGCGGCGCATTCGCGTCGGCAGCGTGGCGAATAAACGCTATTTTTAGCGTGTTATTTAAACTGATCTTAGAGCGGGCGGACTATGGTTGCGCCATACGGCGGGAAACAGGGCCCGCCGGACGAAAACAAATTTGGCTAAGAAGGGCGTCATTCATGAAAGCCGTCGTCAAGACGGTCGAACCCGCCGAGCGTGAGGCGCGTTTCGACCATATCCGGCCGCATTATCTGGAGGCGCTGACCTTGGTGGAGCGGCTCCATCGGCGTCTCCTTGACGTGATCAAGGACGAGTTCGACCGCCGCGGCCGCGCCGACATCAATTCGGTGCAGGCGCTGCTGCTCTACAATATCGGCGACAAGGAACTGACCGCGGGTGAGCTGCGTACGCGCGGCTATTACCTCGGCTCCAACGTCTCCTACAACCTCAAGAAGCTCGTCGAGATGGGCTTTCTGGATCACCAGCGCTCGCGCGTCGATCGCCGGTCGGTCCGCATCAAGCTCACCGAGCGCGGGCGCGAGGTGCGCGACATCGTCGACGCGCTCTATCACAAGCACGTCCGTACGGTGGAGCAGGTCGGCGGCATCAATGCCGACGAGTTCGGCGTCCTCAACAAGGCGCTGCACCGGCTCGAGCGGTTCTGGACCGATCAGATTCTGTATCGGCTCTAAGACGCCGCGCGATCTTTTCTGAGACCCGGTCCTTTAGTCGGGATCACGTGCTGATGGGCGGTGTCTCTTCGCCAGGATTTTTCGTCGTACTGGCGTACCTTGACCCCGGCAGCAATGCCGGGGTCTTTTTGCATGCGCATTTTCCGTCATCCTGAGGCGGCCGCGAAGCTGCCCTCGAAGGATGCGGCCGAGGCGCTGCGGCCGTCGCCCTTCGAGGTCCGCGCTTCGCGCGGGCGCCTCAGGGTGACGGAATTATGAGTCGGCGAGAAGTCGCGGCCACTATCAAATCAGTCCGCGCAGCCAGCTCAGCACCGGGAACGGCGTGAACAGCTGCAGCAGGATGGCGGCCGCGGCGAGGATCACCACGGTACTGATGCTTTCGCGCAGGATGCGTTGCGCCAGCGGCGGGTAGGGCGGCTTGTTGTCCGCGGGCCAGGCGTATTCCTGCTCCCATTTGTCCTGCGGATATTCGGGTGGCCGGATGGCCTCGAGCGGCACCCAGGCCTGATAGGCGGCAATGCCGCGCTCGCGCGCGATACTGTTGCGCAACCACAGAAAATTGTGCCGGCCCACGACGTCGATGGTCTTGCGGGTGGCGTGGCGCAGCAGAAAAAAGATCACGAGACAGAACACATAGACATAGGCGATCGTCAGTGCGGCCTGCAGCATCGGGTCGGTCAGGAGGCCGACACGGAAGAAATCGGAACAGAGCTGTACGGTGGCGGTGACCAGGTTCTTCAGGCCGTCGACGACGGCGTGGAGCGCCGCGTAGTCGTACGCGTAATGGTCGAGCAGCAAGGTGATCGCGACCACGGCGGCGAATTGAAACAGCCGGGACTCTGCAATGCGCCGGACCGGCGCCGCCAGCAACCTGATCGCACCCATAACGGCTCCTGCAGGCGGCCGTCGCGCGGCCGCGGCGTCGGACAGGGGACCCCATCCGCCGGCGCACCGCCGATCGGCTTGTCGACAAGGAAATATGGCCCGCTTTCCAAGGTCATAAAACCGCCCAGGGCTCCGCTCATGATCAAAAATGTCGCCGCCGGGCGGGGGACCTTGCGGCTTTGGTCCACTGCGTGGCCGTGATAGCTTTTGGCATCGGGGGCGGCTCAAAGACCCGCCGCTTTTGGCGGTCGGATGCTGCGGATGACGTTTCCATGAATGACAAGAATGGTTGGTTCGGGCGAAATCCGGATCGGCGCGCCCTCCTGCGCCGCGCGGCCGGCGCGGCGGCTTTCGCCACCGCGGGCGCGGTGGCGCGCCGGGCAGCCGCCGACCCGGCCCTCGATGCGCTGATGAACGATGGCGACGGTCAGCCCCAGGGCTTCGGCGAGCGATTCGATCAGGCCTCGCGCACCATCCACATGCCCAAGACGACCGCGCCGACACTGTCGCCGCAGACGGCGGACTTTACCGAGCAGGCCGTGGCGACTTACGACAGCATCGTCGCGCGCGGCGGCTGGCCGCTGGTGCCGAAGGTCGACGAACTGCATCTCGGCATGCGGCACCCAAGCGTCGTCGATCTGCGCAAGCGGCTTGCGGTGTCGGGCGATCTCGATCCCAACGCGATCGGCAACGACATCTACGATTCCTATGTCGAGGCGGCGGTGCGGCGGTTCCAGGCTCGCCACGGGCTGACCATCGACGGCGTCGTGCGCGAGATGACGCTGATGGCGATGAACATCCCGGCCGAGACGCGTCGCGATCAGCTCAAGGTCAACATTTCGCGGCTCAAGACGCTCACCACCAACCTGGGTCCGCGTTATGTAGTCGTCAATCTCCCGGCTGCGCGCGTCGAAGCGATCGAGCACGATGTCGCGGTGGCGCGCTACACGGCGGTGGTGGGTCGGCCGTCGCGCCCGTCGCCCGACATCAACAGCAAGATCGTCGAAGTCAATTTCAATCCGTACTGGACGGTGCCGGTCTCGATCGTTCGGAAGGATTTGATTCCAATCATGGAGAAAGACCCAGATTATCTGAACGAAAATCACATCCGCATCTACGACGTGCACCACAACGAGCTGCAGCCGTCGCAGATCGACTGGTATTCGGAAGACGCGGTCCATTACACGTTCCGGCAGGATCCGGGCGATTTCAATTCTCTCGGGCGCCTCCGTATCAATTTTCCCAGTCCCTATGGCGTGTACATGCACGATACCGATGAGAGGGAGCTGTTTGGCGGGGATTACCGCTGGGATTCGTCCGGTTGCTGCCGCGTGCAGAACGTGCGCGACCTGGTCTATTGGCTGCTCGATGAAACCAAGGGCTGGTCGCCCGAGGCGATCGATCAGGCGATTGCATCGGGCAATCAGGTCAATGTGCGGCTGGTCAAGCCGGTGCCGCTGCACTGGGTCTATGTCACGGGGTGGTCGGCGTCCGACGGCATCGTGCAGTTCCGCGAAGACATCTATAGCCGCGACGGTCTCGGCGAGCCGGTACCGCCGCAGACGACCAATCTTTAGCAGGAAGCCTCGCGCGCTCGGCAGTCTCTGGCGCAAGCGGTCGCGGGCTACCTTCGGGCAAATACGTAGTTGTCAGCTCAAGTCTAAAGGCGCACCATTTTTTGGGCGAGTCGGCGATCGAGGGTGATCGTCGATATCTGAATAGATCCGACGCCGGAGGAGCAATTGCGTGCCATTTTCTCCTCGATGCGCGCGTTTCTCGCCGCTGGGCTGTGGCCGCGAACACCGCTGGCCAAGGCGATCGTGTTTGTGCTCGTCATCAAGCTGATCGGAATTGCCGGCATAAAAGCGTTCGGCTTTCCCGACAGCGGGCAGCCCCGGGTCGATGCGCGCGTCATGGCGCACGTGCTCGGCGCGCAGCCTTAAACCAAACAGCAACATACGGACGCCGTCCATGTCTCATCTCGATCCCGTCATCCTGTCGCGGCTGCAATTCGCGACCACCGCGCTGTACCATTTTCTGTTCGTGCCGCTCACGCTCGGCCTGTCGTTTCTGCTCGCCATCATGGAGAGCGCCTACGTAATGACCGGCCGCGAGATCTGGCGCGACACGGCGCGGTTCTGGGGCAAGCTGTTCGGCATCAATTTCGCCATGGGGGTCGCCACCGGCATCACCATGGAGTTTCAGTTCGGCACCAACTGGGCGTATTACTCGCACTATGTCGGCGATATTTTCGGCGCGCCGCTCGCCATCGAGGGCCTGATGGCGTTCTTTCTGGAATCGACCTTCGTCGGCCTGTTCTTCTTCGGCTGGGATCGTCTGCCGAAGCTCGGCCACCTCACCGTGACCTGGCTGGTGGCGCTCGGCTCGAATCTTTCCGCGCTGTGGATTTTGATCGCCAACGGCTGGATGCAGCATCCGGTCGGCGCCGTGTTCAATCCGGACACCATGCGCATGGAGCTGACCTCGTTCTGGGATCTGATCTTCAATCCGGTGGCGCAGGCGAAATTCGTCCACACGGTCGGCGCCGGTTATGTGGTCGGCTCGATGTTCGTCGTCGCGATCTCGTCCTATTACCTGCTGTCCGGCCGTTTTGTGCCCTTCGCCAAGCGCTCGATCATCGTCGCCTCCGCGTTCGGGCTCGCCGCCGCGCTGTGCGTGGTGATCCTCGGCGATGAAAGCGGTTACACGGTTTCGGAAAACCAGAAGATGAAGCTCGCCGCCATCGAGGGCATGTGGCAGACCGAGCCTGCCCCGGCGAGTTTCAATCTTGTCGGCATTCCCGATCCGGCGAACCGCAAGGTCGACTACGCCATCCGCATTCCCTGGGTGCTCGGCATCATCGCTACGCGCTCCTTCACCCAGCCGATCCCGGGAATTGACGAACTGGTCGCCAACACTGTGGCGCGGATTCGCGAGGGTCTCATCGCCTACAACGCGCTCGAAGCGCTGCAGGCCAACCGCAACGATGCCGGTGCGCGGGCGACGCTGCGCGACCACGCCGATGATCTCGGCTATGCGTTCCTGCTCAAGCGCTATATCGACGATCCGCGCAAGGCCGATGACGCCACCATCGCCAAGGCCGCCGCCAGCACGGTGCCCGACATCTTCACGCTGTTCTGGAGCTTCCGCATCATGGTGGGGCTCGGCTTCTATTTCATCGCGTTCTTCGCGCTGTTGTTCTGGGACGCCTCGCATCGCAATTTTTCGCGCCGCTGGCTGCTGCGGCTCGGGCTCTGGTCGCTGCCGCTGCCCTGGGTCGCTGCCGAGCTTGGCTGGGTGGTCGCCGAATACGGCCGCCAGCCCTGGGCGATCGACGGCGTGCTGCCGACCTTCCTGGGATCGTCGTCGGTATCGGGCGCCCAGGTGCTGTTCACCCTGTGCGGTTTCATCCTGTTTTATTCGGCGCTGCTCGTCGTCGACATCATGCTGATGCGAAAATACATCGTCATGGGGCCGGTCAAGGCGCTGGGTCGCGATATGCACTCTGCGGCCCGCGGCCGTGCCGGCAGAGTAGGGGGAGGCCAACCATGTCCATCCCGCTCGACTACGAAACCTTGCGGCTCATCTGGTGGCTGCTGCTCGGCGTGCTGCTGATCGGCTTCGCCATCATGGACGGCTTCGATCTCGGCACCGCGATGCTGCTGCCGTTCGTGGCGCGCACCGATACCGAGCGGCGCGTCACCATCAACGCCATCGGGCCGTTCTGGGACGGCAATCAGGTCTGGCTCATTCTCGGCGGCGGCGCGATATTCGCAGCCTGGCCGCCGCTCTACGCGGCGTCGTTTTCCGGCTTTTACATCGCCATGTTTCTGGTGCTGGCGGCGCTGATCGTGCGGCCGGTCGGCTTCGAGTTCCGCAACAAGATCGCCGACCCGCGCTGGCGCGCGTTCTGGGATTACGCGCTGTTCGTTGGCGGTCTGGTGCCGAGCGTCGTGTTCGGCGTGGCGTTCGGCAATCTGTTGGAAGGCGTGCCGTTTCGCATCGACAACGACTTGCGGATTTTTTACCAGGGCAGCGGTTTGTGGGAACTGCTCAATCCGTTCGGTTTGCTGTGCGGTCTGGTCTCGGCCGCGATGCTGGCGACCCACGGGGCGACGTATCTGGCGGCCAAGACCGACGGTGCCGTGCAGGCGCGCGCAAGCAGCTTTGTGACGATCGGCGCGGCGGCGACGATCGTGCTGTTCGCGATCGGCGGCTTGTGGGTCTGGCTCGGCATCGACGGCTACGCCATTACCAGCGCGGTGGTGTCGGGCGGCCCGTCGAATCCGCTGCTGAAAACCGTGGCACGCGCGCCGGGCCAGTGGCTCGCGAATTACGGTTCGCATGGCTGGATGATCGCGGCGCCGGTGCTCGGCTTTATCGGCCCTCTGCTCGCGCTGTCGCTCACGCGCGCAGGACGGCGCGGCCTCGCCTTCATCGCCAGCGCCATCGGCATTTTCGGCATCATCTCGACCGCCGGCGTCAGCCTGTTTCCGTTCCTGATGCCGTCCGACATCGCGCCGGGCGCAAGCCTCACCGTGTGGGATGCCTCGTCGAGCCAGCTGACGCTGTTCGTCATGCTGGTCTCGACGCTGATCTTCCTGCCGATCGTGCTGATCTACACCGCAATCGCATTTCGCGCCCTGCGCGGGGTAGTGACCGCGAGCGTGGTCGAGAAGAACTCCGCAAGTCTCTATTGAGTCACTCTCTATCGAGGACGCGCCATGTGGTATTTCACCTGGATACTCGGCATCGGCTTCGCCGCCGGCTTCGGGATTCTCAATGCGCTGTGGCACGAGCAGTATCTGCCGGACGACCGGATCGACGGCTGAATGCGCTCAGGCTTGCGTCGCCGCACCGGCCGCAGGCGCCACGCGAAATCCGCGCAAATTGCCGCGCGCGATGATGTCGGCGATGAGGCCCGAAGTCTTGGCCTCCTCGACGAATTCGCTGAGATAAGCGAGCCGTTCCGGCCGGCCCTGTCTCATCGCAATTCCGGCATTGTTGATACCGTAGCCCAATTCCAGCACGCGCGAGCCGGGCAAGCGTTCCGAATAATCGAGGAGTTGCTCGCGTGGCGCCGCGAAGGCCTTGACGCTGCCCTCGCGCAAAAGATCGAAAGCCGCGTCGGGCAATTCAGTGCCGACCAGTTCGGCATGCTTTGCAGTGCGTTTGAGCGCAAAGGTCGAGGCGTGGTTGAGGACGACTGCAATCCGCCGTCCGGTCCGGTCGGCGTCGGCAAAGGATTGAATGGGAGAGCCGGCCGGCAGCAGCAAGGTATAGTCGAACTGGACGACTGCCGGCGAAAAATCCAGTTCGGCTGTGCGCACGGGATCGATTCCGAGACAGGCCAGGTCGCAGCTGCCGAACTTCAGAGCCTGCGCGGCCGACACAGGCGTCGGATTCTCGACCAACGTCAGTTCGACGCCGAGGCGTTCGGCAAACGCACGACCCATTTCCATGGCGACGAATCCCATGCCTATTCCCCGCAGCGCGCCGGTCGCAAAGTCCTTGGTGTATTGCGGCAGGAAAATCGCGACGCGAATATTGCCGGCTTGTGCAAGGTCGGCAACGCGCGGATCGACGGTCATGGGGTCTCGCTCCGTGTTGAAGCTCTTTGAGAGAAACAAGTAATTCGGATTTCGCACCCGCTCAATCCAGGCTAGGTTTCGGCACACTTAAAGGCGGCAATGATGCCCTTCGCGCTGAATTTCTATCACGACCAGATCGCCGCCGACGGAGCCACCGCGCCGCCGCTGCCCGCCGCGCATCGTCTGCTCTACGTGCGCCACGGCGCGGCTGTCATCAACGGCAAGACCGTGAACGCCGACGAGGCGCTCTATTGTGACGAGCCGCTCGCTTTCGCATCGGCCGGCGCCTGGAGCGAGGTGTGGCGCTGGGAGCTGGCGCTGCCGAACGCCGCGCCAGCCTCGCAGCAGGGCAGTGGCGTGCTGTCGCGGCTGTGCATGGCGCGCGTCGTCACCAGCCTCGTTTTATCCGAAGGTACGCGCTGGCTGTTCCGTCTCGACCGTATCGTCACGCCGGCGGGCCGCATCGCCGACCGCCACCAGCATCCGGGCCCAGGCATTCGCTGCCTGCTCGAAGGCACCTTCAACGTGCAGCAGGACGCCGAGTTGGCGCGCGACCTTCGTCCCGGCGACGCTTGGTGGGAGACCGGCTCGGACACGGTGATCGCCTGGTCGTCGCCGCAGATCGGCGCGAGATTCCTGCGCGGCATGCTGCTGCCTGCCGAGTGGGAGGGCAAGGTCACGGGCACCTGGCTGTCCGGCCACAAGCCGCAGCCGGGCAACTGGAAGCTTTATGTCGATCGCGTGATCGCGCTCTGAAAGCCGCTGCGGCCATTAACCTTGACTGCCGAGATTGCCGACTCGTGGCCGCGTTTCCAGGCCTCACCCGCTAGTGTATGGTACCGCAAGTCGACGTAAGTTGCGGGAGAGTGGCGTGAGCGATCAGATCAAATTCGTCCTCGACGAAACCCAGATTCCGAAATCCTGGTACAACCTCGCGGCTGACCTGCCGGCCCCGCTGCCGCCGGTGCTGCATCCCGGCACCAAACAGCCGATCGGTCCGGGCGATCTCGAACCGCTGTTTCCGATGGCGCTGATCCTGCAGGAGGTATCGGCGGAGCGCTACATCGACATCCCCGAGCCGATCCGCGACGTGTACCGCATGTGGCGGCCGTCGCCGCTCTATCGCGCGCGGCGGCTGGAGCAGGCGCTCGGCACGCCGGCCAAGATTTATTACAAATACGAAGGCGTCTCGCCGGCGGGCTCGCACAAGCCCAACACCGCGGTGCCGCAGGCCTGGTACAACAAAGAGCAGGGCATCAAGAAGCTCTCCACCGAGACCGGCGCCGGCCAGTGGGGTTCCTCGCTTGCCTTTGCGGGTGCGCTGTTCGGCATCGACGTGACCGTGTTTCAGGTCCGCGTGTCCTACGATCAGAAACCCTATCGCCGCGCGCTGATGGAAACCTACGGCGCGCGCTGCCTGCCGTCGCCGTCCGACCAGACCGATTCCGGTCGCGCTATCCTGGCCAAGAATCCAAACAGCCCGGGATCGCTCGGCATCGCCATTTCGGAAGCGGTGGAGATGGCGGCGAAGAATCCCGACGTGAAATATTCGCTCGGCTCGGTGCTCAACCACGTGCTGTTGCACCAGACTGTCAACGGCCAGGAAACGATCAAGCAAATGGAAATGGCCGGGGACGATCCCGATGTGATCATTGGCTGCACCGGCGGCGGCTCGAACTTTGCCGGCCTGGTATTCCCGTTCCTCGGCCTGCAACTGCGCGGCGGCCGCCGCCGCCGCATCGTCGCGGTCGAGCCCGCCGCCTGTCCGACATTGACGCGCGGCAAGTACGCCTACGACTTCGGTGACACCGCGCATCTGACCCCGCTCGTGAAAATGCATACGCTCGGCTCGACCTTCATCCCGCCGGGCTTCCATGCCGGTGGCTTGCGCTATCACGGCATGGCGCCGATGATCTCGCACATCTACGAGCTCGGGCTGATCGAGGCGGTCGCCTATCACCAGAAAGCCTGCTTCGACGCCGGCGTGCAGTTCGCGCGCTGCGAGGGCATCGTGCCGGCTCCGGAGGCGACCCACGCGGTACGCTGCGCCATCGACGAAGCCTTGCGCTGCAAGCAGATGGGCAAGGCCGAGACCATCCTGTTCAACCTCTCGGGCCACGGCCATTTCGATATGGGCGCCTACATCGCCTATTTCGAGGGCAAGCTGGTCGATCAGAAATACGACGAAGGCGAACTCGCCATGGCGCTGGCGGGGCTGCCAAGCGTCGCGGCGTAGTGTCATTGCGTCGCTCCTGAGAAAAAGATGTGGCGTCGATTGTTGCGGAGGCGAACTCCTTCTCCCCGCGTGCGGGGAGAAGGTTGGGATGAGGGGGCCTATCCGCGTGGCTCAGATTTGCGGCAACGCCCCCTCACCCCACCCTCTCCCCGCGCAGCGGGGAGAGGGAGTACTGAGTAAAGGAGTAACCCGGTGATCGAACCCTATAATGCCGTCGGCCTCATCCCGACCTTCTACGGCATCCGCCGCCGCGACGACATCGAACACAATATCGAGCACATCAAGAGCCTGACCAAGGCGGCGTTCTGGCTGTCCAATCTCGACATCCCGGTGAAGCTCCTTGCCATCCCCGAAGGCGCGCTGATGGGATTTAACGACGAGGTGCTCGACGTCGACCACGCCGACTACGCGCGCACCTGCTGCATCGATATTCCCGGCCCCGAGACCGACGAGATCGGCAAGCTCGCCAAGCAATGGAACGTCTTCATCATGGCGCAGGCCAAGGCGCGCCATAAGGACTGGCCCGACCGCTTCTTCAACGTCGGCTTCATCGTCGATCCCGACGGCGAGGTCATCCTGCAGCACCACAAGATTTCCGCGCTGCTGCCGGTCGAGCGCTCGGTGTCGCCGCACGACGTCTACGACTGGTGGATCGAGAAATACGGCCGCACGCTCGACGCCTTCTGGCCGGTCGCCGACACCAAGATCGGCCGGCTCGGCATCATGATGGCGATGGAGGGCAATTATCCGGAGAACGGCCGCGGGCTGGCCATGAACGGCGCCGAGGTCGTCTATCGCGCCTCGATGCCGTGCCCGTTCACCGAGAACGACGTGTTCGAGATCTCCAATCGCGCCCGCGCGCTTGAAAACAACATGTACATTGTGGCCCCGAACATCGGCAGCTATCACCTTTATCCGGAGGGCCGCCATTTCGGCATCGATGCCGGCGGCGGCCAATCGATGATCGTCGATTACAAAGGCGCGATCGTCGGCAAGCAGCGCGACACCAACGGCTCGACCTTCGTGGCCGGCGTCATCAACATCGAGGCTTTGCGCCACCACCGCGAGTCGGCGCAGGTCACCAACTGGCTCAAGGATGTCCGCTCCGAGCTCGCGCAGATCATCTACGAGAAGCCGATCTATCCGAAGAACAAGTATCTGGAAAAAATTCCAGGCAAGCACGCCGACTACAAGAAAGACGTGATCGACAAGCAGGTCACGCTGATGCAAAAGCGCGGCATCTGGAAGAAGCCGGCGCACAGCCCGGGGTGATTGGGGGCGCGCTCCGGCTCGCCCGCGTCACATCAACTTAGTGTGCACGTCGACGACGGCTACCCCGCCTTTCTCGACCTCGGCAATGGCCTGGCGCAGCACGCCGGCCAGGTCGGCGGGATCGGTGACAGGGCCCGCGCTCCACGCGCCGAAGCTCTTGGCGGTGGTGGCGTAATCAATTCCCGGATTGACCATGCGCTGGCCGATCCAGGCATTTTCACGCGGCCGACCGCGCTCGGTGGCGACTTCGATTTGATGTTTCTCGTCGTTGCCCCACGTCGTGTTGTTGTTGATGATGGCCAGCATCGGCGCCCGGTAATGCACGGCGGTCCAGATGGCGCTGGCCGACATGACAAAGTCGCCGTCGCCGAACAGCGCCACGCACAGGCGGCCGGAATCGCGGTTCGCGATCGCCGCGCCGACCGCGGCGCCCGGGCCGTAACCGACGCCGCCGCCGCCATTGTGGCCGAGATACTGCCCGGCGCCGGTGAAATCCCAGATGCCTTCCGGAAAGCTCGACTGGTTGCGCACCGTTAAGAGCCAGTTCTTGCCTTTGACGGCCTCCCACAACTCGGACACGAGCCGCGCCGGAGCGATCGGCCGGTCGTCCCAGCCTTTGCGGGCCGCTTCACGCTGCCCGGCACGCAGCCGCCGATGCCGCTCGGCGATGGCAGCCTTGCGTTGCTCGATCCGCGCGCGGCTGCCGGCGTCGGCCGCGAGGCGCCTGCGCACGGCGTCGGCGAGCTGGCGCATCCCTAACAGCGGTTCGCAGGTCAATTGCACGTCAATGTATGGCTGTGGGCCCTTGAGATAGGACCAGGAACTCATCGCCACGTCGTTGAGCGACATATCGATGACTTTGCGGCCCGGCCGTTCCCGTCCCGAGCCGACGCCCGCCTTGTCGCCGGGATAGCCGTCAAGCAGGCTCGCGACATCGCGGCAATCGATCGCGAGCACCGCGTCGGCCTCTTTCAGCAGACCGCGGTCGCCGCTCAAATTCTGCGGATGGCTGGTCGGGAACGCGACCAGCGCCAGATCGTCGCGGTAGCCGGCGCCGACCAGTTCGACCAGTTCGACCAGCGGCGCGGTCGCGGCGGCATCGATGCCGAACCGCCCGCCGACGATCAGCGGGAACTCCGCGGCGATCAGGCAGGCGGCTGCCGCCTCGAGCGCGTCGGGATTGGCGGCGGGCGGCGGCGGCGCGGCAAAATGCTTTGCTTCAGGAATGCGCAGGCCATCCGTGATGCGGTTCTCCTGCACGCCGCAATCGACCGTCACATAGACCGGACCGCGCGGCTCGGTCAGCGCGGTCTTGTGGCCGCGCCCGATCGCGTCGAGAATCGCCTGTCCGGTCGTCGGCTCGTCCGCCCATTTGACGTAAGGCTTGACGATGTCGCTTTGCGTGTTGGCGCAATGCAGCCAATCGATCCAGCGCCGCTCGCTGGTATCGAGCGGGCCGCTGCCGCCGAGCACCAGCACCGGCGCGCGGTCGCCGAACGCGTTGTAGACCGCCATCGAGCCGTTCATCAGGCCGACGAGATTGTGCAGCATGCACACGCCGACGCGTCCGGTCGCCTTGGCGTAGCCGTGCGCCATCGAAACGGCGATCTGCTCGTGGGTGGCAAGAATGATCGTCGGCTTGTGGTTGCGGCCGAAATTGACCAGCGAGTCGTGCAGTCCGCGGTAGCTCGATCCCGGCAGCAGAAAAACGTAGTCCACGTCGAGCCGGCGCAGCAGTTCGACCATGGCGTCGGAATAGAATTCAGGCTCGCTGCGATTGCCGGGCAGGTTGACCGGCACCTCGCTCTTGAAGGACTGCTGCGGCGTTGCGGTGTCGTTCATCGCTGTCTCCTTTTTGGGCCGCGAACGCGTCGCGATGCGGCGCGGCCGTGCGGCTTGTCTTGCCGTGGGGTGAAATCGCTAATGCTTGGGTGTCATCAGCTCTTTGAATCGCTCGACGACCGGCGCCGGCGTCGCGTAGAGCGCGGTGACGATCCTGGTCAGGTCGGCGGCCGGTACCGGCGCGATGGGGGTGCGCAGCTTTTGCGCCTCCGCCAGGAAGTCCGGGTCGCGGGTCATGTCCTCAAAGGCTTCCTGCAGCGCCGCAAAGCGCTCGGCCGGCAGTCCCGGCGCGGTCCAGAAGCCAACGCCGATATTGTCCGGCCCCTCCGCGAGCTGCACCATCTGGCGTGCCTCGCCGCTCACCAGATCGCCGAACGCCGGCAATCCCGTCGGCATATCGGGGGCCGGGGGCCCGGTGCGGAACAGAAACACGAGTTTGTGGTCGCGAATCCAGTCAGGCTTCGCCGAGGTCCAGCCGGACCAGTAATTGAAGCGGCCGTCGAGCTCGCCCTTTTCGATGGCGAGATTGATTTCGGCGCCGCCCGGATAGCCCATGACCACTTTGAAGCGCGTGCCGAGCACAGCATCGGCCAGCGTCGGAATCTGAAAGTTGCCGGCGCCGACGCCGCTTGAACCGAAATTAAGCGGAATCTTCTTCGCCTCTTCAAGCGTGGTGGCGCGCGCCGTGTGCCAAACGGCGACGACGCCGGGCCGTGCCGCCAGCGAGCCCAGCCACTGGATTTTGCGCGCGTCGAATTTCGCGCCGCTGAGCATCGGCACCAGCACCGAGGGGCTTAGGATTTCGCCGATGACGGTGCCGTCCTTGGGCGCGGCGTTGAAGATGTAGTCCACCGATTGCACGCCGCCGGCGCCCGGCATCGCAGCGGCGACGACCGTGGGGTGGCCCGGGATGTGGCGGCCGAGATGGTCCGCCATCAAGCGTCCGTAGACGGCAACCGTGCCGCCCATCGAGGCCGGGATGATCACCCGGACGGTGTTGCCGTGATAGAAGCTGGCGACGCTGTCAGCTCCGGCTGGCCGCAGCGGGAAGCCCGATGCGACAGCGGCGCACAGGGCGATTCTGCAAAGTTGCAGAAGGCGCATTCCGTCTCCTCCCTGCGGATTCGCGCGGGCGCATCGCTAACGAGGTTGCGCTCCGCGCTCCGGCGGCCGGAACACTAACACCCGGCCGCGGATTTCCAAATGCGGGCGCGCGCGATACGCGATTGCGGCGTCGCTTGTTCTGCGGCAATGTCGCGGCGTCACACGACCGTATGCAGAAGTCGCGGACACGAGGGACGGGCTCATGGTCCATCAAGGCGGACATTCGCGGCGGACTGCGATTACTGTGTTGCTCGCCGCGATCGCCGCCGCCCTGCAGGTCACCGCTGCAGCCGCGGCGGATTATCCCGATCGGCCGATCCGGCTTGTGGTGCCTTATCCGGCGGGCGGCGCGGTCGATGTCGTCGCGCGACTGATGCAGGACGGCATGCAGCGACGGCTCGGCGAGCCGGTGCTGGTGGTGAACCGGCCCGGCGGCAACACCATTGTGGGAACGGAGTACGTCGCTCACGCCAATCCCGACGGCTACACCATCGCGATGGTGAGCCTGCCCCACGTCGCCAATTTCACGCTGTTCAAGCACATGCCGTATTCCCAGAGCGACTTTGCGCCGATTTGCGAAGTGACCAACACGCCGAACGTTCTGGTGGTCAATCCTTCGTTGCCGGTGAATTCGCTCGCGCAATTTATCGCTTACATAAAAGCCCACCCCGGCCGCATCAACTACGGTACCTTCGGGGTCGGCAGTTCCGCCCATCTTGCGGCGCTGTTGTTTGAATCCAAGATTGGACAAAAGCTCGTCGCGGTTCACTATCACGGCGGCGCGCCGGCAGCGGTCGCGGTCATGACCGGCGAAATTCAATTTGAATTTGGCACGCCGCTCTCGGTGAAGGCCGGCATCGACGCCGGCAAGCTCAAGCCGCTCGCCGTCGCCTCCAAAAAACGCCTTCCGTTCCTGCCCAACGTGCCCACGATGACCGAAGCCGGCCTCGATTTCGTCAGCGGCGGCTGGTTTGGCCTGCTCGCTCCGGCCGGCACGCCGCAGCCGATCATCGGCAAGCTCCACGAGGCCGTCGAAACGGCGATGGCCGAGCCCAAGGTCGTCAGCGTTCTTGATCGATCCGGCACTGAAATCGTCGTGACATCGCCGGCGGAATTCGGCCGCTTCATCACCGCCGAGACCAAAGCTTGGCACAAGATCCTGAACGGCCTTTCGATCGGAAAGGAATAGGGGGCGTAGCGAGCGTAGCCCGGGTTGAGCGGAGCAAAAACCCGGGGTGGAGCGGCGAGGCTGATTCCCGGATTTCGTTGCACTCGATCCGGCCTACGCTTGCTGCGATGCCGCCGATGGTGTGGGTGGCGGCGTGTGCGGCGTCGATCCGGACTGCTGATATGGCGGTGCCGGTCCCGAATGGACGGACTTACTTTTTCTTGCCCATGAGCTTGTCGGCCGCCGTGATCAATCCGACCGTCGGGTTCGCCGTGCAGAATTCCAGGAGATTTTTGGTGTCGGTCCCCAGCTTTGTGAAATTGAGGATCGGGGCGTCGTTATCGGTGAGGTAATAGGCCTCAAGGTAAGTCATCACCAGAGCTGTGTTGTCTTTGTCGTAGGCGGTGAACTGCCTGCAGTCGATCGTCGACATGTCGAGGACTTTGTCGTCCGCGAAAGCAGACCCGGCCGAGAACAAGGTCAGCGCCATCGCGCAAGCGCAGAGAATACGCATCGGAACCCCCCATTTAGCCGCCCAGGTGGCAGCGTACCGCAAGGCGGGCGAGATGCAAGCGCGCCGCGCGCGGCCGGCAAAGCTATCCCCAGTGACCAGAAAATAGCCCGGATTTTTGCAACGCGAAATCCGGGGGCGGTGGCGCGACTGATCCTGGATTTCGTTTCACTCAATCTGGGCTACGCTTGCAGATAGATTAGCATACGACCCATCATTGCAGCATGAATCCGGCGACCATGTCCGCATTGCCGGGATCAAGCGGCTTCTTCGCTATTCGACTTACCTCTCTTGAACGACTTTCTTCACGGATAACTAGTTCTGAGAATATGTCGTCTACATTAAACGGCCCCCTGCTCTCAGAGGCGAGATTGAAAAAGGATTCCATACAGACCAGTATATATTCATTGAGATTCAAAATAAGTGACGAAACGTTTTCAGATGGGTTAGCCCGATGAACAATCCTATTACGTTCACGATAGATGCGAAACAAGTGCCATTCAATACGCTCGGAGTGCGCTTGCACCAACCCGAAAAGAGTCCCGCAATCCTTTGCCGCGGTGTGGAGATCCCACATCCGCTGTGTAGCTAACGGATTGTTTGCACACAAAATGCCTAGCTGTTCACGAACAGGCTCGTGATGTGAAAAGCACAGTGCAGAAAATAGCTTTCCTAAACCCGTTTGATATTCCGGAACATCTTTCAATTTTTCAGTCAGATTCTCGCGGTACATTTTTATCAAATCGATATATAGCCAGTTGAATTGATTTTCTAGAAACATCCGCTGCTGTGCAGACACCACATCGCGCACGAAAGGTTTTATTCGGATGGACTTCGGGGGAGGCGCAGGTAAAAAGCCTTCGAGACTTGACCACAAACTAACGAGCTGAGTTGATGGACTTTCCGAGTGGAAAGCATCCGCATATCCGGTAATCGCGTTCAATAGTCTATTTCGGTCGGCGTCCGTCAAAGTAGTTTTGGAAATGATGGCGCGCCGCTCACTGACCAACTTATCCGCGGCGGCTGGATTTCCCCGGTACCTTCGGCGGAGGGGTGGGGTGGGTTCCCCGAATGGGCTTCCTGCCTTATAACCTTCGGTCGAAATAATCATTACGGGATGCCAACTAAGGTCCGCCGCCGGCTTTCCCGTATATGCTAGGGCGCGAATCAAGCTTAATGAGCTGTGGGAGGCTAGCCACGCTCCCGGTAAATCCATAGCCTGTACAGGCGCGAGCTCAATAGTATTTTTCCATTCCTTTAGGAGGGTGGCATGTCGAAGGTGTGCGGCCGCCGGTAATACTGGTTTCGGATTGACGCCGTCTATACCCTCCATGGCATTGTGCATCTCGGGAGATACGCCGACAAAAACGCGATACTCGTTTGGGCGCCCTGGAAATTCGCGAAAGAAATCTCTTAATTCTCGAAGCGGCGCTTGATCTAGTTCGCGATCAAAGAAATGCCGTTGAATGTTGTAATAGATATGCTCCGGGGTATGACCAACATTTAACAAATACGAGAAATAGTTTGCGACGAGAATGCGGAACGCTGCCTTGTCTTTCGGCTTCTCGTTGACCGCGTACTTTCCAATTTCGCCGCGACATCTGCGAAGATACATCGGTCCAACAACTCTCTCAAAAAGACGAACCGCATTTATTTTTCCATAAACGCTTGCTTGTTTATCCCCCAAGTAATGAGTGACGATTTCCCAGACCTCCGACTAGTGCCGTTTAATTGTTAGATCGAGCGATACGAAAGACAGAAACTCATCGAACATCGGCAAAATAATCTGGACCCCGCTAGCGGCGGCATCGTCAATGAGACCGGCATCTTTCAACTCTAAATGGGTTTTTGATAACTCGACGCTTCGGTGGTAGGAATCTAGCGACGGAGGACGATACGTTTCTCGTGCGCCATGCCAAAACATTTCCTCTGCAATTTCGACAAAATACAACAGTGTGCCGTACTCAGGTTTTTTGGCCCACTCTCTCTCCGGGATTTGCATGGGTGGCGCCCCCGCTGCCAACGAACTGGAAAGGCTTTCAGTTAATCACAGCGCCCTGCATCTAGCAAAGGTGTTCCTCTACGGCGCATTCGTTGCCTACGATAGTTCGATTCTCATGAGCCAATATGTCCATTCCATGAGCCAATCGCGGACACGGCGGCGCCTACTGAATTTGATCGAAAGAGCGCGTAGCGCGGATTTGATTGCCGCGGGCGAAGGGAAATTACGGATTACGCTGCGCTAATCCGCCCTGAGTGCTGCGGGCTAGCCGCAATGAGTTATGTGATAAACTCGCCAATGGTTGAGAAATACGTTGCGCCACCGTGTGACCATTACTCCGTTTGGCTGCATCCACTGGCCAACCATCTCCCTATGATCAAATGTTCGACCGAGGAATACGCGGCGATCCTCGGTCCAACACACCCCTCCGGGTGCAGCCGGGTAATAAGCCCCGGGTGGATATTGCTGCTGGCCGGTATAACCATTGTACGGGTAGGTGTTAGCATTTGCGTATGGTTGGACTGGTGGATTGGTTTCGGGGTGTATGGCGTGAAGGCCTTCGTTTGCTATCTCTCCGAAACCGTTATCGTCGTCGTTGCTTGTGCCTCGTCTTGCCACCGCGCCCTCATCAACCTCGATACCTGCACGTTCCGCCGCAGCCTCTGCTGCAGCGGCTCGCGCGGCTGCAGCCTCGGCGGCCCCAGCTTCTACTGCGCCCGCCTCTGCGCCTCCTTCAAACAAAAACGGAAGTAACTGGGCGTGGGCTGATAAGCCGGCACACAGCCAGAAGAGCAACGCGAGCAGAAATACCCTCGCCATATTTTGCGCGTCAGTCGGACGCCCACCCTGAAGTCACTTCTCGGAATTGTAGCGCGAGCGTTGCCACAATCAAGGGTAGAGGCGGCGCTTTATGTCGCACTGGCGATTTGGCTTTCTGCAAACGGATACTGCGTCAATTCGAAAAACCTCGGCACTCTCCGCACCTTAGCCAAAAAATGCGAATCATGGCAGCAATGCCACAATTTCCGGCCCGCGAATCAAACAAACAGCGCGAAATGATTCTGTGTCAAATCATTCGGATAGCGCCATTCGCCGGAATTTCTTGAATCCACCCCACACTACGAACTAAAAGACTTTCATCCTGCTCGTCTTAAGGGACGTCAACCGGTGACGGCCGATTGATGCGAGCGGGAGCGGTGCCCGGAATGGGGCTCGTAACCTCATTCCGAGGCGGTTCGGAAACTCGCCCGGCCCGCCAACGCGGGTCTGCCAGGAGCTGGCTGCCCGGGGCGCGGATCGGTTGTCCGCGACCATGAAGCGCGGGACCGGACTGAGCCAAGCCTGAAAACTTGGTGAGAGCCGCGGTAGAGCGCCGGAAGGCGAGCGCGTCCGCCAAAAGCGGCGCGCGCCGTGTACCCGCCCAGCGGCAACGCTGCGATTGCGCGGAGCGGTCTCTCAGTACGCGCCTTTCGGCGCTCCGCCTCCCCTTATGTGTTTGGAGGCTCTTTTTCGTGCCGTGCCGCAAACCTCGGGGCGCAGAAAAAGCGCAGCGCGAGAATGATGGAGTTCGTCATTGCGAGCGAAGCGAAGCAATCCAGGGGGCTTGCGATGGCCGGGAGGTCCGCTGGATTGCTTCGTCGCGGAGCCTGTCATCGGGCCGGCCACTTCGGGCCGGACCCGTTGGCTCCTCGCAATGACGAAAAATCACCCCCCTCTCGGGGAGGCGAAGATGAGCGCCTTGCCGGCCCGTGCCGCGTCCTTTACCTATAGGGGCAACAACGATTTGCCTCCCGAACCATGGAGGAAGCGCCGTGAACATCGAAGCCCGGCAGATCGACCGCAGCGCCAAAACCAAGCTGCAGATCATCGATTGCGACATTCATCCGAAGAGTTCGCTGGAGGATCTGCGGCCGTATCTGAGCAATCGCTGGTGGGATTACGCGATGACCTACGGCGCGCGCTCGCACCACGGCTACGTCAAGGGCTTTCCGTATCCGAAGGGCCAGCCGCTGGCGTCGCGGCGCGAACTCGTGGCCGCCGGACGGCGGGCTGCCGGCCAGCAATTACGAGTTCATGCGCGAGCAGCACCTCGATCTGTACGGCATCGAATACGGCGTGATGAATCCGCTGTCGCCGTCGGGACAGGGCGAGCAGAACGACGAGTTCTCCGCGGCGCTGGCGTTCGCCGCCAACGAGTTTCAGCTCAATCATTGGAACGCGCTCGACGCGCGGCTGAAGGCCTCGCTGATCGTGCCTTACGAGGATCCCGACGCGTCGCGGGCGGAAATCCGCCGCCGCGAGGGCGACCGCCGCTTCGCCCATGTGCTGATGCTCACCCGCACCGCGGACCTGATGGGCCGCCGGCGCTACTGGCCGATCTACGAAGCGGCCTGCGAGGCGGGGCTGCCGGTCGGCGTGCATGTGTTCGGCTATAGCGGCCGCGCGGTCAGCAACACTGGCTGGCCGTCATTCTATGTCGAGGAAATGACCGAGCACGCCTCGGCCTGCCAGGCGCAGGTCACGAGCCTGATCATGGAGGGCGTGTTCGAGCAGTTTCCGCAGCTCAAATTCGTCTTTATCGAGGGCGGCTTCGGCTGGCTGCCGAGCCTCGGCTACCGGCTCGACCGCGGCTGGCAGCGCGACAAGAGCGGCTTGCCGCACTTAAAGCGCCCGCCGTCCGAATATCTGCACGAGCATTTCTGGGTCACCACCCAACCGATGGAGGAGCCGGAGAAGCCCGAGCACCTCGCCCAGATCATGGCAGCGATCGGCTACGACCGCATCCTGTTCTCGTCGGATTACCCGCACTGGGATTTCGACGATCCGTTCATAGCGGTGCCGGCGAGCCTCGGCGAGGAGCGCCGCCGGCAGATTTATTCCGGCAACGCGCGGGCGCTGTACGGCTTTGCGTAAGGCTGGCGCGGCGCTCCCCTAGACGCTAAATGTAGCGGCAGTACTTGCGGATATTCCCCAGCGCTTGGGGCCGGCCGGCTGGCGTCCGGGCGGGCCGGGGTGTATCACGCGGGCGTCGATTTGCAGGTATCAGGAGCAAGCTTATGGCGGTTTCCCAGAGCGCAAAGGCTGTGGATGAGGGCTTTTTCTCCGCGGCTCTGGCCGACAGCGATCCGGAAATCGCTGAAGCGATCCGGCTGGAGCTTGGCCGCCAGCGCGACGACATCGAGCTGATCGCCTCGGAAAATATCGTCAGCCGCGCCGTGCTCGAGGCACAGGGCTCGGTGCTGACCAACAAGTATGCCGAGGGTCTGCCCGGCCGGCGCTATTACGGCGGCTGCCAGTTTGTCGATGTCGCCGAGCGCCTTGCGATCGAGCGGGTGACCAAGCTGTTCGGCTGCGGCTTCGCCAATGTGCAGCCGCATTCCGGCGCCTCAGCCAATGCCGAAGTGTTCATGGCGCTGATGCAGCCCGGCGATACCTTCATGGGGCTCAATCTCGCTGCCGGCGGCCACCTGACCCACGGCTCGCCCGTCAACCTCTCCGGCCGCTGGTTCAAGGTCGTGCCCTACGGGGTGCGCCGCGACGATCATCAGATCGACATCGAGGAGGTCGAGCGGCTCGCCAAAGAGCACCGGCCGAAAATCATCATAGCCGGCGGCTCGGCTTATCCGCGCATCATCGATTTCCGCCGCTTCCGCGAGATCGCGGACGCGGTGGGCGCCTACCTCATGGTCGACATGGCGCATTTCGCCGGCCTCGTTGCCGGAGGCGCCCATCCGAGCCCGTTCCCCCATGCCCACGTGGTGACCACCACCACCCACAAGACGCTGCGCGGCCCGCGCGGCGGCGCGATCCTGACCAATGACGAGGAGTTGGCCAAAAAACTGAACTCGGCGGTGTTCCCCGGCATGCAGGGCGGCCCGCTGATGCATGTCATCGCCGCCAAGGCGGTGGCGTTCGGCGAGGCGCTGCGGCCGTCGTTCAAGCTCTACGCGAGGAACGTGGTCGAAAACGCCAAGGCGCTTGCCGAAACGCTCAAAGCCCGCGGCCTCGATATCGTCTCCGGCGGCACCGATACGCATCTGATGCTGGTCGACCTGCGCAAGAAGCGGCTCACCGGCAAAGTGGCCGAGGCAGCGCTGGGCCGCGCCCGCATCACCTGCAACAAGAACGGCATCCCGTTCGATCCGGAAAAGCCGACCGTGACTTCGGGCGTGCGGCTCGGCACGCCAGCCGGCACCACCCGCGGCTTCGGCATCGCCGAGTTCAGGCAGATTGGCGACTTGATCTCCGAACTGCTTGACGCGCTGTCGGAAAAAGGCGCCGAGCAGGACGCCGATGCGGAGGCGAATGTGCGCGGGAAGGTGGAGCGGCTGGTGGCGCGCTTCCCGATTTACGAAGGCTGACGTTGCGAGCGGTTTGAGGGCGAGGGAATGCGCTGTCCGAGCTGTGGAAGCCTCGATACCCAGGTAAAGGACTCGCGGCCGGCGGAGGACTCTTCGGTCATCCGTCGCCGGCGCTTCTGCCTTGCCTGCAATTTCCGCTTCACCACCTTCGAGCGGGTGCAACTGCGCGAACTGACGGTGATCAAGCGCAACGGCCGCCGCGCGCCGTTCGACCGCGACAAGCTCTTACGCTCGGTGCAGATCGCGCTGCGCAAGCGCTCGGTCGATCCCGAGCGCATCGATCAGATGGTGTCGAAGATCGTGCGCGAACTGGAAGGCCTGGGGGAAAGCGAGGTCTCGTCCGAGACTATCGGCGAGACCGTGATGGCTTACCTGCGCGAACTCGACGACGTCGCCTATGTGCGTTTCGCCTCGGTCTATCGCAATTTCCGCGAAGCCAAGGATTTTGAAACCGCGCTGGCGGAGCTCACAGGCGAAGAGGCCGCCGAAATCGCGCGCAAGTGAGCCTCGCGGTGAGCGGCGCGGACACACATTCGGATGACGATACGCGGTTCATGAAACTTGCGCTGGCGCTCGGCCGGCGCGGGCTCGGCCGCACCTGGCCGAATCCGGCCGTCGGCGCGGTGATCGTCAAGGACGGCGTCGTCGTCGGCCGCGGCTGGACCCAGCCCGGCGGCCGGCCGCACGCTGAGACTGAAGCCTTGCGCCGTGCCGGTGACGCGGCGCGCGGCGCGACCATGTACGTGACGCTTGAGCCGTGCTCGCATTACGGCAAGACGCCGCCCTGCGCCGACGCGATCGTTGCCGCCGGCGTGGCGCGCGTCGTCTCGGCGATCGAGGATCCCAATCCCGAGGTCGCAGGCAAAGGCCACGCCCGGTTGCGCGCCGCCGGCGTCGCGGTTGATGTCGGAACGGGCGCCGAGGAAGCACGCCGCGACCATGCCGGCCACATCCGCCGTATGCGCGACGGCCGACCCCACGTCGTGCTCAAGCTCGCCATCTCGGCCGACGGCAAGGCCGCGGCCGCCGGACGCAAGCCGGTCGCGATTACCGGCGACGCCGCGCGCGAGCGCGTGCATCTGCTGCGGGCGCAGAGCGACGCCATCATGATCGGCATCGGTACGGCGCTGGCCGACGATCCGCTGCTGACCTGCCGCTTGCCGGGCATGGAAAAATCTTCGCCGGTGCGCGTCGTTCTCGACAGCGCTCTGCGGCTGCCGCTTGCAAGCCGTCTGGTGAAGAGCGCCCGCGAGGTGCCGGTCTGGGTGATCGGCGCCGCCGATGCGCCGGGCGCTGCGGAGGACGCCCTGCGCGCTCAAGGCGTCGAGATCTTGCGCAGCGCGGGCAGCGGCGGACGGCTCGAACTTGGCACTGTGTTGGAACTCCTCGCGGCGCGCGGTGTGACCCGCCTGATGGTGGAGGGCGGGCCGACGCTTGCGTCCGCGCTGCTTGCCGCCGATCTTGTCGACGAGGCGCAACTATTCCATTCGCTCCGGACGGTCGGCGCAGATGGGATCGACGCGCTCGATGCCAACGCCGCAGCGGCCCTGGCGCAGCACCTTCGGCCAACAGGCAGTGAATCTGTGGGGCTCGACCGGCTTGACTTTTATCAACGCGGATGAGCGATGTTTACCGGCATTGTCAGCGACTTAGGCGAACTCATTGACGTGGAGGAGAAGGCCGAAGGCCTGCTCCGGCTGCGCATTGCCTGCAATTATGACCCGGACAGCATCGATATCGGCGCCTCGATTGCCTGCGCGGGCATTTGCCTGACGGTGGTGGAACGCGGCCGGACTGGTAACCGGCCGTCGTTTTCGGTCGACGCCGCGGCCGAAACCTTGCGCATGACGACCGCGCAGAGCTGGCGGCGCGGCACAATACTTAATCTCGAGCGCTCGCTTCGGCTCGGCGACGAACTTGGCGGCCATCTGGTCAGCGGCCATGTCGACGGCATTGCTGAGGTGATCGCGCGTGACGATTTCGTCGACATGGCGGGATTGACCATGCGCGCGCCAGCCGCGCTGTCGCGCTTCATCGCCGCCAAGGGCTCTGTCGCGCTCGACGGCGTGTCGCTCACCGTGAACGAAGTCAAGGACGATACGTTCTCGGTGCTGATCATCCCGCACACGTTAAGTGTGACGACCCTTGGCGCGCTGACGCCCGGAGCGCGGCTGAACCTCGAAGTCGATCAGATGGCGCGCTACGCCGCGCGGCTGCTGGAGAGTGCCCAACGGCGCAGCTCGTCTTGACAATATGGGGTCTGTTAGCTAACACCTTAGCTAAGGAGAAGCCATGTCGACGTTTACAATTCACCAGGCCAAAACAAATCTCTCGAAGCTTATTGCGCGTGCCGAGGCCGGTGAGGAGGTTGTGATTATGCGCGGCAAGGAGCCGGTCGCGCGGCTTACATCAATTTCAGGCCGCAAGCGAAAGCCGAGCTTCGGTATGCTGAAAGGCAAGATGCCGGCTTTGCCGGACGAGTTTTTCTTCGCACCCCTTCCCGAGGAGGAACTGCGTCTATGGGAAGGGGAGGATGAAAGTCCTCTTCGATAGTCACGCATTTGTCTGGTTTCTCCTCGGTGACGCGCGCTTACCGACGCGTCTTCGGCGAAGGCTCGAACAGCCCGAAACGGAATTTGTCGTCAGCTCGGCGTCGATCTGGGAGATCGCAACCAAAGCGCGGCTAGGTCGCTGGCCGGGGGGTGAAACCGTGATGGCGAACCTCAGTTCTGTGCTGGCGACCAGTGCGTATAGTTCGCTTGCCATTACGATCGAGCATGCGAGGGTCGCTGGCTTCTTGGCCTGGCACCACGGCGATCCATTCGATCGCATTTTGGCGGCGCAGTCACAAATCGAAGGCCTGCCCCTCGTCAGCGCTGATCGCGTGTTCGCTGAGTTCGGCATAGCGGTTATGTGGTGACTACCGAGATCGCGCAGCTGCTTGTTCACACACCCGCTGCTTGCTACGACCTCGCGCACAATGGAGCGGAGATCATGGCCGGGCCGCGGCAGGCAAAGCGTGCGAAAGACGAGGGCAAGGGCGCGCGCATCCTGATCGTCGAGGCGCGTTTTTACGACAAGATTGCCGATGCGCTCTTGGCCGGCGCGATGCGGGCGCTGAACCAAGCACGCGCGAACGTCGAGCGTATCAGCGTGCCGGGTTCGCTGGAGATCCCTCCAGCGATCGCGATTGCGGCCGACGCGGCGCGGCGCAAGCGGCGTCCGTATGACGGGGTGGTCGCGCTTGGCTGCGTGATACGCGGCGAGACCATCCATTTCGAAATCGTTTCGCATCAATCGGCACGCGGATTGATGGAGCTTTCGGTGGCGCGGGGCCTGCCCATCGGCAACGGCATCATCACGGTGGAGAACGAGGCGCAGGCCTTCGCCCGCGCCCGCATGGAAGAACAGGACAAAGGCGGCGATGCCGCACGCGCCGCGCTGGCGCTGATCGAACTCAAGCGCCGGCTCGGGACGCGCTGACGATGGCGGGCGTCGAGGCACAGGAAGCGCGCAAGGCCAACAAGCGCGGCGCCGCGCGGCTTGCCGCGGTGCAGGCGCTCTATCAGATGGATCTCGCCGGCACCGGCTTCAACGAGATCGTGGCCGAGTTCGAGAGTCACTGGCTCGGCGGCGAGGTCGAAGGCGCGCAATACATGCCGGCGGAGGCTGCATATTTCCGCGACATCGTCGGCGGCGTGCTGCGCGAGCAGAAACGTCTCGATCCGCTGATCGACGCGGCGCTCAACCGCGGCTGGCCATTGAAACGCATCGAGACGATTTTGCGCGCGGTGCTGCGCGCCGGCGCTTACGAGCTTGCCTGCCGGCAGGACGTACCCGCGCGCGTCGTGACGGCGGAATATGTCGATGTCGCCGCGGCCTTTGTCGACGACGAGGAAACCGGCATGGTCAACGCCGTGCTCGATCAGCTCGGACGTCAATTGCGCGCGGCCGAATTTTCCGCCGGCGGCTGAGTAAAAGCGCAATGGCCGCCCGTGATGACATGTCGGCCGAGGAGCGCCTGATCGCCCGCTACTTTGGTCCGTTGGCGACGCATCCAGGCGCGCTCGGCCTTGCTGATGACGCCGCGGTGCTGACGCCGCCGTCGGGATGCGATCTCGTGCTGACGACCGACGGCGTCATCGCCGGCGTGCATTTCTTTCCCGACGATCCGCCGGAGACTGTCGGCCGCAAAGTCTTGCGCATGAACCTCTCCGACCTCGCCGCCAAGGGCGCGCAGCCTGCCGGCTTTCTGCTGTCGATCGCGCTGCCGGCCGGCATCGACGAGGCATGGCTCGCGGCGTTCACCGCGGGACTGGGCGACGACGCGCGGCACTACCAGTGTCCACTCCTTGGCGGCGACACCGACCACACGCCGGGGCCGATCTCGGTCTGCATCACCGCGTTCGGCACCGTGCCGCAGGGAAAAATGGTGCGCCGCTCGACCGCCAGGCCGGGCGATCGCATCGTCGTCACCGGTCTTATCGGCGATGCCGCGCTGGGCCTATTGCTGCGGCGCGATCCCGGTCTGGCGCAGCGCTTGCGCCTATCCGATGCGGCGAGCGCGCACCTCCAGGACCGTTATCTGAAGCCGCAGCCGCGCAATGCGCTCGCTGCAGCGGTGCTGCAGCACGCCTCAGCGGCGATGGATGTGTCCGATGGGCTCGCCGGCGATCTCGCCAAGCTCTGCCGTGCTTCCTCCGTTGCCGCTGAAGTTGATGCCGCGCACGTGCCGCTGTCAGACGCGGCGCGGGCGGCAATCGCGGCCGATCCGACACTCCTGGAGAGGGCGCTCAGCGGTGGCGACGACTATGAGATCCTGCTGACGCTGCCGCCTGAGCGCCTGGACGCATTGCGTGCAGCGGCAATGGAAGCCGGCGTCGCCGTGACCGAAATCGGCTGCATCGCCGCGGGGCAAGGCGTGCGCCTTGTTCGTGAGGGCAAGGCGCTTGATTTCACGCAGGCGTCCTACAGTCATTTCTAATTCGCCCGACCGGCGAACGGCGCATGGCTTAACTCGGCCGTTCTCTGGCCGCTGCGCGCGGCATGGCTATAATGGCCGATGCGGAGGAACGCCATGCACGATACGACGGTCATCGCCAAGCCGCTGCCGCCTACGCCCGAACCCAAGCCGCGCGCAGGCAGGACCGCCAATCCGCGCTACGCCGAATTGTACAAGCAGTTTCCGACCATCGACTATCTGCGCCGGCGCGCGCGCACGCGGCTGCCGCATTTCGCCTTCGAATATTCCGACGGTGGCTCGGGCAAGGACGATCTCGGCATCCGCCGCAACTGGGCGGCGCTCGATGCGGTGGAACTGGTGCCGCGTTATGGCGTGATGCCGTCGCTGCCGCCGTGTGAGGTTGAGCTGTTCGGCCGCCGTTATGCGGCACCCATCGGCATCGCGCCGATGGGTGGCCCAGCCGTGGTGTGGCCCGGCGCCGATATCTATCTGGCCCGCGCCGCGCAGCGCGCCCGTGTTCCCTATACGCTCGGCACCGTCGGCTGCGCCACGATCGAGAAAATCGCGGAGGCTGCGCCCGACGTGTTCTGGTTCCAGCTGTATCGCGCTGCCCGCAACGACCACAAGATCGGCTTTGATCTCGTGCGTCGCGCCCAAGCGGCTGGTTGTCACGTGCTGATACTGACACTCGACGTTCCGGTGCGTACCACCCGTGCGCGCGAAGTCGTGGTCGGTCTCGGCGGCGCCTTCAACGTCGATTTCAGCAAGATGATGCAGATGGCGATGGCGCCGGCCTGGACCATGGCGCTGCGCAAGAACGGTATTCCGCGCTTTTCCAATCTGCGCGCCTACGCGGGCGACGTCTCGATCAACGAGATGGTGGCGTTCGCACGCCGCGAAATGGGCGGCGCCTTTACCTGGGATGAAGTCGCGCAATACCGCGACCGCTGGAAAGGGCCGCTGGTCGTCAAAGGCATCTTGCATCCACAGGACGCCGAAAAGGCGGTCGCGCTCGGCGTCGACGGCCTGTTCGTGTCGAACCACGGCGGCCGCCAGATCGATGCGTTGCCGGCGCCGATCGACGCGCTGCCGGCGATCGCGCAACAGGTCGGCAAGCGTGCCACGGTGATGATGGATTCAGGTATCCGCAGCGGCACCGACGTGGTTCGCGCCTACGCGCTCGGCGCCGCCGCGGCCTTCGCCGGCAAGGCGTTCCTGTGGGGTCTTGGCGCGCTCGGCGAGGACGGCCCGGGACACGTCATCGATCTGCTGATTGACGAGACGCAAGCCGCCTTCGGCCAGCTTGGTGCGTATACGCCGGAGGAATCGCGTTCGGTCGTGATCCGCCATAACGGCGCGCTCAAGTTCTCGTAGCGCAGGTACGGCGCGGCACCGGTGAATCGGCTTATATTGGTCCCATGCAGTGGACCGACGAAGGCATCGTGCTTGGCGTCAAACGGCACGGCGAGACCAGCGTCATTCTCGAATTGATGACAGCTGAGCGCGGCCGCCATCTCGGCCTGGTGCGCGGCGGCGCCGGTACGCGGCTGCGCGGCGTGTTGCAGCCGGGCAACTCGCTGCGCGCTACTTGGCGGGCGCGGCTCGACGATCACCTCGGAAACTACGCGGTCGAAGGGCTTAACCTGCGGGCCGCTGGCTTTCTGTCCGCGGCGCATGCGGTGCATGGCGTCACCCTTCTTGCGGCGTTGTGCCGGCTCCTCGCCGAACGCGAGCCGCATCCGCGGATCTTTGCTGTGCTCGAGGACATTCTCGACGGTTTCGACCAGCCGTTTGGCGCCGCGGTCGCGATTGCGCGCTTCGAGCTTGATCTTTTGGCCGAGCTTGGCTTCGGCCTCGATCTGTCGTCGTGCGCCGCAACCGGGGTGACCGCCGATCTGATCTACGTGTCGCCGCGCTCGGCGCGCGCGGTGTCGCGCGCGGCCGGTGAGGAATACCGCGACAGGCTGTTGCGGCTGCCGGCGTTCTTGTGCGACGACGCGGCGGCCACGGATGAGTCCGGACTTGCCGACGCTTTCGCGCTCACCGGATTCTTTCTCGATCGCCACGCCTTCGCGCCGCGCGGCCTGCCGATGCCGTCGGAGCGGGCGCGCTTCATCGGCGCGGTGATGCGGCAACTGGAGAAGAGTGCCGAGGAGGCCGCGCCGAGCGGGGCGCAGTGATCAATACGGCCGATATGGCCAGCAGGCGCATTGGGCGTAGCCGAGCGGGCCTGGGCGGCACGCGTAGTAATAGCCTGTCGGGCAGGCGGGCCGATAATTGTAACCCCACCGGCCCCAGCGCCAGCCATGACGGCGCGGACCGTAATGAATGTGTCCGCAGCCATACTGGCCGCAGAACACCTGGGTCTTGTGGACGGGGCTCGTGGTTGCTGGCGGCGGCACAGCGGGCGTCGCGGCGGCGTTCGTCGCCGGCAGCAGTACAAAGAGCGTGGCAACGACCGCACCGGCCGTAACGATGAACTTGCGCATCGGGTTCTCCACCATGCCTCGCTGAGGTTGTCAGGGATAGTGACGCCGCGGCCAATGATGAAAATATGCCGGACGCCACTTTCGCGCCCAGACATCGGCCGGGACAAAGTGCGGTTCCGGACTACCCCAAATCGTCGGGCGCAACACTTCCCAGGGGTCGTCCCAGACCGGCCGATGGTCCCAGCGCCAATAGTGGCGCTGCCGCCACCGCTTGATGTCGTGAATCCTCAGCACCGGCTGGCCGTAACTGCCCGCGGCAGCAAGCGCGCCCGGGGCCGCGGGCCCCATTGCGGCGGCGGGAGGCGACCAAGCGCCGGTCACAAGGGCGGCTGTGAATGCAACGGCGGCAATGGCGACTTTCCACATGCAACCCTCCAGCCTCTGAAGCCCATGTAGGCGAAACCTCCTTAAACTTTAGCGCATTGCCCCGCTGTATTCACGTCACGATCTAAGCGGCCTGAATACGCAGATCTCGCGTGATCGGCGGCCGAAATGGGCAATTTTCGTCCCTTGTTCAGCCTCCGCAACCGCGCTAGCCCGGGCATACCATGGTCACCAAAGTGATTCCCCCGAAAGACTCCGGCGACGTGCACGATATCGCGCTACGCGAGGCGCTCGAGGAGCGCTATCTCGCCTACGCGCTCTCCACCATCATGCACCGGGCGCTGCCGGACGCGCGCGACGGACTCAAACCCGTGCATCGCCGCATCCTGTACGGTATGCGGCTGCTGCGCCTCGATCCCGGTTCCGCGTTCAAGAAATCCGCCAAGATCGTCGGCGACGTAATGGGCAATTTCCACCCCCATGGCGACCAGGCGATCTACGACGCGCTGGTGCGCCTCGCGCAGGATTTTTCTTCGCGCTATCCGCTGGTCGACGGCCAGGGCAATTTCGGCAATGTCGACGGCGATAACGCCGCCGCCTACCGCTATACCGAGGCGCGGCTCACCGAGGCGGCGCGGCTGCTGCTCGACGGCATCGACGAAGACGCCGTCGATTTCCGCCCGAGCTACGACGGGGTGATGCAGGAGCCGGTGGTGCTGCCGGCGGCTTTCCCCAATCTCCTTGCCAACGGCGCTCAGGGCATCGCCGTCGGCATGGCAACCGCGATCCCGCCGCACAACATCGCCGAACTGTGCGATGCCGCGCTTTATCTGATCGAGCAGCCCAACGCCCGCACCCGCACATTGCTCAAATATGTGCCGGGTCCGGATTTCCCGACCGGCGGCCTGATTGTCGATCCGCCCGAAACAATCGCCGAGGCCTATACGACCGGGCGCGGCTCGTTCCGCCTGCGGGCGCGCTGGAAGACCGAGGACACAGGCCGCGGCACCTTCCAGATCGTGGTCACGGAAATTCCCTGGCAGGTGCAGAAAATGCGCCTGGTCGAGCAGATCGCCGCGCTGATTAACGAGCGCAAGCTGCCGCTGGTCGCCGACATGCGCGACAAGTCGGCCGAAGACGTACGGCTTGTGTTCGAGCCGCGCTCGCGCACCGTCGATCCGGCGCTGATGATGGAAAGCCTGTTCAAGCTCAGCGAACTGGAAAGCCGCGTCCAGCTCAACATGAACGTGCTGGTGGGCGGCCGCGTCCCGCGCGTTGTCGGGCTCGCCGAAGCGCTGACCGAATGGCTGACGTATCGCCGCGAAGTGCTGCTGCGCCGCTCGCGCTATCGGCTGGCGCAGATCGAGCACCGGCTGGAAGTGCTCGGCGGCTATCTGGTCGCGTATCTCAATCTCGACAAGGTGATCAAGATCGTCCGCACCGAGGATGAGCCGAAGCCGGTGCTGATGAAGACCTTCAAGCTCTCTGATGTGCAGGCCGAGGCCATTCTCAACATGCGGCTGCGCAATTTGCGCAAGCTTGAAGAGATGGAGATCCGCGAGGAGGACAAGACGCTCCGCGCCGAGAAGAAATCGATCGAGAATCTGCTGCGCTCGGAGAAGGAGCAGTGGAAGACCATCGCCGGCCAGATCCGCGAGGTGCGGGAAAAATTCGGGCCGAAGACGCCGCTCGGCAAGCGCCGCACCGGCTTCGCGCAGGCGCCGGCTCACGACGAGGCGGCGATCGAGGAGGCGCTGGTCGAGCGCGAGCCGGTCACGGTCGTCGTATCGGAGAAGGGCTGGATCCGGGCGCTGCGCGGCCAGGTCGCCGATCTGTCCAGCCTGTCGTTCAAGACCGACAACTCGCTCGATCACGCCTTCTTCGCCGAGACCACGTCGAAAATTCTGGTATTCGCCACCAACGGACGCTTTTACACGATCGATGTTGCCAAGCTGCCGGGCGGACGCGGCCACGGCGAGCCGGTCCGGCTGTTCATCGAGCTCGAGCAGCAGGCGGACATCGTCGATGTGTTCCGCTACCAGGGCGGCCGCAAGCTGATCGTCGCCAGCAAACAGGGCAGGGGCTTCATCGTCGCCGAGGACGAATGCCTCGCCAATACCCGCAAGGGCAAGCAGGTGCTCAACGTCAAGCCGCCGGATGCGGCACGCGCGCTGGCGCCGGTCGACGGCGAACTGGTTGCCGCCATCGGCGACAACCGCAAGATGGTCGTGTTCCCGATCGAGCAGGTGCCCGAAATGACGCGCGGTCGCGGCGTGCGGCTGCAGCGTCACAAGGATGGCGGGCTGTCCGACATCAAGATCTTCGAAGTCGAGAAGGGCCTGACGTGGACCAACTCCGCCGGCCGCGTGTTCACGCTGTCGCTGAAGGAACTCTCCGATTGGCGCGGCAACCGGGCCGACGCCGGGCGACTGGCACCGAAGGGCTTTCCGAAGAACAACAAGTTCGGCGGCAAGGCGGGGTTAACAGCGGCGAACGGCAAGGGCGCCGAGGAGTAGACGGAAGCTCCAGTCATCCGCTCGTTCCCGCGAAAGCGGGGACCCAGAGACCCTGCCGCAGAATTTGTTCGATCCACCCGGATTCCCGCTTGCGCGGGATTGAGCGGCAATTGAATTGCTCCATCAGTGCTTGAGCCAGCTGGACGCGATTACGGGAAGAGAAACACCTTGAGCGCGCCCAACAGCGCCTTCGGATCGTATTGGCCCTGATAAACCTGTGGCGGCGCGGGACCGCGCTTGAGCAGCGTGCGGATAGCCTCCCACGCCGAGCGGACCGAACACTCGATGGTGAAGGCTATTTCCTTGGGCATGTCGACGTACTGCCCGATCAGTCCGAGATTGGTTGATCCTTCTGGAACAGGAGGAGGCATGTCGCCGCGGCTCCAGGGCAGCCAGACATTGTTGACGTAGGGCATGTAGCAAGGCACGCAAATTGAGGTTGCCTTGATCGTTTCTAACTGCGCGTCGAAATGCAGTTGCCGCAGCGTCTCTTCCAGAATCTCCTCTCCGCTGCAGGCCGCCATGGGTTTCTTCACAAAGGTGCCGATGCGGTCGGGATAGAGACCATAGCCCCACCAGACGCTCGTGCCGGCTGGCTGGCCGATGATTTCCGGCTGGTGGAAGACCGACAGCGACAGCACCCAGCCCGAGTCCTTCAGAGTCACGAGCCCGCCGCGTCCTGCCTTGCTGTTGGTCAGCGCCGCCATTCGGTTGACGAACTCCGTGCCGGTGTCGGTGACCGTGAACGTGACCCACAGCGAGTTGGGTATCCGGGCCGGGCCGAAGAAAACGTCAGGCCTGCCGAAATCCGTGCGGTCCCGTGCGAGGCGTTGCCACAGCGCCCACGACCGTCCGGTCGGCTGCGGTCGAGGCGCCTCGCTCATCGATCCCGTGGACATGTCGGCTGATTGCGAGCCGGTGGTCACGAGCACGATATCGTCCGGCGCGACCGCAACCGACGTCGTGGCGCCGATCCGTACATAGTCGAGCCGATTGACAATGATGCGGCCGGGCGATGGCGCAAAGCCGATGTCCTGCACGAACGCGCCGGTGAGGAAGTTGACCTTGTGCGGGGTCAACCACTTGACCAGTGGTTCTATGAAGTTCTGGTGCTGGTTCAGCGGCGTGCGCATCACGCCCGTCATGTCCGACAGGTCGCCAAACAAATACAGGAAGCGGTCCATGTAGCGCCGAAACTCGATCACGCTGTGCTGCGGCAGCGAGCCCATGATCGTCGACCACAGGAACCAGAATTCGGTCGAGAAAAACGCTTGCGAAAAAAACTCGTTGATACGCCGCCCGTACAGCATCTTTTCGGGCGTCAGCACGACCCGCGCAAGGCAGAGACCGTCGCCCAAGCTCAGCCCAAAACGCGGACCATGCACGATGTGGCCGTCGCGATCGAAGATGTGCGCCTTGTCCTGGTAGGGCTCGCTGTCGTTGAAGGCGAAGAAGTCCTTGGTGACGGAAATGGACGGATTGCGCGCGGAAGGGATATCGCTCAGCAGGTCGAATGTGCAGCGGAATTCCTTGTCAAAGACGGAGCCCGGCAGGTTGTAGCCGCTCTGCGCGCTGCCGCCGAGAAAGAAGCCGCCGCCGAGCACCTCGTCGGCCTCGTAGATCGTGATGTCCGCCCCGGGCACCCCCGCGTTGCGAATGAGAAGCGCGGCCGCCGCCAATCCGCCAAACCCGCCACCGACGATATGTGCCTTCATCGCCCCGCTCCCTGGAATCCGCGGAAGGGAGATTTTCCGGGTCAGCGCGCACTCGCGCAAGCACCGCCTTGCGAGCTAAAGGTGGTCAGCCGACAATTCCCTGCCTCGGCCCCGAGTAACGGCTCGATCACTCTACCGCGAATTGTCCAGCCGGAACGGCCTTCTTGGGGAGGCCATGACAGCATCTCGAAGCCGCAGATAATCAGAAAATAAAACCCGTTCTGCCGCGTCGTTCGAAGTTCCCGCAGGGCTGATGAGACGCACCGACGCTGGACAAGCTATCCCGACGCTGCCAGTAAGACATCCGAATCTCTCGTTTGGCTTGAACTATCTCGCTGAAGCCTTGGCGCTTCTTGATCAATTCCGGCGCGATACAGTCACGCCTAATCCGGCTCAGTGATGGATATTGCGACGGACGCCGATACCCGTTCTCAAACGAGTCTAGCCCCGCCCTCGGAACAGCGCGAAGCAAACACCGGATCGGCGCCGCGACGGCCGCTGGTCTTTGTGTCTGCGCTGTCGACGATCTTCATGGTGGCCATGGAAGGTACGATTGTCGCCACCGCCATGCCGACGATTGTCGGCGCGCTGGGCGGCATCGATCTCTTCACCTGGATATTCGGCGCCTACCTGCTGACGCAGGCTATCCTCATTCCGATTTATGGGCGCCTGTCCGATCTTTACGGCCGCAAGCCGATACTGCTGTTCGGCATCGGCGTCTTTCTTGTCGGCTGTACATTGTGCGGATTCGCCTGGAATATGATGTCGCTGATCGTGTTTCGCGTGGTACAGGGCATCGGCGCCGGCGCGCTAATTCCGGTCTCACAAACGGTGGTGGCCGACATCTACAGCGGCGAAGCGCGCGCCAGGATGCAAGGCTACATTTCCAGCACGTTCGGCAGCGCCGCCGTCATCGGGCCAATGATCGGCGGGCTGATCGCGATCCACGTAAGCTGGAAGGCAATTTTCTGGATCAACATCCCGTTCGGCATCATCGCCGCTTCGCTGTTGACCATCGCGCTCAAGGAAGAGGTGAAGAAGCGGCGCCATCAGATCGATTATATCGGTGCGGTGCTGATGGCGTCGTCGACCGCGCTCATCATGATCGCGTTGATCCATGCCGATACCTTCAGCATCGCGGCGCTGGCGGGAGCGTTTTGCGTGTCCGCGCTGCTGCTCGCCGCGTTGATCTTTTACGAGAGCCGGACAGCCGAACCGATGATCCCGGTGCGCTTGTATCGCGATCGCCTGGTTGCCGGCGGCAACTGGGTCGGCGCCGCCAACGGCGCGATCTCCATGGCGATCGTCGGATTCCTGCCGGTGTACATGCGGGCCCTCATGGGATCCAGCACCCTGATCTCAGGCGTGGCGCTCGGTACCCTGTCCGTGTTCTGGCCGTTTGGCGGCTTCATCGGCAGCCGCATGGTGCTGCGCATGCCCTATCGTCTGTCATCCACGATCGGCGGCGTCATTCTGGTGACGGGAACCACATTGCTCATATTGCTGCATCCCGGCGCTAATTCGTTGCAGCCGATCATAGCGGTGGGAGTCATGGGCATCGGCATGGGCATCACGAACATTTCCTTCGTGGTCGCCATCCAGGCCAATGTCGACTGGTCGCAGCGCGGCGCCGCATTGTCGAGCGTATTCTTCTCCCGCATTATCGGGCAATCCTTCGGCAGCGCGATTTTCGGCGGCATCTTCAATGCGGGACTGGCAAGCCAGGGTTCGGTCAACGCCAGTGACCTTGTGCAACTGCTCCAGGAGGGACACCAGCGGATCGCTGATATTCCGGGGATTGCGGGAATTCTCGGCGCAGTGGCCCACGCGCTGCACAGTATTTATCTCGTCACCGGCCTGATCGTCGTCCTGGTGGTGGCGACTGTTTTCGCATTTCCGCCGCACCTGAGATTGCGCGAAGACAGCTGAGGTCTTTGCGGCCGAGACCGGTTCGCGCGCACCCTGAAGTCGGTCGAAAGCAAAATACTCGGCCATGAATCCGCCGCTATCGGTGCCCCGCACTGAACAAACCGAAGGCATCCGCAAGCGGTGCCTAAAACTGCGCCGATGTAATTTGATTGTTCAATCTAACTTGATAGCCCATTCGACCGCGACGCGATTGTTACTGGGCTAGGCCGGATTATGTGCTCGTGACGGGCGGCAGCCACTGTTGCGGTGCCGGCTCGTTACAAGGAGACAGAGTATGATGGTTAGCAAATCGACACTTGCCCTGATGGCCGCGATCGCGGCTTTGGGCGCGGCATCGCCGGCATTCGCCCAGGATGCCTACAATGTTCCCCAATACAATTCGCAGCGCGGCCAAGTCATTATTCATCGCGGCCCGCTTTATGACTCAACCGTGACTCCCAACAATTGGGTCTTCGATGCCGACGGATCGGCGGCGGCTCGCGGCAACAGTCACTGAGGTATCGGTAGAAAACAGGGCAAGCCTCGGCTTGCCCTGTTTCACGTTACGAGGTCGCCGCAGCAATCGGTTCAACAGCGGCCGGGGTTGCCTGCTTGAGCGCTTTCCGCTCCATGTCGCGCCGCACTTTCACCGTCTGTGACGTTTCGTCGAGCACCACATCCGCTGTTTTGACGAAAGCGCCGGCTGCGACATTGCGCACAAGCTTGACGTTGCTGGCAAGCCCAATCGGCAGTGCGCCGAGCGCGAGGCTGCGCGCCGCTGGAATGAGCTTGGCGTAGACCGTATAGCCGCCTTCGCCATCGAGCATCTCGCCTGATTTCAGATCGCGCTTGGCAACCGCCACGGCGTCGCCGCGCCAGCCGCGACAGCTCCCGGTCGGCTCGCCGCGCAGCACAACACTGGCGATCGAAATCGACAGTTCGAGGCCGATCCAATGAAACGGCTTGTACATCGCCGCATAGCGGCCGCTCTGATCGGTCGGCAGGCCGTATTGCTTGAAGCAGGCGGCGGCGTAATCGTTTTGCGCCTTGAGCACGGCGTAGACGCCCCAGCGCAGATCGCGCGGCACCGGTTGGCCGTCGCGCTTGAGCGACGATACCACCTCGACCATGCCGTCGCCGGCGAGCACGCCGCCGAGTGACTTCGGCCGCAACACGGTTGCGAGCTCGTCGGCGCTGCACGGCGGAAATACGAGACCGTCATGCGGCATGTCGAGTCCGCAGGCATTGGCGACGGCCGCCATTTCGATCGCCGATTTGGTACCGTCGAGAAACGAGTTGAACATCTGCGAGTTCATACCGGCTTTTTGGGCCTCGTCGGCAGTGAGGCCGTAATGCTCCCAGACATGGTCGGGCGTGACGGCATGATAGGCCGGCAGATACTTGGTGCCCTTGCCGGCGGCCGCTACGGCAAAACCCGCGGCGCGCGCCCAGTCGACCATTTCGGCGATCAGCGCCGGCTGGTCGCCATAGGCCATGGAGTAGATCACGCCCGCTTCGCGCGCCTTGTCGGCAAGCCACGCGCCGGCCAGTGCGTCAGCCTCGACATTGACCATGACGATAGGCGTTTTGGCGCCGATGGCTTCGAGTGCGTGCGCGATCCCGGCTGCCGGATTGCCGGTCGCTTCGATCACAACGTCGGCGTCATCGGCGCCACAGGCATCGCTGCCGCGGGACACAAAGCGCGTGCGGGCAATGCGCGCAGAATCCCAGCCAACGGTGCGGCACGCCGCCTTGGCGCGTTCGGTATCGAGATCGGCGATGACCGTGACCTCAAGCCCGGCGATGAACGGCGCCTGCGCCAGAAACATCGAGCCGAACTTGCCGGCGCCGATCAGCCCGACACGCACCGGCTTGCCGGTCTCGGCGCGCGCGGCGAGCATGGCGCTGAGATTCATGGCCGATTTATCCGGTGCGCGCCCAGCCTTCGGGCATCAGCCGCTCCTGCGGCAGAAAGCGGCTTTTGTAGTCCATCTTGCCGGAGCCGCGGACCCAATAGCCGAGATAGACGTAAGCCAGCCCAAGCTCGCGGGCGCGCGCGATATGGTCGAGCACCATGAAGGTGCCGAGCGAACGCGCTGCCTCGTCCGGTTCGAAAAACGAGTAGACCATCGACAGCCCATCACCGAGCACGTCGGTGAGCGCCACCGCGACCAGCTCGCCCCGATGCGATCTGCCGGGCGCAGTGCGGCGGTACTCGACAATGCGGGTCTCGACATGGCTGTCCTCGACCATCATGGCATAGTCGAGCACCGTCATGTCGGCCATGCCGCCGTCGCGATGTCGAGAATCCAGATAGGCGCGGAAGATCGAGTATTGCTCGGACGTCGGCACCGCCGTGCGCATGTCGCTGGTAATATCGGTGTTGCGCCGCACGATCCGGCGCATGCTGCGCGTCGGCAAAAATTCGCGGGTGACCACGCGCACCGAGACGCACGACCGGCAGCCCTCGCAGGCCGGCCGGTAGGCAATCGACTGGCTGCGGCGGAAGCCGCCGTGGGTCAGGACGTTGTTCAGCTCGGCCGCGCGTTCGCCGACCAAGTGCGTAAAGACTTTCCGCTCCTCCTTGCCCGCAAGGTAGGGGCACGGCGAGGGTGCGGTCAGATAGAATTGCGGCGTATCGCGCGAATGCTGGGTCACAGGAAGCGGTTTGGCCGTTGCCGACAGCCGGAGATTCGCCCGGCAGGCGGCTAGCATCGCGCGGCAGGAGCGCCGCGTCAAAGGTCAAATTGCCTTTTGCTAAGGCCGCGGGCAGAAGCAGTCGGGAACAAGCTGTTTCTTTCCCGCTGCGACAAGGAAGAATAAGGTCCGGGTCCGGGATCGAGAGAGCGATGTCATGGTGACGCTTGCCGATATCGAGCGGGCGCGCGGCGTTATTGCCGGCCACGTGCTGCGCACGCCGGTGCTGCCGGCGCCGCCTCTGTCGGCGCTCACCGGCGCTGAGGTTTTCGTCAAATACGAAAATCTGCAGGTCACCAATTCGTTCAAGGAGCGCGGCGCCTGCGTCAAGCTTGCGGCGCTGACTTCGGAAGAGCGCCGCCGCGGCGTCATCGCCATGTCGGCCGGCAACCATGCGCAGGCCGTGGCCTATCACGCGCGGCGGCTGGCGATCCCGGCCACCATCGTGATGCCGGTGACCACACCGTTCGTCAAAGTGAAGGCGACCGAGGCGCTCGGCGCCAACGTCGTGCTGTACGGCGATACGTTGGCGCAGGCGCAGGCGCGCGCCGAGGCGCTCGCCAAAGAAAACGATCTGGTCTGGGTGCATCCCTATGACGATCCACTCATCATCGCCGGGCAGGGAACGATCGCGCTGGAAATGCTCGAAGAGGTGAGCGGTCTCGACGTGCTGATCGTGCCTATCGGCGGCGGCGGATTGATCGCCGGCTGCGCCATCGCGGCGCGGGCCAAGAAGCCCGAGATCGAAATCATCGGCGTCGAGTGCACGGCCTATCCGTCGATGTGGAACGCGACCCATCCCGGAGAACTGAGACCGTGCGGCGGCGCCACGCTCGCCGAAGGCATTGCGGTGGCCAATGCCGGCAAGCTCACAGTGCCGGTGGTGCGTGACTTGGTGAGCGACATTATTCTCGTCGACGAGCCGCTTATCGAGCGCGCGGTGAATGCTTTCCTGACCCTGCAGAAGGCGATGGCCGAAGGCGCCGGTGCGGCCGGCCTTGCCGCCATGCTGGCGCAGCCGGAACGGTTCCGCGGCCGCAAAGTGGGTCTGATCCTGTGCGGCGGCAACATCGACCCGCGCATTCTCGCCTCGATCATGGTGCGTGAACTGGAACGCGACGACCGTATCGTCTCGTTCCGGCTGACGATCTCCGACAACCCCGGAATCCTGGGCCGGATCGCGAGCCGGCTTGGCGAACTCGGCGCTAACATTCTCACCGTCGATCATCACCGGCTGTTTCTCGACGTGCCCGCCAAGGGCGCCAAGCTCGACGTCACCATGGAGACGCGCGGCCGGTCGCATGCCGAAGACATCTTCCGCGCGCTGCGCGAGGAGGGCTATCGCCCGGTGCGGATGGAGAGCGGCGCGGCGCTGGAATGAGGGGCGTGAATAAAACGGCACTGAAGGTCGCGCGACCGTTTGCGATAATATCCAAACCGGCCAGAGCTGACCGCCCTAGATCTCGGGAGTCCAGGTGACTACACAGAACCTTTCGGCAGCCGCGCACTCCATGGCCGACGCCGTGCTGGAGCGCGCGGCATCGCTCAGGCGGGAAGGGCGCGTCGAGGCGGCCGAGGATCTTTATCGGACGGTGCTCGCGCAGGATCGGGCTAATACGGTCGCGCTCCGGGAGCTGGGCGCCCTGCGCATGCAAGGCGCGGACTTTGCCGAAGCGGCTGAGCTGTTCACACGGCTGATCGAATGCGATCCGCTTTCGTCGGAAGCGCACCACAGTCTTGGCGTTGCGCTGCGGGCGCTGGAGCGTCCGGCCAACGCGGCACAACATTTTGAAACCGCGCTTGCGCTTGATTCGGCGCGGTCGGAGGCGAACTACAATCTCGGGCTGGCGCTGACCAGCATTGGCCGCCTCGACGACGCTCGCGCCGCATGAGCGCGCGATTGCGCTGCGTCCGGACTATGCCGAGGCCCACAACAGTCTCGGCGTACTGCTGACACGGGAGCATCCCGAAAGGGCGCTGGCATCGTTTCATCGCGCCATCGAGATCCAGCCGAACTTTGCAGACGCTTACAACAATATCGGCAACGTGCTCCAGGATCTCGGGCGCCTCGATGAGGCGATGGCAAGTTATCGGCGCGCTCTTGCCATCAAGCCCGATCACGCGGCGGCCCACAACAACGTCGGAATGGTGCTGCGCGAGCTCAATCGCCACGAGGAGGCTGTTGCGCGTTTCGAGATGGCGCAGGCGATCAAACCGGATTACGTGGAAGCGCAAGTCAACGAGAGTCTGGTGCGGCTGACGCTCGGCGACTACGCCAACGGGTGGAAGAAATACGCGTGGCGTCGGCTTACGGCGAGCTTCAGTGGCGGCCGCAAGAACCCGCCGCGGCCGCTGTGGCTCGGCCACTGGGATATTTCGGGCAAAACGATCCTGCTGCACGGCGAGCAAGGGCTCGGTGACACGATTCAGTTCAGCCGCTACGTGCCGCTCGTGGCGGCAAAGGGCGCGCGCATCATGCTTGCAGTGCAGCGGCCGTTGTCGGCGCTGATGGCAAGTCTTTCCGGCGTTTCGGTGCTGCGCGCCCAAGGCGACGCGATTCCGCCATACGATGGCTATTGCCCGCTGCCAAGCTTGCCGCTTGCGTTCAACACAACGCTCGAATCCATTCCGGCACAGGTCCCCTATCTCTCCGCCCCGCCGGAGCGCATCGAGCGCTGGCGTCCCGTCTTTGACACCATCGGCCGGCCGCGGATCGGACTGACCTGGGTGAGACAGCCCGGCACGCCGTATAATCGGCGCCGCTCGATTCCGCTCGGCGTGTTAGGTCCGTTGCTGGACTTGGCAGATTTTCATTTCGTGGCACTGCAGAAAGAAGTCTCGGACGACGACGTGCCGCTGCTGCAAGCGGGCCGCATGGCGACGTTTTTGGGCGAGCAGCAGACCGATCTGGCTGACGCGGCCGCCATGATCGCGATGCTCGATTTGGTCATCACCATCGACACGTCGATCGCGCATCTCGCCGGCGCCATGGGCAAGCCGGTGTGGGTGCTGCTGCCATTCTCTTCCGACTGGCGCTGGCTGCGCGCGCGCGGCGACAACCCGTGGTACCCGAGCGCGCGGCTGTTTCGCCAGCCGGCGCCGGGAGATTGGCAAGCTGTGGTGGAACAGGTCGTGCGCGCGCTGCAGGTGCGGCGATTTTAGATGCTGCGGTGGCGTGCGCTGCGCTGCTTATTCGTGAGCCGTGTCGTCGCCGCCATCGGGTGATGGAGCGGGTGGGGCCGAGGAGTGGAAGACCTTCTTGAGCCAGTCGATCGGCGTCGGCTGCGGCTCCGGCGCACCGCCACCGGCGGCTTCAGGACGAGGCGCGGGCAACGGGATATTCCCGGCCATCGCAAAGCTGGTGGGCCGCTTGCGCGGCAACGGCACCGGTCCGGAGATCGGCTGGCCCGGTGGCAGGTCATCGCCAGCGGCGGCGGCCGCCGGCGGTGCGGGCCACACCGAGTCCTGCGGCCGGGCCGCAACCTGTGTCCCACCGTTGTCGGATGACTGGTCCGGTGCGGCGCTGTCCGCCGGATTTGCCCCGCCACCATCGGCAGAACCGGAAGCCTCCGGCGGCGGCGCAGCCGCTGCTGGCGTATCATCCGGCGTCGCAGCCGACGGCGCAACCGAGGCGGTCTTAAGGGTCGGCGTGGCACCCGTCGGCGTCGTGTCGGCCGGCGAAGCGCCGCCGGCATTGGTAACCGGCGCTGCAGCCGCATCATTCGTGGGCGCATAGGCAGATGCGCTCGACGGCACCCCCTGGGCGGTGTCGGCGGATTGTGTTGGCGATTGATCGGAAGCGGCCGCCGCTGCTGTCGCGGTAGCGGGCGGGCTCGTGGGCGCGATCGCCATCGGCCGCAAATCAGGTGCCCGAGGCGGGCCGATATGGCTGCGCACGAAGGCGGTGATGGTCCACATCACCACCGGGATGGCGGTCAGCACCGCCACCAGAATGATGATCCGCCGCAAGACCGGCAGGTACTGCCGGATATTGTCCTCGTCGTCGCGCATTGTACGTCCGCCCTGTCATCGCGTCGCAGGCGGGAATGGTTCGCATCCTGGTACGCGATACTTTCCCCGGAAGAACTTTCGCCCGAGACCGCAGGCGAGAGGTTTACAATCGCGCTTTACGCGCCACCCTTTTTCAGCTTCTCCGCCACCTGCTGCGCAAAATAAGTAAGCACGCCATCGGCGCCGGCGCGCTTGAAGGCCAAAAGACTTTCCATCACGGCCTTTTCGCCGTCGAGCCAGCCATTCGCCGCAGCAGCGGCGATCATCGCATATTCGCCGGAAACTTGATAGGCGAATGTCGGCATGCCGAAGGCGTCTTTGACGCGGTGCAAAATATCGAGATAGGGCAGGCCGGGCTTGACCATCACCATGTCGGCGCCTTCGGCGATGTCGAGTTCCACCTCGCGCAACGCCTCGTCGGAATTCGCCGGGTCCATCTGATAAGTTCGCTTGTCGCCGGTGAGCGTCGCGTTGGAGCCGACGGCATCGCGGAACGGACCGTAAAAAACCGACGCGTATTTGGCCGCATAGGCCATGATCTGCACGTCGCCGAAACCCGCTTCATCGAGGCCGGCGCGAATGGCGCCGACGCGGCCGTCCATCATGTCGGAAGGGGCGATCACGTCGCAACCGGCCTCGGCCTGCACCAGCGCCTGGCGCACCAGCACCGCGACGGTCTCGTCGTTAAGGATGACGCCGTCATTCAGCAGGCCGTCGTGACCGTGGCTGGTATAGGGATCGAGCGCGACGTCGCACAGCACTCCGATTTCCGGCACTTCTTTTTTGATGGCGCGGATGGCCCGGCACACGAGGTTGTCGGGATTAAGTGCTTCGGACCCTTCATCGTCCCGCAGTCCCGGATCCGTGTAGGGGAACAGCGCCACGCACGGGATGGTGAGCTTGGCGGCGCGTTCGACCGCCCGCACCGCCTCGTCAACCGACAGGCGCTCGACGCCCGGCATCGACGGTACTGGGGTCCGCAGGCGCGTCCCGGAGGTGACGAACAGCGGCCAGATCAGGTCGTCGGTGGTCAGGACATGTTCGCGCACCATGCGCCGCGCCCATTCGGTGCGGCGATTGCGGCGCGGCCGGATCGCAAGATCAAGCTGCTCTTTCGCGGTGGGCAGCCGGGAATCGAGCTGCTGCGGGCCGGGGAAAGCCGCTGCCGGCCTGCTGCGGCTATTTTCAATCGGCCGGCCGAATTTAATTGCCATATTTGATCGCCCGCGGTTGATCGCCGGGGGCTCCCTCGTGCCGCTTCCTTTTAGCCTTTCCAAACTTGAGCCGCCACTGTGGCCACGAAATGGCCACATGCCGATCTCGCGCGCCTCTGCGGGCGAACGTTGACCGGACCGGGAGGCGCCCTTATGCCTCTGACGCGCCTGCGGCGCACAAACGCACCGGCTACGGAACGAAAATGGACGACCAATCGCGGCGACAGCCAGCCCGGCCGAGCGACCTGATCGAGCCGGTACAGGCCGGCGCCGCCAAGGGGACGTGGACCGAGTATCTGGTGCTGTTCCTGCGCGTCATGGCGGCTGTGTCGCTCGCCAAGGGCCTTTATCACTGGGGGCAGGTGTGCGGCATCGGCGCCGGGCATGATCAGACCTTCGAGACGCATTCGCTTGCCTGGCAGTCGGCGACGGCGTTCTTCGCGGTGATCGATCTCGTCGCAGCGGTCGGGCTATGGCTTGCCGCCGCCTGGGGCGCGGTGGTCTGGCTCACCGCGACGGTGTCGATGGCGGTGGTCGAGTTGTTCTTCCCCAACGTCTACGGCACCAGCATGGTGATCGTGCTGAGCGAGATGGGATTGCTCGCGGCTTATTTGTTGCTCGCGATCCTCTCCGCGCGCGAGCGGCCGGTGTAGAGCACTTTCCGGAAAAACGGTCGCCGGTTTTCCGAAGAATATGCGACCAAATCTATAAGACGACTTCTGCAGAAAATCAGATTTTAGATCTTCGCCGCCCGCAGTGCGGCGCGGATGCGCTGCGGCGTTGCCGGAATTTCCTCGATCGAAACACTGAACGGCGATAGCGCGTCGTTGACCGCATTGAGCACGGCGGCGGGCGCGCCGATGGCGCCGCCTTCGCCCAAGCCTTTCGCGCCGGTGATCGAGGCATCGGTCGGCGTCTCGATGTGGTGCAGGTCGAACGGCGGAATTTCGCGCGCGGTCGGCGGCAGATAGTCGGCGAGCGTCGCGGTCGCGATGTTGCCGTCGCCGTCGTAGGTGATTTCCTCGAATAGCGCGTTGCCGATGCCCTGCGCGACGCCGCCATGCACCTGGCCGTCGGCGATCAGCGGATTGATGATGCGTCCGGCATCCTCGACCACCAGATAGTTTTGCAGCGTGACGCGTCCGGTCTCGGGATCGAGCTCGACGAATGCCACATGACAGGCGTTGGAAAACGTGCCGGACGGATCGTAGTCGGCGGCTTCGCACAATCCGGGGCTGAGCTCGCCCTTGAAACTGTGGGTCTGATGATAGACCGCGCGCGCCAGCGCCGCGATCGGCACGGCGCGGTCGGTGCCGGAGACTTTGGCATTGCCGGCATCAAGCACGATGTCGGCCGCCGCCGCTTCCAGCACATGGCTCGCCGCGATCAAGAGTTTCCGCCGCACCTTGCGCGCCGCCAACAGCGATGCGCCGCCGGCAATGACCAGCGAACGGCTGGCAAACGTGCCCCAGCCGTAAGGCGTGCGGTCGGTATCGCCATGCACCACGCGCACTTGCTGCGGCGTGACGCCGAGTTCGTCGGCGATGATCTGCGCCAGCGTCGTCCGCAGTCCCTGGCCGTGCGGGCTCGCGCCGATCCGAGCCTCGATCCGGCCGGAAGGGTCCATCTCGATCTCGACGCGCTCCCATCCGGGCGTGATGTCCATGCCGCGCGCCGCAAATGCCGGGCTGCCGTAGCCGGTGCGTTCCGAGAATGCCGCGAAACCGATGCCCAGATAGACGCCACGGCTGCGCGCCTCGCTCTGGCGCGCGCGGAACGCCGGCAGGTCCGCGACGGCGGCAGCCCGTTCCAACGTCTGCAGATAGCTGCCTTCGTCGAACACGAGCCCGGTGGCGGAGGTGTAGGGAAAGCGCCGGATCAGGTTGCGTTTGCGGATTTCGACCGGGCTCAAGCCGAACGCGGCCGCCGCCTTGTCCATCAGCCGCTCGATCGCCGTGGTGATGACCGGGCGCGATACGCCGCGATAGGGCGCCATGGTGCAGGTATGCGTCGCAACGCCGCGCGCGATACACGCATAGGCGCGCACGTCGTAGGGGCCAGGCAACTCGGCCGCGGCCATCAGCGGCTCGACGCCGCAGGTCGTGGGAAAGCACGAATACGCGCCGATATTGGCCAAAACGTCCGCCGACAAAGCGGTGAGTTTGCCGTCCTTATCGAACGCGCCTTCGAGGCTAATGGATTGGTCGCGGCTGTGAAAGGCTGCGATCAGATTCTCGCGCCGGTCCTCGCTCCAGGCGACGCTGCCTGAAAGCCGCTGCGCCAGCCAGACCAGCACGGCATATTCGGCGGGCAGCGACATTTTCTGACCGAACCCGCCGCCGACATCGGGCGCCACCACGCGCAGATCGGACTCGGGCAGACCGAGCAGGTCGACGACGGCGGTGCGCAGCAGATGCGGCATCTGCGTGGCGCACGTCAGCGTGATGCGGCCGGTCGCCGGGTCGAATACGGCATGCGCACCGCGCGCTTCGAGCGGCGTGGCATTCTGCCGCCGCGAGCGCAGCACGACATCAATCCGCCGGTGTGCGCTCGCCATCGCGACATCGAAACTCGTGGTGGCGAAGCGGCTTTCGACCACGACATTGCTTGGGAGCCCGTCGTGCACGCGCGGCGCATCCGGCCGCAGCGCATCCTGCGCCTCGACCACTGCTGGGAGCGCCTCGATCTCGATGCTTACGGCATCGGCGAGGTCTTCGGCTTCGGCGGGCGATGCTGCGACCACGGCGGCAATCGGCTCACCGACGAAGCGCACCACGTCTTTGGCGAGCAGCGGCTGCTCGATCGGCTGGTAATTGAATTTATGCAGCATCGGACGGATCGGCTGCGTGTCCTTCAGATCGCCCGCACAAAAAATCTGCGCGTCCTGCGGCGCGTTGATCGCGACGATGCGGCCGGAGGCGACCGGGCTCCTAACAAAGCGCACCCAGTGGGTGGCCGGCAGGTCCGCGGTGAATCGGCCGCGGCCGGCCACCAGCGCCGGGTCTTCAAGCCGCCGGATGGCGCGGCCAACCCATTTTGACCCTGAACCCCTGGTCTCGGCCGCCATGCTGCCGCGCCTGCTCAGTCGGGCTGAATGCGAAAGTCGCGCGGCAGCGGCGCGAACCAGGCATTGTATATCTTTGCTGCTTCGCCGGAAGCTTCGAGATCGAGCAGCGTCCGATCGACAAAGTCACGGAACTGCGGCTCGTCCTTCTTCAGCGCAAAGCCCGCGGTGCGCGGCAGCTGATAGTCGGCGATCAAGGCAAAATCCGCCGCATGGCCGCTTTTCTGCGCGAACCACAGCACCAGCATCTTGTCGGCGAGAAACGCGTCCACGCGGCCGTCTTTCAACGCGGCAAATGCCGCATCGTAAGTATCGAAAAATACGATCCGCATGGTCGGCACCGCGGCCTTGAGCTTGCCATCGACGCTCGCCGAGCGCACCAGTGCGAGCTTCTTTCCGGCAAGCTCACCGATGTGCTCAATGCCGCTCGCCTTACGCACCAATATCATGTGCGGGGAGTCGAGATAGGCGTAGCTGAAATCGACATCCTTGGCGCGCTTTTTCGATCGCGTCATGCCGACCGCCACCAGATCGACGCGATCTTGCTGCAGCGCCGGGATGCGGTCGGCGTTGATGATGGGGATTTTATCCACGGCGACGCCGAGCCGCTTGGCGACCTGGCCGGCAAGTTCGACGTCGTAGCCGACGATGCCGTTTCCGCCGTCGCGGTAGGAAAATGGCGGCGAACTTTCGGTGACGCCGACAAGCAGTTTGCCGCGCGCCTTGATGGCATCGAGCTTGCCGGCGCTGGCGGGAGCCGCGAGCGCGATCGGCAGCAAGCCTGCCATGAGAGACAGAAGCAGTATGGCGGCTGTTCGCGGCATCGCCCCCTCCGTTGTTTGCGGCAACCATCATAATGCATGGCCGCAACGTTGAAAAAAAGCGGGCCGTGCTAAGGTCGCGCCCTTCGCACAGCGGAGTGGGGACAACATGACAGCTCGGCGCACGGCGCTGGTGACCGGAGCGACCTACGGGGTGGGTGCGGCCACCGCGCTGGCATTGGCGCGCGACGGTTTCGACCTCGCCATCACGGCGACGAAGGTCGAAAACCTCGCCGCGACCATGCAGGCACTCGCGGCGACCGGGGCGCGCGTGGTGCCGGTCGCGCTTAACCTGCGCGACGAGGCAAGCCTCGCGGCGCGGACTGGAGAAATCACCGCCCCGCTGGGCGGGATCGATCTGCTGGTCAACAATGCCGGCACCAATTTGCGCAAGGACGCGGTCGACGTCACGGCGGCCGAGTGGGACGCGCTGATGGACGTCAATCTGCGCGGCACGTTCTTCCTCACCAAGGAAGTTGGCCGCGCCATGATCGCCGCCGGGCGGGGAGGGTGCATCGTCAACATCGCGTCGACCTACGCTTTGGTCGGCGCGCCAGAGCGCTCGGTCTACGGCATCTCGAAGGCAGCGCTGGTCGGCATGACCCGGATGCTGGCGGTTGAGTGGGCCGCGCACAACATTCGCGTCAATGCGATCGCGCCTGGAAGGCTGGTCACACCATCGCCGTCACGCGCCGGCAAGGGCGCGGACCCGGCCTACATGGAGGCGATGCTCAAGCGCATTCCGTTGCGCCGGCAGGCGACCGTCGAGGAAGTCGCCGCTGCCGTCGCCTATCTGGCGAGCGACGCGGCGGCGTCCATGACTGGTCAGCTCATTGTACTTGATGGGGGACTGACTGCGGCGTAACCGCAAAACGCGATTGCCGAGCGCAACGGGCTAATCATGGTTTCACTAGGACGGTGAGTGCCAAAGAATGTCGCTCGTGCCATTCCCTGTGAAACTACCGGCCCCAGCGATCTGATAGTTGCCCGGATGCGTACCGAGATCGACGCTGCCCGCCCATTGGCCGTTTTTGATCAGCCATTCGTCGGTGTCGCCGGTCGATGCGTTGTACCAGAGGATGTCGCTCGTGCCGTTGCCGGTAAAGTCGCCGACCGCGACCACCTGATAGCCGGCCGGATGTGACCCGGGGCTCACGCTGTTGATCCACTGGCCGTTCGAGCCCAATTCCCAGATGTCGGTTTGAACGGTGCCGCCGGAGGCATTGGTCCACAACACGTCGTCGCGGCCGTTGCCGAAGAAGTCGCCCACTCCCGCAATGGTCCAACTGGAGCCCGGATGGCTGCCGAGATCGACGCTGGCCGACCACTGGCCATTGTTGAGTTGCCACTCGTCGGTGTCGCCGGTCGATGCGTTGTACCATAGGATGCCGTCGGTGCCGTTGCCGGTCCAATCACCAGTGCCGGCAACGCTATAGCCGGCTGGATGGCTGCCGGGGCTGACGCTCGCCATCCATTGGCCGCTTGAGTTGAGCTCCCAGATATCGACCGCGACCGTGCCGTTGCTGTTGGTGCTGGTCCACAACACGTCATCGATGCCATTGCCGGCGAAGGCTGTGGAGTTGTCCGTCCCAACAATTTGATAGCTGGCGCCATCGGTTCCGTTGACGGGGTGCGTGCCGAGATCGACGCTGCCGGCCCAGCCGCCGTAATTGAGCAGCCATTCCTGGGTGTCGCCAGTGCTGCCATTGTACCAAAGAATGTCGCTGGTAGCGCTGCCGGTGAATTCGCCGGTGCCGGCGACTTGGTAGCCGGAAGGAATGGAGCCGGGTTCCGCGCTCGCCGCCCACTGGCCGTTTGACAGAATCCATTCGTCATTGTTGCCGGGATTTTCCGGATATGAAGGCGCGGCTGTCGTCGCCGTGAACGGCGAGCTCCAGTAGTAGGTGTTGGTCGAGGAATCGTAGATGCCGGCCTCAATCGAGTCGCTGCCTGCCGAAGAGCCGCCGACATAATCGACGCTGGCCAAATTGGCAGTCGTCACCGAAATGACTTGGCCGTCGGGTTCTGCGGTCCCGTTGACGGTAAAGTGCCCGGTGCCACCGCCGAAGTCCTCGAAGACGTAGTGGTCCTTCGGGTTTGCGACCGTTATGAACGAGGAGATGGCAACGGAGTTGTTCTCGGCGACGGAGAAGTTCTTGCCCGTGACGCTACTCGGGAACGCCAAGTCGTTGAAGCTGTAGGTGCCGTCGGTGAACTGAAAGTAGGTGATGTTGTTGAAGGTGGTGCTGTAATCCGGGTGGCCGGGCTGTTCATCCGTGATGGTGAGGCTGGTACTGGAGTTTTCGGTAATCTGATATTGCGTATGCGCTTCTGTAAAGACGGCGGTGTCAGTGGCGCCGCCTCCGTTGATAGTCTGATTGCCGAAGTCTTCAAAAGTGTTGTTGTAATGGGTTCCGTAATAGGTGGCCGGGCCAGGGAGGCATTCGATAATGATCTTGTCGGTCGAGTTCCAGTTGGTGAATGTATAGTTGCGAAAATCACCGATCTCAGAGTTGCCGGCGAAAATGACAGTATCACTACCGCCGCCGGTTACGTCGAAATTGTTCGCCAAAGACGGATTGATCGTAAGTGTGGTCGATCCCGTGGCAAACTGCACACTTGCCGCTACGCCGTTGTAGATATCAAACGCTCCGACAGTCAGATTGATCGCGCCGGCATTCTGGAAGATGAAGGTGTTGTTCGGGCCGGCGCCGATCGTGTGGTTAGCGTTCCAATCGCCGGGCCCGAACACGAACGTGTCGCTATTGTTTCGACCGGTAAGGATATCCTCGGTGCCCGAGCCCAAATAAATCGTACTGGTGCCCTCGCCAACGTCGATTAAGTCGTTGCCCGAGGAGCCGTTCGCAGTATTGCTTTGCGAGGTCAGCAATGCGTAGAGGGAGGAACCATTGACAGGTTCGCCGCCGTTCGGTCCCGCGATCGAGGCGGCGAAGTTGTTGATTGTTTCATAGACGGTGCCAAGGTTGGAGCTCGTCCACTCCATCGATGACAGCGATGTCCAGCTGAGATTGCCGTTGTCTAGGGAAAAGCCGGTTCCGTTGAAAACGATCTTGGTGCCGTCGGCGTTGGTGTAGACCACTTGGGTCGACGATAAGCTCGATTCTGACTGCAAGTTGCCTAGATCGGCGTCTTGCGGGTTGTCTCCCGTTGGATACCCGTAGGATGTAATCGTCGCCATCTGCCCCTCCAAATTGTAGAGACCCTGTTAACTCTGACACACGCAGGGTGCCGGTCGTCTTGACCCAATTGGCCTAAATCGGCATATTTTTTTGATTGTTGCTGTGGGGGCGGCGCAAAATGAGAAGAGCCGTGCAAACGGATCGACTGCTTGACGTGAGCAGTCGGTTGGGGGACGCGGTTATTGACCCGGCTGTTTGGCCGGAAATCATGCAGGAGATTTGCACCGCGGCGGGAACCCTTGGGGCGGGTTTACTGCAAAGCGAAATCCGCACGCCGGATATTCCGCGAACCGCGGGGGCTGGCGAGATATTTCGCTCATACTTCGCCAATGGATGGCACCAGCGGGACATCAGGGCAGAGCGCGCCGTTCCATTGTTGTTGTCCGGACAGAAGGTGGTTACTGACCAGGACATCCTTTCGCCGGAAGAAATCCAGCGCTCCGGTTTGCACAACGAACTGTTGGCACCACTCGGCGTCAAATGGTGGGCGGGCGTCGGTTTTTGGGCAGGGTCGGTGCTTTGGGGATTGTCGCTGCAACGTACGCCCAAAGAAGGCGCTTTCGATGAGTACGACAAGAGTGCGCTCGCTTGCATTGCGGATAGACTGACCGAGGCCGCAACCCTGTCGAAGGCGGTTGGCGGCGCCGTGCTGTCAGGAATTACCAATGCGCTGAACTTGGTTAAGCAACCGACGCTCGCGCTCGACCGAACGGGCTCTGTGCTCGACGTTAATGCGGCGGCCGCACGGATATTCGATGACGACCTGCGGGTTAGGAATCGGCGCCTGGTGGTGCGTGACCAACGAGCAAAGTCCGCGCTTGATAAGCTGATCGATCAGTTGCGGACGACCCCAGAGGCAAACTCGTTTGCCCAGACTCCGATTGTGGTCTCGCGCCGCGCGAAACGGCCTTTCCTTATCCGTACTCTGCCAATAGCCGCCGCAGCGCGTTCCCCGTTTCTTGGTGCCCGCGCGCTCCTTCTCCTGTCCGACCTGGACAGTCAGCGCGGGGCGCAGCCGCAGCTGCTCTCGCAAGTATTTGGTCTGTCGCGATCCGAAGCAAAACTCGCAGCGATCATCGCGGCCGGATATTCTCCGCAGGAGGCGGCCGAACAGTTGGGTATTGCGCGCGAAACCGCGAGAAACCAGCTGAAAGCCGTCTTCGCCAAAACCGGCACACACCGACAGGGCGAATTGGTCGCTCTGCTGTCCACCCTGTGAGGGTGCGCTTCCGGTTCGCCTCGCAGGTGGTGCGTCGCAGTGCTTTCCGCGTCCAGATATGGCTGGGTTATGGAAAGGCTCTGACCGCTTGCCACGGTAATATTGTCGGCGCTCGCGGCAGTGCCCAGGAGGGGACCAAAGGTAGTGCCAGCCGGGATATCCACGTCAACACTCGAAGTAGGTACTCCGTTGCTCCAATTGCCCGCCACGTTCCAATTGTCGGTCAACGTGCCTTGTGACGTACCTTGCCAAGTCGTGGTGGTGGTCATGCTTCTCCCCTCAAGCAGCCTCTAACAGTCCGAAAAATCGGACCGGCCATTTTTTCTCTTTATTGTTTTTGGGCATGCTGTGCTGCAGGTTGGCGCTTCGGCGCTGTTGCATGCCTCAACAAAAAGTTACCAGATAAAAAGGGCACTTAAGCTGTGACAGGCCGCCGCACTTGGTTGTGCTCGGTGCCATCCGCGCGGTTTAGGACTTTGACGTTCGGACAGATGCTTATATCGGCACGCCGCGCCGCGCCGCCGCAGGCGGCCGGCCGCCGCCAGCAGCGGCGTCAGCTCGCGCTCAGCGCGCCTGGGCGCGGCTGTGGATTTCGACGGCCGATCGCCGACGCGATGCGATTTGGATGATGCGTCTGCGCTTTCGCAGATCGGCGGCGTCAAGCAGCATCTGGCCGGCCCAGCGATAGACATTGCGCAGCCGCACGATCTCGCGCATCAGGCGCATGCGTTCGTGCTGCTCGGCCGCCGACATGAGCAGGGCATGCTCGATCGCCACTCCCATGCTGCGGGCGTTGTAGGGATTGACGATCAGCGCCTCTGTCAGCTCGCGCGAGGCCCCCGCGAAGGTCGACAGCAGCAAGACGCCCTGTTCGTCGTCGCGGGCGGCGACAAATTCCTTGGCGACAAGATTCATCCCGTCATGAAGGCTCGATACGATGCAAAGATCGGCGGCTCTGAACAGCTCGAAAATCTCATCCGGCTCATGGTGGCGCACAATGAGCAGGATGGGTTGATAGGTGGCGCTGCCATGGCGCGCATTGATGTCGCGTGCGAGCTCGGCGGCCTCGGTTTGCAGCGAGCTGTAGGCCGTAAGCTTGGTCCGCGTCGGCGCGGCGACCTGCACGAAGACAAACCTGTTTTTCCATTCCGGGTGGCTGGTCAGGAACGCTTCCACAGCGCGCAGCCGATCGAGGATGCCCTTGGTGTAGTCGAAGCGCTCGATGCCGACCCCGAGCCGCACGTCGTCGCCAAGCCCGAGACGCCGGCGAACCGCCGCCCGGCACTCCGGCACGGGTTTCTGATTTTTCATGCCAGTTGGCGGCCATTCGATCGAGATCGGATAGGGCCGCACGTAGCTCTCCAGCGCACCAAATGAAATGAAGGACTGCTCGCGATCGATCCGCGCCTCCATGAAGCGGTCGACCGTTTCGAGAAAGTTATTGTAGTGAAACTGCGTGTGAAAGCCGATGACAGAACTGCCGAGCAGGCCCGCGATGATCTCTTCCTTCCACGGGCAAATGCCGAACACTTCAGGATTGGGCCATGGAATGTGCCAGAAGAGTGATGATCGTCGCGTTCGGCAAGTGCTTGCGCAGCATGCTGGGCAGCAGCGCGAAATGATAGTCCTGGACGAGAATGATCGGATCGGGAGTTTTTGTCTCGGCCACGACGGCCTGCGCGTAGCGCGCATTGATCAGCTTGTATTGGTCCCAGTCGTCCTCGCGGAAGTTCGGGCGCACGAACGCCATATGGCATAACGGCCACAGGCCCTCGTTGGCAAACCCGTAATAATAACCGTTCTGCTCCTCCTCGGTGACCCAGACGCGCCGCAGCACGTAGCTCGGAGCGTCCGGCGGAACGCGGATGCGGTCGAACCGATCCACGGTCTTGCGGTCCGCGCTGCCGCTGCCGTGCGCGACCCAGGTGCCGCCGCAGGCACGCATGATGGGCTCAATCGCCGCGACAAGCCCGCTTGCGGGAGTTTGCACGACGATTTTGCCGGTGTCGCCGTTGTGAATGTAAGGCTCGTTGGAGACGACGATGACCTCCGCGCCGGGCAGCTTGTGCGCCAGCACATTGCGCAGCATGGCCGGCGACCAGTCGAGGTCCGGCCCTTCGGCTGAAAGGTCGGTCAGCTGCAAATCGCGCAGCAGATGGCGGAACTCCCGGGCAAAGGGCGCAGCATCGGAGGGCTCGATGGTGCCGCTGCCGCCGAGCCGCACGTCGTCGATCGCGCTCCGCAACGACTGCAGCCAGCGGCGCGCAAGCAGGACCGTCACCAAGACCGCAAAGGCAGCGGCAAGGAAGACGACGCCGACGAGCACGATGATCGTCCACAGCCGCGCCTCGGCGCCGCGCTGCTCGACCAGGGCCAGGTCGTGCACCAGCACGAGATGTCCGTGCTCGTTCGGCGCGACGACCGGGAAGCTCGACACCAGCAGGCGGCTGTTGCCAAGTCGCAGTGTCGAGAACGTCGGGGTCTTGCGCAGCGTCGCCTGTTTGCAGGTGAAGCTCTTTGGAATGTCTTTGGTCTTGTACAGCAGCACTCCCTGCTGGTCGCAATAGCCTACGCCGAGCAACTGCTCGTCGAGCGCCATGCGGTCGAACAGGCCGACAATTCCCTTGGCATCGTGGTCCTTGAGCAGGGTCGTAAGTTCGTCGAGCGCGGAATTGAACGCCAGCACCGAGCGCGATTCGACGTCGCTTTGCGACCACCGCTCGATCAGCGAAGCGGCGAACGGCGGCACGATCAGGATAATCGCGATGACGATGAGAAGCGCCGCCAGGCCGTAGCGAAGGACGAACTTCATCGCCGAGTTTCCCCAGACCGCTCCATGCGGGTATAGGCGGCTGAAACGCCAGCGGCAATGCGTCGAAAGTGCGCTGCTTGTCCGCGTCGGCGGACCTGCGGCGCAGCTGCGCGTCTTGCGGGACTGGCGATCATCGGTCCTATTTTAGGTTTTTTCTCAACACCGCGTAGATCAGCAGGCCGAAGCCGGTGAGGCGAAAGAAGAACGATCCGCCGTAGCTTATGGACGGCCCTGTCGCCGCCGCGTGAAAAAGCTGGTCGAGCGCAAACAGGAAAAACGCCACGCTGAACGCGATGAAAAGCGTATCGGCGCTCTTCCGCCAGAAGCGCCAGAAGAACAGCCCCGCGAGCAGAAATCCCATGGTATTCATGCCGTAGAGGAATTGGGTCATGACTAGGCTCTCAGACGAATTCCCAAACAAACCCGATGATCAAAGTTGACACTGCCAGCAGGGTCGCGAGCAGTCTGGGTACGGACAGATCGACGTTCGGCAGCAGAATCAGATCGAAGACCACTAGCAGGTTGTCTATGGCGAGCAGGACGAAGCAGGCTGCCGTCCACAGCAGGACCTTGCTCCTGGTGCGCCTGTAGCTTCTGATGAGCAGCAGACAGCAGGACAGGCTCGTCACGAAACACAATAGGTAAACGGTGTTGAGCCACACGCTCACTTCTCCTTTGGCGCAATGCGGAACGCGTCGGCAAAGCGCCGTAGTTTCTCGTCGGGGGTATCCAGGATTGCACGGATCAAGCTGACGGGTTTGCGCGCGTAAACCGCCTCCACGCTCTCGCAGATTGCATCGAACTGGGCCGATCCTTGCTGGTAATGATAGCCGGAGTCCGCGGTGCCGGCGACGAGCCCGAAATTGATCAGATGGTCGAGCGCCTGTTCCACCGCGAGCTGGCTGCTGCGCAGTTCGCGGACCAGTTCGGTCACTCGGTAGCGATTTTGACGCTCGCGGCGCAGCAGGATCAGCAGCTCGAGCGCGGAAACCGAGCCGATCGCCGCGCGGGCGAAAGCCGTAGCGTCTTCGTCAGTGTCGGTATTGCCGGCCACCAGCCCTCCCGAGGTCGCCGCTCAGGAAATCGATGCGGTCCGGACAGCGACTTGTGCCCGGATCGCGCCGTGCCGGGTCACGCCCAAGTGGGCGTTCCGAGAGGGACCGATGAGGCGGGAACCTGCCAGTAGCGGATCGGTTCCAGATTAAAGGGTGGACGAGAGGTCGCAGGCCCCGGCGCGCCGGGAGCGCGCCCTCAGAGTTTGTCCGGGAACATCAGGCCGGATTACAAAGTTTTCGCAGCATGAGGCGGATTGATGCGAGGCGCAAGAACGACAGCGCCTTGCGATTGAGGTTCTCCCAGTCCTTCGCGAGCCGTCGGCAACGGTTGAGCCACGCAATGGTACGTTCGACGACCCAACGGCGTGGGAGAATGACAAAACCTTTGGCGTGATCAGAGCGCTTGACGATTTCAGTTTCGAGGTGAGGCAGAATTTTCGCCAAGGCCTTTTGGAATTCCGGCCCCTGATAGCCACCGTCGGCAAACAACTTTTTCAAGAAGGGATACATCCCGAAAAGGGTTGCAAGGAGCAGGACGCCACCGTCGCGATCCTGGATATTGGCGGGATGAACGATCGCGTGGAGCAACAAACCCAGCGTATCTACGAGAATATGGCGCTTCTTGCCCTTGATCTTTTTGCCCGCATCATAGCCAGGCGGATCGATGCAGGCCCCCCTTTTTCAGCGCTCTTCACGCTTTGGCTATCGATGATGGCGGCGGTGGGACTGGCCTCTCGTTCGCCTTGCTCGCGGCACTCCACATATAGGGCGTGATGGATCCGATCGAGCGTGCCGTCGTAGCTCCACAAATCAAGATAGTCGAAAAGAGTGCTGCGTGGCGGCAGATCTTTCGGGATCGCCCGCCACTGGCACCCCGTGCTCAACACATACATGATCCCGTTCATCACTTCGCGCACGTCGACGTGCCGCTTGTTACCACCACGCTTGGCCGGTGGAATAAACGGCTCGACATGCGCCCATTCGTCGTCGGTCAGATCGCTCGGATATCGTAGCGCGCTACGGTCGTAACGCCTGCGGTTTTTCGCCGTCCACATCGGTGACCATCCTCGAATCAGGCCACCACTCTTGAATCACAAATGATTTATTGGATTCAACTTGTTCTCGGACAGACACTTAGGCTCACGCACGGCGACGGACTAACGGCTCCGCGAAGTCGTCTGGTCGGTTGTGTCCTGCGCGGGTCTGCGCGATGCCGTACCGGTGTCCAGCTTAGAGAACGCGACGCACTCGTCCATGGCGCGGGCTTGCTGCTCGAGTATCTTGGCGGTCGCGGCGTTCTCCTCGACCAGCGCCGAATTCTGCTGCGTCGCCTCGTCCATCTGGGTGAGCGCGATATTGATCTGATCGATCCCGCTCGATTGTTCGCTGCTGGCGGTGGCGATATCGGCGACGATCGCGGCGACGCTCTTGATCGATTCGACGATTTCGCTCAGCGCTCTATGGAGGTCGTTGCGGGGATGGCTTTGGTCGCGTCTGCGGAGGCCAGAATCAACGATGGAAATTCACCAGCCGCGCGGCTCTCGTGCCAGCGACGGCAGCGCTTCGAGATCCGCTCGAAGCTTTTTCTCGGCGTCGGCCGCGAGCGGCAGCAGCGGCGGCCGCGGATCGCCGCACTCGCGTCCCATGGCGCGGGCGGCGGCTTTCAGTGCGGCGACGCTGCCGGATTTGAGGATCTGGCGTAAAGCCGCGGCCTCCTCTTGCAGCGCACGCGGCGCGAACAAATTCTGCTCGCGGGAAGACACATCGAACAGGCGATGAATGAGAGTAGGCGCCACGACGGCGAGCGGCGCGAACATCCCGCGCGCGCCGATCGCCGCCGCCGAGACGAACAGCTCGTTGCCGGCAAGCAGCATAAAATCCGGCCGCACGCGCGCCGCGTCGGTCAAAAGCTCGATCATGAATTGCCAGTCGAGGCTTGAATCGACGACGCCGCAAAAATTTGGCCGTCGCTCGAGCAATTTGAGCGCCAGCGCGGCATTGATTTTGCTGCCGGCCATGTCTTCGGGCGCATTGAACACCAGGAACGGAATATCGACGGCCGCGCCGACCTGGACAAAATGCTCCAGAATCATCGCCGGCGGCGGCGTCCAGTAATAAGGTATGGTGGCGATGATCGCGGCCGCGCCGGCATCCTGCGCCGCGCGCGCCAGCGCCGCCGCAATGCCGGTGCCGGCATCGCTGACATGGCCGATCACCGGCGCGCGGTTGCCGGCGCAGTCGACGGCGAACTTGATCAGCGCGCGGCGTTCGTCATCGGTGAGGCTTACGGATTCACCGACATGCATCGGCACCGCCAGCGCCTGCGCGCCGTGGCGCAGGTGGAATTCGATGATCCATCCGTACTGTTCGAAATCGATTTGCCGATCGTCGGAGAACGGCGTCAGCGGCGTGTGAACGAGGCCCGGCTCGAACGGCATTGTTTATTCCTGAAAGAAGCAAGGCCTGGGATGTCCGCCGCAGTCCCGCGAAAGCGGGAATCCGTATTGACGGTCGGGGCAGACCTCGCAGGGTGGTGGCTATGGGTCCTCGCCTTCGCGGGGACGACGGAAGCTAAAGGCATGGCTCGAAATCACTCACCAGCCGTGCGGCTCGGTGTCGATGATGCCGAGCTCTTCCAGCTGGGCGCGGATAAAGGCCTGCCGCTCGGGCGTCGCAGTCGGCAGCGGCGCGCGGGTCGGGCCGACGGGGCGGCCCATGATCACCATGCCGCCCTTGAGCGAGGAGGGGTATTGATCCTTGAAAAGGTGCCACAGCCGGGTCATTTTGAATTGCAGCTCGCGCGCTTTGCCCCATTCGCCGGCGACGCAACTGTCGAACAGATCGTTGCACAGGTTCGGGCAGATCGAGCCGGCCGCCGAATACGAGCCGACGCCGCCGAGCGGCACTGACGGCAATAGAAACTCGACGCCCGTCAGCATGGCGAAGTTCGGCCGCATGGCGAGCGCTGCGCGGGAGATTTCCAGAAACTTTTCGCTGTTGAAGCTGGCTTCCTTGACGCCGACGAAATTCGGCAGCTTTGCGATCAGCCGCGCCATCAGATCGCCGGTGATCTCGACGCCGTTGAGATAGCTCGGCGAATTGTAGGATAGCACCGGCAGATCGATCGAACTGCACAGCCGCATGAAATACGCCTCGATCGCTTCCAATGTCGGCGCCCAGAAATACGGCGTGATCGCCAGAATGCCGTCGGCGCCGATGTCCTGCGCGTGCCGCGCCAGCGCCAAGGTGTCCTCGACCGCAAGCGCACTGACGTGGATCGTGACCGGCACGCGGCCGGCCACCACCCTGACAGCGGCCTCGGCGAACAGCTTGCGCTCGGGGATCGTCAGGTTGAGCGACTCGCCCTTGTGGTGCGGCCAGGAGATCGCCGGGGCGCCGGAGCGGACGTGAAAATCGAGCACCTTTTCGAAGGTTGGCAGGTCGAGCGAAAAATCGTCCTTGAGCGGCGTGACCGGGCTTTGCATGACGCCGCGGAATTTGTTCGGCATGGTCGCTGCGGCCGGCATCTTGCACGCTCCCTAGAATTGCGGCGGTTCGCCGAAATACGCTTGGCGGATGACCTCGGCAAGGTCGGATTTCGTCACCGGCCGCGGATGGTCGATCTTCACCTTGGCGACCACTTCGACGGCCGTGGCGATGTCGTCCTCGCGGAGCCCAAGCCCTTTCAGCCCCGTCGGCAGACCGATGCGAGCGTTAAGATCGTAAAGCCCGCGCGCGGCATCAGGCACGCCGAGCGCACGCTTGATACGCGTCATCGCTTCGGGCGCCGCGACGGCATTGAAGCCTATGGCGTAGGGCGTGGCGACGGCATGGGTATGGGCGTGATCGAGATCGAACCACTGCCGCACGCGCTGGGCGATCGCGTGCTCCAGCCCGACCTCGGCGCGGAAATTGGCCGCGAGCCAGGCGCCGTAAGCGAGATCGGTGCGTGCGGCGAGGTCGCGCGGGCTCTGCACGACCCGCGGCAGGCTCGAGCCGATGCGGCGCACGGCTTCTTCGGCCATGGTCTGCACCACCGGATTGGTGTCGGGCCCGTACAGGCTTTCCACGGCATGAGCCATCGCGTTCATGCCGCTTGCCGCTGTCATGCGCACCGGCAGATCGAGCGCCAGTTCGGGATCGTAGATCGCGGTCGCCGGCAGCGCGGCGCGGCTGTCGCCACTGACCTGCTTGTCGGCGATGCCGATGCGCCAGCGCGGCGCCATTTCCGAACCCGAATAGGTGGTGACGATGGCGATGTAGGGCAGTCTGGTCGCGACTGCGGCGGCTTTGGCGAGCCCGATCGGCGAGCCGCCGCCGATCACCACGAAGCCGTCGGCCTTGTGCCGCTCGATGTCGGCGACGATCCGATCGAAGGCCTCGCGGGGCATGTTGGGGGCGGACGCATCGCACAGCGCGGCGCAGCGGTCGGCGATCGAGGCGGTGACGCGACGCGCCACGTCGGCGCGCGATGGTGAGCACAGCACGACGAGGCGTGAAATCCCGTGGAGGTCTGCTTCTGCGCGCAGCGCCGAGACGGCGCCGGCACCGAACACGATCCGGATCGGGTCGGACTGGTAGGTGAATTGCGAAGTCATCAAGAACGGATTCGGCAATGAGAAGGCGCGGGGAGAGCCGTCGATGAGAGACGTGACGGCCGGAGCCTTCCTTATTCCTTTTACCGAAAAGAAGCGAGTGCCCCGCTGCGTGTGCGGCCAGTGTCGCTAATCGGCCTGTGCGTGCACCGTACGGTCGGCGTATGTCGGCCAGTGCCGCCCGTGGAACCAGGCGCGGTAGACGGTCATCTTTGCGCGCTGAGCCGACGGCGCATGCCGCTTGCAGGTCGAGGCCTCATCGCTTCCGGACGGCGCGCCCCAGCGGGCTTCGACACAATCGTTCGGATTGTAGGCCATCTCCAGATCAGCCTTGCGATCGATCACGTCCTTGAGCGAAAGTGTCCATTGCGAGCCGTCGCTGCGGGTATATGAAAACTTGTCTGCCGCAAGCTCGGAGGCGAGCTGGCTCTGCAACTCGCTCTTGACCTCGGCCGGGCTCTTGCCAGCCGGCATGGCGTAGTGCTCTGCACGCCGCACGACGTGATCGGGAAAGCCGCGCACCACATCGATGGCAATCAATAGCCGGAAATCGCGCGCCGGCGTCGAGTAATCCTCCCATGCGCCGGTCGTTTCGAAGATCGATGGACCAGATGGCATGGCAATTTCGCCACGCGCCTTCTCCAGATATTTTCGCCCGTTTTCGATCGAGACGACTCGCGTTTTCACCTGCTCGTCGAGATTGGCAATCGCGTTCTCCATCGCGCGTGCGGGATCGATCGGCTCGGGCGACATCACGTCGTCCATGCGATCGTAAAAATCCGAGGCGCTCATCTGCGATTCCTCGAGCGAAAAATCGCCGTATTGCGGATCGTTGGCGATTTCCGCATTGCTCAATCGCCGAAGTGCGCCGTTTTTTCCGCGCACGATTGGCCGAAAGTGCTTGAAGCCGGAGGTGCCGAGCGATGGCTCGTGCGCGAACAGGAAATTGCCCTGCCAGAAACGCTTCCTGGTGACCGTTCCGTCGGGCTCGGCATCGACGGCAAGGAACACTCCCGGCGCGCCGTTTGCTTCCGGTACACGCTTCACAAGTATCAGCACGTGTCCATACGGATCGGCATAGACGGTACCCGGCCGCAACGCGCTCTGGGTCAGCGGGATTGTGTAGAAATCGGTCTTCTCGTCCGTCGCCGACACGCGTACCGCGCCGGTTTGCACAACGTCGGCGACATCGGGCAGGAAGTGGCGGAACCTGGCTGCGAGCCCCAAACTCTTCAGGTCGGCATGCTTCGGCGCCGGATGCTTCACGCGCGTCGGCGCGGCGGCGGGGGGCGGCGGCGCGGCCAGCGGGGCAAATATCTGCTGGAACAGGCCCGACGGGGTCGATGGGGTAGGGGCGGCTGACGCGACGTTTTCGACAGGAACCTGCTCAGGCGGCGGCGCTGGACGCGTCACTTCCGGGTGTTCGATATCGAACCATTGGTAGCATTTCGGCGGGGCGCCGGCCGTGCCGCGCGAGCAGTTCGAATAGCCGAAGGGCAGCCCCATCTTGAATGAGAAATAGGCGCGTAGGAAATAAACAAAGTCGGCGCAGTCCGGCCTAAGCCCCGTCAATACGTTGTCTTCTCCAAGACCCAGGTAGTTGAACAAGAGATTGCGCGAGGCGTCGTGGAGCGGTCCGTCCCAGGTCTTCCACGACAGCTCCTGGTCGAGCGGTCCGTCGAACAGTTTTGCGATCCAGGCCGAAAACAGGTTTTCCGTCTCCCGATTCCAGTGATTGCGCTCCGGCCACAAGCTGGCGCCGGTGGCGCTCAGGCCTGCGGGCTTGCGCTCGCCCACGGTGATGTTGCGGGTCACGCTGCCGCAACCGTCGGTCTCGTGGTCGAGCGCCAGCGTCGCGTGCCAGGCTCCCGGAGCCGGCGCGGGGACTTCGGCGTACCAGTAATAGGGCGGCCCGCCCTCCCGGTCGCGCGATTTTACCGCCACGGTTCCATCCGGACCGATTAGCGACAGTTCGGCGTCAATCGGCTTCTCGGCGGTGAGCAGAACGCGCAGCGGCGCGCCTTTCCAGGGCTCGAACGGCGCCGGCAGGATCGCAATCTGCAGCGCGTCCTCGCATTTCGCGGAGCCGCCTTGAGCCGGCGCGATGTGACCAGGCGCAGTCTCGGCGCGCGCATCCGCACCGAAGCCGATACCAGCGGCCAGCAGCAATGCCGCTGCGGTGAAAGAATAGTGGCGTCCCACAAGCACGTTAGGCCCTCGTCCCCGGCTTTGGCCGTAGTTTGCCACTATTGCCAGAGCTTTGGCTGAATCAAGGCAATTGGGGATTGTGGGCACTCAGGTCCTTCCCGCCGCCATGTCGGCTACCTCGTTGGCCTTGGCGGTGCAGGCGGCGAGCAGAAACCCGAGATCGGTGCCGGTCGAGACGTAGCGGGCGCCCATGCGCACGTATTCGGCGGCGAGATCGGGCCGACTGGCAAAGCCGCCGACTGCGGCGTGCTTGCCGTGGCGGCGGCAGGCCGCGATGGTCGCCGCATAGGCCTCGCGTACCCGCGGATGGTCGTACTGGCCGGGCAGGCCCCAGTCGGCCAGCAGGTCGTTGGTGCCGATCAGCACCATGTCGACACCGTCGACGGCGACAATCTCGTCGGCGTGTTCAATCGCTTGTCCGCTCTCGAACTGGACGATCACCATGGTGGCGGCGTCGATCGCCGCAAAGGCCTGCGCGGTCGGCAGCGAGCGGTATTGCAGGTGGGGCAGGGGACCGGCGTTGGAGCGCTCCCCGAGCGGCGGATATTTGGCGGCGCGCACATATGCCCGCGCGTCTGCTGCCGACTCGACATGCGGCGCGATGATGCCGAGCGCGCCGGCATCGAGGATGCGTTGCACGTCGGCGACGCCGGGCACCCGCACGAACGGCGTGATGCCGGCTTCGAGCGCTGCAATGCAGATCTGGCTCGTCGTCTCCAGCGAAAAGCTCGAATGCTCCATGTCGACATAGAGGCTGTCGAAGCCTGCCGTCTTGGCGATGCGCGCGATCTCGACGCCGCGCACCAGCCGCACCGTCATCGACGCCACGACCTCACCGCGGGCGAGCTTTTCCCTGACGTGATTGCGCAGGATACCAGCTTCATTTGACATTCCATGCCCTCCCCAATCCCTGGCTTTCGTTTGCTGCGCCATGGCCGGACTTGTTCCGGCCATTCACGTCTTGTGTCGAACCAGAATGAAAGACGTGGATGCCCGCGACCAGCGCGACCAGCGCGGGCATGACGAGTGAGGACGGATCGGTCAGATATCCGGCTGACAGTGCCGACTTGAGGCGATATTCTAACAGGCAAAAGGGAGACGCCGCCGTGAATTATTCGACCGAGTTCGAGTCAATCCGCAACCAGGTGTCCGAACAGGAATGGCAGTCCCGGCTCGAACTCGCGGCGTGCTACCGGCTGGTTGACGCCTATGGCATGACCGACCTCATCTACAACCACATCACGGCGCGAATTCCCGGCACCGAGCATCTTCTGATCAATCTGTACGGCCTGCTCTACAAGGAGATCACCGCGTCGAGCCTGGTGAAGATCGACGTGGAAGGCAACGTCATCTGGAAGCCCGATACCGACTACGGCCTCAACGTGTCCGGCTACGTCATTCACGGCGCCATCCATAAGGCGCGGCCGGACGTGGCCTGTGTGCTGCATACGCACACGCGCGCCGGCATGGCGGTTTCGGCGATGACATGCGGGCTGTTGCCGCTGTCGCAGACCTCCATCCGCTTCGTCGGCCACATCGGATACCATGACTATGAAGGCCCGGCGATCGACCTTGAAGAACGCGAGCGGCTGGTGCGCGACCTCGGGGCGCACGACGCCATGATCATGCGCAATCATGGCCTGCTCACGTGCGGGGCCACGATCCAGCAGGCGTTCAACACCATGTATCAGCTCGAATTGTCGTGCCGTTCGCAGGTCGACGCCATGGCGGCGCGCACCGAGCTGACCATGCCGGGCGAGAATGTGCTGGCCCACACCGCACATCTCTATCGGCCCGGCGCGCGGCGGCCTTACGGCGTGCTGGAATGGCCGGCGATGCTCCGGCTGTTGGCGGCGGAGCAGAAAAACTCCGGCTATCCGCCGTATTGGAATTGAGACGCGCAGGAGCGTCCAATTACGCCGGCGCGAGCGTCGTGGCGAGAACGCTTTCCGCCCGCTCGATCACCGCCTGCGCCGGCAGATCCGCCATGCAGATGTGGCCGTGGGTGCAGCTTTGAAGCCGGCGCAGGTAGCATGGTGAGCAAGGAAGACTGAGCCGCGCCACCGCATTGTCACGATGGTAGGGGCCAGCCCACACCTCGTCGCTGGGCCCGAACAATGCGACCACCGGGCGGCCGAGCGCGACGGCGAGATGCATCGGGCCGGAGTCGTGGGCGATGCAGATCGCGGCGCGGCTGATCAGCGCTGCAAGTTCGCTCAAGCTTGTCTCGCCGGTCAGGTCGATGACGCCCGGCGCAAGTCGCGTGATGGCTTCGCCGACCGCGCGCTCGCGCGGCGCGCCGAGCAGCACCGCCGCATAGCCGCGCGACATGAAATGACGCGCGACGGCGGCGGATTTTTCGTCCGGCCAGCGTTTGGTCTGCCAGTTGCCGCGCGGCGCGATCACCGCGAGCGGCGCATCGCCGATGCCGCGCTGACGCAGCAATGCGCCGACGCGCTCGTGCGCGGCTTGCGGAATGCAGAACGAAAAATCGGTCGGGCCCGGCTTGAAGCCGAGCAGATTGCCGACGCTTTGATAGTGATCGACGACATGCACGTCGAGCGTCGGTAGCGGGATGCGGTGAGTGTAGAACAGCCAAGCGCCCTCGCGCGCGCCGTGCCAGGCGTGCTTGCGGAAATCGTCGGTCACTTGGCGCGAATGTTCCCAGACCTCGGGGCGTTCCTTGTCGAAACCGATGCGCACCGGGGCGCCGCTGACGAAGGCGAGGAACGCGGTGCGCGATTGGCAATGCAGGTCGATGGCGAGGTCGTAGCCGATCGTGCGCAGCTTTGCCGCCAGCCGCGCGTAGCTTGTCAGCGCCGACCAGGCCCACGGCGGGGCGCTGGTGTCGCGCTCGAAATCGATGACGTTGTTGAGGGCAGGGTGGTGACGCAGCAGCTCGCCGATCGCGGGCGTCACCAGCCAGTCGATCTGGGCATTTGGATAGCGCCGACGCAATTTGTTGAGCACCGGCAGCGTGTGCACCACGTCGCCGACCGCCGACAGTTTGATCAGCAGGATCTTGCGAAACTCGCGGCGGCGCAGTTCGTCGGTGGACAATATCATCGCGCGTTTGAGCATTTTCCGGAAAAGTGGTCGCCGGTTTCCGAAGAAAATGCGACCAATCTATAAACTAGTGGCCCGGCAGGATCATCTGCAGCACGCGCTTGAACGACGCCGAGGTGTGGTGGCGCAGCATCGCGATCTGCCGGTTGCCGGCCGAAGTCAGCCAGTTGAACTGGATGACACGGCGGTCGCCGGAAAACAATTCGTGGCCGTGCCAGGAATTATCGCTCCGCCTGAAGGCGAGCAGAGTGCCGGCGATCGGCGGCACTTCGACGATGATGTCGTTGAGATTGCGGGCGGAGCGCAGCAGCCGCAGCCGGCCGCCGGCGTTTTCCCAGCTCTCGTTCATATAGATCAGCACGGTGATGATCTTGGTCTTGGAATCGGTGTGGATCTTGCCGTCGGCCGCGTCGCAGCGCCCCCGCACTGTGGTGATGGTCGGCCGGCCGGTCAGATCGAGCTTGAACTTTTCCTCGAAAGCCTCGCGGAACTCATCGCTTTCGAGTTCGTCGAGCAGGGTCTGGAATGCCGGCCCGAAGCTCACCTGATCGGTCGGAAAACTCCCCGGCGCGGAGATTTTCGGATAGTCGGCGTTGATCTCGGCGAGGCCGACCGCGCTGACGAAGCCTGGAACCACGAGATGGGCGAACGGCTCCGTTACCAAAGGAGTCGCGCACAACCTCTCAAGCCTCAGATATTCCGTCATTTTTCCTCGCGTCGGTGAGGTCGGAAGTGGACGTTAGCATCAGGATCGCGCGTCGTAAATTACGGCGAAAGGTCTCGCCCGACGCGAAAACCCAAGATGGCAATTTTTGAAATTGGTGTCGCGCCCGGCCGGTCCGCGGATCGGATCTGATTTGTGAATGCCGACCATGATCCAGCGCGGGCGGCACGGATGCTGCAATTGCCACCCATCCACGCCGATCCATCGGTGGGCGCTCCATCGTAATTGCCGTGCCCGCAATCCTCGAGCCACGACATGATATTGCCGACCATGTCATAAAGGCCGAACCGGTTCGGCGAGAACGAGCCGACCGGTGCCGTCTCGCTCATGTCCCACTGGCTGCCGCAGCCGTTGCAGTTGGCCATCGGCTTGCCATTCGGCTGGACGTCGTCGCCCCAGGGATACGCGGATTGAGTTCCGGCGCGGGCGGCATATTCATATTCGGCCTCGGTCAGCAGCCGATAGGTCTTACCGGTCACTCGCGATAGCCAAGCGGCATAACGTTGAGCATCATACCAGTTCACATTGATCACTGGTCGCGTTCCGCGCCCAAAGCCGCTGTCGTTGATGTCCGCCGCGCAATCGCCGAACTTGGCGCAGGCATCCCACTGGTCGAATGTCACATCGAATTTGGACACCGCAAACGGCCGGGAAATCGTGACCTTGTGCTGCGGGCCTTCGTTGGTGTAGCGGCCTTTCTCGGACGGCGGCGATCCCATCATGAACGACCCGGCCGGGACGACGATCATTTCCGGGCAATCCGTCGCGCACTCCTTGAAGGCATCCCCGGGCTTTAGCGTCTGCTCCTGTGCCGCGGTAAGAAGATGGGGACGTACCTGCGCGATCACGTACGGGAGTGTAACCGTATACCAGCGCCACTGTTCTTTGAGGGTGGCCTGTTCGATCCAGCCGACAAGACCGGCAATGATTCCGACCAACAGCATGTAGATAAGAGCGTGGATGCGCCGTGTTGTCCGGCGTTGCGACAGTTCGCGCGTGCGGCAGGCCGCCAGGTAGCCGATGCCCATCTCGCCGAGACGCTTGCGAAAGTCCTCCCTGGTCGCGACACGCTCGGCGGCTGCAAGCCGCTCGGAGCGATGATCGAGCCACGCATCTTGGCGGGCATTACGAGTCCATTCGCTTGCCGCCCGCTCCACTGTATCGACCAGTTTCAAATCGTCGGCATCCGCCTGCAGCCAAGCGGTCAGCGCGGGCCATTGGCGCAGCAGACTTTCGTGCGCCACCTCGACCACGTTGGCGCCGGAGCGCTGATCGGTGACCAGGAGCCGCGCCGCGATCAGCCGCTCGACCATGGCGCATGCGCTCGACGGAAATTCATCGAGCTGGGCCACGCGGCGCATCGGCGCGCCCGTTTCCGGATCCACGCGCGCCAGCCACGGAATGAAGGCGGCGCGCAATTGCGCGAGCTGCTCCTCCTTGGCGGCCGGTATCGCCGGTGCGTCGCCCGGCCTCGCCAGCGCCTGTTTGAGTGCCATTTCGATCGAACCTCCGACACCTCCAATCGTCTCGTATTGTTCGAGGGTGAGCGACCCGGAGGCGCCGAATTCCCGATAGAGATGCGAGATCGTAAACGCCAGCAGCGGCAGCGCATCCGCTCCGGTCGCGTCTGCAACCAGGCGGTCGACGAGCGTCGGGCTCACGTTCAGCCGCTGCCGGTGCCGCGCCAGCACGTCGAGCGGCTTGAGAATCACGTCGCGATACGCGGTTTGGGGGATTGGCAAGAGTGGCAGCGTTTCGGGAATTTCCAAGTTGAGGTCGGCAATGGTCTGAAACAGCCGTGCTGCGTCGTCGGAGCGGATCGTGAACAGACAGAACAGGTCGAGGCTCGCCGTCGGCTCGCGCATGAGGCTCGCCAGCATGGACAGAAAACGGTCGCTCTCCGCCTTATCGTCGGCGCCGAACAACTCTTCGGCCTGGTCGATGGCGACGAGGAGCGCCGGCGGCCGCGCATCGCGATCGCCGATCTGGCGCTGCTCGAGCGCCTGCGTGGCGGCCATTGTCATCAGGCGGCCGAAATTCGCAGCCGCCGCCGTTGCATCCTGCGCCGTCAACTGCGCGTGGATGTCGCCCGGGCTGATCGGCGCGGCCGGACGCGACAATCGTGCGGCGAGCGTACCTCCGAGTCCTTCCGGTCCGGTCAAGATGCCCTGCGCGGGGCGCAGGACGGCAAGCGGGGCGAAATCAGGGTCGCGATCAAGGCGCGGCCACAGCCCGGCGCGCAAATAGGACGATTTGCCGGCGCCTGACGCCGCCTGGATGACCAGCAATCGCGGCCGGCCGTTGCGGCGCAGAATGCGCAACTTGTCCAGTCCGCGCACGATGTCGGCGTCGCGGCCGAAGAAAATGCCGGCATCGTCCTCAGTAAAGGCGCTCAAGCCGGGAAACGGATCGGCGTCGGGTTTGTCCTGAGGCGGCCACGCAAAGCGATCCGGCGTGATGCCGCGCTTGACCAGGAAGTCTTTGACGCGGGCAAGCCCGTCTGCGTTGAAGCGAATTTCAAGGCGTTGGCCGCGATAGTCGATCGTTTCGGTGTGGCCTTGCGGCGGCGCTGCGAGATCGACGATCTGCCGATCTTTGTAGGAATCCAGGCGATGATCGTCGAACTGCAAGTCGTGCAGCAGGACGACGACGATCTCCTTGCCCGCATCTTCCGCCTTGCGGACTTCGGCAAGGCACTCGGGCGAGGCGATGGCATCTGGCGAGGCGAGCAGCACGACGGCCTCGCAGCGAGCGTTGGCTTTGTTCAGAGAGTCCTTCCAGCGTTCGCCCGCCCCAATGCTGTCGAGGTCGAGATACACGTCCTCTTTCGGCCAGCCGGTGGTGCCGAGCCACTGCTTGAACGCAATGGCCGCCGTGTTGTCCTTGCTCGAATGACTGATGAAGAGGCGTGACATCAGTGGCCACGCGCGTCCTGGATCGCCTGCCACACCCGCTGCGGCGTTGCCGGCATTTCAATGTGACGGACGCCCAGGTCCCACAGCGCGTCGACGACGGCATTGATGACCGCCGCGAGCGCCGGCACCGTGCCGCCTTCGCCGGCCGGGCGGATGCCGAGCGGGTGCGTGGTCGAGGGCACTTCGGAGAGTTCCGTGGCGTATGGGAGGAGGTCTGAGGCGCGCGGCATGGCGTAATCCATGAACGAGCCGGCCAGCATCTGGCCGCTTTCGGGGTCGTAACAGGCGTGTTCCATCAGCGCCTGGCCGACGCCTTGCGCGATGCCGCCGTGGACCTGACCGTGAATGATGAGCGGATTGATGGCGCGGCCGACATCGTCGACCGCGGCGTAGTTGACGAGTTTGACGGCGCCGGTCTCCGGATCGACTTCGACCTCAACGACCTGGCAGCCATAAGGAAAGCTCGCCTCGGCGACGGTCTTGTCGCATTCGGCGCCGAGCGGACCCTGTAGATCAGCCGGCAGATCGCGGCGTTCGGCGGCGGCACGCGCCACGTCGAACAGGCCGATCGAGTGGTTGGTGCCCTTCACGGTGAAGCGGCCATCCTTGAATTCGATGTCGGCCGCGCTCGTCTCCAGCAGATGTTCGGCGATCTTCATCGCCTTCTCGATGACGTCGTCGCTCGATTTTTTGATGACGATGGAGCCGAGCCGCATGCCGCGGCCGGAATGCGCGCCGCCGCCGACGGTGACCCGGTCGGTGTCGCCGGCGATCACCCGCACGGCTTCGATAGGAACACCGAGCCATTCGGTGACGAGCTGCGCGAAACTTGTCTCATGACCTTGGCCCTGGGAGGTGACGCCGATCACGAGTTCGACCACGCCTTCGGGCTTGACGAGGATTTCCGCCTTCTCGCGCGGCACACCGGTAGAAATATCGACGTAATTGGCGACGCCGATGCCGCGGCACTTGCCGCGCTTCTTGGCCTCGGCGCGGCGGCGCTTGAAGCCGTCCCAGTCGCCGAGTTTCAGAGCCATCTCCATGGCGGTGGCGTAATCGCCGCTGTCGTATTCCATGCCGAACGGATTTTTGTACGGCAGCTCCTTTGACGTGACGAGATTGCGCCGGCGCAGCGCGACGCGATCGAAGCCGCACTCGTGCGCGGCGAGATCGATCAGCCGCTCCATCACGAAGATGACTTCGGGACGGCCGGCGCTGCGATAGGGGCGGGTCGGCGAGGTGTTGGAGAGCGTGGCGCGGGCGCGGAAATGCGCGGCCGGCATGCGGTAGATGCTCGACATCATCTGCACACCTTTTTGCACCATCGAATAGTTGGTGGTGTGGCCGCCGAGGTTGCCGAGATTGGAGCCGCGCATGGCAAGAAAGTTGCCCTTGGCGTCGAGCGCCAGCTCCGCCTCGACCGCGAGATCGCGCGCCTGGTAGTCGGACAGAAACAACTCGTGGCGCTCGATGATCCACTTCACCGGTCGCCCGACTTTCCTGGCCGCCCACGCCACCAGCGCGAACTCGGCATAGATCATGCCGCGGGTGCCGAAATTACCGCCGACATCGCCCATCAGCACATGCACTTTGTCGGACGGTACGCCCAGAATGGTGGCGAGATCGTCCTTGAGCCGCACCGCGCCGCCATTGCCGGCATAAAGCGTGTAGCGGCCGCTCGCCGGATCGAACGCCGCGAGCGCGGCGCGCGGCTCCATCGGTACGCCGGTGACGCGACGCACCCAGGTTTCGAAGCGCGTGACGTGTGCGGCGTGTGCGAACGCCGCGTCGGTCGCCGCGGCGTCGCCGAGGCCGGCGTCGAAACAGACGTTGGAGAGTGCAGTCTCGTGCACGCGCGGCGCGTCCTGCCGCGCCGCCGCGAGCGTTTCGACCACCGCCGGAAGCACCTCGTAATCGATCTCGACAGCCTCGGCGCCGTCCTTGGCGGCATTGACGGTGTCGGCGACGACGATCGCCACCGCTTCGCCAACAAAGCGCGCCTTGTCGGTCGGCAGCGGATAGTGCGGCGCGGTAAAGACTTCGGGGGGGTGCAGCTGAATCTCCGCCGGGTGCGCCGACCATACCTTGTGCGGTATCGGATTGAGGCCGTCGGCGACGAAATCGGCGCCGGTGAGCACGGTGAGTACGCCGGGAGTAGCCAGCGCCTTGTCTTTTCTGATGCCGCGGATGCGGGCGTGCGCGTGGGGCGAGCGCAGCATGACCGCGTAGGCCTGGCCTGGCAGGTTTTCGTCGGCGGCGTAGCGGCCGGCGCCGCGCACGAGCCTTAGATCTTCGCGGCGGCGGACGGGCGCGCCAATTCCTGAACCGTTCGCCGGTAAATCCATGCGGCGTCAGTGTATCAGAGAATTGGTTGCGGTGTAGCGGTACAGCCATTGACGAGGCCGCCAACCTACTAGTCTTACTGAGTCAGTAGGTCGCATCTTTTTCCGATGAGACTCATGTATTTGGCAAGGTTCACTTTTCAGCATGTGGAGGGGCTGAGAGTCTGTCCGGGAACATCAGGCCGGATTACAAAGTTTTCGCAGCATGAGGCGGATTGATGCGAGGCGCAAGAACGACAGCGCCTTGCGATTGAGGTTCTCCCAGTCCTTCGCGAGCCGTCGGCAACGGTTGAGCCACGCAATGGTACGTTCGACGACCCAACGGCGTGGGAGAATGACAAAACCTTTGGCGTGATCAGAGCGCTTGACGATTTCAGTTTCGAGGTGAGGCAGAATTTTCGCCAAGGCCTTTTGGAATTCCGGCCCCTGATAGCCACCGTCGGCAAACAACTTTTTCAAGAAGGGATACATCCCGAAAAGGGTTGCAAGGAGCAGGACGCCACCGTCGCGATCCTGGATATTGGCGGGATGAACGATCGCGTGGAGCAACAAACCCAGCGTATCTACGAGAATATGGCGCTTCTTGCCCTTGATCTTTTTGCCCGCATCATAGCCAGGCGGATCGATGCAGGCCCCCCTTTTTCAGCGCTCTTCACGCTTTGGCTATCGATGATGGCGGCGGTGGGACTGGCCTCTCGTTCGCCTTGCTCGCGGCACTCCACATATAGGGCGTGATGGATCCGATCGAGCGTGCCGTCGTAGCTCCACAAATCAAGATAGTCGAAAAGAGTGCTGCGTGGCGGCAGATCTTTCGGGATCGCCCGCCACTGGCACCCCGTGCTCAACACATACATGATCCCGTTCATCACTTCGCGCACGTCGACGTGCCGCTTGTTACCACCACGCTTGGCCGGTGGAATAAACGGCTCGACATGCGCCCATTCGTCGTCGGTCAGATCGCTCGGATATCGTAGCGCGCTACGGTCGTAACGCCTGCGGTTTTTCGCCGTCCACATCGGTGACCATCCTCAAATCAGGCCACCACTCTTAAATCACAAATGATTCATTGGATTCAACTTGTTCTCGGACAGACACTGAGATGGATCTGCCAAAATCAGGTGAAGCTGCATCGCGGTTTTCGGGGTATATCGATGGTCTGACGAGCGCGATTGGACACGCGGACCGAGCCAAACCGCTTCGGGATTATTGCGTAGGGCTGATGATGCCTTGCGAGCGCAAGAGCGTCGAGCCGATGGCCGCGATTACGGCGCCTGAACGGACCGCGGCCCAACATCAGTCGCTGTTGCATTTTGTTGGTGAAGGCAACTGGTCCGACGAGAAGGTTTTGGCCAAGGTGCGCGAAATGGTGCTGCCGGAGATGGAACGCCACGGGCCGATCGAAGCCTGGATCATTGATGACACGGGCTTTCCCAAGAAGGGACGGCATTCGGTTGGGGTCGGGCGTCAATATTGCGGTGAGCTTGGCAAGCAAGACAATTGTCAGATCGCAGTAACGCTTTCGATTGCCAATCATCATGCGAGCTTGCCAGCAGCCTATCGCCTCTATCTGCCGAAGGAATGGGCGACGGACCGTCCACGTCGGCGCAAAGCGGGTGTACCCAAGGAAGTTACCTTCAAAACCAAGCCGGCAATCGCGCTCGATCAATTGCGATGGGCCTGCGCGGCTGCCCTACCGCGCGGTGTGGTGCTGATGGATGCCGGCTATGGCGCGGACACCGATTTGCGTGCCAACATCACAGCGCTCGGATTGAGCTATGTAGCCGGCATCATGCCACAAACATCGGTATGGGGGCCGGGCACTGGGCCGTGGCCACCAAAGAAATGGTCGGGCCACGGGCGACGTCCAAAGCTGTTGCGGCGTGACGGCAAGCACCGACCGATATCGGTCAAGAAGCTTGCGTTTGCCCTGCCGTCAGAGGCTTGGTGCAAGATCACGTGGCGGGAAGCCTCGGCAGAGCCGTTATCCTCACGCTTTGCCCGTGTGCGCGTTCGTGCCGCGCATCGAGATTATTGGCTGGCTGAAAGTCGACCAGACGAGTGGCTGCTGATCGAGTGGCCAGACGGCGAAGATGCGCCGACAAAATATTGGTTCTCAACGCTTCCGGCGAACATCGCGTTCGCTCAACTCGTCGATACCGCCAAACTGCGCTGGCGCATCGAACGCGATTACCAGGAACTCAAACAGGAGGTTGGCCTCGGCCACTTCGAAGGGCGCGGATGGCGCGGCTTCCATCATCACGCAACGCTATGCATCGCGGCCTATGGATTCCTGATCTCCGAGCGGGAGACGATTCCCCCCTCAGGAACTCGTTCCCCCCGGTTGTTCACGGAAATTACAATTCCCGAAACTTATCGGCCCAGAGGGTCCGCCATTGCGGCCTGAGCGCCACGTTCCGAATTCCATCGCAACTATCCGACGGAGATTGATCGTCGCTCTCGTCGCAACGCTGTCACGATGTCCTTGCTGCGTCGGGCAAATCTCAGCACAAGGTAGACGTCAAAAGTTGTGACGCAGTAAGACTAGGCGGCCTCGTTGACGTTCGACGTTGGATCGGCTTCAGCGCCTGTGTCCGCTGCTGGGTGCTCTGCGGACGAGGATGACCGGAGCGGGGGGTTTGCCGATCGGCTTGTGGTAGATCGGGAACGGATGAAACACGACTGGAGAACCGCTGACCGGCTTGGGCGGCGTCGGATGCGTGCCAGTCGGAGCCGGATGCGTGCCGGTGGGAGCCGGATGGGCTCCGGTGGGCGCCGGACTTCCGGTCGTCGGGTTGAGCGGTACTGCGGCGACCGGTGTCTTGGCGATCGGGGCGGCGACGGGCGCCTGGCCGACCTTGCCTGTGTCCGGCGACACCACAACGCACTGTCCGTTCAAGTCCGGACACCAGATCACGCCGCCACCGTCAAGGGTGATCGTGAACGAGCCGTTGGGCCAGATATCGATGCTGCAATCGTCGCGATCAACGCACGCCTGGGCGATAGTGCGTCCGTCGGTTGCGTGAGCCGGCGCGAGCATCGCGGCTGAACTGAAGCCAAACGCCAGCGTCAGAGCGAGCGCGCGGGGAAGGATGGTGGTCGACATGATCGTCTCCTGTGTTTGGTCGTCCCGTTTGTCGGTCCGATATGATCAGGAGGGTAGGGAGAGGCCGCCGCCGGCGATGTGTTAGCTGTCACAAAAAGGGCGATTGTCGGCAACGCGGCTATCGTGCCGGCGACTTCGCCCGGCGCCAGGGTTAGCTAGCCGCGAACGGTGTGCTTATAATAGGTCTCAGCACGTTTTTGGGGAGACACATGGCATCGAGCTGCAGGATCGTGATTGTCGGCGGCGGGCTGGCCGGATTGGCGGCCGCGCAATCCCTCAAGGCTGTCGGCATCAAGACCGAAGTGTTCGAGCAGGCTCCGGCCCTGGGCGAAATCGGCGCTGCGGTGAACATCAGCCCGCAAGCCGTCAAGGCGCTGCAGGCGATCGGCCTCGCCGATGAGATCGCCGCTGTCGGCACCGCCTCGCCCGGCATCTACACCCGCAACATGCAGACCGGCGAGTTTCTGGAATTCAACGATCGTCACAAGGCGGCGCTGGAGTATGGCGCGCCGTATTTCACGTTTCACCGCGCCGATCTGCTTGATGCGCTTGCGACCGGGCTCGATCGCAGTGCCATTCATCTCGGGCACCGCCTGGCGGGACTGGAGGAGAACAGCGACCGCGTCGTGCTCGCGTTCGACAACGGCGCCCGCGTCGAGGCCGAATACGTCATCGGCGCCGATGGCGTGCGCTCAGTGATCCGTCACGCTTTATACGGCGCCGACAACCCGACCTATACGGGCCAGATGGTGTGGCGCGCGCTGCTCGACAGCAAAGACGTACCGTTCGAGGCCGTCGAGCCGACCGGTCATATCCAGTGGGTCGGGCCGGGCTGTCATCTGCTGGCCTATTACATCCGCGGCCAAAAAATGGTGAACATTGTCACCCAGGAAGACACCGACAAATGGGTCGAGGAAAGCTGGTCGACGCGCGGCGATCCGGCCGAGATGCGGCTGAGTTTCCCCAACCCCGAACCGCGCCTCAAGCTGCTGCTCAGCGTCGTGACCGAGTGTTCGAAATGGGGCCTGTTCACGCGGCCCCTGACGCGCAATTGGGGCCGCGGCCGTATCCAGCTGATCGGCGACGCCGCGCACGCCATGGTCCCCAACGCCGGGCAGGGGGCCGGTCAGGCCTTCGAGGACGCCTACATTCTCGGCCGCTGGCTCGAAGCCTGCAGTGATCCAGTCGAGGCCTTCGCCAATGTCCGCCGCGTCCGCATCCCGCGCGTCCACGGCGTGCAGCGGCTTTCGCTCGCCAACGCACGCTTCAAGCACATGCGCGACAGCGCCGCGCAGACCCAATCGATACGCTCCGGCAAGACCAGCGTGCACGGCAATGCCGATTGGGTCTATCGCTTCGATCCGGTCAACGAATGGAACAAAGATCCATCCGTGCCGGAGAGCTACGCGGCGTGACGGCCGCCGCGCCGCTTGGCCGTGTACTTATAAATCCGGCTCGATGTCGGTTTCGCTCTGAAAGCGCTAGAAATGCTGCATTGCCATGAAATGACGCGACGGGCCCCAGGAGCCGACATCGAAGTTGGGAACTCACTGCTGCCCTGCGACTGCTAGCTTCGGATCATGCTCGGGCTTTCGGAAGCTTTTTTGCGACAGCGCGAACGCACTCAACAAAAAGTCCGACCTCCGGACTAAACCGCATCCCGGGCTTTGGTTGAACCTGGCCTCGCTCGCCTTGGTCGGCGTGGCGATCGTGATGGCGATCGAGGGCTGGCTGATGGCGCCGATTTCTCCGGCTCTCGTCGGGAGCATATTGGCACTCGCTGTTGTTTTCCTCTCTCCCGCCGATCTTCTCAAAGTCGCAATCGGCTACTGACGAAAATGTCTGTTCGAGTAATGTGAACATAGTAGGGCTGATACGATCCTGAACCACATGCCTGGAGGACTGGACCCGTGATCAAATTCAGCACGGCGGCGAAGCGGCGCACGACCGTGGTACTGATCGTTCTTTTCGCGCTGCCGACGCTCTGGTTCGCGCTGCGCTCATATGGCTCATTCCAGTTATTGCGCTCGGCCTATCAGGCCGGTGCGCCGCAGACCAGCAGCATTCGCGGCTGGATGACGCTGGCTTACGTTGCCCGCAGCTATCGCGTCGACCTGCCGGCTTTGATCAAAAACCTCGGCCTTGCACCGGATACCGACCCGAACACCAACCTGCGATCCGCCGCCGAGCAATCCGGACTTTCAATCTTTCAGTACGTCGAGCGCGTGCAGCGCGCCGTCGCCGCGCTGGCGGGGAATGGCGCCGCAAATGGCCCGGCCGAAACGTCGGGATGGCTTGCCGCGTTGAGCGATGAGGCGCTGTCCGCGATGCTACTCTACGGTTATCCTATCCTCGGCTTGATCGAGCTGGCTGGCGCGATCGGCGTGCCGGTGCCCGACGGAATCGCCGGGGCGGTTGCCGGATCATTGGCCGCGCAAGGCCGCATGAACTGGGTCGCCGCTGGTTTCGTCATTGTCGTCGCTTCGGTGCTCGGCGACGTGGTCGGCTACGGAGTCGGGCGCCTTATCAGTCGCGATGTTCTCGATCGTTACGGACGTTGGCTCGGCTATACGGCGGCACGGGGCGTGCGCGTTCAACACCTGTTCGCGAATTGGGGAGTGATCACGATATTTGTCACGCGCACCTTCGTCTCCTATCTCAGCTCGGCGGCGAACCTACTGGCGGGAGTGGGCCGTTATCGCTTTTCCAAATTCCTTTCCGTTGCGGTCGCGGGACGCTCGCTGTGGACTGCGGCCTATCTGGGTCTCGGCTACGTGATCGGCACCGATTTCGAGGCGGCCACCGGATTTTTGGGCAATCTCAGCGGTTTCCTGATTTGTGCGACGACATGCCTTACCTTATCAGCGGCAATCAGATTCTATCGCGCGGCCGCAAATTGACCGAGATCAACCGTGATGGATTCGATGCGAGCTTCGCTGCAACGACCTTCAGCGAGCTCATTTTCCGCCGCGGTTCACAGGTGCTACATTCGGTTTGCCTACGGTCTTTGAATTTCATTCCGCGCCAAGCGCGAACATAGTCGTTTACTGGAATGACTCGTGATTGCACCGCGTGGCTCTCCGCAGCCGTCCGAGCCGCCGCAATCGAACAAAGATTGCGGGCCGGTCAGACGCTGTTCCGTTCCGGTGAGAAAACAGTTGGGCTCTATGAAGTCGTGACGGGCAAGGTGCGCCTCGTGCGTGTCGATCGAAGCGGACGGGAAGCCGTCCTGCAATCGGCCGCAGCGGGAGAGACGCTGGCGGAAGCCTCGCTGTACGCGCCGGCCTACCACTGCGATGCGATCGCGGCGACGGAGGCTCAGGTCCGGCTCTATCCGAAGGCGACCCTGCTTGCCGAACTCAAGCGCGATGCGAAATTTGCGCAGGACTTCGCCGCGATGCTGGCGCAGCAGGTCATGGCGCTGCGCACGCAGCTTGAGCGGCGCAACATTCATTCAGCGCGCGATCGCGTCCGCCATTTTCTCACACTCAATGCCTGCGCCGACGGCCGCACTGTGGCGTTGCCGGGAACCCTCAAGGAACTTGCAGCCGATCTTGGGCTCACGCACGAGGCACTGTACCGTACGCTCGCCCGCATGGCAGCCGATGGCGAGATCAAGCGGGCGGGCGGCACGATCAGGCTCACGCGCGCGGAGTGATCGTGATCATACGGCGGGGCGTCCATCCTAGGCTATGAGAGCCGGCAGGAACGTTGCGGGGCGATGCCAACAAAGGAAATAACCCGCCATGAAAATCCGCACCACGTTGATCGGCCTCGGCGCCGCAGTTCTGGCGTTGGGAATTGGTACTCATGTCTTCAAAGCCCGGTCCGAAGAGGCCGGAGGTTTCGGCCCCCCGTTCATGCATCACGGCATGGGCAGAATGATGGGGCCAGGCATGATGGGAATGGCGCACAACTCCGCGACCATGGAACAGCTTCGCGTCATCCATACTCTGTTCGTCAATCATGACCGCATCAAACGCACCGTGACGAATCTTCCCGATGGAATTCGCACCGTCACCGAATCGGACGATCCGCAGATCGCCCAACTGCTCAAGAATCATGTCGCCGACATGATGAAACGTGTCGGCGCCGGCGATGACCCCGGACTGCCGATCGAGAGTGATGCCCTGCACTCTATCTTTCGCGATAAGGACAAAATCCGCACGAATGTGGAAACGACAGCAACCGGAATCGTCGTGGTGCAGACCTCGGACGATCCGAAAGCCGTCGCTGCGCTGCAAGAACATGCCGCGCAGGTTTCTGATTTTGCCCAAGAAGGATTGGCCGCGCTCCGCACCGCCATGCTGAAGAATGTCGGCGGCCGGATGATGGGGCCTGGCATGATGCACGAAATGATGGGCACGATGCACGGGCCGATGTGAGGCAACCTCGCTCCGCAGCGACGGCATCAGCGTCAGTGGACGGTTCCGAATTGATCTAGCTCAAGGCGACTGTGGCCGCTGCGGAGTACCAAGAGCGACGCATCTGCTCTGAAGGATTCGATGCGATGCTTCGCTATGTCGTAAGTGAGCTTGTTTTCCGCCGCGGCCGGTCATTGGTCACCGTGATCAGCATCGCGCTGGCGGTGGTGGCCGCCGTGGTGTTGACTGCGCTGGCGACGTCCTACGGCAACGCCTTGCAGAGGCCGATCGAGACGGTCGGCGCCGACGTGGTCGTGCAAACGCAGGGCGATATTCCGCCAAAACTCGAAGGGCTCGTGTTCCCGCATCCCAACGCATTGATCCCGGCAGACGTCGTCAAACAAATCCAAGCGCTGCCTGGCGTGATATCGCTGACGCGCGCCGTTTATATGTGGGACCTCGAACCTAATCGATACGAGTCGGTGCTTGGCATCGAAAACACCGCCGCCGGGCTGGCCAGATTTGGTCACCTGCTCGTCGCCGGCAAGCCGATCACAGCCGACAGCAAAGCCGTTCTCATCGACAGCGATTTCGCCAACAACAATCATCTCAAAGTGGGAGACGACGTGAAGGTCGGCGACGATACGTTTGCGGTCGCCGGCATCGTCGATTCCGCTCGCACCGGCACAGTGGTGCGCGCCGATGTCTACATGCCGCTTGCGCCCGCGCAGGCCTTGGCGACCGCGGCACCGCAGGTGCGGGCGCTTTACCCGTTCGGCCCCGACGACACCAACCTCGTCCTGGTCAAGGCCAATCGCGAGCAACTGGAACCGGTGGTGACCAAGATCACCGGCTTACTGGGCAAAAAGGGCGTGGTGTCGAGCGAACTGTCGATGCGGCAGGCGCTGAGCGGCGTGCTCTTTCTCTCGCAGAGCATGGGATTGATCATCGCGGCGGTCATCGGGGCTTTCGCCGCGGCTTTCGTGTGGCGCGCGACCGCGACCGCGGTGGCGGAGCGGCGCCGCGAAATGGCGATCCTGCAGGCCATCGGCTGGTCCTGGCGTCACATCCGCGAACAGGTTTTGCTTGAGAATTTCGCCCTCGCCGTCATCGGCACCGTCGCCGGGCTCATTCTCGCTCTCGTTGTTGTCTTGGCGCTCGGCCATGTCTCCGTCACGGTCGAGCTACCCTGGGATTTAAGCTCCACGCCGCACTTCATTCCGCAGGCGACGCTCAATCGGACCGAGACCATTACCGCGCCGGTGTCGATCGCATGGCTGACCGCGGGCGTTGCGATGGCCGCCAGCCTCCTGATCAGCGTACTCGCAGTTCTGGCTGTTCTCGCCATGCCGCGGCCGCAGCCGTGGTCGCTGCTGCGCAGCGAATGAAGGAGGCTTGCATGACCGAGACCATGACAAAGCTTAAAGTGTCGGGAACGCCAACGGGCGGCGACGTTGCACCCGCGGCGCAACCGGCGATCCGGGTCGAAGGCGTCCGGAAGCGCTACGGCGACATCGAGGTGCTGAAAGGCGTCGATCTGACGCTGGCGGCAGGCCGGTTCACCGCCATCATGGGCAAGTCGGGTTCCGGAAAGAGCACGCTGCTTGGCGTCATTGCCGGCCTCGAAAAACCCGAGGCCGGCGAAGTTTTTGTCATGGGTCAAAAACTCGAAGGCGCGAATGACCACGACATGGCCGAGTTGCGCCGCCGTTCGATCGGCATCGTCTTTCAGGGCTTTAGCCTCATTCCCTCCCTCACCGCGCTCGACAACGTGCTGCTGCCGGCTTTCTTCGCGACCGGCACAACAGCCGCGCAACGCCGCCAGCGGGCCACCGACCTCTTGCAGCAAGTGGGTCTGGGTGCGCGGCTGAACTATCGCCCCTCGACCTTAAGCGGCGGCGAACAGCAGCGTGTCGCCATCGCGCGCGCGCTCATGAACGGCCCATCCATTCTGCTCGCCGACGAACCCACTGGCAATCTGGACCAGGAAACCGGAGCTTCCGTGCTCAATTTGTTGATCGATCTCGGCCGCACGCATGGGACCGCGCTCTTGATGGTGACGCATGATCCCGACGTGGCGGCAAAAGCCGGCAATATCGTCGAGATGAAAGATGGAAGGATCATCGATGGCCACCCGTAGAAAATTCGTCGCGGGATTGGTCGCCAGTGCTGCAGTCGCGGTTCTTGCGGCGCCGTTCACGGCTATCGCTGCTCCGCCGACCATCGAGATCATCGCCTTGCCGCATTCGCCGGTGCAGACCGCATTGAAGCCGGTGCGCGATTTTCTCGCCGGCCTCGGCGGCAAGGTGAAGGTGGTCGAACTCGACGCCGAAAGCCCCGCCGGCGAAAAGCGCCTGAGCGCGCTCGGCCTCAAAGGCCATATCCCGATCCTGCTTGTGATTAACGGCAGCGATCAATCCAAGCGGCCCGACGGGACCGCCGTGCTGTTCAAGGATTTTCCGGCCCAGCCGGGCCAAAAGCTCGGGATCAACGGAACCTGGAGCGTCGCCGATTTCGAGGCGGCGGTGAATCAGGCAATCGGCAAAGCTGCAGAGTAGCACGACATAAAATGGCCAGACCGTTCATTCATTGGCGCTACGTATCCAGCGAACTGACTTATCGCTGGAAGCGCAGCGCGCTGCTGATCGTCGGCATTGCGCTTGCGGTCGCTCTGGTCACGACGCTCGACACGCTCGGCCGCGCCTTCGCCGATCTTGCGACTGTGCCGTTTCGTAACCTCGGCGCCGATTTGATCGTGCAGCGCAGCGCCACGCAGTCGGCGGTGCCGAAACAGATGGGAATCATGCTGCCCTATTCGGCAGAGCCCATTACCGCCGCCGAAATGCAACGGCTCGCCAAGGAACCCGGCGTGTCTCAGGCGGCCGGTTTCGTGCTGTTATGGAATCTCGGCAAGGGCAGTTTCATCTCGATCACCGGCATTCCCTTGACGCCCAATGCGCCGGCGCTCGGGCCCAGCCGGGTGCGCGATTGGCTCTTTCAGGGGAGGCTGCCGAATCCAGGCACCCGCGAGGTGCTGGTGGAACGGCATTACGGAGCGTTCTATCGGCTAGCACCCGGATCGAAAGTCGATATCGGCAGCGAGCAATTCACCGTGGTCGGCGTCGTCGATATCGAGCAAGGCAGCCAGATCGTCTCCAGCAATTTCTACATGGACATCGACGAGGCCCGGCAACTCGCCAATCTGCCGCCGGACCTGGTCAACCAAGTCTTTCTCAAAGTGTCGGACATGGCGCAGACGGAGACCGTCAAGAAGCATATCGCTTCCTGGCTGTCCAACGCCTCGGTAACGTCGCCAGGCACAATGTTGCAGCTGTTCGGCGGCGTGTCGCAGACGATCGGCCGGTTTCGCTCGGTCGCGGTCGTGGCCGGCGCGCTGGCCGCGCTGGCGCTGGGCGCCACCTTCGTCTTCGGCAATCTGGTCGAGCGTAGTCGCGAACTTGCGATTTTGCGGGTCATCGGCTGGGAACAGAAGCAGGTTCGCCGCGAGGTCGCGGCGGAAATGGCGCTGCAGGGATTGATCGCCGGTCTTGTCGCGCTCGGCCTGCTCGCCATCGGCAGCGACGTTCTTGCCCACATCAGCATTGCCCTGCCAGCAAACCTGCCGGGCGAAAACCCGGCGACATTCGCTCCCGGCGGGTTTCAAGCCGGCATGAGCAAAATCGCGCTCCCGGTGTCTCTGACTATTTGGGACTGGGTGTCCGGTCCGATCGTGGCGATCCTTGCGCTCAGCATCTGCGGCTGGTGGATGTCTGCGGACCGCAAAACGCAGACACTGTGGTCGACTATCAGAGGGGCCTGATCACGCCAGCGCGCGGATGAAGTTGCGCCTGCACTTCCGCGACTGCTCGGTTTGATTTGCTCATGAGCTGCGAGCTGGTAACGACCAAGCAGTTATGCGATGCAAAAAATCGGGTGCCCAACGACAGAGACGGGTCACTCGCGACCCGTCCGGCCCGTTTGACCTGCCGGTCCATGTCCGCTTCGCCCAAAAGCAACTCGAGGTCAGGCCGGAGACCCGTGGTTCAAGCTTCAACGTGACAGCGAGGTGCAGAAGCAATCGATCAGCTCCGACAAGACCGGCTTGCGCGGCAATGCCGGCTAGGTCTATCGCTACGATCCCACGAGCGAATGGAACAAAGACCCGTCCGTGCCGGAGAGCTACGCGGGGTGAACGCCGCCGTGCCGCCCGTTAATGCCGCGCGAAACGGTCACGGTCGTGCGGCTGCAAATAGTCGACGGTGGGTCCGGCCGGGATAATGCCGTTGCCTCCGACCGGGCCGGCCTTGCTGTAGACGCCGCGTTTCATGCCGGCGATGTCGCAGACCGCGGCGATGCCGGGCGTCTGATGCAGCTCGCGCAGATAGTTTGAGAGATTCCGGTACTCGGTGAGCCGGCGCAAATTGCACTTGTAGCCGACGTAGTAGCACGGATCGAATCGCACCAGGCTCGGGAACAGCCGCCAGTCCGCTTCTGTTTCGGTTTCGCCGCATAGATAGCGCTGCTGGGAGAGCCGCTGCTCCAGCCCGTCGAGCGTCTCGAACAACAGCTTGACCGAACTGTCATAGGCCTGCTGCGAGATCGAGTAGCCGCAGCCGTTGACCGCATTGTTGACGCCCTTGAGCACCAGCGCGTTGGTGGCGTCGACCTCGGGCCGCAGCGGTTCGGGATAATAGTCCGGCGTCGATTCGGCGATGCCGGCAAACGCGGTGTTGAATATGCGAATGATCTCGGACGACTCGTTGTTGACGACGCGGCGGGACTTGGCGTCCCACAGCGTCGGCACGGTCACCCGCGTCGTACAGGCCGGATCGGCGATTGTATAAAGTTCGTGCAGGAAGCGCACGCGCCGGTCGGTACCGGGGACGACGTGGCCCTGCTCGCCGAACGACCAGCCCTGACCGCCCGGTTCCTGGAAGGTGTTTGTCAGCGTCACGAACGGTTCGAGTTTTTTCAGCGTCCGCATCAACGTGGTGCGGTGTGCCCACGGGCAGGCGACCGCGCAATACAGGTGGTAACGGCCGGGCTCGGCCGGAAACTCGGCGCCCGCTTCGCCGCTGATGCGGTCGCGGAACACGGAGTCGCGCTTGAAATACATTCCCTTGTCGTCGTGATTGAAGAGAATGTTCTCGGTGCGCCATTGTCCGTCGACGGGCTGTCCCATTCGTCCTCTCCTTCAGGCACCGGGCGAGCGATTGCGCGGCGTCTTTTGGTGTATGTTCTCACAGATGATTCAGCAGCGGCAACTGCCTTTGCGCCCACGGGTCTGGGCGATGCCATGCCTGGGCTTGGCGATAGCGAGCCTCGCCGTCGCGTTCGCCCCGGCCCAGGCGCAGGACGTCCGCGGCATGCAAATCTGCACGGTCGAAAAGCAGATGGAGCGCCGGACCTCCTGTCTGCAGGCTAATGTGGAATTTCTGCAAGAGGCGCTGCTCAAGCTGCGCCGCGAGACGCAGGCCAAGATCGACGGCGAGGACCGCGCTCTCGCCGCCGCCCGTGCGGAGATCGCAACACTGCAAGCGACCGTGAAAAAGCTCGAGGGAGAAATGGCGAAACTGCAGACGAAGGGCAATCCTGCGAGCAAGAAGTGAGCGGCGAGATCCGATTTTGTGACGGCGATCGCATCGTCTACGCGCCTACGTCTATTTTGAGTGGCTCTCCGCGGCGAATACTGCGGTCCACTTGGCAATGTCTGCTTTGATGTAATCGGCAAACTCTTTCGGCGTGCCGCCAACCGGGTCGGTGCCCTGCTTCTTCAGCGTCGTCTCGACTTGCGGGACCTTCAGCGCATCGTCAGCCGCGCCGGCGAGCTTGTTGACGATCGCCGCCGGGGTGCCCTTCGGCGCCAACAAGCCGATCCAGATGCCGGCGTCGTAGCCGGGCATGCCTGCTTCGGCGAGCGTCGGCACGTCTGGCATGATGGCTGCGCGCCTGCTTTGCGCCACTGCAAGCGCCTTCAGCCGGCCGGTCGCCACATACGGCGCCATCGTCACGGCGACGCCGAACATCAGCTTGATTCGCCCGGCGAGCAGATCGACCACCGACTGGTTGCTGCCGCCCTGATAGGGGACGATGACGATGTTGGCGCCAACAGTCTGGTTGAACAGTTCGGCCGCCATCTGACCGGCCGTGCCTACGCCGGACGATCCGAATGTCAGGCTGTCGGGCTTGCTCTTGGCCAGCGCGATCAGCTCTTTGAGATTGTTGGCCGGCACCGAGGGATGCGCCACCAGCACGTTGGGGACGACGCCGAGCAGCGCAATCGGCGCCAGATCGTTGCCGAGATTGAAGGACGTGTGCATCTGCACGGGATTGAGCGTGTTGGCCACGGTCGCCATGAACAGCGTGTAGCCGTCGGCCGGCGCGCGCGCGACAAACTCCGCCGCGGTCATGCTGCTGTTGCCGGGCCGGTTTTCGATGACGATGGGCTGGCCGAGCTTGGCCTCCATTTGCTTGCCGACAAGGCGCGCAAGCACATCGGCGGCCGAACCCGGGCCGAACCCGACGACGATTCTGATCGGCTGTGCAGGATAGGTCTGCGCATCGGCGTGCGCATTGTACCCGGCAAGGAGCGACGCAAGGCAAACGCATAGCGCGGCGAATTTCAAATGGCGGCTGAGCATATCAAAATTCCGAGGTGGCGTTGGTGGATGAGCATCGAGAGACCGGGCCGGTCTCGCAAATGCCGGCGAAGCCCCGGTCGCACATTTCAACGAGGGGAGCGTGCCTAGGCCTTCTTCGGCGACCAGCGATAAGCTTTGGCGGTCGCGCCGCCCATCAGCATCGCGCGTTCGCTATCATTCAGCCGATCGGTAAGGCGGAACGGCTCGACGGCCTGTTCGTAATTGACCACCGCGAAGGCGCGTGTCCAGTCGGTGCCCCACAGGCAGCGATCGAAACCCCAGGCATCGAAGATGCGCGCGAGCGGATCCCAGATGTCCGGGAACGGATACGGCTTCTGCGACAGCGTGCAGGCGCCGCTCACCTTGATTACCGCGTTGTTGCGCTTGGCAAGCTGCAAAACCTTGGGCAGGTCGGCCCATGGCTGCGGCGGCGCCGGCGGCGTGCGCGGCTGCAGGATGCCGAGATGGTCGATGATGAAGCGGGTTTTGGGGTGGCGGTCGATCAGCGTAGTGCCGGCGTCGAGGTTGTCCCAGCACAGGATGTTGACCGGCAAGTCCTGCTGCGCGGCCGCGCGCGCGATGCGGTCGAGACCCGGGTCGGTCGGGCTGCGGTCGCGGCCCGGCTCCTTGGTCAACATGATGCGGACACCGACCGCGCCCGGCGTCTTTTTCCAGTCGGCGACGACATCGGCGTTGGCCGGATCGTCCGGGTCGATTGGCTTGACGATGGCGAACCGGTCCGGATGGGCGCACTGCACCTCAACCGCGTAGCTCGCGTCGTAGCGGTACATTGAAAAGGCCGAGATGAAGATCGCGCCGTCGACGCCGACCCTGTCCATCGCCGCGCACATCTCGTCGCCCGTCACGTGAGGGGGCCAGTTCGGCACGCTGTGCCAGGGCCGCTTCGGCGTGTTGGCTTCGTAAGCGTGGACCTGGGAATCGATGATCGTCATCCGGCAATCTCCTCCAACCGATTTTGGCTATCGCAACAGGTCCGGGCTGGCCTGTCCAGGGCCCTACGATGCGGGCGCCGCGGTCTCGGCCTCCTCGGCAAAGTGCCAGAGAATTCCGGATGGGTCGAAAACGTAGGCGACCCGAAGCCCCCAAGGTTCCAGTCGTGGGGGTCTCGGCGCGCGAACGCCATAGCGGCCAACTAAATCAAGCGCCGCTATGCTCTCCCACCATTGGTCCAGATTGTTGACCATCATGTGCATCACAAAATTATCGGCCCATTCCTGGATAAAGTAATCCTGGAGCAGGAACTCGAAGACGCCGATACCGACGGCGGCGATGTTGTCTCCGAGCGGAACGACCTGAAATCCAAGATCGCTGTAAAACCGCTTGCTGAGCTCGAAGTCCTTCCCCGGCACGAATGGCCGAAGCGCGGTAATCCCGTCGGCAAGTGAATGCGTTGGCATGACCAACTCCGGAAAAGGCAATTGCGGCCGATAGGTTTCCGCCGGTTGCAATGCCGGTCAAGTGGGAAAATGCCGGCGGTTAGCTGGTGGCAAAGCCAGATTCCAGTGGGCGAACGGCATGCGTTGCCCACTCCTCGCGCTGCCCATCAGTGGACCGGCGCGCGCGATCCGCGCTAACTTTCACCCCGGACTCAAAAACAAAAGCCGAGGCGAGGAAACGATGAGCCAACAAACCATCGACGTCAGCGCGGTGCTGGACCGCCAGAAGATCACGGGCTTCAATATCGGCCTCGTTATCCTCGCTTTCCTGGTCATGATGACGGACGGTTACGATCTCGGCGCCGCGGCGTTTGCCGGCCCGGGGCTGATCAAGGAATGGGGCTTGCGCGGGCCCGAACTTGGCGTGCTGCTGTCAAGCTCGCTCGCTGCCGGCTTCTTCGGGCCGCCGCTGCTTGGATATCTCGCCGACCGCTTCGGCAGGAAGCGCGTCATCGTCTGTGGCGCCTATGCATTCGGCTTGTTCACCCTGGCCGCGGTGGCGACCTCCTCGCTCAACCAGCTCGTCCTGACCCGCATCCTGACCGGTGTCGCGCTCGCCGGCACGCTGCCGATCATGGTGGCGCTGATCAACGAATTCGCGCCGAAGCGGGCGCGCGCCACCATGGTCGTTCTGATGTTCACCGGCGTCACCTTCGGCGGTGGTCTGCCGGGCCTGATCGCGGCCAAATTCATGGCGACGCACGGCTGGCGCATCCTGTTCTGGGTCGGCGGCATCGCGCCGCTGTTGATAGCGACCCTGCTGCTCGTCGCGCTGCCGGAATCGGTGAAATACCTGACGCTGCATCCGGCGCGCCGCGCCGAGTTGGTGGCGCTGCTCAAGCGCCTCGACCCGTCGCTGCCGATCGGCGCCGACACGCAGTTTGTCATCTCCAGCGAGCAGAACAAGGCGCGCTTTTCCTTCGGCGCGCTGCTGGCGGGCCCGCTCGCGGTGTTGACGCCGCTGTACTGGGTATCAAACCTCGCGGCGCTGATGGTGTTTTATTTCATCAATCAGTGGATGCCGACGGTGCTGTCGCATTCCGGCGTCAGCATCGAGCAGGCCGCCATCGCCACCACGCTGTTCCAGTTCGGCGGCACGCTCGGCGGCCTGGTCTCAATGCGCGTTCTCGACCGCTACGGCTTTCTGCCCGTACCGATCCTGTTCGCCTGCGCCATCCCGATCGTCATCGCGATCGGCGTGCCGGGCCTGCCTCCGTTGGCGCTGATCGGGCTCGTCGCCAGCGCCGGTTTCTGCCTGCTCGGACTGCAATTCGGCAATATCGCGACCGAGGCCAACATCTATCCGACCTATATCCGCTCGTGGGGCATCGCTTCGAATTTCGCGATTGCCCGTATCGGTGGCGCGCTGGGTCCGCTGCTCGGCGGCATGGCGTTCGGCGCCCGGCTGCCGGCGCAACAGATTTTTGCCATTGCGGCGGTGCCGCTCGTCGTCGGCCTGATCGTGGCGTTGTTCATCGTGCCGCGTTACCGGGCACAGATCCTGCGCCAGCACAGCGAAGCCGAGGCCGCAGCGCTCGCGCAACAGAGCGCCGCATAGGTTTTTCCGGCGTTTTAACGCAGCTCGCGTTGCCCGCGCCGCCGATGCTGCAGATCGATGCCTACTCAGCGGCAAGCTCGGGAGCGATCCGGCGGAGCAATCGCGTCTGGTACTCGATGGCCCCATTTCGGCCTGCGGCATCACGCCTTTTGTTGCCACAAGATATCGCTCGTGGCGTTGTTGCCGACGAAGGCGCCGGCGCCCGCAACCTGGAAACCGCCCGGATGGGTGCCGAGATCGACGCTGGCGGTCCATTTGCCGTTGGATAGCTGCCATTCGTCAACGTCGCTGCTGCTTGAATTGTACCACAACATGCCGTCGGTTCCGGTGTCGGCGAAATTGCCGACAGCCGCGACCTGATAACCGGCAGGATGCGTGCCTGGGCTGACGCTGGCAGTCCATTGGCCGTTGGAGCCCAGTTCCCAGATATCGGTCTGCACCGTGCCGCCCGTGGAGTTGGTCCAGAGAATGTCGTCGATGCCGTTGCCGGTGAAATCGCCGACGCCCGCGATGGTCCAGCCTGTGCCCGGGTGCGAACCGAGATCGACACTGGCGGACCATTGGCCGTTGGCGATCTGCCACTCGTCGACGTCGCCTGTGGTCGGATTTTGCCACAGGATGTCGTCGGTGCCGTTTCCGGTGAAATCGCCGACGCCAACGACATCGTAGCCGGCCGGATGCGTGCCTGGACTGACGCTCGCCGTCCATTGGCCGTTCGACCCAAGCTCCCAGATGTCGGTCGACACCGTGCCGTTGCCGTTGACGCTGGTCCACAGCACATCGTCGATGCCGTTGCCAGTGAAATCGCCAATTCCCGCGATCTGAAAGTTGCCGGGATGCGTACCGAGGTCGACGGTGCCGGCATAGGCGCCGTTGCCGAGCAGCCATTCCTGGGTATCGCCGGTGCTCGCGTTTTGCCACAGGATGTCGCTGGTGCCATTGCCGGTGAAGTCGCCGACACCCGCGACCGCGTAGCCGGACGGAATCGACCCGGGCTCCGCGCTCGCCGCCCATTGGCCGCCTGCCAGTATCCACTCATCGACGTTGCTGTTCGCCGTGTGTGGGAAATTGACTGCCGGCGGCGGGGCGGCGGCCGTGGTGATCTGTGCACTGGTCGCGGTCGCCTGCACGCCGTTGGCGTTGGTGGCGATGGCCTCGACATCAAGTGTGACACCGCTGTTCGTCACCTTGAAGGTTGAGCCGGTGGCAACCGGGCTGGCGAAATTATTCGCCGAGCTGAACCACTCGTATGTTAGCGTGTCGTCCGACGGGGTGGCGGTGGCCGATGCTGTCAGCGTCTGGCCGACCTGGGCCAGCCCGGAAATGACCGGCGTGGTTACGGCCGGCAGGGCGTCGAGCACATCTGCCGTCGGAGAGCTGGTGTCGAGAATCGCATCGCCGAACAGATCGGTGAAGCTTGCGTCGACCGTGATAGCGTCGCCGACATTTGCCTCGGTCGGCGTATACGTCGAAGACGTTCCGCTCTGCACCGGGCTGCCATTGGCGAACCAGGTGTAGGTGATCGGACCGGGCGCGCTATCACCATTGGTGAAGCTGACGGTCGCCTGCAGCGCCGTGCCCGCCCGTGGCGTGTTGTTGGTCAGGCCCGACGTGATCGCAATCGAGGTGTTGGTCGTCAGACCGATAATGATGTCGCCCGGCGCGAATTGAGCCGACGTTCGCGCCTGGGTGTCGGTCGCATACTCGCTGCCACCGCTGACCAGCAGGAAGGTGTGGCCGGCGCCGTCGGTGACCAGCGAAATCCCGTTCAGATTGTCGGTGCTCGTACCGTTCTTCACCAGCCAGTCATTGCTGCTGAAGGTGAAGTCCGCCGCCGTCAGCGTCGAGAAGAAATGCGCTGTATCGAGCCCGCCGCCGCCGGTCACCGTGTTATTGCCGCTGCCCAGATTGAACGTATCGTTGCCGGTGCCACCGGCCAGCGTGTCGTTGAAGGCGGTGCCCGTGATGACGTCGCCGCCGTCGTTGGCAGTGATGGTCAGGGCGTTGGGCGCCGCCGAGGCGTTGACGTTGAGCGGCATCGTGTCGGACGACGACACGGTCGGCCCAAGGACATCGACGTCCTGGATATTGGTGACGTTGCTGCCGATGGTGAGCGTGTCGCCCGACGCTGCACTTTCGAAATCGATGGCGTTGCCGGAGCCGCCGCCGCCATTGATAGTGTCCGCAGCGCTGAGATCACTGCCCGCCAGGACCACGAAAATGTTGCTGCCGGCATTGCCGCCAGTCAGGCTGTCGGTGCCCGGCGTCAGGAAGAACTCGTCGGACGTGTTGGAGCCGCTGTCGTTGACGGTGTAGGAGGCCGACGCGTTCGTCGGGTCTGCATCGAAATAGATGCCGTTACCGCCGTTGGTGAGGCTGACCACGTTGGTCGCGGTGTTGCCGGATATAACCCAGGTGCCGTTGAGATCGTTGCCCTGGCCGAAGGCATCGGACGCGCCGACAATGCCGTCGTCCACATTGAAGGACGTGTTGTCGGTGATTTGGCCATTGGTCGAATCCAGTACATAGACGCCGACCGGTGAGACCTCGATGGTGCGGCCGTTGCCCAGCGCGCCAATGAAACTGTTGCCAGTGATGTCGATGCCCTGATCGTAATACGCCAGCACACCGGTCGCGGCGGCACTTGTGCCCGAATAGGCGATATTGCTGATCGAGTTGTCGGAGATCGTGCCGGTCGAGCCTTCCACCTCGATGCCGTTCTGCGCCGTGTTGACGACGCCGAGGCCGGTGACGATGTTGTTGGTGATGTCGACGTTGGCGTATTCGGCGACGATGCCGTCCTTCTGAAAATTCTCGACGGTGGAATTGCTGATCGTGATCGTATTGAGGAGGTCGGCGGCCTCGGCCGCGTCCGGCACGTTGCCGCTGCCCGGGTTGGTATTTGTGACGAGGATGCCGAAGTTGCGCTGGTCGCCGATGCCGGCATCGGATTCGCGCGTGCCGGTGACCGTGACGTTGTTGACCGTGCCGCCGGTGGCGTTAACGTAGGCGATACCGACCAGTGATGCTTCGCCGGGCTGGCCCGCGGCAAAATTGGCGCCCTCATCGAGGCCGTCGATCATAAGGCCCGAGATCGTAACGTTGCTGGCGCCGTCGACGGTGAAGATGCCGTCAATGGCATTGCCGGAAATCGGCGATACGTCGGTCTCCGCCAAGGGGGATGTCGGCGCTTCGACCGTCACCGCGCCGATGCCCTCGATGGTGAGGCCGTTGAGCGCAGCGCCGCTGACCGTGTACTGCCCGCTGTAGGTGCCGGCACCGATCTCGATCGTATCGCCCGCGCTTGCCGCGTTGATCGCGGTCTGGATGTTGGAATAGACGACGCCGGTCGAGTTGCCGTCGTGAACGATGATGATCTGGCCGGCGCCGACGCTGCCAAGCGTGATGGACGGTCCGGCAACCGGCGTGAAGGTGTTGCCGGCGGGGTCGGTGTTGACCGCCAGTGTCGACGTCACTGTGGCGACGGCGAGGCCGCTGAGATTGGCGGTGTAGCTGGTCTGGGTCCCGGTGACGCTCACCTTGACCGTGTTGCCGTTCTGGTCGGTGAAGGTGACGGTGCCGGTGTCTTCGGGATCGAGCCCGGCGATCGTGAACGGCACCGCCGACTCGGCGCTCGAGCCGACAACGGAGGTGTCGGCGCTGAGCGACAGTGCCGCCTGCTCGCCGAGATCCTGATCGAGCGACACGCTGTTGCCGGCGACCGGCTCTACGGCGTTGTCGATGAGCGTCAGCGCCGAAGTGATGGTGCCGTCGGCGAGGCTTGCCAGGTTGGCGGAGTAGCTTGCCTGGCTGCTGCTGACAGACACGACGACGGTGTGGCCGCCGCCATCCGTGAAGGTAACCGAGCCGGCATCCCCTGAATCGAGCCCCGTCAGCGTGAAGGCAACGTTGCCGGCTGCGGCGGCGCCGATCGGCGTGCTCGAACCGTCATCGACGGTGAGAATCGGATCGGCAATCTCGGTGATGGCGATGCCGGTGCCGCTGGAATCCGCCGCGACGTGGAAATAGTCGCCCGCATAGGAAACGGACGCGTTGAGGTTGAGGTCGTAGGTGTTCCCATCCTCGGTGATTTTCAGCACGTTGTTGGCTTCGAGCTGAGCGCCGCCATTCGCATCCAAGGTGATGCCGGCGAGATCGATGGTGTCGCCGCCGGTGAAGCCGTCGATGGTGTTGGCCGGCACGTCGCCCTGATCGATCTTCAGCGTCGTGTCGGCGCCGCTAAGGGTGATCGGGCCGGTTCCGGCCGCGCTGGCATTGCCGGCTTCGAACGTTCCCTCATCGATGGTCACGCCGCCCGTGAAGGTATTATCGCCTGTGAATGTGACCGTGCCGGCCCCATCGACCACAACGCTGCCGCCCGTGGGCGTGCCGTCGCTGACCACGCCGCCGTAAACGGAATCCGTGCCGGAGGCAGGCGTCAGCGTCAGCGTTTCGCCGTTGAGCACGACCAAGGTCGTGTTATCGGCGTCGCTGGACAGCGAACTCAGCTGGTTGCTCGCGTCGAGCACCAGCGTCGCGGTCTGGCTGTCGACCGCTCCGCCGACGCGGCCAAGCGTTACGCCGCTGGAGTCTTCAAGTGCATTGGCGACGCCAAGGGTCAGCGTGCCGGCTTCCACATAGGTGGCGCCGGAATAGGTCTGCACCGCGCTGAGCGTGACATCGTTGTTGCTGGCGTTGTCGTTGACGCTGTCGTCGATGTCGAGCGAACCCGACATCATCGGGCCGGTGCCCATTTCCTGGCCGTCGCTGATGACACCCGAATAGATGCCGGCGAAGTCCTGGTCGAACACGATCAGGCCGCCCGCGTCGGTGATGTTGGCGTTGCCGGTCGAGACCTGGTTCGTGGTCAGGTCGGGCGTCGAGCCGGTTTCGACGGTGGTGCCGCCCGAATAGGTATTGGCGCCGGCCGTCTCCGTGAGCTGGAGCGTGCCGCCGATCAGATGCAGTTCACCATTGCCGGTGATCGCATTGGCAAACTGGCCGCCGCCATTCTGCGCGAATTGCAACTGGCTGCCGGCGCCCGCCAGGTTGACGGTTATGCTGTTGGCGGAGAATTCGCTGGCGACGACGCGCAGCTGGGCCGTATCGTTGACGATGATGGTGCTGCCGACGAGCAGCGTGATCTTGCCGCCGCTGAGATCGAACAGACCCGAGCCGTCAAAGGTCAGGGCGCCGGCCGCCGCGGTGCCGGACTCCGTGATCGTCGCGCTCAGTGTCGAACTGAGATTATTGATCGTGTCGCCGAGCGTCAGCGCGGCGCCGCTGTTAACCGTCACCGTGCTGTTGTTGCCGACGCTGTTGAGTTCGGTGAACTGGTTGTTGGCGCTGATTGTCAGCTTCGCCGCCGACGGCTTGCTCTTGACGTTGGTCAACTCGATGCCGGCGGCGTCGCCGGCAAAGACATTCGTTGCCGAAAGCACAACCGTGCCGGAATCGACGGTGATTGCGCCGCTGACATTCGCGGCGGTGCTGATGGCCACCGTGCCGGAACCGGAGAAGTCCAAGCCTCCAGTACCGGTGATCTGCGATGAAATCGTCGGGTTCGAGCCGCTGAGCCAAATGACGCCTTCGCTGCCGCCAAAAGCCAGCGTGCCGCCACTGATCGAAGTTCCGCTGGCGAGAATGAGGCCGGCGGCATTGGTGCCGTCACCGATGGTCAGCGTGTTCGAACCAATCGTGACCGTTTTGCCTTCGGTGTTAAGTGCGTAGACGCTGGCGCTGCCGCCTAATGTGGCGGCGCCGGAAAGCGCGACGACATCGGCGCCGGTGGAGCCGTTGAGCGTGGCGGTACTGTCGTAACTCGCCTTGACGTAGCCATTGGCGCCGTAGTTAACGAAGTCATAGGGCCCGCCACCGCCGGAGACATCGTTGTTTTCAACGATCCACACGGGAGCGATGGTATTAACGAGCGTCGTCGAGCTGCCGCTCGAGAAGACCTTTTCGGTCGAACTCAACGAGCTCGTGCTGGAAGGCTGAATAACCAGCGTATCGTTGCCGGTGCGGACGATGCCGTTGGTGAACGTGACGGTCTCGCCCTTGGTGCCGCCCGCCAATTGCAGAATTGCGGTGGCCGAGATCGTAAGATTGCTGAACGCGACGGCGCCCGCGGTGGTTGTGCTCGAGTTTTTGATCTCCAGCGTGCGCTGGACATCGGTCATCGTGCCCCAGCTTGTCGTGTTGCCGTCAACGTCGAAGGTGCTGCCACCACCGAGGAAGAAATCTCTCTCCGGCGCGCTGAACGAAGCCCCGGTCTGAAAGATGCCGCCGTTCAACTCGACTTCGCCAATGATGGTCTGGCCGCTTCCCGTCGCCAAGCCGGTCGTGCTGCCGAGCGCGGCGTCGCTCATGACATCGACGGTCGGCGCCCCGTTATTGCCAATGATGATGTTGCCGTAAAAATCGGGACTGGCCGTCGAGAGTACCAGCGAGCCGTTGTTGGCGCTGCTGTTGTCATCGATGGTCAGGTCGGAAATCCCGTCCGCATTTCCTATTCCGTCGCCATCGACGCCAAGCGAAACCAACGGCCCGTCGAGCGCTACGGCATTGCCGTTGACGTTGATCGTCGCAACTTCGCCGCCGACCGCGATCGGCCGATTGGTGGTGAACGGACTGCCGCTGGTGAACTGGCCCGAAGCGGTGCCGATGGTCAGCGTGCCGTTGCCTTCAGTCAGACTGTTGAAGATGATGCCGTTGTCGGCCTGTACGGCCGCCACCACGTTGTCCGGCACTCCGGCAGCGCCGATCGTGAGGCTGTTGTCGAAAGCGGTGGTCGACTCGATCGGAGCAGCGCCGAGCGAACCGTCGGCGGCGACGATCAAGTCACCGGCCAGTATTGATGTGCCTCCCGTATAGGTGTTCGCCGTGTTCGACAGCGTGACGGTGAAGCCCTTGTCGTTGCCGAGCTCCATGATGAAGCCGACATTCGGCGTGCCGATAATGATCGGATTTTGCGCCGTGCCGGTGTTGATCTCGGTAATGCCGTCAAACGATGCGAAGGTCGAGGTTTCGTCGAATGTGCCGGTTTTGGTGCCGTCGAGCGCACCGTTGGCCAGCGTCGCATTGCTGATCGTGCCGCTGATGACGATGTTGCCGCTCAGGATGAAGCCGGGGAGTTGCCCGGCATCGACGGTGCCGGCAACATTCGGCAACGTCGTGGCGCTCGTCACAGTCAAATTCCAAAGCGACGCGAGTGCGATATCGCCCGGAGACAGATAGGGAAGCCCCAGTCCGCCGTCGGCGTCGCGATAGGCGGCGGCTTCTAGAAAATCCGAATAGAAGCCAGTCATCTTGTCGAGACCGGGCGTGGACACGCCGGCCGCGCCGGTGATGTTGTTCGCAGTCGTGAAAAGCTTCGAGCTCTTGTTCTTCAGGATGCTGTATTCAAGGCCGCGATAGGGGTCACTGGTGAGCGCGGTCAGGCTGGTCGGGATCGGCGCGCCCGTCGCATCGTTGACGGTTTCAGGAACCCCGTCATTCAACGGCAGCAGCAGGTTACCTTGTTGCAGCGTCTGAAAAAACTGGCTGACGGTAAGATTAGAGTCATTGGCGACGACATCGACGTAAACCGTCGGGTTGCTGGATCCGTAGACCGAGTCCAGCAAAGCGGTGAAGGTATGATGGCCATCGAGCAGATAGAGTCGACCGCCGGGGCCGATGACGACCGGTTCGATGTCGGTGAGCAGGTCGGCCTGCAGTTCTGCGGGCGTTTCCAGATCGAATCCCGCTGATTTCTTGCCGACCTCGGTCAACCCCTCGTTCATCTGGGTCGGCGCGATATCGTCGACCGGAACCTCGTAAAGCGCATTGGGGCCGGGCGTGATCGTGTCGTCTTGACTGGCGTCTGTCGGATAGGTTTGAAAATCGGAAGCGGTCAGCTGGCCCATTCCACTCTCCACAATAGCCTTGGGGTACTTAAAGGGGCGGCCGCTGACAGTTTCGTGACAATTTGAGATAAACTATGCACGTTGCAGGTACAGCGAAGGACTCGCGCTACCCGCGTGACGAACCGAACGTGCTGACAGTATTTGCGAGAAAAATATTTCGCGGCGAGCGGCTCCGCGCCCATAGCGGCATGCCTGGTCGGCAAGCTCGTTGGCGCGGCCAGTGCGAAGGCATTTTCCGAACAGTGGCCGCCGGTTCTCCGTAGACTATGCGACCAAGTCCCAGAACGACAGCGCTTCCCGAGTCAACGTAACTGGAAAGCGTTCGCGTCAGGTGTTGGAATGCCAGAGGATGTCGCTGGTGCTGTTGCCGTTGACGAAGGCTCCGGCACCGGCGATCTGGAAATTGCCCGGATGGGCGCCGAGATTGATGCTGGTGACCCACTGGCCGTTGGTGTCGAGCACCCATTCGTCGACATTGCCGTTACTGGGGTCGTACCACAGCACACCGTCAACGCCGTTGCCGGTGAAATTGCCAACCGCGGCGACCTGATAACCGGGCGGATGCAGGCCGAGGCCGGGCGACACGCTGGGGGTCCATTGGCCGTGGTGCCCAGTTGCCAGATGTCGACCTCGGTATCGCCACCCGGGCCGCTGTTGGGATTGGTCCACAGGATGTCGTCGCGGCCGTTGCCGAAGAAATCGCCGACCCCGGCGATGCTCCAGCCTGAGCCCGGATGCGAGCCGAGATCGACGCTGTTGGCCCATTGGCCGTTGGCGATCTGCCATTCGTCGACATCGCCGGTGGTCGGGTTCTGCCACAGGATGTCGCTGGTGCCGTTGCCCGTGAAATCGCCGACAGCCACGACATTGTAGCCGGCTGGATGCGGCCCGGGCTGCACGCTCGCCTCCCATTGGCCGTCGGAGGCGAGTTCCCAGATGTCGGTCTGCACCTGGCCGTTGCTCGACGTTGCCGTCCACAGCACGTCGTCGATGCCGTTGCCGAAGAAGTCGCCGACGCCGGCGATCTGATAACTGCCGGGATGCGTGCCGAGGTCGACGGTGCCGTTCCAGCCGCCATTGTTGATCAGCCATTCCTGGGTATCGCCGGTGTTGGGGTTCTGCCACAGGATGTCGCTTAAGCCATTGCCGGTGAAATCGCCGGTGCCCATGACCTCATAGCCCGACGGAATCGAACCGGGCTGGGCACTCGCCGTCCACTGGCCGTCCAAAAGGATCCATTCGTCGACGTTGCTGGGGGAAACGTGCGGGAAGTTGATCACGGGCGGCGGTGAGACCGCCGGATCGGTGTCGATGACGCTGGTGGCGTTGTCGGTTGCCGGCGTGGCGAAGACGCTGCTCTGGTCGCTCAGAGCGAAGGTGGTAGTGACCGAGGTGCCCGGCACGCCGTTAACCGGCGCGAAGACCAGTGCGTCGAGTTCGGCGCTGATCGTCGTTGCGGCGCCGATTATCTGATAGGTGGCGCCGGACCCCGTCAGTCCCGTGCCCGATAGCGTGCCAAAGCCGCCGCTCGTGCTCGACAGCGTGATCGTCAGCGTGTCGGTGGCGCTAGGGTTGGGATCGGTAATCGTCACGCCGGCAAACGGCTTTACCGGCGCTTCGGAGGTCGTAGTTTGATCAGCGACCGTGCCGGCGATGGTCGGCGGCAGCCGGGTGTCGACCGCGATCGGGGGCAGGGCGGCGACGTTGTCGGAGCCCGTCAGATCGGCCTCGTTTGCTGCTAGATCTTCGATCGTGCCGCCGTTGAGGCTGACGCCTGAGGACGACGTCGCGAGCGCGGCTGTGTTCTGGCCGGCGAGTACGGTGTAATCGAACACCAGCGCGGTCGATGTCGAGTCCGCGGCGTCGAAGGTCGCGACACCGCCGTCGTTCAATCCGAGTGTCGGCGAACCGAACGCAGTCTCGACCAGAACCGCCTCACTCATGGTGACGGTAGCTGTCACCATGGCGCCTTGACCGACGGGGCTCGTTGGCGCGCTGAAAACAACGCTTTGCACTGTCGGAGCGGTGAAATCGATCGTCTGCGTGATCGTATGATCGGCGCCGGCGAAGAAACCAGTGACCTGGTTCACCGTGGCGACATTGCCATTTTCCAGGATTGCGACGTCCTGCCAGACATGCGGGTTGTCGTCGCTGCCATTGGGATCGACCTGAAGGACGAGGTCGCTGCCCGACGCGATCAGGCGCACGAAGTCGACGATCTGGCTGCCGGCGATGAAATTGGCGTCGATCAGCGCGGAGACGTCAAGAAGGTCGCTTTGGGCAAGCGAATAGTTGGTCACGAAGTCGACGTTGCTGGGTCCAGCCAGCGAGAACACGAAGTCGGTGCTGCCGCCACCGCCGGTCAGGATGTCATTGCCGCCGCGGCCTTCGATCACATCGTTGCCGGAGCCGCCATTGATGATCTCGTTCGGCGTGCTGCCGACAAGGATGTCGTTGCCGGAAATGCCATTGATGATGTTTTCCGGGAAGGCGCCGAGCGCATTACCCGTCGAGCCGCCGGTGCCGAAGCTGTTGTTGCCGGGAGTCGAATTGATGTTGTCGAATACCTGCACGCTACCGTCAGCGCTGAGCCTGACCAGTTGATAGCCACTCGGCGTCTCGGCCGAGAAGTAGAGACTATCGTTCACAACCTGGAAGCCGCCGTCGACCCCGGCGTCTGTTATTGCGCCAGGAGGAGTATTGAAAAGATTGACGGTCGTCAGCGACCCGTTGGCTGAAAGCTGATAAAGACTGTCGCCGCCGCCAGTGTCGTAGGCATCGAAATAAAGATTGTCGGCGAAGACGACGAAATTGCCCGGAAGATCGTCGTCGAAAGCCCCGCCCGCCGTGTCGGTGATTTCAGTGATGTCGCCCGCGCCATCGAGCTTGAAGAGCTGCGTGCCCTCGCCCGCGGTAGTTGCTACGAAGTAGGTGGCCCCGGCAAAATCGGTGAAGCCGCCCGACCCTCCCGCGCTCTCGAGGGTCTCATTCGTGGTTCCGTTGAAGTAGGTAAGAGGAGTCAGCGTCCCGCTGGCATCGAGCTTGAACAGCGTGTCGTCGCCGAGAGCCATGATGAATTCGTTGAAGTAGAGACTGCCATCGAGTTCATGGAAGGCGCTACTGGTCGTGCTGTTAACCGGCAGTGTGACAAGGACGTTGCCGCTCGGATCGACCGGCTCCGGTGTGGTGGAGCCTGGGGCGAGCGCGAACAACGTGTCTTCGCCGAGCGTGGTGCTGAAAGCGTTAAAGTAGAGCGTATTGTTGAAGACGTAGAACCCGCCGTCCTCGCCGGCGGAACTGGCGTCGCCCGAGACGGCGGAGATGTCGGTCACGATGCCGGTAGCGTCGAGCTGGATGAGATCCGGATTGCCGAAATTCGAAGACGGCGTAATCGCCGAGAAATAGAGAGCGCCGTCGAATTCGACAAAGCCGCCGTTTTGGCCGGGGAACGCTTCCTGGCCGCCTGCATTAAGTACGATGATCTGCGACGTACCGTCGGCGTTGAGCTTGACGAGTTGCTCGCCGGCATTCGTCTCCGCCGCAAAATACAGGCCGCCGTCGAATTCGGTGAAGTTGGCGCTGATGCCGATATCGCCGTCGAAGAAACCGTCTATGCTGCCGTTACTGCCAGCCAAGACCGGAGCAACGGTTCCGTTTGGCTGGAGTTCATAAAGCGCTTCAGTGCCACTGGTCGCACTGCCAGTCGCATTGAAATAAAGATTGCCGGCGAACTGGAAGAAGCCGCCATCCTCGCCCGCGAAGCTGCCGTTTGCCGGGTTTAGCGGGATGGCGACCGGGTTGCCGTTGGCGTCGAGCGTGTAGAGATCGGGATTGCCGATGTTGCCCGGACCGGCGAATGCGGTGAAATAGAAATTCGATGCACCAGTATCTTCAGCCAGCACGGTGATTGCGATCGTGCCCTGACTGGAGGCGGCTCCCTCCGTCGCGGTGTAGGAAATCGTCTGACCGCCGAGCTCACCGCTCGCCGGCGCCGTGTATTCGAGGCTTGCGAGTTCCGCCGGCGTCAGCATTGTGCCGCCTGACGCGGTGACGAACGCCGTGCCGTTGAAATATTGGGTCGTGCCGTAGGTCGGTACGGTGTCGAGCGTGATGGTCGGCGTCGAGCCGTCGCTGTCGGTCGGCGCTGCAATATCGAGCGCGATCGGCCCTGTGCCTGCCGCGGCGATGACTGCGTTCGGATTGGAAATCAGCGGCTGCAGTTCAACCGCGCCGATATCGAGGGTGCCATTGTCCAGGCGCGGCAGACCACGGGCATCGACCGACAGCGGCTCGGCCGGATCATTAGGATCGGGCGGCAGTGCGGCGGCATCGCCGGCATCCTGCGCAAAGCCGCCCGATGCGATCAGCGCGGTCAGCGTCGGTCCGCCGTAATTGCCGAGCGTGCCGGCCTGGAACTCAGCGCCGCTCGTCGGATCGATGGTCGTGAGAGTGTTAAAGACCTGGGAGAGATCGGACGGCGACACGTAGATGTCGGTGCCGGCGCGGCCGACGCCGGCCTGCGAGAACAAATTGACCCCTGCGTAGTTCGTGGTCGTGGTGGGCAAGCTTGAGGAGTAGACGTCGGGAGCCTGGAAGCCCGCCCCGTTGCCGGCGACGATGCTGTTCGTCAGGGTCACGATGCCATTGGCGTTGTAGATGCCGCCGCCGCTCTCGCTCGCATCGTTGCCGGTGAGGGTCGAGTCGTAGATTCCAACGACGCCACAACCGCACGCCGCATTCGCCAGGCCACCGCCGTAAGAGGCGCTGTTGTCGGCGAGGGTGACGTTCGTCAGCGTGAGAGCGTTGCTGTTGTAGATGCCGCCGCCGTTATAAGCGCCGGTGTTGTTGGCGATCGTGGTGTTGTACAGCCCGGCGGCACCGCTGTTGTAAAGGCCGGCGCCGGCGCTGGGCTGCCCAAGCGGAGAGCTGCCGGCACCGGTGATCTGATTGCCCGACACGGTCGAATTGGTGAGCGTCAGTTCGTCGGTATTAAGAATGCCGCCGCCGACGTAGAGAGCGTCGTTGCCGGACACGACCGAATTCGTCAGCGTGAGCTTGCCGGCGTTCAGGATGCCGCCGCCGGCATAATCGCCGGTGTTGCCGGTAATGGTCGTGTCGAGCAGCGTGGCGCTGCCGGAATTGTAAAGACCGCCACCTCCTGCGTAGCTATAGCCGACCGGGAGGGCCGGTCCCGGCGCACCGGTCTGATTGCCCGACAGCGTTGAATTGATCAGCGTGAGGGTGCTGTCGCTGGCGATGCCGCCGCCGATATAACCCGCGCTGTTGTTCGACACCGTCGAGTTGGTCAGCGTCAGCGCGCCTTGAGAGGCGATGCCGCCGCCGACGAAATACCCGGTGTTACTGGTCACCGTGCTGTTGGTCAGCGTCAGCGAATCGCCGGCATTGACAGCGATGCCGCCGCCATAGGCGGCTTGGCTGTCGGTTATGGTCGAATTGGAGATGGTAAGCTCGGCACCGCCGGGGAAAATCGGCGTGCCAACCTGAATAGCGCCGCCGTCGCCGGCGAAGGAATGTGCCGCGTTGCCGCCGGTGATGGTCAGTCCGTTGATCGTCGAGATGCCGTAAAGGTCATCGAACACGCGCGATTGACCCTGCGCGTTGATGGTGATGGCATCGGTGCCGCCGTCGATGGTGACGTTGCCGGCGATGTCGAGCGCGCCGTTGGTCAGCATGAGTGTGCCGCCGGCGAGATCTGATGCGAATGTGATAGTGTTGCTGCCGCCGGCCGCGTTGGCGAGCGCCAGCGCGGCGCGCAGCGAGCCGGTACCGCTGTCGTTCAGGTTGGTGACGACGAGCGAGCCGTCAGCCGTGAGCGCCTGACTGAATTCGGAGGTGTCGCCGGTCGTCACGTTGGTGGCGGTCGCGGTGACGAGTTCACCTTGCGCGATAGTCCATGACTGCGTGCTGTCGAAGGTCGCGGTGCCAAAGGCGTTCGTCGTGACGCTTGTGGAGCCGAGAAAAGTCGCGCCCTCGACGTTGCCGCTGGAATTGGCGCCGCTGGCAAAGAATTCGATGCTATATGTTTGGTTGGCCGCGCTGTCGAGCGTACCGGCGATGTCGATCTGCGTCGCCGATGTTTGTACGCCTGACAGAGTGGGCGAATTCTGTCCGTCATTGGCGCCGGCGCCGAGATCGATGCCGATCGCGTTCTGCGAAATGTCATTGGCCAGAATGCTGTCACCGACGCCGCTGCCGAAGGAAACGCCCGCTCGGCGCCGCCGACGTTTTCGACGATCACCGACTGCTTCCACTTTTCGCCGAGCCGCTGGGCCAGGACCCGCGCCAACAGATCGGTGCCGCCGCCGGGCGGGTAGGGCACGATCATCTTCACCGTGCGCGTGGGAAAGGCGGTCTCGGCGCGGCTCGGCGCGGTCGCCGCCGCCAGCGCCAAAATGGCCGCAAGCGCGGCAATGGCGAGCGTCATGCGCTTCATAATAATGTCCTTGGGCTCCATCGGCTGTTGCGCTCCATGTTATGGGAGTGGCAAGGCCCGCGCCAGCGCGGCGGCTGGCCGTGCCGCTGCTGACAAGCCGGCGTCGGGGATGTAGACAGAAAGAAAACTTGGCGGAGGACGTCCGTGCTTGCTCGCGACGAGACCATCGAGACAAGGAACGCGCCCGACTATGTGGCCCGCGCCCGCGCGCTGGTGCCGGCGATCGAGGCCGCGGCGGACCGCATCGAAGCCGAGCGGCGCATCGTGCCCGATGTCGTCGCGGCCCTGCACGAGGCCGGTATCTTCCACATGCTGCTGCCGCCATCGCTTGGCGGCGGCGGCGCCGACATCGCGGCGTTCAACGAGGTGATCCAGGCTATCGCCGCGGCTGACGCCAGCACGGCGTGGTGCGTCGGCCAGCAGGTCGCCTCGACCCAGGCCGCTGGCTATCTCGATCCGAAAATCGCGCGCGAGATTTTCGGTCCGCCGCACGGCGCGGTGGCGTGGGGTCCGCCGGCCGGCGCCAAGGCGGTGGTTACGGACGGCGGCTATCGCGTCACCGGGCGCTGGCGGTTTGCCAGCGGCAGCGGCCACTGCCCGTGGATCGGCGGCCACTCCGCCGTGATCGAGCGCGATGGCAAGCCGCGGCTCGACGACAAGGGCCGCCCGGTGATGCGGACCATGCTGTTCCGGAAAGAGCAGGCCAAGTGGACCGACATCTGGCACACGGTCGGGCTGCGCGGCACCGGCAGCAATCGGTATGAAGTGAACGAGCTGTTCGTGCCGGACGCCTACACGACGTGGCGCGACGAGCAGGCCGACCGCACCAATAACGGCGCGCTCTACAACATTCCGCTGTTGACGCTCTACGGCATCGGCTTTTCCGGCGTGGGCCTGGGCTTGGCGCGCGGCAGCCTCGATGCCTTCATGGCGCTTGCCAACAGCAAGACCGGGCGCGCCGGCCGCGGCGTGATGCGCGACAATCCGGTGATCCAGTCCGAGGTTGCCAAGGTCGCGGGCGGCCTGCACGCGGCACGCGCGTTCCTGCGCGATATGCTGGAGGAAATCTGGCAGGCCGTGAACAAGGACGACGCTACGCTCGATCAGCGTGCGCGGCTCCGCCTCGCCATCACCGGCGCGCTCGACCAGTCGGTGCGCACCGTCGACTTTGCCTACACGGCTGCCGCCACCAGCGCGATCTTCACCGGTAGCCCGTTCGAGCGCCGCTTCCGCGACATGCACACCGTCACCGCCCAGGGCCAGGCCCACATGTCGAATTTCGAATCCGCCGGCCAGGCTTTGTTCGGCATCGAGCCGATGCAGCGGCTTTAGGAGGCGGCGGCATGAAACTTCCACGCAGGCGGTTTCTCCATTTGGCGGCGGGCGCCTTCGCTTTGCCGGCCCTTTCGCGGAACGCGTGGCTCAGGCCTATCCGTCGCGGCCGGTGCGCTTGATTGTCGGCTTTCCGCCCGGGTTGTCTGCCGACATTGTTGCCCGCCTTGTCGCGCAATCGCTGTCGGAGCGTCTTGGACAGCAATTCATCGTCGAAAACCGGCCGGGTGCCAGTACCAACATCGCCACCGAGGTCGTCGCGAAGGCGCCGCCGGACGGCTACACGCTCCTGTTCGTGACCGTACCAAATGCGATCAACGCGACTCTCTACAAAAACCTCCACTTCAATTTTATCCGCGACATTGCGCCGGTCGCGGGCGTCGACCGCAGTGCCTTTGTCATGGTGGTCAATTCGACTTTTCCGGCGAAATCCGTTCCCGAGTTCATCGCCTACGCCAAGGCCAATCCGGGCAAGATCGACATGGCATCGAATGGCACCGGAACCGTCACGCACCTCGCCGGCGCGCTCTTCCAATCGATGAGCGGCGTGGAATTGGTTCATGTCCCTTACAGCGGCAATTTTTTCACTGACCTGCTCAGCGGCAAGGTGCAGGTCGCTTTCAGTCCACTCGGTGGAACAATCGGCTACATCAAAAGCAACGCGGTAAGGGCGCTGGCCGTCACCAGCCCGACACGCTCGGATGTACTGCCGAACATTCCGGCAATGGCTGAATTCATCCCCGGCTACGAGTTCAAATCTCTGGGATGGGATCGGCGCACCCAAGGGCACGTCGGTTCAAATCATCGACGAGCTCAACAATGAGATTCGCGCGGTTCTCGCCGATCCAAAGGTGAAAGTCCGCTTCGCCGATCTCGGCGCGGTTCCGATGCCGATGACGGTCGCCGAATTCGGCAAGCACGTCGCCGATGAAACCGCGCGCTGGGGCAAGGTAATCGGCGCCGCCGGCATCAAGCTCCAATAGAGCAGATCAAATCATCGCCGGACGGATGAATGACGCAACGACGCATGGTCACGATTGTCGGCGGCGGGCTGGCGGGCCTCGCAGCGGCGAACGCGCTGACGCGTTTCGGTTTTGAGGTCGAAGTCTTCGAACAGTCGCGTGCACTCGGCGAGATCGGCGCTGGGATCAGCATCAGCAGCCAGGCGGTGAAGGCGCTCCGCGGGATCGGGCTTGGCGAGAAACTTGCCGCCGTAGGCAATCCTTCGGAAGGCATTCAAACCCGCAACATGCAGACCGGCGAGCCGTTGGAATTCCGGCCATCGCCGGCATCCCGGTACGGCGCGCAGCACTATTTCGTTCACCGCGCCGACCTGTTGAATGCTCTCGCGAGCGGCCTCGATCCCGCGATCCTGCATCTCGACCATCGCCTGACCGCGCTCGAAGAGGGCCAATCAGGCGTCGCGCTCACGTTCGCCAATGGCGTGACGCGGCACGCCAATATCGTGATCGGCGCCGACGGCGTTCATTCCGTCGTCCGCCGCGCGCTCTATGGCAACGACAATCCCACCTATACGGGCCAGTCAGTCTGGCGCGCGCTGCTCAACGGCAGCGAGGTGCCGCGCGAAGTGCTGGAGCCGAGCGGCAGCACGCAATGGTGGGGACCCGGCTGCCATCTGGTCAGCTACTACCTGCGCGGCCGCGAGGTCATCAACGTCGTGACCCAGGAAGATACGGACAAATGGGTCGAGGAGGGCTGGTCGATCGCCGGCGATCCCGATGAGATGCGGGCGAGCTTTCCGAACCCCGAGCCGCGGCTCAAGACGCTGTTGAGCCTGGTCACGCAATGCTCGAAATGGGGCCTGTTCACGCGGCCCTTGACCGACGATTGGGGACGCGGCTGCGTCCAGCTCATCGGTGACGCTGCCCACGCGATGCTGCCGAATGCGGGGCAGGGCGCGGCGCAGTCCTTCGAGGATGCCTATACGCTGGCGCGGTGGCTCGATGCCGAACGAAACGATCCGGCCGAGGCACTGCGGCAATTCCGCCGCATCCGCATTCCGCGCGTCCACGGTGTCCAGCTCGCCTCGCTTGCCGCCGCACGGATGAAGCATATGCGCGACCCCGACGTGCAGAAGGATCGGCTCGCCAAGGCTGGCGGGAATATCGGCTTTGGCTGGATTTGGGAATACGATCCAGTCGCTTCCTGGGATAAGGTGCCGGTGGTTCCGGCTATCGAGTAAGTTTGCACGCTCGCGCGATCAGTCCTTCGGCCGACGAGCGGATAAGGTCCACAAAACGGAACATGCCATGATCAAAGCCAGACGGTTCAGCCACGTTACCTTCGAGACACCCGATCTCGACCGCCAGATCGCCTATTTCACCGAGATCAACGGTCTCGCACTCGCCGATCGGGTGAACGGCCGCGCCTATCTGGCGACCAAGCACGGCGATCTCGCGGTGACCTTGGAGAAGGGCCAGAACGCCCGCTGCGCGCGGCTCGCCTTTCAGGTGGCGCCCGAAACCGAGTTTGGCGACATCCGCAAGGGCATCGAGGCGGAAGGGCTGCACTGCGAGACGCGCAACGATTGCGTGCCAGGCGTCGCGCAAATGCTGTCGTTCGAGGATCCCAAGGGCACGGTGTGCGAGGTGTTCGCCGCGCAGACGCCGATCGGCGAGCCGCGTGCGGTGGCCGGGATCGGTCCGATCAAGCTCGGGCACCTGGCCTTTGTGGTGCCCGAACCGGAGCCGTTGGCCGATTTCTACAGCCGGGTGCTCGGCTTTCGCGTCTCGGACTGGATCCAGGACTGGTTCGTCTTCATGCGCTGCGGGCCCGACCACCACACCATCAACTTCGTGAAGGGCAAGCGCACGCAGATGCACCACGTCGCCTTCGAGCTGAAAGACTGGGCACAGGTCCAGGTGGCGTGCGATTTCCTCGGTAACAAAAAGATTCCGATCATCTGGGGCCCCGGCCGGCACGGCCCCGGCCACAATATCTACACTTATCATCGCAATCCCGACGACCAGATCGTCGAATTGTTCACCGAGCTGGACAAGATGCTGGACGAAGACCTCGGCTATTTCGAGCCGCGGCCCTGGCATCGCGATCATCCGCAGGTGCCGAAGGTCTGGAAATCATTTCCGACCGACATCTGGGGATCGCCGCCGTCCGCCGAATATGCGCGGCAGCGCGAGTGAACATCGCGTGATCGGTTAGTGGTCCGATTCTAACATTTGCATCCGCGTTCGGCTGGCTCTCGTGCGAACGTTAGAATCCGAGGCGACCTGCAGCTATAAGTATCCCCTCCTAAACCGACTTCGAAATGCGGCACATGCTCGAACGATGGGGGACGGAAGCACTTATTGGATCGATGTGTCGATTAGGGATCAGCAAATTGCCGTTGGCGCCTTCCGGCGACAGCGGATCGTAGGCTGGCAGACCCAATTCGCTGCAGGCTTGCCACCAACCATAATGCGCACTCACCACCTTCGGGTGCAACGAGTCATTGAACTTCGCCTTTAGTTTGATTTTCGCCGCAGTGGTCTGGACTGACACCCATTCGCCATCGCCGATGCCGAGCCCGGCTGCCGTGTCAGGGTGTATTTCGATCACCGGTTCACGCACTTCGTTGCGAAGCCGTGGAATGTTGCGATGCTGTTCGTTGACGAATTGAACGGTACGAAAGCTAGTCAAGATCAACGGAAGCGCGCCGTCGGCGCCGCGCAGCGGCGTCTCGGCCGGCTCTTCGTGGCATGGCAGCGGGTCATAGCCGGCGGCGGCGAAACGCGTCGAATAAAGTTCGAGCTTTCGCGACGGCGTGGCGAAGCCCCGCGGCCGTGCAGTCTGCGGGTCGATGCTTGCGTACTTGCGGTAGTGGGTCGTGACGGCGGTCTTGGCTCCGCGCGGTTGCGCACGCAACTCCTCGAGCGTCAGGCCGGACGGCTCGAGTTGATAGCGCCAAGCTCTCTCGATATCGCCGCCAAAGAAATGCTCGCCGAGGCCAAGACGGCAGGCGAGATCGAAGATGACAGCCAGGTCCGAGCGCGCGCCGGCCGCGGGCGACACGACCGCCTTGCGCAGCTGCGTCCAACAAGCAGCCTCGGCACTGGCGCCTTTGGCGCCGGCCCCTGAAAAGCCGATCTTGAGCGCCTCGTATTCCCAGCCGGTTGCTGCGGGCAACAACAGATCGGCGAAGGCCGCGCTGGGGTTGGCGAACATGTCCATGTGGACATAAAACTCAAGCGCTGCCAATGCGTCCTCGCCGCGTTGCACATCGCAGTGATTTAACAATGGATCGCTGCCGAAGCAGACCATCGCCCTGGCCTTGTAGGGCCGTCCGGTGAGAATGGCCTCGTACACGGTGCTGGCCTGAACGTGCCCCGGATAGTCGGGTGGCCCGAGCGGATGATCCGTCAAACCGAGCCGTATTGCCGCCTTCTCCCGCGCAAGGAGTTGAAGCCCTTCGACCGGCCCGATGGGCGGGGTCGCGATCAGCACATTGCCGCCACGCTGGTCGAACTGGCCGGTCAAGGCATACAGACAGCACACCGCGCGATTGATCTGCATGGCGTTGCTGTGCATTTCGAGACCGGTCCAGGAAAAATAACAGGACGGCAGTTCGGTCGCGAAAATCCTTGCTGCGCGTCTAACGTCATCCGCCCCGACCCACGTGATAGATTCCGAGCGCTCCGGCGCGTATTGCGCCGCTCGCTCGGCGAGCAGCGCAAAGGCCGGCCGGCAGGTCACGCAAGCGCCGGAGGCGAGCTGGCAGGGAAAGCTGCCGTTGAGTGCGGGTTCCACACCGCTTTCGGAGTAACCCTGATCGGGCACATAGGACACAGGCGCGCCGCGCGAGTTATCCCAAACAACAAACGCTTCGACAGAGCTTGACGGCGTAAGGTCGCGCGCTGTCAGCAAACGCTGGGTATCGTCGCGAACCAGAAACGGACCGGTGGTCCAATCGCGGACGAAGGCCTCATCGAACAGCTTTTCTTCGATGAAAACGTGGATCATGGCCAAGGCTAGCGCGGCATCGGCGCCGGGGCGAACTCGCAGCCAGCAGTCGGCGCTGCGGGCCAGATTGTGTCGGCGCGGATCGATGACAATGAGCTTGGCGCCGCGGGCCCTCGCCCGGCTGATACGCTGGGCGACAGTCGGGTATGTCGCACGCGGATTGGCGCCCCAGAGCAATATGCAGCGGGTGTTTTCGTAATCTGCCGACGGCGTCGGGGTGCCATAACTGTGCCTTGCGCCCGCTGACACGTTCCAGGTGCAGATATGAATGGCCGACATACGGTTCGGCGTGCCGAACGCGTGGCCCAGCCGCGTGAGCCACGGGGAAAAATCGGCAGAAGCGCCGCCAGACGGTGTTACACAGGCGAACACCACCGCTTCGGGGCCGGATTGCGCTTTGATCGCCGCAAGACGAGAGGCCACCGTATCAAGCGCTTCCTCCCAGGAAATCTCGACCCAGCCGGGGTCAGCGTCGCCCTTGGGACGGGTGCGCTTCATCGGGTGGCGCAAGCGGTCTGGCGAATAGACGATCTGCGGCGCGGCGGAGCCTTTGATGCAAATGCCGCCATTGGGGTGTTCGGAGTCCGGTCTGATCTTGGTCAAACGGTCGCCTTCGACGACGGCGACAACGCCGCACTGGGCCACGCACATCGGGCAATAGGTATGGACCGATTCGGATGCCACGACTGTTTCCTCCGTCGAAGAAACGAATTTGTGGGCCGCGCGATAAGGTTTCTTTAGGACGTTGCTGACGTTGCGGTCGGATGCGCGACCATGAATTCCCCGCAGCACCGCTCTGGAGTACAATTCAAACTCAGAAGCATTCCAATTTCAGATATCGGCGACTGCCGATCCAACGTACTTGATAGCGCCTCGTTGCAGGTGTGACGCACGTCACATTTGCAAAGCATAATTATGATGCAGTTTGTCAGATGTCGGTGGCCGCGTCGATACGGTTCTCGTCGCAAAATTCTCGGCGGCGCGATAGGTCCCTCGTTCAAGCAAACCGGAGAGGGGGTTCACCGTGCCAACAACCGACGAGACCCTGATCCAACAGCTCTTGGATGAACTGGTCGAGGCCTGGGACCGGGGCGATGGTTCGCGCTTTCTGGCGGATGCCACTTTCACCAATGTCAACGGCACGTTCCATATAAGTCGTGACGAGTTTAATCAACGACATGAGGAGATTTTTCGCGGGCCGATGAAGGGAACCAAGATGACGTTGACGCCGAGGAAGGTTCGTTTCATCCGTCCTGACGTCGCCATCGCGGACCTGGACTGCGGCGTGTTCGATTCCTCGCTGCAGCCGCCCGGCGTTCAGGCCGGCGCCGATGGCGCGCTGCGTACGTGTCTCCTCATGGTCCTCGTGAAGGAAGGCGGGTCGTGGTGGATTGCCGCTTATCATAACGTCAGGCGGTCGGCAGCGCGTTACAACTCCACCGGGAGGACGTAAAGGCCCAGCGAGCGAAGTCGTCGCCGCCACCGAAATTCGCCGCCTAGGGCGCGGAAAATGTGCCGCATACCTGCGCTCGTCATGACCGCTTGGGGTCGTTAGTATGACCCCCGAGGACGGTCAGAATGCAAACACCCAATCCCGCCGCGGCAAAAATCCTGCGTAAGGAGGACGCCTCGCTCTTGTCCGGCCGCGGGCGCTATGCCGACGATTTGCCGGTGCCGGTCGGCACGCTGCACGCGCATGTCATCCGCTCGCCGCATGCCCATGCCGACATCGTGCGCATCGACGCACAGGCGGCGCTGGCCCATGACGGTGTCTGGGCGGTCATCACCGGCGAGGACGTACGAAAACTGTCCGATCCGTTTCTGACCGCGGTGAAGGTCGCGGCGCCGCAATGGGCGCTGGCGATCGAGCGTGTCCGCTATGTCGGCGAGCCGGTCGCCGTCGTGGTGGCGGAGAGCCGCTATATCGCCGAGGATGCGGCCGAGCTGGTCGAAATCGAGTACGCACCGCTGCCAGCCGCGATCGATCCGGAAGAGAGTTGCGAAAAGTCAGCGCCGCTGGTTCACGCCGAAGCCAAGACCAACGAAGTCTCGGTGCGCGAATTCTCCTACGGCGACACCAAGGCGGCGTTCGCCGAAGCCGACCGCGTCATCGCCATGACAACGACGTTTCCGCGGCTGTCGTTCACGCCGATCGAATGCTACGTCGTGGTCGCTCAGCACAACGCCGCCGAGAACAGCTACGATGTGCTGGCGAATTTCCAGGGACCGTTCTCGATCCATCCGGTCATGGCACGCTCGCTGCGCGTGCCGGGCCCAAAGCTGCGGCTGCGCATTCCGCCGGATTCCGGCGGCAGTTTCGGCATCAAGCTTTCGGTATTCCCATACATCGTGCTGATGGCGCTGGCCGCTAAAATAACCGGCCGGCCGGTGAAATGGGTCGAGGACCGCATCGAGCATCTGGTCGCCGCCAGCTCCGGCCCGAACCGCATCACCAAGCTGGAAGCCGCGGTGGCGAATGACGGCCGCATCCTCGGGCTGCGTCTCGACCAGCTCGAAGACTATGGCGCCTTCCTGCGCGCGCCGATGCCGGGCCCGCTCTATCGCATGCACGGCTCGGTCACCGGCGCCTACGACATCACCAATGTCGACGTGAAAAACCGCGTCGTGCTCACCAACAAGATGCCGTCAAGTCTCATTCGCGGCTTCGGCGGGCCGCAGCTTTATTTGGCGCTGGAACGATTGATGCAGCACATCGCGGTCGAGCTCCGCCTCGATCCGCTCGATGTCATTCGGCGCAATCTCATACCGGCGCAGAAATTCCCGTATCGCACCGCCGCCGGCGCACTCTACGATTCCGGCGACTATCAACGCGCGGTCGAGATCGCGGCCGGGCAGGGCAGGCTCGAGGAGCTGAAACGCCGCCGCGATGCGGCGCGCGCCGCGGGCAGGATTTACGGCATCGGCTTTTCCGCCATCGTCGAGCCGGCGATGTCGAACATGGGCTATCTGTCCACGGTGATGACGGCGGCCGCGCGCGACCGCGCCGGGCCGAAGAACGGCGCGGTGTCGATGGCGACGGTGAATATCGATCCGCTCGGCGCCGTCACGGTCACCGCCGACGTCACGGTGCAGGGCCAGAGTCACGAGACCGTGCTGGCGCAGATCGTCTCGGATCAGCTCGGACTGTCGCCCGACGACGTCGAGGTGATCCTGGAACTCGACACCGCCAAGGATCAATGGTCGATTGCGGCGGGCACCTATTCGAGCCGTTTCGCCTCCGGCACCGCGGTCGCCGCCCACATGGCTGCGGTGCAGATGCGGGAAAAACTCAAGGGCATCGGCGCCAAGCAGCTCAACGTGCTGCCCGACGATGTCGAACTTGCCGGCGGCAAAATCCGCAGCCGCTCCAATCCCGACAACGCGCTGCCGTTCGGCCGCGTCGCCGGCACCTCGCACTGGTCGCCGGTGCTGCTGCCCGAGGCCATGGCGCCGGCGCTGTCGGAGACCGGCGTGTGGACACCGCCCGAGCTTGAGCCGCCGACCCACGACGACCGCATCAACACGTCGTTCACCTACGGCTTCGTGTTCGACATGTGCGGCGTCGAGATCGATCCGGTGACCTATCAGGTGCGCGTCGACCGCTATGTGTCGATGCACGACGCCGGCCGCATCCTCAACGAAACGGTGGCCGACGGCCAGATCCGCGGCGCGTTCGCCCAAGGCATCGCCGCCGCGCTCTACGAGGAGTTTTCCTACAACGAGGAGGGCGCATTCCTGTCCGGCACCTTCGCCGACTATCTGGTGCCGACGGTGAGCGAAATCCCCGAGGTTGAAATATTACATTATAAATCGCCGTCGCCGTTCACGCCGCTTGGCGCCAAGGGCCTAGCCGAAGGCAATTGCATGAGTACGCCCGCCTGCGTCGCCAACGCCATCGCCGATGCGCTCGGCGTTTCCGATGTGACCGTGCCGGCGACGCCGCGGCGCATCCATGCGCTGATGGAAGCGGGCAAGAAACCATGAAGCCGCGCCCGTTCGACTACGTCCGGCCGGATACGGTCGAGGAAGTCTTAGAACTGCTCGCCGAATACGGCGACGACGCCCGCGTTCTGGCCGGCGGCCAGTCGCTCATTCCGATGCTTAACCTGCGGCTGATCGATGCAAAGGTGCTGATCGATATTTCGCGGCTCCCTGCGCTCGATGGCATCGCCGACCGCGGCGACATGATCGAGATCGGCGCCGCAGTGACGCAGAACATGCTGATGAATTGGCCGCAGCTCAAACAAAAGCTGCCGCTGCTCGCGGTGGCGTTGCCGTTCGTCGGCCACTTTCAGACCCGCAACCGCGGCACGGTGTGCGGCTCGATCGCGCATGCCGACCCGAGTTCGGAACTGCCGCTGTCGCTCGCTCTGCTTGACGGCTCGGTGGTGCTGCGCTCGCGCAACGGCGGCGAGCGCGTCGTCGCCGCCGAGGCGTTTCAGCAAGACATGCTGAGCACTGCGCGCGGCGCCGACGAATTGATCGTCGCCGTGCGCTTCCCGGTGATCGAGGGCAAGGGCGTGGCGTTTGACGAGGTCGCGCGCCGGCATGGCGATTTTGCCATTATCGCGGTGGCGGCGATCGCCGACCAGCGCGGCGCCGTGCGGCTTGGCGTAGGCGGCATGTCGGGGCGGCCGATGGTGCGCGGGCTCAACGGCGATGCCGCGCAATCCATCGGTGCGTGGGCCGAGGAGCTCGAAGGCTACGAGGATTTGCATGCCAGCGCGGCAATGCGGCGCGATATTTTCAAGAACCTCGCGCCGCGCGTGATCGAGGAGGCCCGCCGATGCGCAGGCTGAAGCACGAGCAGAAAGTACGGGTCGCGCTCACGCTGAACGGCCGCAAGCTCTCCGCCGAGGCCGAGCCGCGCATGCTGCTCACGGATTTTCTGCGCCACGCGCTCGGCGCCACCGGCACCCATGTCGGCTGCGAGCACGGCGTGTGCGGGTCCTGCACGGTGCTGATCGACGGTGTGGCGCAGCGCGCCTGCCTGACGCTCGCCGTGCAGGCCGAGGGCCGCGACGTGCGCACCGTGGAATCGCTTGCCGCGCCCGACGGCACCCTCAACGCGCTGCAGGCGGCATTCCGCAACAATCACGCCTTGCAATGCGGCTTCTGCACGCCGGGTATATTAATGTCGTTCACCGATTTCCTGGCCCGCAATCCGCACCCGACTGAGGGCGAAATCCGCGACGTGCTGTCCGGCCACCTCTGCCGTTGCACCGGCTACGCCAACATCGTCAAGGCGATCAAGGAAGCGGCGGCCCAGGACTAGCGGCTCACGTCGAATTACCGCGGCCGCCGATCAGGTCGATCGCCTCGTCCTTGCCGTCGAGCTTGAGCATGAGCCTGGTGAGCGACCAGACGCCATTCTGTTTGACCGCCTGTACCACAACCGTCCCCGACGCACGCGGCCCGCTTGCCGAAAAACTCAAAGCGGCATTGCCGGCGCTGCCGTTGATCTTGATCGACCCGGTCGGGTTGCCGGCCGAGATGGGCGTGCCGAGCAGATTTGCCGCGATCGGACTGCTCTGCAGTTTTGCCACGCCAAGCTGATAAGCCTCGGAGTGGCGCAAAATGGAGAAAGTGCCGACGATAATGCCGACGAACAGGACAATCGCGGCGATCCAGACGACCGCCCCCCAGATCGCCCACAGGCGCTGCACGCGCCGGAAATGCTCGACGCTGTCCCAGCGGCCGTTGCGCCAGGCCCAGGCGCTGCCCTTGGCGCCGAGAACGAACGGCATGACGAAGCCGACCAAAGGAATGAGCGTCAAGAGCGCGATGAAGGTATTTGTTGCCGATACCCCAGATCCAATTGAGCAGGAACGCGCCCCAATTCCAGCGGTCGATCTCCGGCGGGATGGGTTTTGGCTCGGCCATCACTTGCGGGCTGCTCATCGGCGATTCCCCTCGTCAGTGCCAATGACTGAGTATCATGAAACCATCCGATTCTGGGCTAGTGACGCTATCCTCCACCGTGCGCGGCGGCGTCGCGGCAGCGCCATGACCCAAGCCGCTCCCGCCGGGCGGCCCGCCTCCCCGGAAAGGGAAGGTCGGGCGGGGGAGGGCGACGCGCCGGGATGACGCTTGGCCCGCCTCTTGCTATTCCTGAAACCGGAACACTGACCCCGCGGGCCCGATCATGAAAGACATCATCGACAAGCTGGAAGACCGCCGCGATGCGGCGCGGCTCGGCGGCGGCGAGCGGCGCATCGAGGCGCAGCACAAGCGTGGCAAGCTCACGGCGCGCGAGCGCGTCGAACTGCTGATGGACAAGAATTCGTTCGAAGAGCTCGACATGTTCGTCGAGCACCGCTCCAGCGACTTCGGCATGGAGAAGCAGAAGATCGCGGGCGACGGCGTCGTCACCGGCTACGGCACCGTCAACGGCCGCACCGTGTTCGCCTTCGCCAAGGATTTCACCGTGTTCGGCGGCTCGCTGTCGGAGACGCACGCGCAGAAAATCATCAAAATCCAGGACATGGCGATGCGCGCCCGCGCGCCGACCATCGGCCTATTCGACGCCGGCGGCGCCCGCATCCAGGAGGGCGTCGCCTCGCTCGGCGGTTACGGCGAGGTGTTCAAGCGCAACGTGCTGGCCTCCGGCGTCATTCCGCAGATTTCGGTGATCATGGGCCCGTGCGCCGGCGGCGACGTCTATTCGCCGGCCATGACCGATTTCATCTTCATGGTGCGCGACACGAGCTACATGTTCGTCACCGGGCCCGACGTGGTTAAAACCGTGACCAACGAGATCGTCACCGCCGAAGAACTCGGCGGCGCCTCGGTGCACGCGACGAAATCATCGATCGCCGACGGCGCCTACGACAACGACCTCGAGTGCCTGCTGCAGATGCGCCGGCTGATCGACTTTCTGCCGGCGAGTTTTTCCGCAGGCGTGCCGGAATGGCCGTCGCTCGACGAGGTCGAGCGCGAGGAGGCCTCGCTCGACACGCTGGTGCCCGACAATCCCAACAAGCCTTACGACATCAAGGAGCTGATCCTCAAAGTCGTGGACGAGGGCGATTTCTTCGAGCTGTCCGAAACCTACGCCCGCAACATCGTCATCGGCTTCGGCCGCATCGCCGGCCGCAGCGTCGGCTTCGTCGCCAATCAGCCGATGGTGCTGGCGGGCGTGCTCGACTCCGACGCCAGCCGCAAGGCCGCGCGCTTCGTGCGCTTTTGCGACGCCTTCGACATTCCGATCGTTACCTTCGTCGACGTGCCCGGCTTCCTGCCCGGCACCGCGCAGGAATATGGCGGCCTGATCAAGCACGGCGCCAAGCTGTTGTTCGCCTATTCGCAGGCCACCGTGCCGCTCGTTACCGTGATCACCAGGAAGGCGTTCGGCGGCGCCTATGACGTGATGGCGTCAAAGCACATCGGCGGCGACGTCAATTACGCCTGGCCGACGGCACAGATCGCGGTGATGGGCGCCAAGGGCGCGGTCGAAATCATCTTCCGTTCAGACATCGGCGACCCGGAAAAGATCGCGGCGCGCACCAAGGAATACGAGGAGCGCTTTCTCTCGCCGTTCATTGCTGCCGAACGCGGCTATATCGACGACGTCATCATGCCGCACGCCACCCGCCCGCGCATCGCCCGCGCGCTCGCCATGCTGCGCGGTAAGACCGTCGAGATTCCGGGAAGGAAACACGATAATCTGCCGGTGTGATGCCCTTGCATCATAGCATCTGATGCATTATCATCTGATGCATGAGAACCACGCTAGATATTGACGAGGATGTGCTTGCCGCAGCCAAGGAACTGGCCAAGGCGCAGAATCTGACTGCCGGAGAAGTCATTTCCGACCTTGTGCGGAAAGCGCTGACGTTTGGAGAAGGCACAGAGGGAAGCCAGGCTGCGCCGCACGGCTTACTGTACGAGGACGGCTGGTACGTGCTGCCCTCCCGTGGCGCCGTCGTCACCAACGAGCTTATCGATAAAATTCAGGAAGAGTTGGATCAGGACGATGCGCGCGCTGCTGGATGTGAACGTTCTCCTGGCTCTGATGGATAGGGCACACATTCATCACAACTCGGCTCTGGCGTGGTGGCGGAACGAGCGCGACAAGGGCTGGGCCTCATGCCCGCTGACGCAGAATGGATTTGTGCGCATCGCTTGCCAAGGGAGATATCCCGAGCGACCGACGGCGGCTCAGGCGATGGAACAGCTGAGACTGCAACTCGCTGAGCCGGGTCATGAATTTTGGCCGGACGATATTTCGATTGTGGAAGCCGCCTTGTTTGATCGGACGCACATCCTCGGGCCGAAGCAGATCAGCGATGTGTATCTCCTTGCGCTTGCGGTGAAGAATGGCGGCCGCCTCGTAACGTTTGACCGCGGCATACCGCTTCGCGCCGTGCGTGGCGCCGAGCCGCGACATCTGGCGATGATATGACCATCGCCGTTGCGCTCGGCATCGGCGGTTGACCTTCTCCGCACCCGCCCCCTACCATCCCCGCAAAACACGGAGTGAAACACCCAATGGCGCAGGTGGTGGCGGCGTTCGGCTCGTCGCACTCGACGATGCTGGTGTCCTCGGTCGAGCACTGGCAGGAGATGTTCGACCGGGTCGATCGGCGCGCGCCCATCAACGATTTCGACGGCGTGCCGCGCACGTTCGACGAGTTGCTGAAGACGCTGCCGGCGGACGCCGCCGCAAAGGTCACGGCCAGCGCGCAGGCCGAGCGCCACCGCGCCACCATGGACGCCATGGACCGGCTGGAACGCGACATCACCGCGTCCGGCATCGACGTGCTGGTCATCATCGGCGACGATCAGCGCGAAATCTTCAAGGACGATTTGCGCCCGGCGATCGCCATTTATTACGGCGACACCATCCGCAACGCCGCCGCGCCGGCCGAGCCCGCGGGCGACTGGTACCTGGAAGACCAGCGCAAGCGGATGGAAGAGAAGCAAGACCGGCACTATCCCTGCCATCCGGCGCTGGCGAAAAATCTCATCGAAGGCCTGGTGGCGCGCAATTTCGACATCACCGCGATGAAATCGCTCGTCGGCGCTCAGTTCGAGGGGCACGCCTACTCGTTCATCCATCGGCGCTTCATGACCAAGGTAGCGATCCCGATCGTTCCGGTGATTCTGAACACCTATTATCCGCCCAATCAGCCAAGCCCGCGGCGCTGCTTCGAACTCGGTGTGGCGATCCGCGAACTGATCGAAGCCTACCCCGAAAACATTCGCGTCGGCATTTTGGCCTCGGGCGGGCTGAGCCACTTTCTGGTCAACGAGGAGCTCGACCGGCAGGTCATCAAGGCCCTGCAGCAGAAAGACTACCCGGCGCTGCAATCGCTGCCGCTCAACAAGCTCGTGTCGGGCTCGTCCGAGATCAGAAACTGGATCGCGACAGCGGGCGCCGTGGCGCACCTCAACCTCGATTGGATCGCCTACGTGCCCGGCTACAGGTCGCAGGCGCTGACCGGCGTCGGACTGTGTTTCGCGCACTGGCGGTGAGTTCTGATCGTCATTGCGAGGAGCGAAGCGACGAAGCAATCCAGAACGGCAGCGCAGAACTGGATTGCTTCGCTTCGCTCGCAATGACGAACAAAAATATCCGGGAGGAACGAATGCGCGCCTGCATTATCTCGTTGTTCGCTCTCATCGCGCTCTCCGCGCACAGCGCCACCGCGCAGGATTATCCGGCGCGGCCGGTGAAGCTCATCATCCCGTTCGCGGCCGGCGCCGGCACCGACCTGACCGGCCGCATCGTCGCCCAAGAACTCGGCAAGCGGCTGCATCAGCAGTTCGTCGTCGAAAACAAGCCGGGCGCGGCGGCGCAGCTTGGCACCGATCTTGTCGCCAAGTCCGATCCGGGCGGCTACACGCTGCTGTGGACCGTGTCGGACGGTCTCTCGGTGCTGCCGGCCATCAAGTCGCTGCCCTACAAAGTGCCGGACGATTTCGCCTTCATCGGCAGCATCGCGCAGCAGCCCTATACGCTCTCGGTTCCTGCCCGATCGGAGTTCAAGACCTTCGCGGATCTGGTCGCTTACGGGAAAAGCCATCCGGGACGTTTGAATTACGGCAGCGCCGGGCTCGGCAGCGCGCCGCACCTGACCATGGCCATGATTGCCGCGAAGGCCGGCATCCAGATGGTCCACGTCCCATTCGCGGGCCTTGGCCCGGCCACGAACGCGCTGGTGGCCGGCACGGTCGACGTCGGCCTCGTCATTCCGGTTCAGGCCAAGCAGCTCATCGAGTCCGGCCGCATTCGCGCGCTGGCGACCACGGGCGCGAAGCGCTCGCGCGTGCTGCCCGACGTGCCGACGCTTGCCGAAGTCGGTATCAACGGAACCGCCGTCATCGCCTATGGCCTCTTGGCGCCGGCGAAAACCGACCCGCAGATCGTCGATCGCTTGAGACAGACGCTCGCCGCCATGATGAGCGACAAGGCTTTCACCGATCACCTCTACGCCATGGGCTTCGAAATCCGGCCGCTGATCGGCGACGCCTATCGGGACTTCATCGCCAAGGACCTGGAAAAATGGCGCGCCGTCGCCAAAGCGGGCAACATCAAGATCGAGAAGTGAGGCAATTTCCCTCCCCGACACGCACATAGCGCGCGGTGGGGAGGGATCAGGGCAAGGGCACTTTCTCCGAGGATGCTGGGGCTCTGGGTTTCTCCCCACCCCGGGGTTGCGATCCTCGTCACCCCCTCCCGCCAGGAGTGAGGGTAGGATAAACTGCAAGCCACCAACTTGTGCGCCGTGAGCTGCTACGCAGCAAGACCGTCGAGATGTCGTGACGGAAGCACAATAATCTATCCGTGAGACATACTAGTGGCCCATTCCTTTCAATCGCACCAATTAGATTATGATTGGAGATTTGATGACGATACCAAAAGACGAATGACATTTCTTGCCCGTGATTCTAAAACAATCCTCCTCCTAGGCTGCCCCGGTTTGATGGAAGCATTGGCACCACAAACCGAAAGTGGGCTGCTGCTTGAACGAAATCCAAATTATTCGCCCGTGCCGCCATTCTCCATGTACCGATGCGATTTAAGAAGTCTGGTTAAGGTGCCGGAGTCTTTTCCAATGTTTGAATTGGCCATTATTGATTCACCTTGGTATTTGGACGATCTGTTGGCGTGGATGAATGTAGCACTTTCCAGCCTCGAAGTGGGCCGGTCGGTACTGTTCGTCCTCTGGCCAGAATCCACTCGCCCATCGGCGCGTGCTGAACATGAAGAATTGGTTTCCGCATTAAGCGGTGTGGGCGAGCTCATGCAGATAGGCAAGATCACTTACGAAACTCCGTTGTTTGAGAAGATTAGTCGTCGAGCGGCTGGCCTGGCTCCATTTCTTCGTTCAGGCTTGCTCATGAAATTTACAAAGAGCCGATTTGGAACGCTCCGGCACCGCGTAAGGGTCGGTCCCGGAATTTGGAAAAGGTTCTCGTTGTCTGGCGCGCAGCTGGCGATCAAAGTTAGCCCCGCAGAAAATGACGTTGCCGAAATCCTTGGGTTTGAGAAGGGACCAACCGTACTTGACAGCACAAGCCGACGAAATTCCGCACTCTCGGATATCAATCTTTGGACGTCCGAAAATGTCGCGGGAAAATTGATAAATCCAAGCTTTGCGGCATTTGGCTTGGAGAGTAGACTTCAATCCCACCTGGAGCTGGCGAGGCGACTTTTCAGGGAAACTTTGATTGGCGAGCAAGATGTCCAGGCACTGACATGGCAACACCCAGAGTAATGCTTCGGTTTCGAGATGAAACCAATCCGACAGTCGCGGCTCACAATGAGATACTTTCGAATAAAGGGAGTGTGTTTTGGGGCCTATGGCTAAAGTCGTTCGAAAGTGTTGCAGACATCGAGACAAAGCTAGGGGGTTTCGTGGACCAGCCCGTCTATATTGCGGACACCGCAAGCAAAGTTAGACCTTTAGTTTACATCTGCGGTGTTAAACAAGTGATAACAGATAGGAGCGCGGTCATTAAGGCGCGCGTGCCGAAATACTATCGGTCCAAGATTGATCAAGTGCCAATATGGTTCGAATTGACATCGGGATTTCAGCAAATTGACGCCGATCGAAAGTTAACCGATCTTCTCGGTGTTCCAACCATCTACTTCCTGGATTACGATACAAACGGAAATATTATAAACGTATCGCCTCAGCGCGAGTTCCATTTCTTCGCCGCTAAGGCGTCGTCATTTGTGTTGCATCTCAGCGACATACACATCGGAGAAGATCACGCATTTCGTTATCCGCTGACGTACGACAAATTCGATATTAACCCGGAACGGACGTTCCAGATGTCTTAGTTGATGACCTGAAGGAAACTGACGCATTTGGCAAAATTGGCTGCGTGGTGGTTTCAGGGGATATAGTAACGAGAGGAGGTTGGTCTAAGGAAATCGAGGTGTCGGGCCGGCGACACACGGGCCGTGAGCTTGCGCGTCTTTTGTTGGAGGATTTAGCGAGTAAGATTGGCGTTCCGAAAAATCTATTTTTCATGGTCCCTGGTAACCATGACATTGTGCGGCACTCGGAAGGAAATGCTGCTGCCGTCCAGGACTATCTACTTCACTATGATCACGAGGAGGGATTTAGAGCCCTTCGAGAGGAATTTTGTGAGGTCTACCGGCTGAGTCCGCTGAATTACATTGCGCGCGTGAGGTTCGAAAGAAAAACGCTTGTTTTTGCTCTTCTCAATTCGCCTTATTTGAACGAAAGGGTTAGTTTCTCGGAATATGGTTTTGTGGGAGATGACGCAGACAATGTATTCGCAATTATTAAATCTGTTGATTTACCGGATGTATTGAAAATCCTGGTTCTGCATCATCACTTATTGCCGGTGTATGAGAGGGAGTTGCTCGGCAGTGAGGGGAAAATATCGCTTACGTTGGATGCTGCAAAGATTCTACGCCAGGCACAAGAAGCGAATATCTGTTTGGTTCTCCACGGACATGAACACGCGATAAAGAGGATGCAATACTCGTCGTGGTCGGCGGCCATGCTGCCGTCGATGGATAAGCTGGGTAGGTCACTTGCGCTTTATGCGGGCGGGAGCATTGGAGTGAAGAGCAGCCGCCTCCCATCGGACGAATCGAACGCGTATGGCTTAATTGACATCTCTGGGCAGCAACCGGCGTTACGAGTTCGACGGGTCTTCGCGAACGGTAGGAGGGGAGAGGATTGGGAGAGCCGTCGATAAACCCTCCTGTGGGATTGCTCCAACGAAGCGAAGCCATCAATGCCGTGACGCTGCTGATGGGTTTCGCGGCGCTCAGTCCACGTTGCAGCCGCGAACTACGCTTCGTCCCAACCGCGGGGGGCGCGCAAAAAAGAGCAACGATGAATGTCTCATGCCGTCGTATTCTTTTGATTGCCGGGGCGGCCGGCGTAACTTCGCTTGTCATTTATTGGCTCTCGCCGTTCTTGGCCCGCGCCGACGAGCTGCCGAAGCCCTCAGCCGCCTTCCAGCGCTTCAAGTTCAGCTTCTTCGAAGACCCCAAGTCCGCGCAGGACGCCCTCGACACAGCGGCGCTGGAGCAGCTTTCCGGCGACGAGCGCAAGCGGGCCGAGGACATGCTCATTGCGTTTCTGCCCGACTCGCGCGCCGTCATCGGGCTTGGCGTGCTGCGCTCGCGGGCCGCCGAGGCGCGGTTGGTGGCACTGTTCATCGCCGAACGGGCGCGGCAGGCGGCGGCCAAGACCGGCCTCGACCGCGACTGGAATCCGCTCGGCCTTGTCTTTCTGGCGCGAGCGCTGTGGCTGATCGACCCCGATCCGCAATGGCCGCCCGCCATCATCGATGCGCTGGCGTCATCCGAATACTGGATGGGCCGCCAGGAGGCGGCCGATGCGCTCTCCGGTACCCGCTTTCCGCCTGCTGTCGATGCGCTGATCAAGGCGCTCGACGATAGCGAGCCGTTGGTGCGTTTCTCCGCCGCCCGTGCGCTGCTTGCGACCTACAGCCTGCCGCCCGAGCCGATGGACCCGCACGCCATGACGATCCGGGTGATGTCGAACGACGCCGCGCGGCGCGCGGCCGCCAAGCACGATATTCTGGCTGCCATCGCCGGGCGCCGCCTGGCGCCACCGTGAAAAACCGCAGCGTTGTCACGTAAATAGCGACGACTGGCTTGCGAATCGTAGGCTCAAGGCTCAACGGTGCGCCCCTGAAGCCGCAAAACCCGGGCTAAAAACCCTCGAAAAATCAAAGCGTTGTCCTTTCACGTGCGACAAAACTTGAATGATAGTCTCTATTTTGGTAAACGCGTACTCGTTAAATCTCGCTCACTAAGGACGCCTTCGGCCGAAGGTAAAACCGAAAGCGGAGCGAGTGCGGTGCCCGCGGGCGGGCTTACCACCCGTTCTCGGGCGGCTCGGGCATCATCCTGCCGGCACTAGGACCGGCGCGTGAGGTGCTCACTGGACTGGGATTGCTTCGGCGCGGGTAACACCCGTGGAGACGCGCAAAATCTCCGCCCCCCCGGTTGGGGCGGCCGTAGCGGATGGAACGCCCCGGACTGTCCCGGAAAGCATGGCCTGACGCCGAGCCTTGGGGACCAGCTGTCTCCCTGGCGAGAGCCGCGGTAGGACGCCGACAGGCGAGCGCGCCCCGCAGGGTGCGCGCTGCGCCGGCGGGTGCAGCAGTTGACTACGCGTCTGTCGGCGTTCTGCCTCCTTTATTGTTCTTTCTTTCGATTTCAGTGGCGAAGGGAAGCAAACAACACTCCGGTTTGGTGAGAACGGAGCTCTGAGCGTTTGACCTTGCGGCGCGAACATAAAATCGCGGCGCGAGAATGGAGAGAGTTTGCCTCGCATCCTCAGCCTCGAAGGATGCAGGCCCGAGCGCCGTGGCCTCGCCCTTCGAGGCTCGGCCTACGACCGAGCACCTCGGGGTGAGGAATAAGACAATGCCTCCGAGCCAATCTTCCCACCGCCTGAAACTCGCCGCTACAGAATTCACCGCCCGCTACAAGGCGGAGAAAATTCTGCAGCGGCAGCGCTACTGCGCGGCGTTTGCGTTATGGCGGAGTTGCGCGCAAAAGCGCTGCCGCCGCGAGAGGGCCTGCATGGATGCAGGCGCCTGCCTCAAGCGCGCGCTCGCCACCGTGCCACATGAAGTGCAATGGCGGGCGCGGCAGGAAATTCTGGCGGCTACGCCGCAAAACATCGGCGCACCAGAGCGTGCTGCGCGGCAGTGCATGCCGAGCGATCTCTATATTGAGACGGCGGCGCAGGCAGCTGCCGATTATCTGGCGAGGTTCAGCCCCAATCCTCGACGCGATGCCGGTTCGCGGCGCGCGTGAGGGGAGGGGATGGTCGTGCTAGTGGTCCGATTCTAACATTCGCATCCGGGTTCGGCAGGCTCTCATGCGAATGTTAGAATCTAAAGGACCACTAGCAAATATAAGTGCTAGTGGAGCTTTTGGATTTGACATTCGCTACCGGCGGGTGCGGCTGGCTGGGGGCGAATGTCAAATCCGCTCCACTAGAACGGCCCGACGGAGAAAAGCGTATGGTCCGAAGCATTTTGCGATTGTCCCGCGCGGCGTATTCAGGGCTTGGCATCATGGTGCTCATGCTACTCGTGCCCCTGCGCGCGGCGAATGCCGATCTCGTCAACGAGAATCTGCTGGTTCAAATACCGCCGGGCTACGCGGTCGGCTATCGGGTAGAGCGAGGCGCCATGCTGATGAACGAAATGGTGCCTGAGGGCCAGACCGTCAACAACTGGTCCGAGATGGTGACGGTGCAGATCTTTCACGGTCTGAAATCATCGCCGGAAAAATTCCGCGACACGCTGCAGCAGCGCTGGATTGCGGCGTGTCCGGGCGGCAGCGGGGCCGATGTCACGAACGGCACGGAGAACGGCTATCCGGTGCAGGTTTGGCTGCTCGATTGCCCGAAGAATCCCGGCACCGGCCAGCCGGAAATCACCTGGTTCAAGGCAATCGCCGGCAACGACAGCTTTTATCTGGTGCAGAAGGCGTTCAAGTTCAAACCGTCGAAGGAGCAGATCGACCGCTGGATGGCCTATCTGAAATCGATCGCGGTGTGCGACACGCGCATCCCCGGGCGCGGCTGCCCGCAGTGACGGAGGAAATAATGTCAAAAGCCTATTTCATGGTGCGTTCGGCGGTCGAGGAGCCGCTCCGCCAACAATTCGACCAATGGTATTCGAGCCATCACCTGCCGATGGCGCTCGCCGATTTCAGGTGCGAAAAATGCTGGCGGTTCTGGAGCGCGGCGGACGCCGGCGTACACTACGCGGTCTATCAGTTTGCCGACATGGCGCGGCTTGACGTCGCGCTGAAATCGGACGCCTTCAAGGGGCTGGTCAGGGATTTCGACGACGCCTGGCCGCGCGGCGTCACCCGCACGCGCGACATGGTGAATCTGGTTGAGGAGAGAGGTCGATAGGGCGCTGCCCACTGAGTTCGTCATGCCCGCGCTTGTCGCGGGCATCCACGTCTTTGGCGCTGCGTTTAAGACGTGGATGGCCGGGACAAGCCCGGCCATGACGAGAGACAATTCACCGCCAGCCGCCCCCGCCGTTGACGTAAACCGTGTCGGCGGTCATGAACGGACAGGCGTCGGAGCACATGAACAGCACCAGCTCGCCGATTTCCTCCGCCGTGCCGAAGCGGCCCATCGGGATATTGTCGAGAAAGCGCTTGACCAGTTCGGGCGAGGAGCCGGCGGCGTCCTGGAACGGGGTCGCGATCGGCCCGGGCGAGATCGACAGCGCGCGGATGCCGGAGGCCGCGTATTCGCGCGCCACGCCCATGGTCATCGACACCACCGCGCCTTTGGCGGCGGCGTAATGCACCGAGGAGCCGGGTCCGCCGCGGCGGTGCGCCATGCTTGCCATGTTGACGATGACGCCGTGTTTGGCGGCGAGCATGTGCGGCAGCACCGCCTGCATAGCGTAAAGCGTGCCGTTGACATTGAGCGCAAAGGTTTTGTCCATCAGCGCGTCGTCGATCTCCAGAAACTTGGCGCGGCGGATGGCGGCGCCGGCGGAGTTGAACAGAAACTGCACGCTGCCGAATGCGGCGAGCGACCGCGTGACCATGTCGCCCACCTGCGCCCGGGAGGTGACGTCGACTTTCAGCGCCAGTGCCTGGCTGCCGGCGCCGTTGACCTCGTCGGCGGTCTTGCGCGCACCTGCTTCGTTGACGTCGGCGCACACCACGTTGGCGCGCTCGCGGGCGAAGATCAGCGCGGTGGCGCGGCCGATGCCGCTTGCCGCCCCGGTGATGATGATGGTTTTGCCGGCGAAATAATCGGGCGTCTTGGGCATGGCGTTTTCCTCATCCTGAGAATTGCGAACTGCACGTTTGTGACGCAGGTGCGCGTGTTTTCAAGAATTTGTCACATAACCGTCATGCGAGCAAACACGCCGTGCTTAACGCGATTTTATGGAATCCCTTGTAGCAAACGTGCAAGGTTGGCGTCGCCGATCGCCAGAAACATACTCAGCATAATGATCGCGCCGGTTCGCAAACTCGATGTCGAGTGTCCGCCGTTGTTGTCGGACAAGACCGTCATTGAAAGAGTGTGGCGCGGCTCGGTCGCGCCGGGACATAAGCTGCCGCACTATGAAGATGTCGTGCTCGGCAGCCTCGGGCGTCTCGCCGATCATCTCTTGCTGGTCGAAGGCAACTCGGCGGAGAATTTCACGGTGCTGCGCGCCGGGCGCAAGATCCGGGATTGGATCGGCTGCGATGCCCGCGACCTGCGGGTCGACGAATTGCCGCGCAATTGCGCCATCGCGCTCGGTGAAGCGCTGCAGCTGGCGGTCCAGGCGGCCGAGCCGACATCGTATCGCATGCATCGGGTCGCCAACGGCCTTGTCGAAACCTACGAGCTGTTGGCGTTCCCAATGGCTTGCCGCTGGGGCCGATCGCTCAGCGGCGTGTATATCGGCGAAGCCGGCAACCGTTACAATCTGGTCGATACGATCTTCCGTTCGACCGAGGAGGGCATCATCGCGCTTGCGGCGATCCGCAATGCGTCGGGGCAGGCGATCGACTTTCAGATCGTTGCGCTCAATGCGAGCGCCGCGGAACTGCTTGGGCTGACGGTCGAGAAGCTGTTGTGGTGCCGGCTTTCCGAGCTGCCGCGGAATTTGAGCGCCCGGCGCCTGCTGGACCGGCTGGTTGCCGGCGTCGGCTCGAGGAATTTCGCTCAGTTCGAATTCGCATTCGAACGCGATAACCGCGAGGTGCATCTGAACATCGGCATTGCGTCGGTCGGCGATCTGTTGTCGATGACGATGACCGACATCGGCGACATCAAGCAGCGCGAAGCCTCGTTTCGTCTGCTGTTCGACGGCAACCCGGTGCCGATGTGGCTGTACGATCCGGCCGATCTGCGCATCCTCAGCGTCAATGACGCGGCGCTGGCGCATTACGGCTATAGTCGCGCGCGCTTTCAGCTCATGACACTGCCGGAACTGTGGCCGGCCGATGAACGCGAGTTGCACGGTGTGGTCGCCAGCTCGATGAATGAGAACTACCAGTCGGATCGGATCTGGCGCCACCTCAAGGCGGACGGCAGCGAGATCGACGTGCTGATCTACGCACGGCGGCTACCGTTTGTGCATAAGAACGCCATTCTGGTCGCGGTCGTCGACGTCACCGAGCGGCGGCAGGCTGAAGCCCGCGTCGCCTATATGGCGCATCACGATGCGCTGACCGATTTGCCGAACCGCGTCATGTTCCACCAGCGCCTGACGGAGGCTCTGGCGCGCGTGCAGCGCGACGGTGGTGCGCTGGCGGTGCACTGTCTCGATCTCGACCATTTCAAGGGCGTCAACGATACGCTCGGCCACCCGATCGGCGACGAGCTCCTCAAGGCGGTGGCACAACGCCTGGCGAAATGCCTGCGCGACACCGATATGGTGGCGCGGCTCGGCGGCGACGAATTCGCCGTGGTGCAGTATCCGCTCGGCGATCCCACCAACGAAGCCAGCAAGCTCGCCAACCGGCTGATCGAGGTCGTCAGCAAGCCATACGAAGTGCACGGTCACGAGTTCGTCGTCGGCGCCAGTATCGGCATCGCACTGGCGCCGGGCGACGGTGACGCGCCGGATGCGCTGCTGCGCAACGCCGACATGGCGCTCTACCGCGCCAAGGCCGAGGGCCGCGGCACCGCGCATTTCTTCGAGGCCGAAATGGATCGCCGCATTCAGGCGCGGCGCATGCTGGAGCTCGATCTGCGCAAGGCCTTCGCCAACGGCGAATTCGAGCTTTACTACCAGCCGCTGGTCAATCTGAAGGCGAATGCGGTGAGCGGCTTCGAGGCGCTGTTGCGCTGGCGCCATCCCGAGCGCGGGCTGGTGGCGCCGGGCGAATTCATTCCGCTCGCCGAGGAAATCGGGCTGATCGTGCCGCTTGGCGAATGGGTGCTGCGCGAAGCCTGCGCCGAGGCCACCAGATGGCCGGAGCCGCTCAAGGTCGCGGTCAACCTGTCGCCGGCGCAGTTCCGCAACCGCGGTGTGGTCAAGGCCGTGCTGTCGGCGCTGGCGCATTCGCGGCTGCCGGCACGCCGATTGGAGCTTGAAATCACCGAGTCGGTGCTGCTCGGCGAATCCGAGGCCAATCTGGCGACGCTGCATCAGCTGCGCGAGATCGGCGTCTGCATCTCGATGGACGATTTCGGCACCGGCTATTCCAGTCTGAGCTACCTGCGAAGCTTTCCGTTCGACAAGATCAAGATCGACCGCTCGTTCGTCAGCGATCTGACCGAGCGGCCGGACTGTCTGGCGATTATCCGCGCGGTTGCCGGCTTGGGCATCAGCCTCGGCATCGCCACCACGGCGGAAGGCATCGAAACGCCGGAGCAACTCGCGCAGGTCCGCGCCGAGGGTTGCACCGAAGTGCAGGGCTATCTGTTCAGCGCGCCGCGTCCGGCCGCGGAACTCGGCGAATTTCTGGATTTCGGCCGGACCGCTCCGGCGGCTGTCGCCTAGCGCCGTAGCTCAGGCTGCGAGCAGATGGGCCTGGCGCAGTTTCAGGAGCGCCGTCTCCTGCGCCACCGGGGCGACGCGGCCGGGCGCGATCGCGCAGGCAGAGGCGCAACGTACCACCGCGTTGCGCAGATAGGGCGGCGTCTGCGACCACAGATATTCGAAGATATGGCCGCTCGACTTGTGGGCGACGCGTATCGTGGAGCCTTCGATGGCGACGTCGAAATTCGGCTCGCTGCTTTTGACCTTGAGGTTTGGCGATCGCAGACCGAAGGCTGCGTGCAGGACCTTGTCGACCTCATCGGAATGGAATGGCTTCTGCAGAAACGCGCAGGCGCCGGCATCAAGCGCCTGATGTTCTTTGTCGAGGTTGTGTTCCGCGGACATCATTACGATCTTCAGTGACGATTGGATGAGCTGAAGCCGCTTTAAGGTCGAAATTCCGTCCATGCCGGGCATGTTGCGATCGAGGATGACGACATCGAAGTCCGCAGTCCGGCACAGCGCTATTGCGGTTTCGCCGTTGCCGGCTTCGGTGACCTCGCAGTTGAAAACAGAACCATGCAGAACTTTTTGCACGATCTGGCGTACAGCCGAGGAATCGTCGACCATGAGAATCTTCGTCGGCGCCGAAATGCGGGCGTAGGTCCTGATGATTCCGATCGCGTCGCCCGGGGTGAACGGCTTGAACAGGAATTCATAGGCCCGCAGTTTGATCGCCATATCCACGCCCTCGGCCGCTGGCGGATTGGACATCAGCGTCACGAAGGTCTGGATGCCTTGTTTGCGGGCCGACCAGAACGTCTGGGTTCCAGTAAGTTCGGGCATATGCACGTCGATAAAGGCGAGGTCGATATTGGCGCCGTTGAGCAACGTCAGGCACTCGCGGCCGTTGTCAGTGGTGGTGAACTTCAGCGGCAGTTTCGTCGAATGCGCCGCCTCGGTCAGGATCTGCTGGCTGATCGGCGAGTCGTCCGCGATCAGCATCGTAATGGTGCGCTCCATTGTCTTCCTCGAACTCCCTTGAGGGTTCCGGCCGGCCTGCTCGCGGCGGTCGGCGGTATCCCGTTGGGGTTCAAGGCGAAGAGCAGTTGTTCGGTTCGCCGCGTCGCGACCGGAATGGTGGTGTAATGGTGGTGTGGTGAACAAAAAGAAACAGCGATGGTCGAAACCCGCCGCCGCGGCTCCTTTGGCAAAGTTTCTGCCTAAACTAACGCCACATCCGCCGCAGCCGTGCGGCGATATCCACGGGTGCGTGGGAACTTGGTGCGGCGGTCGCCCGCCCGGCTGCGGCGGCTTTCGGCCAGGCGCAGGGTTCAAACAGCCGCAGGATGTCCGATGGAATAAAGCGCGTGCGGCTGGCATACATGTGACGGTCGCCGTTGCCGCGTTGCGACTGCACATAGAAGCGCTGCGGCAGGATCAGATGCAGATGATCCTTGGCGCGGGTCATGGCGACATAGAGCAGCCGCCGCTCTTCTTCGATCTCAGCGCTGGTTCCGGTGGCAAGATCCGCGGGAATACAGCCGTCGACGCAATTGAGCACGAATACCGCCTTCCATTCCTGGCCCTTGGCCGAATGGATGGTGGACAGGATCAAATAATCCTCGTCGAGCAGCGGCGGGCCCGCTTCGTCGCTGGTGGCGCGGGGCGGATCGAGCGTCAGTTCGGTGAGGAATCGTTCGCGGCTCGGAAAGCCCTGCGCGATCTGGGCAAGCTGTATCAGGTCGGCTTGGCGCATTGCGGCGTCTTCGTGGATGCGCTGCAGATGCGGCTCGTACCAGCGGCAAATGCGATCAAGTTCGGCCGGCCATCCGGCGGCGCTGCTGCGCACATGCTGGAACGTTTCGACGAAGTCCGGCCAGTCGGCTCTGGCGGCAGCAGGCGGCGTCAGCGCGGCCAGCGCCGAAACCGGATCGGCGCGGTCGGCCACGGCATCAAGCGCGCGGCCGGCGGTCGCCGGTCCGACGCCGGGCAGCAGCTGCAGGGCGCGAAAACCGGCGACCCGGTCGCGGCCGTTTTCGCAAAAGCGCAGGAATGCGAGCACGTCTTTGATGTGCGAGGCTTCGAGAAAGCGCAGGCCGCCGAACTTGACAAACGGGATGTTGCGCCGCGTCAGCTCGATTTCGAGCGGGCCGGAGTGATGCGATGTGCGAAACAGCACGGCCTGATTCTTGAGCGCCAGTCCGCACTCGCGGTAGTGCAGAATTCGCTCGACCGCGTAGCGCGCCTGCTCGGCTTCGTCCGGCACGCTCACCAGATACGGTCTCTCGGCGGAAGCGCGATCCGAGCGCAAATTCTTGGTGAAGCGCTCGGCGGCCAGTTCGATCACGGCGTTGGCGGCGGCGAGGATCGGCCGCGTCGAGCGGTAGTTATGCTCAAGCGTGATCACCTCGGCGCGGGGGCTGAACTGGCCGGGAAAGTCGAGAATGTTGCGCACCGTCGCGGCGCGAAACGAGTAGATCGACTGCGCATCGTCGCCGACCACGGTGACGCCTTTGCCGTTCGGCTTGAGCGCCAGCAGGATCGCGGCCTGCAGGCGGTTGGTGTCCTGATATTCGTCGACCAGCACGTGGTCGAAGCGCTCCGACACATCGGCGGCGAGCACCGGCTCGGTCATCATTTGCGCCCAGTACAGCAACAGGTCGTCGTAATCGAGCACGCGCTGGCGCTGCTTGGCCTCGACGTAAGCGGCATAGAGCGCGCGCAGTTCCGCTTCCCACTCGGCGCACCATGGAAAGTGGCTGTCGAGCACTTCGTCGAGCGGAGTTTCGGCATTGACGGTGCGCGAATAGATCGCGATGCAGGTGTTCTTGGCGGGGAAACGCCGCTCCGTTTGCGAGTAGCCGAGGTCGTGGCGGATCAGATTCATCAGATCGGCGGAATCTTCGCGATCGTGGATCGTGAACGCGCGGTCGAGGCCGATGCGCTCGGCATATTCGCGAAGAAGCCGCGCGCCGATGGCGTGAAACGTGCCGGACCAGGACATCGCCGCAGCATTCGCACCGCCGCGCTCTTGCAGCGCGCCGGCAGTGATGTGCGCGGCGCGCCGGCTCATTTCCGCAGCCGCCCGGCGCGAAAAGGTCAGAAGCAACATGCGCCGCGGATCGGCGCCGTTGACGATGAGATGGGCGACGCGATGCGCCAGCGTGTTCGTCTTGCCCGAGCCGGCGCCGGCAATGATCAGAAGCGGTCCGGCTTCGGCCAGTTCCGACCCGCCGTGCTCGACCGCGCGGCGCTGCTGCGCATTGAGCTTGTCGAGATAGGCGGTCATGTCGCTTTTGGCACCCCGACGCGTATGGCGCGACAAGCGCCGCTCCGTGCCGTCCCCGCGCGAATCGACTGAACGACGATAAGAACAGAGGATGAACGAATTGCCAAGGATTGGGATGGAGGGGTCGTTGCGCCACGAAAGCATTGCGGCGCTCGCGCCATTATGTGAACCCGATCATTCACCGTTGCATCCACCACGGCAGTTCCGGGACATGCCGCGTTCGCTTGCAGACTTTGCGGTTTTCGCCGCGCCCGCCGTGTTCGTCGTGCTGTGGGCGTCGGGCTTCATCGGCGCGAAATTCGGCCTTGCTTACGCCGAGCCGCTGACGTTTCTGACCTTGCGGATGGCGGCGATCGTCGCGCTGCTAGCCGTTGTGATCGCGCTAACGCGGCCGAAATGGCCGAACGGCGCTGGCGTCGTGCACAGCGCGCTCACCGGTTTCATGGTGCACGGGCTTTATCTCGGCGGCGTGTTTGTCTCGATCGAAAACGGCCTGTCCCCCGGACTGATCGCGCTGATCGTCAGCCTGCAGCCGGTGTTGACCTCAACGATCGCCAACCGCTGGCTGGGCGAGCGCGTCATGCCACGGCAATGGCTCGGCCTCCTGCTCGGCCTTGCCGGCGTCTATCTGATCGTGCGCGAAAATATTACGGGGGGCGAAACACAGCCGCTGGCTTGGCCGGCGGCTGCGGTCGCCCTGATCGGCATCACCGTCGGCACGCTCTATCAGAAGCGCTTCGGCGGCGGCATCGACATGCGTGTCGGCATGCTGCTGCAATACATGGCAGCCGGAACACTGTTCGCGCTCGGCGCATATGCGTTCGAGCAGCGCACCGTGCGATGGACGCCGCAATTCATCTTTGCGCTGTCCTGGCTGGTCTTCGTGCTGTCGTTCGGTGCCATCTGGCTGTTGTATTTTCTTATCCGCCGTTCGGCGGCGACGCGGGTGGTCAGCCTGTTCTATCTGACGCCGCCGGTGACTGCGCTGATGGCGTGGCTGTTGTTCGACGAGCGGCTGCCGCCGTTGTCGCTGCTTGGCATGGCGATCTGTGTGGCCGGCGTGTTTCTGGTCAATTGGCGCCCCGCCGCCGCTGCGCCTTGAAGTGAAACGGGAGGAAAATGCTCATGAGTGCTCATGGACCGATCGAATACCGCGATGCGTCGCCGGCCGTGCGCGCGGTGTTCGACGATATCAAGCGCACGCGGCAGGTCGATGACGTGAATAATTTCTGGAAATACCTGGCGCGCGATCCGGTGACGCTCAAGCGCACCTGGGAGAGCCTCAAGGAAGTCATGGCGCTGGGCGCGCTCGACCCGCTCACCAAGGAGATGGTGTATCTCGCGGTCAGCGTCAGCAATGGCTGTGGCTATTGTACCGCCAGCCACGGCGCCGCGGCCCGCAAGGCCGGCATGAGCGAGGCAATGTTCGGGGAGCTGATGGCAGTCGTGGGCATGGCGAACGAGACCAATCGCCTCGCCAACGGCTATCGGGTGCCGATCGATGCTGCTTTCGAGAATTGATGTGCGTCGGTGAAGGTCAGCTATGGCCACTATCGTTGGTTTGTGGCGCGCGCGGAATGGCCGCGCCGGATATGCCGCCGGCGGCCGGTGCAAACGACGCCGGGGGCGGTGCGCTCGCCATCTGGGGATTCGGAGTTGGGCTGTCGAGGCCATAGAGCACGACGCCAAGAATAATGGCACAGATGACCGCTGCAAACGCAACCGCCCCGCCTCCAACCCTTCCGATGCTCATCTGCAGTACCGGATCGGGCTGGTTTCTTTCCTGCGGCGGCAAACGCTGCGCCCTCAATTCCTCGGGTGAAACGCGATCGCCGGCTTGCGCGGCAGCGCCGAGGTTCGACCGGGCCTGGTTCAAATTGCTTTCAGCCATCGTCACGATCCCTTTTCATGACAATGTCTGCGCAAGCCGTGAGGTTCCGGATGCGGTTGTCCGGGCGCAAATGTTCCATTGCTGGTTCCACGCCGGAGCCGCCAGCCTGTCCGTGTCGTTAACGACGGCTTAAGGGACTCCGCGTCTGACTGCCTGACGCGCGGCCGCTCTTAAATTTTCGTTGGTTCCGTCGTTTTAAAATCAAATCGATCCGTACGGCCTTTCGGACCCGGAATGCCCTTGGACCTGCCGACGTCAGCTCGTGGCGTTCGCGAGGAAGCTTGATGGACGAATCCGAACAGGCCGCCGAAATCGCGCATCTGCGCCGGCAGCTCGCTGCGGCAGGCGAACGCGAGGCCGAAGCGCGCCGCGCCGTCGGTTTGCTCAACGCGATTATCGATGCGCTTCCGGTCGGCGTCACCGTGCAGGCGGAGGACGGCGCCGTCATGCTTGAAAACGGCATGGCGGTCGGACTTGCCGAGCAGCAGCCTGCCGAAACACATTCGTCGCCGGCAACCGGCGCCGCCGGAGAGGGGGAGCAAGCACCGCATCCGGCCGCTGCAATCGTGACCGAGGAGCGCGTTGTTGCCGGTACGGACCCCGCGGGGCCGCGCACGCTGTTGATTGCGCACCGGCGGGTCCGCATCCTCGATCGGCCGCTGCTGCTTTCAACTGCGTTTGATTTTACCGAGCGCAAACAAGCCGAACTCGAATTGTCGAAGCGCGCCTATCTCGACGAACTGACCGGTCTGCCCAACAGCGCACTGCTTGCCGAACAGGTTCGTCAGGTGCTGGCAAGCAGCGAAGGGCGCTGCCGCTTTGCGCTCGCATTTCTCGACATCGACAATTTCAAGCACATCAACGACTATTACACGCACGCGATCGGTGACGCCCTCCTGTTCAAGGTAGCGCAACGGATTTCCTCTCATATCAGGCCGAGCGATTTCGCCGGACGTGTCAGCGGCGACGAGTTTCTTTTGGTGCTTCATCCGCTCGACAGCGACGAGGAGCTGGAAAGTCTCATCAATAATCTGCTCAAGGAGCTCAAGGAGCCGTTTCTGATCGAGGGCTACGAGATCCTGACGTCGGCTTCGATCGGCGTCAGCGTGCATCCCGAGCACGGCCTCAACTATGAGGCATTGCGCCGGGCGGCCGACACGGCGATGTACCGCGCCAAGGAGGCCGCCAAGGGCGCCGCGGCGCTGTTCGATACCGATATGGGCCGCGCCATGGCGACGCGTATGGCGCAGGAACAGCGGCTGCGGCTGGCGGTGCGCGACGGCCGTTTTTGCTGCGCCTTCCAACCCAAGGTCGATATCCGCACCGAAGAGGTTGTCGGCGTCGAGGCGCTGATCCGGCTGCGCGACGAGGACGGCGTGATACAGCCACCCGGACAGTTCGTCGGTCTCGCCATCGAGCTCGGCTTGATCGATGACATCACTTATCTGGCGCTCGCCGAAATCGTCAGATCGATGGACATGCTCGACGACGCCTTCGGCCCTCACGCGACGATCAGTATCAATATTGCGGCCAAGCGCGCCGGTGACGCCAAATTCATGAATGGATTTTGCGAGGAATTGGAGGCGACCGGCTATGCCAATCGCTTCATGGTCGAGGTCACCGAGGATGCCTTTTTCGCCGGCAGTCAGTTTCAGCAGCAGTTCATCCCGATGCTGCGCGCGATCGGCACGCGGGTGTCCGTCGACGATTTCGGCACCGGCTACTCGTCGCTTGCGACACTTGCCGACGTGACTGCCGATGAGATCAAGATCGACCGCTCTTTCATCACCGGCATCCACGAGCGGCCGCGCAACCAGAGCGTGCTCAAGGCGATCGAGGCTCTCAGCGATGCGCTGGGCATGACTGTCATCGCCGAAGGCGTGGAGACGTTCGAGGAGGTCGCCTACCTGCAGGCGGCGAGCCGGATCAGGTTTGCGCAGGGTTACCATTTCGCCAAGCCAATCTTCCTCGAGGAGTTGGCGCCGGCGCGGCGCGTGGTCGGGGAGGCGCGCAGCGGCGCAAACGCGCGCTATCGGACGCCGGCCCGGCGTTGACGGCTAACGGTTTACTAAGATGCGGTCGGTGGCCCACCGGCAAAAATCTCGCTGTGGTGCATGATTCCCCGCATAAATCGCTGGCTTTTGTCATGTTCGGCGGGAGAGGGCGGCGCACAATTTGCCGCCACGCATTAACTGAATCTCCAGCCGGGCAGACTACAGGATAGGGTGGAGAATCTCGGGTGGGGGATCGGCGCATGGAGACGAATTTGGCGAGTAACGACTCCCAGCTTGCGGCGCTGGCGCCGCAGGGCGAGCTTCTCGGCCGCATCACTTCCGTGCACGGTTCACAGGCGAGCGTCGGCATTCCCGCAATGTCGCCGGCGGGGCCGGAAGAAAAGCGCATTACCGTCGGCAAGTTTCTCGGCGTGGTGGTCGGCAAGTCGATGCTGGTCGGATTGATCACCGACGTATCGATGCGCCCCGGAACCGGCAACGACAATCATGACGGTGCAGTCGCGAAGCTCGACCTGATCGGCGAGATCCGCTCGGGCGAGGGCGGCGCCGCATATTTTCAGCGCGGCGTCACCTCATACCCGGGGATGGGCGATCCGGTGGCGTTTGTCGGTGCGCGCGAGCTGCGCCTGATTTTCCAGAATCCCGGCGTGCGCATGATCGAAGTCGGTCATCTGCATCAGGACAGCGGCATTCCTGCCGGTATTGAAGTCGACGAGATGCTCAGCAAGCATTTCGCCGTGCTCGGGACCACGGGCGTCGGAAAGTCAAGCGCCATTGCCCTGCTGATCCAGCAGATATTGCAGGCGCGTCCCGATCTCCGCGTTCTGATGCTCGACGTTCACAACGAATACGGCCGCTGCTTCGGTGAACGCGCGCAGGTGCTCAACCCCAACAACATCAAGCTGCCGTTCTGGCTGTTCAATTTCGAAGAAATCGTCGATGTGTTCTTCGGCGGCCGGCCCGGCCTCGAGGAAGAAGTCGACTTCCTCTCCGAAGTCATTCCGCTGGCGAAGGCGTCATACGCGCAGCAGATCGGCCTCACCAGCCGGCTGGCCAAGCCGGGCGAGGCCGGCGCCGTGCGCTATACGGTCGACGTGCCGGTGCCGTATCGAATCGCCGATTTGCTCTCGCTGCTCGACACGCGGATGGGCAAGCTCGAAAATCGCGCCTCGCGCATGGTCTATCACAAGCTGATGACGCGCATCGAGACCGTGTGCAACGATCCTCGTTACGCCTTCATGTTCGAAAACGCCAATGTCGGCGGCGACACCATGGCGGAGATTCTGGCGACGCTGTTCCGGCTGCCGCCGAACGGCAAGCCGATGACCATCATGCAGCTCGCCGGCTTCCCATCCGAAGTGGTTGACGCTCTCGTCTCGGTGACCTGCCGCATGGCTTTCGACCTCGGGCTGTGGAGCGACGGCAGCGCGCCGCTGCTCGTCGTCTGCGAGGAGGCGCACCGCTACATGGCGGCCGATCACTCGGTCGGATTCGCGCCGACCCGGCGGTCGATTTCGCGCATCGCCAAGGAAGGGCGCAAGTACGGCGTCTTTCTTGGGCTTGTCACGCAGCGCCCCGCCGAGCTCGATCCGACGATCCTGTCGCAATGCAGCACGCTGTTTGCCATGCGCATGACCAACGACCGCGACCAGGAATTGCTGCGCTCCGCGGTCGCCGATACGGCCGCAAATCTGCTTGCCTTCCTGCCGTCGCTCGGCACCGGCGAGGCGTTTGCTTTCGGCGAAGGCGTCATGCTGCCGACCCGGCTCAAGTTCAACCAATTGCCGGCGCAGATGCTGCCGCGCAGCGATACCATGAGCGACGAACAGCCCGGCTTCCAGGGACCGCTCGATAGCCGCTCATTGGCGGCCGTTATCGAGCGCTGGCGCGGCCGCGTCAGCCGTCCGCGTGCCAACCCGGTCGATGAATTGCGGGCGGCGACAGCATCTCCGAGCATTCAGCCTGCGGCCACTCCACAGCCGCCGGCGGAGCCGCTCGATCCTAACCGTTTCAGGCTCCTGAAACGGCCGCTCGACGAGCAAGCGCTCAACGCGGCGCTCGATCGGCAAATGATGGATCCGGGCCGGCGCTAAGCGAAGCCGCCGCGCTAACAGACGTTGGCATTGCTGGGCGGCTGCGCTAAGGCAGAGGGGCAGCTATTTACCCCTTGAACTCATGCCTGCGTCCCTTCGCGATCTCATCGTCGTTCACAGTTCGGATCTTCACGTCGATCACGACTATACGGCGCGTATTCACGGCGGCGACGGTGCCGCCGGTCTCGCCTGTGTGCTCAATGCTGCGCGCGCCATGGCAGCGGATGCCGTCATCCTCGCCGGCGATACGTTCGACAGCCACCGCGTACCGCAAAGCCTGATCGAGCGGGCAGCCGCGGTGATGGCCGCCGCGCAGGTGCCGATCGTGCTGCTTCCCGGCAATCACGATCCGGCGGTGAGCGAGGGAATTTATTTCGGTGACGCCCTTGCCGCCGTGGACAATCTGCACATCATCGGTGTTACGCACGATGAAGGGATTGTCTTTGACAGTCTGTCGCTTGAAATCTGGGGCCGGCCGCACCGCGATTACGACGATATGATCCCATTCGAGTTGCCGCGCGGCGGGCCGCAGCGTCGTACGCGCTGGCAGATCGCCGTAGCGCACGGCCATTACGAGCCCGCGCCCGATCGCAGCGTTGGTCCGCGGCCGTCCTGGCTGATCGGTGACGCCGAGATTGCTGGGACGGGCGCCGATTACGTCGCGCTCGGCCATTGGAATCGGGCGATACGGGTCGGCGATGGTGCAGTGCCGGCTTACTATTCGGGCTCGCCCGAATACGCCGGCACCATCAACGTCGTGACGCTGAGCGAAACAAAGGGTGTCACCATCATACGCGCGCCGCTCGATATCGCACGCGAGCCGGTCGACTGACAAAAGCGGCCGCGCATTGCCGGCGCGGCCGCTGTGTCAACACGATACGAAATCGGAGTTACGGCTTAGCCGGTGGCGCCGGGGCGACCGGAGTCGTTGGTGAGGGCGTAAATGCCGGGCTTGCGGGGCCGCTCGGCGGTGCGGCTGGCGTGCTCACAGGTGGCGGATAATTGGACGCTACATTCGGGCCGGTCTGGTTCGGCTCACGATGCATGCCAAGCGCGAGCGCGATCAGAACAACGACCAGCGCGGCGCCGGCAATCCATGCCCAGGCTCCGCCGTCGCGTCCCGCATTGAGATCGTATGGTGAGTCGCGTCTGTTTGGATCGTTCGCGTCGTAATAGGACATCAAGATACCTCCGTCGCTTGCAGGTACTACGAAGAACAACAGAAAGAGCGCTGCTGCCGTTCCGGTTCCGGCAAGAGGTGGCCACGGGCGACCCGCATATCAGAAAAAAGTTCCGCCAATTGCTTGTTATGGTTCAGCGGCATAACTTCACACGGGACAAGCCCGGCTATTTTCGCATTGCTGCAACGCCGGGCGCGGGTAGGGAAGGGACAAACATGAGCGCGAATGGGACGACTGCAATGACGCGGCGCAACATCATGACCGGCGCTGCAACAGCGGCTGTGCTGGTGCCCGGTTTATCAATCGGCGCGATGCTGCACGCGCAAACTGCCATGGGCACTCCCAAAGGCACTTGGACCATGAAGGCGCCGCTGCCGAGCGCGCGCGGCGAAGTGGCCGCGGTGGCGCTTGGCGGCAAGCTGCATGCGATCGGCGGCTCAGTGGGCGGCAAGGCCGGTCCGTTCCACGATGAATACGATCCGGCGACAAATACCTGGCGAGCCGGCGCGCCTCTGCCCGAGGGGCGCGATCATCTCGGCCTCGCGGTTGCGGATGGAAAGATCTTCGCATTCGGCGGCTTCACGGCGACCGTCCATAAGGGCGCAGGCACCGACGCGTTCGAATACGATCCGGCGACCGACCGCTGGCAGGCACTGCCGCCGATGAAAGTGGCGCGCGGCTCGGCAGGCGCCGCAACGGTCGATGGAAAAATTCACGTGATCGGCGGACGTGGCCCGGACGCTGTCGTGGTCGCGGCGCACGAAGTGTTCGATCCAAAGACCAATACCTGGGGCGAAGCGGCGCCGCTGCCGACCGCGCGCGATCACATGGCCGTCGTCGCCGTTGATGGAAAAATTCACGTCATTGGCGGGCGCTTCAAAGGTCCGGTTCAGCGCACCGGCTTGCACGACGTCTTCGATCCCAAGACCGGCACGTGGAGTTCGGCTGCGCCGCTGCCGACGCCGCGCAGCGGCGTTGCCGGGGCGCTTTACCACGGCCTGATCCTGGTGCTCGGCGGCGAGCTGCCGCCCGACCACACCTTTCCGGAGAACGAGGGCTACGACCCGAAAACCGGCGATTGGACCACGCTGGCGCCGATGCCGCATGGCCGGCACGGATTTGGCGGCGCCGCGATCGGAGACAATGCCTATTTCGTTGGTGGCAATCTTGGCCCGGGCGGCGGCGACACGACCGGTCAACTCATCATGTTCCATCTGCCATGACTTCCGCCCGCAATGACGCGGCGGATGCCGTGACATTTGCGGCGGAGACGCTATTGTGCGCCGCACGCGCTCGTAGCTCAGCTGGATAGAGCATCAGACTTCGAATCTGAGGGTCGGGAGTTCGAATCTCTCCGAGCGCGCCAATAAGTCATTGAAAATAAAGGATAATTCGCTGGTCGACAATGCCCTACCTTATTCTATCCCCGCTGGAAATAAGGTAATTCAGGGTTGAAAGGGCCGCGGACGGCGGAGGAAGGCGCGCGGGAGGGCGGGGGCGCGCCCGGGCGGCCGATCTACCGGCCCGCGCCCGAAAACGTACCGGCACGGCTCCTAGCCTCGGCGCGGCAGCTCCTTAGTCCGCCCCGCCCGAAAATAGATGCTTGCCAGGCGCTCCCGGGGGTCGGGCCCGCACACGAAGCCAGGTGCTTGACACGAATTGGCCCGAGGTTCATCTGGGTTGGCTGCCTCCATCGGTGACCGGCGCAGATGTGCCGCGTCACGAGACGATGGGGCCACAGGAGACTAAGATGACGAACGACGCCTCTGGCGCCACCGTGCGCCTTTCCTATCTGAAAATTCGTGACGTAACGACGAAGGACGAGGAAGCCAACGGCGCTTCGACCTACGTAGCTGTTTTGCCCGCGCCGGAAATCTTGAAGATCGGCACAGACGACAACCTCCGAACGTACATTCCGGCGCACGAGGGCAAAAAGCGGAACCTGGTCCACAAGGCTATCGCCAGAACGATCCGGGAGGATTCCGACCGCTTCTCCCAGTTTAACTCCGGGTTCCTCATCGGCGCGTCGAAGATCATCGTCGACGACAACAAGAAGATCGTCACGCTGAGGCACGCGTCGGTGAACAACGGCGCGCAGTCCCAGGGCGAGATAAAGCGCTACATCGACGAGTGCGCCGCGCGCGGCGAGCAGCCCGACGACTTCGCCATCCGCTGCGAACTCTCGATCGAGCCCGACCCGTCCACGCGCACCACCATCGCGGTGGCGAGGAACACAGCCACGAAAATCGAGGGCATCTCGATCGCCGGCAAACACGGCTACTTCGAGGACCTAGCCGCGTCCTTCAAGGAAACGCACCCAGACTTGGAACTTGCGCGGTCCGAGACCGACGTCGAGGAGAAATACGTCGATACCCGAATGCTGCTCCAGGTGCTGTGGGCGATGATGCCCGAGGTACTCATCCCGGAGAATCGGCGGACCGTGGAGGCGCGGATGCGCGCCTACAAGAACGCCGCCTACTGCCTCCAGGATTTCATCGAGATATACGACACGCGCACCACCGACCCGGAGAACTTGGCCCGCTACCGCTATTTCGTCGATATGGCCGGCCCGGCTTGGCGGGAATATCGGCGATGGCACGCGCACGAGCAGTGGAATGACAAGCGGCTGCGGGAGCCGCTCAGACAAGTGGTGCGGAGCGACGACGGGGTCATCAAGGTCTCTGACGGCATCATCTTCCCGATCCTCTCGGCGCTTTCGAGATTCGTGAAGAAAGTAGGCCACACCAGGCTCGGCGCCGGCCGCCCCAAATGGAGGATTGTGTATCCCAAGGTCTTCCACGATGAGGACATGCTGATCGCGGCGCGCCGGCAGCTGATCCAGTGCGATGGTCGCCCGATGCTGATGGGCAGGTCTGGCGCCGCCTATGAGGCGCTTATGACGCTGACCGAGATGGCTGAACGTTATTCCGCTCAGGTAGCTGAAGATACCGCGCAAGCAGCGGCATCCTGAACGTGCAGGCCATTGGGCGGGTCTGCCCGCGATTATCGTGGGAAAGCCCGCCCGACGGCGCACCGCATGCGCAATCAAATTTGGATCGATCATCATGCCACCGTTCGAATTGTATTCAAAGCGCCGAAGGCGCGAGGTAACGTCAACTGTTCTGTGTCAGCAGGAAGGGGGCGCTGACGCCCTGTGACAAATTTTCGTGGGTAAAGACGGCGAACAGGATGCGGTCCATGCTTGTTTTGTCCTGGAAGGTTCCCATTGGCCGTGTCCTCCGTCTGACTTCGCGAAAGCGACGCTCGATGGCGTTGGTGGTGCGCACGGCGCGTCGCTCGGCTTCGGTTTTGTAGCGGAAGCAGGTGAGCAATTCGTCGAGGTCATTGCGCAAGCAGGAGACCGCCGCCGGATATTGCTGTTGGAATCGCTTGGCAAAGCGCCGCGCGGCCGAACGGGCTGCGGGAGCGTTGGCGGCATGGATGATTTTGTGCAGGGCCCGTTTGATCCTGGGCTGATCGGCTTTGCGGGCCTTGTTGAGAACGTTCCTGATCTTGTGCGCCCAGCAGCGCTGGACAGCAATGTTGGGCAATACGTTGGGCAGGGCTGCGAGCAGGCCGGTGCCGCCATCGACGCAGATCATGTCGAGGCCTTCGCCGGTGAGCCCGCGGCGGTAAAGATCGGCAAGAAACTTCTCCCATTCGGCGGCGCTTTCGCTTGCCGCCAGGCGGAAATCGATGATCTCCTTCTTGCCGTCGTGGCGCAGCCCCAAAGCCACCAGCACCGGCCGGCGCAGAGCGCCGGCGCCGGTCTTGCGGGCGAGCACGACGCCGTCGAGCATCAGCGCCTTGTAGCGGTCCGCCAGCGGCCGGCGATGGAAGGCAGCCACCGCGGCATCGAGCGTCTTGGCGACCTGGCTCACCGTTGCGGGGCTCACCGCGCGCCCGAGCAAAGGCAGCAGCGTCTCGCCTACCTTGCGGGTCGACAAGCCGAGCACAAAGCCGGCGAGGATGACCCGATCGATCTCGCTCGTGCGCCGCGCATAGGCGCGAACAACCTCGGTCGGGCTGTAGCGGCGGGTTCGGGGAACGGCGAGTTCGATGTCGCCGAGTTCGGTCAGAAGGTGCCGCCGGTAGTAGCCATTGCGGCGATCGGCAGCGTCGTCCGCCTCGATCTGGTCGAGATGGCGATCGACCGCCGCGGCCATCTGATCTTCGATGATCTGCGCCAGCGCTTGCCGACCCAGCGGCCGATAACTCTCGCCCCATTCCAGGCCGTCCGCCACCATTGCCTTCACGACCTCAAACGCCATCGGTAAACTCGTGATCGTCGCAGCTCGCTGTGACATGGGGGGTGCTCCGTTGTGTGCTTGGCAGCCACAGTTGGAGTACCCCCTTCCTCGCCTGACACAGAACTCCTTACGTCACCAGGCGCGAGACCGGCAATGTGCCGGATGTGTACAGCTATGAAATTCCGCAAAGCCTCCGGGTCCAGATCGTTCACATCTGGGGTGATGCGCTAGGAAACCCTAGTCGCGATCGCGATCCATCGGGAAATATCCGCGCAACGTATCAACAAATTGTCGAAATACTTCGTCGCGAGTACGGCGTTTTCGCTTTACACCCCGAAACCCATGACCATAACGATTCTCGATACGCGTACTCCGAATTGAGTAAATTCTTCCTCGACGCCAAGGGCTTTATAAACACCAACGGTACAGACAAAGCTCTGGATGTGATCGAGTTGACCTTCAGAGCCATTGATAGCTTTACGAGGCAGTTTGCCTATCTCTGCAGGCAAAATGCCGACGACATTGCAGATGCTTCCATCGAAGAATTGAACGCGCGCTTCAAGGAGCACGGTGTCGGCTATTTCTACTCAGATCGAATCATCATGCGAGTTCGACTCGGAATTGGTTCACGCCGAAGTGGTGAAGCCCGCGCTACTTGTCCTGCGCCAAAAGGGCTTTGCCAGCGCGCAGGCGGAATTCCTAGCGGCCCACGAGCACTATCGGTCCGGCAGGAATTCGGAGGCTCTCGTCGAAGCCCTAAAGGGCATTCGAGAGCACGATGAAAATCATCTGCACGAAGAGGAAGTGGAACTTTGACCCGACAAAGGGCGCAGCCGGGCTCGTCAAGGTTTGTCTGGATGAGGAACTCATTCCTCAGTACTGGCAATCCCATTTCAACGGATTGCGCAGCGTCTTGGAGTCGGCGATTCCCACTCCGAGGAACAAACAGGCCGGGCACGGCGCTGGCGCGCAGCCGATTCAGAAACCTCCCGATGAGCTAGTCGCCTACGTGCTTCATGTGACGGCCGCCACGATCCTGTTCCTGAGCGACGCAGAGGCGAAGCTCCCATAAGACTAACGGGCCATGCGCAGTAGGAGGTGTGCCGAAGCTAACCATGAAAGGATCAACCAATTATGGCGAGCGCATTAACGGCGAGCGCCTCGCCCAAACCAACTGATGGTAGCTTATACCTTGGTTGGTGTCGAAGGGAGGAGACGCAATGAATATCTCAAGCAACTGGTGGATTGCATTGATAGGCGTAGGAGCGATCGCCGTAGCTATCGGAAACATACAATTTAGCCTAGCCAGGGATCACGAAAAGTCAGCAGCCGCCAGTTCGAAGGCGCTGTCGATGTTGAGTGCGGAGTGCGAGCGAAACCTGGCTCGTGTAGACACGATGCGCAAAGTGATGGCGAGCAACCAAATTCCAATTGAAGGTCTTGAGACCAGCGCATGGACGGTCGTGTCCTCTGGAGGGCTACTGGCGCAAGTCGAAAAAGGCACGCTGAGTAAAATTACCGAAACTTATTATTTGGTCGATCTTGCAAACCGCTACCATAGTCAAGTCCTCGATATGTCCAATGGATTGCTTTCCGTAATAGGAGGAGTTGATGAAACAAGGAAGCAGTATTTGGTTTTGTTAGGGAATACGCTGAATGTTCTGGAACCGAAGCTCAAAGATATTGGTGAGAGTCAATCTAAGCGGCCCCGAAAGTCACTTTGATACGCTCTCGCCAATCGAGAATATCCGTGGCACCGGGCCCGGAGCCGGTGAACGATGTCGGCGACCGTCATCTAAAGAAATTCGCACTTGACCCGCGTCAGGCCTTCCAATTTGGCCGCCGCGAGTAGGATGTCGCCGGATATGACGCGTAATCCTTTCTCGTTTTGTAGTAGAACCTTGACCGGCGGGTAATTGCCGCCCCGGAGCCGAGCGCGCCAAAGCTCCAAGATATGCGGCTTAAACGTGCCGGGGCGGCAATCCAAGATTTTGATAGCTACCGATACGTTGCTCATTCTAAAAATCCGAGTTCGCGCAGCCGCTCGACCTCGGATAGCGGCAGCGTGACGCGTCCGCCAGGGCCGACGCGTTTGTTCCCGGGCAGATGGACGGTTCGGCCCGGCGCGACAGTCGCTTCCGTATCTGGTCCCCAAATTTCGGCTTCGGGGTGCGGGCGGCCTCCGGGCGAGCGCCATTTCGCCTCAGGTTCGACCCGCCAGCGCATTAGGTGCGCCAGCGACGCGCGCGCGAGCGGAGCGGAAGGCTTTGAGCGCTGCTTATCGTCGTCCATTATCCGTACTCATTCGTTGATAGGGAGAAGCGGGCACGCAAGCTGAATACGGACCTGCGCGCCCGCCCGGCTCGAAGCCGCCCTGGGGAAAGGGGCCAGGGTTCCTTTGGCGCTGGGGGCTGGTACCCGCGCGCCGACCTAGGGGGCGTTCGCAATCCCCTAGCCATAATTCCCGACGATCTGAATTTGATGTACGCGGACCGGCAGCACGTTCCGTGGCGCGGTCGGCGGCGGCACGCCGTTCGCGAGTACGTCGCGCCAGGCGTTCGACGGTCTCGGCAGCGAACCGAGCGAGATGCCGAAAGCGAGGTCGAACGGGAAACGGGTCAGAGCCGTGTAACAAATATTGCTAGCTATGACCGCGGCGACGAATGGCTTGAGCGTCAACGTTCCGTTGAAGCCTTGATTGGAGAGAAAATCGCGCGAGGCATCGATCCAATAGCTCGGCATCACTCCCGTGTTCGGTTCGCTCTTCCGGTAAGTGTAAGCCAAAAAGCGTATCGCTCTGGAAAACTGATCGAGAGCCTCGATCGGATCGGCGGCTTTCAGGACGGGGTGCGCTTCCGTCACGATCCGGAGCAACTCTGTCGCCTGCTCCTCGGTCGGCATATCGGCCGAGGTCAGCGGCGCGATTCCTGCCCTGCGAAGCATATTTTTTAGACGCGCATTTTCGGCGGCGAGGTCTTCCTCACTCATTTTCTTCCCCGCGGCGGATGCGGCCAGCGCGCAAGATTTGAGACGCGACGGAATTGAGTTCAGGCTCCTCCGTAGCGAGTTCGCCGCGGCGAATTTGCCCAGCGAGGATGATTTGCTCCGCGGTCGCGCGGTGTTGGTCGGCGTTCGCGGCGGGCTTCGAGCCGCGCAGCGGGGTGAGATCGTTAGGCGGCGATGCCGCCGTCGCATCGCGTATCTTCCGTAAGCCGCGTAATGGGGTCACTTGGGCCTCCTATGAGTTTCAAGATTGATGACGCCTTCGGGTAATTCACCGCGGCGCATTTTTCCGGCGTCAATGATCGCGCGGGCTGTTTCGGCGCGGCGCTGCTCTATCTCCGCTTGAGCGCGGGCGTCGTCGTCTTCCGGCTCGGGCGGCGGATCAAGAAACCTCGCAAATCTGATTTCGAGGAACTGCGAGACGCCAGCGGCCAACCGTTCGGGGTCCATATTTTCGAGATCGAACGTCGGCAATTTCGCTTTCGCTTCGGCAATCTCATTTCTTAGTTCGTTGAGCCCGGGACCCGCGCCGGGCACTCGGTTCCACATCTTTTTGCGCAATATCGGTTCCCACCGGCTAGCGACGGCGTCGAACGCGGCGTGAAAACGCGCCAGCCTTGCGGCCGAGGCGGCTTCTTTCTGAGCGAGCCTTTCCTTCTCGGCTTTCTGACGCGACGCCTCGGCCGTAGCGGGATGATTCCGATAGGCGTAAACCCGATCTAATAACTGACGCAGGTGTGCAGCCTCAATCGGCGTCAGCGGCCTGGGCGGCGGATGGTGGTCAGTGCTCATCGTTCTAAGGCTACCTCTCTTCGGATGTTTCGCGATACGGCGCGGTTTCTTTCCGGGCGGAAACACGGCGGCGTGCCGTGAGGAGGCGGGCCGCGAGGAGCGTTTTGCTAATCAACCAATCCCCGGAGTGAGCGTCGCGGCTGCCGATACCGTAATTGCCCGCCCACTTGCGGATAGTAACTCGGGAAACAGGGTTGCCTGCGGCGCGGGCGACGAAGACGGCTTGGGTCACCGTGAGTATTTCGTCGGAATTGTCTTTTCTTATTTTTGAGATGATCTCCAGTAACTCGGCATCTTCACGCTGCCTCTTTTCCAGATGAGTGACGACTAGATCGCAAACGTCAGTCACCGACACGGATGAGGCGAAATGGACGTCATCGCCCTGCTTGGCCTGTCTCTCGCCGTTCTTTTCTGCCTGTTTTTGGCGTGACGTTGATCTGTTCATTGTCTCATCGACTCAGGTCGGGGAAATGGACGTGAGCAATCGCAAAGTTGTTTTTCAGAACCATGAAAAACACTCGATGAATGCGGTCGGGCGACTCCGGCACATTGGGGTCATGTACCCAGGACCCGAACCTGATTTGTTTGTTTGATCGCGTTGCCGTCGCCCGCGGTCCGTGTGCGGGGGTGAGGGCCGTCGAAGCATCCGCGGCGTCCCTTCCGCGCGCGAGGCGACCTCGATAATCTCGATACGCGCGCGAGGGGGCCTCGCGGTCGATTTCGATAATCTCGATACGGGCGCGCGAGGGGGTTCGCACGTCGAGCCTTGTCGGCGCGCTCGATCCGAAGGAAAGAGAGAGTTTTGAACCTCTCCCCCGCGTATATCGAGATTATCGAGAATTTCGACTAGAGGTAGGTCCCCGCGATCACGGTTCGCGTTAAGGTCGCGACTGACCCCGACCGAGACGCTGCCCGACCGAGGCCCGCGGACCGCCGTCCGTTCTCGATAGTCTCGATACGCGCGCGCGAGGCTCATGTCGGCCGTCCCCTTCGCGGCGAGCCCATTAGGCGGGCGATCTGCTGTTTTTGCTCCTCCTCTAGCCGCCGCCGTTCCGCGAACTGCTCGGTCACGTACTTGTTGAGCTTCCAGGAGCGGTTATCGAGACCCCGCATATCTGGATCGAGCCATTCGGCGGCGACCAGAGGTGAGACCCGTTCGTTGACTTCTCGGAGCGATAGGTTGCGCATCGACGCAACGTTGCGCGTGAAGTCGCTCGGCGTGAAACGGGTCTCGCCGCTCGTCAGTACGTAGCTCGCGACTTGTCGTAACCGGTCACCATTGGTCGAGGCTTCTGCCGTCCGATAAAATTCGAACGCATGCGGGACTAAAAAGTCGACAATGATGCTTTGGACTTTTTCGATAGTTGCCGGGCTGACGCCCGCGAACCCCCAACTTTCGGCTGACGGGTCATCGGCTACCGTTAAGATCAACGCGAGCGTTCCAGCGACGCCAGCGAGCTTTCCGACAAAGGTATCAAATCCCGCAGCGAGTCCGGTGGACGCCTGTTCTAAGCCGTGCAGGTATGTACGTAGCTCGTCTAACTTTGAGACCGCCTCCTTTGACAGTTCCAGCTGTTGTTGCTTCGCTTCAATCAGGGCGATGATAAGCTCACGATAGCCCTCGTCATCTGATGGTTGATCCAGGGCCAGTTTTCCTGGCATGAGCATGATTGGGAGAAGGCGTTGTAATAAACCGTCCGATGTCAGGCCTTGCAATTGTACAAGCCGAGCAGGCTGGATACCGCCAATAAGGCTGACTGATAGATTTTCGACATACATTTCGCCGCGAGAGATTCGATCGATAGCAAAGCCACCGCCGTCGTATGCCTTGAGCCAAAAGGCGCGATTGGCGGCGGCCCCGCCGCCGCGCGTATATTGCTCCATCGCGCCGATCCAACCTGAGACCTCGTCCCGCTTGACGAGCAACCCCTTCGGCTTCCTGGCGAGGATTTCACCGAGCTTTTCGACTGTTGAATCGTATACGACATAGCGTGGTGGTGGCGCGGGTTTTTCTAAAGCCTCTTCCTTACGCTCTTTCGCCGCTTCATATCCCTGCATCGCTATTTGGTATTCGTGCAGTACCTTGTCCTGGTACGCTTCGAGCGGGGCGCACGCCGCATTTATCAACGGCGTCTTTTTATATGACGGCGGTCCGACGAGAAGGACCCAAAGCCGTGGATTAGCGTACCAACCGCCATGCTTCATCATTTTTAGGCGAAATCGGTGGTCGAGCGCGCCCGAGCACGCGGCGAGCACCGCCATCGCCATCGCCGACGGGTCGCCGCCGATGACGACACTTTGCGAGGCGACGAACTGTTGGAGAACGGGCGGCAAGGTATCGAACGGAAAGGCCGGCACGATGTACGGTGCCCAAGGATCGAACAGAAGCGGCCCGGTGTAGGGAGTCGAAAGCTGCGCGGGCTTGTCTGCCTGCACTTGCGCTTCAGTTTTCGAAGTGGGTTCTTCGTTGGTTGCGGTTGACGGTTGAGGAAATTTAAGCCGCCAATCCGGGTCCGCTTCATGTGCAAGGTGGAGGATCGTACCAGCGTTCCAACCGTAGCCGTCGGCGCGAACTAGGCTGTCCCATTGGGTCCCGATGTCGCTCGGATCGTATTTCTTGCCGCGCTTCGACCAACTATTCCAAACCTCAAAACCCTTTTCGTCCCCAAGCTGCTTGTAAATAGCGCAACCGATACCGATCCATTCCTTGCGGTCGATATCTGGATTTATTACGCTGAGAGCGGCCCTGATCTCGTCTTCGGTCAAAGGCTGGTAGCAATCCTTCGGATCGGTCGAGCGGCCGAGTTCGCCGCCACCTTTCACATACTCGGGTACGGGAACACCGCCCTGAGCCGCCGCTCGCGGTGCGTTGCTCTTCCTTTTGCAGGCGAGTTCGATCAACCATTCCGGCGCGTCTTCAATTGGCGTCATGGTTCACCCATCGGTAACGACTTTTGCCGGGGACCAAGCTCGGCGGCGCAATCACCATGCCGCCATCGCCTTTGATATCGACGCCAGGCGCAATCGATCGCGAAACGATCTTGATGGCGCTTCCAGGATGCTTGTAATAGCGATGGATCGAGCCGGACGGCGACATCGCCATTAAAGTCTCAGGCAACGGGCCGTATTCATCTTCCCATTTCTTTAGTGAAGCGGCTCCATCGACGCCGTGGCCTTCGACCGTGTCAGTCTCGATAACAAAAAAACCGTTCTCGGCTCCGGTCGGAATGCCGATATTGGCATTAGGCCAGCGCGCCCAGTCACGTTTTATTTGTTCTGTATCGCGGCTCGCGCCCCAGCGGACGCCATCGCTGTACTTGGCCGACTTGTAAGACCTCTTCGTGCCGGGCGGCACGGGGAATACGAGCCATCCGCGTGCTGCATAAGCGAGCGCGGCTTCCAGGCACGACTCCGGCCATTCATGCGCCGGGTGATCTAGACTTGGGCTTTCGTTCGCGATAAGGTCACCCCCGATCTCCTTAGGCGTTACTACAGCCCCGGCGTCACCAGCGCCGGGGTTTCCATTTTTGGAGGCCATCGCATTACGCCTCCGCCCGCAGCGCGGGGCGGCCACGGCGGCCGGTGTCGTATTCGGCGGTGGACGAGTGAGTGCGGGCCTTCAAGAATTTGCGGCAATCGCCACGCCGATAGCGGACGCAGTGTGGAGAGATGCGCGTGAACTTTGGGCCGTAGTTTTTGGACCGGCCGATTTCGAGCCACTGAATCGAGACGCCGAACCATTCAGCGACTTGTTCGGTGGACAGCAGATCGTCGTCATCATTACCGGTATCGGCAGCGACGATTTGTTTGACGCGGCGGTCGAGGTGATGCCGTTGTTTTTGACGGGGCATAGAAACGGTCCTTAACCCGCGAGGAGCGACGCTCGCTCGCTATCGACCGTTAGCCGCGGTCTGGGTTTGGACCTTGTGATCCGATCTTAGCAATCGAACCCCACTCCTGCTTGAGCTAGGTAGTGTGCACGGTTCCAGGTTGGCTCCCGGATACTTCGTCAACGGATAAGGTGGGCATTAGCTTTATCAGCCCTCGATCGCCGGTCTCCGTTTGTCGCCGACGATCGCCTTTTATTAGATTAAAAATACGCGAAGCCCTTCTGGAAGTAAACCCCCCGGGCAGATCGGGGCACTATCGGTCCTCCCACGTCTTTGCGCCGAGCCACGGGGCCAGAAAGTCGGCCCATAGGAGATACGCTCCCAATACAACTAGCATCACGCTTCCGATAACGAAAATGCCTCGAAGAGAATGGTGCTGCATCCAGAGCAGTTCTCCCCATAGGAAGAAGATACCGCCGACGATCATCGCTACTGCAATGACAAAGAGGAATGCCTTGCGCATTAAGTCATTATATCACAGGCGGAACCGTCGAAAATAGCGGCAAAGGTTCAAACTGAGACAGTACCCTCGTCTATTTTTTCAGCTTCGTCACGTTTTCACCTTCGACCGGCGCGATACCGATCAGCGCCTTGAGTCGATCGGCGACGCGCTGTGCAGGCTCACGCAATCGTTCGGCGGAAATTTGAACGTAGCCTTCGGTCACGTCCTTTCCGAGCGAGTGATTGACCAGAGCCTTAAGAGCGATGACGCTCATGTCGGTCGATTCGGCGATCGTGATGAAGGTCCGCCGCAAGTCGTGAACTGAAACGTGGATACCGGTCGCGTCGGCGACCGCGGCTAGCGGGAATTTCGGCTCTTCGATGTGACCGCTCTTGCTATTCGCGGGGAACACCCATTTCGCATCGCCGATCGCGCGCCGCGCGACTAATAGGTCATGCACGAAATCGCTCATCGGTAGATCGAGCTTCCGGCCCGCCTTCGCCCGGGCTGCAGGCAGGCGGATGACGCGCGCGGTGAAGTCAATCTCATCCCAACGCAGCGCTGCCCCTTCATTGCGACGGAAGCCGGTGAACAGTAAGAGCAAGATGTAATCGCGGGCGACCGGGGAGGGCAGCGCGCAAACTGCCTTATAGAATTTCGGCAAGTCGTCAGCGGACACCATGCGTGTCCGGCGTTCGACCGGGAGCCACTGCTTCTTGAGTTTCACCGGATTGGGCGGCATCGGGTTGGAAGGCGGCGCGCGGTCGGCGGCGAAATTGTAGAGCGCGCGCAGCGCCCGCATCGCCCCGTTCGCCGCGGCATGCCCGTGGCCGTTCTTCCGATTCGTGCGCTGCGAAACCGTTTTGGCGATCGCGCCCAACCGCGTCTCCACCATGTCGCGGGTGATGGTCCGCAACGGCGTGTCGAGCCAGGGGGTGAGCTGCTTCTCCACGCTATCGCGATAGGCCCGGGCGGAGCCGGGCCGCAGCGGCTCTTCTCCGCTCGCCCGCGCCCGCAAGTAGTCTTCCAGCGCTTCGCGGAGCGTCGCGTCACCACGCCGCCCGGCCTTCGGATCGATGCCCTTGTAAAAATCGGCGAGCACCTCCTCCGCGCGCTTGCGCGCCTTGTCGAGGTAGAGGACATTTACCGGCGCGACGGTGACGCGGCGCGTTCGCCCGCCGGGCAAGTCGCGCTGCACGACGTAGGTCTTATTGCCGCTCGTCCCGGAGCAAAGGACGCCGAAGCCGCGCAACTCGGTATCCCAATGCAGCTTTTGGCGGCCGGAGGGATCGGGGGCAGCGAGCCGCTCGATGGCTTTCGTAGTGAGCTTGATCCTCATCGCATCTTCTTCAAATGGCGACGGACCTTGGCACGTTCGCGTTGCTCGCGTTCTAGAACATCCGCCAACGGCTCGGGCAGTAACTTGTCGAGCCGATTGCGCAGCAATCTAACGATGAGCTTTTGCGACAAGGCTTCGGTTTCGACCGCTTCATGGATGCCGCCGCCGCCCTTAAATCTGTTATCGGTCTTAGTGATTGAGGGGAGCTTGTAGCGTTTCACTTGGGCCTCGGTCAGCATCAACCGTTCCCAACGGAGGTCGCCGACCTCGTGTTCTAGAACGCGCCGGGTGTTCGCCTCGATGTCGTTACCGACGAGGTCGAAATCGCCGAAATAGAGGATGCTTTGATCGGGGACGAGGCGGGGGACAACGTCGGTGTGCAGGAAGCCGCCGACTTGTCCGTTGGTGGCGGCGAAGGCCACGCCGTACTCGGTGCAAATGTCCCGAAGAGCGCCGCCCAGCGAACGGCTCTCCATGATGAGAAATGGTGCGTCGCCGTCCCACCGATCGAGGGTAATCTGTTCTAGTACGCGCCGTGTCCCATCGGCGACCGATGTATAGCCGGTATAGTCTTCAACCTCCCGGGTCTCATCGATGATGGCGTCCCAGGGGATAGCGCCGTCCTCACGCAATTGGGTCAGAGCGAGCGTCACGACGCCCGCGGGCGACCCCGAACGCTCCCAAGATTTCGGCCACCACCCGCGCGCCTCGCCTTCGTAGAACAAGAAGCGCCCGTTTGTCGGTAACGTGCCGTCCGCCTTATGCTCGCGATATAATTGTAGCACCAACTCGCGCATTTTCGCGGTCGGCGGGCATCCGTTGCGCCGGTCACTCACTCTCGCCTCCGTTCGGCCGGGGAGAGCCGAATAAGGTTTTTCGCCCCTTCCCAGACGACCTTCGACCGCCCGGAAACGGGTAAGAGTTATAGGGTATAACCCTAAAAGTAAAGGAATGACGGGGAAATCAACCCTAGGAGACCTTATTTGCTTTTAGAGCTAGGGTGGCGTTTTTAAACTTCGAATCTGAGGGTCTGGAGTTCGAATCTCTCCGAGCGCGCCAGTACAGTGACGCCCGCTTGGTTCGCTTACCGAACCATCACGCCGGAGACCGAGCCTGCCGCGCCATGTTGCCCGCTTTGCGTGTAGCCTTGCCTATCTTCGCCACGCCGAAAGCAAGGCTTTGAGGCTGCGCAGGGGGCCGGTGACGCGCCACAGCATCGATCGTCTTATTCTTTCTATTTGCTGCTCCTGATCGAAGATCTGTTGCGTCTGGACCATGATCGCCCGCGCCTTTGCGGCAGCATCCGCCTCGGATTCGCGTACTAGCGCGGTCAGTGTATTGATTTGATCTAATCTTGCGGCCCGGTCCGCTTCTGATATGCGCAGCTGGTCAGTCAGCGTTTTGATGTGCTCCAATCGTGTGGCCCGGTCCGCTTCGGATATGCGCAGCTGATCAGTCAGCGTATTGACGTCGTTCAATCGAGCGCTTCGATCCTGGTAGGTTACCCGCAATTGATCGGTCAATCTATTGATCTGGTTTAACCTTTCGGCCCTGTCCGCTTCGGATGTCCGCAATTGTTGGTTCAGCGCCGCAATCTGCGCTGATTTTTCGCCTTTTGATCGCTGCGGATAAACCGGGTGATATTCAAGTTCCGCGGATTGACGTGCTGCTTCGTCGGGCCGGACAACCGTTCGGACATGAGCGAGCAAACGTCGCTTATTTTCGAGGCCCACACACCAGTTGGCGTGGAAGATGAAGGGCTCAAGCGTCGCTTGCATTGGGACGGGTGGTTCTGCGCGTTTGTCCAAAGATCGATACAAAAGGCCAATTGGAAAGAGGCCTTCCGGTAATGGGAATATCTGGGCGAGATAGAGCGGGTTCTCCAGCAATATGTCGCGGAAGACCATTTGATCGGACTTTTGATCGTCTCCCTGGTATCTTGAGATATGATGATCGATTATTTCCAAAGTCTGGTTCCTGCCCGAGAGGGCAAAGAAACCCAAGCAGAAATGCGGGGGAAATTCATCGAAAGTCTCAGTTTGGCAGGCCCAGGTATAACGATCAAGCACGCTTGAGAGATACGGCAATGGATTTCGCAGCCAGATAACATCGACGTCGCAGTAGATGACTTGGCCCCCCTCGGCCAGAATAGCGCGAAGCGCGGGGAACCTGTATTTCATCAGCCTGTTGAACGCGGGTGTATCCCATTCCAAATAGGATACGGGAATGTCGCTGGATTCCACCTCTACCAGTTGTTCCAAAATGCGCGGATGAGCTCCAAAGCTTTTCGCGACTACGTCAAGCTCGCGCTCTGCATTGGCGGGAAATACGACCTGTACCCGGTGGAGATCGATGCCGCATTGCTTGATGCTCAACAAAGCGCTCCTGACGAACGAACTGAGTCCGAGCGTCGCAAACAAAACGATTTTCCAATTCTCCGCCATATGTACTCAAACAGTCCTGTGGGAACGGCGCGTGGAGCAACGTGGTGTAGAACACCGCATTCCCAGGTAAGGCGTGGTCCGGTGCAATTCAAAGGCCGTCGGTCGGCAGGAAGGCCATTAATTATGCGACACGTCGGTGATTAGGGCCGCTTTCGAGTTGCTATCAGGGCAGGGCGGCCTTGCCATCCTTCGAAAGCCGGCGGATAGCGTGCGATCACAACGCTCTCGAAATAATGTTTAAATTGTTGAACCATGAATTCGAGATTGGGGGCAATCATATGGGAATGGACTTTGCGGCCGTCATCCTCGACATAGCTCCAGAGGATGCCGGTGATCAGCACCTTTCCCTCGTTTTGAGTGGGGGCATCGTACGGCAGGGCTGCGCCGGTGATAAGCCGTGGATCCGCAAGTGGTACGAAACACGTTCCATCCGGCGCCGTCCAACTCGCTAGGTTCTCGATCAGTCTCAGGAGATCGCGGACGGTATCAACCAAGCCGTAGGCGTACCACATGCACGATACTAAGCCCCAGCGGTCCTTCCAAGCAGGAATGGGATTTCGAAAATCGTGCTCGATCAGGGAAATTCCCGGATTGCCTTGTTGCGCCGAGCGCAACATTGCGGGCGACAGATCGATGCCGGCCCGCTCGATTTGCGGAAAGTGTCGTAAGAAATAGCCCGTGCCGCAGGCCACATCGAGCCATGTTACGCCGGGCTTGAGGAAGGCGCGCAAAAGCTCAATTTCATGGTCGCTGTCGGACTTGCTCAACTTTGAGAGGAGAAAGCTATCCTCATATGCGGCGGCGTAAGCATCGTCGTAAATTGCCAAAATCTCTTCGCGCCTCATCCATCACGCTCCAACTGCTCTTATCCTCGCCAATTTACTAGCCAACTCGGAGTCGATGCTACCGAATTAACGACTGCCGCAAGTTGGCCGCGACTGATTTGAGATCACTTGCTTGCGCGGCGAATACGTCGCGAAAGAGGACAAAATGGACCACCGGCAACCAAAGCCAGGCTGGCCCCCGCGCCGCCAGTTGTAATGCCGCCGCCATCGGCATCCACAGCGTGTAAAACATTTCATTCGCGAACGGAACGCTGGCGCGAATGCTGTGCGAAAGCGCAAATTGAAACCCGGCCGTGTACTTGATCGTTTCCAATGCACAGTAAACCGCCAAGGCCACGGCGGCCAGTGGGCACCATGGCACCACAAGAAATACCAGGGCGGCGCTGGCCGGCAACTCCACAAGAAGGTTGAATCCCGTCATAAAACGCTTGATCGCGTCGGGACCAGCCGCAATGGCGAATGTGCTGGTGCCAGACGCGGTATCAGCCTCGTGATCCAACACTTGATGATGAAGAATACCTTTGATGCCGAGCGCGGTTGCCCAAACGGTGATGATAAGCGGATAAAGTCGCCTGATCGGAGCCGGCAACTCAAATGCGCCGAACAACACAAGCCCAAGCAAGGTGGGAGTGATGTGCGATCCCAATGCGTCGCAAATGACACCTAACAATCCTCTTTCCTTGAGGCGAAAACCGGGCACGGAATAAATCGTCGGCCAAAGATAGTTCGCGCCAAGCAGCAAGAATGCGGTTAGCGGATAGTGAACGATCAAAGCCGGGAGAAAGCCCGCGCAAAGGAATATAACGGCGAGGAGCACGCGCATGCTCTGAGGCACGTCGGTCATTGCGTTGCGGCGGCCTGCTTGCAGGTCTGTCTCGACGTCGAAAATGTCGTTGATGACGTGACCGTAGATCGCAACTGAAGACACGGAAAAAACGTAACACCCAATTAGCACGGCAGCAACGCGAGGATCAGTATCCGTCATCAGGATCGTGAGATAGCTGACGGTCAATAACGGGGGTATCTTTGAAAACCACCAATTGCCTGCCCGCGCGAATGCGCACCAGCGCGCGATGGCTTCGGCAATCTGGGACATTTACGCACCCTTCTGAATTCAGCGTTCTTATGCGAGCGCTAGGAGCGTATCGTCAATCGACAATTTCGTGGTTTCCAGCTGGCTTTAGGAGAGCTGCAGTCGCTATAGCCGAGCCGGAATCAGCGCCCCGGCAGCGGAGACTGCAGGCCCGCCTCACTGTCTCGACATGACAGGCGAGTTATCCCAACATGCGCCATGATTGTTTGGCTTGCGTCTTACCCGAGATCTGGGAACACCTTCTGTCGAGTGCTGCTTAGGCGGCTCTATGGCCTGCCCACTTATGACATCCATGAGCCTTATCCAACTCCAATGCCTCAGTACGAGCACCTGATTGGGAGAGCCACGCTCGACAGGCCAATTTCTGCACTGCAGCGCGACGCGCGGCTGCATGTTGTCAAGACCCATGAAATTCCTCGGGATGACTACCCAGCAATCTATCTCGTCCGCGACGGGCGGGACGCAGCGGTCTCTTACGCCTGGTACGTCATGCCATCCGGCGGGGATTACCTCGGGCTTCTGCGCCATATTATCGAGTCTCCCGGCTACTACGGCGGGTGGAGCAGAAACGTGCGCGCGTGGACGAGCCGGAGGGCCCCCACTGCGCTGGTCCGCTTCGACGATCTCATCACCAATCCCACGGCCGAACTGCAGCGGGCGATGACGGCGATCGGACTCGCGCTGGGAGAACCGAAGGCGACCAAAGTTCCGAGCTTTTCCGACCTGCACGCATTTGGCCCGCAACACTTTCGCAAGGGTCGCACGGGCGCTTGGCGCGACGACATGCCGGACGATCTTCATCTCCTGTTCTGGCGTCGGCACGGTGCCACAATGCGCGCACTCGGTTACACCGAGAGAGAGCCGACACGGGAAGAACTCGTCGGCAAGCCGTCGGGAGTAGGCGAGGCAGTGAGTTTTGGGACTGGCGGCGAAGGTTGCTTCGCGCTTAGAGAAGGTTGGGCAGAGCCTGAGGAGTGGGGGACTTGGTCGATAGATCGGCGAGCGTTGCTCCAGCTTTCGGTCGGGCGGGACCACGCGTGTCCCCTTGAAATCGTTCTGACCTATCGCTCTTTTGTCGAGGGAGGGCGGACTCTCGAAATTTCCTGTTATGCGGGTGGAAGACGCCTCTCATCCTGGACCTGCGGTCCGCGGAACTGGTGCGGCGCGCAGTGCATCCGCATCCCCCCTGACGTTATCGGCGTGACCGGAGCGATCGACTTGGAATTTGAGATCGACCAGCCGCGATCTCCGGCCGAACTGGGCCTGGGTTCGGACTTGCGTGAACTAGGACTCGGCATCGAATCCATGCAGCTGATGCTGTCACCACGAGAATGATCACGTCAGGTATTCGACCTTGCCGCTGTCGAGATCGTAATAGGCGGCCACGACCTTGACCTTGTTGGCCTTCACCAGATCGGAAACGATCTTGCTGTCGTGGGCGACCTTGGCCGCGGTTCGTTTCGCGCTCTCTCGCACCGTGTTGTCGACGAAATCGCCGGGCTTGCGATAGACCGCGCGAGCGGCTGGCACGATCGCTGCCACCATCGGACCGATCGAGCCGGGAAACTTCGTGTGCTTTTCGACCACCGAACAGGCGGCGGCGACGGCGCCGCAGCGCTGATGGCCGAGCACAATGATGAGCGGAATGCCAAGTTCGGCGGCACCGTATTCGATCGTCCCCATGGTCGCCGTATCGGCCATGTTGCCGGCATTGCGCGCCACAAACAGTTCGCCGAGCCCAGCCCCGCCAAACACCAGTTCGGGCGGCATGCGGCTGTCGGCACAACCGATGATCGACGCCCAGGGCGTCTGTGCCTTGGCGATCGCGCCGCGTTGCTTCGCCAGATCGGCGGCGCAAAGCTGCGGCGCGCTGACGAATTTCTCGTTGCCCGACTTTAGCCGCGCCAGAGCTTCGTCGGCCGTAACGGTCGTCTTAGCGCCCGCCGCAAAGGCACGCGTGCCCGGAATTGAGGTCGCGGCTGTGGCGGCGCCGGCCGCGGCGAGCGCGAGAAAGCTGCGGCGCGGCAATTGCATGCTTTGACATGCGATGCACATAATGATGTCTCCGTGGTCGATCGCTCGGGGCGCTTTGCACGGCGGCAAGCGGCGGTCGATTGAAATCCGAATTTCGTCTATAGGCTCACAGCAAACATCTAACGGCGTGTTAGGGTGTTAGCTTGATAGGCTGTTAAGATCATCATCGAATCTCGGGGCATTCTTCCGAACAGTGATCTCTCATAAGAACGCTTGCAGGTGACTTCTTCTTCCCCCACAGCCCGGCTCGGTCTCGATATCGGCGGCACCTTTACCGATGTGGCGCTGGAAATCGGCGAACGCCGCTTCACCGCAAAGACGCTCACCACGCCGGGAGCGCCCGAGCAGGGCGTGCTGGCCGCGCTCAATATGGTGACGCAGGCAGCCGGGATCGCGCCGCGGCAGGTTGGCCTCATCATTCACGGCACGACGCTTGCGACCAACGCGGTGATCGAGCGCAAGGGCGCCAAAACCGCGCTTTTGACCACCGAAGGCTTTCGCGATGTTGTCGAAATCCGTCACGAAAACCGCTTCGAGCAATACGACGTCAACATCGATCTGCCGCCGCCGCTAGTGCCGCGCCGTTTGCGGTTCCCGGTTCGCGAACGTATCGACGCGCAGGGCAAAGTCCTGGTGCTGCTCGACGAAGCTGCGCTCGCCCGCACCCTCGATGAACTCGCCGCTCGCGATGTCGAGGCGGTGGCAATTGGTTTTTTGCACAGCTTTACCAATTCCGACCACGAGCGGCGAACCGGCGAAGCGATCGCGCGGCGTCTCCCCGGCGTGGCGGTGACGCTGTCGTCCGATGTCTCGCCGGAGATGCGTGAATACGAGCGTTTCTCTACGGCCTGCGCCAACGCCTACATCCAGCCGCTGATGGGACGCTACCTGAAGGGCCTCGAACGCGAGCTGCATCAGGCGGGTTTTGTCTGCCCGCTGCTGTTGATGACGTCGGGCGGCGGCATCACCACGGTCGAGACGGCGATCCGCTATCCGGTCCGGCTGATCGAGTTCAGGTCCTGCCGCCGGCGCGATTTTCGCCGGCTGCATCGCCCGCCAGCATGGCCTCGATCAGGTGCTGTCGTTCGACATGGGGGGCACGACGGCCAAAATCTGTCTGATCGATAAGGCACAGCCGCAGACCGCGCGGCTCATGGAAGTGGCGCGGGTCTACCGCTTTCTCAAAGGCAGCGGCCTGCCGCTGCGCATTCCGGTGATCGAGATGGTCGAGATCGGTGCCGGCGGCGGCTCGATCGCGCGGCTCGACGCACTCAGGCGCATCGCGGTTGGTCCGGACAGCGCCGGCTCGCAGCCGGGCCCGGTGTGCTACGGCCAGGGCGGCAGCGAACCCACGGTGACCGATGCCGACGTCGTGCTCGGCCGCATCGATCCGCAAAAATTCTCCGGCGGCAAGATTGCGCTCGATGCTGCCGGCGCGAAGCGTGCGGTTACCGAGCGCATCGGCGCGCCCCTCGATCTCGCTGCCGATCATGCCGCGCTCGGGATCAGTGAAATGGTCGACGAGAACATGGCCAACGCGGCACGCGTGCACGCCATCGAAAGCGGCAAGGACGCGCGTGCGCGCACGCTGATTGCGTTCGGTGGCGCGGCGCCGCTGCACGCCGCGCGTGTCGCGGAAAAACTCGGCGTCGGCCGCGTGCTGGTTCCCGCCAATGCCGGAGTTGGCTCCGCGGTCGGGCTTTTACGCGCACCGGTCGCCTACGAGATCGTGCGCGGCCGGCTGGTGCGGCTGTCCGAGTTCGATGCCGCCGCGGTCAACCGGCTCCTCGCCGAGATGCGCACAGAAGCCGAAGCGGTCGTGCGCCGTGGCGCGCCCATCGCAGAACTCACCGAGCAGCGCTCATCCTTCATGCGCTATCGGGGCCAGGGACATGAGATTGCCGTCGAACTGCCGATACGCCCCTTCACCGAAGCCGACCGGGCGGTCTTAACGCAACTCTTTGAGGCCGCCTATCGCAGGCTCTACAGCCGCTCCATTCCGGGGGTCGATATCGAAATCCTGAGCTGGGTGGTGTCGGTGCGCGCACCGGCGGAAGGCCGCCTTGCAGCCGAAACCACGGAGCAACCGGGCGAGGCGAAGCCGGTCGCGCGCCGTCCGGTGTTCGATCCGGATCGCGGCGAATTCGTCGACACGCCGATTTATTGGCGCGCCGACCTTGCGCCGGGCGTACGTATCGAAGGTCCGGCGGTCATTGCCGAAGACGAAACCTCGACCGTCGTCAGCGCGGATTTCGACGCGCGCATCGATCGCTTTGGTTATATTGAACTGAAACTTCGCGAGAGCTGACCATGGTGGCCCGTTCCAACGCCGCGCTGGCGCAGATTCACCAGCAGATCATGTGGAGCCGCCTGATCGCGGTGGTTGAAGAGCAGGCGCAGACCATGATCCGCACTGCGTTCTCGACCTCGGTACGCGAGGCCGGCGATCTGTCGGCCGGCGTGTTCGATCGTCATGGCCGCATGCTGGCACAGGCCGTCACCGGCACGCCTGGTCACGTCAACTCCATGGCCAACGGCGTGAAATATTTTCTCGACGTCTTTCCGTTGTCCGGCATGAAGCCTGGCGACCATTACATCACCAACGATCCGTGGCTCACGTCGGGGCATCTGCACGACATCACGGTGGTGACGCCGAGTTTTTATCGCGGGCAAGCGGTCGGCCTGTTTGCCAATACCATCCACGTCGTCGATATCGGCGGGCTTGGCATGGGCCCGGACGGCCGGCAGGTTTTCGAGGAGGGTCTCGCGATCCCGATCATGCCGCTGGCGCGCGAGGGCCGCATGAACGAGGATCTGCTGCGTCTTGTTCGCGCCAATGTGCGCGAGCCGCTGCAGGTCGAGGGCGATATCTATGCCTGCGCGGCGTGCAACGACGAAGGCAGCCGCCGTCTGGTCGAGATGATGGACGAATTCGAGATTGCCAATCTCGATCGACTTGGCGATCAGATTGTCGATGCATCGCGCGAGGCGACGCTGGAGCGCATTCGCAAGCTCCCGCCCGGCACCTATCGCAACACGCTGACCATGGATGGCTACGACAAGCCGCTCGTGCTCAAGGCCGCGCTCACCATTTCGGACGAGGGCATTCATGTCGATTTCGACGGCACCTCGCCGGCATCGAGCTACGGCATCAATGTGGTGATGAATTATTGCCTCGCCTACACCGCCTTTGGCGTCAAATGCCTGGTCGCGCCGGACGTACCCAATAACGCCGGATCGCTTGAGCTGATCACCGTGAGCGCGCCGGAAGGCTGCGTGCTCAACGCCAATCGGCCGTGGCCGGTCGCGGCGCGTCACACTGTCGGGCAGATGCTGCCGGACGTGGTGTCGGGTTGTCTGCATCAGGCGATCGCCGGCGGAGTGCCGGCAGAGGGCGCTTCGTCGCTGTGGAACCCACAGATTTTCGGCGGCGGTTCGCTGGTCGACGAGGTCGAGGAGGGCACGGACGCGAACGAACTGCCACTGTTTTCGACCGTGATCTTCCACTGCGGTGGGACCGGCGCGCGGCCCGGCAAGGACGGGCTTTCGGCGACGTCTTTTCCCTCGGGTGTGCGGACGATCCCGGTGGAAGCGACGGAAAGCATCGCGCCAGTCGTTTTTTACCGCCGCGAATTTCGCGAAGGTTCGGGCGGTCCCGGAAAATTCCGCGGCGGCCTCGGTCAGGCCATCGAAATCGGCGGCGCCGGCGCCAACCCGGTTGCGCTGCTGTGCAATTTCGAGCGGGTCAAAAATCCGGCGCGGGGACGCGATGGCGGCGGGGCAGGGGCGGCGGGTGCGGTCGCGCTGCGCTCCGGCCGTCCGATCCGGCCGAAGGGCCGCCAGACGGTGCCGCCGCGCGATGCGCTCCGGCTGAGCCTGCCGGGTGGCGGCGGCTTCGGCGATCCGCGAACGCGCGATCCGCAGCGTGTGCGTGACGATGTGCTCGACGGCCTGATTACGGCTGACGAGGCGCGGCGCGATTACGGCGTGGCGATCGCTGACGATGGACAGGTCGATCTCGCCGAGACGGCCCGACTTCGCGCGTAGCCGCAGCCGATCACACCGGCTTGATGTGCGCGAATTGAATGACCTTCGCCCACTTGGCGATTTCCTCGACCAGAAATTTGCCGAATGCCGCGGGTGTCATCGGCATCGGCTCCGCACCGAGATTGGCGTAACGCTGTTTCACTGCCGGATCGGCCAGCACGCCATTAATCGCATCGTTCAGGGTGCCGATGATTGTCGCAGGCGTATTCTTCGGCGCGCCGATTCCATGCCAGACGTCGGCGACGTAGCCCGGAATGAATTCCGCAATGGCGGGAATGTCCGGCAAAGCCGGCGAGCGCGCCGCGCTCGTGACCGCAAGCGCTCGCAGCTTGCCTGCCTTGGCGTAGCCAATCGTCGCTGGCATTGGGCTGAAGAACACCTGGACCTGGCCACTGACGAGATCGAGCACGGGATTGGTATTGTACGGCACGTGAATGAGCTCAACTCCGGCCATCATCTTGAACAGCTCCGCCGCCATGTTGGGCGCGGAGCCGTAACCGCCCGATGCGTAGTTAAGCTTGCCCTGATGGGCCTTGGCGTAGGCGATGAATTCCGGGATCGTCCTGGCCGGGATCGAGGGTGTTATCACCAAGAGGCTTGCAGTCCGCATCGTCGCTCCGACCGGTGCGATGTCGCGGACGATGTCGAAATTGAGCTTCCGATAGAGCGTGACGTTGACGGCGTTGCTCACGGTCAGCATCAGCAGCGTCGAACCGTCAGGTACAGCATGGACCACCGCCTCGGCTGCAATGTTGCCGCCGGCGCCCGGCCGGTCATCGACGAACACATTCTGCTTGAGCTGCCCCGTCAGGGCTTGCGCGACCAGCCGCGCGTCGACGTCGGTGGCGCTGCCGGCACGGAAGCCGACAGCGATGCGAACCGGCCGGGCCGGGTAGCTCTGCGCTGCTGCTTGGCGGCGCAGGAATGGCAGCGCGACGGAGCCCGCCGCAAGACGCAGCAGTTCTCTACGGCGTAGTGAGGGAGGGGCCCTTACTGCGCTGTGATATGCGCGAACTTGATGACCTTGGCCCATTTCGCGACTTCATCGGCGGTGAATTGGCGAGCTTGTGCTGGCGTCATCGGCATCGGCTCGGCGCCCAGGCTCGCAAGCCGCGCCTTGATCTGAGGATTGGCGATGCCGGCGGTGATGGCGGCGTTGAGTTTGTCGATGATCGCGGCGGGTGTGTTTTTGGGGGCGCCGAAACCATTCCAGGCGCTGGCGTCGTAACCCGGCACGAATTCCGCAATCGCAGGAACGTCCGGCAGAAGATCCGAACGCTGCGCCGTGGTCACTGCAAGCGCCCGGAGCTTGCCGGCGCGGAAATAGGCGATCGAGGACGGCAGCGATGTGAACGCGAGCTGCACCTGTCCGCCGAGCAGATCGGGCATGAAGTTGCCTCGATAGGGAACGTGCAGCATCGTGATGCCCGTCATCATCATCAACAATTCACCGAAGACGTGCGGCAGCGTGCCGTTGCCGAACGACGCCATGCTGATCTTGCCGGGATGAGCCTTGGCGTAGGCGATCAGTTCGGGAAACGTCTTGACCGGCAACGATGGATTGACCGCCACCGCAAAATTGGTGCGGCAAACGCTTGCTACCGGCGCGATGTCGCGGACGAAGTCGAACGTCAGATCGGTGTAGAGTGTCTCATTGATCGCATTGGCCAAAAGCGTAAACAGCAGCGTATAGCCATCAGGTGCTGCTTTGACGACGGCTTCAGTGCCGATATTGCCGCCGGCACCTGGCCGGTTTTCAACGACGACCGATTGGTGGAAGTGTTCCGACAGCCATTGAGCCATGACGCGCGCGAGGATGTCGGTGCCGCTGCCGGCGGGCAGGCCGACGATGATGCGCACTGGACGCGACGGGTAGGATTGCGCCCACGCCGCGCGCGGCGCGGATAACAGCGCGACGCCTGCGGCGAGATGCAGAACGGTGCGGCGGGCAAGGCGCATGGCATTCGCCCCTATGGCCAAGATCGGCGGCTTCGGCATCCCTCGCCGCCGTCACGACTTCACCCCAAACTCGCCGTTGATTTCAACGGCGGTGCCGTGCGGCAAATTTACCAGTCCGACCCGGCGAGCGGGCGTAATGGCCTTATTCGGGTCTCGGGGACCCTGGCACGTCGGCGCCGATCAGCCCTCAGGCCCTCAACAGCGCCGTGTCGATCGGAAGCGAGCGAATCCGCTTTCCGGTCGCGGCGAAGATCGCGTTGCACAGCGCCGGGATGGCGGCGGGTAACGGCGGTTCGCCCAGGCCGGTCGGCGAATTGTTGCTCTGGATGAAATGCACCTCGATGGGCGCCGCCTGGGCCATGCGCAGCAGCGGGAACGTATCGAAATTGCTCTGCACCACGTGGCCGTCTTCGATCGTGATGCGCTGATGCAGCGCCTGTGCGAAGCCGTCAAGAATCGCGCCTTGCGACATGTTGATCGCCGCGGTCGGATTGATCACGTGACTGCCGATGTCGCCGACCGCCCAGACCTTGTTGACCTTGACTTTTCCGTCATCCGCCACCGCGGCCTCGACCACTTCGGCGAAATAGCCGAGGTGGCTGTAGTAGACGGCAATGCCGAGTCCGGTTCGCTCGGGCAGCGTGCGCTTGCCCCAGCCTGAGACCTCGCGCACCTTTTCCAGACAGCCACGCGCCCGCGCCGTGTTGAAGCCCGCGCCCTTGCCGGGCAACAGCTCGTCCTTGCCGAGCAGATCGATCTGGAATTGCAACGGGTCCTTGCCGGCGGCGTGCGCCAGCTCATCGATGAAGGACTGGAACACGAAGGCAAGCGCATTGTCGCCCGGCGCCCGCAGCGGCCCGGTCGGCACGCCAAGCGGAATGAGCGAAGCGCCATAGGACAGGTTCGGCACCCGCTTCGCCGGAAAGGTATCCGGCGACAAGTCGGCGGAGGGCGCGAACTTGCCGTTGCGGCCGTAACTGACGAAATGCTGTTGCCAGGCGACCACCTTGCCGGCCGAATCCAGCCCCGCTTTCAGGAAATGAAAGCCGCCGGGCCGGTAAAAGTCGTGCTGCATGTCGTCGACACGGGTCCACAGCAGCTTGACGGGAACGCCGGCTTCCTTGGCGATCCACGCGGCTTCGGCCATGTAATCGGTCATCAGCCGCCGGCCGAAGCCGCCGCCGACGCGCGTCATGTGAACGGTGATGTTTTTCTCGTCGACGCCGAGCGTCTGTGCCACGAGCTTCCGCCCCGGCTCCGGATTCTGCGTAGGCGCCCAGATCTCCACCTTGCCGTCTGCTACGCGGGCGGTGCAGTTCATCGGCTCAAGCGGCGCATGGGCAATGAACGGGTAGGAGTAATCGGCCTCGATCACTGTCGCGGCGCTGCCGAGCGCGCCAGCAACGTCGCCGTCGTTGCGCAGGCTGTGCTGCGGCGCCTTGGCGGCAAGGGCTGCCGCCTGCTGTGCAAAACCGGCGCTGCTCTGCCGACTGGTCGGGCCCTCATCCCATTGGATATCGAGTTTGCGGCGCGCCTTGTCGGCATGCCACCAGCTATCGGCAACAACGGCCACTCCGGGCATGAGGCCGGCGAGATTGCTGCCGCCCTTCGCCACAAAGACCTGGCGCACGCCGGGGAGTGCCTTGACCTCATCAAGATTGGCCTTGGCGAATTTGCCGCCAAACACCGGGCATTTCTGAAACACCGCATAGAGCATGTCCGGTACGACGGTATCGATGCCGAACAGCGGCTCGCCTTTCACCACCAGCGGACTGTCAACGCCCGGGATTGAATGACCGATGATTTTGTAGTCCTTCGGATCCTTCAGTTTGACGTTGTGCAAGTCGGGCACCGGTAATGCCGCCGCATCGCTCGCAAGCGTCCCATAGGCGAGCGTTCGGCCGCTCGGTGAATGCCGTACTTGACCGGATCCGCTTTCACATTCGCTGTCGGCAACGTTCCAGCGCTTGGCCGCGGCCGCGACCAGCATCTGCCGTGCCGCGGCGCCGGCGCGGCGCAACGGGTCCCAGTTTTGCGGCGTCGAGGTGCTGCCCCCGGCGTGCTGATTGCCGTAAAGCGCCGGATTGAGATCGGCTTGTTGGGTGCGGACCTGGCTCCAATCGACATCGAGTTCTTCGGCCACGAGCATCGGCAGCATCGTTTTGACGCCCTGACCGATCTCGGGATTCTTCGCCATGATGGTCACGACATTGTCAGGCGCGATGCTCACATAGGCCGTGACTCTGACAGACGCGCCTTGTGCTTCATCTGCCGCCGCCCCGCCGGCGAGGCCTGGAAGGTACAACGACAAGAGCATGCCGCCGCCGGCCGCTGCCGTTGCTTTAAGGAAGACGCGGCGCGAAGCGCGGATGGGTGCTGGTTCGTGCGACGCGTTATCGAAGAGGTGCTCGTGCAACATCGTGTCAGCTCCTCTTTCCGATGGCGGCCGAACCGAGGTCGGTCTTCGCGGCCTGTTTGATCGCTTCCTGAATGCGCAGATAAGTGCCGCAGCGGCAGATGTTACCGTTCATCGCAGAGACGATATCCTCATCGTCGGGCACAGGCTTTCGCGCCAAAAGCGCTGCGGCGGACATGATCTGGCCCGCCTGGCAGTAGCCGCACTGCACTACGTCGACATCGAGCCAGGCCTTCTGCAGGCGCTCGCCAACGGGCGTGCTGCCGACACCTTCGATTGTGGTAATCGCTGCCTTGCCGACATTTGAGATCGGCAGACTGCAGGAGCGCATCGGTGCGCCGTCCACATGAACCGTGCACGCACCGCACAGCCCGACGCCGCAGCCGAATTTGGTGCCTTTCAGGTCGATGGCGTCGCGCAAAACCCACAGCAGCGGGGTATCGGCATCGACGTCCACCGTATGACTGCGGCCATTGACTTCCAGCGTGAATTGCATGGTGAGCCTCGCGTTTTTGTCGTGGCCACGATACGACTAAATCGCGCGCGCCGAAATATCGCGGCGCGACTTGGCGCATCAATTTTTCACGACCTTTTTGGCCGCTCGGCGTCGGTCGCCGGGGGCATTGCTGCCGCATTTTATGCCTTATTTACATTGAAGCGGCAGACAAGATGCGCGGCTACGCTTATCCTCCGAGGTGGAGGACTTGTTCATGACGGAAGATCACGACGACGACGCTCATTCGCATCACGACCACGACCGCAACAACAGTCACAGTCACAGCCACGACCATGCGCACGCTCCGCATGATTGGCATTCGCAAACCTATGTGGATGACTGGATCAAGCGCGACGAAGGTCGCAATGACGAGCGTCGGCCGCGCATCAGACAGATGGTCGAGATCGCGAAATCGTCACGCGACAAGCCGTTAGCCGCGCTCGATATCGGCGCCGGCTACGGATTTGTGAGCGAGGAGGTCTTGCGCGTTTTCCCGAAGGCTCGCGTGACGCTCCAGGATTTCTCCGAGCTGATGCTAGCGCGCGCCCGCGAACACCTCGCCGGTTGGTCCGAACAAGTGTCGTTCGTGCTGGCCGATCTCACCGATCCGCACTGGAGCGAACGTATCGGCGGTCCGTTCGATCTCATTGTCTCGGCGATCGCCATTCACAATCTGCGTTCACAGGACAAGATCGCGGCCTGCTATCGCGGGATTGCTGGCTTGCTCAAGCCCGGCGCGCAATTTCTTGACTACGACCTGTTTCGGACGTGCGGCGGCATCGAGGCACACATTGCGATGATGCAGGAGGCCGGGATGACGCGCGTGTCGTGCGCCTGGGATGACGGCCACGCGACGATCATGGTCGGTCATGGCAAGCGCGCGTTCTGATACCGCGTACCGCTTAAGCCGTCGCCAAGAATGCAACGCTTCTCGCGGCGAAGCGCAAGCTCCACCGCGATGAAGAAAGCCGTGCGGGCATCGCCCAGGCGAAGGACGTCGTCCTAAGGCGTCAGCGCTTCGAGCGTCCACGCACCGTCTGCCGCATTTTCGTCAGCACGGGTGCCGTTGTCCGGTTCTTGACGCGATTCCTGGCCGGACGCCGGCAACTGCAACACGACGGCGCACTGCCCCGGAACGAGCCGGGTCAGCAATACGACTTGGCCGCCGGGAAACTCGAGCGCGTCATGATGGACGTGCGGGTCGGCCATGTTGATCTGACGGAAGCGGGCGACCTTGTATTCAACGCGGGCCTTGCCGAACAGGCTCAGCGCGCGGTCGTAGCGTACGTCTTCTTCGAACGCGATCTCCGTGCCCGGCAACAGGCAAACCGCCACTTCGGGTTCGCCGATGGCCGAAAAGCCGCGCGTGATCGAGCGGGCGAAATCCGTCGTCACTAACTTGTCGCCGACCTCGGCTGGGCGGGACGCGACGAGATGCAGGCTGTAATCGCACATTTTTGAGGCACTCCTCTGCAGAGGCGCCGTAACGGCGTCCTCGGAAAATGAACACCAGCGTTGGCCGAATGTTCCGCTGTGCGCGCCGCGGATGCGGCTTGATCGCGTCGCCGGGCGATGCTTCGGTGTATGCAGGGGGGGACTCCCAATGAACGAGGGCGCCGACGCCCTGGCCAAACCTGTCCGGCCCGACGCTCGCGGACTGTCGAGCGCCGGACAGATAAACGCCGCGAATTCCCAGCCGACACGTCACACCGATCATGTGCCGCGCGGCATTGGCTTCATGGTTCTCGCCACGATGTTGTTTTCTACCGCGTCGGCGCTGACCAAATGGCAGGTCGGCATCTATCCGGTCGGCGAAGTGGTATTCTCGCGGTCGATCTCGTCACTTGTGATCTGCGCCGCCGTCATGCTGCCGATGACGGGCTTCTCGGTCTATGTCACGCACCGGCCATGGGATCATTTCGCCCGCGGCCTGTCGCAGGCAACCTCGCAAACACTGTTCGCGCTGGCCTTCACCCTCATGCCGCTCGCCGGCGCCGTCTCCATCAATTTCTCGGCGCCGCTCTTCGCCGCGCTGGTGTCGATCCTGTGGCTCAAGGAGCGCGCCACGTTTGCGCGCTGGGCCGCGCTTCTGATCGGCTTTGCCGGCGTGCTCATCGTCACCAATCCGGGGCGCAATTCGTTTACGCTCGGCGCGCTGTTCGCGCTGGGCAACGCGGTGATGTACGGCACCGTCACTGTCGCCGTGCGCGGCATGACTAAGACCGAATCGGCGAATACGCTGATCATGTGGCAGCTGACCGTGATCGCATTCCTGCACGCTTTCCTATTGCTGTTCGGCTGGCGCTGGCCGGCGCCGGTCGATGCGCTGATGTTGTTTGGCAGCGGCTTCGCCAATGCCATCGGGCAATATTTCTGGACCCAGTCGTTGCGGCTTGCGCCGGCGACCGCCGTTGGCCCGTTCTATTATCTGATGCTGGTGTGGGCGCTGATGTTTGGCTATTTCGTATGGGGCGACGTGCCATCGGCGGGCTTGCTGATCGGCTCGACCATCGTGGTCGCGTCGGGTTTTTTTCTGTTCTGGCGCGAGGCGCGAATGCAGCGCGCGATTGCGGCGGCGCCGCAAGCGAGAGCGTGATCGTCATTCTGTCGCTGCAGCGCCGGCCGATTACTTAATCAGCGTCGCGATGCGGTCGATGATCGGCTTCGGCGTCGCGTAAGCCTTGTCGATCAAAGCCGCGAGCGCGGCTCCGTTCTCGGGATCGATCGCGTATTTTCGCTTTGTCGCTTCCGAGATGAAGGAGGGGTCCTTCATGGTTGCATCGAACGCATCGCGCAGGGTTTTCAGCGTCGCGGGCGCGAGGCCCGGCGGCGCGATGAACGGTCGGCCGATGCCCTGGCCGATGTAGAGAAACTCGATTGCCTGCTTGTCCTCCGACTTGGTCGCCAGGTCGACCACAAATGGCACGCCCTTTAATTCGGGATTGGGCCGCACGCCGCCTTGAAACAGCACGGAAACCGCGCCGGACGAGATCCAATCCGGCCGGCGCGCCATGACGCTGTCGAGGCTTTCGCAAATGCCCTGGACCTCGCCGCGCTCCATGGCCAGGAACACGTCGGCCGAGGAGGGATAACCGCCCACGAGCTTGAATTTGAAGCCGAGAATGGCGTTGAGCGCTTTCGGATAGGAATGCGTGCCGGTGCCCGGCCCGGTATCGCCGACGATGAGTTCTTTTTGCGTGAGGTCGTGGACGTTTTTCACCGGCGCCGTGTGATAGGCGATGCAGATGTTGGTCTCTGTCGCGGGTGTGCCGATCCAGGAGAATTTGGTGGCATCGAACAGCGCGCCCGGCTCCCCGGTCAGCGGACCGAGCGCGGCATCGCGCGCGATCAGCGCTATTGCGGTGCCGTCCTTCGGTGCCTGATGATACATGAAGCTCGCGGCGCGGTAGCTGCCGCCGCCGGGCATGTTTTGCGCCACCACTGACGGGTTGCCTGGCAAGTGCGCGCCGATGTGCCCGGCAACGAGGCGGCCCCAGGTGTCATAACCGCCGCCCGCCCCGAAACCGATAAGCATGGTTACGGTCTTTCCGGCGAATGAGACAGGCGTCTGCGCCGTGGCTGGGCCGGCAAAAAGCAGCGCGGCACAACAAGCAAACACCAGCGCGGCCGGGTTCAGTACGTGCGTCATTCGGCTGCGGTGTTTGCTCATCGTGATCCTCCCAAAATGCGTGTGCCCCTTGTCTTTATCTGCTAACAGAGCACATACAGGCCGCTAAGTCGTAACCCGAATGCTCTCATGAGGGAAGGCGGCCAAATCGCCGCGTTGGCAATAGCCGCGTTGGCAATAACAGTGGAGCGAAACGCCTTGAGAGTTCTCCGTCGCGAATTCATGCGCCTTGCCGCTGGTGCGGCTGTATTGCCTCTCGGTGCGCAAGTGGCGCGAGCGCAGACCTACCCATCGCGCCCGGTGCATGTGCTGGTCGGGCAGGCTGCCGGCAGCTCGACCGACATCACCGCGCGCCTGGTTACACAGCCCATGACGGCGCATTTCGGTCAGCAGTTCGTCATCGATATCCGCCCGGGCGCGACCGGCAATATCGCCACCGAAGCCGTGGTGCGCGCGGCGCCGGATGGCTACACGCTGCTGACGATGAATTCGCAGAACACCATCAACGCCGCGCTCTATACCAAGCTCAATTTCGATTTCGTGCGTGACATTGCGCCGATCGCTCTGGTTGATCGCGTGCCGCTGGTGATGGAAGTCAATCCGTCATTCCCGGCCAAAACGGTGCCGGAATTCATCGCCTACGCCAAGGCGCATCCGGGCAAGATCAACATGGCGTCGGCGGGCATCGGCGGGCCGCAGCACGTCGCGGGGGAATTGTTCAAATACATGGCAGGCGTCGACCTGGTGCACGTGCCTTACCGCGGCTCAACGCCGGCCCTGGTCGATCTGATGGCCGGGCAGGTCCAGGTGATGTTCGACGTGACGCCGTCGTCGCTGCCGCATATCAAAGCGGGCAAATTGCGCCCGCTTGCGGTGACCACTCCCGAGCGATTGGACGTATTGCCGGGCGTGCCGGCCATGACCGAGTTTCTGCCCGGCTACGAGGCGTTCGGCTGGATCGGTTTCGGCGCGCCCAAGGGGACGCCGGCGCCGATTATCGAAGCCTTGAACAAGCAGATCATGGCGGCCGTCGCCGAGCTGCAGGTCAAGCAGCGCTTGCTTGATCTGGGCGCTCAGGTCATGCCGCCCAATACGCCCGCGGACGTGGAGAAATTCATCGTCGCCGACACCGCGAAATGGGTGAAGGTGGTGAAGTTCGCCAAGATCAAAGTAGACTGACGTAAGCTAAAATCCGCACTGGTTGCGAAGCGGGCAGGGGGCCTCATGATATTCGCCCGTCGTCGTTTTTTGCAGCTTGCTGGTTCGGGGTCAGGGCCAAACCGACGCTTTGCTTCGGCCAACCGAGGTCCGCCAAATAGAACGCCACGAAAGTGCCGAACCCGGTTTGCACGTCGGCGACGAAAAAATTCATCCAATCGAGGCCGTAGCGGCTTTGTCGCGATGCTGGCGTATGCAGCGAACGGCGCGCCTGCCGATAGCGGGCAACGGTGTTGTTGAAGCGAGACCTTGTGCGTTCGCGGATGCCTACGGTCCTCGCGACGGCAACGGGCGGATTGAGACGGCAGTTCCGGGTTGGGCGGTTCCAGGACCGCTTTGGCGTCAGGCGACGCGATAGCGGGCGATGACGCCTTCGTCGATGTCGATGCCCAATCCCGGTCCCTGCGGCACCTGCATGTGGCCGTCGCGCGCGGCGATCGCATCGCCCAGCGGCGTTGCTTCCAGGTCGCAATAGAAGCGCTCGCACAGCGAATCCGGCAGGTCAGCGGCGATGACATGCAGGGTCGCGATCAGGCCCGGCCCGAAATAGGGCGAATGCGGCATGACGCGGACACCATGCTGCTTGGCAATCGCGATTGCCTTGCGCATGGCGACGATGCCGCCGATCTTGGTCACGCTCGGCTGAAAAATATCGATCGCGCCGCGTTCGATGGCGTAGCGTGCTTCGCTGGCGTGACCGATGTTTTCGCCGGCCGCGATCGTCATGCCGGTGTCGCGGCGGATGCGCGCCATCGTATCGTAGTCGTCGACCGGATCGACCGGCTCTTCGAGCCAGTAGAGATCGTAGGCCTTGAGTTTGCGCGCCATCTCGAGCGCCTCGGCCGGCGGCCAGGCGCAATTGGTGTCGACCATGATGGCGATGTCCGGTCCCGCGGCCTCGCGCCCCGGCGCTACGGTCTCGACCAAATGCTCGTGGAGCTTGACCGACTTGTAGCCGCGCGCGATCGCCTCCTCGGTATAGCGCGCGACGAGGTCGCCTTTGCCGTAGCGCAGCAGGCTTGCATAAGTCGGAATGCGATCTCGCGTCGCGCCGCCGAGCAGCCGATGAACCGGGACGCCTTGCGCCTTTCCGGCCAGATCCCAGAGCGCGATGTCGATTCCGGCGAGCGCGAAGCTGACCGGCCCGTGCCGTCCCATGGCGTGCAGCTTGCGGGCCAAGTCGGTCATGAACGCCGCGACATCGCCGGTGAACTCGCGCCCGATGCACAGTGGCGCGACGGCGCGGATAATCGCCTCCCGGGTCAACGGCGAGGCGGCAAAGCCGAACGCCTCGCCCCAGCCGGTGATCCCGGCTTCGGTGTCGACGCGCACGAACAGCGTTTCCATGTGCGTCCACGGTCCAAGCGGCCGCATCTGTTTCGGCCCGCCGTGCTCATAGGGTACGCCGATGAGGATCGGTTCGACGCCGGTGATCTTCATGTCAGCCGCCGTTTGGCGAGCAGGTTACTGCGCGAGCGGCGTCGGATTATCCGCAGGCGGCTCGATGCCGAAACTGTTGGCCGTCATGCAGGTCATCGAAAAACTGCCGGTCGTGGCGACCAATGCCACTAGGCTTTCAAGGCCCATGGCTTTTTCGGCGGCCGCATAGGTTTCGTCGCTCAAGGTCTTGTTGGCGAGCAACTCGCGCGCCACGGTGAAGCAGGTTTTTTCGCGCGCGTCGGTCAGGCCTGGCGTCTGCCGCGCATTGATGGCGTCAATGACGGACTGCGGAATGCCCACGGACAGCGAGCGGCGTGCCTGCGCAAACCACGGATAGCGCGCCCCCCAATGGCGGGCGACGGTCATATTGATGATTTGTTGTTCGCGCTGTGACAACGGACCGCCGGCCATCGAGTTGCGCATGTTCTGCGCGGCCTCGAACAATTTCGGCAGCCGGATATAGGCGTAATAGGGCCCGCCGACGATGCCGCTGCCCTGCTTGGCGGCGTCATAGACGCGCGCCTGCTCGGCATTCATGTCGGCGCGGTCGAGGATTTTAATGCGAGGCATGTGTTTTCTCCCTGGTGGATTTTGTCTGCGATTGGTTTGAGCGCCGATCCGCAGGCTAGTAGACGACGACGCTGCGGATGCTCTGGCCTTCGTGCATCAGGTCGAAGGCCTTGTTGATGTCGGCAAGCGGCATGGTGTGGGTGATCATCGGATCAATCTCGATCTTCTTCTCCATGTACCAATCGACGATCTTGGGCACGTCGGTGCGGCCGCGGGCGCCGCCGAAAGCGGTACCGCGCCAGATCCGTCCGGTAACGAGCTGGAATGGGCGGGTCGCGATCTCCTGGCCAGAACCGGCGACACCGATGATGATGCTCTGGCCCCAGCCGCGATGGCAGCTTTCGAGTGCAGCTCGCATCAGATGGGTGTTGCCGACGCATTCGAAAGTGTAATCGGCGCCGCCGATCTGGTCGGCGCCGCTCTTGGTCATGTTGACGAGGTGCGCGACCAGTTCGCTCATGCCGCCACCGATCTCCTTCGGATTGACGAAATGCGTCATGCCGAAGCGTTCGCCCCACGCCTTCTTGTCCGGATTGACATCAACGCCGATAATCATGTCGGCGCCGGCAAGCCGAAGGCCCTGGATGACGTTGAGCCCGATGCCGCCGAGACCGAACACGACGGCCTTGGCGCCGGGCTCGACCTTGGCGGTGTTGATGACGGCACCGATGCCGGTCGTGACGCCGCAGCCGATGTAACAGACCTTGTCAAACGGCGCGTCGTCGCGGATTTTCGCCACCGCGATTTCCGGCAGCACAGTGAAATTGGCGAAGGTCGAGCAGCCCATATAGTGGTGCAGCTTTTTGCCCTCGACCGAGAACCTCGACGTGCCGTCCGGCATCACACCCTGGCCCTGCGTGGCGCGGATAGCGGTGCACAGGTTGGTCTTGCGCGACAGGCAGGACGGGCATTGCCGGCATTCCGGCGTGTACAGCGGGATGACGTGATCGCCCTTTTTTACCGAAGTCACGTCAGCTCCAACGTCGACGACGGTGCCCGCGCCCTCATGGCCGAGGATTGCAGGAAACAGGCCCTCCGGGTCGGCGCCCGACCGCGTGAATTCGTCAGTGTGGCAGATCCCGGTGGCTTTGATTTCCACCAGCACTTCGCCGGCGCGCGGGCCCTCGAGCTGGACGGTCGTCACTTCGAGCGGCTTGCCGGGCGCGTAGGCCACGGCGGCGCGAACATCCATGCTTCCCTCGCAATGCCTAGCTGCGGGCGGACGATGACACCGGATGATTCAAATGGCAAACCCGGTTAGCGTGGGCGGCACGGGAAGTCCCATTCGCTCACTCAACGGTACTCGCTCGACTCGGAATTTCTCATGATGCAAAACGGATCGCGGCGCGAACGCGTCGAAATGTACAACGCCAATGCATTGAAGATCGGGTTGTTCGGCGCGAATTGCTCGTCCGCCCGGACGGCGACGCTGGTGCCGGAGCGCTGGCTTGCGACCTGGCCGGATTGCCTGGAGATGGCGCGCATCGCCGACGACGCCGGGATCGACTTTCTGCTGCCGATCGGCCGCTGGAAGGGTTACGGCGGCGGCAGCAATTTCCACGGCACGACGTTTGAGACCGTCACCTGGGCGTGCGGCCTGCTCGCGGCGACAAGGCGCATCACCGTTTTCGGCACGGTGCACGCGCCGTTGTTTCATCCGCTGATTGCCGCCAAGGAAATGGTCACCGCCGACCATATCGGTCAGGGCCGCTTCGGCCTCAACATCGTCGCCGGCTGGAACGAAGGCGAATTCGAGATGTTCGGCGTCGAGCAGCGCGGCCACGGAGACCGCTATGAATTTGCCCAGGAATGGATCGAGATCATCAAGCGCGCCTGGTCGGAACAGGATGAGTTCGACTTCGACGGCAAATTCTTCAAGCTCGAAGGCGTGCATTGCCTGCCGGGCCCGTATGGCGGCACGCAGCCAGTCATCATGAACGCCGGCGCGTCGGCGACGGGTCAGGCTTTCGCCATGCGCAATTGCGACGCGTTCTTCACATCGACTCATGCGTTGCGCTTGGCGGTCGCCGGCACCGCAAAGGACGCGAACGTGCCGGTGTTCGACCGCATCGTGGAACAGGTCAACCGCATCAAGGCCGAAGCGCGCGCCGTAGGCCGTGAGATCGAGGTTTTTACGCAGGGGCAGGTGATCTGCCGGCCGACCCAGAAGGAGGCCGAGGAGTACCACCATTACGCCAATGTCGAGAACGCGGACTGGCCGGCGCTCGAGCGAATGCTGGCGCTCAAGGACATCACGCCGCAGAACACGCCGGCGGCGGAGTTCGCCGCCAAGCGCCAGATGCAGGCGATCAGCGGTGTCGGCGGCTTTCCGTTTGTCGGCACGCCCGACAAGGTGGCGCAGGAATTCGCCGATATCGGCCGCGCCGGCGTGCGCGGCATCGCGGTGTCGTTCGTGAATTATCTCAACGAGGTGCCGTATTTCTGCGCCGAAGTGCTGCCGCGCCTCAAGCGCCTGGGGCTGCGCGCCAATTAGATGCCGAGCGCGCAGCGAGCGCTGGTGCGCTATCCTTGTCCGGCTTTGCCGCGTGACGGGGCCGGGAGGTTTGAATGCCGAAGGATGAACTGGCCGCGCCAGGCCTTGAGTTTGTGTTCGAAGCGCGGGTCGCAGTGGGTCCGCCGCAGGATCTCGGCGATGTCGGCAAAGGCGGCCGGCGGATCGTGCCGATCACCGGCGGCGAGTTTTCCGGGCCGCAGATGCACGGCGAAGTGCTGCCCGGCGGCGCTGACTGGCAGGTCCTGCGGAGCGACAGCGTCGCCGAACTGGAGGCGCGCTACACGCTCCGCGCCGGCGACGGCGCGTTGATTTACGTACGCAATCACGCGCTGCGACACGGTCCGCCCGACGTCATGGCGGCGCTTGCCGCAGGCCATGCGGTCGCACCGGCGAGCTATTATTTTCGCGGCGCGACTTTCTTTGAGACCGGCAGTCAGGCATATGCCTGGATTACGCGGCACATCATCGTGTGCACCGGCGCCCGTGAGCAGGCGAGGGTGCTGGTGCGCTTCTACAAGCTGACATGAGGGGCGCTTGCGCCCGTTAGGTAACGGCCATGTACCAACCCGATCTGTTCCGCGTTGGCGATGTCGCGCAGATGCACGCGCTGATGCGGGGGCGACCGTTCGCGACGCTGATCTCCGACGGTGCGCTTGGGCTTTATGCCAGCCACTTGCCGACCGTGCTGAAAGATGAAGGACAGTTCGGCCTGATCGAGTGCCATCTTGCGCGCGCCAATCCGCATTGTAAGGACCTCGCGGAGGTCGAAGAGGCGCTGATGATATTCCAAGGCCCCGAAGGCTACATCACGCCCAACTGGTATCCGTCCAAAGCGCAGCACGGCAAGGTCGTGCCGACCTGGAATTACGCGGTCGTGCACGCCTATGGGCGTCCCGAAGTAATGGACGATGCGGCGTGGCTGCGCCGCCATGTCGGCGAACTCACGGCGCAGCAGGAGCGCGGTGCGGCGCAGCCGTGGCAGGTCTCAGATGCGCCGGAAAGCTTCGTCAACGGCATGGTGCGTGCGATCGTCGGCTTTCGCTTTGCCATAACGCGGCTCGAAGGCAAGTGGAAGATGAGCCAGAACCGCGAGATGGCGGATCGCGCGGGCGTCATCCAAGGACTGCGTCAGCGGCGGCAGGACGACGACCTGGAAATTGCCGATTACGTCGAACGGCAGATCAAGCCGATGGGCTGAGCAGCGGCGGGCCGCGCCTCATTCCTTGCCCGCGGGAATGACGATCTGCGTCTGCGTGACAATGGCGCAGAGCCTCCCGTCGTTGCGGGTAATGCGCGTCTGCCAGACCATGGTGCTGCGGCCGCGATGCAGTGGCGTGCACTCCGCATGCGCCGTGTCGCCGATCGGAATCGGAGCGAAAAAGTTGGTCTTGCTCTCGATGGTCGAGGTGCGCGCGCCAGGCGGTAGGTTGGCCGTGGTCGCGGTGCCGCCGAGATTGTCGGCGAAGGCCATGATGGCGCCGCCGTGCAGGACGCCCATCCGGTTCTCCAGATCGTCACGCACGAACAGCTCAGCCACGATCTTGTCGCGCGACCAATGAGTGATGTTCATGCCCATCAATTTCGCGAACGGCGGCTGCGCGTCCGGGTCGCGGTCCATGGTGTGGCTCATGTCCCTAGCCCCGCTCGGCCGCATAGAGTGCTTCGAGTTTAAGAAAATCGGATACGCGCGAGCCCGGAAAATAGGTCGCCTCGAAGGCCGGGCGCGCTTGCAGGCGTTCATACCATGCGGTGACGCGGGGATATTTGTCCTGCCAGACGTGCACAAGCCCGAGATCCGCCATCCGATCGATACTTGGCATGACCAGTACATCGGCGAGCGTGAACTGTTCGCCCATCAGCCAGGGACCCTTGTCGGCGATCGCCTCGTCCATGCGGCGGCAGGTCTCGGCAAGCTCGCCGAGCGATTTGTCGATGTCACTTTTGGAGAAGCCCTTGGGCGAGCCCATGCGCTGGAACAGCTCCTTGCGAACGGGCCGGGGGCTGATTTCTTGTGCCTCGAACTGCTTCTGATCGAGACCACTGAAGCGATAAAGAAAGGCCCGGTTGAAGGACGGCATCCGAATGGCGGCGACCGCCACTTCCTCGATGTAGTGCATCCACGCCCGCGTGCGGGCACGGTCGACGATATCGGCGGGAAGGAGCGGGTTGTGCGAATATTTCTCGTCGAGATATTCGCAAATCACGCTCGATTCGATGATTGGCACGCCGTCGTCCAGCAGGGTCGGGACGACGCCATTTGGATTGAGCTTCAGGTAGTCCGGCCTGAGTTGTTCCTTCTTGCCGAGATCGATGCGCACCTCGTCGAACTGAACTCCCTTTTCGTGCAGCACCATCCGAACCTTCTGGCTGCATGTAGAGTGCGGGGCATGATAGAGGACCAGCATTGAAATCTCCGGGCTGGACGCAAAGAGCGCGGCCGAAGCCGCGCTCTTGCATTCTAAGACACCCGTGTCAGGAAGGTCACTGCCGCGGCTGCGGTACGACGCGGATATAGGGCTTCGGCGTCTTCCAGCCCTCCGGGTAAAGCTTTTTGGCTTCCTCGTCGGTGATGGCCCCGCCCAGGATCACGTCCTCGCCTTGCTTCCAGTTGGCCGGCGTCGAGACGCGATGCTTGGCGGTGAGTTGCAGCGAGTCGATCACGCGCAGCACTTCGTCGAAATTGCGTCCCGTGCTCATCGGATAGACCAGGACGAGCTTCACCTTCTTGTCCGGGCCAATGACGAACACGTTGCGGACCGTCTGGTTGTCGTTGGGCGTGCGGCCTTCCGAGGTGCCGCCCGTGCTCGCCGGCAGCATGCCGTAGAGCTTGGAAACCTTCAGGTCGGTATCGCCGATTATCGGATAATTGGGGGCGGTGCCGGTGACGTCCTTGATGTCCGCGGCCCATTTCTTGTGGTTGTCGACCGGATCGACCGAGAGCCCGATGATCTTGACGCCGCGCTTGTCGAATTCCGGCTTCAGCCGCGCCATGGTGCCGAGTTCGGTGGTGCAGACCGGCGTGAAATCCTTGGGATGGGAGAACAGGACGACCCAGCTGCTGCCGACCCAGTCGTGGAAGCGGATCTTGCCTTCCGTTGTCTCGGCTTCGAAGTCAGGGGCGGTATCGCCGATCGCCAGCGCCATGGAAACCTCCGTATTTGATGCAATTTTTCGCAAATCCCTTCCCGCAGGCTTATGTAGGGCCGGATTGCGCTCGGTGCCAGCCCATAGGGTGCAGTACGAGGTGGCAGCTTGGAACGAATTATTCAGCAAATCGAACGCTTTGGTAGAAGCGGCTGAGCGGTTTTTTCGATTGCGAAAGAATTTTCGGGCAGGCTTCGCAATCACCAAAGCTTGAGGGAACAGCGGGCTTCGGTCGCGACTTTGCCGTACGAGCGCCATTGCCAGGCCACCCTGGGATCGGAGGCTTCGAACCTTAGAGCCGAGTCGTGCAACTAACCCCAATAAAATGGCCGCAGCGGCAGCGATGCCGGTTCGCTAAGCGGCCTGGAGGCACGGAAGTGGATATCGGCACGGAATTTTCCGATCTCGGCACGCTTGCCGCGGTCATCGCCCATTCGCAGATCGTTGTCGCAGCGGCGGCAGCGACGGCGGATCGCCCGCCGTTGCGCGAGCATAGCCCGCTTCCCGACGGCTTTGGCGAGGTCGACGTCGCAGTGCTCGAGTGGATCGCCGCAGAGGGCCGGCGGGTTGGTCGCGGCTTAGCCCTCATTTAGCTTCGTGGATGCTAGCGGGCGCTCTCGGCAGGCTGGGCGGCCATTGGTGTCCCGGTCTGTGGATCGAGCAACAGCGCCGCAGTGTTGCCGGTGCCGGCAAAATCGAACATCCCTTGCAACGATCCGGCCGTCGCGTCGAATGAGCCGCCGCCGATCCGCGCGCCATGCAGCCAGTTGTCTTCGATGAAGCGCACCACGGACGCCAGCGAGACCTGCGTGTGATCCACATAGTTGGCTCTGGCCCATGGTGAGATCACCAGGAACGGCAGACGGGTTCCCGGACCGCAGCGTCCGTTCACTGGCTCGCCTTTGACGCCGAGTGGCGGCATCCCCGAGCCGCACTTGCCCGGCCCGTCGAGCCGATCTGCTTCGGAATCGAACGACGGGCTGGTGACCTTTGCGGCCACGTGATCGTACCAGCCGTCAGAGTCATCCCATGTGATGATCACTGCGGTGCTCTTCCAATCCGGTTGCTGTTCGAGGAAGTTTATGAGCTCTACTGTCCCGGCTTGCTCGTCCAGTGGATTTGAATAACCGGCGTGACCGTCCTGATAAGCCGGAAGTTTCACGTAAGAGACTGAGGGAAAATTGCCGGCTTTGACCGCGTCGTAAAAATCCCCAAGGTCGTAATTGTGATTGGCGGGATCGCGCGTGGTGCCGTCAGCTTCCAAACTGTAGCCAATCGCTGCAAGCGTGCTTGGCCTCAGGTGCAACGGATTGGCGGTCGATGCGTAGTACTGAAACCAGGCATGGTGGGGGATATAGTCAGAGAGATTTGGCCGGGTACTGCGAAGGCAATCTGTCGTTCCGTTGGGGTTCGTTTTATCCAGACGGTATCCGCCCATAAAAGAGCCCCACGTGATCCCGTCATTATTGAGCAGGTCGCCGATGGTTTTGCCAACCATCTTCACCACGTCGCCCTTGGAGCACTTATCGTCCGCGGGATCGACGTCATTGATCATGGTCAAGCCGCCGTAGCCGTCTTTCACGTAGAAAGTCACGTCGGTGACGGTCGACGGCGGCTTCGTCGACGACACAATCACCATGCCATTCGTTTGCCCAGAGCTGATATTGAGCATGCCCGGCGATGACGGCCCATATGTGTCGGCATAGGCATTGTCGTTCATGGCGAAATGCTGGGCGTAATTCCACATCGCCGTAACGGTGTTGCCGTCGTAGTAACCCATGACCTGTCCGGCGCTGCCGAATGCACCGGCACCGCCTTTCGTGCCAAAGCCCGTATATCGGGGAAATAGATCCGCCTTTCCTCCGTCGTAGGCTTGCTGCTCGGCGGTGTAGTAATGATTCTGATCGGCGGTCGTAGCCTGGGTGCGGTCGAGCCGGAAAGGCTCGGCGGCGGCGGGGCCATTGGCTTTGTTGGTAAAGTTGGGATTGTTGGTCAAGAGATTGGCATTGACAAGATTGTTCACCCAGGGCGTACCCGGTTTGGCGGCAAATGTCGGTTCGCCGGACGGGTTCACGGCATTCGGATAGGTGGCGAAATAGTGGTCGAACGAGACGTTCTCGTTGAAGACGATCACGAGGTGTTTGATCGGCGTCGCAGTCGCCGCGGCATCTTGGATGCTGGGACTGGAGACGCCCGATGGAGCAATTGAATCCGCGGTCGCGGTGCTGCTCCAGGCGGCAATGATCGCGGTGATGGAAGTGGCAATGGCGGTGAGCGGAATAAGGCGCACGGGCTCCTCGAAATCGGCTGCCTGCGAGGCTAATGCACCCTCTGTGACTTTACGGTGACACGGTTCCGCGCCCGGCCACGCCTAACAAAATGGCGGCCCCGGAGGTTTGGGGGCCGCCAAATGTCGCGCAAGAGGAGTTGGGCGCGAACCGGACTTGCGAGCGGTCACGCCGCCCGCAAGTCAGCATTGCATAATGACGCTTACTCGCCTTCCGTTCCGATCGCGTAGGCGGTCTCGCCGTGAACCGCGTCGTCACCGACTTTCAGTGTCGCGTCGTCCATACGCAGCGGCACGATGAGGCCAATGACCTTGAGGATGATGAAGGTCATGATCGCATTGAAGACGATGATGAAAGCCGCTCCGTAGAACTGCATCAGGAGCTGGTGGCCGCTATCGCCGTAGAACAGGCCCGTCACGGAGATGCCCGGCGCGTCCTTGTCGGTGCCGATGTACTGCAGCATTGCCGGGTTGGCGACCAAGCCGACCATCAGACCGCCGGTGAGGCCGGCAACGCCATGCGTGGAGAAGACGCTCAGCGTGTCATCTACTTTCTGCATGAACGCAAGCTTCTGGAACTTGTTCATGGCGAACCAGGGGATGATGCCGGCAACGACGCCGATGATGATCGCGCCCCACCCGTCGACGTAACCGGCCCCGGGAGTGATCGCCACCAGACCAGCAATCATGCCGTTGACTGCGCCGAGCACCGACGGCTTGCCGTAGGCCATCTTGTCCATGATCGTCCAGACAAGCAGAGCCACGGCGGTTGCGGTGTTGGTGTTCATCACGGCCGCGCCGGCGTCGGCGTTGGCGAAGTAGGGGTCGCCGCCGTTGAAGCCGTTCCAGCCGAGCCACAGGATGCCGGCGCCGATCAGCGTCACCAGCAGGCTGTTTGGCGGGAAATGATCACGGTCGGCTTGCAGCCGCGGGCCGATCACTGCAGCTGCGACGAAGCCCGACGTTCCGGCCGCCAGATGGATGACGTAGCCGCCCGAGAAGTCCGCCACGCCCAGGCCGGCAAGCCAACCGCCGCCCCACAGGCTGAAGGCACCCACGGTATAGACCAGCGTCATCCACACCGGACAGAATATCATCCAGGCGGTGAAATTCATTCGCCCAAGCACCGAGCCGGCAAGAATGATCACGGTGATGGCGGCGAACACGAACTGGAAGAACATCAATGTCGCCATCGGGAAGGTCAGAGCTGGCATGCCGGAGGCCGCCGCCGGGATCGTTGCCTGACCCAGGCTGAATGCAGCCGACGTTGCCAGCATGGGTTTGCCGAGGAACGGAAACCATTGCGGTCCGAATGCCATGTTGTAATCGAAAAGCACCCAGACAACGAGAACGGAGGCAAAGGCGTACATCGACATGAAGGCGGAGTTGATCGCCCATTTCTTTTTGACGATGCCGCCGTAGAGAACCGTAAGTCCCGGAATGCTTTGCAGACCGACAAATGTTGCGGCTGCAAGCTGCCATGCGTTATTTCCTGTATCGAGCCACTTTGGTGCGGCTATGAGTGCTAGTTCGACTGCCATCTGCCCTTCCCCCAAAAATGCCCGTTGCGCGCCGGCGGCGCGTGGGCAAGCGAGTTCTCCCTGTATGCAGACCGCACACCGGTGAGCGTTTGGTGGATCGCAAAACTTATGCCAGTTAATCAGCCCTCAGCGGGCCTAGTTCTTCGGGATTATCAGGGCCCAAGGGGAGTGCAGATGATGAAATTTTACACAAGTGCACACAAATTCGGCAACCAACAAGGCAGCTCCCAGCCTGTGCTCATTAGCTCGGCTCTTGCGTTCGCGCTCGGAACTGCCGTCTGGGTGAGCAGCGCCCATGCGCAGAGCGGGGTAGCCGTTATCTCGTGCACCAATCCGTCCAGCGGCGCAACTTGGCAGATTCATATCGACTACGATCGCCACACCGTGGACTCCAATCCGGCAGTGATCAGCGATGCGACCATTGAGTGGCGTGAGAGCAACGGCTGGAAATACACGCTTGATCGTAAGTTCGGAAAGCTTACGGTTGTGCTCGCTTCCTCCACAGGTGGCAACTTCCTTTATGATCAGTGCAAGCTGGAAAAGTAGGCGGACTTGCGCCGTCACACCCGACGGGAACGCCGGTGATGTCTGAGAGACTTCCCGGGGTTAAGGCAACCATCGGATTTGCTTCGGAAACCGGACCGCGGGAGCGCAACGAGGATTTCGCCGGTGCCGTGTTCGGCTCGGAATTGCCGCAGCCCCGCCGTGACGTCGTTGCGGCTATAGCCGACGGCATCGGGGGCGCCAAAGGTGGCCGGGTAGCGGCCGAGATGGCGGTGCGGGGCTTTCTCGACGGTTTCTGTGACCTGCCCGAGACGATGGAGGTCCGCCGCGCCGGTGCGCAGATCCTCAATTCGCTCAATGGCTGGATACATTCTCTAGGACGGCGCGACGCCAAACTGGCCGGCATGGGATGTACGTTCACCGCGCTGGTCCTGCGCGGGCGCGTCGCGCACGTCCTGCATGTGGGTGATACCCGCGTCTATCGGCTGCGGGGCGATCGTCTCACCTGCCTTACTCAAGACCACGTCCGCGACGCCGGCAGCGGCCGCCGGTCCAATACGCTGGTTCGCGCGCTCGGCGTTGAAACAGAAGTGCCGCTCGACTATTCGACGCAGCCGCTGGCGCGGCACGATCGCTTCTTGCTGTGCAGCGACGGCGTGCACGGGTTTCTGCCGCCCGAGGCCATTGCCGAAGTTTTGCGCGAGCGTTCGGCGTCCGAGGATTCTGCGCGCGCGATCGTTGCCGCCGCGCTGGAGTCGGGCAGCACCGATAATTGCACCGCGCTGGTGGTCGATGTCGTCGAGTTGCCGACCGCGGAGTCGGCCGATATCGGCGCGGCGATCATGCAGCTGCCGCTCATTCCAGTCCCGATCGACGGCGAGACGGTCGATGGGTTCGTGCTCAAAGTGCTGATGTCTGACGGACGGTACACGCGTTTGTTCGGCGCTACCGACGAGACCGAAGGCGGCGAGGTGGCGTTAAAGTTTCCGAAGCCGCAGGTCGCGGCCGTTGATACCTACCGTGCCGCCTTCGTGCGCGAGGCCTGGGTCGGTGCGCGGGTACACAGCCCGTGGGTCGGCCGCACTATCGAACTGCCGCCCGGACGCCAGACCTGTCTCTATACGGTGATGCCGCTCTACCAGGGCGAATTGCTGGAAACGCGGCTGGGGCGCCGGCCGGCAATGGGCTTGGAGGAAGGACGCAACATCGCCATCAAGCTGGCGCGCGCCGTGGCGGCGTTGCACCACGCGGGCATTATTCATCGCGACATCAAGCCGGACAATGTGATCCTCGAAAGCGAAGGATCGCTCAAGTTGATCGACCTCGGCGTCGTGCGCGTGCCGGGCCTGGAGGACTTTCCGCCAACCGACATTCCCGGCACCGCGGCGTACATGGCGCCCGAAATGTTCGCCGGCGAGCCGGGCAACGAGGCGACCGATATTTATGCGCTCGGCGTCACCATGTTTCGCGCTTTTACCGGCGAGTATCCCTATGGCAATCCCGACGCAGTCACGCCGGCGAAACGAACTCGGCCGACGGCGCTCGCGGCGCTTCGGCCGGACCTGCCCCCCTGGCTGCAGGCGGTGTTGGCGCGGGCGATCGCCGTCGATCCGGCGGAACGCTATCGTGACGTGCTGGAATTCGCCGTCGAGATGGAGGCCGGACCGGTGCGCGCCCCGATTGGCGTGCACCGGCCACGGACGTTCTACGAGCGGTCGCCGGTTCGATTCTGGCAGGCAATATCCGCGCTGCTCGCGATCGCGCTAGTCGTCTCGCTTTGGCTCCGGCACTGAGAAGACTTCGCCGTCGGCGATCAGTGCGCCTCCTGCTTCATGCAAAGCGCCAAAGCCGGTCCGGGTGTATTGCTGCAGGCCGCCGAATCGATACCGCCAGTCCGTGAAATGACGATCGTGGCGCCCGGGCAGGTCACCGAGACCAGCCGCTCGCCGGGACTGCAGCTCAGATCGCAATTGTTGCTGGGAGCGCAGGTGTCGCGGTGGACGAAATGCAGACCCGTCGCGCCGGCCGGCCCGGGCGGTCCCTGCGGCCCCGCGGGACCGGCCACGCCTTGCTTGCCCGGAGGCCCCTGCGGTCCCGGATCGCCCTGCGGTCCCGCGGCCCCAGGCGCGCCCTGCGAGCAGGCTGCTACCGCCAGCGCCGCAACGACGGCAACGATTGCTACCGGCATGCGCATTGGTTTCCCCCCGATTGAATGCGGGCGGCAACGTTTCACCGCGGCCTGAGTGTGTCAATGCGGGGAGCGTTGACTTTTGCGCGGCAGCGCCGCAAACCCGAAGGGCTGGGCCGCGCGGTTTGCCACCTGAATGTTCAAGCGCATCCTGATCGCCAATCGCGGCGAAATCGCCTGCCGGATCATCAAGACCGCGCGGCGGATGGGTATTTCGACAGTCGCGGTTTATTCCGAAGCCGATCGCGACGCGCTGCATGTCGAGATGGCCGACACGGCGGTGCCGATCGGCCCGCCGCCGGCCGCGCAGAGTTATCTGGTCATCGACAAGATCGTCGCCGCCTGTAAGGAGAGCGGCGCCGAGGCGGTGCATCCAGGCTACGGCTTTCTGTCCGAGCGCACGGCTTTCGCCGAAGCGCTGGCCAAGGCCGGCATCGTTTTTATCGGGCCCAATCCGCACGCCATTGCGGCGATGGGCGACAAGATCGAGTCGAAGAAGGCGGCCGCGCGCGCGCAGGTCTCGACGGTGCCGGGCCATCTCGGCGTGATCGAGGATGCAGCGCAGGCGATCACGATTGCCGAGCAGATCGGCTATCCGGTCATGATCAAGGCGTCGGCCGGTGGCGGCGGCAAGGGCATGCGCATCGCCTTTTCCAAAGCCGAAGTCGAGGAAGGGTTCGTGCGCGCCCGCTCGGAAGCGAAATCGAGCTTCGGCGACGACCGCGTCTTTATCGAGAAATTCATCACCGACCCGCGCCACGTGGAAATCCAGGTGCTGGGCGATAAGCACGGCAACGTCATTTATCTCGGCGAACGGGAATGCTCGATTCAGCGCCGCAATCAAAAGGTTATCGAGGAATCGCCGAGCCCGTTGCTCGACGAAGCGACGCGTCGCAAAATGGGCCAACAGGCGGTCGCACTGGCGAAGGCGGTCGGCTACGACAGCGCCGGCACGGTAGAATTCGTCGCCGGGCAGGACAAAAGTTTCTACTTTCTCGAGATGAACACGCGGCTTCAGGTCGAGCATCCGGTGACGGAGCTCGTCACCGGTATCGATCTGGTCGAACAGATGATCCGCATCGCCGCCGGCGAGCGGCTCACGTTGAAGCAGAGTGACGTCAAGCTCAGCGGCTGGGCCGTTGAGAGCCGCGTCTATGCGGAAGATCCATACCGCAATTTTGCACCGTCCGTCGGGCGGCTCGTTCGCTACCGGCCGCCGGCAGAAGGCGTGCGTGACGGCGTGACCGTGCGCAACGATACCGGCGTCACCGAAGGCGGCGAAATCTCGCTGTATTACGACCCGATGATCGCCAAGCTCGTCACGCACGCGAAGACCCGCACGCAGGCGATCGAGGCGCAGGCCGACGCACTCGACGCTTTCGTGATCGAAGGCATTCGCCACAACATTCCGTTTCTCGCCGCCGTCATGGCGAACGAGCGCTGGCGCAGCGGCAAGTTGAGCACGGCATTCATCGTCGAGGAATTTCCGCACGGTTTTGAGCGCACGGCGCCGTCCGGTGCGGCCGCCCGCAGAATTGCCTCTGTCGCCGCCGCCATCGATCACGTGCTCGGCGAACGCAAACGAAAGATCTCCGGCCAGTTAAACGTGACGCTCACGCGGGAACGGCGGCGCTCCATATGGCTCGGTACGGAAGAAATTCATGCCGATGTCGCCCATGACGGCAATGCCGTCGCGGTGACTTTCGAGCATGGCGCCACGCATGTGCTGCGTTCCGACTTTGCGCCGGGCATGCCGCTCTGGGAAGGCTCTGTCGACGGTGCGCCGGTGGCGATGCACGTGCGCACCATACCCAACGGTTTTGAGCTCGCCTATCGCGGCGTTGAGGTAAAGGCGTTCGTCTATACCGAGCGCGAGGCAACGTATGCGCGCCTGATGCCGGCAAAGAAACTCTCCGGCAGCGAAAAATCCATCCGTTGTCCGATGCCGGGCCTTGTCGTGTCGATTGCCGTCAGCGAAGGGCAGGAGGTCAAGGCCGGCGAGACGCTCGCCGTCATCGAAGCGATGAAGATGGAAAATATCCTGCGCGCCGAGCGCGACGGCATCATCAAAAAGGTGCACGTCAAGCCTCGCGACAGCGTTGCGGTAGACGCGGTAATCATGGAGTTTGCTTGAAAGCGCGCGCCAGCGCACCGCCCATGCTGCATTTCGCCTACGGATCGAACATGGACCGCGCCGTCATGCGCAGGCATGCGCCCGCGGCCATCGCGCTCGGCGTCGCGTCGCTGTCCAACCATCGTTTCGTCATCACAAGAGATGGCTATGCGTCGGTCGTGCCGGCGCGGGCGGAGACCGTGCATGGCGTGCTGTGGCGATTGACGCCGCGCGATCGCGTCACCCTCGATCTCTGGGAGAACGTTTCGAGCGGACAATACCGGGCCGCACTGCTGCAAGTAAAACAGCCTGACGGCTTCCGCGCGGTATCACTCGTCTACTTGGGACGATCGCACTTGGGACGATCGTATTTGGGACGCTCGTACTTGGGACACTCGCGCGCGGCAGGCCGGCCGAAAGCCGGCTACATGGAACTGGTGCTTGCAGCGGCTCGGGCATGGCGTTTGCCGGAGGCCCATATTGCGGCGTTGCAACGATGGCTGCCCGCGCAGCCGCGCGGCGCGGGCTCGCGAAACCTGAAGGAATTCGGATGGACGTGATTCTTCGGGTCGTCGTCCGCGGTCGCGTGCAAGGCGTTGGCTTTCGTGCGTGGACGGAAATGACGGCGGTCGAGCAGGGCCTTGAGGGCTGGGTACGCAACCGCCGCGACGGCGCGGTCGAGGCGGTCTTCGCCGGCGCTGAGGAGGTTGTGCTGACGATGATCGAACTGTGCCGGGCGGGGCCATCCGGTGCCCGCGTCGTCGCCGTCGATCAGCTTGACGCGGACCCTGCCGATTTGGCGCTGCGCCGCTCCGGCGATCTGTTCTCGGTGTTGTCGACGGTTTGAACAGCGCGCGTCGCGCCGAACAGCGGTTCGAATTCGGCTCGCAGCGCCATGTCCACTTCGGGCATCGTCGCCATATGGCCGAGATCGGCCAGCGACGTGACGCCGTAGTGCGCTTCCGTAACACCGCACGGTACGATGCCGGAAAAATGCGACAGGTCGGGCTCGACGTTGAGCGAGAAGCCGTGCAGCGTCACCCACTGACGCACCCTGATGCCAATAGCGGCGATCTTGTCCTCGAAGCCGTCGCCCTTGTCGGACCGCCGCACCCAGACCCCGACGCGATCGTCGCGGCGCTCGCCGCGCACGTTGAAGGCGGCGAGTGTTTGGATGATCCAGGCTTCGAGCGTGGCAACGAACCGGCGCACGTCGGGGGCGCGGCGTTTGAGATCGAGCATCACATAGCCGACCCGCTGTCCCGGACCGTGATAGGTGAATTGCCCGCCGCGGCCGGCGGCGTGGACCGGGAATCGGGCGTCGAGCAGGTCGTTCGCCTGCGCCGAGGTGCCGGCGGTGTAAAGAGCCGGGTGCTCTAAGAGCCAGACCAGTTCGGCCGCGTCGCCGCGCGCGATCGCCGCGGCGCGCGCGTTCATGGCCGCAAGCGCCGCCTGGTAATCGACCGGCGCGTCGCTGACCTTCCACTCGACAGGCGGGAAGCCGGCTGGTGGCGCGAGCCCGATCCGCAGGTTGTCGCGTATGTTAACCACCTCGTAACCATACCGTGGTGAAACGGAACCAGTGTTGGTTCTGGCCGCTTGGGCGGCCCTTGCCGCCAAAGATATACCGAAAGATAAGCACGGAGGCTCCGTGGCGAAACTCGACGACGTTGCAGTCGACATTTCGGTGGTCCTGGGTACCACGGCGATGCCGATCCATCAGGTGCTCCGCCTCGGCCGCGGCGCCATCATCGAACTCGACGCGTCCGAGGACGACGAGGTCCGCATCCTTGCCAACAACCTGCCGGTCGCCCGCGGCACCGTCGTGGTCAGCGGCAACCGCATCGCGGTCGAGGTCAAGCAGCTTCTGCCGCGCTCGCCCGAGACTGCCTGAAGCCGCTCGGGACCTTGTCCGGCCGTAGCCGAACTGTTACATCGGCGCGGTCGCGCGGCCGGACGGGCGCGCAACCACCCCACATGCGGTCGTGGCGGAATGGCAGACGCACTAGCTTGAGGTGCTAGCGGGGCAACCCGTGGAGGTTCGAGTCCTCTCGACCGCACCATTTATTGTACCGGTTCGCTGAGCACGCTTTCCGGTTCGTCGCAGCTCACCTCATCTGCGAACGAGAAGACGGCGTTCTCACTTTGTCGGCGCTGGCCGCTATTCCCAAAGTCCAACCCGGGATACTGCGCCAGCAATCGAAGCCGGCGTCGCGGCAGGAAGCTGCGCCATGGGTCGCCGACCAGGACATCGATGTCTGATCGGATGCAACGGTCGAGAAAGCTTGTAACCCGCTCGGCCAGTCCCGCTTCGTAGAAAAGATCGCCAACGAGGACGACGTCGACGTCGGGCGGCGCGCCGCTGGTCAGATCGCCGAGCGACGTGGAAACGGTGACGCCGTTTGCCGCCGCGTTCAAATCGATCGCCGCAATGGCGTAATGGTCGATGTCGGCGGCGATCACGCGCTTGGCGCCCGATTTGGCTGCCGCGATTGCGACAATGCCCGAACCGGCGCCGAGATCGAGGACGACACGTCCGGCCACCGTCTGCGGATGATCGAGAATGTGGCGCGCCAGCGCGAGGCCGCCGCCCCAGTCGTAAGCCCAGTACGGGGTGCCGAAATCCTCATCCATTTCGGCAAGCCGCCACAGCCCGCTGCGTGGTCCGGCCTTGTGCAGCAGAATCTCGGGAACGGACGGGCCCGGAACGAGGGCAAGATTGGACCGGATGAACTCGCGAATCTGAGCCGACGATGTGATCGTGCTCTCCTCGGTCTGGAGGCCGATCAGCGCGCCCGCGTCCGCGCCAATGCGGTGCGCGTCGCTGCGGGCTTCTTGGTCGGCGCCGACGTGAACAGCGTCGCCAGGATGCCCGGTTGCGCGTCGGCGCGATTGCGTCCGCGGCCCTCTCGCCGCAGCGGATGATACTCGCGCGCGCGGACATGAACGCGGCGAAAGCGGTGGTGCTCGAGCCGGGGCTGTTCGGCGACGTGCGGCGGCACGTTGACCTCGGTGCCCACCAGCGTGTGATCCTTGAGGCTGACGCCGAGTTCGGCGAGACCCGGCACCGCCAGATCCGTTTCGACCGAAGGCGGCGTCACGTCCGCGAGCTGCGGCCATTTCGGGGTTCCCGCAGCATCAACATCGGCGTTGTTCTGTAACGACTGGGACACGTCGAATGCCGTCGCGTCGGGCGCCGGCAGAGCCTCGTCGGCCTTCGCCAGATCGCCGTTGCCTTGCGGCCAGGTCGGCGACACCGCGCCTTCGTCGATCAGGCCGGGCAGCGGCATGGCGGCGGCGCGCGCCCAGGCGCCAGGCCCGCCCGCAATCAGCGGGCCGCGCGGCGCCGGCGGCACCACCTGCACCACGTGATAGCCGTGCGCCTTTAATTGCTTGAGCAGCTCCGGCAAGGCCGCGACCGTCCACGGGTGGATGTCGTGCAGCAGCAGAATACCGCCGCCGCGCTTGTCCAGCCGGCTCATGGCGCGCTGCACGATCTGCGCCGGCGTGATGTGACGGAACCAGTCGTCGGCGTCCACGTCGGTCGAAAATACGACGAGCCCGCGATCGGCGAGCGCTTTTTCGATGACCGGCGAGCGGCCGAAACCCGGAATGCGGAAGAACGGCGCCAGTTCGTTCGGATCGCCGAGCGCGGCGTTGACCGCTGCAATGCCGCCATCGATCTGATAGGCGAGCTTGTCGCCGGTCAGCCTCTGAAATGGCAGCGGATGCGTCATGCTGTGCGTGCCGATGGTCTCGCCGGCCTCGTATTCGCGCCTCACCACATCGGGATGGTAATGCGCCATCTCGCCGACGAGGAAATAGGCAACCCGAACGCACTGCGACTTGAGGATATCGAGTGCCTTGTCGGAATACGGCGGAATAGGCCCGTCGTCGAAGGTCAGCACCACCTCGTGGTCTTTGAGCGGCAGCTGCTTATCCTTGTACTGCATCGAGCCGAGTTGCTGATACTCCTGCGGGCTGACGACGATGGTGCGGCTGGTGCCGAGCGCATCGGGATTCCCCGGGCAGCTCTCGGCGCGTGCCGGAGCGGCGCCGAACAGCGCGCCAGTGACACCGGCCGCCAACAAAGCCGCGACCGCAGAAACTTTCGGAACTTTACGCATCGCCTGTCCTGCCCAGTCTCCTCGGCCAGCCCTGTCGCAAGTCTTCAAGTCTTCTGTGTCTCAAGTCTTCTGTTTTGCAAGTCTCGCCGTGTCGCACGTCTTGCTATTCGCGCCTTGTCACTACCACGGTGCCGGTTAGCGCCTTGGTGCAGGTTACCGGCGTGCGCGGCTAATGTCATGTTAACAATAACTTTTTCCGGGCGCAGGGCTGTTGATAACTAGCCGCTTCGATGGCGGCTTTGCGCCGCATGCAGAGCGGATTTTTGCTTCCCGTTAATGATGCACCTTTACCTTCGCCGCAGTATTCGTGGGAAGGGGCGTGGAATGAAGGCCGTTGCGGCAGCCCGGCGTGGGTGGGCGGCGCGCCGGTCGAAGCGCGTCCCGGCAGTCGCCGTTGCGGATGCGGCCGATCTCTCTACCACGAGCCTTCATACCGTCCGCTTCTCATCGGTGGCGCTCCTGCTGTTGGGCTTCGCGGCGATCACGGTCGCGGTGCTCGGCTTTGCGGTGACGCAGTCGAACGACCGAAGGCTTGCCGCCGAGCGCCAGATCGCGCTCCACAACGCGCTCGAAGAACTCCGCCCAATGCTCGGGCACGCCGACCATTTTGCTGAGCGTTTCGACGACGGCGCGCTGTGGCTGATCGGGCGGCGCAGCGGGCTTGCGGACCTGCGCTTCGGCATGGATCCGGCGCCGGAAAGCGGCCGCGAAGTGCAGTCGCTGCAGGATGCGCAAGGCCGCATCGTCGGCTGGTTCTCGTGGACGGCTGACCGCACGCTGATCGGCGCCATGGACTGGCTGTGGGGTCTTTCCGGTGCGGTGGGCGTAGCGCTGATGTTTTGCGCCATGATGACCGCGCGGGCGACGCTGCGGCTCGCCGGCGCGTTCTCCCGCAGCGTCAAAACCGTGCGCAGGCTCACCAGCGAAGACGCGTTGACCGGGCTGCCCAACCAGCGGGTCGTCACCGCGAGCCTCGAGCGGGCGCTGACCGAGCAGGGCAGGGGCGCGTGCAGCCACGTCGCCTTCGCGCTGGTCGACCCCGACAGTTTCCGTGAGGTCAACGACACCCTGGGCCGCGTCGGCGGCGACGCGGTAATGCGCGCCATCGCGGCGCGACTGCAAGCAACGCTGCCCCAAGCCGCGCTGCTCGGCCGCTTCGAGGACGACGAATTCGCCGTCGTCGCCGGCGGCAGCGACGCGGGCCTCGCCGACGCGCTCGCCGCGGCGTTGCGGGCGGCTTTGGCCGGGCCGATCGATGCCGATCACGCGCTGCATGTCAGCGCCGCCATCGGCATCGTGCAGGCGCCGGACGACGGTGTGACGGCCGAGGACCTGATCCGTCGCGCCGCGCTGACGGTCGAGGCCGCCAAGCGCGACGGCCGCGGCGCAACGCGCCGCTTCATGCCGGAGATCGAGGCCGACCAGTCCGAGCGCCGCTTCCTGCTGCGCGAACTCAAGGCCGCGCTCGCCGCACAGTCTTTCACCTTGCACTACCAGCCGATCGTCGCTGCGGCGCGTGGCACCATGATCGGCGTCGAGGCGCTGCTGCGCTGGAAGCACGCCGAGCGCGGCGACATCGCGCCCTCGGCTTTCATTCCGCTGGCCGAGCAGCACGGCCTGATGACCGAACTCGGCGAATTCGTGCTGCGCCGCGCGCTCGCCGATGCCGCGCGCTGGCCCGAATTGTTCGTCGCCGTCAACTTGTCGCCGGTGCAGATCCGGGACCCGCATTTCGTGGCGCTGGTCGAGCGCATCGTGCGCGACACCGGCATCGACGCGGCGCGCGTCGTACTCGAAGTCACCGAAGGCGTATTGATCGACGACGCGCCGGAGGTGGAGCAGACTCTGCAGGCGCTGCGCGGGCTTGGCGTGGGTCTCGCTCTCGACGATTTCGGCACCGGCTATTCCAGCCTCAGCTATCTGCAAAAGTTTCCGTTCGGGCGGCTCAAGATCGACCGCGCCTTCGTCGCCTCGCTGGGCGCGGTCGGCAATGCCGGCGCCATCATTCATTCGATCGTCTCCCTCGGCCACGCGCTCGGCATGGTGGTGCTGGCGGAAGGCATCGAGACCGAGCAGCAGCGCGTGCTGTTGCGGCTTGCCGGCTGCGACGAGATGCAGGGCTATCTGTTCGCCGAACCGCGCCCGGCGGAAGCGATCGACAAGATTGCGCTGCGCTCGGGCCGCGGCCGCGAGCCGCCGGCCGCAATGGCGGCGGCATCCTGATCCAATCCGCTCGGTTATTTCTCCGCTCATTCCCGCGCAAGCCATGTTTCCCGGATGCGGTGCAGCGCGAAGCGGTGCACCGCTGATCCGGGACCGTTGCAAACTCCGAATTTGAAACGATCCCGGGTCTGCAGCGCATCATGCCGCTTCGCTGCATGCTGCGCTGCGCCCGGGAAACACGCTATGTTAGCGCCTGACAGGAGCGCCCGATGATTGCCAACAGCTTGCCCGGCCTCGATTTCGGCCTCGGCAGCGATATCGACATGCTGCGCGACAGTGTGCGCGGCTTCACCCAGGCCAAGATCGCGCCGCTCGCCGAGGAGATCGACCGCGCCAATTCGTTTCCGCGCGCGCTGTGGCCGGAGCTGGGTGCGCTCGGTCTGCTCGGCATCACGGTCGAGGAGGAGTATGGCGGCGCCGGCCTCGGCTATCTGGCACATTGCGTCGCCATGGAGGAAATCTCCCGCGGCAGCGCCGCCGTCGGCCTGTCCTACGGTGCGCATTCCAACCTCTGCGTCAATCAGATCAGGCGCAACGGCAGCGCCGAGCAGAAACAGCGTTACCTGCCGAAGCTCGTCTCCGGCGAGCATGTCGGCGCGCTCGCCATGTCCGAGCCCAATGCCGGCTCCGACGTGGTGTCGATGAAGACGCGCGCCGACAAGAAGGGCGATCGCTTCCTGCTTAACGGCGCCAAGATGTGGATCACCAACGGCCCGGTCGCCGACACGCTTGTGGTCTATGCCAAGACCGACCGCACCGCCGGTGCCCGCGGCATCACCGCCTTCATCGTCGAGCGCACATTCAAAGGTTTCTCCACCGGGGCGAAACTCGACAAGCTCGGCATGCGCGGCTCCGACACCAGCGAGATCGTGTTCGCCGATTGCGAGGTGCCGGCCGAGAACGTGCTCGGCGCGCTCGGCAATGGCGTCAACGTGCTGATGAGCGGCCTCGACTACGAGCGCGCCGTGCTGGCGGCGGGCCCGGTCGGGCTGATGCAGTCGTGTCTCGACCTCGTCATTCCCTACGTGCATCAACGCACCCAGTTCGGCCAGCCGATCGGGCGTTTTCAGCTCATGCAAGCCAAACTCGCCGACATGTACGTCACGCTCAACGCCGCCAAAGCGTATGTCTACGCGGTCGGGCGCGCGTGCGACCGCGGCGAGACCACGCGCGAAGACGCCGCCGGCGCCATCCTCTACGCCGCCGAACGCGCCACCTGGATGGCGCTCGAAACCATCCAGTGCCTCGGCGGCAACGGCTACATCAACGACTTCCCGGCCGGGCGGCTGTTGCGCGACGCCAAGCTCTACGAGATCGGCGCCGGCACCTCTGAGATCCGCCGCATGCTGATCGGCCGCGAGATCTTCGAAAAGACCAAGTGACATTCTTTCCGCCACCGCGGAGCGAAGCGCCGCAGGGGAGGGCAGGCAAAGCGGCTCGCGCCTCCTTCTCCCCGCACGCGGGGAGAAGGTTGGGTTGAGGGGGCTTTCACCTTTGCCTGAGTGCCCATCCATCGCGCGCAGCGCCGAGGCTTGATCTGCTACGCTCAGAATCGCCGGCAGCGCCCCCTTGTAAGTCGCGAATCACTGCACCGGCTAAGATGACCTGTGCGGTGGCGGGCGGAAGACCGCAGCCCCTGAGGGACACCAAGCCCGTGGGTGAGCATGGGTCTTCGCCCGCCGTTCCATCGAACCCGAACAGTCGCTTGGGCCGCACAGCGAGCCCGCTTGCGCAAGGAAGGGATCAGATGGACGCCACCGTGATCGGCATCGACGTTGCCAAGGATCGTTTGGATGTATGCGTTCGCCCGAGTGGCGAAAGTTTTGTCGTTGATCGCAATGGCGCCGGGATCGAGGCTTTGGCGGAGCGATTGAAGAGACTTCGACCGCGCATCGTCGCGGTCGAAGCTACCGGCGGTTTTGAGACAGTGGTTGCGGCTGGCCTGGCAGCGGCGGAGCTGCCGGTCGTGGTGGTCAATCCGGCGCAAGTGCGCGCCTTCGCTCAGGCTCTCGGCAAGCGGGCGAAGACGGATCCCATCGATGCCGCCGTCATTGCTCATTTTGTCGAAGCAACGAAGGCAGAGCCGCGTGCTCTGCCGGATGCGATGACGCGGCTTCTGGCTGATCTGGTTACGCGGCGGCGCCAGATTGTCGAGATGATGGCGGCTGAGGGTCGTGTGTCACGAGCATCGCCGGTCCACACGGCGGTGCACAACTGTACGAGAGATGAAGGAAGGCCCTTCGAGGTCGGCAGTCAGGTGCTGATCTCAAGCCACCGCAAGCTGCTGTTGTCAAAAGCAATGGTGGTGAGCGTTGCGGAAACGCCAGGACATGATCCTGGCAGGCAAGGTTGAGAGAGGCGAGCGCAAGCGAACCGTCGATGAAGTGTCGAAAGCTGATTAGACGATGTCAGAATCGGGGGCTGACCCTGCCTCCGAGATCAACTCGGGGGAAGCCTGAAGTCTGTCCGAGTGGCATCCGGCATGTAGACGGCGCGAAGCTCAACCAGGCTTTTGTACGGAACGTGAGAACCTGTGCTCCGATGCAAAGGGAGAAGTCACAAGCGGCTAAAACCGCGAGGATCAGAGTACCGATGCGGCGCACAGGGACGGAGTGGCTCGTAGTAGGGATGAAGGCTCTGTAATGGAGCCGGACCGAAGGGGCCGCGTTGTTCAGCCGAAGCTGCGGGCCAACTGGTGACAGGAGGAGCCTGTGGACAAAGCAAAGCCGTTCGACATCCCCAAACGGGAAGTCTGGGAAGCCTTCAAGAAGGTGAAGGCCAACCAGGGAGCGGCCGGAGTAGACGGACAGACGATTGCGGACTTTGAGGCTGATCTATCAAACAACCTCTACAAGCTCTGGAACCGGCTGTCGTCAGGGAGCTATTTTCCTCCGCCGGTGCGACGGGTGGATATTCCGAAGGGAGATGGCGGAACGCGCCCGTTGGGCATTGCGATACGGCGGGCATAATGCACCTCATACAGTTTGCATTGGGGATGGTAGACGAAGATGGGCTGAGTTGACGGTCCATTCTCGAAGGCGCCGATCCAACTCGTTGTTGATCGTGATCGCATAGGGCGCATTCCGCTTGCGCTGAACCGCCGGAACGATACCGCGTTCGATCCAGTAATGGACGACCCAAAGGCTGACGCCATATCTTTCTCGAACCTGGCGAACGTTCAGCGTCCCCTTGGGAGGTGGCGGAGCTGGAATGCGATATTTGTACCTCAGCCATTTGATCGTGCCCAATGTAATCGGCTTACCGGTTGTCGTGCTTTTCTGACCTTCGGTGCGCAGCGCGGCGACGATGTCATCGTCACGATGATCGGCCGCTAATTCTCTGATCCGGTTCACGAATGCCATGGAATAGCGGATCGCCTCCGCCCTGTTCTGCGGGAGTTGGAGGCGCAGTGTTTCAGTTTCGCCGCCTTGCCACCGAATGTGCAGCCTGAGGGTCTTCGCCTCTGGTCCCTTCACTACGGTGATGTCGCGCACCAATAGGCGCAGGATGCGCTTGCGATCTCGGGGGGTCGTGGTCGTGGCCGCCCACAGGCGAGGGAAGTCCTTCGCCAACCGGAGAATCTGCTGCTTCTGTTCGGCGGTGACCGCCCGCATGGTCTTGCGTTCGAAGGCGGCCAATTCGGCTTCGAGATCGTGCAAGCGTTGCATGGCGTCGTTCCAACGCGCTTCGAGTGTCGCTGCGATCAGTCGGTTGCAGGGATCGACCGCCTCGTAACGCCGTTCGGCGAGTTCGGCGTCATAGCGCGCGCGCTCGATCCGCATCCGCCATTGGGCGCCGATGCCGCGATCCCGTTCTTCCAGATTGGTCAGCGCCGCGAGCGCGAGTTCGATCGTCACCGGCGTGATGGCGCTGACCAACCGTTCGCTGATGGCCTGATCGAGGGATGTCGAAGGCGCCGTCAAACAAGCACGGGACGCCAAGGCCTCCCGATGTTTCCAAACACATTGATAGAGCGGGTAGATGCCTCCGTTCCCGGTGTAGCGAATCCCGAGACGGCGTCCGCAAACCCCGCAGAGGAGCAAGCCCTGCAAGAGGCAGAGGCCCTCTCGGGCGGGACCGGAAAGCCCTTCGGCGTTCGTCCGATTCGTGCTCAGACGCTGCCGGTTGGCGATGAACTGATCCGCGGAGATATAGCCTTCGTGGTGATCGGGGATCACAACACGCCAAGCATCCTGCGGCATCAAACGCGATCGTGTCCGGATCTCGCCGGACGATCCCACCTCTTTGGACGATTGGTGTCGTCCGAACACATAGGCGCCGGCGTAGGACGGATTGGCAAGGATGCCGAGGACCCGCGAATGGGTCAGTCTGCCCCACAGAAGTTTGCCGTCCCACGCGCCGCCATACGCGCGACGCGGGAAGCGTAGATCGAGTTCATTGTAGCGTCGCACGACGCCGAAAGCTGTGTTCTCTCGCGCAAACAGGTCAAAGACCGTGCGGACTGCGCCCTGGACCTCCCGATCCGGATCGATCGCGATCTTGTCGCCCTCAAAGACAAATCCGACCGGCAGGGGAAAACGCAATTCGCCCTTGGAGGCCTTGTTGAGTTTGCCTCCATGGAGGCGGGCGCGGATAATATGCAATTCCGCTTGGGCGAACGTACCCTTCATCCCCAATACAAGCCCATCGTTGAACTCGGCCGGATTGTAGCAACCGTCCTCGTCGATCACGAGCGTGCTGGTGATGGCGCAGAGCTCCAGGAGGCGATGCCAGTCCTGGTTCGATCGCGCTAGCCGCGACGCTTCCAAGGAAAAGATTGCGCCAACCCGTCCCATAGCCACTTCGCCGACCAAGGCCTTGAAGTCTTCCCGATTGGTCGTCGCGCTCCCGGATTGGCCGAGATCCCGGTCGAGGATGCGGATCTGCTCCGGCTTCCAGCCGAGTGACTCGGCCTTGGTCTTCAGATTGTATTGGCGCTCCGTGCTTTCCTGGTTGAAGCGAACCTGTCCCATCGTCGACTGGCGGATGTAAATGCAGGCCTGCCGCGCCAGGTGTTGATCGGCAATCTTCGAACTCATCGTCATCGGCCCCCTCCGGATTGAACGGCGGGGCGCCGGCGGCAAGATAGGACGCAACCATGTCCGCGAGGATGGCGCCCGCCTTGGCAAAGTCGAAATCGACAAGCGCCGGGTCCATGGCGATTTATCCAAGCTCCTCGCGTCGTCGCAAGAGTTCCGTGTTGATCGCGCAAATCTCGTCGAGCGCAGCGCGCAGGGCGCGGAAATTGCCGATCAAATGGGCGACCTGCTCGTGGATGTCGTTTGGCACATAATCTCTGCGCTGCCGGCCACCCGTCCCGGGCTGACTGACGGACAGATATCGCTTGGGTCCATGTCCGGGTCCGTCGACGCAGTGGCAGTTCGGCCGACCGCAGCGCTTGTATGTTTCGACCAATGTGCCGCGCAGCACGTGTTCGATCGGCGGCAAGTCGCGCACAATGCGGCGGCGACGTTTGCGAAGCATGCGGGAGGAAAGATCCTGGATTTTCATCGGACCGAATCACTCGTCTGTCCGAATGAATCAAAATCAAATTCATCGGTCAACCTCGGAATGGCCCTTGGCGAGAGAAGCGATGAGTTCGGCGAGCGCGACCAAGCCAAAGGCATCGACAAGCGAGGGAGCGCCGCCCCCGGAGCCCTGCCCATCTGGGAACGCCCAGTCGGTCCATTCACGGGGCATCGCGAATGAGCCGAGGTCGGCGTGGCGCAGGCTCAACGTCTCGACCCCCGAGACATGGCGAACCTTCAAGACGACGAACCGCTGCCCACGCAACGGATGAAACGGGTGGACGACTTCAGCCGATCCCAAAGGTCGATTGGATAAGAGTGCAGTTCGCTGGGGGTGTGCCAACGGTTGCGGACCGTGTCGCCCAGGAAGTTGTCCGTCGCTACCTGGAGCCGTGTTTGGAGCCGGTGTTTCATATCGACTCTTATGGCTACAGGCCTGGCAAATCGGCGATCGACGCTGTGCGCCAAGCTCGTCAGCGTTGCTGGCGGTATGACTGGGTGCTCGACCTCGACGTAAAAGCCTATTTCGACAGCATTGATTGGAAGCTGATGCTCAAGGCGGTTCGTCATCATACGAACTGTTCGTGGGTCCTGCTCTACGTCGAGCGCTGGCTGAAGGCTCCGGTTCAGTTGGAAGATGGCAGCGTCGTGCTGCGAACATCGGGAACTCCTCAGGGCGGGGTTGTCAGTCCCGTCTTGGCGAATCTGTTCCTGCATTATGCGTTCGATATGTGGATGAAGAGAACCTATCCTCACATCCCGTTCGAGCGCTACGCGGATGACGCCATTTGTCATTGCAAGAGCGCCGAGGAGGCGCAGGCGCTACGGAGCGTGCTTGCTGACCGCTTTGCGGCCTGCAAGTTGGTGCTGCATCCCGAGAAGACGAGGATCGTCTACTGCAAGGATGCGAACCGGCGCGGTGATTTCCCAAATCAATCGTTCGACTTTCTCGGTTTTATGTTTCGGGCGAGGAAGACGATGTGGCAGGGAAATATCCCCGCGCATGGCTTCATGCCGGCGGCCAGTCCGAGGGCGTTGGCGTCCATCAGCCGGACGATCCGCCGCTGGGCCCTTCATCATCACAGTGACAAATCTCTGCAAAGTCTGGCCGAGACGTACAACCCGTACATTCGAGGCTGGATCAACTACTACGGCAACTTCTACCGGACGAAATTGCGCCCGGCCCTAAAGAGGATCGATCTCTATGTCATCCGCTGGGCGCGTCGCAAATTCAAGCGGCTGCGTCGTAAGACCAAAGGCGCGAGAGATTGGTTTGATCGGCTTCGCCGCGCGAATCCAACGCTCTTCGCACACTGGCAGCTATGTCATGGAAACGGCCGGACATCGGGAGCCGTGTGAGTCGAGAGGTTCATGCACGGTTTTGGGAGCGCGCGGAGGTGAAATTCCTCCGCGCGACTCGTCAGCGCGAGCGGCGGATGACCGACAAGCGTCTGAAGCGGAGCATCGCCAGGCTGCGTAAAGCAATGGAGAAAGAACTCGCCGAACTCGATGGCGAGATCGACGATCGTGTGCGCGGCTCTCCGGTCTGGGCTGAAAAGGAGGACTTGCTCGCATCCGTCCCCGGCGTCGGGCCGATCGTCGCTCGCACCCTGATCGCTGAACTGCCGGAGCTCGGCACGCTCGATCGCCGTCAGATCGCTGCCCTCGTCGGCCTTGCTCCCTGGACCCGCCAGGTCCGGCCAGTGGCGGGGCAAGAGCTTCATCGGCGGCGGTCGCAAAAGCGTCCGCAACGTCCTGTTCCTGGCTGCAATGGTCGCCGGACATCACAATCCAATCCTCAAGCCATTCCGGGACAAGCTCGTCGCCGCGGGCAAGCCGAAGCTCGTCGCCCTCATCGCCGTAGCGCGAAAGCTCCTCACCATCCTCAACGCCATCCTGCGGGATCAACGCCCATGGCAACCGCAAAATACTTGACTCGAAAGACAGTCGCTCACCCTCCCTCGCTTCGCTCAGTCGACCTCTCCCCGCACGCGGGGAGAGGTGAACGCAAACACTCCCGTTCTCGCGGCGCGTTTTTTGTTCGCACCCGAGCTATGAGGCGCATGATCCCGAAAAGTGGTCCCCGGTTTTCGGACCAGATCATGCGCAAAAAAGCCATTCCCAAAAACGATACCGTACCTCGATCTTCGTCAGAGCCTGTCGGACGTGGAAAGTCAGAAGGCTCACGATCGCATGCGGTGCACGAACGGACGGAAAAATCAAAGGAAGCAGAACGCCGACAGACGCGGGTCTCCCTGCTTCACCTTGCGGCGAAGCGCGCACCCTGGCCAGGGCGCGCTCGCCTGTCGGCGTTCCACTGCGGCTCTCGCCAGGGAGACAGCTGGTCCCCAAGGCTCAGCGTCAGGCCACGTTTCCCGGGATCAGTCCGGAGCGTTCGATCCGATACGGCCGCCCCAACCGGGGGGCGGAGACCTCGCGCGTCTCCACGGGTGTTACCCGCGCCGGAGAAACACTGTCCCAGTCCAGTGAGCACCTCACACACCGGTCATGGTGCCGGCAGAGTGATGCCCGACGCCGCCCGAGTGCAGAGGGGACGAACCCTCTGCCCGCGAGCACCGCACCCGCTCCCCGCCAGCCGTTCGTCGCTCGGCCGGCGTCCTTGTACGAGGAGCGGGGTGTGAGGCTTTTAGTCCTTGTCTCTGAATGTGTCAAATAATGTCACGAACAGAGAGGCGACAACGTTGATTCCACGACGATTTTTGTCACGGCGCGGGTGCGGAGCACGACGATGCGCCGGGGAATTCGTGCGAATCATGGGATTCTTCGGTGTGCGGAGCCTTGACGAAAAGTCGCATAGATGACTCCGTGTTGGGGAACGTACGATTGCAGGGATAGGATGTTACTCCAAGCTAAGGAGATCGTGCTGGAAGAGCAGGGCACCATGAGTTTGGTTGGCGAGCGAACGGCGCAACCCAAGACTTCCGATCGCGGCGTCGCTTTGCTGAAGTTTACTTTGGAGTTGCTCAAGAGCCACCCTGAGGGTATGCGCCCGCAGGACATCTTCCGGGAAATCGAAGCGAAGTTGCGCCTCGACTCGTTCGACACCGAGCCGATGAAGGGGTCGGGGCTACCGCGCTGGCGCGCCGCTCTGCACTTTTTCTCGGTCGCGGCCAGTAAGGCCGGATTCCTCGTTAAGTCGGACGGGCGATGGACGGTTACCGACCAAGGCCAGAAGGCGGCAAGCCTCTCGGTTGAAGATTTGAAGCGGCAAGTGCGTGCGCGCTATCGCGAATGGCGATGGGGTGGACGGAAAACCGCTCCGGAGCCGGCTGACATAGCGACCGGAGTCGACGAACAGGCCACCTCAGAGAGCGCGTCGGTCCTGTTTGATGATTCGAAGGAAAAAGCGCGCGCCGAGATTGACGCCTATCTGGACACGCTCAGCGCCTACGATTTTCAGGACTTGGTCGGTGCGCTGCTGGAAGGAATGGGCTACACGACGCGATTTGTGGCGCCGCCCGGCCCTGACGGCGGCACAGATGCGCTGGCCTATGTCGATCCTTTAGGGGCGCGTACGCCACATATCCGCGTTCAGGTCAAGCACAGGGACCAAGCCGCGGGACGCGAGGAAATCGCCGCGCTGCGCGGCATTACAGCAACAGGGCTCATCCCTGACCTCGATCACTACAAGGGTTCATTTGGTGGCTGCGCTTTTCCCCTTTGGCGAGATCGCGCTGCTACGCAACCGAACATCAAGCCCGCGTTACTTGCGCATCTGGCAAAAGTCTTTGCGCAGCCGGTAAAGGCCGAGGACGTAATGGCCTATCTCGCCGCCGTCATGGCGCACCCGGCGTTCACCGCGCGCTTCAAGGCCGATCTGGTGCGGCCCGGTCTGCGCGTTCCCTTGACCGCGGACGCCAAGCTGTTCGCCGAAGCGGTCGCGCTCGGCTCCGAGGTGATCTGGCTGCACACCTACGGTGAGCGCTTTGTCGATCCTGCTGCCGGACGGCCGAAAGGGCCGCCGCGCCTGCCGAAAGAGACCGCGCCGTCAATCCCGGCCAAAGGCGCGATACCCGGCGCTCCGGAGCCGTTGCCCGACACGATGGATTATGACCCGGCGGCACGCCGGCTCAAGATCGGCAAAGGCTTTGTCGAGAACGTCACGCCGCAGATGTGGACCTATGAAGTCTCCGGCAAGCAGGTGCTGTGGCACTGGTTCAGCTATCGCCGCCGCGATCGCACGCGCCCGATCATCGGCGACCGCCGCTCGCCGTCGCCGCTTGACAAAATCCAGCCGGACCATTGGCTGCCGGAATACACAACTGACCTGCTCGATCTTCTCAATGTGCTCGGCCGGCTGATCGCGCTGGAACCGAAGCAGGCCGATCTGCTGGAGCGAATTTGTGCGGGCAAGCTCCGCAAGGTCGACGAGTTGCGCGAGGCCGGTGCACTTACACACGCCGGGGGCGAGGCGGTTCAGAAGGGCAAGAAGAAAAGCAAGGGCTGATTTTCGGAAGCCGTGGGCTACGGGGAAAAGTCGCCGCGTCGCTCGCGCGGCGCGGCCAGATCGCGCATGATTCACCCGATTCGAAATTCGAACGCGTGAACCATGCCCTCTCCCCGCCAAGGCGACCTGTTTCGGAACGACGGCGATTCCAAGGAGCGCGAGACGCCCACTTGGTATCCGGACCCGGACGAGGTGCGCACGGAATTACACGCGATTCTGGCGCAGATGCGCGCTGCGCAGTCGATGCCCTGGGACGACGACCGTACGGCGCTTTACCGCACCATCTTTCCGCAGATGACCGGCTGCCTGCCGGAAGACGAGGGCGCGCAATTGCGCTTCGATTTCGAGACCGAATTGGCGCGGCTTGAAGCGGCGTAATTCGCCTGTTCTTATTAGCGACTCGCCGAGTCAGATTCTTCCGCAGGCGGAAGGGCGAAGGGTCAAGCCGCCGCGACGAGCGGCTTGGCGCGTCCGATCCGTTGGCGCTGGCGCGGACTGTTCATTGCTTGCCATAGATCGCTACGCCGCTGAACGTTGAGCCAGAAGTCGGGGCTGTTGCCGAACACGCGCGCGAGAATGAGCGCGGTCGCGGCCGTCATCATAGCGCGATCACGCCGCCCTGAAGGAGCGCACTTTGATGCTGCGCGCACGTGCGCGGGCCTGTGCCAGATCGTAAGCGGTTTGCAGGCCGAGCCAGGTTTCCGCGCTCGACCCGAACGCCTTGGACAGCCGGATCGCCATGTCGACCGAGATACCGGCCTTGCCGTTTAGCAAGTCCGATAACGCCTGTCGCGTAACACCCAGTCCTGTGGCGGCCTCGGTCACCGAGAGGCGGAGTGGCTCCAAGCATTGACGGCGGACGATCCCGCCGGGATGGGGAGGGTCATGCATCGGCATAGCGGGCCTTCTCTGTTCTAGAGCATTTTCCGGAAAAGTGGACGCCGGTTTTCCGCAGAAAATGCAACCAAATCCCTAGTGATAATCCAGATAATCTACATCGCACGCATCGCCTGCCTCGAAGCGAAAGGTGACCCGCCAGTTTCCCGATACCCAAACCGCCCGGTGGCCCTTCAGTTCGCCTTTGAGCGGATGCAACCGGAATCCCGGCAGGTTCATATCGTCCGACTTTCGGCTGCGGTCGAGAACCGCCAGAATATCGCGCAAGCGAATGACGTGTTGCGGCGATACGCGTTTTTCCGTCCGCCCCTCATACAGCGCCTTCAGGCCGCGGTGGCGGAAGGAGCGGATCATAAGGACGACATATTTTGTCGCCTGTCGCTTGTCAAGCGACAGGAAGAGCGCGCAGCTATGCGTTTGTCGTCAAACCTGAAACACCTTCTCTGCACCTCGTCGCCGAAGTGATTGATGACCTTGACGCAGATGCGGCCGTGGGTGGGGCGAGGGACGGGGCGTGAAACGGTGGAATTCAGCTCGGCCCTCGCGTTTTCGTCTGGCATATAAAAAGTGCACTTTTGGCAAAGCTTCGATGGCCGGATAACGCTGATCGAGGAGCAAATGGAGCCGCAGATGGCACCCTCTGACGAGCCGCATGTCAAAATCCGCGTCGGTGCTGACGGCAGTATCGTCGTGCCTGCCACATTGAGCGATGTGCTCGGCCTCAAGGAAGGGGACGTGCTGTTCGCGCGAGTCGAGGATGGGGAGATTCGCTTGTTGACGCGAACGGCCGCAATGCGACGAGCACAGGCAATCGTGCGACAATTCGTGCCAGAAGGCGTCAGTCTTGTTGATGAATAGCTTGAGGACCGGCGGCGTGAAGTCGAGGCTGACAGGTAAGACGAGTGAGGAAGTAGTAATCCCGGTCCGCCGGCATTATTGTCGACATCCGGCTGATCCGCTAACGCGCAAGGCCAACGACGCGACCTGTTGTCAGATCGATTGGACTTCCCCTATGGTCGCTGCCATAAAATCCCGCCCCAAGGAGAAACCCAAATGGCATATTCATTATATGACGCGGCCGTGACCCCCTGCGCCCAGCAGCTTGGCGCTCTCGCCGGCATCATCGACAAGGCCGCCGCGCATTGTGCCGCCAACAAGATCGAGGAATCGGCGCTGCTGCAGGACCGGTTGTATCCGGACATGTTCTCGCTGGCGCGCCAGATCCGCCAGTCGGCGGATTTCGCCATGAACACCGGCGGCCGCCTGGCCGGCGTCACTCCGCCGGCCTTGCCGGCTGTGGACGACACCAGCTTCGCCGCCGCCAAGAGCCGCGTCGAAACCGCGCTTGCGTTCGTCAAGTCGTTGACCCGCGCACAGGTGGACGGCGCGGAGGACAAGGTCATCGCCTGGACCGCCGGCCCCAACAACCGCAAACTGAAGGGCAACGACTATCTGCAACAGTTCGCTTTGCCGAATTTCTTTTTCTTTGTCACGACGGCGTACGACATCCTGCGTCATCGCGGCGTGCCAATCGGAAAGCGTGACTTCCTCGGGCCGGTCAACTGGCTCTAGCGCGCCGCCGAGCGCGGACGGCGACCCGGAAGGCTGGCAGCCTCTGAAGAAGGCAGCTCGACACCGGGGCCGCCGCCCTTCGAGGCTCGCTTTGCTCGCACCTCAGGGCGACGGAATTAGAGCCGCGTCACCCCAGCCGCCGATCAAACTCCAGCACCGCGTTGAGCAGCACTTGCGCGCCGGCGGCGCATTCGTCCGCGCTGGTGGATTCGGCTTCGTTGTGGGAGATGCCAGAGGCAGAGGGCATGAAGATCATCGTGGTCGGGGCGACGCGCGACACGTAGCAGGCGTCGTGGCCGGCGCCGGAGATCATGTCGCGGGTGGCGAAGCCCGCGGCAGCGGCGCCTTTGCGTACGCAGTCGATCAGTTCGCCTGAGAATTTCACCGGCGCAGCGGACCAGATGCGCGTCGCTTCGAAGGCGAGCCCCAATGGCGCGAGCACGTCGCGCAGGGCGGCACGCAGTTCCGCTTCCATGGCGTCGAGTACGGCCTCATCGGGGTGGCGGAAATCGATGGTGAAGAACACCTCGCCGGGCACGACGTTGCGGCTGTTCGGCCGGCTCTCGATCAGGCCGACGGTGCCGACGGCGTCGGGCGGATGCGCGCGGGCGATGGCGTCGATGCGGTCGATCATGCGCGCTGCGCCCAGGAGCGCGTTCTTGCGCAGCGTCATCGGCGTGGCGCCGGTGTGGGCTTCCTGGCCGGTCACCGTGACCTCGTACCAGCGCACGCCTTGCGCGCCCTGCACGACGCCGATGGTGCGGCCTTCGGCTTCGAGGATCGGGCCCTGCTCGATGTGCAGCTCGAACATCGCTGAGAATGTGTGCGAGGGGGCGGGGGCTGTGCCGCGGTAGCCGATCCGGTCGAGTTCCTCCCCGAAGGATTTGCCATCACGATCCATGCGCGCGTAGGCGTAGTCGCGGGAAAAAACGCCGGCAAAGACGCCCGAGGCGAGCATCGGCGGCGCAAAGCGCGCGCCTTCCTCGTTGGTCCAGTTGACGATCTCGATTGGAGCGTTTGTGGCGTAGCCGGCGGCGCACAAGGTGCGCATGGCTTCGAGCGCCGCGAGCACGCCGAGCACGCCGTCGAACTTGCCGCCGGTCGGCTGGGTGTCGAGATGCGAACCCATGGCGATCAGCGGCAGATCGTTGCGGCCGGTGCCGGGCCGGTGGGCGAACATGTTGCCGACCTCGTCGATGGTGACGGTAAGGCCGAGCGCTTCGCACTGCGCCTTGAACCAGTCGCGCACGGCGCGGTCGGAATCGGACAGCGTCAGCCGGCACAGGCCGCCCTTGGGCGTGGCGCCGAAGCGCGCGGTGTCCATCAGCGTGTCCCACAGCCTGCGGCCATCGATTTGCAGGTTTTGCACGCGCAAGTCTCCTTGCAAGTCTCCATTGCGGCGGGGCAAGCGGCAGGGTTTGGCCGCAAGGGTAGGGCCACAGGCCGACTAAGTCATCGGCTTATTCGGCCGTTGGCCGCGAGTTCGCCCGCCCTCAACTAACTCATTGAATCCACGACGAATCAGCTATGATATCCACAGCACAGCTGGTGGAGCTTAGGCGCATGCTGCGGGTGCGGTTGAAGGCGGACGGACGGCTGGTCGAGGTGTTGCCGGGGGGTGGGGAGCGGGAGATTTCTCCCGATCCGCGCTCGATCGTGACGGCGGCGCACGCCGCGGCGCGAGCCGCCAGCGACGCGCGCGGCAATGACGCGAGCTACGCCAAGACCGTGCGCAGCCGCACCGGGCTGACCCAGGCCGCGTTCGCGGCGCAGATCGGCGTGCCGGTCGAAACCGTGCGCAACTGGGAGCAGGGCAAGCGCTCGCCGCGCGGGCCTGCGCGCGCACTGCTCAAGGTGATCGAGGAAGCTCCGGAAGCCGCCTTCAAGGTGCTGGGCGGCAAGCGGTAAATCCCCCGCTCGTCTTTCCCACTGGAAATCGGCAGCGCTTTGCCCGATCCTCTGCGCTGCGATGAGCGAACTCGGACCCATCCCGAGCATCGAGGCCAATGGCGCCAAGATTCCGCTGGTCGGGCTCGGCACCTGGGAATTGCGCGGCCGCGCCTGCGCGCGCATCGTCGAGCAGGCGTTGCGGCTTGGCTACCGGCATATCGACACCGCCGAGATGTACGACAACGAGCGCGACGTCGGCGACGGCTTGCGTGCGTCGGGCGTCAAGCGCGGCGAAGTGTTCGTCACCACCAAGATCTGGCCCAATCATTTCACGCCGCGCGAACTTGAGCGCGCGGCGCGGGATTGTCTGGCGCGGCTCCGGCTAAGCGAGGTCGACCTCCTGCTGCTGCACTGGCCGAACCCGAACGTGCCGCTTGCCGAAACCATCGGCGCGCTGTGCAAGGTCAAGCGCGACGGGCTCGCCCGGCATATCGGCGTTTCGAACTTCACCGTGATGCTGATCGCAGACGCGCTGACCGTCGCGACCGAGCCCTTGGTGTGCGATCAGGTTGAGTGCCATCCCTTTCTCGACCAGTCGAAGGTGCTCGCGGCGTGCCGCAATCACGGCATGGCACTGGTCGCTTACAGCCCGCTCGCCCGCGGCCAGTTCCGCCGCAACGAGGTGCTCAACCGCATCGGCGCGGTCCATAAGAAAACCGCCGCGCAAATCTGCCTGCGTTACCTGGTGCAGCAAAACATCGTCGTCATCCCGCGCTCCAGCAAGCTCGAGCGGCTGACCGAGAACTCCGCGCTGTTCGATTTTACGCTGAGCGACGCCGAGATGGCGGAGATCGCCGGACTGGCGCGCCCCGACGGCCGCACGGTGGACTGGGCCTATTCGGGAAGGATGAAGTGGGATTGATTTGTCATTCCGGATTGCCGCCAATGGGTCCGGCCCGAAGTGGCCGGCCCGATGACAGGCTCCGCGGCAAGTCCGGAATCCATATTCGCTGACCTGTGGTTATGGATTCCGGGTTCGCCGCTTCGCGGCGCCCCGGAATGACCCGAGCATCAAAACTCCACGTCCAACTCTTCCAGCTCATCCGGCTCGACCTTGGCGGCCGCGATCCATTCCTGCATCTGCACCATCGCCATGATGGTGCGGCAATAACCCGCCGATACCGGATCGAGCGCTACGTCGTAGGTGAGAAAGCGGGTGCAGACCGGCGCATACATGGCATCGGCAGCGCAGGGTTTTGAGCCGAACAGATAAGGCCCGCCGTATTCGCCGATGCATTCGCGCCAGATCGCGGTGATGCGATCGATGTCGCCGCGCGCGCCGGCCCAGGATTTGAAGCCCGGGAAATGCGCCTTCAGATTCATCGGCAGCGCCGAGCGCAGATTGGAAAAGCCGGAATGCATTTCGCCGCAGATCGCCCGGCAATGCGCACGTTGCTTCTGGTCGGCCGGCAAGAGGCCAGCCTCGGGCTTGATCTCGTGGAGGTACTCGGCGATCGCCAGCGTGTCCCAGATCTTCAGGCCCTCGTGATAGAGGCACGGCACCAGAAACGACGGCGACAGCAGCAGCAATTCGGCCCGGATCGAGGGATCGTCGGTGGTGACGTGCTCCTCGTCGAAATCGAGGCCTGCCATTTTGCAGAGCAACCAGCCGCGCAGCGACCACGACCCGTAATTCTTGCTGGCGATCGTTAGTTTGGCCTTGGCCATCGGGCGCCCCCCTGTGGGCAAATCAAAGCTTTGCCAAGCGGTTATTTCGGTTTCTTTCGATGTGACGCAAAACCCCACGGCTCCGGCCCCGACCCGGATGTGCACTGCCAGGCAGAATGTGCATATTTTTGTCGCAGTGCAACAAGAAATGCACTAGCCTGCACAGGGGGACGTGGCGGGCCGTTGCCGGGCGGGCCGTTACGCCCGTGGGCTGCGGATGCTGTATTTCGCCTATCAGGCTTCTACCGATGTCATGGTTCCGGTGCGGGCGTGGGCCAATCTGGTTCTGGCCGCGGCCGGCTCGCAGGCGCTTGGCGACAGCCCGGCCGTCCGCAATCTGACCGCGGCCTACGAACTGATCTCGCGGGCGGGGCTGACGCATACGCGCCCGCCGTTCGGCATCCACTCGATCGCGGTCGGCAACCGCGAGGTCGAGGTGCGCGAGGAGGCGGCGCACGAGTCGCCATTCGGCACGCTGCTGCATTTCAAGAAAGACATTGCGACCGTGCAGCCGCGCGTCCTCCTGGTGGCGCCGCTGTCCGGACATTTTGCGACGCTGTTGCGCGCGACTGTGCAGACCATGCTGCCGGACCACGACGTCTATATCACCGACTGGCATAACGCCCGCGACGTGCCGCTCACGGCCGGCCGGTTCGGTTGCGACGAGTATATCGACCACCTGATCAAATTCCTCGAAGTGATGGGGCCGGGCTCGCATGTGGTTGCGGTCTGCCAACCCTGCGTCGCGGTGCTCGCCGCGGCGGCGGTGATGGCGGAGGCGAAGAACCCGGCGCAGCCGCACTCGATGACCCTGATGGCGGGCCCGATCGATACCCGCATCAATCCGTCGAAGGTCAACGAGCTTGCCAAGAAGCGCTCGATCGAATGGTTCGAGCGCACGCTCACCGCCATGGTGCCGATGCGCTATCCCGGCGCGTTCCGCCGCGTCTATCCGGGCTTCGTGCAGCTTGCCGCGTTCATGAGCATGAACATCGAGCGCCACGTCAAGGCGCATCGCGACCTTTACGAAAATCTCGCCAACGGCGAACTTGAAAAAGCCGCCGTCATCAAGGCGTTCTACGACGAATATTTCGCCGTGCTGGATCTGACCGCCGAATTCTATCTCGAAACCGTGCGCATCATCTTTCAGGAGCATGCGCTGCCGCTCGGCAAGTTCACCTGGCACGGCAACCCGATCGACCCGAGCGCGATCCGCCGCACCATGCTGCTCACCGTCGAAGGCGAGCGCGACGATATCTGCTCGGTCGGTCAGACGGTGGCGGCGCACGATCTGTGCAGCAAGCTGCGGCCGTATCTGAAACGCCACCACATGCAGGCCGGCGTCGGCCATTACGGCGTATTCTCCGGCCGGCGCTGGGAGACGCAGGTTTATCCGATTGTGAAGAACGTGATTCTGTCGAGCGATTAAGCTCAGCCGCGCTCGTGAATTGCAATCTGATCGCAATACGCTAGCCTGCGGGCGCGGTTGAAAGCGGGCTTTACGGCTTTGGCAGTGCAACCTCCCGGGCGGGACGTCGAGGCAGCGGAATCGCCGACCGCAGCACAAGCGCCGCCGCCTGACGACAATGATGCGACGCGCCTGTTGCACGCCGCCGCTTCGCTGCTCGCGGACGGCAAGGTGCAACTGGCGTTGCGCGCCGCGAGCGACGCCTGCCATCACGCTCCGCAATTACCTCAGGCGCACTATGTCTATGGCCAGGCTTGGCTGGCGTGCAACGAGCCGGCGCGCGCCGAACAGGCCTTTGCCGCAGCCGTCAAGCTTGCGCCGCACTTTGCCGATGCCTGGATCAACTATGGCGTCGCCCGCTATCGCCAGGGCGCCATCGAGGATGCCAAGACCGCGATGCGGCAGGTTCTCATGTTCGCGCCCGGCCATGCCGTCGCCGCTTCCAATCTCGCCGCGTTTCTGCGCATCAGTGGCGGGTCGGATGCCGCCGAAGCGCTGTTGCGCCAGCAGCTCGCGCGCCAACCTGATGACATCGGTGCCCGGCTCAACCTGGCGGCCGACCTGCTGCAGGAGGAGCGCGCCGCCGAGGCGCTGGCGCTGCTCGACGCGGGCGGCACGCCTTCCGGCCACATCCGTGCAGTGCGCCACTGGTATCTGCAAAAATCGCTGGCGCTGCTGCAACTGCGCCGCTTCGCCGAGGCCAAGACAGTCCTTGACGCGCTCGTCGCGCTCGGTCCGATCCCTTCCGAAATCGCGCCGCTGTGGCACTGGCGGCAAGTTTTGCTGGCGCGCGGTCAGGGCGATAGCGGCGCGGCGCGCCAAGCTGCCGCGGCAATGGAGGCCGCGCTCGATGCCATGGGCGTTGATGCGGTTCCCGAACATCAGATCATGGCGCATTACGATCTGGCGAAATTCTGGTCGGGGCACGGCGCGCCGGCCCGCGCTTTCGCGCATTGGGTCGCCGGCCACAAATTACTGGCGGTGAGCCAGCCGTTCTCGCGCGAGGCGCATCGTGCCTTTGTCGATGCCAACATTGCGCTGTTTGATCGCACGCGCTTCGACCGCGGGCCGCGCGCCCGCAACAGCGACGCCGCGCCGGTATTCATCGTCGGCATGCCGCGCTCGGGCACGACGCTGATCGAGCAAATTCTCGACGCCCACGGTGATGCTTCCGGCGCCGGCGAGCGCTCCGCCTTGGGGCAGGCGTTCTTCTCACTTGGTCGCGGCGATGGCGCGGCCGCAGTGGCGCGCATCGCCGCTCTCGACCAAGCCGCGCTCGATGCCGCCGCGGCGCAATGCCTTGCGGCGCTGCATGCGCTCGCGCCGGACAAACAGCGCATCGTCGACAAGATGCCGGGCAACTTCAACTATCTCGGCCTCGTCGGACTGCTGTTGCCCGGGGCGAAGATCATCTATTGCGCGCGCGATCCGCGCGACATCGGGCTGTCGATTTTCACCTTCCGCTTTCACGGCGCGCACGGTTATGCCCACGATCTCGCCGATCTCGGCTGGTATATCGGCGAGCGCGAGCGGCTGATGAGGCACTGGAAGGCTGAGCTGCCGAACCCGATCCTCACCGTCAGGCTTTCGGATTGGGTCGAGGATTTCGACGGCACGCTGGCGCGACTGCTCGCCCACGTCGATCTGCCGCCAGATCCGAATTGCGCACGCTTCTACGAAAGCGAAAGCCGGGTGCGCACCGTGAGCCGCGCGCAGGTGCGCCAGCCGGTCAACGACCGCGGGCTGGGCAGCTGGAAAGCCTATGCCGACGAACTTGCGCCGCTGATCGCCGAGCTGGACCGAGCCGGCAGTCTCGATGCGTGGCGCCCTGAGACGGCAGGCAAGCGACACTAAACCCCCCGCCAACCGCGCACTATGCCGCATTCGAAGCGCCGCGCGCCCACTCCCGAAGGTGCGGTCAAGCGGCTAGGATGCCCGTCCTCCATTTGAGCAAACAGGTTTTTTCCTCGTGCGCCCTTATTTGCTGACCGTTCTGACTGCGCTCTCGGCGTTCAATTTTCTTGATCAGCAGCTGATGAGCATCCTGCTCGAACCGGTGCGGCACGAGTTCGGCCTGACCGATATCCAGCTCGGCCTGCTGTCCGGCATCGCCTTTGCCGCCCTCTATACGATGCTGAGCGTTCCGGCGGGTATCTGGGCCGTCAGCCACAGCCGCCGCAATCTGATCGCGCTCGCCGCGCTGCTGTGGGGCGCGATGACGATGGCCTGCGGCCTCGCCCAGTCGTTCGTCCAGCTCTTGATTGCGCGTCTCGGCGTCGGTATCGGCGAAGCCGGCGGTCTGCCGCCGTCGCAGGCGTGGGTGTCCGACCTCTATAAGCCGGGCGAGCGCGCCACCGCGCTCGCCGTCCTGGCCACAGGCGTTAACATCGGCGCCTTCCTGTCGTTTCTGGTCGGTGGCTATATCGGACACCGCTACGGCTGGCGGCCGGCCTTTATGGCGGCCGGTTTGCCGCCGCTGCTGCTGGCGCTGCTGCTGCGCTTTACGGTGAGCGAGGCGCCGCGCCCAGCCGCAACCGCCGCCGTGCGCAATGGCGGTTCGCTTGCCATGGTCAGCTCGACGCTGCGGCAGATGTGGTGCGATCCCCCGTTGCGGCAGCTCCTGATCGCCGCCACCCTCGCCATGATGGTCGGCTACGGCGCGATTGCCTGGCTGCCGTCCTATCTGGTGCGCTCGCAGCATTTCAATATCGCCCAGGCCGGCGCCTACCTCGCAGTTGTCATCGGCATCGGCGGCGCCATCGGCAGCTGGCTCGGCGGCCTTATCAGCGATCGGCTGCGCGAGTTCGACGTGCGCTGGTCGCTGTGGTTCGTCGCCATCGTGTTCGTTGTCGCGCGTCCGTTCGCGATGGCGTTTTACTGGACCAACGACACGGCGCTTGCGCTCGCGCTGTTCGTGCTGCCGGCCGCGGTCGGCGCCATCCATATCGGGCCTGCGGTCGCGGTGCTGCATGAGCGCATCGACGCGCCGCTGCGGCCGCTCGCCTCGGCGCTGTTTCTGATGATTCTCTCGCTGCTCGGGCTCGGGCTCGGCCCGCTTGCGGTCGGCACCATGAGCGAGTTTGTGTTCGCACACTACGGCGAGGACTCGCTGCGCTACGCGCTGCTGATCTGGCAGTGTGTCGGCTTCTGGGCCGCGATCCACTTCTATTTCGCGGGTGAGCGGCTCCGCTCCAATCAGCTGGCGGCGAGCGCGGCCGGCTGAGCATTAAATTTATCGCGGTAATGCACGGGCGACACGCCGAGCCGGCGCGTGAAGATGCGCCGCAGCGTGGCCGCCGAGCCGAGGCCACAGCGTGCGGCGATCTCTTTGATGGAGAGCATGTTTTCCTCGAGCAGCCGGCAGGCCACCTGCAACCGCGCCGACTCCACGAACTCCCCCGGCGTCTCGCCGGTATCTTCGTGAAACAGGCGGATGAAGTTGCGTTCGCTCATCGCGGCGCGCTTGGCCAGCGCGGCGACGTGCAGATCGCCGCGCAGGTTGTCATGACACCAGAGCTGAACTTTCTGGATGGCGGGGATCGAGGAAAACTGCGCCTTTAATTGCGTCGAGAACTGCGCCTGGCCGCCGGAGCGCTTGAGGAACAGCACCAGATAGCGCGCGATGGCGAGGGCAAAATCGCGGCCGTGATCGTCCTCGACCAGCGCCAAGGCAAGATCGATCCCCGCCGAGATTCCCGCCGAGGTATAGAGATTGCCGTCGCGGACGAAGATCGCATCGATGTCGACTTTTGCGGTCGGATTGCGCCGCGCCAGTTCGCTGCCGAATGCCCAGTGGGTCGTGACCCGCTTGCCGGCGATGAGGCCCGCGGCGCCGAGCGTGAAAGCGCCGGTGCAGATCGAGCCGAAGCGGCGCGCCCGCGGTGCCGCCCCGCGCAACCAGTCGAGCATGATCGGTTCGCAGCCAGCGTCCGGCCCGCCGCCGCCGGACACCAGCAGGGTGTCGATCGGCAAGGGCAGCGCCGTCATCGCACAGGCAGGCAGGAAAGAGAATCCGAGCGGCGTCGTCACCGGCCCGGCATCGGGCGCAATCGTCATCACGTCATAGAGTTTTCGTTTGCGCAGAAAGTTGGCGACCCCGAACACCTGCAGCGGGCCAGTGACGTCGAGCGGTGCCACCCCCGGATAGATCAGCATCGCCACCCGCCGCGGCGCGCCCGGCGGATTTGCCGCCGTGGCCCGAGCCTTCGCCATCAGCCGTTCCCCAAACGTCTTAACGCTTCGCGACAAGCCCCGCTCGCGAGCGCGCATAATCCGCCAAACTTAGCTCAGTTCACGCCAAAAGCCAGGACCTCGCGCCCGATGTCGCACAAGGCCGCGCGGGACTCAGTAGGGTTGTTTTTCGCGAGCGCTCAGGGCGGCAAGCGCAGATTTGGTCGGCACGGCGAAAGCATTCGGACGGCGCTGTTACAGCAATGAGGGTACATCATGGTGACGACCACCTTTACCGCGAGCGATTTCAACTCGCTCAACACGGCCATCAAGGACATCGACGCCGGCGGCGCCGACGCGGCGACCAACACCCACTACACCATCGAGGTCACCGCCGGGCTCCTTCCCGGCGCGATTGAGGCGATCAACCTCGACTCCGGCTCATCGCTCACGATCGAGGGCATGAACTCAGGCGGCACCAGCGCGCAGGTCGAGACGATCAACGGCCGGGACGTGGAACGCGGGTTCTTTGTCTACAGCGGCAGCGTCACGTTGGAGAACCTGACGTTGACCAACATGTTGGCGGGGGGCCAGTTCGCCGACGGCGGCGGCGCCGGGCTCGGCGGCGGCCTGTTCGTGGCCTCCGGCGGCAGCGCCACGCTGGTCGGCGTTCAATTCAGCAATGACAGCGCCATCGGCGGCAATGGCGGCTCAGGCGGCGGTTTCGACTTTGGCGGTGGCGGCGGTCTTGGCGGTGCTGGCGGCAATGGCAGCAACGTTGGTGGCAACGGTGGCGGTGGGGGAATTGGCGTTGGGGCGATAGGTGGCGCCGGGAACGGCGGCATCGGCGGCGGCGGCATTGTCCAAGGCGCTGCCGGGGGCGGTCTCAGCGGCGACATCGGCGGCGGGTTGGGCGGGGCCAGCGGCGGCGGCGGTGGCGGCAGCGGTGCCGTCACCTTCGGCGGCGGCGGCGGCGGGGTTGGCGGTCGCGCCAACGGCGGCAAGGCCGGCTTCGGCGGCGGCGGCGGCGGCGACGCACCGAGCGGTGGCGGTGGCGGCTTCGGCGGCGGCGGTGGCGGCGGCACCCTTGGCGGCGGTGGCGGCTTCGGCGGCGGCGGCGCCGGGCCGGGCGGCGGCTTCGGCGGCAACGCCGGCAGGGGCAGCTTCGGCGCGGGCAACGGCACAAGTACTGATGGCAACGGCGGCGGCGGGCTTGGCGCCGGCGGCGATATTTTCGTGCAAGCGGGCGGCACGCTCTCGATCCAAGGCGGCGGCTTGCAGGCGACGACGCTTGGCGCTGCCACGGTCCTGGGCGGCAGCGGCGGCAGTAACGGCAGCCACCATGGCGCCAACGGCAATGGCCTCGGCGGCGCGCTTTTCATCGAGGGCAACAATTCGGCGACGTTCGGCGCTGCGGCCGGACAGACCACGCTCGTTTCCGATCAGATCACCGACCAGTCAGGCAACCCCAGCGCGGAGAATTTCAGCGCCGGCGCCGGCAGCGTCGTGATCGATGCCGCCGTGGGCGGCACGGTGAGGTTCACAGCCGCCGATACCTACACGGGCGGTACCACGATCCAGGGCGGCACGCTTGAACTCGCCAACAACAGCGCGCTGGGCACAAACGCGCTGGCGATGAGCACCGGCACGACGCTGCGCGCCGGCACGGCGAGTCTCTCCCTCGGCAATGGGATCACGCTCAGCGGCTCCGACACCATCGACAGCAACGGCGACGCGCTGACGATGGCGGGCCTGATCGCGGGCAGCGGCGCGCTCACCAAGATCGGCGCCGGGACGTTGACGCTCACGCACGCCGACACTTATTCGGGCGGCACCACGCTCAGCGCCGGCACATTGGCTCTCGGCAGCGGCGGCTCGCTTGCCGGCAATGTGACGTTTGCCGGCAGCGCCGTAACGCTGCTGTTGGCGACCGGCGCCAGCCAGCTCAGCGGCCAGATCGTTGGCGCGATTGCCGGCGATCAGATCGACGCGGCATTTGCGTCGTTCGCTGCCGGCGACCACGCGGTCTGGCAGCAGACCAGCAGTTCCGGCGGCACGCTGTCGCTGTTCGACAACGGCACCGACCTCGGATCATTCAATCTGGCGGGTTCGTTCAATTCGCTCGACTTCAACCTCAGCAAAGATGGCAGCAGCGGCGCGCTCGTCACCGTGCAGAACACGCCGAGTTATGCGGAGAATGCCGGCAACAACGACGAATGGATTTTGTCCGACGGCAGCTGGGTTGAGAGCGCCGGCCCGGGCTCGCATCCTTCCGGCTATAACGTCGCCGGCATCGGCGATTGGACCGGCAACGGCACCGACGGCATTCTGTGGTTCAACCCGACAACGGGCGATACCGACGAGTGGCAGCTGTCGAACACGCAGTGGTCGGGCAGCGTCGATCTCGGCAGCCATCCCGGCAATTATCAGATCTCGGGCGTCGGCGACTTCAACGGCGACGGTACCTCCGACGTGCTGTGGACCAACACGTCGGGCGGCAGCGTGCAGACCGATATCTGGGAGCTTGCCTCCAACGGCCAATGGATGGCGAGCGTCAGTCCCGGCAGTCATCCGGCCGGCTACACGGTTGCGGGCACCGGTGATTGGACCGGCGACGGCACCGATGGCATTCTTTGGTACAACGCCTCGACCGGCGACACCGACGAGTGGCAGCTCTCCGGCGGCCAATGGGCGGCCAGCGTCGATCTCGGCAGCCATCCGGGCAACTTTCAGATCGCCGGCATCGGCGATTTCAATGGCGACGGCACATCGGATGTGCTGTGGACGGCGACCAACGCCGACGGCACGATCGCGACCGACATCTGGGAACTGAGTTCAACCGGCCAGTGGATGGCGAGCGTCAGTCCTGGAAGCCATCCGGCCGGTTATCAGGTCGCCGCTGTCGGCGATTTCACTGGCACCGGCACCAGCGACATCCTCTGGTACGATCCGACGACTGGCGGCACCGACGAATGGCTGATCAACAACGGCCAATGGGCCGGCAGCATCAATCTCGGCTCGCATCCGGGCAACTTTCAGATCGCCGGCGCCGGCGATTTCAACGGCGACGGCATCGCCGGCGTCTTGTGGCATTCGCCCTCCTGATGCCCGGGGGCGCGACATGACCGCCCACGGCGTGGTTCGTCAGTTGCCGGCTCGGGGTGAGGGTTTTAGGTTTGCTGATCGCTCCGCGTGTCGCCGACGCCGACCGCGCAGCAATTGGCGAATTCAAGGTTGACGTTTTCCGGGGCGCCTCAAACCCGCGAGAGGAGCGGATCATGGTGACCACCACCTTTACCGCCAGCAGCTTCAGCCAGCTTAACACGGCGATCGAGGTTTTAATTTTGCCGGTCGTTCCGCGCGCGGCCAGAAAACCTGGCCTGGCGCTTTTCCATCGATGCGCAGCAGTCCCGGGCGACGAACTTCCGCGCTTTAATCCGGAGCAACAAGCATGACCACGTATGTGTACGACACTCTCACCGGCATAACGAGCGGCGCCTACAGCGACCTCTCCATCAACGACCAGGGTCAAATCGCCGGCGATACTTACGACAGCGGTACTTCCACGTTCTCTGGCTTCATCTACAGCGATGGCAGCTCAACCCCATCACCTACCCGCTGAGCACCTCAACGCAAGTGTTCGCCATCAACGACTCGGGCGAGCTCGTCGGAAGTGCGGTCGTCAGTGGCGTAGCCACCGCCTTTTCCTACAGCGGCGGGACTTACACAGCCATCGCCCCCGACAACCCCTCTTACGGCAGCGCCATCAATAATGCCGGCGTTATCGCCGGCAGTTATTACACCGGCTCCCTCTACAAAATCTTCATCAATGACGGCACCACCCTGTACAGCGGCATTTCTCCCTCGGACAACGACTCGAGTAATTCGAATCCTTCGAACGAGTTTGCAGTCGATTCCATCAACAATTCGGGCCAGGTCTCCGGCTTTTACAATAACGGCAGCACGACCGTCGGCTTCGTCTACGCCTACACGGGCACGAATTATCTCGCCGGGACTTTCAGCACCATCGACCCCAACTCCGCGCACGACACCGGCGTCTATGCGACATACGTCAACGATTCTGGTCTGATCGCCGGCTATTACGACAACAGCAGCACCGGCTACGCGACCGGCTTTCTGGACAAGAACGGGACCTACACCGATATCGCGCCAACAGGGTCCACGCAGACTCGCGTCATCGGTATCAACAATGCTGGTCAGGTCGCTGGGGTTTACACGACGGACGGCACCCACTTTTTCGGTTTCATTTACAACTCCACCAACGGCACATACGCCACGATTAACGACCCGGGCGCCACGACAAGCGAATTGGAGCAGGGGTCCGTCAACAACGAAGGCCAGGTCGTCGGATGGACCGCCACCGGCCAGGCTTTCCTCGCGACGCCGACCATCGCCATCAATGCCATCGACGGCAACAACGTGATCAATGCCGCCGAGGCGGCGGCTGGCGTCACCATCTCCGGCACGGAGACCTACGTCGATGGCCAGACCGTCACGGTCGAGATCCTCAACAGTTCGAATACGGTGGTGGACAGCTACACGACGGCCGCGGCGAGCGGCGCGTGGTCCGTCAACGTCACCAAGGCGCAGGCCCAGGCGCTGGCCGACGGCAATTATACCGTGACGGCGAATGTCAGCGACGACTTCGGCAACGCGGCGACGCAGGCGACCCAGGCCATCACGGTGGGCGAGACGGTGCCGACCATCGCGGCAAACACTGTTCCGGTCGTGACCACAACACAGGCGGCGTCGGGCTTCACGATCTCGGGCACCGAGAGCGGCGCCGACGGCCGGACCGTCACGGTCGATATCATCAACAGTTCGGGTGCCGTGGTCGCCAGCGACACCGGCACCGCCGCGGGCGGCGCCTGGACCGTCCATGTCACCCAGGCGCAGGCCCAGGCACTGTCGGCCGCCAGCGTCTATGACGTGACGGCCAACGTCACCGACCAGTACGGCAATGCGGCAAGTCAGGCCGTAACTCCCCTGATGACGCTTCCGGCAACGCCGGCCAATGCCAGCGCCTTAGATATTTTCAGCGTCCAGAACGACCCGGTCGCGATCAACGATTCGGGCCAACTTGCCGCGACTACTGATGGCAACGTCACCTTCGGCGTTCTCTACAGCGGCGGCACATACACCGCCATTTCACCCCCAGGGGCGGGAGCAGCGCCGTACTACGAGGTACACGCCCTATCCATCAACGCGACAGGCGAGGTTGCTGGTTGGTACTTTCGCGCCGGGAGCAACCAGCAGCTTGGCTTTATCGACAATAATGGGACCTATACCACTGTTGCTCCCGCAGGGGCCTCATATACTGAAGTCACCTCCATCAACAATGCGGGCCAAGTCGTAGGTTATGCCGACATCAGCGGGACGATCAAAGGCTTCATTGACAGCACCGGAGCTTATACGACTTTCACTGCTCCCGCAGGAGAGCAGTTCAGCGCTGCTGTCAAATTATTCATCAACAACCCGGGTCAAGTTGCCGGCTCCTACACCGCCAACTTCAGCACGTACGTCGGCTTCGTCTACCGCGGCGGCCAATACACCACCGTTTCCCCTGCCGGCAGCACCTCAACCACGGTGCAGTCCATCAACAACTCCGGCCAGGTCGCCGGCTATTACTCCAACGGCACGACGACCGAAGGCTTCATCGACAGCAATGGAACCTACACCACGATCTTCGACCCGAAAGGGACCGCGACCTATGCCGAATCCATCAATAACGCAGGCCAGGTCGCCGGCTATTACTACAACGGCAGCACAGACGTAGGCTTTGTCTACAGCAATGGAACCTATACCGATATTTCTCTCGCCGGCAGCACGTCCGCCGTCGTCGACTCCATCAACAATTCGGGCCAGGTCGGCGGATACTTCTTCGATGGCACGTCCTACACGGCCTTCATAGCGAGTTTTGTCGCGGCGACCCGGCCGACCATTGCGATCAACGCCGTCGACGGCAACAATCTCATCACCGCGGCCGAGGCGGCCGGCGGCGTGACCATCAGCGGCACGGAAAGCAACGCCGACGGCCAAACCGTCACGGTCGATATCCTCAACGGCTCAAACACGGTGGTCGATAGTTTTACTGCGACCGCCGCCAATGGCGCCTGGTCGGTCGGCATCACCGCGTCCCAGGCCCAGGCGCTGGCTGACGGCAGCTATACCGTGACCACCAATGTCAGCGACCAGAACGGCAATGCAGCGACGCAGGCGAGCGAAACCGTCGACGTGCTTCCCTCGGGCGGGGGCAACAACGACGAATGGATTCTGGACAACGGCCGTTGGGCGGCGAGCGCGGAGCCCGGCTCGCATCCGTCGGGCTACAACGTCGCCGGCATCGGCGATTGGACCGGCAAGGGCACCGACGGCATTCTTTGGTACGATCCCACGACTGGCGATGCCGACGAGTGGCAGCTTTCCGCTGGCGCCTGGGCCGGCAGCGTCGATCTCGGCAGCCATCCCGGCAACTATCAGATTTCGGGCGTCGGCGACTTCAACGGCGACGGTACCTCCGACGTGCTGTGGACCAACACGTCGGGCGGCAGCGTGCAGACCGATATCTGGGAGCTTGCCTCCAACGGCCAATGGATGGCGAGCGTCAGTCCCGGCAATCATCCGGCCGGCTACACGGTTGCGGGCACCGGTGATTGGACCGGCGACGGCACCGACGGCATTCTTTGGTACAACGCCTCGACCGGCGACACCGATGAGTGGCAACTCTCCGGCGGCCAATGGGCGGCCAGCGTCGATCTCGGCAGCCATCCCGGCAACTTTCAGATCGCCGGCATCGGCGATTTCAATGGCGACGGCACATCGGATGTGCTGTGGACCGCGACCAACGCCGACGGCACGATCGCGACCGACATCTGGGAACTGAGTTCAACCGGCCAGTGGATGGCGAGCGTCAGCCCCGGTAATCATCCGGCCGGATATTCGGTGGTCGGCGTCGGCGATTTCACCGGCAACGGCACCGATGACATCCTCTGGTACAATGCCTCGACCGGCGACACCGACGAGTGGCTGATCAACAACGGCCAATGGGCCGGCAGCATCGATCTCGGCACGCATCCGGGCAATTTCCAGATCGCGGGCGCCGGCGATTTCAGCGGTAACGGGACCGCCGGCGTGCTGTGGCATGCGAGTTCGTGAGGCGGGCGCGATTTATCCTGCTGCGAAGACCGTGATTTTATCGAGAGATTGAGAACCTCCCGGCGCGTTGGCAGCGGTTGTGCGAGTCGCGGCCGCAAGGAACCAACGGCATTCCGCAGGGTTACCGAGCGGAGTAACAAGGCACGGCTTTCCCTGACCAACGGCCCGGCGGTGTGCGCGGGGTCCTTCATGTTTGGCCAGCAGAAGACCGCTCTGCTTACAGCTATGAAGGATATCGCCATGGATGAAAATCGAGTCAAAGGATCGGTCCGCAACATCGGCGGCAAAGTGCAAGAACAAGTCGGTCGTGTCACGGGCGATGCGGCGACCCAGGCCAAGGGCAAGTTGAACCAGGCCATCGGCGCCGGTCAGGACCTGCTCGGCCAGGCGGCGGACGCTACCCGGGACACAGCGGGTTCGCTCGACCAATGGCTGCGGCGCACCATCGAGACACAGCCTTACACCACGGCGATCGTAGCGGTCGGCATCGGCTGGCTGCTGGGCCGGATGCATCGCCCGCTCTGATCATTGAACCGCGACGGCTTCGGGTGGCACGGCTGCCGCGCGATCACGGCCGCCGCGGCGGGTCGTTTTCGATGATCACCGGTATCTTCGCCAGCTTGGCCAGCGTGTGGCAGCGGCGGCGGATCGGCACCCATTCGTAGAGAAACATTTCCAACGGCCGCCACATCGCCACCCAGCCGATGATCAGGATGCCTTCGCCGACAATGTCCGACAGCGTCTCGTGTCCAAATGAATAGACGAGTTCACGTAACAACGTACAGCACAACAGGAACGCCAGCCCGGTGACGAGCGCGATGCGCCCGTCGCGAAACAACAGGCGCAGCCGTCTCTGCTCGTGCGCGGCGCGGTAAGCGAAATAATTGTGTATGGCTTCGGCGAGATCGTGGGTGCCGCTCTGCGGTACCTGATCGGCCGGCAGATGGATGACAAGCTTCAACGGCCGCTGGCGGGAGATCTCCTCCGCCGAGCCGATGATATAGTCTTCAGCGTCGGCATCGAGATCGCGCTCGTGAAATGGCGACGGATCAAGCGAATTGAACAGCTGAGAGACGCGGTTGAGACTCAGCTGGATTTTCGCCTCGGCCATCGACGGGTCGGCGGGACGCGGTTTTGTCATCGCAACGCGGCTTAAATTCCGCCCAATCGCAATATGATATCGAGATAGGCGCTTACAGCCGGGACAGCAATCGCTGCCTGTCGGCGATGAGCCTGGGAGCTTTCGGAGAATCTCTTTCGGACGCGAACCGTGGCGACATGGGGAATGCGGCGGCATTGCGGGAAAACGCCGCCGAAAATGCGATGAACGCTATTGCGGCCGTGGCGAAATTGTCACGCTCGGCAACAAAGACCTTGGGCCCGCCGCCAGCCGCTGGTTCGGCGGCCTTGGCCGCTTGCCAACGCGGGGATTTCCAAGTGTGTTTAGCGGAAGGGTAGGGTTCATCTTCAGCGCAGGGCCTCAGCATTACCGGGGCCCTCGGATTTAGGGGCGGGGCGGCGGCCGCGCAAAGCATTCGAAGCGTCGGCGTACGCGCGACATCAAAGGCACGTGCGGGGGGCGCAGTGGGCTTTGTTGCTGACATATTGGCATCGGCGTGTGGTTTTCCCCGCGGGCGTCGACGCGGGACGGCGGCCGCTGCGTTTCCGAAAATACGGTTGCGAGGACACGCTCTATCGCGGATTTCCGCGGTCATCTTTGTTGCGCTCATAAGCGGTCTCGGCCTTGCCGGCACGGCTCACGCGCAGTCACCGCCGATCATCGCCAGCGTTTCTCCGAATTCCGGTCCGGCTGCGGGTAGCACCACCGTTACAATCAGCGGCAACTTCTTCACCGGCACGACCGCGGTCAGCTTCGGCGGTAATCCGGCCGCCTCCTTTACAGTCGTCAGTTCGGTTCAAGTCATCGCGACATCGCCAGCGGGGGCCGGCACCGTCGACATAACGATGACGAATGGCGTCGGCACCAACCGTCCGAATCCCCCTGCCGATCAATTCACATATGTGCCCGCGCCGACGGTCACCGGCGTCGCCCCGAATACCGGCGCGGCAGCCGGGGGCACCAGCGTGACCATTACGGGCACGAATTTCTCGGGTGCAACGGGGGTCAGTTTCGGCGGCAACGCGGCCGGCTCATTTACCGTTATCAGCGCAACCCAGATCACCGCGACCTCGCCGGCCGGCACAGGAACCGTGGATGTCAGGGTGACAACTGCGGGCGGCACGAGCGCAACCGGGTCGGCCGATCAGTTTACCTACGAGTCGGTGCCGACTGTCACAAGCGTCACTCCAAACAACGGTCCGCCTGCGGGCGGCACCAGCGTCACCATCACCGGCACCAATTTTTCCGGCGCGACTGCGGTCAAGTTCGGAGGTAATGCGGCGGGATTATTTAGTGTCGTCAGCGCAACCCAGATCACCGCAACCTCACCGGCCGGCACCGGCACCGTCGACGTCACGGTGACCACGCCGGGCGGCACCAGCGCCACGGGGGCGGCCGATCAGTTCAGCTACGAGTCCGCGCCGACTGTCACCGCGGTCAATCCGAATACCGGGTCGCCCGGCGGCGGTACCAGCGTCACCATCACCGGCACCAATTTTACCGGCGCCACCGCGGTCAGCTTTGGCGGCAATGCGGCCGGCTCGTTCAGCGTCGTCAGTGCGACTCAGATCACCGCCACTGCACCAGCTGGTACCGGCACCGTTGATGTTAGGGTCACGACCCCGGGCGGCACCAGCGCGACTGGCGCCGGCGATCAGTTCACTTATGGCTCGGCGCCGGCGGTCACGGGCGTCAGTCCGAATACCGGTCCGCCGTCAGGCGGGACCGGCGTCACCATCACCGGCGCGAATTTTACCGGCGCCACCGCTGTCAGGTTCGGCGGCACCGCGGCCAGTTCGTTCAGCGTCGTGAGCGCGACGCAAATCACCGCGACCGCGCCGGCCGGCACCGGCACCGCTGACGTCACTGTGACCACGCCGAACGGCACCAGCTCCACGAGCAGCGCCGATCAATTCAGCTATGGAGCGGCGGGGACCACGACGGCGCTGTCGTCGTCGCCAAATCCGTCGAGCAGCGGACAAGCCGTGAGGTTCACGGCGACGGTGGCCGGAGTTTCGCCGACCGGCACGGTGACCTTCCTGGATGGCGGCGCGCAGATCGGCTCGGCAACGCTGGCCGGTGGCGTGGCGAGCGTCACGACGGCTTCGCTCAGCGTGGGCAGCCATTCGATCACGGCGCGCTATGGCGGCGATGCCAACAATGCGGCCAGCACCTCGGCGGCATTGCTGCAGACCGTCAATGTGCCGGCCGACAGCATCAAGCTGCGCGAACTGCAGGATTCGGCGACACCGGTCATCGCGAATATTTATGGCCAGGCAATTTCCGGTGCGATCGACAGCGCAATCAACTCCGGCTTCAGCGATAACCCGCCGGCTGTGACGCCCAATGGCAGCGGTTTCAACTTTCAGATCCCGCTCGACCAGCCGCCGCCGACGGTTCCGAGGATCACCCTGCCGCCTGTCAGCAGCGGGGGAATCAGTTTCCCAATCCAAAGGGAGCGCAGCAATGGTCCCGGCAGCCTTGCCAACGGCAGGCAGGGCGGCAACGGTGCGCCGCCCGGTACGCGTCTCATCGACATGGGCGTCATTCCGCTGCCGCCCCGTTCCGGCATGCCGCCGCCTGGCGAAACCCGGTTCTCACCGACCGAGGTGGTGATGCAGTTTGGCGCCGGCACGACGCCGCAGCAGACCGCCGCCATCGCGCAGCGGTTCGGCCTGACGCTTGAAGGGCAGCAAACCATCGGCATGCTCGGCCGGCCGGTTTACACCTTCCGCATTCTCAACGGGCGAACCGTACGGCAGGTGATCCGCGCGGTTAAGTCCGCGCGCGTGAACGCTGCGATACAGCCCGATTACTTGTTTGCTCTGACCCAGGATCAGACTACGCAGGATCAGACAGCCCAGGATCAAACAACTCAGGATCAAACGGCCCAGGATCAAAACACTCCTAATGCCGATCAGGGCGATCCAGCCCAATACATCATCAACAAATTCCAGCTCGCCGATGCTCACCGCATCACTACCGGCGACAAGGTCGTCATTGCGGTGATCAATTCCGAGATCGACTTCAACCAGCCCAATCTCGCCGGTGCGATCACCGGACGTTACGATGCCGGCTGCGGCGCGAGCGCGCCTGATGCTCACGGTACCGGCATGGCCGGCGCCATCGCGTCTCACGGACAGCTTGAGGGTGTCGCACCGCGCGCCAGCATTATCGCGATCTGCGCCTTCGGCGGCAGCGGCTATCCGAGTTCGAACACCGTCAGAATTATCAACGGGCTCGATTTCGCAATTCAGCATGGCGCCAGGATCGTCAATATGAGTTTCGCCGGGCCACGCGATCCGGCGCTGTCGCAGGCGCTGCAGATTGCCCGCGAGAAGGGCGTTCTGCTGGTCGCCGCGGCCGGCAATGCCGGTCCGAAGTCGCCGCCGCTTTATCCGGGCGCGGATCCGAGCGTCATGGCCGTCACGGCGACCGACGAGCACGACAGGCTGTTCAACGGCGCCAACCAGGGCGACTTCGTCACGGTCGCGGCGCCGGGCGTCAATGTTCTGGTGCCGGCGCCCGATGGCGGCATTCAGTTCACCACCGGCACTTCGGTCGCGACCGCGAATGTGAGTGGTGTCGCCGCATTGCTGATCGCCCACAAGCCGTCGCTCACGCCGGAGCAGATTCGCGCCCTGCTGGTGCGCACCGCCAAGCATCTCGGATCTCCCGGCATGAACCGGCAATTCGGCGCCGGCCTCGTCGACCCGCTCAAGGCGCTCGAAACGCCGGTGTCGCAGGCCTCGCCTGCGCGGCGATACGAAGTTTCGCAAGCATCCCCTGCGCCGGCGGGCGCGCCACAATACGCGCCGCAAAGCGCGCAACAGCAGGCGCAGCAAGCAAGCGTGAACGGCTTCCTCGCAGCCCCCGATGGCAACCGCAAGCGCGTCGCCGATGGCTTCTCGGCGCTCGGCTATGCGGGCGACGGCGCTTTGTGGACCAAGGGTCCGCCGCCGGCCGCGCCGCACGCTTGGCTCGCCTGGATCGACGTGCGCGGCGCCGATTTCGACCGCACGACGGTCGGTAGTGATCTCAAAGGTGTGCAGGTCGATGCGCTCGCCGGCATCACGCACCGGATCACGCCGAACTTCTTGGTCGGCGTTCTCGGCGGCTATGAACATTTCGACTACAGTTCGCAGGCCTATAACGGCGTGCTGCGCGGCGACGGCTGGACCACCGGCGCCTATATGGGCTGGCGCTTCTTGCAGAACTGGCGGTTCGATGGCGGCGGCGCCTGGTCGGATATCTCGGCTGCCGACACCTCCGGCATGGCCACCGGAAGTTTTCTCGGCCAGCGCTGGCTCGTCACCGGCGGGCTCACCGGCACCTATGGCTGGCAGGCCTTCGTGCTCGAACCGTCGGCGCGCGTCTTTGCGCTGTGGGAGCATGAGAACTCCTACACCGACAGCCTCGGCACGCTGCAGCCTGATCACAATTTTTCAACTGGGCGTGCCAGCGCCGGCGGCAAGGTGACCTATCCGGTTGCGTGGACCAGCACGGTCAATCTCGCACCCTATGCGGGACTTTACGCCGATTATTATTTCTCGATGGACGATGCGGCGACCGCGGGGCTGACCACGGTGCCGCTGCTGCAAGGCTGGTCCGCCCGCGCCACCGCCGGTCTGGCCATGACATTCAGCAACAACGCCCTGCTCAGCCTTGGCGGGGAGTATGGCGGCCTCGGCAGCGACACGCATATCTGGACCTGGCGGGTGCGCGGCAGCGTGCCGTTCTGAGCTGGCGCTCACCGCATCGCCGCGGCGATGGCGCCGCCGTCGACCGTGGTGACGATTAGAGCAAATTCCGGCGGGAAGGAATCGGAGGGGATTCCCGAGGGGTCGCGAATATGATTCAAACTGGCCACTGGGCGGAGGCCAGCGGGCATGGGACGACCTTACTCGGAAGATCTGCGCAGCCGGATGGTGGCGGCAGTTGAGGGCGGAATGTCACGGAACGCCGCAGCGAAACATTTTGCGGTGAGCGTGAGCTGCGTGGTCAAGTTGATGCAGCGTTTCCGGCGGACGGGATCGATTGCGCCGGCTGCCCGCGGCAGGAAGCCGTTTGCCTTGGCCGAGCACGAGATGGTTGTGCGCGACCTGGTGGCGGCGCAGCCGGACCTGACGCTTGATGAACTGACGCAGGCACTGGCCGACCGCGACATCCATGTGGGGCGTTCCTCGGTCAATCGCTTTGTGCAGGCCTGCGGGCTGACATTCAAAAAAAGTCGCTTCACGCGGCCGAGCAACAGCGGCCGGATGTGGCGCTCGCCCGCGAGGCTTGGCGTGCCGGGCAGCCTGCTCTCGACCCGGACCGGTTGATCTTCATCGACGAGACCTGGGCCGCCACCAACATGACGCGCCGCTACGGACGCGCACCGCGCGGCCAGCGTCTGGTTGCGGCGGTCCCGCATGGGCATTGGAAGACGTCCACCTTCGTCGCCGGCTTACGCACCGATGGGCTCACTGCTCCGCTGGTCATCGACGGCGCCATGAATGGCGACACGTTCCGCGCCTATGTCGAGCAGGTGCTCGTACCAACGCTGAAGCCGGGTGACATTGTCATTCTCGACAATCTCGCAAGCCACAAAGTCGCCGGTATACGCGAGGCGATCGCAGCCAAAGAAGCCAGCATCGTCTATCTGCCGCCCTACAGCCCCGATCTCAATCCGATCGAGCAGGCCTTCGCCAAGCTCAAGGCTCTACTCCGCAAGGCTGCTGCCCGCACCGTCGCGCGATTATGGGACGCCATCGGCGAAATGCTCGGACGCTTCACATCACTGGAATGTTCCAACTACCTGATCAGCGCCGGTTATGTTCCACTCAACCGGAATCCGCTCTAGGCCGTCCACGGGTCGATAATGCGAAGTCCGAGGCTTCTGAAATGCCGGACGTTGCGTGTTGCAAGCTCGGCGTCTCGTGAGACGACAATTCCGGCGATGAACGTGTCGCGGACCTCGTGCGAATGGCCGGCGCGTCTTTGTCCGGCAGCAAAGGCCGCTGCGGCGGTCGCGGCCTTGCCGTCGAAATCCAAGATGCGGCCGCGAAATTCGGCCGCAAGCATTTGGTTGACGCTGTCTTCGAGGCGAGCACGGCGGCGCCCTGTGGCGTGAAGCTCGATACCGAAACGCAGTTCGAAAATAGAGACGGCCGTGATCCACAGGTCGAGGCGCGGTAATCTGTCAAGCCAGGCGCGTACCCTGTCATCAGGCCGCTCTCGCATGAGCTCCGAGACGACGTTGGTGTCCAGAATGATCACTTGCGAAACCGCGCAGGACGAGCTTGTTCTCCGCGCCATTCCGGAATTTCGAAATCGATGCCGATGCCTTTGCCGGAAAAATGCCGCGAGATAAATGTGCCCAGGCCTTGTTTGGGCGTGCTTTTCCCGGCGACAGCCTCGCTAAGAATATCGCGGATTTCAGCTTCCATGCTGTGACCATGCTGTGCCGCACGCGCCTTGAGGCGCTTCTTTACCTTCTCATCGATTTTGCGAACGACGACTTGTGCCATGGCATCCGTGATATCATTTAGAGCAAAAATGATATCATTTGCCTGACGACTCCACAACCGTCTACCGAAAGCGCTTACCGCATCGCGGCGGCGATATTTCCGCCGTCGACGGTGGTGACGTCGGCCGTGGTTTTCAGTTCCAGCGCCTGGTGCAGGAACGCCTGCGCTACATCCTCGGCGGTCACTTCGCGGCCGAGCAGGTTGCCGCTCATGTAATCCTGCTCGGACACGCCGCGCGCCTTGGAGCGCGACGCGATCATCTCGGGCGTCAAGAGGCCGGAGCGGATGCGGTCGGCGTTGACCGCATTGGCGCGGATGCCGTCTGCGCCGTAGTCGAGCGCGTATTGGCGCATCAGCGCCAGCACCGCCGCCTTCGGGATGCCGTAGGGGCCGAAATTCGGCCCGGGATTGACCGCCTGTTTGGAGACGTTGAACAACAGGCAGCCGCCGGTGCCCTGCGCCAGCATGATTTTCACCGCGGCCTGCGCGACGCGCTGGTGGCCGTAGAAATTCAGCTCGAAACTCTTGCGCATGATGTGTTCGTGGACGTCGCCGATACGGCCCTGCCAGGCCGCGCCGGCGTTGGAGACGACGATATCGACGCCACCGAAATCTTTGACGATCTTGTCAAAGGCCGTGCGCACCGATTGCGCATCGGTCACATCGCACGCGACCGGCAGCGCGGTCGGCGCTATCTGTTCCGCCTGTTCGCGGGCGGCGGAATGATTCATGTCGAGCAGCGCGACCTCGGCACCCGCCGCGGCGAAGGCGCGGGCGGTTGCAGCGCCGATCGCGCCTCCGGCGCCAGTAACGGCAGCGATTTGGCCGGCTAGCGGCAACCCCCTCCCTAACCCTCCCCCGCCAACGGGGGAGGCAAGGGTGGGGGGAGCTTGGCCCGTTCGAGCGGCCAATATTCGCAATCGAACATCTCGGCTTCGGTGATCGATTCGAAGCGGCCGATAGCCTCAGCCTCAAGCACGCCTTCGATCCAGGCCTCGGCAATGTCGGCGGCGATGACCGCATCGCGCTTGCTTCTACCGAGGCCGAACAGACCAAGCCCTTTGACCAACACGACGCGGGGCAGGGGGTCGAGTTCGTGCTTGATGCCGCCGGCGCGCACGTTGTTGCGGGCGAAATACCGGTGATAACGGACGGCAAAGTCGTCGGCGCACCGGCGCGCCGCGCTGGCGAATTGATCGAGAGCATCGTTGTCCGGCGGCGGCAGCAGAAGCGGCCAGTTCTTGGTCCGGATGGTGTGATCCGGAGTTATCACGCCGCTTTCGGCGAGCCGGCCCAAGTCCTTGTTTTGCAGGAACTGCAGCACGGTCTCGCCGCCGCGAAATTCGAGGATGAGGCGGCGCCAGGCGCCTTCGATTTTTTCGTCTTTCTCGCTGCATGCGCCGCGCACGATCGGCGCGACCGCGGCGAGCGCGGCGGTTTCGCGCCGCGCAGGCGCACCAACTGCAATCGACTTGCGGTTACGCGCGATAAAATCCTCGGCGAGCGACACCATTTCGATCATGCGCTCGTAGGCCTCGCGCGCGCTGCCGCCCCAGGTGACGATGCCATGCTTGCTCAGGATCAATCCGTCGCGCGGCTTGTCGCGCTCGAACACCGCGATGGCTTGCTTGGCGAGCCCGAAGCCCGGCATGACGTAAGGCACGAAGCCGAGCCGCGGGCCGAAGACGTCCGAACATTTTTGCTCGCCGTCAGCCTGATCGATGACGCTGAGCACCGCGGTTGCATGAGTGTGGTCGATGAATTTGTGCGGCAGAAACGCATGCAGCATCATCTCGACCGAGGGGTTCGGTGCGGCCGGGTCGATCAGATTGGCGCGTTCGATGGCGACGAGTTCGAGGTCGCCGATATGGTCGAGCGCGCGCAGCTTGCGCATCGGCTCAAGCCGTAGCGCGCAGAAGCCGCTCGCGTCGGCCTCCGCCATGTCGGCGCCGGTCGTCTTGACGTACAGCACGTCAGCCTCATCGCCGAGGCGGTCGCGCGCGCGCGCTTTGAGCGACGTGTTGCCGCCGCCATGCAGGACGAGTTTGCGATCACCGCCAAGGAGCCGCGTCGTATAAACGCGCAGCGCCAGATCGCGATCGACGCCCGATTGGGCCGCGCGGAAGACGAGCGCCTCGGCGTCGGCGTCGACCCAGGCGCTTTGCATGTCGCGCTTAGCCGTCGGCGGAACGGCGCGACCACCAGCCGGTGCGGCGCGGCCGACTAGCCTCGCCCTCGTCGATCTCGGTGATCACGGGCGTCGGCTCCGGCGCAGAACTTGGCGCCGGCACCGGCGACGATCCTTCTTCGCTCACGGAAACCGGCACGGCCTCACGCACGGTCGACCGGCGCCGCGGCGCCTGCTCCGGCTGCATAGCGGGGGGCACCACCGCTTCCGCCGCTTGTGCGGTCACAGGTGCCTCGAACGGTGCTTCGTGCGGCAAATCATGCAGTACCGGCGGCGGCGCCGCCGCCTCTTGCGGTGCGGCATCGAGGTCGGCGACCGCGCTCGACAGCTCGGGTTCGGACGTACTCCCTTGATCGAGCTCCGCGGGAGCAAATTCGCCGTGCGGCTGGTCACTGCGGCCGTGGAATTCGTGCCCGTTATCGCCGTTGCGATCGCGCTCGTGGCGATTGCGCCTGCCGCCGCGGCGGCCGCGGCGGCGCCGTCGCCGATCGCCTTGCTGGTCTCCGCGGTCATGGTCCTGGCGGTCTTGGAATTGCGCCTCGTCGTGCAATTCGCCGGCGAGCGTATCGTCGCCAGCCGGCATTTCTCCTTCGGCTTCCACGAAAGCGCCGGCTTCGGCTTCGTCCGCCGCTTCGTGGACGGCGGTTTCCTCGCCGTGCAGCGGAGCCTCGGCGCCGATGTGGCTATCGTCGCGTTGGGTCTCATCGCGACCGCCGCGTCCACGGCGGCGCCGCCGCCGCCGGCGCGCTCCGGCCTCACTCTGTTGCTCGGTGCTGTCCTCGGCAGCCTGCTCTTCGCTCGCTTCGCCTTCCACGATCGCCGGCTCTTCGAGGTCGTCCTCTTCCTCCAGCGGCAGCACGACCGGCTGCGCCCGCTCGGCAATCGCACGCGCCGCGTCCGGCGTGTGCACCTGCTCGCCGCGCTCGATGATAAAAGCCTGCGGCGCCCTCACGGTCTCGTCGGCCGAGATGGTGATGGTGATGGCGAAGCGCTCTTCCAGAGCGCGCAAATGCGCGCGCTTCTGGTTAAGCACGTAGAGCGCCACATCGGGGCGTGTGCGGGCGACGAGATTATGCGTGCCGCCGCGCATCAACTGTTCCTCCAGTGCGCGCAGCACCTGCAGCGCCAGCGACGATACCGAGCGGACGTGGCCTGAGCCGCCGCAATACGGGCATTTCTCGGTCGAGCTTTCGAGCACGCTGGCGCGGATGCGCTGCCGTGACATTTCCAACAGGCCGAAATGCGAGATGCGGCCGACCTGGATGCGGGCGCGGTCCTGCTTGAGGCATTCCTTCAACCGGCGCTCAACGGCACGGTTGTTGCGCTTCTCGTCCATGTCGATGTAGTCGATCACGATCAGGCCGGCGAGATCGCGCAAGCGCAGCTGGCGGGCGATTTCGTCCGAGGCCTCGAGATTGGTCTTGAGCGCAGTGTCCTCGATGTGGTGCTCGCGCGTGGCTCGGCCGGAATTGACGTCGATCGCCACCAGAGCCTCGGCCTGGTTGAGCACGATATAGCCGCCGGAACGCAGCTGCACGATTGGCGAGAACATGGCGTCGAGGTGATTTTCGACGCCGAAGCGCGACAACAGCGGTTGTGTTTCCTGATAAAGTTTTACGTTGCGCGCATGGCTCGGCATGAGCATGCGCATGAAATCCTTGGCCTCGTCATAGGCCGCAGTCCCGGCGACGATGACTTCGTCGATGTCCTTGGAGTAGAGGTCGCGAATCGAGCGTTTGACCAGCGAGCCTTCCTCATAAACAAGCTTGGGCGCGCTTGAGCGCAAGGTCAGGTCGCGCACGGTCTCCCACAGCCGCAGCAAATACTCGAAGTCGCGCTTGATCTCGGTCTTGGTGCGGCTCGCGCCCGCGGTGCGCAGGATCACGCCCATGCCTTCCGGCACTTCCAGTTCCTGGGCGATCTCTTTGAGCCGCGTGCGATCTTCGCCGCTGGTGATCTTGCGGGAAATGCCGCCGCCGCGCGCCGTATTGGGCATGAGAACCGAATAGCGGCCGGCGAGCGACAGATAAGTGGTTAGCGCTGCGCCCTTGGTGCCGCGCTCTTCCTTGACCACCTGTACCAGCATGATCTGGCGGCGCTTAATGACCTCCTGGATCTTGTACTGGCGCCGATAGCGCGGCGCGCGATCCGGTACTTCCTCAAGCGCATCGGCGCCGCCGACCGATTCGACGATCTCCTCGCCGTTCTCGCCATCTTCGGCGTCGCCGTTGTCGGCGCCGTTATGATCATGATCGTCGCCCGCGACACGGGCGACCGCGGCATCGCCTGTTTCGCTCGTGCCTTCGGCAACGGTGTCGGCCGCGCCTTCGAACGGTACCGCCTCGGGCGCCACGGTCGCCCCATATTGCTCTTCGGTTTCCTCTTCCGATCGTGCCTCGGTTTGCTCCGGCGGTTCGCCATCTTGCCGTTCAACGGTCTCGCCGGCGCCCAGTTGCCCCAGCGCCGAAATGAGCTGCTCCTCCGGAAGCGTCGTGGGTCCTTCAGTATCCTCAGCCTCGACAGCCGCTTCATCCTCTTCGGTTTCGGCGAATGATTGGGCGATGGTTGGCGCTTCGATGGCCTCGGGCTCTTTTGCGGTTGGCCCCTCGATAGCGGTCTCGCTGTCGGGCGCTGCTTCCGCTACCTCACCGCGCACCACCTCTTCGAATTGGTGCCGTGCGGGTCTGCCGTGGCCGCGGCGACGCGACTTGCGGTCAATCTCATCGTCGGCGGCGCGATGGGCGCGCTGCTCTTCTTCGATCAGCGCCTGCCGGTCGGCGACCGGAATTTGATAATAGTCCGGATGGATTTCCGAAAACGCCAAAAAGCCGTGGCGATTGCCGCCATAGTCGACGAACGCGGCCTGCAGCGACGGCTCGACGCGCGTCACTTTGGCCAGATAGATGTTGCCTCTTAGCTGCTTGCGGTGCGCAGACTCGAAATCAAACTCCTCGACGCGGTTGCCGCGCAGCACCACCACCCGGGTCTCTTCCGGGTGGGTGGCGTCGATGAGCATTTTGTTGGCCATTTGAAAATCTCACGCGGGCCGGCATGCCGCCTGATCCACGCCGCATCGGCGGGGGCGGGCTGTGCGCAGCCCAGTTGTCGGTGAAGATGGACGGATCGGAACTCGCGAGCGCGCACGGCTTTGACCGGCCAGCGAGCGGGCGCCGAACAGGCGCCGCTCCTAAAATCCGATCGAACTGGGAAATGCGTCTCGACCATGAACTCCAAACCGCATGGTGGAACGGCAGCGCTCGGCGCTACCGCAGGTTCTTGCGCTGAAGGTATCGGCGGGATCGTCTGTCGGCGGCCCGTCGGGCCGCTGACTGTCGCATCACGCGCGAGGCTCCGGTTGTCCTCTTCCTACGGGTATCGGCGTCGCTTGCTTGTTCCGCGTTCCGCCGCGCCACACTAGGTCGGACCTATGGCGCCGGAGGGGTTCAGAAGCGGCGTCCGCCTCGCTCCCGTCATCATCCTTTGGGAGACAACCGCAGCGGACGTGCCGGATGCCCTAACGCGACGCAACCGGGACCTGTCACCATCAGCACGCTCTTCATAAGGCCCCCGGCGGGGAATTGGCAAGCGGCCTGTGGGACGACAGCGAAAAAGCGGCACCCTCGGCTTGCCCAAAGAGGCGTTCTGCGGACATTTAAGTTTGGGTTAACCACGCGTCCCTAATGGATTAACGCGGGCACGAGGGGTCTGGGCCGATGGCCGGTCGGGCAGCGAAGGCGGGTCTACTGGCCTTGTGCGTGACTGCCGCTATTTGGGCGGTGGACCGGCCGGCGGCGGCGCAAGCAGCCGACTCATTCCCGGCGGCAACCGACGTCCGGCTGGGCGGCAACGAGGCGGATACCCGCTTCGTCATGGATCTGACCCGCAAGATCGACCTGCATGCCTTCACGCTCGCCGATCCCTACCGGGTCGTCGTCGATATTCCCCAGGTGACCTTCAAACTGCCGCCCACGGCGGGGCAGAACGGTCGGGGTCTGATCAAGGCGTTTCGATTCGGGCTGATGATGGAGGGCGGTTCCCGCATCGTGCTCGATGTGACCAAACCTGTGCGCGTCGACAAGGCTTTCGTCATGGATGCCGCAGACGGCGATCCGGCGCGAACTCGTGCTCGACCTGGTTCCCACCGACCGGCAGAGTTTCTTGCACGAAATTTCGATCGAGGATCGGCTCCTGGCGGCGCAGCCGCCGGCGCAACCGGAATCGCGGGCCAAGGGTACGGAGAAAAGTACCGACCCGCGGCCGCTGGTGGTGCTCGATCCGGGACATGGCGGCATCGACACCGGTACGGTCGCGCCAACCGGAGAGATGGAGAAGGACATCGTCCTCGATTTCGCCAAGCGGCTGCGCGCCCGCATCGAGCGATTGGGCAAGTACCGCGTGCTCATGACGCGTAGCGACGATACCTATATTCCGCTCGACGATCGCGTCCGCATCGCCCGCAAAGCCGGTGCCTCGCTGTTCGTCTCGATTCACGCCGATTCGCTGCCGCACAAGGAAGGCATTGCCCAGGGCGCGACGGTCTACACGTTGTCGAACAAGGCCTCCGACGCGCAGGCCGCGGAAGTCGCCGACAAGGAGAACGGCGCCGACGTTATTGCCGGCGTCGATCTGAAGTCGGAGCCCAACGACGTCGCCGGCATCCTGATCGATCTGGCGCAGCGCGAAACCAAGACGTTTTCGATGCAGTTCGCGCGCGATGTGGTCGGCGACATGAAGGGCGTGGCGCGGCTGCATAAGGAACCGATCAAATCCGCCGGTTTTCGGGTCTTGAAGGCGCCGGATGTGCCTTCGGTCCTGATCGAACTCGGCTACGTCTCCAACCGCGAAGACCTGAAGTCGCTGATGTCCGACGCCTGGCGCGACCGCACCGCCGATTCGATCGCTAAGGCGATCGATACCTATCTGTCCACCCACGTCGCCGGCCTGAGCGCCGGCGCTAACTAGATGCGCTGTCATGCCAAAACGGCCTCAGTTTGAACAAAAACCGGAGCGACCACAGCCCGTGCACCGGGGGCCCTGGCGGGCGTGGGCCGTTTCGGCATTTTGGCCGCCGCGGCGGAGCGGCGGGTCTTTTGGCCGTGCGCGGGCGATGGTAGCCGGCAAGGGGCGGGACGCATTTCATGAGACTGCTGTTGCGTTTCCTGGGCTTCCTGTTCGCCGCCGGGACAACTGTGTTCCTGGTCGGAGTGGCTGGCGTCGCCGCGCTGCTATGGCATTTCTCCCAAGGTCTGCCGGATTACTCGCAGCTTGAGGATTACGAGCCGCCGGTCATGACGCGCGTGCACGCCGCCGACGGTTCGCTGCTCGCCGAATATGCCAAGGAGCGGCGGCTATACCTGCCGATCCAGGCCATTCCAAATCTCGTGAAGAACGCGTTTATCGCCGCCGAGGACAAGAACTTCTATCAGCATCCCGGCATCGACATATCCGGCATCGCACGCGCCGGGCTGTCCTACGTCGAGAACTACGGCAAGGGCGGCCATCCGCAAGGCGCGTCCACCATCACTCAACAGGTGGCGAAAAACTTTCTGCTGTCCAACGAGGTGACGTTCGATCGCAAGATCAAGGAAATGCTGCTGGCGCTGAAAATCGAGCGCGCCTATCCGAAGGACAAGATTCTCGAACTTTACCTCAATGAAATTTACCTGGGCTACGGCGCCTACGGCATCGCGGCTGCATCGCTCCTCTATTTCAACAAGTCCGTGCATGAGCTGACGATCGCGGAAACTGCCTTCCTTGCCGGGCTGCCCAAGGGTCCGAACAACTACAATCCGTTCCGCCGTCACGACGAGGCGGTGGCGCGCCGCAACTATGTGATCGAACGCATGGTTGATGACGGCTTCATCTCGGCGGCCGACGGCGCCAAGGCGGAGAAGGAACCGCTGGTCGTCACCATGCGGCCGCCCGACACCCACGAATTTGCCGCGGAATATTTCACCGAAGAGGTGCGGCGCTATCTGGTCGAGCACTACGGCGAGAAGAAGCTGTATGAGGGCGGTCTGTCGGTGCGCACCACGCTCGATCCCAAGCTGCAGATCGAAGCGCGCAAGGCCATGGTCAATGGCCTCGTCAATTTCGACGAGACCAAAGGCTACCGCGGCCCGATCACCAAAATCCCGATCGCCGGCGATTGGGGCATCAAGCTCGCCGACGTGAAGTCGCTTGCCGATATCGATCCCTGGCGTCTCGCGGTCGTGCTCGACGTCAACGATCAGTCGGCGCGGATCGGCCTGCAGCCGCCCCGCGACCCCGGCGGCAATATCGTCAAGCAGCGCGACACCGGCGTCGTGCCGCTGGAAGGCGTCAAGTGGGCACGGCCCGCCAAGGGACCTTCGCACCCGATCAAGCGGGTGAGTGAGGTGCTCGCTCCGGGCGACGTCGTTTACGTCTCGCCCATGGAGCAGAAGGGCGAGTACCGGTTGCGGCAGATTCCGGAAATCTCGGGCGCCATGGTGGTTGAAGACCCGCATACCGGGCGCGTCCTCGCCATGGTCGGCGGTTTTTCCTTTGATCAGAGCCAGTTCAACCGCGCCACTCAGGCGCTGCGGCAGCCGGGCTCGTCGTTCAAGCCGATCGTGTATGCCACCGCGATCGACAACGGTTACACGCCCTCGACCATCATCCTGGACGCGCCGATCGAGGTCGACACCGGAGTTGGCGGCCAGGTCTGGAAACCGGAAAACTACGAGGGTCAGTTCTTCGGCCCCTCGACATTGCGTTTCGGTCTCGAAGAATCGCGCAACGTCATGACCGTCCGCCTGGCGCAGGCCATCGGCATGCCGCTGATCTCCGAATACGCCAAGAAATTCGGCGTCTATGACAGCATGCCGCCATATCTGTCTTACGCGCTGGGCGCCGGCGAGACCACGCTGGTGCGCATGGTCAACGCCTATGCAATCCTCGACAATGGCGGCCGGCGCGTCATTCCGACATTGATCGACCGCATCCAGGACCGCTACGGCCACACCATCTACAAACACGACACGCGCGAATGCGACGGCTGCGACGCCAAAAGCTGGCACGATCAGCCCGAGCCGACCCTGATCGATCACCAGCAGAAGGTGCTCGACCCGATGACCGACTATCAGATCGTGTCGATGATGGAAGGCGTGGTGCAGCGCGGCACCGGCACGGCTTTGCGCGCGCTGAATAAGCCGATCGCCGGCAAGACCGGCACCACCAACGACAGCAAAGATCTTTGGTTCATCGGCTTTTCACCGGATTTGGTCTGCGGCGTTTATCTCGGCTATGACAAGCCGCGCCAGATCGCGCGCAACGCCACCGGCGGCAGGTATGCGGCGCCTATCGTGCGCGATTTTCTGAAAGTCGCGCTCGCCGACAAGCCGCCGATTCCGTTCCCGATGCCGCCCGGCATCAAGCTGGTGCGTGTCGACTCCAAGACCGGCATGCGCGCGCCGCCGGGCGACCCGCATGTGATCCTTGAGGCGTTCAAGCCCGGCACTGCGCCGCCCGACAGCTATTCGATCGTCGGTACCGACACGGCCAACGGCAAGCCGCTGCCCGATGCGACGCCGGTCGGCGTGTCGCCCGACGCCGACCGCGCCATACGCAGCAGCGGCACTGGCGGCCTGTATTGATCCGCGGGTTGTACTGATTTGCGATTTGCAGGTTTTACCGCTTCGTCGGATCGGTCCGGCGGAGAGCGATTGATTTGCGCCGTCCGGTGCACGATATAGGTCCCTGATTCAACATTCGCGGTAACTCATCATCGCCATGCGTGCCGAAATTCAAAATATCGTCGCCGAGATCAAGCAGTCCGCCGGTCTGCTGAGGAGGCATCTTTGATGTCGACAAGGCGCGTATACGGCTCGCCGAACTGAACCGGCAGGCCGAAGACCCCGATCTTTGGAACGATCCGCAGCGCGCCAGCCGCGTCATGCAGGAGCGCACCTCGCTCGACGACCAGCTTAACGCGCTGAGCCGAATCGATCAGGAGCTCGACGACCAGGTGACGCTGATCGAACTCGGCGAGGCCGAAGGCGATCAAAGTGTCATCGCCGAAGCCGAAGCGAGCCTGCGCAAGCTCAAGACCGACGTGGCGCGCCGCGAACTTGAGGCGCTGCTGTCGGGCGAAGCCGACGCCAACGACACCTATCTTGAAGTCCACGCCGGCGCCGGTGGCACGGAGAGCCAGGACTGGGCCAATATGCTCCTGCGCATGTACACGCGCTGGGCCGAGCAGCACGGCTTCAAGGTGGACTATATCGAAGAAACCAACGGCGAAGAGGCCGGCATCAAGTCGGCCACCGTCGAGATCAAGGGCCACAACGCCTATGGCTGGCTCAAGACCGAGAACGGCGTGCACCGCCTGGTGCGCATCTCGCCGTTCAATTCCAATGCACGGCGGCATACCTCGTTCGCCAGCGTCACGGTCTATCCGGTGGTCGACGACCGCATCAAGATCGACATCAACGAATCCGACGTGCGGGTCGATACTATGCGCTCCGGCGGCGCCGGCGGCCAGCACGTCAACAAGACCAAATCCGCCGTCCGGCTGACGCACATCCCGACCAACATCGCCGTGGTCTCGCAGGGCGATCGCTCGCAGCACCGCAACCGCGCCACCGCCTGGCAGATGCTGCGCGCCAAGCTCTACGAACTGGAGCTGAAAAAACGCGAAGAGAAAGCCGCCGCCGATCAGGCCGCCAAGACCGATATCGGCTGGGGCCACCAGATCCGCTCCTACGTGCTGCAGCCGTATCAGATGGTCAAGGATCTACGTACCGGCGTCTCCACCTCCAACACCGGCGGCGTGCTCGACGGCGACATCGATCAGTTCGTCGAAGCGGCCCTGGCGCAGAAGGCGTTCGGCACCGGCCCCGACAAGGTCGAGGATGTCGAGTAACGCCGAGCCGCCCGATCGCGCTGGCGCGATCCGGGCAGCGGTCCTGTAGTTGCTCAGCTTGCATTACCGCGCCGCGCGGCGCTCCGAGCCGTGCTGCTTGATAAACGCGATCATGGTCGCGAGCGCCTTCTTCGAGTTCGGATCGAATGGATGCTCGTTGAGGAAGGTGTGGCGCGCGCCGTCGAGCAGCAACAGATCGATGCTGCCGCCGGCCTTGCGGTAATCGGCGGCGAAGCGCTCGGCGAGTTCGACCGTGGTCCACTGGTCTTTGGTGCCCTGGAACACCAGCGCCGGCGGCAGATAGACCTTTTCGCCGCGCTCGAGGATCAGAGCCGGCGTCGCCTCGATCTGCGTCGCCTCGCTGCCGAAGAATTCTATCGTGATCCTTGGCGAGGCCTGCCTTGCCCTGCGCCTTGGCGAGTTTGTAGCGCTCGAGCGGAAACAGCACGCCCCAGCCGGTCACCACGAAGGCAAGCTTGGCGTCCATCTCGGGAACCTCCGCGAGCGGCAGCGCGCGGTAGCGCGGATCGTCGGGACGGATCGCTGCCAGAAGCGCCTGATGTCCGCCGCTCGACGTGCCGTAGGCGCCGACCTGACCGGCGGAGCTGCCGAACTCGTTGGCGTGGGCCTTGAGCCAGCGCATGCCGTAGTTGATGTCCTGCAGCGAGGCCGGGTAGGGCGCTTCGCCGGCGTTGCGAAAATCGATCGCCAGCACGACGATGCCGGCTTCGGCCAGCTCGAGCGAGGTGTTCTGGCCGTCGGTGCGGTCCTTGTCGTTCCAGGCGCCGCCATGCACTTGCAGCACCGCCGGGAACGGTCCGGGACCGGCCGGCTGATACAGCCGCGCCAGCCGCTCCCTGCCGCCTGAGCGCTGATAGACGATGTCTTTGACCAGAAACTCGTAGCCGCCGCTGCGCTGCGCCCGCGCCGTGGTCGCTGGCACCATCGCGGCGCCTAGCATCGCGGCGCCCGCCTGCAGCACAGTTCGCCGTTTTAGAGCGTCCGTCATGTTCGCCTCCCTTATCGTCCGGTCTGTCGCCGGTGCGCCAGGGTAGCAAACTTTGGGCGGGCTCTCACCCCCGATAGATCGGGGCCGGCTGGGTGAAGAAGCTCAGCAGGATGTGATAGACGATCGCGTAATTCTTCTGCTGGAAGCTCGCGTGCGAAATACCCGGCATCACGGCGAAATGCTTGTCGGGATTCGCCAGCTTTTCGAAGAACGCGATGAGGTCGGCAAAGCCGGCGATGCCGTCCCATTGGCCGCGCATGATCAGCGTCGGCACCGTGATCTTCTCGGGGTCGACCACCGGCAGATGCGCGCACATGTCGACATAGGTGCCGGTCGGCACCGAATCGTCGAGCGCGATCACCGCATCGGCGAAGGCATTGATGACCATTTCCTCGGCGGTGCCCGGATGGTCGCGGTCGAAGATGGAATGGATGAACGCCTTGTCGATCGGCCGCCGGTTCCTGGCCTGGAATTCCGGCAGCTTCTTCTTGCGCTCGGCAAGCGTCGGCGAGCCGGCACCGGTCCACACCATGGCATCGAGCGCAAGGCGGGCGACGAGTTCGGGATGGCGCTGCGCGAACAAGGCGGCACGCAGCGCGCCCGACGAAATGCCATAGACCAGGAACGGCCGCTTGCCGCGCAGTTTCTGGATATAGCTCGCGGCGGCAAAACAGTCGTCGGCGCCTTGCGCGATCGGCGCGTTGTTGTCGCGGTCCTTGGTGGAGCGGCCGTAGCCTTCCATGTCGACCGACCAGCAATCAAAGCCGCGCCGCGCGAAGAAATCCATCGCCGAAGAATCCGGCCGCCCCGGCACCTGCAGGTCGAAGGTCGGCTGCGACGCCATCGACGAGCCGTGCACGAACAGGATGGTGCCGGCCGTCTTGTTTGGATCGCCGGCGCATTTTTCGAACAGGAACAGTTTCACGCCGCCGCCTTTGGCGGTCCAATGGTCTTCGGCCTTGATGGGGGCTGTTGCTAGATTGCTCATGTCGTTCATCGGTTGCCTGTCTGGTTTCTTTTAGTCGTTGCGAGCGCAGCGAAGCAATCCAGACGGCTTGCACGGTGGCGAGGTCGCCTGGATTGCTTCGTCGCCATAGCCCTTCGGAGACGGGCGTGAACGCCCTTTTGCCTCGCAATGACGCGCTTAATTGATCAGCGTGATGTGATTGGCCTTGATCACCTTAGCCCATTTGTCGACCTGTGCCTGCATGAAGGCGGCGAATTGCGGTTGCGACATTATCATGGGCTCGGCGCCCTCTGCTTCCCAGGATTTCTTGATGTCCGGCCGTCGCAAGATGGCGGTAATGGCGTCATGCAGCTTGGCGACGATCGGCGCCGGCGTCGCCTTCGGCGCCATGAAGCCGACCCATTGGGAGAATTCGAAGCCCGGCACGGTCTCGGCGATGGTTGGCACATTGGGCAGCACCGGCGAGCGCGTGAGGCCGGTTGCGCCCAACGCGCGCACTTTGCCGGCCTTGACGTAAGGCGCCATGGTCGGAATGGAATCGAACAGCATTTGAATCTGGCCGCTTAGGATGTCGACCCGCATGCCGGTCGAGCCTTTATACGGCACGTGCACGATGTTGATCCCGGTGAGATTTTTCAAAAGCTCGGCGGCCATGTGATAATTCGAACCGGGGCCTGACGAACCGAAATTGAGCGTGCCAGGTTTCGCCTTTGCCAAAGCCAGCAGTTCGGCCAGATTTTTCGCTGGTACCGACGGATTGACGACCAGGACCAGGTCGTTCTCCACGAGCGGCGCGATGGGAACCAGATCGCGCAGCAGCTGGTAAGGCTTGTTCTTGTAGAGCGTTTCGTTGACGGTCTGCGTACTGCTCGCCATCAGCAGTGTGTAACCGTCGGGTGTCGCGTGCGCGACCAGATCAGTGCCGATCGTGGTGCCGGCGCCCGGACGGTTCTCGATCACAAAGGTCTGGTGCAGCGACTTTTGCAACTCGGCGGCAAGCGCCCGGACAAAAACGTCGGTCGGGCCGCCGGCTCCGAACGGAACGATGATCTTGACCGGCCGCGACGGGTAATCGTCGGCACGGCTTGCCGTCGCCGGCAGCGCCACCGCTGATGCCAAAGCAAGCAGCGCCGCGTGGCGCCGTGTCAGGGCGATCGGAACAGTCATGGCATTATCCTTCTGCTTTCGAGCCCACCGCGTCTAATTCATCAGCGGGATGTGGTTGGCGGCGACGACCTTGGCCCATTTCGCGACCTGCGCCGCCATGTAGGCCGCGTAGGCCGGCTGGCTCATGACTACGGTGTCGCGCCCTGTTTCTCCCACGCGGACTGGATGGCGGGGCGGCGGAGAATGTCGCCGATAGCGCGGTTGAGCTTTTCGACGATCGGCTGCGGCGTGCCCTTCGGCGCCATGAAGCCGACCCATAATGTCGACTGGAAGCCCGGCACGGTTGCGGCGATCGTCGGCACGCCCGGCAAGATCGCCGATGGCGTGTCGCCGCTGGTGCCGAGCGCGCGCACCAGTCCCGATTTGATCAGCGGGGCCATCGTCGGTATCGAATCAAACACCATCTGGATCTGGCCGCTGACAATATCGGTGCGCATCGCGCTGGAGCTCTTGTAGGGCACGTGGACGATATTGATGCCGGTCAGTGTTTTGAGCAGTTCCGCCGACATGTGATAGTTCGAACCCGGTCCCGAAGAGCCGAAATTCAGCGTGCCGGGCTTGGCGCGCGCCAGCGCCAGCAACTCGGCGACGTTGTGCGCCGGCACCTTGGGATTGACCACCAGCACGAGGTCGCTCTCGATCAGTGGCGCGACCGGGACGAGATCGCGCAACAGTTTGTACGGTTTATGCGCATAAAGCGTCTCGTTCACGCACTGCGTACTGCCCGCCATCAGCAAGGTGTAGCCGTCCGGCGCCGATTGCGCGGCGACGGCCGTGCCGATCGTCGTGCCGGCGCCGGGGCGGTTCTCGACGACGAACGGTTGATGCAGAGACTTTTCCAGTTCAAGCGCGATCGCCCGAACGTAGACATCGGTCGGGCCGCCGGCTCCGAACGGCACGATGATCTTGACCGGACGCGATGGATAATGGTCCGCGCGTGCGGCCGGTCCCGCCAGGATGAGGTTCGCAGCCAGTGCCAGCAGCGCGCACGCGCGTAACAGCCCAGCGATTCGCATGGCCATTGTGCCGGCTCGCTTCAATTCAAAGTGACGCCGGTGACGCGAATGACCTCGCCCCAGCGCTTGTACTGCTCGACAATGTAAGCGGCAAAGTCGGCGACCGATTTCGGCTCAGGCTGGCCGCCAAGCCTTACGATCTTCTGCCGCAACTCAGGGGTCGCCAAACCTTGATTCACGACGGTATTGATCTTCTCGACAATCGGGGCCGGCGTGCCGGCGGGCGCAACGATCGCCTGCCAGGAGTCGGGCGGCATGCCGGGATAGCCGAGTTCATCCATGGTCGGCACATTCGGCAGTTCGGGGATGCGGTGCGCGCTGGTGACGGCGAGTGCCCGCAATTGGCCGGATTTGATGAAAGGGCTGATCGCGGTGGTGCCCTCGAAGGTCATGTTCATATGGCCCGACAGCACATCGGTCGTGGCCTGCGACGCGGTCTTGTAAGGCACGAACACGATATTGGTGCCGGTAATGTGCTTGAACATTTCGCCGGACAGATGCGGCGGTGTGCCGATGACTGCGCCGTAATTCAATTTTCCGGGATTGGCCTTGGCGTAAGCGACCAGTTCCTTGACGCTGTGCGCCGGAACCGACTTTTGCACGGCGAGGACCAAAGGCGCCGAAGACACAAGCGCGACCGCGGCAAATTGCTTGAGCGGGTCGATGCCGGCATCCTTGTACATCTGCGGGCTGATCGACAGCGACCCGGCCGTGCCGGCAAGCAGCGTGTAGCCGTCCGGCGCCGAGGTCGCGACCAGTCTCGCCGCGAGCGTTCCGCCGGCGCCGACGTGGTTTTCCACCACTACCGGGCCGAGATGCTCCGACAAATAGGCGCCGATGAGCCGCGCGGCGACGTCCGGCGGACCGCCGGCGCCGAACGGCACGATCAGCTTGACCGGATGATCGGGGAAATTCGCGGCCGCGCTGCGGCTCGGACCGCCCAGCACGATTGCACCGACCAGGGCGGCGGCCGCGAGCGCGCCAATTCCTCTCGTCCTTGTGATGACGCGTCGCATTGGCTCCTCCCGGCATTGCGCGGCTGCATGATGGTACCATCGCCGCCGCCGTCAATGTTGAGGATCGCCGCACAGGGCTGCCTTGCGCCTTTTTGTGCACTGCGCTAAGGGTCCGTGCGTTCGATTTGCGGTGCGAATCCGCCGATTTTTGCGGCAAATCAGCGCCCCGTCGTTTTCTCTCTCGCCGGGCGGATAGGCAGGAGAGGCCCTCGCGCGAGCCGCCGGGGAGGCACGTTTTCGGCCCAAGCGGGCACATGCAATCGGGCATGTGTCGGCGGGCGGCCGGGAAAAGGACTCCGGATGAGTCAATCGATCGGTCAACTGCTCGCGGCCTACATTCCGCTCATCGTCTTCGTCGGCGTGTCGGCGGTGATTGGGCTGGTGCTGCTCGCCGCCGCGTTCCTGGTCGCCTACAAGCAGCCCGATCCGGAAAAATTGTCGGCCTATGAATGCGGCTTCAACGCCTTCGACGACGCGCGCATGAAATTCGATGTGCGGTTCTATCTCGTCGCCATCCTGTTCATCATTTTCGATCTCGAAGTGACGTTCCTGTTCCCGTGGGCTGTGACATTCGGCCGGGTCGGCGTTTACGGCTTCTGGGCCATGATGCTGTTCCTTGCGGTGCTGACGATCGGCTTTATCTATGAGTGGAAGAAGGGAGCGCTCGAATGGGATTGAGCGAACCCGCGATCGCCGCGCCGCGCCAGGAGATCATCGATCCGAACACCGGCCGGCCGGCGAATGCGACTGATCAGTATTTCTCCGAGCTCAACAGCGAGCTGTCCGACAAGGGATTTCTCGTCGCCGCTGCCGACGACCTGATCGCCTGGGCGCGCACCGGGTCGCTGATGTGGATGACGTTCGGGCTCGCCTGCTGCGCGGTCGAAATGATGCAGATGTCGATGCCGCGCTACGATGCGGAGCGCTTCGGTTTCGCGCCGCGCGCCTCGCCGCGGCAATCCGATGTCATGATCGTGGCGGGGACGCTGACCAACAAGATGGCGCCGGCGCTGCGCAAGGTCTACGACCAGATGCCGGAGCCGCGCTACGTGATCTCGATGGGATCCTGCGCCAACGGCGGCGGCTATTACCATTATTCATATTCGGTGGTGCGCGGCTGCGACCGCGTCGTGCCGGTGGACATCTACGTGCCGGGCTGTCCGCCCACCGCCGAAGCGCTGCTCTATGGCGTGCTCCTGCTGCAGAAGAAAATCCGCCGCACGGCGACGATCGAACGCTGAAATCGACCCCGATGATGGATGAGACGCTCGACAGGCTCGGCCGAACTATCGCTGGCGCATTGCCGGCGTCGGTGACGGGCTATGCGGTTGCTTTCCACGAACTGACCGTAACCGTGCAGGCGCGCGATATCGTCGCGGTCATGACGTTTCTGCGCGACGATCCGAACTGCCTGTTCGTCAATCTGATCGACATCACGGCGGTGGACTGGCCGAGCCGCGAGCGCCGCTTCGACGTCGTTTATCACCTGTTGTCGCCCAAACATAATGTGCGCGTCCGCGTCAAAGCCGAGACCGACGAAACCACGCCGGTGCCGTCGATCATCGAGGTATTTGCCGGCGCCGACTGGTACGAGCGCGAGACCTACGATCTCTACGGCATCGTCTTCACCGGCCATCCGGATATGCGGCGGCTCCTGACCGATTACGGTTTCGAGGGCCACCCGCTGCGCAAGGATTTTCCGCTCACCGGCTTCGTCGAAGTCCGCTACGACGACGAACTCAAGCGCGTGGTTTACGAGCCGGTGCGGCTGAACCAGGAATTCCGCAACTTCGATTTTCTCTCGCCGTGGGAAGGTACCGACTACGTGCTGCCGGGCGACGAAAAGGCGAAATCCGGCGGCGGGCAGGGGTCGTGAGATGAAAGCGACGCTCAAGCCGGGACTCTCGCATCGCTTCGCCTACAAGGTGCCGGAAAACAAGACGGTGCCGTACACCTATCCCGAGGCGCCGGAAATTGCATCGATGCCGAAGGTGTTTGCGACCGGCAACATGATCATTCTCATGGAATGGACCTGTGCGCAGCTGCTCGGACCGCATCTCGATGACGGCGAGGGCAGCCTCGGCGTGCACGTCGATGTCAGCCATCTGGCGGCGACGCCGCCGGGCATGATCGTCACGGTCGATGCCGAGATCGAAAAAATCGTCGGCAACCGCATCACCTTCAAGGTCAGGGCGCATGACGGTGCCGACCTGATCGGCGAAGGCCGCCATGAGCGGTTTGTGGTCCTCTGGAACAAATTTAACGCGCGGGTCGCAGCCAAGGCGAAGGCCGCGGCGGAAGCGCAAATGGCTAGAGCATGACAGAGGCCGCGACGCGCAACTTCACCATCAACTTTGGGCCGCAGCATCCGGCGGCGCATGGCGTGCTGCGTCTGGTGCTCGAACTCGACGGCGAAGTCGTGGAACGGGTCGATCCGCATATCGGATTATTGCACCGCGGCACCGAAAAACTGATCGAGCAAAAGACCTACCTGCAAGCGATCCCGTATTTCGACCGGCTCGATTACGTCGCGCCGATCAATCAGGAGCACGCCTTCTGTCTCGCGGCAGAGAAGCTGCTTGGCATCGAGGTGCCGCGTCGCGCCCAGCTTATTCGCGTGCTGTATTGCGAAATCGGCCGGCTCCTGTCGCATCAGCTCAACGTCACCACGCAGGCTATGGATGTCGGCGCGCTGACGCCGCCATTGTGGGGTTTCGAAGAGCGCGAAAAGCTTATGGGGTTTTATGAGCGCGCCTCGGGCTCGCGCATGCACGCGGCGTATTTCCGTGTCGGCGGCGTGCATCAGGATTTACCGCCGAAGCTCGTCGACGACATCGCGGCGTTCTGCGATCCGTTCCTCAAGGTGTGCGACGATCTGGAAGAGCTGCTCACCGACAACCGCATCTTCAAGCAGCGCAACGTCGATATCGGCGTAGTATCGCTGGCCGACTGCTGGGCGCGCGGCTTTTCCGGCGTCATGGTGCGCGGCTCGGGCGCGGCCTGGGACCTGCGCCGGGCGCAGCCTTACGAGTGCTATTCCGAATTCGAATTCGACATTCCGGTCGGCAAGAACGGCGACAATTACGACCGCTATTGCATCCGCATGGAGGAAATGCGCCAGTCGATCCGCATCATGAAGCAATGCATCGATCGGCTGCACGATACACAGGGCCCGGTGGTCATCGACGACCACAAGATTTCGCCGCCGCGGCGCGGCGAGATGAAACGCTCGATGGAATCGCTGATCCACCACTTCAAGCTCTACACCGAAGGATTCAAAGTGCCGCCCGGCGAGGTCTATGCGGCGGTCGAGGCGCCCAAGGGCGAGTTCGGCGTTTATCTGATCGCCGACGGCACCAACAAGCCTTACAAGTGCAAGATCCGCGCGCCGGGCTTCGCGCATCTCGCGGCGATGGATTTCCTCTGCCGCGGCCACATGCTGGCCGATATCTCGGCGGTGCTCGGCTCGATCGACATCGTGTTCGGCGAGGTCGACCGATGAGCGTGCGCCGCCTTGCCGAGAAGCAGCCGGACAGCTTTGCCTTCACGCCGGAGAATCTGGCCTGGGCGAAAGCCAAGATCGAGAAATACCCGCCCGGCCGGCAGCAGTCGGCGGTGATTCCGATTTTGTGGAAAGCGCAGGCGCAATGCGGCGGCTGGCTGCCGAAGCCGGCGATCGAAGCGGTCGCCGAAATGCTCGGCATGGCGAAAATTCGCGTGCTCGAAGTCGCAACCTTCTACACGATGTTCAATCTGTCGCCGGTTGGCAAATTCCACGTGCAGTATTGCGGCACCACACCGTGCCTGCTGCGCGGCGCCGATGGGCTCAAAAAACTCTTGCAGCAACGGATCGGCGAGGAGAACGAAGTCACCGCCGACGGCAAGTTCTCCTGGGTCGAGGTCGAATGCCTCGGCGCCTGTGTGAATGCGCCGATGGTGCAGATCAATGCCGACTATTACGAGGACCTGACGCCCGAAACGCTGAACCGGATCCTCGACGATCTCGCAGCAGGCACATCGCCGAAGCCGGGCCCGCAGATTGATCGCTTGAATTCCGCTCCCGTCGGCGGCCCCGACACGTTGACAGGCAAGGCTTGACCGATGCTCGCCGACAAGGATCGCATTTTTAAGAACCTCTACGGTCAGCACGACTGGGGCCTCGACGGCGCGCGGGCGCGCGGCGCCTGGGACGGCACCAAGGAAATTTTGGCGAAAGGCCGCGAAGGCCTGGTCAACGAATGCAAGGCGTCGGGTCAGCGCGGCCGCGGTGGCGCCGGCTTCGCCACCGGCCTGAAATGGTCGTTCATGCCGAAGGAGACGGCGGGGCGTCCGCACTACCTCGTCGTCAACGCCGACGAATCCGAACCCGGCACCTGCAAAGATCGCGAGATCATGCGCCACGATCCGCATCTCTTGATCGAAGGCTGCCTGATCGCCGCCTGCGCCATGGATGTGCGTACCTGCTACATATATATGCGGGGCGAATTCATCCGCGAGCGCGAACGGCTCGAGGCTGCAGTCGAGCAGGCCTATGAGGCCAAGCTCATCGGCAAGAACAATATCAACGGCTACGACTTCGACATCATCGTGCATCACGGCGCCGGCGCCTACATCTGCGGCGAAGAGACGGCGCTGCTCGAAAGCCTTGAAGGCAAGAAGGGGCAGCCACGGCTGAAGCCGCCGTTCCCGGCCAATATGGGCCTCTATGGCTGCCCGACCACGGTCAATAACGTCGAGACCATCGCCCAGGTGCCCGACATCATGCGCCGCGGCGCCGCCTGGTTCGCCGGCATCGGTCGCAAGAACAACTCCGGCACCAAGCTCTATTGCATTTCCGGGCACGTCGAGAAGCCGTGCAATGTTGAAGAGGAAATGGGCATTCCGCTGCGCGAATTGATCGATCGGCATGCCGGCGGCGTGCGCGGCGGCTGGAACAATCTGCTCGCGGTGATCCCGGGCGGATCGTCGATGCCGCTCATTCCCGCCGGTCCCGATCAGGCCGACACGCTGCTGATGGATTTTGACGGCTGCCGCGAAAAGAAATCCGCGCTCGGCACGGCGGCGGTGATCGTCATGGACAAGTCGACCGACATCGTGCGGGCGATGGCGCGCATTTCCTACTTCTACAAGCACGAGAGCTGCGGCCAGTGCACGCCGTGCCGCGAAGGCATGGGCTGGATGTGGCGCGTGCTCGAACGCATGGCGGTCGGTCACGCCACCAAGCGCGAAATCGACATGCTGATGGAAGTCACCACCCAGATCGAGGGCCACACCATCTGCGCGTTCGGCGACGGCGCGGCGTGGCCGGTACAGGGGCTCATTCGCCATTTCCGGCCGGAGATCGAACGGCGCATCGATCAATACACCGCAAACCCGCAACCCGATCCGTTTCCGGTCGCTGCGGAGTGATGTGATGAACGCGCCCCGCCATCTCGCCCAGCTCAATATCGGCCGCTTCCGCTATCCGACCGACGATCCGCGCATGGCCGACTTCATGAATGCGCTCGATCTGGTGAATGGCTTGGCCGAACGCAGCGCCGGTTTCATCTGGCGGCTCAAGGACGACAGCGGCAACGCTACGAATTTTCGGCCGTTCCCCGATCCGCAGATGGCGGTCAATCTGTCGGTGTGGGACAGCGTCGAGGCACTCGAACGCTTTGTCTGGCAGACCGTGCACAAGCGGTTCTACGGACGGCGCGAAGAATGGTTCGACAAGCTCGACACGCAGCATTTCGTCATGTGGTGGATTCCGGCCGACCATCGTCCATCACTGACCGAGGCGAAGGAGCGGCTCGAACACCTCACGGCGCGCGGACCCAGCGATTTTGCCTTCGGCTGGGAAAGCGTGCCGTCGGCGCAATTGTGGAAGACGGCGCGGTGCAGCGCGTCCGACGGGAAAGCGGCATGACCAAGCTCATCGTCGACGGCAAAGAGATCGAGGTTCCGCCGGAATACACGCTGCTGCAGGCGTGCGAAGCCGGCGGCGCCGAGATCCCGCGCTTCTGCTTCCATGAGCGGCTGTCGATCGCCGGCAATTGCCGCATGTGTCTGGTCGAACTGGTCGGCTCGCCGAAGCCGGTCGCGAGCTGCGCCTGGGGCGTGCGCGACTGCCGGCCGGGGCCGAAGGGCGAGCCGCCGGAGGTCAAGACGCGCTCGCCGATGGTGCGCAAGGCGCGCGAAGGCGTGATGGAGTTTCTGCTCATCAATCACCCGCTCGACTGCCCGATCTGCGACCAGGGCGGTGAGTGCGACCTGCAGGATCAGTCGATGGCCTACGGCATCGACGCCAGCCGCTACCGCGAGAACAAGCGCGCGGTCGAGGACAAGTATCTCGGCGCGCTGGTCAAGACCTCGATGAATCGCTGCATCCAATGCACGCGCTGCGTCCGCTTTTCGGCCGAGGTCGCGGGCGTGCCGGAACTCGGCGCCACCGGGCGCGGCGAGGACATGGAGATCACGACCTACCTCGAACAGGCGATGACCTCGGAGCTGCAGGCCAACGTGGTCGATATCTGCCCGGTCGGTGCACTGACCGCCAAGCCGTATGCGTTCGTGGCACGGCCGTGGGAACTGGCCAAGACGGAATCGATCGACGTGATGGACGCGCTCGGCTCCGCCATCCGCATCGACACGCGCGGGCGCGAAGTCATGCGCATCCTGCCGCGCGCCAATGACGACATCAACGACGAGTGGATTTCCGACAAAACCAGACATGTGGTCGACGGTTTGCGGACGCAGCGGCTCGATCAGCCCTTTGTGCGCGACAACGGCAAGCTGCGGCCGGCGACCTGGACCGACGCATTCGCCGCCATCGCCGCCAAGCTTACGCGCGCCAATCCGAAGCGCATCGGTGCGATCGCCGGCGATCTCGCCGCGGTCGAGGAAATCTTTGCGCTGAAGGATTTGATGACGCGGCTTGGCGTGCCCAATCTCGATTGCCGGCAGGACGGCGCGGCGCTCGATCCGCGCTGGGGCCGCGCGAGCTATCTGTTCAACGCCACGATTGCGGGGATCGATGCGGCCGACGCGCTGCTCATCGTCGGCTGCAATCCGCGCAAGGAAGCGGCCGTGTTGAATGCGCGCATTCGCAAACGCTGGCGCGCGGGTAATTTCCCAATCGGCCTGATCGGCCCGAAGGTCGATCTCACTTACGCCTATGATTATCTGGGCGCCGGTCCGGAGACGCTCTCGGACCTGGCGCAGCATTCGTTCGCGGAAGCGCTCCGCAAGGCCGAGCGGCCGCTGGTCATCGTCGGCGCCGCGGCATTCGCCCGGCCCGACGGCGCGGCCATTGCGTCGCTCGCCGCCAAGGCCGCGGTGGAGCTCGGCGCTGTCAAGCAGAGTTGGAACGGCTACAGCATACTGCACAGTGCCGCGTCGCGCGTCGGCGCGCTCGATCTCGGCTTCGTTCCGGGGGAGGGCGGTCTCACCGCACGGCAGATGGCGGCGGCCGGCACGCTCGACGTGGTGTTCCTGCTCGGCGTTGACGAACTCGATGTCGCGCCTGGGGCGTTCGCGATCTACATCGGCAGCAATGGCGACCGCGGTGCGGCGCGCGCCGACGTGATCCTGCCGGGCGCGGCCTATCCGGAAAAATCGGCGACGTACGTCAACACTGAAGGCCGCGTGCAAATGGCGACACGCGCCGCGTTCCCGCCCGGCGATGCACGCGAAGATTGGGCAATCCTGCGCGCTCTGTCCGATGTGCTGCACCAGCGGCTGCCATACGATTCGCTCGCCCAACTGCGCCAGGCGCTGTTCAACGCATATCCGCATTTCCAGAAACTCGGCCAAATTGTTGCGGGCGACGCAGCCGACATCGAGAAACTTGCCTCGCGAACCGGCGGCGCCGTGGAGCGCACGCCGTTCCGTTCGAGCGTCGAGGATTTCTATTTCACCAACGCCATCGCGCGCTGCTCCGCGGTGATGGCGGAATGTTCGGCGCTGGCGCAAGGGCGCGCGGCTATGACGGCGGCTGAGTAAGGATATCGATGATGGCCGCATTCTGGTCCGATTACATCCTGCCGCTCCTGATCATGGTCGGGGAGAGCGTACTGCTGCTCGTCATTCTGCTGGTCGCGGTCGCCTACATTCTGCTCGCCGACCGCAAAATCTGGGCGGCGGTGCAGATCAGGCGCGGCCCCAACGTGGTCGGCCCGTGGGGCCTGTTTCAGTCGTTTGCCGACCTGCTCAAATTCGTCCTGAAAGAGCCGGTGATCCCGGCCGGCGCCAACAAGGGCGTGTTCCTGCTGGCGCCGCTCGTCACCTGCACCTTGGCGCTGGCCGCTTGGGCGGTCATCCCGGTCAGCGCCGGCTGGGTCATCGCCAACATCAATGTCGGCATTCTCTACATCTTCGCCATTTCGTCGCTCGGCGTGTACGGCGTGATCATGGCCGGCTGGGCGTCGAACTCCAAATATCCGTTCCTCGCCGCTTTGCGCTCGGCCGCGCAGATGGTGTCCTACGAAGTCTCGATCGGCTTCGTCATTATCACCGTGCTGCTCTGCGTCGGCTCGCTCAATCTGTCCGCTATTGTCGAGGCGCAGAACCACCCGTGGGGGCTGTTCGGCTGGTACTGGCTGCCGCTGTTTCCGATGCTGATCATCTTCTTCGTCTCGGCGCTGGCGGAGACCAACCGGCCGCCGTTCGATCTGGTCGAGGCGGAGTCGGAACTGGTCGCAGGCTTCATGGTGGAGTACGGCTCGACGCCGTACATGATGTTCATGCTCGGCGAATACGTGGCGATCAGCACCATGTGCGCCATGTGCACGATCCTGTTTCTCGGCGGCTGGCTGCCGCCGTTCCCGGTCGTGCCGTTCACCTGGATCCCGGGCGTGATCTGGTTCGTGCTCAAGGCGCTGTTCGTGTTCTTCATGTTCGCCATGGTGAAGGCGTTCGTGCCGCGCTATCGCTACGATCAGCTGATGCGGCTCGGCTGGAAGGTGTTCCTGCCGATCTCGCTGGCCATGGTGGCGATCGTGGCCGGCGTGCTGCAGGTGACCGGATGGGGGCCCAAATGAACGGAGCGGGCCATGGATTATTCGCTGCCGGCTTGGCTTGGGGCGCTAGCGGGGACCATCGTGGCGGTCGCGCTTTACGTTCCGGCGATTCGCTATCTCGACCGGTACATGCGCGCGGAGCACACCGCGGCGACACCGGAAGATCGCGAAGCCTTCGAGGAGAAGCTGTCAATTGCGCGTCGTTTGATATTGGGATTCGACATCGCCATTCTCGCCACCGTTGGCTATTGGATCGGCAAGGCGATCGGCGGTGGGGGCGCACCGCCGATCATTCGCTAGGCGGCACACGAGGCTCGCACACATGAAACTTGATCAAGCCGCCCGGTCGCTGTTCTTGAAGGAATTCGTACAGGCCTTCGCGCTGTCGATGCGCTATTTCTTCAAGCCGAAGGCGACGCTCAATTATCCATTCGAGAAAGGCGCATTGTCGCCGCGTTTTCGCGGCGAGCATGCGCTGCGGCGCTACCCGAACGGCGAGGAACGCTGCATCGCCTGCAAGCTGTGCGAGGCGATCTGTCCGGCGCAGGCGATCACTATCGAGGCCGGTCCGCGGCGCAACGACGGTACTCGCCGCACCACGCGCTACGACATCGACATGGTCAAATGCATCTATTGCGGGATGTGCCAGGAAGCCTGTCCGGTCGACGCCATCGTCGAGGGACCGAATTTCGAGTTTGCTACCGAAACGCGCGAGGAACTCTACTACGACAAGGAACGGCTGCTGGCGAATGGCGACCGCTGGGAGCGGGAACTCGCCACGAATATCGCGCTCGATGCGCCCTACAGGTGAGCTAGCCGGCCGATGATCCCTAACGCCATATTCTTTTATCTGTTTGCCGGTGTCTGCGTCGCCTCGGCCGTCATGGTCGTGACTTCGCGCAATCCGGTGCACTCGGTGCTGTTTCTCATTCTCGCCTTCGTCAACGCCGCGGGACTGTTCGTGCTGCTCGGCGCCGAGTTTCTGGCGATGATTCTGATCGTCGTCTATGTCGGCGCGGTGGCCGTGCTGTTCCTGTTCGTCGTGATGATGCTCGACGTCGATTTCGCCGAGCTGCGCGAGGGGTTCCTCAGCTATCTGCCGGTCGGCGCGCTGATCGGCGGGGTGCTGCTCGCCGAGCTGCTGCTCGTGGTCGGCGGCTGGGTGATCGCGCCGGCCGCACGGCAGACGGCCGCGGTCGCCGCCAATATCAGTAACACCGAGGCGCTCGGTCTCGTGCTCTACACCAAATACGTCTACTTCTTCGAGGCGGCCGGAATGATCCTGCTTGTCGCCATGATCGGCGCCATCGTCATGACGCTGCAGCACAAGCCGCAGGTCCGGCGACAGAATATCGCCCAGCAGGTGGCGCGCGGCCGCGCCAGCGCGATCGATCTGGTCAACGTCAAGCCGGGGCAGGGGCTGTCATGACGATCGGGCTCGGTCACTATCTATCCGTTGCCGCCATCCTGTTCACGCTCGGGATTTTCGGCATCTTTCTCAACCGCAAGAACGTGATCGTCATTCTGATGTCGATCGAACTCATCCTGCTTGCGGTTAACATCAACCTGGTGGCGTTTTCCAGTTTCCTCGGCGACATCGTCGGGCAGGTCTACGCCCTGATCGTGCTCACCGTGGCGGCGGCGGAGGCGGCGATCGGCCTTGCCATCCTGGTCGCCTTTTTCCGCAACCGCGGTTCGATCGCGGTTGAAGACATTAATCTGATGAAGGGCTAAGCGGCATGTACGAAGCCATCGTCGCGCTGCCGCTGATCGGCGCCATTATCGCTGGCGCTATTTCCCTGTTTGGCGCTCGCAATCGCTTCCCCGGCGAAGATCCGCCGCCGCCGCATGACGATCACGCGGCGCCTCTGGTCGATGAAAGCCATGCGCATGCAGCCCCATCGCTGCACGATGCGCACGCCGCGGTCGGCGCGTCGCACAGCGAAGCGCACGCCAGTGAGCCGGCCGCCGCGGGTTCGCGGGCGGCGGAGCTGATCACCACCACGCTTTTGATCATCGCATGCGTGCTGTCCTGGTACGCGGCCTACGATGTCGGCTTTGCCGGGCACGAGGCGCGCATCCGTCTGTTCAGCTTTATCAGTTTCGCCGATCTCCACTCGGACTGGGCGTTGCGCATCGACGCGCTGACTGCCGTGATGCTGGTCGTGGTCACGACGATTTCGTCGCTCGTCCACCTCTATTCGATCGGCTACATGGCCGAGGACCCCTATCGGCCGCGCTTCTTCTGCTACCTGTCGTTTTTCACCTTCGCCATGCTGATGCTGGTGACGGCCGACAATCTTGTGCAGCTGTTCTTCGGCTGGGAGGGTGTCGGTCTCGCGAGCTATCTGCTGATCGGGTTCTGGTACCACAAGCCCGAGGCCAATGCGGCGGCGATCAAGGCGTTCGTCGTCAATCGCGTCGGCGATTTCGGCTTTTCGCTCGGCATCTTCGCCGTGTTCGCGCTGACCGGAGCGGTCGATTTCGACACCATTTTCGCGCAAGCCCCCGCGCTCGCCGGCAAGAGCTTTCATTTCTTGAGCTGGGACTTCGATGCGCTCACGGTCGTGTGCCTGCTCTTATTCATGGGCGCGATGGGCAAATCGGCGCAGTTTTTGCTGCACACCTGGCTGCCGGACGCCATGGAAGGCCCGACGCCGGTGTCGGCGCTGATTCACGCCGCCACCATGGTGACGGCGGGCGTATTCATGGTGGCGCGGCTGTCGCCGCTGTTTGCGCTCTCGCCCGGCGCGTCGGCCTTCGTCACCTTCATCGGCGCTACGACCTGCATGTTCGCGGCCACGATCGGCCTGGTGCAGAATGACATCAAGCGCGTCATCGCCTATTCGACCTGTTCGCAGCTTGGCTACATGTTTGTCGCGATGGGCGTCGGCGCCTATTCGGTGGGCATGTTCCACTTGTTTACGCATGCCTTCTTCAAGGCGCTGTTGTTCCTCGGCTCCGGCTCCGTGATCCTCGCCATGCATCACGAGCAGGACATGCGGCACATGGGCGGCCTGTGGCGCAAGTTGCCCTTTACCTATGCGACGATGCTGATCGGCACCTTGGCATTGACCGGATTCCCGCTCACGGCCGGCTACTTTTCCAAGGATGCGATCATCGAGTTGGCCGACGTGAGCACCAACCCGATGGCGGCCTACGGCTTCATCATGACGCTCGGCGCCGCCGCGCTCACGGCGTTCTACTCCTGGCGTTTGATCTTCATGACCTTTCACGGCGAGCCGCACGATCGCGAGCATTACGAACATGCGCGCGAGAGTCCGCTGGTCATGCTGGTGCCGCTGGCGTTGCTTGGTATCGGTTCGCTGGCCGCCGGCTATCCGGTGCTCGCGATTTTCACCGGCCACGGCGCCGACGGCATCTTTCACGATGCGTTGAGACTTGTCACCGCCGACAAGCTCTATGAGCAGGCGGAAAAACTTCCGCTGTGGATCACGCTCTCTCCAACGGTGATGATGATCGGCGGCTTTCTGGTCGCCTGGTATTTCTATATCCGCCGGCCGGATGCGCCCAAGGAATTGGCGCGCCAGCAGCAGGTACTCTACCAGTTCCTGCTCAACAAATGGTATTTCGACGAGATCTACGACGTGCTGATCGTGCGTCCGATTCTGTGGCTCGGCCGCCTGCTGTGGAAAGGCGGTGACGGTTTCGTCATCGACGGCTTCGGTCCGGACGGCGTCTCGGCGCGCGTGCTCGACGTGACGCGCAACGTCATCCGCCTGCAGACCGGCTATCTCTACCACTACGCTTTCGCCATGCTGATCGGCGTCGCCATCGCCATCACCTGGTTCACGTTCTACGGGGTACATTGATGACGAGCTGGCCGATCCTCTCCGTCATCGTGTTCCTGCCGATTGCCGGCGCGCTGTTTATCGCCTTCCTCAGCGAGGACGAGGCCGGCATACGAAACGCCCGCTGGCTGGCGCTATGGACGACGCTGATCACCTTTGTCATCTCGTTGATCCTGGTGTGGCGCTTCGACCCGTCGACGGCCGATTTCCAGTTCGTCGAGAAGCGGCCGTGGCTCGGCGGCGCGATCAATTATTCGATGGGCGTTGACGGCATTTCACTGCCGTTCGTCATTCTGACCACCGGGCTCATGCCGATCTCGATCCTGGCGAGCTGGAACGCGATCCAGCGCCGCGTGCGCGAATATATGATCGCCTTTCTGGTGCTCGAGACGCTGATGGTCGGCACGTTCTGTGCGCTCGACCTGGTGCTGTTCTACTTGTTCTTCGAGGGCGGCCTCATCCCGATGTTCCTGATCATCGGGGTGTGGGGCGGGCCGCGCCGGGTCTATGCCAGCTTCAAGTTTTTTCTCTATACGCTGCTCGGCTCGGTGCTGATGCTGCTGGCCATCATGGCGATGTATTGGAGCGCGGGCACCACCGACATTCCGACGCTGCTGCATCACGCCTTCCCGCGAACGCTGCAGACCTGGGCGTTCGTCGCCTTCCTCGCATCGTTTGCGGTCAAGATGCCGATGTGGCCGGTCCATACCTGGCTGCCCGATGCGCACGTCGAAGCACCCACCGCCGGATCGGTGATCCTTGCCGCCATCCTGCTGAAAATGGGCGGTTATGGTTTCCTGCGTTTTTCGCTGCCGATGTTTCCCGAGGCCACGCAGCAGCTCGCGCCGCTGATCTTCGCGCTGTCGGTCATTGCCATCGTCTACACGTCGCTCGTGGCGCTGGTGCAGGAGGACGTGAAGAAGCTGATTGCCTATTCGTCGGTCGCCCATATGGGTTTCGTCACCATGGGTATCTTCGCGGTGACGGCGCAGGGCATCTCCGGCGGCATTTTCCAGATGATTTCCCACGGCATCGTTTCGGCCGCTTTGTTCCTGTGCGTCGGCGTCGTCTATGACCGCATTCACACGCGCGAGATCGCGGCCTATGGCGGCCTGGTCAATCGCATGCCGATCTACGCTTTCGTCTTCATGGTGTTCGCGCTCGCCAATGTCGGGCTGCCCGGCACATCGGGCTTCGTCGGCGAGTTCCTGACCTTGATCGGCACTTTCCGCGTCAACAACTGGGTGGCGACGCTCGCCACGCTCGGCACCATCCTCTCGGCCTGCTACATGCTGTGGCTCTATCGCAAGGTGATCTTCGGGCGGCTGGAGAAGCCGAACCTGCAATGGATCAAGGACCTCGGCTGGCGCGAGATGGTCATCCTGGCGCCGCTCGTCATTCTCACCATACTGATCGGGGTTTATCCGAAGCCTGTGCTCGACTTCTCCGCGGTATCGGTGTCGCAATTGATCGACAACTACCATCACGCGCTGCAGGGCGTGCAGGCGGCTGCCTTGACGAGGTAATACGATGAACGCTGCACAACTCCCGGCGTTCGTGCCGCTCCTGCCGGAAATCGTGCTGGCGCTCGGCGCCATGACGCTGCTCATGGTCGGCGCGTTTCGCGGCGGCCTCTCGGTGCGGGTCGTCGACTTTTCGGCGATCGCGCTTTTGATCGTGGCCGGCGTGATCCTGCTGCTGCTGCCCGAAGGCAAGCTTGTGAGCTTCGGCGGCAGTTTCGTGGTCGACGACTTCGCCCGATTTCTCAAAATCCTGGCGCTGCTCGGCTCGGCCGCGGCAATCGCCATGTCGATCGACTACGCCAAGCGCGAACGGCAGGAACGGTTCGAGTACTCGGTGCTGGTGCTGCTGTCGACGCTCGGCATGCTGATGCTGATTTCGGCGGCCGACCTGATCGCGCTCTATCTCGGTCTCGAACTGATGAGCCTGCCGCTCTATGTTGCGGCCGCAAGCCATCGCGACCAGCTGCGCTCGACCGAAGCCGGCTTGAAATATTTCGTCCTGGGCGCGCTGTCGTCCGGCATGCTGCTTTACGGCGCGTCGCTGATCTACGGCTTCACCGGCACCGTGACCTTCATCGGCATAGCGCAGGCGGCGGCGCATGGCGGCATCGGCCTGATCTTCGGCCTCGTGTTTCTTTTCGCGGGCTTCTGCTTCAAGGTTTCGGCAGTGCCGTTCCATATGTGGACGCCCGATGTCTATGAGGGCGCGCCGACACCGGTCACCGCGCTGTTTGCCGCCGCGCCCAAGGTCGCCGGCATCGCCATGTTCGTGCGGGCCGCGGTGATGGCGTTTCCCGGCATCACGACGGAATGGCAGCAGATTCTCGTCTTTGTTTCCATCGCCTCGATGCTGCTCGGTTCGTTCGCCGCCATTGGCCAGCGCAATATCAAGCGGCTGATGGCCTATTCGTCGATCGGCCACATGGGCTACGCGCTGATCGGGCTGGCCGCCGGAACGGCCGAGGGCGTGCAGGGCGTGCTCGTCTACATGGCGATCTACATCACCATGACGCTCGGCGTCTTCGCGGTGATCCTGGCGATGCGGCGCTCGACCGGCATGGTGGAATCGATCGACCAGCTTGCCGGGCTCGCACGTACGCATCCGACCATGGCGTTCTTCCTGGCGATGCTGCTGTTTTCGATGGCCGGGGTGCCGCCGCTCGCCGGCTTTTTCGCCAAGTTCTATGTATTCCTCGCCGCCATCAAGGCGGGCCTCTACATCCTGGCGGTGATCGGCGTGCTCGCCAGCGTGGTCGGCGCCTACTATTATCTGGCCATCGTCAAGGTCATGTATTTCGACGAAGCGGCCGAAGGCTTTTATGCGATGCCCGTCGAGCTTCGTGTGGTGCTGGCGATTTGCGGTCTGTTCAACATCCTGTTCTTCGTCTATCCGGGCCCGCTGATCACCGCCGCGAGCGCGGCCGCCCGCTCTCTGTTCTGATGCAGCTTGACCCGGCGGCGGCTGCGGCGGGGGTGCGGCTCGACGCTCTGGATACCGTCGATTCAACCAATCGCGAAGCGCGGACACGCAGCCGCTGCGGCGACCGCGGGCCGCTGTGGATCACTGCCGAGACGCAAACCGCGGGCAGGGGACGCGGCGACCGCTCGTGGTTCTCGCCTCCCGGCAACCTCTATGCGAGCCTGTTGATGTGCGAGCCGGCAGCGATCGGCCGCGTACCCGAGCTTGCCTTTGTGGCGGCGCTGGCGGTGCGCGATGCAATCGCTGCCGCGGCGCCCGCGCTCGCGCCCAAGCTCGCCCTGAAATGGCCGAATGATGTTCTGCTCGCCGGCGGCAAATGCGCCGGCATTCTGATCGAGGGCGACCACGAGCCGGCCACCGGCGCAACGGTCGTGATCGGTATTGGGGTGAATTGCGTGCACTATCCGCAAGGCCAGGGTGGGTCGCAGTCACACTGCGTCAACGAGCCGATCCTTTATCCCGCTACCGCGCTCGCCGTTCACGGCGCCGCCGTGACCGCCGAGCAGTTGTTTGCGCGGCTCTCAGCGACGATTCTGACGCGCATCGCGCAATGGGACCACGGCAACGGCTTTGCGCCGATCCTCGCCGATTGGCTTGCCGCCGCGCGCGGCATCGGCGAGCCGATCCGCGTGCGCACCAGCAACAGCGAAAAGACTGGACGCTTCACCGGCGTCGATCGCTCCGGGCGCCTTATGCTGGCGCAAGAGGACGGCGCAGTGGAATTGATTTCTGCCGGCGATGTCTTTCCGCTGGTTGAGCGGCCTGCGCCCGGCGCCCTCCTTCGAAAGGCCGAATGATGCCGAGTGAACTCGTCTTCGCGGCGCTCGGCGGCATTGGCGAGATCGGGATGAATCTCTCGATCTACGGCTTCGGCGACGAACGCCGCCGGCAATGGCTGATCGTCGATTGCGGCGTGTCGTTCGCGTCCGAAGAGCATCTCCCCGGCATCGACCTCATCATGCCGGATATCCGCTTTCTGCTCGAGGAACGCAAAAACATCCTCGGTCTCGTGCTCACACACGGCCACGAGGATCATCTGGGCGCGCTGATCGATCTCTGGCCGCGGCTCAACGTGCCGCTCTATGCCACGCCGTTTACCGCGGCGCTGTTCGAGGCCAAGCGGGCGGGCGAACCCGGCGCGCCGAAAATCCCGATCAATGTCGTGCCGCTGCGCGGGCGTCTGACGCTCGGTCCGTTCGACATCGAGTTCATCAGCGTCGCGCATTCTATTCCGGAATCCAATGCGCTGGCGATCCGCACGCCGGCTGGCACCGTGCTGCATACCGGCGACTGGAAGATCGATCCGACGCCGCTGGCCGGCTCGAAAACCGACTCCGCGCGGCTCAGCGCGCTCGGCGATGCCGGCGTGCTGGCACTGGTCGGCGATTCGACCAACGCGGTGCGCGATGGCCGCTCGCCGTCGGAGGCCGATGTCGCCAAGACCATCGCCGAACTGGTGCGCACCGCGCCTGCGCGCATCGCCGTGACGACGTTTGCTTCCCACGTCGACCGCATCCGCGCCGTGGCCGATGCGGCGCGGGCCGCCGACCGCGAAGTCGTCGTGGTCGGCCGCGCCATGGAGCGTGTCATCGGTGTGGCGCGCGAGACCGGCTATCTCGACGGCGTGCAGGATTTCCATGACGCGCGCAGCTACGGCTATCTGCCGCCCGACAAGGTGCTGGCGCTGTGCACGGGTAGCCAGGGCGAGCCGCGCGCTGCGCTCTCTCGCATTGCCGAGGGCGAGCACCCGGAAGTGACGCTCGGGCGCGGCGACCGGGTGATCTTCTCGTCCCGGGCCATTCCGGGCAACGAAAAGGGCGTCGACCGGGTGATCAATGGTCTGGTTGGGCAGGGGGTCGAGGTCATCACCGATCGCACCCACCTGGTTCACGTTTCCGGCCACCCGCGCCGCGCCGAATTGCTCGACATGATCGGCTGGGTGCGGCCACAAATCCTGATCCCCGCGCACGGCGAGGCGCTGCACCTGTCGGAGCACGCCGCGCTCGCCCGCCATGCCGGGGTGCCGCAGGTTCTGGTCTGCCGCAACGGCGACCTCATCCGGCTTGCTCCCGGCAAAGCCGAAATCATCGACGAGATACCATCCGGGCGGCTCTACAAGGACGGCTCGCTTCTGGTCGGCGCCGACGCGCGCACCGTAACGTCGCGCCGGCGGCTTAGTTTCGCCGGCCTCGTCACCGTGGCGTTGGCGCTCAGCGACAAGGGTGTGCTGGTCGCCGATCCCGAAATCGAGCTGTTCGGCATTCCCGAGAACGATGCGGCTGGACGTTCCATGGCGGATATTGCCCGCGATGCGGTCGAGGAGGCGTTCGAGTCACTGCCCAGGCCCCGGCGACGCGATTCGGATTCCGTGGGCGAAGCGGTGCGCCGTGCAGTCCGCTCAGCCGTGGCCGAGCGCTGGAACAAGAAGCCGATCTGCCACGTGCATGTGCTCGAGGTGTAGCGCCGCTGCGGCCCGGTCCTATATTGGTGGCGTGATGGAGACTGGCAGCGGGCGCCTAGTGGAGCGGATTTGATATTCGCTACCCACCTAGCCGCTAACTCTGGTAGCGAATGTCAAATCCAAAAGCTCCACTAGAACTTATAGTTGCTAGTGGTCCTTTTGATTCCAACATTCGCATGAGAGCGTGCCGAATTGGGATGCGAATGTTACTAGCATGTTGAGGTGGTTTGCGCCCCTTCTGGTCTTTGCCGCCAAGCCCGAAACGTTGGCCCGGGTGCTGGCCTTGGCGATTGCGGCGGGTGTTCTGGCCTTTGGCGTGTGGCTGTTAGGGCACATCGCACTGACCTTCGATGCGCTGAAAAACCCTTATATTGAAGCAACTTACGGAATAGTGCTGGCTTGTTTCTTTATCGGGGTCGGGACCGTGACCTGGCTCCGCGTCCGGCGTGTGACCGCGCCAAGGCACGCAGGCCCGCTGCTGCGCGCAGCTGAACCGCCGCCGCCCTTGTCGAGCGACGTCGTCGGCCGGCGCGCTGACGCCATTGCGAAGAAATGGTCGCGCGATAGCCCGCGCACTCCGGCCCGCGTCGAGGCGCCGCCAATCACCGCGCCGCTCCCCGGACCACGGCCGGCGCGCGATGGCGCGGTGGACGCGCGTTGGTCGCTGTTTGTCACTGGGCCGCCGTTTAGTGGCAAGACCGCACTGATCGCGACACTCGAACAGGGGACCGGAGCTAACGCCCCCGACCGCAGCGAGTCTATGCGCCTGCTCGATGCCGGGCCGGTGGAAGGCGACCAAAATCAGCTTGTCGCGCTTGCTGCCGCCGCCGCAACGTCAGACGGCATTCTGTTTGTGGTCGATCAGGATTTGCGAGCCCCTGAACTCGCCGCTATCAAAGTGCTGATCGGCACCGGCAAGCCGCTCTATGTCGTGCTCAACAAGGCGGATCAGTTGGCGCCGGCGGATCGTGAAGCGGTGCTGCTTTCCATTCGCGCCAAGATGCCAAAGCAATTCGCTGCCGGACATGTGATTTCCGTCGCCGGCGCGCCATCGCCGGTCGAGCGCGAGATCGAGGATGCGCGCGGTGCGGTGCGGGTCGAATTGCGTCGCCCGGCGAGCGACGTGCGGGCGCTGATCAATCTCCTCGCCCGCGAATTTCCCGCAAGCCCCGGGCGGGCGCTCAAATTCGCAGCGGCGTGACCTGACATGGCCATGCAAGACGAAACAGTCCTACCCGACACTATCGAGGCGCTGCGCCGCCTCTCCGGAGACACGCGGCTGCGGCCGGCCGAACGCGCCGCGATCGAGAAAGAGCTGCACGAAATCGAGGACTTCACCACCAAGCTCGAAAACGGCCGCGTCGAAATCGCGGCGTTCGGCGAGGTCGGTTCGGGCAAGAGCGCCCTGCTCAATGCGCTCGCCGGCGAGACCATCTTTGCGGTTTCGGCCGAGCATGGCTCGACGGACAAAATCGCCAAGACCGGATTTAAGAACACCAAGCTGGTGCTGGTCGACACACCGGGCATCAATGAAGCCGCGGGCGAACTGCGCGGCAAGCTTGCCGAGGAGACGGTCCGCTACACCGACCTCGTGCTGTTCGTGGTCGACGGCGATCTCAACAAGATCGAGCTTGAGGCGTTCATTCAATTCAGCGACCTGCACAAGCCGATCGTGCTGGTGATCAACAAGGCCGATCTGCTCGGGCAGGCGCAGATCAAGGAAATCACCGAATCGATCCTGCGCAAGGTCGGCAATCGCATCGGGCCCGACGACATCGTGCTGGCCGCCGCAGCGCCGCGGGAGAGCGAGCGCGAGATCCACAAGGCTGACGGTACCATCGAAATCAGGCGATTCCAGCCCAAGCCGCGGATTGAGGCCTTGGAGGCGCGCATGCTTGAAGTGCTCGACCGCGAGGGCAAGGCGATCATCGCGCTCAACGCCAGCCTGTTCGCCACCGAGGTCAGCGACCGCATCACGGAGCTGAAGCAGCAGGTACGCGGCAAGGAAGTGACGCGCCTGATTTATTATTTCATGCTCGGCAAGGCGCTGGTGGTCGGCGCCAATCCTGTGCCGGTGTTCGATATTCTCGCCGGCATGGCGAGCGACGCGCTGATGGTCCAGCGCATCGGCGCCATCTACGGCACCGAGTTCTCGCTCAAGAGCGCGCAGAACATGGTGCTGGAAATTCTGCGCGCCTGGGGACTGATGGCGGCGGCCGAATATGGGCTGCATCTCGCCGCCGACCTGTTGCGGACCGTCACCTTCGGCAGCAGTACGGTTCTGACCGCCGTGCCGCAGGGGTTGGCCGCGGCCTGGAGCACGTACGTGGTCGGCAACGCCGCCAACATCTACTTTCGCGATGCCGGCTGGAGCGGACGCTCGGCCAAAGACATCGTGCGAGATATCCTGGCCGGCGCCGAGAAAGAGAAGACGAGCATTCTCGAACCGATCAGGGACCAATTGATGGCCAAGTTCGGCCGTACCAAGAACTGACATCGACTGCCGGGAAGCAGCAGAAGGGGACAAGCATGATCGGCAGGCTCAATCACGTCGCTATTGCGGTGGGCGATCTCGACAAGGCCGCCGCGGTCTACCGCGGCGTTCTCGGCGCTGAGGTCTCGGCCGCCGTGCCGCAGCCAGAGCATGGCGTGACCACGATATTCGTCACGCTGCCGAACACCAAGATCGAGCTGTTGGCGCCGCTGGGCGAGGCCTCGCCGATTGCCAAATTCCTCGAGCGGAACCCGGGTGGCGGCATGCATCACCTGTGCTACGAGGTGGACGACATTCGCGCGGCGCGTGATGCGCTGCGCGCTGCGGGGATGCGGGTGTTGGGCGACGGCGAACCCAAGACCGGCGCCCACGGCAAGCCGGTGCTGTTCCTTCATCCCAAGGACTTCTCCGGGACCCTCGTGGAACTGGAGCAAGGTTAGATCGGATGTCGACAGCCACAACCATAGCGGTCTTCTTCCTGATCTGGTGGGTGACGCTGTTCGCCGTATTGCCGTGGGGTGTTCGCAGCCAGCAGGAGACCGGCGAGGTGGTGCCGGGGACCGATCCTGGCGCGCCGCTTGTCCCGAGGCTCGGTCGCAAGCTGCTCTGGACCACGCTCATCACCTGCGCGGTCTTTGGTGTCCTATACGTTGCCTACACCAGCCAAGTCGTGACGTTGGACGAGTTCTTGAAGCCGTTCGGGCTTAACTTTACACATAAATTTTAGTTTATTTCAATAATTTACGTTGTTTCTTTGGCTGTTAGCATTAACCTTCGGAAGGCCAGTTCTAAAAGAAAAGGCAGGGACGAAGCCCTGCCTTTGCATCACATTCCACGTCCGGCCTTCATCCGCACCTTAGTTTCGAATTTTGGTTACGGTGGGGTGGCGGCGTTGGGTTCGCGCTCTGAAGGCCATCCTCCCAAGACTTGGACCGCTATCCCGAGATGACCGCGCTCAAGCTCACGGCATGGGGACAGCAGAAGTATTGGTAATCGAGTTTTGCACCCTTGTCATCAGTTTGGCGGCATCCGAACAAAAAAATCCGAGGACGGGCGAAACTGTTCCAAATTTGGAACGGAGCGCGCTTGTGTTTGCCGTGCCGTTGCGGCTTGACTGCCGGGCGATAGCGATTCCTGGACGCCGATGACCTCCATGCGCCTGTCCCGTTTCTTCCTGCCGAGCCTGCGTGAGACGCCCAAGGAGGCCGAGATCGCTTCCCATCGGCTGATGCTGCGGGCCGGCATGATCCGCCAGGAGGCTGCCGGCATCTATGCTTGGCTGCCGCTCGGCTTCCGCGTGCTGAAGAAGATCGAGCAGATCGTGCGCGAGGAGCAGGACCGCGCTGGCGCGATCGAACTCTTGATGCCGACCCTGCAACTGGCGGACCTGTGGCGGGAAAGCGGCCGCTACGACGCCTACGGGCCGGAAATGCTGCGGATCAAGGATCGCCACGAGCGCGAGCTGCTCTACGGCCCGACCAACGAGGACATGATCACGGAAATTTTCCGGGCCTCGATCCGCTCCTACCGCGACCTGCCCAAGAATCTCTATCACATCCAATGGAAGTTCCGTGACGAGCAGCGCCCCCGCTTCGGTGTCATGCGCGGACGCGAGTTCCTCATGAAGGACGCCTACTCGTTCGACGTGGACGAGGCGGCGGCACGGCTGTCCTACAACAGGATGTTCGTCGCCTATCTGCGCACCTTCGCCCGCATGGGGCTCAAGGCGATCCCGATGCGGGCGGAGACCGGACCGATCGGCGGCGACCTCTCGCATGAGTTTCTGATCCTGGCGGAAACAGGCGAATCCGGGGTCTTTTGCAACAAGGATGTCCTCGACCTGCCCATCCCGGGCGCGGACGTCGACTATGACGGCGACCTCTCGCCGATCATCCGGCAGTGGACAAATCTCTACGCGGCGACCCAGGACGTGCACGACCAGGCACGCTTCGAGCGTGAAGTGCCACCGGAAAAGCGGCTTCATACCCGAGGCATTGAGGTCGGCCAGATCTTCTATTTCGGCACCAAGTATTCGGCGCCGATGAAAGCCGTGGTGTCGGGCCCCGACGGGGTGGAGCGGCCGATCCATGGCGGCTCCTATGGGGTCGGCGTGTCGCGGCTGGCCGGCGCGATCATCGAGGCGTTCCATGACGAGGCCGGCATCAAGTGGCCGGAAGCCGTCGCCCCGTTCCGGGTCATGATCCTCAACCTCAAGCAGGGCGGCACCGATACTGATCCGGCCTGCGAGGGGCTCTATGCCGCGCTGTCGGCTAAGGGCATCGATACGCTCTATCACGACCTCGACGAGCGGCCGGGGGCGAAATTCGCTACAGCGGACCTGATCGGCGTTCCCTGGCAGATCCTGGTCGGGCCGCGGGGTCTCGCCGAGGGCACGATCGAGCTCAAGCGGCGTGCCGATGGGGCGCGCGAAATCATCACGCCGGCCGACGCGCTCAAGCGGTTCGGCGCATGAATCTGTGCGCTGCGGCGTTGCGCGCTAGCGATTCCTGGCTTGAAAGCGCCAGAATCGTGTGAAACTCCGGCACTTCACGGGGACCATAGCCGAATGTCCGAGCCGACCGGCACGCACGCCTTTGCCCCATTCGAATGGATGCTGTCGCTGCGCTATCTGCGGGCGCGGCGCAAAGAAGGATTCATCTCGGTCATCGCCGGCTTTTCGTTCCTCGGCATCATGCTGGGCGTCGCCACCCTGATCATCGTCATGGCGGTGATGAACGGCTTCCGCCAGGAACTCCTGGACAAGATTCTCGGCCTCAACGGCCATCTCCTGATCCAGCCGCTGGAGCGCCCGCTGACCGACTGGGCGGCGGTGGCGGACCGCGTCTCTCGCGTCCCGGGAGTACGGCTCGCCGCGCCGATCGTCGAAGGCCAGGCTTTGGCCTCCTCGCCGTTTAACGCATCGGGCGTGCTGGTGCGCGGCATCCGCGCCGCCGACCTCGCCAAGCTCGGCTCGATCGCCAACAACATCAAACAGGGCACGCTCAACGGCTTCGATCAGGGGCAGGGGCTCGCGATCGGCAGCCGGCTTGCCGAACAGCTGTCGCTTCGCGCCGGCGACAATATTACGCTGGTCGCACCGCGCGGCGCCGTCACTCCGATGGGAACGACGCCGCGGATCAAGACCTACAAGGTCGCCGCGGTCTTCACCATCGGCATGTCGGAGTATGACGCCGCCTTCGTCTTCATGCCGCTGCAGGAGGCGCAGGCCTATTTCAACCGCAACGGCGACGTGACGGCGATCGAGGTCTATACCGACAATCCGGATCGCGTCGACGAGTATCGCAAGCTGATCAGCGAAGCCGCCAAGCGGCCGATCTACATGATCGATTGGCGGCAGCGCAACGCGACCTTCTTCAACGCGCTTCAAGTCGAGCGCAACGTCATGTTTCTGATTCTGACGTTGATCGTGCTGGTGGCGGCACTCAACATCGTGTCCGGCCTGATCATGCTGGTGAAGGACAAGGGCAGCGACATCGCCATCCTGCGGACGATGGGGGCGAGCCAAGGCTCGATCATGCGCATCTTTCTCATCACCGGATCGTCGATCGGCGTTGTCGGCACCTTGGCGGGTTTCCTGCTCGGCACCATAGTCTGCCTCAACATCGATGCGATCCGGCGTTTCCTGGCGTGGCTCACCCACACCGACCTGTTCAACCCGGAGCTCTACTTTCTGTCCAAGCTGCCGGCGGACATGAATTTCCGTGAGACCATGGCGGTTGTCGTCATGGCGCTCGGGCTGTCGCTGCTGGCGACGCTCTATCCGTCCTGGCGCGCGGCCCGGCTCGATCCGGTCGAAGCGCTTCGCTACGAGTGATCAGGCGCGATGGACGAGAAAACCGCGATCACCGAGACCCCGGCGCCTGCGGCGTCCGATGAGAAGCAGCATCCGTTCGTCTTCCTGCACGGCATCAGTAGAAAATTTTTCCAGGGCGATTCCACGCTCGATGTGCTGCGAGGCGCCGAGCTCGCGGTGTGGCCTGGCCAGTCGGTGGCGCTGGTGGCGCCGTCGGGCGCGGGCAAGTCAACGCTTTTGCATATCGCCGGGCTGCTCGAGCACCCGGACTCGGGCGAAGTCTATGTCGATGGCGTCGCCACCTCGCATTTGAGCGATATCGAGCGGACCCGTATGCGGCGCAGCGATATCGGCTTCGTCTACCAGTTCCATCATCTGCTGCCGGAATTCTCCGCACTGGAGAACGTGATGCTGCCGCAGATGATCCGCGGCCTGTCGCGCAAGGAAGCAAGCGCGCGCGCCACCGAACTCCTGACCTATCTGGGTCTGAAGGAGCGTCTCACCCACCGGCCGGCCGAACTGTCCGGCGGCGAGCAGCAGCGCGTCGCCATCGCCCGGGCAGTCGCCAACGCGCCGCGGCTGTTGCTGGCCGATGAGCCGACCGGCAATCTCGATGCCCACACCGCCGATCACGTGTTCGGCGCGCTCACCCAATTGGTTCGCGCCTCCGGCCTCGCCGCCGTGATCGCGACCCACAATCTTGACCTCGCCGCGCAGATGGATCGGCGCGTTACCATCCGTGACGGCCAGGTGGTCGAACTCAGCTGAAAACGCGCGGGATCGAACGATCAGTCGTTCGGGTGATGCCGGCGGTGCCGGTAGTGGTAGGAAGGCCCGGAGCCGCCACCGCCGCTATACTGGGTGTTGCGATTGCAGAAACCGCCATTGCCGCTCAGTGCTGCTTGGCACTGTTCGTAGGTCGAGAAGCCGCAATTCTGGCCACCGCCCATCCTGCCGCCGTACTGGGCACACCACGGATAGTTCTGCGCATTGGCGGCGGTGCCGCTCAAAACGGTGCCGCATAGAATTCCCAGTGCCAGCAGCAGATGTCTCATTGAAGCCTCCTGTGGCCCTTCCGGATGGGCGCTCAGATTTGTGGTTTCCCTCGCTGGCGAAAATGCCGATCAGTCCTTGGCGTTCCGCCGATAATGGCGGCCGTGACGTGGTGCGCGCGATCTTCCCGGCGGGACATATTGCGTATTGCGATCGCAGGAACCGCCGATGCCGCTCACGGTAGCCAGACACTGCTGAAACGTCGTGAACCCGCAGTTCGTACCGCCGTCGCCGGCGGGGCTGCCGTAATTAGCGCACCACGGATAGTTCTGCGCTTCGGCGGGTGTGCCGATGGCCACCATAACGGCGCAAACACCAATTGTCGCAAGCCAAACCCTCACGGCGGCCCTCCCGGCAATCTACTGTCGCCGGGTAAACACCGCCGCAGGTGCATTAATCCGGCCTCATGGGCTTGGTGGAGCACACAGTACCGTGAGCATAGGCGTGCGCGACGAGTGACATAAAACCGACGAGGCCGCCCGAAGGCGGCACCGCGAAACGAGTAGGGATGCCGAAACGATCCCTACACCACCGCGCTGGAGGCGGCTTGACAAATAAGAACAAAACAAGAACATTATCTATTCTGGATAGGGGAGCCGATCATGCTACGCACTGTTCTTGAGGAGGCGCTGGCGCTTGCCTCCATAGCCTTGTTTTTGGCGACCATCGCGGTCTGGGTGCAGGTGCTGGGCGTCGTCTAAGGGATCGGCGGCTCCGTTCGCTATCCGCGGGAGGCTTGTGGATAAGAACCTGTGCGCGGCGGATGGGACGGAAGCCGCCATGATGGACTCCGGCGCGCGCGATCCGCCATGCTCGCCGGCGCGAGAATCGCCATATCTCCCTTTAGCGGCGGTTCGCCCAGAACCAGAATCACCGCCACGTTCATACCGGCACATCCATGGCCAGCGCGCCCGAGCCTCGTTTCATCCATCTGCATGTTCACTCCTCCTACTCGCTGCTTGAGAGCGCGCTGACCATTGCGCGGCTCGCGGAGCTTGCGAAAAAGGATCGGCAGCCAGCACTGGCGCTGACCGATACCGACAACATGTTCGGCGCGCTGGAGTTTTCCGAAAAGCTTGCCGGCGGCGGCATCCAGCCGATCGTCGGCTGTACGCTCGGCATCGATTTTGCCGATCAGGAGAAGCGCGGCGGCCCGGCCGGGGCAGGAAGCCCCGCCGGCGAGAGTTTCCCGCGCATCGTGCTGCTTGCCGCCCGGCAGGAGGGCTACCGCAGCCTGATGCGGCTCTGTTCGCGGGCTTACCTCGAAACCGAGCCGCAGCAGCGTCCGCATATCCGGCTCGATTGGCTCAACGGCGAGACGGCCGGTTTGATCGCCCTGTCCGGCGGACAGGGCGGTCCGCTCGATGCTGCGTTTGCCGGCGGCCAGGACGCGCTCGCGCTGTCGCGCTGCGAGGTGCTGCAACAGCTGTTCGGTGACAGGCTTTATCTGGAATTGCAGCGCCACGATACGCCGGGCGAGCGCGCCGTTGAGGCGGCATTGGTCGAACTCGCCTACGCGCGCGGCATTCCGCTTGTCGCCACCAACGAGCCGTTCTTCGCCACGCGTGAGGATTACGAGGCCCACGATGCGCTGCTGTGCATTGCCGAAGGCCGGCTTGTCGCCGATTCAGAGCGGCGGCAACTGACGCCGGAGCACCGCTTCAAAAGTCGCGCCGAAATGGCGAAGCTGTTCGCCGATCTCCCGGAAGCGCTCGCCACGACCGTCGAGATTGCCGAGCGCTGCGCGTTCCGGCCACGCACTCTGGCGCCCATTTTGCCGCGATTTTCCGGCGGCCGCCGCGACGATGAAGCTGCCGGCGCCGACGAGCCTGAGGCGCTCCGTCAGGCCGCCCGTGCCGGACTTGCCGCGCGGCTTAAAAAGCACGGCCCGGCGCACGGCTTTACCGCCGACGATTACGCCGAACGGCTTGAATTCGAGCTCGGTGTTATCGTGAAGATGAAATATGCCGGCTACTTTTTGATCGTCGCCGATTTCATCCAATGGGCCAAGGCGCAGGGGATTCCGGTCGGACCCGGCCGCGGCTCCGGCGCCGGATCGCTGGTGGCCTATGCGCTGACCATCACCGATCTCGATCCGATCCGCTTTGGACTGATCTTCGAACGGTTCCTCAATCCCGAGCGTATTTCGATGCCGGACTTCGACGTCGACTTCTGCCAGGAGCGGCGCGACGAAGTGGTCCAGTATGTGCAGCAGCGATACGGCCGCGATTGCGTCGCGCAAATCATCACGTTCGGCACGCTGCAGGCGCGCGGCGTGCTACGCGACGTCGGCCGTGTGTTGCAGATGCCGTACGGGCAGGTTGACCGGCTCTGCAAACTGGTGCCGCAGAATCCGGCGAATCCGATCTCGCTTAAGCGCGCAATCGACGACGAGCCGCGGCTGCAGGCGGAGCGCGACCGCGATCCGCTGATCGCGCGCGCCTTCGATATCGCCCAGAAACTCGAAGGGCTGCATCGCCACGCCTCGACGCATGCGGCCGGCGTGGTCATCGGCGACCGGCCGCTCAACGAATTGGTTCCGCTCTACCGCGATCCGAAATCGATGATGCCGGTGACCCAATTCAACATGAAATGGGTCGAGCCCGCGGGCCTCGTCAAGTTCGACTTTCTTGGGTTGACCACGCTCACCATTCTCGACCGCGCGGTCAAACTGGTGCGGCGGCGCGGCATCGATCTCGATCTCGCCAAGGTGGCGCTTGACGACACCAAAACCTACGAGATGCTGGCGCGCGGCGAAACGGTCGGCGTGTTCCAGGTGGAAAGCGCGGGCATGCGGCGGGCGCTGATCGACATGCGGCCGGATCGCTTCGAGGACCTGATCGTGCTGGTCGCGCTCTACCGGCCGGGACCGATGGCCAATATCCCGACCTATTGCGCCCGCAAGCTCGGCCACGAACCTGTCGATTATCTGCACCCGAAACTGCAGCCGATTTTGCAGCCGACATACGGCATCATCACCTATCAGGAGCAGGTGCAGCAGATCGCGCGCGACCTCGCCGGCTACAGTCTCGGCAAAGCCGATATCCTGCGCCGCGCCATGGGCAAGAAAGACAAGAAGGAGATGGCGTCGCAGCGCGATTCGTTCATTTCCGGCGCGGTCGAGCGCGGTATCGGACAAGGGGACGCCGAAACCATCTTCGAAGCCTGCGCGAAGTTTGCCGAATACGGTTTCAACAAATCGCACTCGGCGCCGTACGCGCTGCTCACCTATCACACCGCCTATATGAAGGCGAATTATCCGGTCGAGTTCTTGGCTGCGTCGATGACGCTCGCCATGGGCAACACCGACAAGCTCGCTGAATTTCGCGCCGAGGCGGAGCGGCTCGGCATCAAGGTCGAGCCGCCGTCGATCAATCGCTCCGGCGTCGAATTCGATGTCGAGGGCAACGTTATCTATTACGCGCTGGCAGCGCTGCGCGGCGTCGGCCGGCAAGCGGTCGAGACCATCGTTGCGGCACGTGGCGAGCGCCCGTTTGCCGACCTCGCGGATTTCGCCGGCCGGGTCAATCCGCGGGCGCTCAACAAGCGGGTGCTGGAGAGCCTCGCCGCCGCGGGCGCGTTCGACACCTTCGAGCGCAATCGCGCCCGCGTATTCGCCGTCATCGATACGGTGTTGGCGACCGCGCAGCGGACGCAGGAAAACGCCGCGCGCGGCCAGTCCGAACTGTTCGCCGGGCCGGCGGCGCCCGAGCCCGTGATGCTGCCGGCACTCGAAGCGTGGCTGCCGGCCGAACGCCTGCAGCGCGAATACGGAGCGGTCGGGTTCTTCCTCTCCGGCCATCCGCTCGACGACTATGCGGCGGCGCTCAAACGGCTGCGCGTGCAATCATGGGCAGATTTTTCACGCGCCGTGAAGGCGGGCGCCGGGGCAGGGCGCGTCGCCGGCACCGTGGTGTCGCGCACCGAACGGCGCACCCGCACCGGCACCAAGATGGGCATTATCGGACTGTCGGATCCGAGCGGCCATTACGAGGCGGTGCTGTTCGCCGAAGGTTTGGCGCAATATCGCGACCTGCTGGAGCCGGGCGCGGCGGTGCTTTTGTTCCTGACCGCGGAAGTGCAAGCCGAGGAAGTGCGTGCGCGCATCCAATCGGTCGAGCCGCTCGATCAGGCGGCTGCCAAGATGCAGATGGGTTTGCGCGTCTTCCTGCGCGACGAGGAGACGCTTCCGGGCGTGGCGCGTCGGCTTGAACCGGCCCGCAACGGTGCCGCCCGCAACGGCCTAGAAGGCGCCGACGGCGAAGTCAGCATGGTGCTGATGCTGCAGAATGGCAGTGAGGTCGAGGTCAAGCTGCCCGGCCGCTTCAAGGTGTCCCCGCAGATCGCCGGCGCCATCAAGGCGGTGAGCGGTGTGGTGACGGTCGAAGCGCTGTAGGGCGGCGAGCCTGCCAGTCGCCATAGGGTGTGCAGTCCGATAGAAGGGTGCTGGTATGATATCGCACCCCGCGCACCGCCCGCTCCGTATCGCCATCATCGGCGCCGGCATCGGCGGCCTCGCTGCTGCCGTGGCATTGCGCCAGCGCGGCTTCGACGTCGCAATCTACGAGCGCGTCACCAAGCTTGAAGAGGTCGGCGCCGGACTCCAGATCGGGCCCAATAGCGTCAAGGTCTTGCGCGCGCTCGGGCTCGAAGACGAGCTGATGCGCAACGCCTTCGAGCCGCTCAGCATCATGTCGATCACCTTCGACGAGGGGCGATTGCGTTTTCGCGAGCCGCTGAAAGCGGTAGCACGCGAAAAATACGGGGCGCCCTATATGACGGCGCACCGCGCCGACCTGCATAACCTGCTGCGCCGCGCCACCGGCGACGCTCCGCTTCATCTCGGCGTCCAATGCATCGGCGCCGAGACGGTCGGGCAAACCGCTGTGGCGCGCTTTGCCGACTGCAGTGCAGTTGAGGCCGACGTGGTGGTTGCGGCCGATGGCATCCGCTCGGCCATCCGCGCGCAGCATTTCGGCGCCGACGCGCCGCGCTTCACCGAAATGATGGCGTGGCGTGCGATCGTGCCAATGGAATGTGTGCCGGAGCGGGTCGGGCCGGGCAACAGCGTCGCGCTCGAGCGCGGCGAATATTTCGGCTGGATCGGGCCCGACGGCCACGTCATCTGCTACCCGCTCGGCGTCAACGGCGACCGGCTCAATATCTTCGGCGGCCATTACACCAGGGAGTGGGTCGAGGAGTCGTGGTCGGTGCCATCGAGCCGCGAGGAACTGATCGCCGCCAAGGCCGGCTGGAACGAGGCTTTGCTCGATATGTTTCGGCACGTCGAGCACGTGTTCAAATGGGGCATCTACGACCGCGATCCGTTGCCGCAATGGTCGCGCGGCCGCGTCACCCTGCTCGGCGATGCCGCGCATCCGACCATGCCGACCTTGGCGCAGGGCGCCAACATGGCGATCGAGGACGGTTACGTATTGGCGCGCAATCTGGTGCGGCATGGCGACGACATCGCGGCCGCGCTTGATGCCTACACGGTCGAGCGCAAGCCGCGCACCGATTGGGTGACGCTGAAATCGCGCGAGCAGTTCGCCAACAACCGCAAAATCCCGCCGCCGCCGTTCGTCGACCGCTCCTGGCTGTTCGTCAACGATGTGGTGCGCGAGGACCGCGCGCCCGCTCCGGCCTGAACGAGCTAAATTTTCATTCCGGCGTCTTGCATGACCTTGGACCAGCGCGCGATCTCGCTTTTCACGAATGCGCCGAACTGATCCGGGCCCATGCCCTCGGCAACGAAGCCCTGCTTGTGCAGCAGTTCCACGGCTTCCGGCGTGTGCATGCCCTTATTCGCAGCCGCCGCGATCTTGTCGACGATCGCCCGCGGCGTACCAGCCGGTGCCATCAGGCCGAACCAGAGTGGCGTGTTGAAGTCGGGGACGCCGGCCTCCGCCATGGTCGGTAGGTTCGGCAACAGGTCCGACCGCTTGTCTGCGGCGATGGCGAGAGCCCGTACCTGTCCCGCCGCGATCTGGCCAAGCACCGACGACGCGATGGCGAAATTCATCGCCACCCGCCCGGCCATCAGATCGATGATCACCTGCGGACTACCCGGATAGGTGACCTGGACCAGCTTGACGCCGGTGCGTTGCGCATAAAGCTCACCGCACAGATCGGGCAGGCTGCCCGGGCCGACGGTGCCGAACAGAATTTTTCCGGGATTGGACTTTGCCAGCTTGGTGAAGTCGGCGACGCTGTGCACGTCGAGTTTGGGGTCGACCACCATGACGATGGCGCCCGTGGCGAGCAGCGCGACCGGCGCAAAGTCCTTGAGCGTGTCGAACGGCTCGTTCGGATGCGCGACCTTGTTGGTGACCGTCGACAGCGGGCACAGGAACAGCGTGTAGCCGTCCTTGGCGGCGTGCGCCACAAACGCCCCCGCGATGCTGCCCGCAGCACCCGGCTTGTTGTCCACCACCACGTCGCGGCCGAGGATAGCGCCGGCTTCTTTGGCAAAGATGCGCCCCGTGATGTCGGATGACGAGCCCGGCGTAAAGCCGACGACGAGATGAATTGGCCGCGACGGAAAGGCGTCGGCGGCAAATGCGCTCTTCGGCGCCGCCAGAGTTGCGAGACTGAGCAGCGACATTGTTCGGCGATCGATAACGGTCATGTTTTTCTCCGCGTTTTTTGTGAGCGCCTTGCGCGCCTCAGCCAAGGGACGGGATGCCGTCCTTCAGCTCGCCTTGATGTCGGCGTACTTAATCACCTTGGCCCATTTGTCGACTTCGGCGGCGATGAACTTATCGAGGTCGGCCGTGGTCATCGGCGCGGGCTCGGCACCGAGATTCTCGAACTTCGGCTTCATCGCCGGATCGTTGAGGATGGCGTTGATCTCAGTGTGCAGCTTGTCGGTGATCGCCGCGGGCGTGCCCTTAGGCGCCGCGATGCCGTGCCAGATGTCGGCCTCATAACCCGGAATGAACTGCGCGATCGGCGGCACGCCCGGCAGCGCGCCCGAGGGTTTGGCGCTGCTTACGCCGAGCGCACGCACCTTGCCGCTGCGGATGAAGCCGATGATCAACGGTACCGGCAGAAACGCCAGCTGCACCTGTCCGCTCAACATGTCGGGCATGAAATTCGAGTGATACGGCACGTGAACGAGCTTGGTGCCGGCCATCATGTTGAACAGCTCGGCCGCCATATTGGGCGCGGTACCGAAGCCATATGACGCGTAATTGAGCTTTCCCGGATTGGCTTTGGCATAGGCGATGAATTCCGGCATGGTCTTGGCCGGCACTGATAGATTCACCACCAGCACATTGGCCGATGTGATCGTGCGGGCGATCGGCACCAGGTCGCGCGTGAAGACGAGGCCGGGATTTTTGTCCTTGTAGAGCGTTTGGTTGACCGCATTGGTGACCGTCATCGCCAACAGCGTGTAGCCGTCGGGCGCCGCATGGGCGACGACGTCAGCGGCGAGATTGCTGCCGGCACCGGGCCGGTTTTCAACGAAGAATTGATTGTGCAGCCGATCGGACAGCGTCTGCGCCATCAGCCGCCCGACGATGTCGGTCGCGGCACCCGGCGGGAAACCGACGACGATCTTTACCGGTCGCGACGGATAGGTGTCCGCGAAGGCTAATCGTGCCGCGGCCGGCGTCGCCGCGGCGCCTGCTACGAGATTGAGGAATTGTCGACGTGCGAATTTCATGGCGTTCCTCCGATTGAACGTTGCGGCCGGTTTCTGATTATTCGGCCTTGATATTGGCGAACTTTACCACCTTCGCCCATTTGGCGATTTCGGCGGCGATGAAGGCGCGGAAATCCGCCGGCGTCCCCGTCATGACGATGGCGCCGAAACCGGCGAGCCGCGTTTTTAGTGCGGGCTCGGAGAGGGCGGTGTTGAATGCGCGATTAAGCTTATCGACGATGGCGGGCGGCGTATGCGCCGGCGCGCCGATGCCGGCCCATGACACCGCTTCATAACCGGTCAGCGTTTCGGCGATCGCAGGGACATTCGGCAGTACGTCCATGCGCTTGGCGCTGGTCACCGCCAGTGCGCGCAGCGTTCCGGACTTGACGTCGGACATCACCGAACCGGGCGTCGAGAACACGACCTGGACCTGCCCGCCAAGCAGATCGGTGATGGCCGGCGCTTCGCCGCGATAGGGCACATGCGCCATTTTGATTCCCGCCATCATGTTGAACAACTCGCCGGCGACGTGGCCGGTCGAGCCGATGCCGCCCGAGCCCATATTGATCTTGCCGGGATTCTTCTTGGCGTAGCTGATGAATTCCGCCACGGTTTTTGCGGGGAAAGCCGGGTTGACAACCATGACCAGCGGCGCGCGTTCGATGCTGGCGACCGGCTCGATGTCGCGCGCGAAGCTGAAATCGAGATTATGGTAGAGCGTGGCATTGATGGCGCCCGGCGAGCCGGCGAGCAGCAGCGTGTAGCCGTCCGGCGTGCCATGGGCGACGATCCCGGTGCCAAGATTGGTACCCGCACCGCCGCGATTATCGATGACGATCTGCTGCCCCAAAAGCGGCGCGGTCGCGTTGGCCACGAGCCGCGCGACAATGTCGAAGGTACCTGCGGGCGGAACGGGCACCACCAGGTGGATCGGCTTGGTCGGATAGGCCTGCGCCCAGGCAAGCCGCGATGTTGCCGGCAGCGCGGTCGCGGCGACGGCGAACTGCAGGATTCGTCGGCGTGGAATTCTCATAATGGTTGTCCCGGGCGTCGTCTTTGTTTTTTGGCTAGTCCATTTTGATATTGGCGAACTTCAGCACTTTCGCCCATTTGGCGGTTTCGCCGGCGATGAACGTGCGAAATTGCGCGGGCGACATCGGGTTGGGCACACCGCCGAGACCTTCGAGCCGCGCCTTGATGGCGGGATCCGCCAGCGCCGCATTGACCGTCTTGTTGAGCAGTTCCACGATTTCCGCCGGCGTGCCTTTTGGGGCGCCGAGGCCGTCGGTCGCGATCGCCTCATAGCCGGGCACAAATTCCGCTACGGTGGGAACGTTCGGCAGCGCCGGGCTGCGGGCTTTGCTGGTCACCGCCAGCGCGCGCAATTTGCCGGCACGGATGTAGCCGAGCGACAGCGGGATCGGACTGAAGGTCAGCTGAACTTGGCCGGCGAGCACGTCGCTGACCGCCAGCGCCGCGCCGCGATAGGGCACGTGCACCATTTTCACGCCGGTCAGAAAATTGAACAGCTCGCCGGCGACGTGCTGCGACGATCCGATGCCGCCGGTGGCGAAGTTGACCTTTCCGGGATTGGCCTTGGCGTAGGCGATGAGTTCAGGAACGGTCTTAGGCGGAAAGGCCGGATTGACCTCGAGCACGAGCGGCAACAGATCGATGCTGGCAACCGGCGTGATGTCGCGGATGAAATCGTAGTTCAGCTTTTTATAGAGAGTGGCGTTGATCTCGTCGGCCGAAGTGGTCCAGAGCAGCGTGTAGCCGTCAGGCGCGGCATGCGCGACCGTTTCGGTCGCGATCGTGGTGCCGGCGCCAGGCCGGTTTTCAATGACGAAGGGTTGTCCTAGCCGTTCGGAGAGGAACTGGCCGAGCAGACGCGCCACGATGTCAGCCGGCCCGCCAGGCGCAAAGCCGATGACGAGCTTTACCGGACGATTTGGATAGTCGCGCGCCCAGGCGCGGGCGGAAGGTATCGCCAAGGCGGCCGCCGCCGAAACCTGTGCAAACCGTCGGCGGGAAATTTTTTCTGGGAATGTCATTGTTGCACCGATCGCACCACGCTGTTTGCTGAGGCGGATCACTCGACCTTGATGTGGGCGAAGTTGATCACCTTGGCCCATTTGGCGACTTCAGCCGCGGTGAATTGGCCGAACGCAGCGGCCGAACCGGGGAGCGCCGTGCCGCCGAGATTGGCGATCTTCGTTTTCATCTCGGCGTCCGCGAACCCCAGCTCGATTTCACGATTGATCCGTTCGACGATCTCGGCCGGCGTTTTCTTCGGCGCGACAAGCCCAATCCATTGGTTCGCCTCGAAGCCGGGCACGAAGCTGCCCACGGTCGGGACATCGGGCAGCAACGCGGCACGCGCGGTGCTTGTCACGGCGAGAGGACGCAAACCGCCGGACCTGATCTGCTCGATTGTCAACAGCACCGTTCCGACCGCGCCCTGAACCTGGCCGCTGAGCGCGTCGGTGATGGCCTGCGGGCCGCCGCGATAGGCGACAAAGACAATATCGGTGCCGCTCATCATGTTGAACAGCTCGCCGGCGACATGCTGCGGCGAGCCGACCGGCGGCGTGCCGATGTTGAGTTTGCCCGGATGAGCTTTGGCGTAGGCGATCAACTCGGGGAGCGTTTTTGCCTGAAACTTGGCGCTCACGGTGATGACCATCGGAAAGGCGACGAGCCCGGCTATCGGCACGAAATCGTGCAAGAAGTCGAACTTGAGATCATGGGAGAGCGTGGCGTTGATGCTGTCCGAGGCGCTGACCAGGAGCAGCGTGTAGCCGTCCGGCGCGGCGCCCGCCACCGCTTCGGCGGCGATGGCGCCGCTCGCACCGTTGCGGTTGTCGACGAAGAATGTTTGCTTAAGCTTTCGCGACAGCCAGTCGGCGGCGAGCCGCGCAATAACATCGGGAGCACTGCCGGGGACCGCACCGACGATGACGCGTACCGGCCGCGCCGGATAATCGGCCGCGCGGGCGCGGCTGCCCAGCACCGGCATTGCGGCGCCGGCCGCGGCAAGATGCAGAAAAGTTCTGCGGGGAAGGTGCACAAAACGCTCCGGCAGCGCCCTGTTCAATCCAGTTTGATCTTGGCGAAAGCGACGACTTTAGCCCATTTCTCGGTATCGGCGGCGATCAGCTTCTGAAAGTCGCTGCGCGAGGTGGCAAACGCCGGCGCGCCCAGCGCTTCGAGCCGCGCCTTGAATGCAGGATCGCTCAGCGCGGCGTTGACCTCGCCGTGCAGCTTGTCGAGGATGTCATCCGGCGTATGCGCGGGCGCGCCCAGTCCCTGCCAGCCGCTCGCCTCATAGCCCGGCACGGTGGCGGCGATCGGCGGCACTGCGGGCAGCGAGGCATACGGCTCCGCGGTGGTCACGCCGAGCGCACGCAGCTTGCCGGCCTTGATATAGCCGATCGACGACGTCACCAGATCGAACATCACCTGGAGGCGGCCGCTTATAAGATCGGGCACGGCGGGTCCGGTGCCGTGGTAGTGCACCGGCACCATGCTCACGCCGGTCATCATTTCGAACAGCGAGCCGTACATATGCGGCCCACTGCCGGGACCGCCGGTGCCCATGTTGAGCTTGCCGGGGTTGGCCTTGGCGTAGGCGATGAACTCGGCGACGGTCTTTACCGGCAGGGACGGATTCACCTCGAGCACACCGCCGGCGCGCGACATGCTGGCGACCGGCGTAATGTCGCGGATGAAATCGTAATCGAGATGCCGGTAGAGCGAGCCGTTCCAGGCGTTGATCGTGGTGATGTTGAGCAGCGTGTAGCCGTCCGGGGGCGCCTTGGCGACAAGCCCCGTGGCAATATTCATGGCGGCGCCGGGCCGGTTCTCGACGACGAATGGCTGGCCGAGGCGTTCGGACAGGCGCTGCGCAATCAGCCGCGCCAGAATGTCGGCGGCGCCGGACGGCGCAAAGCCGACGATGACGCGGACCGGCCGTGACGGGTAGGGCGCCGCCGCGTGCGCCCTCCGTACGAAGGGGGCGAGCAGGGGAAGCGCCGCAACGCGCCCGGTGAGCCTTAAGACATCGCGCCGGCGAACAGTCATGCCGCAATTCTACCCGAACGCGCGCCCGCCGATAGATGCGCGAGTGGGACATTTCGATCCACGTGGCTATACTTGACAGCGGCAGCCGAACCAGCCGCGGGGAGACACGCCAATGGCATCGATCGACAAATTCAACGACCATTGCTGGAAGGACGTCGTTCCGGAGAGCGACCTGAAACTCTATGCCGGCTGGCGGCGCGAGACGTTCGTCGGGCCGCGGCCGGCCCTGCTCGCGATCGACCTCTACGACCTGGTCTACCGCGGCGGACCGCTGCCGCCGGCCGAAATCAACGACCGCTACATCAACACCTGCGGAATTTTTGCTCACCGCGCCATCGCGCCGACCAAAAAACTCCTCGCCGCAGCGCGCCGGGCCGGCATCCCGATTTTCTTCTGCACCCAGGAGACGCGCCCCAACAATCGGCCGGCGGGCGCGGTTTCGACCCGGCGCAAGGCCGACGTGCCGGTGGACGGATACGCCATCTATCACGAATTCACCGTCGAGCCCGACGACATCCTCATCACCAAGCAGCGCGCCAGTATTTTCCGGGGCACGCCGCTCGGATCGCACCTCGCGATCCTCGGCGTGAACAGCCTCATCGTTTGCGGCGAGAGCACGTCCGGATGCGTCCGCGCCAGCGTCGTCGATGGCTATTCAAGCGGCTACCACGTGACCGTCGTGGAAGAATGCACCTACGATCGCGCCGAACTGACCCACAAGGTCAATCTGTTCGACATGCACCACAAATACGCTGACGTCATGCACGTCGATGAGGTCTTGGCGCACCTCGAATTGCTGAGCCTGCCGCGTGCGGCGGAGTAGCAAAGCGCCAGCCGCGGTGCGCCTCGCGCTCGTTGCCGGCGCGCTCGTTGCGGCTCTCGGGCTTTTCGCTCCGGTCGCGCAAGGCGCTCCCGTCAGTTTCGCCGGCAAGCAGATCAGGCTGTTGATCGGCTTTTCGCCGACGGCCTATGGCTATGACACCTACGGCCGCTTGCTCGCCCGCTATCTCGGCAACATATCTGCCGGGCAATCCGCTGATCGTGCCGGAGAACTGGCCCGGCGCGGGATCGATCAGTCTCGCAAGCTACATGGCGCACGCGGCCCCGCGCGACGGCAGCGAGATCGCGATTGTCGGTCGCGGCGTCGCCATGGAGCCGCTCCTCGACGCGCCGCACATTCCGCCGAAATTCGATTCGACGAAATTCGCTTGGCTCGGCAGCATGAACAACGAGGTTGGCGGCTTCTTTGTGCGCGAGCCCGGACCTGTGAAAGATTTTCAGGATGTGCTCAACGGCACCGTGCTGAAGGTCGGTTCGACCGGCGCCGGCGGCGATCAGCAGATTTTCACCCAGGCGCTCAATGTCCTGTTCGGCACCAAGCTCAAACTTGTTGCCGGTTATCCAGGCACGCAGGAACTGATGCTGGCCATCGAACGTGGCGAGCTTGACGGCATCGCTGGCTATTCCTGGAGCGTGGCGCGTTCCGGCAACAAGGAGCAGATCGACAACGGCACGCTGAAAATCATTCTCCAGGTTGCGCTTAGCAGGCATCCGGACTTGCCCAATGTGCCGCTGGTGACCGATTTCGTCAAAAACTCCGCGGATCGGCAGGTGCTGAACCTCATCTTCTCACGAAATCTCATGGGCCGGCCGCTGTTGGCACCTCCGGGACTCGATCCCGCCGTCGCAGCGGCTTTGCCAAGGCTTTTGCTGCGGCCATGCACGATCCAGCGCTGATCGCCGATGCCAAAAAGATCGATCTCGAACTCAATTTCGTGTCCGGCGAAGACGTCCAGACGCTGGTCGAGCGGCTCTATCGTTCGCCGCCCGGCGTTATCGCCCGCGCGCAGGCCATCGCGGCGGCAAATTAGAGTACGGTTGGCAATCGAGGGAATGTTCGGGAGCGCAACGATGCGCATCTTTCGCAATCGCTGGTGGGTTGTCGTTGGCTCGATGATCGGCCTCATTGTCAGCGCCGGGCCCGTCAACAACTTCACGTTCGGCGTTTTCGTTCGTGCCGTGACCGAAGATCTTCACATCGGCCGCGGCACTTTCGCGTCGGCCATGCTGGCGACGAACTGGATCGGTGCCGCGTCCGGACCCATTATCGGCTGGCTGCTTGATCGCTACGGCGCGCGGCGGGTGCTGCTGGTCGGGGTTCTGCTATTTGCGGCCGCCACTGCATTGCAGTCGTACATCACCTCGTCGCTGCTTGTCCTTTATCTTTTGTTTGCCCTCAAGAACCTGGCGAGCGCGGGTCAGTCGCCGGTGCCGTACGCATTTGCCGTCTCAAAGTGGTTCGACCGGCGGCGCGGATTGGCGCTCGGCGTGGCGCTGGCAGGCGTCGGACTCGGAACCTCGGTGGTGCCGCTGGTCGCGGCTTACTTCACTGCGCACTACGGTTGGCGGATGGCCTATGTCGGGCTTGGCGTTCTGGTGCTGGTGTTGGGCGGCTTACCAGCGTTGTTATTGATCCGCGAGCCGAGCGAGAGCGAGCGCACTGTGGTGCAACCTGAGGCGAGTTCGTTGCCCGGCTATGAATTCCTTGCCGTGCTCAAAGAGGGTCGCTTTTGGGCTCTCGCTTTCGCGTTTCTGCTCGGCGTTGTCGCCCTCAATGGCATCATAACGCAGATCGTTCCCATCCTCATGGACCGCGGCATGACGCTGCAGACCGCTGCCCGCGACCTCGCGGTTTCAGGGATTGCCGCCCTTGTCGGACGCATTGCCTCGGGCTGGTGCGTTGACCGCTATCACGGACCCTATGTGGCAAGCGTATTTTTCAGTTTGCCGATGATCGGCATTTTGCTTTTTGCAACCAGAGCCGGCGAGCCCTGGCCGCTCTTGGGCGCGCTGCTTTGCGGCGTCGCCCTGGGCGGGGAAATCGACCTGATGGGCTTTTTCGTCAGCCGTTATTTCGGCCTCAAAGCTTACGGAAAGATCTACGGGACGATGTTCGGAATCTTCGCTGGCGCGACTGGTGTTGGGCCTTTCATTTCGGGCTATTCATACGATCGCTGGCACAGCTACCTGCCGGCCTTCGTGCTTTACGAGGTCGTGCTTGCGATTACCTGTGTAATCTTCCTGCCGCTCGGCAAGTATCCGTTCCCGGCGCATCATCGCAGCAGCCAGAACCAAGCCGTTGAGGAGGCGGCGGCATGAGCGGCATGGACGAAACGCCCGTCCTCATCGTCGGTGGCGGCCCGGTCGGGCTCGCGCTTGCCGCCGATCTCGGACGGCGCGGTATCGGATGTACGCTCGTCGAACAAACCGACGGTACGATCTTTCACCCGCGCGCCAATACGATTAATTCCCGCACCATGGAATTTTGCCGACGCTGGGGTATTGCCGAGGAAGTGCGGCAGGCCGGCACGCCGCCCGATTTCCCGCTCGACATTGTGTTCTGCACCGGCCTGGCCGGCCATCTGCTCGCCCGCGTCGAGCGGCCGACCTACGGCGGGCACAAACCGCTGCCGACCACGCCCGAACGCTCGCAACGCTGCAATCAACTGTTCTTCGACCCAATCATGCGGAAGCTCGCGGCAAGTTTTCCGAGCGTCCGATTGCGCTACCGCTGCCGCTTCGAGTTGTTTGCCGAGACGGCGGACGGCGTTGAGTGCACGGTTCACGATCTGGCTGGCGACAAGCGCGAGACAATCAAAACACGCTTTTTGGTCGCCTGCTGCGGCGGACGAAGTCCCGTGCCGCAGGCGCTCGGCGTGCGCTGGGAGGGCCAGCCGGTCCTGTCCTATCATCTCAACGTCTTTCTCAAGATCGAGGAGCTGTGGCGGCGGCACGACAAGGGCAAGACGGCGTTTTATTTCTTTGTCGACGAGAAGGGAATTGGGCCAAGCCTCATCGAGCTCGACGGCAACGCGCTGTGGCGATTCGGCTTCAGCACCGGACAAATGCAGCTGACGGCCGAACAGGCGGACATTTCCGCGTTGATCGGGAAATTCCTCGGGCCGGACATTCCCTACGAACAGATTTCGGTGCTGCCGTGGACGTGCCGCAGCATCGTTGCCGACACGTGGCGGCGCGGCAATGTGTTCCTCGCCGGCGATGCCGTGCACCAGCACAGTCCGTCCGGCGGCTTCGGCATGAATACCGGCTTGGGCGACGCCGTCGACCTTGCATGGAAGCTCGCCGCCGCGCTTGAAGGCTGGGGCGGGCCCGCGCTGCTCGACAGTTATGAGATGGAGCGCAAGCCGGTCGCACGCCGCGTCGTGCGCGAAGCGACCGAGGGTCAAGCGCCGCTTGCCGACGCGGCCGCATTGGCGCTCATCAATGCGGCGGGTTCTGACGGCGAGCGCGCCCGCAGCGCCGTCGGCGAGGAAATTCTGCGCGACCGCACCAAGGTGTTCGTGTCGGACGGATTGGTGCTGGGTTACCGCTACGAGACTTCGCCGGTCATTGTCTCGGACGGGACAACGCCGCCTGCCGAGTTGGTCAGCCGCTACACCCCGACCGCGCGGCCGGGCTCGCGCGCACCACATGCGTGGCTCGACGGCGGCCGCTCGACGCTCGACCTGTTCGGCAACGGCTATGTCCTCCTCGCCTTCGGCGCCGCCGTGGGCGAGGCTGAACGGATCGCCGCCGCGGCGCGATCACGCGGGATGCCGATCACGACAATCCCGATCGCCGACCCCGCGATTGGCGCGCTGTACGAGCGCCGGCTGGTGCTGGTGCGTCCCGACGGTCACGTATGCTGGCGCGGCGATGCTGCGCCCGAAAATCCGCTCGTTCTCGTTGATGGCGTTCGCGGTGCTGCGCCATAAGCAACTGCACCCCGTGATCGAGAGGCAGGGTGACAGCAATGGAAACACCGCAATCACAGTCGATGCCGCTGATGCGCCGACGCTACCTTGGATTATTGGTTCGAGCGCTAGCCGCCGGCCTATTCGGCTTTGTGGGTCAGGCGCCGAAGCCCACCAAATAGGCAGGACGCGCATTTACCAAGTAGTTGATAGATTTGCCCTCGACGTCTTGCTTGATACTGATATCGTGCGGAATTAGTCCGCAGTTTTTCCCACGGCGATTCCCCCGTTTCCGACGTATGGTACTTTGATGCCACGAGCCTCGATTAAGGCGCTAACCGCGCAGCGAACGCTGGTGGTTGCGGAGCAGCTTGTCCAAACACGCGGCTACAACGGATTTAGCTACGCCGACATTGCGAAAGCCTTGGATGTTACGACCGCGACCCTGCATTATCATTTTCCAACGAAAGCAGATCTCGGCAAGCAGTTGATCCATCGCTACCGAATCCAGTTCGAAGGCGCGCTCACCGAGATCGGCGCGGCACACCCTGAAGCCCGCGAAAGATTGAAGCGTTACGTCGGTCTCTACGCAAAGGTGCTGCAGGACGGTCGCATGTGCCTGTGCGGAGCATTAGCTGCCGAAGCCGCAACGCTGCCCAAGCCGATGAGATCGGAGCTTAGGCACTTTTTTGACACCAACGAAGCCTGGCTTTCCGCGGTCTTGGCCGATGGCCGCAAGACCGGGGACCTGCACTTTGAAGGACCGCATCGCGACGCCGCCCGATATATTTTGGATATCCTCGAAGGCGCAATGCTCATCGCCCGCTCCAACGATGACATTTCCCGTTTCGAGAGGAGCACAGGGCGCCTGCTCGCCGAGTTTATGCCGACGTAAGCCCAGCCTTTCCCGTTCGCGCCGGCATCGACCGATAGGTAGAAACACCGCGTTAAGAGCTTTTGTGGATAACAGATCGCGGTTGGATTCATTGCTCAATCATCGAGTGTCCGTGTTTTAAGACGACTTTTCCCGCCGACGGACGCTTGATCAGGCCTGGCAGCCATGACGGACAACGATCCGGGATATACACATCGCGTAGCGGAGGCAGCCCTGGAGAGGATTCGGGCGCTGTCGCTCTCCGCAGATCCGGCTCACTATGAAATCTGGTACGCGTACGCTGCTGGACAGAAGCCCGGACTTAATCAGGCGATCAACGACACCTTGGCGCAGGACAAGAGGCTGACCGATATCGAATTGGAGCAGATCTACGAGCAACATTTCTCTCCTTCGCATACACAAGCTGGACTGTCCCGAGTTGGCGGCAAGGTTTCCGACACGATCGACAACGCAATCCAGATGCTCGACGAGTTGATTCTCGGAACGATTCGCAGCCGCAGCCAGTTCAGCGATGCGTCGGCGAAACTGGAAAACGCATCCGATCAAAAGACGATCAGAGCCATTGCGAATGTGATCATTCAGTCGCTGCGCAACGTCGAAGTGCATTATTCGGCTTTGGAGGGCAGATTCGTTGAAACCCGGCGCAACCTGGACGAACTGCAAAATGCGCTCTCTATTGCGACGGTCGAAGCGAGCCGCGACAGCCTGACCGGCCTGATGAATCGCAGGCAATTTGACAAGGTGATCGAGCAGGCGATCGGCAGGGCCGGCGTTGCAAACCCGCTGTCGGTGCTCATGGTCGATATCGACCATTTCAAGAAATTCAACGACGAATTCGGGCATCCGACGGGGGATAGCGTCTTGCGCCTGGTGGCCTCCGCCATGACGCAGTCCGTGAGGGATGCCGATCTGGTCGCCCGCTACGGCGGCGAGGAGTTCGCTATCATCCTGCCCAATACGGCCCTGGTGCACGCCGTCGAAATCGGCGAACGCATCCGATTAGCCGTCATGAGCCGGAAATTGAAGCGGCGCTCGACCGGCGAGGTGTTGGGTCTGGTCACGGTGTCGACTGGAGCAGCATCGTACCACACCGACGACACCTCGCGTGATCTGACCGAGCGTGCCGACGAATGCCTCTACCTGGCCAAATCGATGGGCCGCAACCGGACCTGCAGCGAAAGAGACCTGGCGGCGCATTCGCAGGTGAGGGCCGATAAGTCGAAGAATCAAGCGGCCTGATTGCGGCCGTAAACGTTACGACCGGTCCAGACCGTTTCGGCCGGCAATCCACTGCGTGATGGACCGGTGCGTCGGTGACCAGCCAAGCTCGGCTGCGGCCTTGCCTTGCACGCGGCTGTTCGAGCCGAGCGAAAAGCTCGCCAAATTTCGCCCCCAGGCCGCAATAGCCTCCTCTGCAGACCATGATTGCGGCGCGCCAAGCCCAAGTCGCGCGGCAATGGCAGCTGCAATATTGCCGAGCGATTCTTCCCCGCTTTCGACAAACATGAACGCGCCGGGGGGCGCCTTCGCCAGCGCCAATACGTAAAGCGCCGCAACATCGGCAATATGCACGTTCGACCAACGATTCAGTCCGCGTCCGATATAGCGCACCACGCCGGAAGATTTGGCCTGCCGCACCAGCGCGGGGATTTGAACGCTCTGTGCCGGAGGCCCTGGCGCGTCGCCGTAGATCATCGCGTTGCAGAGCACGATCGAGCGGACGCCGGCGGCGCCGAGTACCAACCGGTCAATTGCGACGCGTGCAGCTCTTTCGGGCAGCGGTTCAATCGGCGTCGCCTCGTCGAAGATGCGGTCGGATGGCTCGCCCATGGCATGGTCGGCGACGATGCTGCTTCCGCTTGAGTGAATGAAGGGTTTACCGGAACCTGACAGCGCGGCGATGAAGGCTTCCACCGCGCCGCGATGATCGCTTGAGGCCGTATTGACGACCGCATCGGCGGCTCGCGCCTCGGCTTGCAACACTTCCGTGTCATCGAGCGAACCAACGACCGGCTCAATGCCATAGGCGGCAATGACGCTGGCCTTAGCATCACTACGGACCAACCCGCGCACGCGGTGGCCCGTGGCGACCAGCGCCAAGGCAACGGCGCTGCCAATAAATCCATTCGCCCCGGTCAGGAAGATCAGCATGTTCACTCTGGCACCAGTAGCGGCCGATCGGTCATCAAACCGCCTTTAGAGTTTAACGCTGACCCGGGCAACGCTGGCCTGGATACCAGCGGGGCCGGGTTTGCGCGGAACTTCGGCTTTACGCAGTACCGAAACTTTGACGCCAGCCCTACCGCGCGCTAACCGCATCGCCAAATCAAGCGGCGGCGCAGGCGGAACGGAATGCTTCGGATCGATAACCTTGTCTTTGACGCCTGGGGGCGGCGCTTCTTCGATTCGGCGAGCGTGACGATTCCAGCCGGCACCAAGGTCGGCCTGGTCGGGCGCAATGGCATCGGCAAATCGACGCTGTTCAAGCTGATCAAGGGCGAATTCGTTCCGCAGGGCGGCGACATCGAGCTGCCGAAACGCGCCCGCATCGGGTCGGTCGACCAGGAGCATCCGGCAACGCCCGTGACCTTGCTGGACACGATCCTGGCGGCTGACACCCGCCGCGATGCGCTCAATGCCCAATTGGAGACCGCGGCCCCCGAGGAACTGGCCGAAATCTACCACGAGCTTAACGCCATCGACGCCGACCGGGCGCCGGCCCGTGCGGCGGAAATCCTGAGCGGCCTCGGCTTTGCGAATGATGATCTGCATCGCGCCATGGCGGAGTTTTCCGGCGGCTGGCGCATGCGCGTGGCGCTGGCGGCGGCTTTGTTCGCCGAACCGGACCTCCTGCTGCTCGACGAGCCCACTAACTACCTCGATCTTGAAGGGGCGCTGTGGCTCGAAGCGCGGTTGAAGAAATATCCGCATACCGCGCTGATCGTCAGCCACGACCGCGAGCTTTTGAACAATTCTGTCGACGCCATCCTGCATCTGAGCGCCGGTAAGCTCACGCTTTATTCCGGCGGCTATAACGCGTTCGAAACCCAGCGCGCGGAAAAGACCAGGCTCCAGGCCGCAACGCGCGCCAAGCAGGAGGCCGAACGCGCGCACCTGCAGCAGTTCATCGATCGTTTCCGTGCCAAGGCCAGCAAGGCGACTCAGGCCCAGTCGCGCATCAAGCGTTTGGCAAAGCTCGAGCCGATCGCAGCCCCCGTCGAGGAGCGGGTCACCCCATTCTTGCTGCCGTCGCCGCGCCGCCCGTTGGCGCCGCCGCTCGTTCAGCTTGAGGCAGGCGCGGTCGGCTACGACGGGCCGCCGGTGTTGCGCAACCTCAATCTGCGGCTTGACGTTGACGATCGCATCGGTCTCCTTGGCGTCAACGGCGCCGGCAAGACGACATTCGCCAAGCTGTTGGCAGGCGCGCTGCCGCTGCAGTCCGGCCGCATGGTCCGCGAGAACCGAATCAAGGTCGGCTGGTTTCACCAGCATCAGATCGAAGCGCTCGATCCCGAGGACACCCCTTTGGACATCATTCGCCGGGCGCTGCCGGACGACGCCGAATCGGCGCGCCGATCGCGCCTCGCGCAATTCGGCCTGTCATTCGACAAGCAGGACACGACAGTCGCCAATCTGTCGGGAGGCGAACGCGCGCGGCTCCTGCTCAATCTGGTCGCGATGACCGAACCGCATCTCCTGATCCTCGACGAGCCGACCAACCATCTCGATATCGACAGCCGTCGCGCGCTTCTCGACGCGCTCAACGATTACGAGGGCGCGGTCATCATGATCACCCATGATCGATCATTGATCGAACTGGTGGCGGACCGGCTGTGGCTGACGGCCGACGGCCATATCAAGGCCTTCAAGGGCGACATGGACGATTACGCGCGCTTTGTCCTGGAGCGGGCGAGGGCGGGCAGCCGGCCCTCGCAGGACGCCGAAGCTTCCGCCGCCCGCCCACAGGCCCAACGATCCGACCTGGCCGATGCGAAGGCAGTCCTCAGCCGGGAGCAGGCGGCCGCCCGGCAGGACCGTTACGCTGCCAAAAAGGCCGCAAAGCTCAAGCGCCGAGAGGCCCGCCGCTAGGCCGGAAGGGAGCTGCGATCCAAACCCCGCCGCCACGTTCAGGTTGCGTCTTTGGCGCAGATGTCTATATAAGCCGCTCAACTCACACGCGGACCTTGGCCCCGCAAGGGAGCCGTCCGGTGCCTTCACCTTCCGTCGGAGGGTGGGCTCATCGGTCCGCGGCGGATCAACCGGAGAATGACCTATGTCGCTGCCCGACTTCAGCATGCGCCAGCTTTTGGAAGCTGGCGTGCATTTCGGCCATCAGGCCCACCGTTGGAACCCGAAGATGGCGGAATACGTCTTCGGCACCCGCAATAACATCCATATCATCGATCTGACCCAGTCCGTGCCGATGATGCACCGGGCGCTGCAGGCGATCAGCGATACGGTGGCGCAAGGCGGCCGCATCCTGTTCGTCGGCACCAAGCGCCAGGCGCAGGACGCCATCGCCGACGCCGCCAAGCGCTCGGCGCAGTATTACGTCAATTCGCGTTGGCTCGGCGGTACGCTGACCAACTGGAAGACGGTGTCGAATTCCATCAAGCGGCTGCGCAAGCTTGAGGAGATGCTGTCGTCGAACGAGGCGCAGGGTTACACCAAGAAGGAGCGGCTCACCTTGCAGCGCGAGCGCGACAAACTCGACCGCGCGCTCGGCGGCATCAAGGACATGGGCGGGCTGCCCGACCTCCTCTTTGTCATCGACATCAATAAAGAGGACATCGCCATCAAGGAGGCGCAGCGCCTCAACGTTCCGGTGGCTGCAGTCGTCGACACCAACTGCGATCCGGACGGTATCACCTACGTGGTGCCCGGCAATGACGATGCGAGCCGCGCCATCACGCTTTACTGCGATCTCGTGGCCAAGGCGGCGATCGACGGCATTTCGCGCGCACAGGGCTCGCACGGTATCGATGTCGGCGCCCAGGCCGAGCCTGTCGTGGCCGAGGAATTGCCGGCCGAGACAGAGACCAACAAGCTGGGCTTCGAGGCGCTGTCAGGTCCGCGTGGCGTTGCCGACGATCTGAAGAAGCTGTCCGGCGTGTCGCCGGCCGTCGAGAAGAAACTCAACGATCTCGGCATCTTCCACTATCAGCAGCTTGCCGAACTGTCGTCGGCCGCGGCGCATAACGTCGGCGAGGAGGTCGGACTGCCCGGCCGTGTCGACGCCTGGGTCAACAAGGCGAAACAGCTGACGGCCGAAGCCGAGTAGGTCAGTCCGGGACGCGCGAAAAAGCGCGAACCCGGAATCCTTAAGCGGTTACCTTGTGCAGTTACCGAACGTCCGAGCCGTAATTCGATGGGCTGTGAATAGGGATTCCGGGCTCGCTGTTTGGCTCAGTCCCGGAATGAAGACATAGGACAGATTCAATGACCGCGAACATCACCGCCACCATGGTCAAGGAGCTTCGGGAGAAGACCGGAGCCGGCATGATGGACTGCAAGGCTGCGCTCGCAGAGACCGGCGGCGACTCCGAGGCTGCGGTCGACTGGCTGCGCAAGAAGGGGCTGTCCAAGGCGGCAAAGAAGGCCGATCGGGTCGCGGCCGAAGGACTGATCGGCTCTGCGCTGGACACCAACAAAGGCGTCCTGGTCGAGGTCAATTCCGAGACCGATTTCGTGGCGCGCAACGACCTGTTCCAGGGTCTGGTCAAGATGATTGCCGATGTTGCGCTCACCGCGGGTGCTGACGTCAAAGAGATTCTGGCCGCGCGCATCGGTGACCGAACCACCGCCGATGCCATTACCGAAACCGTCGCAAAGGTCGGCGAGAACATGACGCTGCGCCGTGCTGCCGGTCTTTCGGTCGGCAAGGGCGCAGTCGCGACGTACATGCACAATTCGCCCGGCGATGGATTGGGCCGCATTGGCGTGATTGTGGCGCTCGAATCGTCTGGAAAGACTGACGAGCTGAAGGCGCTCGGTCGCCAGGTCGCGATGCACGTTGCGTCGGCCAACCCGCAGGCCGTCGATCCCTCGGGCCTCTCGGCGGCGGCCATCGAGCGGGAGCGCGGTGTTTTGGCTGATAAGGCCAAGGCGCAGGGCAAGCCAGCAAACGTCGTGGAGAAGATCGTCGAGTTGGGGCTGAAGACCTTCTACAAGGAGGTCTGCCTGCTCGATCAGCCGTTCATTTTCGACGATAAGAAAAGCGTGGCCCAGGCGCTTAAAGAGAGCGAGGGCAAGGTCGGCGGCCCGATCAAGGTCACGGGCTTCGTGCGCTTCGCGCTCGGCGAGGGCATCGATCGCCCGACCGGCGATTTCGGTGGAGAAGTGGCCGCGCTCGCCGGTACGCACTGACGCCGTGCTGTCGCCTGTTGGGTTTGCCGGGCAAATGCGATAGCCCTAGCGCGTCGCGGCCGGAATCAGCCGTGATGCAGGCGCCGCGTTTGCGCGGCATCGCGAGCGGACACTCCCATGGCGAAGCCGAAATACCGTCGCGTGATTGTCAAGCTCTCCGGCGAGGCGCTGAGCGGTCCCGAAAAATTCGGCATCCACCAGCCGACCATTGACCGCTTCGCCGCCGATTTAATCGCCGCCCATGAGCTCGGCATCGGCCTCGGCGTCGTGGTCGGCGGCGGCAATGTTTTGCGCGGCGCACAGATTTCCGCGGATGGCCTGTCGCGCACCACGGCGGATGTGATGGGCATGCTGGCGACGGTGATGAATGCACTGGTGCTTGAGGCGGCCATCGAGCGGGCAGGCGTCAGCGCCCGCACCATGTCGGCGCTGTCGATGCCGCAGGTGTGCGAGACCTACGAGCGTCAGCGCGCGCTGCGGCATCTCGAAGACAACCGCGTCATCGTCTTTGCCGGTGGCACCGGCAATCCCTATTTCACCACCGACACCACCGCGGTGCTGCGCGCCGCCGAAATGGGCTGTGAGGCCGTGCTCAAGGCGACCGACGTGGACGGTGTCTATACGGCCGATCCGAAGCGCGACCCGAGCGCAACCCGTTACCAAAGGCTCGATCACCAGGAGGCGCTCGACCGCCGGCTGAAGGTCATGGATGCGACGGCGTTCGCGCTTGCCCAGGAAAATCGCATGCCTATCATTGTATTCTCGATCCTCGATCAGGGTTCCATTGCCAATGTCCTGCTCGGAAAAGGACACTTTACCATCGTCGGTTGACGATGCTGTTTGGGGGCAGCACCCTCCCCAACTTCAGCAAAAGATGGGGCGGGCTCGAAAGAGGTAATCGCGGAGGGCGCCATGACAGCCACTGGATTCGATCTCAACGATCTCAAGCGCCGCATGCAGGGGGCGCTCGGGTCGCTCAAGACGGAATTATCCGGCCTGCGCACCGGACGGGCCTCGACCGCACTGCTCGACCACGTCCAGGTCGAGGCCTATGGCAGTCACATGCCGCTTAACCAGCTCGCGACAATCAGTACTCCGGAGCCCCGGCTGCTGAGTGTGCAGGTGTGGGATCGCTCGATGGTGCACGCGGTCGAGAAGGCGATTTCCGCGGCGAATCTCGGCCTGACGCCGTCAACCGAAGGACAGGTGCTCAAGCTGCGCATTCCCGAAATGAACGAGGAGCGGCGGCGCGAAATCGTCAAGGTGGCGCACAAATATGCCGAAGCGGCCCGCGTTGCGGTTCGGCATGTGCGCCGCGATGGCCTCGATCTGCTCAAGAAGCTCGAGAAAGAGCACAAGATCAGTGAGGACGAACAGGAGCGCCAGGCCGGCGAAGTGCAAAAGGCAACCGACTCATCCATTGCCGAAGTGGAGAAACTGCTGGCCGGCAAGGAAAAGGAGATCATGACGGTGTGACCGACGTTGCGAGCGCGACAGACGCGGCAAGCGAGCCGCTGGAGGCAAGGAGCGACGGTTTCGAGACACCGCGGCACGTCGCCATCATCATGGATGGCAACGGCCGCTGGGCGGCGGCGCGTGGCTTGCCGCGTGTCGAGGGACATCGCCGCGGCGTCGAGGCGCTGCGCAAAGCCGTGCGCGCGGCCCGCGAGCTTGGCATCTCGTATTTGACGATTTTCTCCTTCAGCTCGGAAAACTGGTCGCGGCCGAAATCCGAAATCATGGATTTGCTGGGGCTGCTACGCCGTTTCGTCCGCAATGACCTGGCCGATCTGCACAAGAGCAATGTCCGCGTTCGCATCATCGGCGAGCGCGAGGGCCTCGATCGCGACATCCGGTCGTTGCTGGAGGAAGCCGAGGATCTGACGCGCAACAATAGTGGCCTGACGCTGGTGGTCGCGTTCAATTACGGCGCACGCCAGGAGATCGCCCGCGCCGCCCGCCGGCTGGCGCAGGAGGTGGCCGCGGGGCGGATGACAGCCGACGCCATCACGCCGGACCTGCTCACCCGCAATCTCGACGCGCCGGATGTGCCGGATCCCGATGTGATCATTCGCACCAGCGGCGAACAGCGGCTGTCCAACTTTCTGCTGTGGCAGGCGGCCTACAGCGAACTGGTCTTCGTCCCGATCAATTGGCCCGATTTCGACCGCGCCGCACTTGAAGCCGCCATCGCCGAGTATCGCCGGCGCGAGCGCCGTTTCGGCGGCCTGATTGCCCAGACCGGATCGTGACCGCGCCAATCAACCGCGACGCGCGCGCCCGACGGCGCAACCTGATTCTGCGTGTGGCGTCGGCCGCGGTTCTGGCGCCGGTGGTGGTGTTGGCGGCATATCTGGGCGGCTGGATTTTCCTCATCCTTTGCATCCTCGCGGCGCTGGGAATCCTTTGGGAGTGGAGTCGGCTCACGGGCAGCGGTGATGCGGTAGTCGTGGCGCTGGGCGTGGCTGCCCTCGTCGCGGCGTTCGCCTTTACGGGCTTCGGCTTCGCGGCCGCTGCGACGGCTGCAATCGGTATCGGCGCGCTGGCGGCAGGTATCGCCGCGTCGTTGACCGGCCGCAGCGACCGAAAGGCCCCGATGCGCGGAATTTGGGCGGCGGGCGGCGTGATCTATGCGGGGGCCGCATTTCTCGGCCCCGCGCTTTTGCGCCGCGACGCCGAATTCGGCTTTGTGGCGTTCCTGTTTGTGGCCCTGACGGTCTGGACGACCGATACCTGCGCTTTCGTGGCCGGCCGGGCGCTTGGCGGGCCGCGGCTGTGGCCACAGGTGAGCCCGAACAAGACGTGGTCGGGGGCGATCGGTGGTCTGACCGGGGGGGTTGCCGCCGCAACGCTGGTCGCCTATGCGGACGGTCTGAGCAGGCTGGTGGCGTTAGGAGTAATCGCGTTGGCACTTTCAGCCTTGGCGCAAGCGGGCGACCTCCTTAAATCCGCGATCAAGCGGCACTTTGGCGCCAAGGATACCAGTGAGCTTATTCCCGGTCATGGCGGCCTGATGGATCGGCTCGACGGCTTTCTGGTTGCCGCAGCCGCCGCGCTCCTGATCGGCATGCTGCGCCAAGGGACCGCTGCACCCGCCTATGGCCTGCTGGTATGGTAGGCGCGATGACACCGGCACAGCCATTGGCCAAGGTCGCAACGGCAGCCGCGCCGCGCCGGTTGACCTTGCTTGGCGCGACCGGCTCGATCGGATCGAGCACGATCGATCTGCTGCGGCGCGATCCTGAGCGCTACCAGGTCGAGGCCATTACCGCGTATCGCAACGGTGCAGCGCTGGCACGCCTTGCGCGCGAACTCGGCGTGCGTTTTGCCGCTGTTGGCGATCCCGATGCCTACGCCGATCTGAAGGAAGGGCTGGCGGGCTCCGGCATTGAAGCGGGCGCCGGTCCGGCCGCCATAGTCGAAGCGGCCGAGCGTCCCGCCGATTGGGTCATGGCCGCGATCACCGGTGCCGCCAGCCTCAAGCCGACGCTCGCTGCGGCCGAGCGCGGCGCGACGGTGGCGCTCGCGAATAAAGAGTGCCTGGTTTGCGCCGGCGCGCTATTCATGAGGCGCGCGGCGGCAGCCGGCGCCAAGGTTCTGCCGGTCGATTCCGAGCACAACGCCATCTTCCAGGCCCTGAGCGCGGGGCGGCGCGAGGAAGTGCGCCGAATCATCCTCACCGCCTCCGGCGGCCCATTCCGCACATTCTCGCCGGAAGCGATGCGCCACGTCACCCTGGAGCAAGCTTTGAAGCATCCGGTGTGGTCGATGGGACCGAAGATCACCATCAATTCGGCGACGCTGATGAACAAAGGCCTCGAACTCATTGAGGCGCGGCACTTGTTCGCACTTGAGCCGCAGGAACTCGACATCGTAGTCCACGCGCAATCGGTAATTCATGGGCTCGTGGAGTTTCGCGACGGTTCGGTGATCGCCCAGCTTGGGTCGCCCGACATGCGCATCCCGATCGCCCATTGCCTTGCCTATCCGGAGCGCATCGGCACACCGGCGCAGCGGCTCGACCTCGCCCGCATTTCGAATTTGACCTTCGAAGAGCCCGATCCTGTGCGTTTTCCGGCGCTGCGCATCGCCCGCGCGGCGCTCCTCGCCGGCGGCGCGGCGCCGACCGTGCTCAATGCCGCCAACGAGATCGCGGTCGCCGAATTTGTCGGCGGCCGACTGGGCTTTGTAGGCATTCCGGCGCTGGTCGAAGCGACGCTCGATGCCGCGGATCGCGCCGGCGCCATGGCTGAACCGCAATCGGTCGAGCAGGCCGTCACAATTGACCATATGGCAAGAAGGCTTGCCGCCCAGCTATTGCCCGAAATTGCCGCAATGGCATCCTAGGCAAGGTTGGGGTCGGGCAGAACTGGGGCGTGGGACGCATCATGGGGATGGATATTGTCTCGCATTTGCAGGCGTTTGGGCACGATATCCTGCACTATCTCGTTCCGTTTCTGTTCGTCTTAAGCCTTGTGGTTTTTTTCCATGAGCTCGGCCACTTTCTCGTGGCCCGCTGGTGCGGGGTCCGAATCCTGACGTTCTCCATCGGATTCGGCCCTGAACTCGTCGGTTTCTATGACCGCCACGGCACCCGCTGGAAGATCGCCGCGATCCCGCTGGGCGGCTACGTCAAGTTCTTTGGTGACGACAGCGCCGCCAGCACGCCGGATCGGACCCTGATCGAAAACATGGATCCGAGCGAACGCGAGCAAAGCTTCATCTTCCAGCCTGTCGCCAAACGCAGCGCCATCGTGGTGGCCGGTCCGCTGGCGAATTTCGTTCTGGCGATCCTCATCTTTTCCGGCATCTTTATGATCTTCGGCATGCAGACGCTGAGCCCTCGCGTCGACGAGGTGCAAGCCGGCAGTCCGGCGGCAGCCGCGGGCTTCAAGCCGGGCGATATGGTTGTGTCGATTGACGGCGAAAAGATCGACAGCTTCGAGACGATGCAGCGGATCGTATCCGATAGCGCCGGCAAGACACTGCAAATCACGGTCGACCGGGATGGCGCGCAGGTCGTGCTCAGCGCAACGCCGCAACTGCGTCAGGAAAAGGACATTTTCGGCAACGTCCAGCGCATCGGGCTCCTCGGCATTCGCCGCTCACCGGCGCCGGGCGACGTGAAATACCAATACGTTTCACCGCCGAAGGCGGTCTGGATGAGCGTCCAGGAAACCTGGTTCGTGGTCGACAAGACGTTAACGTATATCGGCCGCGTCATCATCGGTCGGGAGCGCGCGAATCAACTGGGCGGTCCGATTCGAATCGCGCAGATGTCCGGGCAGGTGGCCAGCATCAGCTTCGTCGCGCTCTTGCATCTCGCTGCGGTGCTGTCGGTTTCAATCGGATTGCTCAACCTGTTTCCGATCCCACTGCTCGATGGTGGCCACCTTTTGTTCTATGGCATAGAAGCCACACGTGGCCGGCCACTGTCCGACCGGGCCCAGGAAGTCGGCTTCCGCATTGGTTTCGCCATAGTTATCATGTTGATGATATTTGCAACTTTCAATGACATCGTTCACCTGAGAGCATCTTAGGGAACGCGTGTGCTTGCCAATTCCGGCAGGCGGTGCTGGGGACTGAGGGTTTGGGACCGAAGGGGACTGGGTCCCATGGTGCTGGGGACTAAGCGAGGAGAAGGCTACGTCGACTGCACGCTGATGCAGAGTTGTAGGGGACATCGAGCGGCCCGCTAAACGCGGGGGGCGGCTACGAAGGGGAATAGGGCGCTTTGCGCATGAATATGTGGGTGCGGATTAGGCGAGGGCTGGCAGTTGCCGGCGTACTCCTCGGCGTAAGCCTTGCTGGCTTAGCGCCCCATTCCGTTTATGCGGCGCCGCGGGCGGAAGTCGGCGGCGCTACGGAAATCGTGGTCCAAGGCAACCGGCGTGTCGACGCCGACACCATCCGGCAGTATTTCAAGGCCGGCCCTGGCAAGCATCTGGACGCTGACCAGATCAATGCCGGCATCAAGGCGCTGTACGAGTCCGGCCTGTTTCAGAACATCAACGTCTCCACGCAGGGTAACCGCGTGATTGTGACCGTCGTCGAAGCGCAGGTCATCGACCGCGTCGCCTTCGAGGGCAATCACCGCATGAAGGACGAACAGCTGCAGCAGGAGATCCAGTCCAAGCCGCGCGGCACGCTGTCACGTCCGGCGGTGCAGGCCGACGTCGAACGGATCATGGAAATCTACCGCCGGAACGGGCGATTCGACGTCAGCGTTGTGCCCCAGATCATCGAGCGGCCGAACAACCGCGTCGATCTGATTTTCAGGATCAACGAAGGCGAGAAGACCGGCGTCAAGCAGATCGTCTTCGTCGGCAACCATGCCTATTCGAGCTGGCGGCTCAAGGACGTCATCAAGACCGCCATATCGAACATCTTGAGCTTCCTGCAGACGACGGACGTCTACGATCCGGACCGCATCGAGGCCGATCGCGACCTGTTGCGGCGCTTCTACTTGAAGCACGGCTATGCCGACGTGCAGGTCGTTTCGGCGACGGGCGTCTATGATCCCTCCAGGAAGGGCTTCGTCATCACGTTTACGATCGAGGAAGGACCGCGATACCGATTCGGTAAGATCGACATTCAATCCAACGTTCACGCGGTCGACGCCAGCACGCTGCGCTCGACCCTGATGACGCACCAGGGCGACGTTTATAACGGCGACGCCGTCCAAAAGTCGGTTGAAGACTTGACCATCGAAATGGCAAGGCGCGGCTATCCGTTCGGTACGGTACGGCCGCGCGGCGATCGCAATCCGACGACGCATACCGTCGGCGTCACCTACGTGATCGACGAAGGCACCCGCGCCTATATCGAGCGCATCAACATTCGCGGCAATACTCGCACTCGCGACTACGTCATCCGGCGGGAGATGGATATCTTCGAAGGCGATCCGTACAATCGCGCCTTGCTCGATCGCGCCGAACGGCGAATCAAGAACCTGAACTTCTTCAAAACGGTCAAGATAACCACCGAACCTGGCTCCGCGCCCGATCGTGTCGTGGTCAATGTCGATGTGGTCGAGCAGTCGACCGGCGATTTCTCTATCATGGGCGGCTATTCGACGGCCGAGGGTTGGATGGTCCAGGCCTCCGTGTCCGAACGCAACTTGTTGGGAACCGGCCGCTTTGCCAAACTGTCGGGTACCTACGGCGAGTACATCCGTTCTGCCGAACTCGACTATGTCGAGCCGTACTTCCTCGACCAGCAAATCAGCGCCGGCGTCGATTTGTTCGCGCGGCAAACGTTGGCCAACAGCTATTTCTCATACGGCACGGAATCGATCGGCGGTTCGCTTAAATTCGGAATTCCGTTGCGCGAAGATTTCGCCGTGCAGCTGCGCTATTCGCTGTACACGCAATCGATTCAGCTGCCGACCTATCTCGACGACTGCAACAACATCAATCCCAACTTCACGACCAGCTTCCCGAACTTGCAGGCGCTGACGGCTGCGGGCGGGAACGCCGCGACCCTTTGGGGGCCTGGCTATACGGCTAATGCCGTGTCCAATTTGCAGACGGATTGCTATGCGCTCGGCCAGGCCTCGCTGCCGATCCGCACCGAACTGGGGTTGGGCACGATCATAACGTCGAGCGCCGGCTACGGCCTGATCTACAACACGCTCGACAACAACAAAAATCCGACCAGCGGTCTCAATATCAATTTCGGTCAGGATTTTGCCGGCCTCGGCGGCAATTCCTACTTCATGCGATCCGCCCTCGACATTCACAGCTATTACGAGCCGATCTCCGACCTCGTCAGCATCCTGCATCTGCAGGCCGGCAACATCACCGGCTTTCAGAACTGTCCGACGCCGAACACGTGCACGTCGAACAACGACTACGTGAGCATGCTGAATGACTTCAAGATGGGCCCGAACCTGGTCCGCGGGTTTGCCCCGGCCGGAATTGGCCCGCGCGACATTACTCCAGGCACATCGAACGACCTTGTCGGCGGCACGATGTATTGGGGCGCCAGCCTGGAGTTCGATTATCCGCTGTATTTCCTGCCGAAGGACTCCGGATTTACCGGCGCCGTATTCGTCGATTCCGGCTCGGTGTGGGGCTATCAAGGCGAAACCTCGAACCCTGCGACCGGTGAAATCAACGGCACAGTCCTGACGGCGGGTGGTCCGCTGGTCTGCTCCACTGCCACCGCGGGCGGCAACGGCTGCGGCATGCAGGTTGCCGACGACGCCAATGTGCGGCTATCGGCCGGCGCGAGCATTATCTGGAACTCGCCGTTCGGCCCGCTGCGCTTCGATTTCGCCTATCCGCTCTTGAAGGACTCGTACGACCGCACCCAGTTCTTCCAGTTCGGCGGCGGCACGCATTTCTGATGCGGCGGCGGAACCGGGCGGGGCGCCAACATGCCGGTCTTGCGGCAGTCCGATCATAGGCTGACGGTTGCGGACATTGCCGTTCTGACCGGTTCGACGCTCAAGGAAGGCGGCGCCGCGGAACGGCGGATCGGCAATATTGCGTCGCTCGAGTTGGCTGGTGCCGCAGATATCTGCTTCCTCGACGATGCCAGATTTCTCGACGAACTTGCGAACACGCGCGCCGGTGCCTGCCTGATTCCGCAGCGCTTGGCTGGATCGTCGCCGGCACAACTCGCCGTGCTGCTCAACGACGACCCGTACCGCGCCTTCGTTATCGTGGCACGCACGCTGTTCCCCGACGCGTTGCGCCCGTCCTCACTGTTAGGCGCGAGCGGCCGTGCCGCGGGCGCCCATGTGCATCCTTCGGCCCGGATCGAGGCGGGTGTGGCCATCGATCCGCTGGCCATCATCGGGCCGGGCGCCGAAATCGGCACCGGCACGGTGATCGCGGCCGGCGCTGCGATCGGCCCGCATGTGTATGTCGGGCGGAACTGCGGGGTGGGTGCCGGCGCCACAATTCTCAGCGCCCTGATCGGGGATCGCGTCGTCGTCCATCCGGGCGCGCGCCTCGGCCACGCTGGCTCAAGCTACCGGGCTGGTTCACCACGGCTTGAGCAGGTTCCCCAGACCCGCCGCGTCATTGTTCAGGATGGGGCGGAAATCGGCGCTAACGCGGCCGTCGACCGCGGCTCGATCCGCGATACCGTGATCGGTGAGGGCACAAGGGTCGGCAATCTCGTCCACATCGGCCTCGGAAGCATGATAGGCCGTCACTGCCTCCTCGCCGCGCAAAGCGGTATTGCCGGGGGCGTGACGATCGGGGATTTTGTTGTCATAAACGAGCGGGTTGGCGTGGCCGAAAACCTTGCAATCGGCGACGGCGCCAGCGTCGCGCGAGGCATTATGGTCGATACCGATATAGCACCGGGCGTGCGCTTTGCCGGCGCGCCGGAACCGTCAGGGGGCGGTCGATGAGCGGCGAAAGCGTCGAAGCCGTTGAGATCCGCGATATCTTGCGGTTGTTGCCGCATCGGTACCCATTCGTCATGGTGGACCGGATCATCGATATTCGCGGCGACGAAAGCGGTATCGGAATCAAGAACGTGACGATGAACGAGCCGCAGTTTCTCGGTCATTTCCCCGAAAATCCGGTGATGCCCGGCGTATTGATGATCGAAGGCATGGCGCAGACTGCGGCCACGCTGGTGCTGCGGAAGCTGGAATTGCACGAGGAGCGCGGAATGTTCCTCATCACCATCGACAAGGCGAAGTTTCGCCGGCCGGCCGTGCCCGGTGACAGGCTGGAATATCACGTGCGCAAGTCGGCGAACCGCCGTTTCATGTGGTGGTACCAGACCGAAGCTCGGGTCGGCACCACGGTCGTCGCCGAGGCGCTGCTCGGCGCAATGATCGGCGAGGCGAAAACGTGATCGATCCGACCGCGCGCGTAGCCGACAGCGCGCGCATAGGTGAGGGCGTCGAGATCGGGCCTTACTGCATTGTCGGGCCACGCGTCGAGCTTGGCGACGGCGTGCGATTGATGGCGCATGTCCATATCACCGGCGTCACCAGCATCGGGGCCGGCACCGTGGTCTATCCGTTTGCGTCGCTCGGAACGCCGCCGCAGTCGGTGCACTACCGCGGCGGGGCGACGAGGCTTGTTATTGGGCCGCGCTGCGAACTGCGCGAAAGCGTCACCATGAACACGGGCACCGAGGATGGCGGTGGCCTGACCAGCATCGGCGAGGGTTGCCTGCTGATGGTCGGCTGTCACGTCGGGCACGATTGCCATGTCGGCAACGGCGTAATATTTGCAAATCTCGTTACACTGGGCGGGCACGTGTCCATAGGTGATAATGCATTTCTTGGCGGGTTCGCTGGATTTCATCAATTTTGCCGGGTCGGCGAAGGCGTCATGGTGGCCGGAATGTCGCCAGTCCGCAACGATGTCATTCCCTTCGGTATGGTTCGCGGCGAGAAGCTGCGCGGGCTGAATGTCATCGGCTTACGCCGTCGCGGCGCGACGCACGCTGACGTGCTGCGATTGCGGCACGCCTATCAAATCCTATTCTTCGGTGAAGGCGTGTTTGCTGATCGCGTAGAAACTGTTGCGCGTGAATTCGCGGACGATCCAAAAGTATGCAAAATCATTGCCTTTATTCGCGCTGGCAGCAAACGCCCATTGATGTTGCCGGCCACCGAGCGCGACGAAACAGATGACGGAATCGCCTGACGAACGAGATGATTGACGCGGACGCTACAAAAACATCCGTCGCCATCATTTGCGGCGGCGGCAGCATTCCGGCTGCCGTGGCCGCCGCCATCGATCGATCTGGACGCCGTCCGGTGATGCTCGCCATTCGGGGCTGGGCTGATCCAAAACTCGTCGAGCGCTATACCCATCACTGGATATCGATCGGACAAGCAGGCAGACTGTTTCGTCTTGCCGAGGCCGAGCGTTGCCGCGAGGCCGTGTTCATCGGTACGCTGACCAGGCCGGCGCTCACCCAAATCCGCCTCGACTGGCGGACAATTCGCATGATGCCGCGCATCGCCCGGGCCTTCGCTGGAGGAGACGACCGGCTGATCACCAGCATTGCCAAGCTGGCCGAGGAGGCCGGGCTGCGCATCATCGGTGTCAAGGACGTTGCCCCAGAAATTCTTGTGCCGGAAGGGGCGCTGGGCCGTTATCAGCCTTCGGCGCGTGACCAAACCGACATCGCATGCGCGCTCAATCTGATCGCAACCCTCGGTTCATTCGATGTGGGCCAAGCTGCAGTTGTCGCCAATAAATACGTTCTGGCGATCGAGGCGGCCGAAGGCACCGACAACATGCTCGCTCGCGTCGCCGATCTGCGCGCCGCTGGGCGAGTGACGACTCCGAAAGGCGTGGGGGTGCTGGTGAAAGCGCCCAAGCCGAGGCAGGACATGCGGTTCGATTTGCCGACGATCGGTCCCCAGACCGTCGCCAACACGGTACGAGCGAATCTCGCCGGGATCGCGGTCGCCGCCGGCAATACCATGATAGCAGACCCTGCGGAACTCATCGCCGCGGCCGATCGGGCGGGAATCTTCGTCATCGGAGTGGCAGGGAGCTCCGCGCAGTGAACCCAGACGGGCATGTGCGCAATCCGGCGATCTATCTGATCGCCGCGGAAGAATCGGGCGACGCTTTGGGTGCGGCGCTGGCGCGGGCGTTGATGAGCCGGGAGCACGGCCGGCTCAATCTTGCTGGCGTCGGGGGCAGGGCCATGGCTGCGGCCGGGATCAGGAGCCCGTTCGCGATCGACGACCTTTCGATCCTCGGTTTGAGCGCGATTCCGCGGCGCCTGTCGCTGATTTTGCGCCGCATCCGCGAAACCGCAGACGCCGTGGTCGCAGCCCGACCCGACGCTCTTGTCATCATCGACAGTCCCGATTTCACCCACCGGGTCGCGCGCCGTGTGCGCCGCCTGGCCCCGAACATTCCGATTCTCGATTACGTATCGCCCTCGGTCTGGGCGTGGCGGCCGTGGCGGGCGCGCGCGATGCGCGGGTATGTCGATTGCGTGCTGGCCATCCTGCCATTTGAGCCGGCGGCGCATCTGCGCCTGGGCGGTCCGCCGTGCATCTACGTTGGCCATCCCATGATCGAGCGGGTCGCCGAAATGCGGCCCAATGCCGAGGAACTAAAGCGCCGCGGCAGTGATCCTCCAATCGTGCTGGTGCTGCCCGGCAGCCGGTCCAGCGAATTGCAACGTCTGCTGGCGACGTTCGGTACCGCGATCGCGCGCGTCGCCGAGCGCACCGGCCCCCTGGAATTGGTGCTGCCGACGGTGCCACATCTTCTGCCGCGAGTGCGTGAGGGCGTTGCTGGATGGCCGTTGCAGCCGCGCATCGTCAGCGATCCGGCCGAAAAGTGGGCGGCATTCCGCTCGGCGCGGGCGGCGCTTGCAGCATCGGGGACGGTGACGCTCGAACTGGCGCTTGCCGGGGTACCGACCGTTGGGGTCTATCGTGTTTCGCTCATCGAGGAAGCCGTCGCCCGGCTCATGCGCTCGCGTGAGCTTTCGACGATCATCCTCGCCAACCTCGTCGTCGGCGAAAACATCGTTCCGGAATTCTTGCAACGCGAGTGTACGCCCGAACGGCTGGCGGAGGCCCTTATCCCGCTGATTTCCGATACGCCGGAGCGGCGCCGGCAGGTCGCGGCGTTCAATCGGCTCGATGGGATCATGGGGATCGGCACCGCCAACCCCAGCAGTCAGGCCGCCGCCATTGTGCTCGATTTGGCCCGCCGTGGCCGACGCGATCTCACAGCCGTCAGCGCAGTGCCCGCATCATGTTAGGCCCAGCGCCCAGCCGGCGCGTTCCGCCCTACCATTATGGCCGACACCCTGCTAAGGGCGCGGACAGATCGTCCCACTTCAGCCCAACAGCCAAGCGACCCGCGTGAGCCCAGCGAAGAAAAAGCCGGTCCGGAAATCTCCGCTGCGCGCCGCGATAACTGGCGTGTGTGGTTACGTGCCCCCGGATGTGCTCACCAATGCCGAACTCGCGCAGATGGTGGACACCAGCGACGAGTGGATCGTCGAGCGCACCGGCATCAAGGAACGGCACATCCTGACCGGAAAGGGGCTCGGCACCTCGCATATGGGTGCGGAGGCCGTGCGCGGCCTGTTGGCCAAGACCGCGACCGCGCCCGGCGATATCGATCTCCTGATCTGCGCCACCACCACGCCGGATTTCGTCTTTCCATCGACCGCGAACCTGATTTGCGACATGTGCAGCATTCGCAATATCGGCAGCTTCGACGTCCAGGCCGCCTGCTCGGGTTTCGTGTACGCGCTGACGATCGCTGCACAGTTCATTGCAGCGGGCACGTGCCGCAAGATTGTCGTGGTCGGCGCCGACAAGATGTCGTCGATCATCGACTACACCGATCGCGCCACCTGCGTGCTGTTCGGCGACGGCGCCGGCGCGGTGCTGCTCGAGCCGAGCCGCAAGTACGGCATCATCGACACGCTGATCGGCTCAGATGGTGCCGGCATGCCGCACCTGCACCAAAAGGCCGGCGGCAGCCGCATGCCGCCGAACGCCGAAACAGTGGCCAAGCGCCTGCACTACGTCCACCAGGAGGGCGCCGCCGTCTACAAAGTCGCTGTCGCGCGCATGGCCGAAGTCGCGACTACGCTAATGAAGCGCAATCAGCTTAGCGGCGACGATATCGATTGGGTGGCGCCGCACCAAGCCAACCGTCGGATCATCGAGGCGACCGCCGACCGCTTGAAGCTGCGGGCTGAGCGGGTCATGATCAACATCGACAAATACGGCAACACCACCAACGCCACGATCCCGCTCTGCCTGTGGGACTACGAGGCGAAGCTCAAGGCCGGCGACCGCATGCTGCTCGCCGCCTTCGGCGGCGGCTTCACATGGGCGGGCGCGTATCTGATCTGGGCATACGATCCGCGCTGAGGTTGGGGTCTATCGGCGATAGGGAGGCAACGGTGGATTTGACGCTCGCGCTCGACCGCTACGATCGTCACATGCCGTTTTTCGACGGCACCGTGCGGCAGCCGGAAGGCTTTACGCTCAGGCCGCTGCAGGTCGGTCAGTCGCACCCGCTTGCCGGCGGCGTCGACCGCCATGGTGGCATGCTGCAGGGCAAGTACGACATCGCCGAGTTTTCGATGTCGACCTTTCTGATGGCTATTGATCGCAAGCGGCCGATCATCGGCATTCCTGTGTTTCCCCGCCGGCTGTTCAGCGCCGGCCTGTATTTCGTGCGCGAGGATAGTCCGTTCACCAAGCCGTCGGACTTGCGGGGCAAACGCGTCGCGATTCGCTCGTTCCAGACGACGCTCTCGCTGTTGGCCAAGGGCGATCTGAAATTCGAATACGGCATGCCGTGGGAGGACATCCATTGGCTGCTCGAAGAAGAAGAAAAAATCGCATTTCAGCCCAAGGCCGCTGCTCGGATCGAAGTCCTGCCCCAGGGCACGGACGTCGGCCATCTGTTGCGTGACGGCGGCTGCGACGCCGTCATCCAGCCGCATCCGCCGCAGTCAATCATGGGGGGCGAAGTCGCGGTGCGGCGGCTCTTTGCTGACGCCGATGCCGAGGAGCTGCGCTATTTCAAGAAATACGGCTGGTGGCCGATCATGCACATCTTGGCGATCCGTACGGAAATTGCCGACGCGCACCCGACGCTATGCGGCGGCTTGATCGAACTCGTTCCGGCACGCACGCGAAATCGCCTGGGATTATTTTTCCGATCCGAATTGGTCGAGCCTCGCCTTCGGCCGGCGCTACTACGAGCGCGAGCGCAAGGCGTTCGGCAAGGACCCCTGGGTGTTCGGCGTTTCGGCCAACCGCAAAAATCTCGAACAATTCATCATGTACAGCCACGACCAGGGCCTGATCGGCCGCCGGCTCGAGGTCGATGAATTATTCCATCCGTCGGTGCGCGATACGTAGCAGCCCGCGTTACTTCCGCTTCGACATCGGCTGGTAATCGCGCCGCGGCGACCCGGTATAGAGCTGGCGGGGACGGCCGAGTTTCTGGTGCGGGTCCTCGATCATTTCCTTCCACTGGGCGATCCAGCCGACGGTTCGGGCCAGCGCGAACAGCACCGTGAACATCGTGGTGGGGAAGCCCATCGCACGCAGCGTAATGCCCGAGTAGAAGTCGACGTTCGGATAGAGCTTCTTCGAGACGAAATAGTCGTCGTGGAGCGCGATCTTTTCCAGCTCCATGGCCACGTCGAGCAGCGGATCCTTGATGCCGAGTTCGTTGAGCACTTCGTAGCAGGTCTTCTGCATGAGCTTGGCGCGCGGATCGTAGTTTTTGTAGACGCGGTGGCCGAAGCCCATCAGGCGGAACGAGTCGTTCGGGTCCTTGGATCGCTTGATGTATTCGGGAATGCGGTCGACGCTGCCGATCTCGCCCAGCATTTTCAGCGCCGCTTCGTTGGCGCCGCCGTGCGCGGGTCCCCACAGGCAGGCAATTCCGGCGGCGATGCAGGCAAACGGATTGGCGCCGGTCGAGCCGGCGAGCCGCACCGTCGATGTCGACGCGTTCTGTTCGTGGTCGGCATGCAGCGTAAAGATGCGGTCCATGGCGCGGGCCAGAACCGGATTGGCTTTGTACGGCTCGCATGGCACTGCGAAACACATGCGCAGGAAGTTTGAGGCGTAGTCGAGCGAATTGTCCGGAAACATGAAGGGCTGGCCGACCGAATATTTGTAGGCCATCGCCGCCAGCGTCGGCATTTTGGCGATCATGCGGATCGAGGCGATCATCCGCTGCGTCGGGTCGGTGATGTCGGTCGAGTCGTGATAGAATGCCGACAGCGCTCCCACGGAGCCGACCATCACCGCCATCGGATGAGCGTCGCGACGGAACCCGTTGAAGAACCGGGTCATCTGCTCGTGGACCATGGTGTGATGCACCACGCGGTCGACGAAGTCGGCCTTTTGCGTGGCTGTCGGCAGTTCGCCGTAGAGCAGGAGGTAGCAGGTTTCGAGGAAGTCGCCGTGTTCGGCCAGGTCTTCGATCGGGTAGCCGCGGTAGAGCAGCACGCCTTCGTCGCCGTCGATGTAGGTGATCTTGGATTCGCAGGAGCCGGTCGAGGTGAAACCCGGATCGTAGGTGAAGATGCCGGCCTCGGCGTAAAGCTTGCTGACGTCGAGCACCTCGGGGCCGATGGTGCCGTCATAGATCGGGAAGGAATAGGTCTTGTCGCCGAGCGTAAGCTTGCCGGTCTTGATGTTGGCGCCGGTTTTCGCGTCCATGATCATGTCCTCGATGCGGGGCAGCCGGAACTATCAGGCCGGGCCCTCGAAACGGCTCAAACGGGTGGGGCGGCGTACGTTTGGCCCAGGTCTATTTGGGTAGCCCAAGCACGTGTGCACTGCAAGATATAGGGATGCCGCGGCGCCCAGGAAGGTCGGTAAAAAGCCGCAAGCGAGGGCGCTATCGGTCCAAGGATCAACCCGCGCGCGGTGCGGTATCGCCGGCGCCAAGCTGATCCGCAACACGCCCCAGGCTTTCGGTCTTGCCGAGGATGGCAAGCACATCGAAGATTCCCGGTGAGGTCGTCCGGCCCGTCAGTGCGGCGCGCAGCGGCTGGGCCACCGCACCAAGTTTGGCGCCACGCCGCTCCGCAAAGGCCCGCACCGCCTGTTCGGTCGCCTCACCGGTCCATGGTTCGACAGCCGTCAATTCTGGGGCAAGTTCGCGCAGCAAATCCTTGGCGGGCTCGGTCAGCAGCGCCTTGGCCTTCTCATCCAGCGGCAGCGGCCGGTCGGTGAGGAGGAAACTTGCACCGTCAATGAGATCGACCAGGGTCTTGGCGCGTTCCTTCAGGCTCGGCATGGCCGCCAGGAGCTGCGCGCGCACCGCCGGTGTCAGCTTGGCGGCGACGGCTTCGCCGTTGGCCAGGTGCGGCAGCAATTGATCGATAGCAGCCAACAGGTCGCCATCCGCACTTTGCCGGATATAGTGACCGTTGAGGCTTTCCAGCTTGGCGAAATCGAACCGCGCCGGCGCGCGGCCGATGTGCGGCAGGTCAAAGGCCGCGATCATCTCTTCGGTCGAGAAGATCTCCTGGTCGCCGTGGCTCCAGCCGAGCCGCACCAGGTAATTGCGCAACGCTGCCGGCAGGTAACCCATGGCGCGGTAGGCATCGACGCCGAGCGCGCCATGCCGCTTGGAGAGCTTGGAGCCGTCGGGCCCGTGGATCAGCGGGATATGCGCCATCCCCGGCACCGACCAGCCGAGCGCCTCGTAGATCTGTTTCTGCCGCGCACCGTTGGTCAGGTGGTCGTCACCGCGGATGATGTGGGTGACGCCCATGTCATGGTCGTCGACGACGACGGCAAGCATGTAGGTCGGCGTGCCGTCGGAGCGCAGCAGCACCAGATCGTCGAGATTCTCATTCTGCCACACCACGCGGCCTTGGACCTGATCCTCGATGACGGTCTCGCCGGTCAACGGCGCCTTGAGTTCGAATCGCAGGCGCGACGCCCGGAGGCACCTCCGACGGATCGCGGTCGCGCCAGGTGCCGTCATAGAGCCGCGTGCGCCCCTCGGCGCGCGCCTTCTCGCGCATCTTCGCCAGTTCCTCGGGGCTGCAATAGCAGCGGTAGGCATTCCCCGATGCCAACATCTGCTCGACAACCTCGCGATGCCGCGCGGCGCGGGAGAACTGGTAGATCGGCTCGCCGTCCCAGGCGATGCCGAGCCAGCTCAGTCCATCGAGGATGGCGTCGATGGCGGCCTGGGTCGAGCGTTCGCGGTCGGTGTCCTCGATGCGCAAAAGCATCTTGCCGCCGCGGCCGCGCGCGTAGAGCCAGTTGAACAGGGCCGTGCGGGCGCCGCCGATATGCAGAAAACCGGTCGGGGAGGGGGCAAAGCGCGTAACGACGGTCATACCGGGTTCAGAATCCTTGCAAGGCCGCGCCCGTGTAGCACAGATGGACGCTAAGAGAAGCCGACGCGGCTGCGGCATAACTCTTAGCGGTACGGCTTAGCGGATTGCCTTGGTGGTCTGCGTTGCCGGTCGTGGGCTTGCGGACTTGACCCGGGCCGCCAATTTGTCCAATCCGGCCGCGCGCATTCCGCCTTGGAATAGACGCTTGGCCTCGTTATCGGGTCGGCCAGAATGGATTCGAAACAGATCAGCTCATGACACTCGCCGACACCACGGTACGCGAAGCGGGCCAGGATTTTATCCGCGATATTGTGCGCGCCGATCTGGCGTCGGGCCGGCACAAGAGGATCGTCACTCGCTTCCCGCCGGAGCCCAACGGCTACCTGCATATCGGTCACGCCAAGTCGATCTGTCTGAATTTCGGCATCGCCGAAGAGTTCGGCGGCCAGTGCAACCTGCGCTACGACGACACCAATCCGACCAAGGAGGATCAGGAATACATCGACGCCATCGAGCGCGATGTGCGCTGGCTGGGCTTCGATTGGGGCAAGAATCTCTATCATGCTTCGGATTATTTCGAGCAGCTCTACGCGTGGGCAGAGCATCTGATCCGCGCCGGCAAGGCCTATGTGGACGACCAGACCCAGGAGGAGATGCGGGCAACGCGCGGCACACTGACCGAGGCAGGCACCGAGAGCCCCTATCGCAAGCGCGGCGTCGAGGAGAATCTGGACTTGTTCCGCCGCATGCGCGCCGGCGAATTTCCGAACGGCGCCCGCGTGCTGCGCGCCAAGATCGACATGGCCTCGGGCAACATCAATCTGCGCGATCCTGCGCTCTATCGCATCCTGCACGCCGAGCATCCGCGCACCGGCAAGGCATGGTGCATCTATCCGAACTACGACTTCGCCCATGGCCAGTCCGATGCCATCGAGGGCATCACACACTCGATCTGCACGCTCGAATTCGAGGACCATCGGCCGCTCTACGACTGGTTCCTGGACAATCTGCCGGTGCCGTCGCACCCGCATCAATACGAGTTCGCGCGCCTCAATCTCACCTACACGGTGCTGTCGAAGCGGGTGCTGACCGAACTCGTGCGCGGCGGTCATGTCGCCGGCTGGGACGATCCGCGCATGCCGACGCTTGCGGGCCTGCGCCGGCGCGGGGTGCCGCCCGAGGCGATCCGCGATTTCGTCAAGCGCATCGGCGTCGCCAAGGCCAACAGCATCGTCGACATGGGAATGCTCGAATTCGCCATCCGCGAGCATCTCAACAAGACCGCCGAACGGCGCATGGCGGTGTTGCGGCCGCTGAAAGTCGTGATCGAGAATTTTCCGGAAGGCGAGGGTGAGGAGATCGACGCGGTCAATCATCCCGAACGGCCCGATGCCAGCACGCGCAAGATTCGCTTCGGCCGCGAGCTGTTCATCGAGCGCGACGACTTCATGGAGAACCCGCCGAAGAAATTCTTTCGTCTCGCCCCGGGACGCGAAGTGCGGCTGCGCTACGGCTTTTTCATCACCTGCCGCGAGGTCATCAAAAACTCGTTCGGCGCGGTGGTGGAATTGCGTTGCACCTACGATCCGGCAACGCGCGGCGGCAACGCGCCGGACGGCCGCAAGGTGCAGGCGACGCTGCATTGGGTGTCGGCCAAGGATTCGCGCGTCGCCGAGGTGCGGCTCTACCATCCGCTGTTCACGAAACCCGATCCGGACGTCGGCAATTTTGCCGCCGAACTCAATCCAGGTTCACTGGAAGTCATCACCGACGCGCGCGTCGAACCGTCACTCGCCGGCCGTAACGCGGGCGATGCGGTCCAATTCGAACGCCAGGGTTATTTCTGCCCCGACATCGATTCGACGCCGGAGCGGCCGGTCTTCAACCGCACGGTCGGCCTGCGCGACACCTGGGCGAAGGTGGCTGGAAGCGGGGGGTGACTCGTCCTTCCGGGGCGGCCCGCAGGGCCGAGCCCGGAATCCATAATCATGGTTCGTCCGAATTTTCTACGGCGGTGGCTATAGATTCCGGGCTCTGCGCCGATGCGCGGCCCCGGAATGGCGCGGGCTCAATACCGCCGGAACAGTCCCACCAGCTTGCCCTGAATGCGCACGCGGTTCGGCGGCAGAATGCGCACCTCGTAGGCCGTATTGGCGGGTTCAAGCGCGATCGAAGCGCCGCGGCGGCGAAAGCGCTTCAAGGTCGCCTCCTCGTCGTCGATCAGCGCCACGACGATGTCGCCAGTATCCGCGGCATCGGTGCGTTTGAGCAGCGCCATGTCGCCGTCGAGGATGCCGGCCTCGATCATCGAATCGCCGCGCACCTCGAGGGCAAAATGCTCGCCGGTGGTCAGCAGATCCGGCGGCATGTTGATGGTGTGGCTGCGCGTCTGGATTGCCTCGATCGGCGTGCCAGCGGCGATGCGGCCCATGACCGGAACGGCGACGGGACGGCCACCTTCATCTTCAGAGGCGGCGCGCACACGGCCGAGATTGCCTTCAATCACGCTCGGCGTGAAACCGCGCGCCCGCGCTGAGCCAATGCCATTGGCGACGGATTCCGGGAGCTTGATCACCTCAATGGCGCGCGCCCGGTTGGGCAGGCGGCGGATGAAGCCGCGCTCCTCGAGCGCCGTGATGAGTCTGTGAATGCCGGATTTGGAGCGCAGGTCGAGTGCGTCCTTCATCTCATCGAATGACGGCGGCACCCCCGCCTCCTTGAGACGCTCGTGAATAAAACGCAACAACTCGGCTTGCTTGCGCGTGAGCATTGGCGCTTCCCCATCTGGCCCCGGTCTCGTCCACAAGGGCAGAGCATCTGCGGATCGGTTACGGCGTTGGTTTGCCGAAACAAATCATGAACGGACACTATCCGTTCCATATGTGTTCCGCAAGCACTTAATTTGACGTGAACAAGTGGAGTGGGGCCGCCAAGCGCCGCTTAACGCTCGAATTTAACGGTCTTGGCGGGCTCCCGCTTGGCGGGAACGCTTTTGCTCGCCGTCTGGGATAGCGGCGCAGGGGTCGTGAGACAGAATTGAACGCGCCTTCTGATTCGCCGGCACCTAACGATCAAACCGCATGATCGTACAGACGCTGCCCGCTTTGGCGGGCGGCGCGAACGGTTCCCGGATCAAGAGACAGTCGGACTTGGCCAGTGGCGCCATCATCGAGCTGTCCTGGGTCGGGAACGGCGTCGCGACGGCGCCGTCGGCGGCGTTACTGAGCGTTGACCGCAGATAGTCGGCGCGCTCGTCGTTGGCGGCGAGGTCACAGCCGAGCACGGCGCTTTCCGTGGGCCGCACCAGGTCGCTGCGTCCGGCGAGCCGCCGGATCAGCGGCACGAGAAACAGGAACGCGCACACATAGGAGGAGACAGGGTTGCCGGGCAGGCCGAGCACGTGCATCGCGCCGAGTTTGCCGTGCATCAGCGGCCGACCCGGACGCATGGCGATTTTCCAGAACGACAGTACCATGCCTTCGGCGGCGAACGCCTTCTGCACCAAGTCGTATTCGCCAACCGAGGCGCCACCGGTCGTCACCAGAATATCGGCGCCGACTTCGCGGGCGCTCCGCACCTTGACGATGGTCTCGTCAAGCTTGTCGCCGACGACGCCGAGGTCGACGACGGTTGCGCCTTCCTTGCGGGCGAGCGCAGCAAGCGCGAAACCGTTGGAATAGACGATCTGCCCCGGCCCAGGCTCCGCGCCGGGCGGCACGAGTTCATCACCGGTCGCAAATAGCGCGAGCTTGGGCCGGCGATGCACCGGCACAACAGGATGGTTCATGCCGGCCGCAAGCTGCAGATCGCGTGGCGTCAGCCGATGGCCCTTGGCAAGCAGCCGGTCGCCAACGCGGAAATCGAGCCCCTGTGGGCGCACGTTGCGACCGAGCGCGCTTGGTTTTTGTATTTCAACAATGTCGCCGTCGCGTGTGGTCACTTCCTGGATCACTACCGTATCGGCGGCTTGCGGCAGCACACCGCCGGTAAAGATGCGCGCGGCCTCGCCCGAGCCGAGAGCGGCCGCAAACGGCCGGCCGGCCGCGACCTCGCCGATCACCTTAAGCCGCACCGGTGCGCTCGCCACGTCGGCGGCGCGCACCGCATAACCGTCCATGGCGGAGACGTCGGCAGGCGGCTGGGTGCGCCGCGCTTTGAGATCATAGGCCAGCACTTGGCCGTCGGCCTCGGCGAGCGGCACTTCGTCCGCCGGCAAAGGTTCCGCTTGCGCCAGTATCTGTTCTAACGCGCCTGCAACCGACAGCAACGCCACGATCATGAATCCTTTGCGCGAAAATGCCCGCTTTTGCCGCCACTCTTCTCGACCAGCCGGATGCCTTCGATACGCATGCCGCGCTCGACGGCTTTGACCATGTCGTAGATCGTCAGACACGCGACCGACACCGCGGTCAGCGCTTCCATCTCGACACCGGTTTTGCCCGAGACCTTAACCCGCGCTGTGACTTTGACGCCGGGCAGCTTGGCATCAGGTACGGCGTCGACCTCGACCTGTGTGAGCGCCAACGGATGGCAGAGCGGAATCAGTTCGTGCGTACGCTTGGCCGCCATGATGCCGGCGATGCGGGCCGCGCCTAGCACGTCGCCCTTCTTGGCGTTGCCGCTCTGAACAATGTCCAGCGTTTCCAGCTGCATCAGCACGCGACCCTCTGCGATCGCCACCCGTTCGGTCATCGCCTTTGGCGACACGTCGACCATGCGGGCTTCGCCGCCGGCGCTTAAGTGCGTCAATTTGCTGGGACGCCGGGCCACGGCACTACCGTGCCGGCGCAAGTGCGGGTTTGCGGGCGAGCAGGGCGCGTGTCGCCGCCACGACGTCGTCCTGCCGCATCAAACTTTCGCCGACCAGGAAGGTCGAGATTCCGACCTTGGCGAGTCGCGCCAGATCGGCCGGCGATTCTATTCCGCTCTCGCCAACCAGAGCATAGCCCTTCGGCACATTCGGCGCCAGCCGCTCGCAGGTAGTCAGCGTCGTTTCAAATGTCTTGAGGTTTCTGTTGTTTATGCCGAGCAGCCGCGATTTCAGGCGGAGCGCGCGGTCAAGTTCTTGCCGGTCGTGCACTTCGATCAGCGCGTCCATCCCATACGCAAAGGCAGCGGCCTCGAGGTCGGCCGCGCAGGCATCATCGACCGCCGCGATGATGATGAGGATGCAATCAGCTCCGGCCGCGCGTGCTTCGGCCACCTGGTAGGTGTCGTACATGAAATCCTTGCGCAGCACCGGCAGCGCACTGGCTGCTCGCGCCTGGCGCATGTAGTCGAGACTGCCCTGAAACGACGGTGAGTCGGTCAGAACCGACAGACAGGTCGCGCCGCCCGCCTGGTAGGCGGATGCCAGCGCCGGCGGGTCGAAGTTTTCGCGAATGAGCCCCTTGGATGGGCTGGCCTTTTTGATCTCGGCGATCAGCGCAAACTCGCCGGCGCCGGTCCGCCGTTCGATCGCGCGCAGAAAGCCGCGAGTCGCGGGCGCCGCTTGCGCCTCTTGCTCGACGCTGGCGAGCGGGCGCACGCGCTTCGCGGCAGCGATTTCCTCGCGCTTATACGCTTCGATCTTCGCCAGAATATCAGCCATCGTTCGACACCACGATCAGCCGATCGAGCCGGCCTTCGGCCTCGCCGGAGTCGAGCGACTTGACGGCAAGCTCCATGCCGCCTTTGAGATCCTTGGCCTTGCCGGAGACCACCAGCGCTGCCGCGGCGTTGAACAGCGCAACGTCGCGGTACGGACTTGGCTTGCCCTCGAGCACGTCTTCGACGGCCTTGGCATTGGTGGTTGCATCGCCGCCACGCAGCGCCTCCGGCTTGACCTTCGGCAGACCCACCTGCTCAGGCGAAATCTCGAAGCTCGTGATCGCGCCGTTTTCCAGGGCCGTGACGCTGGTCGGCCCCGAGGTCGTGATCTCGTCGAGGCCGTCGGAGCCGTGCACCACCCAGGCCTGCTCGGCGCCGAGGTTTTTCAGCACGACGGCGAGCGGCTCGGTCCATTGCTTGGAAAATACGCCGACCATCTGGCGGCGCACGCCCGCCGGATTGGACAGCGGGCCGAGCAGATTGAAGATCGTGCGCGTGCCGAGTTCGACGCGTGTCGGATTGACGTTCTTGGTCGCCGGATGATGCGCCGGCGCGAACATGAAACCGATACCGGCTTCGCGGATGCAATGGGCGATCCGCTCCGGCGTCAGATCGATATTGACGCCGAGCGCGGCGAGCACATCGGCGGCGCCGGAACGCGACGACAGCGCACGGTTGCCGTGCTTGGCGACGGGGACGCCGGCGCCGGCGACGATCAGCGCCGCGCAGGTGGAGATGTTGAACGAACCCGAGGCGTCGCCGCCGGTGCCGACCACATCGACGGCGTTCGGCGGCGCCTCGACGCGCAGCATCTTGTTGCGCATCGCTGTGACCGCGCCGGTGATCTCGTCGACGGTTTCGCCGCGGACGCGCAGCGCCATCAACAGCGCACCCATCTGCGACGGCGTCGCTTCGCCGGACATCATCTGGCCGAACGCGGTTGCGGCTTCATCGCGGCTGAGCGTGGCGCCGGTCGCCACCTTGGCGATCAAGCCCTTGAATGTGTCGGTCACGGCTCCCCCCTCAATTGACCCGCGCCCGTGTTGTTTTTTGTCTCGGTGCGTGGTGCGCCGCTTGCTCGGAATTCGCCGTCGCCTCGCGCCGTCCCGTGGCCATATTCCATGCGGCGGCGATGTCGAGAAAGTTCTTCAGCATCAGGTGACCGTGTTCGGAGGCGATGCTCTCCGGATGAAACTGGACGCCGTGCACCGGCAGCCGCGCATGGGCAAGACCCATCACCAGGCCATCCTCTGTGTCCGCGGTGACCTGGAGTTCGGCTGGGAGGCTTTTTCGCTCGACCACCAGCGAGTGATAACGGGTCGCCTGGAACGGCGCGTTGATGCCGCGGAAAATGCTGTCACCGTGGTGCCGGATTTCAGACAGCTTGCCGTGGACCGGCGCCGGCGCGCGCACGACCTTGCCGCCAAATGCATCACCGATCGCCTGGTGACCGAGACAGACGCCGAGGATCGGAATCTTATCGGCGGCCTGTGCGATCAGATCGAGACAGATGCCCGCCTCTTTTGGCGTGCACGGCCCCGGCGACAGCACGATGGCATCGGGGTCGGCGGCGATCACCTCGGCGGCCGTCACCTTGTCGTTGCGATGCACGTCGACCACAGCGCCCAGTTCACCCAAATAGTGCACCAGGTTAAAGGTAAAGCTGTCGTAGTTGTCGATCAGCACCAGCATGGCGGTCCATCGCGTATCTGTGGCTCTTAGACGCGGGCAGGGGGCAGGGTCAAGGCAAGCGAACCATTGGCGAAAAGGCCGGCGGACGGGCTAGATTGGCGGCCTCCTTGCATGGGCATCCGGCGCGGCCTGAAAGCTCGCGCCTGCAACGAACGGAAACATCGCCATGAACATTGATCGCCGGTCGGTTCTCGCCACGCTCGCCTTCTCACTGTCCGCGCTGCCGCTCCCGGCCGTCGCGCAGAATTACCCCACCCGCCCAGTCCACCTCATCGTGCCATACCCGCCGGGCGGCCCGACCGATGTGGTGGCGCGCATCCTTGCCAATAGCCTGGCGGCCAAGCTCGGTCAGACGATTGTCGTCGATAACCGGCCGGGCGGCGCCGCCGGGACCGTAGGCGCGCATGTCGTGGTGAGCGCCGACCCCGATGGCTACACGCTGCTTCTCAACCAGGCTGGCTCGCTGACCATCGCGCCGTCGCTTTACAAACTGGATTACGATCCGCTGAAAGCCTTCGCGCCGATCGGCATCGTCGCCGAGACGCCGGAAATCCTTGCTGTCCATCCATCGATCCCCGCCAAGTCGCTGGCCGAGTTCATCGCCTACGCGAAAAGCAATCCCGGCAGGATCAATTTCGGCACGCCGGGGGCGGGTACCCTGCCGCATCTGTTGGGCGCGCAATTGCAGCTCGCTGCGGATATCAAGATCACAGCCGTGCCGTATCGGGGCGCCGGCCCGGCGGTCATCGATTTGCTGGCCGGACGCATGCAAATGATGATCGACAGCACGTCAGTGCTGCTCGCTCACATTCAAGCCGGCAAGATACGCGCTCTCGCGGTTACCAGTGAAAAAAGAATACCGCAGCTGCCGAATTTGCCGACGTTTGCCGAGGCAGGCTATCCGCAGCTGACGGAAAGCCTGTGGACCGGGCTGCTCGCGCCGGCAGGAACGCCCACCCCTGTCATCCAGAAGATCAGCAGCGCTCTCGATGAAGCCTTGAAGACGCCCGAAGTGGCAAGGGCGTACCAAAAGCTCGACGTGGAGACCAAAATGGTGACGCCCGCGGCGCTCGCTTCATTTATGGCTACGGAAACTCACAAATGGGCGGACATCATCGCCAAGGCGGGCATCAAGGCTGAGAATTAGGAGGATCAGCGCACCGCCGCGAGGCGCTGCCGGCTATTGCGGCAGCCGATCGGTCGAAACCATCCGCACCTTGCGCGCCTGACCGAACGGTTGGCTCGGATCGCGCAGGCAGGCGGTTTCGAAATACGGCCATTCGCGCGCCGAGCAGGCCATCCCGGTCGGACGAGCGTCGACCCGGTCACCCTTCGCGCCGAGCACCGGCGCACTGGCTTGCACTTGCGACAGGCTCGGCAATGCGACGATGCCCGCAGCCAGCAGCGCAGCAGCGATGACGTAAGCTGATTTCTTCACGGCGACACCCCTGTCCCAAAATCGCTTCCGTTCCCGGCCGGAAGCATTTGACGGTTTGTCGCCGTCCGCGCCCGGAAGGTTCACGAGTCGTTTAAAATCGTTGCGGAGTGGCTCAGCTTCAAAGGATCGACATCAGAGGCCCGTCGCAAGTGTTTGAAAGAGCGCGGCAATTCCAGCCTCGGCAAAAAATCTCGGCGAATCCGGCGGGGCAGCGTCTTGCGGGCGGCTAGCGCGCAAGCTAGACCGCCGCCATGCCGCGCATCGCGCTTTTTGCCGGATCGTTCGATCCGATCACGCTTGGCCACCTCGATGTCGTGCGCAATGCCGTCCGACTGGCCGACAAGCTTGTGCTGGCGATCGGCGTTCATCCGGGCAAAACGCCGCTGTTTTCGGCGCAAGAGCGCCAGGCAATGCTGGAGGAAATCTGCGCGCCGGTGGCGCGGGAGGCGCATTGCGAGTTGGCCTGCACGACATTCGCGGGGCTGGTCATCGCGGCCGCCCGCCAGGTCGGCGCCACGGTTCTGATCCGCGGGGTGCGCGATGCCACCGATTTCGACTACGAGATGCAGATGGCCGGCATGAATGCCGCCATGGCGCCGGAGGTGCAGACGGTATTCTTGCCAGCGTCTCCGGCGGTGCGCCCGATCACTGCCACGCTGGTGCGGCAGATCGCCAGCATGAGGGGCGACGTATCGAGCTTTGTGCCGGCGCCGGTCGCCACGCTGCTGAAACAGAAATTTCCTAAAGCCTGAAGCTCAAGCAACCTCACAACAGTCCTCATCGGGGAGACGACATGATCCGCCTCGCAGCCATTGTGTTGACGCTCTTGATTGCAGTTCCGGCATTCGGGCAAGGCGGGACCAGCCCGCTTGCCAATCCCGCAGCGCTCAAGGCGACGGCGCCTGCGGTCTACAAGGTGAAATTTGATACCAGCAAAGGCGCGTTCGTTGTTGAAGTGCACCGTGATTGGGCGCCGAACGGGGCCGACCGCTTTTACAATCTGGTCAAGAATGGCTTTTACGACGGCACGCGGTTCTTCCGCGTGATCTCAGGCTTCATGGTACAGTTCGGCATCAACGGCAATCCGGCCATCGCGGCCCGATGGGAGGATGCCAATATCCCGGACGATCCGGTGAAGCAGAGCAACCAGCCGGGCTACATCACGTTCGCGACCAGGGGTCCCGACACCCGCACAACCCAGGTCTTCATCAACTACGGAAACAATCGCGGGCTCGATAACCAGGGTTTTGCGCCGTTCGGCCGCGTCATCTCGGGCATGCAAGTGGTCAATGCGCTTTACAGCGGCTACGGCGAGGGCGCCCCGCAAGGCCAGGGACCGAGCCAGGGCCTTATCCAAAGCCAGGGAAACGCCTATCTGATCAAGCAATTCCCCAAGCTGGATTACATCAAGAAGGCAACGATCACCCGCTAATTTCGAGCAAGAGCGAAACAGGAAACAGACCTATGGCAGACGGGAAAAACACCGCCCTTCCGGCCGGCGCCGATCCAGACAATACGCTGATCCTCGAAACCACGCCGGGCGTGATCTTCATCGAGCTCGATACCGACGTTGCGCCCAAACACGCCGAGCGCCTGAAACAACTGGCGCGCGAGGGGTTTTATGACGACGTGCCGTTCCATCGCGTCATCGAGGGCTTCATGGCGCAGACCGGCGACGGCGAGCACGGCAACGGCACCGGCGGCTCCTCGTACCCGGACCTGAAAGCGGAATTTTCCGACGTGCCGTTCGAGCGCGGCACGGTCGGCATGGCGCGCAAGGGCGGCAATAATCACTCGGCGAACAGCCAGTTCTTCATCATGTTCGATGAAGGCTCGTTCCTCAACGGCCAGTACACCGTCATCGGCGAAGTGGTCGCCGGCATGGACGTGGTCGACAAGCTCAAGCGCGGCGAACCGCCGTCCAACCCCGATCGCATCATTCGCGTGCAGGTAGCGGCCGACGCGGGAGCCTAATACCGATGCGTGCCGGCGGCCGGATAGTCGCTGGCATTGCGGCGTTCGTCGCTGCCGACGCGTGCAGTCTGGGTTGCGTATGGGCGCAGGTCGAACTGCCACCGGCGCGCGCGCCCTGCAGCGTCCTAAGCGGACGGCCTTGCCACCCATCGTTCTGCAGCGTCTTTCACCGCGGCCCGTGCTTTCCCGATTACGGGGTCCCGTTCGGCGAGAATCTGCAGCTCACCATCGTTTCGACCGACGACATGGCATCCCCGCAACAACCGGCGGGCAATGCCGGGCCCGGCGCTGACAATAACGCCCACAAGAGCGATCAAGAGACCGCTCGTCCGGTCAATACAATCCGGGCGATGTTTGCGGTCTTGCGGGCCTGCTGGGTGCCGCCGCCTATGGATCGGGCGCGGCGCGGCATGGAATACACCGTGCGCTTCGCATTCAAGCGCGACGGCACGCTGATCGGGCCCCCACGACGCACCTATTCCAGCCACGACGCGCCTGCCGCAGTCAGGGACGTCTATGCCAAAGCCGCGGACGCGGCGATCGAGCGCTGCATGCCGCTGCATTTCACCAAGCAAATGGGAAATGCCATTGCGGGCTTGCCAATTGCCATGCGGTTTATCGATAACCGCACCGTCGACAGCGGCAAGAAAGCGGCGCCTTAGCGATCCCGCATGTCGTTTGCGTCCGGCTTGGCTGGAGCAGGATCCGGCTTCGCGACATCCGGGGCTTCCGCCGCTTGCGGATCGGCCGGCGTCGGGCATTGCGGCATCGGCATATCGCGCAAGAAGACCTGCCACAGGCCCTTGAAGTCGTTGCCGGGATTGCACGGACGGCCGCTCATGGACCACATATGGGCGAAATCCGCGAGCGGCGCCAGCAACCTTAGGCCGAGCGGCACGACCGGCGATCCATGCGTACCGACCTGTTCGACTTCGCTCTGCCTGAGGACCGCATCGCGCTACGGCCGGTGTCGCCGCGCGATGCCGCGCGGCTCCTGGTGGTTCGGCCAGGCGATCCGCCCACGTTCGAGGATCGCATCGTACGCGATCTGCCGGCGCTGCTACGGGCGGGTGATGCACTCGTCGTCAACGACACCAAGGTTTTTGCGGCAAATCTGCACGGCCGCCGGCTGGCGCGCGCGGACGGCGGCCCTGAGGCGGCCATCGCGGCGACGCTCACCAGGCGGCTCGACGGTTCGCGCTGGACCGCCCTGGTCCGGCCGGCCAAGCGGCTCGCGGTCGGCGATGTGGTGCGATTCGGTACTGAAGGCCGCGTCTGCTTTCTCGGCCAGCTTGATGCCGCCGTTGAGGCGAAGGGCGAGGGCGGCGAGGTCACATTCGCATTTGCCTTTCACGGCCCGGTCCTCGACCAGGCGATCGCCGAACGGGGCGAGATGCCACTGCCGCCCTACATTGCGGGCCGGCGTGAGGTCGACGAGGCCGACCGCGACGATTACCAGACCATGTTCGCCCGCGATGAGGGCTCGGTCGCCGCGCCGACTGCCGGACTACATTTCACCGAAGCTCTGACGACCGCGTTACGGGCGCGGGGGATCGCACTGCACAAGGTGACCCTGCATGTCGGCCCGGGTACGTTTCTGCCGGTCAAGACCGATGATACGGCTGGCCACCGCATGCACGCCGAATGGGGCGTTGTGAGCGCCGAAACCGCCGCGGCGCTTAACGCTGCCCGTCGGGGCGGCGGCCGTATCATCGCCGTTGGCTCGACCTCGCTGCGGCTCGTCGAAAGCGCGGCGGCGGATGACGGCACCCTTGGCCAGTTCTGCGGCGACACTGCCTTGTTCATCACACCCGGTTACCGCTTCCGCGCAGTCGAGGGAATGCTGACCAATTTCCACCTGCCGCGCTCGACGCTGTTCATGCTGGTTTCGGCCTTCTGCGGCCTCGACACCATGCAGCGCGCCTATGCGCATGCGATCCAGACCGGCTACCGCTTCTACTCCTATGGGGACGCGTGTTTGCTGTTCCAGAGCCCGTAAATCATGGGCTTGGCCGGGGATTTAACGCCCCGTTAACCATTGAGTCACCAGGGTGACGGAGGTGACAGGCAATAACGCGACTCACGGCGCGTCGTTTAGAATGGGCGCCAACGGGACGCGGCTTAAGGCCAACGAGCGGTGGCGCAGGATAACGGTCCGTCATTGAAGTCTCCCGGACAACGCGACACCCTGACCGCGCGGGCGTTGCGCACCATGGCGGCCGAGCAGCGCGCCGTAGATCTGGAATGTGAACTTGCTGGCGCACGCGAAGGCCTTGTGCATCGCGACAACGCGATCCTTTCGCTGGAAAAATCACTCGATTTGAACGCGGCGGAAAGCGCCCGGCTGGCCGAGCAGCTCGCCGAAAGTTCGGCCGCAGCGGAGAAAGCGCGCGCACAGCTCGAACGTACGCGATCATTGCTGTCCGCCGCCCAGACCGAACGCAAGCAGGCCAACGAAAAGCGGCAGGCCGAAACCGCTGAGCTCACTGCGCAGCTTGAAGCCGCCTTGGCGCGCGCGGCAGCGGCGGAAAATCAGCTTGCCGAGGCCCAGCAGAATTTTCTCGTGATGAACTTTCACAATAGCGCGGCGGAAAAAAGAAGCGAGAATTTGGAAGAGTCCCTGCATGCGAAAGAGCGTGAATTGCAGGACTTAAGGCAATTACATGCGAGTCTCGCCGACGACGCGGCGAAATTGTGCGATGACAAAATGAAACTATCCGCCGACTTGGCGAAACTTTCCGATCAGGCACTGAAGCTTTCCGATGACAAAGTGAGGCTTTCGGAGAACGTGGTGAAGCTCTCCAACGAGCTTATGAAACTGTCGGATGAGATCAATGCGCGCGAAGCCGCATTGGCGCATGCGGAGGATCGCATCAGCCTGCTCGCCAAACTGTTCATGCAGCTTGAGGCCAAAGCGCATGATAGCGGCCAGCAAAAGTTTGTCGGGATCGCCGGAGCCAGAAATTTCGCGGCATCGGGGGCGATGGGTCTTAATACTGCTGCGGGGAGCGATCGCGGCGAATGCGCAGTGCTCAAGCGCGACCTTGATAGCGATGCCTGGCTGTTCGGCGGCGGCAAGCCGGCCCGCCTGTCCTGACGGCGTGTTCCGACAGGCGTAGAGCGCTGATATCGGCATGTAGCACGGTCGGCCTTGCGCTCGGGCGCGCCGCGCTTGCGTCCGACCCGGACAATATTGCACCTGTCATTTGCAACCACGGGACCCGCAATCGTCCGATGACCTTTGGCTTCCGCCCGACCGCTACGGATGGCGCCGCGCGTACTGGCGTGATGACGACGGCGCACGGCGTCGTACACACGCCGACCTTCATGCCGGTTGGGACGCAGGCCTCCGTCAAGGGTGTGCATCACGACGACGTGCGTGCGGCCGGGACCGAGCTTCTGCTCGCCAATACCTATCACCTGATGCTGCGACCGGGCGCCGAGCGGGTGGCGGGGCTCGGCGGGCTGCACGCCTTCATGCGTTGGCCTTATCCGATCCTGACGGATTCCGGCGGTTTCCAGGTCATGTCGCTTGCGGCGTTGCGGAAGGTAACGGAGGAGGGCGTCACGTTTCGCTCGCATCTCGACGGCGCCATGGTGGAGCTGTCGCCGGAGCGGGCGATTGAGGTGCAGATCCTGCTCGGTTCCGATATCGCCATGCAGCTCGACGAATGCGTGCGCCTGCCGGCTGAGCGGGCGGAGATCGAGCGCGCGATGCACCTGTCGCTGCGCTGGGCCGAGCGCTGCAAGCGCGCTTTCGAGAAGGCGGTCGCCGATCGCGCGCTGTTCGGCATTGTGCAGGGCGGCGACGTCGACACGCTGCGGCAGGAGAGTGCGCGCGAACTTGTCACGATAGGCTTTGACGGCTACGCCATCGGCGGGCTCGCCGTCGGCGAAACCCAGGAAGTGATGCTTGGCGTGGTGGAGAAAACGACGGCTACGCTGCCGCCCGAGCGCCCGCGCTATCTGATGGGTGTCGGCACGCCCGACGACTTGCTCGAAGCAATCGCCCGCGGCGTCGACATGTTCGATTGCGTGATGCCGACCCGCAACGGCCGTCACGGCCTCGCCTTCACGCGTTTCGGCCCGATCAACATCAAGAACGCCCGCCACGCCGGCGATCCGCGGCCGCTCGATGCGGAGAGCCGCTGCCCGGCGGCGCGCGATTTCTCCCGTGCATACCTGCATCATCTGTTCAGGAGTGGCGAAGCGCTGGGCGGGACGTTGCTTTCTCTGGTCAATCTCTACTACTACCAGGACCTCGTTGCCGGCGCCCGTGCCGCCATCGCGGCGGGCCGCTATGGCGATTATGTTGCGCAGACAAAGGCGCAATGGCGGGCCAGGCACGATATCGACGAACCGTAATTGCTCTGAAGGGTTGAGATGAATTTTGGACCTACAAAAAGCACGATGACCCGCCGACAGGCGGCCCTGACGCTGGCACTTTCAGCGGCAGGCTTGGCCGCCGGCAAAGCGCGGGCGCAGGCCAAATATCCGAACCGGCCGGTGCGCGTCATTCTGCCGTTTGGCGCTGGCGGCGTCGCCGACGTGACCGCGCGGCTTGTGGCGCAGGAGCTGAGCAAGAAGCTTGGGCAGAATTTTGTGATCGAAAACAATCCGGGCGCCGGCGGCATTACGGCCGCGCGCATGGCGCTGTCCGGCGGCAAGGACGGCTACACGCTTGCGCTGCTCACCAACGGTACCGCGATCAGCGTGCCGCTGTTCAATCACCTGCCGTTCGATCCGCTGAAAAGCTTCGTGCCGATTTCGACCATCGGTTATTTTTCCTGCATGTTTGCAGTCGATGCCGCCTCTCCGTTTCACACGCTTGCCGATTTCTTGAAGGCGGACCGCGAAAAGCCCGGCACGGTCAACGTCGGCACCATCAATGTCGGCAGCACGCAAAATCTCACCGCCGAACTGTTCAAGTCGATGGCGAATGCGAAATTCGTCATTGTGCCGTTCCGCGGCTCGCCCGACGTGGTCGTCGCACTGCTGCGCGGCGACGTGCAGATGGACATGGATTTTTATGCCGCCATCAAGCCGTCGCTGGACAACGGCAAGGCGCGGGCGCTGGCGACAAGCGGACCGAAGCGCTCGCCGGAGCTGCCCAATGTGCCGACCGTGCAGGAGGCCGGCGTCGCCGATTTTGATGTGGTGGCCTGGAACGGGCTCTACGCTCCAGTCGGTACGCCGCAGACGGTGGTCGATACGCTCAATGCCGCGCTGCACGAGGTGCTGGCCGATCCGGCGCTCAGGAAGCGGGCGCTCGATCTCGGCATTGACGCACGCGCCTCGACGCCGGCGGAGCTTGATGCGCGCATGCGCTCGGATATCGCCAAATGGGGCACGGTGATCGCCAAGGCGCATATTCCAAAGCAGTGACGATCGAGGCATGATGCCGGCTCCAGTTTCAAAGGAGCACGCCCGATGCGACAGCCTGGTTTGATCGTTGCGCCGCTGACGCCGTTCACCGCCGATCTTGCGGTCGACGAGCGCAGCCTGCGCCGGCAGATCGACTACGTGGTGCGCGACTGCGCCGCAACCATGGTTGTCGCCGCCGGCGTCGAGACGCAGGAATACACCTATCTGAGCTTTGAGGCGCGCAAGGCGCTGATCCGCTCGACCATCGAGTATGTCGACGGCCGCGTGCCGGTGATGGTCGGCATCACCCATCCGTCGTTCCGCACCGCGATCGAACTTGCGCACGAAGCCGAAAGGCTGGGGGCCGCAGCGCTGCAGCTTTTGGCGCCGCTGCGGCCCTTCGCCGGCCCGCCGACGCAGCGCGATCTGGTTAGCTATTTCGAGGCGGTCGGACGCGAGACGCGCCTGCCGCTGACGCTCTATCTCAATCCTGGACCGGGCGCGGAGGTGTCGATTCCCGATACCATCGCGCTCGCCAAGCTGCCGCGCGTGCAATTCATCAAGGAGAGTTCACGCGACCTCGCACGGGTATCGCGGCTCATCGTTGAGATCGACCGCGCCGGGCACGCGCAATATTTCACGACGATGCAGATGCTGCTGGCCAGTCTGGAACTTGGCGGATCTGGCGCCACGATGCCGCCTCCGGGGGCCGAGATCGCGCGGTATGTGATCGAGGCTTTCGTGGCGAAAGACTATGAACGTGCGGCGCAATTGCAGATTCAGTTCGCTTTATTCCCCGGCAAGTGGATGCATTACGGTTTGGGGCCGACGATGAAGGCGGCGATGAATCTGATCGGCGTGCCAGCCGGCGAGCCATATCCGCCCTATGCGCCGCTATCGCGCGACGACATGACGGCGCTCGCAACACATCTCAAAGGCACCGTGCTGGCGCCGCGGATCGCCGCACCAGCCGCCGCCTGATCAAGCACCCGAGCCTTTTCAAAAAAAGAACCCGCCGGCTGCGCGTGGCAGGTCGGCGGGGCCATTCATGATCACTGGTATGAACGCAACAATCCAGCGCGAGTATCGGCGTTACATCGCCTTCATTAATTGGCCACGGATTTCACCGCCCGGATCCTTGGCGGTGTGAACGTTGACGTAGCACTCGCCATTCATCAGGTCGGAGGCCTGCGCTGCGGTGAGAGTCGCCGAACCGGTCAACGGCGAAGTGGCCGGCTTGCCCTTCGTGGACAACCAGACCAACACCCCGGCGTTCTTGCCGGCTGGCGCCGGGCCGTGGATGTGCGCGGCAGTAGCTGGGCCGCTCAAGCCCGAGAACGTAACGTTCCAAGTGATCTTGTCGCCGTCGAGGGTCACGGTCGCGGAGCCGGTGCCGGCGGTGGTGTTCGGCGGCACCTCGCTTGACGCTTTCATGTCGGCCTTGAAGGTCGTGCTGGCGGCGCGGGCGCGCGAAGTCAAGGCAAACAGCGCGCCGCTAGCTCCGGCAATGCAGTAGCCGAGGATCGACCGGCGAGCGAACATTTGATGCATATGGGGTCCTCCCTGTGACAATCCGCAATACAACACAAACACCATACCATTCGCCGTTATTGCACGCGCCTTACGCGGCATCGCAATTGGTGGTGTTTTGCGGGCGAGCACCGCCCGCCTGGGCACTATACGCGCGTTAAATGCTTTGCCCAACTGACCAGGTCGCGGGGCCGGGCAGGCCAGATCGTCAGGCCTGACGGGGCAAGACCCTGATCGAGGTTGTAAATTCCTCGCCGCACGCATCGCACAACCAACTGTGACGGATATGGCCGTCGGGATTGAACGCGGAATGTTCGGCGATCAGGACGAGAGAGCCGCATTGCGGACAATTCGGCCGGCTCAACTGTACTTCCCAGGGGACCGAGCACGCGGTCTGGATGTTCATCGTCGATCTCCTCGACGTTAAGCCCCTAACCCCTACGCGCCTTACTGAGCAGCATCCTGACCACGATGTGTGGCACGCCGGCGACGTGCCGATGAAACTCCCATGGCTATACTCATCGGGGAGGATTTTGCAGCGGCTGGCAATTCGTCCGCCCCGACATGAGGCAGTCTTCCAATTTACCGCCGGCATAGAGTTCCCGCGCCAGCACCCATCCAATGACGAACAGCAGCGCCACGATCAGCAGCCCAATTAGCGGTCCACGCCGGCTGTTGTCATGGTCAGGATCTTCGCGGTTGGTCATGCGCCATCGCCCGATGCGTCGGTCGCCCCTGTCTGAGTTTAAGCCCATTCTGGCAACAAGCCAGCGCAGTGCGCCAGAAGCTGGCTTACTAGCCCGCCCGCGACAGCGCTGACGACTGCAGGCCGGGGATTTCCGAGAGCAGCGTTGCCGATCGTCTTGCCGTTCGCTCCGCCGATGAGATGGTGTTGACCAGGAGCATGGTCACGGTCATGGGTCCGACGCCGCCCGGCACCGGCGTGATATACGACGCCTTTTTCTTCACGCCTTCGAAGTCGACGTCGCCGACCAGGCGGCCGTCGGCCAATCGATTGATGCCGACATCGATAACCACGGCGCCCGTTTTCACCATCTGCGGCAGGATCAAGTTCGGCTGGCCCGCGGCGACCACGAGAATATCGGCCAGCAGCGTGAACTGCGCCAGATCGCGCGTCTTGGCGTGGCAGATGCAGACAGTCGCATCGCGCTGCATCAGCATCAGCGCCATCGGTTTGCCGACGATGTTGCTGGCGCCGACGACAACAACGTTCTGGCCTTCCAGCGCGATATGTTCATGCTCCAGCAGCCGTACCACGCCGTAGGGGGTGCAGGGCGGGAAAACGGTATCGCCGATGACCAGGCCGCCGACATTGTAGAGATGAAAGCCGTCAACATCCTTGTCGGGATTGATGGCACGCAGCAGCGGCGCGGTTTCGAAGCCGGCCGGCAACGGCAGCTGCACCAGGATGCCGTGAATGCCGGGATCGGCGTTGAGTTCGAGAATCTTGTCGAGGAGCACGGCGGGCCCGACATTGGCGTCGTAGCGAAGCGGCAATGAGCGAATGCCGACCTCTTCGCACGCCTTGATCTTATTGCGCACGTAGATCGCCGAAGCAGGATTGTCGCCGACGGTGATGACCGCCAGGCCCGGAACGATACCGGTCTCCCCCGCGAGCGCAACGACACGCTTGCGGCACTCGGCGCGGATTTCACGCGCTACGGCAACCCCATTAATAATCGTCGCGGCCAAGGCGATGTCCTGCCTGCTCCGATGGATGGACCGGTGCGCGGGCGCGCACGCGTTGCCGTTATCGGGCATTGGCGGTCCGCACTGTCAAGTGGACGCTGGGAAAAATGCGGCGTGCTTGACCCGAGACGCCCACGATGCTGCCCACATCCGTGCTCGGTGGGCCGTGATGCGCCACGGTGAAATTCAAGTCCGGCTACGGATTAAGCGGCAGCCTGTGGCGCTTAGAGTATCAATCGCGTCCACGTGAATGCCAAACGGCGCGCGGAAGCCGTTGGGCGGCCGCCGGAGAATTCCCGGCTCCTTCAGATCTGCGGCAGCAGGACCACGAAGCCGTAATAGACGAGCCCGATAGCGCCCACCGCCAGAATAAGTTCTACGAACAACGCTGCCAAGGGCAGCATTTCCTTGAGGGAATTGACGCTTTTGGCCAGCATGACACCACCCAAGCCGGATTTTCTGGATGCCACGGTACGGTGCGGCGCACCTAGCGCGCACTCGCCCAACGGCTTACCCATTAGATGCGTTCAAAGGCCAATTGGTTCAATGACTGAGCTGACAAATGGTTATCGCCTCAAAGGACGCAGGACCGGCGCCCGCCGAAACGCCGGAGCCGGGTATAAGTCGCTGATTTTATTGGTGAGCCCGGATGGGATCGAACCATCGACCTACTGATTAAAAGTCAGTTGCTCTACCACTGAGCTACGGGCCCGCGTGGGCGTTCACTTACTGAATACCGCCTAGCATTTCCAGTCGGCCGCGCAATTTTGTGGCTACTTTGCTAAAGTGGCGAGCCCGGGTGCGTTGCCGTGCGAGGACCCCATGCCGATTGTCAATCGTGTCGCCGACCTCCATGCCGAGATCACCGCCTGGCGGCGGGATATCCACGCCCACCCGGAATTGCGTTACCAGGAGAACCGGACAGCGGCGCTGGTGGCCGAAAAGCTCAAGAGTTTCGGCTGCGACGAGGTCGTTCCGGGCATCGGCCAGACTGGGGTGGTCGGGGTCATCCGCGGCCGCAAGGCCGGCCGGGCGATCGCGCTGCGCGCCGACATGGATGCGCTGCCGATCGAGGAGGAGACCGGGCTGCCGTACAAGTCGACGGTGCCGGGCAAGATGCACGCCTGCGGCCATGACGGACACACCGCTATGCTGCTCGGCGCCGCCAGATACCTCGCCGAAACCCGCAATTTCGCCGGTACCGCCGTGGTCATCTTCCAACCGGCCGAGGAGGGTGGCGCCGGGGCGCTGGCGATGATGAAGGACGGCCTGATCTCCCGTTTCGGCATCGAGGAGGTCTACGGGATGCACAATTATCCCGGGCTGCCGCTCGGACAGTTCGGCATCCGCCCCGGCGCCATGATGGCGTCGGCGGATCACATTGCCATCGAGATCGAAGGCAAGGGAGGGCACGCCGCGCGGCCGCACCTGGCGATCGACACCATTCTGGTCGGCGCTCAAATCATCAACCAGCTGCAGTCGATCGTGGCCCGCAATGTTGATCCGCTCGACGCCGCCGTCGTCTCGGTCTGCATGTTCCAGGCCGGGCATACCGACAACGTCATCCCGCAGCACGCGCTGTTGCGCGGCACCGCGCGGGCGCTCAACGACGAGGTGCGGGCGCTGTTGCAGAAGCGCGTGCCGGAGGTGGTCGAAGGCACCGCGCGGCTATACGGCGCCAAGGCCAAGATCACCTATACGAACGGTTATCCGGTGCTGAACAATCACACGCGGCAGACCGAGTTTGCCGCTTCGGTGGCTCGGGAAATTGCCGGCACCGGCAAGGTCGACACCGATTTCGCGCCAGTGATGGGCGCGGAGGATTTTGCCTTCATGCTCGCCGAGCGGCCGGGCGCCTTCATCTTTGTCGGTAATGGCGACAGCGCCAGTCTGCATCACCCGGCTTATAATTTTAACGACGAAACCATCCCGGTGGGCACATCCTACTGGGTGCGGCTTGCCGAGACAGCACTCACGGGCTGACGCTCGACGGCGAAGTAAATGCTACTGCGCGGCTTCGACACGATTTTCGGCCGGCAATTCAGATTGGGGTGTGGCCGCTTTGGGCTGCGGCGACAACGAGGCCGCTTTCGCCGTCAGACGGCGCCAATAAGCGAATGAGTTGAAACGGGTGCCCTCGATGACGGCGATGCAGACCGCTGACAAGAACGGCAGGCTTTGCACCACCAGCACGATCCCGAAGAGATAGATCTCGCGAACCTCCTTTACGTTGGTGATGAAGAGGGTGGCTGCGCCGGTCAGCAGTAATCCCGCGATGATAGCCTCCCAAAATGCGGGAAAATCGCTGCTCTTGCGGGTCGCGCCGCCCTTCGCCGTGCGCAGGAACGGCAGCCGAACTTTGACCAGGCCGATGCCCACAGCTTGCGCCACGGTCCACTGCAGCGACATGGCGGCGACAACCGCGCCCAGCATCCGCCCACCCGAGGCACGCACCCGCAAGCGGTACAGCGCCGCGAAGTGAGTGGTCGAGACCGCAAATGCGGCGAGGATCGGCAGGGTCAGGATGCGGTCCGGCACCGCGATATCGGCGAATGCCACGAACGGCACCCAGAGGATGTTGAGGAGCGCAACCACGACGCCGATACTCTCGGCGCCAAGCCAATTCAGCCAGCCAAGCCCGTATTCCCGCTTCTGCTCATGGGTCAGGCCTGCGGTGCCGGGCAACAGCCGGCGCCAGTGCTTGCGCAAGATCTGCAAGCCGCCGAATGCCCAGCGGTGACGCTGGCGCCGATAGGCCTCGAACGTATCCGGGAGCAAGCCATAACCGTAGCGGCGGTTGGTGTAGTGGGTGATCCAGCCGCGCTCGAGCAACGTCAGGCCGAGGTCGGAATCCTCAACGATCGTATCGCTCGACCAACCCCCCGCCGCTTCGATCGCGGCGCGGCGGATCAGGCACATGGTGCCGTGCACTATGATCGCATTGACTTCGTTGCGCTGGACCATGCCGATATCGAAGAAGCCGGCGTATTCGGCGTTCATGGCGCGGTGCATGACCGAGCGGTCGCCGTCGCGATGGTCTTGCGGTGCTTGCACGAGACCGACGCACGGATCGGCAAATAGCGGCGCCAAGTCTTTGAGCCACTCCGGCTCGACGGCGTAGTCGGCATCGATGACGCCGATGATCTCTGCGTCCGCAGCTGTGTTGGCGAGCGCAAGACGCAAAGCCCCGGCCTTGTAGCCGGAAAGCTTCTCGATCCGGATGAACTTGAAGCGCTCACCAAGCGCGCGGCAGTGTTCCTCAACTGGCTGCCAGAGCGCCGGATCGGGCGTATTGTTAACGACGAGCACACATTCGAAATTGGGGTATTCAAGCCGGGCCACGCTATCGAGCGTGGCTTTGAGCATCTCGGGAAGCTCACAGCAGGCGGGAATGTGGATCGAGATTTTGGGAGTAAACGCATCCGGTGCAAGCGGCGGCGAGATGGCGAGCCGGCGCGGGGGGCGGCCGAACATGATCGCGGCAATTTCGTCCATGCGCGCCAGCGCAATCGCCACCAGCGGCACCAGCAGCGTGACGCCGAGTCCGAGCGCGAACGCGGAGCCGGGAACGAAATAGTGCCCCTTCCAGAAATCAAACACTGCCGCGAACCAGGCGCCGGCCACATTGGCCGAGATAGCGAGCAGCACCGATTGCGTGACGGTCACGCCGGTCATCGCCAAAATCGGCAGCGACAGCAGCAAGCCGAGCAGCACCGCAAGGCTCGCGCGCTTGATGTAATCGGGATTGCTGATCGGTCCCGTCCAGGAAAATTTCGGCTGGCGGGCGGCGTCGAACATGCCCCAATATGGTCCGACACCGCCTTCGGCCGTCTTCCATGGCTGATCGATCGCCTCGACGATATTGTAGTCGATGCCGTAGGCCTCGGCGGCTGAGACGAAGGTCCGCAGCACCTTCGCCTGCTCGATGAGCCCGGGATTGGCAGCTTGGAAATTATAGCCGGCGCTCGGCCAGCCGAACTCGGCGATCACGATGCGCTTGCCAGGCAGCGCCTGTCGCAGCTTGTCGTAAAAGTCGAGCGTGTAATCGGTCGCCTGCGAAGCGGCGATGCCGTTCCAGTAAGGCAGCACGTGCGCGGCGACGAAATCGACCGCCGAAGCAAGTTCCGGATGATCGAGCCAGACCGAACCGATTTCGCCCGTGGTCACCGGGACCGGGCTCGATTGCTTCGTCTGTTTGATGAGCGCAATGAGCTGAGGGATCGTTAGTTCGCCGCGGTAGATCGTCTCGTTGCCGACCACGATGGCGTCGACGTTGCTGTTATGTCGTGCCAGTTCGATGGCGGCGCGAATTTCTCGCTCGTTGCGCGCCTGATCCTTGCTGATCCAGGCGCCGACAGTAACGCGCAAGCCAAACTCGGCGGCGATCGGTGGAACAAGTTCCGCGCCGCCGGTCGACGAGTAGGTGCGGATGGCTTTGGTGTAGGGCGCGATTGCTTTGAGGTCGGCGCGAATTTGCGCGGCGGTCGGGCGGTCCTGGCCGTCGGGATGATCGGAATGAGCGAACGGCGAGTAAGACACGCTGGCCAGTTGCCGCTCGATGTCAGGCGCTGTCGTCTCCGTCTGCAGGAGAGCCCACAAACCCACATGCACGCACGCCACGAGCGCGAGCACGGCAGCGACGGTGCGCATCGAACATCAACCACGCGGGGCGAAGGGCACGGGCCCGAACCTGTCCCCAAGGTTCGACGAGGGTCGTAAGGAGGGTAAGGCCACCTTGCGAGCGGCAGTGAAATAAATACTGTGGCAGGGTGGCAAATTCAAGACAACAAACAGTCGTTTGCTGCGGTTTGCTGCGAATCAACAACTATTGCCGCAACGCTTTACCGGTTGGTCGTTTGCTTCGGTGCTGCGGGCGCGGCAGCCGGCGGCGACGCCGGCTCACTCGGATTGATCCAACACGCCTCGACATGGTTGTTCAGACTGTCGGGGGCCTTCGGATCGATGCTGGCTTCATGCTGGATCAGGCAGCGAAATGTCGCCTGGATACGCGCGGCCGGACAGCCGAATCGGTCATAAAGATCGAGATGCCGGAACGCAGTGTCGATATCGTCACGCCAGATCAGGCTGACCACGCGGCGGCCGAGCCAGACACATTCGGGATTACCTGCGGAACCGCTGACCGTGTGCTGGATGACTGAATATTCATCTACTGGCGGCGACGGTGGCGCGCCGGGAGCAGGTTTCTTATCGACGGCCTGGCCGTCAACGCTCTGTGCATGCGCCACCGCACCTGACGCTGTGGCCGCCGCAACGATTGCGATCGCGGCGCATAGTCTGCGAGCGATAGGAAACGCACGGCCGCGCATTATCCGACTTGGTTTGCGATGAGATAAGCCGCCCAACAAGAGCTTCATAGGCCCCCAAATTACGCCACCAATGCGACCGGCGATCCGGTCGGTTCGGCCGCGACCTCAACCCCAACTGAGCCGCTTTGTCCAGGGCGCATTGCGGCGCATGACGCCTCTCACCTGCGGGAGTCTCGCAGTCCGCATTCGCGCGCCTACTGCAGCGCCACGCGATCCGGTCCCAGGATGGTGGGGTGGCAATAGAGACGGTAAGGCGCGAGTTCGAGGCAAAGCCGCGCCGCGGCTTCGGAACTGGCCAAGGGCCCGGCGATCAGATGCAATTCGACACGCTTGGTCTTGGGAGTTTCCCGCAGCGTCACGGTCGGCGTCAAACCTTGGAATAGCTGCGGATGGGCTGAGCGAATGCCAAGCCAGCGCGCGTGCAGCATCTGAAGCGATGGAGCAATGCCAATGTCGACCCCGTATTCACGCGGCTTGGTGACGGGCGGGCTAATCGGCGGCAGATCTTCGGACGCCTGTGGCTCTGACGAACCTTGCGGGGTCGCCGGGGAACTTTGCGGCTGAGAGGGCGCCGGGGCGTCTAAGCCGGCTGCCGGCGCCATGATCGACGCTATATCGGATGCGGTGATCGGTTCCGGCTTTGCATTGGCCGGCCATGGGCTCGCCGCTGCGGCCTTGACGGCGGCCAGCTGCTTGGTCACCGAGCCGGTGATGTCGCCCAGATTTTGCTGGACCGCGGCAAGTTGCGCCCGCAACTGCGCATTCTCCGCCCCAAGATCGCGGATAGCGTCGGCCAGCCGGCGGGTTTCGGCCCGCGCATCGAAGGGAGGGGTCGGCGCCGGGGCAGCGGCGCGGTGGTACCCAGACGGGAATACGGATGCAATCCGATCGGTGCCGACTTCGCTGCGGCTGGCCAGCACGGCGACAAGCAACGCGCATGCGGCTGTGGTGGCCCACAGCGTCATCCGCCACAGGTGCCGCATGGTAAAAGGCTTGGCAAAAGCTTTGGCGGCCGGTTGCTGCTTCGGAGCAGCCCGCGCGGATAGCATTCCGGCTTGCTTCTTAACCACGACGCGGAGGCTCCGCGATTGCACGGCGAACGGTTTCGCCAAGCGAATCAATGCTAAAACGTACCAGATTTCAGATTTTTGCGGCTGTTTTCTCATTCGGCTGGCCGCTGCCGCAACTCAAGCCTATTTGCCATCGGCAGAGTGCGCGCTTTCGATGAGTAGGTGGCTCAGGTAAGAGAGCGCCCCGGAGGTCTTGACGATGGAAGCTCGGAGCTGCCTTGCGATCGTGCTCGCGGCCGGCGAGGGCACGCGCATGCGCTCGGCGCGTCCGAAGGTCCTGCACACGGTCGCCGGGCAGTCGCTGATCGGACGGGTGCTGGCCGCGGTCAGAGCTTTTGGCGCCACGGCAACCGCCGTCGTGATCGGTCCGGGGCAAGATGCAGTCGCTGCCGACGCCAGACAGATCATGCCTGACGCCGATTGCTTCCTGCAGTCGGAGCGGCGCGGAACCGCGCACGCGGTGCTTGCGGCCAAGTCCGCGATCGAGCGGCGGCCGGACGACATTCTCATTCTCTACGGCGACACGCCGCTGATCCGTCCGGACACCCTGCGGCGGCTGCGGACGCCTCTTTCCACCGGTGCGGCTATGGCGGTGGCAGCGTTTCGCCCATCCGATCCCAGCGGATACGGCAGGCTCATCATCAAGAACAATCAGCTCGTCGCCATCCGCGAACACGCCGACGCGAGCGAAGCCGAACGGGCGATCGGCCTGTGCAACGGCGGCATCATGGCGTTCGCCGGCAACACCGCACTTTCGATCCTGGAACGCATCGGCAATCAGAATCGCAAGGGCGAATTCTACCTGACCGATGCGGTCGCGATCGCCCGCGGCATGAAGCTGAATGCGGTCGCAGTCGAAGTCGAGGAGGATGAGGTGCGCGGCATCAACACCAAAAGGGAACTGGCCGAAGCCGAAGCGGTGGCGCAGCAGCGCCTGCGCAACGCCGCGCTCGACGCCGGCGTCACGATGGTGGCACCCGAGACGGTATTTCTGTCCGCCGACACACGGCTCGGCAAGGACGTTGTGGTCGAGCCTTACGTGGTGTTTGGCGAGAACGTCGTCGTCGAAGACGGCGCAGTCATTCAGGCATTTTCGCATCTTGCCGGCGCGCATATCGGCAAGGGCGTGTCGGTCGGACCGTTTGCGCGGCTGCGCCCGGGAGCCAAGCTTGGCGCAGGCGCGCGCATTGGCAACTTCGTCGAGGTCAAGGAGGCGATCATAGGCGCGGGCGCCAAAGCCAACCACTTGAGCTATATCGGCGACGCCACCATCGGCGAGGACGCCAATATCGGCGCCGGCACCATCACGTGCAATTACGACGGCGACGCCAAGCACCGCACCGAAATCGGTAAAAATGTCTTCATCGGCTCCAACTCGGCGCTGGTTGCGCCGGTTGCGATCGGCGACAACGCCTATGTGGGCTCGGGGTCGGTGATCACGGCCGATGTGCCGCCGGACGCGCTGGCTTTGGGGCGTGCCCGCCAGGTCATTAAGGAAGGCTGGGCGTCGCGCTTGCGCGCGCTCAAATCGGTCGTCAAAAAGAAAGCGCATGCGCGGGATTGATTGCCGGAAGCCCGCGCGGCGACGGTTAATGCGGGCAGCGTGGCTTGCAGAGTCGCTGACCGCAACCTTATTTGATTGGGCGAGCGCGGCGGCCCCACTTTAACCATTAACGTCCAGAAAGCAGTAATCAGTCGTCGGTATCTGGTGGCGGCAGGCAGAAGACCGGTGATCATCAGCTGACCTGCAGGCCGCATCCGGAAGGGGGCCGTTCTTTCAGATGTGCGGGATTGTCGGAATCGTCGGCAACGAGGCGGCTGCGCCGCAGCTTGTCAGCGCACTCAAGCGCCTGGAATACCGCGGCTACGATTCGGCCGGCGTCGCCACGCTTGAGCACGGCGTGCTGACGCGCCGGCGCGCTGAAGGCAAACTGAAAAACCTAGAGCAGCGGCTTGTGCGTGAACCGCTCGCCGGCACGATCGGCATCGGTCACACCCGCTGGGCGACGCACGGCAGGCCGACCGAGAACAACGCCCATCCGCACGCGACGGAAAAGCTTGCGGTCGTACATAACGGCATCATCGAGAATTTTGCCGAGCTGCGGCGCGAGCTGGAAGCCAAAGGCGCCAAGTTCGCGACCGAAACCGACACCGAGGTGGTTGCGCATCTCGTCACCGAGGAAATGAAACGCGGTGCTTCGCCGATTGAAGCGGTGAAGCGCGCCTTGCCGCGGCTGCGCGGCGCGTTTGCGCTGGCCTTTCTGTTTGCCGGCGAAGAGAATCTTTTGATCGGCGCGCGCAAGGGGTCGCCGCTCGCCATCGGATTCGGCGAGGGTGCGATGTTCATCGGCTCGGACGCCATTGCGCTCGCACCGTTCACCGACATGGTCAGCTATCTGGAGGACGGCGACTGGGTGATCGTCACCCGCCAGGGCGCGGAGATTCACGACGCAAGCGGCGCGGTCGTGCAGCGTGACGTGCTCAAGTCGCAGGCCTCGGTTATGCTCATCGACAAGGGCAATCACCGCCATTTCATGGCCAAGGAAATTCACGAGCAGCCCGAAGTGGTCGGGCATACGCTGTCCAATTATCTCGACATGGCGGCCGAGCGGATTGCGCTGCCGATGGCGCTGCCGTTCGACTTCCAGAAACTCGATCGCATCGCGATCGCGGCCTGCGGCACCGCCTACTATGCCGGCATGGTCGCCAAATACTGGTTCGAGCGTTTCGCGCATCTGCCGGTCGAGGTCGATATCGCGTCCGAGTTCCGCTACCGCGATGCGCCGCTCCTGCCGGGCAATCTGACGATCTGCGTCTCGCAGTCGGGCGAGACCGCGGACACGCTCGCCTCGCTGCGCTACGCGCGCGAGCACAAGCAGCATGTTCTCTCCGTCGTCAACGTGCCGACCTCGACCATCGCGCGCGAGAGCGACATCGTCATGCCGACGCTTGCCGGACCCGAGATCGGCGTGGCATCGACCAAGGCGTTCACCTGCCAGTTGGCGGCGCTCGCAGTATTGGCGATCGCGGCCGGCCGGGCACGCGGCGTGCTGTCGTCGAGCGATGAGCAGCGCTTGGTCCATGCGCTGATCGAGGTGCCACGCCATCTCGCCGAGGCGCTGGCGCTGGAACCGCATGTCGAGCAGCTGGCGCGCGATCTTTCGAAGTCGCGCGATGTACTCTATCTCGGTCGCGGCACCAGCTATCCGATCGCACTCGAAGGCGCGCTGAAGCTCAAGGAAATCTCCTACATCCACGCCGAAGGCTACGCGGCCGGCGAACTCAAGCACGGCCCGATCGCACTCATCGACGAGACCACGCCCGTCGTGGTGATCGCGCCTCACGACCAGGTGTTCGACAAGACCCTCTCCAACATGCAGGAAGTCGCCGCGCGCGGCGGTAAGCTGATTCTGGTAACCGATGCCGCCGGGGCGGAAGCGGTGACGGCGGCAAACACCAAACCGCTCGCCACGCTGACACTGCCGGCCGTGCCGGCGACTGTTTCACCGCTGGTCTATGCCGTCCCCGTGCAGCTCATCGCCTATCATACTGCCGTGCTGCTCGGCACCGATGTCGATCAGCCGCGCAATCTCGCGAAATCGGTCACCGTGGAATGAACGCGGCCGCCCGATTGTGTATGCTGCCGGCGCTGGGAACCCATTGACCTGTAAGCCATGGCGGACCCGAGCGATCAAACCAAGATGCAGCCACCTGCGGCAAAGCCGGGCTTTATCAGTCGGCTCCGTAACTATTTCCTGACCGGGTTGATCGTTGCCGGGCCGGTTGCGGTCACGCTGTGGCTCATCTGGTGGTTCGTCACCTGGGTGGACAATTGGGTGCGGCCATTCATACCGGTGCGTTATCGCCCGGAAACCTATCTACCGGTCGATATTCCGGGCTTCGGCCTGATCATTGCTTTTGTGGCATTGACGCTGCTCGGCTTCCTCACCGCCAACCTGGTGGGCAGCAAGCTTGTCGAACTCGGCGAGAGCCTGCTCAATCGCGTGCCGATCGTGCGCCCGATCTATCGCACGGCAAGGCAGATATTTCAGACGCTGTTCTCAAATTCCGGATCAAGCTTTCGCAAAGTCGGCTTGGTCGAATTTCCGGCGCCCGGCATGTGGTCGCTGGTGTTTCTGACCCAATCCCCAAGCGCCGACATTTCGGCACGGCTGCCGGCGACCGAGCACGTCTCCGCCTTCCTGCCGTGCACGCCGAACCCGACGACCGGCTTCTTCTTCTACGTGCCGCGCCGTGACGTGGTCGATCTCGACATCACCGTCGAGGAGGCAATGCAACTTTTGATTTCCGCCGGGGTCATCCAGCCGGGCGGCGAGCAGCCAAACGCGCTGACTTCGCTCGCCGAAACGGCACGCGCCGCGCAGACGGCGCGAACGTCTCCGCCCTCGGCGCCTGCCACTCCCACGCCGGCGAAATAGCCGCCAGACCCGCTCTGAAAGTCGGAGGGACAAATCCGAGTTTTCAGCGCGGTTCTATTCTGCTATTGATAGCCGCGCTTTCATGAGCAAGCTGCGGGGGCTCCCATGAACTTCGGCGACGCTATCAAGCTGGGCTTTTCCAACTACGTGAACTTTACCGACCGCGCGTGCAGGTCAGAATACTGGTATTGGATTCTGTTCGTCTTCATCGGTTTTGTGGTGGCCGAGATCATCGATACAGTGATCGGCAGACCGATTTTCTATACGCTCTTCACTCTTGCCGTCCTTATCCCCAATATCGCGATCGGGGTGCGGCGACTGCATGACTTGGATCGCTCGGGCTGGTGGCTGCTTCTAAGCTTTATCCCGCTGGTCGGCGCCATCATCCTGATCATCTGGTTCTGCAGCAAGGGCACCGACGGTCCGAACCGCTTCGGTGCGGACCGGCTTGCCGGAATGGTGCCCCCTATCCCGCGCCCAGCATCCTGATCGCCTCATCGCGGGCGAACAGATAGAGCAGGGCGCGCAGCGCTTCGCCGCGCGGCGATGACAGCTTTGGATCGCGCTGCAGCATCAGCGCCGCGTCATCGCGCGCCGCGGTCAGATACTTGCCGTGCAGTTCGAGCCGCGCGATGCGAAAGCCGGGCACGCCGCTCTGTCGCGTGCCGAGCAGGTCGCCTTCGCCGCGCAGCCGCAGATCTTCCTCGGCGATGCGGAAGCCATCGTCGGTCTCGCGCATGATCGCGAGCCGCGCTTTCGCCGTCTCGCCGAGCGGGCCCTTATAAAGCAACAGGCACGTCGAGCGCTCGGCGCCGCGGCCAATGCGGCCGCGCAGCTGATGCAATTGCGCGAGCCCGAACCGCTCGGCGTGCTCGATGACCATGACGCTCGCCTCCGGCACGTCGACGCCGACCTCGATCACCGTGGTTGCCACGAGCAGCCGCGTCTCGCCCTTGGCAAAGCGCGCCATCGCCCGATCCTTGTCGGGACCGCGCATCTGGCCGTGCACCAGATCGGCCAGTCCGCCAAAACGGAGTTTTAGCTCGCGATAACGCTCTTCGGCGGCAGCCAAATCGACCAGCTCGGATTCTTCCACCAGCGGACATACCCAATAGACGCGGCGGCCTTCCTTGAGCGCGCGCGCCACCGCCTCGATGACCTCGCTGAGCCGATCGAGCGGGACGGTGCGGGTGTCGATTTTCTGCCGGCCGGCCGGCTTCTCCCGCAACGCCGAGACGTCCATGTCGCCGAAATAGGTCAGCACCAGCGTTCGCGGGATCGGCGTCGCGGTGAGCACCAGGAGATCGACGGCACTGCCCTTGCGGGCCAGCGCAAGGCGCTGATGCACGCCGAAGCGATGCTGCTCGTCGACGATGGCCAACGCCAGATCCGCGAACGCCACATCCTCCTGAAACAGCGCGTGGGTGCCGACGATCAGATCGATGTTGCCTGCGGCCAGCGCGGCGAGCACGTCATCGCGTTCGCGGCCGCGCTCGCGGCCGGTCAGGATTGCGACCCGCAGCCCCGCCTTTTGCGCCAGCGGCGCGATGGTGGAAAAGTGCTGGCGCGCCAGAATTTCTGTCGGCGCCATCAAGGCCGCCTGGCGGCCTGCCTCGATCACATGGGCGGCGGCGAGCAGCGCCACCACGGTCTTGCCTGAGCCGACGTCGCCGTGCAGGAGGCGCAACATGCGGGCCGGCTTCGCCAGATCGGCGACGATGTCGCTTACCGCCTGCTGCTGCGACGGTGTCAGCGAGTAGGGCAGGGACGCGACGATGCGCGCGCGCAGCCGCCCCTCCGCGGCGGTCGCGCGCCCGGCGCGGGTGCGCTGATGCGCGCGCAGGAGCGCGAGCGCCAGCTGCCCGGCCAGGAGTTCGTCATAAGCGAGCCGCGACCATGGCGCGTTCTCCGGCTTGATGTCCTCGGGCGTCTGCGGCCGATGCACGTGGCGCAGCGCGTCGGCAAAGCTTTCAAAGCCGTTGCGCTTGAGCCAGTCGGCGTCCTGCCATTCCGGCAGGGCTTTCGGTATTTGATCGAGCGCCGCCTCGATCGCGCGTCGAACCTGGTTGGGGTGCAGACCTTCGGTGAGCGGGTAGACCGGATCGATCAGCGGCAGCTTGGCGAAGCCGGCCGCGTCGACCACGCGGTCGGGATGAATCATCTGTAGATGGCCGTCGTAGAGCGTGGCCACGCCCGAAACGTAACGCGTCTCGCCTTCGGGAAAGAGCTTTTGCAGATAATCGCGGCGCGCGTTGAAATAGGTGATGGTCAGCGTATTGGTGTCGTCGCCAGTGTCGATGTTGTAGGGCGCGCGCGGCCGGTTCGGCGGCGGCGGCCGATGAGCCTCGATCGTGACAGCAACCGTCACCACGGTGTCAGGCACAACTTCGCTGAGTTTCGGCTGGTTGCGGCGATCGACAAACCCGGTCGGCAGGTGAAACAAAAGGTCGATGAGGCGCGGCTTGTCGTCCTCGCGGGACAGCAGGCGGGCATAAAGCTTTTCCAGGCGCGGCCCAATCCCCGGCAGCGCCGAGGCGGACGCGAACAGCGGGTTGAGCAGAGGCGGACGCATGACGCCTCGATAAGCGGCCGCGCGGCCGCTGTCACCAGCACCGGGCCGCCGGCTGCTGCTAGTTTTCCCGGCTGACTTTTGGCACCAGCCGATCGATATGTCGCTGAATATAATCGTAGCAGGCGCAAGCGTGCTTGCGCAGCGCCTTTTTGTTGAGCAGCTCAATACGCCCGCGGCGGGTGTGAATGAGGCCTGCGGCTTCGAATTTCGCCGCCGTCACGGCGATCGTGCCGCGTTGCACGCCGAGCATTTTCCCCAGGAATTCGCGGGTGAACGGAATGGTGTCGTCGCCTGTCTTGTCGCTGGTCTGCAGCAGCCAGCGGCTCAAGCGTGCCGCCACGTCGTGCAGGGCGTTACACGCGGCGGTCTGCTCGATCTGACCCATTTGCAGTTCGGTATGACGCACGATCAGCTCGCGCAGATGCTGGCTCTGCGCTACGGCGCTGCGAAAGCGCGACGCTGAAATGCACAGTGATGCACCGCTGCACTGAACCAGCGCGGTGATCGAAGAAATTCGCGATCCCAGACCCGCGGCCAAGCCGACTGCGCCTTCGGAACCGATCATGGCGACCTCGACGGTGCGGTCCTCGGGCATTTCCACGACCAGCGAGATCATGCCGCTTTGCGGAAAATGCACCGCGTCGACGCGTTCGCCGCGCTCGAGCAGAAACTGGCCTTGCACGAGCGGCACTTCTCTGAGATGGCGGCTGAGAATCGAAAAGTCTTCGGATTTCAGAGAGGCAAGTAGCCTGTTGTAAGTTTTTTGCGGCATTCAAATCTCCGATGCGATCAGAAAAAGACCTCCCTACATCCCTCATGAATGGCGGAAAAATGCCTCACCGGACTCAACGCGATTTGGCCAGAGAAACGAGCGCATCGTCGATCAACTTTTGTGGATCGCGCTCACCGGCCTCGACGTGATCGATGATGTATCGGGCCAGAAATTCGCGCGTTTCGGCTGCCTGTTCGGGGCTGGCGAGCGGGCTGCCTGATTTGAGGACCGCCGCCCAGGCCCCTTCGAACGCCGAGATAAGGAGTGACGTGGTGTTCGGATCAAAATTGCTTCGACTGGGCGGCGAATCGGCATTCATCGTTGCCACGCGAATGTGAACGGTGTTGACCGCCGCTCCCCCGACGACGGCATAGCTGCTAATCGGAACGATTTTGCGCTGGGAAATTCGCGCTGTCCGTCAGGTAGCTGACAGAGCAGGGGCCCAGAGGCCGCCTCGCACACGCCGTGACGTATATGGGGAAACGGCAAAGGAACGGCATAAGCGGCGGCTGACATTGCTGCCCTTGCACTCTATATAACCCCCGCCCGGCACGTCCGGGCTTTTGGCGTTGAGCTGTCGAAGAGCGACGAGGCCCATGACGGAACGATCGAGCGAGGGACTGGATGTGCGGCGGCGCAGGCTGCTGTTTCGCGCCTGGCGGCGCGGCGTGCGCGAAACCGATCTGATCGTCGGACGGTTCGCCGACGTCTATATCGACAAATTCGATGACGGCGCGCTCGACAATTTCGAGCGGTTGATCGAGGTGCCCAACGCCAGTCTTTACGCCTGGGTGGTTGGCAGCGAGGCCGTACCGCAGGACTACGATACCGAGGTGCTGCGGCAGCTGATCGCGTTTCATCAAGCCGCGGAGGTGCGGCGGTGAGTGTCGCAAGGCAAACAGCGTCGCCGGTGCAGCGGTTGGCTCCCGGCCGGCCGCTATTGCTGGCTGGCGTCGCCGACGGCGCCGAAGGCCTTGTGATTGCCGATCTCGCCCGCGCCGTCGCCGCCGGCGACAAGTCGCCCGCGATCAGCGCGGCAGTGATCTGCCGCGACGGCGCGCGCATGGCGATGCTCCATCGCGCGATAGCTTTTTTTTCGCCTGAGACCGAGATCCTGGAATTCCCGGCTTGGGACTGCCTGCCCTATGACCGGGTATCGCCGCACGCCGCGGTGGTCGCTCAGCGCATGACCACGCTGGCACGGCTCGCCCGCGTCAAAGCCCGTGCCAAGCCGGCGGTGGTGCTCACGACAGTCAACGCCATCTTGCAGCGCCTACCGGCGCGTGACACCGTAGCCCGACAGTCGCTCGCCGCAGCGCCCGGCAATCTCCTGTCGATGAATGGCGTCATCCAATGGCTAGATCTCAACGGTTTCAGTCGCGCCTCGACGGTGCGAGAGCCGGGCGATTACGCGGTGCGCGGCGGCATCCTCGATCTGTTTGCGCCGGGCATGGGCGAGCCGGTGCGGCTTGATTTCTTCGGCGACACGCTGGAATCGATCCGCAGCTTCGATCCGGAGACGCAGCGCACCAATGCCGAGCTGCGCGCGCTTGATCTTGTTCCCGTCTCCGAATTTCAGCTGACCAGCGACACTATCCGCGCGTTCCGCACAGGTTACGTGGCGGCGTTCGGCGCCGCCGGCCCCGACGATGTGCTCTACGCCGCCGTCAGCGAAGGCCGCCGCTACGCCGGCATGGAGCACTGGCTGCCGCTCTTCCACAAACAGATGGAGACGCTGTTCGATTATGTGAGCGGCACGCCGATCGTCCTCGAGCCGCTGGCCGAGGAAGCCGCGCACGAACGGCTGGCCCAGATCGCCGACTACTTTCAAGCGCGCAAGGACACGCTCGACCAGGACGGCAGCAGCGCCCCCTATAAGCCGCTGCCGTCCGACCGGCTTTACCTCGCCGAAGGAGAATGGCGGGCGCGGCTCGACGGAGCGGCGCTTGCCCAGATGACGCCATTCGCGGCGCCCGAGGGCACTGCCAACGTTGTCGATATTGCTGCGCACGCCGGCAAGAATTTCACCGCCGAGCGCAGCGAGCCGGGCAAGAATGTGTTCGAGGCGGTGTCCGCGCACGTGCAGGCGCTGCAAGCGGCCGGCAAGCGCATCGCCATCGGACTATGGAGCGATGGCTCGCGCGAGCGCATGAGCCATGTGCTGGCCGAGCACGGCCTGCACAATCTCGCGACGGTCGCCTCGTGGCCGCAGGCGCTGGCGTTGCCGCGCCCGCAGGTCGCCCTCGCGGTGCTCGGCATCGAGTCCGGTTTTGAGACCGCCGACACCGCCGTCATCACCGAAGAGGATATTCTGGGCGAGCGCCTCGTTCGCCCGCGGCGCCAGATCAAGCGCCCGGAAAATTTCATCGCCGAGGTGACGAGCCTGTCGGCCGGCGATCTTGTCGTCCACGTCGATCACGGCATCGGCCGCTTTATCGGCCTGCGAACCATCGAGGCCGCGGGCGCGCCGCATGACTGCCTCGAGATTCACTATCACGGCGGCGACAAGCTGTTCCTGCCGGTCGAAAACATCGAATTGCTGTCGCGTTTCGGCTCAGAGGACAGCCACGTCGAGCTCGACCGGCTCGGCGGCGCCGCCTGGCAGGCGCGCAAGGCGCGGATGAAGAACCGCATCCGCGAGATCGCAGCCGAGTTGATCAAGGTCGCGGCCCAGCGGCAGTTGCACGAGGCGCCGCGGCTCGCGGTCGGCGCCGGCCTTTACGACGAGTTCTGTTCCGGCTTTCCCTATGAGGAGACCGACGACCAGGACGCTGCCATCAAGGCCGTACTCGACGACCTATCCGCCGGCCGGCCGATGGACCGGCTCATTTGCGGCGATGTCGGCTTTGGCAAGACCGAGATCGCGCTGCGCGCCGCCTTCGTCACGGCGATGAACGGCAAGCAGGTCGCTGTCGTGGTGCCGACCACGCTCTTGTCGCGGCAGCATTTCAAGACGTTCTCCGAGCGCCTCAAGGGCTACCCGGTCCACGTCGCGCAAGCGTCGCGGCTAGTGTCAGCGAAGGAATTGGCGAACGTCAAGAAAGGCCTCGCCGACGGCCAGATCGATATCGTCGTCGGTACCCACGCGCTCCTTGGCAAGGCCATCAAGTTCAAGGATCTGGGCCTGGTCGTCGTCGACGAGGAGCAGCATTTCGGCGTCGCGCATAAGGAAAAGCTCAAAACCTTGCGCGCCGAGGTGCATATGCTCACGCTGACGGCGACGCCAATCCCGCGCACCCTGCAGCTTGCGCTCTCCGGCGTGCGCGAAATGTCGATCATCGCCACGCCGCCGGTCGATCGCCTTGCGGTGCGCACCTTCATCTCGCCGTTCGATCCGGTGGTGGTGCGCGAGGCGCTGTTGCGCGAGCGCTACCGCGGCGGCCAGGCATTCTATGTCTGCCCGCGCATCGAGGACTTGGCCGACACCAAGGCATTCCTGGAAAAAGCCGTGCCGGAAGTGCGCGTCGCCACGGCCCACGGCCAGATGCCGCCGACCGTGCTGGAAGACGTCATGTCGGCGTTCTACGACGGCAAGTTCGACGTGCTGCTGTCCACCGCAATCGTCGAGTCCGGCCTCGATATTCCGACCGCCAACACGCTGATTGTGCACCGCGCCGACATGTTCGGCCTGGCGCAGATTTATCAGCTGCGTGGCCGCGTCGGCCGGGCGAAGCTGCGCGCCTATGCGCTGCTCACCTTGCCGGCCAAGCGCAAGATCACCCCGCAGGCCGAGCAGCGGCTCAAGGTCCTGCAATCGCTCGACACGCTCGGCGCCGGCTTTCAGCTCGCCTCGCACGATCTCGACATCCGCGGCGCCGGCAACCTCCTTGGCGAGGAGCAGTCCGGCCACATCAAGGAAGTCGGCTACGAGCTTTATCAGGAGATGCTCGAAGAGGCGGTGATGAGTCTGAAGGCCGGCATCACTACGCCGGTGGAGGAAAAATGGTCACCGCAGATCACCATCGGCACGCCCGTCCTTATCCCTGAGGATTACGTCACGGACCTGCCGGTGCGACTGTCGCTGTACCGGCGGCTGTCGGAGATCGAGGAGGATCGCGACATCGAAGCCTTTGCCGCGGAGCTGGTGGATCGTTTCGGCCCGCTGCCCGAGGAGGTCGAGTATCTGTTGCAGATCGTTGCCATCAAGGCGCTGTGCCGCCGCGCCAACGTCGAGAAGATCGAGGTCGGGCCGAAAGGCGCGGTGCTCGCCTTCCGCGACAACATTTTCTCAAACCCCGACGGGCTGATTTCCTACATCGCCAAGCATCCGGTCGGCGCTCGCGTGCGGCCAGATATGAAGGTCGTGTTCTTCGACGAATGGGAAACGCCGAAAGCCCGCCTCAAAGGCGCCACGGGGATTTTACGCGCGCTCGCCGGCCTCGCAGAGAAGGGCAAGAAGGCGGCGTAGTATCCCGCCACCCCGAAGTGCCCGCGCGACCTATAGGTTTGCGAAACTGCGGCGATGAGAATATTGTGTCAATACATGTGTGGAGATACACACAATGGCGACGAACCTTTCAATCGATCCGGAACTGATCGACCGTGCGCTCGAAGTAAGCGGCGAACGCACCAAGAAGGCCGCCGTGACCAAGGCGCTCCAAGAATTCATCGCGCGCAGACGCCAGAAGCGGCTTCTTGATCTGATGGGAAAGCTCGAATGGGACACCTCTTACGACTATAAGGCGGAGCGGAAACGCGATTGAGCCTATTCGTCGATACCAGCGTTTGGTCGCTGGCGCTGCGGCGCGACGCGCCGTCTCAGGCCGCGCAGGTGCGTGCTTTGGTCCGCGCGATCGAAGCCGGCGAGACGTTGCTGACCACGGGTCTCGTGCTGCAGGAGCTTCTGCAGGGCTTTTCCGGGCCGAAAGCCCGAGCGCAAATCCTGGATCGGTTTTCCGCGATCCCGCTGCTGGTGCCGGACCGCGATGATCACATCCAGGCGGCAGAGTTGAGGAATACTTGCCGTCGCCGAGGTGTTCAGATTGGGACGATCGACGCTCTGTTGGCGCAACTCTGCCTCCGGCATCGCCTGACGATGCTGTCGGCCGATCGCGACTTCAGACGTGTAGCCGGGCACTGCGATTTGGCGGTATGGGACGAGACCGATTAGCACGCGAGCCTCGCCGCGCAACGCAACAAAAAATTCGCCTCTGCCACATTGCGGGCGGCGACAAAAATTCGATCCATGGAGGTGCATATGGCGCGGGGGCTGGCAGCGGGTGTGAGCGCGATCCTGATTCCGATCGCGGCAGCGGCGTGGCCGAGTTTGGCGCAAGCTCAGCAGCCGGCCAGTTCGGCGGTCGCGGCGGTGGCAGCGCCTCTCGTCGAGCGCGGCGCGTGCTCGGGGATCGCGGTCGGTATCAACGATCGCGGCACGCGAAGCTTTTACGCCTTTGGCGAAACGGCGCGCGGCAGCGGGCGGGCGCCGACGGCGACGACCGAGTTCGAGATCGGCTCCATCACCAAGGTGTTCACGACGACGCTGCTGGCGCTTTATGCGCAGCGCCAAACGGTCAAGCTCGATGCGCCGCTGCAAAACTATGTGCCGCAAGGCGTCACGGTGCCGAGCTTCGGCGGCCGGCAGATCACCCTCGTCGATCTGGCGACCCATACGTCGGGCCTGCCGCGCCAGCCGCCGATGCACGGCGATAGTTATTCACCAGCGGAGATGTTCGCGTTCCTGTCGTCCTATCGGCTGCAGCGCGCCCCCGGCACGCAATTCCTGTACTCGAATTTGGGCGTCGCGCTGTTGGCGCAAGCGATCGCGCAGGCGACCGGCATACCCTGGGAGCAATTGGTGCGCCAGGAGATAACGGCCAAGCTCGGCATGCCGGATACGCGGCTCAAGCTCGACGACGAAGAGCGCACCCGGCTCGCGGCCGGCTACAACCGGGCAGGGCGGCCGGCAAAAGAAAACATGCCGACATGGCCGGCCTTCAACGGCGCCGGCGCTCTGTTTTCGACCATCACCGACATGCAGCGCTTCCTCGCCTGGAACATGGGCGAGGTCAAAGGCGCTTTGCCCGACAGCTTGCTGGACGATCTGCATAAGTCGCGGTTCGCGCTGCCGCGACGCGGCGCGGGCGTCGGACTGGCTTGGCAGGTCGTGCCGCTCGGCGGCGACTTGTCGGTGGTGTGGAAGAATGGCGGAACGCTAGGTTACGCCTCCTATATCGGTTTCGTGCCGCAGACCCATACGGGCGTCGTGCTGTTGACGAATTCGCAGGGCTGTCCAGCGACCCGCGCCGGTTATCAGATACTGGCGGCCCTCAACGGGCGGTCTGGCGGCCAGAACATGCCGGCGGAAGAGGACGGCAATTGATCGGCGGCAACACGGCTTACGCGGCAGCGCCGCTGCGGCAATTCCGCGAATAGTCCATTTCAAAACGCTGAATTCAATAACTCTTTCGTGACGCCACACGTGCGCGGCGCGCTCTTGTGCGCTGCACAATCGTCCGTATGGGAAGAGCGTTGAAGGGCTGGGTGTTGAAGGACTGAACAATGAAAACGCCAAATCCGAAATTAGCTATGACTGCCCTTTTGACCGCTTTGGGCATCGCCGCGGCGTTCGCGCAATCGCATCATGAGCGCGTCTCGCGGTCGCTTCATCAGCGACTCTACAATTATGCGCCGGGGTCAACGGCGCAACAGCCAAACTTCGATGCTCCATCCTACGGCAATGCGCCTTACGATCAGCGCGACGATTGGTGAGGCCAGCAACCAGGGTTGCTTGGAACTCGGTTTGTTAGTTGGCGTTGCCCCGGTACATTGAGGCTGCTGTGACCGAACTCTTGCCCCCGCCATTCCGCATTGTGCGCGAGCCGCTGTTCCGGCTGCTCGCCATTAATCTCGCGATTGGGATTTCGTTAGCCGTGCTCATGCTCGGTGGATTGTTGGTGCTCAATCCGGACAGGTTGCGCGACCTCATCCTGGCTGACCGCGCGCCGGTGACGGCTGTGGGGCTGTTGCTATTCGGCCTCGTCGTCACCTTCGGCAGCGTTGCCATGGGCACCGCGATCATGACGAGCGGCCGCGGTGACAATTTCAGGCGAAGAGGCTAGCTGCGCAGGCCTCCGCGCACGCATTATTGCGGTGGTCCGCGCAACGAGCGGAACGTGATGGAGTAGCGCAAGCCATCGACCGCGGGGATGCTGTGCTCCCACTCCCAGCGTGAAGCACCGCGCATCAGATAGGTCGAACGGCGGTCGAGCCGCAGTGCGGCGCGCTCCCAGCCGTCGCCGTTCCGCCGACGCATGCGAAAGGTGCACGGCGATACCAACGAGACGCCGACCACGTCGTCGTGGTGCGGCCGGTCGCGATGCCAGCCGATCGAGGTGCCCGGCCGATATTCGGTGATCAGGGCATGCACCAAACGGTCGGGCGCGAGCCCGGCGAACGCGGCCGCCCGCTCGCGGATGGGCAACAGAAAGGGCGGGATCGGCGCGGCCTCCCGCAAACCGCCGCCATTGAAATCGTAGCGAGAGCCGAACGACACGACGCGCCGCTTGCCTAGGAATCCGTGGAATTCGAATTCCTTGAACGGCAGACCGGCAAACGCTTCGATCAGCCGCTTCTCTTCATCGGCGTCGATAACGTCCGGCGCATAGCGAAAGCCGGCCGGCATCGATGGCCAAGACGCCGGCGAAGTCGGCCGAAACAGGTCAAGCTGCCCCGTATCCGTCCGTTTCGTCGCTGCGCGTGCGGACATTACAGCAAGGAGATAGGTGCCTCGCGCGGGACCCGCAAATGCAGCTTTGAATCGCCTTTTCCGGGTGCAGGGAGAAGGCGCTACGCGCGCACTCGGGTATGCCGTCCGGCGCTGCGCGCGAGGGCGCTGGCGAGATACTCGGGCGACTGCGCCCCGGTGACGATGACGCCGCCGCCGAAAATGAAGGTGGGCACGCCGTCGATGCCGGCTTCCTTGGCGCTGTTGGCCTCGCCTTCGATGCGCTCGACGTCGGCGTCGCTCGCCAACAGGCGGCGCACCAGGTCGCCGTCCATGCCGCAGTCGACCGCGGCCTGGATCAGAACCTTGGGATCGCTGAGATCGCCGCCTTCGGCGAAATAGAGTTCCATCAGCCGCTGCTTGACGCGGGCCGGGTCAGTGGCGCTGCGCGACCACAGAATGAGGCGATGGCAGTCGAGCGTGTTGGGCTGGCGCGAGATTTTGGCGGGCGCGTAGGGCAACCCCTCAAGCGCCGCCGCCGCGGCGACGCGGTCGGCGATTGCGTCATAGCGCTCGACCGAGCCGAATTTGGTTTCCAGATAGGTCTGGCGGTCGATGCCTTCGCGCGGGATCCAGTCGTTGAGAAAATACGGCCGCCAATTGATGCTGACATCAATATCGGGATTGAGCGCGATAGCCCCTTCCAGCCGGCGCTTGCCGATGTAGCACCAGGGGCACACCACGTCCGAGATAACCTCGACGTGGGTAGCCGCACGCCCGGCGGACTCCACCATGAAAAAACCCTTCGATTCGCTTCAACGCGCGCAGGCTAGCCCAGTTTGCCGAGGATTGGGAATTGGCCCCACCCAGCGGCTTATGGCCGCCGCATACCGCTCAGCCGGCGCCAACTTTGCCGACTACGCGGGCGACGAGCGAATCGACGCTGTCGTTGGGCCGCAAGGTCGCGAGCGTCACAGCGGCTTCGATGCCGACACGCTTGCGATCAGGCGCCATGGTGGTGTTTTTCAGGATGCTGGCGAGCCGGCGGGCGACGACGTGCGCAGCGCGCAGGTCGGTGTCCGTGAACACCGCGAAGATCGAGTTGTCGGCCTCGCGGCAAGCGAAATCGACTTGGCGCATCAGCCGGCTGAGCAGCCGCGCCGCGTCGAGGCCGCTGCGCCGGTCGCTATTGTTGAAAGAAAAGCGCGCCATCGAGAGCCCGACGCCGCGCCGTTCGGCGTCGTCAACGGCGCGGTTGAGATCGCGCCAAAACGCCTCCTGGCCAAGCAGACCGGTGTCGGGATCGATCATACCCTTGGCGTCGAGCGATTTGAGCATGCGGCGCAGCCGCTCGCCGAACGCATGCAGGCGCACGTAAGGCAGAAAGCGCTCGACCAGACGCTGCGGCCCCTCGCCGATACGTTCAAGGTTGGGCAGATGCTCGGCGAACCGCCCGATCGACCCGGGATGGCCGGCCAGCATGGCAATCGGCAAATCGCGGAAGCGCACATTCTCGGCCATCACGGTGAGGAGCGCGTCGACGATGCGCGGACCGAAGCCTTCGCCGATCACCACGCCATCAATGTCGCGCGCCTGCAGTGCGCGGGCTGCGTTCTCCACGCTGAGCGCGCCGATGACGCCGACCCGCTCGCCGAGCACGACCGAGAGCATCGGATAGGAGCGGCCGCGACCGGCAAGCAACACACTCGCCTCGTCGAGCGGTTCGCTCGTTGGCAGTTCAGGGGGCTGTTCGCCGTGGCTCGCAAGCATGTGGCCGCGCCGCAGCACCGTGCTGTGCAGCGTGCGGATGCGCTGCGCCGAGGCGAGGCGGTTCGCGAGGCGATCGGCCGGCAGTGTGGCGGCAAACGACAGCGCATCAGGCAGGATGGCGCTGCCGTCTGCGCGCGCGCGCGCCATGACTGGGATGAACGGTCCGGTCCGCGCCTTGAGCCGATCGGCCAGAGTTGTGACGCGCGCCGGGTCGGAGCAAGCATCGGCGAGCACCATGGCTTCGGGATCGACCTTGGCGAGCGCGCCGTCGGCATCCGCCCAATCGGCTTCGACGATGGGAAACGCGCCAGCCGCGCGCAGCGCCTCGACGAGGTCCGCCGCCGGGGACTCGGCGACGACGACGATCGGACCCTGTAACGGCATGGAAGTTTGCCCGGGAGTTTGCCGGCAGGCTGGCCGGAAACTTCGCGATATTGGCGCAAACCATGCCAAAGCGCTGTTAATAGGCCGTTAAACTCAATCTTGAAAGACGCCTGAAATCAAACGCTTAGACAGTGCAAATTTTTGCCGGTTGATGACATAGACGGCGGTCACAAAAATTCCTTGCTTGCACCGTAGCTGCGTCTCAAACGACTGTTTGAATTTCAATCGGTCGTTTGATGTAAGGAAATGAGGTACGCCATGTTGGCGATGGAGTTGATGCGGTCGACCCAGCAATACGCGGCAGATGATCTTCCGCTCTGTCCGAACTGCGGCAGGTCGATGTCGCTGGATCGAAAGACTGCACGGTCGGCTCTTCCCGATCTGTGCGTGTTCAAGTGCGGCGAGTGCGGCGTGTGGTTAAGCGAGTCCGCGGACGAGCGGCCTGCTGCTTAATGCTGCGGCGAACGCGAAACCAGAAGACCAGTTAACTATGCCAGCGCCGCTTCGCTTGGCTCGCTCTGGTCGCGGAATGCGGCGGCAACGATCGGGTTGACGCCGACCGCGGTCAACGCCGCCTGAACGACTTCGCGATTGGCAGATTTGCCGATCAGCCGTTGGCCGATGACCGGATCGGGCAGGGTAGTCAGTGTTGCGCCACTGTCGATCTTGCCGATTGCCTCCTGCAGCTCGTGAAGCGGCAAGCGATAGCCGCCGACGCTGACCATTCCGGCGGGCGCGCCGGTTACGACCAGCGATTTGCCGTCGTGCTCGACGCGGCAGGTATAGCCGGTATCGATCAGACCGGTGCGATCGATTTCGAGATGCGGCAGGCCGGTGCGCTCGATACCCGGCGGAAAGGCGTGGCGCGGCACCATTGGACCGCGCAGGCCCACTCTGCCCGCCGCCGTCGCCACCACCTCGGCGACGATCACACCGCCGCTGCCGTCGCGCGGCGCTGAGACTGGTCCAAGCGGAATCGGCGCCGGCCGCCCCTCGGTGCCGCGCGGCGCGGCCAACAGCCCAGCTTCGCCGAAAATCGGCACATCGACCAGGATCATATCGCCTGCCGGCCAGGCCGGACTGTCATGAAGCCGCTCCGGCGCGCGCCAGGCACCGATGATGGCACCGCGGTCATCGCCCGCGAAAGCGCCGGTCTGGGCGAGGTGGAGTGCAAGCGCGCCGGGCATGACCAGCGTACGGCAGGCTCCTTCGCGCTGCTGCCGTGCCAGCACCTCGGCGTCGTAGCGATGATGCAGATACAGTGTGCCGGCGCTCAGGAGCCAGGGCATCAACGTGAGGCTTATGCCGGCGAACGACGAAGCCGGCATGGTCGAGAGCACGTGGGCACCCTGCATCAGTCTGCTCTCGAGCGTCGCGCCGAGGCCGCCGGCGATCATTTCCAGATGATTGCGCGCCACCGGCACGATGCCGTTCTTTCCGACCTCAAAGGTGATGAGCCCGACATGGGCCGCGGCATTGTTGACCCGATCCCGGTCGAGCGGGGACAGCGCATTGGACGTCTCGGCTGTCAGCAATTCATCGAAGGACACAATACCGTCGGGGAGACGCGAGCCAAATGCGCACACATAGCGGATCGAAAACAGTTCGGAGGCGATCCGCATCGCCAGCTGGCAGTGATTGAAGCCGCTCACTCGTCCGCAAGTGATCAGCGCCTTCGCGCCGATGCGGCCGAGCGCGGCGACGGCATCGGCGCGGCGCCATAACAGTGGCAGCGGCGCGGCGATCATGCCGGCGCGCATCACGCCGAGAATGGCCACGATGCTTTCGACAGTGTTGGGCAACTGAATGCCGATCACGGCGTCGGCCCCTAGCCCCATGCCGCTCAGCCGTGCCGCGATTGCCGCCACGGCGCGGTCCGTCTGCGCATAGGTCAGCCGCCGCGGCGCGCCGTCGGTAAACGTCGCCCGATCGGGAGGGTCGAGCAGTGCCAGCGTATCGGGCTGGCGCTGAGCGATACGGTGAAACACCTCGTCGAGGCTGGCGCGTCGCTGGCCCGGCGGCGCAGCTATGGTGGGGGAGGCAGAATCGCCGAGAATCATGGCTGCCCCCGGGTTGCCGGCTGGCGCCACCACGTTTCCGGCAGATAGCCGAACAGCGAGCTCTTGGCCGGGTGCTGGACGTAAGCCCAGCGCGCGACCCATTGCTCGGAAAGATAGAACAGCGGCACGACGTAACAGCCGGAGATGAGAACGCGATCCAGCGCGCGCACGGCGTCGACGAATTCGGCGCGGCCGCGCGCCTTGAGAAGCGCCGCGATCATAGCATCCACGGCCGGACTGCGCACGCCCATATAGTTGCGCGACCCTTGCTCATCCGCCGCGGCCGAGCCGAAATAAAAACTCTGCTCGTTGCCAGGAGAAAGCGATTCCTCCCAGCGAAACTCGATCATGTCGAAGTCAAATGACAACAGCCGCTGCTCGTACTGCACGTCGTCGACCAGCCGCACCTTGGCGTCGATGCCGGCGCGGCCGAGGTTATGGGCAAATGCGATCGCCAATCTTTCGTCGTCGCGATTGGCCACCATGATCTCGAAGCTTAACTGCCGGCCGGTGGAGCGATTCCGCAACACCGTGCCTTGCAGCGTGTAACCCGCCGACTCCAGGAGCGTGAGCGCCCGGCGCAGCGCGGTACGGTCGTGGCCGGAGCCGTCGGTGACCGGCGGCGACCAGGTGCCGTCGAGCACGTCGGGGCGTACCGCGCCGGGGAAAGGCGCCAGCAGTGTGCGCTCGTCCTGGTCAGCCGGCCGGTGATAGGCCGAGAGTTCGGAATCGTCGAAGAAACTCGCGCTGCGCTTATAGAGCCCGTAGAAAAAGTTGCGGTTGATCCACTCGAAATCGAATAACAGCGAAATCGCCTGGCGCACGCGGATGTCGGCGAAGATCGGACGCCGCGTGTTGAAGACGTAATCGGATGCGGGCTTGGGCTGACCGTCGGTGAAAGCTTCTTTGACGATGCGCCCGGCGCGCGTCGCCGGGATATCGTATTGGGTCTGCCAGCGTGTCGGGTCCTGCTCGGTGCGCACGTCGTAAAGGCCAGCCTTGAACGCCTCGAAATAGGAATTGGCGTCGCGATAGTAATCGATGCGCACTTCGTCGAAATTCCACAGGCCGCGATTGATCGGCAGCGCATTACCCCAATAATTCGGATCGCGTTTGAAGGTGACGCTTTTGCCGACCTGTACGTCGGAGACCACGTAAGGACCGGTGCCGATCGGCTTCGCCAACATCGTCTGTTCGAAGGTCGCAATGTTGATGGCGTGCTTCGGCAGCACCGGCATCAGGCCGAGGATCAGCGGCAATTCGCGATTGTCGCCGGCAAGATCGAAACGGACCGTGTACTTGTCGAGAATTTCGGCGCGCAGAACCTTGGAATAGTAGGTGCGGTGGTTGGGGCGGCCGTGGTCGCGCAGCAGCGCCCAGGAAAATTCCACGTCGTCCGCCGTGACCGGCACGCCGTCGGAAAAATGTGCCGCCGGATCAATGCTGAACGTCACGTAATCGCGCGCATCATCCGTCTCGACGCTGCGCGCAAGCAGACCATAGAGCGTGAACGGCTCGTCATAGCCGCGCGCCAGCAGGCTCTCGTAGACAAAGCCGCGGACCGCCTGCACCGGCAGCCCGAGCACAATCAGCGGATTGAGGCTGTCGAAGGTACCGAGCATGCCCTCGACCAGGCGGCCGCCCTTTGGGGCCTGCGGGTTGACATAGGGCATCGCGGCAAAATTCTTGGGCTGAGCAGGCGCCCCGTGCATGGCGATGGCGTAGGCGGCGTTCGCCGCACTTACCCCGGTCGCGGCAAGCGCGGCACAAGCCGCGAGGGCGGTCGCGCAGCGAACCATCGCGGGCAATATGGGTCGAATGGACGTCAAAGGTCGAACCTGCGAGAACTCCCGGCCCCCGGGAACGGACGCAGGTCTATCACAGTCGGCATGCATCTTCCGGCCAATGGGCCGAGGATGCAGGCGGAGAGGCCATTATCAATGCAATTTGCCGGCGGGCTTTATCGGACCGAGTAATTGGGCTATTTGGCGGAGCGGGGGCACGTCACGCTGTTGCCGTAATCTGCGTCGAATGACCGTCGCATCGGGTGCACCCACGCGACGGACGCAGTTATGGACAGGGTTTGCCCCGTTTCGGATCAATCGCACGACATCTGACCGGGCGCGGGGGCGGCCTGCGGTCAGTGCGCAGGCGCAGCACGAAAGAAGGACTGCATCGCATGATCTATCGCAACGCGTGGGCTCCGGCGCAGCCGGCTGGCCGCACGATCCGCACTCTTGCCAAGACGGCAGCCGTTGCAGTCGCGCTGGCCGTGGCGCTGACTTCGGCCGCCTCAGCCCAGACACCCAAAAGGCCTCCCGCCCGGAAGCCGGCGGCGGCACCTGCTCAACAGCAACCGGCCGCGCCCGCGCAGCAGGAGCCGGTGCAGCTGATTTATTCGCCGTGGACCAAGTTCTGCCTGAAGAACAAGGATCCCCAACCCAAGCAGGTGTGCTTCACCGGCAAGGACGCTCGCATCGAGTCAGGCATGCCGGTGGTCGCCGCCGTGCTGATCGAGCCCCAGGGCGATCCCAAGAAAATACTGCGCGTTACGCTGCCGCTCGGCATGCAACTCGTTCACGGCACCCGCGTGATTATCGATCAGGGCCAGCCGATGACCGCGCCCTACGTGATCTGCTTCACCAATGGCTGCATGGCCGACTACGAGGCCACCGCGCAGATGGTCGATCAGATGAAGAAGGGCCACGGCCTGGTCGTGCAGGCGATCAACGCGAACGGCCAGCCGATCAGCCTGGTGTTGCCGCTGACTGATTTCGCCAAGGCCTATGACGGTCCGCCGACCGATCCGAAGGTGTTCGAAGCCCAGCAGCAGAAGCTGCAGGAAGAACTGCAGAAGCGCGCCGAGGAAGCGCGCAAGAAGCTCGAGGCTGGCCAACCCGGCGCGTCGGCCGCGCCAGCGCCCGGCAAATAAGCTTATGGTGAGGCGGGCACCGTTCGCGCAGCGCGCGGCCGGTGCCAATCGGCCGGTTCAATGCCGCATGGTCGAGCGAGGGCGATAACCGCCCTTGCCATCTTTGATGAACACTTCGGTGACCTGGGGATGGCGCACCGGCTCGCCGCTGGTGTCCGGCAGTAGGTTTTGCTCGGACACATAAGCGATGTACTCGGTCTCCGCGTTCTCGGCGAACAGGTGATAGAACGGCTGGTCCTTATGCGGGCGCACCTCGGCCGGGATCGATTCGTACCACTCGTCGGTATTGTCGAATACCGGATCGATGTCGAACACGACGCCACGGAACGAATAGAGGCGGTGGCGAACGACTTGGCCGATTTGAAATTTGGCGATCCGAATCTTGTCCATGGCCTTTAGCTAAGCGCCCGTGGCGCACTTTGGCAACGCCGCGTCACAATCATGCGATGACAGGATTATGGCAGGGCCCAGACCAAGTCCTGAACGTTTATTCATCCGCTCGCGCACCCTAAAGCCCATAGCGTGCCGCCATGGTCGGGTCTCTGGCCGCGACAAGGTGGGCGAGATCGACCAGGACTTTGGCCTGTTTCCAGGTGGCATCGTCCTGCATTTTGCCGTCGATCATCACGGCGCCACTGCCGTCCGGCATGGCAGCGAGAATTTTCTTCGCGAACGCAACCTCGCCTGGGTCAGGCGAAAACACCCGCTTGGCGATCGGGATCTGGCTCGGATGCAGTGTCCAGGCACCGGCACAGCCGAGCAGAAAGGCGTTGCGGAACTGCGCCTCGCATGCCGCGCCGTCGGCGAAGTCGCCGAACGGACCGTAAAACGGCTTGATGCCGGCGGCCGCGCAGGCATCGACCATCTTAGCGACCGTATAGTGCCAGAGGTCCTGCTGATAAGCCGCGCGCGGCGCATCGGCAGGTCCGGCATCGGCCAGCACCTTGTAGTCGGGATGGCCGCCGCCGACGCGGGTCGTCTTCATCGCCCGCGACGCGGCCAGATCGGCCGGCCCGAGACTGATGCCATGCATGCGCGGCGACGCGGCCGCGATCGCCGCAACGTTATTGACGCCTTGCGCGGTTTCCAGGATGGCGTGAATCAAGATCGGCTTTGTGACCGCGTGCTTGGCTTCGAGCTGAGCGAGCAGTTGATCGAGATAATGAATATCCCATTCGCCTTCGACCTTCGGCAGCATGATGACATCGAGTTTTTGGCCGACCGCGGCGACGATCTGGCAGATGTCATCGAGCACCCAGGGCGAATTCAGCGCATTGATGCGCGTCCACAACCCGGTGTCGCCGAACTCGCAAGCCTGCGCCATGGCGATGAAGCCCGTCCGCGCGGCTTCCTTGGCATCCACCGGGACGGCGTCTTCGAGGTTGCCGAGCACGACGTCCACCTCGCGGACAAGCTCCGGCACCTTGGCGCGGACCTTCTCGTTATGCGGCGGCACGAAATGGATCATGCGCTCCAGCCGCAGCGGCAGTTCGCGCAGCGGCATCGGGGCGCCGATCGCCAGCGGCTGGTAAAAGTTGCGCGGCAGCTTCATGCGCGAATCCTAAAATGAACAGCTGGGAGCGCCAAGCCGCTTTCCACGCCACATCTGCCTAAGGAATGGCGCCGCGTCATACCATCTCGCCGCGCATCAGCCGCGGCTGCGACGCGGCCGGCGTGACGCCTTCCCGCATCAGCGCACGGCGCAGCGGCCCGATGCGGTCGGCAAGATAGAGCGACAGCCCACGCAGGCCGTGCAGCGGGATAAAACCGGCGAGCAGGCTGCGGTTGAGGAGGTCGACCGCGACGGTCCGGCTCATGATATCGGCGCGGCGCATGGTCTCGTAGCGTGCAAGCACGCTCCGCGCGCCGGCATTAAGGCCCGCCCGCTGCGCGTCGGCGACGATCTCGGCGATGGTTGCGGCATCGCGCAAGCCGAGATTGAGGCCCTGCGCGCCAATCGGCGGCACCACATGCGCAGCCTCGCCGACCAGGGCAATGCGGCCGCGTGCGACCGCGTCCGCCGTTTCGACGGCGAGCGGAAACAGGCCGCGACCGGGCTCGATGCGCATCCGTCCGAGCAGCGAATGGGCGCGGCGCTCGATGTCCTCTGCGAGCACGTCATCTGGCGCCGCGGCAAGCGCGTGCGCGTCCTGCGGCCCCAGGACGCACACCAGGCTCGAACGCTGGCCGGGCAGGGGGACCAGCGTGAACGGGCCACTTTCGGTGTGGAATTCCGTTGAAATATCGTTATGCGGCCGCGCGTGTTCGAGATTGAGCGTGAGCGCCGCTTGCGGATAATCGCGCCGCCGCGTGCCGATGCCGGCAGCGGCACGGCAGAGTGATCGCGCTCCGTCGGCGCCGATTACAAGCCGCGCCCGCAGCGCCCCACCGGCATACTCAATCGTCACGCCGGTGTCGTCGTTCTCGACGACAAGGGCCGGTGACGCGACGCGCGCAAGCGCGAGCGCGGCGGCCCGGGCTTCGAGCGCCGCGACCAGATGGCGATTCTCGATGTTGTAACCAAAGGCGTCGAGGCCGATCTCTTCAGCGGCAAACGAGACTTCCGGCGCACGCAGGAGCCGCGCCGTATCGTCGATCATGCGAATTTTGCGCAGCGGTGCCGCATCGGGCAGACAGGCGGGCCAGATACCCAACGTTTCCAACGCGGCGACCGAGCTCGCCAGGAGCGCCGTGGTGCGATGATCAGGCGCGGCATGCGGGGCAACGAGCATCGTCTCCACGCCGGCAGCCGCAAGCGCGATCGCGCAGACAAGCCCGGCCGGTCCGCCACCGATCACCGCTACTTCAGCTGTTCGAACACCCGCACTCACATTCGGCCTTTCGCCGGCTGGTTAGCCGTGGTCAGAAGATTAGCAACAACGCACCGATTGCGCACGGCGAACAGGCTTCCTAACCTCGCGCGAACAGACTGGGGCCGGAACGCCAATGGATCCGACGCAAGCGCCGCGGAAGGTGGCGACGCCACTGACCGTCGCCGCATTCGCTGTCCACATCTTTACCGCTTGCGGCGCCGGCTGCGCGCTCCTGGCGTTGACCGCGGCCGTGGGTGGCAAATGGCCGCAAATGTTTCTCTGGCTGGGTGCGGCGCTGTTCATCGACGGCATCGACGGCACGTTCGCGCGCCGGCTGCGCGTCGCCGAGGTTCTGCCGCGCTGGTCGGGTGATGTGCTCGACCTTGTCGTCGACGTGATGAACTACGTGTTCGTGCCGGCCTATGCGGTGGCCGCCGGCGGCCTTCTGCCGGGTTCCGTCGCCACTCCGCTCGGCGTGGTGATCGTGATCACCGGCTCGCTCTATTTCGCCGATCGCTGGATGAAGACTGCGGACTACTATTTCCGCGGCTTTCCGGCGGTCTGGAACGTGGCGGTGTTCTATCTGTTCGTGCTCAAGCTGCCGCCCTGGCTCAGCGCCCTGCTGATCATCGCGCTGGCGGCGCTCACCTTCGTGCCGATCCATTTCATTCATCCGGTACGCATCGCCCATCTGCGCGTGCTGACCGTCGCGGCGCTTGTGCTGTGGGCGGTGCTTGCGCTTGTCGCCGTGCTGGAAAACCTCGAGCCGGGATTCTGGGTTGCGGCCGCATTATGCGTGCTGGCAATTTACTTTCTCGGTATCGGCTTTTTACGCCGGCATCATCCGTGACCACCTTCGCGCCGGACCGAGCCATCAGGGAGATATGCAATGACAAGACCCGTTCTCCTCATCGCCGGCGGCAGCCGCGGTATCGGTGCGGCAACGGCGCGATTTGCCGGCGAGCGCGGCTACGATGTGGCGATCAATTACGTAAAGCGCGCCGACTCGGCGGCTAAGGTTGCCGATGCCGTACAGAAATCCGGGGGCCGCGCAGTCACATTACAGGGCGACATGACGAAGGAGGAGGATATCGTGCGCGTGTTCGATGAGACGACGCGCGCGCTCGGTCCGATCACGCATTTCGTCCACAGCGCCGGTATCGGCGGCAAGAATTCGCGGCTCGATGCCGCCAACGCCGACACCATCCGCGAGGTGCTCGACGTCAATCTGTTCGGCGCGCTGATCTGTGCGCGCGAGGCGGTGCGGCGCATGTCGACCACGCATGGCGGCAAGGGCGGCTCGATCGTGCTGTTGTCGTCGATCGCCGCAGTGACGGGCGGCGCTACCGAATACGTGTTCTATGCCGCCGCCAAAGGCGGGGTCGATGCATTGACCAACGGCCTGGCCCGCGAGGTGGCGAAGGAGGGCATCCGCGTCAACGCCATCCGGCCGGGTCCGACCGATACGGAAATTCACGAGCCCGGACGGCTGGCGCGGATCACGCCACTGCTGCCGATGGGCCGCCCGGGTGAGCCTAACGAGATCGCCGAGGCGGTGCTGTTTCTGCTGTCGGATGCCGCGTCGTATATTTCCGGTGCGGTTCTCAACGTCTCGGGGGCGCGTTGAAGGATCGGCATTCAGCCGCCTTGTGTTCGATCTTCCGCTGCCTATGATCCCGGCCGAACTCGCATGGATACAAACGAGCCATTTGACAGGAGAGGAACATGGTTGCTGCGGTGCGCGTGCATAAGGTCGGCGGGCCCGAGGTCTTGACCTACGAAGAGATCGAGCTGCCGGCACCCGGGCAAGGCCAGGTCAGGGTCAAGCAACATGCCGCCGGCGTGAATTTCATCGACACCTATTTCCGCATGGGCATGTATCCGTCGCCGGTCGGCCTGCCGTTCACCGCAGGTAACGAAGGCGCCGGCGAAGTCGTCGCCGTCGGTCCCGGCGTGACCGACCTCAAGGTCGGCGACCGGGTTGCGTACGTGGTCGCGCTCGGCTGTTACGCGAGCGAACGGATCGTGCCCGCCGATCGCGCCGTGAAACTGCCGGCGAATATCAGTTACGAGCAGGCGGCCGCGATGATGCTCAAGGGCATGACGGCCGAGTATCTGCTGCGCCGTACCTTCAAGGTCGAGAAAGGCATGAACGTTTTTGTCCACGCCGCGGCCGGCGGCGTTGGCCTGATCTTGTGTCAGTGGGCCAATCATCTCGGCGCCACGGTGATCGGCACGGTCGGCTCGAAGGAAAAGGCCGCGCTCGCCAAGGCGAACGGCTGCCACCACACCATCCTCTACCGCGACGAGGATTTTGCTGCGCGCACTAAGGAAATTACCGGCGGCAAGCTCTGTGAAGTGGTCTATGACGGCATCGGCAAGACTACGTTTCCCGGCTCGCTCGATTGCCTCAAGCCGCTCGGCTATTTCGTCAGCTACGGCAGCGCGTCCGGCCAGATCGAGGCCTTCAACATCAATATTCTGCAGACGAAGGGCTCGCTGTTCGCAACGCGGCCGACGCTGAACACCTACGCGGCCAAGCGCGAAGATCTGATCTCAATCGCCAATGGACTGTTCGATGTTGTCGGCAAGGGCGCTGTGAAGATTCCGATTCAACAGAAATATGCGCTTAAGGATGCGGCAAAGGCGCACCGCGACCTTGAAGGCCGCGCCACCACCGGCTCTTCGATTTTGCTGCCTTGACACTTAGCCGTGTGACAATCGCCGAAGGCCGATGACGATTCCATGACCATCAGGGGCCGTCTGGCGGCCGCAATTCCCTACGTGGCGACGTTTGCCTGGGCATTCGCCGCCTATGCGGCGGCACAGATCGTGGCTCTCGCGGCCTTGCTGTGGTACCGGCACGGCGATCTCCGTGCAATCACCGACGCGCCCTACGACGGCGCCATCGTCACGCTGTCGGTGCTGGTGCTCAATCCCGTTTCGACGGCGGTGCTGCTGTTTGCGGCGCGGCTTCGCACGCCGAATCCGCTCGAATACCTCGGGCTGGTTTGGCCGCGGCCGGGGGCGGCAACGCTCGGCGCCATTGGCATCCTTGTCATCATCGGTGCCACCGACGCGCTGTTGTTTGTGAGCGGACGAGCGATCGTGTCGTCATTTCAGGAGATATCCTACACCACCGCCGCCACCGAAGGATGGCTGCCCGTGATGTGGTTCGCCACCGTCATCGTCGCGCCGGCCGGCGAGGAAATCATGTTTCGCGGCTACTTGTTTCGCGGCTGGGTTCATTCGCAGAGAGCGGCATGGCTCGCGATCCCGCTGATCTCTCTGCTATGGGCCGGATTGCACATTCAGTACGACTGGACCGGCATGACGGAGATACTGGCTGCCGGATTGTTTTTGGGCTGGATGCGGTGGCGCTCGGGCTCAACGCTGCTGACGTTCCTGCTTCACGCCTTGTTCAACCTCGAAGGCATGCTGGAAACAGTTGCGCAGGTGAAACATCTGATTTGACGGGAGTTTCGGATCGCTTCTGCGGTCGAGCCTTCGCCTAACGAGCGCGCCGTCCAGCGGGATTGAAAAGTCCGCCAAACGGACCCGACGGCGCTTTGCCGCCAGGCGGACCTTCGTCGCGGCGGCGGCGCGGCAAGGCAATGACGTTTTCGGCGAAACGGGAGAGTTCAGCCACGGCGTCATCGAGCGGCACGGTCGAGCCCGCGGTTTCGCTGACAATGATCGCCAGCACGTTCATGTCGCGCCTGTAAAGCGAGTCGAGCGCCGTGAGTGTGTGGCTGATCGTGCCGAGATAGCTGCCGGCGACCAGAATGAGCGGCAGGCGCAGCGCCATCATCACGTCGAGGATGGTGCGCTCGCCATCGAGCGGCACCATGATGCCGCCAACGCCTTCGATCAGCAAAAGATCGCGCCGCTGCTCAATCGCGCTTTGGCAGAAGGTGATGACGTCGTCAACATTGATGCTGCGCCGTTCGCGCTGTGCCGCCATATCGGGCGACAGTGGCGCGCGAAACCGCCACGGCGAAATGCGCTCGATCGAGTCGGGCGTGACCGACACGCCGAGCGCCCGCAACAGCAGGCCGGGATCGCTGTTGGCGGCTTGCGCCGGATCGAAACCGCTGACCACCGGCTTGATGGCCTCGACAATACGGCCCATCTGGCGGAAATGACCGATCAGCGAGGCCGCCACATAGGTCTTGCCGACATCCGTGCCGGTGGCAGTGATGAAGATCGCGGTCACGGACACCTCGTGACGCGGCGCCGCACGCTTTCGGCCAGCCGCTCGATCTCGGCATCGCGATGTTGGGCCGTGAACGCAAAGCGCAGCCGCGCCGTGCCGCGTGGCACGGTCGGCGGCCTGATGGCGACGACCAGAAAACCGTCATCTTCCAGAGAACGCGCCGCCGCCATGGCCGCATCGCTGTCGCCGAGGATCAGCGGCACGATGGCGCTCTGCGGTTCCGGCAGATTGAGACCGCGCGCAAACAATCTTGCCTTGCGCAGCGGCTCGGCGACGTAAGCCTTGTCGCGTTCAATGATGTCGATCGCCGCTATGGCGGCAGCGACCACGGGCGGCGGCAGGCCGGTCGAATAAATGAAAGTACGGGCGCGCGTACACATCAGATCAATGACCGCCTGCGAGGCGCACAGATAGCCGCCATAGGCTCCGATAGCCTTTGACAGCGTGCCCATTTGCAGCGGCACATCGGCCGGTCCGCCATTACCGTTGGCGAAGCTCGAGCCGCGTCCGCCGCCAACAACGCCCAAGCCATGCGCGTCGTCCGCGAGGAGCCAAGCGTCGAATCGCCTGGCCACAGTCGCCAAGTCGTGCAGCGGCGCCACATCGCCGTCCATAGAAAAGACGCCGTCGGTCACAACAAGCGCGCGCGGATGCGCCGCGCGATGTGCGGTCAGAAGGGCTTCGGCATGGCCAACATCGGCATGGCGATAGCGCTGGACGGCAGCTCCGCTGAGCTTTGCCCCGGCATGGATACAGGCGTGCGACAACTCGTCGACCAGGATCAGGTCATCGGACCCCACCAGCGCGGGAATAATGCCGGTGTTGGCGAGATACCCGGAGCCGAACACGCAGGCCGCCTCGGTCGCCTTCAGATGCGCCAACCGTGCTTCCAATTCGGCGTAGAGCGGGTGGTTGCCGGTCACCAGGCGTGACGCTCCGGCGCCGGTGCCGTAGCGTTCCGCAGCCTCGACCGCCGCCTTGATGACAGTGGGGTGCCGGCTAAGATTGAGATAATCGTTGCAGGAAAAGGAAATCAGGCGGCGGCCGGCACGCTCGACGTAAATGCCGTCGCGCACCGTCACCACCGGCGTGCGGCGCAGCCGCGCGTCGTCCAGCGCCGCAAGCTTTCGGCTCGCATAGTCATCGAGTGAGCGCATCGCGGCGGCATGAAAGCGCCTAATGTCGGGTAATACCAGCAAAAACAGTCAGTTCGGGGAAAACGCTGCACCGGATTGGCTGCACGCCGGCCTGGAACACGTCTGGCTGCCCTACACGCAGATGAAGACCTCAAGCACACCGCTCGCAGTTGCTGCGACGCGCGGCAGCCGCATCGTGCTCGCCGACGGACGTGAGCTGATTGACGGCGTCGCGTCGTGGTGGACGGCCTGCCATGGTTATAACCATCCCCACATCCGGGCTGCACTCGAGCGCCAGCTCCAAACAATGCCGCATGTCATGTTTGGCGGTTTGGTGCACGAGCAGGCGCTGACGCTGGCGCGGCGGCTTGCCGCTCTTCTGGCGCCAGCGGACCTCGGCCGTGTCTTTTTCAGCGAATCTGGCTCCGTCGCGGTCGAAGTCGCGCTGAAGATGGCAGTCCAGTATTGGCGCAATCGCGGGGTTCACGAGCGCACCCGTATCGTCTCCTTCACCGGCGGCTACCACGGTGACACCACCGGCGCGATGGCGGTGTCCGATCCCGAAGGCAGCATGCACGCTGCCTTCCGCGGGCTGCTGCCGCAGCAGATCACGGTAGACCTGCCGGCTGACGAAACGAGCGAAAAGACGTTCGCAGCGCTGCTCTCCGAGCGGGCAAGCGAGATTGCGGCCATCATTGTCGAGCCGCTGGTGCAAGGCGCCGGCGGCATGCGCTTTCATGACCCGCAAGCACTGCGCCGGCTGCGCGAGGCGGCCGACCGCTACGACATTCTGCTGATTTTCGATGAGATCTTCACTGGATTCGGACGTACCGGCTCACTGTTTGCGTTCCAGGCCGTGGGCGTCGTTCCCGACATTTTGACGATCGGCAAGGCGCTCACCGGCGGCACTCTGCCGCTCGCTGCCACATTGGCGTCGCACAGGGTGTTCGATGCGTTCTGGTCGGATGACCCTACGCATGCCCTCATGCACGGGCCGACCTTCATGGCCAATGCGCTGGCGTGCGCGGCGGCCAATGCCTCGCTCGACCTGTTCGACGTCGAGCCGCGGCTCGATCAGGTGGCCAAGATCTCCGCTGCGCTTTCCCGGGACTTGGCGGCGTGCAGGGGGCTTCCCGGCGTCAAGGACGTGCGGGTCAAGAGTGCCATCGGGGTGATCGAACTTGACCGCATCGACGATCTCAACGTGTTGCGCCAACGGTTTGTCGAACAAGGCGTTTTTATCCGGCCGTTCGGCTCGGTGATCTATCTCACGCCGGCCTTCACCATTGCACCGGACGAGCTTGCCCGGCTTACGGCCGCGATAAACCGCGTGGTCGCCGAGTTGGCAGGCAGATAGCCATTGGCCTTTGCCCCGTGCGTGAACCGACTGCCCGGCCTGGGAGTCCGAACTGCGACCTTAACGTCGGGACATTTCGGCTCAGCAAACGTTAATATGGCAAACCAAAGAACCGCTTATACCGCTGCCCGCGGCAGCCACCGTTTCGCGAGAGCGACGATATGGGGATCGTGCAGGTGAGCGTACTGCCCGAGAACGTCAGCGCTGCCCGCCTGGCGCCGCGCAGCGGGCACGAGGCGGGCGATTACCTCCAGGCCCGCGCAGTATCCATCGCCTATGCGGGCAGTGGCGGTGGCATCGTTCTCGCCATTGACCGTGTCGAGCTTTCGGTCGCGCGCGGCGAGTTCGTCTGCCTTCTCGGTCCGTCGGGCTGCGGCAAAACCACGTTCCTGAATGCCGTCGCTGGCTTCCTGTCGATATCGTCCGGGGATTTGACACTCAAACATGCGCCGATCAACCGCCCGGGCCCAGATCGCGCCATGGTATTCCAGCAACCGGCACTGTTGCCGTGGCGGGACGTCCTGCACAACGTCACCTATGGGCTTGAAATGTCGGGCCGGATGCGCGGCCGCGACGCTGTCGCCCGTGCGACCTCATTGCTCGAATTGGTCGGGCTGGCCGATTTCGCCCGCAGCTTTCCGCACCAGCTCTCTGGCGGCATGCAGCAGCGCGTCAACCTCGCCCGGGCGCTTGCCGTGGAGCCGGAACTGCTGCTGCTCGACGAGCCGTTCGCCTCTGTCGACGCGCAGACCCGTGAAACTCTGCAGGTGGAATTGCTGGCGATCTGCCAGCGCTCGCAGGTCACCGCGCTGTTCGTCACCCATGACATCGGCGAGGCGGTTTTTCTCGCCGACCGCGTTTGCATTTTCAGCCGCCGACCCGGCCATATCGTGCGCGAAGTGCGCGTACAGCTGCCAAAGCCGCGCGATGACGTGCGCCTGAAGCCGGACTTCCTAGCCTATGTCAGGGACGTCGCCGGCGTCCTCACATCGGGGGCCCAAGGCGCAAAACACACCATCGGAGAGGGGCAGACGCGATGACGACGATCATTCTCGACGCGACCGGCGCGCCGAAGCGTCAGGGCTCGCGCCTCGCCATCAGCGTCCAGGCAGAGCGTTTCCTGCTCGGCAGTGGCTTTTTGCTATTGCTGCTGGCCGCCTGGCAGCTGGTCACTGCGCTCGGCATCGAACCGCCGATTCTGTTGCCGTCGCCCGCCGAAGTGATCGGCGCGTTTGGCGGCCTTTTTTCGTCGTCCGAGATCTGGCCCGATCTCGCCGCCAGCGGCAAAGAGCTGCTGTACGGCTACTCGCTCGCGGCCGCCATCGGCATCGCCGCGGGGCTCGCGATCGGATGGTACCCGCGTCTTGGCTATTTCTTCGACCCGTTCATCAACTTCCTCTACGCCATCCCGCGCGTTGCGCTCGGCCCGCTGCTTGTCGTGTGGCTCGGGATCGGGCTGAATTCCAAAGTGGCGCTCGTATTCCTGATCGCGGTATTCCCCGTGCTGGTCAACACCAGCAGCGGCGTGCGCAGCCTCGACCAGCATCTCATTCGTATGGCGCGTTGCTTCGGAGCGAGCGACCTCAAGATCTTTCGCACCATCGCGCTGCCCGGCTCGGTGCCGTTCATCCTCGGCGGTTTGCGGCTCGCGATCGGCCAAGCCCTCATCGGCGTGTTCGTCGCCGAGTTGCTCGGCGCCCAACACGGCGTCGGCGCCCTGATTCAAAATGCCGGCGAGCAGTTCCAAACCGATCTGATGTTTGCCGGCCTGCTGATTTTCGCCGCGGCAGGGATGCTGCTGACCGCGATTCTGCGCTGGCTCGAGCATCGCTTCGATGCCTGGCGCATATAACGAGGGAGGAGAAAATGACCCGCCTGAATCAAGCAACCCCACGCATCGCGACCCTGCTGGTCGCTGCTTCACTGGCGACCGGCGCAACGCTCAACGGCGCGACCGCCGCGCCGACAACGCTGACGATGTCCTACAGCCAACGGACCATCGATTTCCTGCCGGTGTGGATTGCGAGCGACGCCGGATATTTCAAGCAGCAGGGCCTCGACGTCACGGTGCGCTATCTGCCTGCCCAGGAGGGTATTCCCGCTATCATCAGCGGCCAGGAGCAGATCGTCGGCATTGGTGGTGCCGATGGCGCTTCGGCCGACGCGCGCGGCGCAAACGTCAAGCTCCTCCTCACGCTTACCCCTATCTACTTCTTCCAACTGTGGACGCATCCGCAATATGCCAGCGCCGCCAAGCTGAAGGGGCAGCGCGTCGGCATCACCAGCACCACGGGTTCGCTATACGCCGCGACGCTCTTGACGCTGAAGCAGCTTGGCCTCAAGCCACAAGATGTCGTGCTCACACCGCTTGGCGGCATCGTCAACGTGAACAGCTCGCTGTTGGCCGGCAGCATAGCGGCAGCGCTGTCGCACCCGCCGGCCTCCTACAAGTTCAAGAAAGCGGGCCTGATTGATCTCGTGGACATGACGAAGGAACATATCCCCTCGGTAAATGCCGGCGTGTGGGCGGCACAATCCTACATTCAGGCGCACCGCGACGTGGTGCAGCGGGTGGTCAATGCTATCGTCGCGGCGCTCAAACGGGAAAAATCCGACCGCGCTTTTGCCGAGGATGAAATGACCAAGTTCCTCGGTATCAAGGACAAGGGCGAGCTCGATTTCACGTATGACTTCTACGTCAAACAAGTGCTGGCTCCGGAGCCGATTCCGCAAGCGGCACAGCTGCAGTCGAATATCGACGCGCTGGCGCCGAGCAATCCCAAGGTGAAGGGGCTGGACCCCAACAGCATCCTCGATCAGAGTTTCGCCTTGGCCGCGGTAAAACAGGACCCCGCGAATGCCGCGCCCAAGACCTCGGCACACTGATGGGCGAACGTTCGAGCGAGCAGTGTCCGCAATCAATATCCGACGACAGTGCCATGCAGATCGTAGGCCTCGGCACGCTCGATCTTAACGCTGGCAATCTCGCCGACCCTTAATGGCCGGCGGGCTTTGATGATGACGGACCCATCGATCTGCGGAGCGTCGCCCTTGGTCCGGCCCTTCGCCCCGGAAGGACTGACTTCATCGATGATCACCTGTTCGTTGCGACCCACTTTGCGCCTGAGGCGCTTGTGCGAGATCGCCTGCTGGTGCGCCATCAACCTGTTCCAGCGTTCTTCCTTGACCCCCTCCGCTACCGGCGCACCGAGATCATTCGCCGCGGCGCCATCGACCGCCTCGTAACGAAAGCAGCCGACGCGATCGAGTTCAGCCTCGCTGAGCCAATCGAGCAGCAGCGCAAAATCCTGCTCGGTCTCCCCCGGGAAGCCGACGATAAATGTCGAACGGATGGTGAGGCTCGGACAGCCCTGGCGCCATTGCCGGATGCGTTCGAGCGTGCGCTCCTGCGCGGCGGGCCGGCGCATCCGCTTGAGCACGTCGGCGCTTGCATGTTGAAACGGTACGTCAAGGTAGGGCAGCACCTTGCCGTCCGCCATCAGCGGGATCACGTCGCCGACATGCGGATAGGGATAGACGTAGTGCAGCCGCACCCAAACGCCGAGCTCGCCGAGTTCGCGTGCAAGATCCAGGAACTTCGCCCGCACCTCGCGGCCCTTCCACGAACTTGCCGCGTATTTGATATCGACGCCGTAGGCCGAGGTGTCCTGGGAGATGACCAGAATCTCCTTCACGCCTGCCGCAACCAGCCGCTCGGCCTCGCGCAGCACGTCGGCTGCCGGCCGGGAGACCAGGTCACCGCGCAGCTTCGGAATGATGCAGAACGTGCAACGATTATTGCAACCCTCTGAAATCTTTAAATAAGCGTAATGCCGCGGGGTGAGCTTGACGCCTTCCGGCGGGATCAAATCCGTATACGGATCGTGCAGCGGGGGCGCGGCGCGGTGCACGGCGTCAAGAACGCTCTCGTATTGCTGCGGGCCGCTGACGGAGAGGACGCCGGGATGTACCGCAGTGATCTTTTCCGGCTCCGCACCCATGCAGCCGGTGACGATGACCTTGCCATTTTCGGCCATCGCCGCGCCGATGGCGGACAACGATTCCGCCTGGGCGCTGTCGAGAAAACCGCAGGTGTTGACAATGGCGAGATCGGCGCCGGCATGCTCGCGTGCCAATTCGTAACCCTCGGCGCGCAGCCGCGTGATGATGCGCTCGGAGTCAACCAGCGCCTTTGGACAGCCGAGCGAGACGAAGGAAATGCGGGCAGGGCGGTTCATGCTTGCGCTTGGGGTTCGGGATGCGGCGCTGCGTAGCAGTCTCCGCGCGGCTTCGCTAGAGTCGGGTCAGAGCGCGACAGTCGCTCGGAGCGCCGCCTGCGGCTAATGTGGGGAGGCTCGTCATGAATCGCACGGGTAGGTCAGTGTGTTCCGGTAAGGCACTGGCGTGAGGTTGCCGAACCCGCCCCTCCTTGTCGTCACAGACCGTCGGCAGGCGCGGCGGCCGCTCGCCGCTGTCGTCGCCGCCGTGCTGGGCGCCGGCTGCCGCTGGGTCAGTCTGCGCGAGAAGGACTTGCCCGAGGATGAGCAGATTATTTTGGCTCGGCAGTTGCTGCCGCGCGCTCGCGCTACCGGAGCCCGCCTATTGATCCACGGTGAGGCGAGGCTCGCCAAAGTCGCGGGCACCGATGGCGTGCATCTGCCGTCCGGCAGCGACCCTGCGGCCGCACGCACTTTGCTTGGTCCGCAAAAGCTGATCGGCGTGTCTATCCACACCGTGCCGGAAGCCGAGGCAATCGAGCCAACGCAGGTCGATTACGCCTTGGCGGGGCCTGCCTTCGAAACCCCGAGCAAACCGGGCTATGGTCCGGAAATCGGCCGCAAGGGTCTCGCCGAAATCGTACGGGCCTCGCGCGTTCCGGTGCTCGCCATCGGCGGCATCAACGCGGCACGGGTGGCCGAACTCGTCGCCGCTGGCGCCTCCGGTGTCGCGGCCATGGGCGGCGTGATGCGCTCAGCCGACCCGGCCCGTGAGGTCAGCGGGCTCCTTGCCACGCTGACCGGCGCGCTCGCTATCCACGCGCCCGATAGGTGCTGACCCCCTGGTCGGGCGCCCAGACACCGGCCGGCAGCTTTCCGGCCTGCCAGAACACGTCGATGGGCATGCCGCCGCGCGGATGAAAGTAGCCGCCGATGCGCAGCCATTTCGGCTTCAGGAGTGCGACCAGCTTCTTGCCGATGGCGACGGTGCATTCCTCATGGAATGCACCGTGATCGCGAAAACTGTTCAGATAAAGCTTCAGCGACTTGGACTCCACCAGCCAACGCTGCGGCGCGTAGTCGATAACCAGGGTGGCAAAGTCCGGCTGGCCGGTGACCGGGCACATCACCGTGAATTCGGGGAAGGTGAAGCGGGCGACGTAATTGGTATCGGGATGCGGATTTGGCACGCGGTCCAGAACGGCCTCGCGGGGCGAAGCAGGGGTCGCCGTAGGCCGGCCGAGTTGGAGTAAGCCTTTTTTCGACATGGCGCACTGAATGCCCTGCTTCAGCCGGGCATGACAAGGGGCTCACCAATCCTGTAGAAGCTCACGGCAAATTCCAGCCATCCCCGAACATCAAACGGGCCTCCTAACCGCAGCGCGTTTTTTCAGTTCCAGCCGGGAGCAAGCATGACTGCCATTGTCGATATCATCGGCCGCGAAATCCTCGATAGCCGCGGTAATCCCACGGTGGAAGTCGATGTTGTGCTGGACGACGGTTCGCGCGGTCGCGCCGGTGTGCCTTCGGGCGCTTCGACGGGGGCGCACGAAGCGGTCGAGCTGCGCGACGGCGACAAGAAGCGCTATCTCGGCAAGGGCGTGCGAAACGCCGTCGAATCCGTCAACGGCGAGATTTTCGACGCGCTGTCCGGTATGGATGCCGAAGCCCAGATCAAAATCGATCAGACCATGATCGCGCTCGACGGCACGCCCAACAAGGGTCGCCTGGGCGCCAACGCTATCCTCGGCGTGTCGCTTGCGGTCGCCAAGGCAGCGGCCACAGCCAGCCGGCTGCCGCTCTACCGCTATGTCGGTGGCACCTCGGCGCGGCTTCTGCCGGTGCCTATGATGAATATCGTCAACGGCGGCGTGCATGCGGATAATCCGATCGACTTCCAGGAATTCATGATCGTGCCGTTCGGCGCGGCTACCTTCGCCGAGGCGTTGCGTACCGGCGCGGAAATCTTCCATACGCTGCGCGGGGCGCTCCATGCGGCCGGCCACAACACCAATGTGGGCGACGAAGGCGGCTTTGCGCCCAATCTGCCGTCGGCCGAAGCCGCGCTCGATTTTGTCCTCGCGGCGATCGAGAAGGCCGGCTACCGGCCCGGCGAGAACGTCATGCTCGCGCTCGATCCGGCGGCGAGCGAGTTTTTTTCCGACGGTGCCTACCAATACAAAGGCGAGGGCAAGACCCGCTCGATCGACCAGCAGGTCGATTATCTAGCAGCGCTGACGAAGCGCTACCCGATCGTTTCGATCGAAGACGGCATGGCCGAGGACGACGATGCCGGCTGGAAGAAGCTGACGCAAAAAATCGGCAAGACCTGTCAGCTCGTCGGCGACGACGTCTTTGTCACCAATGTGGCGCGGCTGGCGGACGGCATCAAAAACGGCGTCGGCAACTCGATCCTGATCAAGGTCAATCAGATCGGCACGCTGACCGAAACGCTGGCCGCGGTCGAGATGGCGCACAAGGCGGGTTACACGGCCGTCATGTCGCACCGCTCCGGTGAAACCGAGGACGCAACCATCGCCGACCTCGCGGTCGCCACAAATTGCGGGCAAATCAAAACCGGTTCGCTGGCGCGTGCCGACCGCACCGCCAAATACAACCAGCTCTTGCGCATCGAGGAACAATTGGGCGCGCAGGCTCTGTTTGCCGGGCGCGGAGCCTTCAAGGCGCTTGGCTGAGTGGAGACGCCGCGCGCTTGTCCGGAGCCGGCGATCAGGGCTATACCGCCGGCTGTTCGGGATGACCGCAACGCGAGGTTTGATCAGATGGACCAAACGGTAGGGTTGGGGACGGGAGACCGGCGGCTTGCGGTCGAGCGGCTGCGCGATTTCGTCGTCACTTCGGTCGACGCGGCGCTGCCGAGCGACTCGCCATTCAGGCACCTCGTGCTCGACCGCGTTTTTCCCGACGACATTTACGCCGCCATGTTGCTCAACATGCCGGAGACTGCGGATTATCGGCCGATGCACGGCCGCGCCAAGGGCCACGATCTCGCCGACGGAACGCACACGCGGGTGAAGATCGACCTTTTTCCCGAATATGTCCGCCATCTGCCGCCACAGAAGCGTGTGGTGTGGGACATTGTCGGCCGCGCGCTATGTTCGGCCGCGGTCCGCGACGCTTTCGTGCGCCGTCTTGCGCCCGCACTGCAGCGCCGCTTCGGCCCAGCCTACGGCAAGGTCGGCATGTATCCGATCCCGGTGCTCACGCGCGACATCACCGGGTACCTGATCACGCCGCATCCCGATACGCGGTGGAAGGGCATCACCGTGCAGCTCTACCTGCCGCCGGACGAATCAATCTCCCACGTCGGCACGATCTTTCATCAGGTCCTGCCCGACGGCTCGCTGAAAAAAACCAAACAGATGCGATTCGCGCCCAATACCGGCTATGCTTTTGCAGTCGGCACCGACACTTGGCACTCTGCCGACGAACTCGGCCCGGAAGTGAAAACGCGCGACAGTATTCTGCTGACTTATTTCGTCGACGCCGGGGTGGTTCGCTTCCTGCGGAATCGCGGCAAGCGCCTCGGCAATTTCGTGCTCAGCGAGATTCGCAACGTCCTGCCGTAGCGATTGCGGGGCGGCGCACCGCGTCGTTCATTAAATCCGTCTTAAGCGCCGTTTGGGCATGATCGGCGCATGGTTACCCGCAAGCGGTTCCGCTCGATCCTCAGCGCGCTCGGCCTCTACATCATGGCCGGGCTGCTGATCGGCTATTTCGGGGTCAACGCCTATAGCGGGAATCACGGACTGAAGGCCAAGCAGGATATCGACCGGCAGACCGCGACGCTGACGGCCGAACTTGGGATTCTGCAATCAGAGCGCAAGCAGTGGGAGCGGCGCGTTGCACTGCTCCGCTCGGACAATATCGACCCGGACATGCTCGATGAGCGCGCCCGTGCGCTACTCGACTATGTCGATCCGGCCGACCTCATCATGATGATCAAGCCGGACCGGCCGGCGGCCGATCCCACCGGGCCTTGAACTTAAGCCGCTCGTTTCCGAAATTGAGTTTTGTGACAAGGATTTGCGCATAGGCGCCAATCCCCAGGATAAACGCCGCCGACTTCCGCATGGGGGCGAAGTCGGCTAAGAGTGAGCCGCCCGAAATTCTTCGAGGGACACGATGGCCGTCGCCGTAACCAGAGCAACCGAACAAGGCGTCCAAGACCTCCGGCCCGTCGAATGGGCAAAGCCGCAAGACATTGCCGAATTCACCAAGGAACAAGAGCTTCACGCGCTGCGGCAGATGCTGCTGATCCGGCGGTTTGAGGAAAAAGCCGGCCAGATGTACGGCATGGGCTTGATCGGCGGTTTCTGCCACCTCTACATCGGCCAGGAAGCGGTGGTCATCGGCATGAAGATGGCGATGGTCGACGGCGACCAGATGATCACCGGCTATCGCGATCATGGCCACATGCTCGCCTGCGGCATGGATCCGAAAGGCGTCATGGCGGAACTCACCGGCCGCCGCGACGGCTATTCCAAGGGCAAGGGCGGCTCGATGCACATGTTCTCGACCGAGAAGAACTTTTTCGGCGGGCACGGCATTGTCGGCGCGCAGGTTCCGATCGGCACCGGTCTCGCTTTCGCCAACAAGTATCGCGGCAATAACAGCGTATCCCTGACCTTCTTCGGCGACGGCGCCGCCAACCAAGGGCAGGTCTACGAAAGTTTCAACATGGCGGAGCTGTGGAAGCTCCCGGTGATCTTCGTCATCGAGAATAATCGCTATGCCATGGGCACGGCGGTGACGCGTTCCTCGGCGCAGACAGATTTCTCCAAGCGCGGCCTGTCGTTCAACATTCCGGGCAAGCAGGTCGACGGCATGGATGTGCGCGCCGTCAAGGCCGCTGCCGAAGAGGCGCTGGCTTGGTGCCGGTCCGGCAAGGGTCCGACCATTCTCGAAATGATGACCTATCGTTACCGCGGCCACTCCATGTCCGATCCGGCCAAATACCGGACCAAGGAGGAGGTCGATAAGGTGCGCACCGAGCACGATCCGATCGAACAGGTGCGCAAGCGGCTGTTGGACCGCAAATGGGCCGCCGAAGACGAATTGAAAAAAATTGACGCTTCGGTGCGCGCCGTCGTCAACGAGGCCTCCGAATTTGCCACGCACGATGCCGAACCCGATCCGAGCGAACTGTATACCGACGTCTATCGCTAAGTTCCCCGAAAAGTCGCAGGCCGGCGTCCGCCCGGCATGATTGTTGACGAGTTGCCTCCATGCCCACGCCTATTTTGATGCCCGCTTTGTCGCCGACGATGGAGAAGGGCAACCTCGCCAAATGGCTGAAGAAGGAAGGCGACGCCGTCAAATCCGGCGACGTGATCGCGGAGATCGAAACCGACAAGGCCACCATGGAGGTCGAGGCGGTCGATGAAGGCACGCTTGGCAAAATCCTGGTGCCGGAAGGCACCAGTGACGTTGCCGTCAATACGCCGATCGCGATGATCCTTGGCGAGGGCGAAGACGCGGCAGCGCTGAAGAACGGCCTGCCTGCACAAGTCGCCGCGACCGCGCCGGCGCGTCAGGAGAAGGCGGCGGACTCCGCGCCGCCCGCCGCGGCAAAGCCCGCAGAAGCGCCGCCGCCCGCGGCGGCGAAGACCGGGACCGTCGAGGCGCCCGCAAGCGCCGCCGCACCCGAGCCCGAAGTGCCGGAAGGCACCGCGATGGTCACCATGACGATGCGCGAGGCGCTGCGCGACGCCATGGCCGAAGAGATGCGGCGCGATCCCGACGTGTTCGTCATGGGCGAGGAGGTCGCCGAGTATCAGGGCGCCTACAAGGTGACGCAGGGGCTGCTCGACGAATTCGGCGCCCGCCGCGTCATCGATACGCCGATCACCGAGCATGGCTTTGCCGGCCTTGGCGTGGGCGCCGCGCTCGCGGGCTTGAAGCCGATCGTCGAGTTCATGACCTTCAATTTCGCCATGCAGGCGATGGATCAGCTCATCAATTCGTCGGCCAAGACACGCTACATGTCCGGCGGCCAGGTCACGGTGTCGATCGTGTTTCGCGGGCCGAACGGACCGGCGTCGCGCGTCGCGGCGCAGCACAGCCAGGATTATTCGTCGTGGTACTCGCACATCCCGGGCCTGAAGGTGATCGCGCCGTCGACGGCGGCGGACGCCAAAGGTCTGCTCAAGGCCGCGATCCGCGATCCCAATCCGGTGATGTTTCTCGAGAACGAGATTCTCTACGGCCATTCCTCGCCGGTGCCGAAGCTCGACGATTACGTGCTGCCGATCGGCCGTGCCCGCGTCGTACGCAGCGGCACCGACGTGACGATCGTCGCCTGGTCGATGGGCATGACATACGCCCTCAAGGCCGCCGACGAACTGGCGAAAGCGAACATCTCCGCCGAGGTCATTGATCTGCGCACGCTCAAGCCGATGGACTCCGACACTATCGTCGAGTCGGTGAAGAAAACCGGACGCCTCGTCACCGTCGAAGAAGGCTGGAAGCAGTCCGGCGTCGGCGCCGAAATTGCGGCCCGCATGATGACCGATGCGTTCGACTACCTCGATGCGCCGGTCGAGCGCGTCACCGGCAAAGATGTGCCGATGCCGTATGCGGCCAATCTGGAGAAGCTGGCGCTGCCATCGGTCGCCGAAGTGGTCGAGGCGGCGAAGGCCGTCTGTTATCGCTAACCCGTGCTTGTGATTTAGCCCGCCATGCCCATCAACATTCTCATGCCGGCACTGTCGCCCACGATGGAGAAGGGCAACCTCGCCAAGTGGCTGAAAAAGGAAGGCGAGGCGGTCAAGACCGGCGATGTGATCGCCGAGATCGAGACCGACAAGGCGACGATGGAATACGAGGCCGTCGATAATGGCGTCATGGCCAAGATCGTAGTGCCGGAAGGCACCAGCGACGTGCCGGTCAATCAGCTGATCGCCGTGCTGGCGCAGGAAGGCGAGGACGTGAAGTCCGCAGCCGCCGCGGCAGGGAAGGGCGCTGCACCCGCTCCCACGGCTGCCGCGCCCTCACCGCGACCATCTTCTCAGCAAGCAACTGCGCCTGCTCCTGCACCTCAGGCCAAACCACCATCTCCGCCTTCACCTCAGACCGGCAGGGGGACGCAACCGTCAAAGGCGCCGGAGGGCCCTCGGACTAACGGCCACGGCGCGCCGGCGGGCGCCGCCAATAAGATTTTCTCCTCGCCTCTGGCACGCCGGCTGGCGAAGGAAGCCGGCATAGACATCGGCCGCATCGAAGGCACAGGCCCCCACGGCCGAGTCATCGCCCGCGACGTGGAGACCGCCAAGTCGGGCAAGGGACTACGCGCACCGGGCGCGCCTCCCGGCGCGCCGGCGCAGGCTCCCCTGATCGCTCCCTCAATGTCGGATCAGCAGATCCGCGCGCTCTACGAAGACGGCAGCTACGACGTCGTGCCGCACGACGGCATGCGCCGCACCATTGCGCAGCGGCTGACCGCGTCGGTGCAGACAATTCCGCATTTTTATCTGACGGTAGACTGCGACATCGGCAAGCTTCTGGCCGCGCGCGAAGAGATCAACGCCTCTGCTCCGAAGGACAAGGACGGCAAGCCGTCCTACAAGCTCTCGGTCAACGATTTCGTCATCAAGGCGCTGGCGCTCGCCCTGCAGCGCGTACCCGATGCCAACGTCAGCTGGACCGATGGCGGCATGCTCAAGCACAAGCACTCCGATATCGGCATCGCGGTGGCGATGCCGAACGGCTTGATCACGCCGATCATCCGCAATGCCGAGACCAAATCGCTCTCGGCAATCTCCAACGAGATGCGCGATCTCGCGGTGCGGGCGCGAGAGCGCAAACTCAAACCGCAAGAATACCAAGGCGGCACCACGGCGGTGTCGAACCTCGGCATGTACGGCATCAAGGATTTCACCGCCGTGATCAATCCGCCGCACGCCACGATCCTCGCGGTCGGCACCGGCGAGGAGCGCGCCGTGGTGCGCGACGGCAAGATCGTCGCCGCCCAGATCATGAGCGTCACCATGAGCTGCGATCACCGCGCCGTTGACGGCGCGCTCGGCGCCGTGCTGATCGGCGTCTTCAAGGCGCTGATCGAAAACCCGGTGATGATGTTGGTGTAGGCATCTTTCTTGCTCAGCCGGATGCCATGGACCAATTGATCGCCGGCTACCGCCGTTTTCGCGCCGGGACGTGGCGCAACCAGCACGCTCGGTTCGAGGAGTTGAGCGTGCGCGGTCAGAATCCGCGAGCGCTGGTCATCGCCTGCTCCGACAGCCGCACTGATCCGCAGATGGTGTTCGACGCCGCGCCCGGCGAGCTGTTCGTCATCCGCAACATCGCCAATCTGGTGCCGCCCTATGGGCCCGACGACCAGCCCCATGGGGTGAGTTCGGCGATCGAGTACGCGGTACGAGTGCTGCGCGTACGCGACATCGTGGTGATGGGCCATGCGATGTGCGGCGGCATCAAAGCCCTGCTCGATGGCACACCGCCGGAACTGACCGATTTCGTCGGCCCGTGGGTCGCCATTGCCGAGCCGGCGCGGCAACGCGCCATGGCGGTCGCGCCGGAGCATCGCCACGACTTTTGCGAACACGAGTCGGTGCGTCTCTCGCTCGCCAACCTGATGACGTTTCCCTGGGTCAGGAGCGCGGTCGAGGCCGGCAACCTCAATCTCCACGGCGGCTTTTTCGGCATACGCTCAGGCGTTTTCGAACATCTCGACGCCGACGGCGTTTTTCGCCCCGTTCCCGAATAGGGAAGATTGCTATAACTGCCGCGCACACTCCCATATAGCGGAGGGGCGCGCCCGCGAGGATTTGGAATGGCTGACACCGCTTTCGACATCATCATCATCGGCTCCGGCCCTGGCGGCTATGTGTGCGCCATCCGCGCCGCGCAACTCGGTTTCAAGACCGCGATAGTCGAGCGCGATTATCTGGGCGGCATCTGCCTCAACTGGGGCTGCATCCCCACCAAGGCGTTGCTCCGTTCGGCCGAGATTTTTCACTACATCCAGCACGCCAACGATTACGGCCTGTCCGCGAGCAACGTCAGCTACGACCCGAGCGCGGTGGTGAAGCGATCACGCGCGGTGTCGAAGCGCCTCAATGACGGCGTCGGCTTCCTGATGCGCAAGAACAAGGTCACTGTGATCTGGGGCGAGGCGGCAATCGACGCGCCCGGCAAGATCACTGTGAAGTCCGGACGGAGCGAAGCCCCGAAAGGCGCGATCGGCGCCGGATCGTATCAGGCCAAGCATATCATCGTCGCGACCGGCGCGCGGCCGCGCGTGCTGCCCGGGCTCGAGCCCGACAAGAAGCTGGTCTGGACCTATTTCGAGGCGATGGTGCCGGACCGCATGGCGAAGAGGCTGCTCGTCATCGGCTCGGGCGCCATCGGCATCGAGTTCGCCTCGTTCTATCGCACGCTCGGCGCCGAGGTGACCGTCGTCGAAGTCCTGCCGCAGATCCTGCCGGTCGAAGACGCCGAGATCGCCGCCTTCGCACGCAAGAGTTTTGAGAAGCAGGGCATCAAGATTTTCACCGGCGCCAAGGTGTTGAAGCTCGACAAAGGCGCAGACAGCGTTACTGCCACCATCGACGACGGCAAGGGCGGCACGCAGACGCTGACCGTCGACCGCGTCATCGCCGCGGTCGGGGTCGTCGGCAACATCGAAAACCTCGGCCTGGAGAAACTCGGCGTCAAAATCGAGCGCGGCGCCATCGTCATCGACGGCGCCTGCAAGACCAACGTGCCGGGCATTTATGCCATCGGCGATGTCGCTGGCCCACCGCTGCTCGCCCACAAGGCCGAACACGAGGGCGTCATCTGTGTCGAGGGCATCAAGGGCCTGCACCCGCATCCGATGAACAAGCTGATGATACCCGGCTGCACCTATTGCACGCCGCAGATCGCTTCGGTCGGGCTGACCGAACAGGCGGCCAAGGACAAGAAGCTCGACATCCGCGTCGGCCGCTTTCCGTTCGTCGGCAACGGCAAGGCCATCGCGCTCGGCGAGGATCAGGGCATGGTCAAGGTGATCTTCGACAAAAAGACCGGCCAGCTTCTCGGCGCCCACATGGTGGGCGCGGAAGTGACCGAACTCATCCAGGGCTACGTCGTGGCGATGAACCTGGAAACCACCGAAGAGGAACTGATGCATACCGTGTTCCCGCATCCCACCTTGTCGGAGATGATGAAGGAAGCGGTGCTCGACGCCTATGGGCGCGTGCTGAACATCTGATCCCGTCATCCCGGGCCGAGCGCAGCGAGGAGCCCGGAATCCATATTCGCTGAGCTGTGACTATGGATTCCGGGTTCGCGGACTTGGTCCGCGACCCGGAATGACGTCAGCCAACAAAATGGCTAGTGTATGCGGCGATTTTCATCCTTGCCGGAGCAGCGCCATGGCGAAGTTCGATAGTATTCTCGGCACGATCGGCCACACGCCGGTCGTCAAGATCAACAAGCTCGCACCGGCGGGCGTGAACGTCTATGTCAAAATCGAAGCCTTCAATCCGCTTGGCTCGGTGAAGGATCGCTTGGCGCTCGGTGTCATCGAGGCGGCGGAAAAATCCGGCCAGCTCAAGCCGGGCCAGACCGTGATCGAAGCGACCTCCGGCAATACCGGCATCGGCCTGGCGATGGTCTGCGCCGCCAAGGGCTATCCCTTGGTCGTCACCATGGCGGAAAGCTTTTCGGTCGAGCGCCGCAAGCTGATGCGCTTTCTCGGCGCCAAGGTGGTGCTGACGCCCGCCGCCGAGCGCGCCTTCGGCATGGTAGAGAAAGCCCAGGAACTGGCCAAGACCCATGGCTGGTTCATGACGCGGCAGTTCGAGAATGAGGCCAATCCCGACATCCACGAGCGCACGACGGGGCGCGAGATCATCGCCGACTTTGCGGGCGAGCAGCTTGATTACTGGGTCACCGGATTCGGCACCGGCGGCACGCTGACCGGCGTGTCGCGGGTGCTGCGCAAGGAGCGTCCGGAGACGAAGATCATCGTCTGCGAGCCCAGCGACGCACCGATGCTGACATCCGGCGAGAAGCAGGAACGCAATGCCGACGGTTCGCCGGCAAAGCCTCACCCCGCCTTTAAGCCGCATCCGATGCAGGGCTGGAGTCCAGATTTCATTCCGCTCATCACCGGCGAGGCGGTGGACAAGAAGGCGTTCGATCGCATCCTGACCATTCCGGGGCCGGAAGCGATGAAGTGGTCAAAGGCGCTGGCGCAGCAGGAAGGCATCTTCGTCGGCATTACGGCCGGGGCGACCTTTGCGGGGGCGCTGCAGGTCTGCAAGGAAGCCGGCCCCGGTGCCACAGTGCTGTGCATGCTGCCCGATATCGGCGAGCGTTATCTGTCGACGCCACTGTTTGGCGACATTGGCGCCGACATGAACGACGACGAGCTGAAGATTTCCAACTCGACGCCGAACCACCGCCTGCCGCCGAAGGCGGCGTAGGCAGCGAGTTGTCAGGACGGTTCGTTCAGGCCGAGAGCAGCAGACCCGGCAGCGGCTTTACGGCGCCGCTGCCCGGGAAAACGTCGGCTGTGAGCACGCGATCGTCGGCGCGCAGATGATCGCGCAGCAATCCCTTGAGGACCGCGCGTAGATCGATGGTCGGTTTGAGGTCGCGGTCTTCGTAGAGGCTAGCCGGCTTGAGGCCCGGCCAATCGGCGATCACGCGGCCGCCTTTGAGGGCCCCACCGACGAGCAGCGCTACCGTGCCGGTGCCATGATCGGTGCCGTCGGTGCCATTGATGTGCGCAGTGCGGCCGAATTCGGTGATGACGACCAGCGCGGTTTCACGCCATGCCGGCCCCATGTTCGCCTTCACCGCAGCGAGCGCATCATCGAGCGCGCCGAGCAGTTGCGACAGGTGACCCTGCGCGATGCCTTCGTTGAAATGCGTGTCCCAGCCATCGAGCGCCAAGGCGCCGACGCGAGGCCCGTCAGGTTGCGCCAGAAATTTTGCCGCCGTGCCCGCCACCTCGGCGAAATAGGCGCGGACCTGGCCGGGTCCGGGACCACCCGGCTTGTGTCCCGCCATGCCGCCGGCCTGTTCGATCACGGTGAGCTTGGCGTTGTCCTCAAGCGAATGCGCGAGATTCGGATCCGATTGCCGATAGAGCGCCAGCAGCCGGCGCACGGTATCGTGGCTCGCCGGCAAAACGTGCTGCGGTGACCACGACAGCACCGGAGCCGCGCCACGCGCGATCAGCGGGGTCACCGGTCCGACAGCGAAGATTTTGCTGCCCTTCGGATCGACGCGCCCGCCGGGGGCGAGACCAGCGAGCGCGCGATTGAGCCAGCCCGACTCGCTCGCATTCGCCTTGGTCATACCGCTTTCGAGTACGTCCTGGCCGTCGAAATGCGAGCGCTCGCGGTATGGCGTGGCGGCGGCGTGGACGATGATGGCCTCGTGGTCCAAAAACATGCGGTGCAGGTTCGGCATCGCCGGATTGAGCGCGAAGAAACCATCGAGCTTGAGCGCCGGCGTCTTACTGTTAAGCGTCAGCGCTTCGTCACCGCGCAACGCAACCCAATCCGGGTCGCCGACCGGCGCGACGGTCGCGAGTCCATCGAGCGCGCCGCGCAGCACGATGGTGAGAAACCGCGGATCGCGGCCTTCGGCGCGCGCCGCTCTCGGCAAATACGCCCAGGCGAACAGCGTACCGGAGCTGAGCAGCACCTCCCGGCGAGAGGGGGCGTGAGGGTATTTCATGGGTCAACTCCGCAAGAATTCCGGCGACATGATGAGCAGCGTCAGCGCCTGAGCGCGGCTTTCAGCCCGCGCCACCGTGTCGCGTGTGTGCGTTGACGCCAGCGGGCCGAGCGCGCTGTCGAGCATGCCGAGCGGGTCCATGCCCATCGCCAGCCGGTTGGCAAATTGACTCGCCAAATCGAGCCGGTGCGGCACGCCGTCGATCCAAGCCGCCTCGCGATCGGAGTAGCCGTTGGGCGCCGGCGGCCGCCACAGCGCGGCGCCAAGCTGCGCCTGCGCGCCCATGACTTGGCCGATCGGGATGAGAGGGCCGCCGTCGGTAAGCCGCAGCACGCTGACGATCCATTCGGCCGGCGGCTTGAGCTTAGTGCGCTGCAGGGTCCACGCTTCGTCGGCGGTGATCAATGTCGTCGCCACCGCTTTGAGATTGCCGCCGCTGTCGTTGAAGGTCTTCTCAAGCTTGGCGACCAGCGTTGACGGCGGCTCGTCGGCGACAAAATGCGCGGCAAGTTCTTCGGCGATATGGTGTGCGGTGGCCGGGTGTCGCGCCAGATCGGCGAGCACGGCGCGGCCCTGCTGCACGCCGTTGTCGGCGTAGCGCTTGCCCAACACGATCTGTTCGCCCGGCTCGTGCAGAATCGGATTGAAGACAAATTCGCCGCCGTGGAGCGGCTCGAATGGCGGAAACCAGGTCCAGCCGGTGAGCACCTTGGCGAAGTTCGTGACATCGGTCTGCGTGTAGCCGGTGCGGACGCCGAGCGTATGCAATTCCAAGGTCTCGCGCGCGAGGTTCTCGTTGAGGCCTTTGTCGCGATCGATCCCGGCCGTCGAATCCGGTCCCATCGACTGGACGTTGTCGAGATAGAACAGCATCGCCGGATGGCTCTCGACCGCCTGCAGCATGTCGGCGAAACGGCCGAGCACATGCGGCCGGATCGCCTCGCGCTCGTAAGGCCCGGCCATCGCCGGGATCTTGTCGGCGGAAATGCAAAAATGGTTCGACCAGAACCACACCAGCCGCTCGACAAAGCCGATATCGGGGGCGGTCGCGGCATCGAAGCGCGCTTTGGCCTCGTTCTGGATGAGCTGCTGCGGCAGCGGCGGCTGACGCGGCTTCTGTTTAGTTGCGGCAGCGTCGAGGGCAACCTGAGGGGTTTGGTTGCCGGCCTCCGCAAGCTTCTTTGCGCGCGACGCCAGTTTTTGCCGGGCGCGCTGCTCCGCCTGAAACTGAAAGACCGCACGCGCCGCGGCGGCGCTCGATGGCAGTGCGGAGGTGATTTGCCCGGCGCCCGGACGATCAAGCTCCTCAAGCAAAGCGCCGCGCGGGTCGGCCGCAATGGCGGCGATCGAGTTGCGCAATGGTCCGAGGCCGAACCGGTGCAATGCGAGCGCCGCAGCCTGCGGCCCACGCGCGATCATGACATCCTCCTCGGCGCCGCTTACCACCTGTCGAGTGTCACTTTTATTATGGCAAAAGTTACGAGTCTGGACACGGAACCGTCATAAGTTTTCTTGCAGATCATTCACCAGATAGTGGTTGTGCCGCTTGCCATACGCTCTGCGGGTTCACTCGCCACATCGCCCAGGAACCGGTTGGCGTGGCTGATTATGGGTGGGTTGCGAGGCGCCACGGCTGCCCGTAAGTATCAGTCGAGGCCTTAAGGCTGCTCAAAAGTCGTTTGCGAGGCCTCTCGGAGCCGTCATGGCCGTCGTCATTGATAACCTCGTTCGCCCCAACGCGCCGCGCCATCCGGAAAAGGCGCATCGGCCGGATCAGCCGGTTTCGCGCAAGCCCGACTGGATTCGCGTCAAGGCGCCGGTTTCGCCGGGTTACGTCGAGACGCAGCGGATCGTGCGCACCAATGGCCTGCACACGGTTTGTGAGGAGGCCGGCTGCCCCAATATCGGTGAGTGCTGGGAGAAGAAGCACGCCACTTTCATGATCATGGGCGAGACCTGCACGCGGGCCTGCGCGTTCTGCAACGTCAAAACTGGTTTGCCGGGCGCGCTCGACCCGGCTGAGCCGGAGCATGTCGCCGCCGCCACAGAAAAGCTCGGTCTGTCGCATGTGGTCATCACATCGGTTGATCGCGACGATCTCGCCGACGGCGGCGCAGCGCATTTCGCCGCCGTCATCGGCGCGATCCGCGCGCACTGCCCGACAACTACCATCGAAGTGCTGACACCGGATTTTTTGCGCAAGGAGGGCGCGGTGGAGACGGTGGTGGCGGCGCGGCCCGATATCTTCAACCACAATCTTGAGACGGTGCCGGCCAAATACCTCACGGTGCGGCCAGGCGCTCGCTATTTCGCCTCGGTGCGGCTCCTGCAGCGGGTCAAGGAGATCGATCCGCAGATGTTCACCAAATCCGGTATCATGGTCGGGCTCGGCGAGGAACGCGATGAAATCCTCCAGGTGATGGACGATCTGCGCGCCGCCGCGGTCGATTTTCTGACCATCGGCCAATACCTGCAGCCGTCGCGCAAGCACCACGCCGTGATTCGCTTCGTGCCGCCGGACGAGTTCAAGGCGCTCGAGACGGTCGCCTATGCCAAAGGCTTTTCGATGGTCTCGGCCTCGCCGCTGACGCGCTCCTCACATCACGCCGGCGAAGATTTTGCACGGCTCAAGGCGGCGCGGGCGGCGCGCTGATCGATGCCCGAATTCTCCACCAAAAGGCGGGTGCAGCACAGCGCCACCGACATGTTTGACCTTGTCGCCGACGTCGAGCGCTACCCGCAGTTCGTGCCGTTATGCCAATCGCTCGAGGTCCGCCGGCGCACAAACGAGAACGGCGACAAGGAGGTAATCGTCGCCGACATGACGATCGCCTATAAGGTTGTTCGCGAGACCTTTACCAGCCGCGTGACGCTGGAGCGCGAACGGCTCACGATCCTGGTCGAGTATATCGAAGGGCCGTTCCGCCGCATGAACAACCGCTGGACGTTCCGACCGGTGGATGACAAGAGCTGCGACGTCGAGTTTTTCCTGTCTTACGAATTCCGTAGCCGCACACTGGGGCTGTTGATGGGCAGCGTGTTCGACGCCGCATTTCGCCGCTTTGCCGCGGCGTTTGAGCAGCGGGCGGACCGAGTTTATGGCACGCGCGTGGCCTAGCCGGCGCTGCGCATCCGGCTGGAGGGCTGCACATGTCCGGTTCTCGCAAGGCGGAGATTCACGGCAGCGTTCGCAAGTTCGACGGTTTTTTCAAAATCGACGAGGTCGACGTCTCACATCAAACGCTTGACGGAAGGATGAGCCGGCAGCAGCGCCTCGTGTTCGAGCGCGGCGATGCGGTCGCGGTACTGCTCTATGATTTTGGAGGTGACGAAGTCGTCCTGGTCAATCAGTTCAGGGCGCCGGCCCTGGTGGCGCGACGACGCGACAATCCGAAGACCCAAGATGGATGGGTTACCGAAACGGTCGCCGGGATGATCGACGAAAACGAAACACCGGACCAGGCGGTTATTCGCGAGACGATGGAGGAGACCGGTTACAGGATCAGCAACCCGGAGCCGATCTGTACGTTTTTTTCGTCACCGGGCGGCACCTCTGAGCGTATCTTTCTGTATTTCGCCAAGATCAATAAGCGCGACAAAGTCGACAGGGGAGGCGGCATCGACGACGAGGACGTCGCCATCGTCCACATCGGCGCCCAGGAATTGTTCACGCAATTGGCCGAAAGGCGGATCGAAGATCCGAAACTCGCCGTCGCTGCCTGCTGGTTGCAAAACCGTGTTCGGCTGACCGGCTGAACCGTCGACTTGGGCGAGGTCGCTACCGCGCCAATTCTTCAAGCATCGCGAGCGCCTCAAACACCGAACGCTCGCGGACACGGCGTCGCCCGATCTTGCCGAACAACTTGCGCTGATGCAGCGACCTGCCATCGCGGCTTGCTGCCGCGAAATGTACGAGCCCGACAGGTTTCTGCTTCGAGCCGCCGCCGGGCCCGGCAATGCCGGTGATCGACACGGTCAGATCGGCCTCGGAATTCTTCAGCGCGCCCGCCGCCATTGCGATCGCGGTTTCTGCGCTGACGGCGCCGTAGCGTTTGAGTGTCGCCGTAGGCACACCGAGCATGGTCTCTTTGGCGGCGTTCGAGTAGACCACGAAGCCACGCTCCACCACGTCGGAGGAGCCGGGAATCTCAGTGAGCGCGCCCGCGACAAGCCCACCGGTGCACGATTCTGCGGTGGCGACACGCAAGCCGCGCGCCCTGCAGCGGTCCAACAGGCGCTTGGCCGCAGCGCGAAGCTTGGCGTCCATCACGCTTCGCTCCACGGCAGCCGCACCGTCGCCGTCGCCATGGCGACAATGCCTTCGCCGCGGCCGGTGAAGCCAAGCTTCTCACTCGTCGTCGCCTTGACCGCAACGCGAGCGGCGGAGATTCCGGCAATTTCGGCGATGCGCGCGCGCATGGCGTCGCGATGAGGTGAAACACGCGGGGCCTCACAAACGATGGTAACGTCGAGGTTGGCGATCAGACCGCCCCGCGCGCGTACCCTTTCGCAGGCGAAAGCCAGAAACCGGTCCGAGGAAGCGCCGCGCCATTGCGGATCGCTTGGCGGGAAATGCTGGCCGATATCGCCCTCGGCAAGCGCGCCCAGGATCGCATCGACCAACGCATGCAGGGCTACGTCGGCATCCGAGTGCCCGCTCACGCCGCGCGAGTGCGGGATGCGCACGCCACCGAGCATGACGTGGTCACCATCGGCGAAGATGTGAACGTCAAAGCCATTGCCTATGCGTAGGTCCGCAAGCGACGCGGCGTGCAGAAGCTCGGCGCGGGTAAAGTCCTCGTTGGTGGTCAGTTTCACGTTGCCGGCTTCTCCTGCAAAGACATGAACGCGGTGCCCGGCCCATTCGGCGAGCGCTGCATCGTCGGTAAAGTCATCGCGGCCGGCCGCGTGCGCGCGGCGATGGGCCTCGGCGATCAGTGAAAAGCCAAATGCCTGCGGCGTCTGCACGGTGCGCAACTGGCTGCGATCGAGCGTTTCGCTCACCGTCGCGCCGGCATCGATCCTTTTCACCGTGTCGGCGATCGCGACACCAGGCACCGCCGCGCCAAATTCGCGACCGGCATCGATCGCGCGGACGATCAAGTCGGCGCTGAGAAACGGCCGCGCCGCGTCATGGATGAGCACCAATTCGGGCGCGTGTGCCGCCAAAGCCTGTACACCGGCACGGACCGAGATTTGCCGCGTTGCTCCGCCGGCAACCGGCTCAAGCAGCTTTCCAAGGCCGCCACTTGCGCCGAGGAAGAGCTCCCGGTCGGCAGGATGGATGACCGGCTGAATCACGGCGATTCCGGAGTGACCGGAAAACGCCTCAAGGGTCGGGCGGACCACCGGGATGCCGGCAATAGTCCGGTATTGCTTGGGGATATCGCCGCCGGCGCGCTGGCCCCGGCCAGCCGCAACGATCACCGCCGCAACGATGCCCATCGTGAAATGCTCGCTTTCGTTCCGCGGCACGCTTTAGCGCATGTTCCGAAAATGTGCGAACGCCCGATGCGAGCCTCCCGTCGCCCAGGACAGGGCGCATTCCGGCCATGCACAGGTTAGGGATATTGCACTGCAGCACTTGAAATGAGAGGCATTTTGGCTAAACTATATGCATGTTAAATTTTCGCCTATTTCATGGGCATGCACCGGCGGCGCCAAGCTTCGCCGTGGCTGCAAGGTTGCAGTCGTCCCATAAGGCTCTGAAGACAAACGAATTTTGCGGGGCGGCGCTACGTCATGCAAAGGGCCGGACATGAGCACCGCCGAGCCCCTCGTCATGGTTTCGGCCGCGGATGCGGTCCTCAATGCCCTTCCGCACCCGGTCATAGTCGTGGCACCGGACGGCAAGATAGTGGACGCCAACGCGGCCGCTGAAGCCTTCTTCGAAATCTCCGTGCCGCTCCTTCGCCGCCAATCGTTGCGCGATCTGGTGCCCTTCGGCAGCCCTTTGCTCACCTTGGTCGAGCAGGTGCGCGCCCGCGGCGCCGCAGTCAACGAATACAAGGTCGATCTCGGCACGCCGCGCAATCCGGGCGACCGCCTGGTGGACATGCACGTGGCGCCGTTGCCGGAGCAGCTCGACTACGTGGTGGTCATGCTCCAGGAGCGGACCATCGCCGACAAGATGGACCGCCAGCTTACGCATCGCGGCGCGGCGCGCTCGGTCATCGCGCTCGCCGCCATGCTGGCGCATGAGATCAAAAACCCGCTGTCCGGCATTCGCGGCGCGGCGCAGCTTCTGGAGCAATCGGTTGTCGACGATGATCGCGCGCTGACGCGGCTGATCTGCGACGAAGCCGATCGCATCGTGAAGCTCGTCGACCGCATGGAGGTGTTCGGCGATGAACGGCCGGTCGAACGCGAGCCGATCAACATTCACGTCGTGCTCGAGCACGTGAAGCGGCTGGCGCAGTCGGGCTTCGCCCGCAACGTCAAATTCGTCGAAGACTACGATCCGTCGCTGCCGCCGGTGCTGGCCAACCGCGATCAGCTCGTGCAGGTCTTCCTCAACCTGATCAAGAACGCTGCCGAGGCAATCGGCGAGAATACTGCCGGCGGTGAGATCGCGCTGACGACCGCGTTCCGGCCCGGCGTGCGGCTGTCGCTGCCGGGCGCCAAAGTACGCGTCTCGCTGCCGCTTGAATTCTGCGTGCGCGACAACGGGCCAGGCGTTCCCGAAGAGCTGATGCCGCATCTGTTCGACCCATTCGTCACCACAAAACCGAGCGGTTCAGGTCTCGGCCTGGCGCTCGTTTCCAAAATTGTTGGCGACCACGGCGGCATCATCGAATGCGAGTCGCAGCCGCGCCGGACCGTGTTTCGGATTCTCATGCCTAAATATACTGCCGTAGCAGGTGCCACGCCCGAGGGCGCCCCACGGCCACAAGGGGATTCTTAATGCCCGCGGGAAGTATTCTCGTCGCCGACGACGATGCGGCGATCCGGACCGTGCTCAACCAGGCGCTGTCGCGTGCCGGTTACGAAGTACGGTCGACCGGCAATGCCGCCACAATGTGGCGCTGGATCAGCCAGGGCGACGGCGATCTGGTCATCACCGACGTGCTGTTGCCGGACGAGAGTGCTTTCGATCTGTTGCCGCGCATCAAGAAGGCTCGGCCCGATCTACCGATCATCGTCATGAGTGCGCAGAATACGTTCATGACGGCGATTCGCGCCTCGGAACGCGGCGCGTATGAATACCTGCCGAAGCCGTTCGATCTGAAAGAATTGATCTCGATCGTCGGCCGTGCGTTGTCGGAGCCGAAGGAGAAGGCGCGTCAGACGGCGACAAAGGTCGAGGATTTCGAATCCATTCCATTGGTCGGCCGTTCGCCGGCCATGCAGGAAATCTACCGCGTGCTGGCGCGGCTGATGCAGACCGACCTTACGGTGATGATTTCCGGCGAATCCGGCACCGGCAAGGAACTGGTGGCGCGCGCGCTGCATGACTACGGCAAGCGCCGTACCGGACCGTTCGTCGCCATCAACATGGCGGCAATCCCGCGCGACCTCATCGAATCGGAATTGTTCGGCCACGAGAAAGGCGCGTTCACCGGCGCCAACACCCGCAGCGCCGGCCGGTTCGAACAGGCCGAAGGCGGGACGCTGTTCCTCGACGAGATCGGCGACATGCCGATGGAAGCGCAGACGCGGCTGTTACGCGTCCTGCAGCAGGGCGAGTACACCACTGTCGGGGGCCGCACGCCGATCAAGACCGATGTGCGCATCATCGCCGCCACTAACAAGGATTTGCGCCAGCTCATCCAGCAGGGGCTGTTCCGCGAGGACCTGTTCTTCCGGCTCAACGTCGTGCCGTTGCGGCTGCCACCGTTGCGCGAACGCACCGAGGATATCCCCGACCTGATCCGGCACTTTTTCGCACAGGTCGCCCGCGAAGGGCTGCCGCTCAAACAGATCGACCAAGCCGCGCTTGACCGCCTCAAACGGCATCGCTGGCCGGGCAACGTGCGTGAATTGGAAAACTTGGCGCGACGGCTTGCCGCCCTTTATCCGCAAGAAACGATCACTGCCGCGGTCATGGACGCCGAACTGGCGCAGCCCATGCTGGTCGCGACGGCCGAGACGGGGCGCACCGAGGACAATCTGTCGAACGCAGTCGAACGCTACTTGGCGCGCTATTTTTCGGGCTTCGACGACGGCTTGCCGCCACCCGGGCTCTACCATCGCATCTTGCGCGAAGTCGAAGCACCGCTGCTTTCGGCCGCGTTGACTGCGACCCATGGCAACCAGATCCGCGCGGCCGACCTCCTCGGCGTCAACCGCAACACGTTGCGCAAAAAAATCCGCGATCTGGAAATTCAGGTCTATCGCACCAGCGGGGGCTGAGCGGCCCGCTGCGCGGAAGTCGTATTCCGGCCTGATCGCCTTTGCTAGGCGTCACTTCATTATCAGCTTTGTTGAGAATTGCGCCTAGGAATTGTCGCAATCGGGCAACATTGTTGTATAAAAGCATCACTTGGGGGACGGATGGCCGGGTTCCACGCAATCGGTAACCTTTTCGCGGCCCGGCGTCCTTTAAGGCGTTCATGACGACAGTCGACCAAGTTGCGCCCATCGAACCGGCGGCGGCGACGGCTATGCCGGCCGCTTCGCGGCTGATCGGCGCCATTGCGGTCTTTGTCGCCCTGCTGTCGGCCACCGCGACCTTCCTGGTGCTGGCCGGGCTCACGCCGATCGTGCCGGTCGATTCCGTGGTCAAGGAGCTGCTCCTCGGCAACGTCATCACCGGCCTACTGCTTCTCGCCATCATCGGCCGCGAAGTCTGGGTGGTGGTGCAGGCGCGCCGCCGGGGCCGCGCCGGCTCCCGATTGCATGTTCAGATCGTCGGTCTGTTCGCGGTCATTGCCGCGGTTCCGGCGGTGCTGGTTTCGGTAGTGGCCAGCACGACTCTCGATCGTGGCCTCGACCGCTTCTTCTCGACGCGCACGCGCGCCATGATCCAGCAGTCCCTGATCGTGGCCAATGCGTATGTGGCGGATCATGCCCAGATTATTCGCGGCGAGATTCTGGCGATGGCGTACGACGTAGCCCGCGCCAAGCCCCTATACGATCAGGACCGCGCTCAGTTCCGGCAGTTTCTGACCGACCAGGCCAAAGGCCGCGGACTTTCCGCCGCCATCATCATAACCGCCCAGGGCGCGACCGTGGAACGCGCAGACGTCACCATGGACAAGCCGGTCGTGCTGCCGTCCCCGGAACTCCTCAGTCATATTTCAGAGACGGAGCCGCAAGTCGCGCTGATTCCTCAGGGCGATCACGTCGCGGCGGCGGTGAAGCTGCACGGCTACGGCGACCTTTATCTCTACGCCGCTCAGATGCTCGATCCGCGGGTTGTGGCGCAATTGGCAGCGACACAAGAGAGCATCAGCGAGTACGCCAATCTCGAGGCGCGCAAGCTTGGTATTCAGATCGCTTTCGCCCTGATGTTCGCGGTGATCGCGCTGATCGTGCTGCTCTCAGCGGCCTGGATCGGTCTGGATTTCGCCAACAGGCTGGTGGCGCCGATACGCCGCTTGATCGGCGCCGCCAATATGGTGTCGACCGGCAATCTCAATATTCAGGTGCCGGTGCATCGCTCCGAGGGCGATCTCGCCCACCTCGGCGAAACCTTCAATAAGATGACAGCCGAGCTGCGCACGCAGCATGAGGACATTGTGCGCGCCCGCGATCTCATCGACAGCCGGCGGCGTTTCACCGAGGCTGTGCTCTCCGGAGCCAGCGCCGGCGTCATCGGCGTCAACGCCGAGGGGCGCATCACTATCCTCAACCGTTCGGCGGAACGCTTGATCGGCTGCACCGAGTCCGAGGCACTTGGCCATCCGCTGCACGAGATTGCGCCTGAACTCGGCGAAGTCTTTACCGCGGCGCGTGGCAGCAATCAGCGCCTGATCCAGCGTCAAATCTCGGTGACGCGTGAGGGACAGGAGCGCAATTTCTCGATCCGTGTCACCAGCGAGCAGGCGGCGGAGTCCGATCAGGGCTATGTCATCACCATCGACGACATTACCGAGCTGGTTCTCGCGCAGCGCTCCTCGGCCTGGGCCGACATCGCGCGCCGTATTGCCCACGAGATCAAGAACCCATTGACACCGATTCAATTGTCGGCCGAGCGACTTCGCCGCAAATACGGCAAAGTCATCGTCGAAGACGCAGCCATATTCCAACAATGCACCGACACGATCGTGCGCCAGGTCGACGACATCAAGCGGATGGTCGATGAATTCTCGCGCTTCGCGCGGATGCCCAAAGCGGTCATCGCCGAGGAAGACGTGGCCGAAACAGTGCGGCAGGTGGTGTTCCTGCTGCGCGTCGCCCATCCGGATATCGATTTTGAGGTCGAACTGCCTCCGGAGCCGATGCCGGCGCGGTTCGATCGGCGACTGATCTCACAGGCGCTGACCAACATCGTCAAAAACGCCACTGAAGCCATTGGCGCCGTTCCGGCGGCTGAACTCGGCCGCGGTCGCATCGTCGTCAGCGCTCATCGCGACGGCAACGAGATCATCATCGACGTGATCGACAATGGCATCGGCCTGCCGAAAGAGAACCGGGCCCGGCTGCTCGAGCCGTACGTCACGACACGCGAAAAAGGCACCGGGCTTGGTCTCGCCATCGTCGGGCGGATTCTCGAAGAGCACGGCGGGCGCCTCGAACTGCGCGATGCTTCGGACAAGATCCCGGGCGCGCGCGGCGCCTGGATGCAGCTTCGCTTCGCCGCCGAGCCTGTCGCCGCCGCGCCGACCGCGTCAAAACCCGAGACGGTGAGCTGACATGCCTTCCGACATCCTCGTCGTCGACGACGAAGCGGACATCCGCGAGCTGGTCTCCGGTATCCTGCAGGATGAGGGTTATGCCACGCGCACCGCCCCGAACAGCGATGACGCGCTGGCGTCGGTGGTGGCGCGCCGGCCCAGCCTGGTGTTTCTCGATATCTGGCTGCAGAACAGCCGGCTCGATGGCCTGCAGCTGCTCGACTCGCTCAAGATGGAGCATCCCGAACTGCCGATCGTAATGATCTCGGGGCACGGCAATATCGAAACCGCCGTGTCCGCGATCAAGCGCGGCGCCTACGATTTCATCGAAAAGCCGTTCAAGGCCGACCGGCTGCTGCTCGTTGCCGAACGGGCCCTGGAGAATTCGCGGCTCAAGCGCGAGGTAAAGGAGCTCAAGCAGTTCGCTCCGTTGCCGAGCATGATTGTCGGCCATTCCCCGGCCGCCAATCAGTTGCGGCAGACGGTCGAAAAGGTGGCGCCAACCAACAGCCGCATTCTCATCGTCGGGGCATCCGGCAGCGGCAAGGAACTGGCGGCGCGTACTATTCACACCCGTTCGGCGCGCGCCAACGCTCCATTCATGGTCATCAACGCCGCGGCGATTACGCCCGAGCACATGGAGACCGAGCTGTTCGGCGTGGAAGCGAGCAACGGCACGCAGAGCCGCAAGGTTGGCGCCCTGGAAGAGGCGCACGGCGGCACGCTGTTCATCGACGAAATCGCCGACATGCCGCGCGAGACCCAGAACAAGATCTTGCGCGTCCTGGTCGACCAGACATTCCAGCGTGTCGGCGGCACCAACAGGGTAACGGTCGACGTGAGGATCATCTCCTCGACCAGCCGCAATATCGAAGCCGACATCGCGGTCGGCAAGTTTCGCGAAGACCTCTATCATCGGCTTTCGGTGGTCCCGATCCGGGTGCCGTCGCTCGCCGAGCGGCGCGAGGACATTCCCGAACTGGTCGAATATTTCATGTCGCAGATTTCGCATGCGACCGGACTACCGAAACGCACCGTCGGCTCCGACGCGCTCGCCGTGCTGCAATCGCACGATTGGCCCGGCAACGTACGGCAACTGCGCAACAACGTGGAGCGGCTGATGATCCTTGCCGGCGGCGATCCTGAGGCGGTGATCACGGCAGCGATGCTGCCGCAGGATGTCGGCTCGATGATCCCGAACATGCCGAACGGCAACGGCGGCGAGCATCTGATGAGTCTGGCGCTGCGCGAGGCGCGCGAAGTGTTCGAGCGCGAATATCTTTTGGCGCAGATCAATCGCTTCGGCGGCAACATTTCGCGCACCGCCGAATTTGTCGGCATGGAGCGTTCGGCGTTGCACCGCAAGCTCAAGGCCCTCGGTATCGACTGAGCACCGATGAGCCGCATCGCCTATGTCAACGGCCGCTACCTGGCGTTCCGCGACGCCAAGGTCCACGTCGAGGATCGCGGCTATCAGTTCGCCGACGCCGTCTATGAAGTCTGCGAAGTGAGGGCAGGGCGCCTGATCGACGAGCGGCGCCATCTCGACCGGCTTGAACGCTCGCTCGGCGCGCTGCGCATTCAGCCGCCGATGTCACGCGCGGCGCTGAGCGTCGTCCTGCGCGAGGTCGTTGCCCGCAATCGCATTGTCCACGGCAACGTGTACCTGCAAATCAGTCGCGGGGTAGCGCGACGCGATTTGCCGTTTCCATCGGACGTTGCGCCGAGCGTTGTGGTGACCGCGCGTTCGATGAACCACGGCCGCATCGAGGCGCTTGCGGCGCAGGGGATCGCGGTCCTCAGCGTGCCTGACAATCGCTGGGGCCGCGTCGACATCAAGACCGTCGGTCTTCTCCCCAATGTGCTGGCGCGCCAGAGCGCGTTCGACAAGGGCGCGCGCGATGCCTGGTTTGTCGATCGGACGGGCTTGGTGACCGAGGCCGCCTCGGCCAACGCCTGGATCGTGACGGCCGACGGCAAACTCGTCACCCGACAAACCGACCATGCCATTCTCGGCGGCATTACCCGTGCCGTAGTGTTCGAGGTGGTCAAGGCACAAGGGCTTCGGATCGAGGAGCGGCCGTTCTCCCTGGACGAGGCGTATCGGGCGCGCGAGGCCTTTGTCACGTCTGCCACGCAAATCGTTATGCCGGTGGTGCGGCTTGATGAGCGCCTGATCGGCAACGGCAAGCCCGGACCGGTTGCCACCGCACTCCGCCGCGAATTTCATCGTTTTGCAGAGGCCGGTTAACGCCGACGGTTAACACCGTTTCGAGGCCGCAATGGTCTTTTCACTGGTTTGGCCCAAGGCCGGAAAGTTGGGCTTGCATAGTCGCTTGTGCGGCCTTCTAATGGCAAACTCGGTGCCGCCCCGCGTTGTCCGGGAGCAGGGGAGCACGCGTAGGATGGGTTGAGCGGCGCAACCCATTGAGATTTTGGGGCTTACGGTGGGTTTCGCTGCGCTCAACTCACCTTACTTATAGAAGGCTAATAGAAACGACCCGCGGGGCAGAGGCCCGCGTGGCAAGAACGGAAACACGGCCATGGCAGCCGACCGCGCACAAAATCTACAAGACACCTTCCTCAACCACGTCCGCAAAAATAAGATTCCGCTCACGATCTTCCTGGTGAACGGGGTGAAATTGCAGGGCGTTGTAACTTGGTTCGACAATTTCTGCGTGTTGCTACGTCGGGACGGGCACTCGCAGCTCGTCTACAAGCACGCCATATCGACCATCATGCCGGGACATCCCGTGCAACTCTTCGAGGGCGCTGAGGAAGCGCCGGCGGGGGAAAAGGTCTGATTGGAGCCGCGCCGCGATACCCGCGCTGACCGGCTGAGCCCTTCCGGGCCGTCCGGATCGGCGACCGGCCGCGCGCTTGTGCTCGAACCCGCGCTCCGCGGCGGCGATGGCGCGCGCGCGGCTGCAGCCGAACGAGGGCCAGCCGCAAGGCTCGACGAAGCCGTGGGGCTTGCGCGGGCCATCGATCTTGAGGTCGAGCAGTCCGGCATCGTCATGCTCAACGCGCTTCGCCCCGCCACCTATCTGGGCAAGGGCAAGGTCGAGGAGATTGCGGGCCTCGTCAAAACGCTCGACGCCGGCGTCGTGGTGATGGATTGCGCGCTGTCGCCCGTACAGCAGCGCAACCTGGAGAAAGCCTGGAACGCCAAGGTCGTCGACCGCACCGGCCTCATACTGGAAATCTTCGGACGACGGGCCCGCACCCGCGAGGGCGCGCTGCAGGTCGAACATGCGCACCTGACCTACCAGAAAAGCCGGCTGGTGCGGTCGTGGACGCATCTGGAACGCCAGCGCGGCGGCTTCGGCTTTCTCGGCGGCCCCGGCGAAACCCAGCTCGAGGCTGACCGCCGCATGATCGAGGAGCGGCTCGCCAAGATCGAGAGCGAACTCGCCAAGGTCAAACGCACCCGCGCGCTGCATCGCGACAGCCGCCGCCGCGTGCCGTATCCAATTGTCGCGCTGGTCGGCTACACCAATGCCGGCAAGTCGACGCTGTTCAACCGCATGACCGCGGCGCGCGTGCTGTCTGCCGACATGCTGTTCGCGACGCTCGACCCGACGCTGCGGGCGGTCGACCTGCCGCACGGCGCCCGCATCATATTGTCCGACACGGTTGGCTTCATCTCCGATCTTCCGACCATGCTGGTCGCCGCGTTCCGCGCCACCCTTGAGGAAGTGGTCGAGGCCGACGTGATCCTGCACGTGCGTGACGTCTCGCATGAGGACGCTGAAGCGCAATTGCATGACGTGGAGAACGTGCTGCGGCAGTTGGGTATCGAGAGCGAGGACGGCGTCAGCCCCGGCCGCGCGCTGATTGAAGTGTGGAACAAGATTGATCGGCTCGACGAATCTGAGCGCACCCGTCTGAAGAACCTCGCGGATCGCAGGCCCGAAGCTCAGAGGCCAGCCCTGGTGTCGGCGCTGACGGGCGAGGGACTTGATATGTTGTCTGCCGCGATCGAGGAACGGCTCGCGGCCGGCCGTGTCTTGATCGAACTCGAGCTTGATCCCGCCGACGGCGCTGGCGTGAGCTGGCTGCATCGGCACACCGAGGTGATCCGCAAGGCCACGGATGAACAGAGCGGCCGCATCGCCATGACGGTGCGCACTGCAGCGGACCGGGCGGATGCAGTCCGGCATCGGTTCCCGCATCCCTGAAACTCCTCGCCAGCGCGGTGCCGATGTTCATCTTCGTCGCCAATATCATGAACGCGAGCGGCGTGATCGAGCGGTTGCTCCGGTTCGGCGCCGCCATGGTGGGCCACCTGCCGGGCGGCCTCGCGCAGGCCAATGTCGTCACCAATCTGATCTTCTCCGGTATGAGCGGCAGCGCCGTTGCCGACGCCTCCGGCCCCGGACTGGTCCTTGCCCGGATGATGACCAAACAGGGCAGCTACCCGCGCGGCTTTGCTGCAGCAACCTCGGTCGTCTCGGCAACGCTCAGCCCGCTGATGCCGACCTCGATCCCGATGATCTTCTACGCCCTGATCGCCAATGCGTCGGTCGGCGTCATGTTTCTCGGCGGCCTTATTCCGGCAGGGCTTATGGCGCTGGCGCTGATGAGCGTCATCGGCATGATGGCCCGCCGCCGGAGTTTTCCGCGCGAGACGCGGATGGCTTGGTCGGCCATGCCCGCCATTTTTGGCCGCGCGTTGTTGCCGATCGCGCTGTGGCTGCCGCGCGTTGCCGGCCTCGTCAAATAGGCGCCCGGCTATTCCTGCGCTTTCGCCTCGTCCCACAGCACGTCCATCTCGGCGAGCGACGAGTCCTGCGGCGACTTGCCCCTCGCCGCAAGCGCGCGCTCGATCGAGGCGAAGCGGCGCTCGAATTTCCGGTTGGTCTGTCGCAACAGCGCTTCCGGGTCGGCGCGCAGATGGCGGGCGAGGTTGACGGCCGCGAACAACAGATCGCCGACTTCCGCCGCGGCGTCGTCCTTGTCGGCTGGCATAGCGGCGCCATCGCCAAGCGCGGCCTCGATCTCGTCGGCCTCTTCGCGAATCTTGCGCAACACCGCGTGCGGATCGTTCCAGTCGAAACCCACTTTGCTGGCTTTCTGCTGGAGCTTGAGCGCCCGGGTGAGGGCAGGAAGCCCTACCGGCACGCCGGCCAGCGCGCCCTCGCTACGCCCGCCATTGCGCGCGGCCTTTTCCTCGGCCTTGATGCGCTCCCACAGGCCCTCGACGGCGTGCGGGGTGTGCGAGCGCTCGTCGCCAAACACGTGCGGGTGACGGCGGATGAGTTTTTCGGTGATCGCTTGCACGACATCGCCGAAGGCGAATGCGTGCTGTTCTTCGGCCATGCGGGCGTGGAACACGACCTGCAGCAAAAGATCGCCGAGTTCTTCCTTGAGGTCGGTGAGATCGCCGCGCGCGATGGCGTCCGCGACTTCGTAAGCTTCTTCGAGCGTGTACGGCGCGATAGTCGAAAAATTCTGCTCCAGATCCCACGGGCATCCGGTCTTCGGCGTTCGCAGCGCCGCCATGATTTGAAGGAGTCGGCCGATATCGCGGGAAGGGGTCATTCGCTGGTCCTGCTCGAAATTTTCGCGCGGGACCGTATCACATTCGTCATTCGGGATCGTCGCAAAGCGGAGAGCCCGGAATCCATAATCACGATCGGTGCAGAATCCTCACCAATCGTGGCTATGGATTCCGGGCTCCTCGCTGACGCTCGGCCCCGGAATGAGCAACCTTATTCCTCGTTCTTTTCCGCGGTCCGAGTGGCCTCGAACAGGAACCAAGTGCGCCGTTCGGCCTGATCGATATAGTTTTCCAACAGGCTCGTCGTGGCGACGTCTTCGTGCTTGTCGGCGATCTCATGCGCCTCGCGCATCGAGCCGACCAACGCCTTGTTGTCGTTCATCAATTCGCGCAGCATGGCATGCGCCGGCACGAATTTTTCGTCATTATCCTTCAGCGTCTGCAATCGCGCGATGTTGCCGATCGAGCGCAGCGTCAGGCCGCCGATCTTGCGGACGCGTTCGGCGATATCGTCGGTAATGCCGAAAATCTGCTCGGATTGCTCGTCAAGCAGCAGATGGTAGTCGCGAAAGTGGGGTCCGCTCATGTGCCAATGGAAATTCTTGGTCTTCACATAAAGTGCAAACACATCAGCCAGAACCTCATTAAGCTTTTCAGAGATTTCCGCGACGGCCTCGGAAGACAGATCGGTCGGCGTATCTAGGGTAGGGGTCGCTTTCCGGCGCGTATCGAGAGCTCGCACTTTGTTGTTCACGGCATCACCTTTGCGGAATGTATTGAGTTTGCGCGAAACGCAAGCGCAGCCGGGGACGGAAATCGATGCAACCGCCGCCGGGCTTGCCAATCAACGCCGCCGCAACGACCTTGGTTCCATGAACCATCACCGAGAGCCGGCAATGCCTGTTTCAGCCTATATTCAGTCGGTGGTTTTCTTCGTGCTGGCGGTCCTGGCCCTGTTCGTAGCCGCCGGCACGGCCGCGATACCCACGTACTGGATCTATCTCGCCATCTTTGCGGCCGTCTTCGTCGCCGCGTTCCTGCTGCTCGACCCCGATCTGGCGCGCGAGCGGATGCGGCCGGGGGGCAAAAAACAACCGCTCAGCTTGCAACTATTCACCGCAGTGCTGTTCGCGCATTGGATCATTGCGGGCCTCGACCATGGTCGCTTCCACTGGAGCGACACGGTACCGCCATGGCTGCAATGGCTGGCGCTCACGGCAGTCGCACTCAGCTACGCCGTCTGCCTTTGGGCCATGCGGGTCAACCGGTTCTTCTCGTCAGTGATCCGCATTCAAGACGACCGCGGCCAGACCGTCATCAGCGCAGGGCCTTACGCCTTCGTCCGACACCCAGGTTACAGCGCCGGCATCGTGCTCGTGCTCGCCAGCGGCCTTGCGCTCAACTCCTGGCTCGCCGCCGCGCTCCTGGCCGTTTGGAGTCTGCTGTTCCTTTTCTATCGCACCATTGCCGAAGACCGCGTGCTACGCGCCGAGCTTCCCGGCTACCGTGCCTATGCCGAGCGGGTGCGCTGGCGGCTCATCCCGGGAATTTGGTGACGGAGGTCGAGGCGCGGGGTGTGAACCCCGCCCGCATATTCGATTCGCATAAGACATATTATGGAACTAACGGCCTAAACCAGCATCAGGCGGGGGTTTCTTCAACCGCGAACGATATTCCGTCAAAGGCCGGCTCGACGTGCGGCGGCAATTTCTGGCGCAGAGATTCGTAATCGAGATCAGCGTGCAGATTGGTCAGGATGGCGCGCCGTACTTTGAGCCGCTCGATCCATGACAGCGCGTCGCTGACGGAAAAGTGGCTCGGGTGCGGCCGGTCACGCAGCGCATCGACGATCCAGACGTCGAGTCCTTGGAGGACGTTGGCGCTAGCATCGGGCAGGCCGCCGATATCCGCCGAATAGGCGACGTCGCCGAAGCGAAAGCCGAGTGAGTCAATATCGCCGTGTTCTTGCAGCACCGGGAGTGCCGTGATCGGACCACCCTGCCCGGTAATGGTCGCCGGAGTTCCGGCCGCGAGGCGGTTGTCGCGCACGATTGGCGGATACTCGCTGCCGGGCGGCGCCTTGAAGCAATAGCCGAACCGGGTGTGCATCATCGCGGCGGTATGCTCGTCGAGATAGACGTCGATCGGCGCACGCTGCTTGATGAAGAGCGCACGCAGATCGTCGATGCCGTGGGTGTGGTCGGCGTGCTCATGCGTGTAGAGCACGCCGTCGAGCCGATCGACGTTGGCATCGAGAAGCTGCTCGCGCAAATCGGGCGAGGTGTCGACGAGCACCCGAGTGACGCCGGCGGGGCCATGGCGCTCAACCAGGAGCGAAGTGCGCCGGCGCCGGTTTTTCGGATTGTTTGGATCGCAGACGCCCCAGCCGAGCGCCGGGCGCGGCACGCCCCCGGAGGATCCGCAGCCCAGAATGGTGAATTTCAGGGTCATGCAGCGGCGGCCGCCGGGCGCGGCACCTTGGCGAATAGCCGAAAGAAATTTTCGGTGGTCTGCCGAGCGATCTCATCGAATGATACGCCGCGTGTCTCGGCAAGGACGCTGGCGGTCTCGACCACAAAGGCAGGCTCGTTGCGTTTGCCGCGATGGCGGCCGGGCGCCAAGTACGGCGCGTCGGTTTCGACCAGAATGCGGTCCGCCGGAAGCTCGGCGGCGATGGCGCGCAATGCGGCGGAATTCTTAAACGTCAGAATGCCGGTGAACGAGACGAAATGGCCGAGCGCGATGGCCCGGCGGGCGAGATCGGGCCCTCCGGTGAAACAATGCAGCACGGCCGGGAAGGGACCCCTCCCCGTTTCTTCCTCGAGAATGCGCGCGGTGTCATCGTCGGCATCGCGCGTGTGAATGACGAGCGGCAGACCGGTCTCGCGTGCGGCCGCGATATGGGTGCGAAAGCCGCGCTCCTGCGCGTCGCGCGGCGAGTTGTCGTAGTGATAATCGAGACCGGCTTCGCCGAGCGCGACGACTTTTGCGCCGCGGGTGCGCGCCACGAGATCGGCCGCGGTCAAGTCGCTCTCTTCGTGAGCGTAATGCGGATGCGTGCCGACCGAACAATAGACGTCGTCAAAACGATCCGCGATCGCGAGCAGGTCGTCTTGATGGCGCACCCGCGTCGAGATCGTGACCATGCGTCCGATCCCAGCTTGCCGCGCGCGCCCGACCACGGCGTCGAGCTCACTGGCAAAGTCGGGAAAGTCGAGATGGCAATGGCTGTCGATCAGCATTTTTTGTTGCTTATTGCGCCACCGGCGCCTCGGCCTCCACGTAGCGCGGGAACACCGGCGACGGTGCCGGCACTTGGCCGCCGCCAGCGATCCGGTGGGCACCGCCGAGAAATGAAAAAACACGCTCGGCGGGCGGCACGCCGAGGAGGTCGAGCAGCTTGCCCGCCAACTCCGGCATGAACGGCTGCGCCAGGATCGCGATCTGCCGCAGCACCTCCGCGGTCACGTAGAGGATTGTGCCCTGGCGTACCGGATTGGTCTTGGCGAGCGCCCAGGGCGCTTCGCCGGCGAAATAACGGTTGGCGTCGGCGACGACTGCCCAGACGGCGTTGAGCACCTGATGCAGCTGCTGCGTTGCCATCGCGTCGCGTGCCTTGCCGATAAGCGCATCGGCAGCGCCGAGGATGGCCTGATCGGCGGCCGTGAAAGGGCCGGGCTTTGGCAAAGCGCCGGCGAAAGCGCGCGCCACCATCGTCAGCGAACGCTGCGCCAGATTGCCGAAGTCGTTGGCGAGGTCGGCATTGATGCGGTTGACGATCGCTTCGTGGCTGTAATTGCCGTCCTGGCCGAACGGCACTTCGCGCAGCACGAAATAGCGGAACTGGTCGACCCCATAGGCGTCGGCCAGCGCGAATGGATCGATCACGTTGCCGACCGATTTCGACATCTTTTCTCCGCGGTTAAACAGAAAGCCGTGGGAGAAGATGCGCCGCGGTACCGCGACACCGGCCGACATCAGAAACGCCGGCCAATACACCGCGTGAAAGCGCACAATGTCCTTGCCGATCACATGCAGATTGGCCGGCCAGTATTTCTTGAATTTTTCAGAATTCGTATCGGGATAGCCGACGCCGGTGATGTAATTCGTCAGCGCGTCGACCCACACATACATGACGTGCTTGGGAGCGCCCGGCACCGGCACGCCCCAGTTAAAGGTCGTCCGCGAAATCGACAGATCCTGCAGGCCGCCGCGCACAAAGCTTGCGACCTCGTTCATGCGCTCCTTGGGCAACACGAAATCGGGATGCTTTTCATACAAGTCCAATAGCTTGTCGCCATATTTGGACAATCTGAAGAAATAGCTTTCCTCCTCGACCCACTCGACCGGTGTGCCTTGCGGGCCGACCCGCTGGCCCTTCGCGTCGAGATGCGTTTCGCTTTCGTCGTAGTAGGCCTCATCCCGCACCGAATACCAGCCGGCGTATTTGTCGAGGTAGATGTCGCCGGCGTGGTCCATGTGCGACCAGATCGCCTCGGATGAGCGGTAATGCCGCGGCTCCGTGGTGCGGATGTAGTCGTCGTTCGAACAGTTGAGCTTCTTCACCATGGCCTGGAAGAGCGGCACGTTGCGCTCGACCAGTTCGCGCGGCGTCAGCTTTTCGCGCGCCGCGGTTTGATGCATTTTGATGCCGTGCTCGTCGGTGCCGGTGAGGAAATACACGTCGTAGCCATCGAGACGCTGAAAGCGCGCTATGGCATCGGTGGCGATCACCTCGTAGGCGTGGCCGATATGCGGCGGGCCATTCGGGTAGGCAATCGCGGTGGTGATGTAATACGGCTGTCCAGGCATCTGCCGTAGGTATCAACCGCGCGTGGCCTCGGCAAGCAAGCCGAATGCGCTGAAAACGAACGGCTTTCGTTCCAAATTATAGGTTTCGGCATCGCGCGCGGCCGCATTGACGCCCTCCCAGGCCTCGGCGAGTCGCGCCATGCGGCCGACCTCGCCCTGCGCTCCACCCTCGCGGTCGAGCCGTTCAGCGAGCCACGCATTGATCGTGTCGACCAGAGCGGCGAGCGGCTGCGGATCGGTTCCGGCGAGGCGGTCGCCAAGCGCGTGCAGCGCGCCGGCATCAAGCTTGGGCAGAGCGGCGAGCATATCGAGCGCCTGCCGGCGGAGCGCCAACGCATCTTCGTCGAGCATCGCCAGCGCCCGGGCAACACTGCCGCCGGATGCAGCCGCCGCAGCGGCAACGTCCGGATCGTCCGGCGCGGCGCCGGTCGCGGCAGCGACAGCCTTGGCCACCTCGGGCTCCGTCAGCGTACGCAGCATTACCGCGCGGCAGCGCGAGCGCAACGTGGCCGGCACGCGGGCCGCGGAGTGGCACACCAGCAGCAGCAGAGCGCGCTGCGGCGGCTCCTCCAGCACCTTCAGCAGCGCATTGGCGCTTGACCGGTTAAGTTCATCAACGGCATCGACGATGGCGATGCGCCAGCCGCCCTCGCCCGCCGTGGAACCGAAAAACGATACGGTGCGGCGCACGTCATCGACGGCAATTTGCTGGCGCAACACGCCCTTCTCATTCGGCGTCCGCTCCAGCACGAGAAGATCGCCCTGCGCTTGCGCGCCGATCCGACGCGCCACCGGATGCTCGGCGTCGATCGCAAGCGTGGTGGTCGCAGCGACGTCGGCAGCGCCTGGATCGGGATGCGCGAAGACGAACCGGGCGAACCGATAGGCCAGCGTCGCCTTGCCAATCCCTTTCGGACCAGTCAGCAGGAACGCATGCGGCACGCGTCCGCTGCGATAGGCAGCGAGCAGCGCCTGTTCGGCTGCGGCGTGACCGAATAACAGCGTCGCGCTGCGAGGATGCGCCCCGTCCATATCACCTTCGCTTCGCTGCGGGCTCATTCTGCGCGATCAGGACGCTGCCAGGGTCTCGGCGGCCATCAATGGGGTGCCGGGCTCAAGCCGTTCGTTGACAACGGCCCAGATTTGCCTGGCGACCTCCTCCTTGCCGCGGCCAGCATCGATCACGACGCAGCGCCGCGGTTCGCGCTCGGCAAGCACCAGATAGGCTTGACGCAGCTTTTCGTGAAATTCCACGTCCTCGGCCTCAAACCGGTCGGGCTTGGCATTGCCGGCCCGTTGTTTGCGCCGGGCCAAGCCGGCCTCCACCGGCAGGTCGAGAATGAAGGTGAGGCTCGGGGCTAGGTTGCCGACCGCAACCCGTTCGAGGCTCTTGATCAGCCGCGGATCGACCTTGCCGAGGGCACCCTGATAGACGCGGGTCGAATCGGCGAAGCGGTCGCAAACCACCCATTTTCCGGCGTCGAGCGCTGGCCGGATGGCGCAATCGACGTGGTCGTTGCGGGCGGCGGCGAACAGCATCGCTTCGGCGTCTGGGCCCAAAGGCTGCGCCGCCCCCGACAGCAGAACGTGGCGGATGATTTCGGCGCCCGGCGAGCCGCCGGGCTCGCGGGTGAGCAACACGCCGATACCCAGCGCCTCAAGCCGCAGCGCCAGCATCGCGGCCTGCGTCGACTTACCGGTGCCTTCACCGCCCTCGAAGGTGATGAACTCGCCGCGTCGGGCCGCCGGCCGCTGAGCTTCGCTCCGTGACGCTTCCAGGTCGGCCTTGTTCACCTGCAGGTCCATGTCCATCAATGAGTTAGAGACAGATAATGCACCCGTGGCGTGAACTTAAGCGGGATAACAGAATACCGTAACTCAAACGCCGCGATACGACGACGAACCGACTAGTGGTCCGATTTTAACATTCGCATCCCAATTCGGCACGCTCTCATGCGAATGTTAGAATCAAAAGGACCACTAGCAACTATAAGTTCTAGTGAAGCTTTTGGATTTGACATTCGCTACCAGAGTTTGCGGCTAGGTGGGTAGCGAATGTCAAATCCGCTCCACTAGCTGGTCATAGTCGACCGAAACCGGCGCGGACCAGCCCGATCACCAGTTCCGAAGCACCATCCATGGCGCGCCGGGACATGCTGCCCCGGCCGACATCCTCTGCGGCCTGCAGCGGTACTTCAAGCGCGAGATTATCGCCGCGCCACACTTTGAGTGTTCCGATCGCCTGCCCCTTGGTGATCGGCGCCGGCACCGGCCCGGTATAGTCGATGCGTGCGGTTAGCGGTTGATCGCCGTTGCGCGGCACCAGCACCTGGATCACGCCCGGAGCCACCAGCGGAACGTAGCTGACGTTGCCGCCGAATACCTTGGCGGAGCCGATATTCTGGCCTTCGGCGAATAGGATGCGCGTCTGGAAATCGTGAAAGCCCCAATCCAGCATCTTGCGGGCTTCGTCGGCGCGTTCCTTGTCCGACTTCGCCCCGGCCAGCACGATGATAAGCCGCCGGTCATCCTGCACGGCTGAGCCGACCAGGCCAAAGCCCGCCTCCTTGGTCTCGCCGGTTTTCAGGCCGTCGGCATCGAGCCCCATGCCGAACAGCGGATTGCGGTTTTGCTGATGAATCTTGTTCCAGGTGAAATCGCGCTGGGCGAAATACGGATAGAACTGGGGGTAGGTCTTGATGATAAAGCGCGCCAGCTCGGCCAGGTCCCGCACCGTCATCCGCGTGCCTGGATCGGTGTAGCCGGTGGAGTTGGTAAAGGTCGAATGCTGCAGGCCGATCTCGCGCGCCCGCTTGGTCAGCATTTGACCGAAAGCCGCTTCGTTGCCGGCAACGCTCTCCGCGATCGCCATGCACGCGTCGTTGGCGGAATCGACGATGATCCCCTGGATCAGGTCGCTGAGGCTGACCTGGCTGTGAATGGCGGCAAACATCGTCGAGCCATGTGACGGCGCCCCGCCCTTGCGCCAGGCGTTCTCGCTGATGGTGAAAAGCTGGTCGAGTTTGAGCCTGCCGTGCGCGATCTCGTTGAACACGTATTCCAGCGTCATCAGCTTGGCGAGGCTCGCCGGCTCAACGGGTTGATCGGCGTTCTTCTCAAACAGGATGCTGTCGCTCTTGGGCTCGATCAGGATCGCGTTCGGGACGCCGGTCTGAAAACCCTCGTCTTTCTTGCCGGTAAGATTTGGCGCCGCGCTCAGTATGCCGCTACCGCAGACGAGAAGCGCCAAGCCTGCGGCGGCCATAATCGCCGCCCGGGCGCCGTACCTGCCGCCCGCCGATCCCCTCGCCCGCCGCCCTGTATCCACCCTAAGCACCGAGGTTCTCAATCCGCGCCAAGCGCAACCGGTCGCCACACCATTGGCGCGGAATTACCCGTGCGGGAAGTCCCAACGTCTACAGGGGCACGCGAAAATGTCGCGATTATGAACAGGCGTTTGAATATGCCGCCGATCGATCAGATCAATAAAGCCCGCGACCGTTGAGATACTGCGAGGTGCCGTCCATGCCCGCCGGCTTGGCGTAGGACATCGATCCAGGGTTGGCGCCCAAAGTATAACGCGGTTCAGCGGTCTCGTCGGATTGCGACGCCTGATAGTCCGCGGGCACGCTCGCCAGCACCTGGCGGGAGGACGGCGGCGGCGGAGTCGGCGGAAACACCGGTCCCCGAGCGATGCGGACCATGCTCGGCACCGGCGCCGGACTGTTTTCCCGCAGTGTCGCTTCCAGCACGCGGTCGTCCGATCCCTGCAGCGGCGCCGGCCCGACATATTCGACGCGGACCATGGTGGTGCCGCGGCGATAAAAATCCAGCAGTTTGGCCGCCCGCACCGACAGGTCGATGAGGCGGTTGTGCGCGTAGGGCCCGCGGTCGTTGACGCGCACAATGATCGAGCGGCCGTTGGCCAAGTTGGTGACGCGCGCGTAGCTCGGCAGCGGCATCGTCGGATGCGCCGCCGTGATGCCGTCGAGGTCAAACACTTCGCCGTTAGCGGTATAGCGGCCGTGAAAATCTTCGCCGTACCACGAGGCAAGGCCGACGGCCTTATAGTGCGGATCGTATTGCGGTACGTACATGCGGCCGCCGACGAAATAGGGCGCGCCGACCCGATAGGTGCCTCCGCCCTTGGGGATCGGCTCGCCCGGGTCGATGATGCGCGGGCTCGGAGAGACGCCGTAGCGGGCGTCGACATTGGAGCTGGAGCACTGGGCAAGGGCGAGCGCAATCACGGCGCAGGCACCGATTGGCCCCCATCGCCGCAACGCCGCACAACGCCAGAACGTCGCGCTGGTCCGCCGCCGCATCGTCCCCCGACCCTGCACCCCGGCTGACGTATCAGATTCTAGCGTGGTCACATTGTGGCGCAAATGCGCAACAGCATTTGCATAGTGAACAAGCAGTTGCGGCTGGAATCCGAACGGGAGCCGCGGATCGGGACGATGTCCCGGTCCGCAGTCGAGTGCGATCTCCGAGGGGCTAGCGCCTGGCTATTCGTAGATCGGCTTTGCCTGCGCCGCGACGTTGGCGGGGACCGCCATCAGTTCGCCGATGATCTTTTCCGCATCCTGACCGGTAATCGGATGGACCGGAAGCTGCTCCTTCGCCATGTCGGCGAGAAAGCCGGGATCCTTCATGGTGTCGTCGAACGCCTTGCGAACGATGGCAAGACGATCGGCCGGCACCTGCTTCGACATGATGAACGGCCGTCCGACCTCATCGCCGCCGTCGAGCAGGCGCAACAGCTGCCGTTGTTCGTCGCTGGTGGCGAAACTGCCGATATAGACTGCGCTCTCCGGAATCTCCGGGGGACGATTGTTGATGAAACGAACGAAACTGTGCGCCAAACCCTTTTTGATCCAGTCGATCGGGATCGAGCTGTAGGAACCGCAATCGCCGTCAAGTTCGCCCTGCTCTATCGCCAGGCGCTGCTCGGCGCTGCCGGGAAATCCAAGCACCTGCTTGACCGGAGCGTGGAACACGATGCGCAGCGTGGCGCCGTTGATGTAGTTGCCGGAGCCCTTGCCGGTCGAGCCGATGATGAACTGCTTGCCGCCATGCATCAGCTGGTCCCAACTCTTGATGCCGTTCGGCCCGTAGCCGTAGCAAACGCGATAATCGGGCGTGACCACGCCGACCCAGGCAAACTTGCGGAAATCGAGACGCACACGATCGGGCTCGACAATCGACTGCGTGACCAGGCCCGGATTGAAAATGGTCATCGCCGTGCCGTCCTTAGGCGCCGTCAAGTCGAGATAACGGACCGAGGTAAGGCTTCCGGCGCCCGGCATGTTCTGCACGATGACGGTCGGATGCCCGGGAATGTACTTGCCGATATAGCGGGCCAGCACGCGCGCGTAATTGTCGTAACCGCCGGCCGGCGAAAAGCCGACCACAATGGTGAAGGTCTTGCCTTTGAAATAATCGTCGGAACGCGCCGCTGGAACCAGCGCCGCAAGGCCAAACAGCGACAACAGGACAATACAGGCTCGCTTATTGAACATCATTCTCCCCAACGGTAACGGGTGCCGCGGTTTAGCAGCCGCAATTAGCGCACCGCAATAGCTGCCGAGACCGAGAATAACGCACCTTCCGGGCCGCTTTGCTGCGGCAAAACGCTGCCTGGATCGGGCATTCCCGGTGAGTCGAAAGGAGTGTGGAACCCGGTCCGTCCGTTCCAGCGTGGCTGCCTTTCGTTCAGCGTTGGTTCATCCGCGGCGCGGTTAGATTTTGATGTTGGGGGACCACAATGACGAGGTCGCCAATGAAGGCTGTATTCATCGTGCTGACCACGGTGGTTGTCGTCGCTACCGGCAGCGCCCTGGCGGTGATGAACAACGCCTGCAAGAGCGGGCAACATGCTTGGTGCGCTCCAGGTCCCGGTTTCCGGCATCACGCCACCGGTGGATCGGAAGGCTCAGGCCCCGCCGGCTGACAGACGCGGCGCGACTTCTGCGGCCTTTCCGGGAAACGGCTGAAATCCGACGTACTCGCCTTCCCAGCTTGAATGCTGGAGCGTAGCGCCTTTTTTTCCGCAGGCCGTGCATCGCGCGCGTTGACGCAGCATGTCGCTTGACGCCGCTGCACCCCAGCGAATCACCGTCACCGCGCGGGCGAGCGGCGAATGATGCTGACAGCGCTCGCAGCTGAGCCACAGCCAGGGCGTTGCCCGCTGCAGGTCGCCAAGTGTCGCCCGTGGGGCGGGCCTGGACTTGTAACGATGCCGCGACGCGAGCCATCGCGTCATATCCTTGCCGCTGAACTGCGCCGGCTCGCCGCTCATCGGGCAAGCATAAGCGGCGTCGGCTTATGTTCCTATTCCGTAACGAATCCATTCACAACTCGTTTGGGGCTGTTCGAGTCAACCATCGATTTATTTGCCAATGCGTTCGCTCTGAATATATCGACGGGCGGCACTACGCGTCTGGAAGGGTGGCCGAGTGGTTTAAGGCACCGGTCTTGAAAACCGGCAGGGGGTTACGCTCCCTCGTGAGTTCGAATCTCACCCCTTCCGCCAGACAGCCGTCCACAGCCGACCGCACCCGTTCAAAAATGTCGATATAAAGCCGCTTCCCCCAAGGCTTTCCTCACATAGCCGTCCGTTGCTGTTCGTCGCAATCCGCGCTAAGATTGTGGGAAGACTTGTGGGATAGGGAGCGGCGCGCCGCGATGGCTAAGACGATCCGAAAGCTAACTACACTCAGAATTTCGAGAGAATTGCCGAAGGGCATGTATGCCGATGGCGCGGGGCTTTATCTGCACGTCTCGTCTTCCGGCACTAAGTCATGGATTTACCGCTACTCGATCGGCGGCAAGGCGCGGGAAATGGGCTTGGGCTCGCTCACTGCGGTAAGCCTTGCAGATGCGCGGATCAAAGCCGGTGAATGTCGTGCGCTTCGCCAAGACGGGATAGACCCGATCGAAGATCGCAAGGTCGAAAGGGCGGAAGCGGCTTTAGAGGCGGCTAGGGCAATTACGTTCAAAGAGGCCGCGGAACAATACATCGCCTCGCACCGCGCCGGCTGGAAAAACCCGAAGCACGCTGCGCAATGGCCGAGCACCCTCACCACTTATGCGTATCCGCTGCTAGGCAACCTGTCGGTGCAGTCAGTTGACACCGGCCTAGTCTGCAATGTGCTGGAACCGATTTGGCGCACGAAGCCTGAGACAGCGAACCGGCTGCGCGGCCGGGTGGAGGTAATCCTCGATTGGGCCAAGTCGCGCGGCTTGCGCGATGGCGAAAACCCGGCGCGGTGGCGCGGCCATCTGGAATTTCAATTCCCGGCACGGTCAAAGGTCCGCGCGATCGAGCACCATGCAGCCCTGCCCTATTCCGAACTGCCGGATTTCATGCGGAAGCTGCGCGAGCAAGACGGCATCGCAGCGCGGGCGCTCGAATTTACAATCCTGACCGCGGCTCGCACGGGTGAGACCATTGGCGCCACCTTCGGTGAAATCAACATGTCCGAAAAGCTGTGGACAGTGCCGGGCGCACGAATGAAAGCGCGTAAGGAGCACCGCGTGCCCTTGTCGGCACAGGCGCTCACAATTCTCGGGGACGCTGCGGCCATAGAAGCTGGCGCTGATACGTTTGTCTTCGCCGGCCGGAAGCAAGGCAAGCCCATGTCCAACATGGCAATGCTGAAGCTCTTGGAGCGCATGGGGCGCACCGATTTAACGGTGCATGGCTTCCGCTCCGCGTTCCGAGATTGGGCGGCCGAATGCACCGACTACCCGAACGAGGTTGTTGAAATGGCGCTCGCACATGCGGTGGGTGACAAGGTGGAGGCGGCTTACCGCCGCGGCGATCTATTCGAAAAGCGGCGCCGGTTGATGGCCGATTGGGCGACCTTCTGCGGTGCGCCGAAAACGGTGCGGGGTGTAGTGCCAATGCGCGGACGATCGGATTAAGATAAATCCTCGTGGTCCAATCCGATCTCGGCAAGGCGACGTATCGCCTCGGGGCGCGAAAGCTCTGGAGCTTTGCGCAACTGCCAGTAATCAACCCGAGATAAAAAGCCTGCGTGGCATCGAAGATTGATTTGCAGGCCGGCTCCAGTAGTGCGCGGACGCCCCACCGGTCGCTTCGTCTTTCGTTCCCTGATTTTCTTAGCGATTTTCATTTTTGAATTTCTGTCATCCAAAACTTGAGTTTTTGATAGGTTGTTTGAGCTTTCAGCAAATAAGTGAGCAAAAAACTGTAGCCAATCCTGCCCGAAGGCGGTTGAATTGGCTACAGGTTGGGGTGTGCTACTGCGCCTTGCCCCTGCGGGTTTTTGTGGCCGTGACAACCTTGGCCGTGGAAAACAGTTCAATGTGGAGCACGCGCGGCGGGTCTTCCTCCGCGAGCCGGTTCTTCAGTTCAAAAATAAGCGCGTCGGTGTCGGCCGCTTCAAGGTTCGCGCCAAAAACCTTCAGCGCGTCCATCACTGTGCCGCCCGATGTCGTGATCGTCACCATTTTCCGAAATCCCTTTATCCCTCAACGCCGCACCGCGCGGCGCCCACCTAATTAGTGGTATCACAAATTATAGGAAAGTCAAATCTGCGTCGTTCAGGCCGCGATGGGATATCACAGGTGTTTTTGGCATGGGCCTTGCGTGAATTTCACTAAATACATAGACCGCGCACCGGAAATTGTATCGCTCGCGAGCGTGCCGCCACAGGCAATGTGGTGCCAAGGGCGTTTAAACGGGCGTCCTGAGAGCCCTCGCTTTGCAGGGGTTTGATAACGCGGCCGGGCTGTGTCTATATTACGCACGCATCCGCAATGAGGCGGGCGCAAATGGGCAACGAGGAACCGGGAAAACTGTGAAGCTGAATAGCCCTGATAGACGCAAGATCAACCAAGCCGCAAGCGAGCGGCACGCAGGGAAACAGCTACATGGCAACCGCCGTTGCACACACGATCAAATCGGCCTGTGAAACTTACAACATTGGCCGCACGTCCCTCTACGAATTGCTGAAAGCTGGCACGCTTCGGGCCAGAAAGTTTGGCACGAAGACCCTTATTGACGACGCCTCGTTGCGGGAATGGTTTGAGAGCCTTCCGCCGTCGCGGCCCCACTGCCATCAAGCCGACAACAGGGCCCAACCGGCCGCTGTTTAAACGCTCTGATGGCACCGGCTCGGGTCTATTACGATAAGATCAACAGAAAGCCGCGCGGAAGCGCCCGCGACGCAATGACCTTGCGCCGTGAGGAACGGTTTCGACGTGGCGCAAAGAAAAGCCCCGGTGACGGTTGGCATCGTCCCGGGGCTAAGAAACACTGTGGAGGAAACAACGTTGGCACAAATCGAAGAAACGCGCAACCCTGAACCGAGGCGGCAGGTCCGCCGACAAGCAGAACTCAACGACGAAATTAAGAGCTTCCGCCTGTGGTACGAGCGTTTCGCAGGCCCCGAGACGTTGCCCATAATTCCACCCCAAGCAGAGCTTGCACCCGAAAGTAGTGTAAAGCCTGAAATGCGCGGCAAGGCACCGGGACAACGTGGGCGCGACGGTCTTTGGCGTGGTCTTGGGGGCAAATGGAGCACCGAACTAAAAGCCACCAAAAAACAGGCCGCAGCGTGGATGCACATGGGCGCGAGCGTCGGCCTGCAAGCTCGCCTGTTCCCCGCCTTCGACGTTGATTGTGACGACGACGCTTTTGCCAAGGAACTAACCGCGCTCATTATTGAGCACGGCGGCGACGCCGCAATCCGTGGCGTTACCGGCTCAAACCATGTCTTGCTGCAATTCAAGCTCGCACCGGGCGAGCCGCCCATGCGCAAGCGCCGGGTGGCGTTTCGAATGCCGAAGCATGAGAAGGTGCAGGCGTTGGAATTTCTCGCCATCGGCCAACAATACCTTGTTGAGGGACCGCACAAATCCGGTGGCGAGTATCGGTGGCGCAACACCCACCCGTGCCAACGCGGTGTTGACGGCACCCCGACGATTACCAAAGCACAGGTGGACGCGATCTTTGCGGCGGTTGGCGACTTACTTGATATGTATGGATACGAGCGCGTTGCGGAGCACAGCACCAACGGGGCGCCTGCGCAGCGCAGTGGTTTAGATGACCCGAAGCACCGCGCGCCGAGCCCGGAAGCGGTTTTAGAGCTTTTGAAGGTGTATAGGCTAGATCACTTAGACCATGACGCCTACGTGCAGCACTTAGCAGCCATAAAAGCCTCTTTAGGGCCGCGCCGCGACGAATTCAAAGGCGACGTGCTCGATTGGTCCCCTGGAATTCGTGCTACAGAGCCCGATCAATTCGAAACGCGATGGGCCTCGATCACAGATAGTTCATTGGGGTGGTCATGGCTGTGCGCCGAAGCAAGCGCCGCCGGCTACCACGAAGACGCGCAAGCCGACTTTGACGACAACGCGGTAACGCCCGAATACGCGGGAACAGTTCTCGATCCCAATTCCAAAAGCCCGCTCGATAGGATGATTAGCCGTTACGTGTGGTGCCAGCAACAAGAACGATACGTGGACATTCAGACGGGAGAAATGCTGACGCCCAAGGCGTTAAATGCGATCAACATCGCCGTCGCGGCGTTTGGCAAGAGTGGCACAAACACTGCGGAGGCCGAATTCCAGAACCACCCGGCCGCGCAAGACCGCAAGGTTGTGATGGCAACTTACCGACCGGGCCGGAAGGAATTGATAAAGGACACCAACAAGCGCGGCGCCCCTGTTCCGACGGTCAATATGTGGCGCCCCTCCAACGTCGTGCCGGCAAAGAACGTCACAGACGATGACGTGCGGCCGTGGCTCAACCACGCCGGATTAATCTTCGGCCCGCTTAACGGACCTGCGGCAAGTCATTTCTTTCACTGGTGCGCGTTCGTGTTGCAGCGACCCGGCGAGAAAATCGGCCACGCATTCGTGGTCTTTGGTGAAACACACGGCACAGGTAAGGACAGTGTCTTCGTCCCTGTGTGGCGCGCGATCGGAATGCACAACGTCTCAACGATTACCCCGGCAATGCTGGCCGAACCGTGGACCCACTATCTGCTGGCGCAAGTCGTCCGTGTCGAAGAAATGATGAACTTTAAGCGTGGGGAGGTGGCGAACAAGCTCAAGCCGATGCTGACCACGCCGCCGGAGACGGTCACGATCAATGAGAAGAACGTGAAGCAGTACGACATTCCCAATATTCAGAATTGGGTGATGTTCACCAACCACCAGAACGCAATACCGATCGAAGACACGGACCGGCGCTACTTTGTGCACGAATGCTGCTTGGACGCCCCAAAGGAGCCCGCCTATTACGCGGCGCTCTATGACTGGTACGACAAGGGTGGGACGGAAAAAGTCGCCGGTTGGCTTTTGCAGCGGGACATAAGCACCTTCAATCCGATGGCGCCGCCCCCCGAGACGGACGCGAAGCGCGAAATGAGAGAGCAGTCTTTGCCCCCGGCGGTGCGGTGGCTCCGCGGACTGTTCGCGCCAGGACGAGAGTTTGGGGCGCGCACCATGATGATTGTGCAAGAGCTACGCGACGCGGCCGACGGACAATTTGGCGCGCCCGACGTAAACCACAAGCACGCGGCGATGACGCTGAAGCTGTCGGGCTTCAAGAAAACGCACCACGTAAAGATTGACGGAGACGTTACGAATGTTTGGACCCGTGACCCGAGTGGTGGATTAGCGGGGCTCTCGGGGCCGCAAGTGCGCGACCGTTACCTTGCTGAACAGGCGGCATGGGCGGGAAGGGACAAAGCGGCATGATCGGCACGTGCGTGGTGGAAGATAACGAAGCTTGTGGAGGATGCGTGGAGGATCAACCTCCACGAAATAACTCTTTGTTTTCAGTCTATTACAGTCTGGTGGAGGATAATAAGATAAATTCCCAAGTTCAATATAATAGATATAGCCATATAGATAATACGGATGTTGGGAATTGTAGTGCATGGGAGCCTGACCAAAACCGAAAGTCCCAAATTATCCTCCCATCCTCCACCACCCGTGCAGAAAGATCAGTGCGGACTAAATGGTTAGGCTGCATTTCAGTGGTGGAGGATCGAAAATTTCGATCTTACACGGCGCGCCCGATCCTCCACGCCCATCAGGTGCAGCCATGAGCGAGCGGCGCCGGAAGCCGGGCCGGCAAGTTGCCGTGCTCAACGAAAAGACCGTCCACGGGCTGAACACAAAATCACGCATTCGCGCGATCGTCGGGCTTGTGATTGACGAGCTTCAAGACCGCCGGGCCAAGGGCAAGAGCGACCACGTTGCACTGCTCGCGGACGAAATTGAGCAAGGCGGCATTTCAGCGTGGAAATCACTGCTCGATTTGCTACCCGCAGATGATGCGGCGCCCGCCGCGCTCGGGAACATGGCCAGCGCCACATTTGCAGGCATCTTCGCGGGTGCCGCGGCCCAAGCGGCTGCACAGGCGCGGGAACGCGCCACGCCCCTTGCTGAAATAATTGACGTGACCGCCGAGCCCGTCCCGGCGGTGGACCACGCACATGATGAAACACCGGGCAATGACGAGCCCGTGGACTGGTAACGGAAAGGAAGGAACAGACTATCAATGCCAAATTCTAATTCACAAGCCGCTTTTGATCCGGTGCAGACGATCATTGACGCCGCGAACGCCAACGGCGTTGATCCGGATTTTGCGCTGCGCATTGCGCACCAAGAGAGCGGCATCAATCCGAACGTCCGCGATAGCTCCGCGGGCGCCATGGGCATCATGCAGCTTATGCCCGGGACGGCGCGCGACTTAGGCGTTGATCCGCGGGACCCGGCGCAGAATATTGCCGGCGGCATCCGCTACCTTCGCCAGCTTCAAGACCAGTTCGGCAATAACCCCGCGATCGTCGCGGGCGCCTACAACGGCGGCCCCGGCCGAATGCGATCATATCTCGCGGGACGCGGTGGCTTGCCCGCCGAAACCCAAAACTACATCACGAGCGTCCAGGGAAGCCCGATCACGGCGCAAGCCTTGGGCTACATGGCGGCGCCGCAGAGCGCCCCGAGCGTGCAGGATTTTGTCAAGAACCCTACAGGCGCCGCACAGGCTGCGCCGGCCGCCGCGGGCGGTGCAGATGATTGGATCGCGGCGCCGGCTTCGAAAACTGCCGCACCTGCCGCGGATGGTGGCGTTGACGATTGGATTGCCGCGCCCGCGTCCGATAGCAAAAGCGCCAGCCCAACCGCGAGCGCACCACGTGCCAGTGATGGTGGCGTTGACGATTGGATTGCAGCACCGTCGTCGGGCACGACACCCGCGACGACACCCGCGACGACAGCCGCACAGCCAAACACTCTCATGGACGTGTTGCACTCGATCGGCGGCGGCTTGCGCAACGCGGCTGAAGGCACCGCCGGCTTGCCCGGTGATCTTGAAGCCGGTGTCAATTGGGTTGGCAACAAGATCATGCCGCTTCCGCCGGGCGCGGCGCAGCCAGGCTCCGCAGGTGCGATCCCTGCGCCCCCCACGTCTGCCGCCATTGACGCGGCCGTGAGCAAGGTTGCCGGCCCAGCGTATCAGCCAAAGACAAAGGCCGGCCAATATGCGCAGACGGTAGCGGAATTCGCACCCGCGGCGATCGGCGGCGAAGGCGGCGCAATCCGGCGCGCGGCGCAAGTTGTTGTTCCCGCCGTTGCAGGCCAAGGGGCCGGCGATGCCGCGGCGGCCGTTGGCGCGAGCCCTACCGTGCAAGATGCAATCAAGGTTGCCGCCTCGATTGGTGCAGGCGTGCCCTTAAGCGTCGCTGGCGCTGGTCCCGTTAATCAGGCGGTGGCCGCGGCCGAACGGCAAAACATCACGATACCAAAATACATGGCGACGGACGGCTCCATTTTGCCGAAGCTCGCGCAAGGGGCGAAAGCTGTGCCGTTTGGAGGTGCACCCATCGTCAACAGTGCCACCGCCGTCTCAAAGGGGTTAGAGGATGCAATCAACACGATTGCGCCGAACACGCCGGCCGACATTGCGGGCAACGCCGCCAAGTCGGCACTCGTGCAGAATATCAAGGTGGATGCACCCGCGGACCTTGCAGCCAAATACGACGCGGCCGAAAATCTAATGACCAATCCCGGCGCCCGCGTGCCGCTCACAAACACCGCGCAGAAGATGCAGGAACTAACGAGCGCACGGGCGAATGCGAACCTTCCGGAATGGTCGCCAGCTATGCAACAACTCGCGAGCGCCGTGACCGATCCCAAAGGGATGGACTACGCTGGTATCAAGTTGCTTCGGACGTATCTTTCAAAGTCGGTGCCACAGCAACTGGTCGCAGAGGGTGTTGATCCCACGACCGCGAAACAGCTTTACGGGCCACTCACGCAAGACCTGCAAAGCTCCGTGGGCGCGGCCGGCGGCCAGCCGGCGCTTAACGCATGGCAAGAGGCGAACACGCTTGCGGCCGCAAATGCGGCGCAGCGCAAACAGCTTTATTCGATCATCGGTGCCAAGGCCGACGCGCCGCCGGAAGCCGTCTTCGGGCGCCTTGTGCAACTCGCCAGCACGAGGTCAACCGCCGACATTTCGCTTTTACAGCAAGCGAAGCAGGCAATGGGGCCGCAGGCGTGGCAACAGGTGGGTAACGCGATCATTTCCCGGCTCGGGCGTGATCCGCAGGGCAACTTTAGCCCTGACCGATATATCGGAATAAATGGCTATGCGGGGCTCTCGCCGTCCGCCAAGTCCGTGCTGTTCACGCCGCAGCAAAAAGCGGCGCTGGATGATTTGAACGCCGTAAGCAACCAAGTGAACGAGAAAATCAGCAAGTTCACCAACACGAGCAAGACGGCTGACGTAGGCAAGGCCGCGGAGCTATTGGGTGGCCTTTGGATACACCCAACCGGCACCATCGCGGCCATTGCTGGCACGCGCGGCGCGGCCTACTTGCTGGCGCGACCGGCGGTGGCTCAAGCGGCTGTTCGCCTGGGGCGTGCGCAACTCGCCGGGAGCGCGGCCCGCACTGCTTTAGCGCGCACGGCCCTTATGAACACTATTCAGGCTCAACTACCGACAGCGGGTCAACAGTGACCATCGGCAAATCTACGCCTCCGCTTCGCTGTGGCGGACGCAACACAACTAAAAAAGAAAGGCGATAAGTGAAAACTTGAATAGCTACCAAATCCAGAAGCAACTACGGGCGCAGTTGGAGCCCATGACAGACAAGGAGCTTGAGACTAACGAGGAACACGCGACAACGTTTAAACACCCGGTCACGGGTGAGACGTTCCACGAGCTTGCCGCGGCACACCTTGCGCAATGCGTGAAGCGAAACCCGAGCGACGTGGCGCGGGTAAAGAGGGTAGCGTGGCGCTTTCCCGGCCTTGCCGAAGCATTGTTGGCACATTTTCCCAATGACGAAGACCTTGAATGGGGCGGCACACCGCCGCCGAACGCCCGCGACGCAAACGACTACATAAGCGCCGTGGGCAGGGCCAGATGTGAAGGGGGACCACGCGTATGCAACATGCTCCACGATGCAGAGAAACGGGCCGGCCGCATTGCGATAATAGCAGACGAGAACGTGAATGACGCGGAGGCGCATTTGCGCGAAGAACGCATTGATGCACTGGCATCGTTGATCGCGCTCTTTTCGTTGCCCGATCGGTTCGCGGCTAGTCCCGTTGAGCCGGAAGACGACGACGCGGACGCGGAGCCGGTGTACGACTGGATAGCCAAACGTGCCGAAGGTTTTGCGGCGTGGCAAATTGCGCGGCGATCGGCAATGGCCTGCCCGACAGATTGAGACGACAGAAAGCGCCGCCGCGGCATTGTCAGCCGCGGTGGCGGCCATTATTCAGGCGATCCTCTTTCTAACCCCGACCTGCATCAATCCTTGGCTGATATGGGCTTCAACCGTCGCAAGATCCAAGCCGAACGGAAGGCACACACTGCCACAGAGTTGGCCGCACGTCGCGCGACCGATCAGCAAGTGCGCGAGGATGCGGAGCGGCTAATCGCCAACTGGAACGAACGCCAAGGCGCACGAATGCCGTTGCTGTTCTCCCCAACGATCGGCGCGGCATTGGCCGCCCGCTATTGGTTCCTTTGGGTGCACTGCCCCGCCTGTCACAACACGTCCGGGATTGATCTTCGCACGCTCGATCGCCACCCCGACGCCGCAGTGACGAGCCTCATTCCAGCATTGTCCTGCCGCTCGTGCCGGCCGAACGCGCCATTCGCGGAATTGGTTCGATTGTCGCGCACAAGCATTGCAGATGAAATGCGAGCGGAGCGCACAACCCGTGTGTTCGGCAGTTAGGCGCGAGTGATTTATTTTTGCCGTAGCTCGGGCCGCACCTATGCGCTTTCGGCGCTTGTTGGCTGCGAGGCGGCGTCGTACACAAACGCATGTAACGTCCGTTAGATTGGTTTGTGAACGGGGTTTCCGATGGCAAACGGCAAATTCGTCTCGTATCTCCGGGTCAGCACAGATAAGCAGGGGCGCAGTGGCCTTGGGGTGGCGGCGCAGCGCACGGCTGTTGAGAGCTACCTGAACGGCGGACGGTGGACGCTCGCGGCTGAATACGTCGAAGCGGAGAGCGGCAAGCGCAGCGACCGGCCAAAGCTCGCAAAGGCGCTCGCACACGCTAAGGCGATCGGCGCCACCGTGGTCTTTGCGAAGCTCGATCGCCTAACACGGAACGTGGACCTGTTGCGGTCGCTCGTGGCGAGCGACGTCGACCTAGTGTTCTGCGACCTTCCCCATGTCCCGCCGGGCGCTATGGGCCGCTTCCTGCTTACGCAGATGGCCTCTGTAGCCGAATTAGAGGCCGGCCTGATTAGCGAGCGCACGAAGGCGGCCCTTGCTGCGGCAAAGGCGCGAGGCGTGAAGCTCGGCAATCCTAATGGCGCCCGCGCACTCCGTGGCAAGCAGGTTGGTAACAAGCAAGCGGTCGCAGCTGTGAAGGCAAACGCGGAGCACCGGGCGGCAAACCTTCAGGCGATCGTTGACGACATGCGCAAACAGGGCATCACAAGCGTCCGCACCATCGCAGACGAATTGAACGAGCGGGGCATTCTCACGCCGCGCGGCGGCTCTTGGCATCCAACGTCCGCTGCTCGGCTCTTGTCGCGGTTGACCCCCGCGTAACCCCCGCGTAACCCGCGCGGGCTGCGGCGCCGCGGTCGGGCGCCGTCACGCGGGGAGTGGGCACGGCCACGCGGCCCTAGCGCCGCCGCCCGCGCGGGCTGAGAACCCCCCCTTCGCGCGGTCCACTGCCGGCGTGACGGAGTAGTCGCCACCCCCACACCCACCCATCCCCCAATTTTTCTGGGACGAAGCGGCCTTGTGCCAATTTTTTTGCAAACAAATTCCGGAGACTTAGGGTGCCACCCGGGGCCACTCCGTCTTCGTCGCGCCGTGGAATCGCCTCGGGCGGCCCCCGCGCCCGCCGTTGGGCAAAATCACGAACTCATGGGACAGTGCCGCCTTTGGATTGGTCAGGCGGATGGTCAGTGGGCCCGCGCTATCTAACAGAAATCCAACCGCTCATCCACCCGCCCCGATGCAGTGGAAACGCAAATCCTCACGGTGACATGTGGAGCTTGCGATACAATCCGATTGCCAATGCTTTTCAATAGCACCGAGGTTAGTCCGCGCTTCGCCGCGCGTGGAAGATTCCCCTATTGGGCATGCCTGGACGTGGTGTGTAGCGGATCGAGAGAAAGCCTTGATCGCGCAGCATAGCCTCTACGCAAGCGATGTTCGGCCCCCACCAATTAGTCGGGTCGTTTGCGAGTTCTCTGCCTGGGTAGAAGATCATCGCTGGCCGAGCTTCGTTCATCGCGTCCAAGTGGGTTTCGACAATCAGGAGTTCCGAGCAGACACTCGCGGCCTTTTCCAGGGCGAGTAGTGGATGACGCATGTGATACAGTACACCAAAGAACAAGACGACGTCGTGCTTCCCTACTGTTTTGGGAGCGATGTCGAACACGTCGATTTGTTTCACTGTGATGACAGAGGGAGCCGCAAGTCGGGCCGCAATCTCGGTTTGGCGTCGCGTGCCAAATTTCATTCGCCAGACGTAGTCATCAGTTGCAAGAACTCTCCGTGCCCCGCGCCTAGCAGCCTCTATAGAAAAGAAGCCATCCCAGCAGCCGATGTCGATGACGGATTTTCCCTTGACGGAAGCAGAGAAAATAACGTCGGCCATCGCCGTCTGGCTTTCAAGCGGGCCACCACGTGTCATTAGTCCATTGCCAAGGTCGATCGAGTGCCACCACGGCCACGAACGAATGACCCCCACCAGTGCCTGATCGATCTCTCCGCTTTTGCTTATTCCAAATCCCTTACTAAGCAGCTTGATCCTGACCGTGAAGCTCAGGCGCTGCATTTTGGTCCTGATCATGAACTCCAGACGCTTCTGAGCGAGGCGGAGAGCACTGGAGGGCGACGATCGGAAGCGCCGGGACCATCGACGAAGAAAATCTTGGTACGAGTGAAGGGTCATTGACAACCAAACCAGGCTTTTTAGAATCGGGGGGCTCGGTGGATTTTGGACTAATGTAGCCCGGCCGTAACAGACCGGAAATCGCCGACGAAAAAAATATCGGGGCGCCTCAATCCCCGGTGACGATCCGCGGCTAGGCGCTCAAAGAATACGATCGAAACTTAGCGTTGTTCTATGGAAATCTGCTACGGTCGCTTGATTGGGCTTTTTCATGATGCCCCTGCGGCGGCTGGAATCGGCCAACGAGCTAATTCCACAAATTCGCTTTTTCCCAATCAGCCGGAAACCCTGCGGAGCCGATGTTGACGACGGTTGATGCGGGGAACGTCGCAATGTGATTTTTGAATCGTTCGCACCAACTAGATCGCGGATTTATCGTTCGCAATAAATATGCGCACATGCACGCTAGCCCGTATACCCGGGCTTTGGCATTCGTAATTTTCTCAATATGTCCGAGGTCGGGACAGTCGGCCGCATTTGGCCAAGATGGTCGTGCGGCATTCGGCTTATTCCAAAAGCGACAGGCGGCGCGTGATCGGCGAACAGAGCCAGCTGAGCGCCACGCCAAAACGAAGAGCCCTGCCGCGGCTGATACGCTACGCGCCGGGCGGCAGGGCTCGGCTACAGTGGCTGAGATCGTCCCCATCCCGTCCCCACTGCGCCCGACGAAGGTACGCGCTTAAGATTAGCAGCGGGCTTAAAGCAGGCCGGCCGCTCCTAAGCGCAGATGCAGGAGGACCACAGGCGTAGGTGCTGAGTGAATGGGCGCTACGCGACAGGCCAACGAGGCATCTATCGTGATTGGGTGAGTAGGAATAGCCTTAAGGGGCTATCGAATAATCGACCCAAGGCAACCGGGCTTTTGGTGATTGCGTTGCGCTCGGTCCGTCTTCTTGGCTCTCGGTTAGGTTTGTGGGAACGATTGTGGGATTGCGGCAGTCTAATTTCTAACCAATTGCTATGACTTGACAATTTGATCTAAACAGCGGACACCCCTTCCGCCATTGCAACCGCGCGAGAGCGAATTGGCGCGCAGGTTGTGCTTCCGCGAGCACAAAACGCGGCTTTGCTTGTTTGAAGGACTCGATTGCGCAACATTGGGGCCGCCATACAAGCATGCCGGGCTCATGGAGATTTGACACCAATGCAGCAGTTCGCTCATCGCGCGCGGCGGCCTCTGGCATGCATTCCCGCCGCGGCGGCGTTTTTCCTTGCGCTCACCCGTGTAGCCGCGGCCAACGACGTTGAAGACTTCTACCGCGGCCGCACCGTTACGGTGGTGATCTCCTACAGCGTCGGCGGCGGCTACGATCTCTACGCGCGGCTTTTGGCCCGCTACATGGGCCGGCACATTCCGGGAAGTCCCACTGTCGTGCCGCAAAACATGCCGGGCGCCGGGGGGCTACGCGCCGCCAATTACCTTTACTCAGCCGCGCCGAAGGACGGCTCCATGTTCGGCACCTTTTCGCGCAGCATTCCGACGATGCCGCTGGTTACGCCGCAGGATGCCCATTTCGACGGCCGAAAGTTCGCCTGGATCGGCAGCATGTCGAGCGACACGAGCCTTTGTCTCACCGGCGCCAAGTCGAAGGTCAAAACCTTCCATGACATGCTAACCATGCCGGTGGTCATGGGCGGCCAGTTCGCCGCCGCCGATTCCGACATCTACGCGCATCTCTACAAGAATATCTTCGGCGCCAAGATCAAGCTCGTCTCCGGCTATCCCGGCACCAACGACATCACGCTGGCGATGGAGCGCGGCGAAGTCGACGGCATCTGCGGTCTGTCGTGGGGCACGCTGAAAGTCGAGCACGCCGACTGGATTAAGCACAAGAGCGTGAATTTGCTGGTGCAGGCGGCGCTCAAAAAGGAGCCCGATTTGCCCGATGTGCCGCTGGCGCTCGATCTGATCAACGACCCGCAGAAAAAACAGATTCTCTACATCAACTTCGCGCCGCAGCAGATCGGCCGTCCGTTCGCGGCACCTCCGGGCATCCCGGCGGACCGCAAGGCGGCTTTGCGCAAGGCATTCGACGACACCTTGAAGGACCCGGGGCTGCTTGCCGAGGCCGCCAAGGAGAAAATTGACCTCGCGCCGATGACCGGCGCCGAGGTCGACGCGCTGTTGGGTCAGCTCTATGCGATACCACCGGACGTGATCGCGAAGGCGTCGAAGGCCATCGCCGAATAACGGCCAAACGCTGTCGCCGCAGACGCCGGCGCATTTTCAGGAACAAAATGATGCCCGAGAAGACGCTGTGGGAACGGCAATTGGAGCGCAACAGCGGCTATGCCTTCGACATGGAGCCCGGCCAATGGGTGCGGATCACCTCGCAGACAATCATCGACTTCGTCTGTTTCAATCGTGACAATCTGCGGGAGCGATTCGACCAGGCGCGGACCAAGGCCAATCAGCGCAAGATATTCGTCACGACCGGCGATCAGCTGATTTCGAAGCTCAACAATACGATGATGACGATCGTGGAGGATACGTTCGAAGGTCACCACGATCTGCAGGAAGGCATGTGCAGCCGCAAGCGCCATGAGCTCGCGGCCGCCAAGGGGATCTGGGAAAAAACCTACGGCCGTCCTCTGTGCGAGATGCCGCCGCGCGGCTGCACCGAAAATCTGGGCGGCGTGCTGGCGCCTTACGGTATCGCGGTCGAAGATGTGCCGAGCCCGTTCAACATCTTTCAGCACATGATCATACATGCCGATACGGGCGAGCTCGAACACTCCCATATCCGCCCCAAACCGCCGGGCGCGCTCGTGACGTTGCGTGCCGAGATGCGGCTGTTGGCGGCCATCAGCACCTGCCCCGACATGGCGGCTGGCGGCACGACCGGCGCAACCGTGGCGCTGCTCGGCGCGGCGTGATCCGGCAATTGAACGAAGGCTCGCCTCGCGGCCTGACGATCGCGCCGCGGCATTGCGGGAAAGCCGCCCGTGGCGGCGGTGCCAGGCCGTGCGTGCGTCTGATCGCGTTGCAAGACTATTTTGCAAAGCTATTTTGGAAGACTCTCTCGATGAACTAAACGGTTTGACATCAGCACACGACCCCTCGCGAAATCGCGGAATATTGACGCATGACAACGCTCGAATTCGGGCTCGATACGTTTGGCGACATCACCGTTGGGACCGACGGCCATCCGTCATCGCCGGCGCAGGTGGTGCGCGATGTAATCGAGGAGGCGGCTCTCGCCGACGAACTCGGCATCGAAGCGTTCGGCGTCGGCGAGCATCACCGGCCCGACTTCGCCATCTCGGCGCCCGAAGTGGTACTTGGGACCATCGCCGGCCGCACCAAGCGGATTCTGCTTGGTTCGGCCGTAACGGTGCTGTCGACCGACGACCCAGTTCGGCTGTTCGAGCGCTTCTCTTCGCTCAATGCCGCTTCGAGCGGACGCGCCGAAGCCAGACTCGGTCGCGGGTCGTTTACCGAGTCGTTCCCGCTGTTCGGCTTCGAGCTGTCGCAATACGAGGAACTGTTCGAGGAAAAGCTTGATCTGTTCGCCGCGCTGATCCGCAACGATATGGTGACTTGGAGCGGCCACACCCGCCCTGCCCTCAAAGATCAGCGGGTGTTTCCGCCGCTGGAAAGCGGCACGCTGAAAGCGTGGGTTGGTGTCGGCGGCGGCCCGGAATCGGTCGTGCGGGCTGCCCGCTACGACTTTCCGCTGATGCTTGCCATCATCGGTGGCGATCCCAAGCGCTTCCGGCCTTACATCGACCTCTACCACCGCGCCTGTCAGGAGTTTGGCCACCCCGCCCGCGCCGTCGGTCTGCACGCGCACGGCTACGTGGCGGATACCGACGAGCAGGCGCGGGAGGAACTGTGGCCCCACTACAAGGCGTCACGCGACCGCATCGGCGCCGAGCGAGGCTGGCCGCCGGTGACGCGGGCCTCGTTTGATTTTGAGGCCGATGGCGGGGCGCTGCATGTCGGCGGCCCTGAGACCGTGGCACGCAAGATCGCGGCGACCGCCAAGGTGCTGGGAATCGCGCGGTTTGATATGAAATATAGCCAAGGCACGCTGCCACACGCTAAACTGATGCGAAGCATCGAACTTTACGGAGGTAAGGTAATCCCGTTGGCGCGCGAGTTCCTCGCATAATTTCAGGGGGTTGGGGTATTTTGACGTATTCCCGCCGAATTCGGCGAGAAGACTTCACGCGCCATTGCAACGGGGTGGGGACCCTCATGGTGGCAAAAGCCGGGTCGCATTTGTTAGCTGCAGCGGCGCTCGCCGTGCTGGTTGGCGCCGGCGCGGGCGGCGTTTCGGCGCGCGCGCAGAATGCAACCTGCCTTGCCTCCCCCACTGGCTCGGCGCCGGCGGGCAGCCATTGGTACTACAAGACGGATCAAGCGACCCACCAGAAATGCTGGTACACGCGGCCACAGGATCAGGCGGCTCAGGCAGCCCCGGCTCAGACAGCGCCCGCGCCGACGGGACCCGAACGGGGAGATGCGGCCACCCCCGATGCGGACACCGCGCCGGCTCCGGGCGAAGCGGCGGCTCCGGTAGCACTTGCGCCGGCCCCGGTTCCTCGGCCCGTCCAAGAACGCGCGGAGCCCGCAGCGCCGCGGCATACGGCCGCCCGGATAGCACGAGTGCCAATGCCAGCGGCGGATCCGCGCGGCGAACAGCCAACGACCGCCACAACGGCCATGCCGCCATCGGCAGCCGAGCCCAGTTCGGCTGCGGTACCGGGCGCGCCAGACAACGTGGCGTGGCCCGATCCGCCCGCCATGCCGCAGATGGCAGGCGCCGCGAGCCCCTTCCCGCCGCCGGCTGCCGTTAGCCAGGCGAACGCATCGGCTCCCACAACGGCGCAAGCACCAGGCGCTGACGGTTCTTCGCCGGCGACCGACAGTCCGGCCGCCGCAGCGACCCCGGCGCCCGATGCCAGCGCGCAACCGCCGGCACCGACTGGCGATAAGCCCGATGGCGATGGCGCGACCGGAAAGGCCAATACGGCGACGCCCACCGCCGAAAAACCACCGGGCCGGGTCTCCATCCTCCTGGTAATGGCTGGGCTGATCGTCCTTCTGATTGCCGGCATGCTGTTGCGTCGGATTGTCGAGAGTGTTTTAGGGCGGCGGCGCGTGATCAAACTCGCGCGCCAGGAACCGCGACTGATGGAGCCCATCGCAGTTCCACCGCCGATGCCGACGTTGCTTCGTCACGCGCCCAGCGTAGTGCCCGGCCACGCCCAAGCCGAGCAGCGAGCAAGCGAAGTCGAAGATGCGCTGCGAAAATTGGCGCAAAGTCTGCGCCAGCGCCGGCCTGCAGCGAACGGCCTTGCAAACGGCACGACGGGCCGCAGCGGAGCGGCGGTTCGTTCCTGAAAACTGCGCCGTGCTGCTCTATTCGTCGAGCAGCAAATTGGGCAGCTTGAAGCGCAGATGCTCGTTCGGGCGCGGGTCGAACGGTTTCGGCGCGCCCGAGCCGACACACTTGATCTCGGCGGCATAATGCACGGACAACCGCGAGCCCTCATAAAGTTCGCGCGCGTGGCCGTAGACGTGGCGGCGGCCCGCCTTATTGACGTGCAGACGAACCATCTGCTTGCACATCGGACATTGGGTCACAAGCGGATGCAACCGACGCCGGCCGAGGAGCTTGATGAACTCGACCACCCAAATCGAAAGGTGCCGCATCGTCCTCTCCTCGTGCGCCGAATCGAATGCAGCATACTCCTGTGTCGAAAAATTGATGATCGGGGAATTTCAACAGCAACGAGCGAAAGACGAAGACGGTAAGCTATAATCACCCCGATTTTCCCGGCTGCAAGAAACGACCGCAAGAAACGGCCGCAAGAAACGGCTACAAGAAGCAGGTCGGGGCCGTCCGGCTAAACCGACGACCTCGCACTGCTACGTTCCTACCAAACCCAATTGCGGGCTCGACGGCTCGGCGTGGGTGCGCTTGGCGATGCGTCCGGCGAGCCGCGACAGCCTGCCGGCCTCAACGGCGGAGCGCATGCTCTTCGCCATCAGCACAGGATCGCGCGCCTTCGACACCGCCGTGTTGATCAGCACTGCGGCGCAGCCAAGCTCCATGGCGAGCGTCGCATCGGACGCAGTACCAATGCCGGCGTCGAGCACCACCGGCACCGGCGAGCGTGCGCAGACGAGTTCGATCAGATGCGGATTGCAAATGCCGAGCCCGGAGCCGATCGGCGAACCGAGCGGCATCACCGCGGCGGCACCGGCGTCAGCGAGCTTGCGGCAGGTCACCGGGTCGTCCGTGCAATAGGGCAGCACAATGAATCCCTTCGTCACCAGCATTTGCGTGGCACGCACCAGTTCTTCCACGTCGGGATAAAGCAATTCGCGGTCGCCAATGACTTCGAGCTTGATCCAGTTGGTGTCGAGCGCTTCGCGCGCGAGTTCGGCGGTGAGCACCGCGTCCTTGGCGGTCTGGCAACCCGCCGTGTTGGGCAGAAATTTCACCCGTCCCGCCAACAGGTCGACCATGCTCTCGTCGTCGCCGGCGAGGCTGATACGGCGGATCGAGGCCGTGACCATCTGGCTGCCGCTTGCCGCAATCGCATCGAGCATGATTTTGCGGTTGGGGTAGCCGGCACTGCCGAGAAACAGCCGCGAGCCGAATTGGTGACCGGCAATGACGAGCGGATCGGACATTGATTATGCTCCCTTATCCCCCTTGCCGCGCGCGAACGATCTCGATGCTGTCGCCCGCCTTCAGCCGTGTGTCGGACCATGCTGCGCGCGGCACGACGGCGCCATTGAGCGCGACCGCAATGCCGCGCTGGCCGGTATCGACCGCCTTGTCCGCCAGCAGCGCTTCGATCGTCGCAACGAGCAGTGGTTCGTTCTCGCCATTGATACGGATGATGGCTTCGCTCATCGCTGCGCCTTCCTACTCTGCGGCCCGTGCCGGCAGAAAGCGCTCAAGGCCGAACGGCTGGATCGCCGGATCGAGCACGTCATCGAGAATAAGCCGCGCCATTGCGTCGGCCGTCACCGGAGCCAGCAGAATGCCGTTGCGATGGTGGCCGGTCGCATAAAACAGGCCTTCGAGCGGCCCCCGGCCGAGGATCGGCGCATCATCGCGGCTGCCGGGCCGGTGGCCGACCCAGATCTCGGCGATGGGCAATTCCTCGACCGCAGGCACGGCGCGCCAAGCCGCCTCCAGCAGCGTCAGCATGCCGCCGGCGGTGACGGTGTCGTCGAAACCCTTTTCTTCGACGGTGGCGCCGACAATCAGGCGGCCATCGCGCCGCGGCACCAGATAGGCACCGGGCGCCCACAGCACGTGATTGAGGAGCGGCGCCGCAGGGTCCATCCTGAGTGCCAGCATCTGGCCTTTGACCGGCCGCACCGGCGGCCGACGGTCCGGCGGCAACCCGCCAATCCGGCGCGACCATGCGCCGGCGGCAAGCACGACGATGTCGGACTCGAACGTCGTGCCGTCCTCGAACACGACGCCCTTCGCCCCGCCACCTTGGACCAGGATGTCCTTGACCGGCCGATGCTCGTGGATCGTCACGTCGGCCGACTTTGCGGCGGCGAACAGCGCATGCGCCAGCTTGCGGTTGTCGACCTGGTGATCCTGCGGCGACAACAGGGAGCCCGCGATTTTCCCGGCAAGGTGCGGCTCGCGCGCGCGCGTCGCTGCGGCCGACAGCCACTCCAACGGCAGATCGAGCTTTTTCTGGAACTCCAGGCGATGGCCGATTTCGGCCTGATCGTCCATCGTGAGCGCAAGTACCAGCGTGCCCTCGCGGCGCAGTTCGACATCGACACCACTGGCACGCTGCAATTCCTCGGCGAAACCGGGCCAGCGCGCCTGGCTCTCGCGCCCGAGCGCGACCAGATTCTCCTCGCCCGGCTCGGCCTCGCAGCAGGCCGCCAACATGCCGGCCGCCGCATGGCTCGCGCCTGTCCCGGCAGCGCCGCGGTCGAATACCGTCACCGTCGCCCGGCCAGCGATCCGCCAGGCGATGCCAAGGCCGACCACGCCGGCACCGATAATGGCCACGCGCGGCCGATTGGTTCGATATGCGAGGCGGTCCGTCAGGCGCGGCTCCCTTCGCTGGTATGACCCAGACAGGTTCGACGGGTTTGATCTCAGCCGCGCCTTGTCCACGCGGCACCCCTGGCCGATGGCCGTATGATGGGAGGTTTATGGGCGGCCGGCAACCCCCTCCCCGTCAACGGTTTGCCGCAGCGTGCACAGCAACAGCCCGGGAGAATTTCACGCCGCCGCCGATTGCAGGATAAGAACAATTCCGGACAAAACAGCGAACCCAAGCACGGCGTCTCGGAGCATTGCGGCGCTCAACCTAGTATGCACCCAGCCGCTGGCGATCAGCCCCAGCCCAAGCGGCGGCGCGAGCAAGAGCGCATCGCTAACCTGCTTCAGTCCAACGCGGTGCTCCGCAAACAGAACAAGAAGGGAAAACATCTCCCCGAGCAAAAAGCAGAGCGCGATTGTCGAACGCAACGCGGGTGCCGGGTGATGCTGATAGATAAGGGCAAGCGGCGGGCCGCCAATTCCGGTTGCCGTCTCGGTCACTCCGGTAATGAGGCCGGCGCCGACAAAAGCCCTGCGGTTCGGGATGAATTTCGGCGCAAGCTTGGTCAGGACCGCGGCACAAATGGTGGTGGCGCCGACCACCAGGTTCAGCTCGGATCGCGTGACGGCGACAAGAATCCACAAACCCGCGAAGGTCCCGGCTATCCGGCCGGCGGTAATCCAGCTCGCACCGCGAAGGTCGAAATAGAAGCGTTCGCGCCAGGCGACATAAGCGTTCAGAGGCAGCATCAAGAAAAGGATCGATCCCGGCAACAGGTCGGGCCGAAGCGCTGCGGCGATCGGCGCGACGATGAGCGCAAAACCCACGCCAATGGCGCCCTGCACCAAGGCGGCGACCGTCACCGCGAACGCCATCACCGCCAGAGTCATCGTGGGTCCGAACCGCGTCCGCGCGTGTGACGCGACCGGTGATCGTGCGCCGTTGGATGAATGCGCTTAATGGGAGCTCCTGCGACGGCATCCTTTGCAATCGCGGCAACTTCCTTCAGCAGCGCTCGCGCGTCCCAGTCCGGCGGCCAACCCCGCCACAGACGCAGCTTGCCGGCGACAATCACCGCCACGATCTGATCGCGGTTGCCGTAACGGACTAGCTCCCAGTCGAGATCCCACGACGGCGTGAATTCCGGAGACGTCACGTCGACGATCAGCAAATCGGCGGCGCGGCCGGGCGCGATCGCGCCGGTTACTGCTTTCAGCCCGACGGCATCGGCCGCACGATGGGTGGCATGATCGAGCCACGTCCAGCCGCCGCCGCAGGAGAAATCTCCGACCGCCATGCCGAAGCCGATGCGTTGCAAAGTTTCAGCCGCCTCGATCATGCGAAAGGCGTCACTGCGGGTTCCGTCGGTGCCGATGCCGAAGCGGATGCCGAGCTCCGCCATAAGCTCGGCCGGAACCACAGCGTTCCCCTTCCAGGTCGACGCCACCGGATTGTAGGCGACGGCCGTGTCAGTGCGCGCCAGCGTCATGAGTTCGGCCGGCGTCACCAGGGTCGAATGCGCGATCAAAACCTGCGGACCCAGCGCGTCGGCGGCGGCCAGGTGTTCGAGCGGCCGCAATCCGCGCTCGACCAGCGAGCGTTCGACGGCCACCAAATGCTCATTGACGTGGGTTTGAAAAATCGCGCCGGCCTCGGCGGCCAAGCGCGAGACACCGTGCAGCATCGCGTCGGTGGCGGCTTCCGGGATCGAAATGGCGAGCAACGGATGAACGAGTTCGTCACCCTGCCACTTGGCAAGATGGGCCTCGGCCGCCCGCAAGAGCATATCCCGGTCACGGCCGCCGGCCGCCGGACCTACATCGTTACAGATCAGTCCGAGCACGCAGCGGAGACCCGCCTCTTTGGTGGCGCGCGCGACCGCGGCGACGTCGGTTTGCGAGCGTGTGCCTGCGTCGACCACAGTGGTAAATCCGCCGCGCAACAATTCCAGCGCGGCCAGCTTGCTCGCGAGATAGACCCCGCGCTCGTCGAGCGAGGCTTCAAGCGGCACCCAGATGCGGCGAAAGATCTCCGACGGTTCGCCGAAGGCCAGCGCCTTGCCAAAACTCTGTGTCAGATGATGATGCGCGTCGATGAAGCCCGGCATTACCAGGTAGCCCGAAAGATCGAGCAGCGTCAGGTCGGGATTCTGTGCAACAACGATCTCGCGCGGCCCCACATCGGCGATGGCGCCTTTCCGCACGGCCAGGGCATAGCCGGTTGTGCTGCCTGTCGGCAGCAAAACCCATTCGGGCGCGAGCAGATAGTCCGGCCGCGAGAAGAATTCGAACGAAAGCTCAGCCATCGAAGACGTGCCTGAAGACTTGCTTCATGGCGCGACACTGGGCGCTGGCGGTATCTCGGTCACGACCGGTTCGGACCTCGCCGCCGCTCGCACCGATGGAAGCGAGGGCGAACCGAGATGGTGAAAGATGATGTTGAAGAACACTGCCGTCAGCGTGCCAGCCGCGAGACCGTTGCCGAGGATGAGTTGGACGGCCTGTGGAAACTTGCTGTAGATGCCCGGAACAAGGATCGGCAGCAGACCGGTTGCCAGCGCCGCTGCAAGCGTGAAAAGATTGCCGTGCTCGCCGAGATCGGTCTTGCGCAGCATGTCGATACCCATCGCCGCGATGACACAGAATACGATGATGGCCGTGCCACCGACGACCGGCCCGGGGATTGCGTTCACCAGACGTCCGAGCGGCGCCAGCAAGGACAGTACGATCAGGATGGCGCCGCCGGCCGCCGTTACATATCGCGAGCGGATGCCCGTCGCGCGGACCATGCCGATATTCTCGCCGCTGGTAATGATCAGCGAGGTACCGAGAAGGCCGCCGACCAACGAAACGATGGCGTCACCCCGAATGGTTTTCGGCACCTCTCTGCCGGGAACGATGTCTTTGCCGACGACTTCGGCGATGGCGACTGTCTGACCCGTCGCTTCGGCCATGGAAATGATGCTGAAGGTAATGAGCGGCACCGCCGCGAGGATATCGAACGACGGGAAGCCGAACGGAAAGATGGTGGGGACGCTGACGATCGCCCCCGTTGCAATGCCGGAAAAGTTCATGACGCCCAGCACTGCTGGCAAGACAAGTGCCAAGAACGAGCCCAAAAAGCACGGAAAGCTGCCGCCACATGCCAGTGAGGAAGCGAGCCAACAGCAAGGTGAATCCGATGGTGGCGAGCGCCAGCAGAATGTTTGTTTGACTGGCGAAATTCGCGCTCCCCGCCTGCCCGGTAATGATACCGCCGTAGATTTTCACCAGATTGATCGAGACCAGAATCAGGATCGTGCCAATCACCAACCGGGGAAAATATTTCAAGCACCGCGCAAACACGGGGATGATGGCAAAATAGGCGATGGCCGTGAGGATCACTGCACCCGCGGCGGTCGCCAAATTCGTTTGCTGCGCGATGGTCACGAAGATCACGATCGGCGCGCCACCGGGAACCATGATGAACGGCAGCCGCGCCCCAAAACCACCGGGCCCAAAACTTTGCAACAGCGTGCCGAGACCGCAGATCAGGAAGGTCGCGCTGATGAGATTGAGCGTCAGGGCCGGGCTGAAATGCAGTGCCCGGCTGACCAGGAAGGCCGCGGTGATCGGTGAGGCCGCCATGACCAGGACGTGCTGCAGGCCGAAAATAAACAGTTGCGGCAATGGCAGGATTTCGTCGACCGGCTGGACCTTGCCTGCGTCCATGGCTGCATCCCCCCTTTGTACTTTGTACAGGGTTTCGGATGCCGGCCGTGGGAGAGCTGGACGCGTGCGCCTGGCCGGCGTCCGAAAGCCGTCAAGGAACGAACCCGCGGTCGGGAGTGCACGGAGATGGTGCGCTGGCTATGGGTATTTGGCTGACACGGGACTCGCGCGATGGTGGCCGTGCTCAGCTTTAACGGAGCCGATGAGGTGGTTTTTAGCGCGTGCCGGCTTGCAATGATAATTGCAGTTGTGGACGGGCATTGCGGTTACGGCTCGGTTTGCTGGTTATTTTGCGCATGGTGACGAGCGCTGTCGCGGCCGATCTGAGATCGACGACAAGCCGGCGCGGCGCGGGGTGCTTGTAAGAGCGCGATTGTTCTCATGAGGTATCGATCCTGACGGCGACCATTGGGCCGCACGGCTGATGGCGAGGCGTCTGGCCGCGTTCGAAGGTCTCAATGACGATCATGCGGCCGCCGCAGTGGGGACAGGTATGCGTCGTGTCGTCGTCTTTGGCATGGGTGTCGCTGGTCTGATTTTGTGCAGCCACATTGAGCAGCGACCGCGCCCGCTCGATATTCTCGGTGCGCGAGCTTTTTGCGAATAAGCCGTAATGACGGATACGATGGAAGCCGGCGGCGAGGACGTGGAGGAGAAATCGGCGGATGAACTCCTCTGCGGTGAGCCTCATCACCTTGTATCGGGCGGCACCGTCGGCACGGTAATCCTTGTACTTGAAGGTGACGCTGCCATTGTCGGCCGCGATCAGCCGGCTGTTGGCGATGGCGACCCGGTGAGTATAGCGAGACAGATAGGTCAGCACCGCCGCAGGTCCGCCGAACGGGCGCTTGCCATAGACATACCATTTGATCTTGCGCAGCGGCGCCAGAAAGGCGGCGAAGGCCGCGGCCTCACCGAGGCGGCGACGGCTACCGAAGAACTGTAATTGACCGGCGGCATGCGCGGCGAGAAGTTTTTGCAACATCAGCCGGCAAAACAGTTTGGATAGCACCCGCCATGGCAGAAAGAACTTGGGCCGGCAGGCGACCCAGCGTCGACCATCGTGTGAGAGACCGCCAGCTGGCACGATCATGTGCACATGTGGATGGTGGACGAGTGCCGAGCCCCAGGTGTGCAACACGGATGTGATGCCGATGCGAGCGCCCAGATGCTCGGGGTCACCTGCAATCGTCAGCATGGTCTCGGCACTCGCCTTGAACAACAGATCGTAGACTACCGCCTTGTTTTGATAGGCGATCTCGGCGATCGCCGCCGGCACGGTGAACACCACATGGTAATACGAGACAGGCAGCAGGTCGGCCTGCCGCTCGGCCAGCCATTGCTTGGCCGCCGCACCCTGACACTTCGGGCAATGCCGATTGCGACAGCTGTTGTAGGCAATGCTGGTGTGGCGGCAGTCCTCACAGCGTTCGACATGGCCGCCGAGCGCCGCCGTGCGGCAGCGCTCGATCGCGCTCATCACCTTGAGTTGGTCGAGGCTGACATGACCGGCATTGGCTTGACGCCATGCAGGGCCATGCGCGCGGAAGATATCCGCGACCTCCAAAGCCGGACGAGGCACGCGCGTGGTGGCGTTATACCGGCGGCTTATTGGGCTTTGGGATCAGCGGTGTGAGCTGATCGAGCGGGCTGGTCACCGCGCGGATCACGTTGGTTGCGACCTGAGTGTAAAGCGCGGTCGTCTCCAACTTCACATGTCCGAGCAAAACCTGGATCAGGCGAATATCGATATTTTGCTCCAGCAGATGGGTGGCGAAGCTGTGCCGCAGCGTGTGCGGTGTGACCCGCTTGTTGATCTCCGCAAGCCTGGCGGCGATATGGACGGCGCGGGTGAGTTGTCGCGTCGTCATCGGCAGCATCGGATCGCGGCCGGGAAACAGCCACACCGCGGGCCGAACGATGCAATACCAGTCGCGCAGCAAGTCCAATAACCGTGGGGACAGCATGGCCAGGCGATCCTTGCGGCCCTTGCCCTGCTCGATGCGCAGCAGCATGCGCTTGGAATCGACGTCCGCGACCTTCAGCGCCACCACCTCGGAGACCCGCAGCCCTGCGCTGTAGGCGGCGCTCATCGCTGCCTTGTACTTCGGCCCGGGTGCTGCCTCTAAGAGCTGGCCGATCTCCTGCGGGCTCAGGATCACCGGGATCTTGCGCGGCTCGCGGACGAAGGTGAGGTGCCGCTCCATGTCGGGGCGGTCGAGGGTCGTGCTGAAGAAAAAACGCAGTGCCGACACCGCACTGTTCATGCTCGACGGCTGCACCCCGTTCTGCCGCTGATGCAGTTGAAAACGGCGCAGATCGTCAGCGCTTGCCGTATCGGGCGAGCGGCCAAGAAATGACGCAAAGCTTTTGACCTGGCGGATGTAGTCGTGGCGCGTCTTGTCGCTGAAATTGCGCACCGCCATGGCGTCGAGCATGCGCTGGCGCAACGGGCTGATGGGTTGGTCGTGCATCGGAGTGCTCCTTTGTAAGGTTGCAACACTCCGATCGTCGAACTCACGACGCTCTCATCAAATCCCCTGTCGGCCTTGGCTCCAGACTAGACCGGCCCCCAGCCTCCCTCCCGCGAAGCGGGTTCGTTCGCTGACCGTATGCCGTCAGAGGTACACGGCGGTTCGCCTCCAGTTGGCGGGCAATAAACATGCCGTAATAGGGGCCGCGACGGGGATTGATGGGACGGCTTTACGCGGGGGGAATGCGGCGACGCCGCGCTCAGACCTTGTCACCTTCCTCGAAGGAAAGACCGCGTGCCGGGTGCCGCAGCAGCCGGGCGCAAGTGAGCCCGATCGCGATGATGACGGCGGCGCCGATGAGCGGCGGCACGCTGAGGCCGAAATGGCCGAACGCATAACCGTAATAGATCGGGCCGATCGCCTGGCCGGTAAAGAACGCCGACGAGTGCAGCGACAGCGCGGTGCCGCGCGCGGTCTGCGACAGGTCGGTCACGTGCACCTGGATGTTGTTGTGCAGCATGTAGAAGCCGAGCCCGAACAGAACGAAAACCGCGGCCTGCAGGTACCAGACCGGGTTAAGCGCGATCAGCATGAAGGCGATTGCGGCACCGGCCGCGCCGGTGAGCATCAGGCGCCGCTCGCTCATGTGCACGACCAAATACGGCAGCCCCAGCGAAAAGATAATGCCGCCGAGCCCGAAGCCGGCAACGATGAGGCCCGCATAGGACGAATGGGTCTGGCCGCTCATCAGAAGCAATAGCGCCACGTATGGAAACATGCCGTGGATTACGATGCCTTCGAAGAACACCGAGCTGAAACAGACCTTGGCCCGCGGATCGGCGAACACGCTCGCAAAGCCCGCAGCGGCGGCGGCAAGGTTAAAGGGCTTCGGCTTCGAGGCGTTCAATCCGCGAAACGCAAAGAACGCCATCACCGCGACGATCAAACCGAAGCCGCCGATCGAAAAGAACACGCCCCGCCAGCCCAGCAGGTCGCCGATCACGCCGGAAATCACCGCGCCGATAAGATTACCGGTCAGTCCGACCGCAAGCAGCCGGCCGATGGCGACCTGCCGTGCGTGCACCGGCACGAGGTCGCCGATGATCGCGACACCAACCGGAAAAATGCCGCCCGCGCAGACGCCGGCTACGATTCGCAAGCCGACGAGGAGCGGAAAATTGCTGGCGAAGGCGCCGATCAGCGTGGTCGTCACGACGGCCGCCAGACTGATATTCATCAACCGAGTCTTGCCGAAAAAGTCGCCGATGGTACCGAGCGCCGGCTGGGTGAAGGCGTAGGGAAACGTGAACGCGGTCGACAACAGCGCCGCGGTCTTCACCTCGATGCCGAGATCCGCAGCGATCTTCGGTACGATGGGATCCACCGCGCGCGAAAACAACGTCGAGGCAAACACCACCAGGCTGACGATCTTGAGGACGGGAGGAATGGGACGCTCGCAATGATTGGGACGGCCGGCTGAACAGCAAGAGTCAGCTTTTCGCCAGCACGTCAAATTGCATCAGCCGCTTGAGCAGCGGCTCCATGTCTTTAAGCGGGATCATATTGGGCCCGTCTGACGGTGCATGGTCCGGATCCTGATGGGTCTCGATGAACACGCCGGCGACACCGACGGCCACCGCCGCCCGCGCCAGCACCGGAACGAACTGGCGCTCGCCGCCCGACGAACTGCCCTGCCCGCCCGGCTGTTGCACCGAATGGGTCGCGTCAAAAATCACAGGCGCGCCGGTTTTTTCCGCCAAGACAGGCAGTGCGCGCATGTCGGAGATCAGAGTGTTGTAGCCGAACGACACGCCGCGCTCGGTGACCAGCACATTGCGGTTGCCGGCGCCCGTAATCTTCTCGACCACGTTGGCCATGTCCCAGGGCGCCAGAAACTGGCCCTTCTTGACGTTGACGGCGCGGCCGGTCTTGGCCGCAGCAACGAGCAAGTCGGTCTGCCTGCACAGGAAGGCCGGGATTTGCAGGATATCGACGACGTCCGCCACTGGCGCGCATTGATCCGGCTCGTGCACATCGGTCAGAAGCGGCACATCGAGCTTTTCGCGCAACTCGGCAAAGATTGAAAGCGCGTGGTCAAGGCCTATGCCCCGCGCGCTCTTGGCGCTGGTGCGGTTCGCCTTGTCAAAGGACGTTTTGTAAACGAAGCCAATGCCGAGGCGCGCGGTCATCTCCTTAAGCGCAGACGCCACATCGAAAGCATGCGCGCGGCTTTCCAGCGCGCATGGCCCGGCGATCAGCGCCAGCGGTAACGCGTTGCCGAAGCTTGCCTTGCCGACGCTGACGGTTGAATTGGGCTTCGCGGTCATCGGCTCCTCGCGGAGGACCATGAAGGTCGCGCGTGGCCCGGTCAACCGCCGCTATTTGACTGCGGAAAATGCTGTCGGCTGCAGAATCTGGTTGGTCGCGTTGGCGAGGATCGGGCCGTCCTTCTCGCTCGCCGCGCGGGCATTGATCCATTCCGGATCGGCCATGAAGGCGTTCCATTTCTTTTCGCGATCGGCGAGCGATTCCCAGGACAGCAGATAGGTCAATTCATGATTGGACTCGCCAATCAGCGTGGTCCAAAAGCCGGCCTGCTTGATGCCATGCTTGTCCCAGATCTTCAGCGTTACGTTCTGAAAACGCTGCAGCAGAGCCGGCAGCCGGCCGGGCACACAGCGGTAGACGCGCATTTCGTAGATCATCGGCTTTTCTCGGCATAAGGTGGGAAAGATCGCGAGGTTAACCATGCTGCGGCGAAAGGCAATCGCTCGCGCTCAGGAAACACGAATGAAAGTATCCAATCTTGCCGCCTTGCGGTCGAACGTCGCGGTCGCGTCGCAGCCGCGCAAACGATTGACTTCCCCGATGAGCGCGTCGGCAAAATCGACATTTCCAGTCCTGAACGCTTGCAACGCCGCGCGAACCGCTCCTTCGTCTTCCAGCATCAGATCGCCGCTTGAAAGCAGCTTCTCGATAACTGGTGCAATTTCACCGCGTCGATAGTCATGAACGCTTGCCAACACCCAGACAAGTTCGCACAAAGCGACGCGATCGACAAAGCCCGGTTCCTGCCTCGTGCATCGCGCGGCCACAAACTCTCTGGCTTGATGCGCTTGTGTGATATCGTCCTCGACGAACAGACGTGCCAGGACGTTGGTGTCGAGTCCGATCATCTTTTTGACTGGAGATATCGCTCGACGGCGTGCTGACGAACGGCCTCATCCATCTCCTCCAGAGTGGCACTTCGCCGTGGTTTGCCAAGAATGCCGAACAGGTCGCGAATGCTGTGCTCGGTACGTGCCAGCACAATGCGGTTGCCCAATTCGACAGTGAACCGAACCTTGTCACCCTCGCCGGCCCGGAGGCGTTCGCGCACCTCCTTCGGCAGGGTAACCTGCCCCTTGCTGGTCACTGTCGCCTCATAGAACGGCTCCGGTGGAGGATCGGCATAGTAACGCGTTTCTTTGCCTTCCTTGATCTTGCGCAGTCGATAGCCCCTGGCTTTCAGTCTCTTCAACACGTTGTATTGCGGTCCCCCCGTCGCAGCGATGATCTCGGCCATCGTCGCTCCGTTCGGCTGACTGAAGAGTTGCACCGCGAGTTGCGTGCCTGAAATATGCTTATTCATAGCTCATCTCTAAAAGTAGCTACTTATGTAAATTCTTACAAATACCGAGTCAAGGTCGCCCGGCCACTGTTCCGCATTGGAGATCGAAAGGTGCGGATTAGACTGGTTTATACCAGCCTGCTCTGCTCCACGGCCGCGCCGATGAACGACGAGAACAGCGGATGCGGCGCGAACGGCCTCGACTTCAGCTCGGGATGGAACTGCACGCCGATGAACCAGGGATGGTCGTCGTATTCGATGATCTCCGGCAGGAGGCCATCGGGCGACATGCCGGAAAAGCGCATGCCATGCTGGGCAAGACGATCCTTATAGGCGGTGTTGACCTCGTAACGGTGACGGTGGCGTTCGGAGATTTCGGTCGCGTGATAAATTTGAGCCACGCGTGAGCCGCGGCCGAGCACGGCCGGATAGGCGCCAAGCCGCATGGTGCCGCCCAGATCGCCGCCGATTCCGCGTTTCTCCAGTTCATTGCCTTTCATCCACTCGGTCATCAGGCCGACGACCGGCTCGGACGTGGCACCGAATTCGGTCGAGTTCGCCGCCTCGATGCCGCACAGGTTCCGCGCCGCTTCGATCACCGCCATCTGCATGCCGAAGCAGATGCCGAAATAGGGCACCTGACGCTCGCGCGCGAACTGCGCGGCGCGGATCTTTCCTTCGGCGCCGCGCTGGCCGAAACCGCCTGGCACCAGGATGCCGTCGACGTGTTCGAGAAACGGCGCCGGGTCTTCGTTTTCGAACACCTCGCTCTCGATCCAATCGAGATTGACTTTGACCTTGTTCGCAATCCCACCGTGCGACAGCGCCTCGATCAGCGACTTATAGGCGTCCTTCATCCCGGTATACTTGCCGACAATGGCGATGGTCACATCGCCTTCGGGATTGCGGATGCGCTCGTTGATCAAGTGCCAGGTGTTCAGATCGGGCGGCGGCGGATTTTCGATGCCGAACGCCGCCAGCACTTCGTCGTCGAGACCGCCGGCATGATAGGCCTCGGGCACGGCGTAAATGTTGTCAACGTCGCGCGCCTCGATCACGGCGCTCTCGCGCACATTACAGAACAGCGCAAGCTTCTTGCGCTCGCTTGCAGGGATCGGCCGGTCGGTCCGGCACAGCAGAATGTCCGACTGGATGCCGATGGCGCGCAATTCACGCACCGAGTGCTGGGTCGGCTTGGTTTTAAGCTCGCCGGCGCTCGGAATGAACGGCATCAGGGTCAGATGGATATAGACCGCGTGGCGGCGCGGCAGCTCATTGCCCATTTGCCGGATGGCTTCAAAATAGGGCAAGCCCTCAATATCGCCGACCGTGCCGCCGATCTCGCACAATACGAAATCGAAATTGTCGTTGCCGTCGCGGATGAAATCCTTGATCGCGTTGGTGACGTGCGGAATCACCTGGATGGTGGCGCCGAGGTAGTCGCCGCGCCGCTCCTTCAGCAGAATCTCCTGGTAGATGCGGCCGGTGGTGATGTTGTCCATCCGGGTGGCGGGACGGCCGGTGAAGCGCTCGTAATGGCCGAGGTCGAGATCGGTCTCGGCGCCGTCGTCGGTGACGAAAACCTCGCCATGCTGATACGGCGACATCGTCCCCGGATCGACGTTGAGATAGGGGTCGAGCTTTCGGAGCCGGACCTTGTAGCCGCGCGCTTGCAACAGCGCGCCGAGCGCCGCCGACGCCAAGCCCTTGCCGAGTGAGGAAACCACGCCGCCGGTGATGAAAATGTACCGCGCCATGGGAGCCAACGTTTAGCCTGCCCAATTCGATTCGACGAGCGATTTTCCGGAATGTCTGCCAAGCGCCGGATGATTCACCTGACAAGGTCGCAAAAGCCCAGGATTTCCAAAACGTTTGGCAGACATCCTCATGCCGCTTCCAAACCTACCAAAAGCTGCGTTTGGGCGGCGCGATGGCGAGCCAGTTCGCCATCCTCAGTGCGATTGCGGAACCTGCGGACCGCTTGGGGCGGGTGCCGGAGCCGACGGGCCGGGCGCGGCCGGCGCGCCCGCCGGTGGCGCCTTGCCACCGCCCAGAGTGCCGAGCAAGCCGCCACTGCCGGAGTTCAACGGCGCGACTGGCGGCGGCGCCCCAGGCGCGGGTGCCTGCTGAGCCGGGCTGCCGCCGGGGATCAGGGACACCGGCGCGCCATTATGCGCCGCCAACAGCGACAGGATCAGGCTTGTAAGGAAAAACCCCGCGGCCAAAAGCGCGGTGGTGCGCGTCAGCACGTTGGCGGTGCCACGGCCGGTCATAAATCCGCTCGTCGTGCTGACCAACCCTCCACCCTCGGATTTCTGCAACAGAACCACGCCGATCAAGGCGAGGACGAGCATGAGGTGGATGGCAATAACGACACTCAGCATAGGCTAATCCGCTCTTGGTCGCAGCTCGAAGGTATCGCCCTCCGGCGCGTCTTGCCCCCGATATAGGATATCCGGCCGCTGTCTACACGACCCGCCGTGGATTTTCTATGGCTGCGTCGAATTGGCCCCCAATCACGGCATTTCGCGGCCTTGCGCCAGATCAATGCGGAAAGAGCTTCAGCTGCGATTATGCGTGCAGATAGGAGGGCTGTAATGCTGGCAGCAATAGAAGATCGGACCGAGAGGCCGCAACGCGAGCCCAAGAAGGCCCAGAACGAGGTGGCAAACGCCCCGCCACTGTCGGATGCGGCTGTCGCGGATCTTGCCCAGGAAATGTGCGTTTCGGAGGAGCTGTTTCGGGTGGTGATTGACCGCTATCCGGAGCTTAATTGCGTGTTCGCCCGGCGCTACCGGCCCGCTACTTGTAATGCTTCAGGAAGGCGATGACGTCGTCGATGTCCTTCGGATTGCTTAGGCCCGCGAACGGCATACGGTTGCCTTTGACCTTGGCCTGCGGGCTCTTGAGATAAGCGCGCAAATTGGCTTCGTTCCACACCAGGTTGGCGCGCAGCATCGCATTCGAATAGCGGAAATTGTCCAGCGACCCCGATTTGCGGCCGTAGACACCACGCAGGCTCGGCCCGATCGCATCGGGCTTCTCGCTGTGGCAGGCGGCACAGGTCTGAAACACCACCTTACCGTGCTCGACATCAGCCGCCTGCGCGGCATTGGCACCGAACAACGCCGCCATCGCGCCCAGGACAACGATCGTCACTCCTGCGGGCGCAGTGCCCGCGCTCATGCTGCGCATGGTTTCTCCCCTACTGTGCTGTTTTTCGTGATGGCGCGTCAGGCGTGGACGAGCGGTCCCGGATTTTTGATGTAGCTCGTGGTGATCGCTTTCGCCGACCAATAGGCGAGCGCCCCTACAGTGCCGGTCGGGTTGTAGCCGTGCTGCTGCGGGAAGACCGACGCGCCCTGGACGAACAGATTGTGCGCATCCCAGGACTGCATGTAGCGGTTCACCACGCTTGACTTGGGATCGGAGCCCATGATGGTGCCGCCGGTATTATGGGTCGACTGATACGGCACGATGGTGAAATTGCGCGGCCGCGGCTCCATGCGGTAGTGCGTCGGTCCCATCGCTTTGACGATGGTTTCGAGTTTGATCAACAGGTAATGCGACATTTTGTGGTCGTTTTCGGTGCCGTTATACGTGAGCCTGATCAGCGGCCGGCCGAACGCGTCCTTATAGGTCGGGTCGAGATCGAGATAGTTGTCGCGATTGGCGTAAACCGACCCCTCGGTGCCGAAGCGGCAGACGTGGTTGTACCATTTGACCGCCGCGTGCTTCCATTCCGAGCCCCAGCTCGGCGTGCCATGGGGCAGCATGCGGCCACCGATCGGCGGCGAACCCGGCGTGTTGCAGGAGAAATAACCGCCGCCGAAGAAGCCCAGTCCCGCGTGGTCGAAATTCTCGCCATTGAAATCGTCGATGCACATGCCCGTGCCGGCCGATCCCATATACGAGTTCATGTGCCTGTTTTCGAAGAATGCCTGGGCGCCGGCCTCGAACTGGTACGCATAGTTCTTGCCGACGACGCCCTTGCCGGTCGCGTGATCGTAAGGCTCGCCGATGCCGGCGAGCAGCATGTGCTGGGTGTTGCCGAACACGTAGGAGGACAGCACCACGATGCCGGCCGGCTGCTCGTATTCCTCGCCGTTACGCAAATCGGTGTAGAGCACGCCCGTGACCTTCTTGGCGTCCTTGTCATAAAGCAGCTTGGTCACCCACGCGCGCGTGCGCAGTTCGAATTTCGGTTCGAGCCGCAGCACCGGCAGGATCGTGGAATTGGGCGAGGCCTTGGCGTTGGTCTCGCACGCCGTGCGGTTACAGAATCCGCAATACTCGCAAGCCCCGAGCGCCACGCCCTCGGCGTTTTGGTACGGCGCACTGCTGATGCTGATCGGCATCGGAAACGGGTGGTAGCCGAGATTTTTCGCAGCGTCGCGGAACATCATGCCGGCAACCGACGTCATGATCGGCTTGTTCGGGTAGTGGTCGCTGCGCGGCCCCTCAAAGGTGTTGCCGCCGTCGATCTTGGTGCCACGCAGATTGCCCGCCTGCCCCGACACGCCGCAGATCTTGTCGAAATGGTCGTAGTGCGGCTCCAATTCGTCGTAGCTGACGGGCCAATCCTGGATCGTCATGTCGTCCGGGATCGCGTTAGCGCCGTAGCGCTCGGTTAGCGCGCTGCGAATGCGAAAATCGGTCGGCAGAAAGCGCCAGTGCAAGCCGCCCCAGTGAATGCCGGACCCACCGACGCCCTCGCCCGGCAGAAACGCCCCGATGCGGCGCACCGGCAGCCCCTGCTCGTTCGGAAAATTGCGGAATGTCAGCGTGTCGGTTGAATTGTCCCACATCAATTCGAGCCGTGCCGAATAGCGCAGTTCGTCCCGCACCGCCGGCAGGATGAAATCCTCCCCCGGAACGCGATCCTGACCGCGCTCGAGGCCGACCACGTTAAGGCCCGCCTTGGTCAGTTCGCGCGCCAGAATGGTGCCGGTCCAGCCCATGCCGACCATCACCGCGTCGACGTCCTTCAATCGTTTGGCCATGACACTGTCCCCTTACGAAAAGTCGGCGATCGATTGCGGTTCGACGATGTAGGGCTTGTCGCGATAGTGCTCGAACAGGTTAGCGTAAGTGGCTGGAAGACCGGGGAATCCGAGCATCTTCCAACCGGCCTTGTTGCGGTTGCCGCCATAGATCGGATCGGCGAAAAAACCCTGCATGGTCATGCCGAGCAAGCGGCCGAAAAAGCCCTTGGCGCTGAAATCCTCGAACTCGGCTTTGCCCGCCTCCATGGCTTTGAGCGCTTTGACGCGCTTTCCCGGATCGAGCCGATCGAAATCGCGGCCGTAGGTCTTGCGCGACCATGCATTGGCCGCCGCGATGCCCGCGGTGAAATATTCCGCCGGTGTCAGCGGCAACTGATAACCCTGCTCGGGCTTGCCTTTCACGAACGGCCCGGAGCGGTACATCTTGGCGCCACCACCCCAGGCGCTGGCGAGCTGACGATCGATAAATACTGCAACGCCGCAATCGCTGCCTGACGGCGACAGTTCGTCCGCCGGGATGAGTGTGTCTACCGCGGCCGTAACGAAGGCAAATTCGGTCTCGTTGAGAGCGAGCAGCGGCTCGGGCTGTGGCGCGGCGGCCGGTGCGGCGGCTGGAGTTTGCGCGGCCGCCGGCGTTGCCTCGCTCAACCCGGTCGCGACCGCGGTGCTTGCAAGGCCCGCGCCCACGAGAAATTTGCGGCGTGGAATTTGTTCGTCAGTCATGATCGCCTGCCTTTTTCTTATGCGTGGACGAGCGGACCCGGGCTCTTGAGATACTGCGTCGTGATCGCGTGCGCCGACCAGTAGGCCAGGGCGCCGACAATGCCGGTCGGATTGTACGCGGTGTTCTGCGGAAACACCGAGGCGCCCATGACAAACAGGTTGTCGGCATTCCAGGACTGCAGATAGCGATTGACCGCGCTGGTCTTCGGATCGCTGCCCGCCATGGTGCCGCCGGTGTTGTGCGTCGATTGGTAGGGCACGACGCTGTAGTCGCCGTGCTTGACGGTCGGCTTGCTCATGATCGTCGGATTCATGGCCTTCGCCAGCCGACCCAGCACGCCGCCGATATATTGCGCGAGCTTGTAATCGTTGTCGTGGAAATTATAGGACATGCGGATCAGCGGCCGGCCCAGTGCGTCCCTATAGGTCGGGTCGAGATCCAGGAAGTTTTCGCGGTGGGCGTAATTGCAGCCTGAGGCGCCGATGCCGAAGGCGTGGTTGTACCATTTGGCCGTCGCCTCTTTCCACGCGGCGCCCCAATGCGGGGTGCCTGGCGGCACTGGACGCGTGAAGATCGGCCGGCCGTTGGTCGGCCCCGCCTGAATCCAGGCGCCGCCGAAAAAGCCAAGGCCCGCATGATCGAAATTGTCGCCGTTGAAATCGTCGATCAGAACGCCATGCGCGCCGGCCGCCATGAACGGGTTGATCTCCTTATCCTCGAAGAACACCGTCACACTGTTGCCGCTGACCTGATAGCAATAGTTCCGGCCGACCGCCCCGGTGCCGGTCTTGGAATCGTACGGCTCACCAATGCCGGCCGTCAGCATCAGCAAAACATTGTTGAACACATAAGCGCCGAGGATGACGATTCCCGCGGGCTGCTCGTATTCCTCGCCCGTGCGGGTGTCGACGTAGCGCACGGCCGCGACTTTGCGGGCGGCCTTATCGTAGACCAGCTCCTTGACCTGCGCGTGGGTGCGTAACTCGAATTTATCGTCGGCAAGCAACGCCGGCAGGATGCACACGTTGGGCGAAGCCTTGGCGTTGGCTTCGCAGCCGAAGCGCTCGCAGTGGCCGCAATATTCGCAGGCGCCGAGCGTAAGCCCTTCGGGATTGGTGTAAGTCTCGCTCATATTGCTCGACGGGCACGGGAACGGATGATAGCCGAGGCTTCGCGAGGCCTCGTCCATGATCGTGCCCGCCATGCTGCGCGTGAGCGGCCGATTGGGATATTCGTTCTGACGCGGTCCTTCGAACACGTTGCCGCCATCGATGATCTTGCCGCGCAGATTGCCGGCTTTGCCGGACACACCGCAGAGCCTTTCGAATTTGTCGTAATAGGGCTCAAGCTCGTCGTAGGAGACAGGGAAATCCTCGATCGTCATCTCGGCCGGGATGGCGTTCTTGCCGTAACGCTCGGTAAGATGCGTGCGCAGCTTGTGGTCTGTCGGCAACCAGCGCCACGTCATGCCGTTCCAGTGCGCGCCTGCACCGCCGAGATCGGTACCCGGCAGGAACGAACCCAGGCGCCGGATCGGCAGCGCGGCCTCGCGCGGCGAATGGCGCATCGTGACGGTCTCGAGCTGCGTGTCCTGGAACAGCTCCTGACGCACGGCGTATTTGAGATCGTCGCGCACCGAAGGAATGGTGAAATTCTCGCCTGGCATGCGCTTTGAGCCGCGTTCCAGGCCGACGACATGGAGGCCGGCCTTGGTCAATTCGCGCGCTAGGATTGATCCGGTCCAGCCGACGCCGATGACGACCGCATCCGTTTCCTTCAATTTGATTGTCATGGCCGCCTCCCCTTACGAAAAGTCCGCAATCGATTGCGGCGGCTTGTCGTACTTCTTGCCGAAGTATTTCTTGATGTCTTCGCGATAGGTGGCCGGCAGTCCCGGATAGCCGACCATCTTCCAACCGGCCATGGCACGATTGCCGCCGTACATCGGGTCGGCGAAAAAGCCCTCCATGCTGATTTCCAAGAGCGCATTGAAGAAGGCGCGGCTGGAGAAGCCCGCGAACTCAGCCTTGCCGGCCTCCATAGCCTTGAGAGCTTCTTCCCGATCGGCCGGCGCGAGGCGGTCGAAATCCTCGCCGTGGGTCTTGCGTGACCACTCGTTCGCCGCCGCGATGCCGGCGCGGAAGAATTCGCGTGGGTTGAGTGGCAGTTGGTAGCCGAACTCGGGCTTGGCTTTCTCGAACGGCCCATCGCGATAAAGCCGCGCACCGCTGCCGTAGGCACCGGCCAGCTGCCGGTCAATAAACGTGGCGACACCGCATTCGCTGCCCGATGGCGACAGGCTGTCAGCGGGGATCAGTGTGTCAGCCGCCGCAGCGACAAAGGCGTGCTCGGTCTCGGTCAGCGTGAGTAACGGCTCGGCTTCGGGCGGCGCGGCAGCTGCCGGGGTGCTCTGCGCCTGCGCCTCGGCTTCGGGCGGTGTCAACGACGCCGCAAGCGCGGTGCCGGCACCCACCAGGAAATTGCGACGGCGTATCGGATGACTGTCGTCAGCCATGGCATCCTCCCCCGCTTGGATCCGCGCGCGTGGCTTCGGCGCGCGTGCGATCTTTCTTGCTTATTCGGGGAAGGATATTCCGATTTGTGGCGGAACGCGAGGCGTTCGTTAACCCGGCTCCATGCCCTTGGTCTTGAGCACCGGAGCCGCTGCGGGTGACTTGAGAAAGTCGATGAGCAACTTGGCGGCGCTTGCACTCTTGCTGGCGCTCGACACACCAGCGGAGAAGACGACGTAGGATTGCACGTCGGCTGGAAACGGCCCGGCCAATTGTGCGCCGGCGATCAGTAACACCTCGCTGATGGGACTTAGACCCACCTCGACCTCGCCCTTGGCAACCGCGATCGGCGCGGACACGTCCAGGAGTTTGATCTTAGATTTGATCGCGTCGGCGATGCCCAGCCTGTTGATCATGGCCTCAATGCTGGCACGGCTGGCGCCGACGCCGTTGTAACCGATCGACACGGCGTTTAGCAGCGCCTGTCTGAGAGCCGCGTCGGTTCTTACATTCGGCTTCGGTGCGCCGGCTCGTACTGCAACACCAAGCCCGGCGCGTGCGACGGTGGCACTGGTGGCGGCATCAAGTTTGCCGGATTTTTGCAGTTCGTCATTCAGCGATTTGGTCAAGACTGCGACGTCGAACTCAGCGCCTTTATCGATTTGACCTTTCAGCACCGCCGCCGGCCCGAAATTAAATACCAGCGTGTTGCCGGTCTCCCTGCCGAACGGCGGGCCGGCTTGTTCGAGGACACTCTTGAGAGCCGTTGAGGCGAAGACCTTGATCTCAGCGCCATGGGCCGAGGGGTTGGTCAACGGCAGCAACAACCCTGCAATCGCGAATGCGATCGCACGATAAGACTTCATGGGTTTCTCCCCGGCAAAGGGGTCGAGGTGGATGGCCAAGGTTATCCGTAAACAGACGCAATCGCCAGAAACTCGTCGGCATTGAGGCTGGCGCCGCCGATCAATGCGCCATCGACATTCGCGATTGCCATCAGCTCTTTGGCATTCGCCGGCTTGACCGAGCCGCCGTAAAGTATGCGTGTCGCTTCTGCCGCCTGGCCGTAGCGCCTCGCAAGCCGCTCCCGGATAAAGCCGTGCATGTCATCGACATCCTGATGTGTCGGTGTGACGCCCGAGCCGATCGCCCAGACCGGCTCATAGGCAACGACAAAATCCGGTGCACCGTCCGGCAGCGAACCGTCAAGCTGTACGCGGACTGCGGTCTGAGCACGGCCGGCGTCCCGCTCGGCTCGCGTCTCGCCGACGCAGATAATGGGCAAAAGTCCGGCGCGGCGTGCCGCTAACGCCTTGGCGCGGACATCCGCATTGGTCTCGTGATGTTCACCGCGCCGCTCGGAGTGGCCGACGATAACGGTGGTCGCGTGCGCATCGGCCAGCATCTCGGCGGCAATATCCCCGGTATGGGCACCGGACGCCTCGGCATGGCAGTCCTGCCCGCCGATCGCGATTCGTGAACCGCCCGCGCGCGCAGCGAAGCTCGCAACGAGGGTGAACGGCGGGCAAATCAGCACATCGACCTGTGCGGGAAGCTTCGCCGCCCCGGCGATAATCCGGTCCAGCGTCGTTATGGCGGCGGACAGGCCGTTCATCTTCCAATTGCCTGCGACGAGCGGGCGGCGTGCCATGGACGAGGCCTCAAAAATGCGACAAAGAGCCGTTAGCAGACCGATTGCACGGCGAAAAGGGACGTTTTAACAGTTAATTCAGTCGATTGCGGCGCAGGGCTGCGGTCCGTATGATGCGCCGCCTTTGCTTCGGCAAGGCGATTTCTCCCATCGAACCACGCTGGATCTTATGCTTCGAGGAATCCGTAAAGCCTCCGAAAATTGGCTCGGCCGTATCCTTATGGCCGTCGTGCTGTCGGTTCTTGCCGGCAGTTTCGCGGTCTGGGGCATCAACGATATTTTCCGCGGCTATAGCGCCACCTACCTCGCCAAGATCGGCGATACCGAAATCCAGCAGGACCAGTTCAGCCAAGCCTATAACGAGCGCCTGCAGCAGCTCGGCCAACAGCTCGGCCGACCTGTGCCGCCCGAGCAGGCCGCCGCGCTCGGGGTCGACCGGCAGGTGCTCGCGCAACTGATCGCACAAGCCGGGCTCGATCAGCTTGCGCACCGCATGCGGATCGGCATTCCGATGTCCGATATCGTGCAGCAGGTCCTCGCCGATCCGCATTTCCAGACCCCAACCGGCCAATTCGACCGCGCCCAGTTTGAAGGCTTTCTGCAATCCATCGGCTTCACCGAACAGCGCTATTTTGACGAGCTGAGCCGTACAATTCCGCGCCGTGAAATTACCGAAGCTGTCTCCAGCGACATCAGCGTTCCGAAGGCGTATCTCGACGCCGTCAATCAGTTCCAGAACCAGCAGCGCAGTATTCAATATGTCGCGCTTGGTCCGGAGCAGGCCGGCGACATTCCGCAGCCGACCACCGAGCAACTGACCAAGTATTTCAACGACCGAAAAATCCTGTTTCGCGCGCCCGAATACCGCAAGGTCACGACTGTCGCCGTCACACCGGCCGAACTGGCGAAGACGATGACGGTTTCCGATGCCGACGCAAAAAAACGCTATGACGACAATCTGAAACAGTACCAGACCCCCGAACGCCGGCACGTCGAGCAGATCGTTTTTCCCGACATGGCGCAGGCGCAGGCCGCCAGCACGCGCCTCAAATCCGGGATCAAGTTCGACGCTCTTGCGGCGGAGCGCGGCCTCAAAGCAAGCGACATCGACCTTGGTACGGTGGCGAAGTCGGCGATCATCGATCCGACCGTTGCCAACGCCGCGTTCGCGCTCAAGCCAGGCGAAGTGAGTGCACCGATCCAGGGTAAGTTCGGCGTTGTGATTGTGACCGTGCTGAGCGTCGACCCCGCCGAGACCAAGGCGTTCAACGTCGTCGAGCCATTCATCAAAGCCGACATGGCGCTCGAGCGCGCCAAAAGCAAAGTTCAGGACCTGCACGACAAGATGGAAGACGCGCGGGCCGGCGGTACCACGCTCGCGGAGGCCGCCAAGACCCTTGGCCTCCAGGCCGTCACGCTTGATATTGACCGTTCCGGCCGCGATCCCGCCGGAAAATTCGTCACCGCCATACCCGGCGCGACCAACGTCATCAGCGGCGCCTTCTCCAACGACGTCGGTGTCGATACCTATCCGATTGACGCCGATGGTGGTTACGTCTGGTACGAGGTCGAGGCGGTGACGCCGGCCCACGACCGCACGCTCGATGAGGTCAAGACCGAAGTCCAACAGCGTTGGCACGACGACCAGGTCGCAGCACGCGTCAAAGCCAAGGCCGCCGATCTGCTCGACAAGCTGAAGACCGGCAATCCATTTGACGCGCTTGCCACGGCCGACAACGTAAAAGTTCAAACTGCCACTGACCTGAAGCGCGGCCCGGCCAGCGGCGGCATCTCTCCCAAAGTGACCGACGCGGTGTTCCACACGGCAAACGGCGGCTTCGGCAGCTCCGAAGGCGACAAACCCACCCAATGGGTGGTTTTCCGCGTCAGCGACGTCAAAACGCCGCCGCTTGATCCGAACTCTGCCGATGGCAAAAAGCTCGTGCAGCTGTTGCAGCAAGCGATGAGCGATGATGTCTTCACCCAATATCTCGGCTGGCTCGAAGACAATCTCGGCACCACCATCAATCAGCCCGCGCTGGCGCAGGCGGTGGGCAACACCGCACCGCCGGACACCGAGTAATGCAAATATCGCCGGCGGCCGGTGAATTCGCCGCACGCTACGCGGCGGGCGAACCGCAGGTCGTTTGGACGACGCTGGTCGCCGACCTGGAAACGCCGGTTTCGGCTTTCCTCAAGGTGACCGGGATGCGCGCTCGAAGTTCGCGCCGCAAGCAAGCTCGGCCGGTCGGCTTTCTACTCGAATCTGTCGAAGGCGGCGCGGTGCGCGGCCGGTATTCGATCATCGGCCTCGAACCCGATCTCATCTTCCGCGCCGATTCCGGCCGCGCCGAGGTCAACCACAATCCGCAGCACCGTCCGCATGACTTCAAGCTGGTTGCCGAAACACCGCTTGCCGCGCTGCGCACGCTGATCGAGCAAAGCCGCATTGCGCTGCCGGACGCGCTGCCGCCCATGGCGGCCGGCCTGTTCGGCTATCTCGGCTACGACATGGTGCGGCTGATGGAGGATACGCTGGCCACGCCGGCCCGCGATCCCATCGGTATCCCGGACGCCATCATCATACGCCCGACGCTGGTCATCGTATTCGACGCGGTCGAAGACACGATCACGATCGTGACACCGGTGCGGCCGCAAAAGTCAGTGACCGCAAAATCCGCGCTGGCTCGCGCGCGAAAACGCCTCGGCGAGATTATCGCTGCGCTCGATCGGCCGCTCGGCAAATCTGCAGCCGAAACCCACCGCGGTCCGCTAAAGGTCGCGCCGCGCTCGAACACCACGCCCGCAGAGTTCAGGCGCATGGTGGCGCGGGCCAAGGAGTACATTGCGGCCGGCGATATTTTTCAGGTGGTGCTATCGCAGCGCTTCGAGGCGCCGTTCCGGCTGCCGCCGTTTGCACTGTACCGCGCGTTGCGCCGGGTCAACCCGTCGCCCTATTTGTTCTTTCTCGACTACGGAACGTTCGCGATCGCGGGATCGAGCCCCGAAATCCTGGTGAAAGCCGAAAGCGGCGTCGTGACGATTCGCCCGATTGCCGGCACACGGCGGCGCGGAGCGACACCGCACGAAGACGCAGCACTCGAAGCGGAGCTGCTCGCCGACCCGAAGGAACGCGCCGAGCACCTGATGCTGCTCGACCTCGGGCGCAACGATGTCGGCCGCGTTGCCGAGATCGGCAGCGTCAAGGTCACCGACCGGTTCTTCATCGAGCGCTATAGCCAAGTAATGCACATCGTCTCCAACGTTGAAGGCAAGCTGCGCAAGGATTGCGATCCACTCGACGCGCTCATCGCCGGGTTTCCGGCAGGCACAGTCTCGGGTGCGCCGAAAGTGCGCGCCATGCAAATCATCGACGCGTTGGAGAAAGAGAAACGTTCGCTCTATGCCGGCTGCGTCGGCTATTTTTCCGCCGGCGCCGAGATGGATACCTGCATCGCGTTACGCACCGCGCTGGTCAAGGACGGCATCATGTACGTGCAGGCGGGCGCCGGCATCGTCGCCGATTCCGATCCTAAGTTCGAACAGCAGGAGTGCATCAACAAGGCGAAGGCGCTGTTTCGCGCCGCCGAGGAGGCCCAGCGTTTCGCCTCCGCCGCGCGCAAATAGCCTACCACCGATTGGTCGGCAGCAAGTCAGGCGGTCGGTCAGGGTTGAGCTGGAGGACCCTGACCGCGCCCCCGCTGACTGACCTGTCTAGTGGTGCCAGCACCCATGGAATTGGGCCCACCCGACCAGGTCCTTCTCGGCCCCGGCCATCTTGCAGAAGTCGCCTACAGGTGCGCCCGGCCGGGAACGAACCATGGCTCGCTCCATCATCGGTCGTGAGCCGAAACAGCCGTAAAATTCGTCCCACGCCATCGGGTTCTTTTCTTGCCCGGCCAGCTTGCACATCGGGTTCTGCGCGGGCGCCGCCTGGGCGCTACCGACGAATGCAGGCACAGTCGTAACCGCCAAGCCCAAGACGGCTGCGGCAATGAGCAGCCTTTTCATGATGTTCTCCTCCTGTTCCATCCGGACGCCCTTCAGTCTGGGACGCCGCGTTGCTTTTCGGCGCCGACCCGAGCCGGACGGACGCCAGAGTAAAACATGACCCGCTTGGGCGGCGATGTATATGAAAAATTCTCGAATTTATCCTAAAAATTTATGCGACATTTATGCGCGCCCCCTGCAACCTTGGGCTGCTGCCCCCTTCTCGGCGCCGGCTTAAGTTCTTCGGCACGCCCCGCTATGATCGCCGTCGACCACGGGAATTGGCATGCCATTGTTTTCGCTCGATGAACTGGCCGTCTCGGCCGCCGTTGTCCAAGCCTTTATGCCAGCGACACCGGCCTACATGTGGCCGCTGCTGGCAGCCGAGGCCGGTGCCACGGTCGTGGTCAAGCACGAGAACCATACCCCGACCGGATCGTTCAAAGCGCGCGGCGGCCTCGTTTACGTCGATGCGCTGCGCCGTGCCAGTCCCGCACTCAAAGGGCTCGTCACGGCGACCCGGGGCAATCACGGCCAGTCGGTGGCACTAGCCGCGACACGCAACGGTATTCCGTGCACGATTGTCATTCCCGAAGGGAATTCGCCCGAGAAAAACGCGGCCATGCGCGCCTTGGGCGGCGAACTCGTCACCGCCGGCGCGGATTTCGATGCAAGCCGCGCCATTGCCATGCAGATGGAACGCGACCGCGGCTACCATTTCGTCCCGTCCTTCCACGTCGAACTGGTGAAGGGCGTTGCGACCTATGCGCTAGAACTGTTTACCTCCCATCCGGATCTTGACGTCGTCTATGTCCCGATCGGCATGGGCTCCGGGATTTGCGGCTTGATCACGGTGCGCGACCTGCTTGGGCTCAAGACCGAGATCGTCGGCGTCGTCGCCGACAAGGCGCCGGCCTTCGCCCTGTCATTTGCCGCGGGATATCCGGTGCCCACCAATTCCGCGCGCACATTCGCCGACGGCATGGCGTGCCGCGATCCGCAACCTGACGCATTGGCAATCGTCAAGAATGGCGCCGCGCGCATCGTTGCCGTCAGTGAACAGGAAATCGCCGATGCTGTGCGCCTCTATTACACCGCAACGCACAATCTCGCCGAGGGCGCCGGCGCCGCGCCGCTCGCGGCGCTCATGCAGGAGAAGGACAAATGCGCCGGCAAACGCGTCGGCCTGATCCTGTCCGGCGGCAACATCGACATGCCAGTGCTGGCGCAAATTCTGCGTGGCGAAACACCCTCGGCCTGACATCAATGATTGCGGATTTGGACTCGACACCTTACCGGCCGCCGAGAATAATCCAGGGCAAACAAGCCGCGCCCAAATGGAGGATCGCCCGTGACAACCGCGTCAACCACGCCTGCGGACATGCAAAAGCGCGTTGCCCGTTTTAACAAACTGCAAACTTACCAGCAGCAGAATTTTGCCGCCCACGGCATTCCGGCCGGCGCGGTGGAGAAGATCACCGCGCGGCGCGTCTACCCGGTGATGGCGCCGGCCGACTACAAGGGCCGCAGCGCCGGCGCTCCGGTCAAAGGGCCGCGCGGACTAATCGTCACCATTGCGGAGTGCGAACCGGGCAACGGTCCGGGTCTGCACCGCCATCTCAATACCGTCGAGAACTTCATGTGTCTGTCGAGCCGCTTTGAAATCGCCTGGGGCGATGGCGGCGAGCACACACTGGTGCTCAAGCCGTTCGACATGATTTCGGTGCCGCGCGGCGAGAACCGCAGCTTCCGCAATGTCGGCAGCGAAACCGGCCGTCTCCTGGTCATGATCGTGCCGGAAACCGATGAGCAGGCGGATCCGATTTCCTATGCGCCGAGCCTGGCGCGCGAAATCGAAACCGAATACGGCAAGTCCGCGCTCCAGGGCCTGCAGCAAATCGGCTTCAAGTTCGAAGACGAGCCGACCTCGGCGTAAGGCGCCGCGACGGCCGCCGCGCCGCCGCGAAATTTCAGGCGCTTGCCGCGACGAACTTGTAACCGTCGCCCCAACGGCGCACGCGCGCCGTCGACGGCATGGGGAAATGGGTCAGGCACATCAGCGTCGGCTCCTCGCAGAAGCGGTCAAAGACCTGACGCCGGGTTTTGCCGGCCTGCGCCGAATCGTAGTCGGCCAGCATGCCAAGATCGGGATATTTGCCCTGGATGGGCGAGTGGATCATGTCGCCGGTGATCAGTGCGTCCTTGCCACGGTCACCGACCAGAACCGAAAAGTGATCGATGGTGTGGCCGGGTGTCGGCATAAGCTGCACCGTTTCGCTGAAAGCGAAATCGCTCTTGACGATCTGCTCTCGCTTGGCCGCGACGATCGGCAGCACCGAGTCGGTAATCCACGGCAAACTCTGCGGATTGTCCTTCTCGCGCGCTGTCCAATACGCCAGCTCGCGGTCCGCCATGATGTACCGCGCCTTGGGAAAGGTCGGCACCCAGCGGCCGTTTTCAAGTTTGGTGTTCCAGCCGACATGGTCGCCATGCAGGTGCGTGCACATCACATAGTCGATGTCGTTGACACTCAGTCCCGTGCCGGCCAGCGCCTTCTCGAACCGGTCGCTGTTCATCATGTTCCAGAATGGCCGCATCGGCCGCGATTTGTGATTGCCGACGCACGAGTTGATCAGAATGTTGTGGTGCGCGGTCTTGATGACGAAACCCTGGATGCAAAGCACCACCGCGCCGTCCGGGTCGATAAAGGTCGGCTGCAGCCACGAACGGTTTTCGTCAAGTGTTTCCTTGCCGAGCTTGGGGAAAAATTCCAACGCTTTGAAGAACGGCCCCTGCTGTTCGACGATTGGATAGATCGTAATGTCTTTCAGCGCGATCGGCGTCGACATGGCGGCGTTTCCCCACTTGATGCGATTGTGCCAAATGTGAACGGGACCGCAGGCGCGCACAAGCCCTGCCCACGCGCCTGCAATCTTGCCACCCCAGAGCGCAGGTTTTAAGGTCGTGCCAACTACGCTGTTGGCGTAACGGAACGCGGATTCATGAGGCAGCGGTGCATAGCGGTCATTTGCGCGATCTTAAGCAGCATATGGCTGTCGCCGCCAATTCCGTCCGCAGCATACGCGCAATCCGCCGATCTTGTTCTGTGCGACCGCATCGCCGCCGACCCGACCGACCCGGATAAGCCGGCCACCGTTCCCGGCGTCCCGCGCATTGCCCAGCAAGACATCCCGATTGCGATCAAGTTCTGCAAGGCCGCCGCCGGCGGCTCACGGCGGGCGCTTTACGAGCTCGGGCGCGCCTACGCCGCCAATGCGCAATTGGGCGAGGCGATTGCGGCGTATCGTAAGGCGGTGGCCAAAGGCAGTTCGGCCGCCATGGTTGAATTGGCTACGCTGCTGGAAGCTGGCGCCGGCATCGCCAAGGACGAAGCGCAGGCCCGAGCGTTATTTCAGCGCGCCGCAGCGGCCGGTAATCCGCGTGCGCTTACCCGTCTGGCAACGGCCGGCAGCGCCAGCGGCGGCGCGGCCGATCCGGCGCAGGAACGGGAGATGCTGACGCGAGCCGCCGAAGGGAATTCGGCCGACGCCCAATTCCAGCTCGGCTTGATGTACGCAAATGGCGTCGGCGGGCCGAAAGACGATGCCGCCGCGCGGTCGTGGTTCGAGAAGGCGGCGGCGCAAAACAACCCCAACGCACTGGAATGGATGGGTTCGTTCGCGGCCAGCGGCCGCGGCGGCCCGCGCGACATTCAGGCTGCAAAAGGCTATTACGCGCGAGCGGCCGCGCTCGGCGATCAAGACGCCAAGGAGCAGCTCAAGCGCCTCGAGTGTTCAATATCGATCAAGGACTCGCGCGGCCATGTCGTGGGATGCTTGTAGCGCTATGCTGACACACCGGCGGCGCACTGGATTTCGGCGGTCACGGTGCTTTGAATGACGGCCGCTCAGACGACCCTGCCCCACTTCGAAATCCGTTAGAGAATCAAGACAAGAAGCACGCCACCAGGCGGCAGTCTTGGGAGACGAAATGCCGACACGACGGACTCTCATATTCGCACCGCTGCTGGCCACCGCCGCATCGTCCCCCGCCCTGCCGGCTCCGGCGGATAACTTTCCCCCCGGCCCGATCACAATCATCGTCTCGTTTCCTGCAGGCGGCAGCATCGATGTGGTAATGCGGGCCGTCGCAGCAAAACTGCAGCAGCGCCTTGGTAAGCCCGTTATTGTCGAAAACCGCGCCGGAGCCGGCGGCGTGATCGCAACTGAGACCGTGGTCAAGGCGGCCCCCGACGGCCGCACGCTGTTGGCATCGGCAAGCTCGCTCGCGGCCAATCCGACGCTATTCAAGTCCTTGCCGTTCGACACGCTCAAGGATCTGCAGTCCGTCTCGCTGATCTTCCGCACGCCGCTGGTGCTGGTGGTCAATCCGAAGCTACCGGTGCACTCGATCGCAGAGCTGATGGCGCTGCTCAAGTCAAAGCCCGGCCAGATCAATTATGCCCACGGCGGGCCTGGCTCAGCGATTCATCTCGCTGCCGAGCTGTTCCAGAAAATGACCGCCACAAAGATGGTTGCGGTGTCCTATCGCGGCGCGCCGCTTGGCCTCAACGACGTCATGGGCGGCCATGTCGCGCTGATGTTCGCCGATGCTGGCAGCGTCACCGGCCAGATCAAGGCCGGCATGGTGCGCCCGCTTGGCGTGTCCTCGACAACGCGCATCCCGGCTCTGCCGGACGTGCCGACGATCGCCGAAGCCGGGGTGCCTGGTTTTGACGCGGTCGGCTGGACGCTCGTCTCTGCCCCCGCGGCAACGCCGAAGCCGATCATAGAGCGTTTGAGTGCCGAACTCGCGGCCGCCGCCGCTACTCCCGACGTGCATGCTCTCATTATAAAGCTCGGCACCATCCCGGTGCAGAGCCCGCCGCCCGCTGAATTGCAGAAATTCCTGTCAACAGAGATCAAACGCTGGGGCGAACTGATCCGCCAAGCCGGCGCGGCCAATACGCTGTAGTTATCGCCGGCCCGCGGCAAGTCTGCAAAAAAGGAAAATCCAATGACTGAAGAAACGCTGTTGCGCGAGAAGACGGCAACATTGGCGCGGATGCTCAACATGCAGGGCACGATCGGCATGTTCGGCCATGTCTCAATCCGTGTGCCAGGCACGCAGAAATGCTTCATCAGTCCCGGTGCCAGCACGGAAAAAAGCACCGTGCGGCCTGAGCAGATTTTCGTCTACAATATTGACGGCACGATCATCGAACATCCGGGCGGGCTCATTCCGCTCGAATGGCGCATTCACACCCAGATCCACCGCGATCGGCCCGATGCCATGTGCGTGTGCCACCTGCATGCGCCACACGCCCGCGCACTCGGCATTGCCGGCAAGCAACTCAAGCCGGTGTTTCTGCACGGCTCGTTTCTCTGTACCGGGGTGCCGACCTGGGACAACCCGCGCCTTGTGGTGAACGACGACCAGGCCGCGGACTTGTCGCGCGCGCTCGGCAACCATCGCGTGGCGCAGATGCGCGGCCATGGCAGCGTCGTCGTCGGCACCACTGCCGAAGAAGCGTTCTTCGCCTGCACTTTTCTGGAGGAGAACGCCCAGATCCAGCTTCAGGCGGAGATCATGGGCGGCGCGATCCCGTTGTCCGAAGAAGAAGCGCGCGATTGCGCTGCCGGCACGTTCAATCCGCGGCTGTTCCCGCTGCTGTGGACGTTTTACGAGCGCAAGGTCAAGCTCGATTAACGGCAGAATCCCTGCGGCCGTCCGTCAGCCCCCTCAACTCAGGCAGGCGCTGAGAAATGCGACGACCTGAGGCGAAGCAAGCTTTGTGGCAGCGACATTCGCTTCCGGCGTCGGCCGGTGCATGAAGCCATGCTCGGCTTCGGGATATGTCAGAATCGACGTGGGTTGGCGGCGCGACAGTAACGCTCGCGTCAGCACCTCGTAGGTCTCGGGACTGCTGACATGGTCATTGCCGGGCCGTAGCATCTGCACCGGACACGCGACATCCGCCGCCAGCGCCAGCGCGTCCATGGCTTGATTTGGCGGCCGCGGATTCTCGATCGAAGGATACGCAATGGCGCAAGCGGCGGTGCTCCGATTGTAGAATGCGTGCAGCAGCGCGAAGCGCCCGCCGATGCAAAAGCCGAGCACCCCGATGGTGCCGGAACCGCACTGGGCCTTGATCTCGTCGTGCCAGCGCGCCGTGAGCTTCATCACGCCTTCGTCGGTCAGCGTTCGCGCACGCCTGATGCATTCTTGATAATCCGTAGAAAGCGGCAAGCCGGAATTGATATCCCAAACCGCAGCCGCAAGTCCGGCATTGGCCAGGCCGTCGGCAAAGCCACGGGCAAACTCGTTGACCCCGAAGATCGTGGGCAAAATCAAAACGCCGCCCCGTGCGCCCGCTCTGGGCGCGGCGACATAACCGAACAGATCAGGCCCGCTGAGCGTCCTGGATTCGATCGACATGGCGTGTCCTCTCCCAACCAGCGGAGGGACAATTGCCTTTGCGCTTAGCGCTGGCAAGAGTGCCACCCATCTTTCCCGGCCCGATGACGCGTGATTGAATGGCGGAGTTATGGACTAAACGCTCAGGAGACGGCTCATGCACACCGTAATGTGGACGTTCAAGGTTCCGGCCGGCACGTCGAAGGCACAGTTGATCGACACGATCAACGCGTCGGCGCACACCTACGAGGGCATCCCCGGCCTAATCCGAAAATATTACGGCATTGCGCCCGACGGTGCGTCGCTGGTCGGCATCTATCTGTGGAACAGCAAGACTGCCGCGGACGCATTCTATAGCCCCGATTGGGTGGCGATGGTGACCAAGCGCTGGGCGGCGCCCCCGCTACGCCAGGACTGGGAAACGCCGATGGTGGTGGAGAGCGCCGAGCGGCGGCTGGTTGCGGCGGAGTAGCCGGAGTCCCTCTGCCGAAGGCGTATCGCTCTCGCGGGATCATTCCTGCCAAAATGGTTTGCTCGCCTCTTGCTCGGCATCGGCACGCGTCAGGTGCAGGTCCCACAGGTCGCGGTCGCTAAGACGCATCAAATCACGCCGCGAAGTTACGCGGCGGCGCCACTCCTCGATCGCCTCGACAAGCCTTCGGCGCAGGATGGAAAGCGTGTCCGCAATCGTCAGACGAGCGCCCCGCGATGCAGTTCGGGTTCTTGCCACCAAAACCTCCTGTCCGGTCAGAGCGCCTCGCGGCTCACCCCGCGTTCCGCCAACAGCTGCGCGACGCGCTTGCGCGCGTAGTAGGCACGTGTCTTCACGGTATTTTCAGGCACACCGATGATGCGGGCGACTTCGGCAATCGACTGCTCGTGGTAGTAAATCAGATCGAGAATCTTGCGATGATCCGGTGACAACTGCTTGAGACACTCACGGACCGTGGTGCAAGAGCTTCGCTTCAGCGCCGCGGCTTCCGGATCGTCGCCCGGATCCACGATCGCCTCGGCAGCGTGATCATCGAGTTGACTGAAGCCGCGCCGCCGCCGCAGCGCCGCGGCCTTGAAATGCGCGATTGCCAATATCCAGGTCGACACCTTCGAGCGTGACTCGAACCGGCCCGCGTGACGCCAAATATCAATAAACACCTCATTCAGCAGGTCCTCGGCTGCCGCCCGATCACCGGCCGCACGCAGCAAATACCGGAACACTCGCACGCTGTGGCGCGCAAACAGATCGCGCAAGGCGTTGCGATCGTGCAGTGCGATCAACGCCACCAATATTTCATCCGAGCGTATCGTGACGGAGCGGTGCCACGCGGCTTTCTCCCCCAACGCTGCCAAACTCTGTTGCATGACGACTCCCGTATCCCTGGCGGCGTTTCGTGCGGCTCGTAGAGCATTCGCCGAGCGCCTGTCGTTGCGGCCAACCGACCGTGAAAACGACGCTAGCGCAGAGTTCCAAGTGAAGGATGTGACGTACGGCACTGCACAACGCTTCGCTGCCAAATCGCGCTGTGACGAGCGGCACAGACGCCGCGGCCACGCCTGATAATTTCCGATGCGCAAACAAATCGGACTCAGGCGCGGGGAACGCGATGAGCCGGGACATCAGGAGGTCGACGATGACTCAAATTTCCTCAGTCGGTTCGAGGCCGTTCGGACAGGCCCCTGCCCTTGGCACCGCCGCAGCGGCGGGCGGACTGTTCTCGAAGATATGCAAGCCGGATGTGCTGGTCGTTGCCGCCATCTGCGCGGTCGGCCTCGTTCTGACGCTTGTCGCTGCATTCTCAATGCCGGACTTCTCCGATGCGATCGCGCAAATCGGTCTGGTAGGCCCCTGAAACGGGACCCCATTTCATCGGCGCGATGCATGGCCGCCGGCGCGCCCGGGACGGCCATGCATCGCGCCGTTCTGGCTGCACCGAAAACGTGTAAGATTGACGCGGCTCAATGAAAACGCCGCGGGCTCGTTAAGACGAGCGCAAACATAATGAGCTTTTTTCGCTGGCCGGACTTGTGGTTCCGTCAGCACCCTGGACACTGCGCACGGCTTCAACGATGATTGTACCGGGTCCGAAGCGGAATACCGCCGATACTGGCGCTTCATTTTCATGCGCCGCCGGAAGGGGCGACCGTGGACAATGTGACAACCGACCGGGCGCGCAAGCTGCTCGATGGCTGCGCACTCTTCAAGGCATTGGAGGAACGGGAGCGGCGCGACCTTGCCGCGCTTGCGCGGTCGCGCACGTTTGTCGCCGACGAACCGATATTTCGCATCGGCGAGCCGGGATACAGCATGATGGGCGTGCTCGTCGGCATCGTCCGCATCTCGCTCCCGGCCCCCAGGGGTCGGGAAGTCATTCTCGCCGACCTGCCCGCCGGCGAACTGTTCGGTGAAATTGCCCTCCTCGACGGCAAGCCGCGATCGGCGACCGCCACCGCCCTGACCAACTGTGAGCTTATGGTGCTCGAGCGGCGCGATATGCTGCAGTTTCTGGAGCACAATCCGACAGCCTGTCTGAACCTGATGAAGCTCCTGTGCGCGCGGATACGCCGCTCGGACGAGCGCATGGCCGAGATTGCTTTCTTCGATCTGCCGGCCCGCCTTGCCAGGGCGCTGCTGCGCTACCCGGCCCCGAGCCGAGGCCCGCAAAAACTCGCTCTCTCGCAGCGTGAACTGGCGGAAATGTCGGGAGCGACACGCGAGAACGTGAACCGCTGCCTGCGCGAATGGCAGCGGCGCGGCATTCTTGAACTCAAAAATCGCTGGACCATCATCCTCAAGCCCGAGGCACTCCACGTCATCGAGGAAGCAGGCGAGCATTTGGAGTAGGCCGCCCTAAAAACTCGTCCGCCGATGCAAGCCGGTCTGTCATTTTCCCCGCCCGGCCGCGTTGCTATAATGACCGCCGGCCGGGTTAAGGAGGACGGAATAATGAGGCCGGCGGCAGCGCTCATCGCAAGGGCTGCGCATTCGACGCCGCATTGCCTGCGCATCCATGCGTTACGTCACACGGTAATCGGACCGATGTGCGGTGACAGCAAAGCTTTCGCAGATGGCTCGCACAAGTAAAAACTTAGCCGAGTGGCTGGGGCAACACGGCCTGGGTCAATACGCCCAGGCATTTGCCGAAAATCATATTGATTACAGCACGCTGGAAGATTTGACCGACGGCGACCTCAAGGACCTGGGACTCTCCTTGGGGCACCGCAAAAGGTTGCTCAAGGCGATCCAGGCGTTGGCCGCGACCCCGCAGGCGAGCGATGCCTTAAGCGCGGTTTCGAATAACGCTACCGAGGTCGCGAATCATGGACCCGAAGTCCGTCAGATCACGGCGGTATTCTGTGATCTGGTCGGGTCTACCGAACTTTCGGAGAAACTCGATCCCGAAGATCTTCGTACGCTCATCGACGCGTATCGAAAGACCTGTGACGCCGCGATCAGGCGATACGATGGTCAGGTCGCCAACTACGCCGGCGACGGTTTGATGGCCTTTTTTGGCTGGCCTCGCGCGCATGAGGACGACGCGGTACGTGCCGTGCACGCAGGCCTTGAGATCCTCTCTGGAGTCACGCGAATACATGGCACGGTGGCCCTGGCTTCACGGGTGGGGGTTTGCTCGGGCAGAGTGGTAGTCGGACAAAGCGGCGGCCCCGGCGGCTGGATGGAGGCAGTGGGCGAGACGCCTAACATTGCCGCCCGGCTGCAGGCGTTCGCTGCACCCAACACTCTGCTCGTATCGGAATCCACCCAGCGGCTCGCCTTAGGTGCCTTCAGCTTTCAAGATATAGGCGTTCAGGACATCAAAGGCGTAAGCCGACCGCTTCGCGCTTATCGCGTTCTATCGGCAACACAGACAACGAGCCGTTTCGAGGCGGCGCATGCCAACTTCCTCACTCCGCTTGTCGGCCGCTTCGCCGAACTCAACTTGCTGCTGGATCGGTGGCAGAAGGCCAAGGAGGGCGACGGGCAGGTCGTGCTGCTTTCGGGGCTGCCAGGAGTTGGCAAGTCACGGCTCATCCATGAGCTGAAGTCGAGCATCCAGAACGAACAGTATTTCTTATTGAACTATCAGTGCTCTCCGTATCACACCCAGAGCGCGTTCTTCCCGATCATCGATCAGATAGAACTGGCGGCCGGACTGAACGCGGCCGACTCCGACGCGGACAAGTTTGCCAAGGTAAAAGCCTACCTTGCAGACTTAATCGATGACCCCACCGAACCCCCTTCCCTGATCGCGCATCTCCTGTCAATTCCGATTGATGACCATAGCGCGCTGTCTACGCTGACGCCTCAGCAAATAAAGAACAAAACAGTAGATACCCTTCTCAAGATGATCCTGTCTTTGTCCAGCAGGCGAGCTACGCTGTGCATCTTCGAAGACGTGCATTGGATGGATCCATCAACGCTCGAACTGCTTGAACTTGCCATGAGCCGGGTCGATCGAGCGTGCGTCATGCTTATGCTTTCGTTCAGGCCGGAATTTCGTCACACCTGGTCCACGCCCGCCAACGTCACCTCGCACTCGCTCACGCGATTATCGCGCGGCGAAGTAACGAGGATGATCAAGGGTCTGTCGAGAGATGGGAGTTTGTCCCAGCAGATTCTCGATCAGATTGTCGAGAAAGCTGATGGCGTGCCGTTGTTCATTGAGGAACTGACGACCAGCACCATCATGGTCCCGGCACAACGGCAGCAGCGGAGCGATCCTGGGCATCCTGCATCGATCGCGCCGACCAGAGTTCCCGAGACCCTGCACGATGCGTTGATGGAGCGAGTCGATCGCGTTGCCCAGGGTCGGAAGCTTACGCAAATTGCCGCCGTCATTGGGCGGGAGTTCTCCTTCGATCTCTTGACGGCAGCGTCCCGGACCGACGAGACCGATCTCCAGTCGGCTCTGTCGCAACTTGAGGATGCCGACATCATCTATCGGACCGGCATTTCACCCACGGTTCGCTTTGCCTTCAAGCACGTGCTGGTGCGCGATGCGGTTTACAATTCGCTGCTGCGCGGCCGAAGGCAGGAAATTCACGCCGATATTGCCGCACTGCTTGAGAAACACTTCCGTGAGCTCGCCGACAACAGACCCGAGATTCTGGCCTATCACTTCGGCGAGGCGGGAAATAGCGAACGGGCGATTCAGTGCTGGTGCGAGGCAGGCCGGCGCGCACTGGCGAACTCGGCCAACGTCGAGGCCATCAGTCACTTTCGTAACGCCCTGCAGCTGTTGAATGCGCTGCCCGACACGCCGCAACGTTCCAAGCAGGAGGTCGAGATTTTGCTGGCGCTGGGCATCCCCCTTATCGCGGTCGAGGGCTATGCGGCGCCGCAAACCCGCGAAGCCTTCGCGCGCGCCCGAGCCTTGTGCCTCAAGCTCGTTAATCCGCCAGAGTATTTTCAGGCCCTGTTCGGCCTTTGGGGCCACGCGTGGATGGGCGGCAAAAATGACGAAGCCCTCGTCATGGCGAATGAGTTCCTGTCGAAGTCTCAAGCGTCCCCCAACAGCATCGTGCTGATGATGGCTCATCGGATCATGGGAAGCACGCTGTTGACCATCGGCGAGTTTCAGACAGCGCGCCGCCATTTTGAGGAGTTGATCGCACTTTCCAAGATTGAGGGCACGCGGCCGGTCCATGACCTTTATGTTGTTGAGCCCCAGGTCGCTTCGTTATTGCTGCTGGCGTGGGATTTGTGGTTCCTCGGTCATTTGGATCAGTCGCTGGCGCGCGTTTCGGAAGCCCTGGCCATCGCACAGGATCTGGCACAGCCCTACAGTATCGCGTTTGCCCATTATATGACTTCCGTCGTGCATCTGTTGCGTGACGAGCCCGCCAGCGCCCTTCGCAGTGCCGATCAAAGTCTCGAGATATCGCGGGAACAGCGGTTCTCGCTGTACGTGATCCTGTCCACCATTTCGCGAGGCCGCGCGCTTGGCGAGCTTGGCCGGCCGCGCGAGGCCGTGGCCGAGATGCAAACGGGAATTGCCGAAGCGCGCCGTACCGGTCTCGGCATGATGCATCCAATGATCCAGAACTGGCTGGCCGACGTCCACGTTCAGGCCGGTGAGAGGGAGACCGGATTATCGATCATTGAACAAGTATTGCGCGAGACCGGCGACGCGACAGGCAGGGCATGGGAGTCCGAACTGCACCGTCAAAGAGCGCAGATCCTTCTGGAACTGAACCGATCGAAGGTTGCCGAAGCTGAGTTATGCCTCAAGCACGCCCTTGAGGTCGCCGGCCGCCAAAGCGCAAAGTCGTTGGAATTGCGAGCAGCGACCGACCTGGCCAGGCTGTGGCAGCGACAGGGAAGAAAGGACGAGGCGCGCAATCTGTTGGAACCGACCTACCGTTGGTTTGAAGAAGGGGCCGATACGACAGATCTGCGGCGCGCGCGCGACCTTTTGACAGGTTTGCGCTGATCTAACGTGTTATACCCGGCAGCACATCTGTTTGATGACGGCTATTGCAGATAAAGCTCTGCCGTTACGTGGTTATTCAGCACGTGCGAAGGCAATCTGGAGCATGTTGCCAACCCCTATCGTCAGCACACCTTGCCAGCGCAAAATTCAACAACTAAAATGAAAACAAGTTGGGCGGCAAAAATGCCGTACCGGCTTCAATGTGAGGGGATTGACAATGGCCATTCACAAGAAGGTTAAGGGTAAGAAGAAGCATTTGGTATTGCCGGCGTTTGCCTTCGAGCCCACCGATGGCATGGCACAGATGATCATCGATGCGTGGGCCAATCCCGGTCACCTATTGGACCGGGATTCCAAGACGCATCTGCCGACCAAACGCGCCGTGCAAGACGCGACCACGAGGATCAAAAAGGCCGGCTATGATCTGGAACGCGCCGTCGTGATCACGGAAGCGGAGCACGATAGCGACTACCTCATGCAGTCGGACAATGAAATCGTCTTTGTGCTGCCGAACAAGAACCGAGTAGCGGCACCCGCCACGAACCTGCTCGATACGGCCAAATTGCTGATGGGCTGTACACCGAACGGAGTTTAGGCTGTTTGCTGCCGGTTTGAGGCGAACGCCGTGTCTCTGGTTTCGAGGGACACTAGTTCGCTTTCCGGATTGCGTTCTTTACGCAAACGATCGCAAAGCAGGCGCTTAGAAAGCAGGCACTTAGGCCGGGAGGCTTCAAAATGGCGCTGCCAGTAACGGAGTGGGTTAACGTCAACGGCGACGTGTCGATCATCGCTCGTGAGTCTGGCGAGGTCTGGTTCCATACCACGAGCGCCACGAAAGAGGATGTCGATCCATTCGCTAAACCGATGACCGGCGCGGGCTCGGCCGGCAGCACGGTCAGGCTGCTTGACGGCGCAATTCATCTCGGATTTGCCTCGATCGAACAGCGCTTGGCGCGACCGGAGCCGACACTCGCGGCTTACGTCGTCGCCTTGGTCGGCTGCTATCACACCTCGGTACATACGCCGCGAAATCTCTGCGGCGCAGCCAGCCGCTTCAAGGAACTGGGACGGCCAGAGGTCGCGGTCTACCTGGAAGATCGTGCCCGGGAGGAGACGGGACACGACCGGCTCGCGCTCAAGGATCTGCGTGCGCTGGGTGTGCCTGCCGAGCGCCTCGTCGCCAACTTCATCCCCAAGGGCATCAAGCCGCTGTGCGAGCGCTTCGATGACCTCTCCGCTCAGGACTATCCGATCGGCTGCATCGGTTATGCATACTGCCTGGAGCGCATCTCCGCGCTCAAGCAGAAGGCCGATATCGACAGGGTGCAGGCGCTGTGCCCCGCCGGTGTCGACGCGACGCGGTTTCTCAGAACTCACAGTGGCCTGGGAAGCGAGGTCGCGCACGTCGAAGAGGCGATCCAATTCATCGCATCGCTCCCTGCCAATGACCGTATCAGCGTCATTCGGGAAACCTACGAATCGGCATCGATCATGGCGGAGGGGTACAATCACGAACTCCTCAAATCTGACGCGGAGATATTCGAGGAGCTCGAGCGAGCCCTCGCAGAGCCGCTCTCGTTTCGTCGCGGGCGATATTCTTCGCGCGATGAAAAGCATGGCATTCAGCCGCTGCATCAGCCCTGATCCCGCAGGCGGTTTTGGACGGCTTCAAGGCCCCAGCGCATGCGCGATGCGGCACACTTATTGCTTTGTTCCCGGTGGCGCCCGGAAGGGGAAGAGCCGAGTGTGTGACGTCCGGCACTGATCGGGGCTTTCCGGTTCGCTAGGACACCGGGGCAACGTCAAACCCGAAACGGCTTCTCGATGTCTCCGGTATCTGTGAAAGCATCGCACTCATGCCGCGCTGCCATTGCACGAACGCTTATGGCCGCCTGCATCGCGATTGGCGCGAATGCGACAGCCAGCGCCGAGACATTCAGCAAAGGCCTGAGCGCTTTCAACAGCGGGGACTTTGCCGCTGCCTACACGATCTGGTTGCCACTTGCCCAACAGGGCGACGCGAATTCGCAGTCCTCCCTCGCCTATCTGTTTCACGAGGGCAAAGGGGTGCGTCAGGACAACCGAGCGGCGGCAAAGTGGTACTACCTCGCCGCTCTTCAGGGCGAACCGACTGCCCAGTCATTTCTGTGCCAGATGCACTTGCGCGGCGAGGGAGTGCCGCGCGACCTGGTGCTGGCGCTCATGTGGTGCGAGCTTTCCATCGACGGTGGCGAACAATGGGCGAGCGCAACCCGGGATCGCGTGATGTCAAAAATGACTGCGGCCCAGCGCGACAAGGCCTGGGAACTTGTCACGCGATGGCGGGTCGAGCATCCGGACGGGCCCGCCGCGGATGCCGGTGCCGATAGGGCCGCGACGGTCGGCGCTCGAGGCGAAGCTCGCGCGCGCTGAACAGATTTGCCGTGAGTGCGCATCAGCTTGAGTATCGCCCCGCCAACGCGCCTGCAGCCTTGCACGAGAAGGACGCCGAACTGATGGTCGTGCTTCGGGGCACCGGCAGCATCGTGACTGAGGGCAAGCTCGTCAACGAGAAACGCCTCAACGCGTATAACTAGAGCGGCTTGTCAATCAGCGGTGGCAATGCGCACGCTCTCGTTACAGGAGACATGATCCTCATCCCGCCGAACACCCCGCATCAGGTGATCCCGAGCGGCGGCGCACCAATCGTCCTGATGACGATGCACGATGGCTACAGGCCCATTAAGCGGCAGACGACGAGAAGAGCAAACGCAGCGTGTCGTCTGCCGCCTCCAAATACGCATGTGCTCTCGAGCAGTTACGATATGATAAGCATATTATGCTAAGCGTAATCGTGATACGTTTCGCTTGCCGGAACCAAAATTCGTCTGGTGGATTGACTGCTCGCTATGCCCGCCTTCTACTTCGACATCATTCACGACGACCAACGGTCCCCGCAAGTTACGTCCGAACTGCCCGATCGCGACACCGCTTGGGGTCAGGCAGTCCGGGCGGCGGGGGACATGATCCGCGATCTCGGCCCGAAATTCCGCCCAGGGACGGAGTGGCGAATGGATGTCGCCGATGGCACGCGCACGCCGATTTTCAGTCTGCGGCTGATCGGGGAATGGCACGACTAGCCTAGCTCCGGGCACCACTAGAAGTTACCCGCGGCTGCCGATTACTCCCCGCCGTTGTCTTCGCCTTCCTCTGACAGCCGCTCCACCGAGGCCACCTTTTCGCCCTCGGCGGTCGAGAACACGATCACCCCCTGGGTGGCGCGGCCGGCGATGCGGATGCCGTCGACCGGGCAGCGGATCAACTGCCCGCCGTCCGTGACCAGCATGATCTGGTCGCTCTCCTCGACCGGGAAGGAAGCCACGATGCGCCCGTTCTTCTCGGTGACCGCCATGGCAACGATGCCTTTGCCGCCGCGATTGGTTGTGCGGTACTCGTAGGACGACGTGCGCTTGCCAAAACCCTTTTCCGAGATCGTGAGCACAAACTGCTCGGCTGCCGACAATTCCGCATAACGCTGCTGGCCGAGTTCGATTGCACCGGCAGCCTCCTCGGCGTCACCGCCGCCGTTCTCCTCCCCCTCGGCGCTCAGCCCGCGCCGTACCGCGTTGGCGCGTTTGAGATATGCGGCGCGCTCCTCGGCAGAAGCCTCAACGTGGCGCAGGATCGACTGGGAAATCAGCTTGTCGCCTTCGCCAAGATTGATGCCGCGCACGCCCATCGAGGTACGGCCGGAAAACACCCGCACATCATTGACGGCGAAGCGCATGCACTGCCCGGCCGCCGACGTCAGCAGCACGTCATCGTTTTCAGTGCAGATCTGCACATCGACGATGGAATCGCCCTCGTCGAGCTTCATGGCGATGATGCCGGAGCGGCGCACGTCGGAAAAATCCGACAGCTTGTTGCGTCGTACCGTACCGCGGGTGGTGGCGAACATCACGTCGAGCCGCGCCCAGGTCGATTCTTCCTCCGGCAGCGGCATGATGGTGGTGATGGTCTCGCCTTGCTCCAGCGGTAGAATGTTGATCAGCGCCTTGCCGCGGGCCTGCGGCGCCGCCTGGGGCAGCCGCCAGACTTTTTCCTTGTAGACCTGGCCGCGCGACGAGAAGAACAGCACCGGCGTATGCGTCGAAGCGACGAACAGCCGCGTGACGAAATCCTCCTCGCGCGTCTGCATGCCGGCGCGTCCTTTGCCGCCGCGGCGCTGCGCCCGGTAGGTCGACAGCGGCACGCGCTTGACATAGCCCGCGTGCGAGACCGTGACCACCATGTCCTCGCGCTGGATCAAATCCTCGTCTTCCATCTCACCTTCTTGATCGATGATGATGGTGCGGCGAGGCGTGGCGAACTCGGCTTTGATCTTGGCGAGCTCTTCCTTGGCGATGCTTTGGATACGGGCGCGCGAGCGGAGAATGTCGAGGTAGTCGGCGATCTCGGCGGCGAGCTTATCGAGTTCCTCCTTGATCTCGTCCCGGCCGAGCGCGGTCAGCCGCTGCAGCCGCAGATCGAGAATGGCCTTGGCTTGTTCGGATGACAGCCGCGTCATCCCGGCCTCTGACACCTGGTGGCGCGGGTCGTCGATCAACGTGACCATGGCGGCCACGTCGCGCGCCGGCCATTCGCGCTTCATTAATTCCTCGCGCGCCTCGTTGGCGTCCTTGGCGGCGCGAATGAGCCGGATCACCTCGTCGATATTGGCGACCGCGATGGCGAGCCCGACCAGGATATGGGCGCGGTCGCGCGCCTTGCCGAGCAGGTGCTTGGTGCGCCGGTAGATCACCTCCTCGCGGAAGGTGATGAAGGACACTAGCATGTCCTTCAGGTTCATGAGTTGCGGGCGGCCGCCTTCCAGCGCCACCATGTTGGCGCCGAACGAGGATTGCAGCGCGGTGAAGCGGTAGAGCTGATTGAGCACCACATCGGGCACCGCGTCACGGCGCAGCTCGACCACCACGCGATAACCGTCGCGGTCGGATTCGTCGCGCAGCGCCGCCACTCCCTCGATCTTCTTGTCGCGTATCAGTTCGCCGATGCGCTCGACCAGATGCGCCTTGTTCATCTGGTACGGAATCTCGGTGAAGACGATCGCCTCGCGCTCACCGCGCAGCGTCTCGAATTCCATCTTGCCGCGCATCACGATCGAGCCGCGCCCGAGGTGGTAGGCGGCGCGAATGCCCGCCCGGCCAAGGATAAGACCGCCGGTCGGGAAATCCGGTCCCGGCACAATCGCGATCAGTTCGTCGATCGACAGCCCTGGATTGTCGATCAGCGCTACGGAGGCGTCGATCACCTCGCCGAGATTGTGCGGCGGGATATTGGTCGCCATGCCGACCGCGATGCCGCCGGCACCGTTGACTAGGAGATTCGGATAGGCGGCCGGCAGCACCACCGGCTCGTGCTCGGAATTGTCGTAGTTCGGCTGAAAATCGACCGTGTCCTTGTCGAGATCGCGCAACAGTTCCATCGCCGGACGCGCCAGCCGGCATTCGGTGTAGCGGTAGGCCGCCGGATTATCGCCGTCGACAGAACCGAAATTGCCCTGGCCATCGATCAGCGGCAGGCGCATCGAGAAATCCTGCACCATGCGCACCAGCGCGTCGTAGATCGCCTGGTCGCCGTGCGGGTGATACTTGCCCATGACGTCGCCGACGACGTGAGCGGATTTCACGTATTTCTTGTCGGGCGTGTGCCCGTTTTCGTGCATCGAATAGAGGATGCGCCGATGCACCGGCTTGAGCCCGTCGCGCGCGTCGGGCAGCGCGCGCGCCACGATCACGCTCATGGCGTAATCGAGGTAGCTCTTCTTCATCTCGTCGGTAATGGAAACCGGGCGAATGTCGGAGGGGCCGGTGTCGCCCGGCGGTGTTGCGTCGTTGTCTGCCAAAGGAATCTCGCGAAAAAAGCTGCGCTTTGCTTAGCTGATTCAGTCGCCCTGCGCCACCCCAAAGGCGGCTCGGCGTTGCGCTATTTTTATGTGGGAATTCAGTGGCTTAAGTCAAGCCGAAGGACCGCGCTTCGGCCGTTGCCAAGTTCCGGAATTACCCCATCACAGTGCGTTACTTGCACGGTAGGATGATGGACCAATCGTACACTCGGGCATCGGTCGATTCATGGCGCTTGGCTTCCTCATCTCGGCCTTGGTGACCCTCCTGGTGGTCGTCGATCCGGTCGGTCTGGCGCCGACATTCATCGGCATTACCGAAGGGCTGTCGGCAAAGCTTCGCCGTCAGGTCGCGCTGCGCGCGGCGGTGATCGCCGGTCTGATCCTGATCGGCAGTGCGTTGATCGGAGATTGGCTCCTCGGTGCGCTCGCCATCACGCTGTCGGCGTTTCGCATTGCCGGCGGCCTGCTGCTCTTCTCCATCGCCACCGAAATGGTGTTCGGCGTGCGCATGCGGCGCGAAGGCGAAGCCGCCGAACAGGCGATCGAGGAGCGCGCGCGCAACATTGCGGCCTTCCCGCTGGCGATCCCGCTCATGGCCGGACCTGGCGCGATCACCGCCACCGTGCTGCTCGCCGGACGCGCCGACCGAAACTTGCTGCTCCTGAGTTTGCTCCTCGTGGTCGTGCTCGCGGTCGCCGCCTGCTGTTTCGCGGCGTTCTTGCTGGCGGCGCGGATCGGCCGCTTGCTTGGCGTCACGGGAAACATCGTGCTGTCGCGCCTGCTCGGGGTGCTGCTGGCGGCATTGGCGGTGCAATACGTCATTGACGGCATCCGCGCGATCCTTGCCGGCTGATCGCCTGCTTCTCCGCGCCTTAACCCAGGTTATGCAAATCGCCGACTGCCGAGGTTTGATTGGCGCTAGTTTGCCGGCGTCGGTCCGGAGGCGTGCAGAACCAGAACTCGCCGCCGCCCTCAGTCGATCCGACCGGCAAGATCGGCAGCAAGGTCGACAAGAAGGTCTGATATTTTTGGCGTCGCGTCTCGATCGGCTCGGAGGGCTCGCACCGCTGGCTCGACCTCCCTGTGCGTCGCTAATTTTTCCTTAACCATATGCCGCCACCGTCTCCGTAGTGAGACCGGTGGGTATCGTGCGACCGTCGACCAGTCCCACCGGAAAGGCTAAGAGCGATAACCGCATTGCTGGGCGAGATTCTGCGGTCATGAACCAGTCCAACACACCGGCGCCGCCATATCGCGTCCGCAACGCCACTCCCGCCGACATTCCCGCACTGATGCGACTCAAGCGGCTTTTGGCCGAGAGCGAGGACTCGCTGCACGCGGTGCGCGCCAGCGCGGCGGATTGGCTGCGCGACGGCTTCGGGCCAAGCGCGGGCTTTTGCGCGTTCGTGGCTGAAGTGGACGGCGCCGTCGGCGGCAATTCTATTGTTGGGATGGCGACGTGCAGCCAGCGCGTTATCACCGGTTGGAACGGCCCGGTGATCTTTCTGCAGGATCTGTTCGTCGAGCCGGCGCACCGCCGGCGCGGCATGGCGCGGGCCCTCACCGCGCGTGTCGCCGCGCTCGCTTGCGAACTCGGCAGCCCGATCGTCGAGCTGACGGTGCGGTCCGACAATCCGGCGCAATCCTTCTACCGCAAGAACGGCTTCACCCCGCTGCCGCAGTGCCTCACCTATGTGCTGGCCGGCGCGGAACTCAGCGCGCTTGCCGGGCGGGACAAAGTCGAAGACGACGGCAAGCAAGCGCTCGCGCTGACCGGCTGAGCCCCGCTCGATACCGCACCATTCAATATTGTCCCTTCGGTTCGAGGCCGAGCAGGTACTGGCCGAACATACTGCCGGACGAGTCCCAGTTGAGGCTGATGTGCGAGCCGGCAGCGTGCGCATCGCGCCAAAAGCGCTGCAGCGGATGGTCGAGGAACAGCCCCTGCCCGCCGGCGGCAAGAAACAGCGCGTCGATCGCCTGGATCAAGAGCCGCGCGCAGAACGCCTGGTCGCGGCGATTGCGCAGCCGCACGTCGATGCTGACGCCTTCGCCGCGTGCCGCCAGCTCATAGGCTTCCGCGATATCGCGGAAGATCAAAAGCCGTGCGGCGTCGATGCATCCGGACGCCTCGGCGACCCGCATCTGCACCGTCGTCAGCTCCGCCATCTTGCGATTGCCGCCGGTCACCGCGCCGCGCGTGGTGCGCACCTTCGCCATATCGAGGAATTCGGCCAGCGCGCCTTCCGCCATGCCGAGCAGCGGCACCACGATCGTGACTGGCAGCACGGCGAGAAACGACTGCTTGTAGAGCGGATTTGCTTGCGCGCGCATGCCTGGCGCGGTCGCGGCGGACAGCGCCGCGAAGGCGACCGCGCGGTGCGCGGGCACAAACGCCTTGTCGGCGACGATGGTTTTGCTGCCGGTGCCGCAAAGCCCCATCGTGTGCCAATTATCGTCGATGACGACGTCGGATGTGCGCAGCAGAAAAAATCCCGGTTGCGGCGGCCCGCCTGATTGCGGAATCATGCCGCCGAGAATTTGCCATTGTGCGTTGTCGCAACCGCTGCAGAAGCTGCCGGAGCCGGACACCAGGAAGCCGCCATCGACCGCTTCGGCCCGCGCCACCGGCGCGTAAGTGCCGGCGGCGAGCGCCGTGCGGTCGGCCCAGATTTCCTCCTGCGCCTCCGGCGAAAAGCAGGTCAGCAGCCACTGGTGCGAGGCCAGCAGACCGTAGACCCAGCCGGTCGAGCCGCAGCCGCTCGCCAGCACCGCTTCGATCTGCGCAAACACCTCAAAGCCATACTCGAAGCCGTCATAGGCGCGCGGCTGCATGATCCGGAACAGATCCGCCTGCCGCATCCGCGCGATCATGTCCTCGCCGACGCGACGCGCGCGCTCGGTCTCGACTGCGCGCTCGCGCGCCAGCGCCGCAATCTCGCGCGCCCGCGCTACAAGCTCGGCAACGTCGGGCCGGTCGAGGGACAAGACCGCAGCATCCATCATCAATACCAGTGCGGCTGGCGGATCATCAGCACCATGATGGCGATCATGCCGGCAAGCCCCGCAAGCGTGATGACGCACCATATCCGGAACAGGCGGCGATATGAATCCGGCAGCGGCTTGCCGTTGACCGCCGCTTCCTGGGTGATCTTGCGAATGCGCCGCTCGATGAGAAGGCCGGCGAGCCAGACCACCACCACGGCGGCGTAGATCGCTTCCGACAGTTCGATCCAATACTCGTCGAGATTCGCCCCGATGGCGACCGCGAGCGGATAGCCGGCGAGTGGCGTCAACGCCACCGCGGGCAGCATCAGGATGTATTCGGCGCGCACCGCGAACAGCGCCGTCACCGCGACCACCGACGTGTTCCGCGAGCGGCGCGCCAACAGCATGAACAGCGCGATGGCGAGCCACGTGCCGAACATGACCGCGATGGCGATCATGTGCACGAATTTGATGGCGTAGATTGTATCGAGCATGGGCTGTGCCGTCATTCCGGGGCGCGTGCAGCGCGAACCTGGAATCCATACTCAAGGTGAGCAAGGGTTTGCGTTGGCTCAACCTTGAAGAGTGTAGTTATGGATTCCGGCTCTCGCTGGCCAAAATATCTCGTCAAGTTCGCTCGGCCGGAATGACGAACGCAACACCTCAGAACGGAATTTCGTCGTCCATATCGCCGCGGCCGGCGCCCGCCCCTGCGGCGGCGGCGACCTTCCGCGTCGGCCCGGGCGAGCCGAAATCGCCGCCGGTATCGGAGCCGAAATCTCCGCCAGAGCCGCCCGCACCGCCGGCGCGATCGAGCAACGTCAGTTCGCCGCGGAAGCCTTGCAGCACGATCTCGGTCGAGTAGCGATCCTGGCCGGACTGGTCCTGCCATTTACGCGTCTGCAGCGCGCCTTCGATGTAAACCTTCGAGCCCTTTTTCAGATACTGCTCGGCGATCCGGCACAGATTCTCGTTGAAGATCACGACGCGGTGCCACTCGGTCTTTTCCTTGCGTTCGCCGGTCGCCTTGTCGCGCCAGGAATCCGATGTGGCGATGCGCAGGTTTGCCACCGGCCGGCCGTCCTGGGTCCGGCGAATTTCCGGGTCGGCGCCGAGATTGCCGATAAGGATAACTTTGTTCACGCTTCCCGCCATCACACGCTCCGTTCGCTCAGCGTCTCTGTCGCATTGCCCGTCACCGTACTGCCGGCACTGTGCCCGGCAAGGCCGTTCGGCCTGCTGTCGGCCTTATCCACATGCGCTTTGCGGCGCGGGGGCCTCTTCCTAATCGCCTGTTCTTACTTTGTTCCAGAGCCGAACGCAAGCTATTACGGCGCGACCCGCGATCCCGAAGGCAAAAATCCCCGTTCAAGGGCTGCCTGCCTATCCGCTCCGATGCCAGCGCGCGAAAGTCCACCGTTGTTGCATTTGGGTGACACCATTCCGGTGCGCAATCAGATACTTATTGGCGAACAGGGATACGGCCGATCGAGTCACCTTCGTGGACCGATCCGGCAAAAGCAAAGTTGCGGGGCGTCGCAGTATTACAGGAGCGTCACATGAAGCGGATGTTGTCTGCCGGTGCGATCGCACTGTCCGCTGTAGTGCCAGCGTTTGCCGCCGACCTGCCCGTCGCCGCGCCGCCTCAAGCTCCCGCCGCCTACGTTCCGGCTGTCGCGCCGGTCTACAACTGGAGCGGCATCTATATCGGCATCAACGGTGGCTACGCGTTCGGTAACACCGACTGGGAGCAAAGCGGTTTTACCGGCACCGGCAACTTCAACACCAATGGCGGACTCGTTGGAGGTACCGCCGGCGTCAACTTTCAGAGCGGCCAGTTTGTCTTCGGTATCGAGGGCGACTGGGACTGGGCCGACATTTCCGGAACCCAGAGCAGCACTACGGCCACGATTGGTGGCTGCGGGGGCCTGCCGGCCTGCACCTACCAGACATCCAGCAACTGGCTGTCTACGGTCCGCGGCCGCGTCGGCTACGCGTTTGACCGCGTGTTGATCTACGCCACCGGCGGCGGTGCGGCCGGCGATGTCAAGGCGACCTTCTCCGATCCTCTCACGGGCTTCACTGGCACGACGAACTCGACGGAATGGGGCTGGACCGCAGGCGGCGGTATCGAAGCCGCGCTGACCGAGAATCTCACCGCCAAGGTCGAATATCTGTTCGTCGATCTGCAGGATGGCAATTGCAGTTCGACAATTTGCCCGGGCGTGCCGGCGGCTACGGTATCTTTCGACGCGAGCCTCGTGCGCGCGGGCCTCAATTTCAAATTCAATCCGTACTGATTTCGAGAGACGAACGGCTTTCGAGTCAGGGACTCTAGTCTGGGGCGTCGGGGAATGGGGTGTCGGGGGATGAGCGCGGGGTGAGGGAATATCCGCCGGACTGAAAGGAAAGGCGGAAGTCCCCTCACCCTGTTTCTCCCGACTGCGGCTTGGCGGTGTCTAGGGGAAGGCCAGGCCGGTCGACAGCGCGCCGAAACTGGTGCTGCTGATCGCTTCAAGCGGACGGCGAGCACGCCTCGGGTAAAGAGGCGGCCAAGTACTGCGTACCGAGCTGCGATGGAGCGAGCGGCAAGGGCCGGCGGGGTGCCGGCCCTTGTCATTTCAGCCGTCATTTTAGTTCTCATTGCCGGACTTGATCCGGCGACCCATGCGGACGCGCCATAGATACCCGGGTCAAGCCCGGGCATGATGCAGAGAAAACACTGGTCCGCTTTGCCTGGGGACCAACGCTTCCCCACACTGGCAAAGCCGCCGCGTTCTCACTACGTTCGGCGTATGCACCACGGCATTGCGGCGGGCCCCCGCGCGCTGGGTCCATATCTTCCTGAGTTCAGTCTTCCTGAGTTCAGTCTTCCCGAGTTCCGGCATGAATGACCTGTTCGACAAGGCAGCGAAGGGTTCCGGGCAGCGTCGCACCAGCGCGGCGGCCGGCGACCGCCGCGTCATCGCCATTCGCGGCGCGCGCGAGCACAATCTCAAGAACGTCGATCTCGACCTGCCGCGCGACCAGCTCGTGGTGCTCACCGGCCTGTCCGGCTCCGGCAAAAGCTCGCTCGCCTTCGACACCATTTATGCCGAGGGCCAGCGCCGCTACGTCGAGAGCTTGTCGGCGTATGCGCGCCAGTTCCTGGAGATGATGCAGAAGCCCGACGTCGACCAGATCGACGGGCTGTCGCCGGCCATCTCCATCGAGCAGAAGACCACCTCGCGCAACCCGCGCTCCACGGTCGGCACCGTCACCGAAATCTACGACTACATGCGGCTTTTGTGGGCGCGCGTCGGCGTGCCCTACTCGCCCGCGACCGGCCTGCCGATCGAGAGCCAGACCGTATCGCAGATGGTCGATCGCATCATGACGCTGCCCGAAGGCACGCGGCTTTATCTGCTCGCGCCCGTGGTGCGCGGGAGGAAGGGCGAGTACCGCAAGGAACTGGCCGACTATCAGAAAAAGGGCTTTCAGCGCGTCAAGATTGACGGCAAGTTTTATGAGATCGCCGCGGCGCCGGCGCTCGACAAGAAATTCACCCACGACATCGACGTCGTGGTCGACCGCATCGTGGTGCGCCCGGATATCGCCACCCGGCTCGCTGACTCGCTCGAGACGGCGCTCAAGCTCGCCGAAGGGCTGGCGGTGGCCGAACTTGCCGATGCCGCGCCGGTCGAAGGCGCCAAGGCCAACCGCCAGCGCAACGAAACCGTCGAGCGCCTCGTCTTCTCGGAAAAATTCGCCTGCCCGGTGTCCGGCTTCACCATTCCGGAAATCGAGCCGCGGCTGTTCTCGTTCAACAACCCGTTCGGCGCCTGCCCGAAATGCGGCGGGCTCGGCGTCGAGCAGCACATCGATGCCGACCTGGTCATTCCCGACAAGGAGCGCACCTTGCGCAAGGGCGCCATCGCGCCGTGGGCCAAATCGTCGTCGCCGTATTACGTGCAGACGCTCACCGCGCTCGGCAAGCACTACAAGTTCACGCTCGACACCAAATGGAAGGACCTGCCGAAGAAAACCCAGGACGCCATCCTCTACGGCTCCGGCGATACCGAAATCCGTTTTTCTTACGACGACGGCATGCGCGCCTACGACACCAAGCGGCCATTCGAAGGCGTCATCACCAATCTGGAGCGCCGCTTCCGCGAAACCGACAGCGACTGGGCGCGCGAGGAAATCGGCCGCTATTTCACCGACGTGCCGTGCGAGGCCTGCAGCGGCTATCGTCTCAAGCCCGAAGCCTTGTGCGTGAAGATCGCCGGCAAGCATATCGGCGAAGTCTCCGACATGTCGGTCAAAGGCGCAGCCGAATGGTTCACTGAGCTACCCCAGCGGCTCACTTCAAAGCAGAACGAAATCGCCGTCCGGGTGCTGAAGGAAATCCGCGAACGGCTCAAATTCCTGGTCGATGTCGGCCTCGAATATCTCACCCTCGTGCGCGCCTCCGGCACGCTGTCCGGCGGCGAAAGCCAGCGCATCCGCCTTGCCTCGCAGATCGGCTCCGGCCTGACCGGCGTGCTCTATGTGCTCGACGAACCGTCGATCGGCCTGCACCAGCGCGACAACGCGCGCCTCCTGGAAACGCTGCGCCGGCTGCGCGACCTCGGCAACACCGTGATCGTGGTCGAGCATGACGAGGACGCGATTAGAGCCGCCGACCACGTCGTCGATGTGGGACCCGGGGCCGGCGTGCATGGCGGCAACATCGTCGCCGAAGGCACGCCCGACGACATCATGGCCAATCCGGCCTCGCTGACCGGACAGTATCTCAACGGCGTGCGCGAGATCGCGGTGCCGGAGCGGCGGCCGCCGAACAAGAACCGCCTGCTGAAAGTCGTCGGCGCGCGCGGCAACAACCTGAAAAACATCACCGCCGAGATTCCGCTCGGCCTGTTCACCGCCGTCACCGGCGTGTCCGGCGGCGGCAAGTCGACGCTGCTGGTCGACACGCTCTACAAGGCGCTGGCGCGGCGCTTGAATGGCGCCAGCGAGGCCCCTGCCCCGCACGACCGCATCGAAGGCATCGAGCATCTCGACAAGATCATCGACATCGACCAGTCGCCGATCGGCCGCACGCCGCGCTCCAACCCGGCGACCTATACGGGCGCGTTCACCCCGATCCGCGAATGGTTCGCCGGCCTGCCCGAGAGCCGCGCCCGCGGCTACGAGCCCGGCCGCTTCTCGTTCAACGTCAAGGGCGGCCGCTGCGAAGCCTGCCAGGGCGACGGCGTCATCAAGATCGAGATGCACTTTTTGCCCGACGTCTACGTCACCTGCGACGTCTGCAAGGGCAAGCGCTACAACCGCGAAACCCTCGAAGTGCTGTTCAAGGGCAAGTCGATCGCCGACGTGCTCGACATGACGGTCGAGGAGGCGCTGGAGTTCTTCAAGGCAGTGCCGCGGGTGCGCGACGTGCTGATGCTGTTGCATCGCGTCGGCCTCGACTACATCCATGTCGGCCAGCAGGCGACCACGCTGTCCGGCGGCGAGGCGCAGCGCGTCAAGCTCGCCAAGGAGCTGAGCAAGCGCGCCACCGGCCGCACGCTTTACATTCTCGACGAGCCGACCACCGGCCTGCATTTCCACGACGTGGCGAAGCTTTTGGAAGTGCTGCACGAACTGGTCGAGACCGGCAATTCCATCGTCGTCATCGAGCACAATCTCGAAGTCATCAAGACCGCCGACTGGATCATCGACCTCGGCCCCGAAGGCGGCGACGGCGGCGGCGAAATCGTCGCCGCGGGAACGCCGGAGCAGATCGCGGCGACCAAGGGGAGCTATACGGGGCAGTTCCTCAAGCCGGTGCTGGCGCGCGGGTCGGCGTCGAAGCGCAAGAAGCGGGTCGAAGCGGCGGAGTGATTTACTCTTCACCCTCCCCTGCAGGGGGAGGGCCGACGCGAAGCGCCGGGTGGGGGATGGGGCTCGGGGAATGAGCGAAACCTTGCGCCGCGTGCTAGCGCTCGTGTTGAGCGGCGACTATCTCATCTAGGACCACGGCTTTGATGAGCTTGCCAAGGATGGTATTCTGCCGGGCGAAGCGATCGCAGGAATAGCTACGGCGATCGCCGTAGAAGATTATCCGGACCGAACACGCGGCCCGAGCGTTTTGGCTCTGCAGTACGACGCGAACGGCCGCCCCGTTCACGTACTATGGGGAATCCCGGCGGGCCGACGCCGCCCCGCGGTCCTGGTGACGGCCTGTCGTCCTGATCCGAATTTGTGGGACAGCGACTTCAAACAGCGAATAACGCCATGACGCGAAAAAGCATCAAGCTCATCCACGAAGGAAAATACGCCGCCGAGGTTCCGATCGAGCTGATCGAGGACGACACGGCATGGTCGCCCTATTTGTCGCCGGACGACGTCCGCAAGCTCGACACCGTGCGGCTTGCATTGAAGCGCGGCGACACCGCCGAAGCCGCCAAATACGGCCGCGTGTTTGAGCTGAAGCCGGTTGCCGCGGAATGACCAGCCCCGCCGACTGGATCATCGACCTCGTCCCCAAAGCACGGCCCGGACTTGATCCGGGCGCGAGCGACGGCGGCGGCCAGATCGTCGCCGCCGGCACGCCGGAACAGATCGCGGCGACCACAGGGAGCTACACCGGGCAGTTTCTCAAACTGGTGCTGGCGCGCGGCGCGGCGTCGAAGCGGAAGAGGCGGGTTGAGGCGGCGGAGTAGAGAATGCTCTGATAGGTTTTCGTTCCATGGTTGCGACCATCGTTCACGGCATCAAATTTACCAACTTTAAGCGGTTCGATTCATTTTACTTCTCGGCCAGAGGTGCCAACATCCTCGTTGGTCCAAACAATTCTGGCAAATCGTCCATTCTCGATGCCTTGAGAATTGCCCACGTATGCTTGCGATACACACGTTCCATTTCTCCTAAGGCGATGGAAATTCCCGGCACTGGGATCGTCTATGGGTATCAGTTACCGACATCATCTTTGCCTTTACCATTCGCGAATATTGCCACGAACTATAGTGACGAAGATGCTGTCGTCGAGATCCGATGCCGAAACAGAAATAAACTTTTTATTCTGTTGAATCCAGAGCGACCAATCCGCTTCTATGCAGACGCCGAAAATCACAGCCTAAAGACTTCGAAATCCTTCAGAGAAGCGATCTCGCTCGATTTAGTTATTGTCCCGCCGCTCGGACCCTTCGAGGAAACAGAACATTATGTGACCGACGAAACCGTTCAACGAAATGAAGCGACTCGCCTTTCAAACCGCTACTTCAGAAATATTTGGTTGCGTAGAAGCCTGCCAGACTTCTCCGTGCTATCAGATATGGTGACCAAATCATGGGCTGGCATCGACATTAAGTACCCGGAAATAGCACGGAGCGATCGTGCTTTCTTGCAGATGTTCTATACGGAAAATCGAATTGACCGAGAAGTCTACTGGTCAGGTTTTGGCTTTCAGGTCTGGCTACAAGTATTGACGCACCTTCTGCGCGGTACTGCTAATTCGATTTTAGTAATCGACGAGCCCGACATCTATTTGCATCCCGACTTGCAGAGAAAGCTTCCGCATCTCGTTAATGGGCGATTCCCGCAGTTCTTTATGGCTACGCACTCGGTGGAAATCATAAACGAAGCCGATTCGGGCGACGTCGCGTCGATTAACTCAAGTCACAGGTCAGCGAAACGGCTGTCGACCGAAGACGATTACCAAGCTCTGTTTAACTATATCGGTTCTTACGAAAATATCGATTTTTCCCGGCTGGCCCGGGCAAAGAGAATAATATTTTTTGAAGGCAAGGACCGAAAACTTTTGCGAAAATTCGCCAACAAATTGAACGCTACAAAATTCTCCGACGACACCGATACTAGCATTTTACAAGCTGGTGGCTTTTCTCAATGGAGGCGGGTCAAAGACGTAGCTTGGACCTTCAAGGAGGTATTGAAATTGCAGGTGGATATGTTTTCTATCTTCGATAGAGATTTTAGGCCGAAGGAAGAGATCGACAAATTCTTGGAAAGCATGGAGCAGGAGGGCATTCGATGTGTCGTATTGGCGAGAAAGGAGATTGAGAATTACGCGTTGACGACCGCCTCACTCGTCAGGTCAATACGAGCTCGGCAAGAGGAAAGAAAAGCGCCATCGCAATTTCTCTCTGAAGAGGAAATAATAGATATTGTGCGAGAGGTGTCGGATGCTTTCAAACATGAAAACGTTCGGTCAGATTGTCGCCCATAAGATCAGATTCATGGCATCGATAGGAAGCTCAAGAGATGCCGCCACAATTTCGATGGAAACATCGATCGAATTTGACACCATTTGGTCAAATCTAGACCGGCGGCTCAGGATAGTTGCAGGCAAGGATTTCATTTCCGCGCTGTCCACAAAGCTGCAACAAATGAAAGGTTTCACGTTGACCACTAACATGATCGTGGACGCCTTAAAGCCGGACGAGATCGAACGTGATTTAAAGGATGTTATCTTTTAATTGAACGATTTCTGTTCGAGCTAATGACTGTGGGACAATTTCAGCGAACTTAGTCTCGATGAGCGGCCCCATATTCGCTCATGCGGGCTACTTACCTTTCTTTCACGCGAGAACATTAAGCCGTCAGCCAGTGCATTGAGCTGCCAGCCTCGCGCCAGCGCGGCGGCTTTGGCCGGGTCGGCGTCTGGTCGGACAGTTGGGCAGCGGCGCCTTGCGATCCATGGTTGCGATGGATTTGTAGAGCTTGAGCTCCGCCGCCTGATTGGGGAAACGCCCGGCTTTCAGCAGCGACCTCGACGCTGCCGTAGCGGCGGATCAGCAAGGCCGCGCCGGCTGGGCCGGCGCCGGGCGCGCCCGGCAATTTGTCGGACGGATCGCCGCGCAGCGAAATGAAAGGCGCGGCGAGCCGGATGAGGCGGCGTGCAAAAGAACCTTGAGACTAAGGGAATGCCTCACCCGACTTTCCTGCCGCGAAATTGAATGCATTGTCCTGTTGAACTCAACACAAGTTCCCCCTACAATCTTGGCGTGAATGCGTCCGCTAGCTCTTTCGCTCGAACCTCTGGGAGACGGATGAAGCCGTCTGAATTTTCAAGTTGCTGTCGTCAAACGTCATTGCTGCACAACGCCCACGTCCGCTGGCACGAGAGGAAGGCAAATGGCTCAAACCGGCACGATACTCAAGAGTTCACGCACTGACGTGCAACTGACTGGTACCCAGCAAACCATTGCGAACAATGAACCAGCAAATGTATTGTTTATCTATACCGGCGAGGTGCAATGCAAATTCGTCAGCGGCAATAACACCACGCTGCACGATCAGCTCAACATCGTGCTGCCCAATGGCAACCTGGGGCTTGGCCAAATCATCGGACCGCCTGTTCCTATCATCTTGCCCACAAGCTGGAATGCCAACGATAACTTCTCTGTAGTCGCGATAAACAATCCGACCTTGACGATGCTCCCTAACGTCTTTACCGGCCTGATGTTAACCGCGGATATTGCCGTCCAGAATGGCATGTTGCTCAACGTGCAATATCAAGTTTCCGTCTTGGCGCGGGTCTAGCGAGCAAGCGTAGCCCGACTTGAACGCAGTGAAAGCCGGGCACGATACCGCGAGCTGAGAGACAGCCTCCGGATTTCGCTCCGCCCAATCCAGGCTACTTTTTCCGCCTCGAAATACTCTACGCTTTGTTACCGTCCGCAAGAAATTCGACGCGGCCAGCCAGCGCATTGAGCTGCCAGGCGCGCGAGCCAGCACTGCGGCCTTGGCCCAGGTCGGCGTCTTGTCGGGTAATTTGGGCAGCGGCCTTCCGGTTCGTGGTGGCGACGGATTTGTAGAGCCGCAGCTCCGCCGCCTGATTGCGGAAACGCCCGGCTTTCAGCAGCGCCTCAAGCCTGCCGTAGCGGCGGATAGCGACGCCGCGCCGGCCGGGCCGACGCCGGGCGCGCGCCCGGCAATTTGTCGGACGGATCGCCGGCATCACTCGACCATAGGACCGTCATGCCCGGCCTTGTGCCGGGCATCCACGTCTTGTTTGACGGCGACATGAAATAAGACGTGGATGGCCGGGACAAGCCCGACCATGACGCAGAGCATGTTTGCTGCATCCGCCGCTCAAGTTGCACGTTGTCATGATACGACGGACATTCGGCGCGGCCCGGACACGCAAAGGAAAGCCATGAGTCAGATCGAATTCGCACCCAAAAGTCTGTTCGCGGCACGATCCTATACGCTGAAGCGCGGTGGCGTGGAGATCGGCCGGATCGACTGCGGCGGCATCCGCCAGCCCGCATCGATCGTGATCGGCGACGCCACGTTTCGCCCCGCGCGCGACGGCGTGTTGCGGACCACGTATCATCTCGACGGCAACGGGTCGCGCCTTGCCAGCGCCGCGCCGGCAGGCGCCGCCTCTCGCCGGTTCACGGTGGAGGCCGGCGCGCGGGCTTACACGCTTGCGGTCACGTCCTGGTCCGGCCGCCGATTCACACTTTCGGAAAACGGTGCGGCTGTCGGCACGATTGCGCGGACCGGATTTTTCACCACGAAATGCAAGGCCGATCTTCCCGACGATCTGCCGCTCGAGGTTCAGGCGTTCCTGATCTGGCTGGTCATTATCATCTGGCGACGGCAGGCCGCGACAAACGCCATTATTTCCGGCGTTGTTGCCGCCCAATCCAGTTCGCAATAGCAAACGCACGGATCGGGCAAGCGTCGTCCGCTATTTTTCTCCATCCGCTGTCTAGCAACGGCGCGTTACGCCTGCGGCTAGACGAACGATCGGCTATGACGAGGAGAATAAACTAGGCCGGTCATTGCGAGGTGCTGCACGCGGGAATCGAATTCCGCAGATCATCCTTCAGATTTGCGCGGTCGATGAAATCGTCGACCAGGACTTTTCCGGAACTGTCCGCGATGAATAACTGCATTGTCATCAGCGTCACCGGAAACCCGTAATTCGGAGTCACGGTGTTGGTAATAGTGATCTTGACGTCGTAGTCGCTGGCGCTCCAATCGGTGAACAGCCAGTCGTCGATAATCTTGTAACCTTGTCCGGCCAGGACTTCCGTCACGTACGCTTTCGTACCGCCGTCGGATGCATCATTGGCGCTGACCTTCAACTTCACCACGCAGCTCGGCACCGCGGCAGACGCCGCGGCCGGATTCCAGATCAGCAGAGACGCGAACAGCGGTACCGCGGAAAAATTTACCGCCGCCAGCGCGCGGACCAAACGTATCGAGAGTCCCACGGCAGTCATGCGTTACGTCACGATCTTGCTCAGCACGGCCTGCATCTGCTACAGCACCTCGCGGGTCTTTTCCGCGTAGAACGCGTTCACGACCTCGCTGATCGCCTGCACCTTGGGGTCGAGCGGGTTGATGCCCGCGGCCACCAGCCGGGTGTGCAATTCCTTGAGCACTTCATCCTTCTCGAACATATCGACCTCTGCTTCGCCTTGCCGGCCGGATGCGTCTGACCGGCCTCAACGTCGCTCCCGGATTTCACTTTCACTCAATCCGGGATATTACTCGCCCATGAAGGTCGAAGACATTGAAGAAGCGATCCTGAAACTGCCGCCGGCGGAACTGGCGAAGTTCCGCCGCTGGTTCGCGACATTCGAAGCCGGCATGGCGCCGCCGAAACCCCCGGAGGCGCCGGCGGTCAAGCTCGGCCGCCTCGCCGGCAAGGCATTCGCCGAGATTCGCAAGCGCGCGCGAGAGCCATAGCCGCCGATGGCAACGCGACAGCAGCGACTGGACGCTTTTGTTCATGACGGCGAGCCGCCCGCGCACGAGCCGCTTGAGCTTCTTTGCGAGGACCATGTCGGCACCTATGTGCTGCCGTTCCTGTGCCGCTGGGCGGATGCCGGTTGGCACAACGTCGAAACAGGCGAGCGTATTGAAGCCACCGTACTGGGGTGGCGGCCGCGGAGCTACAACGTAAGAGGCCGGCCCGTGGCCTGATCGGATCGGCCATCGGTTCCCGCGGATATCAAGTATCGTGCTAAAATGCGGATCGGGGCGAACAGCCCCTGCGAAGGAACGTCATGGGCAAGCCGCGATCCAAAGAGTCGGAATACGTCGAACGGCAACAGGCTGCGGCCAATGCCAGGAAGGCGATGCTGGAAAAATTTCGCGCCAAGACTCAAAATCAGGCCGCCGATCAGACTGCGGAGCCTGCCGCCGCGCCAGCGGACGGCACATCGGCCGAAACCAAACGTGCGCTGCAGACCGAGCAAACGTCTGCGCCCAATCCGCACGACACCGGCAAGGCAAAATCAAAGCCGGATGCCGGCGCGAAAAAGGGCAAGCGCAGCTAGCCCGGATTACATCATCGCAACACACCATCGTCACCACCGGGCTTGACCCGGTGATCAATGCCGACTTGCCGGTTGCAGGGATTGCGTTGCAGGGATTGCCGGGTCATGCTCGCAATGACGGTCTTCGCCGTACCTCAGCCTGAGGCGCGTCGTTTGTCCCCGCTGGCGAGAAGGTCGAGGCGGTCGGCGAGCGCATTGAGCTGCCAGGCGCGCGCCAGCGCCGCGGCCTTGGCCCAGGTCGGCGTCTGGTCGGGCAGTTTGGGCAGCGGCGCCTTGCGGTCCATGGTGGCGATGGATTTGTAAAGCCGAAGCTCCGCCGCCTGTTTGGGGAAACGCCCGGCTTTCAGCAGCGCCTCGAGGCTGCCGTAACGGCGGATCAGCGCCGCTGCGCCGGCTGGGCCGACGCCGGGCGCGCCGGGCAATTTGTCGGACGGGTCGCCGCGCAGCGCGATGAAATGCGCGCGAGCACTTCGTCAGGCCCGATGCGCTCGACGCCGCCGCCGCGCACCGGGTAGAGAACAGTGGTCCGCGGCGAGGCCAGCTGGAAAGAGTCGCGATCGCCGGACGCGACCAACATCAGCCCGCGCCGCTTTTCCTCCCCGGCCGCCGCAGCGGCGAGAAAATCGTCAGCCTCGTAGCCGGCGCTCCGTGCGTTGGAAAAGCCGCACGCAGTGACGAATTCCGGAATGACCGCGAGCTGCTCGACGATGTCGTCGTCGAATTCGCGTCCGCTCTGATAGGCCGGGAAGGCTTCGTGCCGGTAGGTCTCCTCTTCCAGCGTGTCCCAGGCAACGACGACGGCGCGCGGCGTCTCGTCGCGATAGAGCCGCAGCAGCAGATTGGCGAAGCCCAAAATGGCGCCGGCTGGCCGGTTGCCCTTGCGGCGGATCGTCTTCGGCAGCGCGTGGTAGGCGCGGTGGGCGAAGGAATCGCCGTCGATCGCCAATAGCGGACGGAGCGCCGGCGGACGAACCGCCGGCTGGCGACGTGGCGGTTTCGGTTTCGGTTTAGGCGGCATCGTTGTCGCTCGTCTGCGGCACCGTCATGTGCGGCTTCATGCTTGCTTCATGCCGGGCATCCACGTCTCGTTTGCACGGCGACATGAAATAAGACGCGGCTGGCCGGGACAAGCTTGGCCGGGACAAACCCGGCCACGACGGTATCATCGGTGTGCGTAGCAATGCATTGCGACGTGCATACATAAGGCCGGCCTTCACAGCCGGGCCCAAAGATAGTCACCCTCATGAAAAAGATCGGCTTTCTCTCCTTCGGCCATTGGTCTGCCACGCCGCACTCGCAGGTGCGGACTGGGTCGGATGCGCTGCTGCAATCGATCGATCTCGCGGTCGCGGCGGAAGAACTCGGCGCCGATGGCGCGTTTTTCCGCGTGCATCATTATGCCCGCCAGCTCGGCTCGCCCTTCCCGCTGCTCGCCGCCGTCGGCGCGCGCACCAAGCGGATCGAGATCGGCACCGCGGTCATCGACATGCGCTACGAGAACCCGCTCTACATGGCGGAGGACGCGGGCGCAGCCGATATCATCAGCGGCGGCCGCCTGCAGCTCGGCATCAGCCGCGGCTCGCCCGAGCAGGTGATCGATGGCTGGCGTTATTTTGGCTACGCGCCAGCCGAAGGCCAGAGCGACGCCGACATGGCGCGGCGCCACACCGAGGTGTTTCTCGAAGTGCTGCGCGGTCAGGGCTTCGCCAAACCTAATCCGCGGCCGATGTTTGCCAACCCGCCGGGCTTGTTGCGGCTCGAACCGCACTCGGAAGGCCTGCGTGACCGCATCTGGTGGGGCGCGGGGTCGAGCGAGACCGCCGAATGGGCGGCCAAGATCGGCATGAACCTGCAAAGCTCGACACTGGTCTACGACGAGACCGGCGAGCCGCTCGCCGTCCAGCAGGCGAACCAGATCCGCAAATTCCGCGAGGCCTGGAAGGCGGCCGGCCACACGCGCGAGCCGCGGGTGTCGGTCAGCCGCAGCATCTTCGCGCTCACCGACGATCGCGACCGCATGTATTTCGGCCACGATACCGAGAGCGAGGATCAGATCGGCTTCCTCGGCGACGGCCGGAAAACCGTGTTCGGCAAAAGCTACGCCGCCGAGCCGGACATGCTGGTCGAACAACTGAAGAAGGACGAGGCCATCGCCGAAGCCGACACGCTCCTGCTCACCGTGCCCAACCAACTCGGCGTCGATTACAATGCCCACGTCATCGAGGCGATCCTCAAGCACGTCGCGCCGGCGATGGGCTGGCGGTGACAGGCGCCCTCGTGTCCCGGGCGCAGTGCAGCACGCAGCGCAGCGGAGTGATGCACTGCAGAACCGGGACCGTTGCAAGCTCAGAGCCTTGAACGATCCCGGATCAGCGGCGCACCGCTTCGCGCTGCATCGCATCCGGGAAACGAGTCTTTAGTAACTCTGCGCTTTCGCGGGGACGAGCAGTCGTGGCAGTCTGATAAACCCCGTGCGATCCTCCGGGAGGGACAATCCCATGCCACCGTCCGACGAAGACCAAATCCGCGACCTTGAAAACCAGTTCAACTCCGCGTGGGACGCCCACGACCCCGAAGGCTTGGCGGCGTCGCTCGCCGACGACGCGCAGTTCATTACCGTCAACGGCGCCTGGACCACGACGCGCGACGGCTTCCGCGACCTGATGACGCGGCTGCATGGCGCGGGCGGCCCGTTCCGCAGCTCGACGCGGCGGACGCCCGAAATGAAGGTGACTTTCCTGGCGCCTGATATCGCGATCCTGCATTCGCGCTTCTGGATCGACGGCGAAGTGCTGCACGACGAGCACAGCGTGCCGTCGCGCGAGAGCGTCGGCACCCGCGTGGTCCACAAGATCGGTGGCCGCTGGCGCATCGTCGCCACGCAGAACACCGACGTCCCCAAGGGCCGGCGGCATTGATCGGCGGTTGTTATTGCCTACGACAGAATAGATCATGCCTCGCAATTCGGAGTCTTCATGTCCCCTATCCGCGGCAGCTGCCTGTGCGGCGGCATTCAGTTTGAGATCACCGGGCCGCTGCTCAGCCCGATGAACTGCCACTGCTCGCAATGCCGCAAGCAGCACGGCGCGGCGTTCAGGAGCCGCGTCCGCGTCGCGGCGTCCGACTTTCGCTGGCTCAAGGGCGAGCAACTGATCAAGTATTACGAGAGCCCGCGCGGCTACCGGCGCGGCTTTTGCAGCGCATGCGGCTCACCGATCCTCAACACCGCCGGCCCGAACTGGAAGGCCCCCGCCGCCTTCCCCGACGGCCCGCCGCAATACGGCATTGCGCTCGCAGTCCTTGACGATCCGCCGGTGCGGCCGGCGCTGCACTGCTTCGTCGCCAGCAAGGCGCCGTGGTTCGAAATCACCGACGATTTGCCGCAATTTCCGGAATATCCCCCGCCGGGATGAAATCTCGCCCCTGGCGCGCCGGGCAGGCGCCGCTTATGGTGGGCGCTCAGGGTTTTGGGGAAACACTGGGGCTCCACAATGGCCAAATCGACGCGCAAAAAGACCGCCGCGAAAGCGGCGAAGAAATCGACCGCACCGAAGAAAAAGAAAATCGCCAAGAAAAAAGGCGCTGCGAGAAAAGCCGCGGCCGCAAAGAAGCCGCGCAAGACCGCGGCCAAGCGCGTGGCAAAGGCCGCCGCGCCGAAGGCCGTCGCACCGAAGGCCGTCGCACCGAAGAAACCGGCGCCGATCACGACCGCAAAGCCGGCGGCCAAAAAGGCCCCGCCGCCGCCGCGCAAGAGCATCGTCCAAAGGATCGAGGGCGCCGTCACGGCGGCGGTCGACATCCTCACCGATGCCGAACAGCTCCATCACCGCCTCGATCCGGATCCCGCCAGGGACGTCGATCCCGAATAAAGCCGGGAGCCATCGCCACTGCTCGGGCGAAGGCCGGATCGTTTCCGGCTATGGCAGGCCGGTGCAGGCGACAGGTCGCAGTCCTTTCGTATGCCGCATCGTCTCGTCATCTTCGATCTCGACGGGACGCTGGTGGACAGCTTTCCCTGGTTTCTACGCAACCTGAACGGCGTTGCCGACAAATTCGGCTTTCACCGCGTCACCGACGATGACGTCGGCATGCTGCGCCGCGCTGGCCTGCGTGAGATTTTCGAGCGCCTCGACGTGCCGCGCCGCAAGCTGCCGGCGATCGTGCGACATATGCGCCGGCTCAAGGCGGCGCAGGCGGCCGACATCGCTCCGTTTCCCGGCGTCGAGCCGATGCTGCGCGCGCTGAGGAAAGCCGGCTTAAGCCTCGTACTCGGCAGCTCCGATAGCGAAGCGAATGCACGGGCTCAGCTTGGCGCTGCCAATGTGGCGCTGTTCTCCGTGCTCGATTGCGGAGCCTCGATCTTCGGCAAGGCGGCGAAATTCCGCCGGGCGGTCAGGCGCGCGGACGTAACCGCGAAAAGCGTTATCGCAATCGGCGACGAACTGCGCGATATCGAGGCGGCCCGCGCTGCCGGTATCGCCTGCGCGGCCGTCACCTGGGGGTATTCGGCCCCCGAGGCGCTGCGCGCGCAAAAACCGGACGCTGTATTCGAGCACGTGGCGGACATCGTCCCCACGCTCCTCGGACCGAAGTAAACGGCGCCCCGGTTGGTCCAGCCCTTACGGGTGGTGATGCCGCGTGCGATGCTCGTCCAAAGCAAGCAGGCCGGAAAGAATGATGATGGTGCAGACGACCGCGAGCAGGTAGGCGATGTTAAATGTTGACATGGCGCCCTCCATGTTTCGAGGCGTAGATTGTCAGCCGTCGAGCCAGCCGGCATTGACCTGGATCAAGCGGACGCGCTTGGCCTGTCGCGCTCAATCTTGAGGCCGCCGGCGGGCAAGGTTAGGTAGGCGTCATGTCCTCCGCCGTCCGCGACAATACCGCCCGCTCCCGCTTCGAACTCGATGCCGACGGCGTCATGGTCTTCATGAACTACAGGCTCACCGGCAATGTCATCTCGCTCGACCACACCGAAACGCCGGTCGCGGCGCGCGGTCGCGGCCTTGCGTCGCGGCTTGTCGAAGGCGCGCTGCAGATCGCGCGAGCGCGCGGCCTAAACGTCGTGCCGCGCTGCCCGTTCGTGCGGGCCTATCTGGGCAAGCATCCGGAATATTCAGATCTGGTCCAGCAAGGGTAGCCGGGCCTCGACGGGTGACGCCCATTACGACAAGGCCCCATTCGCGCTACAGATAGCAAAGGGGGCGCCGGCCGGTGAAATAACCGCCGCAAACGCTGACAAAGGGAGGAGCCAAGCGATGCCCGCAGCACGCGATTTCACCATTGAGGAGCGCAGCAAGCTGATCGTACCGGCGGCAGCACCGTTCCATGCCGCGCTGGCGCCGTTCGGCTTCACGTTGATCCGTGTCGCGCTCGGCCTCATCCTGATGCCGCACGGCTACGCCAAGCTTTTCCTCAACGACGCGGTACCTACGTCGCGTAATTTCGTGCATTTCGGCTGGAGCTATCCGCTGGCCTGGGCCTACGCCATCGGCGCGCTCGAATTTTTCGGCGGGCTGATGCTGGCGCTCGGCCTGTTCACACGCATCGTCGCAGCGGCCTTCGTCGTCGAAATGGCCGTGATCTCCTTCGCCGTGCTCTATCCGAACTGGTCGTGGGGCCATCACGGCATGGAATACGCCCTGCTGATGGGCCTGGTCGCGCTCGGCATCTTTTTCAACGGCGGCGGCCGCTACTCGCTCGACCGGCTGATCGGCCGGGAATTCTAAGCCTATCCCGTTCTTTACGATTGCCGCGCTTCCGGTGGCGGGCGCCGCATAAGCGCACCTGCGGAAATTTCGTCTTAGTGCTATTGACATGGAATCTGAATTAGAGTTAATTTTATTAATATGAAAAGGGGCAAACGGCGATACGATATGACGGCGCGGGCCGCCAAGGCCCAGGCCACCCGGGAGCACATCCGCGCCAGCGCCATGGAGCTCTATCTGCGGCGATCGATCGAGGAATTCACGCTTGAGGCGGTCGCGGCGCGGGCCGGAACCACGGTGCAGACTGTGCTGCGCGCGTTCGGCAGCAAGGACGAACTGATCTACGCCGCGCTTGAAGACATGGCGGCGGGCGGCGTGTTTCTCAAACCGACGCCGGCTGGCGATGTCGGAGCCGCCGTATCGGCGTTTTTCGACATTTACGAAACGGTCGGCGATCTCGTCATGCAGCGGCTCAATGAAGAACGCCGCCGCCCCGCGCTCAAGCCGAGCTTGGACCAGGGGCGGGAAAACCATCGCGATGGCGTCAAGACGGTGTTCGCCCCGCAACTCGAGCGGCTCAGCGGTGCGGCGCGGGCACAACTCATCACCATGCTGATCGTCCTCACCGACGTCTATGTCTGGAAGCTGTTGCGCCGTGACATGGGGCTAAGCCGGCCGGCAGCCGAAGCCATCGTGCGCAAAATGATTGCAGGCGCGATCAACCAGGAGAACATTCATGGCACGGATACTCTGGCTGAACTGGTCGGGGGGCGGGAACCTGCCGCCTAGTCTCGGCATCGCGCGCGTTCTCACCGAGCGCGGGCATACCGTCGACTTCGCCGGACGGCCCGAAATGGTCCCGCGGGTTAAAACCGCAGGCTTTCGCGCCATCGAGATCACCCAGGCCTACGCGCAGGTCGACCGCTATCCGCAGGGGCATTTCATGACCCGTGCCGCCTGCTATCTCACCTCGCCGGCGGTCGAAGAGCAGGTGGCCTCGATCGTCGCCGCCGAGTCCCCCGATGCCGTGCTGATCGACGCGATGTTTCCGGCTGCGCTTGCCCAGGCGGCGCGCTTTAAGGAGCCGACCATCGTGTTCGTGCACACCTTCGTGTTCCGCCAGCTCGACATGTGGCGCGGCATGATTGCCACACTCGACGGCATGCGCCAGCGCGCGGGCTTCGCCGGGCTGCCCGCGCTCGATGAGCTGTGGTGCTCGCGCGATCGCATCGTGTCGACCAGCCTCGGCGCATTCGACGCAGCGCCGTTGCCGGACTGGGACTTGGTGCGCCATGCCGGCCCGGTGCTCGAAGACGAGAAATTCGCGGTGCCAACGCCCCTGCCCTGGCCCGACAGCGATACGACCCCGCTGGTCCTGGTCAGCTTCTCGACCGGCTTCGAACAGCGCAACGTCGACAAGCTGCAACGCGCGCTCGACGCACTAGCGGATCAGCCCGTTCACGTCGTGGCGACGACCGGCGGCATCGTGGCGCCGAACGAACTGGCGTCGCCGCCGAACGCCATCGTGCTCAACTATGCGGCGCACGATCCGATCCTGCGGCGCGCGGCACTGGTCCTCACCCACGGCGGTCACGGCACGGCGATGCGCGCGTTGCGCTACGGCGTGCCGATGGTTGTCATTCCCGGACTGGCCGGCGATCAGCCGTTTGTTGCCGCAGCCGTACAGGAATGGGGCGCCGGACGGGCGTTGCCGGGCGATGCCGGCGCCGATGCCATGCGTGCTGCGGCGCATGAGGTACTGTCGGCGCCATCGTTCCGCGACAACGCACGGCGGCGAGCCACCGCATTGGCCGGCGTCGACGGCACAGCTAACGCGGCTGGCGAAGTCGAGAACCTGCTCGACGGCGCACCGGCCGCGCGGCGGAGCGGCCACACCGAATGTCAGCCTGCGGCGTGACGGTCGTCCGACCCGCTAGTCCTCAAACTTGAGGTGAGCTGCTTGCACGACGTGGCGGAATTTTACGATGTCGCCTTCGATCAGCTGCTTGAACTGCTCTGGCGTGTCGTTGCTCGGATTGATTGCCATGCCCTTCAGTCGCGCTGAAACGCCAGGATCGTGGATCGCTTGCGCAAGGGATTTTTCCAGCTTGGCAACAATTGCAGGCGGCGTCCCCGCCGGTGCGAACATGCCGCTCCACAGATGCACGTCGACGCTCGGGTAGCCCGCTTCGGTCATGCTCGGCACGTCAGGCAATTCCGGCAAGCGCTCGTTACCCGTCACGGCCAGCGCCTTGAGTTTGCCGGCCTTGACTTGAGGTACGGTCGGCGGCGGATCGACGATGGTCATCATAGTCTGGCCTTCCATGACGCTGAGGATCATCTCGTTGCTGCTCTTATAGGGGATCATCACGCCAGGCATGCCTGAGGCCAGCTTGAGTTCCTCCATCGGAATGACGAAAGCCGGCGACGTGCTCGGATAGTTTGCCTTGTCGGGATGCTGCTTGGCGTACGCTACCAGTTCCTTGACGTTCTGCGCCGGATTGCTCGGACTGACCGCCAGGATGAGCGGAAACTGGCCGACAAGCGCGAGCGGGATGAAGCTCTTGGTCGGATCATATTTGAGATCGGAATAGATGGCGGCCGCGATCGACATCGCACCGATCGGGCTGGCCAGCAGCGTGTAGCCGTCAGGCGTCTGATGCGCGACATATTCAGCCGCGAGCCGCGCCGCGGCGCCAGGCCGATTCTCGATCACCACCTGCTGACCGAGAATCTGAGACAACCTAGCCCCGACCAGGCGCGCCAAAATGTCAGTGCCGCCGCCAGCTCCGAACCCGACAACAACTTTGATCGGCTTCGTAGGATAATCGCTCTGCGCCGCCGCGGGGACGATTCCCGCAAGCGCCAGCGACAGCGCAACGATCAGCGCGCCCGCCAGACGAATAGGCATTGTTGCTTCCTCCCTCGTAGACCTTGGCGTTCGCCATCACTCGAAATGCAAGTGCGCGGCAGTGACGACATCACGGAACTTGACGATGTCGCTGTCGATGATGCGGCGGAATTCCGCCGGATCGGCGCCCCCGGGATTGACCGCCATGGCCTTGAGCTTCTGGGCCACGCCGGGATCGGCGATGGCCTGCGCGAGGGCCTTGGAAAGCTTCTCGACAACGGCAGGCGGCGTCGCGGCCGGCGCAAACACGCCGCTCCATAGGCTCACTTCGACTCCCGGATAGCCCGCTTCCGCCATGGTCGGCACGTCGGGCAGCTCGGGCGACCGCTCTTTGCCCGTCACCGCAAGCGCCTTCTCCTTGCCGGCTTTGACCTGCGGCACAGTCGGCGGCCCGTCGGCAATCGTCATCGCGGCCTGGCCGCTGATGACGGCGAGGTTCATTTCGTTGCTGCTTTTGTACGGAATAGCGACGCCCGGCATGCCCGATTTCAGTTTCAACAGCTCGACCGTGATGGTGAAGGCCGGCGATGATGTCGCGTAATTGGCCTTATCGGGATGCTGCTTCATCCACGCCACGAATTCCTTCAGGTTCTTGGAGGGGTTGTCGGCGGCAATTGTCATGATCAGCGGAAAATTGGCGATCATGCCGATCGGGGTGAACGTCTTGTTTGTTTGATATTGCAGATCGGAGTAGATCGCCGGACCGATCGCCATGGCGCCGCTGGCGCCCACCAGAAGCGTGTATCCGTCGGCCGGCTGGTGTGAGACATATTCGGCGGACAATCGCCCGGCGGCACCCGGCTTGTTTTCGACCACGACCTGCTGGCCGAGTATGGCGCCGAGTTTTGCGCCAACCAGACGGGCAAAAATGTCATTGCCGCCGCCAGCCGCGAAACCGACAATCATGCGGATCGGCTTGGTCGGAAAATCGGTCTGCGCGGCCGCCGGCGCGAGTGCTGACGCTGCCAATAACAGCGCCACGATCGCCGACAACACAACCGCGCGCAGCCCCTGAGTCAGTCGCATAGGCTATTTCCTCCATCCCCTTATGCTTTATCCTGCAGTGCTAATCGCATCTGCACAATTCGGCAACAGCGCCCTGCCCTGCGGCAATTGCGCCACCGGTAATGGTGCACGATGCGCTTAAACCAATGCCGCGGCCAAGTCGGCGATAAGATCGTCGGTATCCTCGATGCCCACGGAGATGCGCACCAGCCCATCGCTGATGCCAAGGGCGGCGCGGGTCGCCGCCGGCGTCGACGCGTGCGTCATCAGTGCCGGCAGTGAGATCAGGCTCTCGACGCCGCCGAGGCTCTCGGCGAGCGTGAACAGGCGGCAGCGTTCGAGTCAGCGCCGCGCCTCTTCGCCGCCGCCTTTGACGTCGACTGCGATCATGGCGCCGAACGCGCGCATCTGCCGCTTCGCCAGCGCGTGCTGCGGGTGCGATGGCAAACTCGGGTAATGCACACGGGCGATCTTGGGATGCCGCTCCAGCCACTGCGCGATCTGCAACGCCGAAGCGCACTGACGATCGAGCCGCAGCGCCAGGGTTTTGACGCCACGCAGCGCCAGGAACGAATTGAACGGTCCCTGCACGCCACCGACCGCGTTCTGCAGGAACGCAAGGCGCTCGCGCAACTCGGCATTGTCGCCGACGACGACGATGCCGCCCACCATGTCGGAATGGCCGTTGAGATATTTGGTGGTCGAGTGCATCACGAGATCGAAACCATGCTCCAGCGGCCGCTGTATCCATGGGCTGGCGAAGGTGTTGTCGCACGCGGACAGGATATTGCTCGCCCGGGCAATCTCCGCAACGCGCGACAGATCGATAACCTTCAACGTCGGATTGGTCGGCGTCTCCAGCCAAATGAGCCGCGTCTGTGGCCGGATCGCAGACCGCAATGCCGCCGCGTCCGTTAAGTCGACGTAGCTCGGCTCGATGCCGGCCGACTGCTTGCGCACGCGGTCGAACAGCCGCCGCGTGCCGCCATAGACATCGTCACCGACTACCACGTGGGCGCCATGTTCCAGACCGTCGAGCACGGTCGCGGTCGCGGCCATGCCGGACGCGAACGCGAAGCCGGCGCTGCCGCCTTCGAGATCGGCAACGCAGCGTTCCAGTGCCATGCGGGTCGGGTTCTGCGTGCGCGAATATTCGTAGCCCTTGTGGACGCCCGGGCTCGACTGCGCATAGGTCGATGTTGCGTAGATCGGTGTCATCACCGCGCCCGTGGTCGGATCGTTTTCTTGGCCGGCGTGGACGCAGCGCGTGGCGAAACCGAGCGTGTTGCGACGTTGCATTGCTTATCTCGTTTGCGCGATACGGAAATAATTGACGAGGTCGAGTTGGGTGGCGATGCCGAGGAAGCGGCCGCCGTCCATGACGATGGCGACGAGATCACGGCGAAACAACGGGACGAGGTCGCGGATCGGAGCGTCGGCCGCGATCGTGTCGAGCCGCGTTACCATCACGTCCTTCACCGGCAGTTCGAAAACGCCATCGGAGCCTTCGAGCACGGCGCCGAGCATGTCGCTTTCATCGACGAGCCCGACGATCCGATCGCCGTCGACTACAGGAAGCTGCGACACGTCGGCGGCGCGCATGCGTGCAAACGCGGTGCGAAGCGGGTCATTGGGGGCAACCGTCACCTCTTCGCCCTCCGGAAAACGGCTGAACACCACGTCGCGCACTTTGCCGCTGCGTTCGTGGTTCCAACCTTCACGCGCCGCATAAACCGGGTTGAAAACCTTCGACAGATATTTGGCGCCGGAATCGCACACCAGCGACACCACGCGCTGCGGCTCGCTCTGCTCGCGACAATAGCGCAGCGCCGCCGCCAGCAAAGTTCCGCTCGACGAGCCGGCGAGCACGCCCTCGTAGCGCAAGAGATCGCGCGCCGCCGCAAAGCTGTCGGGATCGGAAATCGTGTAGGCCTTGTGCACCAGCGAAAGATCGGCGTTCGGCGGCACGAAATCCTCGCCGATGCCCTCGACTGCCCAGCTGCCCGAGTGTTTTGGCACACGGCCAGTCTCGACTGCCGGCGCCAACACCGAGCCCAGCGGATCGGCGAGGATCATGCGCGTGCGCGGCGAAGCCCTGGCCATAAAACGGCCGATGCCGGTGAGGGTGCCGCCCGAACCCACACCAACCACGACCGCATCGACCTGGCCCTGCATTTGGCGCAGAATTTCTGGCCCGGTCGTCTGCTCGTGCGCCAACGGGTTGGCCGGGTTGGCAAACTGATTGATGAAGAGCGCGCCCGGCGTCCGCGCAGTGATCGCTTCGGCGAGGTCCTGATAATAATCCGGATGGCCGCGACCGACGTCCGAGCGCGTCAGCACCACCTCGGCGCCCATTGCCCGGCAGTGCAGGATTTTCTCGCGCGCCATCTTGTCCGGCACGACGAGCACGATGCGATAGCCTTTGCGGCCGCCGACGAGCGCAAGACCAAGCCCGGTATTGCCGGCCGTCGCCTCGACGATGGTGCCGCCCGGTTTCAGCCGGCCATCGGCCTCCGCCGCCTCGATCATGGTGCGGGCCGGCCGATCCTTGATCGAACCCGACGGGTTGGCGCTCTCCAGCTTCAAAAATAGCCGGCATCGACCGCAGTCAAACCGTGTCACTTCAATGAGCGGCGTCTCACCAATCAAGTCAAGAACGGAGGTCATGAGCACCGCCCGCGTGTCAGGACTTCATCCACTCGATCAAGGCACGGTTCACAGCTTCCGGCTGTTCCATGGTCGACAAGTGGCCACTGTCCGGAACGACAACCAGCCGCGCGAGGGAAATGGCCGACGCCATTTCGCGGGACAGTTCCGGCGGTGTCAGCCGATCATCGTCGCCGACCAGCACCAGCGTCGGACAGCCGATGGCCTTGAGGCCTGGTCGCGAGTCCGGGCGCGCCATGATGGCCTGCTGCTGGCGGATGTAGGCCTCGGGTCCGGTTTCCTCGTTCATGGCGCGCACGGCGGCCTTAAGCGCAGCATCGCTGCCGCGCTTGCGATGCACCAGCCATGGAAACTGATCGTCGGTTACCTCGCCAAACCGGCCTTGCCGGGCCAGTTCGATCAGCGGCTTGCGCTGCTCGGTGCGTTCGGGCGCCTCAGGGCCCGGACCGGTATCGAGCAGCGCCAGCCTTGCGACACGGCCGGGCGCCGCCTGACGGACGACCTCGAGCGCGATGTAGCCGCCCATCGACAGTCCGGCGAGCGCAAAACGAGGCGGCGCGCCAGCCAGAATTCGCCGCGCGATGGCTGCTATGCTGTCATCGCGGCGGTGATCGGCGACAGTGACGGGGCCGAATTGCCAGAGCACCGGAATCTGTTCGGCATAAAGACGCGCCGAGCAATTCAATCCTGGAATCAGGATGATCGGCAACGGTTCTGCGGCCAAATCGGACACGGAACAGCCTCCATCGTCAAAAAGTGAAGCAATCCGTTTAGCTTAGGCCATCACGAGCCGGCTTTGGCCGTTGACTTTCGGCCATTCGACCATATGTTGCAACTAGCCGAAGGCTAGGAAGATTCGGGCGCCCGGCGGGTTTTTCCGATCCATCGTTGGAAACTTAGGCCGCCAGAAGCGCGCCGCTACGAGGTTTTATGTCATTTTCGCATCTCGGCTTGTCCGATAAAGTTATCGCCGCGGTTGCGGCGGCCGGTTACCAAACTCCCACTCCCATTCAAGATCAGGCGATCCCCCACGTACTGGCCCGGCGCGACGTGCTCGGTATCGCGCAGACCGGCACCGGCAAGACGGCAGCGTTTACGCTACCCATGCTGACCATGCTGGAAAAGGGCCGCGCCCGCGCGCGCATGCCGCGCACGCTCATTCTCGAGCCGACACGCGAACTGGCGGCGCAGGTCGAAGAAAGCTTCGTCAAATACGGGGCCCAACACAAGCTGACCGTCGCGCTGTTGATCGGTGGCGTCTCGTTCGACGACCAGGATACGAAACTGACGCGTGGCGTGGACGTGCTGATCGCAACTCCCGGCCGACTTCTGGACCATTTCGAGCGTGGACGCCTCTTGCTTAGCGGGGTTGAGCTTCTGGTGATTGACGAAGCCGACCGTATGCTCGACATGGGGTTCATTCCTGACATCGAGCGCATCTGCAAGCTCGTTCCGTTCACGCGGCAGACGCTGTTTTTCACGGCCACCATGCCGCCGGAAATCCGCCGCATCACCGAGCAGTTTCTGCACAACCCGGTCCGCGTCGAAGTTTCACGTCCGGCCAGCACCGTCGCCACGACGACGCAGCTATTGGTCAAATCCGGCCGCGAGGCATTCGAAAAGCGCGAGACGCTCCGCCATTTGCTCCGTTCGGCGGAAGGTCTGAAGAACGCCATCGTTTTCTGCAACCGCAAGCGCGACGTCGCAACACTCCACCGCTCGCTGCTGCGGCATCGCTTTTCGGTGCAGGCCCTCCACGGTGACATGGACCAGCCGGCGCGCATGGCGGCGCTCGATCAGTTTCGTAAGGGTGAAGTGACCCTTCTGGTCGCTTCCGACGTAGCGGCGCGCGGCCTCGATATCCCGGAAGTGAGTCACATCTATAATTTCGACGTGCCGATTCATGCTGATGACTATGTGCACCGCATCGGCCGCACCGGCCGCGCCGGCAGGACCGGGACCGCTATCACCCTCGTCGCCGGCTCAAACGACCTTAAGGCTGTGGCCGCGATCGAGAAGCTGATTGGCCGCGAGATTCCCTATATGGAGCTGCCAGGCGGTGCGCCCGTACCGGAGCGTCGGCCGGCGCCGAGGCCACCCACCGAGCCGACGAATCAGCATCCGCATCGCGGCCGCTCTGACAACAACCGCCAGACGCGCCGACCGGAAGCTTCCGTCACGCGCATCGATCAGGCGCGTTCACGCCGCAATGCACCGTCGCGGGCGCGCCCGGATGAAGGCGACGATTCGCATCTGCCTGCGTTTTTGCTGCGTCCGGTGCCGCTCAAGGCCTAGTCCCTGCGATTTGCGCGCTGCGGTGTGCGCCGAACGTTTACCGTCCTTTCATCGCTATCTTATAAATCTACCCTATTATTTCGCGACAATTCAATTGCCGCCGGGAAAGCCTTGCCTGCGATCGGAGACTGTTGATGGCTGATCCCCGCGCCGAACACGAGCGCACCCTTGCGTTCGCCGAAATCGCGCTCAGCCAGATTCGCGCACTGGCGCAGCCGGCGTCGCCGCGCAATTACGAAATCTGGTACAACTACGCGACAGGCTACAATCCTGCGCTCAACCGCGCAGTCAATCAGATGATCGAGCAAAAGAAGGGTCTCAGCGAGGCCGACCTCGATCACATCTATAACGCTTACATCAGCACCACCCGGGTCGGCGAACAGATCGATACGGTCGGAGCGCGGGTCCTCGACGAGATCACGCAGGTCCTGGCGATGATCGACGCGGCCTCCGGGTCGGCAACCAGCTATTCGGAGGATCTGGCGGACGCGTCCGCCAAGCTCGCTGGCGCTTATGACAGCGATACGCTGCGCGCCGTGATCGAGCGCCTGATGGAAGGCGCCAGAGCAATGGAGATGAACAACAAAAAGCTCGAGTCCAACCTTTCCGCCTCCAAGCAGGAAATCGAGCAGCTTCAGCAAAATCTTGCCGTCGTGCGCAGCGAGAGCCTCACCGACCCGCTCACCTCGCTGTCGAACCGGAAGGCATTTGACGCTTCGCTCGCCAAGGCCATCGCCGCCGCGAAGGAGAGAAGAGAGCCGCTTTCGCTGATGATGGCCGATGTCGACTATTTCAAGCAGTTCAACGACAAGTTCGGCCATCTGACCGGTGACCAGGTGCTGCGGCTTGTCGCCGCCGCCATGAAGCAGAACGTCAAGGGCCAGGATATCGTCGCACGCTACGGCGGCGAGGAATTTGTCATTGCGCTGCCGAAGACCGACTTGCGACCGGCCGCAATCCTTGCCGAACAAATCCGGCGCTCCGTGATGGCCAAGGAACTAATGAAGCGGTCGAGCGGCCAACGGCTCGGCCGCGTGACGATTTCCGCCGGCATCGCGTTCCTGCGCAGTGGTGATACGGCTCAATCGCTGATCGAGCGCGCCGACGTCTGCCTCTATACCGCCAAGCGCCTCGGGCGTAATCGCATCGTCTGCGAGGATGATCCGGAAGCCGCTGCCGGCGCGTCACAGCCGGCGCGGGTCGCATAACGACTTCAGAGCGTCGAACCGGCCTTCGCCTGCCCTCTTCGCTCCGCCCGCCGCCCCTGCCTCAGGGATGCATGTCTTCGGTGAACCAGATCGTCGGCAGGCGTTCGCCGATCCCCTGCTTCTCGGCGGCCGAGAGAATATGCTTGGCCACTGCCGCGAACTGCAGCCCGGTGCCGACGGGGTTGAGGAACACCACGCGCTCTTGGTCGCTGGAGCGCCCAGGCACCCGGCCGCTGACGACATCGGCGAGGTCGGGCGTCTTGCCGGCGAGCGATTTCAACAGATCACGGACATCGCCGTCGCCGCGCTTCCCACCAAACAGGGTATCGACGAAATCGGTATCGCGGAACGGCTCGTTACCCTTGCCCGCCATGTAGTTGATCGGATCAAGGTCATGGGTGTGAAGGATGATGCGGTCGGCGCCGGTAAGGATTTCCCGGCCAAGCTCCTGCGCCTTGACGCAGGCGACGACCGCACCGGGCTTGATCCACTCCGGTTCCACGACGCGATCGAGCGCGTTGGTGGCGGTAACCACGACGTCAGCATCGATAGCCGCTTGCTCGCGTGACTCGACCGCCTCGATGTTGATACCCTGCGCCCTGCAGCGCTGCTCAAGGGCGAGGCGATTATTGCGGTTTGGACTCCACACGCGCATTTCGCAGCCCGGCATCGCAGCCGCAATCGCGATCGCCGCACCCTCCGCCTGGGAGCCGCTGCCATAGAGGCCCACGGTGCGCGCACCCTGCCGCGCCAGGTGGCGGACCGCGACCGCGGTGGTGGCGCCGACCCGTCGCCGCTGCACTTCGCCGTCGGGCATGATGCCGCGCAACTCCCCGGTCAGCGTGTCGAATACGAACACCAGTCCGACCCAGCGGCCGCCTTCCGCGGCAGGCACCTTTTCCTTGCGCAGGTTGCCTTCACGCCGGTTCCAGGAAATCACATCCGAGTTGATGCGCAGCGCAACCACATGATCCTTGGGCAGCATGCCGACCATGGATTTAAAGACGCAATATTGATTTTCTGCCGGTGACTCGCCGTAGAGATCGATCCGCGTCTGGTTCACCGCCCGGCCCAGACCGTATTCGCGATAAGCCGCCTCGATCGCATCGACATAGGCGGCGATCGGCATGAGGTCTCTGACCTGTTCGTTGCTGAGCACAATGACGGGCACTGGGCATTCTCCTTAGGACGCGGTCCGATGCGTGAGGCGAGATGATTGTTGTTTGTCGCCAGAGTTTACTGGCGCACCAGGGTGCCAAGGTTGGCAAGGATCGGTTTCGGCAAAGTCACAATGTCCTTGGCGATGGCGTCCATGTCTTCCCCAGTGCCGGAGTTGATCATGATGTGGCGCTTCTTGCAGGACTCGACGAAAGCGGGATCCCCAAGCATGTCGGCAAAGGCCTTGCGCAGCGCGGCGAGCTTGTCGGCCGGCACGCCCGGGGTCGTGATGATCGAACGGCCGATCTCAGCGGTGCTGGCGATCGCCCGCAACACGGCGCGGCCATCGTCGGTCAAGCCGAGCTCAGGCAGCGTTGGGACTTGCGGCAAATACGGGCTCCGCTTGAGCGCGGCCTGATAGATGATGGTCGCCTTGCCGGCTTCCGTCACCCAGTCGGGATGGCGCGCGAGCAGGTTGGGAAGTCCAACGGCGCCGGCAATCTGCACTTCACCGCGCTCCAAGGCGAGCAGCACCTCCGCGGCCCCCTTGTAGCCGCGCACCAGCTCGAACTTCGCGCCACCATAAGCATTCAGCGAAGCAGGCAGCAGCACGGCCGTTGACGCGCCACCGGTTGAGCCGACGGTGAATTGCTGGTGGCGCACATCATCGAAAGACTTGATCCCGGCACTTGGCAGCGCCACCCCGGTGTCGATGTTACGGGTAAGCCGGCCGATGTAATGAAACTGCGTCGCATCGAGCTTGGTCCCGGTCGTGCCGACCGCGGTATCCACGGCAAGCGTCTGCGCGAGGCTGCCGAGCACGGTGCCGTCATGCGGCGCGACCTCGTTGAGGTATTTGGCGGCGAGGAAGCTGCCCGCGCCCGGCATGTTTTCGGGCAGGACCAGCGGATTGCCGGGGATATGCTTGCCGAGGAACTCCGCGGCGATCCTGGCATAAAGATCGTAGCCGCCACCAACACCGTAGCCGATGATCATGCGGATCGTCTTGCCGTGATAGAAATCGGCAATGGGATCAGCTCTGAGCGCGCCGCCGGGCAGAAAAGCCAGGCCGCATAAGATCAAAGCCGTCCATAGTGTTCGTTTCATTCCATTCGCTCCCCGGCGCATTCGGCAAAACCCGGCTTGTCTACGCTGCAGGGCGCAAGCCGTTGTACGAATTGCCTTTCCTTGGCCATCGCCGCAGCTGTGCGGCAGGCCAAGAAACCGCTTCCTTTCACCATAGAGTTGGTCGCGGGGCCTTGCACGCATTATCTCTATAGTACGTAAGTATAGAACACTGTCATAAAACAGCCTGATGTGGCATGCTGTCCGCCACGCCCTGCCTGTCGCCCAACATGGGAGAGGCTGCATGGAAGATGTGAAAATCATCAAAGAGTTCGATCTTCGCGGCGATGGCACGCCGATTTACGTGCAGTTGGCGGGACTGTTTCGTCGCCGAATCGAGAGCGGCGAATGGCCGGTCGGCCGCCAGATTCCGACGCTCGACGCGCTGGCTCTGGAGTTCGGCGTAGCCCGGGCGACGGTCCGCCAGACAACCGGGCTCTTGCGGCAGGAAGGCCTGGTCGCCCGTTATCGCGGCCGTGGCACCATTGTGATTCATCGGCCGCAGTGCGAATTCCTCCACGAAGTCGGCGCCGAGTGGAGTTCGATCGTCGAGGCCTATCGGCACGACGGCTTCAGCAGCCATATCATCGAATCCCTGCCGGCATCGAAGCCGCCGCCGAGTCACGATGAGGCGCAGACGGCGGGCCGGTACCATTACGTGCGCCGGCTCAACCGGATCTCCGGCCAGCCGGTTTCGGTGGATGCCGCTTGGATCGAGGAGCGCGTCTATCGGCGGCTGAGCGACGCGGCGATCCGCGACGTGCCGACCTTGCTGCTGCTTCATGAAATGCCCGGCGTCACTATCGATCGCGCCATGCAGACGCTGACCGTGGCGACGGCCGACGTCGAGTTGAGCAGCCTGCTCGGCATCAAGCTCAACGCGGCGCTCGCCGTGATTCACCGCACGCTTTATGGCGCCGACGATTCGGTTCTGTGCTTCTACGAAAGCTTCAATCGCGGCGACACATTTCGCCTGAAAATGCGTTTGCGCTAGCCGCCTATGTGAGGGAGAGAGACATTCAATGACGCTCATTCTGTCGAACGAGGAGATTGAACGGCTGCTGACGATGGATGAACTGGTGCCAAAGATCGAGGAGGCCTATCTCGAACTCGGCAAAGACCGCGGCGGCAACCGGCTGCGCTCCGACATCGTCACGCCGACGACGCAGTCTCCTGACGGCCTTTACGCCCTCAAGTCGATGGATGGCGTGATCCCAAAATTCGGCGTCGGCGCCATCCGTATCAACTCGGACATTCTGACTTTTCCCGAGTCCGGCGGCCTGATGCGCCGCGTCAAGGTGCCAGCCGCGCCCGGCAACCGCTATGTCGGTCTGGTCCTGCTATTTAGCACCCATGACGGCCAGCCGCTTCTGATCTGCCCCGATGGCGTGATGCAGCATATGAGGGTCGGCGCCACCAGCGCGGTGGCGGCCAAATACATGGCGAAAAAGGGCAGCCGCAGCGTGGCCATCATCGGCTCCGGCTGGCAGGCGCGCACGCAGTTGCGCGGCCTCGACGCGGTATTCAATCTCAGCGACATTCGCGTCTTCAGCCCCAGCAAGCAAAGCCGCGACAATTTCGTCCAGCAGATGGGCGAGGTGCTCGGCAACGAAATCCGCTCATGCGACTCCGGCGCCGAAGCCTGCAAAGGCGCCGATATCGTGGCTTGCGCTACCAACGCGGTGCAGCCGGTATTCTTCAAGGAATGGCTCGAACCCGGCATGCATCTCGGCGCAATCAGGCCCGCCGCAACCGAGATCGAAAAGCCGGCGTGGGAGAAGATCGATCTGTTCGCGCTGCTCGATCACGAGGACTCGCCGACCATGATCTACACCCACGGCGTACGTGTCGGCGAAGACAAGGCTGGAACCGGCATGGGCATGCCGCATGACGAATTTCATGCCTCCTTGCCGGCACTGCCCGCGATCATGACCGGCAGGCACAAAGGCCGCACCAGCGATACGCAGATCACCTGCTTCCTCAACAATCTGGGTATGGGTTATCAGTTCGCCGCCGCCGGCCACATCGTCTACGAGAAGGCGCGCGCCGCCGGCATCGGCCGCGAGTTGCCGACCGACTGGTTCACCGAAACCGTCCATCCCTGATCTGACATCCGCACCGGAAATCCATCATGGCAGAACTCGTGCTGGCCATCGGCACGTCGCACAGTCCGCTGCTTGCCGGCACCCGATGCGGCATGGGCTTCGCGCCGTGGAAATAGCCTGAACTATTGGGCGTCGGTCGCTTCGGCCTTGGCCGGCTCGATCTGGACGGATTCGCCGCAGCCGCAGGCCGCAGTCTGGTTCGGATTGTTGAACACGAATTGCGCAGCGAGCTTTTCGACCCTGTAGTCCATCTCGGTACCGAGCAGGAACAGCACCGCCTTGGGATCGACCAGGATGCGCACGCCCCTGTCCTCGATCACCTCGTCAAGCGGATCGATCTTGTCGGCGTACTCCATGTAGTAGCTCATGCCGGCGCAGCCGCCGTTCTTGACCCCTACCCGCACGGCTGCGATCGGACGGTCGGCCTTCGCCATCACCGCCTTGATGCGTTCCGCTGCGGCTTCGGTAAGCCGCATCACCTGAGGTCTCGGCCGGGGAGCGGCCATTGTCTCATCCTCCGCCTGCTGTTCCCGCAATTCGACAGCAGCACTATTAGGACTGATTCTAATTCACCACGCCAGACAACCTTACTAAAAACCATGTAGTGCGCAGCCACCTTCGGCGCAACGCAGCGCGCGGTCACCACATGTCGAGCACGGTGCGGGCCTCGTCCGACATGCGGCTCGGGTCCCATGGCGGATCCCACACGATGTTGACCTTGGCCTCGCGCACGCCCGTCACGCCCGAAACAGCGTTCTCCACCTGGCTTGGCAGTTCGGCTGCCGACGGACAGTTCGGCGTCGTCAGCGTCATATCGATCGTGACCAGCCGATCGTCGTCGACGTCGACCTTGTAGATCAGCCCAAGCTCGTAGATATCGGCAGGAATTTCCGGGTCGTACACGGTCTTGAGCGCGGTGACGATCTCGTCGGTCAAGCGCGCCATCTCGTCGGCCGGGATGGCGGACGGCGTTTCCGCCGCCTCGGCCGGCGTCGCCGCATCAGCGCACACGGTATTCTCGACCTCAGGCTGTTTCACATCGTCGGTCATGCGAAGAATTCCTGCGCTTTAACGAGCGCCTGCGCCAGCACATCGATCTCCTCGCGCGTATTGTACATGGCAAAGGAGGCGCGGCAGGTCGCCGTCACGCCGAAGCGCGCCAGCAAAGGCATGACGCAATGGGTGCCGGCGCGAACCGCGACGCCCGAACGGTCGATCACGGTTGCCACATCGTGCGGATGCGCCCCCTTCATTTCGAACGAGACAATCGGACCTTTGCCGTCGGCGGTTCCGAAAATGCGCAGCGAGTTGATCGCACGCAGCCGGTCATGGGCATACCGCAAAAGATCCTGTTCATGCGCCCGGATACGCGCCTTGCCAATCCCCGACACGTAATCAATCGCGGCGCCGAGCCCGATCGCCTGCACGATCGGCGGGGTGCCGGCTTCGAATTTGTGCGGCGGCTCGCCATAGATGACCCGATCCTGGAACACTTCGCGGATCATCTCGCCGCCGCCGTTGAACGGCCGCATGGCGTCGAGATGCGCGTATTTGCCGTACAGCACGCCGATCCCGGTCGGACCGTAAATCTTGTGGCCAGTGCAGGCGTAGAAATCGCAATCGATGTCCTGAACGTCGACGTCGAGATGTACAGCCGCCTGCGCACCATCGACCAGCACCGGAATGCCGCGAGCGTGGGCGAGCCGCGTCACCTCCTTCACCGGGACTTCGGTGCCGAGCATATTCGACATATGGGTGATCGCGACCATCTTGGTGCGCGGGCCGAGCAGTTTTTCGAACTCATCGAGCAGGAAATTGCCTTCGTCGTCGACCGGCGCCCATTTGAGCACGGCACCGTGGCGCTCGCGCAGAAAATGCCATGGCACCATGTTGGAATGGTGCTCCATGATCGAGAGCACGATCTCGTCGCCGGCCTTGATGCGCTCGTACCCGAATGTATAGGCGACAAGGTTGATCGCCTCGGTGGCGTTTCGCGTGAAGATGATTTCTTCGTTGCGCTTCGCGTTGAGAAAGCGCGCGACCTTCTCACGGGCCAACTCATAGGCTTCGGTCGCTTCGTTGGCGAGATAATGCAGCCCGCGATGCACGTTGGCGTATTGGGTCGTGTAGGCCTCGTTGAGCCGGTCGAGCACCGCCTGCGGCTTCTGCGCCGACGCGGCATTGTCGAGATAGACCAGCGGCTTGCCGTACACCTTGGTCGCAAGGATCGGGAAATCCGCGCGGATACGGTCGACGTCATAGGTATCGATGGTCGCTGTGTCGTTCATGGTTCTATCGCCGCGCCTTCAGCCAGGCCGCCACCGAGTCCATCAACGCCTCGCGCAGACCCGCATGTTCGATGCCTTCGATCGCCTCGCCGAGAAAGGCCTGGATCAGCAGCGCGTCCGCTTCTGCCGCGGGAATGCCACGCGCCATGAGATAGAATTTCAGCTCATCGTCGAGTGCGCCCGCGGTGGCGCCGTGACCGCACTGCACATCGTCGGCATAAATCTCCAGTTCCGGCTTGTTGTCGGCCTCGGCGCGCTCGGAGAGCAGCAGCGCCTGGGTCATCATCTTGGCGTCGGTCTTCTGTGCGCCGCGGCGCACTACGATGCGTCCCTGGAATACGCCATGGGCCTCGCCGCCGAGCACGGACTTGAACAGTTCCCGGCTCTGGCAGCTGCGCGCCACATGATTGACCAGCAGCGTCGTGTCGGCGTGCTGGCGGCCGCCCAGCAACGTGGCGCCCCGGATGCCGGCGACTGTCTCTTCGCCGTCAAAATTCAGAAACATCTGATTGCGCACCACGGCGCCACCAGTGGTGAAGCTAAAGGTGTTGAAACGGGCACGGGCAGCAATGGCCGCCGCCAAGGTCGAGACGTGCAGCGCTTCCGCCCCTTCGCCGATGATTTTGACATGATCGATATGGGCGCGCTCGCCGACGAACAATTCAAGGGCCGCGTTGACCTGGTAATCGCTGCCCGAAGGTCCCTCGTGTGTTTCGATCAGCATCGCGCGTGCGCCGGGTGCGACGACCACCAGCGATCGCACGAATGTCGCTGCCGGCTTCTGCGAGGCGACGAAGCAAAGATGGAGCGGCCGCTCGATCATTGTGCCATCACCGATGCGGATCACGGCGCCGTCACCCATCAGCGCGGTGTTAAGCGCCACCGCAACATCGCCTGAAGGCGCAATCTTGCCGAGGTGAGCAAGCGCGCCCGGATCACCGTCGGCAAGCGCATCGGCCAGCGAGCCGATCGAAAGTCCGCTTTCTAAGTTCTTGAGATCGGACAGTTCTGGCACGAATGCGCCGTCGACGAAGGTCAGCCGGCGCGCTTCGACATCGCCGAGCACGGCGCCGGCGGTTTTGGCACGCGCCTTGGCGGCCGCGTCCGGCGGGCTGGCAAGCGGCTTCGCCTCGCGCATCAGCGCGCGCAGGTCGGTGTATTTCCACTCCTCGATGCGACGGTGCGGCAGGCCCTGCCGCGCAAATATGTCGAACGCGGCGGCCCGTTGCGCAGTCACGGCCTTATCGCCCGGGAGGCGACCGCGCGCCTCGGCATATGTATCCGCCAGCGCGCTCTCCGCCGCAGTCTTGATCGTGGTGAGCTCGGCGTTCACGCCACCGCCTCTTCCTGATACTCGGCGTAACCGTGCGCTTCGAGTTGGAGCGCCAGTTCCTTGCCGCCCGTTTTCACAATGCGGCCCTTGGACAGCACGTGCACCACGTCGGGCACGATGTAGTTGAGCAGCCGCTGATAATGCGTGATGACGACGAAGGCGCGCTCGGGAGAGCGCAGCCGGTTGACGCCGTCGGCCACGATCTTGAGCGCATCGATGTCGAGCCCGGAATCGGTCTCGTCGAGCACCGCCAGGCGCGGCTCCAGGAGCGCCATCTGCAGCACTTCGTTGCGCTTCTTCTCACCGCCGGAAAAACCGACATTGACGGCGCGCCGCAGCATGTCCTGCTCGATGCCGAGCTTGCCGGCGACGTCGCGCACCTTCTTGATGAATTCCGGTGTTGAAAGCTCCGGGTCGCCTCGCTTCTTGCGCTGGGCATTCAGCGCCGTGCGCAGGAAGGTCATGGTGGCAACGCCCGGAATCTCCAGCGGATACTGGAAAGCGAGAAAAAGACCGGCCGCGGCCCGTTCATCCGGCTCCATGTCAAAAAGGTTTTTGCCGTTGAACAGCACCTCGCCAGCACTCGGCTCGTAGCCGTCCTTGCCGGCAAGCACGTAGGCGAGCGTCGACTTGCCCGAGCCGTTCGGCCCCATGATGGCGTGCACCTCGCTGGCATTCACCGTCAGGTCGAGGCCGCGCAAGATCTCCTTGCCCTCGATGCCGGCGTGCAAATTCTTTACTTCCAACAAAGCCATCAACAGCTCCAACCTATCTTTCGCAGGCTAGCGATCGCCCCAACGCCAGCGCAATCCGCCTTCGGTCTTGCGGCGGCTGATGATCAATAGAAATGCGAGAGCAACAACATCGAAGGCGATCAGCACTGCCAAAGCCCAATAGTGTGGCTCCGTCAATCGCAGATAAAGCGACACCGCCACCATCGCGGCCACCGTGCCGAGCGTGACCGCCCAGCCCTGCCAGGTCGTCGGCGTAGCACCATAACCGTAGCGTTTCGGCCTGAACCAATACTGGGTCATCGTACTTATCCGCGCTCAACCCACCGAGCCTTCGAGCGAGACGGAAATCAGTTTCTGCGCCTCGACCGCGAACTCCATGGGCAACTGCTGCAGCACGTCCTTGACGAAGCCGTTGACCACAAGGGCGGTCGCCTCCTCAGCCGACAACCCGCGCTGCCGGCAGTAGAACAGCATCTCTTCGGAGATTTTCGACGTGGTCGCCTCATGCTCGAACACGGCCTTCGAATTCTTCGCCTCGATATACGGCACGGTATGTGCGCCGCACTGGTCGCCGATCAAAAGCGAATCGCAATTGGTGAAGTTGCGCGCGCCGGTGGCGCGGCGATGTGCCGTCACCAGACCGCGATAGGTGTTGTTGGAGTGTCCGGCGGCGATGCCCTTGGAGATGATCCGGCTGGTGGTGTTCTTGCCGAGATGCAGCATCTTGGTGCCGGAATCGACCTGCTGGTAGCCGTTGGAAATCGCGATCGAATAGAACTCGCCGCGCGAATTGTCGCCGCGCAGGATGCAGCTCGGGTATTTCCAGGTGATGGCCGAACCGGTCTCGAGCTGGGTCCACGAAATCTTGGCGTTATTACCGCGGCAATCGCCGCGCTTGGTGACGAAATTATAGACGCCGCCTTTGCCGTTCGCGTCGCCCGGATACCAGTTCTGGATGGTCGAGTATTTGATCTCGGCGTCGTCAAGCGCGATGAGTTCGACCACAGCCGCGTGCAGCTGGTTTTCGTCGCGCACCGGCGCGGTGCAGCCTTCCAGGTAGCTGACGTAAGAGCCCTTGTCGGCAATGATCAGCGTGCGCTCGAACTGGCCGGTGTTGCGCTCGTTGATGCGGAAATAGGTCGACAGCTCCATCGGGCAGCGCACGCCCGGCGGCACATAGACGAACGAGCCGTCGGAAAACACCGCTGAATTGAGCGTGGCGAAGAAATTGTCGCTGATCGGCACCACCGTGCCGAGGTATTTCTTGACCAGGTCCGGATGCTTCTGCAGCGCCTCAGAGATCGGCATGAACAGCACACCGGCCTTCGCCAACTCGGCCTGGAAGGTGGTGGCGACCGAGACGGAATCGAACACCGCATCGACCGCAACGCGCCCGTAGCCGTTGCCGCCATTTTGCGGTTCTTGTCCATCGGCACCTTCTTCGGCCGGCTTCTGGATGCCGAGCAGCGCTTCGCGTTCGCGCAGCGGAATGCCGAGCTTTTCGTAGGTGCGCAGAATTTCCGGGTCTATATCGTCGAGCGAGGCCGGTGCCTTCTTCGGCGCCGAGTAATAGTAGCTGTTCTGGTAATCGATCGGGCCGTACTCGACCTTGGCCCATTTCGGCTCGCGCATCGTGAGCCAGCGGCGGTAGGCGTCGAGGCGCCACGCCAGCATCCACTCGGGCTCGTTCTTCTTTGCCGAAATGAATCGCACAATCTCTTCAGACAGGCCCTTAGGGGCCTTGTCCGATTCGATCAGCGTCTCGAACCCATACTTATACTGATCAACGTCGATACGGCGGACCTGGTCGACGGTCTCTTGTACTGCCGGCATTCGTCCCTCCGCTCACGGTTTCAAGGACCGCGGGTTGGATTTAGTCGGTTATGGTCGGTGCGTTGACGGCCGTTTCACCCCGCGAGGGACCGCTTGAACCGTTCCAAAGGCCGCCGAAACGGCCGATCCTACAGCCGGTTAAGCGGCAATGCTGTGCCCTTTAGATAATGCACTTGCGAGCTTTCTCCAAGCGGCAAGAAAACGTGCAATGTCGGCCTCGTCGGTGGTCCAGCCGATGCTGACGCGCACCGCGCCACGCACCAGCGCCGGGGAAACCCCCATGGCTGCAAGTACATGTGACGGCTGCACTTTCCCCGACGAACAGGCCGCGCCGGAGGACACGGCGATGCCCTCCAGATCGAACGCTATGACCGCGGTCTCGGCCTTCATGCCCTCAACCGCGAACAGCGACGTATTCGGCAGCCGTTCGGCAGCTTGGCCGAAAATCACCGCTGACGGCGTGATTGCCTTGAGGCTGGCCTCCAGGCGGTCTCGCAGCGCCCTCATGTGCGCCGCCTCATCGGCGCGCGCGGCGTGAGCCACCGCCGCAGCGGCCCCGAATGCCGCAATCCCGGCCACATTCTCGGTCCCGGCGCGCAGGCCTCGTTCCTGGCCCCCGCCGCGCATCAGCGGTTCCGGAAGGTGAAGATCATCACTCCGCCGAACCAACGCGCCGACACCCTTGGGACCGCCGATCTTATGTGCAGAAAGGGTCACAAGATCGGCGCCCATCTCCCGGATATCACAACAAATTCGCCCCGCGGCCTGGATCGCATCGACATGCAAGAGGCCGCCGGCGGCGTGGACGATCGCCGCCGCCTCGGCCACCGGCTGGATTACCCCAGTCTCGTTGTTGGCCAGCATCAGGGAAACCAAGGGCCGGCAGCTTTGCTCCACGGCCTGAGCCAGAGCGGTGAGATCAATCCGCCCATCAGGCAGCACCGGCACATCCTCGATCGCCTCGCGGGGAAAGCGACCGCCTGCGCGCACCGAGGAGTGTTCGATTGCCGAGAGGAGCAGCCGGTCACGCGGCCGCTTCTCGCCCGCCGTCTCGATTGTGGGCGTCAGCGCCAGCATGTTGGCTTCCGTCCCGCCCGAGGTGAAGACCACGTTGGCCGCCTGCGCGCCGACCAGCACGGCCACTTGCTCGCGGGCGCGCTCGATCAGGCTGCGGGCCGCACGGCCCTCGGCATGGACCGAAGACGGGTTACCGGGGACTGCCAGCGCTTCCAGCAAGGCCTCCCGGGCCTGCGGCCGCAGCGGCGCCGTGGCATTCCAATCGAAATAGCTGCGCTCGGACATGCTCGTCGTGCTTGCTTTTGGTCCCCTGGCTTGTGCTAGAAGGCGACCACATCGTTGCGCTGGCCGCCGGTCGTGCGTCGCCAGTTGCAAAAATCTCAAGTGGTTATAAATGCTTAGGCGTGCCCATGCGCGCCGTCAAGCAACGCTCCCAAAAACCTATGCATCGAGGTTCAATTTAAGCCATGCCCGAGGTCATTTTCACCGGACCCGGCGGCCGCATCGAAGGCCGTTATCATCCGGCGCGACAGAAAAACGCGCCGATCGGCATTGTGCTGCATCCCCATCCGCAATTCGGCGGCACGATGAACCACCAGATCGTGTACCAGCTGTATTACGCCTTCGTGCACCGGAACTTCTCGGCACTGCGCTTTAACTTCCGGGGCGTCGGCCGCAGCCAGGGTGGCTTCGACCACGGTATCGGCGAACTCTCCGATGCGGCGGCGGCGCTCGATTGGGCGCAATCGGTCAATCCAGAGGCGCGCAGCTGCTGGATCGCCGGCTTCTCGTTCGGCGCCTGGATCGGTATGCAGCTTCTGATGCGCCGCCCCGAAATCGAGGGCTTCATCTCTATCGCGCCGCCCGCCAACCTCTACGACTTTTCGTTCCTGGCGCCCTGCCCGTCCTCGGGCCTGATCATTCACGGCGACAAGGATGCCGTGGTGCCGCCGCGCGACGTGACCACGCTCGTGGAAAAGCTCAAGACCCAGAAGGGCATCGTCATCGAGCAGAAGGTCGTACCCGGCGCCAATCATTTCTTTGACGGCAAAATCGAGCCGCTGATGAGTTCCATCAGCGCTTATCTCGACAAGCGGCTGGGCACCAAGGGCGGGCGCACGACAACCGCGGCGTAGTCGCCGCGGCCACGCGCACTCAGACGAACTTCTTCACCGCCAGCACGGCGTTTAGTCCGCCGAACGCGAACGAGTTCGACACCGCGCTGTCGATCGGCAGCGCGCGCACGGTGTTGGGCACGTAATCGAGATCGCAGGCCGGGTCCGGCGCCAGGTAACCGATGGTCGGCGGCACGATCCCCTCTCTCACGGCAAGGACCGTCGCCACCAATTCAAGCGCGCCCGCGGCGCCCAGCGCGTGACCGACCATGGACTTGGTCGAAGATATCGCGAGTTTTTCCGCGTGCGGTCCGAACGCCTCATGCAGAGCCCTGGTCTCGGTCTCGTCGTTCGCGGCAGTGCCAGTGCCGTGAGCGTTGACGTATTGGACATCGGTGGGCGCGAGTTTCGCATCGGCCAGCGCATTGCACATCGCCCGCACCATGCCGCCCTGATCAGGCGCGGTGAGATCGGCGGCATCGGCGCTCATGCCGAAGCCAACAATCTCACCCAGGATATTTGCACCGCGCGCCTGGGCGCGCTCCAGCGGCTCCAGCACCACCATGGCGGCACCCTCGCCGAGAATGAGGCCCATGCGGTCTTTCGAGAACGGCCGGCAGACATCGGGCGACATTACCCGCATCGCCTCCCAGCCGCGCACGGTGCCGAAGGTGATGCAGGCTTCAGCGCCACCGGTCACCGCGCAATCGACCTGTCCGGCGCGCACCATGTGGAACGCGAGGCCGATGGCGTGCGTCGCCGAGGCGCAGGCGCTTGCCACAGCGAAAGCCGGCCCGCGCAGCCCGCACGCCATTGAAACCTGGCTTGCCGGCGCATTGACCATCAGCTTGGGGATGGTCAGCGGAAAAACCCGCGTGCGCTTTTCCACATAAACGCGGCGAAAGCTGTCATCGTGCGTGGTCTGGCCGCCGACGCCGGTGCCGACGATGGCGGCGGTGCGCACTGACAGCGGCATGTCGAAGACGAGGCCGGATTGGGCGATTGCCTCGCGCGCCGCCACCACGGCGAACTGCGAGACGCGATCGAGCGTCGACAATTGCCGCTCGGCAAAGTGCTGCAACGGATCGAAATTCTTGACCTCGGCGGCGACCTTTTGGGTCAGTTCGTCGTTTGTCGGCGTCAGCGTAATCGGGCCGAGGCCGCTGACGCCCGCCTTCAGACTCTCCCAGTATGCCGAAACGGTTTGGCCGAGCGGCGTAACCGCACCCAGGCCGGTAACGACGACGCGGTTCACTGCCGTCACGACTTCTTCTGCGCCACCAGCGCTTCGACCGCCTTGACCACGTCGCCAACGGTCTCGAATTCGGTGCGCGGATTGTTGGTATTGGCGTTGTAGGGAATCTGGATATCGAACTTTTCTTCGAGGTCGAAAATCATCTCGACGGCGTCGAGTGACTCCAGTCCCAAATCCTCCAGCCGGTCGGTAATCTCGACCGTGGGCTTCTCGACCCGCTTCTTCTTGGCGATGATCGCAATCACGTCGCTCGCTACGTCGCTCACGATGCCCCCATCACTTCTTCACGGCCTGTTCCAGAGCGTCGAGGCGCGACGCCATTTGTTCAACCTTATCATGAAGCCGCTTCGCCCGGCGCACATAGAGGTGTTGCTCGACCGAGCGCTCATGCGGCTGCGCAGGGTAGCCGGAGAAAAAGGCATTGGCGGGAACGTCGGTGGCAACGCCGGAGCCAGCGGCGACCACCGCCTGATCGCCAATTCGCACGTGATCGCCGATCCCGACGCCGCCGCCCAGACGGACCCTGTCGCCGAGGATGACGCTCCCGGAAATGCCCACCATGCCGCAGAGAATGCAGCTTTCGCCGATCGTGACATTGTGGCCGATGTGCACATGGTCGTCGATCTTGCTGCCGCGGCCGATGCGCGTGCTTTCCAGCGTGGCGCGGTCGATCGTGGTGCAGGCGCCAATCTCGACATCGTCGCCAATCTCGACATTGCCCAGCGAATGCACGCGGGTGACCGCGACGCCAGCGGTAAACGCCGTCGCTGACATCAAATCGGGAGCATAACTGAACCCGTCGGCGCCGATCACGGCGTTGGCGTGTACGATCACGCGGTCGCCGATGCGGCAGCCGTGGCCGACGCGTACGCCTGAGTGCAGCAGGCAACACGCGCCGACGCTCGCATCGGCGCCGATCGTCACTTGCGGCATGATCGTGGAGCCGGAGCCGATGCGGCTGCGGGGGCCGACCACCGCAAACGGCCCGATGCTCACCCCCTCGCCGACCTCCGCATCGCCGGCCACGATCGCTGACGGATGAATGCCGGGATCGTGTGGCGGCCCCCCATCAAACATGGCGGTCAGCTTGGCAAGCGCCCTCCGCGTTTCCCCGACGGCGATCACCGCGGCGAACGCTTCGGACGAGACCGTCTGCGCCGCCGAGACGACGACCGCCCGCGCCTTGCTGCGCGGCAGCGCCGCCGCCGCTTCGGCGCTCATGGCGACAGCAAGGTCGGACGGGCGCTCCGCCCGCTCCGGATGAACCAGGCGGTCGATAGCGATTGTCCCATCCCCATCAAGCCGGCCGGAAAGGGCTTGCGCGATGTCCCGAGTCAGCATCAATTTGCGTGAGATTCCCGTTAGATGCGGAATTATCTTCGCGTACCGAACCGGCCGCGCGGCCCGAACCTGCGCTAGATCGCGTGGCGGGTCAACCGCGGGCGCCTCGATATCGTCTGTTCCCGCCGGTGACGCCTAACACTCGCCGCAGACTACCGACGGCAACACGGTTGCCAGGGCGTCCGGACCTGTTACACCAGCGCCGCGCGCGCTCAATACGGCGGGCGCGAACGGCCACACGGCGATGAGCACCTACAAGTCGGACTTTCTCAATACCCTCGCCAGCCGAGGATTCATTCACCAGGTCTCGGAGCCCGAGGCCATGGATGCGCTCGCGCGTACGCCCGGCGCTATCACTGCCTATATCGGGTTCGACTGCACGGCTTCGTCGCTTCATGTCGGCTCGCTCTTACCGATCATGATGCTGCATTGGCTGCAGCAGACCGGCCACCGGCCGATCGCGCTGATGGGCGGCGGCACCACGCGCGTCGGCGATCCGTCGGGCAAGGACGAGAGCCGGCGGCTTTTGACCGACGATCTCATCGACGAGAATCTCAAGGGCATCCGCGCCATCTTCGGCAAGTTCCTGAAATTCGCGGAAGACGGCGGCAACGCCATCATGGCCAACAATGCCGATTGGCTGAACGCGCTCAACTATATCGACTTCCTGCGCGATGTCGGCCGCCATTTCTCGGTCAACCGGATGCTCGCGTTCGATTCGGTCAAGCTGCGGCTCGAGCGTCAGCAGGAACTGTCCTTTCTCGAATTCAATTACATGATTCTGCAGGCCTACGACTTCGTCGAGCTGTTCCGGCGCTATGGCTGCGTGCTGCAAATGGGCGGCTCCGATCAGTGGGGCAACATCGTCAACGGCATCGACCTCGGCCGCCGTCTGCATAACGCACAATTTTTCGCGCTGACGGCGCCGCTGATCACGACGTCGTCGGGCGCCAAGATGGGCAAGACCGCGGCCGGTGCGGTGTGGCTGAATGCTGATCTCGTGAGCCCCTACGAATATTGGCAATACTGGCGCAACACCGAGGACGCCGACGTTACCCGGTTTCTCAAGCTGTTCACGGTGCTGCCGCTCGACGAGATCGACCGCCTCGCCGCGCTCAAGGGTGCGGAAATCAACGAGGCCAAGAAGGTGCTTGCCACCGAAGCGACTGCGCTTGTGCATGGCCGTGCCGCGGCCGACGAGGCGGCCGCCACCGCGCACACAACGTTTGAAGAAGGTAAGCTCGCGGAATCACTGCCGACCGAAGAGGTCGCACGCACCAAGCTTGAGCCAGGTTTGAGCGTTTTGGAGGCTTACGTACTGCTACATCTCGTAATGTCGAAAGGCGAAGCACGTCGTTTGATTAGAAGCGGCGGATTGCGCGTCAACGATGTAGTAGTGACCGACGAAAATAAGAAGCTCACTTCACGAGATTTGACGCCAGAGGGCGTGATCAAGCTGTCGCTCGGTCGCAAGCGGCACGTGTTGCTCAAGCCGATGTGATTTTCAGCTAATGCTGATCGCCGAGCGTGACGCTATCGGTCGCGGCCGGATACTCGAAAATCTTGCGGAGCACGCCCGGCGCCAGGACCGAGAAGAAATTAACATTGAGAACCGGATTGCCGGGCTGGCCAACGACCTCATAGGTGAAGCCGACCAGTCCTTCCTTGTCGCCGCCCAGAATCGGCCCGACCACCGGGATCCAGCCAAACATGTTGTTCGCCCCGTAGAGCGGAACCAGCGTGCCGCGCAGATTGACGCTGTTGCGGGTGTAATCGATCAAGCCGTCCATGGTCCCGCCGAGCATCGGACCGCGCACAACGCCGTCGCGCAGCGCGATTCGACCCGGTGCACGGGTGAAATCGACCCGCATGCTGGTGAATTGCAAATCGCCGTTAGAGATCTGCTGCGGGCTCTGTGCACCGCCACTCGCCGCGCGCTGCAATTCCGATTCGTCGTGCACGGCGAAATTGCGCACATTGAGCGTGCCCTGCTGCATGGGATTGGAAGCCGAGGGCGGCTCCATCACCATCGCCATCTCCCCGCCGATGATCCGCTTGTACACATCGGTCGCGCGAAACAGCGCGCCGGCGTCGGTCGTGCGCAAGATTACCGCCTGACGGCCGCTGGCCTGACCTTGCAGCTGGCCGGTAAGCGTACCGTCGCGGCCGATTTTCGCGCTGAAGCCCAGACTGCGAATCTCACCGGCGCGGCGCGACATTTTCAGATCGACGTCGCTAAGCGCCTCGCCGTTGAATGCAAGCACGGCGCCGAGCTTGATGTCGAGATCGATATCAGGTGCTTTCTTCTGCGCCGCCGACGGCGCCCCAGCCCCGCCCGGCGGTGGCGCCCCGGTCATTGTTTTGATGAAGCCGCGGCCGTCATAGACGTCCCCGCGCATGACAACCCGCAGCGCGCCATCCGGTGCGCGATCGGCCTTCAGCGTCGCCTTGTCGCCGTCGGAGAATCCGTACGACTGGAAGTTCGCCGTTTGCAGATTGCCGTCACTGTCGAGGTCGATCGAACCCTTGACGCCGTCGCCGGTGCCGGCGCCCGCGATTACAAGATCGTCGATGCGCACCGATTGCGGCTGCGTCGTCAACGTCATCGACACGTGCGCCGGCCTGCCGGCGGGCTTGACCCAACCCGGCAGGAAGCCGTCGATCTTTGCGGATGTGAGATCGGCATCGATTGCGAAGCGCCCTTCGCGATCGGAGTCGGTGCCGACGCGACCGACGATGCGCATGGGGATCGAGCCGATGATCGTGTCGCCCGGATCGAGGCCGAGGCTCTTGCGCGCCGCCGCGTCAAGCGTGCCTTTCAGGCGGATGTCCGCTTGAGGATCATTGCGCGCCTGACGGTATTCCATATAGGCCGCGGCGCCCGCGATCTTGACGTCGCCTTTGAATTGAAAGCCTTGCGGGGTAGCGGTGACATGGAGCGCGGCGGCATCGAGCCGTTGTCCCATGATCAGATTATCTGCCGAAAAATTCGTGGCATCGACCGCGATCGAATAATTGGTCGAACCCGGCGGCAAATCCGGCTTCAGCGGCATCGCCAGCGCGACTTGCGCGGTCATCGTGCCATGGGTCGTGGACGGGTCGAATGGTGTGCGCGATACGTCGCGCAAACGATCCATCGACAACAGCTCGGCCGCCGCCGGAACCGGACCGTCAAGTTTGAAATGAACCCGTGCCGGCGGATCATGCGGCGCCGTGTCGGGTACTTCGAACAGGCCGGACGACATGACAAGTTTGCGCCCCGACGGCAGATCGGCCGTAGCCTTGCCCAGCCAGATCTGTGCGTCGCGGCCAACGATGTGAACGGTAAGATCCGCATCTTTGAGCGCCGGCAGACCGCTCACGGGCGTAACCACACAGTGATTGACCAGCGCATCGATCGACAAGCCATTGTCGGGGACCGGCGGTCCGCCCTCTCTCAGCGTTTGGAACGGCGCATTCACCGCGATTGTGATATGGTCGAGCGTGCCGCTGGTCAGATGCTCGTTGAACCAATCGCGCACTTTCGGCGAGACGAAGACCGGCCATAGCCGCTTGAAGTCGTCCACCGACATGCGCTGGCCGGCAATTCCGGCATGGAGTTGCACGTCGCCGTCGGCGTATTCCGCGTCACCGGACATGAATACACCAATATTCATATTTCCGATGTCGCCCTCATCGAGCACGAAGCGCTTCTTCGCCGCATCGTACCGGCCGCTAATCGCTATTCTGTTGAGGACCAGCGGATCGCCCGTACCCGGCGTGGCAAGCATCGCCGTCCCGCCGCCGACCTTGAAATACCACGTGCCGTTAAGCTGCGCCGGAGCTTTCAGCTGCCCAAGCAGCGTGAACCGATTGCCGCCGGACACGATCTGGAACGGCATCGAAAGCACGCGGTTCGCGTCGTCCCAGCTGAACTTGAATTCGGCGTGATCGACATTGATCCGGCCATCGGTGCTGTCGGCGTCGCTGATATAGCCACCCTCGGCGACGAGGCGTCCGACCAGCGCACGCGGCATGCCGTCGGCGCCGATCTCACCGCGCAGGCTCGCGGACAATGGCAACGTCGTTTGCAAATGGCCGTCGCCAAGATGCAAGGCGCGAATGAGATCGCTAGCCGGAACCTGGCGCGCCTCGACTTCGATACGGCGAACGCCGTCAAGAATCGGCTTGATCGAGGCGACAAGTGCCCAACGCTGATCCGGGTCCTCTGAGCCAAGCCTGAGCACCACGCCGCCGCCGGCCGGCCTTTCAAGACTGAGCCTGATGTTGTGCAGAGCCCAGTTTTTGCCGCTGCGCTCATCGTCAAAAGTGACGGTGCCTTCCTTCAACCCGAGCTCGCGCAGGTCGTGACCATCGAGTTCGGATTCGCCGATGCCGTCGATCCACGATAGCAGCGCCGCCAACGCCAAAGACTTGGACGGCGCCGCGGCCGGAGCGGCAGACCGCAAGTCGACAGTCGCGGGAGGCTCCGTTGCGAGCACGGGGCCGAGATTGTCGGGCACGCCGGCAACCGAGGCATCGGCCACCGGGACCGTGGCGGTCGCAATCGGATGTTTGTCGGCCCCGGCGAAGACCGTCACTTCACCGTCGCGGTCGATACGCACATTGAGTTCGGCACCGACCAAGTTGAGACTGCGCGCCCGCATGTGGCCGCTCAGGAGACTAAGCGCTGAGACCTGCACCTCGGCCTTCGGCGCTTTTGCCACCACGGCGCCGTCGGCGTCGCGCACGACGATGTCACGAATTCGCACCGCCGTGCCGCCATTCTCGGTGCGCTCGATCTGGGTGCCGCCGACCTCGACGTGGTCGCGACTGCCGAAATTCTCTTCGATGGCCGAAGCGAGCCACGGGGTGAAAGCGTCGATCTGTATAGGCCCGCTGTCGAGCCTCCACCAAAGTCCAAGAAAGGCGACAAGGACCAGCGTCGCGGCCGCCCCGCCGCCGACGCAGATGCGCCGGATCAGGCGTTTATGACGGGCCAGCAGACGGCGGTAGGCAGCGACATAGCGGCCATCAGCCGAACGTTCGCCGCGGTGCGCAGCGACAAGGCTGCCACGCCGGCGGGCATAAACGGCCGGCTCCCGTTTCGGGAGCGATGCGCTCTGCCGATCCTGCTTGGCCATGCCCCCTCGGGCGTCCCCTCGTCCGTGGTGCCGTCGAAAGCCAGAGCCCCCCGTGCTCGACCGCACCGCCCTGCTTGCGTAATCTGGCGGCGTAAGATGCCCCTGGGAAAGCGTCGAAAGGAAGGCATATGACGGAACATAAGGTGAAGGGCCTAGGCCCCGGCGACAAAGCCCCAGGCTTCACCCTGCCTCAGGATGGTGGCGGCAGCGTTTCGCTTAAGGACTTCGCCGGGCGCAAACTCGTGCTCTATTTCTACCCGCGCGCCGATACCACCGGCTGCACCAAGGAGGCGATCGACTTTACCCGCCACGAGGCAGCCTTCAGCCGCGCCGGCGCTGAAATTCTCGGCGTTTCCACAGATTCCATCGCAGCCCTGGACAGATTCAAGGTGAAATACAAGCTGTCGATCGCGCTCGCCTCGGACGAGAAGCACCCCATGCTCGAGGCCTACGGCGTGTGGCAGGAAAAGTCGATGTACGGCCGCAAGTTTATGGGCATCGCGCGCACCACGTTCTTGATCGGCCCCGATTTGCGGATCGTGCAGGTATGGCCGCGGGTTTCCGTCGCCGGACACGCTGAAGCCGTGCTCGCGGCCGTTAAGGCATTATGAACGCCGGCAATTTGTCTAAACATTTACCCAGGATAAGAAAATCGGCGCGGCAATTTCCTGAAAATTAACCATACCCGCGTCAAATGCACGACCGATGTCACGGTTGCGAAGCCTGCACGAGTCCATCGAAGCTCGCGTCTGACCTCCCAACCGAAAAGAACATCGCGAGCGTTTTAGTGGCCGGTCCGGGCTGGATTTGCGTCAGTCGGCCAGCGGGAGTGTCAATGTCGCAGCGGATCGCGTCGCAGCCGCACCACAGCGCCAACGCGCACCACATCCATCGTGAATCGGCTCGCCGTTCTGAACCACGGCATCATGGGATGGGCCGGGCCAGCGGGCCAGCGGCTGCCTACACATTCGCCCATGCTGGACGGCAGGTTCGCTTCGGTCCGGTGGTATTCTGGATCGCAGTCGGCAGCTTTGTGATTATGGCCGGCTGGTCCGTCGTCACCGCTACCTATTTCGCTTTCCATGATGACGTTCTCAAAGGGCTGATGGCGCGCGAACGCGCGCAGCAATACGCCTACGAGGACCGCATTGCCGACTTGCGCGCCGAGATCGATCGCACCACGAGCCGGCAATTGCTCGACCAGGACCAGTTCGAACAAAAGCTCGACGAACTGACGCGGCGCCAGGCGACGCTGGAGTCGCGGGCGAGCGCGCTGAGCGGCGCCGCAGACCCGATGACCACGGGCACGACGCAGCCGCCACGACGCGGCGTCGACGCCGCGCCACAGACCGGCGCGACGGGCGATATGCTGTTCACCCCGCACCGGCTGGACGACGGCAAGCGATCAAGCATCGAAACGCAGATGCGCAACGTCGAGGCCTCGCTCGATCGCGTCGATCAGGACGAGACCGAAACTCTTGACCGGATGCAGGCGCGCTATGAAAGCCGGGCGCAGCGCGTGCGCGGCGTGCTCGCCAGCCTCGGCCTCAACCTGCATGCCGTGTCGGCCGCGACCGGCGGGCCGTTCGTACCGGTGAGGCTGCCGCCGGCCAACGAATCATTCGCGCGCACTCTGACCCGCGTCAGCATCGCCCGCGCGGAAGCCAACGACCTCACCAACACGTTGAACTTCGTGCCGCTGCGCAGCCCGCTCGCCGGCGATCTGGAAATGACGTCGCCGTTCGGCGTGCGTATTGATCCATTCGTCCACTCGCCCTCGATGCATACCGGAATGGATTTCCACGCCACCGTCGGAGATCCGATCTACGCGACGGCTGCCGGCAAGGTGGTGAAAGCGGGCTGGGACGGCGGCTATGGCCAGATGGTCGAGATCGACCACGGCGAAGGATTATCCACCCGGTATGGCCATATGTCGGCGATCGGCGTCACTGTCGGCCAAAAGGTCCGCGCCGGACAAGTCATTGGCCGTGTCGGCTCCACCGGACGGTCGACCGGCCCGCATCTGCACTACGAAACCCGCATCAATGGCGAGGCTGTAAACCCGGAGCGCTTCCTTGCCGCAGGCGAGAAGCTGTTCGGCGGCCGGCCGATAGCCCGCGCTGCAGGCCGGCAGGACGAAGACTAGCGCTTGCCCCTCGACCGCTGCCTGAAAAGTGCGGCTGTCGAAACATTGTCGCACAGCACCTGTTTTGTCTTTCAGGCCCTGCCCGAACCCGCTAAGGGGGTGCGGCGGACCCCATTCGAACTTATGCAAACTGGATACGGAGGATCGCCCATGCGGGGAACAATTTCTATGCTGTCGCTGACCATTGCGGCGCTCTGGTGCGGCTCGGCTGCGATGGCGCAAGTCCCTGCAGCAGTCGACGTGACCGGAGCAAAAAAGATGGCGACATTCCAGGGCGTCGGCGCGCAGGTTTATGAATGCAAGGCGGGCAGCGATGGCAAACTGGCGTGGTCGTTCCGTGAGCCAATCGCCGCGCTGATCGACAATGGCAAGACCGTGGGCCGACATTACGCAGGCCCCACCTGGGAGGACGTCGACGGCAGCAAGATTGTCGCCAAGGTATCCGGCAACGCCCCTGGCGCTACAGCCGACGACGTTGCTTGGCTGAAGCTTGATGTTACCAAGCACACCGGGCGCGGCGTGCTGTCGAAGGTCGCCATTGTCCAGCGGCTCAATACCCATGGCGGCGCCTTGAGCGGCAGCTGCGACAAGGCCGGCGACTTCAAGAGCGTGGCCTACACGGCCACCTACGTGTTTCTCCAAAAAGGCAAATGACGCCGCCGCCCGCGCGAACTCCGCGCAACGGGCATCGGGACCGCCTCCGCCTTTCATGCAAGCTTGGCGATAGTTCAGATGTTCCGGCCGCGCTGAAAATCCGCTAAGAGACGGCGGGCGCAGCGTTGCCGGCCCGTCGCCGGTCTCGGGCTGCCCCCTGAGCAGAGGGAGCTACATGCCCGATCTCCGCCTCACGGCCGTCCGGGTTTTTGCTGGCGGTTTCCTCGTCGCCAACAGTTGCCTGATTGCAACGGGCAGCAACGCGTCTGCCCAGGAACGCACGACGGCGACCTACGACGACTGGGTTCTGCAGTGCGCGGTTCAGGCCGGCACCCCGACGAAGAAAACGTGCGACATCGAGCAACTCACCCAGATGCAAACCCAAGGCCGCAGCGTGCCGCTGTCGCGCGTCGCAATCGGACGGCCGGAAAAAGGCCAGCCTGCGCGGCTCACAATCCAGGTGCCGGTGAACGTCTATCTGCGCACCGAAGTTCGGGTCCAGGCCGGCGCCTCCGATCCCGGGCTTGCGGCGCCGTTCGACCGCTGCCTGCCGGTCGGTTGTTTCGCCGATTTCATCTTAAAGGACGACGCGATCAAAAAATTCCGCGCGGCAACCGCCGCCGGCAAAATGACGTTCCAGAGCGCGAATGGGCAGAGCGTCGCCATCCCGCTGTCGTTCAAAGGATTTGGCCCGGCCTTCGACGCGCTGCTCAAGGAGTAAGTCTCGCTCGCGGGCGCGTCTGAGCGCTGCGCCTCGGGCCTCTGTTTGAAGCGCTCTACACCCCGACATCACGCCGGTCCTGACGTCCTTCCTTTCCGGGCCGGCGTGCTACACTCACCATCCCTTCCTGGTCGTTCGAGGTTTCCATCATGGCATTTTCCTCTTGGCGTGGCGTTGTCGGCATGATCAATCCGACCATGCGGCCCGGCGTGACCGAAGAGGTCTGCCGGCTGCTGCCGGAAGGCATCGGCCTCATTCCGCTGTTCTTGAACATCCGGCGCGGCACCGAGGATGAGTTTCACACCATGATGCCGCATTACGAGAAACTGGTCGCAGTGCTGGCGGAAGAAAAATGCGATCTCATCCATCCGCACGGCGCGCCGCCCTTCATGGTGCTGGGCCGCAAGGGCGAGGAAAAAATCGTCAAGGCGTGGGAGAAGAAATACAAGGTGCCGGTGATGAGCGTAGCGCAGAACCACGTCAACGCGCTGCGTGCGCTCAAGGCCAAGAGCTTTGTCGGCGCCACCTACTTTCCCGCGAAGCTCAATGCGATTTTTGCAAAATATTTTCGCGACGCGGGCTTCAACGTGCGCGGCATGGAAGGTATCGACGTGCCATTCAATCAGGTGCAATCGCTGTCCGGCGAGCAGGTCTACGCCCACATCAAAAAGAACTTTCTGAAAGCGAAGGGCGCCGACGCCATCTACATGCTCGGCTCGGGCTGGCGCACGCTCAACATCATCGCCATGCTCGAACAGGACCTGCAGGTGCCGGTGGTGCATCCGGTGCCGGCGCGGGTCTGGGAAATCCAGAAGCGGCTCTCGGTGCGCCAGCCGGTCAAAGGCTACGGGCACCTGCTGGAGGCATTTCCTTAAATATCGTCCGTCACTTGCAGGCCTCGTTTCACCTGCGACGTGGGATGGCGCAATAAGCCATCAGGGAGGACTGCATGACCGTCGTTACACGCCGCGCCGCGCTGTCGCTGCTCGGCGGCCTTACAGCTGCTGCAGTCGGCGGCGCTGCCCAGGCGCAAACTGCCGAACAATTCTATAAGACCCACCAGATCACCATGGTGGTCGGCAACGCACCCGGCGGCATCAACGACATTTCGGCGCGATTTGTGGCGCGCTATCTCGGCAAATACATTCCCGGTCATCCGACGATCGTGGTCGAGAACCAGCCCGGTGCCGGCGGGATCGTTGCCGCCAACCGTCTCGCTAACGTATTTCCAAAGGACGGCACCTATCTCGTCAAACTTGAACGCGCGGTGCCGCTGCTCGCCATTCAGGGCGACCCAAACGTGCAATTCGATCCGCTCAAGCTTACCTGGCTCGGCAGCCTCTCATCTTACGCGAACGACGCTTACTTGATGATGGTGATGGCGACAAACCCCATCAAATCGGTTGACGAACTGAAAGGAACCAACAAATCGATCTCGCTCGGCGGTGACAACGCGGCATCGAGCAACGTCATCTACGCCACGATTGCCAAGGAAATCCTCGGCCTCAACATCAAGGTCGTGACCGGCTATCGCGGAGCGGCGCCGATGTTTTTGGCGATGCAGCGCGGCGAGATCGACGGCCAGGTGGTCGGGTACAGCTCGGTGCGCACCGGTCAGCGCACATTGTGGAATGAGCACGCATTCCGTGCGTTGATGCAGTTCGGCAGAAAGACACGCCATCCGGACTTCGCCAACATTCCGACCGCCTACGAACTCGCTAAAGACCCGGGCGCGAAGGCGCTGCTCAATTTCGCCGACCTGCAATTCTTCATCTCGCTGCCATTCGCCGCGCCGCCCGGCATTCCGGCGGACCGCGCGGCAGCGCTGCAGACGGCGTTCATGGCAATGTGCAAGGATCCGGAGGTCGTTGCAGCCGCACAGAAGCTCGGCATCGACATGAGCCCGATCGACGGCGCTACAGTACACGACGCCATTGCCAAGGCCGCCGCCACGCCACATGACGTGATTGCGCGCTACAACAAGCTCGTGGGCCCGAACCGGCATTGACCGCCGCGCCGCACGGCGTAACACTGCAAGGAACTCTTTCGCATCGGCCTGCACACACTCAGGAGCTGACCATGGCTTACACGCTTGCCAATTTCTGCACCGATCTGTCGGCGACACTCAAAGCCAAGGGGCAGAACGGCTTGCCCGATGTCGCGCGCAAGCTAAGCGAGCTTGTCAACAATCCGGACTTCGTCGCCGAGACCTTCAACGACGATACGCCGATCGGCCGGCGCGTGCTGTGGCACGATCCAGAAACCGACGCGTATGTGCTGGCGCACGTGCAGGAAGGCGGTAAGGTCGGCAAGCCGCACAGCCACGGCGCATCCTGGGCGATCTACGGAACCGCCCGCGGCGTCACCGAAATGACCGAGTGGAAGCGCGTCAATCCCGCGTCCGAGGAAGGCGCGGTGCTGGAGAAGACCCGGCAATATGCGCTCGGCCCCGGCCAGACGCGCGGCTATGCGTCAGGCGCGATCCACTCCACGGCCCACCCGCACAAGGCCTGGGTGGTCCGCGTCACCGGCACCGATCTCGATGCCATTCCGCGCTACCATTTCAGCGCCAAGACCGACAAAATCCTCGAAACCGTTTAGGCCGATTTCGCCCGTAAGGCCGCTGTCGCGGTGCGGCAGCCGCGCCTTTATGCGCGATCGTAAGTCGCTGAAGTTGCATAGATTTCTGAAGAAATGGCGGGAGCGACGGGGCTCGAACCCGCGACCTCTAGCGTGACAGGCTAGCGCTCTAACCAACTGAGCTACGCCCCCGCGGGCGCGCTGCGCAGTTAAGGCGGTGGCCGCGGCAAGTCAAGGATTTCGGGCCTAAATCGGCATAGCTGCGGCGCCTTGAACGCGCCACGAAGCCATACCAGATAGCACGGACACGCGAAAAACACCGGTGGAATCGGCAAAACAAGCGTGGTCAGCCGCATCCGAATCGTCTAACTGCAGTTTGATAAGCGGCAAAAATCTTCGGATTACCGCTTCATCGAGGAGGGTCTCATGGCATCCAAACCAGCCACTACCGTGACTTTGAAGCATCTTGCCGCAACGCTTGCGGAGGACAATGAACTGTCGAAAAAGCAGGCCGAGGCCATTCTCGGAGGCTTGGTTGGCAACATCGTCAAGCACCTGAAGAAAGGTGAGCGCATCCGCATCGGCGGGCTCGGCATCCTGCAGGTCCGCAAGCGCGCCGCGCGCATGGGCCGCAATCCCGCCACCGGCGAACCGATTCAGATCAAGGCGAGCAAGAAGGTCGCCTTCCGCGCTTCGAAAGAACTCAAAGAAGCCATCTGACACTTTCGTCTCCGATCCGGGACGACACAGGACGGAGGACGGACGACTGGGGACGGAAGGAAATCTTCCGTCGTTGGTCATCTGTCCTCCGTCCTGTAACTGTTGCGTGTCGGCAGCGGACGTCAAAGTCATCGGGACAAATAGCGGCCGTGCCGTCAGCGCACGAGGTCCTCACCCATCTCTTAGCTAGGGCCGGACAGACGGGTAAATGGTGGGCGGTGACGGGCTCGAACCGCCGACATCCTGCGTGTAAAGCAGACGCTCTACCAACTGAGCTAACCGCCCTCGCCCCGAGATGTATCGCCGCGCCGGCCCCCCGTGCAAGCCTCCATACGGTAAGCCGCGGTCGCGCCAATACGCTGGTGACAACTTACCCGCCTCACTCGACTTCACCGAACATGTGCTAGGCTGCGGTTGGTAGCGGTTTCGCTGCGGGGGGAAAGTGAATCATGCATCGCACACTGGCTCTGAGCTTGACCTTGCTGCTGGCCGGCATAACGGCCGCCTCGGCGCAATTTCCACCGCAGCCGGCAGCGCCGCAGTGTCCGGGACCGGTCCAGGGTAGCGAGCAGGACCGCACCGCCTGTCATGGCGATGTGACCGCCTATTGCCAGGCTGAACTGCAAGCGAACCAATGTGACGTTTTCGGCATCCTTGGCTGCCTGCAGCGCAATCGGCCAAGACTGAGCGCAGCTTGCCGCCACGTGCTGGAAGCCAACGGCAAGTAAACGGCAAGCTGCCGCGCGACAATCAAGTTGCCATGCGCGGGGCGCACCCGAATGAATGAAACGGAGTAAGGTTGGGACGCGGTCGGCACGGAGGTCGGTCTCATTGTGGTGCGAGCGAGCCCGTAATCAAGTTTGACCGGAGGTCCTTCGAGCACCCGTTCTTGTCGTCGACGGGTGGCGCTTTCCCGAGTTGGGAGCTCATCCTGGAACACGTTAGGTAGAATTCAAAAAGCAAGGGCTTCACCGCCGACCGCACATTAATGGAGATGGCGATGAAGACGTTACATAAACGGTGCGCGGGTCTGGACGTGCACAAGGCGGAGGTGGTGGCCTGCCTGCGGCTTATCAGCAAGAGGAAGGTAGAGCGAGACGTCCGGCGTTTCCCAACAACGACGCGGGGATTGTTGGAGCTTGCTGACTGGCTGGAGCGCGCCGGATGCACGCATGTGGCGATGGAAGCGACGGGCGTGTACTGGAAGCCGATCTGGTACGTTCTGGAAGAGCGTTTCGCGCTGATCCTGGCGAATGCGGCACATGTGAAGAACGTACCTGGCCGTAAGAGTGACGTGAACGACGCGACTTGGCTCGCCGATTTGTTGGCGCATGGCCTGATCCGGGCCAGCTTCGTGCCGCCACCGGCGATCCAGGAGTTGCGCGATCTGACGCGGACAAGAAAGCAGGTGACACGAGAGATTGTACAGCACGTGCAGCGCATCCAGGCGGTTCTGGAGGAGGCAAACATCAAACTATGTTCGGTGATCACGGACATCATGGGCACGAGCGGGCGGCGCATCTTGAAGGCCCTTATCGCGGGCGAAGCAGATGCGGAAAAGCTTGCCGCGCTTGGAAGCGAGCGGCTGGGTTGCACGCGGGCTGAACTGGCCGAGGCTCTCACTGGCCGTGTGCGGGAACATCATCGGTTCTTGCTCACGCAGCATCTGCAAACGATCGAGCATTTTGGAGGACAGCGTTGCGGCCTTCGACGCCCGCATTGCGGCCGCATTGTCGCCCTTTCGCGACATCGCCGAACGACTTAACGACGTACCGGGGCTTGGCACCACCGCCATTGAGACCGTGATCGCCGAGATTGGCACCGACATGAGCCTGTTCCCGACTGCGGGCCATCTTCTCTCATGGACAGGGCTTACGCCGCGCCTCGACGAGAGTGCCGGCAAGCGCCGTTCGACCCGCATCAAAAAGGGCGCGCCGTGGCTCAAGCCTGTGCTGGTGCAATCCGCTTGGGGCGCGGTGCGCAAGAAAAATAGCTATTTTCAGGCTCAGTTCCTGCGCCTCAAAGCGCGCCGCGGAGCCAAGAAGGCGGCCATCGCGGTTGCCGCATCGATCCTCACGACCGTCTACCACATGCTGCGCGACGGCACTTGCTACCGCGATCTCGGCTCCGAATACTTCGCCCGCCGCGACCCGGCCAAGGCTGCGGCACGGCTCGCGAACCGTATTCGAAACCTCGGCTATCAGGTCGAAATCAGGGCCGCGGCATGAAAGAGCCAGTTTCTAGGTAGGTGAGACTGCAGCGTCAATCAGGATGAGACTGCGCCGGGGTTGGACGGACGAAGCGAGGGCGTAGCCCGAGCGAAGGACGGCCAATCCCGGCGGCGCACTTTTCCCTCTGGGGCAAGTGCGGTCTGGCGGTCGTGAGCGACCGGGTCAAGTATCTGATTCGTCTCAGAATTGAGGGATCAGATATTGCCCGGCCTTCACATCACCGACCACCAGATGAGGATGTTCATGAGTTGCCGACATACCCAAGAAACCGCGATTGCTGCCGCCAAGTCCGGCTTCAGCAGGGCGACCGGCTACCGGATCGGGGATGATCCGCGGCTGCCCTCGCAGAAGAAAACGCCACGTGGCCGACGGCGGCCGGACCCATTGGCCGAGGTCTGGGACGGCGAGATTGTGCCGATCCTGAAGTCGGCGCCGGGCATCCGGGCCATTGCCGTGCTCGAAGAAATTCGGCGGCGTCATCCCGAGATCGGCCCCGGCATTCGGCGCACGCTGGAGCGGCGCATGCGGACGTGGCGAGCGTTGGTTGGACCCGAGCAGGATGTGATCTTCCGCCAGGAGCACGAGCCTGGCCGTTTTGGTTTGTCAGACTTCACCGACACGAGCGCGCTCGGCGTCACGGTTGCGGGCGTCGTGCTGGGGCATCGGCTCTACCACTTTCGGCTGGCATTCTCGGGCTTTGAGCATGCCCACGTCGTACTCGGCGGTGAGAGCTTTGTGGCGCTGGCCGAGGGTCTGCAGAATGCGCTATGGGCGCTCGGCGGTGCGCCGCGCGAGCATCGCAGCGATAGCCTGTCGGCGGCATTCTGCAACTTGGACCGCGATGCTCAAGAGGATCTGACGCTGCGCTATCAGGGGCTGATGCGCCATTACGGCATGATACCGACCCGGAACAACCTGGGTGTCGCACACGAGAATGGCTCCATTGAGAGCTCGCATGGCCATCTCAAGAAAGCGCTGGAGGACGCACTGTTGCTGCGTGGCAGCCGTGACTTCGACGACCTGGATGGCTACCGCCGCTTCGTCGATGAGATCGTTGGCCGACGCAACGCCAACAATCGCAAGCGGATCGAACTGGAGCGTCCGGCGCTCGCTCCGCTACCCAAGCGGCGGACGGCCGATTACGAGGAGAAGATCGTCATCGTCACATCGAGCGGCGGCTTCACGCTTCGCCGCGTATTCTACACAGCGCCATCGCGGCTGATCGGCCATCGCCTGCGCGTGCATCTTTACGATGACCGGCTCGAGTGCTTCCTCGGCACGACATCGATGATGACGCTTCGGCGTGGCCGGCCGGTATCAGAGAGCAAGGGCGGCCACGTTGTCGATTATCGGCACGTGATCCACGCGCTGCGCAAGAAGCCGATGGCGCTCAACCATCTCGTCTACCGCGATCAGCTGTTCCCGCGCCCGGCCTATGCACGAGCCTTCGCGGCATTGCACCAGAGCGTGGGCGACAAGCGCGCGTGCAAGTTGACAGTCGAATTGCTGGCGCTCGCCCACGATCGCGGCTGCGAGACGGAGCTGGCAGGACTGATCGACGCGGAACTCGATGCGGGCCGGTTGCCGGATCTGGCGATCCTGCGCGAGCGGTTCGGTCCAGGTCCAGCATCCATGCCGGCGATCACGGTGGAGTTCGTGCCGCTCAGCACCTACGACGAGCTCGCGGCGGTCTATGCCGTCAAATCCACCTCCAACCTGGAGGCCGTGGCATGACGACGACAAATACCGTTGATGCCGCCCGCGTCGAGCTGTTGCTGAGCGAATTGCGCTTACCGGGCGTCAAGCTGATATGGGCCAAGCTGGCCGAACAATCCGACAAGGAAGGCTGGCCGGCTGCTCGCTTCTTGGCTGCACTTGCCGAGCACGAGATGGCCGACCGGGGCCGCCGTCGCATCGAGCGGCATCTCGTCGAGGCGCGTCTGCCTGTCGGCAAGACGCTTGCCACGTTCGACTTCGAGGCCGTGCCAATGGTCTCGAAAGCTCAGGTGATGGCGCTGGCGGCGGGCGACGCTTGGTTGGCGAAAGGTGCCAACATTCTGCTGTTCGGCCCGCCGGGCGGCGGCAAGAGTCATCTGTCGGCAGCACTCGGGCTCGCCCTGGTCGAGAATGGATGGCGCGTGATGTTCGCCCGCACTACCGATCTGGTGCAACGGCTACAGGTCGCTCGTCGCGAGTTGGCTCTGGAAAGCACGATCGCCAAGCTCGACCGCTACGATCTGATCATCCTCGATGACATCGCCTACGTCACCAAGGATCAAGCCGAAACCAGCGTGCTGTTCGAGTTGATCGCCGCGCGTTACGAGCGGCGATCCATATTGATCACGGCCAACCAGCCATTCGGCGAATGGGGCAAGATCTTCCCGGACCAGGCCATGACGCTCGCGGCCATCGATCGACTCGTCCATCACGCCACGATCTTGGAGATGAATGTCGAGAGCTATCGACGCCGCGAAGCCCTCGATCAAAAGCGTGGTCGTGGCCGGCCCGCAACCCACGCGACAATCAAGAAAACAGAAAAGGCTGAAGACTGATTGACGCGCCGCGTCAATCAAAGCGCTTGCCAAGACGGCCGCCAGCGTCAATTATCACTCCGCTCGGCCGCCTCGTCTCATCCAGATTGACGCGCCGTTCTCATCCAGTTTGTCGCGCTATAGGCAAGCAACGCGTCGCGCTTCGCATTCTTCGCCGTCCGGCGGGCGTGCCGCCGTCTAGTCCTGCTCGGCCGACACCACCCCTGAGACGACCTCGCCATCGATCGCCGCGAGCGCGGGCCCGCGCTCGGCATGTTCGGCAAGCAGCACCCAGGACTGCGCCAAGGTCAACCAAAGCGCCTTGTCGGTATCATCGTCTGACAGCCTCGCCATTGCTACGCATTCCTCCGCGCAGCGGCGGTGGTCCCGTGTAGTCCCCATGGCTATCCCCTGACATACGCAACAGACCGCGCGATAACAGTGTGCGAGTTCGGCAACGATACGATCACGGGGTGGCCGAATGCTGGCGAATGGGGCGCCGAACAAGGCGACGGAACCCTATTGGGCATGCTGGGGCGTCACTCAGACCCCATGCCGATTCCTAAGGTTTTATTAAAATATATCATGCAGTAAGCGCCTAGCTGCGCTGCAGCAATTTATTGTGCATTGCGGCAAATAGTTCCCTATATACCCCTCCAGACACGGCAAACGCCGGGAAAGGAGCCCAATGCTTACGTCATTCATCCGTTATGTACAGACCTGGAGACAGTACGGCACCACGGTGCGGGAACTGTCCAACCTTAACGACCGCGAATTGGCCGATCTTGGAATCACTCGTTCGGACATTCCGCATGTTGCGTGGGAACATGTCCGGCGCTGACTGCATAGCTCAGCAAGGCTGCAACAAGCCCGCGCCCGCCTTCGTGCGGGCGCTGCTTTTTTCGGGGACGGCGCTAGGAGCGGGGCGGTTCCATACCCTTCGATTTAATGATCGCAACCGCGTGTGGCCCGGCCAGGAACTTCACGAGTGACTTCGCCGGATCTCCGTCCCCTGCGGCGACACCCGCCGAATAGACCGTGAAATTCTGGATCGCCGCCGGCAATGGACCGACCAGCACGGCTCCTTTGACCGGCAAAATCTCGCTGATCTGGTGGATGCCGATCTCGGCCTCGCCGTCAACGACGTGGGTGGCCACTTCTCCACCGTGCACCAGCACCGCTTTGGCATTGACCTGCTTGGCGATGCCCAGCCGTTCCAAAAGCTTGCCGACATAGATGCCGCTCGAACCGCCTGCCGCCGGGTCGATATAGGCGACCGATTTCGCCGCAAGCAGCGCCTTCTTGAACGCCTCAACCGTGCTGATATCCGGCAGCGGCGTACCGGATTTGACGACGACGCCGACACCGGTCTTGGCCAGATCGGTGCGGCTGCCCGCCGCGACCTTGCCCTGCTTGATCAATCCATCGATCGCTTCCGGTGTCAGCACAGCGACATCGAATTTCTCCTCGCCGCCGGCGATCGCCTTGAGGTGCTGACCGACCGTCCGATAGGTGACGGCAACAGTGTTGCCGCTTTCCTTCTGGTATTGGGCGACAAGCGCGTTCAGCACCGTCTTGAAGGCGCCGCCACTGATGACTTTGATTTCTGTGGCTTGCACGGACTGTGGCATGGCACACCGCATGATGGCGGCCGCCAGGACGACCGCGAGACAAATTTTCATTGGCTGCATGGATACCCCCTGGCACCTACGCGCGCGACAACATAGTGGCACCCAGCGGGTGAGAAAAGTAGCCGTTGGCCGGACCATTGACGCGTGCTAGGCGGGCGCCATGCCGGTGCTCACGCTTCCCGATGCAGCATTGCTGTTGCCGCCACGCGGCGCACTGATCGGGCTTGATCTCGGCACCAAGACGATAGGCGTCGCTGCTAGCGATCCGGACCGGCGCGTGGCCGCAGCAGTCGAAACCATTGCCCGCAAAAAATTCACCCTCGACGCCGATCGCATTCTCGCGCTTGCTGGCGAACGGCGCGCGGCCGGCTTGGTACTTGGCCTGCCGATCAACATGGACGGCAGCGAAGGCCCGCGAGCGCAGGCGACGCGCGCCTTTGCACGCAACCTTGCGCAACGCACTAAGCTGCCCATCGCGCTGTGGGACGAGCGGCTATCTACTGCCGCGGTCGAGCGCGCGCTCATCGACATCGATGTTAGTCGCGCCAGGCGCAAGCAGGTGATCGATCAGCACGCCGCCGTCTTTATTCTCCAGGGTGCGCTCGACCGCTTGGCAAAACCCGACCTGCAGCCGGCACAGCGCGACGGCTAACCTTCTGGCAGCGCGCGCTGCAGCAGCACAGCGACGCCTGCGGGATCGATGTCTTGCGCGCCATAGAGGGCGCCGGGCGATCCGGCGAGCCGCGTGCGTACAAACTGGTCCGCGACCCTCTGCGGCGCGCTTACGCGCAGCGCCGCGGCACTCGCCAGCCGGGCCAGCCGTTCAACTGTGACACGCGCAAGCGCCTCGCTTGGCGCTTGTTCGCTCGGGTCGCGATCCGCAGCACCGGCATCATGGGCAAGCGTCCGGAATAAGGTGCGCTCTTCCTCGCCCTTGAGCGCACGCAGCACGTCGAGGCACATGACGTTACCGGACCCTTCCCAGATCGCATTGACCGGTGCCTCGCGGTAGAGCCGCGGCAGGATGCTTTCCTCGACATAGCCGTTGCCGCCAAGGCACTCCATGGCTTCGAAGACAAATGCCGGCGCAGTCTTGCAGACCAAGAATTTTGCCGCCGGCGTGATCAGACGCGCATAGGCCGCCTCGCGCGGATCCTCTGCGGCATGATCGAGCGCGCGGCACAGCCGCATGACAAGCGCCACCGCGCCTTCGAGTTCGAGCGCCAGATCGGCGAGCACCGTGCGCATCATCGGCTGGTCGTACAGCGGTTTTCCAAAAACGTTGCGGTACCTGCAGTGATGCACGGCTTGCGCCAACGCCATGCGCATCAGGCCGGCCGAGGCAACCGCACAATCAAGCCGGGTCAGCTGCACCATGTGCAGAATGGTGCGGATACCGGCGCCCTCCTCGCCGACCCGCCAGGCAAACGCGTCCGTGAACTCCACCTCGCTTGACGCATTGGAGCGGTTGCCGAGCTTGTCCTTGAGGCGCTGGAAGCGCAGCGCATTGACATTGCCGTCGGGCCGAAAGCGCGGCATCAGAAAACTGGTCAGTCCGCCCGGCGCCTGCGCCAGCACCAGGAAGGCATCGCTCATCGGCGCCGACATGAACCACTTGCTGCCGACGATCGAATAGCCGTCAGCCGACGGCGTCGCGGTGGTAGTATTGGCACGCACGTCGGTGCCGCCCTGATTTTCGGTCATGCCCATGCCGAGCGTCATGCCCGACTTTTCCCAGAACGGGGCAAACGTCAGGTCGTAGCTTCGGGTCAGTGCTTTGGGCACGACTTTGGCTGAGACGGCAGGCTCGGCGGCGAGCGCCGCGAGCGCCGCGCGTGTCATGGTGATCGGGCATAAATGCCCGGTCTCGATCTGCGCCGCCATGTAGAAGCGCGCCGCGCGCGCGACTTCGGATGGCGGCGGCGCATGCTTGCAGGTAGCCGTCCAGGTCGAGGCATGCAGCCCCGCCGCAACGCTCTCGGCCATGAACCGGTGGTAGGCGGGATGGAATTCGACGCGATCGCGGCGAAAGCCCTTGGCGTCGAAGGCGTGCAGCTTCGGTGGATTTTCATTGGCCTGCCGACCGAATGCGAACATTTCGGCACTGCCCCAGTGCCGGCCGAACGCGGAAAGCGCCGCACCCTCCTCCGCGGCGCCGTTGGCGTTAACGGCGTCCCGCAGCGGCACATCGCTTTCGAACAGATCGACGTTCTCATAGGGCGGCGACTGGTTGAACACCTCGTGGGTGTCAAAGCGCGAGCGTGGAGTTTTGGGAATAGCCTTGGAATTCATGTCGACGAGCCTCTCCGGAGCACGGAATTTAGCACGGCCACAGCGCCGCCGATGTTTTCGGTGCATCGCGGCCGTGAGCGGCCAAAGCGGGCTTGCCGGGAAGCGCGAATTGGGCCTATAGCAGCGCTTTAATGACCAAGGCCCTGCCGCCCACGCGCCATATCATTTCGATCAACGATCTCAGCAATAAGGAGATCGAGACGATCTTCGAGGTCGCGCAAGGGTTTTTGCAGGAATTCTCCGACTCCCACACCCCATACCGGATCGCGCGCAGCACCGGACTTGCCTCGAAATCCATCCTGGCGAGCCTGTTCTACGAGCCCTCGACTCGCACGCGGCTGTCGTTCGAGAGCGCAATGCTGCGGCTTGGCGGCGCCAATATTACCAGCGCCGACCCGGCCGTCAGCTCCGCCGCCAAGGGCGAGAGCTTGGCCGATACGATCCGTGTCATCTCTAACTACTGCGACGTCGTCGTCATCCGCCATCCGCGCGACGGCGCCGCGCGGCTCGCCGCCGAGTATTCGCAAGTGCCGGTGATCAACGGCGGCGACGGCAGCCACGAGCACCCGACGCAGACCTTGTGCGATCTGTTCACGTTACGCTCGAAGAAGAAGAGTCTGCGCAACATGAAGGTCGCCATATCCGGCGACCTCAAGGGCAGCCGCACGATCCATTCCTTCGTCTATGCGCTGGCGCGGTTCGGCGCCACCATCGATCCCCTGCCCGCGCCCGGCATGGAGCTGCCGGAACACGTGGCGCGGCGACTGCGCGAGGAATTCCACTGCCAGATGGTCTCCAAGGCTCCGGACCAGGCGGGCGCCGACATCGATGCGCTCTACGTCACCGCCGATCAGCCGCATCAACTGTCGCTTATTCCGGATCCGGAAGTCGATTACGGGCTTCTGGTCCAGAAGAAGATTGACGCAGTCTATGTCACTCGCTTCCAGAAGGAGCGCTGGGCCGAGAAAGAACGACCCTATCCGAAGGTCGACGCAAAATTCCTCGGCGAGCCAAGATTTTCCGAGGCGAGCGTCATGCACCCGCTGCCGCGCGTTAACGAACTTGACGCGGCGCTCGATAGCGATCGGCGCGCGATCTATTTTCAGCAGGCCGCCTACGGCGTACCCGTGCGCATGGCGCTGATTTCGCTGCTCCTGCATCTGCACAAGAACAAATCGCTGCATCAGTTCAGCGGCGGCTTTGCCAAACCGGTGTATCCGATCTACGCGCAGCCGATCGGCACCGGGGTGACATGCGGCAATCACAATTGCATCGTCGCCGATCCGGCCGAGCGGCAGTACGCCGCCAACAAGTTTTATGTTGTCGAGGACGAAGCGCGGCAGCACTGCAAGCTGCGCTGCGTCTATTGCGAGACGGATATCGAGGAGGAAGCGGCCGCGCAGTTCGTGGTTTCCGAGTCCACACGAAAGACTTTTTCGCCCGGATTGCGGGCGCTTGCCGGGTTACCCACCGAACGCCTGAAGCATCTCGTCATCTACCGCAGCGAGGCTGACGCCGTGGCCGCAGGCTACCAGCCGCGCGACAACGGCAGGAAAGCGCGCGCCGGATAGGCCCATGCCCGAGTCCTCGCTCGCGCTGCAATATTTGGCTGCGTTCGTGTTCGGCTATTTGTGCGGCTCGATTCCGTTCGGCGTGCTGATCACGCGGCTTGCCGGTGCGCCTGACGTGCGCGGTATTGGTTCGGGCAATATCGGCGCCACCAACGTGCTGCGCACCGGGCGCAAGGGGCTCGCCGCGGCGACGCTTCTGGGCGACATGCTCAAAGGCACTGTGGCCGTGGCCGTCACCGCGCATTTCTTCGGCCGCGAAGCGGCTATTGCGGCGGCGCTCGGCGCCTTTTTGGGGCACCTGTTTCCAGTGTGGCTCAAATTCAAAGGCGGCAAAGGCGTCGCGACCTATATCGGTCTCCTGCTCGGCTTCGGATTGTGGATTCCGCTGTTGGCTTTCTGCGTGACCTGGGCGGTGGTCGCCGCCGCCACCCGCTATTCCTCGCTTGCGGCGCTGCTCGCCACCATTGCCGCGCCGATGGCGATTTCGCTCAAAGGCGACGTTCCGGAATTGCGGCTGTTCATGATCTTATCGATCCTGTTGTGGTTCATGCACCGCGGTAACATTTCCCGGCTGACGCACGGCACCGAAAGCAGGATCGGCTCGCATTAGCGCTGCGGCCAGGACGGATCGACAGCGCGTCTTTTTCATCCCCGCAACCTCCGGCTTTAAGGCTATGCTAGTCCACAGCGCGGCGCGGGCCGCGTCTGGGTGTCGGGGGCGGCGTGGCCGAACAGGGCAAGGAACACGGCAAGGGCGTCCAGCTCACGGACGAGCAACGGATCGACTGGCTGCGGCTCATCCGCAGCCAAAATGTCGGCCCGCGCGGTATTATGGCGCAAACGCCGGAAGCCCAAAATGAGGGGATTTTCGGCGTTTTTCGGCCGCCGAGCGGCCCTAGTCGGCATATTCGTGATCACGTTCCTCTTCGGGGCTGAGCCGAACGAAAGTGAGGCTTTTGGGGTCCCAACGGCGGCGGAATCGGCTGCGCCGCTTCATTCCCAAGTCGTCTTCGTAAACGAGCGCGCCAGCAAAATAGACACTTCCGGGATTGGCGAGACGATTTTCAATGCCTTTAGGCCATTTGATTATAAAACTCATTTCGTCCGGCAGGGCATATTGCAAATCCTTCGATTCGCCCCCGACGAACCGAAGCCGTCTCACATCGCCGTCGTCAGCAGTAGGCCACAAGGGCCTGAAGCGATTTTGTTCTTCAACGAACTCGGTAAAAACCCAGGTCGTGATGATTGTTCCCGGTGTGCCGCCGAGATTGACAAGCGTGTAATGGATAGTCTCCGCTATCAAGTGCACGTCTCTGAGAATGATGCAGGGACGATTGGTAGAAATAAATTCCTGACGGGCAAGTTCAATCGACTGGCGGGTAAGTTGGGCTTGCTTTCTCGATACCAGCGCCAAAACGACTGTGAAGATGCCGATCCAAAAGGTTGCGAAGGCAGTGACTGCACCGTTGTATTTTTGCAGCCAATCAATTGCCTCCCAAAAACTCGCAGCCAGCCAGCCGAGCATCGCAGCGTGTGGTTCCCCCTGCTTTGGTTTCTCGGAATGGCCGCTGCGCCGATTGTCGGCTGGTGGATAGTCAGAACTGCCTAGGCGTGTTCAGATTTCGTCTAGGCTAACGTCCTCTTTTCCCATTGCAACTAGCGATGCCAAGAAAAAGTGCGCCGACAACTTGGCCCGCGCCAGCTTGTTCGCAATGGTTGCCTTGCTTTCATCGAACCCGTGCTTTTTGAGCCGGTCCGCCAAGTCCTCGTAGGTCAATCCAGCCCGCTTCAATTCCGCCTTGAGATGGCGGGCGGCCCGTTCGCCCCATTCGTCTTCCGTCTTGGGATAAGCCATGCTGCCCTCGCATATCGTCCCCGAATAAAAGTTATCGTACACGATATTTTCATGTTGACAAGGATAATATATTCGCTACGATGTTCCCGTAAACGTGAACATCATGTCGCAACATTTCCTCCTTACCAAAGCTGCCAAGACCCTGAGCCTCGCTCAGGTCTTCGGCATGTCGGCGGAGGAAGCCGAAACGATGTTCCGCCGACTGCGCTGGGCCGACACGGACGGCGCCCCGGTCTGCCCCCACTGCGGCGGCCTCGATGCCTACAACTGCCGCCGCAAGAGCGGCAATCCACGGTGGGAATGCAAAGCCTGCGGCAAGGATTTTTCGCTCACGTCCGGGACGCTGTTCGCCAGCCATAAGCTGCCGCTGAAAGCCTATCTCGCGGCCATCGCGATCTTCATGAACGAGGTTAAGGGCAAGTCGGCGCTCGCAATGAGCCGGGACCTTGGCCTTTCCTACAAGACCGCGTTCGTGTTGCTGCACAAGCTGCGCGAGGCGATGGCGGCAGAGTCGAAGGGTCGCGTAGTCGGCGGGGAAGGCAAGACCGCAGAGGTAGATTCGGCCTATTTCGGCGGCTACGTGAAGCCCGCCAATCTGGCCGAGAAGCGCAAGGATCGGCGCTTCGGCTACAATCAATCCGGCAAGCGCAAAGCCGTCATCATCGTTCGGGAGCGCGACGGCAATTTGGTCCCCGCCGTATTCCGCTCGGAAGGCCAAGCCCTCAATTTCATCAAGTCGCGGATCGCCAAGGCCACAGTGGTCAACGCGGACGAATCCCCGAATTGGAACGAGCTGCACGGTCGCTTTGAAATGAAGCGAATCAATCACGAGGAGGCGTACAGCCTCGACGGTGCTTGCACCAATTGGGCGGAGGAATTTTTCTCGCGGATGCGCCGCGCCGAAATCGGGCACCATCACCATATCGCTGGCGATTATTTGCTCCGGTACGCGCAAGAGGCGTCATGGACGCGAAGATAATCGCCGCGTATCGAATGGCGATCAGACCTACCGGGTTGCCGGGCTGGCCATGAAAAACAAGCCCAGTGTCGATTTTAGCGGGTATTGGCAACGGCATCTTTCGGAAGTGGCTGGCGGTTGATGCTTGGATCATCCACCTTGTTGGCTCGGCCAGCCTCGGTCGCCGTCCATTCCCCGTGAGTTTTTGATTCAATCAATCCTTTACTCTTGAGTTTGTGCAGGTGAGATCGAAACGTATTATTCCGCAATCGCGGATTTATCTCAATAGCGGCCCAATAAAGTCGCTGGGTTGGAACCGGCTTTGGTGCCGTCCGCAACAAGTTCATAACCCGGCTTTCGATCAAGATACGGTCGAAACTGTTTTTCCGGGTTACGTCTCGCAATGCGGCGTTTTCCCTGCGCGCCTTAAGCAATAGGTCACGAAGAGTGTCCCGTTGCGCTTGAAGTTTTGCGATCTGCTGTTCCACATCGGAAACTTCAGCCAATAAGTGGGCTTCGAGCTGCTTCTTCCGGTCGTCCATCTTCATTGTTGCACTTGCCTTTTTTGCAACAAAAATGTCTACCCGACCATGCCAAATTTTTCGCTTATTTTCAATAGCTTATGGACTTTGACTCTATCCCGAAAAGGTGATAGCAACCGTTGTTGCTATCAAATGTTGCAGTTTAGCCAATCCGCATTGCAATTTTTCCTGATTCCAACGTTAGTACCTGATTCAGGTCGGTAGGCGTTCACACCGCACCACTTTATCGGGTATTGTCAATGGAATGGACAGCAAAATCCTTTGGCGACGGAACCGGCGGCTCTTCAAGTGGTAGCCGGGATAAGACCGAGGCCGCGGAACTGTCGTTTGGAACGCTTGTGACCGAGGACGATCTTACGCAATTAGAGCAATGCCTCAAGAATCCGGCGGGACCGTCACAGACGATATTGCAAGGTCAGGCGCTCTTGCAGCGCTTGAAGGCGCCCCGCCGCTAGAAACTGCTCGTCTCGATCCGACGCACCGCACTCGCGATTTTGTCTGCACTAAAAGCGAGCGCGTCACTAAGTTCCTCAAAGAACAGGCACAAAGCTGGATTGAATTGCGCTATTGTGGCGTGTTCATCTTTCCCAGCCCGGACGACGCTACCGAAATATGGGGTTATTACACGCTTTCCCAATTCGTCGTGGCTCGCGACGAAATGAGGAACAAGGATAAGAAGCGCCAGCTTTTTCACACAGTGCCCCTAGCCCAAATCGGCTTCATGGGAAAAGCCGACGGTACTCCGGCAGGTATCGGCGCAATTTTGCTTACAGACGCGGCGCGGCGCGCTTACCGTCATCTCGATATTCCAGCATGGGGAGTCACGTTAGAGCCGGAACGCGGCAAGGAGAACGCCAAACTGTGGGCTTGGTATCAGCGCGCAGGATTCATCGAATTGAAGGCGACTCCGACCCGCATGTACGCGCCGTATGAAAACCTTATGCCAGAATTACGCAAGGTCACAAGTTAGACTAGTTTCTGTCGCGAAACGCCATCATTTGTGTTGGGACGTGTCATTTCCCCAATAAAACCGGGGCGAACTGATGTTTGATGTCGCGCATTTGCCAAGTATTTAGGCGTCGATTTTCATCGCAATTGGCCAAGTGCCGATAGGGACGGCGGGTCGGTTGCCAGATAGTACGGCGGATATTGTGCCGCCACAAACGATGGACTTGAGGGATATTGTCAGGCGGCTTTTTGTCTGCGCGATGATTGTTCCGCCAACAGGGCTGCGATCTTCATGAGGTTGTTGGCGAGCACGGCTGCCGCGACCCACAGCTCGAAACGCTCTCGGCCTTCGGCAAGACATCGCTTCATGCCGCGACCGCGGAACAACACCGAGATGCGCCCCTCGATACCTGCGCGAAAGCGCTGGCCGTCCTTGAACTCCCGGCTCTTCTCATAGGCTTCGCGTTCGGGCGCTTTGGTGCCGCCCCGCTGTGGGATGCACACCACCTTGACGCCTTGCTGCTTGCACGACATCACGTTCTTCTCGCTGAAGAAGCCGCGATCCGATCCGTACAATTTGGGGACGTCGCCGAAGGTCTGCCTGTGGCGTACCAGCGAGATAACCACATGCTGTTCGTCAATGGGATTTCCGTCCAACACGTCATACTGCGTGATCAAGCCGTGCGCGCTTTCGGCGAGGAAGACCTTGTGGCCGAACTCAATCGGTGTCTGCACCTTACCGCGTTTTATGAGGTCCGTGTGGGGCTCAAAAATCGAATAGAGCTTCTCGTGCGTTGGAACTTGCTCGCCGTTAAGCACACGGCGGCGCGACTGATCAGTCACACGCGCACCCAGAGCACAAAAGTGCTCGATCTCCTTGCGCGTCTCCGCGATAACCAGATCGGTGATCATATCTTTGCCGCGCGCTTTGCGGGTCTGCCGCAGCGCTGCTCGTGCGCTGCCGATGACTTCCTCGGCAATCCCGATGAGTTCGCGATATGTCGCGGTTTGCCGCTCCTGGCGTTGCCTCGGGGTCATCCGTTGAATCTCTTGCATCCGGCGCCGCGCTGATCGCGTCCGATCTCGGAACCCCTTGATACGCGAGCGTTCCAGCGCTGCGGCAAGGCGACCGATCAAGCGCGTGACGACGCGAACGACATCCCACAACAGCGTATTGTCGGTCGGATGATGAATGTCAGTCTGCACCACCGTGGTGTCGACGCGCAGCCTTTGGCCGTCCTCCAGTCCGAGGTCGACCGCCGCCTGCACCACCAGCTCATTGATCGCCTTGAGCGTCTCGGGCGTCAGCCGATTGAAGCCGCGGTGGAATGCATCGTGTCGTGGCACCGGTAGACAATAGAAGTCGGTGAACTGGCGCAGCGTGCATCCGTCGGCAATCCGCTCGCGCAATTCGCGGTAATCCCAGTTCTTGATGCGCATGAGAATCAGCGAGCGCAGGATCTGCTGCGGCGTCAGCCCGCTGCGGCCAGTCTCGGCTTTCTTCAAGCCCCGCGTCAGATCGCAGCGGACCTGTTCGATCATGTCCTTCTGGTCGTCAAGAAAATCGGAAATGGCCTGCAGCAACGGCTCAAGACGCAGACCCTGACGCATCAGTTCCCAATCGGCAAAACTGACTTGTCGCTCTGCTGTCCTCGACACCGCTCAGCCCTCGTCGGCCTTCTTAGCTTCGGCGCCCTCTCGCTTCAGCGCTTTGATGTATCGCGGTGCCGCCTCGTGCAACAGATCCTGCAGAGCGCGTCCGTTATCCAGACCGCGCTGCACTTGCGGTACAAGCTCCTCTGGAACGTAAACCGCAATGCGACGCCCCGCCGCGCGATCGTACAACACATAGCTCTGATGCTGTTCGCCAGACAAACAAGCCGCGCAGTTCGCGCGGACGCACCGACTGCGCCGCAAGCTCAGCGAGCCAAGAAACGCCGGCCACAAAACCGCAGCTTCGCTCTGCAGCCAGCGCATGACATCAGAAGGCGATTCCGAATCAATATGCCCCATGTCAAACATGTGTCCACAGACACACGGACATATCAAGAAAACAATTCAAGAAAACCGCGAGAAACCAGCTGTTTTAAAGGACAAAATGCGTTTCGCGACAGAAACTAGACTAGACGCCATCGCTTCGGAATACCTTCCCCGACCCGCTGGACGGTCTTGCCGGCATTGGTTTCGAGGCAGGATCGCAAGGCGGCTTCCAAGGCTTTCCGCTGCTTGGCGGTGGCATCCTTGATGCCGCGCTCGGCCATGACGGCGCGGGTAAGTTCGGCCACGGTCATTGGCGCTACCGCCTTGCGGAGCGCGTCTAGGGCATAGCGAAACATCGTCCCGCGCCGGAACCACGGGTTGCCCTGGACTCGGCGTCGAATCGAAATGCTGCGGACGCTGTAGTCCGGGTCATAGAGTTTGATGACCGCCTCGACGTGCTTCATGGCCTCGGCCAGCCAAATCGCCTCGGCCTGGTTGGCCTTGATCTGGCCGCCAAGATCGGCGTGCAGCCGAACGAGGTATGGGACCACGGGATGGCCGGGGTGGGCTTTGAAGGCGTGGGGCATGGCTTCCTCGGAATGTTTCCGGGGAATCTAGGCTAGGCCCGCTCGAAATCTTCCGGCGTTTGCGCCATAATACCGGGCCCGCGCACGTTTCGCGGGCTGATCAATCATTTCGGCGGCGCACGGGCGGCGCTTGAGGCTTTGCCGGCGCTCGCCCGCCGCGGCGGCAGCGGCGGAGCGCCGAAGATCTATTCCCGCGCGGAAGCCGAGCGCGAACTGGATGCTGCGGAGAAAACAGGCGCGGCTCTCGTCGCCGTCGGCGAACCCGATTATCCACGCCGCCTGCAGACCCTCGACGATGCACCGCCACTGCTCGCGGTGCACGGCAATCGCGCGGTGCTGACGATGCCAGCAGTGGCGATCGTCGGCTCGCGCAACGCATCGGCCGCGGGATTAAAGATCACCCAGCGCCTGGCGCGTGAACTCGCGGAAGCGGGCTTCGCCACCGTGTCCGGGCTTGCTCGCGGCATCGATGCGGCCGCCCATCGGGCGAGCCTTGAAAGCGGCACCATTGCGGTGCTCGCCGGCGGCCTCGACCGGCTGTACCCGCCCGAACACGCCGAACTGGTCGACGCCATTCTGCCGGCCGGCGTCGTGGTGAGCGAAATGCCGTTCGGCTGGGAACCGCGGGCGCGGGACTTCCCACGCCGCAACCGGCTGATTTCCGGGCTTTCGCTCGGCGTCGTCATCGTCGAGGCGGCGAAGCGCTCGGGCTCGCTGATCACCGCACGGCTCGCGCTCGAACAGGGTCGCGAAGTGTTCGCGGTGCCGGGTTCGCCGCTCGATCCGCGCGCCGAGGGCACCAATGGCCTGCTCAAGCAAGGCGCAACGCCGGTCACCGAAGCCGCCGACATTATTTCAGTGCTGCAGCCGATTATCGGCACCGAACTGCCGGCGCGCGAGCCGGAACCCGTCGGCGGCGAGGGAGGCGAATACGTCGAACCCGCAGCCGACGAGCGCAGCCGCATCGTCGCCCTGCTCAGCCCGGTGCCGATCTCGATAGACGACCTTGTCAGGCTGTCCAAGACTTCGCCCCGTATCGTCCGCATTGTGCTACTCGAACTCGAAATCGCCGGCCGCCTTGAGCGCCATGGCGGCGGGCTGATATCGCTCCTTTAGTCGTTCATGAGTTCGGTCTTGGAATGCGCACCACCTTATGGCGCGGGTTGCCGGTATTGGCCGCTTTGATTGTGTACGCACTGACAAGCGCCGTCTTTGCTGAAAATTTCGAAGGGTTTCTTGCTGCGCTTCGCGCCGACGCGGCAAAACAGGGCATCACGGCAGCGACATTCGATGCCGCATTCACCGGCGTTACGCCCGACCCGCGCGTCATCGGCGCGATGCGGCGCGAACCGGAATACGGCAAGCCGATCGGCGCCTATCTGGCGAGCCTGGTTTCGCCGAACCGCATCGCCATCGGCCAGCGCAAATCGGCACAATGGGCCGATACACTGCGCGCGGTGGAACAGCGCTTCAGCGTCGATCCAAACATCCTCGTCAGTATCTGGGGCATCGAATCCTCGTTCGGACAGGCGCGCGACCGCTGGGACGTATTCCGCTCGCTGGCAACGCTGGCGCAGGTGCGATTTCAGCATCCGCTGTTTCGCAACGAGCTTTTGAGCGCGCTTGCAATCCTGCAGCAAGGTGGCATTCCGCGTCGGCAGTTCGTCGGCTCCTGGGCAGGCGCGATGGGACAGCCGCAGTTTCTGCCGTCGAGCTATTTGAAATACGCGGTTCCTTTCGACGGCCGCAGCCGCCCCGATATCTGGAGCAACGTGCCGGACGTGCTGGCATCGATTGCGAACTATCTGCGCAAGTCAGGTTGGCAGCCCGGCGTGCCGTGGGGCTTTGAGGTCGTGCTACCTCAGGGCTTTGATTATCGCTCAAGCCGCGGCACGTTCCGCCAGTGGGCCGAGCGCGGCTTGCGGCGCAGCGATGGGAAGCCCCTGCCCGGCACTGGCGACGGCATTTTGTTTTTTCCGAGCGGTGCGCCGGCGCCTGCGTTTCTGGTCACCGGGAATTTCATCGTCATCAAGTCGTTCAATAATTCGGACGCCTATGCGCTGGCCGTCGGCGAGCTTGCCGACCGGATGCGCGGGCGTGGTGCAGTCCATGCACCGTGGCCCGCGGACGATTTTCAACCATCACGCGGGCAGCGCATCGCGTTGCAGCGCCGTCTCGCCGGGCTTGGCTTCAAGGTCAACGATTTCGATGGCCACATCGATTTCGAGCTGCGCGATGACATCCGCCAGATGCAGCTCCGCTTTGTCATGATTCCCGACGGCTACCCGAGCCGCGCGTTGCTTGCCCGGATCGGCATCGCGGGCCGCTGAAAGCGTACCAAGGCACTCGCGCCGCACGGCTACGCAAATTCACCAGCGTCGGCCGAACCCTTGCTGGTCTGATCCGCTTCCAGCCGTGCCATTTCCAGAATGTAGGCGAGCGGTTCCAGGTGATGCCGCCGCGCCAGGCGGGCAAGCTCGGCGGACATTCTTCCTATATAAAGAGCGGCTGCACGCGGCGATTGGGGACGAACGGCGTCACCGAAGTCTTCCGTTGGCATGGACTTGTTCCCGATGCTTTGCAGCCGCCGAGCGCCGACCCCGCCGGCACCATCGGAATATACACCTATGAGAGTTTTTATATAATTACACAACCATTAGATGTGCGTCGGTTGAACGAAGTTTCGGCTGAAGCTCGGGCCGATTCTGCGTCCGGCGCATGGCGCCTCGGGCGAGTGCCGATTTGACAGCGCGGGTCACATTACCCATGTTCCCGGCGGCTCCGGGTCGCCCCGACGCCGCCGATCCGTAAAAAACCGGCGTTAAATCATTGGGTTAGCATGGACCTCGTACTGGTAGAATCGCCCGCCAAGGCGAAAACGATCAATAAATATCTGGGCAAGGGCTACGAAGTCCTGGCCTCATTCGGCCATGTCCGTGACCTGCCGGCCAAGAGCGGCTCGGTCGATCCGGATCACAATTTCCGCATGCTCTGGGAGATCGATCCCAAGGCGGCCAAGCGGCTCAACGATATAGCCCGCGCGGTCAAGGGCGCCGACACGCTGATCCTGGCGACCGACCCCGATCGCGAAGGCGAGGCGATCTCCTGGCACGTCCTCGAAATTCTCAAGCAGAAGAAGGCGCTCGACGGGCAGGCGATCCAGCGCGTCGTGTTCAACGCCATTACCAAGCAGGCCGTGACCGAGGCGATGCGGCAGCCGCGCCAGATCGACCACGCGCTGGTCGACGCTTATCTGGCGCGCCGCGCCCTCGATTATCTGGTCGGCTTCACGCTGTCGCCGGTGCTGTGGCGCAAATTGCCCGGGGCGCGCTCGGCCGGCCGCGTGCAATCGGTGGCGCTACGGCTCGTCTGTGACCGCGAGCTCGAAATCGAGCGCTTTGTTCGCCAGGAATACTGGTCGATCGTCGCCACGCTGGCGACGCCGCGTAATGAAACCTTCGAAGCGCGCCTCGTCGGCGCCGACGGCAAGAAACTGCAGCGTCTCGACATCGGCTCGGGCGCCGAGGCCGAGGCCTTCAAGCGGGCGCTGGAGACAGCCACGTTCTCGGTGGCGTCGGTCGAAGCCAAGCCGGTCAAACGCCATCCGCAGCCGCCCTTCACCACTTCGACCCTGCAGCAGGAAGCCAGCCGCAAGCTGGGCTTCGCGCCCGCCCATACCATGCGGGTGGCGCAACGTCTCTACGAGGGCGTCGACATCGGCGGCGAGACTGTCGGCCTGATCACCTATATGCGAACCGACGGTGTCCAGATTGCCAACGAAGCGATCCAAGCGGTGCGCGGCGTGATCGAGGCCGATTACGGCGCGCGCTACGTGCCGTCCGCGCCGCGCCGTTACGAGACCAAGGCCAAGAATGCGCAGGAAGCCCACGAGGCGATCCGCCCGACCGATCTGTCGCGCCGACCGAAGGACACCAAGCGCCATCTCGATGCCGATCAAGCCAGGCTCTACGAACTGATTTGGCTGCGCGCTGTCGCGAGCCAGATGGAGTCTGCCGAACTCGAACGCACCACGGTCGACGTCACCGCCAAGGTGGCCGATCGCCTGCTCGACCTGCGCGCCACCGGAACGGTGATCAAATTTGATGGCTTTCTCACGCTCTATCAGGAAGGCCAGGACGAGGACCCCGAAGACGAGGAAGCCCGCCGCCTGCCGGAGATGAGCGCGGGCGAGCGGCTGACCAAGCGCTCGATCGCGGCCGATCAGCATTTTACCGAGCCGCCTCCCCGCTACTCGGAAGCCTCGCTGGTCAAGCGGCTCGAAGAACTCGGCATCGGCCGGCCTTCGACCTATGCGTCGATTTTGCAGCTGCTCAAAGACCGCAAATACGTCCGCCTCGACAAGCGGCGGCTCTACCCGGAGGACCGCGGCCGGATCGTCGTTGCGTTTCTGGAAAGCTTCTTTCCCAAATACGTCGAATACGATTTCACGGCCGGCCTTGAGGAGCAGCTCGATCTCATCTCCAACAACGAGATCGCCTGGCGCGAGGTGCTCAAGGATTTCTGGCGCGATTTCATCGGTGCGGTCGATGACATCAAGGATCTGAAAATCTCGCAAGTGATCGACGCGCTCGATGCGCTGTTGGCGCCGCACCTGTTTCCGCCGCGCGCCGATGGCGGCGATCCGCGCCAATGTCCGACCTGCAGCAGCGGCCGCCTCACGCTGAAACTCTCCAAGTTTGGCGCCTTCATCGGCTGTTCGAATTATCCCGAGTGCCGCTACACCCGCCCGCTGTCGGCCTCGGCCGACGGCTCGTCGGAGATCGGCACCAAGAAACTCGGCGAGGATCCGGAAACCGGCCTTGAAGTCACCCTGCGCGGCGGCCGCTTCGGTCCGTACGTGCAGCTTGGCGAGGGGGCGGAGGGCGAGAAGCCGAAACGCGCGAGCCTGCGCAAGGGAATGGCGCCCGACGAGGTCACGCTCGAAGTCGCACTTAAATTATTGTCGCTGCCACGCGAAGTCGGCCGGCATCCCGAGGATGGCGAGCCCATCCGCGCCGGCATCGGGCGGTTCGGACCCTATGTCCAGCATGGCAAGACTTACGCCAGCCTGGAAACCGGCGACGATGTTTTCACCATCGGGCTCAATCGGGCCGTGACGCTGATCGCGGAGAAAATCGCCAAGGGTCCGCGCCGCCGTTTTGGTGCCGATCCGGGCCGCGCGCTTGGCGACCACCCGAGCAAGGGTGGGCCGATCGTTGCCAAGAACGGCCGCTACGGGCCTTACGTCAGTCATGCCGGCGTCAACGCTACGCTGCCGGCCGATAAAACGCCCGAATCCGTCACGCTTGAGGAGGCTGTGGCGCTGCTCGACGCCAGGGCCGACCGCGGCGCGCCAGCGCGCCGGGCGCGGCCACGCGCAGCCAAGCGCGCCGGCACCCGGCGGACTAACACCGCAGAGGCAAGATCGCCTGCCGCGCGGCCTGCCGCCAAACCCGCCAAACGCGCGAGCGCGCCGAAATCCAAGCGCAAACCGCGGACGGAAGCCGCCGAATAGCTGCGGCGGAGGATGCGGCCTATATGATTGGCCGATGACACGCACCACCCTTCCCTCGCGCGCGGAGCTTCTCGCTTTCATCCGCGAGCGCAGCGGCGAGGTCGGCGCGCGCGAAATTGCCCGCGCGTTTGGCGCCAAGAATGCCGACCGTGCCGCGCTCAATCGTCTGCTGCGCGAGCTTGCCGACGAAGGCCACATCGACCGTCGCCGCAAACGGCTGCACCGCCCCGGCACACTGCCGCCGGTCGTGCTCGCCGACATCACCGGCCGCGACAGCGACGGTGAGTTTTTGGCACGACCGACCGAATGGGACGAACAGGCGCACGGCGAGGCGCCGGTCATCCACGTCATCACGCCGCGCCGTGCACGGCCGGGCGAAGCGGCCGGCGTCGGCGATCGTGCGCTGATCCGCATCGAGCGATCCGGCGATCAGGAAACGAGCGGCCGCGTCATCAAGCTGATCGATCGCGCCAAGCACCGCGTGCTTGGCATCTTTCGTGGCCTGCCGAGCGGCGGCGGCCGGCTCGTGCCGGTCGATAAGAAACAGCTCGGCCGCGAACTCTCCGTTCCGGCCGGTGCCACAGCCGGCGCTGTCGATGGCGATCTCGTCGCCGTCGATGTCGTCCGCCACCGCGGTGTTGGATTGCCAATGGGCTCGGTGGCGGAACGGCTCGGCTCGATCAAGAGCGAGCGCGCCGTCAGCCTGATCGCGATCCACGCCCACGGCATCCCGCACACATTTTCGCGCGCGGCGGTGGCCGAAGCCGACGCGGCGCGGCCCGTGACGCATGCCGGCCGCGAGGATTGGCGCAAAATCCCCTTCGTCACCATCGATCCGCCCGACGCCAAGGACCACGACGACGCGGTCCATGCGGTGCCCGACACCGATCCTCATAATCGCGGCGGCCACATCGTCAGCGTCGCCATAGCCGATGTCGCGCATTACGTGCGCGTGGGTTCGGCGCTCGACCGCACCGCGGCTGAGCGCGGCAACTCGGTGTATTTTCCCGATCGGGTCGTCCCGATGCTGCCGGAGCGCATCTCCAACGAGCTGTGTTCGCTGCGGCCGCACGAGGATCGTCCGGCGCTCGCGATGCGAATGGTGATCGGGTCCGACGGCCGCAAGCGCTCGCACACCTTTCACCGCGTGCTGATCCGTTCCGCGGCCAGGCTGCATTACGAGCAGGCCCAGCTAGCCGTCTCGGGCCGGCCCGACGAGGACATCGAAACGATCGTCGAGCCGGTGCTCGTTCCGCTGTACGACGCCTATCGGGCCGTACGCCACGCACGCGACGAGCGCGATCCGCTCGATCTGGAAATCCCCGAGCGAAAGATCGTACTCAAATCCGACGGTACCGTTGACCGGGTGATCGTGCCGCAGCGGCTGGAAGCGCATCGGCTGATCGAGGAGTTCATGATCCTCGCCAACGTGGCCGCTGCGGAAACCTGCGAGCGCGCACGTGTGCCACTGATCTATCGTGTGCACGACGAGCCGACCCCAGAGAAGATCAACGCGCTGCGCGAATTCCTGAGCACGCTCGATATCTCGTTGCCGAAGGGCGGCGCGCTGCGGCCGGACGCTTTCAATCGCATTCTCGCTCGCGTCAAGGGCCGCGATGTCGACCGGCTCGTCAATGAATTGGTGCTGCGCAGCCAGGCGCAGGCGGAGTACTCGGCGGAGAATTTCGGGCATTTTGGGCTCAATCTGCGCCGCTACGCGCATTTCACCTCGCCGATCCGCCGCTATGCCGATCTGATTGTGCACCGCGCGCTCATTCGCGCGCAAAAGCTCGGCTCCGACGGGCTTGCGGAAGACATTGATACGCGCGCGCTGGGCGAGATTGCCGCCAATATCTCCGTCACCGAACGCCGCGCCATGAAGGCCGAACGCGAAACTACGGACCGGCTGATCGCGCATTTTCTGGCCGATCGGGTCGGCGCGGTCTTCGACGGACACATTTCCGGGGTCACCCGCGCCGGTCTGTTCGTCGAGCTGGATGAAACCGGTGCCGACGGCTTTATTCCTGCGCGCTTCATCGGCGACGAATATTTCCGCTTTGACGAGGCCGGCCGCGCCTTCGTCGGCAACTCGCGAACCCACCGCCTTGGCGATCCAGTGACCGTCGAACTGGTCGAGGCGGCGCCGGTTGCCGGTGCGCTGCGTTTCCGGCTTGTGCGGCATGCATCAGGCGCCGCGCCGAGGGCTGGACAAAGACCACCCAAGCAGCGGAATTCTGCTCCGAGGGCGCGCTCCGACAACCGAACCCATCGCGGCCGCTGAGCTGGAGAAATAACGTATGAGCGATCCAATGGTCGACGCTGGTGTCGCAGCGGACCGAGCCGAACGGCTCACGCGCACCATTCGCGACCAGACATTTCCAAACCTGAAACCGCGGGATTCGGCGACCCTCATTCTGATCGATCGTGCGCATGCCGTGCCGAAAGTCTTGCTCGGGCGAAGACATCTGCGTCACCGTTTCATGCCCGGAAAATTCGTCTTCCCCGGCGGCCGCATCGAGCCGACCGACCGCCAAATGACGACCTTCGCACCGTTGCAAGAGCGCTACATCACCCGGCTGATGCGGCGCGTGCGGCGGCCAAGCGCCGCTAAGGCAGCCGGTTTTGCGCTCGCCGCCGTGCGCGAGACCTATGAGGAGACCGGCCTGATGCTGGGTGTGCGCAGCGATCGCCCTATGACAACGCCGCCCGGCGAGTGGGAAGCCTTCGCCAAGGCCAGCATCCTGCCCGATCTGAGCGCCGTCCATTTCATCGCGCGCGCCATTACGCCACCCAAACGGCCGCTGCGTTTCGATAGCCGCTTCTTCGCCGCTGACGTTACGGCGATCGGTCATCGCGTCGACGGCGTTGTCGGGCCTGAGGCCGAGTTGGTCGAGTTGGTCTGGCTGCCGATCAATGAGGCGCGCAGCCTCGATATGCCCGGAATTACCGCGGTCGTACTCGAAGAATTGCAGGACCGTATCGCCGCCGGCATGAGCAACGATCAGCCGGTGCCGCTCTACCGGATGCTGCACAAGCGTTTCGTCCGCGAAACACTCTGAAGCCGATCCGGCGTCAAGGCGGTGGATTCCTTGACAATCGCCGCGCCGGGACTAGTTTGCCGGCAACAACTCAGGGATTTTCGAGGTCGCCATGGCCAAAGCTGCTAGCATCAAAGTCAAACTGGTTTCCAGCGCGGATACCGGCTTTTATTACGTCACGCGCAAGAATTCGCGCACCATGACCGATAAACTGGTCAAGAAGAAATACGACCCGGTCGCGAAAAAGCACGTCGAGTTCCGGGAAGGAAAGATTAAGTAGCCGGCAAAAGTTATGAACAGGGCGCCCGCGGGCGCCCTTTGCATTTCCAGGCAATAGTGGAAAGGTGGCCGGCCGGAAACGGTGATATGAGGAGGCCACTCGCACCGCTCCCGTGCCGGCCGAACCCCACGGACCCAGGAGATGCGGCGGACCTGAGCACTCCGTAGGGTTATCGAAGCAAATCGAAGATTGCCGGGCTGTCGCTTGGCGCCGCAGGAGCCTCAAGCTGCGGCGATGTCCGCTCGTCGGCTGAAGGCTACCGTAACCTGTGGAGAAATCAACGGCCAAAATTTCGCCTCAATACGGGTTTCGGGGGATAACCACAATAATTGTGATTAACGCGCAACGCTAACTATCAGCAGAATAAAGATTTTGTCCGGCAGCAAAATTGCCGGCACCGCTCGCCTGCCCGCCAAGTCCTCTTGCCGCAGCTTACGCTGCGTCAGGCACCACGCGATTGCGGCCGTCGCGCTTGGCGCGGTAGAGCGCCTGGTCAGCCCGTTTGATCAGCGCCGCCGCACCGTCATCCTTGCCGCGCAACGCCGCAATCCCGATCGAGATCGTCACCGGCACGCTGCCCGTGCCCTGCTGGATCCCAAACGGATCGGCAGCGATCCGGCGGCGCAGCCGCTCCGCCACCATCGCGGCAACCGCCATGTCGGTCTCGGGCATGACCACGACAAATTCCTCGCCGCCGCAACGGCAGGCGAGATCAATGCCGCGGATCGAGCGCTTGATGCGCAAGGCAAACTCGCGCAGCACATCGTCGCCGGCATCGTGGCCGTGGGTATCGTTGATCGATTTGAAAAAGTCGATGTCGATCACCAGCGCGCTCAGCGGTTTGCCGCGCGCAATGGCCTGTTCGATCAGGGTGCCGAGGTGGCTTTCCATGTAGCGCCGGTTGAACAGGCCGGTCAGCGCATCGGTGATCGCCATCTCGATTGACATTTGCACGTTGTCGCGCAACCGCTCGGCATAGCGACGCTTGCGCACCTGACTGCGCGCGCGCGCCAAGAGCTCGTTCTTGTCGATCGGGCGCATCAGATAATCGTTCACGCCGATTTCAAGCCCGCGCAGCATGCGTGGGCTGTTGTCGGGCTCGGTGACCGCCAGAATGGGCACGTTGCGCGTGCGGTCGAGCGAGCGCACCTGGCTGCAGAGCCGCAGCGCGTCGAAATTCATCAGGTCAAGCGAAACGATGAGCAGGTCGTAATTGCCCTCGGCGGCGCGGAACAACGCCTCGCTTGGGTCAGTCTCGACCTCGACAGTGTGTTCCTTTGCCAGCACGGCGGCAATACGTTCGTGCGATGCCGCGCGATCATCGACGATCAGCACGCGGCCGCCACGGCCGGTATCCGCGACCGCTTCGCGCTCGGGCAATTCAATTCCGATGTCGCGGGACGTCAGCGCCCGCATGCGCAGTTCGTCGGTGACCATCTTCAGCCGTGACAGCGAGCGCACGCGCGCGATCAGCGCCAAGTCCGGGATCGGCTTGGTCAGGAAGTCGTCGGCGCCCGCTTCCAGTCCGCGCACACGATCCGACGGCTGGTCCAGCGCTGTCACCATGACGACGGGAATGTGATGGGTGGCCGGATTGGTCTTGAGCCGCCGGCACACTTCGAAGCCGTCCATGTCGGGCATCATGACGTCGAGCAGCACCAAGTCGCACTCGGCGCGTTCGCAGATCGCCAGCGCCTCTTTGCCGCTCATCGCGGTGACGACGTCGAAATATTCGGCCGAGAGCCGCGCCTCGAGCAGCTTGACGTTGGCGGGAATGTCGTCAACGACGAGAACGCGGGCAGTCATTGCAAATCCTTTGGCAAGACCCTTTGCAAGTCCTTCTCGGCAAGCCCTTCACGGATTTCCAAGAAAATGACGGACGGTCTCGATGAACTTGCCCACCGAGATCGGCTTCGACAGATAAGCTTCGCAGCCGCCTTCGCGGATGCGCTCTTCGTCGCCCTTCATGGCGAAGGCGGTGACGGCAACCACCGGGATGCGTTTGAGGTCGGCGTCATCCTTCAGCCACTTTGTCACTTCGAGTCCGGACACCTCCGGAAGCTGGATATCCATCAAGATCAGATCCGGCCGATGCGTGCGGGCAAGATCGAGAGCCTCGATGCCGTTGCGCGTGCCGACCGTCCGGTAGCCGTGGGCCTCCAACAGATCGTGGAAGAGCTTCATATTGAGCTCGTTATCCTCCACAATCAGAACCGTCTTGGACATCCCCGATCCTTCGCCTGCCCCGGCCAATGCCTGCCGCGGCAAGGGCGCTGCCACCCAGCCGCGGCAAAGCTAGTCCCGATATATTACGGAAAGGCAAATGGAACCGCATAAGAAGCGTGCCCGAACGACGCAAAAAGCCGCGGAAATGCTGGCGATTCAGGCGCTTGCCTTCATCAGCGAAGATCCGCGGACGCTTGGCCGCTTTCTCGACATAAGCGGTATTCAGCTCGCGCAGATTCGTACCGCTTCACGCCAGCCGGGCTTTCTCGCCGGCGTGCTGGAGCATATGCTTTCTGACGAGAAGCTGCTGGTCGCCTTCGCCGACAGCGCCGGGATCGATCCGGCATCAGTTGCGCGGGCGGCAAGTATGCTTGGCGGTCAATGGGAACGGGATATCCCCTAACGCTTGGCCTGAGCTTGTGCCGTGGGCTTCTGCCGCGACTGTCTTGCTGACAATTCACCATCCGCAGCGCGTTGCCCAGGCTGCGGCTCACCCCGCTTGCTCCGCCACGCCGAACTCGACGGCCTCGCCATCGCCCATGTCGATTGCGACGCGTTCTATGCCACCATCGAGAAACGCGACGACCCGGCGCTTGCCGCCGAGCCGGTGATCGTCGGCGGCGGCAAGCGCGGGGTGGTTGCCGCAGCCTGCTACGTGGCGCGGACATTTGGCGTCAAATCGGCCATGCCGATGTTCGAGGCGCTACGCCGCTGTCCGCACGCCAAAGTGATCCGGCCCAATATGGAAAAGTACGTACGCGTTGGTCGCGAAGTCCGCGGCATGATGCGGGCCTTGACACCGCTGGTCGAGCCGCTGTCGATCGACGAGGCCTTCCTGGATTTATCAGGCACCGAGCGGCTGCATGGCATGACGCCCGCGAAGGCGCTGGCCCGCTTTGCCGCCGACGTCGAAAGATCGGTCGGCATTACCGTCTCGATCGGGCTCTCGGCCAACAAGTTTCTCGCCAAGATCGCCTCCGACCTCGACAAGCCGCGCGGCTTCGCGGTGCTCGGCGCCGGCGAAGCGCAGGGCTTCCTGGCGCCCCGGCCCGTAGGTTTTATCTTTGGCGTCGGCAAGGTCAGCGCCGAACGCTTGGCCCGCGACGGGTTTCACCGCATCGCCGACCTGCAGCGTGTCAGCGAGGTTGAGCTGATGCGCCGCTATGGCGAGGAAGGCCGCCGGCTCGCCCGGCTCGCGCGCGGCATCGACGAGCGCGCCGTCAGCGCTGACCGTGAAACCAAGAGCGTGTCGTCGGAGACGACCTTCGAACACGATATTTCCGACTTTCGCTCCCTTGAACGCATCCTCTGGAGCCAGACCGAAGAGGTTTCGACACGGCTCAAGGCCAAGGAGCTGGCGGGCGCGACTGTTACATTGAAACTCAAGACCGCGGATTTTCGCATTCGCACACGCGCCCGGTCACTGCCGTCGCCCACGCAACTTGCCGGCCGTATCTTTGCGGCGGCGCGCGACCTGCTGCAAGGCGAAGCCGACGGCACCCGCTACCGCCTGCTCGGCGTGGGCTTAAGCACGCTTGCCGCTGCCACCGAAGCCGATCCGGCCGACCTCGTCGATGGCCGCGCAGCCGAAGCCGAGCATGCCGTCGACAGGGTGCGCGCCCGCTTCGGCGACGATGCCGTGGTCAGGGGATTGGCGTTCGAGCGGCGCGAGGACTGCTGAAATCCGCTGTCGGACTGCGTCTACCGGCCTCACTTGCACGGCTTTGGCGTCTTGATATCGAGCGACACCAGCTTTCCGCTGACAATAAAGTCGTTGTAGTCGAGCGTGAGCGCGCGCGAGATGCCGTTGTCGTAAAGCTCAAACCCGAGCGCATAGTCGGGTGTCTGCTCCCCGCTGTCGCCCGCCTTGTCCTTGGCGAAATAGCTGATCGTCACCGGCCACCGTGGCACATCGGCGAGTTTCGGTTCATGCGCCGCGGCGTCGTCATGCTCGCGTGCGCCGGGCGCGATCTGCTTGCCGATCACGGTCAGTGTATTGAAAACCTTCTCGCCGTTCTCGGAGCCATCGTAGACCGGGAAGGACAATATGGTCTTGCCGGCCCGCGCCGCCTCGATCGCGCGCACCATGTGCTCGGTCGGGAAAACCAAGCTGCCACCGAGATCGACGGTCCTGTGCTCGGGCCGGTGCAGATCGATGGCGGTGATCTTGCCATCGTGATCGGCGTGGCCGTCGACCGCATTGACCAGATTGCCGTCGACGAAATTCTGCGATGTGAATTTGAATCGGCTGGCGTCGGCGCCCTCCCAGGTCGTCGAACGCAGATCGCTGATCGACTGCTTGCCTTCGCTCGAATCGATCTCGGATACTTGGCGGAAGGTCAGCGAATAGCCATCGCAGGCGCTGCCGCTGAAATCGTAAAGGATTCGCCCGCGCACGGCGGCAATCGACGAGTTGCCCCGGGTCTGCTGCAGCGACAGATCGTAAATCGCCCGATGCGGCACCAGCACAAGCGGCCTGTCCGACTCGGACTGCGCCGATGCCGGGCCGCAACTCACACCGAAAATCATAGCGAAGGTGAAGAAAGCGCCGGCCGCCCGGGTCATGCCATCGAATATCACAAGTCGCTCTCGCTTAATCGCTTGGCTCGCCAATAAACCCGCCCGGTCCACTGTTTATGGCACGCCGACGAGCCTTTGGCCGCTCAAATTGCGGCGAAGATAGGGACCATGCCCGGGCGGCCGCCGCTTGCGCGGCCGGCCCGCGATTTGCCAAATAGCGCGAACGGTCCAGGCGCTGCCGGGCCGGTGGAGGATGGACATGGCCGGTGTGGTCGAAGGCAAATTGCACGAACTCGGCGTTGCGCTGAAATCCGCGCCGGCGCCGGTTGCCAATTACGTCCCGTTCGTGCGCACCGGCAACATGCTTGTCGTATCCGGGCAGCTTTGCTTTGACGGCGACGGCAAGCTCGCGGCCACCGGCAAACTCGGCGGCGGCGTCACGATCGACGACGGCCAAAAGGCAGCGCGCGCCTGCGCGGTCAACCTGCTGGCGCAGGTCAAGGCCGCGATCGGCGATCTCGACAAGGTCGTGCGCGTGGTGCGGCTCGGCGGCTTCATCAATTCGGCGCCCAGCTTTCTCGACGGACCCAAAGTCATGAACGGCGCCTCGGATCTGATGGTGGCGGCGTTCGGCGACAAAGGGCGGCACGCGCGCACCACCATCGGTGTCGCCGTACTGCCGGCAGACGCCGCGGTCGAAGTCGAGGGCACATTCGAAGTGTCCTGAACGGGCCGATGTCGCTCGATTGGCTGATCGCCCGCCCTATCGCCCATCGCGGGCTGCATGACGCCGCGCACGGCGTGATCGAGAATACCGCGGGCGCCGCGCGTGCGGCGATTGACGCCAACTACGGCATCGAAGTGGACGTCCAGCTCACGAAAGATGGCGAGGCGATGGTCCACCACGACGACGTGCTCGGCCGCCTGACCGAAGGTAGTGGCCGGCTCGACGCTTATACGGCCGCGGAATTAAAGCGCGTCCCGTTTCGCGGCAGCACCGAGCGAATGATGACCTTGGGCGAACTGTGCGACCTGGTTGGCGGCCGCGTCACCATGCTGGTGGAATTGAAAAGCCGGTTCGATGGCGATCATCGGCTGCCCGACCGCGTGGCGGCAATGCTCGACCGCTATACCGGACCGGTGGCGCCAATGTCGTTCGATCCGCGCCAGCTCCACCGGCTGCGGCAAAAATCGCCGCGCCTGGTCTGCGGGATTGTTGCCGCCAAATACCGGCCGCATCCATATTGGGACCTGATGCCCCTCTGGATGCGCCACGGCATGGGATATCTCGTTACCGCCTTGACGGCCCAACCACGATTTGTGGCCTATGGGGTTGCCGACGTGCCGGCTTTGGCGCCGCTCGCCGCGCGGCATATTTTTGGCTTGCCGCTGTTGACCTGGGCAGTGCGGACCGAGGCGGAGCGGCAGATCGCTACACGCTGGGCCGATCAGATGATTTTCGAGGGTTTTCGGCCATGACCGAGGCGCCGAATAAAGCCATGCCGAAGATGCCGCCAAAAGAGCGGGAGGCGGCTGATGAACTCCGCATCACCGCTGTGAACAGCATCACGGGCATCGATCCGGCAGCGTGGGACGCCTGCGCCAACCCGCATGGGCTATGCGTGGCGGCCGAAGCGCCACCTGATGATCCGCTTCAAGAACACGTCTATAACCCTTTTATCTCACACGCCTTTCTATCCGCCATCGAGGAATCAAAATCAGTCGGCGGACGGAGCGGCTGGCTGGTCGAGCATCTCCTGGTGACCGATAGCGATGGCACATTGCTGGCCGCCGCCCCCTGCTACGCCAAGAGCCATTCGCGCGGCGAATACGTCTTCGACCGCGGCTGGGCCGAAGCCTACGAGCGCGCCGGCGGCAGCTATTATCCAAAACTCCAGGTCGCCGTGCCGTTTACCCCTGCCACCGGCCGGCGGCTTCTGGTGCGGCCCGGGCCGAACGTCGCCGCCTTACGCCAGGCGCTTGCCCGTGGCCTGGTTGAGCTATGCCGGCACGATGATGCGTCCGGCGTCCACGTCACGTTCGCCATCGAGCCGGAATTCCGGACGCTCGGCGAAATGGGATTCCTGCAGCGCAACGATCAGCAATTTCACTGGCAGAATGCCGGCTACGGCAGTTTCGACGACTTTCTCGCCGCGCTATCGTCGCGCAAGCGCAAGACGCTGCGCCGCGAGCGGCAGGACGCGTTGGCGAACGGCATCAGCGTGCACTGGCTGACTGGAAGCGATCTCACCGAGGAAATTTGGGACGCGTTCTTCATGTTCTACATGGAGACCGGATCGCGCAAATGGGGTCGCCCCTATCTGACGCGCGAATTCTATTCGCTGGTCGGCGAGAAAATGGCTGACCGCATCCTTTTGGTCATGGCCAAGCGTGCCGGACGCTGGATCGCCGGCGCCATCAATTTCATCGGCTCGCACACCTTGTTCGGCCGGCATTGGGGGGCGATCGAGCACCATCCATTCCTGCATTTCGAGCTGTGCTACTACCAGGCCATCGACTACGCGATCGCGCACAAACTGCCTTTTGTCGAGGCAGGCGCCCAGGGCGAGCACAAAATCTCGCGAGGCTATATGCCGACGACGACCTATTCGGCGCATTACATCGCCGACCCGGGACTGCGGCGGGCGATTGCCGACTACCTGGTGCGCGAGCGCGCCTATGTGGCGTCCGTCGGCGCGGAGCTTGCGACGACGGCGCCCTATCGCAAGGATCTGGTGATCGGTCCGCAATAGCAAAGCGCGCCAGCCTCCGGGAGAACAATCATGGCGAACTACGATCCGAACAATGTTTTTGCCAAAATCCTGCGCGGCGAATTGCCTGCGCACAAAGTCTACGAAGACGACAAGGCCTTCGCCTTTCTCGACATCATGCCGCGCGCGCCCGGCCACACTCTCGTCATTCCCAAGTCCCCTGCCCGCACTTTTCTCGATATCGCGCCCGACGATCTCAGCCATCTGATCAAGGTGACGCAGAACATCGCCCGCGCCGCGGTGACTGTGTTCTCAGCGGACGGCCTCACCATTCAGCAATTCAACGAACCCGCGGGCGGCCAGGTGGTCTTCCACCTGCACATCCACGTCATCCCGCGCAAAAACGGTGTGGCGCTGAAGCCGCCGGCGAGCGTCAAAGAGGATCCCGCAGTGCTGTCAGATCAGGCGCTGCGGCTCGCTGCAGCGCTGAAGGCGGCGTGACGGCGCTCGCTTGTGCGCGTGCGGACGCACACTGCGGCCTGACGTCCCAAGCAACGAGAAGGAACCGATTACCGCCCGCGCGACACGCGCTCGATTTCGGCGCGCACCAATCGTTCGACCATGCCGGGGAGATTTTCGTCGAGCCAGCTTTTGAGCATCGGGCGAAGCATTTCGCGCACCAGGTCCTCGAGCGTGCGGGCGTTCTGCACCAGCACAGTCTGCGCCAGCGTATTGAACGCGGAATCGACCGCGGCATTGGTCTCGCGCGAGAGCAGCTGCGGCTGTGGATCGCGAATCGCTCGCGGCGACTGCTTTTCCGCCGCCTCATCGAAACCGATATCGGAACTGCCGTCGATGGTGCGGAATTGCGGCGCGGGCGGCCCGCTTACCTCCGGGCTCGGCTCGCTCGGCGGAGGTACAGCCGCCGCCATCGATTCGGTCAGCTCAAGAATATCCGAACCCAACTCCTCACCGGCCCCATTGAATGGCAGAACGGGCGCGGGCTCGGGAGGCGGCGCCGCGGGCGGCGGCTCCGAATCGAACGCACTGGTCTCGACCATGGCCGGCCGCGCTATGGGATTGCGCGGCGGCATCGCCGGGGCCGGAGCCGGGACCGCCTGCACTACCGGTGGCTCGGGCGCCGCGGCTGGCTGCGGCGATTTTGTAGCGTCATCGTCGGCGATGATGCGACGGATGGAGGCAAGAATCTCCTCCATCGATGGCTCTTGTGCTTTCGCCGGCTGGGTCATTCCCGCATCCCCGCTGCCTGGTCCCGCTGCCTTTCGGTCTACGCCAGTTCCTGCCTGGCGGCGCGATCACCCAGGCCGGTCGCTTGCTTCGGCCCATTTGCTCGACCTTGTTACGTCTGCGCACCGGCTGCCGAATCAGTCGCGACTACTATGCGATACCACTTTTAGCTTGTCTTTCAGTATGTCACGGCAAAATGCGGATGCAAGAGAACGGTTGTGGACGGCCACGGTCGCATGATCCGCTTGCTAGCGGCCGTCCGGCGTGCGCAGACTGATCCAGGCGTCGCGCACTTGCTGATAATGCACTTCCGGATCGTAGACCGGCGTATTGAGACCCATGGTTCGCGTCGACAGCGCACCGACCGCTGCCAGCAAGGTGAAGGATGCAACAACGCGGTCATGCTGGGCCGTCACCAGCGCCACGCGCGCGTTGACCAGTTCCTGCTGCGCATTGAGGACATCAAGCGTAGTGCGCTGGCCGACGCGGGCCTCTTCGCGCACGCCGTTGAGCGCGATCTCGGCGGCGTTGACCTGCGCGGTGGTCGCCTCGATCTGCGCTTTGGCGGCAGCCAACTGACCCCAGCTCTGGACCACGGTCGCGCGCGCCTGATCGCGGTTGACGTCGAGGTTCAGGCGCTGTTGCCCAAGCGTCTCCTTGGATTGGCGAATGGCGGCATATTCCCCGCCGCCCTGATAGATCGGAATCGTCAACTGCCCGGCGACGGAGGCGAGAAATTGCCGGGCGGTGCTATAGGCCGGCTCCCAGTTCTGGGACACGTTGGCGGCCAGCGTCAGGTTCGGATACAGCGAACCCTCGTTGATCTTCACCGCCAGCTGGGCGATGTCGACACCGTACGCTGCCGCCAGCACCGACGGGCTATGCGCTTGTCCCTGTGTGATCGCAGTGGCGAGTGTCGGCGGAGAAAAGCGATCGACCGGAACGCCGGGCGCGAGCTTGCCCGGTGCAACACCGATCACCCGGCGGTAATTGCCCACCGACGTCAGGTAGTTCGACTGCGCGCCGAGCAGCGACGAACGGCCTGCGGCGAGCCGCGATTCCGCCTGCGCTACGTCGGTGCGCGTCACCTCGCCCACGGCGAAGCGGTCGCGTGTCTGCTTGAGCTGCTCCGTGAGCACCTCGACGTTGCGCCGGTTCAATTCGAGGATCGCTTCGTCGCGCAACAGATTCATGTAGGCGGTGGCGGCATCGAGCAGCACCTGCTGTTCGGTGACGCGCAAGGTTTCGCGCGCGCCCATGACCTGGCTTTCGGCCTGGCGCACCCGGTTGGCGGTCTGCATGCCGTTGTACAAAGTCTCGGTAGCGCTCGCCCCGACGCCGCGCGACGTATACGGCGTTGACACGCTGGTCACGGCAGCGAGGCAGCCGGCAGGGAATGTGCCGACACAAGGGCTGCTGACCAGGGCGCCGCTTTCCCCGTTGGTGTAGGTTTTATTGACGTTGCCGGTATAATTCTCGCCGCCGTTGGCGGTGAGGCTGATCCTAGGCCGATAGCCAGACAGCGCCTGCGGCACGTTTTCATCGGTGGCGCGCAAAGCTGCGCGCTGCGCATTGAGCGACGGATTGTTCTGGTAGGCCTGGACCAGCGCCCATTCGAGCGTGTCCGCCGCCGCTTCGTTGCAAGGAATCGCAACGGCAACGCCAGTCACGGCGAGGCTCAACACGGCCAGGAAAAACGCCGGCAGCCCGCTACATCGCATGACTCACGACACCCACGCTTCCCCGCACCCCACATTCGGCTTTTGCCGCGGCCATTTCGGCCCTTCGACGATACCGCCCCCCAATCACGACGACGGCGTCGGATTGGGCACATTAAGCGCCGTCACAGTGCGGAAAAAGTCCCGGCGGTGGATGCTGTGCAGAATTCCCGGCAATGGCACATAAGCGCCACAGGTAATCGCCGCATAACCGCGGCGCGACACGACGCGTATTGGGACCGGCAAATTCGCTAGAAGACGAAGGTTGGCGCGGCGCGGAAGCCCGGCAACAGCATCGCGCCGGCATCGAAAATTGGCCGCCCCACGAGGCGGCCTTCGGCAAGGCGGAACAGCGTCGCCTTGGTGGCCGGTGCGCGGCCGAAGATGCAGGCAAGCCGTCCGCCCGGCTTCAGCTGGCGGCCCAGCGCGTCCGGCACGATCTCGGTCGCACCCTCGAGCAGGATAAAGTCATATGGCGCCGCAGCCGGCCATCCGGCAGCGAGCGGACCCTGCGCGACCTCGACGCTTGGGCCGCTCATTCCGGCCAGCGCCGCCTGCGCCTGACGCGCCAAGTCGGCATCCTCCTCCAAGGCGACAACGGAAGCGGCTAAGTAGGCGAGAACCGCGGAGGAATAGCCAAGACCGCAGCCGACATCGAGCACATGTTCGCCGCCTGAGAGCTGCGCCGCCTCAAGGAGCTTGGCGAACACCATCGGCGCCAGCATGGCGCGGCCGTTGCCGAGGGCGAGTTCGCCATCCGCATAGGCTTGTCCCGCCAACGCCTGCGGCACGTAACGCTCCCGCGGCACCTCCAGCATGGCGGCGATCAACTCGGGACTGTGGACATCGGCGGTTCGAACCTGTCCGTCCACCATCATGCGGCGTGCCAGCGCGCTGTCGAACATCCTTTGCATCCCCCTGTGCGGCGAAATGCTTCATCCGGTGCGCCGCCTTGTGCGGCAGGCCCGCACAAAACGCAAGCGAGCCTGCAGCCGCTGTGCACCGTATCCGGCTGCCGCCGAACCGTTTGCCCGCAAGCGTTCATTCCTTTATAGAGCAGCGACTTGCCGGCGCCGGCCTATCCGGCATGTCAATAACACCGGTAACGGCCACGTGGCGGAGTGGTTACGCAACGGTCTGCAAAACCGTGTACCCCGGTTCAATTCCGGGCGTGGCCTCCAGCCTTCGCTCGCGCCAGAAGCGAAGGGTGTCGCGCCGAAGCTAACGAAGGCGGACCGCGCAAGCCGCCGCGCGCTGCGGCTCGGTAGGCCAGCAATTCGCGGCGCTTCGCGCTTTCAATACGGCGACGGCTTTGTTATATGCGCCTGCGCAAGCCTTTGAGCCCTGTTCCCCGGTAGCTCAGTGGTAGAGCAACCGGCTGTTAACCGGTTGGTCGCTGGTTCGAATCCGGCCCGGGGAGCCAACGCCTGTTCGCTTCTGTTCACCACCGTCCAGAACCGTCAAAAAAATCGTTGCGCCATCAAGGCTTTCGCCCAGTGGTCCTCCGCGACTGTCCATGGGCGTTCATGAGCAGCGAGGAATTTTGTTGGTAAATTTGTTGGTATCCCGGCGCCGTAACTAAACTGCGCTACTCCGACGATTACGACGCCGCGCCTCCGGCACGGTTCCAGCCGCGTGCCCGATTGCCGTAGACCTCAAACCCGCTCGGCGTGACAACGACGGTGTCTTCCAGCTTGATGAAGCCGCGGCGTGGGTGCTGCAGCGTGGTCTCGACCGAGACCACCATGCCGGCCTCGAGCGGCCTGTCGGCGTCGTAGGCGTCGTACGGCACCGGCCCTGAGTTAGTAAGCCGTGGCGCCTCGTGACTGACCAGCCCCATGCCGTGAGCGAGGAAATGAATGTGGTTGTGCAGTTTCGATTTATGCAGCACCGCGTCAGCCGCGGCGTAGATGTCCTTGCCGAGCGCGCCGGCACGGATCGGCTGCATTGACGCCTGCTCGATCGCTTCCACCTCGGCCAAAAGATCGATCAGTTCGCTGTCCGGCTCACCGATCACGGCCATGCGCGCGAGATCGCCGATATAGCCATGATAATTACCGCCGGAATCGAGTGAGAGTGGATCGCCCTTCTCCCAGCGCTGCTCCGAGGGGGCGCGATTTAGGCTCGACCCGGCCGCGATCAGGCAATAGTCGAATGTCAGACCGCGCATCGTCTCCTCGCGGCGCAACGCTTCGCTCAGTTCGGCTTTGGTGGCGCCGGAACCGTGGCTGTTGATCACCGCCAGCATCGAATCAATCACCAGGTCGGAGGCGATGCGAAGCTTCTCCAGCTCCTCGGGAGTCTTGCGCGCGCGGAGCCGCTCCAGCACGAACAGCGCGTCCTTGATCTCGGTGTCGGGGAAGGCCTTGCGCAGCACCGCAATCGAATCCGCGGGAATGAAGGCCAGCTCGGCTCCAAGGCGCTTCGGCTTCGGCGCAAGCTTGCGCACGTAGTCTGCGGCCTTCTGCATCACGTCGACCGAACCGGAGTTTTTCAGGTCGGTCTCTGAAACCCAGAACGGCTTCACTTCGTTCTGAAAATTCTCCATGCGGTGGCCGAAAAAGCCGGCCTTCTCCGGCGCGCCCTTGGCATAGACGAAAACCGGCAGGTAGCGGCTCAAGCCCATGGCATCCATGGATTCGAAGAAGAATGCCCGATGGCCGCCGAGCAAATACTGCACATTGTGCTTTGACGTGACGACCAGCACATCGATGCCGGCCTCATCCATCAGTCGATCAAGCCGCGCCGTGTCGAACGGAGCCATCCCCTGGCGTTTGGTGACATCGAGCATCGTCGTCTCCTGGCAATTGCCGCCCGCGGCTGTTTCGAGCCTAGCAAATCCGCAACGATGAATGAACCCGCGGCTCCGGCCAAGGTTGCCGAGAGGACGAAACCTCGGTGCAGGGCAGAGTTATGCAATAAATATAAGTATGGCACCAAAATTTATCATACCGCAATGCAACATCGCAGCTTTTGGCTTTCAGTCGGATTCTCTCGAAGCTATAGAGATGAGTTGGGCGAATTGCCACAGGTGAAGCGGGCTGGGGCTAAAGACAGCGCCGCTGAGGGGTGCCCTTGGACACGAATGCCACCGACGCGGGCCGGCGCCGCCGCGTGGTGTTAGGCGTTACTTGCTGCGCGATAGTGGCGGCCGCCGCGCTGGGTTACAGGCTATGGTCGGGAGGTCCTGACGCAGCGCAGGCGGCCCGCAAGCCAACGCGCCAAGCTGTGCCGGTCAGCGTCAGCGCCGTTTCGCGCCAGGACGTGCCCATCTACCTCACCGGCTTGGGCACCGTGCAGGCGCTCTACACCGTCGCAATTCACACCCAGGTCGACGGCAAACTGCAGGACGTCTTTTTCAAAGAGGGCCAGCGCGTCAACAAGGGCGAGGTGCTCGCCAAGATCGATCCCCGTCTCTACCAAGCGGCGCTCGATCAGGCGAAGGCGCGCCAGGCGATGGATGAGGCGACGCTTGTAGCGGCGCAGAAGGACTTGGAGCGGTTCCGGACGCTCGTCCGCAAAAACGCCGAGACCCAGCAAAATCTCGATCTGCAGCAATCCAAGGTCGACCAGACCAAGGCGTCGATCGCCGCCGACCAGGCCGCGATCGAGACCGCCCAGACCAATCTCGATTACACCAATATCGTGGCGCCGACCGCGGGCCGCATGGGGGTGCGTTTGGTCGATCCCGGCAACATCCTGCACGCCAGCGATACGGCTGCGATCGCTGTCCTGACGCAGACACAGCCGGCGGCCGTGCTGTTTACGCTGCCGGCGCAGACGCTCGACGACGTGCGCGGTGCGGCGGCGCGCGGCACCGTCGAGATCGCCGCCTTCGATCGCGACAATGTCCGTTTGCTGAGCACAGGCACCCTGTCGACGATCGACAATCTGATCGATCAGACCACCGCCTCATACCGTCTCAAGGCGATCTTCCCTAATGCAGACGAAAAGCTGTGGCCCGGCGAATTCGTGAATGCCCGTCTTCTTCTCATCGTCCGCAAAGACGCAACGGTGATTCCGCCGCTTGCTGTGCAGCGCGGTCCGAACGGACTGTTTGCATGGGTGGTCAAAGCGGACAACACCGTGGAAGCGCGCCCGATCAAGACCAGCACCACGACCGGGGACCACACCATCGTGGTGTCCGGTCTTCAGCTTGGCGAGCGGGTCGTGACCGACGGCCAATACAAGCTGCAAAAGGGTGCATCAGTCACAGTCGTTGAGCCGCGCGCCGCGGCGAAGCGGGGCAACGACACGTGAACCTGTCGGAACCATTCATCCGGCGGCCGGTCGCAACAACCCTGCTGATGGCTGCGTTCGCGTTCGTCGGCATTGTGTCGTTCCCGTTTCTACCTGTGGCGCCGCTGCCGCAGGTCGACTTCCCCACTATCCAGGTCACCACGACGTGGGCGGGAGCCAGCGCCGAAACGATGGCAACGTCGGTTGCCGCGCCGCTCGAGCAACAATTCGGGCAGATCGCCGGAATTACCCAAATGACGTCGCAAAGCACGCTGGGGGCTTCGACGATCGTCATCCAGTTTGAACTTGAGCGGAATATCGATTCCGCCGCGCAGGACGTGCAGGCCGCGATCACGGTCGCCAGCAAGACGCTGCCGCAGTCGCTCTCCACGCCGCCGGCCTATAAGAAGGTCAACCCCGCCGACGTCTCAATCCTCCTGTTTTCGGTGCATTCCGACACTGTGCCGCTCATCCAGGTGGACGAATACGCCAACATCTTTCTGGCGCAGCAGATTTCTCAGGTTCCCGGCGTGGCGCAGGTGCTGGTATTCGGCGATCGGGCGCCTTCCATTCGCATTCAAGTCGATCCCGCAAAGCTCGCCGCGACCGGCATTACCCTCGAAGAGATTCGCGGCACGCTCGCGAGCTCGACGAGCAACGCCGCCAAGGGCGTGATCAACAGCGACAAGATCAGCTTTTCGATCGCCGCCAACGACCAGATCACCGACGCCGCGAAATTCAACGACGTCGTGATCGCCTATCGCAACGGTGCGCCGATCCGCGTTCGCGACATCGGCCAGGCGGTATCCGAAGCCGTCGACCGCACAGTCGCCGGTTATCAGAATAACCGAGACGGCGTCATCCTGGCCGTATTCAAGCAGCCCGGCGCCAACGTCATCGGCACCATCGACCGTATCAAGGCTGAACTGCCGCGGCTCACCGCGCGCATCCCGCCGGCGGTGAAGACGGACACCATCCTCGACCGCACGGTCACGATCCGCGCCTCGGTCGCCGACGTCGAGTTCACACTGGTACTCACCATCTGCCTTGTGGTGATGGTGATCCTTTTATTCCTGCGCAATTTCTGGGCGACCCTCATCCCCAGCGTGACGGTTCCGCTGGCGCTCGCCGGATCGTTCGCGGCGATGTATCTGATGCACTTCTCGCTCGACAACTTGTCGCTCATGGCGCTCACCATCGCGGTCGGTTTCGTGGTCGATGACGCCATTGTCGTCGTGGAGAACATCTATCGGCATATCGAGCACGGCGAACCGGCGTTCACCGCCGCCGTCAAGGGCGCCCGCGAAATCGGCTTCACGGTGCTGTCGATCTCCTGTTCGCTCATTGCCGTATTCATTCCGTTGCTGCTCATGGGCGGCATCATCGGTCGGTTGTTCCGGGAATTTGCCCTAACGGTGACGGCATCGATCTGCGTATCGGCCGTTGTGTCGCTGACCCTGGCGCCGATGATGTGCTCGCGCTTCATGAAGCGCGAGGCCGAAACACACGGCCGCGTCTACCGGATCATCGAAAGCGGCTTCAACGCCATGCTGTCGTTCTACCGGCGGACGCTCGACATCGTCCTGCGTCACCAAGCCATCACGCTCGGCGCGTTCTTCGCCACCATGGCGCTGACCGTCTACATGGCGATCGAGATTCCGAAGGGATTTTTCCCGATCCAGGACACCGGCATTATCACGGGTTTCGCCGAGGCGGCGCAGCGGACTTCGCCCAAGGAAATGATGCGCTTGATGCACAAGCTCGGCGACGTCATCCTGCGCGATCCGGACATCCAGAGCTTCGGTTCTCAGACCGGCTCGACCGGCAGCGCACAGACGGCCAATACCGGCCGCTTTTTCCTGGCGCTCAAGCCGCGCGACGAGCGCAGGCTAAACGCCTCGCAGATCATCGACCGCCTGCGGCCGCAGCTCGCCAGTGTCGAGGGAGCCAATTTATTCCTGCAGCCGGCGCAGGACATCAGTGTCGGCACCCGGATCACTCGCGGCTCGTTTCAATACACCCTGCAGGACACGAACATTGCCGAACTGAACGAGTGGTCGCAGAAACTGACCGATAAGCTGCGCACGCTGCCGGAGCTTGCCGACGTCACCAGCGACTTGTTAGCCAACGCGCCGAAGCTCCAGATCACCATCAATCGCGATCAAGCCGCACGCTTCGGGATTTCGCCACAGGCGATCGACGATACCCTCAACGATGCCTTCGGCCAGCGGCAGATCACACAGTATTTCACGCAGCTCAAAACCTATTTTGTGGTGCTCGAAATTTTGCCTGAGCTACAAAAAGACTTGTCCACGTTGGACCGCCTTTACGTGAAATCGCCGCTGACCGGCGGAGCCGTGCCGCTGTCCGCGCTCGTCACCGTCGACAGCAACGGCGTGGGACCGCTCCTCATCTCCCATCAGGGGCAGTTTCCCGCCGTCACGATCACCTTCAATTTGCGGCCCGGGGTCTCGCTTGGACAGGCCGTAGATGCCGTCAGTCAGGCCTCGGCCGATATCGGCATGCCCGACGCGATCATCCCGACCTTCCAGGGCAACGCGCAAGCTTTTCAGGCATCGCTGCGGAGCGAGCCGGCGTTGATCGGGGCAGCGCTGATCGTCGTCTACATCATCCTCGGCATTCTCTACGAAAGCTTCATTCACCCGCTGACCATCCTTTCGACGCTGCCGTCGGCTGGCATCGGTGCGCTGCTCGCTCTCAGACTCGGCCATATGGACCTGTCCGTGATCGGCATCATCGGCATCATTCTGCTGATCGGGATCGTCAAAAAGAACGGCATCATGCTGGTGGATTTTGCCATCGGTGCCGAACGCGGGCAGCGCATGGAGCCCAGAGAAGCAATCCGCCAAGCCTGCCTGCTGCGGTTCCGGCCGATCCTGATGACGACCGCGGCCGCGATGCTGGCCGGCATCCCGTTAGCGCTCGGCAGCGGCGCCGGTTCCGAAATGCGCCAGCCGCTCGGTTATGCGATGGTCGGCGGCTTGGCGCTCAGTCAGGTCCTTACGCTCTACACCACACCGGTGGTCTACCTCTATCTCGACCGGCTGCAGACTTGGCTGTTCGGCGCCAAGCGCGGACTGATCGAGGAAGCCGCCGAACCCGTCCACGCCGTCGCTGCCGAATAGCGCGCGGCGCCATCCTGTTATTTCCACAGCTCCGCACTGGCGATCTTGGCGCCTTCGACCAGCGCCGCGAGCTTCGCCCACATGATCGATGGATGGACGCGGCGGTGGAATGGGCCTTGGGCAAATCCGCAATCGGTCCCGGCGATCACATTCTCGCGCCCGACCAGGCGCGCCAGCCGTACAATTCGTTCCGCCACAAGTTCGGGGTGTTCGACCACGTTGGTGGCATGACTGATGACGCCGGGAATAAGCACCCTGCCCTCGGGCAGCTTCGCGCTCTCCCAGACCCGCCATTCGTGCTCGTGACGCGGGTTGGCGCCCTCGATAACGAAAGCGCCGACTCTCATGCCGAGGATGAGATCGACGATGTCCTTGAGCGGTACGTCGCTGGTATGAGGCCCCGGCCAACTGCCCCAGCAGACATGATAGCGGATGCGCTCGGCGGGCAGGCCGGCAATCGCCTCGTTGAGGACATCGACCTGCAGCGCCAGCCATTTGCGGTATTCGGCAAATGATGCCGGCGGCACCATGCGGTCATAGGTAACAGCGGCGCGTGCATCATCGAGCTGCAGCAGGAACCCGGCGTCGATGATCATGCGGTACTCGGTGCGCATCGCCGCACCAATGGCGCGGATCAGTTCCTCGTCGCTCTTGTAGAATTCGTTCCTGCGATCGGGGATGACGCTGGCGGGCGCGGCGACCGGCAAAAATGCTTCCTCAACCTGCAGACCCTGGAGCGCGGACTTGAAATTGTCGATGTCGCGCTTGAGCTCGGCCTGTCCGGTATAGGAGATCGGTCCGATGCAGACCGCCTCGACCGTCGTCGCCACACCTTCGCGCGCATCGAGCTCGGCATAAAACTCGGCGAAGGCCTCACGATCGACGCCCCGGGTGAACGGATTTTTGCCGCTCGGCGTGATCGGCCGCCGTTCGAAGCCGCTCAGCCGTTCCAACACATATTGCGACCATGAAATCGATTTGCCGAACTCGCCGTCGCTGACCACATCGATACCCACGTCTGCCTGTTGGCGAACGACCGCCGCGACCGTATCCGAAAGACACCTCTGGTACGCCGCCTGGTCGTAAGGCTTGCCGGCCTGCTTGGCGCGCAGAAACTCCTGCAGTGCCGGCGGACGAATAAGACTGCCGACATGGGTGGTGAGAATGCGGTCGATGCTGCGCTTCATTGGACTTCCTTGTTCGACGGTCAAACCGGACCGCATCTACGCCCGGCAAGCTAACACATGATTGCTCCGGCGCGATAAGGAGCAGGAATGGGCGTCATCCCATCTCGCCGCGAAAGCCGGGGCGAGATACCCTGTCTCACGCGCGCGCACGCAACAGCGCGTCACGCCGAGGGAGGTATCCATGTCATTGCTGACACGTCGCCAATTGGGCCTTTTGTCTTTCGCAGCAGCCGCCCTGTCTGGCGGCGCCGCTCGCGCGGCCGGCCTCGACACCGCCGCCGTGACCTACCTTTTGCCAGATCAGATCAAATGGTCGCCGCCTAGCCCGGCTGGCGCACAGAACGCGGTATTGGCAGGGAGTCCATCGAAAGCAGGACTCTATGTGCAGATGGTCAAATGGCTCGCTGGCAATCATTTCAGCCACCCGCATTTTCATCCGCATGATCGCTTCATCACCGTGCTCAAAGGCACCTGGTGGGTCGGCACCGGCACCAAATTCGATCCGGGTGCGACTGTCGCGATGCCCGCCGGAACGTTCGTCACACATTTCGGTCAGCATGTACATTTCGACGGCGCCAAACAGGAGGACGCCGTTCTGCTGATTGTCGGTGAAGGACCGGGAACGGCGACGCCCGCAGAGGTCAAGTAGCGAGGCGAGAGTGAATTCAGGCGGCGGATTTAGCCGCCGTACTAGCGGTGCGCTCGGCCGCGGCCGGACGATCGGCCGTGACACGCTTGATTCGGTCGAGCACCAATTCGATCGACGCGACTTCGATGCGGTTGCGGCCGTTGTCCTTGGCGCGATACAGCGCGTGGTCGGCCTGTGCCAGAAGCGCCGAGAGGTCAAGCACGGCGTCGTGGCTGATCACGATACCGATGCTCACCGTGGCCACGAGGGGTCGGCCCTCGACCTCGCGCGTCGCCTCCTCAAAACGGGCGCGGATCTCTTCCGCAACCGCAACCGCGCGCTCCCGTCCCGTATCGAACAGCATCGCGGCGAATTCCTCACCGCCGAGACGACCGAACAGATCGTGGCGCCTCATGCAGCGGCCGCCTATCTCAGCGAACAGCTCGAGCACATGGTCGCCGGTGGCGTGGCCGAACCGATCGTTGATCGATTTGAAATTGTCGAGATCGAGCAGCATCACGGCGATCGGACGCGGATCGGTCGACTGCCGCTTCAGCCGCGCTTCGCCGTCCTGCAGGAAGGCGCGGCGGTTGGCGATGCCGGTGAGCGGATCGACCAGAGCGGCCGTCTTGTGGCGATGCTCGGTACGCTCCTTGGCCATGGCGAGCAGAATGAAGGCGATCGAGATCGTGAACAGCAGCGCCTCGAAGCTGAGCACGGTGAGCCACACGCTCTCGAACACCTGGCTGCCTGTCGGCGACCATGGCAGCATGGCGCCGAACGGCGTGCGCAGCAGATAAAGCGCGCCGTGAGCGAACAGCATGAAGATCGCCGGCCAGCGCGACACCAGGGGCTCACTGCGCCCGCGCCAGAATTCATACGCCGTTGCCCAGGTGTAGGCGGTGATAATGCCGGACGACAGCAATACTCGTACGTTGAAGGATGATTCGATGGCCGGGAGGCGGCAGGCAACCAACCACAGCGCGGCGCCGGCGAACATCAGGACCGGCTGCGGCCGCAAATGATCGAACACGCGCGCCCCCGTCCAGGTGAGCGCAAACGCCGTGAACAGCAGCGCGTTGGCGAGGTCGATCGTGACGACGTCGGGCGCCGAACCGTACAGGCCGAACAGCACAACGGATGCTGCCCGCAGCAAGTGTGCAAAACCCCACCACGCCACTGCCGTGATGGCGGTGTTCTGCACCCAAACGAACAACAGCAGCAATCCGAGGATCACTTCCACGTAAATCGTGACGAGGAAAAGTGTATTGACGTCGAGATTCATCTCGTTCGACCGCGGGCGGAGAGAGGGTTCGCAATTTGCGGCAAACCCGTCCGTATCCGCTTAACTCGGCGGCCCCAAACAATAGGTGAATGCTGCTAATCGACGGGCCGTCTTGCGGCTCTATGGTTTAGGCAATCTTGCGGCGATCGAGCGCATTTGACCTTGCCTTGTTTCCAGGGATTACGTCATCTAGGTTCGACTTACTGTGGAATTCGCGATCATGCAGATTCGCAACGGAATCATCGAAGCTATCGGCAACACTCCGTTAATCCGGCTTAACCGCGTCTCGGCGGCGACTGGGTGCAATATCCTCGGCAAGGCCGAATTCATGAATCCGGGCCAATCTGTCAAGGATCGCGCCGCTCTCTTCATCATCCAGGACGCGGTCAAAAAGGGGCAGCTGCGGCCCGGCGGGGTCATCGTCGAAGGCACCGCCGGCAACACCGGAATCGGGCTTGCCCTGGTCGGCAATGCCATGGGTTTTCGCAGCGTCATCGTCATTCCGCAAACGCAGAGTCAGGAGAAAAAGGACACGCTGCGGCTATGCGGCGCCGAATTGATCGAGGTGCCGGCCGTGCCGTATTCCAATCCCAACAATTACGTAAAGGTCTCCGGCCGGCTTGCCGCGCAACTGGCAAAAACGGAGCAGAACGGCGCGATCTGGGCCAATCAGTTTGATAATGTTGCCAACCGGCAAGGCCACGTCGAGACAACGGGCCAGGAAATCTGGCGACAGACCGACGGCAAAGTCGACGGATTTTCCTGCGCGGTCGGTACCGGCGGAACGCTTGCCGGCGTCGCCATGGCGCTGAAAGCGCATAACAGCGCCGTGCGCATCGCACTCGCCGATCCGATGGGCGCCGCACTCTACAGCTACTACACGACCGGCACGCTGAAGTCCGAAGGCTCCTCGATCACCGAAGGCATCGGCCAGGGCCGCATTACCAAAAACCTTGAAGGCGCGCCGATCGATACCGCCTATCAGATTCCCGACGCCGAAGCGGTGCCGATCATTTTTGATCTTTTAGAGCACGAAGGCCTTTGCCTCGGCGGCTCATCCGGAATCAACATCGCCGGGGCCGTGCGGCTTGCTAAAGAGCTCGGCCCGGGCCACACCGTGGTGACGGTCCTTGCCGATTATGGCACCCGCTATCAGTCGAAGCTGTTCAACCCTACGTTTCTGCGCGAGAAAAATCTGCCGGTGCCGGAATGGCTCGTCCGCAAATCGACCATCAAGGTGCCTTTTGAATGAACTCCGCCATGTTGAACTCCCACACGTCACGCGCGTTGACACCCGGTCCCGAATTCGCATCTCGATCATTAGGCACAACTCATGTTGAGAACTGAAAGCGATCCGCCACCCTCCCCCGCCAATCGCTGGCTCAAGTCGACCGACTGGCTGGCTGAACATCTGCGCGATGGCGATGTCGTTGCCGTCGACGCATCGTATTTTCTGCCGACGCAAAAGCGCGACGGGCATGCGGAGTACCGCAGCGGACACATTCCCGGCGCGGTGTTTTTCGACATCGAGGCGGTGAGCGATCATTCGACCGATCTGCCGCACATGCTGCCGGGTGCAATCCAATTCGGTGAAGCGGTTGGCGCGCTCGGCATCGGTGACGGCGACACCGTCGTGGTTTACGACTGCCAGGGTCTTTATTCCGCGGCTCGGGTGTGGTGGACGTTTCGCCTGTTCGGCGCCAAGAACGTTTTCATCCTCGACGGCGGCCTGCCGAAATGGAAAGCCGAAGGCCGGCCGGTCGAGAGCGGCGAAACCAAGCGCCCGCCAAAACAGTTTCATGCCGAAATGGATATTGGCCCCGTCGCAATGCTCGCGGACGTGCGCATGGCGCTGACCGACCGCAGCACGCAAATCGTCGACGCACGATCCGCCGAGCGCTTCGCCGGCAAGGCGCCCGAACCGCGGCCGGGACTGCGCTCCGGCCACATGCCCGGCTCGTTCAACGTGCCGTTTCAGGAGGTGCTGGAAAACGGCCGGCTCGCATCCCGCGAGCAGATTGAAGCAGCGTTCACGTCGGCGGGTGTCGAACTCGACAAGCCGATCATCACCTCCTGCGGATCGGGCGTCACCGCGGCGATCCTGACCCTCGCGCTCGAATCGATCGGCAAGAAGGACCTGCGTCTCTACGACGGCTCATGGTCGGAGTGGGGCTCGCGGCCGGACGTACCGGTCGAGCACGACTGACGGTCTCCCAGGCAAAGCTCTCCTGCCGGCGGTGGGACTCACCCCTGGTTGAGGCCCCCCGGCGAGCCTGAATGTGCAAACTTCATATTTTGTTGTAGGATGACGTGCAGTTTGAGCCTATACGCGTAGTCAGGGTGGCGGGACCTTGAGGGGACGGAAGTTGCGGACGGTTATCGCAACTTGCGCGCTTTTAGCGGCGACAAGCGCCGCGTGGGCGGCTGATTCACTGCAACGACCAGCCTCCCCGCCAGCCAATGCGGCGGCGCCTCCAACGTCCAATCTGCCGTACAGCTGGGCCGGTTTTTATCTCCGCGGCAGCCCCAATCTGGCGTTGGGAACCGGGCCGTCAGGCGGCACCAATGCCATCACCGGCTTGTCGGGAACGACCAGCGCTGCACCGTCAAGTCAGGGCGGGATCGATAGCGGCGTGGTCGGCGCTAATTGGCAAAACGGCAGCACGGTGTTCGGCTTTGAGGGCGACATGGAGTGGACCGGTCAATCGTCCAATCCGGTCACGGCCTGCGGCGTAGGATGCAGCCTGAACGACCGGATGAAAGTGCCGTGGATGGCGACGCTGCGCGCTCGCGCCGGCAAGACCTTCGACCGCGTCTTCGTCTACGGCACCGGCGGCTTCGCGACGATCGGCACGGCCGATAATCTCAATGCCGATACTTACGGCACCACGCCCAACTTCGTTGATCTCTCTGCCGGCAACATCAATTGGGCGATCGGCGGCGGCATGGAAATGGCGCTCGACCGCAATGTCTCGGCCAAGATCGAATATCTCTACGCCGTCCCGACCGGCACGCAGCTGTCGCTGTTCGACGCGGCGCAGAACGAGCCGGGCAAAAGCAACATCCTTCGCGGCGGCATCCATTATCAGCTTCCGGTCGGCCAGTAGCGAAGCTCAGCGCAGCGCGCGGCAACTTCCAGCAAACGGAAAGACCATGAAGAAACTCGCGATCGGCGACGTCACCATCACCAGCATTATTGAACGCGACGGACCGTGGCGGCGGCCGCAGGACATGTTCTCGCCCTACGATCCCGAACTCGGCAAACGCCATCTTGCCGAGCTTGATCCCGAGGTGTTCGATCCGGTCTCGGGGCTCCTGGTTATCACCTATCAGACCTACGTGGTGCGCACGCCCAAGCACACCATCCTGATCGACACTTGCACCGGCGAGGACAAAGGCTATCCGCCGCCGATGGACTTTCCGAAAAAGCCCTGGCTCGACCGCTTCGCGGCCGAAGGCTTGCGCTTCGAAGACATCGACTACGTGTTCTGCACACACCTGCATATCGACCACACCGGCTGGAACACGATGCTGCGCAACGGCCGTTGGGTGCCCACTTTTTCGAATGCCAAATACATCTTCCACAAAGGCGAATACGCCGCCTGGGAGGAATCCAACAAGCGCGGCGAAAACCGGCCCGGCGGCGGCGGCAATGTCTGGGGCTATAATTGCGAGCCGGTGGTCGCCGCCGGTCAGGCGCTGCTGGTCGACGATGATTTCCAGCTCGACGATACGTTATGGCTGACGCCGACGCCGGGCCACTCTCCCTGCCATTGCTGCGTCAATATCCGCTCGCGCGGCCAACAGGCCATCGTCATCGGTGATCTCATGCACCACGCGTTGCAATGCCGTGAGCCCGATTGGTCGACCGTATTCGATTGGGATCCCGCGCAGGCTGCGCGCTCGCGCCGCAAATTCCTTACCGAGACCGCCGGTACTGGCCGTTTCGTGCTGCCGGTCCACTTCCCCCATCCGACCACCGGGCTGATCGAGGCGGACGGCGAGCGCTTCCACTACAAGTTCGTGCGCTAAACCAAACGACAATAAGGCCGCCACCAAAGCGGTCTGCGGCTGCGGCCGAGTATCTCCGCAGCCGGATCAGGGAGGTCCAACGTCATGAATTGGCAACGCCGGCCGCTACTCGAAATCGCGTCAGTATTTTGCCTCGCTACGGTCGGCCTGGCGACGCCTGCTTCGGCCCAATCGAGGCAGGAGCTTTACGCCAAGGCAAAAGCGGAAGGCGCGCTCGATTTCTATTCGGGCGGTCCGATCGCGCCTTACGAGCGCTTCATCAGCGACTTCAAGAAGCAGTTTCCCGGGATCGCGGTATCGATTACCGGCGGCTTCAGTAATGTGCTGAACGCCAAGATCAACGATCAGCTGCGCGCCAAGAAACTCGCTGTCGATATGGCGTTCTTCCAGACGGTGCAGGATTTCGTCGCCTGGAAACGCCAAGGCGTGCTGCTTGATTTCAAGCCCGAAGGGTACAGTGAGATCGCGCCGGAGTTTCGCGATCCCGACGGCGCCTATACGACCGTGAAGGTCAGCGCCATCACCTACGCCTATAATACCAAACTTGTGGCGCCGGCGGATGTGCCGAAATCCGCGCTCGATTTCCTCAAACCCATCTTTGCCGGCAAGCTCATCACCTGCTACCCGGCAGACGACGACGCTACGCTCTATTTGTTCTACACCATCGTGCAGAAATACGGCTGGAGCTACATGGACAAATACATGGCCAACAAGCCGAACTTCGTGCAGGGCCATCTCAGCGTCGCCCGCAGCGTCGGCGACGGCGCCAATGCGGCGACTTTTGACGGCACTTCAACCGCAGACGCTGTCGCGCGCACCGGAAAGCCGATCAAATCGGTTTTCTCCCAAGAAGATCCGACGCCACTGTTCACGCTGACTGCCGGCCTCTTCAAGGACGCGCCGCATCCCTACGCGGCCAAGCTGTTCCTGAGTTGGTACATGGCGAAGGAACAACAGAGCCGGCTCGGCGTCTTCTCGCCGCGCACCGACGTACCGCCGCCTCCCGGTCTCAAGCCGCTCGCGTCCTACAAGGTCGCCAACGGCTACCGTGAGTTCGTCACCGACGACAAGCTGATCACCGCGTTGCGCAAGCGCTTCGAAGGCTATACCGGCCCGGTTGAGAACAAGGGCGGCGTGCAGTGAATGGGCTGTTCGTCCAAGACGCTGTGGCGAGAGAGCCAGGGCTCATTTGAGCATGCACAGCCCGGTGGTCGTGGTGGCAGTCGGACAATAGGAGCCATCGGGCGTCCCTGACGAACACACGATGGACACCAGCACTTCGTTCTGGTTGCAGGCCACCGACTTCTGGCCGGTTACGACACGGAGCGCTGACGCTGCCGGTCCAGCTGGCCCCGCGGGTCCCATGGCACCCTGCGGACCTTGATCGCCCTTCGGTCCGGCTGGGCCCACCGCCCCTTGCGGACCTTGATCGCCCTTCGGTCCCGCTGGTCCCATCGCACCTTGCGGGCCCGGATCGCCCTTAGGTCCGGCTGGTCCCGTCGCACCTTGCGGACCCGTATCGCCCTTCGGTCCGGCCGGTCCCGTTGCACCTTGCGGGCCTTGATCCCCCTTTGGTCCGGCCGGGCCGGCGGGCCCCGCGACCCCTTGCTGCCCTTTCGCTCCTGTCTGCCCCTGCGGACCCGAACAGCCGACGAGCGCAACGCTCAGCAATGCGACGGCTATGTATGCAGTCTTCATTGACCCCTCCCTCGGTAAGAGACAATCATCAGGTTCGCTTGGCGGCGCGTCAACGCTTTGTCGAATGGCTTGTCGTCGCAGTGCATGGGCCGTTGGCCGCTCTCCGGCGAAGCGGCACAAGCGCACCTGCTTAAGCGCCATAAGACAGACAAGCCGCGCCACACGCTTCGGCTCGATCAGAACTTCTATGGCGAGCACTGCCTCCGACTCTTCTCAAGAACCTGTCTCCGCAATTGGCGCCGCTTATCCGGCATTCTTTTGCGCACGATCGAGCGCCCAGCGGTTTTCCGGATAGGGCAGACCGAGATTTTCGCGCAGCGTTTTGCCCTCGTACTCTTTCCGGAACAGGCCCCTTCGCTGCAATTCCGGGATCAGCATATTGACGATGTCATCGAGCCCGCGTGGAAAAGTCAGCGGCATGAGATTGAAACCGTCGGCCGCGCCGCCGCGAAACCAGCTTTCAAGCGCATCGGCGACTTCGGACGGCGTGCCGATGACGACGCGGTGGCCGCGCTGGCCGTAGACGCGCTTGTAGAGCTGGCGAATCGTCAGGTTTTCACGTCGCGCCAAGTCGACCATCATCTTGACGCGCCCCTTTTGTTCGATGGCGGGGCTCGGATCGGGCACAGGACCGTCCGGCGGATAGGTCGACAAATCGAAGCCGAAATAGGACGACAGATCCTTGATCGCCAGTTCGGGCGACAGCAGCGCCTGCAGTCGCTCGTATTTGTCGGCGGCCTCGGCGCGCGTCGGGGCGATCACCGTCATTACGCCGGGGAGCACCTTGATGGCGTGGGGCGAACGGCCGTAGGCCGCGGCCCGGTGCTTGATGTCGGCATAGAAAACGCGGCCGGCTTCCAGATCCTGCTGCACTGTAAACGTGACCTCCGCGGTTTCGGCGGCGAGATCGCGGCCATCGTCGGACTGGCCGGCCTGCACGATCACGGGATGGCCCTGCGGCGAGCGGTGCACGGTCAGCGGCCCGCGCACCGAAAAATGCTTGCCGGTGTGATTGAGGAAATGCAGTTTTTCGCGATCGAGATAGAGGCCGCGCTCCTTGTCGGCAATGACGGCGCCCTCCTCCCAGCTGTCCCACAATCCGAGCACGACCTTGGCGAATTCGCGCGCCCGCGCGTAGCGGTCGCCATGATGGGGATGCGTCTGCCGGCCGAAATTATAGGCCTCCGCGATGGCGAGCGACGTCACCAGATTCCACCCGGCGCGCCCGCCGCTGATCTGATCGAGCGAGGCAAAGAAACGCGCGACATGGAACGGCTCGAAATAAGTCGTGGTCGCGGTGGCGACGAGGCCGATGCGCTCGGTAACGGCGGCGATGGCGCCAAGCAGCGTGATCGGTTCAAGCCGCGAGGCCGCCGTCGTCCGCGTCCACGCCTCCACGTCGTCGGCGCCGAACGTGGCGTTGGTGTCGGCCATGAACAACAGATCGAACTTGCCGCGTTCGGCCAGCCGGGCGATGTCCAGATAATGTTGCAACGACTGCCGGCCGTGCGGATCGACATCGGGATCGCGCCAGGCGGCGACGTGATGGCCGGTGCCTTCGAGAAACATGCCAAGCTTCATCATGATCGCACCCATTGCGCGCTTGCAGAGAGCTATTTCGGAACCGCGTAGGCGGTACGGTTGATGAACTCCAAGGCGGTGCCGTCTGGATCGCGGAAATAGGCCCGCGGTCCGTCGATGGTGCCGCCGCGGCGGTCCTCCTCGAAAAATACCTCGATACCCTTGGCACGCAGGCCATCGACTGCGGCCTGATACTCGTCGGCGCCAAGCATGAAGGCGTGGTGCACGCCGTCCGACATGTCGAGAGGACCCTTGATGATCGGCGCGTCGCGCTTGATCAGCAGCACGCACACGCCGCCGGCATCGAGAAATGTGATGCCCTTGTCCGGACGCTGAGCGAGAAATTTGCAGCCGACGATGTCGGTATAGAATTCGACGCTGCGATCGACGTCGCTCACCGGAATGCTGAAATGCGCGACGCCTTTGATCGCCGGCATGGACATTTCCCCCTGCCATTTTCTCGCGCCGGGCGAGACACCTTGATATTGTGCGCCCAAGGGACGGAAACACAATAGCCGCTGCCCAAGCGGCGCGAGCAGGCCGCAGAGGAGCACCCATGCCTGAGAAAAAACTGACCGGCCGGATCGCGGCCGACCGCGTTCGCATGCAGTCAACGCCGAAGCCGCCGGCCGGCGCCGTCGAGCGTTTCCTCGCGCTGGGCGAGTGCAGCAGCTTGATTTCGGACGTGATGGACGAGCTTGGTATTCCCGACGGCGCCATCGGGGCAAGCGTGCTGAAACCGACACTGCCGGGCAAACTGATCGTCGGACCGGCGCTCACGGTGCGTAACATCAGGCAACGTTCCGATGCGCTCGACGCCGCAACGCACGCCAACCGCATGGCCGAGTTCGAAGCGCACAACCTCGCCGAGGACGGCGACGTGCTGGTGATCTCCGGCGTCTCCGGCATGTCGAACATGGGCGGCATCTCGTCGATGACCGGAAAGCGCCAGGGCGAGCGCGGCGCCATCGTCATGGGCGGCGTGCGCGACGTGCGCCATTCGCGCTCGATCGACTATCCGGTCTGGGCCAGCGAAATCACGCCCGTCACCGGCAAATGGCGGCTCGAAACCGTCGAGATCAACGGCGAGATTCAGATGGGCGATGTGCGGGTCAATCCCGGCGACCTGGTGATCGCCGACGATACCGGCGTGTGCTTCGTCCCGCGCGCTGACATCATGCGGGTGCTCGAACTCTGCGAGAAAAAGAAGAAAGCCGAGGACACCCGTATGGACGCCATCACCGAAGGCGTCCCCGTGCCGGTCTTCTACGCCAAGGGCTGATTGGTTGCTTGGCGCTTTACGCGTTGGCGAAGTAATTACTGAGCCGCGATGTGGTTGGTGCGGACCACTTCGCCCCACAGCGCAATTTCACTCTTGAGCAGCGCGGCCGCGGCTTCCGGTGTCTCCTGGTCGGCCGGATATTCGTCCATGCCACCGTCGGCAAACAGCTTCTTCACCTTGGGATCGGCCAGCGCCTTACGCAGCGCAGCGTTGAGCTTGTCGACGATCGGACGCGGCGTGCCGGCCGGCGCCAGCAGCATGTGCCAGAAATCGATGTTGAGCTTCTTGTAACCCAGTTCGGCAAACGTCGGCAGCTCTGGCAAGCCGGAGAACCGCTGTTTGGCCATGATGGCATAGCCCTTGAGCTTGCCGGATTTGATGAGGGGCTGCGCCGCCACCGCCGAGATCGGTCCGAGGTCCACCTGCCCCGCCAGCAGGTCCACCAATGCCGGACCGGCGCCGCGATAGGGCACCTGTGTGACCTTCACGCCCATTTCCTGAAAAGCCAGCACTTCGGCCAAATGACCGAACGAGCCAACACCCGGATGGCCGATCTTGGCGCTGCGGCCCGGCTGCTTCAGCCAGGCGAGCAGCTCCTTGAAATTGTTCGCCGACAGCGTCGGCCGCCCAGCGAGCGTATTGGACACCGTATTGATGAGGCCGATCGGGATGAAGTCTTTCTCGGCGTCGAATGTGAGGTGTGGATAGAGCGCCATGCCCGCCGCCAGCGCGTCCTGATGCTGCAGGATGGTGTAACCGTCGGGGTTCGCGCGGGCGGCCCTGGCCGCTGCAATCATGCCACCGGCCCCGCCGACATTTTCGATCACCACCGGCTGACCCAGGGCCTTCTGCAGCGGGTCCTGGATCATCCGCGCGGTCGCGTCATCGGCGCCGCCGGGCGGAAACGCCACGATCATGGTGATGGGCCGGTCAGGATAGCTTTGTGCCGAAGCGGCGCCGGCGGTCAGCAGACACGCGGCCGCAGCCGCCGCAAGTACGCGTGCAAAAGTCATGGTCCCCTCCCCGGCCGCGGTCATGCGGCCGCGTAGACTTAACAGCAAGCATTTTCGCCCTTTTTTCAAGGGTCAAGCAAGGCAGGCCGGCGCGGGGTAACGTCAACTGTTCTGTGTCAGCAGGAAGGGGGCGCTGACGCCCTGTGACAAATTTTCGTGGGTAAAGACGGCGAACAGGATGCGGTCCATGCTTGTTTTGTCCTGGAAGGTTCCCATTGGCCGTGTCCTCCGTCTGACTTCGCGAAAGCGACGCTCGATGGCGTTGGTGGTGCGCACGGCGCGTCGCTCGGCTTCGGTTTTGTAGCGGAAGCAGGTGAGCAATTCGTCGAGGTCATTGCGCAAGCAGGAGACCGCCGCCGGATATTGCTGTTGGAATCGCTTGGCAAAGCGCCGCGCGGCCGAACGGGCTGCGGGAGCGTTGGCGGCATGGATGATTTTGTGCAGGGCCCGTTTGATCCTGGGCTGATCGGCTTTGCGGGCCTTGTTGAGAACGTTCCTGATCTTGTGCGCCCAGCAGCGCTGGACAGCAATGTTGGGCAATACGTTGGGCAGGGCTGCGAGCAGGCCGGTGCCGCCATCGACGCAGATCATGTCGAGGCCTTCGCCGGTGAGCCCGCGGCGGTAAAGATCGGCAAGAAAATTCTCCCATTCGGCGGCGCTTTCGCTTGCCGCCAGGCGGAAATCGATGATCTCCTTCTTGCCGTCGTGGCGCAGCCCCAAAGCCACCAGCACCGGCCGGCGCAGAGCGCCGGCGCCGGTCTTGCGGGCGAGCACGACGCCGTCGAGCATCAGCGCCTTGTAGCGGTCCGCCAGCGGCCGGCGATGGAAGGCAGCCACCGCGGCATCGAGCGTCTTGGCGACCTGGCTCACCGTTGCGGGGCTCACCGCGCGCCCGAGCAAAGGCAGCAGCGTCTCGCCTACCTTGCGGGTCGACAAGCCGAGCACAAAGCCGGCGAGGATGACCCGATCGATCTCGCTCGTGCGCCGCGCATAGGCGCGAACAACCTCGGTCGGGCTGTAGCGGCGGGTTCGGGGAACGGCGAGTTCGATGTCGCCGAGTTCGGTCAGAAGGTGCCGCCGGTAGTAGCCATTGCGGCGATCGGCAGCGTCGTCCGCCTCGATCTGGTCGAGATGGCGATCGACCGCCGCGGCCATCTGATCTTCGATGATCTGCGCCAGCGCTTGCCGACCCAGCGGCCGATAACTCTCGCCCCATTCCAGGCCGTCCGCCACCATTGCCTTCACGACCTCAAACGCCATCGGTAAACTCGTGATCGTCGCAGCTCGCTGTGACATGGGGGGTGCTCCGTTGTGTGCTTGGCAGCCACAGTTGGAGTACCCCCTTCCTCGCCTGACACAGAACTCCTTACGTCACCCGGCGCGGCGCGCGGTCGCGACCGCCCCGAGACCAACGGCAGCACCAGCCGGCTGCTCGTATCGAAGCCGCGTTTCGGACATTGCACGGCTGGATCGCCTATAATGGCGGCGGAGGTAGGCATGATATTCCGCCAGCTCTACGATTCGGTGTCCGGCACCTACACATATCTGCTCGCCAGCAGGCGCGGCGGCGAGGCGCTGATCATCGATCCGGTGCTGGAAAAGGTCGAGCGTTACCTTCAGCTGCTGCGCGAACTTGATGTGCGGCTTGTTAAAGCCGTCGACACCCATTTGCATGCCGATCACATCACCGGCCTCGGCGCTTTGCGCGACCGCACCCATTGCGTCACGGTCATGGGCGAGCAGACTCAGGCCGACGTCGTCTCCATGCGTGTTGCCGAGGGCGAGCGGATCGCGATCGAGGGCCTCTGCCTCGATGTGCTTTATACGCCGGGCCACACAGACGACTCCTATTCCTTCGTGCTCGGCGACCGGGTATTTACCGGCGACACGCTGTTGATCCGCGGCACCGGCCGCACCGATTTTCAGAACGGCGACCCGCGCGCGCAATACGATTCGATCTTCAACAAGCTGCTTAAGCTGCCGCACGAGACGCTGGTATTCCCCGCCCACGACTACAAGGGCGACACCGTCTCGACCATCGGCGAGGAAAAATCCTTCAACCCGCGCCTCAAGGTGAAATCGGTCGACGAATACGTCGACCTGATGAATAATCTGAAACTCTCCAATCCGAAGATGATGGATGTGGCGGTGCCTGCCAACATGCAGGTCGGGTTGCGCCAGGCGGAGATCGCGCGGCGCGGCTGGGCCGTGTCGGCACGCGAGGCGTTGGGGTTCCCCGGCCGCGCCGACGTGGTGCTCATCGACCTGCGCGAAAAGAGTGAACGCGAAAAGCACGGCGCGATTGCCGGGTCGCTGCACGCACCCTATCCGGACCTGCAAGAGAACATCGGCAAAGGCGGCATGCTGCACGAACTCGCTGCCGCAACCGGCAAGCGGCTTGTTTTCTACTGCGCCTTCGGCGAACGCTCGGCCATGGCGGTGCAGGCCGCACACGATGCGGGATTGACCAGCGCGTGCCACATCGAAGGCGGCATCGCCGCCTGGAAAAAGGCAGCCGGCCCACTCACGCAGTAGGTTGTTCGAAGCCTCGCAGATCGCCGATCTGCGTCAGAGCCGCTATTCGCCGAGCGCCAGACGCAGTCCATCGAGAATAGGCGGCCGGTCAGGGCCTGCGGTGCCGCCTGACTTGACAGACGTGCTCGCCAGGAATGACCGGGTTCGATCCGGCGCCATTTTTCGTAGGATCGCGGCGTATTTCGCCGCGGTCGATTTATCGCCCGTCGCCGTATAGATCGACGCAAGCCAAGCCTGCACCAGCGGCGATCGGGGCATGAAAGTATTGGCGCGCAGCGCCCAATCTAAAGCCGCTTGGTCGTGGCCCAGATCGAGTTCGGCTTCCGCGGCGAACAAATCCCAGTAGCCGGTCGACGGATCGTTCGCGGTGGCGGAGCGAATCGTCTGCCGAAGAAGATCCAAGCCTTTTTGCGGCTGCCCGGTCCGCGTCAGAACGTGCCCCATCTGTCCCTGGGCCGGCAGAAAGCTTGGATTGATCTCCAAGCAGCGCTGCAGCGCCAGCATGCTCGCCTCATACTGATGGCGATGTTTGTGCAATAGTGCCAGACTGTAAAACGCCACAATCGAATTCGGAAACCGTCGCAGCGTTTCGTTGAGCACGCGCTCGGTCGCGTTGAGATCGGGGCGCGGCTCAAGATCGACGAAGTTCGATCCGGCGACGACCTGAACCCGCGCAACGGCCAGCACGGCAGGCAAATAGCGCGGATTGCGCCGCAGCGCTTCCGTAAACGCATTCATCGCAGCGGTCAGATCTTCCTTAGTCGCGCCGCGGTCCATCGCCAGATAGCCCCGCGCAACTAGCTCTCCGAGCGTGAGTTGCCCGTTGGGCCTGCCGAACAGCCGCAGCGCCACCAGACGATCGATCTCGTAAGAAAGCATTCGCGCGATGCCGCGGGCCGCCTCGTCGGCTACCCCCGTCGGGTCGCTGCGCTCACGCTCCAAATTGTCGGACCAGACATTGGTTCGCGTGGCCGTGTCGACCAGTTGAACGTCCAACTTAAGCTTCTTATCGTCGCCCTGGACGTGACCGACGAGCGCATACTGCACGCCTAGTCCGGCCAGCACGTTGGTGTCGAGCGCATGCTCGCCATAGGCGTCGGATGTAGGCCTGGAGAGCACCCGCAGATTGCCGTATCGGCTGAGATAGCCAATGACGTCGTGTGTCAGGAGTTGGGCGAAGGCTGGATCGTCCGATGACGTGGCACTGTCGGACGTGAACGGCAGCACTACGACGCGACGGTTATGCTGCGGCCCGTCCACGAACCGCGATAGGTTTGGCCAAGTCTGCCAAGCCACGACCCCCACCACGGCGGCGCAAACCACAAGGGCGCCCGCCAACGTCCCTACCGGCATCATGCGGCGCCAAAACGGTCTGTGCGCTTGAGCAAGCTGCACTGGCTTCGACGCAGTGCCATGAACAGTCGCCCCGGCGGCTCCGAGTGGCGTGAGTTGAGGCTGCGAGATTGTGTCCCCATCCGCCACGCCGGGCCCTTCCGCAGCGGCCGCATCAGGCCGCTGCGGCTCCGGGGACGGCGCATCTACTCGTCCGAACTCACCGCGCTTGATGGCATCAATCAACGCGCGGGTGGCCGCCTCGGGCGCGACGCCGAGTTCGTCGCGCAGCAAATCGGTGAGCAGTTTGGCGTGGCTGAGTGCGGCGCCGCGGTCCTTGTATCGCGCAATAAGTCTTAGAGTTTGTCCGGGAACATCAGGCCGGATTACAAAGTTTTCGCAGCATGAGGCGGATTGATGCGAGGCGCAAGAACGACAGCGCCTTGCGATTGAGGTTCTCCCAGTCCTTCGCGAGCCGTCGGCAACGGTTGAGCCACGCAATGGTACGTTCGACGACCCAACGGCGTGGGAGAATGACAAAACCTTTGGCGTGATCAGAGCGCTTGACGATTTCAGTTTCGAGGTGAGGCAGAATTTTCGCCAAGGCCTTTTGGAATTCCGGCCCCTGATAGCCACCGTCGGCAAACAACTTTTTCAAGAAGGGATACATCCCGAAAAGGGTTGCAAGGAGCAGGACGCCACCGTCGCGATCCTGGATATTGGCGGGATGAACGATCGCGTGGAGCAACAAACCCAGCGTATCTACGAGAATATGGCGCTTCTTGCCCTTGATCTTTTTGCCCGCATCATAGCCAGGCGGATCGATGCAGGCCCCCCTTTTTCAGCGCTCTTCACGCTTTGGCTATCGATGATGGCGGCGGTGGGACTGGCCTCTCGTTCGCCTTGCTCGCGGCACTCCACATATAGGGCGTGATGGATCCGATCGAGCGTGCCGTCGTAGCTCCACAAATCAAGATAGTCGAAAAGAGTGCTGCGTGGCGGCAGATCTTTCGGGATCGCCCGCCACTGGCACCCCGTGCTCAACACATACATGATCCCGTTCATCACTTCGCGCACGTCGACGTGCCGCTTGTTACCACCACGCTTGGCCGGTGGAATAAACGGCTCGACATGCGCCCATTCGTCGTCGGTCAGATCGCTCGGATATCGTAGCGCGCTACGGTCGTAACGCCTGCGGTTTTTCGCCGTCCACATCGGTGACCATCCTCGAATCAGGCCACCACTCTTGAATCACAAATGATTTATTGGATTCAACTTGTTCTCGGACAGACACTTAGAGCCGTGCGCTGCCGATCTTCCCGCGTGGGCTCGATCGCGATCAGCCGCTCGGCGGCCGCCAAGGCGCCCTCGCCGTCGCCTCGGGCATCGGCGTTCCGGCAGAGATTTTCGATCACATTCGCCGCCCCGGCGGCAAGCCTGTCCGCCTCTCGCTCGCGCCAAAGGTCAAAGTCTTCAAGGTCGAGAGCAAGGTCCGCCAAGAACGGTCCGCGCCAGAGCTCCGCGGCTTCGGCGGATTCGGCCGCCCCCGCGCATTTGGCAAGCGACAGGAGTTTGCGCGCATCGACCGAGAGCAGCTGGGCGTTCAACCCGACTGTCTCGCGATCGACAACAAGAATTTCAGATGCAACGGACAGATCTTGGCGTAACGAATTGAGGCACTGGCGCAGACTGTGGCGCGCCAGCACATCGACCGTGTCGCCCCAAAACAGCGTCGCAAGTTCTTCGCGGCGGGCCCGAAAATCCGGCTGCATCGCCAGATACGCCAGCAGCCCCCGTGCTTTCTTGGCGCGCACCGAGAGCGTGATCGTGCGGCCCACACTCGCTTCGATCGCGAATGGGCCGAGCAGACGCAAAGACACCGTGTTCAATCTGGACATCGGTTGCGACCACCGAAACAATAATTGTTCATTTTAGCATTCCTCATCTGTCGCTACCAGGAACACCTGCCGGAGCCGCGGCGCGGGCGTCGCGGAACCAGATAAGTGCCTCACGCATCAGATGCTTTCCTTTGACGGCGGGATGACGCCCGATTGACCCCGATCGTGCCAGGATCGCTGCATGCAAAGGCCGTCGCCGGCGCTGCGCAAGCCGCCGGTAGCGTAAAGCCAATCGCCGTTCCGAGATGACACCATGACGACAAATGCCCAATTTGACGCCGCATTGGCCCTGCATCGCTTTGGCCTGGGGCCAGTCAGCGGTTCGATTGCCGCCATTGCCGACGACCCGCGCGGCGCCTTGTTGGCCGAGCTGGAGCAGCCCGGGACTGGTCTAGCTGCCGCGCCAAATCTGCCAAACAGCGCAGCGGCTTCGCGTGCGTTTTTCGAGTATCGCGCCAAGTTACAAGCGCAACGGAAACTGGCGCAGCGCGCCAAGGAAGCTGCGGCAAAAGTGGCTGCGGCGAAGCTGGCATCCGGTGGGACGGCCGTCGGCAAAACCGCGACACCGAGTGCCGAGGCGCAGTCAGCCGAGCAAGACACCATGCAGGATCAAGAGGATCGTCCGGCGAATGTCGGCGTCCAGCTCGTGCAAGACGAGGCCAAGGTCCGCATCGCAGCCGGCGTTGGCGCCAAGATCGGCTTCGTCGAGCGCCTCGTTTGGTTCTGGTCGAATCACTTCTGCGTTTCGACCGACAAAAGCACGTCGATGTCAGGCGCCTACGAGCGTGAAGCGATCCGTCCCCATGTTCTCGGTCGCTTCGCGGACCTGCTGGTCGCGGTCGAAAGTCATCCGGCCATGCTGTACTACCTCGACAATGCCGAATCGATCGGGCCGAACTCGGTCGCCGGCATCAATCGTAACAGAGGCATTAACGAAAATTTTGCCCGTGAAATTCTTGAACTGCATACGCTCGGCGTGCGGACCGGCTACACCCAGGCCGACGTCACGCGCTTTGCCAACACGCTTACGGGCTGGACCTTTATTGGCACCTGCATACCGGAACACGGCGGCGAGTTCGTTTTTTTCGAGCGCGCGCACGAGCCAGGCGAACAGACCGTGCTCGGCAAGCGCTATCCTGATACTGGCTTCGCGCAAGGCCGCGCGGTGCTCGCCGATCTCGCCCGTCATCCGGCAACGGCGCGGCACGTTGCCGAGAAATTCGCACGACACTTCGTTGGTGACGAGCCGCCGCCGGAACTGGTCAATCGGCTCAGGACGACCTTCAGCGACACTGACGGCGACCTCAAGCAACTGGCCCGCACGCTGATCCTGGCCGAAGAGTCCTGGACGCCGGCGCGGAAGAAGCTCAAGCGGCCCTGCGAATGGCATATCGCCGCGTTGCGGCTCACGGGATCGCACGGCCGCGTCGCCAGCTTCATGACCGGCCAGACCTTGCTCGGCGAGCCGCTGTGGCGTCCACCCGCGCCGAACGGCTTCTCCGACTACGAAGCGGCGTGGATCGATGGCCTGGCGGAACGCGCCGACATCGCCAGCAATTTTGCCGCCCGTGTTGCCGACAGGCTCGATCCCAAGGCGCTCGTCGACGAAGGCCTTGGCCCGCTGGCCTCGCCGCAGACGCGCGAGGCGGTGGGACGCGCCGGCAGCCGCGCTCAGGCGCTCGCTCTCCTGCTGATGTCACCGGAATTCCTGCGGAGGTAGATCATGACGTCGCTCCAAGCATCACGCCGCAACATGTTGCTCGGCTCGGGCGCGCTGTTTGCCTGGGCGTGTCTGCCGAAACTCGCGCGCGCCGAAGGACGTGATCCGCGCTTTCTGACAATCGTGTTGCGCGGTGCGCTCGACGGCCTCGCCACGGTCGCCCCGGTTGGCGATCCCGATTGGCCGGCGCTGCGCGGCGACAACGCCCTTACTCTCGGCAGCAAGACGCCCGCGCTCAAGCTCGACGGCTTTTTCGCGCTCAATCCGGCGATGCCGAATCTGCACGCCATGTTCGCCGCCAAGGAGGCGATCGTCGTCCACGCCGCCGCTACGTCTTATCGCGAGCGTTCGCATTTCGACGGCCAGGACATTCTCGAGAGCGGCGTCGAAAAGCCGGGCGCGGTCAGAACCGGATGGCTCAACCGCGTGCTTTCGGGGCTTCCACCCGAGGATCGGGTGAGTTCGAACGGCGGCCGGGCATTCGCGGTCGGGCCTGTGACGCCCCTGGTGGTGCGCGGACCGGCGCCGGTACTGTCATGGTCGCCACGGCGGATCGTGCCGGCAACCGATGACACGGTCATGCGCCTGATCGCGCTTTATCGCGATACCGATCCGGATTTCGCACGCACCCTGGAGGGCAGCAAGAAGCTTGCCGCCCTCGTCCAGGAGCACGATGTCCAACAGAAGCCGACCAGCGAAATCACCGGGCCAAATGTTACGAAATTGCGCGCCTATTTTGCCGAGGTGATCGGCGCTGCGGCAAAATTTCTGGCGCAGCCCGACGGCCCGCGCGTCGGCGCGCTCGCGCTCGACGGCTGGGACACGCATTTCAATGAAGGCATCGCGCGTGGTCAGTTGGCCCAACTGCTCGGCGCGCTCGACGGCGGACTCGCCGCGGCCAAAGAGAACATGGGCCCGGCGTGGCGCGAAACCGTTATCGTGCTCATCACCGAGTTCGGCCGCACCGCCCGCATCAACGGCTCGCTCGGCACGGATCACGGCACCGCCACCGTTGCGTTGCTCGCGGGCGGCGCCCTCAAGGGCGGCCGCGTCATTGCCGACTGGCCCGGGCTTAAACCTGCACAACTCCTGGAAGACCGAGACCTCAGGCCGACCACCGATGTGCGCGCCGTACTCAAGGGCCTGTTGAAAGATCACTTGCGCGCCGACGAAAGGAAGCTCGCCAACGATGTGTTCCCGAGCAACACCGACCTGCCGCCCGTCGCCGGCCTGGTTTTGTCGACATAACGGCGCCGCGAATCACGGAAGCCGCAGGGGAAATCCTGCGGCTTCCGCTTTGGCACCAACTGCGGGGAGGCGAAAAATTCAGCGGGTGCCTGGGGGAAAGGGTCTCGTATCTGGCCGATTAGAGCTGCGAACCTCCGCCGTTGCCGTCACCATCCGGGTGGCCGCGATGATGGTCGAATCCGCCGTGGCCCATGCCTTCGCCCATGCCCGGACGCATACCGTGCTGGCGCCAGCCGCCGTCCCGTTGCTCATTGAAAGCGAACCGGCGGGCGTGCGGCCGCAGCACGCGCGCCAGCGTCTTAAAACGCTCTTTCTGTGCGTCCGTCAGACTCTGGTACAGCGGCGCACCGGTGTCGGCGACTTTCTTGAGCGCGGCGCTGGTCTTGGCCATGGCGTCAGCGCGGCGTGAAAGGCGATCGAACGGACCGCTCTGGGCCTGTGCCGGTTGAGCCGTCCCACCCTGTTGTGGCGCGGCGCCCTGCTGCGCCCCGTCTTGCTGCATGCGCGCCTGCCGCGCCTCGATACGCTGCATGCGCAATTGCGCCATGTCGCGCAGCGCCTGCTCGAATGCCGGCCAGTTCTTCTGTTGATCAGGCGTCAACTCGAGGCCGGCTTTGAGCGCGGCGATCCGCGCGTCGGTGAATGCGGCCAAATCGGCCGGGTTCACCGGATGGCGATGCTCGAAACGCGCGCCCCGTTGACCGACGCCGTCGCGGTCACCGAAACGCTGTTGTGCGTATACGAGCGAAGAGCCGGCGATGGCGAGAATTGCCGTCGCGGCGATAACGGGCTTGAGCATTTGATCCTCCACGGATGTCAAGGTGATGCAAATAAAATCATGCGCCCGCCATAGCTCAAGTTAAACTTTAGACACCTGAAACAGAAAGCGGGTTACAGCTTTGTAATGCTGAACGGACCTTCATCGTGCCGGCACAATGTCGCCATTTTCACTGGCGGTGACGGCACCAACGGTTTTCTGAAAAGCACACGTCAGTGCAAAATCTGTTGCAGGAAAAGCCGCGTCCGCTCGTGCTGTGGAGCATCAAAAAAATTCTTCGGGGTATCGATCTCGACGATCTGGCCTTCAGCCATGAAGACGACGCGGTCGGCGACCTGGCGCGCGAAGCCCATTTCGTGGGTGACCACCAGCATGGTGATGCCGTCGGAAGCAAGCCCCACCATGGTGTCGAGCACTTCCTTGACCATCTCCGGATCGAGCGCCGACGTCGGCTCGTCAAACAGCATGATTTTCGGATTCATGCATAGCGCGCGCGCAATCGCCACGCGCTGCTGCTGGCCGCCGGACAGACGCGCCGGATACTTGTCGGCCTGCTCGGGAATCTTGACGCGTTTGAGAAACGTCATCGCCAGCTCTTCGGCGTCGCGCCGCGGCATGTGACGAACCCAGATCGGCGCCAGCGTGCAATTCTGCAGCACGGTCAGATGCGGAAACAGATTGAATTGCTGAAACACCATGCCGACATCGCGGCGCACCGCAACGATCTGTTTCGGATCATCCGTCAGTTCGACACCGTCGACGACGACGCGGCCGCGCTGCCATTCCTCAAGGCGGTTGATGCAGCGCAACAGCGTCGACTTGCCGCCGCCGGACGGGCCGCAGATGACGATGCGTTCACCGCGTGTCACTTCCAGGTTGATATCGCGCAGCACGTGGAATTCGCCGTACCATTTGTGCACGTCGATGATTTCGACTGCGGGCCCGCCGTTGGGCCGCGTTCGATCCGCGTTGGCGGCTTGTTGTGTCATGCCCAACGTCCTTTACCGCCGGTCGGCGCGCCGCAGACGCGCTTCGACCCCGCGCGCGTAACGCGACATGCCGTAGCAGCAGGCGAAATAGAACAAAGCGGCGAATACGTAGCCGGTGGCAGCCGTCGTCGGCGCCGCCCATTTCGGGTCGCCGCGCGCGGCCTCAATGGTGCGCAGAAAATCGAAAATGCCGACGATGAATACCAGGGTCGTGTCCTTGAACAGGCCGATGAATGTATTGACGATATTAGGCAGCGTGATGCGCAGCGCTTGCAGCAGGACCACCAGCACCATCATCCGCCAATAGCCGAGACCAAGCGCGCGCGCCGCCTCATATTGGCCGCGTGGCACCGCGATCAGGCCGCCGCGGACCACTTCGGCCATATAGGCCGAAGCAAACAGCGCGACCCCGATCAGTGCGCGCAAGAGCTTGTCCGGCTCGAAGCGCTGCGGCACGAATAGCGGCAGCATCACGCTTGCCATGAACAGCACCGTGATCAGCGGCACGCCGCGCACGAACTCGATGAATCCGACCGACAACCACCGCACCGCGGGCAGCTCGGAACGCCGCCCCAGCGCCAGCATGATGCCAATCGGCAACGAAGCGACCATGCCGACGGCGGCCACTACAATGGTCACCAGCACGCCACCCCAGAGATTGGTGGGCACAGCGACAAACCCAATGGCCGGGAAACCGTAAAGCAGCACGAACGAGATCACCGGCAGCCCCGCGAAGAAGTAGATCGCGCCGAGGCCGCGCCGTGGCGCTCGCAGCCACGCCAGCCAAACGACGCCGAGTGCGAGCGCGCCAAAGAACACATCGACCCGCCACCGTTGCGCGATCGGATAGAAGCCGTAGACGAAATAGGAGAACCATTCGCGGACGAATGCCCAGCAAGCGCCGGGCTCGGGGTTGTCCGCCGACGCGAGGCAGGACGTCCGGTCGGTGCCCGTCCAGACCGCATCGAGAAACAGAAAGCGCACGAGCGGCGGCACCAGCCACACGATCAGGGCCGCGCACATAACGGTGAGCATGGCATTTGCCGGAGATGAAAACAGATTCGAGCGCAGCCAGCCGCGCAGCCCGGTATGTGTCGTGGGCGGCGGCAATTGTTGGGCCGGCGCCTGGCGCAGAAATCCGAGCGGGATCTCGGATACGGCCATGATCGTCAGCGCTCCACCAGCGCGGTTCGGCGCCCATACAAATTCATCAGCAGCGACGTGACGAGGCTGATTGCGAGATAGACCGCCATGGTGATGGCGATCACCTCAACGGCCTGGCCGGTGATGTTGAGCACGGAGCCGGCGAACACCTGCACCAGGTCGGGATACCCGATGGCGACGGCGAGCGAAGAGTTTTTGATCAAGTTGAGGTATTGGCTGGTCAGTGGCGGCACGATCACCCGCATCGCCTGCGGTATGACGATCAGGCGCAGCGTCAGTCCGCCAGGCAGCCCAAGCGCCTGTGCCGCTTCGGTCTGTCCGGGCGCCACGGCGAGGATGCCGGCGCGCACCACTTCGGCGATGAACGCCGCCGTATAGATCGAAAGCGCCAATAGCAGCGCGGCGAATTCCGGCAGCACTTCGAGGCCGCCGACGACGTTGAAGCGACCCATCTGCGGCACGCTGAACGACAGCGGAAAGCCGGCCAGTACAAACACGGCGAGCGGCAGCCCGCCGATCAACCCCAGCGCCCACCAGAAACTATGCGGCTGCACGCCAGTGCGATCCTGGCGGCGGCGCGACCACAGATGCAGCGCACAGGCCGCGGCAACGCCAATCGAAAGCGTGGCCAGCACTGCGCCAAAACCGGGCTCGAATTGCGGCGCCGGCAGAAATAAGCCGCGGTTGTTGAGAATCGTCCCACCCGGCAGCGCCAGACTTTGGCGCAGCTCCGGCAGTGCCTTGAGCACGGCGTTGTACCAGAACAAGAGCTGCAGCAAGAGCGGGATATTGCGAATGAGCTCGACGTAGCCGCCGGCAAGCCGCGCGACCAGCCAATTGCGCGACAGCCGCGCAATGCCAATGGTAAAGCCGAGCGCCGTCGCCAGCACGATGCCAAGGGAGGCGACCAGCAGCGTGTTGAGCAGCCCAACCCAGAACGCGCGGCCGAAGGTCGACGTGCTCGGCGAATAGGCGATCAGCGTCTGGCTGATATCGAAGCCCGCCGTGTTGTTCCAGAAGCGAAAGCCGGAGGCGATGTTTTCGCGCGCGAGGTCGTCCGCTACATTGACAAAAGCGCCATAGAACAGGCCGCCCACCGCCAGAACAAGCGCCACTTGCAACGCCACGCGGGCGGTCTTGCGCCCTACGCTCGAGATTCGCCGTGCCGCGCCCATCATTGCCGCCATCGCGGCGGCCCCGCCTGCGCCGGCCCCCGTGCGCACGGTTACGGGTCTCAGCGGATCGGCAGCCCATATTGCAGACCGCCCTTGGTCCAAAGCGCATTGAGCCCGCGGGCGATCTTCAGCGGCGAGCCCTGGCCGACATTGCGATCGAACACCTCGCCGTAATTGCCGACCTGCTTGATAATGCGGTAGGCCCAGTCGTTGGTCAGCCCGATCGACTGCCCGAATTGGCCTTCGACGCCGAGCAGCCGGCGAATTTCCGGATTTGGCGACTTGAGCTGCGCATCGACGTTGCTCTTGGTGACGGCGAACTCCTCGGCATCGACCATGGCGTGGTGCGTCCAGCGCACCACGTTTTCCCACATGTCGTCGCCCTGGCGGACCGACGGGCTCAGCGGCTCCTTGGAGATGATCTCCGGCAGCACAACGTTGTCGTCCGGCTTACTCAGCGTCAGGCGCACGCCGTACAGCCCCGATGAATCCGTCGTGAAGGCGTCGCAGCGGCCGGTGTCGTAGGCCTTGGCCGCCTCGTCGACGGTGGCGAAGGTCACGGTCTTGAGCGTCATGTTGTGCGAGCGGAAATAGTCCGCGAGATTGAGTTCGGTGGTCGTGCCCTGCTGCACGCACACTGCGGCGCCGTTGAGTTCGAGCGCCGAGCTGACTTTCAGATCCTTATGCACCATGAAGCCCTGGCCGTCATAGAAGGTGACGGCGGCAAAATCGATGCCGAGCGTGGTGTTGCGCGACATCGTCCAGGTGGTATTGCGGGCGAGCACGTCGACTTCGCCCGATTGCAGCGCGGTGAACCGATTGGCCGCGGTCAACGGCACGAATTTCACCTTGGTCGGATCATTGAAGATCGCCGCCGCGATGGCGCGGCAGAAATCGACGTCGAAGCCCGTCCAATTTCCCTGCGGATCGGGCATGCCAAAGCCCGCCAGCTGACCGTTGGCGCCGCAAATCAGTTCGCCCCGCGCCTTCACCGCGGTCAATGTCGGCGATTCCGCCGCCTGAGCGCTGCATGCCAGCAGAGTGATAAAAGCGAGTGCCGTCGCCACGCGTTTCATGATCTGCCCCTTGCGCATGAGACGCGCGCCTATCCCCGCAATCGCGGCGCGCAATTGGCGCCATCTGAGAACGATCGCCTAACGAGGTCAAGGGGTTGACGAGCGCAGCGACCGTCGGGGTAATGGCCGAAACCGGCGGCGCGAGGCGCGAGGATGGCAACGGCATGAACGATAACGGCGACAAAAGCCCCTCACCGCCGCGCCGCATCGACACCCGCGTCGTCACCGCGGGCCGCCACCCGCCGTCCTACCATGGCTTTATCAATCCTCCCGTCTATCACGCCTCGACGTTGATTTATCCGAACGCTGAAGACTACGTCGCCCACCGCGGACGGTACCAGTATGGCCGCATCGGTACGCCAACCACGGAAGCGCTCGAAAGCGCGCTGATGGAGCTCGAAGGCCCGCACTGCGCCGGCGTGGCTCTCTTGCCGTCGGGGCTCGCCGCGATTTCCACGGCGCTGTTGGCGGTCGTCAAAGCCGGCGACCATCTGCTCGTGACCGATACCGCGTACGGGCCGACACGGGCCTTCTGCGAGCAGATCCTCCCACGCTTTGGCGTCAATACAAGTTTCTACGATCCAATAATCGGCGCCGAGATCGCCGCGCTGGTTCAGCCCAACACGCGTGCTGTCTATCTGGAATCGCCAGGCTCACTTTCCTTCGAGGTTCAGGATGTAGACGCGATCGCGAAGGCCGCGCACGACAAAGGCGCGATCGTACTAATGGATAATACCTGGGCCACCCCGCTTTTTTTCCGTCCGCTCGACCACGGCGTCGACCTCGTCATTCAGGCCGGCACCAAATATATCGGCGGACACTCCGACGTGATGCTCGGCACCGTATCGGCCAATGCGGCACATGTCGCGGCGCTCAAACAGACCACCTTTCTTTACGGTCTGTGCGAAGGCCCCGACGATGTCTATCTTGGACTGCGCGGCCTGCGCACGCTCGCGGTGCGGCTTGAGCGGCATTTCAAATCCGGGCTCGAAATTGCGCGCTGGCTGGAGCAGCGCCCTGAGGTGTTGCGCGTCCTGCACCCGGCCATGCCAAGTTGCCCCGGGCACGACCTGTGGCGGCGCGATTATGCGGGCGCCTCGGGGCTTTTCAGTATCGTGCTCAAGCCGGTGCCGCAGAAGGCGGTCTATGCGTTCCTCGATGCGCTGACCCTGTTCGGCATCGGTCCGTCCTGGGGCGGCTATGAAAGTCTCGCCATCCCGTTCGACCTCGCGCCGGCGCGCACCGCGACCCTTTGGGCGCCGGGCGGCCCTACGGTACGGTTCCATATCGGTCTCGAGGCGGCCGCCGATCTGACCGCCGATCTTGAACGCGGGTTTGCCGCGTTGGCCGCAGCGGCGTAACCGCGCTTCGGAGGGCATCGCAATGCGGCAGACTTTTTGGGCGCTTATTTTCGCGGTCGCGGCATCCACGATCGCGGCCGCCGCGAACCAGGTCTACCTCACCGACGCGATCAAAAACCCATCGTACTTGCGGTCACTCACCGGCCTGCTCAAGAACGCCGGCAGTCTGCCGATCTGGACCCGGCAAGTCCTGAAGACATCGGGCAACTATGTCGGCACTCCGATGGCGTATTCGACCGTCAATGGCATACGGTACGAGATGTTTTACGCGTGCAAGGCGCACGATTGCGCCGACAATGCCATGGAACTGATGTTCGCGCCGAACGGCGCGAAGGTCTGGGGTGCCATTGTGATCGACGGAAAATCCGTCACCTATCTTGGCGCGCCCGACGCCGCGCAACAGGCCGCCTTGAAGGAAGCCTTGCAAAAATAACAATCTCACGTTTGCGCGGGGGAGAACCTCATACGACCCGAACGGTCGTCGCTTTGCGATCGCGCAGCACGAAATACAGATTGCGCAGATAGACAAAGACGCCGAATGCCTGGCCGGCGATGAATACCGCGTCGCGGCGATAGAGCGCATAAATCAAAAGCAGCAAGCCACCGCCGATGGAGAAAATCCAGAACGCCAGCGGGATGACGCTATGGCCGGCGCGTTCGGAGGCGATCCACTGCACCAGAAAGCGCATCGTGAACAGCGCCTGCGCCACGAACCCGAGGATCAGCCACCAATCGGCGCGCGTGATGAAAACGTCGGTGAAATACGCACCGACCGCGCGGGAGATATCAACGAGCACAGTGCACCTCCTCAGCTTGCGGCACGCGCTTGCGCCGCCGGATCAGCCACCAGACGCCGGCGAGATCCAGAATTCCGATCCATAACCGATCCCAGAATCCGTAATTCGACACGCCGTGCCGGCGCGGCCGATCGACCACGTCGACATAGCCGATCTCGAAGCCTTCGCGCCGTACCAGCGCCGGAAGGAAGCGATGCAGACCGTCGAAATATGGCAGCGCCAAGAACAGGTCGCGTCGGAACGCCTTGAGACCGCATCCGGTATCACGCGTGCCGTCCTTCAGGACACTGGCCCGCACCGCATTGGCGATGCGCGACTGCATGCGTTTGAATCCGCTCGCCTTGCGGCCGACGCGCTGCCCGGCAACGAGGCCGAGCTTCGGGCCGCCGCCTTCGAGCGCATTGACCAGAATCGGGATAAAGCCCGGGTCGTTTTGCCCATCGCCGTCAAGCGTGGCGACCGTCGGCGCGCGCGCGTTTTGGACGCCGCTGCGGATCGCTGCGGATTGCCCGCAGGACTTTGCGTGGCGGATTTGCCGCAAATGTGGCCGCCCGGCCATCAGTGCCAGCAGTTCCGCTTCGGTCGCGTCCGTCGAGCCGTCATTAATATAGACGATCTCGAAGCTGCGGCCCGCCAAGGCGGCTTCGATCTCCGCGACGAGCGGCGCAACGTTACCGGCTTCGTTGCGGACCGGCACGACCACGGACACGGCAGGATCGGGATCGCGCCCGTTGCTCACCGACATGGCGGCAGCTTTTAGAGCGCATCCCGGCCGGGTTCAATCGGTCGCCCTGTCAGGGCGCGCGGGCGGCTCGCGGACGCCAAAAATGCGTTGCGGAGGGCCCTGCCAATGCGGCTCCGCGAGGGCCCCGGATAGGCCGCAAGGTCGCGCGGCGAAAACACCAGGCGCCGAGCCGCGAACTGTCGCCGCATCCAGGCGGCGCCGACCGCGCCGAGCAGAATGCCCGCCATGACGTCGCTTGGGTGATGCGCCATGTCGACAACCCGGCTGAACATGATGAGCAGCGCGTAGAGCCACATGACCGGCCGGGTGCGCGGCCAGATCGCTCCGATGGCGAACGCCGCCGCTCCAGCCGTCGTAGCGTGTCCCGACGGCAGGCTCGCGTATTCGGAACGCCAGGAGAACGGCATGTAGGTGAACGGGCTGCCGTCGAGATCGACATAAGGCCGGGCGCGGCCGATCAAGCGCTTGATGATAGTGTCAAACAGGCTCGGCGCGCCGATCGCCAGGAACAAGAATCCGAACCGCGCCGCGAGTGCGCCGAGCACGCCTTGCGCGAGGCGCGGCAAATCCGGCCCCGTGAGCGCCGCCAAAAGCAACACGACGCAGCCGAACGGCACGAGAAACCAGCCCGATTCGCCGGCATTGGAAATCTGGTCGAAGACATACCTGAAATCTTGCGGCAGATGCTGCGCCCAAGCGGTTGCCGCACGATCGATAAAAAACATCGAAGCAATGGTGACAGCGAGCGCCAGGAAAACGGCGATGATGGCGCTTTCCGGCACGGCCGGCGTTCGCGCCCGAGGCGGGCGCGCAAGAACGCTGCACCATTGCGCAAGATTGCCGACCAGATTGAGTCCGAGCGCGGCGGCATATCGGCTCGCGCTGGCAAGCGAACCCGCACGCTTCGCGCCTGATGGTGATTGCGAAAGCCGGGTCATCGCGGCGGCGGCGCGCCCGCCGCACCCGTCGGCTCGAACACCGCAATTGCGACCTTGTGGCCGTTCGAGATGTTGAACCCGGTGATGGATGGGCCCGCGCGGTAGTGCAACCCGATTGCCTCGGCGCGACGCGCAAAGGCCCGCTGGTCGCCGGCGTCGATAAAGGCAAAGCGGCAGCCGCCCTGGCGCAGAAAGTCCGCGGCGCTCGACGCGTCAGTCAAACGCGTCGCGGTGCCGGCAAGGAAGACCAGGCTCGGTTCCTGGTAACCGACACTGGCCGCGACGGGATTTGGACACGACGCGCCCCGCAAGACATTCGCCAGCGCCACGCTTGGAAATGCGGGTGTGAGCGACGGCAACACAATAGCGAAAATTCCAATGGCCCCGCAGATTGCTGCGGCGACGGCGCGCAGCAACGACCGCTCGGAGCCGTCGACCGCATAGAGGCGCCACCCGAATAGGCCGCAGATGATGGCCGCCGCCAGAAACGGCCAGGCAAGCGGCTCGAGATTGCGCGACAACGCAATCGCTCCGCCGAGTGCGACAGCGCTCAAAACAACGGGCATTACAAACCACAGCAGCGTGGCGCGCCGCAGCGACGGCCGCGCCGAGAGCTGGTTCTTGTCGACGACGATGGCGAACAGCATCGCAATCGCCGGGTAGAGCGGCAGAACGTAATGCGGCAGTTTGGTCGCGACCAGTTCGAACACGATCCACGACGGCACCAGCCAGGCCAGCAGAAATCGCGCCGCGGGCTCGCGCCGCATCGACCAGATGGCCGGCACAGCCGGCAGCGCCAGCGCCGAACCGGGGAAGAACGTCAGAAAGAACAGCACAGCATAGTATCCAGGCGGTGCGCCGTGCGCCTCCTGACCGCCGCCGATCTTGGACAGCATGTCGTGGCCGACCGAATCGACCATGAAGGCGTTGCCGGCCCGCCAATAGATCGCGACGAACCACGGCAACACCAGCAGGACCATCCAAGCCGTGCCGCTAAGCGGCCGCAGCGGCTTCAGCCAGCGCGCCGAACGTTCGATGATCGAAAGCGTCACCGCGGCGAGCCCGACGACCATCAGATTCAGCGGGCCCTTGTCGAGAATGCCGGCAGCAAGCGCGGTCCAGAACAGCGCCGGGATCGGCCAGTCGAGCCGCATCGAGTCGCCGGCACTCCCCGGCCGCGGCAGCATGTAGGCGCGGGCCAGCGCACCCATCGCGACCACAATCGTGAACAACAGCATCGCATCGGTCTTGGCCAGGCGCGCCTCGACGCCTAGCAAAATGGAACCGGCCATCATCAGTGCCGCCAACACGGCGGGCCGACGGCCGGCAAAGGCGAGCGCGCACCAATAGGTCGCCAGCACCGCACCGAGCGCGCCAAGAAGCGACGGTATCCGGTACAGCCAGATTTTTTCGGTCGCCGCGGGCACGCCGAGCGCCTGCGCCGCTCTCACCACGCCGGCCTGCAGCCAATAGATACCGACCGGCTTGCGGTAGCGGACGTCGCCCTGATAGCGAATGTCGACGTAGTTTCCGGTTTCGACCATCTGCTTGCTGGCCTGCGCGAAATAGGCCTCGTCGCGATCGACCGGCGGAATCTGGAAAAAGCCCGGTAGAAACGCGAGCAACGACACGAGAACAAGCAGGGATGCGGCGCGCCGGTGCGAGCCGACGGCGAAATCGACAAGCGCTGCAAGGCCGTTGGCGGGCCAAAAACTTCGCGCTGCCGCGCTATCGGTCATGCTCATGGGACTTAGGATTTGCCGTATTGCGGCCGGACAATAGGGAAAACACCGGAGCCAGGAAAGCGTGGCGGCAGCCGCGGCCTGCCGCGCCCCAAACGGCGCGGCTATTGCGCCACCCCGGCAGGGTATTTCAGGATTTTGCCGGAAATAATACCACCGGCCTGAGGCGAGGAAAGCTCGGCCGAGGCGCTGTCAGTCAGGCGCACCTCGATGCTCGCCGTCGCGCCCGTGGAATCGATCACGGTGACGCGCGCAAAACCCGGGCCGCTCGGCGTAAAGAACAAGGTTCCCGGCTGTTGCGGCGGCAGCGGACTGCCGTTGACGAAAACCGTGAGCGGCTCGACCGCTCCGGTCAATTTGAGCGGAATCGGATCGGGCTTGCCGTCCGTCGTAGAAAGATCAAGATGCGCACCGTCGGGCGGGAACAGGATGTGGAGCGAGGCTTGCGCATTGTCGCCGGCGAGCGGCGCGGACTGGAAGCGCCGCAGCGGCAGCGGCAGTTGGCTGTTCGAAACCGCAAATACACCCGCCGGCGCACGCGGCAACGGCACGGGACTGCCCAAGCGAGCAAAGGCGTCGAACAGGATGGGCGCTGCTGCGTCGCGCCCGACCAGGCCGGGCACCGGCGCTCCGTCGGCCCGGCCAACCCAGACGCCGACGGTGTGCTTGCCGTCGAAGCCCACGGACCAAGCGTCGCGATAGCCGTAGCTCGTGCCGGTCTTAAACGCGATTCGCCCCGGAACCCCGTTTTCTGGCGGCGGCGAGCCGCGCAGTACATCGCTGACATACCACGCCGAAACCGCGCTTAGCAGGCGCCGCGGCTCCTCAACGGGTGCGTCCAAGCGCTCGCGCAACGGCAAAACGGTGCCAAGGTCGGCAATTCCGGCATAGAGCATCACAAGGTCGGACAACTTGGCGCCAAGCCCGCCGAGACCGATGGCAAGGCCTGGAGTCTGGCCGGGCGGCAGCACCAGCACCGCTCCCGCCTGCTCGAGGCGCGCCATCAACCGGCTTGCACCGACGCGGTCGAGGATTGCGACCGCCGGCATATTAAGCGATTGCTGCAGCGCCTGGCGCACCGTGACCGTGCCGGCGAAACTGAAATTGAAGTTGCGCGGGGCGTAGCTGCCGTAACGCTGCGGCCGGTCGTCGATCAAGGTCTGCGGATGGATGAAGCCATCCTCGAACCCGATGCCGTAAATGAACGGCTTGAGCGTCGAACCGGGCGAACGCAATGCCTGTGTCATGTCGACTTCGCCGGCGCGCCGCCGATCGAAATATGCCGGCGAACCGACATGCGCCAATACCTCGCCGGTGGCGTTGTCGACCACCATCATCGCCAGCGACACATCGGGGCCGAGCGTCTGCGCCAGCGTACGGGCCCGCTCGCGCGCCAGTTCCTGCAGGTTTTTCTGCAGGGCGGCGTCGATCGTCAGTCGAATGACCCCGGCATGCGGCTCGGCGGCAAGCGCGTGATCGGCCGCGTGCGGCGCCAGCATGGGCATGGCGCGGCGTGCAGTCGGTACCGCTTCGGCTTTGGCAAACGCGATCTCGTCGGCCGGCACCCTGTCGGCCGCGGCGTAGCGGTCAAGCACCAAGTCTCTGGCGGCGCGCGCGGCTTGCGGAAACCGATCGGGCCGGCGCAGCTCGGGGGACTGCGGCAGCGCCACGAGAAGCGCCGCCTGACCAAGCGTCAGCCAGCGCGGTTCCTTGCCGAAGTAAGCGAGCGAGGCGGCACGGATACCCTCGATGTTGCCGCCATAGGGCGAGAGTTCGAGATAAAGCGCGAGAATTTGGTCCTTGCTTAACGCGCGCTCGATCTCGACGGCGCGTACGACCTGGCGCAGCTTCGCCAGGAAACTGCGATTGGCGCGAGGCTCGAGGAGCCGCGCCACCTGCATGGTCAGCGTCGAGCCGCCGGAGCGGATGCGGCCGCTGGCGACAAGCTGGTACGCCGCGCGGATCAGTGCCAGCGGATCGACGCCGTGATGCTGGCGAAAGCGCTTGTCTTCATAGGCGAACAGCACGTCGAAGAAACGCGGATCGACATCGGCAACCTTAGCCGGCAGACGCCAGCGGCCTTCGCCAGTGGCGTAGGCGCGCAGCAGCTTGCCGTGGCGACCGACCACCTGGGTCGAAAACGTCAGATCCTTGCCGAGCGGCGGCGGGCCGAGCGCCACGATCCACCAGGCGCTCGCGGCGACCACACAAATACAAACAAGCGTGACCGCAACGAATATGAACCGCGACGCGCGGCGCTTACCGTTGCGCGCTCGTCCCAGCGAAAGCGGGGACCCAGGCGCCGCCGCGGCTTCACGAACTCCGTCAGGATGCTCGCTTGCGCGGGAATGAGCTGAACCGACAGCCCCGTTGAGCACCTTGCTCATTTCGCCGCCGTGACTTCGACGCTCTCTGTTGCGGTGCGGCCAAAACGGTCGGGGCGATACATGTCCTCGACGCTCGCCTGCGGGCGCATGTATTTGCCGGGCGACACCGCACGCACGACATAGGCGATGGTGAAGATCGCCGGATCGCCGCGCTTGCGGTTGAACGCCGCGGTGAAGCGATCGTCGCGGAACTCGGCGTCAACGGGGGGCACCGCACCGGTGATCCACGGCAGCGTGCCGGTATCGCCGGAGGAAACAAGGCGCGGATTGTCGATCTCAAATCCCGCCGGCAGATAGTCCGCAACAATGATGCGGCCGAGCTGCGGCTGCGCCTCGGTGATTTTCAGCACCACGACAAGCCGGGTGTTCTGCTTGACCTGGGCCGCGTCGACCGGATCGCCGTCCATCGTGTAGGTCTGCCGTTCGATCTTGAAGCCCTGCTCGGTGGCGGGCTCGGGCGTGACCGGCGCGCCACTGACGGTGACGACGGCTTTCACGTCGTTGTCGCCGGTGTTCGAGATCTGCAGCGGCGTTTTCAGATCGGCGGCGCTGATGGTCCGGTACAGCGGACGGTCGATCGACTGGCCGCCAACGTTGAGCGAGACATTGCCGTTGTCCTTGGCCACCGCGGCGGCCGCCAGCAACAGCCATGCGTCTTCCTGCGTCGATGTCGGACGGAGCAAAGCGCGCGCCGAATCGACACGCTCCTCGGCCTCGCGCACCGTCGCCGCGCTGGCGTTGCCTTCTGCGGCGAGTGTCAGCACGCCCGCCGCGTCGCGCAGCGTCGAGCCATAGTCCGAGCGTTCGAACAGGCTCGGAGCCGGTTGCGGGCCGAACGAGGCAAGCGCCGCCGCATACACCCGCTCGGCACGTGTGCGATCGCCTGCCAGCGCCAGGGCTGCTGCGATCTGCGCCTTGGCAATCGGCGTCGTCAGAGCATCAAGCTTGGCATCGGCCAGATAGCGAAGGTCGCCGATCGGCGCCAACCCGTTACGCGCCAGCACATAGAGCGCATAGGCGATATCGGTGCCGCCGTTCTTGCCCGGGTCGGACAGATCGGCAACGGCGTTGCGCAGCCGGTCAAGCGCCAGCTTGAACGCCGTGTCAGGCACCGCAAACTTGTGTTCCCGGGCCCGGGTCAAAAAGTCGGTGACATAGGAATCTAGCCACAGATCGCCGCCGCCCGGACTCCACAGGCCGAACGAGCCGGTGGAATCCTGCCGTGTCAGCAGCATGGTGATGGAATCGCGAATCCGATCCTGCTGTTCGGCGCTGAGCGCGACATGCGCCTGGCTCGCCAGATCGCTGACGTAAAGCAGCGGCAGCGCCCGGCTGGTGATCTGCTCGGAGCAGCGGTACGGATAGCGGTCGAGCGCCGCAAGCAGGGCCGCTGCATCGAGCGCCGTCGACGAGCCGACCGAAACCGACACGCTGCCGGTCCCGGGCACGAGATCGGCAAACATGTCGCTCGACAGCGTCAGACTCTGCCCCTTGGCAAGCGTTTGCACATTGCGCCGCGACAGGATTTGCGCCGGCGTTCGCACGGTGAGCGTATAGGTGCGCTCAAGCGCGAAGCCCGACGGTCCGCTGACGCTGACCTTCACCGTGCCGGGGCCGGCCGCATTCGCCGTAACGGGAATGGTGAGGTCGCCGCGTTGTTTGGCCGCCAATGTCAGCTTCTGGTCGGCGCCGGCGCCGATCAGGACGGCGTCGGTCGCCGACACCGCCACGCTGTAGTCACCGGGCGCACCCTCGACATTGTCGAGGTCGAGATAGACCGTCGAGCGATCGCCCGGCAGCAGGAAACGCGGCAGCGTCGCGCTCAGTACGACCGGGTCGCGCACGATCACGTCGGCGTTGGCCTGGCCGACGCGGTCCTTGCTCCACGCCACTGCCATGACCCGCACCGTGCCTTCGAAATCGGGCACGTTGAACGAGACCTGCACAGTGCCATCGGCCCCTACCGTGACGATCCCGGAATAGAGCGCCACCGGCGGTCCGCTTGGCGGCGGCCCTTGCAGCTTCGCGCCCTCGTCGCCGCCGGTGTGGATCTGGCCGGGCGTACCCTGCATGCCGTCGATAAGTTGGCCGTAGAGGTCGCGGATGTCGGCCGAAAGCGCGCGTTGGCCGAGATAATAATCGCCCGGCGACGGCGGCTTGTAGTTGGTCAGATTAAGAATGCCGACATCGACCGCGGCAACGACAATACGGGCCTGGTCGCCAGGCGCCAGCCCGTTGACCTTGATCGGTAGCTGCAGGCTCGAATTGGGCCGGAGCAGCGACGGCGCGTGGAGATCGAGCGTCAGCGTCTTGGCGGCGCGATCGACGGAAAACCATTGCACGCCGATGGCGCGGCCCGGCATGCGCTGCGCCGGCGCATCGAGCGGCCGCCGCAACGTCGCGACCACATAGGCGCCGGTGCCGAAATCGCGCCCGACCTGCACGGCGACCTTGGCGACTCCCGGCTTCACGTCGGTGCTCTGCGTCGCCAGCAGCTTGTCGCCGATGACGTTGATGGTGAGCCGCCCGGCGGTGCGCACTGTAACCGCCACCGTCATGGTGTCGCCCGGCTTGTATTCCGGCTTGTCGAGCGCGACTTCGAGCATGTCGGGCGTATCGGCGCTGGCCTCGACATACCAGCCGGCATCGAAATCGACCGAACTGACCGGGCCGTTCGGATCGGCGCTGGAAACCTGCAGGCGGTAGCGGCCGTAATTCACCGGCAGCGCCAGTTGTGCAGGCTTGTCGGCGGTGGTCGCAACGGTGCCGTCGGCGACACGCGTCGTCGTCTTCACCGGCTCGAAATTCCACTGCCCGTCGCGCTTGTAGAACTGATAGTGCTCATCGATGCGCAACAGCTGATAATGCAGACCGCTCTGCGCGACCGCCGTACCGTCGGGGGCGGCGACCACGACGTTGAACGTGGCGCTGGCGCCGTCCGCGAGCGAGCGGCCCGAGAACAGCGGCTTGATGCCGATCATGTTGCCCGCGGGCGTCACCGGCAGCGTCAGCGAATGCTCGACGGCGCGGCCGCCGGGCTCGGCCATCCGCACGGTGATCTGCGCCTGCAGCGGATGGGTGCCGGTCGGCAGCTTGTCGAGATTGACGGGGAACTTGGCCTTGCCTGCCGCATCGGTCGCCGGCAGATCGTCGAGTGTCTGCTGCGTGGCCTCGACTTTTTCATCCGCGAGGCCGAACTCGTAGCCTGAGAAACCGGCGCGTTCTGCCGCCTGCCCGATCGTCATCTCGCCATCGAGCGACAAGGCCGAGGCCTGTGCGCCATAGAGAAAGCGCCCGGCGACATCGATCTCGGCGGGACTGCTCTGCGAAATGCTTTTCGCGCTCGAGGTGAGATCAAACTCGATCCGGTCGGGCACGTAGTCCTCGACCAGAAATGTCGTCTCGCCCACCTCAGGCCGCTTCGGATCGGTGAAGGCCTGCACATGCCAGGTCCCGGTCGGCGCCGAAGCCGGCAGCGCGACGTCGAGCGTGTGGCCGCCGATCCCCTGATCCGCCAGTACGGTGCGGCGGAACTCGACGCCGTCCGGCCGCTGCACCACGAGGGTGAGCGGCACGCCGACCGCCGCGACGCCCTGGGCGTCGCGCAGCAGCGCGGTGATGTGCGCGGTTTCGCCGGAGCGATAGACGCCGCGCTCGGCGTAGACAAATGCATCGAGCCCCTTGGGCGCCGGACGGCCGCCAACGCCGCGGTCAGTGAGATCGAAAGCCGGCGCCTTGAGGTTAAGGAACGCGTAGTCGCCCGCGGGGTCGACCGCGGCGACGAGCGCCGGCGCTGAGCCGCCCTCCCCGCTGGTCAGGCTCGCTTCGAACTGCGCCTGGCCGCTGGAGTCGGTCTTGCGCGTCGCCAGCACCTCGTTGCTGCGCGAAATCAGCCGCACGTCGATGCCGTCCTTCGGCGCCGTCGTCGCCAGCGAATTGACGAACACATGAACGCCGTCGTTGCCGGAGAACGCGGTCAGGCCGAGGTCGGAGACGATGAACCACTGCGTGGCGAGCGAATCGTAGCTGTTAGAGAGGTCTTTCAGCTCCTTGGGCTGCGCCGCCATGACGTAAACGCCGGGCTTGAGCTTGCCGAGCGCCTGATCGACCGGGAAATCGGTGGTGACCTCCTGGTTGAGCGGCGCGGCGGCAACGCTCATTTCGCCGGTCCAAACCTGCGAACCGCGGGAATTCTTGAGCTGATCAAGATCGTAGCGCGACAGCCCGGTCTGAAACTCGCCGCGGCCGTAGCCGACGCCGGCAATCTCGTCGATCAGATTGCGGTCGCTGACGCGATAGATGTTGACGGCGACGGATCGGGTATTGACGCTGATGATCGGAATGCCGTTCTGCCCGGTCCGCGGCAGCACATAGGCGTTGGTCGAGAACCGCACCGCAGGCTGGCGGTCGCGCACATAGATGTGGAAATCCGACGAGGCCGACAGCGTCTCGTGCACGGTCGACGGCAAGCCGGCGCGCAGCGTGATCGTATAGCTTTGGCCGTGCTGCAAGCCTTCGACGCAGAGCTGCTTATCGGCGACCGACAGCGCCGGTTTGTCGGTGCCGGCCAGCGCCACGAACGGCGAAAAGTCGGTGCGCGCCGGCAAGCCATCCGAGAACTGGAAGCAGGCCCGGGGCGATGCCGTGTCAGCATCGATCGAGTAGTCGAGCACGCGGAAGCCGTGCTGGGTGCGCAGCCGTTCGTACTGGGCGCGCACATCCGCGACCTCGCTCAACTGCAATGATAGCCGCAGCGCGTCGAGCGCCGGACGCCACATCTGGCGCTGGCTCAAAATGTTGCCGAGTTCGGCAAGGCTGTCAGCTTCGACTCCGTGGTCGCCGGTGCGCTGGTAGGCAATGTAGGCGCCGGCTGACGCGCGCTCCAGCAATTGGGCGCGCTCGTCATCGTTGGCCGGCTGGATTTCCATGATGGTGCGGGCGAGCCGCAGCCATGAACCGGCGTCGTTCGGCGTCGCCGCCAGGATCTGGCCAAGCACTTCCATGCCGGCGCGGAAGTCGTTTTTGGCGAATGCCGCGTCGGCATCGCGATGCAGTTGGGCGACCGGTACGGCCGGCGTACCGGCATCGGCCTTGATCTGTGCCTCCAGCGCCAGCGCGCTGTCGTTCAAATCACTGTTTTGAAAAGGCTTGTCGGCAGCATTGGCGGAAAACGACGCGGCCATCAGGCAGACGGCCGCCAACGCCGCCACGCAGGCGGCGCGCACTTGCGCAATCATTGGTGATTTCCCTCCCAAGGCCCTCAAATCTCGACCCTGTACGGCAAGTTTGACTCGCCAATCGTGACAAGGTCGTGGCCAAACGCCTTCCTGCCGCGGGCGAACATTTGGCAACACTGCGGCCAGAGACGCAATTTACCGCGCGTTCGAGGTTGAACTTCTATATAGCATTGCGGCCGTGCGGCCCCGTAGCTCAGGGGATAGAGCAACAGCCTTCTAAGCTGAAGGTCGCAGGTTCGAATCCTGCCGGGGTCGCCATAAACCCAAAAAACTAGGTGTCGGTGCCCGACACATAGTTAACGCTTGTGGCCCCGCTGCGGCAATGATGCGCCGCCAGTAGCCACGGCGCCACATCATCAATCGTGAGGCACCCGATCCTCTGAGGTGTCCTTACTCGCCTTGCCAACGCCGCTGCCGCCATTGCCAGTGCTTTGGCCGGCGCCGCCGCCCGTACCGCCCGCAGCCATGCTGCCGCCGGTTGGGCCTTGGGTCATTCCAGCGTTAGCCGGATTGCCGCTGGGCGTGTCGGGCTTCGCACCGCTGCCTGCGCCCGGCGCTCCCGGCGTGGTTTGGGCCAGGGACGCGGCAACTAGGCCGGCAGCGAACACACCGGCGAGAGTCATCGTGAGGAGGTGTTTTTTCATTGGTCGGCTCCATGAGCCAGATTGGCTCTGGCCGGGGGGATGTGGTGTCGGTCGCCTCCGGCGGAAAGCCATGCACTCGACAAAAAAAATCAAGGCGCGCCACACCGGGCTCGACAGAGCACAATGTCAAATGGGTGCTGCATCCAAAGAAGGACAATTTTTGAGGTTGCTACCGGGCGCCTGAGTCTGTGCCGTCTTCGCAAAGCCCGGTCCGGATGCGCAATCCGGCGACAAGGGGTTGTGCGTTCCCTTGATGGTCATCGGAGCGATGGTTAGGCTACGGCAATACTTCATCGAGACAGACTGAGCCTTGGATTCCCACCGGACAGCGTCATACGGGATCGGAGCGTCGGTGCTCCGCAAGGAGGACGACCGGTTCCTGCGCGGGCTCGGACAATATGTCGGCGATTTTCGTCTCGCCGGCATGCAGGACATCGCCTTCGTGCGCAGTCCGGTCGCCCATGCCCGGCTGATGCGAGTCGTTATTCCCGATGAGTTTCGCAGCGCCGTATTTACGGCCAACGACCTGATCGGCGTGCGGCCCATCGTCTCCGCCCCGACGCTTAAGGGATTCAAATCTTCAAGCGAACCGATTCTGGCGGCGGACAAGGTGCGTTTTGTGGGCGAAATCGTCGCCATGTGCCTGGCGCCGAGCCGGGCCGAGGCCGAAGACATCGCCGCTGCCGTTACGCTCGAATTCGATGAACTGGCGGCGGTGACCGACGCGCTGACGGCTTGCGAAGCCGGCGCAGCCCGCGTCCACGACGAATGGCCGGATAATATTTTTATGGAGTTCAAGCACGACGGCTCGATCGAGCAGGCCTCAAGGGAAGCGGCCATCAAGGTCAGCAGGCGAATTCGAACCGCGCGCCATTGCATGGTTCCGATCGAAGGCCGCGGCGTGATCGCCTACCGCGATGCGCGTCTGCGCCAACTCACATTGATCACATCGACGCAGTTTCCGCACTCGGTGCAAACGGGCCTAAGCGAATGTCTCGGAATCGAGCACGGACAAATCCGCATCATTTCGCCCGACGTCGGCGGCGGCTTCGGCTATAAAGGGCTGCTGTGCCGCGAAGAGGTGGCGCTGGCATGGCTAGCGCGGCAGGTCGACTATCCGGTCCGCTGGCTGGAGGATCGCCGCGAACATCTGACGGCGAACGCCAATTGCCGCGAACATCACTACGAGATTGAAGGTTACGCTACCGCCGATGGAAAACTGGTCGCCATCGATTGCGTCGCCCATGTCGATGCCGGCGCCTATTCCTGCTATCCAATCTCGTCGGCTCTCGAGGCTGCACAAATCGTCAGCCTGCTGCCCGGTCCCTACATTGTGCCGGCCTACCGGTGCCGGTCGGCCGCTGTCGCTACCAACAAATGTCCAATCCTGCCGTACCGCGGCGTCGCCCGGACGGGCGTTTGCTTGGCGATTGAAGCCATCATGGATGCCATAGCCCGCGAGGCAAACCTGGAGCCCCACGAGGTCCGGCTTCGCAACATGGTCCGTCCCGAGCAGATGCCTTTCGACAATATCGTCGGAAAACATTTCGACAGCGGCGATCATCCCGAGTGCCTTCGCCGCGCCGTCGAGGCGATAGGCCTTGCGGCGGTGCGCAAGCGCCAGGAGCAGCCTGAGAAAGACGGCCGGCTCATTGGCGTCGGGATCTGTTTCTTTGTTGAGCAAGGCGCGATGGGAACTTCGGTGCTCGCCTCGTGGGGCCGGCCGATGGTGCCCGGTTACGAGCAGGCCAACATGAAGCTGACGCCCGACGGCGAAGTCGAAATCCACGTCGGCACCCACTCGCACGGTCAGGGCCATGAGACGACCTACGCCCAAGTCGCGCACGAGATCCTGGGCGTCGATCTCGACAAGATTCGGGTCATTCAAGGCGACACGCTCTGCACGCCGTATTCGACGTCGACCTGGGGCTCGCGCTCGATGGTCTATGGCGGCGGCGCCGTGGCTGCAGCCTCGCGGCTGCTTGCCAAACGCGCCGCGTGTATCGGGGCGTGGCTCATGCAGGCGAATGTCGCGGAGGTACAGGTCGCCGGCGGCAAGGTCATGGCCGGTAACAGCAGCGTGACGCTGCGCGAGGTGTCGCGTGCCTGGTACTTGCAGCCTCAGATGCTGCCGCCGGAGATCGATACCGGAGGGCTTGAGGTCACCGCCGGCTATCGCTCGGTTCGCGACAGCGGCACATTCGCGTATGCCGCGCACGCGGCCGTTGTCGCCGTCGACCCATCCACCGGAGCGATCGAGATTCTTGATTACGTCGTCGTCGAAGACGGCGGCACGCTGGTCAATCCGATGATTGTCGACGGGCAAATTCGTGGCGGTACGGTACAGGGCCTGGGCACCTGCCTTTACGAGGCCTCGCCCTTCGATCGACGCGGCCAGCCGCTCGCGACCACTTTGCAGGATTACCTGCTGCCGACCGCCCCGGATGTGCCGGAGATCAAGGTCATGCACATGCTCACGCCGTCACCCTACACGGAATTCGGCTTCAAGGGGCTTGGCGAGGGCGGAGCGGTCGGGCCGCCTGCCGCAATCGTGTCCGCGGTCAATGACGCCCTGCGGCCGCTCCGGATCGAGTTGCACGATCTGCCTTTGACGCCGCAGCAGATCGTGGCCGCAATCGAAGCCACGCGGTGAAGCCTGGATGCACGGCGGCTTCCTGCTGTTGGCCGCATGACGCCGCATGGTAAATGACAGGTAGCCGGCCAAAAAAGCCAAAGGCGCACCGCACCCGGCGCGCCTTGCAGTCAAATTTCAATCAGACACCGAACTCGGCTGACAAAAGCCCGCTCAGACGCCGACGACCAGTGACAGGCAGCCGCACAACGCCGCGCTGACCAACAACAGCGACCACTCCAGCGGGGTCAGCCACAGTAACCTGCCTTCACTCACCATTGCCCGTTCCCCCGTGCCGAGCATCCCCATCCCGGGTGCTCGCCGTGGCATGCTTAGTAGAGGGAATAGCCGAAAGAGTCTGTAGCGCCGCGGCCACACGTCAATCGAATCTGAAATTGCCGGGCCACTGGACCAGCAGCTTTCAGCCGTCGTTCTGCCTTACTTGTTGCGTCCCGGCCACATCGTCGTCGGGCAGAATGCGCAGCGCCGCGCCGTCGAGATCGTCATACTGGCCGCTCTTAAGCGTCCACAAAAAGCCGGCCAATCCGGTCAGGCCGAGCAGCAGCGCGAGCGGTACAAGGTAAATGAGCACGTTCATAGCGCACCCCCATGGTCATGGCGCGCAAAAGCAGGAAGCGCGGCCGGCGCGAGAGACGCCTGCGCAACAGCCGGCAGCGGTTGTTCGGCCTCGTCCCTGCCGGCGCGCGCCGGGGCCGTCGGCGCCGCCGGCAACGTCTTGTCCGCGGTCACGAGCCGCGCCCGCAAGGCGTTCAACGTGACCAGGATCGAGGATCCTGACATCGCCGCTGCCGCAATGAGCGGCGTCGCCAAGCCAGCCATCGCAATCGGGACGGCCAGCGCATTGTAGATCACGGCAAGCACCAGGTTCTGCCGCATCAGCACGCGCGCCCGCCGGGTCACGCGTACCGCGTAGAGCACCGGGGCGAGCCGTTCGCCGAGAAACAGCGCATCGGCATGAGCCTGAGTTAGATGTGGGGCCGTAATCGGCGACAGCGAGGCATGGGCTGCGGCCAGCGCCGGGGCGTCGTTAAGCCCGTCGCCGACCATAAGGACGCGGCGTTCCCGCGACTTCAGCCGCTCGATAGCGTCGATTTTCTGCTTCGGCGTCAATCCCGCTTGCCAGTCTGTGATCCCAAGGCTTTGCGCAACCGGCCGGACCGCCTGCGGCCGATCGCCGGACAGCACGATCAGATCGAGTCCCCGCGCCGCGAGCGCGGCAACGACGGAGATCGCGTCGGGCCGCAGGGTCTGGCGGATCGGGATCAGTGCGGACCGGCCGGCATGTGCGAACGCGATGCAGGAGGCCGCGTCGTCGGCTTCGATCGCCGGATCCACCGCCGGAAGGCCGCAAAACGCCAGGCTGCCGAGACGCGCTTCCTCGCCGTCGACCAGCGCGCGGACTCCCCTGCCCGGCTCTTCGACCGCGCCGGGATAAGGACTGCTCCCGGCAGCGCGGCGGGCCAGCGCCGCGGCCAGTGGATGCCGGCTCGACAGCGCGAGCCGTGCGGCGCGCTCCATCAGTTCGGGGGAGACGCCTGAAGCGTCGGCGACTGGATCGGGCAGCGTCAGCGTCCCGGTCTTGTCGAACACCACGGTATCGATCTCGGCCATGCGCTCGATCGCATCGCCGGCGTTGAGAATGATGCCGGCGCGGAACAGTTGGCCGGCCGCGATCACCTGCACCGCCGGAATGGCAAGCGCGATGGCGCACGGGCAAGTAATAATGAGCACCGCGATGGCGGCGACGATGGCGGCGTGGAGCGAAGCGCCGGCGAGGAGCCAGCCAATCGCAGTCAGCGCCGCAGCGGTGTGGACGACGGGCGCGTAAAGCCGTGCCGCGCGGTCGGCCAGCCGCACACTGCGCGATTTGGCGGCGGTCGCCTTGTCGAGCAGCAGCTCGACCTCATCGACCAGCGTACCGGCGCCCGCTGCGGTGACTTTGACGGTCAACGCGCCGCCGCCATTGACGCTGCCGGCGTAAACCGCAGCACCGCCATCGACACTCCGCGGCAGGGTTTCTCCCGTCACCAAGCCCTCGTCGACCGCCGAACTGCCGTCGAGGATGACGCCGTCCGCCGGGATCATTTCGCCGGGGCGAACCAGCACGCGGTCGCCGGGCGCCAGCGCCAAAACCGGCACCCGCGCTAACGCATCGTTTGTGCCAAGCCGGTGCGCGAATTCGCCCTTCAACGATGCCAGGTTGCCGGCGAACACCTTGGTCTTTCGCCGCATCGCAAGGTCGACGTAGCGGCCGCACAGCAGGAAAAACAGCAGCATGATCGCGGAATCGAAATACGCCTCGGCGGCATGATTCATGGTTTCGTAGAGCGACAGCGCCAGTGCCAGCGAAACGCCGACCGTGATCGGCACATCCATGTTGAGCGCGCGATTGCGCACGGCGCGCCAGGCGCTTTGATAGAACGGTTGGCCCGCGTAGGCCGCGGCCGGCAGCACGATCAGCGCCGAAAGCCAGTGAAACAGGTCGCGCGTCACGAACGTCATGTCCGAGCCCGACCATACCGAGACCGATAGCAACATGACGTTCATCGCGGCGAAGCCGGCGACGGCGAGACACCGCAGCAGCCATTTTTCCTGCCGGCTGTCGTCGGCATCGGCGCGCTCGGGCGCAAACGGATGGGCGTGATAGCCGATTGCTTCAAGCTTGGCGACGATGTCGGCAGCGCCGATCTCAGCGTCGCGCCAATCGACCGACAAGCGCCGTTGCGTGAAATTCAGCCGGGCGTCGATCACACCCGGGAGCTTGGTAAGCCCGCTCTCGATCTTGCGGATGCAGCCGGCGCAGCCGACCCCATCGACGGCAAGCGTCATGTGCGCCGTGCCGGCGTCACTGCGCTCGATAAACTTGGAAAGGTCGATCGTTTCGGCCATCACCGCCAGCCCGTTCGCGATGCTTACTTGAGAATGACGCGGTTCTTCGACCGGAACATCTGCGCGCCGTTATGCGTGAACTCGATTACGACATCCCACTGGCCCGCCGCCAATACCGTGCTGCCATGAAAGCGCCCGGCGCCATCCTCGACCAAGGTTACGCTGCGATCGAGCCGCCGATCGGTCGGCCGTTCGAAGGTGACCAATGCGTCCATGCCGCCGAGCGGCCGACCGGCGGCATCGCGCGCACTGAGATCCACCCGTTCGCCGGTCGCGGACGGCGTCAGTTTGGCATCGACCTGCCAGTTTCGTGCGTCCTGCGCCTCCGCCTGGGCCACCTCCTGCTCGTACTGCAGGCCCGCCTGATAGGCGCTGTCGGTGTCGGTGCCGGACAGCGTCGACAGCGCCGCGTAAATCATGGCGCCGTTAACGGCAAAGATGACGCCGAAGAAAACCAGCAGCGTGATCAGCACCGTCCAGCCGGTCCACGGTCGCGGCGATTTCTGATCCACCATGTGCATGACGTCCGACATCGCACCCTCACGGTCCAAGGAAATGATCGGCGGCATTGGCAATCGTGCCGCCCGCGGCAGGCGCGATGCCGAATGTCAGCGGAACAGACGCATGCGGCGCGAGCTGCTGATGGGTCGTCACCAGCACCCGCATCTCGCGCGACTGATCCGGACCGACATAGATGATCGGATTGCTGCCAGAATTGCCTTCGCTGCCGATCACTTCGACATCGGCGCCCGGCAGTCCGGAAACGCTGAGGATGTAGCTTTCCGCACTCAGCGTCTTATTCAGGACACGGATGGTGTAGCCGTTGCGGATCGCGCCGTCCGACAGGTGCACGAACAGCGGATTGCGGTCGTGAATGACGTCGATGCCGTCAAAGCGCCGGGTCGCGAGCGTATAGAGCATCACGCCCCCGACCACAGCGATAATGGCCGCATAGAGCGCCGTGCGCATGCGGATAGGCCGATAGACCGCTGGCTTGCCCTGCTGGCGGTTCCTGATGTTGACGTCGGTGTCGTAGGCGATCAGCCGCGTTGGCCGTCCGATCTTTGCCATCACCGCATCGCACGCATCGATGCATAGCCCGCACTGAATGCAGCCGAGATTGGAGCCGCCGCGAATGTCCACGCCGGTCGGGCAGACGTGCACGCATTGCAGGCAATCGATGCAATCGCCGGCCGCCTCACCATGCGCATGCAGCGCGGCGGCCTTCTTTACCGACGCGCGCGGTTCGCCGCGATCGTAACGATACGTCACGTTGAGCGCGTATTCGTCGGTGAGCGCCGCCTGGATGCGCGGCCACGGGCACATGTAGACGCAGACCTGTTCGCGCATCCAACCGGCCAGCGCGTAGGTCGTGAAGGTCAATATGCCGATGAAGACATAGGCGGCGAACGGCGCCTGGAACGTCGCCAGGTTTTTGACCAGCGTCGGGGCGTCGGCGAAATACAGCACCCAAGCGCCGCCGGTCCACCACGCGATCATCAGCCAGACGCTATGCTTGCCGGCAGCGCGCGCGACGCGTTCGAGCGTCCAGGGCTCTCGATCGCGCTGCAAATGCTCGCGCCGGTCGCCCTCGAACCAACGCTCGACGGTGACGAAAAGATCGGTCCAAACGGTCTGCGGACAAAGATAACCGCACCATACCCGTCCGGCCAGGGCGTTCATCAGGAACAGCGTTATCGCCGCGATGATCAGGAGTCCGGTCAGGTAATAGACTTCCTGGGGCCATATCTCGATGAAGAAGAAATAGAAGCGCCGGCCGGGGAAATCGATCAGGACCGCCTGGTGCGGGGCATTCGGTCCCCGATCCCAACGCACGAACGGCAGCAGATAGTAGAGGCCGAGCGTAACGAAGAGCACCGCCCATTTCACGCGGCGGAACGTGCCGCGCACGCGCTGCGGATAAATCTTCTTGCGCGCCGCATAGAGCGGCTCATCCTCGGCGTCGACGTCGTGGGGCTCGGCGGCCGGCACGAGCCGGGCCGCATCCGCAGCGAGTTCGGCGAGCGGATGCTGCGCCGACTGCGTTTCTGCAATCATCGATGTCGCGCCGGGGTCCATCGCCTATTGTCCGCCGCCGAAGGTGTGCACGTAGACCGCGAGCGCCTTGATCGTCACCGGATCGAGGCGTTGGCCCCACGCCGGCATCACGCCGCCGCGGCCGTTGGTGATCGTTTGCTCGAGAGTTTGCAGGGCCGAACCGTACAGCCAGATATTGTCGGTGAGATTTTTTGATCCGACCTGCTGGTTGCCTTTGCCGTCCTGCCCGTGGCAGGGCGCGCAATTTGTGAGGAAGAGTTTTTTTCCGGCCGCGAGATTAGCGCTGGGCTCGACGCTTAATCCCGACAGCGAGCGCACATAGTCGGCAACCGTCTCGATCTCCTCGGGCTTGAGCACGCCACCCCAGGGCGGCATGGCGCCTTGATGGCCCTTGGGATCGCCGGAACGCGCCCCATCGGTGATCGTCAGCGCGATCTGGTCGAGTTTGCCGCCCCACAGCCAATCGTCGTCGGTCAGGTTCGGATAGCCGGGAGCGCCCCCGCCGCCGGCGCCGTGACACGGTGCACAATTGTCGGCGAAGGCCCGGCCGCCGAGCGCACGGGCAAAATCGAGCAGCTGCGGCGTCTTTTCGATGTCCTGCAGCGACGCCGCCGCGAGCTTCGCCATCATCGGCGAACGCTGTGCCTGCAGCGCCGCGAGATCGCTGGCAACGGCCGAACGCGAATGCCAGCCGAAGACGCCGCCAGTGTAGGACGACACCAGCGGCCAGGCCGGATAGACGATCCAATAGCCGACCGCCCAAACGATCGTGGCGTAGAACAGCCACAGCCACCAGCGCGGCAGCGGCGTGTTCAGTTCGTGGATGCCGTCCCATTCGTGGCCGGTGGTGCCGTGCCGTTGCTCGGGTGTGCGTTCGCTGTGCTCGCTCATGTCAGTCCTCGCGCAGCGGCAGACGCGCCATTTCGTCGAACTGTTTCTGGCGTGACGGCCACAGCGCGTAGGCCAGCACGATCAGAAAGATGACGAAGAAATAGACGAGCCCCCAGGTTTGGGCGAAGTGCGAGAAAAAGGCGTAGGTTGACGACACGATCGTCTCCTCAGCGGATATTGGCTTTGTCGTTGTAGAGCTTGAAGTCGACCAGCGTGCCCAGCATTTGCAGGTACGCGATCAGCGCGTCGGCGTCGGTGATGTGGCCGGGAACGCCGGCAAAGTCGCGCGCCTGCGCCTTGGGATAGCGCTTGGCGAGTGCGTCGGCGTCGGGCGCATTGTCGGTCGCCTGCGTGCGCACGTCGGCGATGGCGTTGTCGATCATCTCCTTGGTGTACGGCACGCCGAGATCGGCCTGCACCTTCATGTCCTCGGCAATGTGCGAATAGTCGAGGTCGGTCGTGAACAGCCACGGATAGGCCGGCATGATCGAGCCCGGCACCACCGCGCGCGGGTCGTTCAGATGATCGCGGTGCCAGGCATCGGAATACTTGCCGCCGACCCGCGCCAAGTCGGGCCCGTTGCGCTTCGAACCCCACTGGAAGGGATGATCGTACTCGCTTTCCGCGGCGAGCGAATAATGACCGTAGCGTTCGACTTCGTCGCGCAGCGCGCGGATCATCTGCGAATGGCACAGATAGCAGCCCTCGCTGACATAGATGTTGCGGCCCGCGAGCTCAAGCGGCGTGTATGGCCTCATGCCTTGCGCGGTCTCGATGGTGCTTTTCAGGTAGAACAGCGGCACCACCTCGACCAGACCGCCGATGGCGATTACGATCAAAATGCCGATCAGAAGCAGGATCGAGTTGCGCTCGAGGATCCCGTGCTTTTGCCAAATTGACGTGGACATCCGCGATCCCCTATTCGGCCGGAACCAGACTTGCGGCCGGCGCAAGCGCGGATCGCGGCGGGTAAATGGTCCGCCACACGTTGAAGGCCATGAGCAGCGCGCCGAACAGGAACATCGCCCCGCCGAGCGCGCGGATCACATAGAACGGATGCATCGCCTGCACCGTCTCGATGAACGAATATTCGAGGAAGCCGAGGCTGGTGTAGGACCGCCACATCAGGCCTTGCAGCACGCCCGACACCCACATCGAAGTGACGTAGACGACGATGCCGATCGTTGCGATCCAGAAATGCCAGCTCACCAGGCGGAGCGAATACAGCGGCCAATTCCACAGCCAGGGCACCAGGCAGTAGACGGCGCCGAACGACACGAACGCGACCCAGCCAAGCGCGCCGGAATGCACGTGACCGATGGTCCAGTCGGTATAATGCGACAGCGAATTGACCTCTTTGATGGACATGACCGGTCCCTCGAAGGTAGCCATGCCGTAGAAGGCAACCGCCAGCACCATCATGCGCAGCACCGGATCGGTGCGCAGCTTGTCCCACGCGCCCGACAGCGTCATCAGGCCGTTGATCATGCCGCCCCACGACGGCATCCACAGCATGATCGAAAACGTCATGCCGAGCGTCTGCGTCCAATCCGGCAACGCCGTGTAATGCAGATGATGCGGGCCGGCCCAGATGTAGAGGAAGATCAGCGCCCAGAAGTGGATGATCGAGAGGCGATAGCTATAGACCGGCCGCTCGGCGCGCTTCGGGATGAAATAATACATCAGGCCGAGGAAACCGGCGGTGAGGAAGAAGCCGACGGCGTTGTGGCCGTACCACCATTGCACCATGGCGTCCTGCACGCCTGACCAGACGATGTAGGATTTCGACGAGAACATCGATATCGGGACCGCCGCATTGTTGGTGACGTGCAGCACCGCGATGGTGACGATGAAGGCGAGATAAAACCAGTTCGCCACATAGATATGCGGCTCTTTGCGCCGGATGATCGTGCCGAGATAGACGAGCAGGTAAACTACCCAGACAATGGTGAGCCACAGATCGGCGTACCACTCGGGTTCGGCATATTCCTTCGATTGGGTGATGCCGAGCAGATACCCGGTACCGGCGATGACAATGAAGAAGTTGTAGCCAAGGATGACGAACCAGGGGGCGAGATCGCCGACGAGGCGCGCGCGGCAGGTGCGCTGCACCACATAGAAAGACGTTGCCAGCAGGATGTTCCCGCCGAAGGCAAAAATGACCGCCGACGTATGCAGCGGGCGCAGCCGGCCGAAGGAAATGTAGGACAGGCCGAAATTGAGCGCCGGATAGGCGAGTTCAAGGGCAATCCAAAGTCCGGCAGTCATGCCGGCAATCCCCCAGAACACGGCGAGCAAAGTCGAGACCTTGATCGGTCCCCAGTTATAATTCGGCTTGCCGTCAATCTCGAGCGGGATCGGTTCGTCGCTGCGCTCGAAATAGCGATTGATGATGAGGAATACGGACGCCACGCTGGCTGCGGCGAACAGATAGGCATGGAAGGCGTATTGCGGCGTGTAGGCCTTGGCGGCCACCACGATCGCGACGAACGCCAGGACGACGAAGAAGGCCGCAAGGCCCCCTTCCCCGAAAGTCATGTATTTGGGTGCCGTATTCGATGCCGCCATGAGATTGGTCTTTCAGGAGATTCGGGATGGATCACCTGGAGACCACGGTTGGCGGGCCGCGGCGTTGATTCAGATCAAGAAGCCCGCGTTTTGTGCAGTATTCATAAGGGATTCTACGTAATTGACCGGGCCGCTGCGGCCGCCGCGGTGCCGATGTTTCGACTGCGTCACTGCGCCGCCGCGCTGCGACATCCGATCACAGCGCATTTGCAGCGAACTCGCGCATTGTCCTCGCAGGGGGTGACCATGGAGGACATGCATGGTTGCCGATGCGGTTCTTTGGGCTCTCTTTGCGATCGCAATCGTCTTCATCTGGTGGGGATGCCACAATACCAGGCGAATGCCGAAAGCCGACACCGAATCAGACCACTCATTCTCACACGCCGAGTTGGATCGGGCGGCCTGACAGCGGCCTGACAAGGGCCAGCGTCATCAAGGTCTGCTGAAACGGCCGCCTGCTGGAACTCGGCAGCCGAACCCGTTGCCGTGGGTTCCCGGCTGCCACTATCGCGACTGCGACCGTGACTAATGCGTCCTGCGGCGCGTTCTCGATGTGAGATCTTTTCCGTCCTGCCGTTCGCCGCCCGGCGGCGTACGTCCAACGCTTTTAGACCGGAAACACGGATCGTTTCGGTTGCGCTGGCGCAACGCGTTGTACTAACGTGATGCCGCCGTCGCTGCGCTCAATATAAAGCGTCCCCAATTGGGACTTAAAAAAATGACGGCCGCCCTAAGGGAATTCAGGCCAGCCTGGGAGGGACCATGGCCCAATTGTCCTTGCGCAATGTCGTCAAGCGATTCGGCGACACCGATGCAGTCCGCGGCATCAATCTGGAAATCGCCGACGAGGAGCTGCTGGTTCTGGTCGGCCCGTCCGGATGCGGCAAAAGCACGACGCTGCGGCTGATTGCGGGACTTGAGGAACTGTCCGACGGCGAAATCTACATCGGTGGCGACCTGGTCAACGACCTGCCGCCACGCGACCGTGATATCGCCATGGTGTTTCAGAACTACGCGCTATACCCGCACATGACCGTGTTCGAGAACATGTCGTTCGGGTTGAAGCTGAAACATTTTCCCAAGGACGAAATTCGCCGGCGCGTCGAAGACGCAGCTCGCATCCTCGACATCAAGGAACTCTTGGCGCGGCGGCCCAAGCAACTTTCCGGCGGCCAGCGCCAGCGCGTCGCCATGGGCCGCGCCATCGTGCGCAATCCGAAGGTTTTTCTGTTCGACGAGCCGCTTTCCAATCTCGACGCCAAGCTGCGCGTGCAGATGCGAACAGAAATCAAGAAAGTGCACCAGAAGGTGCGCACCACGTCGGTCTATGTGACCCACGATCAAGTCGAGGCGATGACCCTCGCCGACCGAGTGGTGGTGATGAACGGCGGCCGCATCGAGCAGGTCGGGCCGCCGAATGAACTCTACCATCATCCGCACACGCGCTTCGTCGCCGGCTTCATCGGCTCGCCGGCGATGAATTTTCTGCCGTGCCGGCTCATCGAGCGCAGCGGCGCGCTGGCTGTCGAGCTCGGCAACGACGTGTCGCTGCCGGTGCCGGCGTCACGCGCGGCAACCTATCGGCCGTTCGTCGGACGCGAGCTGACCTTTGGACTGCGTCCCGAACACATTACGGAACAGCGTTCTTACCTCGCAGGCGCCGAGTTCACCCGTCCGGTCGATGTTTTGGAGCCAATGGGAACCGAAACCATGGTCCACCTTGAGATTGCCGGCACGGACGTGTGCGCCCGCTGCTCGCCGGACATTACCGCGTCGCCCGGTGCGCCCATGGCCTTCATGGCGCAGATGGACCACATGCACCTGATCGATCCGGCGACCGACGAGGTGATAGCGGCCGAGCGCAAGCAAGCGGTCGCAGCCTGAAATGGACGGCGTACGGCTGGAGTGCGGCAATAAAGCCGCGATGGCGCGGAACAACCGACCGTGGTATAGGGTATGTTTATACGGCAGAAACTTTAACGACGGCCGCCAAGAACGGTCCTCCGCAGCAGCGGGTTCCTGAAGTTTTCGACCCGTCTCGTATGCGGATCAACACCGCCCTGCGGCATCACCGCAGCAGATGGGAGGAAGACGATGAGAAAGTGGACTCGGCGTACCGTGATTCGCAGCTCGCTCGGCGTAGCCGCGGCGGGTGTTGTGGCGCGACCCTGGATCGCAAACGCTCAGGCCAAGACCGCGACCGCATGGTGGAACCAGGGCTTCGTCCCTGAGGAAGACGCTTCCTTCAAGGCCATGGTCGCCGAGTACGAGAAGCAGAGCGGCAACAAGATCGACTACAGCCTGATCCCGACCGGACCGCTGATGCAGAAGATGGTGTCCTCGTTGACCAGCGGCGACGTGCCCGACATCATGTCGCATGACACCCAGGACGCTACCGTCGTCCCGCAGAACGCCTGGAGAGACAAGCTCGTCGATCTGAGCGACATTGTCGAACCGCTGAAGTCTCAGCTACATCCGACCGCATATCTGGCTTCCTACTATTACAACAGCGTGACCAAGAAGCGCGGCGCCTATCAGGCGCCGTTCAAGACCGCGACGCTGCCGTTCCACATCTGGCGGCCGCTGGTCGAGAAGGCCGGTCTGAAAATTGAGAGTGCGCCCAAGACGTGGGACGCGTTCTGGGACTACTTCAAACCGACTCAGAAAGAGCTGCGCGGCAAGGGCATGCGCGGTGTCTATTCATTGGGCCTGCAGCCGACGACTAATGGACCAGCCGACGGCAATAACCTGTTCGCGTATTTCCTTGCCGCGTATGGCGGATACGGCCTCATCACCCCAGACGGCAAAGCGCATCTCGACGATCCGAAGGTTAAGGAGGGCGTGGTCAAATCGATCACTTACATCACCACCGCCTTCAAGGAGGGCTATGTGCCGCCGGGCTCGCTCGACTGGGGCGACGCCGACGACAACAATGCCTTCCACGCCCAGCAGATCGTCATGGACCTCGACGGCACGATCTCAACCGAGCTGGCGATGATCCACGACCCGGAGAAATACAACGGAGCAGTGACGCTGGGCCTGCCCAAGGACAATTCCGGTAACGAAATCCCCTCGCCGCTGACCGTCGGCGGCGCGCTGATCCCGAGGGGCGGCAAGAACATCAAGGTCGCCAAGGAATTCGTCCAGTATGTGATTCAGCCGAAGGTCGCGGGCCAGTACGTAAAGGCCGGGTTGGCGCGCTGGCTGCCGGCGATTCCGTCGATTGTTCATGACGATCCGTGGTGGACCGATCCGAAGGACCCGCACCGGCTGGCTTACGTTCAGCAAGGCGTGCTCGGCAAGACGGTGCCGCGTTTCTACGCCTACAACCCTGGCATCTCCGAGGCCAACGCCGCACAGGTCTGGGGGACGGCGCATGCCAGCGTCATCCGCGACGGCGTCCACCCGGAAGCTGCGGCCGATGCAGCCCTGAAGCAGATCGGCACCATCCTCGCCAAGTACCCGATCGCACAGGCTTAAGGGGAAAACGATGAGCAGCACGACTTTTGAAGCCGTCCGCGAGCTTAGCGCTCCGTCGCCGTCGCTGCCGCGGCGTCGCCCGTGGCGGGGCGGCCTTCAAGGCTCGGAATTCACCTGGGCCATCGCATTCGTTGTCCCTTATGCGGCGGTATTCGTCGCATTCGTGGCCTATCCGATCGTTTATGGACTTTGGATGGGTCACTCGCCCAGTCTCTACAAAGAGCTCTTCGCCGATCCGCTCTACCTGCGCACGGTGGTCAACACGGTGCTGTTTGTCGGCATCGGCGTAAACCTGAAAATGTTCGGCGCGCTATTGATGTCGGGCTTCTTCATGCGCAGGAGCTGGTGGACGAAGGGCCTGCTGCTCGTCTTTGTGCTGCCCTGGGCGGTGCCGGCCTTGCCAACCTTCATCTCGATTCACTGGATGCTCAATGGCGAGTGGGGCCTCGTTAACAACTTGCTGTGGGATCTGTTCCACATCGACGGTCCCGGCTGGCTCGACACTTCGCGCTGGCTTGCGCTCGGCTCGGTCATTACCACCCACATCTGGAAATGGATGCCGTTCTGGACGGTGATCCTGCTTGCGGGCCGCATGGCAATCCCGCAAGAACTCTATGATGCCGCCGACGTCGATGGCGCTACCGGCGTCAAGCGCTTCGCTCATGTCACCTTCCCGCTGCTCGCCAACCTCTATCTGATCTGCACGCTGCTCTCGACGATCTTCGTGTTGGGAGAATTCAACGAGGTCTATTTCGTCACCGGTGGCGGACCCGCGCTTTCGACCCACGTGCTGGCGACGCTCGGCATTCGCGACGCCTTCCAGGTCGCGCGGCCCGATCTCGGCGTCGCCACCGTGATGTCGGCGCTGCCGCTCTTGATCCCGCTGGTCATCATCTTGATGCGCAAGCTGCGCACCACGGAGGTGCAGCTGTGAGCGTCGTCTCGGTGGACGGGCGTTCCGCGACGCGGCGGCGCCCGAATTACCGGCTGCGGCGCAATCTGACCGAGGCCGGCGCAATCGCCTTTGCGGTCGTGCTCGTGATCTGGACGCTGGCGCCAATCTACAACATGGTCATGGTGTCGCTGGAGAGTCACGGCGATGTGTTCACCTCGACCATCTGGCCCGCGCATCCTTCGCTTAAAAGCTTCTGGGTGGTGCTGACCGAAGGCTATTGGTACCTGCAATATTTCTGGCACCAGTTCGCCAACAGCATTTACATCGGCGCGGCCACGACGTTTCTCACCTTGCTCGTCGGCTCCTTGGCCAGCTTCTCGATCGGCCGCATGCGGCTCAAGAACGGCTGGATCGTGAGCAACGCCGCACTTCTGACCTACGTAATTCCCGCGTCGTTCCTGGCGATCCCGTTCTACAGCATCATGATCAAATACGGCCTCGCCAACAATCTATGGGCCGTGATCTTCGCCGAGGTCACTTTCGCCACGCCATACGCGATCTTCATCTTCCAGCAGTATGGCGTCAGCATCCCGATCGAGCTTGATGAAGCGGCGCGCATCGACGGCGCCTCGCCGCTGCAGGTCTATCTGCGTATCTATCTGCCGCTGATGGCGCCGGCGCTGGTTGCCGTCGGCACCTACGCGCTGCTGCTCGCCTGGAACGAGTATCTCTACCAGTTCATGCTGCTGTCCTCGGTCAAGAGCATGACGGTACCGGTGGCGCTGGCGCAATTCCTCAACAGTGACGAAGCGCCCTGGAACTACATGATGGCAACCGCCATCATCTATGCGATCCCGCCGGTCGCGATCTATTATGCGTTCCGCCGCCGCATGACCGCAGGCCTGACCATGGGCGGCGTCAAAGGCTGAGGCCTGCCAGAACACCCTCCGACAGGGCCATGAGCATCAGTTCGGCGGCGCTCGCACCGAGAAAATCGCTCGCGTTCGGTCGGCCGCGGTTTCCGCGCTGGCGCGGCCCCGTGCACGGTTCGGATCTCGGATGGTCGGTCGCGTTCATCGTCCCCTACGCGCTGCTGTTTGCCGCTTTCGTCGTCTATCCGATGGCCTACGGCCTGTGGATGGGCAGCGATCCTGCGCTCTATGCGGCGCTGCTTTCCGATCCGCGCTATGTCCGCGCTGCAATCAACACCGTGCTGTTTGTCGGTCTGGCGGTGAACGTGCAGATGGCGCTGGCGCTTCTGTTGTCAGGCTTCTTTGCCCGCCGGCGCTGGTGGATCAAGGCGCTGCTTGTCATCTACATCCTGCCGTGGACGCTGCCGGCGGTGCCCGCCTATCTGTCGTTTCACTGGATGCTGGTCGCCTACCCTCAGGGCCTGCTCGACAACCTGATCACCGCGCTGTTCGGCGTCGAGGGACCGTTCTGGTTCAACCACGGCTGGCTCGCGCTCGGCTGCGATATCGTTGCCAGCATCTGGAAATGGATGCCGTTGTGGACGCTGATTTTTCTCGGCGGCCGCATGGCGATTCCGCGGGATGTCTATGACGCCGCCGACGTCGACGGCGCTTCGCCGTATCAGCGCTTTGCCCACGTCACGCTGCCGCTGCTGGCGAACCTCTATATCGTCTCGACCCTGATCGCGACGATCTGGAGTTTCGGCGATTACGCGCCCGTGCTGTTCGTTTCCGCCGGCACGCCGGCGTTTGAGTCCGAAGTTCTCTCGACGCTCGGGTTTCACTATGCGCTCGACTTCGCCAACCCGGAACTCGGCGTCGCCGCCGGATTGTCGGTGTTGCCGCTTCTGATCCCCGTCGTCGTCCTGCTGTTGCGGCGGCTCAAGGCGATGGAGCTGCAGCTGTGAGCGCCGTAACGACCGCGACCGTACCGGCGATCAGGCCGCACCGGCGCCCCGATCTCACGGCGCGCGCGCGCCGGCGGCGGATACTGGTCGAAGCCGGTTCGCTTCTGCTCGGCGCGGTCATCCTGATCTGGTCGTTGATACCGGTCTACAACATGTTCCTGGTGGCGCTCGATCCGCAGGGTCACAACGAATTCACCTACGAGATATGGCCGTCGCATGCGACGCTCGACGTGTTCGCCGGCCTTTGGAAGGCCGACGACGAAGACGTGCGCGACGTCTGGCCGGCTTTCGGCAACAGCATCTATATCGGCGCGATGGTGATGATATTCACCGTGCTGATCGCTTCGCTCGCGAGCTTCGCCGTCGGCCGGATGCGGCTTGCCAAGGACTGGACGCTGTCCGGCGTCGCGCTTTTGACCTATGCGGTCCCCGCGTCGACCCTGATCATTCCGTTCCTGCGCATCATGCACATATACGGGCTCACGGATAATCCGTGGGCGGTGATCGCTGCGGAAGTGACCTTCGCCACGCCCTACGCCATCCTGGTGCTGCAATACTACGCCAAGCTGATTCCGAGCGAACTTGACGACGCGGCGCGCATCGACGGCGCTTCTGCAGTTCAGCTTTATCTGCGCATCTATCTGCCGCTGATGGCGCCCGCGCTCGCCGCGGTCGGCACCTATGCGCTGCTGTTCGCTTGGAACGACTATTTCTACCAATACATGCTGCTGATGTCGGAAAAGCATACCACTGTGGCGATGGCGCTCGAACAGTTCTTCGACGATGACGACGCGCCATGGAATTACATGATGGCGATCGCCATCCTCTATTCGCTGCCGCCGATCGCGATCTTCTACGGGCTGCGGCGCTTCATGGCGTCGGGCCTGACGGCGGGCGGCCTCAAGGGCTGAACGGATCTCAAAACAATTCCGGGGCCGCGCGGGCCCCGGAACAGCCTTCATAATCTCTGCGGTCGTCAGTCTTCGCTGTAGGCGTCGTCGGCGATCGATTTGCCGGTGAAATCCGGCATCATCGCCGCCGAGATCAGGCTGATGACGGCGCAGGCCGCGATGTACCAGGCGATCGCATAGCCGGAATGGTAGGTTGCGAACAGCGCAGTGGCGATGATCGGCGACGGGCCGCCGGCGATGATCGAGGCCAGCTGATAGCCAAGCGACGCCCCGCTGTAGCGCAGCCGCGGGGTGAATGATTCGGCGATCAGGGCCGCCTGCGGACCGTATTGTATGTCATGCGGGATCAGCGACAGCACGATGGCAATAAACACCAAAGCGGGCGTTGCCGTATCCACCATCGCGAAATACACGAAGCCGAACAGGCCCATGAGCACGACGCCGATCAGATACATCTTCTTGCGGCCGATCTGGTCGGACAGGTGGCCGGCGATCGGGATGGTGAAGAACGACACGCAGGCCGCCACCACCACGGCGGACAATATGAAATTGCGGTCCATCTTCAGCGTCGTCACTGCATAGAAAAAGATGAAGGCGGTGAAGATGTAGAACGGCGCCTGTTCGGACATCCGCAGCAGGGCCGAGAGGATGATTTCCTTCGGCTGCTTGGCGATGACTTCGACGACCGGCGCTTTCTCGACCTTGTTGTTGTCGAGCAGTTCCTGGAAGACCGGCGTCTCAAGGATGCCAAGCCGGATCCACAGCCCGATGCCGACCAGGATGATCGACAACGCGAACGGGATGCGCCAGCCCCAAACCAGGAACTGATCGCCCGACCAGGCGCTGAACACGGCGACCGCCAGCGTGGACAGCAGCAGTCCGCAGGGCACGCCGAATTGCGGCCACGACGCCACGAGCCCGCGCTGGCCATGCGTGCGCGACCATTCCATCGCCAGCAGTACCGAGCCGCCCCATTCGCCGCCTACGCCGAGGCCTTGGAGGGCGCGCAGAACGGTAAGAAGGATCGCGCCCCAGATGCCGATCGAGGCGTAGGTCGGCACAAAGGCAACAAAGAAGGTCGCCAAGCCCATGCACATAAGCGTGGCGATCAGCGTCGCCTTGCGGCCGATGCGGTCGCCGTAATGGCCGAAGATTGCAGCTCCGATCGGCCGGGCGGCAAAGCCGATGAAGTAGGTTCCGAACGACAGCAAGGTCCCCGAAAGGGGGTCGCTGTTGGGAAAGTACAGCTTGCCGAACACCAAACCCGCGGCGGTGCCGTAGAGAAAAAAGTCGTACCACTCGATTGCGGTGCCGACGGTCGATGCGATGACGGCTTTGCGTAGCTGCGCACTATGTTCGGCTTCGGGTAATGACCCGACCGTGCCTGCCATGGCCATGGAAGTCTCCCCCTAATAACATGCTCTGATCGTAGCGCGGGCGTTCTGTTGTGGCCCGTCTGTGCGCGACGATACGTCATGACTTTGGCGAACGCCATACTGAGTACATCGCAAAAGCGCGCCGCAGCGCAACACATCGTGCTGCGCCGCAATGGAAATCGCGGTTACGCGCTGGTTATATCAGGCGATTGTTTCAGAGGCGGCAAGCGCTCGCTGCGCGGCGCAGCCGCCGTGAACTGCGCGGCGGCAGTTACTGCGTCGGTTTGCTTGACGCCATCACCATCACCGGCGTCTCGCGATAGTAATCCGGGAACAGGCGCTTGAGGTTGCCGATCTTCGGCAGGTCGTTGAACACGATGTACGGATAGGTGGGATGCAGCACCAGGAAGTCCTGGTGATAGTCTTCGGCCGGGTAGAAACCCTTGAACGACTCAAGCTTGGTCACGATCGCTGCAGGGAAAACATGCGCCTGATCAAGCTGCGCAATATAGGCGGCGGCGACGCGCTTCTGCTCGTCGTTGGCGTAGAAAATCGCCGAGCGATAGGACGGGCCGCTGTCGGGACCCTGATAGTTCAGCTCGGTCGGATTATGCGCGACCGAAAAATAGATCTGCAAAATCTTGCCATATGAAATCTGTTTCGGATCGTATGTGACCTGCACCAACTCGGCGTGGCCGGTGGTTTCGGTGCCGACCATCTCGTAGTGCGCTGTCTCTTTGCTGCCGCCCGAGTACCCCGACACCGCGCGAATGACGCCCTTGGTGTGTTCAAACACCCCTTGGACGCCCCAGAAGCAGCCGCCGGCCAGCACGATGGTGTGCGGGCCTTCGGCGGCCGGCTTTGGATCGAGCGCGGGCGGCGGGATGGTCACGGCCGGCTCGGCTGCGCGCGCCAGCATCCCATGGCCGAGCCCGACCAGGCCGACGCCGATCGCCACACCCAGCAACGCGCGGCGCGTGAAGCTGGAAGCGCTACCGGATCCCGGCAATACCCTGCGAGCCATCGTCTCCTCCGTCCTGATCGTGTCGGGCCGCGCCTCCCCGGCGCGGCGCCTCGTGTGTCGCATTTAGGTCAATCCGGCGCCGCGGTGCCAATCACATTCCTCGGCGGGGGTTTGCAACCGGATATCACGGGGCCGTGTACGCGCCGCCAGTGTGCTCCGGGTTCCGGCCGGAGTCAGCGGAGAAGAAAGCCCAGCACGGCTTTCGTCACCGCGTCCTGCTGTTCGATATGCGGCAGATGCCCGGCCTTGGCGATCATTTCGACGTGCGCGCCGGCAATGCGCTTGGCAAACTCCTTGGCATAGTCCGGGGCAATGATGTGGTCAGCATCGCCCCAGACGATCAAGGTCGGCGCACCGATGCGGTGGATGCGGTTTTTCAGGCCGCGATCGGGCAGCGGCCAGACGAATTTGCCGGTGCAGGCCTGCGACCAGATGAACTGGGAGAGGACGTCGACCCGCTCCTTGGCGTCGGCCGGCACGGCAAAGAAGCGTTGTGCGCCCTCGCCTGCCGGTTCGGCGAACAGCGAGCGCCGCCGCTCGGCGTCGCTGAGCACCATCCAGTTTTTCACCGGCAGGTCGTCGCGCCACAGTCCGACCGGGTCGATCAGAACCAGTTTGGCGACCGATTTCGGCGTTGCTGCCGCGAACTCAGCGGCGACCAGAGCGCCGAACGAGTGACCGGCGACGATCGGCCGGTCGAGCTTGAGCGCGTCGAGCAGTTCGCCGTGATAGTCGACGAGGTCGAGCCAGCTATCGAGCAGGTGCACCGCCTCCGAATCGCCCGGCGTGGTGCCGGGGAAGTACGGTGCGTGGACGGTATGCGTGCCCGCCAACTGCGCGATGAAGGCGCGGTCGGGGTTAACGCCCCACGGACCATGCAGATAGACCAGCGGCGGACCGCCGCCGGAAATTTCGACATCGGTGGTGATGCGCCCCTGCCATAACCGGAGCCGCCGCACTTCGGCAGATGCCATGATGCTGCTCCGCTCTCTACTCGGCCGCAGCCATGGCGGGTTGGCGCGTCGGCGCCTTCAGGCGCTCGGGCCACCAGCGGTCATCGTATTCACTCCACAAGCCTTCGAGATGAGGCAGGACTTCGCGGGCGAACAGTTCGATATTGCGCTTGCACAGCTCGGTCGGCATCGAGCCGAAATGCAGGAGCGTCAGCAGATGGCCGACACGCAGCCGCTTCATGCCGTCCAGGAGCTGCTCGCGTACCGTCTTTGGACTGCCGACGATGACAAAGCCGTTGTCGTAGAAATCCCGCGCCCGCATCTCGCGCAGGTTAAAGCCGCCGCGCGGATTGTAGGTCAGCGCCTGCACCAGCGCCGGATATTCGAGGCAGCCCGGTATCTGCTGATAGTAGGACGGCGTGTGTAACAGCTTGCGGAAGAAATACTCGGCGTGCTCGGCGTAAAGTTCCTCCGCCTGGGCGTCGCTCTCCGCCACGCCGATCAGCTGCAGGAAGCTGTAGCGATGCGGATTGTCGTCGCGGCCCTTCTTCGCCACCAGCTCCCAATAGCGATCGGCGGTGTAGGTGGCATTCTTGGCGCCGTGGTAGCTCAGATGGCAGAAGCAGTGATCGTTGCTGACAACATAGTCGGCAGTTGATGAGATGCCGGAGCCCGGAATCCAGATCGGCGGATGCGGCTGCTGGATCGGCCTCGGCCACAGGTTGACCATGCCGAGCTGATAGTGCTTGCCGTTCCAGGCGAAGATTTCCTTTGCCGACCAGGCCTTTTTCACCAGCGCCAGCGCTTCGCGATAACGCTCGCGCTGTTCGACTGGAATGACGCCGTTGGAGATCACCGCGTCGGTCGGCAAGCCGGTGGGGAAGCCCGCGACCAGCCGGCCACCGCTGATGCAATCGAGCATCGCGTATTCCTCGGCGATACGCGTCGGCGGCGTGGTCGACGGCAGCGTCGAACCGAGCTGGATGATGGCGACGTTGTCGCCCGCCGTACCGCGCGCCAGCACCGAGCCCATCAGGCTCGGGTTGGCCATGAAGCCGTAAGCGTTCTGGTGATGCTGGTTGGTGCAGACGCCGTGGAAGCCCGCTTTGGCCGCGTAAAGCAGCTCATCGAGTGTGGCGTTGTAGTACTGGCCAACTTTCTCGGCGTCGGCGACATCGAACCACAACGGATCGACATAAGCGGTCTGATAGCGCTCTTCGAAATCCGCCGGCAGATCCCGATACGGCATCAGGTGGAACATGCAGACTTTCATTGGATTACTCCTTAGCCGTAGCCCGGATGAGCGAAGCGAAATCCGGGAGCGGCCTGCAAGCTTTATCGCGGTTCCCGCATGTCGCTGTGCTTGTCATCGGGCCGGCCACTTCGGGCCGGACCCGTTGGCTCATGCGGGCGACATTTATTCGATCGTCTGATAGCCGCGAATGATCTTCTCCGAACCATAGCCCCAGTAATTGCGCAGCGTCTCCGGTCCCCACACCTTCGGCCGCTGCGGCCGGTCCTGATGCCAGGGCCGCGGGTCGAAATAGCCGAGACTCTCGTCCTTCATCAGGTCCATCTCGCAGAAAAACTCGACGCGCACCTTGTCAGAGTTGCGGTGATAGATCGCGATATTGTGGCCGATAATATGCCGTCCCGGTCCCCACACCAGATGGATATCGTGCCGCGCCAGCGTTTCCGCGGCGCGCTGGATTTCCGCCCAGTCCTTGACCTCAAACGCGATGTGATGGAGCTGCGGCTCCGCGTCGTAGACGAAATTGACCGTGTGATGATCGGTGTTGCAGCGCAGGAAGGCAAACGTATTGTCGCGCCAGTCGGAGACGCGAAAGCCGAGCACGTCGCAGTAGAATTTCACCGTCTTCTGCACGTCGTCGACGCGGTAAGCGACATGGCCGAGTTTTAACGGCATGACGCCGGCGCTGCGCCCGTCGTCGCGCGAAAACGCATAATCGGAAAAAATCTCGACTTCGGTCCCCTTAGGATCGGTGAACACGAGCGCCTTGGCGATGCCAGGCGAAATGCCGCTGCGCCGCTCGGTCTTCACTCCATCCTTGGCGAGCGCGCGCGCCACATCGTCGAGATCGCGGCCGGGATCGACCTGAAAGGCGATGCGGGACAGCGCGTTGCCCTTGCCGGGTTCGAGCGCGATCGCTTCGAGGCCGAGCTTGCAGGCGAGAAACGCGCGATCCTTGCTGCGCTCGACCAGTGTGAGGCCCACAACCTCGGTGTAATATTCGATCTGCCGATCGATATCGGGCGTCGTCAGCGTGGCGTGCCCGAGTCTTCTTACGTTGATCACTTTCATCCTCCAGAGGCCGCGCGCGGTCGCGGCAGTGGCGTCTCGCCCGCCAAGCTGTTGGCATGACGGCTTGGTGGCCGCCGCAGCCCAAGATTTTCGCGCAGCGTGCGCCCCTCATACGCGGTGCGGAACAGGCCGCGACGCTGCAATTCCGGAATCACCAAATCGACGAAATCATCGAGCCCGCCCGGCAGGACCGGCGGCATGATGTTGAAGCCGTCGCAGCCGTCCTTGCGAAACCACTCTTCCATCATGTCGGCGATGGTTTGCGGCGATCCATGCACGACCGCCTTGGCGCGCGCGCCGGCGACGCGGGTCGCCACCTGGCGGATAGTCAAATTTTCGCGCTTGGCCATCGAGGTGACTTCCTGGAAAATCTGCAGGCTCGCGTTGGAACGCGGCAGATTGTCCGGCAGCGGCCCGTCGAACGGATACGGCGTCAGGTCGACATTGCCCAGCACCATGGAGAGGATTTCGCGGGCGACGACCGGATGAATGAGCGAATTGAGATACTGATAATTCTCCAATGCCTCGGCATCGGTGCGGCCGACCACCGGCGATAGCCCCGGCAGAATCTTCATCTCGTCCGGCGTCCGGCCGTGCGCGGCGAGCTGTCCCTTCAGCGATGCGTAGAACCGCTGCGCCGCCTCCAGCGTCAGCGGCGCGCAGAAGATCACTTCGGCGAACTCGGCGGCAACGCCGATCATGTCGTCGGAGCCGCCCGCCTGCACGATCACCGGATAGCCCTGCGGGCAGCGCGGAATGTTGAGCGCGCCGAGCACCGAAAAATGCTCGCCGCGATGATTGAGCTGATGCAGGGCGTCGGGACGGAAGAACTGTCCGCTCTCTTTGTCGCGGACGAAGGCGTCGTCGTCCCAGCTGTCCCACAGGCCGAGCACGACGCTGGCAAACTCGCGGGCGCGATGGTAGCGCTCGCTGTGCTCGTAGTGTTTCTCGCGGCTGAAATTGCGCGCTTCGTTTTCCTGTCCGGACGTCACCAGGTTCCAGCCGGCGCGGCCGCCGCTCAAGTGATCGAGCGAGGCGAATTTGCGCGCCACATGGAATGGCTCGTTGTAGCTGGTCGAGGCGGTGGCGACGAGACCGATATGGCTCGTGTGCGTCGCCAGCGCCGACAATAAGGTTATCGGCTCGAAATTGGCGATGTACTGCGCCGACCGCGACAGCGCCTCGATGTGCGCCTGGCGGACGCCGAGATTGTCCGCCAGAAAGATCATGTCGAATTTGCCGCGCTCGGCGGTGCGGGTGATGTCGAGATAATGCGTAAAGTTGATGCCGGCGTCGGACTGCGCGCGCGGATGCCGCCACGAGGCGACGTGATGCCCCGTGGGGTTGAAGAAGGCGCCGAGCCGCATTTGTCCTTTGCCGGTCATCCGCCTCTCGTCATACGTCGTTCGCCGGGCGCGGTGGCGTACTCTCTACTATAACGCCGCACGTTCGAAATTCAGCCCCAGCGAGGCACTCTCGCGGGGGCTGTGTGCATCGAACATATGGGTGCGTCTGGCGCTATTTAGACGACAGGCCGTTGAGCAGCGGAATGTTTTTCGCCGGCTGCGGCTTCGGCCGCAACTCCAGATACGCGTAGATGTCGGCAAGCGCGGAGTCCGAGATCATCTCGGCGTGGAACGGCGGCATCGCGCCGGTCGGATTGCGCACATAGGCCTTGAACGCATCGAACGGTAGCTGGGTGTTGGCGATGACCCGGCCGCCGCTCGACGCCACCGAGCCCTGGCCTTGGAAGCCGTGGCACTGCCAGCAACCGTGCTTGACGAACTCGGTCTGGCCGTTGTCGGCCGACGGATCGGCTGCTGCGCCTTGCGCGAACGCAACGCTCGCGGCGACAGCCGCCAGCACGAAGGGGACGCGAACTTTCATCATTGACGATCTCCTTAACGCGGCTGCGTCCACACATTGAGCAGGGCCGGCTGGCCGGATTTGACGACGGCGACGGCTTCCTTGAGCGCCGGACCGAGATCGGCCGGGTCCTTGATAGGACCCTTCGCCCACCATCCCATCGACTCGGCGAGCTTGTGATACTCGATATCGGGATTCATGATGCTGGTGCCGATCGGCGCCAAGTCGTTCCCGGTATTGGGATTGCGATCACGGAAATTCGCCAGCCGCTGGATGTGCATCACCTCCTGGTGATAGCCGCGGTTATTGTGCATGACGGCCAGCAGCGGAATCTTGTGCCGCGCCGCGGTCCACAGCGCGCCCGGCGCGTACATCAAGTCGCCGTCGGATTGGATCGAGACCGAGAAGCGTCCCTCGTCGCGGTTGGCGAGCGCGCCGCCAACCGAAGCCGGCGCACCCCAGCCGACGCCATAACCGCCGGATGTTCCGGTCCAGTGATAGTGCTTGTCCATCGGCCACAGTCGCGTCGGCCAGCCGCTGACGTTGCCCGATGACGGCACCATCGACCAGTCAAGATCCTTGATCTGTCCATAGAGCTCCATGCAAAGCCGCGCGGTCGAAATCGGGCTGGCATCCCACGCAATGGCGGCGAGCTGCTTGGTGGCCTCGCGAGCCTTGGCATGGGCTTCCTTGATCGCCTGGCCGCGCTTTGCGATCGCGTCCTTGCGGCTGTCGGGGATCGCCGCCTTGAGCGCCTCGATCAGCGAGGGCAGCGTCGCCTCCACATCGCCGGTGATCGGCACGTCGACGCTCTGGAAGCGTTCGAATTCCTGATAATTCGATTTGGTCAAGAGCGACTGCGCGCTGATGCTGATGAGCTTGGTGCCCGGCTTGACACGAGTCCCGAAGCTGCCGATGCCATCGTGATTGTTGTCGGTGAACTTGTTGACCGTATCCCAGTAGTCCGTCAGCTCAAGTCCGAGAATGACGTCGGCCTGGGCGATGACGGCCGCCGGACGGCCGAGCGGATGCGTGGTCGGGAAATTGAGCCGGGCGCGCTGGCGCACCACCGGCGCCTGCAACAGCTCCGCGAGTTGCACCAACAGATTCATGCCCTTCTGGGTGTTCACCGCGCGGTCGGCGACGATCACCGGATGCTCGGCGCTGGCCAGAAGCCGCGCCGCCTCGCGCACGGCGCCTTGCTCGCCGGCCGGAGGCGCCGCCGGCACGAATTTCGGAATATAAAGTGCCTGGCCGTAGTCCCTGATCGGCTCCGTTGCCAATCCGTCATCGAGCGAAATGACGACCGGCGCGCATGGCGGTGTCGTCGCGATCTGATAGGCGCGCACCACCGATTGGGCGAAATGCTGGGCAGAGACCGGCGTATCGTCCCACTTGGTGTAATCGCGCACGATCGCGTTGATGTCCTGCGCCGAATGGATGGTCGGCACGCCCGGCGGCCGATATGCCGCATCCATGTCGTTACCGGCGAACACCAGCACCGGCGCGTGGTCGCAGAACGCGTTGTAGATGTTCATGGTCGCGTGCATCAGACCGACGGTGCCGTGGCACGTCGTCATCAGCGGCTTGTTGGCAATCTTGTAATAGCCGTGGGCGACGCCGACCCCGACTTCTTCATGCGTGCAGGTCAGAAACTCCGGCATCGTGTTCTTGCCGTAGTCGATCAGCAATTCGTGGAAGGCGCGATAGCTCGATGCCGGGTTCGACGGCGAATATTTGATGTCGAGCGACTTGATCACGTCCACCATGAAGTCCGAGCCCGGCCGGCTGTGCTCGGTGGAATACGGCGGAATATTCGGCACATCGGTTTCGGCCGCAGCCACCCGTTCATTCGGGGGCAGCGCCGAGGGAACGCGGGGCGGTGTCTCGACCGCCGTGCTGGGGGCTGCCTGGGCCGGCTTGACGGCGCTTCCAGCGCCGGCGACGGCCGCCGCGGCAAGGAACTTGCGGCGATCGAATTTCGGAGCGGAGTCTTTTTTGCTCATGGTCGTGTCCCTCGCAATATTGTTATTGGGCGACAGGGCGCCAGCATCGGCGCCGCGGCAGGTGCGGACTCAATAGCACGGCCCACCTGGGGCTCCCAGGGGGCGCCGCGCATAGGTCCGGTCCGCTGCGCGCCCCTCCCTCCCGCCCCCCAACCCGCAAACCACCGGTTAAGTATTTTTCCGGATGATGGAGCCTCCCGCTATGCGGGTGCACAGGCCCACAACCATGAGTGCAGCCCCCGCGCAGCCGCTCGCCGCCACCCCAGGCGTCGCAACACCGTCGCAGACGGAAGTCTCGCGCGGCGGCGCGCGCACGCCGTTGTGTTACGTCGTCGATTCCGATCCGAGCATTTGTCACTTTCTCTCGCTGATCATGCACGGCGCCGGCATCGACACCGAGGAGTTCGCCGACGGCCAAGGCCTGCTTGCGGCGATGAGCCGGCGCACACCCGATGCGGTCTTTCTCAACATCGCGCTGGAATTGGCCGAGGCGATCGGCTGCGTGATAGCGCTCGGACAGCGCGGCTTCAGCGGCTACGTCCAGTTAATGTCGAACCGCGGCGCGGCGGTACTCGCGCACGTCAAGGGCATCGGCGATCAGCACCGGCTGTTGATGCTGGCGCCGCTGAAAAAGCCGTTCGAGACCGGCACCATTGCAAAAATCCTGAAGGAGCTGAGGCTCGGCGATCCGCCTGCGGCCGCCGGCCGCGTCGACCTCGACGAGGCCCTGAAAAACAATTGGATCGAGTTCTGGTTCCAGCCGAAGATCGATCTGCGCAAGAAGCAGCTGGTCGGCGCCGAGGCGTTTGCCCGCGCACGCCATCCGACCTACGGCGTGCTGATGCCGGGCGCGTTCATGCCGGGCGCGCCGGAATCGGGCCTGATCAAGTTGTCCGAACTGGCGCTGACGCAGGCGCTGCGCACGTCGCTCAATTTCGCCAAGCTCGGGGTCAGCCTGCGGATCGCGGTCAACATCCCGGTCAGCGCGCTAGTCAAGATCGACGTTGCCGACATCGTCCAGAAATACCGTGCGCATTTCGAAAAATGGCCGGGGCTGATCATCGACGTGAGCGAAGAACAGATCGTCACGGATCTGAAGCTTGCCAGCGAGATCACCAAGCGGCTGGAGCACCTCAACGTCAAGCTCGCGATCGACGATTTCGGCCGCGGCTATTCCTCGCTGGTGCGTCTTAAGGAGCTGCCATTCGCCGAGCTCAAGCTCGACCGGAACTTCGTCGCCGACTGCGGCACCGACAAGGTCAATGCGCCGCTGTGCAAGACCGTCATCGACCTGGCGCACAATTTCGGCTCGATCGCGGTCGCAATCGGCATCGAAAAGGCAGCCGATGCCATGGCGCTGGTCAGCATGGGCTGCGACTACGGTCAGGGCTTTTTGCTCGGCCAGCCGATGCCGGAAGAACGCTTCATGTCGCTGCTGCGCCAGCGCGCCGGTGCGCGCAAACCGAATCCCGACGCCGCCAAACCGGTCGGGCCCGGCGTGCCGGTCGTACCGGCGTAAGCCGAGGCTCGCCTCAGTGGGTCCAGGCGCCGCGGCGCCCGGTGGCAAAATTATCCGAATAGGACAGGCGCGCGCGTTTGTGCGGTGCGCTCTCGAACACCTGGTAGGCAATGCCCTCGCGCTCGCAATAGGCGATCGCCTCCTCCTTGGTGGCGAAACGCAACCGAAGCTGCTGCTTCATGTCGCCCGAACTGGTCCAGCCCATGAGCGGCTCGATGGCGCGCGGCTGTTCCGGCTCGTAGTCGAGCACCCATTCTTTGGTCTTGGCGTTACCGGACTGCATTGCCGTGCGCGCCGGTCTGTAAATGCGGGCGGTCATGAAATGTATCGTCTCTCCGGAGCGAAGGCGGATGGTCGGGGCAGCAGGATTTGAACCTGCGACCTGCAGTACCCAAAACTGCCGCGCTACCAGGCTGCGCTATACCCCGCCCGGTTGGCCTCCCGATACACGGTTCGTTCCCGGGCAGCAAGCGATCAGAGTGCTACTCGGCGGCCGCTAATGCCCGAAGATAGAGCCGTCGACGTGGTCGCCCGGCTTGATGCCGAGTTTGTCGGCCGTGCCGGCGATCACTTCGAGGACCGCGCGCACCGGGCCATCGGACGGGATCAGCGCGTCCGACATCGGCTTGGCGTTCTCGGCAATGTGCGTGATGGTGCCGTCGCTGCGGATGAAGAACATATCGAGCGAGATATAGGTGTTGTGCATCCAGAACGAGACCGGCTGATCGGTCTTGAAGTCGAACAGCATGCCCTGCCCTTCGGGCAGATGCTTGACGAACATCAGGCCGCGTTCGCGCTCCTTTTCATTGGTCGCAAGCGTCACGTCGAAGGCATGGACGCCGGTCGAGGAGACGATCTCGATCGTCGCCTTGCCGGCGGCCCATGCCGGTGCCGCCGCCGCAAAAGCAGCGCACGCGGCAACGAACAACGCTGCCGCCAAGCGGACGAACCACAGTTTGCGCGATCGGAAGACCGCGGCGAGCGCCGCTAGTGCGATGCCGGGCCGAGTGAGCCGCCCTCGGGGCGTACTTCGGCCGCCATCATGCCCTTGGGACCCGGGCCGAACCGCACCATCACGAACTGGCCGGGCCGCAATTCGGTGATGCCGAACCGGCGCAGCGTTTCCATGTGGACGAAGATATCCGGCGTCCCCTCGCCGCGCGTCAGGAAGCCGAAACCGCGTAGCCGATTGAACCATTTGACCTGTGCCCGTTCGAGACCGCTTGTCGGGGTCACAGTAACATGAGTTCGCGGCGGCGGAAGTTGGGCGGGATGGATTGCCGTCGAACTCGTCCATGGAGATGATGCGGAACGCCTGCAGGCCTTTCGGCCTCGGCAGCACTTCGCACACCACCCTGGCGCCTTCATACGCGGTCTGGAAGCCGTCGCGGCGCAAGCACGTCACGTGCAACAGCACGTCCGCCATGCCATTATCTGGAACGATGAAGCCATAGCCCTTGGCGACGTCGAACCACTTGATGACGCCGGACATCTCGACGACATTCGCGGCCAACTCGCCAGCGAGATCGACCTCGGGCTCGAATCCCGGTCCAGTGGATTTTGGTTCAAAACCGTCCGACGCCATGACGCCGTGGCCGCCGCCGCTCTTTGCTGGCGCCCCCCGGGCGCTTCACGAATCTCTACAAACGAGGATAACACCCAACGTCCATCCGAGAAGGGGGAAAATGCACGGTCGGGCGAAAAGCCTCAGCAGCCTGTGCACAAGAGTGGATGAGCCGCTGTTTTCAATGGAGAATGAAGGGTTCGAGCACGGTGCCGATGTCCTGACGCACGACAAAGTCGGCGGCAGAATCGAACTCGGTGGCCTCGCGATTGATGATGACAAGCCGCGCACCGTTACGCTTCGCCATCAATGGAAAGCCGGCGGCGGGCCACACCACGAGCGAGGAACCGATGGCGACGAACAAATCGCAGGCAAGCGTCAGCGCTTCGGCACGCGCCATCGCGTCTTCCGGCATGGACTGACCGAACGAAACCGTCGCGGTCTTGATGAAGCCGCCGCATGACGGACAATCGGGAGCACAGCCGTTGGCCGAGTCCATACGCTGGCGGACCCAGGCGAGCCCGTAGCGCGCGGCGCAATCGAGACAGGTTGCGTAGGTCGTATTGCCGTGCAGCTCGACGACGTGTTCGGGAAGAATGCCAGAGGCTTGATGCAAATTGTCAATGTTCTGCGTGATGACGCCCGGGACCTTGCCGGCGCGGTACAGGCTCGCCAGCGCCCGATGCCCACGGCCCGGCTTGGCGTCGCCGAACTGGTCGTTCATGGCGAAGCGCCGCCGCCACGATTCGTTGCGCGCATCCTGGCTCGCCAGGAATTCGTCGAACATGATCGGCGCGTTCTTGGTCCATAATCCGCCCGGCGAGCGGAAATCCGGGATGCCGCATTCGGTCGAGATGCCGGCGCCGGTGAATGGTACGACGACGTTGGCGTCGTGTATCATCGCCTCGAGGCGCGTCATCGCGGTATCGAGGTCTGGAGCGATCATGCTTCGTCACCCAACGCTACGGATCCAAACCTAAGTCGAAACCCGACACTAACCGAAAATCGGCGGCCTTACAGCAGCGGAGGATTTCATCATGCGGTACCTGCACACTATGCTGCGCGTGCGCGATCTTGACGCAGCGCTCGACTTCTATTGCAACAAGCTCGGGCTGACCGAAGTCCGCCGCCGGGTCGACGACAAAGCCAAGTTCACACTGGTGTTCCTCGCGGCGTCCGCGGACGACGCACTGGTCGGCAGCGGACCAGCAGGCCGCCAGGCGCCGCTGGTCGAGCTGACTTATAATTGGAACACTGAGGATTACGGTGAGGCGCGCTATTTCGGCCACCTCGCCTACGAGGTCGACGACATTTATGCGCTGTGTGAGCGGCTGATGAAGGCCGGCGTCACCATCAATCGGCCGCCGCGCGACGGCAACATGGCTTTCGTGCGCTCACCCGACAAGCATTCGATCGAGCTGTTGCAGAAGGGCGCTCCGCTGCCGCCAAAGGAACCGTGGACCTCGATGCCCAATGTCGGCCATTGGTAAAGCGTGCGCTTAAGGCTGGTCCCCGCTTCCGGAGGGGGGGACAAACGGGGGTGGATCGCTTGCTTGCTGGCCGCGGCGAACCACTTTATATGTCGCCCGCCGTTATTCGCGCGGCAACGCGCCCTTCGTCTAGCGGTCTAGGACGCCGCCCTTTCACGGCGGAAACACGGGTTCGATTCCCGTAGGGCGCGCCAATGATTTCAATAACTTAGACGAAGAAAACGCTCCGCTCCGAAAGCCCGACAAAGGATCGACAAAGGATAGTGGCCGGACGGCGGCGGGGGCCGATCCTACCGGCCGGAGAGACGGCGCGCGAACCGGCAAGCGCCCTAGCCCCGGCGCGGGGCGGGTCTAGCGGCGGCGGCGGGCGCGCGCCTACGGCTTAAACAGCCCGTCCACCGCGAGCGACGCCACGGCCACGGCTTCCAACCCGAAGAGGATCAGGACCGCGCGCCGCGCGCCCGGCGTTCGGAGCGCCTCTATGACGACGGCGATTTGACCGAACGAAAAAAAGATCGCGGCGGCGCAAAGGAGGTGGAATAGCAATTCGCTCATGCCGCTGTCTGCGGAGGCCGCCGCGCGAGTAGCGATTCACGCTCCAGCCGGGTTAGGGCTTCGATCGCCAGCCGGAGGTCGGCGGCGAGATGGACGTCGCCCGCGTCGGCGGCATTATTGGCGCGTATCCGGAGCCGGTGAATGACGTCCGCGACGGTCATCTAAAGAAACTCGCAATTGACCCGCGTCAGCCCTTCCAATTGGGCGGCCGCTAGGACCACGTCGCCGGATACGACGCGAAGGCCACGCTCGTTTTGTAGAACCTTGACGGGCGGATAATCGCCGCCCCGGAGCCGCTCGCGCCAGATATCAACGATGGCCTTCTTGTACGCGCCGGGACGACAGTTCAAAATTTCGACAGCTACCGAAAGGCTCATTTTATTTCCCTCAATCGATCAGCGAACTCCGTCGCAGACGTAAAAGCTCCGAGAGGTTCAAGTTCGAACGCCCACGCGGCGAGGAATGAATACTCAAGCAGTCAATTTCGCCGACGCCTTCGGCCTTCGCCGCGGCGAGGCGGTGAGCGCCGTCGCGGACTGTGAAACGGTCGCCGCGCCGGGCGACGAGGATCGGCGGCGCAACGTGGCCCGCCTTTAGCAGCGCCCGATAATCGCGGACCTTCGTGGGCGAGGTAACCGGCGCGTCATCGATCAATTCGACCGGGATCATCATTCGACGAACCCAAGCTCTCGCAGGCGCAAGATTTCCGAAAGCGGCAACGTGACTTTTTGACCTGGACCGCGGACGATGAAACCTTCCAGATGAATCGAGCGCCCGGCCGCGACGATGGCCTCGGTCGGCGGACCGGTGACCTCCGGCTCCGGATGCGGACGGCCGCCCGGGGATCTAAATTGATGGTCGGGATGCACACGGAGTTTATTGAACTGCGCTAGCGGCGCGCGCGGAGCGGGGTGGAAGGCTTTACGCTGTCTGTCGCTGTCGTCATCCATTCTATTCACTCCGCAGGCCGATCCGGTGGAACGTTCCACCCGATTTTTAGCGGGATGACGAGCGGCGTTTTCATGCCGCCGCCCGCCACCGCGTGGAACGGGCTCCGTGCGCATTCAAAACACGGCGCCCCAAGGCCCCCGGCAGGGAAAGGAAATCCGCCGGGGAAAAATGGGACGCAGGTAATCACTCCTGCGGCCCTTCGACGGCGGGAAGCGGCTGGTGCTTGGGCTCCCCGGGCCGAACGATTAAGAGTTGGTGGAGTTGCCGCGTGGGCAGCGCGTTCCGCGGCATCGTCGGCCGCGGTACGCCGTTCGCGAGCACCTCACGCCAGGCGTTCGACGGTCGGCTAACGCTTCCAAGGCTGATTCCGAAGGACAAATCCCAAGGATAACGGGACGGTGCGGTATAAGGGATATTTGATGCGATCACCGCGGCGACGAATGGCTTCAACGTGACGGTGCCGTTGAAGCCTTGATTGGAGAGCCACTCGCGCGCGCTATCGAGCCAGTAAGAGGGCATTACTCCCGTATTTGGTTCTGGTTTCCTGTAAACGTGGGCCAGATAGCGCATCGCTCTCGCGAACTGGTCGAGGGTGTCGGGCAGGTCGTTTCGTAGGATAGGGTGCGCGGTCTCGACCATCCGAATCAATTCGGCGGCTTGCTCCTCGGTCGGCAAATCGCCCAAGGTTAGCGGCGTGATGCCCGCGCGGCGAAGCATATTTTTTAGCCGCGCATTTTCTTGTTCGAGCGTCTCGGTCATTCTTGTTCCTCCCCGCGGCGGATGCGACCAGCCCGCAGTATTTGACCCGCTAGGCTCTTGGGGTCCGGCCCTTCGACCGCGATCTCATTTCGGCGGAGTTTGCCGGCTAAAATTATTTGATCGGCCGTGGCGCGGTGGCGGTCGGCGTTCGACGGAGTTTTTGAAACCCCGACGATCGCGGGCGGCGGTGCCGAGTTGCGCTGCTTTAGGGCGCGCAGCGGCGTCAACCCTCTGTAAGACGCGGTCATTTTTTGCTCCTATGATTGCTAAAGGCGCGGTTTTTCTTGGCACTCGTTTCGGCGGCGGCGACCGCCGCGCACTCGTCGGGCGTCAAGTTCATCGAGAAAAGATAAGGGTGCGAAGCGGCGGCGGTTTTCTTGATGTACTCGATCAAGGACAGCGGCGTTATAGTGTCGTCGGCGGCGTAGGCCGCCAAGTGTTCTCGGTGCGCTTCGATAAGCGTGGCGAGAAATTTGGAAGCCTCGAAATTGCCGCGGCCGGCAAAGCTCCGCTCCTTACAAAGCGTTTCGAGGCGGGTGGTGATACGATCGAGCGCGGCTTGCAGGTCGGCGAGTTTCTCAGCGGCTTTCAGTTCTTGTTTTGTTAGCTTCTTTTGCTCAGCTTCGAGCCGCTTCACTTCCGCGCTTGTAAGGTACGCCTCGGCGCGCGAAAGTAGGTCGCGCAATCGCGCTTCCTCTACCGGAGTGAGTTTTCGCGGTTCATCGGTCATAAAACGAAGGTTAAGCGTCGCGGATTAGGTTTCAAACCCCGAAAAAGAATTAGTCCCTGAGCGCGGCCGGAAGCGTCCCGCCCGGGAAACGCTTACGCCACCACGCGATCAATTCGGACCGGCGAAAACGGTAGCGCCCACGCGGGCCATCGGAGCGATCGAAAATACCGAGCCCTTCGTTCTTACACCAAAGCCGAACCGTCTCTTCATCACGATGTATAAGCTCAGCGGCCTCTTTGACCGTCAACCAAGGATCGAGGCGTTGCGCCTCTTCCAAATAGATAGCCCCGAGGCGGCGCATCACGTCAGCCCCGCGCTCGCGGGGAGTCATTGACTCGAAATCGGGATTGATGAATTTGCGTGCCGTCATTTCCAATCCTCCCAAAACGGGATGACACGGTCGGCGGTCGGCACTGCGGCGAGACCGGACGATGCGGCGGGCGCGTAGTCGCCGAAGCGTTGAAGAGCGCCGAGCAATTCGGCCGCATCGTCGCCCGGGAGACGGACGCGAGGCGAACCGGCGAACTCGAAGATGACGGCGTCGTCGTTCGTTGTTTGTAAGACCTCGATCCCGAGATAAAGGTCGGTCTTATCAAATACCGGCCCGGCCCGGGGCGGTTCACCGCGGTCGGCGGCCCGGCGTAACCGCCACTCGATGATCTGTGCGGCCCGGCCGATCTGGGCGGCAATATCTGAGGAGACCTGAACGCGCGCCGCCGCGGAAAGCAGATAGAACGGCGGGTTAGCGTCGAACACGACGCCGCCCTCGAAGCGGCCGACAGCGGGCAACGTTATCTGAAAGAGCACGATGCTAGTCATGGTATATGATCCTCCGTCCAAATTCGTCGCGTTCTGGGCGTGGTTTGATTGGAACGCCAGCGAGGCGATTGGCTAAATCGGCGGGCGATGGCGGCGGCGACCCGCGCCGTCGCGCTTCGTTTTCCAGCCGCAGTCCGCTGGCCTTCAATCCTTCGAGCGCGGCGAGCGCGTACACGCGGCAATCGAGCGGTTCATTTCGAACGCCGCCGATCGGCGTCCAAACACGCTTCGCGACGCCGTTGTGATACTTGCGGAGCGGGCGCTCGCTCGTGAGACCGGCGTAGTAATCGAGACCGCGGCCGACCGGGAAATGGCAGTATCCCGGGCCGGGCGCTTCGAGCCGCAGCCGCGTCGCGAAGGCGTCCTTCAGCGCGTCGGTGCCGATAATGTAGAGGGCGGTTTGTTTCTTATTGACGCGGGTTGGCTGTCGCGGCCAAGGCGACACGCCCGGGCGGCTCGATCCTTTAATCGCCCAAATTGAACGGTGCGCCTTGTCTCTTACGAAATTGTAGACGCGCAAGGCGTGATGCCCGCCGCTATCGATCGCGGCGGCGCGGATCGGGAGGCCGCCGAAGCCGCGGGCGAGCAGCGCATCGACCTCCGCCCATAAGCCCGGGCCGGATGGATCGCCGATCAGGACGCGGTAATCGAGCGACCACGTTTCGTCGCCGAGGCCGACACCGAGGATTTCAATTTCGATCCGGTCATCTTGCGTATCAATACCCGCGACGACGACGAGGACGGCGGCCGGGACGGCGGTGTAGGGCTCGGCACGCGCGGCGAGCGGTCCAATTTCGAGCGGCTTCGCGGCGAGGTCTTCGTAGGTTTCGCCCAGCGACAGATTTTGCCAAGCTTGCATCCGCGCCGGATCGCCGCGCGCCGCGCCGTGCTCGATCGCGATTTCGGCCCAAGTAACAAATGGCGAGTACAGCGCGGAGATAGCGAAGGACGCGGTGCGGCCGTCGCCGGGCGCCGAAGCGCGCCAAGAGCCTTCGGCGAGCAGCCGCGGTTTGTCGGCCTCGTTCATTACGCCGCCGCAGGCTTCGCAAACGAGGTGCGCCTCGTCGCGGCGGCCTTCCGGCCATTTTATGTTACGCCATTCGATCGGCGCGAGCGCGCCGCAATGGAGACAGGCGACCTCGAAGCGGCGCTGATCGCCTTCGAGAAATGCCTTCTCGATCCGCGACACGCCCGCCACGGTCGGCGTGCTTACCAAAAAGATGCGGCGGCGGCCGCGGAAGGTGACGGTGCGGGCGAGCGCCAGCGCGACCGGGTCGCCCTCGTTGTCTACATCGGCCGGATAACCATCGACCTCGTCAAGCATCAGATAGCGGCAAGGCGTCGATCGCAGCGCCGCGGCGGAGTTCGCGCCCGTCATTACGAGGACGCCGCCCGGGAAGGATTTGGTGAACGCGGAATTGTAGGCGTCGCGGGACCGCGGCGCGGAGATGCGTTCGCGCAGCGCCGGGGTGCTCTCGATCATCGGATCGAGCCGCGTCCGCGTATTGCGCCGCGCCATATCGAGCGACGGCTGGACGAGGAGGGCGAGGCCCGGGGCGGAGGCGACGATGTAGCCGAGCCAGTTGAGCCCGACCTCGGTGCCGCCAGCTTGCGCGCTCTTCATTAGCACGACGCGCTCATATGGCGAGCCGGTGGATAAGGCGTCCATAATCGCGCGTAGGTAAGGCACGCGGTCGGTTCGCCACGATCCGGGTTCGGCCGAGGTGGGCGGCAAGATGCGATGCGTGTCGGCCCATTCGGAAACGAGCAGCGCCGGTTCCGGCGCGAGCGCCGCGCGCCAAGCGTCATCGAGCCACGTCATCGCGCATTTCCTTTTTGGAGAGACGGAGCAATTGATCGCGGACCTCTGAATCGAGGAACTTGAAGACTTTACCGGTGTCGAGGCCGAACGCGGCGGCGAGGCGAGCCGACGCGGCGGACACCCACCCCATCCAATCGTCGCGCTCGAAGGTGGCGCGCTCGACCAGGAAGCGACGGACAACGGCGCGCTCGACAATCTCGCCTTTCGCCTTCTTGAGAGCGAGGTGGCCTTCTTCAATCTTTATTTGTTCGCGCTCGCGTCGCAATTCATTTAGTGACGCGGAGCTTCTTCCGTTCCAATGATCCTTGCGAGCAGGATCGACGTTGTCGCGGAGCCAAGCTTCGCCGTCCGCGAGTGGTATCTTGCTATGACGGCGCGGCAATCCTTCGGCGATGAGACGCTTTAAGCGATGTAGACTTAGGTGATGATCGCGAGCGAACGCGGCTTGCGATACTAATTCACCGCTCGATTTGTTTTTGGATTGACGGGTACTCATTTTTAATTCCTCAGTCTAGCGAAGCGGCCAGGTTGCGCGAGCCGTTGACCCCATTTATTTGTTTGGGAAGGACCCTGTTTGATCTTTGTTTGGTCGCGTTGCCTTGCGACGCGGATGACGGTCGGCGGCGTGCCGGGCGAGGGGGTGAAAACGGGCGCGCGCCCCGCTTTCGACCCGGGCGGCAAAATCCCCCGCGAGCCGATAGCCCGGGAGCGCCGCGCGCTGTTCTTTCTTTCTCTTCGAGACCCGAGCGGACGAAAGGGGCGGGACGAAAAAAAGCTATATATTTCAGTGAAGCCCAAAAGCGGGATACGCGGGATAAGCGGGTCGTTTCTCTCCGACCCGAAAATTTCGCGACCCGAAAAGGGCGGCGCGTAAAAAAGTATACGGGGGGAAAACACCCGCCTATCCCGCGTATCGCGCTTCCCACTACATCACCTCCCCTTTGGGCTCTCGCCTCGGTCCGACCATGCGGTACACGTGCCCATGCTTGGACTCATTCGGTGATACTCGTTTCAGCTTATGATCGCCGCTCACGCGGTCTAAATCTGCGGCGAGAAATCTCGCGATTGAGTTGGAAGAAAAGCCGCCCTTCTCTCCTGTAAAAGCGTCACGCAATTCCTGATATCGGAACACCGGCGCACCGTTCATAACCGGCATCATCTCTTGGCCTTTTTGGTAAATGTCGGACGAAGTGAAGTTCTTTTCTGTCCCGTAGCAATCAAGCAACGCCTCGCTTCGTCGGTGGACCCCTGCTCGGTTGGGATCATTTTGCCGGGCCTCTTTCAACGACACGACAGGATCACTCAACCCGAGCCAGGTCAGCGGACCGCGGACCATTCTCGACCACCCGCCAAATCCAGCGAGCGGGGTCGCAACGCTATCCTGCGGCCACCCAGCCTCGATGTAGGCACGAGTAATCGTAAAGATGGCGGCGAGATATTTGCCGCGATCAGCCTTCACCAATTCGATAGGATCAAACTTGAAGTCACGCTCCTCCGGGTTTTCCATCCCGGCATCGAGGTGAGCGGTCAGCGTTCGGCGTACCAAGTCACCAACGATGGCGATGTTGTTGCCGTTGGCGAAGATCGTCATTCCGCGGCAATCGCACGAAACGATCTGGTCATTACGCCCGAACAGCCGTATGCCGACCGCATCCTCGGTGATCATCTGATTGAGCAGCGAACTCTCAAGATTGAAGTCGAGATTGTTCAGATTCAATATCGGCATCGCCGCAAAGGCTGCGGACTGTAGACGCTTCTCCATTTCCTCCTTGTCCACGCACCCAACGATCGCCATTGGATGCCTGCCGGTCGCGATCATCGATATGGTGGTGACGAGATAGGTCTTGCCGGTCCCGGATTCAGGCGCCAGGAAGAGAAAAGCGGGAGTGTGGTCGAATGCTCCTCGTAAGACAGGCGTCATTAGCCCGGCTATGGCGACGGCTTCGGATACGCCTTCATCGTCACGGAATGGGAAGCCGGATAGCAGTTGTCGTAATAGGTCTAGAGATGCCTGGGCTTGTTTCTTGGTCGGCCGGGCCGGGATCGGCGGCAATTCAATATCGCCCGGCGATTTGTACCAAAGCTGGGTGCGCGGATCGTAGCCTTCATCAATCAATATCGATCCATCGCTCCGCATCGTGGGACTGTTGATGATGCCCTTTACGGTCGGAAACTCCCAGTGTCCACGTTCAAGTAACTGTTCGATTGCGTCCTTTGGGGGATTGGTCGCATTCCACCTCTTCTTTGGCTCATTCCATTTTCGAAATTTAGCGACGTGCTTTGCGACCATGTAGGACAGCCGCAATTCATTAAGTTTCAGGAATTGCGTAACCAGCGTGTCGCGGTTCTCCTCTGCCGTCTTCTCCCAACGGTACAACGGCTCCACGAGCATTCCGCCGCGGTGATAGACCGGACGCCGTTTCCTGATTAAGCCTTTCTCGATTGCGTCGCTGATGAGATGACGCTCACCGGCTCTGATATCGATGGTTAGCTTGGAGGCTGCGCTGGCCGCGGGCTCGGCATCGTTTAATAGATTGCCCTCGATCCAAGACTTGGCTTCCGCTATTAGATTGCGCAGCGTCTCAACGGTGCCTCCGGCCGCTACCCAATCGACTATGTCGCCTTTCGGCGGCAGATTGGGCAATTCGAGGATTTTAATGGTCTTGGCGACCTGACTGAGCGAGGCCGCAACCTGGTCGGCGTGCGCCCGCCCGATATCATCGTTGTCGGGTAGGATGATGACGTCGCCGCCCTCCAGATATTTGGAATGCTCGTCTTCCCAACTCTCCGCGCCCTGTGGGCAGGTCGTCGCCGCGATGCCCATCGACCGCAGTAAATCGACCTTCGCCTCACCCTCAGCGATCGCGATCATTTCGTCGCGTGCGATCGCCGCCTTCAATTCCGGCAATCGGTAAGGGATAATGGGGACGTGACCCTTGACCTTCCAAAGCCATTTGCCGCTGTGATCGGGGTCAGGACGCTTTTGCCGGAACGACTTTTTGCGCTTGCCGCTCTCGGTCAGGGCAAATGAGCCATCGGCGTTTTTATATTCGACCCGCTCAACGACGAACGCCAACGCGCCATTTTCATCGTGGTATGGATATTCGGCGGCCACGACCTTTTCCAGTTCGCGGCCTTTACCGTTGGGCTTCGGCTCCGGCTCTGCGGGGGTCAAAGTCTTTACGGCGGCATCGTAGTCGCAATTGTCCAGCCACATGACGAGGCCGATCACGTTGCCGACCTCGTTATCAGTCTTACATTGCCGGCAATTCCAAACTTGCTTCTCAGTATTGATCGAGAAGCGATCCTCGCCCTCGCACTTGGGACAAGGGCCAGCGAGTTCGTGACCGCTACCCTCCAATTGAATACCGCGGCGCTCTAGCTCGTCCTCAATCCGGATTTTCAGCGCCCGCGCGCGCCGTTTCTTTTGGTGCTCGATCCACTTCGGTCTGCGGCCGCTCATACCGCACCCGCCCGTTCAAGTTCGGCAATCGCCTTTTCAAGCCGCGCCCGTAGCGCGGGCTCGCTCGCTCGCGCCAGGCTCGATCGCAGGAGAACGAGGGCTCGACTTGGCGGCGAAATTCGGCTAGGGTCGCGCCCGATCTCCTTACTAGGCTTGTTATCTCCTACCGCCCCGGCGTGCCCGCGCCGGGGTTTTTCCATATTTGCTCCCATGACGCATTACGCCTCCACTCGCGCAGCTGCGGCCTTGCGGCGGGCGATGTGCCTCGGTGAAGCCGCGGCGGCGCGTCCAGCGCGCTTACCGTGTACCGAGAGAGCGCGCCGGTCCTTGGCGACCTCGGCAGAGTCATTCAACCTCTTCAACCGCTCGTGCCATTCGCGCCGCGCTTCCAGCGTGATGCGAACGATCGCCATTCCCGGTACACGCGTTTCACGCGGTCCGTGGCCTTTGTTTCTTATTTTGTGATACGTCGCCAGCGAGATGTTTTCCAGCGCGCAAAACTCTTTGATGGTAAGTGACGCCTCGGGGTTTTGTTGCTCGACCACGATATGGCACCTCCTTTATAGAAAACCTTAGCGCGCGAACCGGCGCGCTCTTTATTAGGTATCGAGAAAATCGAAAAAGAAAATCCGTCTCGCTAAACGCTTTAACGGGACGGGTAGCGGCGGCGCTCTGGAAATGCCAAGTAACGCAGCGCGCCTAGCGATAATGCTGAGGTCGCGCAATAAAAGGAGCAAGCTAAATGGCTGAACCCAAGAGTATCGAAATTGACGGCAATCGGGTTGTTGTATTTGACGACCACCGCGAGGAAATCGATGGCCTTGAAAAGCTCAAGACCATGAACTGCGACAAGATCGACGATTTGCTTGGTGATGCCTATGTCTGTTTGCATAGAACCGGCCATCACCTCATGGCGCATGCCCTGCGCGATCTTGTCTCCCCGATTGTAGAGGACCGCGAGCGGGCAGAGTACAGTTGGGTTCTTGCTTCTGAGTGTCCGAACGATGATTCCGTAACCTATGTGTGTCTATTGTCGGATCACCCCGAGGTAAATCCTAAAACTGAGGATTTGACGGACGCGTTCGCCTCGGAGTCCACGGAGCCGCGAGTGCTAATGAAAAGAATCAAAAAGCAATAAAACCGCTCATCGTTTTAAGGCGAGTGGCGGCGGTTCGCAGTTGCGTTCCTGTCTTTGTATCTCAGCGCGGAATTTACGGAAAGAAGTGTGCCGACCATTCAACGCTAGTCTCAAGGCGGCGGGGCTCAAACGAAATTGCGCCGCCGCCCGTCGAGTTGCATCTTTTTTCGATATGCCGCGCTGTCTTTGCTTAACCTGATTGACAGCTACCCATAGACGAATAATTTCATCTGATACGTAATGGCTTGGCGTCCTCCGGCTGACCGATTTCAATTTATGCCGGTCAAACAAATCGATGATATGGGGGAGAACCGCCTTCGGCAACTTCAGATAGGGCAAGAGCAACCTTGGATCTTTGGTGCTTTCGAGCTTATCCAGTAACTCGATGTATTCGTCCGGTATGTCGGGGAGCCAAAAGGCGCGGTCGGCGAGCTTTTCGCTCCGGCCGAGGTCGCCCGTCTTGATATATGCTGGAACCTTCGTCATCGCCGGAGCCTTTCGACCGTGGACGGTGGCGCGGCGATGCCGAACCGCGGCGCGGCTTCACGAACCGCCTTATCGACAAAGCTATCGAAGAGGTGGCTGTAGTGTCTTTCGACCATCGCCGTGGTCGCGTGACCGAGATTGCGCGCCACGACGACGAGCGGCATGCCGTTCATAACTGCGTGGCTCGCCCAGGTATGACGGAGTTGATGGAAACCGATCGGGGGCTTGATATTGGCGCGAGCGCACGCGTCACGCATCGGCCGGGCTTGTTGCGACTTGAGCCAAGGCGCGCCGTTGGGCTGTGTAAACATCGGAGCATCGGCGGCGCGTCCGATCGTGAGCGCCTCGAAGAAGGCGCTCCCCTCCTCCGTCAATACCACGTCGCGCGGCTTACCGGACTTGGAGTGCGCGATATGGAGCTTGCCGCGGGCGTAGTCGCCGACGCGGGCCGCCCGCAACTCGCCCCAACGGCATCCAGTTAAGAGCGCGCCTTCTATGAGAGGGCGAAAGTCCGGATCGGAGGCGTTGATTAGCCGCGTCGCCTCGACGAGCGTGAGATGACCGGGGCGCGCCGCATCGACCTTCTTGAACGGCTCGACCTTTCGCCAGGCGGCATCGTCGCCGATCGCGCCCGACTTGAAGGCGCGGTTAAGCGCCGCCTTTAGGATCGTCAGCGTTCTATTGGCGGAAGCCCGGCGCGCACGCTTCGCATCGGCCGTGGTCGGCGGTCTCTTGAATTTTTGCGGCGCACCGAGCCCAGAGCGAACTAGGGCCGGACCTTCGGCGAGCTTTTCCAGCCAACGAGTTAGCCGCGGCGCAGTCACCTCGGTAAGCCGGAGCCGCCCCAGCGCCGGTAAAATGAGCTTATCGGCGCGCATCTCGGCGTCGCGGCCGGTGGCGCGATTGGCCTTTAGCCAAGCGATGTAATCGTTGACGGCGTCGGCAACGGTTACGAGGCTCGTGGTCGGCAGTCCGTCGGCGTTGTAGCCCTTCAGCGCCGCCGCGCTCGCATCCGAGAAATTCAAAATGGTGACGCCGTCCGCGTCGGCGTAGTCGTCGGCGATACCGAGCGGCGCGATAGCGTAGCGATCGTTCCCAAGTGTCTTGCGGGCGACCCACCGGCCCGGAGCGCCGGGCGTCTTGCGCTGGTAGCCGAGCGCGAGCCGACCCAATACGAGGTTCCGCCAATACCGCGCCCGGCCCGGCTCAAGCTTCATCCGCGCGGTTCGGGTTTCCAGTTTTACGTAGCGAACGGTTCCAGCCATGGGGCTCCCCGACAAAGGATGGACAAAGGATCGCTGGCTAACGTCCGGGTTAGCCCGGATTTGCCTTCGCCTAAATATCGCTATTTTCAAGGGTTTTGGAAAGGGTCCGGGTTTGCCGGAGTTTGAAAAAGGTCTCTTTCACGGCGGAAACACGGGTTCGATTCCCGTAGGGCGCGCCAATGATTTCAATGAAGCTCCCGGCTTTCCCAGAGCTGTCTTACTTTTTGGCCAATCTTGCGCCTTAGCGTGACGCGAGCCGCCGCACGTCGCCGCTGCATTCGTCCGCCGTGTGCGAAACTCGATCCGCCGGAACCGATCGGGATGTGACGGCGTTATCGCGCATGTCCGAAAACAATGAGGCTGCCAGTTCTCGCGGCCTCATTCGCTTTGGATCGGCTCGACGGGTGGGGATGTAATATGAGCGACCGGCAAACGCTTTCGTTGGAAAAGCTTGTCAGAGTGCTCGAAACCGAATTCGGCAAATCCTTGGGCCGCAGCGCGACCGAATACATGCCGCGGATTCGCCTGCGCGCCCGTGCCGGCGAGCCGAATTGGCACGCCGAGATTGGCGGCGACACCGGTCTCTCGATCCTGGGCGCTTTTCTTGAGTCTCTGGACCGCGTCAGGGCTGCGTACGATCTCGACCTCGATGCACGCCATCAGCTGACGGCGCAGGGCCGGCACTAGATTTGGTCGCATTTTCGTCGGAAAATCGGCCGCCACTTTTCCGGAAAATGCTCCAGATTCGGATCAAAGTCGGCAAACCAAAACATCCGACCTCCCCTCAGCACGCTCCGAGATTGTTCTGAGAGCCATAGATGCTGCTGGTCGGCGGCACGCCGACGGGAATTTGCCCTGGCGTTTGCGCGGTTCCCGGCAGGCCGCCGGCGCCGCTCACTGAAATCGATCCCGAGCCGTTGCACGGCAGGCCGGTAACCGGATTGGTTCCGGTCGCGGTGCCGCCAATCGCCGCGGTCGAACCCGGCAAGGAACCCGGATTGATCGGCGACACCGTCGGCTCCCCGGTCTCAGGCAGGCTGAATGGCGTAAACGCGTTCTGCACCAGGATGAGCGCTGGCCTTGCCTGCGCCGGGGAGAGCGGCCGCACCGTCGCAAAACCCTGCGCGTGACCGGCCGCGGCGCCCACACTGGCACCCAGCGCCGTACCCGTCGCGATCAACACCGCGGCCAATGCCGATTTCTCCAAAGCGTTTGCCCGCATCGTCGTCTCCAGCAGTCAACCCGCTCGAATTCTCTCAAATCCGACTTTTTAAAATCTATTGTATCGGCGGAGGCGCCGCAACGTAGCACCGACCCGGCATCAGCTTACCGCCGGACAATTCCTCGCCTTGTCCGTACCTGAGACTCAGAGCGGTCACGCGGCCGCCACAGAGTCCGTCTAGTCAGAGGCTGCATAGGGAGAGGGTACAGGGAGAGATCCAATCATGACCCTGCACACCGACAAGTCAGCACAAGAGCGGCTCGTAGCCTATAATAAGAACAAGTGCCCGCAATGCGGTGACTGGCTGCTTGCGCCCGAATGGTCCGAATATCTGAGCGAACGCCGCGTACGCCATACGTGGTCGTGCGAGTCTTGCGGCTACGCATTCGAGAGCGACGTGTTTTTCGCCGTAGCCGCATAGGCTGCGTTTTAGGCCTCAGATACGGTCCTCTGCTCGTGTGCCACCCGCCACGCGGGCGTCGCGCTGCGGCGGAGAGGAATGGCTGTGGCCATTAAAATCCTCAATCGTTGAACCGTCCGCGGCGAGATAGTTGGGCCCGATCGGCGATTTGCCGAAACCGCCCGGAATGTCGAGCACATAAGACGGCTGGCACAGGCCCGACATATGGCCATGTAATGTCCGCATCAGCGCCTGGCCCTCGGCAATCGTCGTGCGCAGATGCGCGGTGCCGGGCGCGAGATCGGCATGATGCAGGTAGTACGGCTTGATGCGGCATTCGACCAGCGCCCGCATCAACGCACCGAGTGTCCGCGCGTCGTCGTTGACGCCGCGCAGCAGCACGGTCTGCGACAGCGTAGGAATCCCGGCATCGATCAGCCGCGCGCAGGCCGCACGCGCCTTCACAGTCAGTTCGCGCGCATGATTGACGTGCAGCACCACGAAGCATGCCCTATCTTTCTTTATATAGGCGCGCAACGCGCGCAGAAGCGCCAGCTGAGACTCGCTCGGGCGCAACAGCCGGCACACGCGTGTGGATGCGTGTCACCTTGACGTGGGGAATGGCGGCCAGTTGGTCCAACACGCGCGCCAGACGCCGCGCCGAGAGGATCAGCGGATCGCCGCCGGTCAGGATCACTTCCCAGATTTGCGGCGTGGCGCGGATATAATCGAGCGCCGCCGCCAGTGTGCGCGGCGACAGCGCTCCCCTGCCCGGCCCGACCATCTCGCGGCGGAAACAGAAACGGCAATATACCGCGCAGGCATTGACGAGCTTGAGCAGCACGCGGTCGGGATAGCGGTGGACGATGCCTTCACACGGGCTGTGGGCGCCGTCGCCGATCGGATCGCCGCTCTCGCCCGGTTCGCTGTTCAGTTCGGCGGGATCGGGCACGAATTGCCGCGCGATCGGATCACCGGGGTCCGCAATATCGATCAGGCCCGCGATCCCCGGCGTGATGGCGACGGCGTAACGCGCCGCGACATCTTGCAGCGCCGCCAGCCGGTCGGGGGCGATCAGGCCCGCTTGCGCGAGTTCCAAGAGGCTGCGGAGCGGTTTTTCCTGCTCGACTGTGGGGTTCATGACGGCCTCGCTTCACTGCCCTGCGCTACGGCGCACGGGCGGCTTATGCGCGATGCGACGCAGTCCGGGCAAGCACCAGGCCGCCAAGCTCGCCGCGAACAAGCCATGCCCACCAAGCCCATGTCGCCGAGCCCATGTCGCCGAGCCCATGTCGCCGAGTCCATGCCCACCCAAGCCCTTGGCAAGCAAGCCCGGCATTGTTACGGAAATGCCGATCGGGCGCCCGTAAGGCGCAATCAGCCGAGCACAGCAGGACAAGCCAATGAAAAACTACATGGACGGCGGGGAAGCGATCCTGGAAGCATTTCGCAAACTCAAGATCGATTACATCATGTCGTCGCCGGGATCGGAGTGGTCGCCGGTCTGGGAAGCCCTGGCGCGGCAGAAGCTCGGCAACCACTCGGGCCCGACCTACATCGACTCCTGGCATGAGACGCTGGCCGTCAACATGGCGACCGGCTACACGCTGATCACCGGGCGGCCGCAGGCCGTGCTGGTGCACGCCGGCGTCGGCCTGCTGCAGGGCAGCATGGGCGTGCACGGCGCGATGCAGTCCGAAGTGCCGATGATCGTCATGTCGGGCGAATCCAACACCGTGGGCGAAGACCCCAACGTCGACATCGAGCAGCAGTGGTACGGCGGCTTGAGCGTCGGCGGCATCGAGCGCTACGTGGAAAACATCACCAAGCTGGCGCGGCCGGTGACGAGCCCCTACACGCTGTATGAGCAGGTGATCCGCGCCGGCGAGATGACGCAGCGTCCGCCGCGCGGCCCGATCTATCTCAACGTCGCGCTTGAGCACATGCTGCACGACTGGTCGCCGCCCACCAACGACCGCGAGGTACCGGTGGCGCCGCGGGTCCAGCCGCATCCGAGTGAGGTCGAGAAGGTCGCGGACCTGTTGCTGTCGGCGAAGAACCCGATCGTCGTCGCCGAACAATCCGGCCGCGACCCGGCCGCGTTCCGCGCGCTGGTCGAACTGTCCGATCTGCTCGGGCTGCCGGTCACCTGGAGCCGCGGCGCCAACTTCGCGAATTTCCCGACCGACCATCCGCACTATCTCGGCGTCGCCAGCTACAAATATTTGGACGATGCCGATCTCGTTCTGCTCGTCGGCGGCCGGGTGCCCTGGTACCCGGCACACGTGCGGCCCACCAAAGGCAAGATCGTCTCGATCAACGAGAATCAGTTCAAGAACCACATGATCTACCAGCAGCTGCACGCCGACCTTTATCTGGAAGGCAACATCGCGGCCGCGCTGGAGATGCTTGTCGAAGCTGCCCGCAGCGGCAAGCCGAATGCGGACGCCATCGCCAAGCGGCACGCCAAATGGAAGGGCGAGCACGACGCCTTCGTCGCCGGGCTCAAGGCCGAGCGCGAGAAGGCCAAAGGCGCCAACGGCAAGGCGATCGACCCGCTGGTGCTGATCGACACGCTCGCCGAGGTGATGCCGGCCGACACCGCTTTTGTGGACGAGACGATCATGCACGGCCCGGTGCTGCGCCAGCACCTGCCGTTCACCACGCCGCACAGCTTCTTCCGCGGCTTCGGCGGGCTCGGCCAGGGCATCGGCACCGCGCTCGGCGTCAAGCTCGCCTCGCCCAAGCGGCCGGTGGCGCTGCTGATCGGCGACGGCGGCTTCCTCTACAATCCGGTCATCCAGGCGCTCGGCGCCTCGAAGCAGCACAACCTGCCGATCCTGATCGTCATGTTCAATAACAAGGGCTACATGGCGATGCAGAAAGGCCACCTGCATCATTACAAGGACGGTGCCGCCGAAGGAGCCAACATGTATTTCGGCTCGAAGCTCAACGGCTTCGACTATGCCGGACTGGCCTCGCATTTCGGTCTGCACGGCGAGCGCGTCCAGGACCCGGCCAAACTCAAAGGCGCGCTGCAGGCTGCGTTGAAAAAAGTCCAGGACGGCACGACGGCTATACTGAACGTCGAAGTCAGCAAGTAGAATTCCTTAACCAGACTGCGACCGGCCGCACGGATCGAGCCGGCTTGTCCCCGCCAATGCGGGGACAAGCGGGGCTTTGCCGGAATTGTCACTTTCGCGTCGGCCGAAGCTGGTATAGCCTGCGTTGCTGCGTCTCTCAGCGACGGCAGTTATCTGTTCGTCAGCGTCGAGCGGGGCGACAATCCACTGTGGAGATCAACATGAACGAGAAGTCCACGGACAACCGTTTGGACGTGAGTGATATATCGAGGGAGTTAAGCGAGGGCCGGCTGTCACGTTCCGGCCTTGCCGATCGTCTCAAGATTCTCGGTCTCGGCTTCGGGGCGGCCTTCGCACTCGGCGTAGGCGGCGCGCAAGCGGCCACGACGTCTGATACCTCGGTGGCACTGAAGTCGACCAATGTGGCGATCGACAGCATCATCAAGGGGCCGCAAGTGCCCGCGGCCGCCGTCGGCACGCCGCTGGAGAAGATGGCCTGGTTCCGCCGTTGGTTCCGCCGCTTCTACAACCGGTTCTTCTATCACCGTCACTACTTCCGCACTTACGGTCGCTACTAAGCGCGCTCCAACGGCGCGCCGGTGCTCCACTGGCGCGCCGTAATCTGGCCGGCGCCCGTGCTCGCCGGGAAATGCGGCCAAGATCGACCAAGACCCGACCAGTCAGCGCATGCGCGGATCGCGCTATCGCGCACGGCGGTAAGCGTCGAATGAAGGACGAGCTATGACACACGCTGACAGTGCACACACGCCTACCGACGGCTCCGGGACCGCGCCGGAAAGTCTGATGCACGGCCCCCGGGTGGCGCACGAGCCCGAAGCCTTCAGCTTCGTGCTGGTCAAACTCGCCTCGCGCTGCAACATCAAGTGCACCTACTGCTACTGGTTTCGCGACGCCGATGTGTACAAAAAGCCCGCAGTGCTGACTCGCGATTCCGAGGACGCATTTTGCACCCGCCTCGAAGAGCACATTCGCGAATTCGGCTTGCAATATTTCCTGGTGGTATTTCACGGCGGCGAGCCGCTGTTGTTTCCCAAGCACCGGTTCGATGCGTTCATGAAGAAGCTGCGTGCCATCGAGGCGCGCACCGGCTGCATCATCGCGCGCGGCATCACCACCAACGGCATTCTGGTCGACGAGGAGTGGGTCGAACTGCTCAAGATCCACGACATCAACGTCACCGTCAGCATCGACGGCCCCGAGGAGATCAACGACAAGTACCGCATCGACTTCAAAGGTCGCGGTACGCTCGCGGACACGCTCAAGGGCATCGAAAGCCTGCGCAAGGGCGGGGTCGAGCCGGGCCTGATCTCGGTGTGCAATCCCGGCACCGATCCGGAAAAAGTGCTGGCCTTCGTCGTCGACGAGCTCGGCGTCCCCGAATTCGACATCTTGCCGCCGGACGCGACGCACGCCGACAACCCGCCGCCGATCGACGCGTATTTCATCCGGCTGTTCGACGTCTGGCTCGACAAATACGCGGCGCGGGGCGTTCGCATCGCCACCCTCGATGCCATGATCCGAGGCCTTGCCGGCAAGCTGTCGCTGTCCGACACGATCGGACTCGGTCCGATCGAGACCGTCACGCTGATGGCCGACGGCTCGCTCGAGCCGCTCGACGTGCTGCGTATCGCGGGCGACGGCTCCACGGCGTCGAAACTCAATGTGCGCAGCAACGCGATCAAGGAAGTGCGCACCGATCCAGTGTGGCGCGAAGCCTACGAAGCCAGCACGCATCTGTGCGACACCTGCTTGAACTGCGAGTATCTGGATTCATGCGGCGGCGGCCATCTGGCGCAGCGCTGGTCGCGCGAACGCCGCTACGACAATCCGAGCGTCTACTGCGAGAGCTGGAAGCGCATCTTTTCGCATATCTGGAAGCGCATCTCCCCAACCCTGTCGGTCGAGATCGAGACCGCCGGCGAGCAGCCGGCCGCGCAGTAAAGCTCGACGCCGCCAAAATTCAGGAAGCGCTCCAGTCCGGCGCGCCGTGAATCATGGCGTGAAGCACGCTGCCGATATGCACCGCCCCGCGCGTTGTGAGCGGACAGCCGGCACGCTCGGCGATCAGCGCACAGGCCCTGCCTAACGGGTACTGGAACGGCGCGCCCTCTATGATGACGCCGAGTGGGATTCGGTCGCCATCGCGCGTCACCAAGCTGAATGCGTGCTGCCGACGCCGCGTGCCATAGACTTCGACGCGATATTGCACTGATGCGATGACAGCGTACGGAAGCTCGGCGCGGATCAAGCCCGGCAGCGGCAAATGTCCGCGCAGGCGCGGCACGCGCAATTTCAGCCGCTCGCGACCAACCTCGATGCGGAACGCCATCGCGTTCAAACACAAGAGCAGAAAGGCGGCTACCGCCACGCATGCCAGCGCTATCGGGACAAGAACGATCCAGCCGATGGCGCGAGCCATGAAATACGCCGAGATGCAGGCGGCCACCGCCCACCACAGCATCAGAGCCGCGCAAAGCACGAGGCCAATGCTGACCAGCACGAGCCGCAGCCGGCCCGGCCGCACGATGAATGTTTCGCCGGAGTCCGCCGCCATAAGATCCTCGTTCGATCAGCCGCCGAGCGGCGCCCATAGCACCTGATCGATGCGCGAGGCTCCGGTTGCCAGCATCACCAGCCGATCGAGCCCGAGCGCGATGCCGCTGGCGTCCGGCATGTGGGCGAGCGCGGCCAGAAAGTCCTCGTCGAGCGGGTAGCGCTCGCCGTAGCGACGCTGCTTTTCCGTCATCTCGCGTTCGAGGCGGGCACGTTGTTCGCGCGCGTCGGTGAGTTCGGCAAAGCCGTTGGCGAGCTCGATGCCGCAGACGTAAAGCTCGAAGCGTTCGGCAAGGCGTGGATCGCGCGGCGACGGCCGCGCCAGCGCCGCCTGCTGTGCAGGATATTCATCCAAGATCGTGGCGCGGCCGATGCCGAGCTTGGGCTCGATTTTTTCCACCAGCACGCGGCTGAAGACGTCGCCCCAGGTGTCGTCGTCGGCAATGCGGATACCGGCAGCCTGCGCGGCGCGCGCCAACCTATCGCGGTCGCCCTCCCCGCCATCGAGCGTCGCCAGAAGATCGATGCTTGCATAGCGGCCGAACGCCTCGGCGACGGACAGCCGCTCCGGCTCCGCCGAAGGATCGGCCGAGCGGCCGCGAAAAGAAAAATGCCAGGTGCCCGCCGCCTGCGCCGCCTCTCGCAGCAGCGCTGCGCAATCGGACATCAGAGCCGTGTAGGGTTCGCCGGCGCGATACCACTCGATCAGCGTGAATTCGGGGGCGTGCAGCGCCCCACGCTCGCGGTTGCGGAACACCTTGGCGAACTCGACGATGCGGTGCTCGCCGGCCGCGAGGAGCTTCTTGCAGGCGAATTCCGGCGAGGTGCGCAGATAGAGCGGCGCGGAAGTTCCGTCCGGCGCCGTGAGAGAGGTGGCGAAAGCGTGCAAATGGGTCTCATTGCCCGGCGAAGCCGCAAGCGTCCCGGTCTCGACCTCGACGAAATCGTTGCTCGCGAACCAGCCGCGCAAGGCCGCCGTCATGCGCGCCCGCGCCAGCAGCACCGGCCGGCGGTCGGCATGAACGTGAGGCGCCCAAAAGGGCGAAGAATCGGGCACTTTGTCCGTCATATCCCTGCCGGCTGCGGTGTGCGGAAATAACTGGCGATTAGCCCCAGGATCGGTATGTTGCGCCGAATCTGGGCGCCATTAGGCTCCGGTCCGTCACGAGCAAGGAAGTTTTCCCGTGAAAGTCATCGCCAGTTCGTTGCGCAAAGGCAATATCGTCGATATCGACGGCAGGCTCGCCGTCATCGTAACCACCGAAAACATCCATCCCGGCAAGGGCACGCCGGTGACCCAGATGGACGTGCGCCGCATTGCCGACGGGGTGAAGGTGGCGCTCCGCTTCAAGACCACCGATCAGGTCGAGCGCGCCTTCGTCGAGGACAAGAAACACCAGTTCATGTATCAGGACAGCGACGGCTTCCATTTCATGAACATGGAAAGCTACGATCAGGTCACAGTCCCGGCTGATATCATCGGCGATCAGGCGCCGTATTTGCAGCCCGAGATGGAAGTCACCATCAGCCTGCATGAAGGCACCCCGGTCGCAATCGAGATCGCGCCGCGCGCCACCCTCGAAGTGGTGGAGACCGAGCCGACCGTCAGAGGCCAGACCGCCTCGTCCTCCTATAAGCCGGCGCTGCTCTCCAACGGCGTGCGCACCATGGTGCCGCCCTTCGTTACCACCGGCACCCGGATCGTGGTCAACACCGACGACGGCAGTTACGTCGAGCGGGCGAAGGACTGAGCGCCGCAGCGGCGCTACCATTATTTCTGAATGTTTGTTCATGAAATAGCGCTGTTTGATTGAATTTAGCGGCACCACAAACAAAAAAGGTGCGGTTTTTTGGCGCGAAAAGCGGGCGCGGCAGTTGGCAGCATCTGAGGAAGCCGCAATAGTGGAGCATTCGCCGTGCTGAGATTTCTGCGCCGTGCCTGCTTTGCTGATCTATTGCCGACCCGCGTTGCTCGGACTTGCCGGAGCGATGCTCGCTGCATCGGCGCACACAGCGCACGGTGAGGTCTGCAAGCCTCGTCACTTCCGGCCGCCGTTCGTCATCAAGACGATGGGGCCGTGCAAATTCGATCCCGCCACCCTGAGATTTGCCGGCACGCCGGTCGATCAGGCGCGATGCCTGATGCGCGGCATGGACCGCACCCGCAATCTCAATCCTGTGCTGCCGAACTTGCCGCCGGGTCTGGCAAACCGCGTCGGCAGCACGGCAGGCTTGCCGTCCCGCGACGCCCTGAGCCGCTATTTGGCGAGCCGTGGCGACCTTCAAGGGCAGTTCGGCGTCTACCTGCCGGCGCCGCTGTCGAGCGCGGGCGACGATGATGCCGAGATGCCGCAAGCGCGCTATTTCGTCATCCACGACACCAGCGGACCGCGATACGGTCACCGGGCCTTTCCCGATGACATCAACACCACGTCACCCATCAACAACCTGAAAAACTTCGAGTGCGACGACGGCTGGGGCAAGGCCCATGTCGTCGTCAGCCGCACCGGAGCAATGCTTCTCAACCACGACTTTCAGATCCCGTGGCGCGAGACCAAGTTCGAACTGGCCGCGAATTTCCTCGGCTCGCTCAAGGGACTGTTTGTCCACATCGAGCTGATCCAGCCGCGGCGCAGCGCCGGCGGCGCCTACAACGATGCGCGGTCGCCCGATCCGGCTTTCACGGTCGCGCAGTACGACGCGCTGGCGCTGCTCTACACGATTGCCAGCGTGCGCCGCGGCCAATGGCTCATTCCGGCGTTTCATGCTGCGATCGACGGCGACATTCCCAACGGGCATGATGACCCGCTCAATTTCGACATCCCAAGTTTCGCCGAAAGCGTCGACCGCGTCGTGGAGATGCTGGATACGCCCGCAGAACTGCAAGCCGCCATCGAAGCCGCGGCGCAAAATCCGCCCGAAGAAAACCTGGCCGCGCCGCCCGATCAACCCAATGCGACGGTTGCGGTGCCGAGCGTAGTGGCGGTGACAGTTCCGATTGCCGAAGCCGCGCCGGCGGCGCCTGATCGGATAAACACCGGTACGGTCAAGTCCGGCGAACTCAAGATCAGCGACCCGGAACTGAAAAACGCCGAAAGCTGTCACCAGACGCACTTGGCTAGAAGCCATCGCCTCACGCGGTGCCGCATCGGCGCTGACGCGCGAGCCGAGCGCGCTCATGCGCGCAAGGCGCACCAAGCCGGTGTCGTCCGATCGATGCGGCGCCGCCTTTCGCGCCAAGGCGCAAGCGCCCAGCATCACCGCGGCGATCTGCGCGCGCGTCATGACCGGGATGCAGCCCGACACCATCCGGCCTAAGGAAATCCGCAACCCGCCGCGTCGACACCCAGAACCATGTCCGGTGCGCAGGCTTAGCAGCGCAAAATCGGCATGGCATCGTCCGATGGCTATGCGGACCTGGGACTTATCGCCCGCTTGCGGCAAGGCTCGTGATCCGGTTGGATGCGGCCCACGACGCCCTTTCCAATCCCGCCAACCCAGCCAACTGACATGAGGAAATGCCCGCAATGACGCCTCCCCAATCCGCGACCGCCCGCGTCAACCCCAGCGCCGCCGATCCGGCGGTGTCAAAGCTCGAACGGCCGACACCAACCGGGGCCAATGCGCCCGGTTTCGGTTCCGACGTAATCGCCGAGGCGCTGCGCTCCCTCGACTTTCCCTATATCGCGCTCACGCCCGGGGCGAGCTATCGCGGCCTGCATGACTCGATCGTCAACTATCTTGGCAATTCCAAGCCGCAGATGCTCCTGTGCCTGCATGAAGAGGCGGCCGTCGCCATCGCCCAGGGCTACGCCAAGGTGACCGGCAAGGCCATGGTGACCGCGGTGCATTCCAATGTCGGGCTGATGCACGCCTCGATGGCGCTGTTCAACGCCTGGTGCGACCGCATGCCCGTGGTGGTGCTCGGCGCCACCGGCCCGGTCGATGCGGTCAAGCGCCGGCCCTGGATCGACTGGATCCACACCGCGCGCGATCAGGGTGCGCTGGTGCGCGAATACACCAAGTGGGACGATCAGCCAGCCTCACCGGGGGCCGCGCGCGAAGCGATCATGCGCGGCACCTGGATCGCCAACACCGTGCCGCAGGGCCCGGTCTACATCAATTTCGATGCCGAACTGCAGGAGATGAAGGTTTCCGACCAGCTGCCGGCGATCGATCCGGCACGCTACATGCCGCAGGTTTCGACCGCGGCGCCGGCCGAACTCATCAAGCAGGCCGCGGCGATGCTCAAGGGCGCCAAGCAGGTCCTCATCCTCGCCGGCCGCGCCTCGCGCAGCGAGGAGGCCTGGAACGCACGCGTCGCGCTTGCCGAAGCGCTCGGCGCGCGCGTTCTGACCGATCTGAAAATCGGCGCCAGCTTTCCGACCGACCATGCGCTGTTTGCCGGATCGCCGCGCGCGCCCACGCCGGACAGCGTCGAGGGCCTTAAGGACGTCGATGTCGTGCTCAGCCTCGACTGGGTGGACCTCGCCGGCGCACTCCGTAACTGGGGGCCGTCACCGTCAGTCAAGGTGATCCAGGTGTCGCTTGATCACCGCATCCACAACGGCTGGAGCATGGACCATCAGGCGCTGCCGGCAGTCGATATCCTGCTCTCCGCCGATCCTGACCTCGTCGTGCCGGAACTGGTCAAGGAAATCGGCAAGAGCACAAGGCCGCACGCGGTCCCGAGCCCGCGTAAGGCCTCCGACAAGGAGCCGACCGGCTTTACCAACGAGCACATCGCGCGCGAGCTGAAAAAGCTCGTCAGCGACCGGCCGGTGACCTATACGCATCTGCCGCTGTCGTGGGATGAGAGCTGGGTCGCCTTCAAGCACCCGCTCGACTATCTTGGCGCCGACGGCGGCGGCGGTGTCGGCGGCGGCCCGGGCATTTCGGTCGGCGCGGCGCTCGCGCTCAAAGGAAGCGGCCGGCTGCCGATTGCGATCTGCGGCGACGGCGACTTTCTGATGGGCGTCACCGCGGTGTGGACCGCGGTGCATTACAAGATTCCGCTGCTGTTCGTGCTCGCCAATAACCGCTCGTTCTATAACGACGAACTGCATCAGGAGCGGATGGCGCGCGCGCGCAACCGCCCGGTCGAGAACAAGTGGATCGGCCAGCGCATGTCCGAGCCGGAAGTCGATCTCGCCGCCATGGGCCGCGCGCAGGGGGCCGTCGCGTTCGGCCCGATCACCTCGCCGGCCGATCTCGGCCCGGCGCTGAAAAAGGCGATCGCCGAAGTCGATGCCGGCAAGGTCGCCGTGGTCGATGTGCGCGTCGAGCCGGGCTACACCGCGGTTATGACGCAAGCGATGACTCGCGCGGGTAATTAGACTGTCATTCCGGGGCGCGCCCTTGGGCGCGCACCCGGAAACCATACTCACTGTCGGCGCATATTCTGCGCAGACTGAGGCTATGGGTTCCGGATCGCTCCGCGGCGAATCCGGAATGACAAAAGCGGGAGGAAAACATGGCACTGTTCTCGGGCTGCAGCTGCTGCGTTGGACGACGCGGATTCCTCTTCGGCGGGCTTGCCGCCGCGACGGGGCTTGCCGCACGCCGTGCGCTCGCGCAGTCGCCGATGGCGCCCGCGGTCAAAAAGCCCGCGGGTACGCGTATCGACGTGCATCACCACTTCCTGCCGCCGCAATACATGAAGGAGGAGCACGAGCGCATCAACTTCAAGCATGGCGCCGTCTCCACCGATAAGCTGTTGTCGTGGACGCCGCAGCAATCGCTCGACGTGATGGACGCAAACGGCATCGAAACGGCGATCGTCTCGGTGTCGACGCCGGGGCCCTGGTTCGGCGACGTCGCCGGCGGCCGGCGCGCCGCGCGCATGTGGAACGATTACGCCGCCGCGCAAATCAAGGCCTATCCGGGCCGCTACGGCCTGTTCGCCACCGTGGCGCTGCCCGACACCGATGGCAGCCTCAAGGAGATCGAATACGCGCTCGACACGCTGCATGCCGACGGCATCGGGCTGCTCTCCTCGTACGACGGCAAGTATCTGGGCGATCCCGCCTTCGCGCCGGTATTTGCCGAGTTGAACCGCCGCAAAGCGATCGTCTACACGCACCCGACCACGTCCAAGTGCTGCACCGCCGTCCTCCCCGGCGTGCCGCCGCAGGCGATCGAATATCCGTTCGAGACCACGCGCACGATCACCAGCCTTCTGGTCAACGGCACCATCCACAACAACCCGAACATCCGCTGGATTTTTTCGCATGGCGGCGGCGCCACGCCGATGATGGCCGGCCGCATGGTCGAAACGCTCGGCCACCATCCCAACGCGAAAAAATTCATGCCGGACGGCGTGCTGCCGGAATTGCAGAAGCTCTACTACGACACCGCGAGCGCCGACACCGCGCCGTCAATGGCGGCGCTGCGCCTCATGGCGCCGCTGTCGCACATCCTGTTCGGCACCGATTACCCGTTCGTCAGCGTCGCCGGCGGCGTCAAGCATCTCTCCGAAGACGGACTGTCCACTGCCGACCGCGCCGCGATCGACCGCACCAACGCGCTTGCGCTGCTGCCGAGGCTGCGGGCGTAGGTCCGACGCCAACCGCCGACCTGTCATGCTCCGCGAAGGTAGAGCATCCAGTAGTCACGACGCTCCGTCCTTTTCCTCAGACGCAGCGATTACTGGATCATCCGCTTTCGCGGATGATGACACAGAACATAGCGCCCTTCACAATCCCCTCCGAATAACGCAACATGGGTGCGGGAGATGTCCCACCCGCTCCGATGATCGAACAGGGCGACGGCGTTGACGGACGCCGCCAAGCCGGGAGTGAACCAAATGAGGAAACGTTCAGACAGCGGCCGCGCGCCGCTGGAAGAAGTTGCCGGCAACGGTCTTCTGCATCGCCGCGCGCTGCTTGGCGGCGGCATCGCCTTGGCCGGCGCCATGACGACTGGCACCGCCGCCACGCGCGCCGCGGCCGAGCCGCTGACCAATCCCCCTTGGACCAACATGCCCGGCATCGTCACGCCGGTGCTGCAGACGCCGTCGCGCTTCGAAAAGGGCGTGGTGCGCATCCTGTCCAACCCCAAGGGCGAGGCCCGCACCCAGCACGCGCGCGCTCCGCTGCAGATGCTCGACGGCACTATCACGCCGAACGCACTGCATTTCACCATCCTGCATTCGGGCATTCCCGACATCGATCCGGCGCAGCACCGCATGATCATCCACGGCATGGTGAAGCGCACGCTCGAATTCACCGTCGAAGACCTGATGCGCTACCCGATGGTGACGCGGAAACATTTCGTCGAATGCGGCGGCAACAGCGCCGCCATGTTCTCCAACGTGCCGCTGCAGGCCACCGTGCAGCAGCTGCATGGGCTCGTGTCCTGCGCCGAATGGACCGGCGTGCCGCTGTCGGTGATCCTCGACGAAGCCGGCATCGATCCGAAGGCGGTGTGGATTGTCGCCGAGGGCGCCGACGACCTCCTCGTCAGCCGCAGCATCCCGCTGAAGAAGGGCTACGAAGACGCGATCATCGCCTTCTATCAGAACGGCGAGCGGCTGATGCCCGGCAACGGCTACCCGATGCGACTGTTGCTGCCGGGCTACGAAGGCAACATGAACACCAAATTCCTGCGCCGGCTCTACATCACCGACCAGCCGGCCATGACCTTCTACGAGACGCGCAACTACTCGCCGCTGCTGCCCGACGGCAAGGCCTACCGGTTCTATTTCATCAATGAGGTGAAATCCTTCGTCACCAAGCCGTCGTTCGGCATGAGCATGAAATCGCCGGGCTATTATGAAATCTCCGGCATCGCTTATTCGGGCACCGGCACCATCACCAAGGTTCTGGTCTCAGCCGACGGCGGCAAGAGTTGGGGCGAGGCCGCGGTCGAAGGCCCGGCGGTACCGAAGGCGTTCACGCGCTTCCGTATGCCGTGGCGCTGGGACGGCCAGCCGGTCACCATCACCAGCCGCGCCTGGGACGATTCTGGCGAGGTGCAGCCGCTGCGCGCCGATTTCATCAAGCTGCGCGGCGAGACCAAAAAGCCGGTGAAGAGCCCCTACGCCTTCGCCAACCAGCACTACAACAGCCTCACCGCCTGGGGCATCGATGCCAAGGGGGAGATCAAACATGTCTACGCTTAAGTTCGTCCCCACCTTTGCCGCTCTAATCCTCGCCCTCGCCTCATCCGCCGCGCTCGCGGCCAACACGCCGAACCTCGGCAAGCCCGTCACCGAAAACGACATCAAGGCCTGGGACATCACCATCCTGCCCGACGGCACCGGCCTGCCGCCCGGCAGCGGCACCGCGGCGCAGGGCGCCAAGCTGTTCGACGACAAAGGCTGCTCGATCTGCCACGGCAAGAACGCCCGCGGCGGCAAATCCAACGAACTGATCGGCAACCCGTCGCTGGTCGAAGGCGGCATCAACGCCAACAAGACCATCGCCAATTTCTGGGGCCAGGCGACGACCTTGTTCGACTATATCCGCCGCGCCATGCCATGGCCGACGCCGCACACGCTGTCGGACGACGAGGTCTACGCACTTTGTGCCTATCTGCTCGCCGGCAACAAGATCATTCCCGACGACGAACCGATGAACGCCCAGACCTTGCCCAAGGTGAAGATGCCGAACCGGGATAACTTCATCATCAAGTTCCCGGATCGGATTTGATCAGAACTGTCGCGGGCTCCGTCAGGACGACGAGTGCCAAAGGATGTCGCTCGCGCCGGGGCCCGAGAAGTTGCCGATGCCCGCGATCTGGTAGGCACCCGGATGGGTGCCGAGATCGACGCTGCCCACCCACTGGCCCTTGCTGATCTGCCATTCGTCGACATCGCCCGTGGTCGGATTGTACCAAAGAATGCCATCGGTGCCGCTGCCGGTGAAGTCGCCGACACCGACGACCTGATAGCCGGCAGGGTGGGCGCCGGGGCTCACGCTCGCGAACCACTGACCGTTCTTCCCCATTTCCCAGATATCGGTCTCGATCTCGCCATTGCTCGCAACGCTCGTCCAGAGGATATCGGTATTACCGAGGCCGTTACCGGAAAAATGGCCGATGGCGGCGATCTGATAGTTGCCGGGATGCGTTCCCAGATCGACGCTGTCGGCCCATGCGGCGTGGACAATTTGCCATTCGTCGACGTCTCCCGTGGCCGGGTTGTACCAAAAGATCTCGCTTGTTCCGTTGTCGGCCAACTCGCCGATGCCGGCGACCTGATAACCCGCAGGATGCGACCCGAGACTGGTGCTTGCAGCCCACTGCCCGTTCGACAATTCCCAGACGTCGGTCTGGACCTGCCCGTTGCCGGAAACGCTGGTCCAGAGGACATCGTCAGTCCCGTTGCCGGTGAAGTCGCCGATGCCGGCGATCTGATAGTTGCCGGGATGCGTGCCCAGATCGACGCTGCCCGCCCAGGCACCATATGATATTTCCCACTCGTCGACGTCGCCGGTGCTGGAATCGTACCAAAGAATATCGTCGGTCCCGTTGCCGGTGAAATCGCCGACGCCGGCGACCTGATAGCCGGAGGGATGCGACCCGGGCTCCGCGCTCGCCGCCCACTGGCCGTTTGACAGGATCCACTCGTCGTTATTGCCGGCGCTGTCCGGATATTGCGGAACGACTGGGTTCCAGCCGAGCGCCTCCAGGATCTGCAAATCGGTTTGGGAGAAACTATTGGTTTGGCCCACAGCGCCCGTGCCAAATACATCTTGTTCGGTGAAATCGGCGATATCATTCGTATTGACTTCGGTATTGCCGGAGAACCTGTTGTTGAAAGAAAGGCCCGCACTTTGCGACGTCGTGCTCCCGTCATCGTACGAGAAGTATGTCGTTTCCCCATCACGACCATCCTTGTAGTCACGCTGGCCCGAAGCATTGAAACGGAATAAATCCATCGGATGCCATCCCTCAGGGACGTCGCCGAGGCCACTGACGCGCCCCAACACACCTTCGCTCAGCTCATGCTCCAGCTCATCGGTAACATCCTGACCAAAGACAAAAGAATAGCCGATATTCAAATTGACGATAACTTCGGTCGACCCAGGGTTCGCGGCGAGCCCCAGCATGACGGCGTACGGTGTGGGCAATTCAAAGCCCGCTCCGCCGGAGGGATCGCTAAGGCCGTTCAGCGAGGCGACGGCAGCAGCGCCAATTGCGGTATTCTCGTGTGAAGCAAGTGCGTTCTTCAGCTGACTGAAACTTACTGTCACTTTGCTGGAGCCGGTGGGAGTGCCGTTGGTGGCCAAGTCCCCATGCGGCCCGTTATTTATGGTATCGAACGTCACATAGACGGTGTCCGGGTTCGTCGCCAAAGCCTCGAGCGCGGTTTCCGCGGCTATGGCACAGTTCTCGTAGGCGGCGCTGACACCCGCCGCAAAGGTATTGACGAAGACCAAGCCGCTGTTTGAGCTGCTCACGACCGTCGGATTGCTGCCGGCCGCGCCGGCAGTGGATCCTTCCGGGGTGGCTGTCCCCGATGCCGCGCTCGAACTTGTCCCACTCGGCCCCATTGCGGAGAAATCGCCCGCGGGGGTGAAGCCCGGGGAGGATTGACCCAGATCGAGATAATTTTGATAGCCTGGGATGTCTTGAGCGCCGTAATCAGCGTTATTGAGGTAGTTAAAGCGATTGAACGCCATTTCATCCCTCCGAGATAATCACAAATTGCGTAATCCTCGGCCACCGCCGATTTGCACATCCGACCGATCTGCGCTCGCATGTCGGATGCGATGAAATAAATTGACAATACGTCTCGTCCGCCGGCCAATTGTACAACGTCCTCGTTTGGCCGGATAGCGCGCATTGGTAGAATACATCCGTGCACACGGGCGCTTTTGTCGTGGGCGTTTAGCTGAACCTTTGTGGAGTGAGTGTAACCGGCGTGGAGCATTCGTCCTTGCCCTATTTGGCTCCCTTCGCACCGAAGCCTTCGAAAGAATAGACCCGGCCCAGGGGCCGGGTCTTTTGAGAAAAGCACGCCTGGTCAGCTGTTGATCAGTTTGTTGAGCGCCACGACGCGGAACAGCAGCCGGCGCGCCTCGAAGCTGTTGCTGCGGCCTTCGAGCTTCAGCTTGATCAGCTCGAGGCGAAGCCGCCGGATCTCACGCTCGATGCGAACCACCTTGCGGAACTTGAAGGTCTTCAGGCGGCTATCGGTCTTGCCGATCGTCTTCGTCGTCTTGGTGTACCGGAGGTGCATGTGGTGGTCGCCGTGATCGCCGATCACCGTGTGTTGGCTCATGTTGCCCGTGTTGTGGCCCATGTTGCCACCGATGTTACCGCCCATATTGCCCCCCATGTGCCCCATTCCGCCGCCATGCGCGAAGGCAGGAGCGGAGGCGAACAGCACCAGAGCGGTGGCGGCAACTTTGATTGCGACTTTCATGACATGATCTGCCTTGTGGTTGGTACGACGCTTTGACCGGAAGCCGCCACGGGCCCATCCCGTGGCTTGTTGACTTCCGCGCTGTCGGTGTCGTCACCTTTGGCAGAGATGCCGCCGCCGAGTTGTGAGAAAGCTCACATCCCGCACCGAGCGGAAAAGCTGGGGAGCACTGCTCGTCTTTGGCTTGAGTTTGACGTGGTTGTCCGGGCGGGAGACCGCTTCGCGCCGGCGGCGATCAATCGCCGTCTTGTTCCAGAAGCTTCGCCAGCCGTTTGGCATCGACAATCACAATGGCGCCGGGCCGCCGTTCGATCAGCCCGCCTGCTTCCAAGCTGTTAAGCTCGCGCGTGACCGCCTCACGATGACTGCTGACCCGGGCCGCGAGTTCGGCGTGAGTGGGCGGCGGCGAGATGATCGAAGCGTTGTCGCTGTCGCGCGCCTTGCGCGCCAGCCGGAGCAGTTCAGCGTAAATGCGCCGGCGAACATCGAATGTGCTGTATTCGTTGACGCGATTGGCCAGCATGCGTACTTGCGATGTCAGCAGCATGAGCAATTGGTCGCACACATCCGGATGATGGTGCACCGCCGTCCGAAATACGCTGGCCGGCATCTTGGCGATGGTGGAATTGGTGATGGCGACGATCGCGGCCGAACGCGGCAGGCCGTCGATGGCGGCCAGTTCGCCGAAATACTCGCCGTCGCGGATGTCGCGAAGAATCGATTCCTTGCCGGAGATCGACTGGATCAGCACGCGAACGTGGCCTTGAACGACGAAATAAAGATCGTTGCCGCCGTCATTGTATTGGAGGATGAATTCTTTGGCCTTGGCCCGGCGCCACGCGCATTGCGTGTCGAGCCGGCGGATCGCCTCGGCATCGAGCGACTTGAACAAAGGGATGCGTGCCAGCGTCTCGGAATTCATGATGAAACGGTGCCAGAGGTGTTTCCCAGAGCGGTACGGTTCGACGGCGACTGCTGCGCGCCCGGCGGGGCCAAGTCTGTGCAACGCTCGATCTGGAAGATTTGCATCTTGGTTCCGCCGCCCCGGATCTCGACCTCGGCGCTGCGCCACGGCGGGTCATGCCATCCGGCCGCGGCGACCGTCGCCGCCGAGACGATCATGGTGCAGTCCATCTCCTTCGTCATGCTTTGCAGCCTTGCCGCAATGTTTCCGGTATCGCCGAGAAATTGCAGCGACGTCCGATCCGGCGGTCCGAGCGTACCCAAGACTGCCGGGCCGCTGTGCACGCCGATGCCAAACCGGAGCGTTGACTGGATATCGTCCGCAAGGTCGGCGCTGACTTGATCGATGTTGCGCCAGATCGCCGCCGCCGCGGCAAGCGCTTGCCGGGCGGCGCTCGCGGCATCGGCATCGACCCCAAACACGCTCATGATGCCGTCACCGGCAACGCTGGTGACATGGCCGGTATTGGCCACGATGGCGGAGGTGGTCGCCTGAATATACCGGTCGACAATGAACAGCGCGTCGAACGGCAGTCGTCCCGCCGCAAGGCGTACGGAATCGCGCAGGTCGACGTGCAGGGCCGTGATGGTCCGCTCCTTGGCGCCGTCGACGTCGAGCCGCAAGCCGTCGCGCGGCCGCGCCGCGGGAACCAGCGGCGTGATCGACACGCTGGAACTCGGACGGACCTGACACGCGAGCCGCACGCCGTCCGGCGCTCCGACCCGCCGCAACGCCGCGATTTCGATGGAGGCAGGCGGAGCCAGCTCTTCCAACCCGCGCCACACGCGGACACGGCACGTCGTACAACGGCCGCGGCCGCCGCAGACCGCGGCGTGCGGTATGGCGGCCCAACGGCTGGCCTCTAAGATTGAAAAACCGCGCGGAACGGTGATCCGCACCATCGCGCGATAATCGATCTCGACGCCCTTGACGTGCCGCTCGTGAGCATTGCGCAGCGCGCGCAGCACCAGGACGCCTGCGACGAGCGCCAGATAAACGAGCTGCAGACGAAACGTCAGCCAAGCGACGGCGGCGCCTTGTGCCGGGGTTGGACTGTGGGCCGCCGCGAAGCCCGGCACCACAGCTGAGCGCAACACCGTGTCCCACCCCGCATTGATGACACCCAGGATCGCCAGCGTCGGCAGGGCGATGGCCGCCGCCGCAAACCAGCGGACATGGCGGCCATACCACGGCCGGTAGCGCAGCCACATGTGAATGCCGATGCAGCCGTGCGTCCACACCACGATCAAGAGCGCGAGCTGGCGCGAAAGGTTGGTCAGCGGGTCGAGCACCCAGAACACATAGAGCACGCGGAAATAGGAATCCTCCAGGCCGTAAAGCAGAACGCCGAGACGGGCATCGGTGACGTGCGGCGCGAGCAGGAGCGGGATCGTCAAACCAAGGCCGAGTTGCCACGCCTCGATCGCCGGCATGCGCAGATGCCGTCGCCGGTACAGCGCCTTCAGGCCGAGACCGAGGTGGGTGAGAAATGCGGCCAGCAGCAGCGACAGCCCGACGGGCGTCCGCCACGGCGCGAGAATAATGTCATGGCCAATGCGCTCAATGGCATCGAGCAGGAATAATCCGGTCGCGTGGCTGACGAGGTGGCAGGTCGCATAGGTGAACATGATCAATCCGGCGGTCAGCCTGATTGACCGTTCCGACGGGAGCTTGTTGCGCCATCCCGCCATGCCCCAACCCTCGACATTCGAGCCCGCTCGGATCGCCCTCCGGAGCGCGCTCACGGCTCCAGCGCGATATACCAGATATTCGACCGGCGCGGCACAACCGCCCATTTTCCAACATGTTTTCAGTCGGAAGGCCCGTCAGGCCGGCCTCCCTTCGGTGGGCAGCGCGGCGAGTCGAGCCGCTCAGGCCGCCTGACCGGCGTGTGAGTTTTCGCACAACGGCCCGCACTCGTCTCTGCCATGCAACGGGCACTCCAGGCTCGCGAAGACAGAACGAGGGCTAGATCATGAGCGCTTACACCGGACCGTTCCCGTTCACCAACACCGGCACGATCAACTCGATCTCCGTGACCGACATGACCGTTTCCGGCAGCATCACCAATGCCGGCGCGATCACTCCGGGCGGCATCACGATCACCGGCAGCACGGTGGGATGGCTCGATCGTGAACAGCGGCTCGGTCGCGGGCGACATCAGCATCGACGCCGCCAGCACAATTCAAAACAACACCGGCGACGCCATTTTGATTGAAGGCAATGTCGGGGGATCCATCGTCAACAACGGCACGATCATCAGCTCTAGCACAGGCATTTTGATCGAGCCTGCGGGTGGATTGGGCGGCAACGGCGGAGCCGGTGGCCAAGGTGGCGCCGGCGGAGCTGGCGGCGCGGGTGGTACCGGCGGAGATGGTGGCCAAGGTGGCGCCGGCGGAGCTGGCGGCGCGGGTGGTACCGGCGGAGACGGTGGCCAAGGTGGCGTCGGCGGAAACGGCGGCGCCGGTGGCACCGGCGGAGCCGGTGGTCAAGCTGGCTCGGGCGGAAACGGCGGCGTGGGGGTACCGGCGGAGACGGGGGTGCCGGCGGTCAAGGTGGAGCCGCACCTCTGGGTGGCGCCGGTGGCGCCGGCAACACCGGTTTCAGCAATACCGGCAACAACAACATTGGCTTCGGTAACGGCGGCAACGGCGGCAACGACAACACCGGTTTCGGCAATACCGGCAACAACAACATCGGCTTTGGCAACGGCGGTAACGGCGGCAACGGCAACACCGGTCTCTTCAACAGCGGCAACACCAACATCGGCGGCAACGGCGTCTCGGCGGCCACCGTTACCGGCAGCATCATCAATACCGGATCCATCACCGCTACCGTCGGTATTGCAGCAATAACCGGCGGCCCGCTCAGCGTATTCGATTCCGGCGCGATCGTCGGGACCAGCGGCGTCGCGATCGATCTGTCGCAAAACGCCGGTGGCAACACGCTCACGCTAGGCGGCGGTTACAGTATCACCGGGAACGTGCGCGGATCCGGCAGCGATACCTTCCAGCTCGGCGGAACAGGCGACGGCAGCTTTGATCTCTCAACATTCGGCGCCGAATACAGCGGCTTCACGACGTTCAATGTCGTCAGCGGAACCTGGACGGTGACCGGCAGCTTCACGCCGGTCGCGCCGTGGACCGTCGAAGGCGGCACGCTGATCGAGAACGGGACGCTGTCGGATGGCGTCATCGTCGACAACGGCGGCACGCTGGTGCTGTCCGCGAGCAGCAATGTAGGCGGTTCGATCACGCTTAATGCGGGCTCGACGCTGGAGTTCGACACAAGCGTCAGCTATGCGGGCCCGATCTCGATCAACGGCGCCGCGGATGTTGTCGTCGCTGCCGGGCAGACCGCCACATTGACCTCGATTATCAGCGACGGCGCGATGCAGGCGGGAGAGCTGCTCAAAACCGGCGCCGGCACGCTGACGCTCACGGGTGCCGAGACATATTTCGGCGGAACGGCGATCGACGCCGGCACGCTCGAACTCGGCGCCAACGCTTCGCTTGCATCAGGCACGATTACGTTCGGCGCGGCTTCGGTCACGTTGCGGCTCGATGCGCCAGTCGTCGGCACGGCCGCCTTCGGAAATACGCTCGCGGACATCTCTAGCGGCGATCAGATCGATCTCGCCGGACTTCAGTTTGAAGCAGGCACGACCGGCGCGACGGTGTCCGGATCGCAACTGACCGTGACCGACGGAACGACGACCGAAACCTTCACGCTGGCGAGCCCGGCAACAACGAACTTCCAGACATCGGCCGACGGCAACGGCGGCGTGCTGGTGACCGACGAGGCTTTCGCCGCGCCGGCGGTCGCGGGTACCCGGGGCGGCCAGATGACGACATCGGAAATGCCAGTCATGCCGTTCACCGGCGTGACAGTCACCGACGGCAACAGCGGCGCCACCGACACCCTGACCATTTCATTGTCGGGTCCAGGCACACTCTCCGGTACCGGCCTCACCGGGTCGGGCGACGTGTATCACCTGTCCGGCACAGCGGCGGCCATAACGTCCGAACTCGACGCGCTCACCTTCACTCCGGTCAATGGCGTGCCCGGCACCTCCGTGACCACCACCTTCACCTTGAGCGATCTGAGCAACGAGTTTGTTGCGCCGGTCGTCAACAATACGACGACCGTCACCGATACCGATCCGGCCCCTTCCCCGTCGGCTGCGATCAATTTCCCCCACGTCGCCAACAGCAACGTCGACGAATGGATCCTGTCCAACGGCCAGTGGGCGGCGAGTGCCGAGCCAGGCTCGATCCCCTCCGGCTATCAGGTCGCCGGCGTCGGCGATTTCACCAGCAGCGGCACGAGCGACATCCTGTGGCAGAATCCGACTACGGGCGACACGCAGGAATGGCTGATCAAAAATGGCGGCTGGAACGGCACCGTCGAGCTCGGCGGCCACCCTGGCAATTATCAGATCGCGGGCGTCGGCGACTTCTTCGGCAACGGCATCGACGACGTGCTGTGGACCAGCACGTCGGCCAACGGCACGGTCGCAACCGACATCTGGGAGCTGGGCTCGAACGGCCAATGGGAAGCCAGCGTCAGTCCGGGCTCGCATCCTGCCGGCTACAACGTCGTCGGCGTCGGCGACTTCACCGGCAATGGCACCAGCGACATTCTTTGGCAGAACCCGACCAGCGGCGACGTCGACGAGTGGCAGATCGCCGACGGCCAGTGGAGCAAGAGCGTCGATCTCGGTTCGCATCCGGGCTCGGGCTGGACCATTGCGGGCGTCGGCGACTTCTTCGGCAACGGCACCGACGACATCCTCTGGACCAATTCCACGGGCGGCCAGGTGCAGACCGACATTTGGCAACTGGGACCCAACGGCCAATGGCAGGACAGCGTCAGCCCGGGCTCGCATCCCGCTGGCTACAGCCTGGTCGGCGTCGGCAACTTCACCGGCAACGGCACCAGCGACATCCTCTGGCAGGATGCCGCCACCGGCGATGTCGATGAATGGTTGATCAACAACGGCAAATGGGCCGGCAGCATCGATCTCGGTGGCCATCCCGGCAATTTCCAGGTCGCCGGCGCCGGCGCCTTGGTCAACGGCAATGCCACCAGCGATATCCTCTGGCAGTCGCACACATGACCGAGCAAAGTGGGATTGCTGATACAAACTGTAGCGATATTTCGCGCAATCGAACCGTACCAGTATTACAATCGCGCAGCTTGCAATGGCAGTGCCGGGAGCTTCAACGCCGATATCGCTGCGCTCTACACCGTAGTCGGCAATCGCGGGCGCGGCCGACCGATTTCGTCTTAGTGTCTGCCCGAGAACAAGTTGAATCCAATGAATCATTTGTGATTCAAGAGTGGTGGCCTGATTCGAGGATGGTCACCGATGTGGACGGCGAAAAACCGCAGGCGTTACGACCGTAGCGCGCTACGATATCCGAGCGATCTGACCGACGACGAATGGGCGCATGTCGAGCCGTTTATTCCACCGGCCAAGCGTGGTGGTAACAAGCGGCACGTCGACGTGCGCGAAGTGATGAACGGGATCATGTATGTGTTGAGCACGGGGTGCCAGTGGCGGGCGATCCCGAAAGATCTGCCGCCACGCAGCACTCTTTTCGACTATCTTGATTTGTGGAGCTACGACGGCACGCTCGATCGGATCCATCACGCCCTATATGTGGAGTGCCGCGAGCAAGGCGAACGAGAGGCCAGTCCCACCGCCGCCATCATCGATAGCCAAAGCGTGAAGAGCGCTGAAAAAGGGGGGCCTGCATCGATCCGCCTGGCTATGATGCGGGCAAAAAGATCAAGGGCAAGAAGCGCCATATTCTCGTAGATACGCTGGGTTTGTTGCTCCACGCGATCGTTCATCCCGCCAATATCCAGGATCGCGACGGTGGCGTCCTGCTCCTTGCAACCCTTTTCGGGATGTATCCGTTCTTGAAAAAGTTGTTTGCCGACGGTGGCTATCAGGGGCCGGAATTCCAAAAGGCCTTGGCGAAAATTCTGCCTCACCTCGAAACTGAAATCGTCAAGCGCTCTGATCACGCCAAAGGTTTTGTCATTCTCCCACGCCGTTGGGTCGTCGAACGTACCATTGCGTGGCTCAACCGTTGCCGACGGCTCGCGAAGGACTGGGAGAACCTCAATCGCAAGGCGCTGTCGTTCTTGCGCCTCGCATCAATCCGCCTCATGCTGCGAAAACTTTGTAATCCGGCCTGATGTTCCCGGACAGACTCTTAGCGTTTCAATGACCGCGAGGGGAAGGAATCGATGCCGACGCCAACCACCACGTTTACGGTCAACACCATCGCCGCGTTCAACGCCGACATCACGTCGATCGATGTCAACGGCACAAACGCGGCGACCAACACCAATTACACGATCACGCTCAGCGGTAACATCGATCTCGATAATTCCGGCACAATCACCGACCTGCTGGCGATCAACCTGGAAACCGGCTCGACGCTGACCATTAACGGCGGCGGCAACACCCTCGACGGCGGCGACGCCACCCGCGGCCTTTTCGTCTATGCCGGCACCGTCACCGTCAACGACTTGAGCATCGTCAACACCATGGCGGCCGGTGGTCAGGGCGGGGGTGGCGCCGGTGGCGGCGCGGGATTGGGCGGTGGGCTCTTTGTGGCAGCGGCTGGCAACGTCACCCTGAGCAACGTCACCTTCTCCGGCGATAAGGCGGTTGGCGGCGCCGGGGGCAGCGCCGCGAGCAGCATCGGTTCCGCTGGCGGCGGCGGTCTCGGTGGCGCTGGCGGATCGGGGAACGCCGCCTTCACCGGGGGGACTGGCGGCGGTGGCGGCGTTGGCCGCCTGGCCGCCGGAGGCTCTCTCCGCGGCAACGGCGGGCCCGGGATTATTCCCGGCGCGGCTCCGGGAGGCTCCACCTCGCACGGCCTCGGCGGCGCCAGCGGCGGCGGTGGTGGGAGCGGCAATGGTGAGGTCGGCGGCGGCGGTGTCGGCGGCGGCACCGACGGCGCCGGGGGCTTCGGCGGTGGCGGCGGGGGAGCGCCTAATGGTATCACCGGCGGCAACGGCGGATTTGGCGGGGGCGGCGGCAGCGCCATATACTTTGGTGGCAACGGCGGCTTCGGCGGCGGCGGTGGCAGCAAATTGCCACTCGCCATCAACACAACAAAGCCGGGCATCGGCGGTTTTGGCGGCGGCAACGCGGGTGAACCCGAATCGAACGCCATGGCGCTGGCGGGGGCGGTCTTGGCGCGGGCGGCGACATCTTCGTCCAGCAAGGCGGCACGCTGACGCTCGGAGCCGGCAGCCTCTCTGGCGGCACGGCCACGCCGGGCAAGGGCGGCGCAGGGCCTGGCGCCAGCGCCGGCGGCAACGGCGCGGCCTACGGCAGAGGCATCTTCATCGAGGGCGATCAGACCATCGACTTCGCGCCGGGCAGCGGCAACACGCTGACCATCAGCGATGTCATCGCCGACATGAGCGGCTCCGGCGATGCGAGCGAACAGCTGGGAACCGGGGGCGTCACCGTCGGCGGCGGCGGCACGGTCCAGCTCGATGCGGATAACACTTACACCGGAGACACGACGCTCAGCGGCAGCGGCACGACGCTCGAACTCGGCAAGCCTTTCGGCGCCGGCTTCGGCACCATCGATTTTGCACCCGGCAGCGCCGACACCTTGCAGGTCGACGGCACGACTATGCCGGACAATCCGATCTCAGGAATGACGTTCGGCGACATCATCGATCTGCGCGGCCTACCATTCCAGACCGGCGCGACGGCCCATCTCACCGGCACAACGCTGACGGTGACTAGCGGTGGCACCAGCGAGCAACTGACGCTGATCAATCCGGTCTCCGCCGATTTCACGATCCCGGTCACTGACGGACAAGGCGGCACTGAATTCGGCGTGAGCAGCGGCCCGATGGAGAGCGGTTTCGTCGGCACCGCCACTGAGGCCGTGCAGAGCGGCGCCGCTGTGACGCTGCTTGCCTCTTTGCCGACCATCACCGATACGGCATCGACCACGCTTGCCGATGCGACAGTCCAGATCTCTGATTATCAGAGCGGCGACCTCCTCGACGTCACGACACTCGGCAACATCACGGTCCAGAGCAACAGCAACGGCACGCTGGTGCTCACCGGCACCGGCACCATCGCCGACTACGAGCAGGTGCTGGCCTCAGTCACCTATCGGGACACTGGGAACGACACCATTACGGTCGGCCATCCGACCCGTACGATCAACTGGACGGTTAGCGACGGTGCGCTGAGTTCGTCGGCGGTGACCACATTGGTCACCATCGACCGTCCGTCCTCGGCGCAAGACAAGTCCGCGAGCGTATCGGAAGGCGGCACCGTGACCGGGACAAGCGGCACCTCGGGCACCGGCGCGCTCGCAGGCGACAACGATCTCGACGGCGATGTTCTGACGGTCAGCGCTGTCGACGGCTCTTCGGGCGCCGTCGGCAGGGGACTTGCCGGTACCTATGGCGATCTCGTGCTCAACGCCGACGGCAGCTACAGCTACACCGCCAACAACACCGCGGCGATCAATGCGGCTCCGGCCGGGACCGACCCGACCGACGACTTCACCTACACGGTAAGCGACGGCAACGGCGGCGCCGCGACAGAGCTGCTGGCCATTGCGATCACGCGGCCGCCGGCGATCTCGGGCACGGTCGCCGATCAACAGACTAACGCGGAAGCGCCGGTCAACCCGTTCTCTGGCGTGGCCATTACCGATCCCAACGCCGGCGCCACCGACACGCTGACCATCACGCTGGCGAGCACGGACGCAAGGCTCGGCACGCTCACCGGTTCAGGTCTCACCGCCTTGGGGGCTACCTATCAGCTGACGGGCACCGCGGCGGCGATCACCGCCGAACTGGATGCGCTCAGCTACACGCCGGTCAACGGCGTGCCCGGCACGTCGGTCACCACCACCTTCGCTTTGAGCGATCAGAGCAGCAGCTTCCCGACACCGGCGACCAACGACACCACCAGTGTCATCGATACCGATCCAATGATTATGTTTCCGCACGCTGCGCCCAGCAGCGTCGACGAATGGATCCTGACGAACGGCGAATGGGCCGCGAGCGCCGAACCCGGCTCCATTCCGTCCGGCTATCAGGTCGCCGGCGTCGGCGATTTCACCAGCAGCGGCACCAGCGACATCCTGTGGCAGAATCCGACTACGGGCGACACGCAGGAATGGCTGATCAAAAATGGCGGCTGGAACGGCACCGTCGAGCTCGGCACGCATCCGAGCAACTATCAGATCGCGGGCGTCGGCGATTTCTTCGGCAACGGCATCGACGACGTGCTGTGGACCGGCGTCAACAGCAACGGCACCGTTGCAACCGACATCTGGGAACTCGGACCAAATGGCGGATGGATCACAAGCGTCAGCCCGGGCTCGCATCCTGCCGGCTACAATGTCGTCGGCGTCGGCGACTTCACCGGCAATGGCACCAGCGACATTCTTTGGCAGAACCCGACCAGCGGCGACGTCGACGAGTGGCAGATCGCCGACGGCCAGTGGAGCAAGAGCGTCGATCTCGGTTCGCATCCGGGCTCGGGCTGGACCATTGCGGGCGTCGGCGACTTCTTCGGCAACGGCACCGACGACATCCTCTGGACCAATTCCACGGGCGGCCAGGTGCAGACCGACATTTGGCAACTGGGACCCAACGGCCAATGGCAGGACAGCGTCAGCCCGGGCTCGCATCCCGCTGGCTACAGCGTGGTCGGCGTCGGCAACTTCACCGGCAACGGCACCAGCGACATCCTCTGGCAGGATGCCGCCACCGGCGATGTCGATGAATGGTTGATCAACAACGGCAAATGGGCCGGCAGCATCGATCTCGGTGGCCATCCCGGCAATTTCCAGGTCGCCGGCGCCGGCGCCTTCGTCAACGGCAATGCCACCAGCGATATCCTCTGGCAGTCGCACGCGTGAACGAGCAACGGCGTATGTAACCGATCGGCTGAAACATCCTCTCGCCGCGGTTAGTCAGCCGTGACGCCGGCTGCGACTGAGACTAAGCTCGCAGAGAGCGGGAGGACGGGTCATGCCAAGCAACGAACGTTGGGTCGGAAGCTGGGCGGCTGCGCCGGCGCCGGCGGAAGGCGCCGTCGGTTTCAACAACCAGACGATCCGCCTGAACCCGCGCTTGAGCATCGGCGGCGAGCGGCTGCGCGTGCGCATCTCAAACGCCTACGGCAATCGCCCGCTGACCATCGGCACCGCGACGATCGCGTTGCGCGACAAGGGTCCTGCGATCGTTCCAGGCACCAGCCGCAAGCTGAGCTTCGGCGGCCGCCAGTCGGCGATCATCGCAGCCGGCGCGGTGGCCTATTGCGACGCGGTTGAGCTTTCCGTTCCACCGCTCGCCGATGTCTCCGTCAGTTTCCATCTGCCCGGCGAAGTGCCGGCGAATTCGCCATAACCGGCCGCTATGCGAGGCAGACCAATTACATCTCGCCACCCGGCAATGTCGCCGCCGCGACGGTGATGCCGGTCGGCAATCTGACCGACCAGTGGTTCTTTCTTTGCGGCGTCGATGTGCTCGCCCCGAGCCACGCCCTCGGCATCGTCACACTCGGCGACTCGCTGACCGACGGCAATATCTCGACGATCGACGCTTTCAGCCGCTGGCCCGACCAATTGGCGCGGCGCCTCGTCGCCCGCACAGGCAGGCCGGTCGGCGTCATGAATAACGGGCTCGGCGGCAACCGCATCCTGCACGACATCCGCGGCGACAGCGGGCTCCGCCGCTTCGATCGTGACGTACTGGCCCAGCCGGGCGTCACCCACGTCATCGTCATGCTCGGCACCAATGATCTGCGTAATCGATGGGCGAAGCCCGAGGAGGAAGTCACCGCCGTGCACATGATTGCCGGCTTGGCGCAGATGGCGCTGCGGGCCCACGCCGCCGGCATCAAAATCATTGGCGCGACGCTGACACCGTTCGGCAACGAAACCTACATGGCCAATGCCTGGAACCCGACGCGCGAGAAGCACAGGGTCGCCGTCAACAGCCGGATCCGGCAGAGCGGCGTGTTTGACGCTGTCGCCGATTTCGACGCCGCGTTGCGCGACCCCGAAGTCCCGACCCAGATGCGGGCTGTCGACGATTGCGGCGACGGACTGCACCCGAGCGACGCCGGCTACCGCAAGATGGGCGACGCGATCGATCTCGCGCTGTTCGCTTAGCACGCAGTCGGCGCAGCGCGGGCTGCCGCGCGCCACGACAAATTTGACGCGCCGCCGAAGCGGCTTCGTTATAATGCGCGCACACAGGGGGGAATGGACATGCTGAAAATACTTGGCTGCCGCGGCGCTGCGTTAGCGTCGCTGGTTTGCGCGCCACTTGCAGGTGCCGCCTTCGCCCAGGGAAATGCGCCGCCGCCCGCCCAAGCACTCGCCGAATTGCGGGCCGACGTGCAAGGGCGCGCCGATCATGGGGCCTATCCCATCGCCGGTATCGACGCGCGTGATGTGCGCCAGGTGCTGGCCGGCCTCACCAGCATGGATCCCGAAGAATGGGCGAGAGCCTGGGCCGCCATGGGCGAGCGTCACGCTCAGGCGGCGCGCGCGGCAACCGATGCGGCGCAGAAAAAGGAGAACTGGCACCAGGCGTGGCTCGATTTCCATTTCGGCGCCTGGCCGGCGCAGAATACGCCCGGCAAACGCGCCGATTACAAGAAAGCGGTCGAGGCCTTCCGCCAATACGGCAAGCTGCTCGATCCGCCGGTCCAGACCGTTCGCATCCCGTTCGAGGGCAAGGAGATCGTGGGCTATCTGCAATTGCCGCACGGCGTTGCTCGGGCACCGGTGGTGGTGAGCATTGGCGGCCTCGACGAGTTCAAGGAATATAGCGTGGAGCACGGCAGCGCGGCCCTGACGGGGGCCGGGCTTGGCTCGCTGGCGCTCGACATGCCGGGAACGGGCGAGGCGGCCGTGCCGATGGAGGTCGGCAGCGAGCGCATGATTGGCGCGGTCATCAGCTACCTCGGCACTCGCGCCGATGTCGATCCCCAGCGCATCGCAGTTGCGGGCAGCAGCGCCGGCGGCTATTGGTCGGCGCTCGCCGGTTATACCGAACGCAACCGCCTGCGCGCGGTGGTCGTACGCGGCGGCCCGATCGACGAATATTTCCAAGCTGATTGGCAGCGCAAATCGTGGGGCACGAGCGAATATCTGTTCGGTCTCAAGGAGGCGCGCATGTTCGTCTATGGCTTCAAGGCGGGCGAGGACGACGCCTTCCTCAAAAAGCTCGCGACCTTTTCGCTTAAGACGCGCGGCATCCTGAAGCAGCGGTCAGCGCCAATGCTGGTGGTGAACGGCGAGAAGGACAGCCAAGTCCCTATCGCCGATCTCTACCTGCTGCTGCGGACCGGCACGCCGAAATTCGCCTGGGTGAATCCGGACGGAGGCCACACCGGACGTTCCAAGGACTTCCCCGAGGAGCGCATTACCTCGCAGGTCGTCGTGCCTTGGCTTGTGTCGATGCTGAGGCCCGCCGCGCACGCGCGATAGAACGCGGTCTTCTCAACAAGCGTTCTGTGCAGCGTGCCTCCAGGCGCGCAGTCATTTGCTGCGCGCTTGTTCAATCTGAGCAAGGAAAGTCACATCTTGGAGCATGCCGATGCTGCCAATGAGCCGTTCACAGCCTGTTCTTCGCAGGCCGGATGGATCGGCGTGACACCTTGTCTCAGGCGTCAATCCCGTCAGCCGCGCAGTCGCCTTTGACAAGCCGACGCCGCCGATTTCAGTATCGGCTGGTCTACCGAAAAAGATCGCGCAGCGGCCGACTTGCTGTAACCGGGGAGGAAAAAGCTATGAGACAGACAATGGCGCTCGTCGGCGCCGCGCTTGTGGCCGCACTGATGTTTAGCGCGCCAACACAAGCCGCCGAAAAAATTTCGATCGGCATTATCGGCAGCCCTGCTGCCGGCGCTTGGCCCTGGGCCATCGCGGAGCAAGAGGGGTTCTTCAAGCAGGCGGGAATCGAGCCCGATTTCATCTATGTGCCGAGCGCACCGGGTTTGATGCAGCAGCTTGTGGCCGGCTCGCTCGATGTCGTTGGCCTTGATGGCGTCGTCGAGGCGGTGCACGCCGATGCCGCCGGCGCCAAGGTCGGCGCCCTGCGCATGATCAACGGGGTCACGCCTTACGAGTTCGACGCGCAGGCCTCGATCAAATCGGTGAAAGACCTGAAGGGACAGAAGATCTGTCTCGGTGGCAGCAAAGACATTACCCGCGTGTATGTCGAGCAGATCATGAAGGCGAACGGCCTCACCGACAACGACGTCAGCTTCATCATCGTGCCCAACACCGCAGAGCGCCTGGCCGCGCTGAAATCCGGCACCGTCGCCGCGACCATGCTACTGCCCCCATTCAGCCTGATCGCCGACAAGGCGGGCTTCCACAACATTGCGTCGGTCAGAGACTTCGCCGGCGACATACCATTTGCCGGCGCATTCACGACGGTGGCCTGGGCAAATGCGCATCGGGACGAGGCGAAGAAGCTGATCAACGTCCTCAACCAATCGATCGCGTGGTTCAACGCTCACCGCGATGAATCGATCGCCATCATGGTGAAGGTGTCTCACGCGCCGCGCGAACTGGCGACCGAGAGCTATGATCTCGAGCAAAGAATTGAGGTGATGCCGAAGGACGACGCGGTGTCGCGCGGCGGCTTGGCGCATCTGATTGCCGCCATGAGGTCGATCGGCGATCTGCAGGGCGAAACGGTGACGCCCGACCAGCTCATCATTCCCGGGATAACCCCCGCTGGTCCGTGAGCCGGGCGGTTGGCGGCACCCCTTCGCCGTAAAGGCCGCGGGTCTGCGCTCCCGCGGCACAAAACCTCCCCGGCAGGCGTCGAACGCAAGCCATGAAATGCCGCGGATCAAGCCGCCGTCAGGTTCGCAACGTGATCGCTCGGGCCGATTGAAATCCGCGGCCCTCTCGTTTTTCTGAAATTGCCGGATCGAGATGCCCGACGGGCCGGCCAGACCGCGTGTGCCCGCCGGCCCGTGCCTGTATGCGCAGCAAATGAGAATCCGATTGAAGGCGACCCACAAAGCAAGCCGGAACTTCCGGATCACGGGGAATATCGCTACCATTCGCCTCAAGCATCGGGAGCATCCAGGGAATCCCGGCGAAGCCACGGCACAACCTGCAACCCTGGCGAAAAGCGGAGGGAACAATGCGCGCGATACTGCGCGGTCTCGTTGCGGCCGCCTTGAGTCTGCTCACCGTCACGGCCTTCGCAATCGCGGCGCCGGCTGCAGCGCAGGCGGCGTGGCCGACCCGCTCGGTCAAATTCATCGTGCCGCTCGGCCCCGGCGCCGGCTCCGACATCACCGCACGGCTATTTGCCGACCGCCTCACCAAGAAATGGGTCCAGCCGGTGGTGGTCGAGAACCGCCCCGGCGGCGATGCGCTCGTCGCCATCAACGCATTGCTCTCGGCCCACGACGATCACGTCCTGTTGTTTTCGCCCGCCTCGTCGTTCACCGCGCACCCCTATCTGCATCCTGACCTGCCCTACAGGCCGAGCGACCTCGTGCCGATCGTGCAAGTGTCAAACACCATCATCGTCATTGCGGTCCCGGCCGATCTGAAGGTCGATTCGCTCAAAGACCTCGTTGCACTGGTGCGCTCGGAGCCGGGCAAGCTCAATTGGGCCGGCGTGACCGGTGCCAACGATTTCACCTTCGCCGGCTGGCTCAAGAGCGAGAATTTGAGCATGACCAAAGTGCCGTACCGCAACCCTGTCGATGCGGCCAAGGACTTGGCCACCGACCGCGTGCAGGCTTACGAGGCGGCGCTGGCGATCGTGCAGCCGGAAATTGCGGCTGGAAAGGTCAAGGTGCTGGCCGTGACAAGTTCATCGCGCGGACCGACCGTACCCGACGTGCCGACAGTGCAGGAAGCGGGCTATTCGCTGTTGCGCTTCGACGGACTGGTCGGCCTGTTCGGGCCGCTGGGAATGCCACTCGATCTGCGCAAGCGGATTGCGGCCGACTTCGGTGCGGTCGAAGATGCCACCATCAAGGATCGCATGAAAACGACCGGCCAAGTTCTCAATATCGGCGGCCCAGAGGCTTTCGCCAAGTCGATCGACGAACAGCGCGCCAACATCGCGGCGTTCGCCAAATCGTTGGGCATCAAGCCGATGCAATAGCCCGCCGGCTCACGCGTCATTGGCTCGGCCGGCTCAATACGGCGAGCGAGTTCCGTTATCACCCAGAACAGCAAGGAGGCATTTGGCGATGACCACGATGGCCGGAGCGGCCGTTTCGAGCATCGGCGCCAACGCGAGGAAATATGCGGCCTATATCGACGACCGGCCGGCGGATCGCGTGTTCCGGGTCGATCGAGCGATCTACAACGACCCGGATGTCCTGGAGGCCGAGTACCGCAATATCTTCGAGGCCAACTGGGTCTTTCTCTGCCACGAGGCGTTCGTCCACAATCCCGGCGACTATTTTGCCACGCATATCGGCCGTCAGCCGGCGTTCATCGTGCGCAAGCCGGACGGCGCCCTCGCCTGCTACCTCAACGCCTGCGGCCACCGCGGCGCGACGCTGGTGACCAAGCGCATCGGCAATGCCAAAGAGTTCGTCTGCCCCTATCACGGCTTCTGCTTCGACACCGGCGGCAAATGTACCGCCGTTTCAGCCCCCAGGACGGGCTGGAGCGAACAGCACCTGAATTTTTCCGACTTCGATCTGACGCCGATCGCTCGCATCGACAGCTATCGCGGATTGGTATTCGGCAGCCTCGCCGCCGACGTGCCGAGCTTGCGCGAGCATCTCGGCGCGGCAGCGGCTTTGATCGATATTTTTGTTGCACCGGCGCCGCAGGAACTCGAGATCGTGCCGGGCTTCAGCATTTATGAGACGGCATGCAATTGGAAGATCATGCACGAGAACGGCCCCGACGCCTACCATGCGCCGGTCGTGCACCACAACTTCGCGCAAGCCATCATCCATCGCGAGAAGCGCGAGATGCGTGCCGGCGTCGCCAAGACCGACACCGGCCGTCTTACCGGCAGGGTCGAATCGGCGAGCTACGATCTCGGCAAGGGCCACACGGCGTTCTGGCACAAGCGTCCCAATCCGGAGGCGTTTCCGATCTATGCCCAGCGCGATGAGTTGACCAAGCGCTTCACGCCCGGCCAACTGGATTGGGTCATCGGCCGCGGCCGACACATGACGATTTTTCCAAATCTGCTTCTGAACGATCTGGCTTCGACGCACCTGCGCACCTACCGGCCGCTGGCGGTCGATCGCATGGAAACCATGATCTGGTGCATCGCCCCGGTCGGCGAACCGCAGCAAATGCGCGCTGCCCGGCTCCGCAAGTTCGAGGATTTCTTCCTGCCCAGCGGGATGGCGACGCCGGACGACGTCGCCGTCGCCGAATCCGCGCATAAGGCAAGCTTCGCATTCGACAGCAAGTGGACCAACATGGGCCGCGGCATGGACTTCAAGATCGACGGTCCCGACAACGCGGCTCGCGAACTCGGCATGTCGCCGACCGCGAGCAGCAACAGCTGGGATCACGAAATCGCCATGCAGGGTGTCTACCGGCGCTGGCTGGAGTTGATGGAACGCGGCGAGGCGCGCCGCAATGGCTGAGCCCGCCCTCACTGCTGCTGCCGCGGAGTTTCTGTATCGCGAAGCCAGGCTGCTCGATGCCGGCAAATTCGGCGAGTGGCTCGACCTGTTCGCGGACGACGCGATTTTCTGGGTGCCCGCAGTCGGCATGGATCGTGTCTATACGAGCGAACCTGAAACCAGTCTGAATTTCATCTACATCGTCGGGCGTGCGGGCTTGGAGGCGCGGGTGTTTCGCGTGGAGAGCGGCGGCTCGCTGGCGTCCAATCCACTGCCGCAGACCCGCCACCTCGTCACCAATGTGATGGTGGATTCAGAGGGCCCGGACGGCATAGCGGTTTTCGCCAACAGTCAGGTCGTGGCGTTTTGCGAGCCGCGCGGCCAGCAGATCCTCAACGGCTCGTGCGAGTATCTGTTGCGCCGGGACAACGGCGGATTTCGCATCGCATCCAAGAAGGTGCTCCTGCTCGAATACGTGATCGACGGCTATTTCGATTTCTTTACTGTGTGACCGGCTCCGGACACTGCTCGCACGATTGCGGCTCGGGGCCTGACTTCTGCAACGCTCGCTTCGTTTTTGCTGCCAACGATGCCGCAGCATTCACAGGCATTGTCACAGCATGGCCCAGTGGGGCCGGCTGGTCTGACGCTGGATTCAGGCACCGAGGCCGCAAACACTACTTGCTCGCAAGCGTGATTGTTACCTCCTGCTGACGCACCCTCTGCGACAGCGCGTCGCGATGTCCGGCACGATGTGGGCGATAGGATGATGGACCCATGAACCGACAAGCCTCGCGTCGGACAACACGCGCCACATCGGGGGATCGCCATGCTGAGAATTCATGCGGGTGCGATAATTCTCTTTTCAACGCTTGTATGGCTGGCACCAGCGGCCGCTCACGCGCAAAGCACGAATTATCCAGATAGGACGGTAACGATCATTTCGGATGCGGCTCCGGGCGCCACGCCCGACGTGGATGCGCGGTTTATCGCCAAAGCTCTTTCGAAGATGTGGAAGCAACAAGTGGTGGTCGTAAACCATCCGGGAGCTAACGGCAGCGTCGCCGCCCGTACGGCCTCCGAAGCCACGCCCGACGGCTATACGCTCTACCTGCCGGTTCTCTCGACCTTTGTGGCGCTACCCACCGTGGCGCCAAACCTGCCAATAAAATTGCCGCGCGATTTTCTCCCGATCGGATTTGCCGCCGAGAATCCGATGTTCGTCGCGGTGAATCCTTCCCTAGGCGTGTCGACGCTGCCGGAATTGATCGCGCTCGCCAAGAAGAAGCCCGGCAAAGTCTCATTCGCGGTCACCGGCATAGGAAGGCTGACCCATCTCGCCGGAGAAGTGCTTCAGCAGCGCGCGGGCATCAAGCTTCTCACCGTGCCCTACACCAGGGGACCGGCAGTGGCATTAGGAGACGTGGCAAGCGGGCGGGTATCGATGATCATCGAAGGCTATTCGGGGATCATTGGTTCTGTAAAGGCAAAGCAGGTGAAGCTCATAGCGGTGGCATCAGCCAAGCGGCTGCCGCAGTTTTTGAACCTGCCGACTGTTTCCGAGACGCTGCCGGGGTTCACCGCAACCGGTTGGCAGGTCTTGCTTGCGCCCCTTGGCACTCCGCAGCCCGTCATCGGTAAGGTGAGCGCCGATCTGGCCAAGGTGGTGAGTGACCCGACCTTCCAGACCGAGCTCGGAAACGTTGGCAGCTACACCCGGGCAATGACGCCGCCGCAAGTCCTGACCTTTGTTGAGCAGGAGCAGGAGAAGTGGCTGCCGGTTCTGCAGCGCATTTCGCAAAAATAGGCGTTAGACGGCGAAACAGTGACGCCGAGCCAACTCATGATTCCCGGGATAACTCCCGCTGGTCCGTAAGTAGAGCGGTTACCGGCTACTCCTCGCCATGACGGCTACCGCTCTGCACACCTGCGCAGGCGGAACATCGGCCCGCTTTGGCCCAACTCCTTAAAGCCGATCCGCATCGCGGGAACTTGTATCGGGAACCTTCACTCACGTGCCGACCGAGCGGCTACCGCCACAAACCTGACACGAATGCGTGGCGCGTAGCGGACAATCCGCAACAAGCACGTTTGGAACGCGGGTTCCCGCGCGATTTTCTTGTGTTGTTGGCGTAACAGTGAGGGTTAACGATTGAAACGGACCGGAATTAACATCACCTTTTGGGGCATGATCGGCACGGCAGGCATCCTGATGTGGAGTCTTTCTCAGACAAACGCAACTCCTGAGTATTCTTCAGCTCATCTGCAGTTCCAGACGCGTCCACGGCCAGCTCAAACAGCCGGCATTGCGATCGCTCCGAGGCTGCAACGCACGCCGGGCAAGCGACCTTTTCATGTGGTCAAGGACGTTACCATCAAGACTCTGTGCAAGCTACACCAATATGGGGCGGTGAAAGCAAGCAAGCCTGTTTATCAACTCGCGTCCGAGGAAGATGTCGATAACGCGAATCTCCCGACCGCGCTGAACACGAGTCCTCCGCCCGCGCTGAAAGTGACCCCGTCCATTGGGGACATTATGAACAGGATTCGGCCAAAGCAGATTACCGGAATAATAAAGGTCGCGGGAAAGCAATACGAATTCGGCTCAGGAGGCCGTGGCCAATCTATTCCCTATGGAGATTATCTCATAACACCGGGTGCCGTCGGTTCGTGGGGTAGCAAACATGGCGCAATTGGGGTCGCGGATGGGACCATACCGGATCCGAAACTGCGTCGTGATCGCGACGGAATTGAATTGCACGCCGCGACCAATGGCAAACTCGAGACGGACGGCTGCGTCTCGATAAAAAAGGATCAATGGCCCGAGTTCAAAAAGCAGGTCCTCGCCATGGTCGGGGAGAACAAAAGGGTCTATCTCCATGTCTCCGATCAAGGCGCGTCGGTATCAACCGACCCATTGGGATTTATCGGAGAGACCGTTTCCCAGCCGACATTTCGCGATGTGCTGAGCATGGTCGAACAGCCAGTTCGCAAAGCGTCGGATTGACCGTCATCGTGTCTGGGATTGCGCAACGCTTTGGTGGTCGGAGTCCGGCGCGATGAAGCTTGTCATTGCCGCCACGCTGGGCGTACTGGGGTCTTCGCTGCTGACCGGCGCGGCTGCGGCCCAGACACCCGCCGAGCTTCTGCAAAGCTGTAAAGCCGTCATCGATGCAGCGGGCGCGACGCAGGACCCTACCGTGGACATTCCGGTGGCGGGGCTCACCTGCTGGTATTATATGGCGGCCGTTCAAAACCTGTCCGTGATTGTGGACGAGCACGGGCGGCATCTGCTTGGCATCTGTGCTCCGCAAGACACAACGTTGCTCCAATACGTCCGCATCTTTACCCGCTACGCCGAGGATCATCCTCAAGAGCCTACAGATAATCCCGCCGCGCTGGCACTGCGCGCTCTGCTTGACGCGTTTCCCTGCGGCTCACGCCAGCCCACCTGAATTCCGCAATGTTTGCCAGCAGGCGACATCGAGCCCTTTGGGTTATTCTCGTGTCAAACTCGGGCGATGACCGCTACCGGACCGCCACCGGGCGGGCCCTGGTGCTCAGCGCCGCCGGACACATAGACAGCGCCAGTGCCCGACAACCCGGCGATCAAACCGCCGACCGCGGCACGGGCGTGGCGAGTGGAGCTGACATCCGAATCGTCGAGCATGGTGTGGCGGAGGCCGCGCACGCAGCCATCCGGCGACGCCTCAGCTTTGGCAAAGATATTGACCAGCCGGCCGATGTGCACATCAGCTTCGCTTAAGCTCACGCTGTTAAGTGCGTTGACCACGGCAGTAAGATCGATGGCGTCGCTTATCACCGCATGGCCAATCACGAACGGGCTCTGCGAGGCCTCCGCTGGCGACCACGATTTCGTCGCGTATCGACAAAAAACTGGCTTTCGCACCGATTTTGCGGTCTGGTCTCACCTTCGTCGAGGGCATGCTGAAACTGATGCCGACGGCACGGGTCGCACATATTGGCCTTTATCGCGAACCCAAAACATTGGCGGCTGTTGAATATTACTTTAAAGCACCAAGCGATCTTAGCGAGCGGCTGGTCATTGTTGCCGAACCGATACTGGCGACGGGCAACACCGCCGTTGCGGCGGTTGATTGTCTGAAAAAGTTCGGAGCGAAAGAAATTCGCTTCATGAATCTGATCTGCGTCGAACCGGGGCTTGATCAGTTGCGCAGAGCGCATCCCGACGTCGCGGTATGGACCGCAGCAATTGATCCCAAGCTTAACGAGCATGCTTATATTGTGCCGGGGCTTGGCGACGCTGGAGACCGTGCCTTTGGCACCTCGTAATTGGCAAGTCGCTGTCTACTTGCCGAACTGATGCCGTGCGGGCCTGAAGGCTTCATGCTTCGCGCAAAATCCCGATGCGGGCTCAGCCGCTGCCGCCGTCTACGAGGTATTCAGATGTTGGCTTTATTGGCAGTGGCGCAAAAATGCTCCGATCGCGCCCCTCGCGCCGGGTTTTGAATATCTGCCGTGCGGTAGCTCTTGCGACACGAATGGGCGCGCAGATGAGAGATTATTTTGCACGCCGCAGATAATCCGCCCGTGCGCGGCACCCGTAAGCCGGGGTCTTACTCGGTCCCTATCAGGCGAAAGGCGGACATGGCGCCGACAGGTCAATTCGGCAGCGAATGACGAGTCGCGCGGAGGAATTTCACCTCCGCGCGCTCCCAAAACCGTGCATGAACCTCTCGACTCACACGGCTCCCGATGTCCGGCCGTTTCCATGACATAGCTGCCAGTGTGCGAAGAGCGTTGGATTCGCGCGGCGAAGCCGATCAAACCAATCTCTCGCGCCTTTGGTCTTACGACGCAGCCGCTTGAATTTGCGACGCGCCCAGCGGATGACATAGAGATCGATCCTCTTTAGGGCCGGGCGCAATTTCGTCCGGTAGAAGTTGCCGTAGTAGTTGATCCAGCCTCGAATGTACGGGTTGTACGTCTCGGCCAGACTTTGCAGAGATTTGTCACTGTGATGATGAAGGGCCCAGCGGCGGATCGTCCGGCTGATGGACGCCAACGCCCTCGGACTGGCCGCCGGCATGAAGCCATGCGCGGGGATATTTCCCTGCCACATCGTCTTCCTCGCCCGAAACATAAAACCGAGAAAGTCGAACGATTGATTTGGGAAATCACCGCGCCGGTTCGCATCCTTGCAGTAGACGATCCTCGTCTTCTCGGGATGCAGCACCAACTTGCAGGCCGCAAAGCGGTCAGCAAGCACGCTCCGTAGCGCCTGCGCCTCCTCGGCGCTCTTGCAATGACAAATGGCGTCATCCGCGTAGCGCTCGAACGGGATGTGAGGATAGGTTCTCTTCATCCACATATCGAACGCATAATGCAGGAACAGATTCGCCAAGACGGGACTGACAACCCCGCCCTGAGGAGTTCCCGATGTTCGCAGCACGACGCTGCCATCTTCCAACTAAACCGGAGCCTTCAGCCAGCGCTCGACGTAGAGCAGGACCCACGAACAGTTCGTATGATGACGAACCGCCTTGAGCATCAGCTTCCAATCAATGCTGTCGAAATAGGCTTTTACGTCGAGGTCGAGCACCCAGTCATACCGCCAGCAACGCTGACGAGCTTGGCGCACAGCGTCGATCGCCGATTTGCCAGGCCTGTAGCCATAAGAGTCGATATGAAACACCGGCTCCAAACACGGCTCCAGGTAGCGACGGACAACTTCCTGGGCGACACGGTCCGCAACCGTTGCCACACCCCCAGCGAACTGCACTCTTATCCAATCGACCTTTGGGATCGGCTGAAGTCGTCCACCCGTTTCATCCGTTGCGTGGGCAGCGGTTCGTCGTCTTGAAGGTTCGCCATGTCTCGGGGGTCGAGACGTTGAGCCTGCGCCACGCCGACCTCGGCTCATTCGCGATGCCCCGTGAATGGACCGACTGGGCGTTCCCAGATGGGCAGGGCTCCGGGGGCGGCGCTCCCTCGCTTGTCGATGCCTTTGGCTTGGTCGCGCTCGCCGAACTCATCGCTTCTCTCGCCAAGGGCCATTCCGAGGTTGACCGATGAATCTGATTTTGATTCATTCGGACAGACGAGTGATTCGGTCCGATGAAAATCCAGGATCTTTCCTCCCGCATGCTTCGCAAACGTCGCCGCCGCATTGTGCGCGACTTGCCGCCGATCGAACACGTGCTGCGCGGCACATTGGTCGAAACATACAAGCGCTGCGGTCGGCCGAACTGCCACTGCGTCGACGGACCCGGACATGGACCCAAGCGATATCTGTCCGTCAGTCAGCCCGGGACGGGTGGCCGGCAGCGCAGAGATTATGTGCCAAACGACATCCACGAGCAGGTCGCCCATTTGATCGGCAATTTCCGCGCCCTGCGCGCTGCGCTCGACGAGATTTGCGCGATCAACACGGAACTCTTGCGACGACGCGAGGAGCTTGGATAAATCGCCATGGACCCGGCGCTTGTCGATTTCGACTTTGCCAAGGCGGGCGCCATCCTCGCGGACATGGTTGCGTCCTATCTTGCCGCCGGCGCCCCGCCGTTCAATCCGGAGGGGGCCGATGACGATGAGTTCGAAGATTGCCGATCAACACCTGGCGCGGCAGGCCTGCATTTACATCCGCCAGTCGACGATGGGACAGGTTCGCTTCAACCAGGAAAGCACGGAGCGCCAATACAATCTGAAGACCAAGGCCGAGTCACTCGGCTGGAAGCCGGAGCAGATCCGCATCCTCGACCGGGATCTCGGCCAATCCGGGAGCGCGACGACCAATCGGGAAGACTTCAAGGCCTTGGTCAGCGAAGTGGCTATGGGACGGGTTGGCGCAATCTTTTCCTTGGAAGCGTCGCGGCTAGCGCGATCGAACCAGGACTGGCATCGCCTCCTGGAGCTCTGCGCCATCACCAGCACGCTCGTGATCGACGAGGACGGTTGCTACAATCCGGCCGAGTTCAACGATGGGCTTGTATTGGGGATGAAGGGTACGTTCGCCCAAGCGGAATTGCATATTATCCGCGCCCGCCTCCATGGAGGCAAACTCAACAAGGCCTCCAAGGGCGAATTGCGTTTTCCCCTGCCGGTCGGATTTGTCTTTGAGGGCGACAAGATCGCGATCGATCCGGATCGGGAGGTCCAGGGCGCAGTCCGCACGGTCTTTGACCTGTTTGCGCGAGAGAACACAGCTTTCGGCGTCGTGCGACGCTACAATGAACTCGATCTACGCTTCCCGCGTCGCGCGTATGGCGGCGCGTGGGACGGCAAACTTCTGTGGGGCAGACTGACCCATTCGCGGGTCCTCGGCATCCTTGCCAATCCGTCCTACGCCGGCGCCTATGTGTTCGGACGACACCAATCGTCCAAAGAGGTGGGATCGTCCGGCGAGATCCGGACACGATCGCGTTTGATGCCGCAGGATGCTTGGCGTGTTGTGATCCCCGATCACCACGAAGGCTATATCTCCGCGGATCAGTTCATCGCCAACCGGCAGCGTCTGAGCACGAATCGGACGAACGCCGAAGGGCTTTCCGGTCCCGCCCGAGAGGGCCTCTGCCTCTTGCAGGGCTTGCTCCTCTGCGGGGTTTGCGGACGCCGTCTCGGGATTCGCTACACCGGGAACGGAGGCATCTACCCGCTCTATCAATGTGTTTGGAAACATCGGGAGGCCTTGGCGTCCCGTGCTTGTTTGACGGCGCCTTCGACATCCCTCGATCAGGCCATCAGCGAACGGTTGGTCAGCGCCATCACGCCGGTGACGATCGAACTCGCGCTCGCGGCGCTGACCAATCTGGAAGAACGGGATCGCGGCATCGGCGCCCAATGGCGGATGCGGATCGAGCGCGCGCGCTATGACGCCGAACTCGCCGAACGGCGTTACGAGGCGGTCGATCCCTGCAACCGACTGATCGCAGCGACACTCGAAGCGCGTTGGAACGACGCCATGCAACGCTTGCACGATCTCGAAGCCGAATTGGCCGCCTTCGAACGCAAGACCATGCGGGCGGTCACCGCCGAACAGAAGCAGCAGATTCTCCGGTTGGCGAAGGACTTCCCTCGCCTGTGGGCGGCCACGACCACGACCCCCCGAGATCGCAAGCGCATCCTGCGCCTATTGGTGCGCGACATCACCGTAGTGAAGGGACCAGAGGCGAAGACCCTCAGGCTGCACATTCGGTGGCAAGGCGGCGAAACTGAAACACTGTGCCTCCAACTCCCGCAGAACAGGGCGGAGGCGATCCGCTATTCCATGGCATTCGTGAACCGGATCAGAGAATTAGCGGCCGATCATCGTGACGATGACATCGTCGCCGCGCTGCGCACCGAAGGTCAGAAAAGCACGACAACCGGTAAGCCGATTACATTGGGCACGATCAAATGGCTGAGGTACAAATATCGCATTCCAGCTCCGCCACCTCCCAAGGGGACGCTGAACGTTCGCCAGGTTCGAGAAAGATATGGCGTCAGCCTTTGGGTCGTCCATTACTGGATCGAACGCGGTATCGTTCCGGCGGTTCAGCGCAAGCGGAATGCGCCCTATGCGATCACGATCAACAACGAGTTGGATCGGCGCCTTCGAGAATGGACCGTCAACTCAGCCCATCTTCGTCTACCATCCCCAATGCAAACTGTATGAGGTGCATTATGCCCGCCGTATCGCAATGCCCAACGGGCGCGTTCCGCCATCTCCCTTCGGAATATCCACCCGTCGCACCGGCGGAGGAAAATAGCTCCCTGACGACAGCCGGTTCCAGAGCTTGTAGAGGTTGTTTGATAGATCAGCCTCAAAGTCCGCAATCGTCTGTCCGTCTACTCCGGCCGCTCCCTGGTTGGCCTTCACCTTCTTGAAGGCTTCCCAGACTTCCCGTTTGGGGATGTCGAACGGCTTTGCTTTGTCCACAGGCTCCTCCTGTCACCAGTTGGCCCGCAGCTTCGGCTGAACAACGCGGCCCCTTCGGTCCGGCTCCATTACAGAGCCTTCATCCCTACTACGAGCCACTCCGTCCCTGTGCGCCGCATCGGTACTCTGATCCTCGCGGTTTTAGCCGCTTGTGACTTCTCCCTTTGCATCGGAGCACAGGTTCTCACGTTCCGTACAAAAGCCTGGTTGAGCTTCGCGCCGTCTACATGCCGGATGCCACTCGGACAGACTTCAGGCTTCCCCCGAGTTGATCTCGGAGGCAGGGTCAGCCCCCGATTCTGACATCGTCTAATCAGCTTTCGACACTTCATCGACGGTTCGCTTGCGCTCGCCTCTCTCAACCTTGCCTGCCAGGATCATGTCCTGGCGTTTCCGCAACGCTCACCACCATTGCTTTTGACAACAGCAGCTTGCGGTGGCTTGAGATCAGCACCTGACTGCCGACCTCGAAGGGCCTTCCTTCATCTCTCGTACAGTTGTGCACCGCCGTGTGGACCGGCGATGCTCGTGACACACGACCCTGAGCCGACGTGAGTTCTATCTGAGTAGTTAATGTTGCTGTTCCGGTTGAAGAGAGTCATGTTTTGATTCGAGGTCAGCCAGCCACTTCTGCTCAAGCCAAGTGAGCTTTCGGCTTTCTCTAAGCGCACGCAACTCCGTCAGCGTCGCGTCAGCAGCGGGCACTAATTCATCACCTAATCCGGCGAGATACCAACGCGCCTTCAACCTATCGACTTGGTTGCTCACATTTTTAGGATCGGTGGCGGAAAGACTGTCCAAGATCGCCAGCGCGGCTCGAAATTGAAGTCTTGCGTCGTCGGTCTGAATCAGCCCTTGCAGCGCCTCTCCAAGCGCAAGGTCAGATTGGGCGAGCTCCGCTTGCCAATCAAGGTTTTTGGGCTGGGCCGCTGCGAGCGGTGCGATGATGGTATTCATAGCCCGATATTCCGCCAGCGCATCTGGATATAACCCTTGCTGGAGCAGGACATCGCCAACGGTCGCGTGCAGGGTGCCGAGATACGCCTGCCATGCACGATTGGCCACGTCGGCGTCGGCCACGCGCTTAGCCTCGGTCAGATTGTCCCGCGCTTTTCCCAACGCTTTAGGCAGTAAACCTTGCGCCAATAACGTCTGAACCACCTGGTTGGCGAATAGAACCGCGGACCGTTGCGGGCCAAGAAACTTTGCGTCCGCCGCGACTGCCTTTTGATCAATTGCGAGCCCCTTACCGAAGCTGTCGAGAGCCGCATCGAATGAGCCCAGATCCCACAATATACTGCCTACGTATCGGTACGAGTCGCGCAACTCGAATTGCCATTCGAATAAATCCGGATGATGGGCGGCTATCTGCTGCTTGAAAGACAGATTTCGCTGCAGCGTCTGCAGTGCCTTTTCGTATTCTCCCTGGAGCGCCTCGACATTGCCGATGGCGTCTAGCAGTTTGGCCATGGTGAAGAGAGAAGTATCCGAGCCCTGCGTCGGATGAACAGCGGCGAACAGGCTATAGGTTTTCCAACCCCTCAGGTATGCGGTTAACGCCTTCGAAGATGAGCCTAACGACAGCAGCTGCTCGCCGATCGTTCGGCTATTCCATAACAGCATTATTTGCCATTTTGGATTTGCGGCATCTTTGGCCGCAAGTTTTTCAATTACAACACGGCTGGCACGGTAGTCCGCTAATGCTTCGTCTGTATTGCCCTTGATCGTCGCAAAATAGGCGAGTTGATCGAATTCTTTCGCCAAATGCTCTTGCAAATCCGAGTTGGCCGGATCGTCTTTGGCAAGACTGCTGATGATTCCGAGGGCCTCGGTTGCGCGCGTTACCGCCTCGTCCATCTGGCCCAAGTTGCGATAGCAGTCGGCAAATTGGTCCAGCATCAGCGCCTTCCGGTAGCGCAGCTTCGATGAGCTTGCTCGCTGCAAAATCAACCGATCGAGCGCCGTTTCAGCGCGATGCAGGAGGCCAAGGGTGATGTCTGTAGGCACCCCGAAACGCACGGATAGGTTCGAGGCTTCACTGACAAAACCGTAGGCAATTTCGATGGCTTGATCGAGACGATCCTCCAATTCGAGGAGATTGTGATAGGCATAGACCGCACTCGCGGTGGACGTGATAGCGAGACAAAGGAAAATTGCGGCAAGCGCAGCCCACATGCGGCTCTTCCGCCGACGGGCCCGCTCCGCCCTGCGGACGATTTCGTCGAGGCCGACGCCCAGGAGTCCGGCCACCACCTTCTGCAGGGCAAGCCGCTTGCCATCGCCCTGCGACCGCGCATCGGCCGCGAGCGGCTCTTCTTGCTCCTCAGTCAGCGTCCCGTCCGGGCTGACTTTGCGGAAAAGTGCTGGCGGGAAACATTCTTGCTTTTCGTCACCTGGTTCACCATCGACGATTACCGCAATCACATTCGCGGCTCGACCAAGTGCTTTGAACGAGCGAATTTCCTCATTGACGTATTTGCTGCTAGCGGAGTTGGGTGAACAGACCACGATCATAGACGACGAGGCCGCGAGCGCAGTCGAGGTTTGTTCGTTGAGCGAATGTCCAGCCGAGAAATCGTCGCGGTCGCGAAAGATCGGGCGTAACGTCTTGGGCACCGCTCCAATCGTTGTTTGGCGGCCAACCAGTTCCTTGTCGATCACAAAGCTTTCAAGCGCGCGGTGTAGCCACACAGCCCACCGACGATCGCGATGGCTATAGCTCATAAATGCACGATAGGTGAAAGTAGCGCGATCGCTCAGACGTCCCTCCTCTTCAAGCCCAAGCTGTCATTATGAGAGAACCTGAATCTGGCACAAGACGGCACTTCTGGGGGTTCGGCAGAATGTCGGAAATTGTACAGGGTTTCGGATGCCGGCCGTGGGAGAGCTGGACGCGTGCGCCTGGCCGGCGTCCGAAAGCCGTCAAGGAACGAACCCGCGGTCGGGAGTGCACGGAGATGGTGCGCTGGCTATGGGTATTTGGCTGACACGGGACTCGCGCGATGGTGGCCGTGCTCAGCTTTAACGGAGCCGATGAGGTGGTTTTTAGCGCGTGCCGGCTTGCAATGATAATTGCAGTTGTGGACGGGCATTGCGGTTACGGCTCGGTTTGCTGGTTATTTTGCGCATGGTGACGAGCGCTGTCGCGGCCGATCTGAGATCGACGACAAGCCGGCGCGGCGCGGGGTGCTTGTAAGAGCGCGATTGTTCTCATGAGGTATCGATCCTGACGGCGACCATTGGGCCGCACGGCTGATGGCGAGGCGTCTGGCCGCGTTCGAAGGTCTCAATGACGATCATGCGGCCGCCGCAGTGGGGACAGGTATGCGTCGTGTCGTCGTCTTTGGCATGGGTGTCGCTGGTCTGATTTTGTGCAGCCACATTGAGCAGCGACCGCGCCCGCTCGATATTCTCGGTGCGCGAGCTTTTTGCGAATAAGCCGTAATGACGGATACGATGGAAGCCGGCGGCGAGGACGTGGAGGAGAAATCGGCGGATGAACTCCTCTGCGGTGAGCCTCATCACCTTGTATCGGGCGGCACCGTCGGCACGGTAATCCTTGTACTTGAAGGTGACGCTGCCATTGTCGGCCGCGATCAGCCGGCTGTTGGCGATGGCGACCCGGTGAGTATAGCGAGACAGATAGGTCAGCACCGCCGCAGGTCCGCCGAACGGGCGCTTGCCATAGACATACCATTTGATCTTGCGCAGCGGCGCCAGAAAGGCGGCGAAGGCCGCGGCCTCACCGAGGCGGCGACGGCTACCGAAGAACTGTAATTGACCGGCGGCATGCGCGGCGAGAAGTTTTTGCAACATCAGCCGGCAAAACAGTTTGGATAGCACCCGCCATGGCAGAAAGAACTTGGGCCGGCAGGCGACCCAGCGTCGACCATCGTGTGAGAGACCGCCAGCTGGCACGATCATGTGCACATGTGGATGGTGGACGAGTGCCGAGCCCCAGGTGTGCAACACGGATGTGATGCCGATGCGAGCGCCCAGATGCTCGGGGTCACCTGCAATCGTCAGCATGGTCTCGGCACTCGCCTTGAACAACAGATCGTAGACTACCGCCTTGTTTTGATAGGCGATCTCGGCGATCGCCGCCGGCACGGTGAACACCACATGGTAATACGAGACAGGCAGCAGGTCGGCCTGCCGCTCGGCCAGCCATTGCTTGGCCGCCGCACCCTGACACTTCGGGCAATGCCGATTGCGACAGCTGTTGTAGGCAATGCTGGTGTGGCGGCAGTCCTCACAGCGTTCGACATGGCCGCCGAGCGCCGCCGTGCGGCAGCGCTCGATCGCGCTCATCACCTTGAGTTGGTCGAGGCTGACATGACCGGCATTGGCTTGACGCCATGCAGGGCCATGCGCGCGGAAGATATCCGCGACCTCCAAAGCCGGACGAGGCACGCGCGTGGTGGCGTTATACCGGCGGCTTATTGGGCTTTGGGATCAGCGGTGTGAGCTGATCGAGCGGGCTGGTCACCGCGCGGATCACGTTGGTTGCGACCTGAGTGTAAAGCGCGGTCGTCTCCAACTTCACATGTCCGAGCAAAACCTGGATCAGGCGAATATCGATATTTTGCTCCAGCAGATGGGTGGCGAAGCTGTGCCGCAGCGTGTGCGGTGTGACCCGCTTGTTGATCTCCGCAAGCCTGGCGGCGATATGGACGGCGCGAGTGAGTTGTCGCGTCGTCATCGGCAGCATCGGATCGCGGCCGGGAAACAGCCACACCGCGGGCCGAACGATGCAATACCAGTCGCGCAGCAAGTCCAATAACCGTGGGGACAGCATGGCCAGGCGATCCTTGCGGCCCTTGCCCTGCTCGATGCGCAGCAGCATGCGCTTGGAATCGACGTCCGCGACCTTCAGCGCCACCACCTCGGAGACCCGCAGCCCTGCGCTGTAGGCGGCGCTCATCGCTGCCTTGTACTTCGGCCCGGGTGCTGCCTCTAAGAGCTGGCCGATCTCCTGCGGGCTCAGGATCACCGGGATCTTGCGCGGCTCGCGGACGAAGGTGAGGTGCCGCTCCATGTCGGGGCGGTCGAGGGTCGTGCTGAAGAAAAAACGCAGTGCCGACACCGCACTGTTCATGCTCGACGGCTGCACCCCGTTCTGCCGCTGATGCAGTTGAAAACGGCGCAGATCGTCAGCGCTTGCCGTATCGGGCGAGCGGCCAAGAAATGACGCAAAGCTTTTGACCTGGCGGATGTAGTCGTGGCGCGTCTTGTCGCTGAAATTGCGCACCGCCATGGCGTCGAGCATGCGCTGGCGCAACGGGCTGATGGGTTGGTCGTGCATCGGAGTGCTCCTTTGTAAGGTTGCAACACTCCGATCGTCGAACTCACGACGCTCTCATCAAATCCCCTGTCGGCCTTGGCTCCAGACTAGACCGGCCCCCAGCCTCCCTCCCGCGAAGCGGGTTCGTTCGCTGGAGTCTGTCTGCTTCTCGCACATCCCGTAGAATTCTAATGTCTGCTGTCCGGCACCTTTCAGAACACAGCCGACATGGACGTTTATTTGCGCGCCGTACCTAGTGGTCCGATTCTAACATTCGCATCCCAATTCGGCACGCTCTCATGCGAATGTTAGAATCAAAAGGACCACTAGCAACTATAAATTCTAGTGGAGCTTTTGGATTTGACATTCGCTACCAGAGTTAGCGGCTAGGTGGGTAGCGAATGTCAAATCCGCTCCACTAGAGCGTTGGACACGACCGAGCCTACTCTTGAAGACCAGCAATGATTCTTTGATTCGCACGGATTTGTTCGCTCTCAGTCGCGGCGGAGGCGAAGCACCGAGCGCAAAAGCGCAGCGAATTCAACTCATTATCTCTCTATCGGAGACAATATGTTGACACATAGTCTCCGTTTCGGTAAGGACCTTTCAAATGGGAATTATATACTTGACTCCCTTCGCAGGTCCCGGCTATGGGGACGCTGGCGTGACAGGCTGGCGACAATCGTTTTGGGGCTAGGAATTATTTCTAGCACTGTCGCCCACGCGTCCTATCTGTCGATTGGTTTGACGCCGATAAAAATAACGGCGTCGGGCGGCGGCCCGATTGGTCTTGCAAAATTTGCAGATGTGAACCCGTTTGGAAACGGTTCTTCCGGGGACACTACTTGGTATTTGCCCAATACCTTGAGAAGCGTTTCAACTAATGGCGCATCTTTGCCAGTAACGTGGATACCAAGCGCAATCCCGGCTCCGCCTAAAACTGACATTAGCTATTCAGAATTGGTCGAAAACTTTGCTTTTTTGACTACCTCGGTGATTTGTCCCCCGAGAACGGCAGATTCTACATCAAGTATATATGATCCGATTATGATGCTTTTGCCGGCGAAAGGCGTCAATGCTCGCGTGATGTTCGCTTGCTGGACAATCGTCAATCGGCGCGGAGCTATCTGTGCATTTAATTGCGCAATTTCATATTTTTGCTGCATGGACGCATATGTATCGGCAATGAATAGTGCAGCTGCAAATAATGCTTCAAGCGCAAGGCTGCGAATTAGGAGCGTCTTGCCGATTTCCTTGTCGAATCTGTCGTTGCTTTCTTCAAGCGCAACGCCTCGCCACACGCCGATATTGCAAAGGATAAGCGCAAGTCCAAGAGCGCCTCTTATCAAATCCCAATGGTCTATCGCAGACATGATTTATATTGGGATTTTGTGGGGATGGTTATTTAGTTGTTTTTGCGTTGTCGTTCGAGTTTGGTCGCAGAGATGACGGACAACTAGAATGGCGATCCGAATTATTTATGTTGCTGTAGATCAATTAGCCGTTTGGTCAACTTCGCGAGTTTCGCCGCGCGACGCTTGCGTTTCTTTCCCGGCTTTGACTTTGGTTTTGGCCGATAGGCCAGAACTACATCAGCAATTGCGTCAAGTGCTTTTGGCGGTTGCGGTTTGCTCATTGGATGAGACCTTTATAGGTAAGCCGCTTGCCAACGACGCCATCAATGAAGCTGTCGAGCCGCGTCAGAGTGTGGTGACCTTCATTCAGCCGGAACGAAAATTCGTCAACGTAGCGGGCAAGATGCTTTCCGCTGGCATGGTGATAGACACCATAGATACCGCGTTTCATGACCGCGAAAACGCTCTCGATCCCGTTCGTAGTCACGTCGTCGCGCACATATTCATGAGCACTGTGATTGACGGTTTCGTGTTTGAACGCCTTGTGAGTGATTTCGGTGTAGACCAGAGACTCATCTGTATTGAGCATCGAGCCAGCTTCGACATTGTGGACAATCGCCTTCCGCACGTTTTCTTGGTTCACGGTGTCCATCGGCATAGCGACGGTTCGGCCGCCTCGTTCCCGCATCCCGAGAACTGGCGTCTTGCCGACGAAACCGCGTCCGGCCTTGAGCTTCTTGTTTTCGTGCTTGTTGGCCTCTTTTCCGCCGACATAGGTTTCGTCGATTTCGATGATGCCTTTGAGTTTGGACAGATCGTTACCGCCGCAGGCTTCGCGCAAGCGGTGCAGGACGAACCAAGCCGACTTTTGGGTAATTCCGATTTCCTTGGCGAGTTGCATCGAAGAAATGCCCTTGCGGGCCGTCACGAGCAGGTACATCGCGTAAACCCACTTGTGCAGCGGAACATGGCTGCGCTCGAATATCGTGCCGGTGCGCACCGTAAAGTCTTCCTTGCACTGATTGCAGCGGTAGAAGCCGCCAGCGCGTTCCGTGATCCGCTCGCCAAGTCCGCAAACCGGGCACTTGGGACCATTCGGCCAAAGCCGCCCCTCAAGGTATGTCCGCGCCAACTCCGCGTCGGGGAACATCTCGAAAAGCTGGAAGGTCGAAATGGTCGATTTGCTCATAGCCGAACCCTCAATTTCTATCCAGAATATAGGGAAAAAAACCGAGGGAGTCAAGTATATAATTCCCTTTCAAATCTCGCTCGGTGAAGGACGCCTTCGGCCGAAGGTAAAACCGAAAGCGGAGCGAGTGCGGTGCCCGCGGGCGGGCTTACCACCCGTTCTCGGGCGGCTCGGGCATCATCCTGCCGGCACTAGGACGGCGCGTGAGGTGCTCACTGGACTGGGATAGCGTTCGTTTTTCCGGCGCGGGTAACACCCGCGGAGACGCGCAAAATCTCCGCCCCCCGGTTGGGGCGGCCGTATCGGACCGAACGCGCCGGACTGATCCCGGGAAACGTGGCCTGACGCTGAGCCTTGGGGACCAGCTGTCTCCCTGGCGAGAGCCGCAGTGGAACGCCGACAGGCGAGCGCGCCCTGGCCAGGGTGCGCGCTTCGCCGCAAGGTGAAGCAGGGAGACCCGCGTCTGTCGGCGTTCTGCCTCCTTTCGATTTTGTAGCCCGGATCGAAAGGAACAAACAACACTCCGATCGGTGGGAAACGGAGACCGGTTTTCACAACTCGCGCCGCGATTTCAAAAAATCGCGGCGCGGGAACGGGAGAACGCGTCATTGCGAGCCAACGGACCCGCGCAATCTTCACGACTCCGGCCCCGCGCTCAGCGCCCGGACCTTGCTCGCGGAGATCTGTTCGGTCGCCTCGTCGAGTACGATGCGCTCGACGGTGTAGCCGACGTCGCGGCCGTAAAACACATTGGTGATATTGGGCAGCGGCACCACCACGAAGCGCCCGGCATAGGCCGAGAGCGCCGCTTCGATGCGCTGCTTCACGGCGAAAAACGGCAGCGGATTCTTGGCATCGATGCCGTGCGTATCGCGCACCGCGATGCAGACCTGACCGACGCGGCGCAGGCCCTCCTCGATCAGCCGCTGATGGCCGGCGTGAAACGGCTGATAGCGGCCGACAAACAGCGCCGTCGGCTGCTGCGGATCGAATGCCGGCCGCAACCGCGCCAGCGCCTGCTCGGCCCAGTATTGCGGCGTTCCGTTCGCCGGCACGCGAAGATCGAAATGATCCGGATGAATGAACATCCGGTTGGTGTCCTCGAACCGGCCCGTGTCGATGCGGTCGAGCCAGATGGTGAAGGCCTCGCCAAAGGCCACGCGCGTGTCCGGCGTCGGGCAAATGAAATCCGCGATTGCCGTGCCGCCCGCTTCGACAACGCGGTCGCACATCCAGCCCATGCGGCGCGCGTGCTCGACGCGATCCGCATGGCCAAAACCGAGGTCGCGCGACAGGTTGGCGCGCACCGCGTCGGCATTGAACACCACGGCGTTCAGGAGCGGCGCCAGCGCGTTGGCCAGCGTAGTCTTGCCCGCCCCCGGCAGGCCCATGATGAGAATTTTGCGGTGCACGCTTGCCCTCGATTCGGCTGCCCGCAGCCATATTCCGACATCGCGGGCGATGCGGCAAATGACCCGCCGTCACCGAGAATCGGCGGTCGGCCGATGCTTGCGGGCCGGACGGCGCGCGGGCGGGGATCCGGCAGACGGCGCATACGTGTTATTTTTTATGCAGGTGCCGCCGCTGCCCTGCGCGGTCGCCATGCATTGTTCGTAAGTCGAGAAGCCGCAATTGGTGCCGCCCCCGTCATGGAAATTCGAACACCACGGATAGTTTTGCGCCGGCACCGGCGCTGCAAGGGCAACGACGGCGGCACCAAGCCCGAGAAAGAACAACGATGACTTCATCGCAAGCCCTCGGCTCCGCCTCGGCAACTTCCGGCAGGAGGCCCCTACCCGGCTATGAACGCCGCGGTGCCGCGTGTTATTCCGCGCCGACGGATCCGTTCAAACCAGGGAGGTGACGATGGCCGAGAGGAAAGTGCCATATCAGGCCGGCGGCAGGCAGTTCGAAGGCATGATTGTCTACGACGACTGCATCACGGCGAAACGCCCGGTGATCTTCATGCAGCCCGACTGGAAGGGCGTATGCGCCGATACGATCGGCCAGGCGCGCGCTGTCGCCGGCAAGGATTACGTCGTGCTGATGGCCGACATGTTCGGCGCAGGCTACGGCGCCAGGCAGAAGACCGTCGATGATCTGCGCGCCGGCATGCTTGCCGTGCACAACGACTTGCCGTTCACGCTCAATTGCGGCGGCGCCGCCTATGACGCGCTTCTGTCGGAGGCGGGCAAACTCGGCATCGTCGATGCGGGCAGGAAGGCGGCGATCGGCTATTGCGCCGGCGGCGGTTATGCGCTCGAGCAGGCGCGCGCCGGAGCGGATTTCAAGGCGACCGTAGTGTTCCACGTCACCAATCCAAATCCAGTGGTCGCCGGGACGCCGTGCAATATCAAGGGACGCGTGCTGGCGATCCACGGTCGCGCCGATCCGGTGACGCCGAAGCCGATGATGGACGCGCTCGAAGAGGAGCTGTCGAACGCCAAGGTCGATTGGCAGGTGATGATGTTCGGGCCGCCGGCCGTGCACTCGTTCTGCGATCCGACCGCCAAGGGGCCGGCGACGCAGTACGACGAAAAACTCTGCCGCAAGGCCTATATGCTGATGCGCGACTTTTTCGCCGAGACGCTATGAGCAGGTCGCGGCACTCACCGCCGAAATAAAGCGAGGCCGGCCTTTCCGGGCCGGCCTCCTGTTCCCAACGCGATGCTTTGTTCTTGTGATGCCGGGAACGGCTTTCGTCAGCTCTTCTTGGCCTTCATGTGGTGATGCATGTGGTGGTGCATCCAGTGATGATGGTGATGATGATGCCACCAATGACGATGCCCCCAACGATGGTGCCAGCGCCAATGGCGATGCCACGTCTTGTCCTGGTGCCAGTTCCAGTCGTTGTGCCACCACCAGTCATGGTGCCAAGCGCCCTCGCCGTGCCAGGCCCAGTGGTGATGCCGGCGATGATGCCAAACCCAATGCCTGTGGTGCCGCACGTAATGGTGATGCATCACGACGTGGTGCTTGTGCATCATCGGTTTGGCGGCCATAGGCTTGGCCGCCATAGGCTTGGACATCGGCTTGGCCATCGGGGTCGGCGTAGCGGCCGGGCTGCTGCCGCCGTTGTTCATTCCGCCACCGGACTGCTGTGCGGCAGCCGGAGCGGCGATGACTGCCGTCGCGAACAAAGCGGCGGCGATAAGTCTCAACATGCATTTCTCCTTATTGGCGTTGCGGAGTGCGCTGTTTTTTTACAGACGCGCTTTCACAGCATGGCTGCTACTGCATCGGCGGTGAATGGCAGATGAAGCGCACCAGCGCCCGTCGTTCATCTTCATGAATGAGTCGGACCACCGATTTGCATGCTGCACTGCAATGAGACATCAGACGAAGCGCACGCTCAACCGAGCGCAGGACGATGGGTCAGGGCGTGCCCTGCCCGCTCGCTTCGGCGACGATCCAGGCGTGATAGTCGGGGTCGATGGCCTCGATCGACAGCACCAGGATGGCGGGCGTGGCGTACGAGTGCATTTGCTTTACGGCGGTGCGCACCGCCTCGGCCAGTCCCGCCCGCGTCTTGATGATCATCACCACCTCGTCGCCGCGGTCGATTTTGCCTTGCCACCAGTACAGCGAGACCATGCCCGGCAGGATATTGACGCATGCACACAGCCGGCGCTCGACGAGCGTCCGGCCGGCCTGCTCCGCCTCGACAACGGACGGATAGGTCGTATAGACCAAAACCGCGCGTTCCATACCTGTCTCCCGCGCCGTCCCGGCGCCGCCCGCTCGCATCCGCGAAGACCGAGCCGAACACCAAGCTCATGCCCAAGCGCCCTGCCGCAGCACGCTACAAGCGCATCGCCTTTGTCGCCAGTACGGTGCCGGAGGCGCAGCGCGCGCGCCGGCGGCTGGTGCAGCGCTACGGCGACGTCAAGCCCGATACCGCCGACGTGATCGTCGCCCTGGGAGGCGACGGCCTCATGCTGTCGACCCTGCAACGCTTCATGAACTCCGGCAAGCCGATCTACGGCATGCACCGCGGCACCGTCGGCTTCCTCATGAACGAGTTTTCGGAAGCGAACTTGAACGAGCGGCTCTCCGCCGCGCATGTCACGGTGATCCATCCGCTCTTGATGCGGGCGCGCGATACCGCCGGCCGCGTCCACCGCCACCACGCCATCAACGAGGTTTCGGTGTTCCGCCAGACCTATCAGGCGGCGCGGCTCCGCGTCCTGGTCGACGGCAAAGAGCGGCTGCCGCAGCTCATCGCCGACGGCATCCTGTTGTCGACGCCGGCGGGATCGACCGCCTATAACTTCTCGGTCCAAGGTCCGATCATCCCGATCGACGCGAAGCTTCTGGCGCTGACGCCGATCAGTCCATTCCGGCCCCGCCGCTTTCGCGGCGCCCTGTTGCCGGACCGCGCGCGGGTGACCGTCGAAGTGCTCGAAACCGAAAAGCGTCCGGTCGCCGCCGTCGCCGACCATAACGAAGTCCGCTCGGTCCGCAGCGTCGAGATCAACATGGACCACGCGATCGCGATGGACCTTCTGTTCGACCCCGGCCACAGCCTCGACGAGCGCATCATCAGCGAGCAATTCGGGGTCTAGGCCGGCCCGGCGACGACCGCAGGGAAACCGTCCAGCCTCTCATTTCCAAATATTTAAGCCCACATTAACGACGTTTTGCTTAGCTCCGATGCATGGTCCGTATTGATTTCAACCGGCTCCGATTTCTAGTCATCGACGACAACGCCCATATGCGGCGCATTCTCCGCACGCTGCTGCACGGCTTCGGGACCCGCGAGGTCTACGAGGCCGAAGACGGCGCCGCCGGCCTCGAGGCCTTCACCCACTACATGCCCGACATCATTCTGGTCGATTGGGTGATGCCGATCTTCGACGGCCTGGAGTTGACGCAGATGATCCGCCAGCCCGGCGCCAACGCCAACCCGTATGTTCCGATCATCATGCTGTCCGGGCATTCCGAGAAGAAACGCATCGTCACCGCCCGCGACGCCGGCGTTACCGAGTTTCTCGCCAAGCCGATCTCCGCCAAGTCGCTGTACGAGCGCATTCTCAATGTGGTCGCCAATCCGCGGCCGTTCATCAAGACGCGGACCTATTTCGGGCCCGACCGGCGCCGCAACGTCAATCCAAATTACGTCGGTCCGGAGCGCCGCAAGGAGGGCAAAGCGGAGGTCATCAAACAGCATCCGCTGCTCGACAAGGCGAAGGTGCTGAGCTGATCCAAAGGGAGCGACAAGCCAATGGCTAACCGCAAAGATCTAGAGCCGTCAGTCGCCACTTTCGCGGACCATGAGGTGATCACGCCACCGCACCGGCTCCGCAAGGTCGTGAGGGATGCGAAAGAAGGCGACGGCGATCCGGTCGCGCGCGCCGACGCGGCGCTGGCGCGGCTGTCGAGCGAGTTCGGCACCTGGATGAATGACGAGTGCGACCGCCTTGAAGCCGCGCGCCATAGCGTTGCCGCGCAGGGAATGAACGACAAGACGCACGACGAACTGTTTCGCGCCGCGCATGACATCAGAGGCGAAGCCGCGACCTTCGGCTTTCCGATTTTGGCCGGCCCAGCCGACAGCCTGTGCCGCCTGCTCGAACACACGCCGGAACACGACCGCATCCCGCTTGCCCTGGTCGAGCAGCACGTCGATGCGGTGCGCGCCATTGTCCGCGAATACGGCCGGCCCGACCTTGTCGAAATGGCGAAGGCGCTCACGGTGCGGCTGCGCGACGTGACGAACGATTTTCTGCGGCGCGAAAACAGCTCCAGGCCGGATTATCTGGAAAGCATTTTCGCGCCGTCCATTGCGCCCGGCGTGACGGGAAAGTAGCGCGTCCTTCGCTCGACCGGCAACTCGCCGTCTATTCACGTGCGCCGGCCTAGGCGGCGAGCGATTGCGCGTCGGCCTCGACATCGTCGGCGACGACGCCATCGCAGAACATGCGCGCCTCTTCGCGCGCCGCTTCCGTGGCAAAGCGGTGCAGCAGCGTGATCAGCGGCGCCATGTCGCCCAACTCGTCGTTCTCGCAGCTCGTCAGCACGCGTTCGATCATCCGGCGCTTGAGCTGCGCGGCGCCGGCTGGATCGCCGATGAATCCACCCTCGCGCATCGCCTCGATTGCCGCCTTGAAAGCCGGATAGGTCGAGGCCGGCAGCCCGGCTTTGTCGAACAGCGCGCGCAAGCCGCTAAAGCCGCCATTGTAGATCAGACCCGAGACCCGCCCGATCGGCATGTCGGCCAGTTCGGCCATCGCCTCCTCGAACATCATGACGTTGCCGGAAAGCAGCGCACGCAAAATAAGTCCCGCCGTCAATTGACCGCTCTCGCATAGATGACGGACCAGCGGACGTACCTCGTCGTCCGGCGCTTCCGCCGCGAGCGAGATCGTCGCCTTTTCGCAGGCCTCGCGTGTCACGCGCTGCGCATCTTCGGCATCGAGCCAATTGCGCCCGGTGACGAAACCCGCGAGCGTTTCGGACAGCTTGGTCACCAGCGCCAGCCGCGTGGCGGCGGCGAGATCGTCGCGCGCCAAGAGCGGCTCGCGTATGGCGGCGAGATGACCAAAGCGTTCGACGATCCGGTCGATCGAGAACGGCGCAATGTCTGCGCCCGGATTCTCGATGAGGATCAGACAGGCCTCGCCGCTGCCGACTTCGGCGATAGCGGCCGATACCGCTGCCGGCAGCGCTACGCGGCTGGCTATGGCCGCCTGCACGCTGGAGCAGCCTGTTGCAACAGTATCGACCAGATCGGCATCGACGAGCAAAGGCGACAGCGCGAGCACGGGCGTTGCGATCTGCAGCTGGTCCGAGGCCAGTGCGTGCACGACGGCCGCCGGCGCGCTCGGACTGGCAGCCAGCGCATCGGCAAGCGCGCGCCGCACCAGCGGGCTCGGATCGTCGAGCAGCATCAGCATGGCGCCTTCGGCGGCGGCGGCGTCATCGGCCGAAAGCTCGGAATAAAGGTAAGCGCGCGCCAGCGCGCCGGTTGCCTCCGCCCGCTCGCCGGCTGGAGCGTTGCGTACCCATTGCAGGAATTGTCGGACAATCATTTTACGCGCAGCACCGCTTATTCAGACTGCGATTCAGTCTAGCGGGGCTCGCTTAATAAACAGTTCACCATAAATCTTTGCGGACGTTGCCAAGATGTTAATGCGGCGGCCGGCAAGCCCGGGCGTAGTCGCGCTACGAGCCGTCCGCGGTATCCTTAAAGAGATCGAGGAAATTGGCGGCGACGGCTGTGGGCGGCGGTGCCGCAGCACCGGCCGCGGACGAATCCGGCACGCTCCAGAGCGGACCCACGGCTGACGCGACGCGGGCAGCCTGCCGTGCTGGCGCGCTCGATCCGCCGCTATTGGCGTCGGCGAACAGTCCATGGAAAATCTGCGTGTCCGCAGGATTGCGGATCGGAACTGCCGCCGCATAGGCGCTTGTGATGCCGGCGGTATCAGGCACCGTCTGAATTGGGACCGTTCGGACCGGGGTGGCGACAAGCGGCGCGGCCGCGAGCGTAACAGTTGGAGCCGGGACGATCGACAACGGCGTGGTAATCGGGGCCGGATTGTTTGCAGCCTGCATCACCGGAATAGCGGGCAGATCCGGCCGCGACCGCGCCACGTCATAGCGCGCAGTGAGAATGTCGCGCACCTGGGCCACAGTTCGTGCCGCGCCGGTCTTGTGATCGTAGAAGATCGATGGATTGGCCGTTGCCGCATTACCGAATGCCGTTGCCGCAGTGGCGTTGGGGCTGCCCGCGGCCTCAGAGATCAACCGTGCCGCACCTCCAGCCCCGAGAAAATGCGCAATGTAGAGTTCGCCCTCGCTCGGCTCGCGGCCGAGCTTTTGGGCCAGATACGACGCGTTGGCCTTGGTGAAGGCACCGGCCATCACTGCATTTGCCGTTGGATCGTTGCGCAGTTTGAGAATCTGACTGCGGAGCGCCGGATCTCGCACCTCGTAGTGCCCGGACGGGGTCCGCGTGATAGCGTCGGCATAGCGGCCATAGCCAAGCGCCGGACCAGCCTGCTTGAGCGTGCCGAGCCAGGTCTGCTCGACGAATTGGAACAGGCCACGCGCCGACGAGGTCGACGCCCCCGCATGGGGATTGAGACCGGACTCAACCTGCGCGGTGGCGAGAAGGTAGGAAAAGCTCGTGCCGGTGGCCTGCGACGCCTGACGAATGGCGCCGGCCACCGTCGAGCCCGCGGCCATACTGCCGGGATCGACAAGCATCAAACAATCTCCCCTCCCGACAGCGACAGGCTCCCACCAGTGCTCTCGGGGCACTGCCAATGATTAACGGGTATGGTAAACGGACACTTAACAGAGTGGAGTCGGAAATGACGCAGCAGCAGGCACCCGTGCGGCACAAACGCGGCGGGCTTTACTTCGAGGATTTCATCCCCGGCGAAGTGACCGAGCACCGCTATACGCGCACCGTCACCCAAATGGACAACATGCTGTTCTCCAACATGACACTGAATCCGCAGCCGCTGCACATCGACCGGCAGTTCTGCGAGCAGGAGACCGAATGGGGCCAGCCGCTGATGAATTCGCTGTTCACGCTGGGCCTGATGATCGGCATCCAAGTCTCTGACATGACGGTAGGAACCACCATCGCCAATCTCGGCATGACCGACGTCAAATTTCCCCACCCGCTGTTCGAGGGCGATACCGTCCACTCCACTACCGAAGTGATCGGCAAGCGCGAATCGAAATCGCGTCCCGGCGCCGGCATCGTCGAGTTCCACCATTGCGCCTACAATCAGGACAATAAGCTGGTCGCAGAATGCCGCCGCCAGGTGTTCATGCGCATGCGGCCAAAGTGAAGAATGCGCTCGTTTCTCTTCGTCCCCGCCGATAGCGCGAGGAAACTCGACAAGGCGATGGCGAGCGGCGCCGATGCGTTGCTCATCGATCTGGAAGATTCGGTTGCGCTCGACGGCAAGGCGCGCGCGCGGGAAAGCGCGGCCGCGTTTGTGAAGAGTGTACTCACGGCAACGCCCCGGCCGTTCCTGTGCGTGCGCGTCAACGGCTTGCAGACGGGCCTCACGGACGCCGATCTCGATGCCGTGGCGCGCGCCAAGCCCGACGCGATCATGCTGCCCAAGGCTGAAGGCGGCGCGTCGGTGATTCATCTGGCCGCCAAGCTGGAGGTCCGGGAGGCGCAGAACGGCCTGCCCGAGGGCCACATCAAGATCCTGCCGATCGCCACCGAAACCGCCGCCTCGCTGTTTGTGGCGGGCACATATGCCGGCGCCAGCCCGCGCCTGATCGGTCTTACTTGGGGCGCGGAAGATCTGTCGGCTGAACTTGGCGCCCGCGCCAACCGCGATCCGGACGGCCGCTTTCTCGATCCGTACCGGCTGGCGCGCACACTATGCCTCGCCGGCGCTGCCGCTGCGCAGGTGCCGGCCGTCGATACGGTCTATGTGGACTTCCGCGATGAGCAAGGATTCCGCCGCGAATGCGAGGACGCCGCGCGTGACGGTTTTGTCGGCAAGATGGCGATTCATCCGGCGCAGGTGCCGATCATTAACGCCGTGTTCGCCCCGAGTCCGGATGCCCTCGCCCATGCTCAGGCGGTTGTCGAAGCCTTCGCCAAAAATCCGGGCACGGGAGTCGTCGGGATCGGCGGCGTCATGTATGACCGCCCGCACCTCGCCCGCGCCACGGCGCTGCTCGGGCGCGCGGCCGCGGCCCGCAGGACGGATCAGTCCTGAGGCGGCTGTCCTAAAAGTCCGAGAGACGCTGCGACCGCCCTGTCCAGAAATCTGCCCGTTTCGCTCCCCGGATTTTGTGCGGCAAGAATGTCGTGCGCGGTCGCCACCGCCGCCGTGAAATCGGACGTGTGCCAATGACCGATCATCGGCAACGACGGCAGTGCCTCCGCCTTGGGATCGGGATAAACCGAGACGTAAAAATACGGTTCCTCGTAGTATTCGTCGCCGGGCGACAAGCCCACGCCGATGAGGCCAAATTCGGCCGATTGACCGGCCGGCACCATCGTCAAAATCGCAAGATCGAAATGATGTGGCCAACAGCACAGCGCCGATACTGCCAGATGCTGTCGCGCAATCTGCCTTCGGACGTCTTCGATCAGCGCCGCCGCGTTGGCGTACCATGCTGCGAGATTGGCGAGTTCGCCGGCCGCCGCACGGGCGTCGTAGGCGCTGCCCTCGCCGATGGCATGCATCGGAATCTCATACGGCGCCGGGGCATCAAGCATCGACGGATCGAGACCGCGCGCCTCGAACTGTTTGTGGAGCCACTGGTACACCTGTGCATCCGCCTGCCCTTCCAAGGCCAATGTCTGTGCGCCGGCCGCTCCCTCATCGCTGTGCAACGCGAGCGTCAGCGTCGGGATTTGCAGCGCAAGACGCGTGCCGCCTGCGAAGGCCTGCGTCATGAATGCGTCAAGCCCACTATCCCAGTGGAGGCAGGTGTGGCCGTCGTCGGCCCGTGGCGGAATGTGGGCGCGCGCAACGCGGGCGAGCCATTGCAGGGCGTGGTGCGCTTGCAAGCGCGCGTCCTTAAGACGCAAAGGCTCGGCGCCTGCGAGCGGGCGCCAGTGCGGTTCATCGCCCGGTCCAGCCATGTTCACCGTCCCCCCACCACGAATTGATGCCGTTTAGCAAAGCAAACCGATATTGTCTCGAAGCAAGCGGGCACACAAAAGCATTTGGGGAGACGGTCGATTATGCCAAACGACGAAAACTGGGTCGACGTCGGCCATGCCGACGACTTCGCCACAACGCCGGTCAAACGCGTCGCGGCCATGAATGTCGAACTTGCAGTGTCCTGCAAAGACGGGACATTCGGCGCAATCTCGAATGTCTGTAACCACGTGGGCGGTCCGCTCGGCGAAGGACGGCTCGACGGCGACTACATCGTCTGTCCCTGGCACAATTGGAAATTTCACCGCTGCAGCGGCATTGGCGAACCCGGCTTCGAGGAAGATCGGATACCTGCCTTCCCCTTCAAGGTCGAAGGTGGGAGTGTTCGTCAATCTGGAGGCTGCCAGCAAACGGCAGAGAAAGTCGCATCCGCCTCACCCGCTAGCGCGTGAGGTCAAACGCGCGCCCGGTCCGCTGCGCATAGCCGGCATTTCGACAACGGCGATGGATGGCGCCAATCCGCGATTCTCCGGCTCGGACCATCTGCTCGATCACGCTTTGAAAGCGGCAAACCAACTTGGGGCCGAAACGCGGCTGATCACGCTGAACGCGCTGAAGTTCCGCAACTGCGAAGGCTGCTACTCAAAATCCGCGCAAGCCTGCACATGGCCCTGTTCCATCACGCAGATGGACGCGGACGATCAAATGGACCACGTCTATGAGGCGCTGGTACATTGGGCCGACGCGGTAATCGTCGCGACTCCGATCCGTTGGGGCGCCGCATCGTCGCTTTATTTCAAGATGGCCGAGCGGCTCAACTGCGTGCAAAACGCCGTCACGATCCGCAACCGGGTGCTCATCCGCAACAAAGTCGCCGGATTCATCGTCGTTGGCGGCCAGGACAACATCCAGTCGGTCGCCGGCCAGATGCTGGGCTTCTTCGCCGAGCTTGGATTCATCTTTCCGCAATTCCCCTACATCGCCCATTCGCGCGGCTGGTCGCACGAGGACATGGAACACAACGTCGAGATCGTGCGCGCATCGAAGGAATTGGCCGAGGGCGCGGCAATGCTCGCCAAGCGCTGCCTCGATCTGGCAGCTCACCTGATCGCCCGCGACGAGGCGCCGGCGTCGATCGAACGCGGCGGACGCAAGGCCCATGCGATGGCGACTTGAGTCTGCGCTCTTCCAGCCTCGGGTTGGGATCAGTGGGCAGCAGCGCTATTGGCGCCCGGGCGCCGGGTGAACAACAACGACGCGGCGGCCAAAATCAGAAGCAGCGCAAGGGCCGCGAACGTGTCGGCATAGCCCATGATCAGCGCTTGCTTGCGCACGATATTTCCGAGCGCGATGATCGCTTTTTGCTGCGCCGTCGCCACGTTGCCGGCCCCGTGGGCCAGGAAGTAGCTGGTCAGCTGGGCAAGGCGTTGCCGCACGCTGTCCCGAAACAAGGTCACCGCGCTGCCGATCACGTTGGAATGGAATTGCTCGCGCTTGGTGACCAGCGTGGCGAGCAGCGCCGTGCCGAACGCGCCGCCAAGGTTGCGCGCCATGTTGAACAGGCCGGAAGCCGCGGCCAAATCCCCCCTGGCGATGCCCGCCATGGCGATGGCCGACAGCGGCGCCAGTATCACCGCCTGCCCGGCCGCCCGCACGATGTTGGGGAACCAGAGCTGATCGCCCGAATAGTCAGGCGACAAGTGCGCGTTCATGAAGCAGCTGACGGCAAACACGACGAGCCCGCATATCGTAATCAGGCGAGCATCGATGCGCCGCATCAACAGCGGCACGAATGGAATAATGACGAGCTGCGGCAGCCCGGTCCAAGCCAGCACGAAGCCGATCTGCTCGGCGTTGTAGCCAAAGACCTGGCCCAGATATTCCGGCAGGAGATAGATCGTGCCGTAAAGTGCGAACCGGAGAAAGAAAACGGACAGTGTGCCGAAGCCGAAATTGCGGCTGGCCAGCAGCCGGAAATTGACGATCGGAGCAGCCGACTTGAGTTCGGTCCAGAGGAACGCGGCAAGGAAAACCGCGGACACTACGCTCAATCTGACGATAAACGGTGAATTGAACCAATCGTCCTTGTCGCCTTCATCAAGAACGGTCTGCAACGCGGCAAGTCCGATAGCCATCGTGGCGATGCCGAACCAGTCGCCACCGCCGAGCAGATCAAGCTGCATCGGCTCGCGCTCGAGCGTGAGCCACAGCACCACCACCATCGCCGCGCCAGGAACCACGTTGACGAAGAAAATGTATTGCCACCCATAGGCCTCGGTGAGATAGCCGCCGATCGTCGGGCCGATGGCGGGCGCAAAGGTCGCCGTAATCGTGAACAGCGCCAGCCCGAGCGGCTGCTGCGCTCTCGGCAACCTGGTCAGAATCAGCGTGAACGACATCGGGATCAGGACGCCCCCGGTAAAGCCCTGAAGGCCGCGCAGCACGATCATTTGCGTCAGATCCTGGGCAAATGCGCAGGCGACCGAAAACACCAGGAACAGAATCGTATTGGCAATCAGAAACCGCCGGAACGAGAACACGCGCGTCAAGAAATCCGTCATCGGGATGACGATAATCTCGCCGATCAGGTACGCCGTGGAGATCCAGGTGCCGTTGTCGACGCCGGTGCCAATTCCACCCTCGATGTAAAGCAGCGACGCATTTGTGATCTGGATGTTAAGCACGGCCATGAAGGCGCCGAGCAGCCCACCAAGGACCGCGCCCCAGGTCATGATGCTGGCTCGATCCGCGGGGACAGCTGTTGCTTCTGGTGAGGTCATGGCTGCCCGCCATCGCGCGCTTGGTTGGCGGCGACCGATTCCGCGGCCATTGCGTGGCCGCCGACCTTGGTGTCGACGGTTGCAATTACCGACATGCCTGGCCGCAGATCGCCGCGCAGCGGATCGTCGCGGTCGAGCGCGATCTTGACTGGAATGCGCTGAACGATCTTGGTGAAGTTGCCGGTGGCGTTGTCCGGCGGCAGCAACGCGAATTCCTGGCCGCTGGCGGGCGCGATGCTGTCGACGTGGCCTCGCACGGTTTTGCCGGAATAGGTGTCGACGACGATATCGACCGGCTCCTGCGGCCGAATGCCGGCGAGCTGAGTTTCTTCGAAATTTGCCACCACGTAGGTGGAAGCGAGCGGCACCACCGCCATCAATTGGGTGCCGGCTTGCACATATTGGCCCACGCGCAGGGTCCGATCGCCAACGACGCCGTCGATCGGCGCGACGATATCGGTGTAGCCGACGTTCAATTCGGCCTGCCGCTGCAAAGCCAGATCCTGCGCAAGCATGGCGTTGGCCCTGCCAAGCTGCGCCTGCAGCACGCCGATCTGCCTTACGGCCGCGTCAAGGGAAGCGGTGTCGTGGTCAAGCGTCGCCTGCGCGATGTTTCGCTTCGACAGCGCCTGCTGTGCCGCCTGGACGGTCCCCGAACCCTGCTTCGCCAGCGTCGCATAGCGCGCGTTGTCCTGCTGCATGAAGGTCAGGTTGGCCCTGTCAAGCTCGATCGTGGCGCGGGCCTGCGCGATAATGGCTTGCTGCTCCTTCAGACTTGCATTGAGATTGTCGACGTCGGCCTGTGCTGCCGCGACATTCGCGCAGGCTCGCGCAAGCGCCGTCTGGTAGTCGCGGTCGTCAATTTTCGCCAGCAGCTGGCCGGCCTTTACCGGCTGGTTGTCACCAACCAGCACTTCGCTGATGTAGCCTGAGACCTTCGGCGACACGATGGTCGAATCGGCCTGCACATACGCATCGTCAGTCGATTGTTCGAAACGCCCGACGGTCCAATAATGCCAGCCGTAATAGGCTACGGCGACAACCGCCACGATCGTTGCGAGGAAGGCGCCAAGGCGCCGCAGCGACAGCCCGCGCTTGACGCCGGAGACGCCGGCCGGCGTTCGCGTCCCAGACGGCGGATACAATCGCCGGAACCCGCGCAGTTCGCGCTCGGCCCGCAGTTCCGTCGCGGGTGTTATCTGATCCGTGACTGGCTTCCTCGGAACGTCATTGCGCGCTGTTCCGCGCCAACACGCGTGGCCCACAGCACTGTGGCCGTTTGACTCTCTTGGAGGAGAGATGGTGAGAAGCGTGCATCGGCGTAACAGCGGTTCTAAGAACGCACCGTTTGCCCCAGGCGACTAATGACGAAATCGCAGGCGCGGGCATCAGCTCGCGTGGAAGCCTCGCGCGAGCATACCAACGAACTCCGCCGCCAAAGCATACGCGAGTTCGAACGGCTCGGCGTGCCACGCCTTATGCAGCGGCGGTCGCTGAAGCCGTTTCTGCTATTGGCCGCTCGATGGCGGCAACCGCGCTTCTTGCCGCCTTCTGCACTTTCTCGAAGGCCCGCACCTCAATCTGCCGGATACGCTCGCGGGACACGCCGAGTTCATTGGCAAGTTCTTCAAGCGTGCTCGGCTCCTCAGCGAGATGCCGCGCCTCAAAGATGCGGCGTTCGCGATCGCCAAGCACGGTGAGCGCCTTGCCGAGCGCTTTGCGTCGATTCTCCGACTGCTCGGACTCGGCAAGCCGGCTCTCCTGGCTGGCGCTGTCGTCGACCAGCCAGTCCTGCCACTCGCCGGAATTACCGTCGTCGCGGATCGGCGCGTTGAGCGAGGCATCGCCGCCGAGCCGGCGGTTCATTTCTACAACATCCTGCTCGGTGACGCTGAGCTGTGCCGCAATCTGCTTGACCTGATCGGGCCGCATATCGCCTTCGTCGAGCGCGGAAATCCGGCTCTTGGCCTTGCGCAGATTGAAGAACAACTTCTTCTGATTGGCGGTGGTGCCCATCTTAACGAGCGACCAGGAGCGCAAGATGTACTCGTGGATCGCGGCCTTGATCCACCACATCGCATAGGTCGCGAGCCGGAAGCCCCTGTCAGGCTCGAACCGCTTGACCGCCTGCATCAGACCGACATTGCCTTCGGAAATCACTTCCGCGATCGGCAGGCCATAGCCCCGATAGCCCGCAGCGACCTTGGCGACAAGTCGGAGATGGCTGGTGACGAGCTTATGCGCAGCATCGCGGTCACCGTGTTCGCGCCAGCGCTTCGCCAGCATGAACTCTTCCTGCGGTTCCAACATAGGGAACCGACGGATCGCTTCAAAATAACCAGCAAGACTGGATTCCAGTGTGGGAAGTGCAGCAACCTTCGCATAAGCCATGTCGGCCTCCGCAATCGCGTTTCAGATAGTTTGTCGCGCCATGCGCCGAAACAAAATCCCGATAATTCCGAATGCGCTGTTCACGTCAGCAGAAGAATAAAGTGCGCAGCGCGTAGCCCATTTTGCCAGGGACGCTCCCATCGGCACCAAGAGAGCCGCCTTGCCGGACGCAACCACGCGTCACGCATACGGACCCGGCTGCGAATTCATGGTGTCGAACTGGACCGATTGCAGCGCGCCATTGGCGGCCATCGGCGGCGGCGGGACATCCAACTCTGCTGGTGCAAAATCCCCGTCGGCCGCATGGAACTGCTTGGTGACCAGATCAAGAAAGCTTCGCACATTGGTGGCCAAATGCTGCCGATGCAGATAGATGGCGTTGATCGCCATTTCCGGGGTGCAGAATTCGGTCAATACCCGGACTAGTTTGTGTGACTTGAGGTCGCTCCGCACCAGAAAGTCCGGCATCAGGATCAAGCCCTGTCCAAGCGCCGCGGCGAGCCTCAGCGCATTGACGCTGTTTGATTCCATGTTTCCGGCGACTTGGACCGCACGCTGCCCCTCTGGCGACTTGAACCGCCATTCGCTGCCCCACGACGAAAACGTGTATTTCAGACAATTATGATTCACGAGATCGTCAGGGCCACGCGGCACGCCGTGCCGGGCGAAATAATCGGGACTGCCGCACACCAGCAGCCGGAATGAGCCGACACGCCGCATGACGAAATTCGAACTTGGCACCGGCATGGTGGTGATCGCAAGATCAATTCCATCCTCGACGAGGTCGACCATGCGATCGCTCATCGTCAGGTTCACCTTGACGTCGGGGTAAAGCGACGTGAACTCGGTAATCACGGGCGCGACGAAGAACGGAATCGCGATTGACACGTTGAGATGCAAGACGCCGCTGGGCTTCGCATGCATCGCCTGAACCGCGCCATCCGCCTCCTCCATATCGGCAAGGATATGCATGCAGCGCTCGTAGTACGCCTTGCCGATTTCGGTGAGACTAACCTTTCGCGTGCTGCGATTGAGAAGACGAACGCCGAGCCGATCTTCCAGATCCTGAATTTGCGTGGTGACCGTGCTGGGCGACACGCCGAGTTTGCGCGCCGCCGCCGCGAAGCCGCCCGCCTCTGCGATTTTCACAAAGGTGGCGATGCTGGTCATACGGTCCATGAGACAACTCCTGCAATCCCCGCAGCCCGCTGGTTGGACGTATTCATCGATGTCGGGCATTCGTTCGGTTCGCGGCCTTGTCTGCGACTTGAACGACTGCGCCCACCCCGACCTTCCCCGGGTGGACTTGACCAAAGCCCACATCGGCAGGTGACGCCCAGCCGGGCTTGTGGTACTGACCGGTAACACTACATAACGTTTGGCTAGATACTGACCGGTAACACCCACGTCAAGGGTTCGTCCATGAAATCTGGGACGGCGGCGCTAACTATTGAAAAGAACGGCGGAATTCCGCCGCGTGCGCGGCTGTTGGCGGTCGCGTCGGAGCTGTTCTATCGCCACGGCATCAGGGCTATCGGAGTCGAGGCGATCGCGGAGGCGGCCGGCACCAACAAGATGACGCTGTACCGCCATTTCCCGTCCAAGGACGAGTTGGTGGCAGAATGTCTGCGCCAATTCGCACGCGAGGGGGCGCAGCGCTGGAAGCGCTACGAGGAAGCCTACCCGGGCGACCCGCTGACGCAGGTTCGCGCCTGGCTGGCGGAGGTTGCCGCCATCCTCGCCGACAGAAACCATCGCGGCTGCGCGCTCGCCAATGCCGCGATCGAGTTGCCGGATAGGACCCATCCGGCGCGCCGCGTGGTCGAAGAATTCAAGCTCGCGCAACGAAAGCATCTGGCAGATTTGTGCCGCAGCGCCGGTCTTAAGGATCCGGAAGTCCTCGCGGACGAGCTTTATTTGTTGCTGGAAGGAGCGCGAGTGACCGCCCAAAGCATCGGAGCGGACGGCCTCGGCGCGCGATTGACCCGCATGAGCGAAGCCATGATCGCCGCCCACCAGGCGAAATAGCCTTCAATCCTGATATTACCACGCAGTACGGCGTGAGCGGATTCGGCGCCGTTTGATTGTTCGCCGCTGGCGATTAGTCCATTTGGCGACGAGCCGCTTAAGCTTTGCAACAGCCGGCTTATTTCCCGCACATGGGCAGTAAGCGCATTGGGCCTTGTCTGCCGCGAAGATCAGGAGAAAAAGCCATGATCAGCAAATCCATTCTCGCCGCGCTCGCCATTGCTGCGACGGTCGGCGTTGCTTCCTCGGCATCCGCCGAGTTCTTGGAAACCGGCACGGCGGCAAACAACTCCGAAGGCGGCTTTGGCGGCGGCTACGCCTGGACCGTTCCACACGGTCAGCAGATTCTGATCAATCGCTGGCCCAACCACCAACCCCGCGAGTAACCGCCAGGCCGAAGTGGAGCGAAAAGGAGGACGGGCCCGGCTCGCCCTCCTTTCGTGTTTTCACAACAAAGCCGCGCTTGAACCTTTAGGGTCTGCAAGACAAGAAAGAAGCTCCGGCACGCCGGAGCTCCCCTCTTTTTGAACAGACCTGAAGCGTTCGTATGATGTTTGGCTTACTGCCGATGGCGCCCCGACGGCGCATAGCCGTACAAGGCATGACGTCGCGTCGCCAGACCGGCGCGGGGAACCGTATCTTGCGGACCCCATGAACCCCGCACCTGCGTCCCTGTGTTGCCGTAATAATAGGGCATTTGACTCCCGGTGTGGTCAGACGACTGCGCGAATGCCGGCGACACGATACTCGCCGCGAGGATCGCCGCGGCGACAGCGACTTTCGAGTTGATCATAACGTTTCTCCAAGACGGGTGAACAAGAGCGGATTGCTCTCGTGGACCAATCACGTGCCTACGCCTTCGAGGATCTTGCAGAGGCCAAAGTCGAATGGTCTTTTTAGAAACGCGAAACAATGTGGCCAGCGCAAAAAACGGGAATTAAAACAAATCCGTAACCGCAATTGACGCCGGCTGCTTTCGACATGCGCCTTCAACCGTGAACGAACAAGACATGACGAAAAAGAGAAGCGGCGCCTCTCCGAGGAGAGGACGCCGTCTCTTGCATTCGACCATCGTTCAGTAATCGTGTTCGACGTTCCAGTTATAGCCCGCGCTGCCGGCGCCCATCTCTGACGGAAGGATGTTGGAACGGGCCGCAGGGGGATCAACGGTGTAAGCATGCGGATCGTGCGAACCGAAACGTGTCTGCTGGGCAAAGGCCGGGGAAGCAGCACCGATCATCGCGACGAGCAGCATCGTGCCAAGAGTTGACTTTCCGATCATGGCATTTCTCCTTTTTTGGAACCGACGAGAGCCTCGCGCTCTCACAGAGACTGAAATGCGCAATGTCCGGCCAAACTTAAGAGCGGACAGCCGAAAGGACCGTTCGGCAGCGCCGAACAGTCCGCCTCCGGCACCCAGAGTGCCGCACCACACGGCTTGGCGCGCAGACTGGTGAAGACGAAAACCTTGACGGGATCGCGCCGCCTATTTCGTGTCGCGATAGACGGCCTTCGGATCGAACACCCGCTCGTCGCGAAATTCGAGCTTCACCGCACCGCCGGTCTGGCCGAGCGACACCGCCCGATAAAAGCACGAATGCCGCCCGGTGTGGCAGGCGCCGGACACCTGCGCGACTTTGATCCAGACCGCGTCCTGGTCGCAGTCCACGCGCATCTCGACCACGCGCTGGGTGTGCCCCGAGGTTTCGCCCTTGCGCCACAGCGCCTGCCGCGAACGGCTGAAATACCAGGCCTCGCCGGTTTCGACTGTCTTCGCCAGCGCCTCGGCGTTCATGTGCGCGACCATGAGTACGTCGCCCGAAGCCGCATCAGTCGTCACGCAGGTAATAAGCCCACCAGCGTCGAATTTGGGTGTCAGCAGCGCCCCCTCCTCCAGCTCGGCCGCGGGGCCGGGCGACGGGAAGCGTGCCTCATCGGTCGTGGACTGGGACATGGTCAGGGTGCCGGACTCGCCCTATACAATGGCTGCATGGCTCGATGGCGACGTTGCGAACTCTCCCGCAAGCCGCGCCAAATGACTATATAGTCACGGCAATGCTCAACGAAGTCTACAACAAGCGCATTATCGAACTCGCCGGCACGATTCCGCGCATCGGACGGCTTTCCGACGGGCAGGCAAGCGCGACCGCGCATTCGCGGCTTTGCGGCTCAACCGTGACCGTCGACATCAAGATGGATGGCGACACGGTCACCGACTTTGCCCATGAGGTGAAGGCTTGTGCGCTCGGCCAAGCCTCGTCGTCGATCATGGCCCGGCACGTCATCGGCTCCAAGGCCGGCGAACTGCGACAGCTCCGCGAGACCGTACGCAAGATGCTCAAGGAGAACGGCGAGCCGCCGCGTGAGGGCAAGTGGGCGGACATCGCGGTGCTTGAGCCGGTGCGCGAATACAAGGCGCGGCACGCCTCCACGATGCTGACATTCGATGCCGTGGTCGACGCCATAGGCCAGATCGAAGCAAAGCGAACCGCAGACTCGACCAAAGCCGCGGCCGAGTAGATTGCTCCCTATTCTTAAAACCTGCAGCAACGCCCCCCGCCTGTTTGGGCGCGGCCTCGTCAAACTCTATCGCTACACGCTGTCCGGGTTCGTCGGCTTTGAGTGTCGGCATCTGCCGACCTGTTCCGAATATGCCGACCAGGCGATCGACCGCTTCGGTCTTTGGGCCGGTGGCTGGATGACGCTGGCGCGGCTGCTGCGCTGCCATCCCTGGGGCACGTCCGGCCTGGATGTGGTGCCCGACACATTGCCTCGAGGAGCGCGCTGGTACCTGCCCTGGCGTTATGGTCGATGGCGGGGCGTTAACGATCGCCCCGCCACCGCCTGATCCGGCCGCAACCGTTTGTTACGCGAACTCGGCTGGGCCAGTCAGCCCCTTATCGCCCAGCCTCCGCGAGTTTTGCGATTTGCTCCGACGCAGTGTCCGAACCAAGCGCCGCGGCCTTTTCGTACCACTGGCGCGCCTTTGCGGCGTCGGCCTCGACACCGATGGCGCCAAGCCGCGCGATGACCGCCGGGTCGAAGGTTGACCCGAGCGCCAGCGCGGCCTCGGCATTGCCGGCCTCAGCGGCGCGCCGCAGCAACAGCCGCGCCGACGAAATATCGCCGGTCATCAGAAAATCCTTGCCGCGCTTGACGAGCATGGCGATCTCATCGGGCGCAAGCGTTTTGGGCTTGCTCACCGGCTTCGCCGCGGGTTGCGGATCGGTCGGCGGTGCGGCTTCGTCCGATTCTGGTGTCGCTTCCGGCGGCGCCTCGGCGACCCGAACAGGGACAACCGTCGGCGCTGCGGGCACGGCTGCGGATGTTTCTGGCGTCGCTGTCGGCGGCGCCTCCGCGGCGGGCGCCACCGGTGCCGATGACTCCGCGGGCAGCGCCGCGACCGCAGTGTGGATATGCACGAGCTTGACCGGCGTCGCAGTCAGCGCCGGAGCGATCGCGGCATGCGCGATCTCCTCGATATGAGGCTTGATCGGCAGCGAGAACTTGATAGGGAGCGAAATGTTGACAGGCAGCGAGATCGCCACCCAGGCGACCAGCGCCGCGATACCGGCCACCGCGCAAAGCCGCAACGCGATCCGATCCAATGGCGGCCGGTCGTCGATCCGCACCGGCGGCTCCGGCTCTTCATCGGGATCCAGCGAAAGCCGCTGCTGCAACTCCAGCATCGCCCGATCGCCGTCGAATGACGGCTCGTATTCGTCTTCTTCCGGGCTCGTCGGCGGGCTCTCGCCGGCCGCATCGCCGGGCGATGCCGCACCCGGCGTGTCGGCCTTGCGCGCCCAATTGCGTGCCCATGGCGGCGCGTATCTCAAAGCCGCATCGAGATCGTCTGGATGGTGAACCGGAGAACTCATATACGCCTCCCTACTAACCGGCTCCACGTCACTGATCGTGAATTACAACTCCCTGCTCACAGGCGCTCGTGCGCCTGCCAATCGAGAAATTGTTGGAACAGGCGATCGCGATCCGCGTCGCTCACTCCGTCGCCGCCGCGCTGCGCCATGAACTGGTCGAAGCGCTGGGACGTGCCGGCGACCGCCGGCTGCGCTTGCTCATGCTGTTTGAGCCAGTCCGTCGCAGCCGGGAATCTGTTCCAGCCCGGCAGCACGGCCGCGAGATTGGTCTCGCGCCATTTCGGATGATGCGGCGGCTTCTGCAGCTCGCCGAGTTTCGGAAAGAACCGATCGACGAAATCGGCGATGCGCCGGTAGCGATCCGAATCCGGCGGCAAATTGAAGCAAATCAGCACCGCGCTGACCGCGATGGTATTGATGTCGTGCCCTTCCTCGATCATGCCCGGATAGTCGGCATGGGTCAGCACGGCCGGCAGATAGTCGGTCTGCAACGGCTTGGCGAATGCCACGGGCAAAAAGCGCAAGCCCTGCGACGCGCGCAGCTTGCCCATCAAGCCGGCCGATTTCCCCGCAATCAGGATCGTCGCTGCCAGTTCACCCGTCTTGAGCTTCTGGACGGCGTCGCTCTGCCCCATGTTGACTTCGATCGGATGAACGCCGAGCCGCGCAAAGATATCGTGGCTGGACAACTGGCTGCCGCTGCCCACGTTGCTGAAATTGACCTTCTTGCCGTCAAGCTGTTCGAGCGACGTAATTCCGGAATCTGCACGGACCACCACGTGCATCTCTTCGTTGAACAGTTTGGCGATGGAGTCGATGCTGTTGTCGATATTGCCGATCGTATTGTTGGCGCGATATTCGTTGAGAATGATCGACTGGGTGATGCCGAGATCGATCCCTTTGAGAAAGCGCACATCGTTGATGTTCTGGCCGCCGCCCTTGCCGATCACCGGCAGGATGCGGAAGTTATCGCCGTCATCGAGCACGTCCGACAGATCGTAGGCGATCGTCAGATAGGTGGCGTTCGGGTTGCCGGAAATGATGGAAATGGTGTTGGCGTTGAGCCGCTCACCACGGCTGCCCAAATTCGGCTTGTCGGGAATGGGTGCATTGCCGTCAGCATGTCCGGCAAAGCCAGGGCGAAGGGAAAAGGCTGCGGTCAGCAAGACCGCGACCAGTACGCAAACCACCTGAAATGGCCGAAGTAGCCACCGCAAGCCCCCCCTCATGTCTACTCACCCGTGCGGCGGACCCACACAGTTACGCAACACACACACGCGCCGCGGACCCGCAACGTTTAGACATCACCCCGCCGCGCCGTCCAAGAGATGTACGCGTTTGATTGCCCTACGCGTACCCAGCGCGGTACCCGTCTTAACCGTCGTTAGATATTGGGGCAGCCGTATGATCGCGGCGGGATGATTCCATGGCCTGCTTGCCGCCGCTTGCCGCAATTCCGAACGCTCGTTCGAAAAAATTCTTCCGCCACCGTCCGATTGTGGCGCCATCGCGCGCAAGTGCGATGTAATGCGTATACGGTATGGAGCCCTGCTCTGCGCACGTATCCGTCGCAAGCGTGGCCGCCAGCTCTCGATGTGCATTCGGCCGCGCCGGCGTTTGGCACACCCTCGGCTGTCTTGCACGACGGAATTGACCTGCTATATCGGTCGCACGCTTACCTGCGTTCGTAGGCAGCGAGTGAGCAACAGGAGCGAAGCATGGTCGCCGTGACCTTTCCCGACGGCGCGCGCCGGGACTATCCGCCCCACACCACCGGTCTCGATATCGCCAAGGGCATTTCGCCCTCGCTCGCCAAGCGCACCGTCGCGATGGCGCTCGACGGCAAGCTCGCCGACCTGGCGGACCCGATCGAGCATGACGCCAAGATCGAGTTTCTCACCCGCGACGACCCCCGTGCACTGGAACTGATCCGCCATGACGCGGCGCACGTGCTGGCCGAAGCGGTGCAGACGCTGTGGCCGGGGACCCAGGTCACCATCGGCCCGGTGATCGACAACGGGTTCTATTACGACTTCTTCCGCAACCAGCCGTTCACGCCGGAGGATTTCGACGCCATCGAGAAAAAGATGCGCGAGATCATCGCGCGCGACAAGCCATTCAGCAAGGAAGTGTGGTCGCGCGACGAGGCCAAAAAAGTATTCCGCGACAAGGGCGAGTTGTTCAAGGTCGAACTGGTCGACGCGATTCCGGACGACCAGCAGATCAAGATCTACAAACAGGGCGACTGGTTCGATCTGTGCCGCGGCCCGCACATGACCTCGACCAGCAAGGTCGGCAATGCGTTCAAGTTATTGAAGACCGCCGGCGCCTACTGGCGCGGCGATTCCAAGCGGGAAATGCTGTCCCGCATCTACGGCACCGCGTTCGCCAAGCAGGAAGAGCTCGACGCCTATCTGAAGCAGATCGAGGAAGCCGAGAAGCGCGACCATCGCCGGCTCGGCCGCGAGATGGATCTGTTTCACTTCCAGGAAGAAGCGCCCGGCTCGGTGTTCTGGCACCCCAAAGGCTGGACGCTGTTCCAGACACTGGAGAACTACATCCGGCGCCGGCAGCAGGAGACGGGTTATGCCGAAGTCAATGCGCCGCAATTAATCGATTCATCGCTGTGGGTCGCGTCCGGCCATATGGCCACCTTCCGCGACGCCATGTTTCTGATACAGCCGCGCGAGGAGGACGACCGCACCTTCGTACTCAAGCCGATGAATTGTCCGGGCCACGTCCAGATCTTCAAGAACGGTCTCAAGTCCTACCGGGATCTGCCTTACAAGATTGCGGAATTCGGCAAGGTGCACCGCTTCGAGCCGTCCGGCGCGCTGCACGGGCTGATGCGGGTTCGCGCCTTCACCCAGGACGACGCCCACATCTTCATCACCGATGAGCAGATCGCCGAGGAAGTATTGAAGGTCAACGATCTGATCCTGTCGATCTACGCCGATTTCGGCTTCGACGACGTGCGCATCAAGTTCTCCGACCGGCCGGACAAGCGCATCGGCGACGATGCGGTGTGGGAGAAGGCGGAAGCGGCGCTAAAAAAAGCGCTCGACGCGTCAGGCCGGCCGTGGACTTTGAACAAGGGCGAAGGCGCGTTCTACGGCCCCAAGCTCGAATACGTGTTGCGCGACGCCATTGGCCGCGATTGGCAATGCGGCACCATTCAGGTCGATCTCAACATGCCGGGCCGGCTCGGCGCGTTCTACATCGATGAGCATTCCGAAAAAGTGACGCCGGTGATGCTGCATCGCGCCATGTTCGGTTCGCTGGAGCGCTTCACCGGCATCATGATCGAGCACTATGCCGGCCATCTGCCGCTGTGGCTGTCGCCGCTGCAGGCGGTGGTCGCCACCATCACCTCCGACGCCGACGACTATGCGCGCGAGGCGATTGCGGCAGCACAGCGCCTAGGGCTGCGTGTCGAGGGCGATCTGCGCAACGAAAAGATCAACTACAAGGTCCGCGAACATTCGTTGGCGAAGGTCCCGGTGCTGCTCGTTGTCGGTAAGAAGGAAGCCGCGGAGCGGACGGTGTCGATCCGCCGCCTCGGCAGCGAGAAGCAGCAGGCGATGCCGCTCGATACGGCGCTTGCGACCTTGGCGCAGGAAGCCGTGCCGCCGGACATGCGGCGCATGCAGAAAGCGGCGTGAGCGCGAAGGCGACGGGCTTTTGCCGCCCCTCGCCTCCGCTCCAAAACCTGCCTGCTCAACTGCGCTGCTTCAGGCCGCGTACTGGCACTGAATGACGTTCGGCGTGATCAGAGTCCCGGTCGAGACTGTCGTACCGCTTTGCACGAGGTTGATATTGTTGCCGGTTCCGCCGCTGACCGTGGTGCCGTTCGTCAATCCAGCATCGCAGGTCGAGAAGAACACTTCGCCGTAGTCCGGCATCTGCGTCAGCGCACCGTTGACCACCGGCGTTTCGACGATCCATTCGGCGCTGTTGCCGGCCAGCTTGGTGCTTCCCGGCGCGGTAATCGTATAGGACGTCGAGATGCCGCTGGTCTGATTGCCGAAATAGACCGTTGCACTGGTCGATCCCGCCCCTTGAGCCGTGCAGATCAGCATCGTGACCAGATCGCCGGGATTGATGGTCAAGTTGGTAATTTCAACCCAACTCGACGGATACCACTCGTGCCAGGGATAGATGGACCGCGTGATCGAACTGCCGCTTTGATAGACCGAGCAGATCATGCCGGCCTGGCACACGTCGCCCGAGCCGTCGCCGTCGATGCCAATCCAATTGGCGCAGTAATACCATTTGTTCTGGCTCGGCGGATACACGTTCGGCACCGTCCAATCGCCCTGGACCCATTTGAACGACTGTCCTTTTGGGGCATACACCACGCCGCCCGACCAGTTGTCGTACGTCTCGGTGCCAGCGCCCGACGCGCCTTTGTTGGTGTGCGTCGATTTCGTCGGGTCCACTCTGAATGTCGGCTGAATGTATTGGAATTTGCCTTTCGTCCGCGCAAAGAAGCGTTGATAGCGCTGTAACAGGACCGGATCGGTCGGCCGTTGGGGGAAGCCCGCCTGCGCGGCAGCTTCCGGCGAGGCGGTCAGCGGATCGAATCCTGCAGGCGGAGTGAACGTCGTGATCTTGGTGTTATTGTCGAGATTGACGATTGCCATCTTCCGTCTCCATTGGTTGCCGATTGCGCACAAGCGCAATCGCTCAGGATTGGACATGCTGCGATCGAACGTGATCGGACAGCACGAGCGACGGCTACTATCGCAGGCAGCATCCGCGATGAGAGTGACGAAGATCACAGCGACGTGTGCAGATTCAAATTGCGCTGCGGAGCTGCGCACATCCGCGCGATCAAACTTGAATTGAAATTGCAAGATAGCGGAGCAGCGGACACGCGGCCTACTGCGCCGACAATTCAATTTCGCCGTCAACGCCGTTAATGACCTTGAAATCGCGCGCGTAAGTGTAGCCTTCGTTGCGCGCGATCAGATGATAGTCGCCCTCGGCAAGCACGAGGCGTGGAAACGCGCCGATCGATTCCTTGATCACGTCGCCGTCGGGCGTCGACACGGTCCACTGCGTGTTGGCCAGCGCCTCACCGCCGTACTGGTTGACAAGCTTGAGCGTGATGACCGCAGCCCGATGCGTCACCACGACGTCGGTAAGCTTGCCAGGCTGCACCCGGACGTCGGACCGCACCACCGAGTTGACGTCGCCGTAGGTCGAGACAATGTAATAGGTGCCTTCGGGCAAAAACACGACATCGCCGGTCACCACGTTCTGCGCGATCGGCCGGCGTTGCGCCGTGTCGAACTGGCTTCCGGGATAAATGTCGAAACTGATCTGGCTCGGGGGAATGCGCACGTCATTGACGCGTCCCTGCAGACGCACGCCGCCGGCCGGGATGTCGAGCACGTCGCGCACCGTATCGTTTCGCAGCCGCACCGCCTTGGCCGCGCTGGCGAGCCCAAAACTTGCATCCACCACATAGTCGCCGGGCGGCAGCACGAAGGTCGCGGACGCCGTCCGATCCTCTTTCACCAGATGGAACATGCCGTTGGTATCCGGGTTGGCGGCATAGACACGCCAGATTAGGCCCCCGCCGATCAGCGGTGCATTCGGCCCGTAACGAGCGGCCACCATCAGCGCTACCCGTCCGGCCGGCACCACCGGATTGGACTGGGCAAACGGCAGCGGCGAATTCACCGATGGCGCCGGAAACTCAATGCTGGTGCCGGGCGAACCCGGCCCGGTCGTAAGCTGAGCCGGCGCGGTCGATTGCGGCGCCAACAGGCTCGGCGCCTGCGCGTTGGCGTGGCAGGGCGCAAGCAAAACGCTCAGCGCGGCTGCAACGATAGCGCAGCGCAAGACCAGTCCTAAGCCAAATCGCAACCCCCGTCCCGACATGCGGCTTTTCTCGATATCAATCGCGGCAATTTCAAGCCGAGGCCGCATCGCACGCACCATCCTCAGGCATAAGCTCGACCCGCCGGACCAGGCGTCGATATTTCCAAAAACGGCTGTTTTGACAAATCGTTGGTACCTCGGCGGCAGCCGCTTTCACCATACTATGGCTTGCCGCTTGTTGGCGCCCAGTGGGGGGCCGATCATTCCAGATGCGTGGGCGGAAGGAGCCATTTCGGCCGCGTCGCGTTATGCAATCGTATCCAAGAGAGACAGGTGAGTACGGTAGACCTCGCGACAGCACCCGTTGACCGCCAAGGCGGACATCCCTCGATCGGATTGGTGCTCGGCAGCGGCGCGGCGCGCGGCTTCGCCCATATTGGCGTGCTGCAGGTGCTGATCGCGCAAGGCATCGTGCCCGACATTGTTGTCGGAACGTCTATCGGCGCCTTGGTCGGCGGCTGCTATGCCTCCAATCACCTCGAAGAACTGGAAAGCTGGGCGCGCTCGCTGACCAGGCGGCGCATTCTCGGCTATCTCGATGTGCGGTTCGGCGGCTCAGGACTGATTAGCGGAGGACGCCTGGCGAGTCATCTGCATGACTCCATCGGCAGTACGTTGATCGAGCATCTGCCGACGCGGTTCGCTGCCATTGCGACCGAGGTTGGCACAGGGCACGAAATCTGGCTCACGCGCGGCTCGCTAGCGCTGGCGTTGCGCGCCTCCTACGCGTTGCCCGGTGTTTTTCCGCCGGTCCAGGTCGGCGGGCGCTGGCTGGTCGACGGAGCACTGGTCAACCCCGTTGCTGTGTCGACCGCCCGCGCCTTCGGCGCGCGCATGGTGATCGCAGTCAATCTCGATGCGGACCGTTTCGGCCGCGGCGCCACCATCGCCAGCCACGGCGCCGATCCCGAAGATGGCGAACCTAGCGAGGCGGCCGGCAAAACGGTCAATGGCCTCGGCCGCCTGCGCACGATGTTCGGCGCCGAGCGAGCCCTCAGGCGTAAAATGCTCGCAAGCGCGACGCGGCCGAGCTTTTCGACCGTGATGATCGAGTCGTTTAACATCATGCAGGATCGTCTCACCCGCATGCGGCTGGCCGGCGACCCTCCCGACGTGCACATCACCCCGCGCATCGGCCATATCGGTTGGGTCGACTTCCATCGCGCCGACGAAGCGATCGAGGTCGGCCGCTCGGCTGCTGAGAAAGCACTGGACTCGATCACTGAGATGATCGCGGCGCTGCGCTGATCGGCACGGATCGATGCACGCTTACTGCGATGGCGAGATGCGCGCGCAGGTCGACTGACAGGCTAACTGCTGACTTGAACAGTTACTGAGGCAGGAGCCACTGGCTATGGCATTGGTGGTGCCGGATGACGTCCCGCTTGACGACGAGGAGGCCGAAGGCACCACGCAGGAGGCTTGGCAACTCGCCGCCTGAGAATTGCAGCTCATCATGCAATTGGTTGTGGTCGAACTCTGTGCCAGGCGCATCGATTTGCTGGCTGTGGCGGCGGAGGCGTTCACGGCCGACAGACCGATTACCAATGCAGACACAAAAATACGCAAACCCCGCACATCCGCCTCCTCTGCTGCGCGCGCAGGAGGCAGCATAACGCAATCATCGCGGCGGCGAAATCCGCCGGACCGGCGCGGCAGTGGCCGCGCTGGTAAATTTGGCGCCAACCGGCAGCTTCTGCGGAGCCGTGAGCTATGCGGTCAGGATATAGTCGCGCATCGCCGCGGATTCGTGCTCCATGTCCTGCAGCCGTTGCTTGACCACGTCGCCGATCGAGATGATCCCGACCAAGCGGCCTTGCTCGACGACCGGCACGTGGCGGAATTTGCCCTTGGTCATGCGCTCCATGATGCTGCCGATCGTCTCACTCTCGTTGCAGGTCTCGACCTTGCGGGTCATCGTCTGACTGACCGGTTCATCGAGCGCAGTGGCGCCGCGTGTCGCCAGCGCCTGCACGATGTCACGCTCGGAGATGACACCCACCAGCCGCCGGTCCGCGCCGAGGATCAGCACGGCGCCGATGCGCCTTTGAGCAAGAAGCTTTGCCGCGTCGGCCAGACTGGCGCTTGGCTCGATCGTAACGACTTCGCGGCCTTTCTCTCCCAAAATGGTCCTGACAGTCATGGTCGCCTCCCTTTTTTTCACCGTTTGTTCCTTGGGCATACGGCCGCCGGCGGTGAAAGGCTCGTCGTTAAGGTTTGGGTCGGCGCCGAGTTCCATCCGGCGGGGCTGCATAAGTATTGCAACGCAGCAACGAGCCTGGCGGAGGGCAGCTACCCAGATCAACGCCTACTCTTGAACAATTATCGCCCCGAATGCGGCGTTTGCAAGATAGGTGCTACCGCTAGGTCATCTCAGCCGGCGGCTCGGCATCCACTTTTTCCCCGCGATGAGCGACCGGATCGAACGCCGTGAACAACAGCAATCCAGCAAAGAACCCGCCGATATGGGCCTGCCACGCAATTTGTTGTCCGGGCTCGACACCGAAGGACACTGCACCGAGCCCGAACAATGCGTTGAGTCCCATCCACACACCGAGGAATAACAAAAAACGCACATCGCGCAGCACGTCGATCAGCGGCGCGGCGGGAATCCGATAGGCTTCGCCATCGGCGGCGCCATCTCGCCAAGTCTCAAGCGGACCGTGCTGTTGAAAAATGAATCGCATCGCTGCCGCCATGGCTCCGGATACCGCCGCCGAGGCGCCGATCATTGGCGCCGGCGACCCCGGTGAGCTGACAAGCTGCGCCAAAGCGCCCGCAGCCGCCGTCACCAGCATGAACAGCACGTAGCGCCACGCACCGAATCGGCGGGCGAGCGCCGTGCCGAAAGGGATGAGCCAGGCAAGATTGAGCCCGATGTGCAGAGTGTCCGCGTGCAGGAAGGCGTACGTAAAGAAGGTCCACAGATCGGCGCCGAAGCCGCCCGGAAACGGACCGCTCACACTGGGATCGGTGCTGTAGCGCGCCGGAATGAACGCAAACGTGAGGACAAAGCGCTCATCTTCGGCGTTGCTCAAGGCGAACATCCGGAACAGATGCACGCCCACCAGGACGCCTATTGTCGCGAGCACGATCCCCGGAATGTTGAATATCGGCTCTGACGACTTGTGTTCTGTGGGTTGCGACACCGATTGAGTCCTGCGAGCAGCGCAGATAGGCACCTGAATCGAGGCGACAAGCGGGCGCGACATTGATTCGCGCCGAAGACCATTTCCGCGAGAAAAACAAAAGGGAGGGTGAGCCCCTCCCTTTTGCACCCTGTGCGGGGGTTAGGCGCCCGCGCTTCCGCGATCTCTCGGATCGCAGACGTCGGCCGCAATCCCCTCGCCTCCCATTATACGGAGGTCGGCGGCCGCTGCATGCAGCCGCATGACGTGCCGGGAGCCTAGAGGCACCGGCGCCGGGAGCCAACGTCAACATCCGGTTAACGCTAATTCGCGCTCCGCAGCACCGTCCTTGCCGCGGCCCGGCATCCGGCACGCGGCCTGCTCGTACAGCGTGCAACCGAGCCGAACGGCCGTTGGCATGTCCCGAAGCGGGACAGGTTGGATTCAGCTGGGCGTGTGGGAGCTGCAGTTTCATGAAACACCCAGCAAGTCGTCGGTTGTACGCATATTGGGAGGAACTGCGGGGCAAGCGTCCCGCGCCGGAACGGTCCGAAATCGAACCCGGTGCTATTCGGCAAATTCTGAGCGAGGCCTTCATCCTGACGCTCGACCACACCGCAGGCTACCCCTTCCGCCTGGCCGGCACGCGAGTCTGCGCCTTGTTCTGCCGCGAACTCAAAGGCGAAGCGTTTCTCTCGTTGTGGGACGAAGCCAGCCGGCAGGCGATACGGGAGCTGTTCAGCATCCTGGCCGACGAATGGGTCGGCACCGTCGCCGGTGTCACTGCGTCCAATGCGCGCGGCGAAGCAATGGAGCTCGAGCTTCTGTTGCTGCCGCTTTCTGCCACCCGCCCAAGCCTCGCCCGTACGATCGGCGTTCTGGCGCCGCTGACAATTCCGCCATGGATCGGGCTGAGCCCAATCGGTCCGTTGATGCTCGGCAGCCGCCGGCACATCGGCGCGGCCGTGGAAAAACGGTTGCTGCCGCGCTTCCTGACACCGCGCAGCCGCCGCGGCTTCGTCGTTTACGACGGCGGGCGCTCGTAAACCCCACTGCCCGGCTGATCTGCCGTCACGGCGTGTGCCTGGCGGCTAACGAGACGTTAACGCGGCGTGCATAGGCTTGCGATCAACGTCGCGGGCACATCAATCACATGGCACTCGCCGAACGACTTCCAAGTTTGCGGACGCTGAGCGCGGAGCGCCGCCGCTTCCAGCGCGTTAAAGTCAACCTGCTAGGCCGATACATGCTGGCAGACCGGCGGGAATTTCCCTGTCAGGTCGTCAATATGTCGCCGGGCGGTATGGCCGTCATTGCTCCTGTTAGCGGTGAGGCGGGCGAACGCATCATTGCCTATGTCGACCATCTCGGCCGGCTCGAGGGACACATCGCGCGGGTTTTTCAGAACGGCTTCGCCATGACGATTTCGGCGACGGCCCGCAAGCGCGACAAGCTCGCCGCTCAGCTCACTTGGCTCGCCAACCGGCAAATCCTCGGTCTGCCCGAAGATCGCCGCCACGGCCGTATCACCCCGCGCAACCCGATCGGCCGGCTCATCATGCCCAACGGCCTCAACGTCAGCTGCCGCATCATCGACGTGTCGCAGTCTGGCGCCGGTATTGCGACCGATCAGCGGCCGCCCGTCGGCGCGCTGGTTACGCTCGGTAAGGTGCAAGGGCGCGTCGTCCGCCATCTCGAAGACGGCTTCGCCGTCGAGTTTACGCGACTCCAGCATCTCGATTTCCTCGAAGAGAATGTGTGTGGCGGCTAGCGCGCCAACGAGTGCATGTAGTCCCCTGCTCGTTTTGATACGGACGTGGCATTTCGCAGCAGCCCAATCGGCCGCTCGAACATGCATCCCTGGAGCCTGGCAAAATCCACTGGGACAGCCGCGGTTCTGAACGCGGAACCAGGTCCCGCGTCCGCCGCTTCGCAGCATTAAATATTCTTCATTGGACTAGACCGGCGTTGCGTGCGGCAATGTGCACGGCGCCTGGAACTTTTGCGGAGACCTTGCGGTTCAATCTGCATTCCAGGCTGGCTCGGAATATTATTTGGCTTGGTTTTTCATGCCGTCTTCAAAGCGGCTTCGGTCGCGCCGCAGCATAGCGATCGTTGCCGGCCTCGCAGTCATCATCATCGTCGGGGTCGGCGTGCGCGAATTAAGTGACCGGACTTCGTTGCGGTCGAACGGCGCGCATTTGTCACCGCCCGCCGTGCCAGTGACCGCTGCGGTCGCGACACGCAAAGACGTACCGGTGATCGTCAACGCCATCGGCAATGTGCAGTCGATCGACAGCGTTTCAGTACAGCCCCGCGTCACCGGGACCATCGAGAAGATCGAGTTCACGCCCGGCCAGGACGTCAAACAGGGCCAAGAGCTGTTCCTGATCGATCCTCGCCCCTACCAGGCGGCGCTTGATCAGGCCAAAGCGCAACTCGCGCACGACGAAGGCGTGCTCGCTGAAGCGAAGATGGATCTTAAGCGCTACCAGACTCTCCAGCAGCAGAAGTCGATCGCCAGCCAGACGGCGCAGGACCAGGTCTTTGTGGTCCAACAGGACGACGGTACGGTTCAACTCGATCAGGCCAACGTTGAAACCGCGCAGCTCAACCTGGCCTATTGCCACATCACCGCGCCGATCTCCGGCCGCGCCGGCGTCTTGCAAGTCGACCTCGGCAACCTGGTAGGACCGGCCGGCGGCCAAGGCAGTGGCACCGGCTCGACATCGAACAACTCGGCGTCGGCGGCTTCCAGCTCCGCAGTATCGACGGGCACGCTGGTGTCGATCACGCAACTGCAGCCCATCTACGTGAGCTTCAGCGTGCCGCAGACCGCGCTCAATCAAATTGTCCAGAACCAGGCGAAAGCACCGCTTGAGGTGGATGCCTATTCCCAACCCGGGGAGCTCATCGAAAAGGGCAAGCTTTCCGTCATCAACAATCAAGTCAGCTCCGCGACCGGAACGGTCACGCTGCAAGCGACATTCGCCAATCCTCAGAATCTGCTCTGGCCCGGCGAATATGTCTCGGTGGGCCTGACCGTCGCGATGCGCCACAATGTGGTGACCGTGCCGGCCTCCGCCGTAATGGTGGGTCTGAACGGCGACTATGTTTACGCCATCGGCGCCGGCAACAAGGTCAATCGCGTCGAGGTCCAGCAGGCCGCACGCCGCGGCGGCGTTTCGGTTATCAGCAAAGGTATTTCAGCCGGCCAAAAGGTGGTTTCGACCGGACAATACCGGCTCGATAACGGCACCCAGGTCGCCATCCAACAAACCGCAGCGCCGGAGCAGGCCAGGCAGACAGCCGCCAACCCCCTACCGGCAACACCCGATCCGTAGCCATGAACGTCTCGGAAATCTTCATTCGCCGCCCGATCGCCACGGCGCTGCTCATGGCCGCGACATTTCTGTTCGGTCTGGTCGGCTACGAGTTGATGCCGGTTGCCGCCCTGCCCAATGTCGAGTTTCCCACCATCGTGGTCGGCGCGCAGTTGCCGGGTGCCAGTCCCACCATCATGGCGGAGACGGTGGCGACGCCGCTCGAAGACGAATTCACGCAGATTCCGGGCCTGGCGCAGATGACCTCGAGCAGCGGGCTCGGCACCACATCCATCACACTGCAGTTCGACCTCAGCGTCGACATCAATGCCGCCGCCGGCCAAGTACAGCAGGAAATCAACGCCGCGAGCGGGCTGTTGCCGAAAGCCATGCCGACGCCCCCGACCTACCGCGAAACGAATCCGGCCAATCGCCCGATCCTCATTTATGCGATCCATTCAGACGCGATGCCGGAATATCAGCTGGACACATACGCCAACACCGTGCTCGCCGAATCGCTGTCGACCATTCCGGGTGTCGGCTATGTGGTAATCGCCGGCGAGCAGCAGCCGGCCGTCACCGTGCAGATAAACCCGGGCGCGTTGGCATCGCGCGGCCTGAGCATGGCCCAGGTCCAGACCGCGCTGTCCAATGCAACGCTCAATTCCGCCAAGGGTAACCTGGAAGGTCCGCAGCAGCAATTCTCGCTGAACACCAACGATCAGCTGTACGACGCCAGTCAATTCCGCAAGGTTGTCATCGCCTACCAGGACGGCGCGCCAGTGACGCTGAGTGACGTCGGCAATGTCATCAATTCATCGGTCAATCCCCGCTCCGGCGCCTGGTTCGACGGCAAGCCCGCCGAACTCCTGCTGATCTTCCGCACCGCCGACGCCAACACGGTTCAGGTCGTCGATCAGATCAAGGCGAAGATGCCGCAGCTCGAAACATCGATCCCACCGTCCGTGCACGTCGATTTGCTGAGCGACCGCTCACAGGAGATCCGGGCTTCGGTAAGCGACGTGGAATTGACCCTCTTGATTACGGCCGTTCTGGTCGTGCTGGTCATTTTCGCGTTCCTGCGCAAGCCGTGGGCGACAATTACCCCGAGCGTGACCGTACCGCTCGCCATCGTCACCACGTTCGGCGCTATGTATTTGTTCGGCTACAGCCTCGACAATCTATCGCTCATGGCGTTGAGCATCTCCATCGGCTTCGTCGTCGACGACGCGATCGTCATGATCGAAAACATCGTGCGCTACATCGAGGCCGGCGAGCCCGCCTTCGATGCGGCGCTGAAGGGCGCCGGACAGATCGGGTTCACCATCGTTTCCATCACGTTTTCGCTTATCGCGGTGTTTATCCCGCTGCTGATGATGTCCGGCATCATCGGCCGTCTGTTCCACGAATTCGCCGTAACCGTGACGATCGCCGTGGTCTCGTCGGCCTTCATCGCGCTCACGCTCACCCCGATGATGTGTTCGCTGTTCCTTGCCCGCGAACGAGACAGCCCGCCGGGTCGCATCAGCCGCGCGTTCGAGCGATTATTCGATTGGATGCTCGCAGGTTACGACCGCGGCCTGATCTGGGTGTTCCGCCACCAATTTCTGACCCTGCTTTCAATCATCGTCCTGGTCGCCCTGACCGGGTATCTCTATTACGTCATCCCCAAAGGATTCATCCCGCAGGAGGACACCGGATTCCTGTTCGGTGAACTGGAAACCAGACAGGACACCTCGTTTGCGGCAATCGCGAAGGCGCAGGAGCAGATCTCCAAGATCATCCTGAAGAACCCGGCGGTCGCCGGACTGGTCAGCTTCGGCGGCGCCACCGGCTTCAATCCGAGCGAGAACACGGCGCGGTTCTTCGTCCAGCTCAAGCCACTCGGCCGCCGGCAGGGCATCGAGCAAGTGATGCAGGAACTGCGGTCGCCGATTGCAAAAGTGATCGGCGCCAAATTCTTCATGCAAGTGCCTCAAGACATCACCGTCGGCGGACGTTTGACGCAGGCGCAGTATCAATACACGCTCACCGACACAAACGCCGACGAGCTCAACCATTGGGCGCCAATCCTCTTAGCGAAGATGCGCCTGATGAAGATTCTGACGGATGTGGCGTCCGACCAGCAGATCGCATCGCCGGAAATCGTCGCCGAGGTCGATCGCGACGCTGCATCGACTTATGGCGTCACGGTATCCGCTGTGGACGCGGCGTTGTACTCCGCGTTCGGGCAACAGCAGGTGGCGACAATTTATGAGCCCACGCGCCAGGCAAAAGTCATTTTGGAAGTGCAGCCAAAATTCCAGATTGGACCCACGGCCCTGTCGCGGGTCTATGTACCTGGCGCAAACGGCGTGCAGATCCCGCTTTCGGCGGTGACGGATTTCGTCAACCAGGTGCAGCCGCTCACGGTCAATCACCAGGGCGTGTTTCCGGCCGTCACGCTGTCCTTCAATCTGGCGCCAGGCGTGGCGCTGAGCCAGGCGGTCGATGCAATAACCGCGATCGAGGCGCAACTGCATGCGCCCGCCTCGTTGCTAGGCTCATTCCAGGGTACCGCGCAGGCCTTCCAAGCATCGCTCACATCGACCCCGCTGTTGCTGCTGGCGGCCATCATCGTGATCTATGTCATCCTCGGCATGCTCTACGAAAGTTTCATTCACCCTATCACCATTCTATCGTCGCTGCCGTCGGCCGGAGTTGGAGCGTTGCTGATGCTGATGTTGTTCGGCTACGACCTGACGCTCATCGCCTTTATCGGCATCATTCTGTTGATCGGCATCGTCAAGAAGAATGCCATCGTGATGATAGACTTTGCGCTTGAGGCCGAGCACAACGAGGGCAAGAGCCCGCTTGAGGCCATCCATCAAGCCTGCCTGCTGCGGTTTCGTCCGATCATGATGACGACGATGTGCGCGCTTGTTGCGGGACTGCCGCTGGCGCTCGGCCAGGGCGCCGGCTCGGATTTGCGGCGGCCGCTCGGCATCGCCATCGTCGGCGGCCTGTTGGTATCCCAATCGCTGACGCTTTACACAACGCCCATTATTTACCTTTATCTGGACCGCCTGAGCCATTGGGTAAGCGGCCGCCGCGGCGTTGGGCCGGCAAATCCTGCCGCTTCCTCCTCGCCGGCGAGCTAACGGGATCGTAATGGATAAGGGGCGGTTGGCGGCCCTTATTTGCATGCGTCTCATGCAGGGCCACGCGAAGGTCACCGGCAGGTAAATGCGACCCGGATAATTCCGCCGTCGATGTTTGCTCAGGGTCGTGTGTCACGAGCATCGCCGGTCCACACGGCGGTGCACAACTGTACGAGAGATGAAGGAAGGCCCTTCGAGGTCGGCAGTCAGGTGCTGATCTCAAGCCACCGCAAGCTGCTGTTGTCAAAAGCAATGGTGGTGAGCGTTGCGGAAACGCCAGGACATGATCCTGGCAGGCAAGGTTGAGAGAGGCGAGCGCAAGCGAACCGTCGATGAAGTGTCGAAAGCTGATTAGACGATGTCAGAATTGGGGGCTGACCCTGCCTCCGAGATCAACTCGGGGGAAGCCTGAAGTCTGTCCGAGTGGCATCCGGCATGTAGACGGCGCGAAGCTCAACCAGGCTTTTGTACGGAACGTGAGAACCTGTGCTCCGATGCAAAGGGAGAAGTCACAAGCGGCTAAAACCGCGAGGATCAGAGTACCGATGCGGCGCACAGGGACGGAGTGGCTCGTAGTAGGGATGAAGGCTCTGTAATGGAGCCGGACCGAAGGGGCCGCGTTGTTCAGCCGAAGCTGCGGGCCAACTGGTGACAGGAGGAGCCTGTGGACAAAGCAAAGCCGTTCGACATCCCCAAACGGGAAGTCTGGGAAGCCTTCAAGAAGGTGAAGGCCAACCAGGGAGCGGCCGGAGTAGACGGACAGACGATTGCGGACTTTGAGGCTGATCTATCAAACAACCTCTACAAGCTCTGGAACCGGCTGTCGTCAGGGAGCTATTTTCCTCCGCCGGTGCGACGGGTGGATATTCCGAAGGGAGATGGCGGAACGCGCCCGTTGGGCATTGCGATACGGCGGGCATAATGCACCTCATACAGTTTGCATTGGGGATGGTAGACGAAGATGGGCTGAGTTGACGGTCCATTCTCGAAGGCGCCGATCCAACTCGTTGTTGATCGTGATCGCATAGGGCGCATTCCGCTTGCGCTGAACCGCCGGAACGATACCGCGTTCGATCCAGTAATGGACGACCCAAAGGCTGACGCCATATCTTTCTCGAACCTGGCGAACGTTCAGCGTCCCCTTGGGAGGTGGCGGAGCTGGAATGCGATATTTGTACCTCAGCCATTTGATCGTGCCCAATGTAATCGGCTTACCGGTTGTCGTGCTTTTCTGACCTTCGGTGCGCAGCGCGGCGACGATGTCATCGTCACGATGATCGGCCGCTAATTCTCTGATCCGGTTCACGAATGCCATGGAATAGCGGATCGCCTCCGCCCTGTTCTGCGGGAGTTGGAGGCACAGTGTTTCAGTTTCGCCGCCTTGCCACCGAATGTGCAGCCTGAGGGTCTTCGCCTCTGGTCCCTTCACTACGGTGATGTCGCGCACCAATAGGCGCAGGATGCGCTTGCGATCTCGGGGGGTCGTGGTCGTGGCCGCCCACAGGCGAGGGAAGTCCTTCGCCAACCGGAGAATCTGCTGCTTCTGTTCGGCGGTGACCGCCCGCATGGTCTTGCGTTCGAAGGCGGCCAATTCGGCTTCGAGATCGTGCAAGCGTTGCATGGCGTCGTTCCAACGCGCTTCGAGTGTCGCTGCGATCAGTCGGTTGCAGGGATCGACCGCCTCGTAACGCCGTTCGGCGAGTTCGGCGTCATAGCGCGCGCGCTCGATCCGCATCCGCCATTGGGCGCCGATGCCGCGATCCCGTTCTTCCAGATTGGTCAGCGCCGCGAGCGCGAGTTCGATCGTCACCGGCGTGATGGCGCTGACCAACCGTTCGCTGATGGCCTGATCGAGGGATGTCGAAGGCGCCGTCAAACAAGCACGGGACGCCAAGGCCTCCCGATGTTTCCAAACACATTGATAGAGCGGGTAGATGCCTCCGTTCCCGGTGTAGCGAATCCCGAGACGGCGTCCGCAAACCCCGCAGAGGAGCAAGCCCTGCAAGAGGCAGAGGCCCTCTCGGGCGGGACCGGAAAGCCCTTCGGCGTTCGTCCGATTCGTGCTCAGACGCTGCCGGTTGGCGATGAACTGATCCGCGGAGATATAGCCTTCGTGGTGATCGGGGATCACAACACGCCAAGCATCCTGCGGCATCAAACGCGATCGTGTCCGGATCTCGCCGGACGATCCCACCTCTTTGGACGATTGGTGTCGTCCGAACACATAGGCGCCGGCGTAGGACGGATTGGCAAGGATGCCGAGGACCCGCGAATGGGTCAGTCTGCCCCACAGAAGTTTGCCGTCCCACGCGCCGCCATACGCGCGACGCGGGAAGCGTAGATCGAGTTCATTGTAGCGTCGCACGACGCCGAAAGCTGTGTTCTCTCGCGCAAACAGGTCAAAGACCGTGCGGACTGCGCCCTGGACCTCCCGATCCGGATCGATCGCGATCTTGTCGCCCTCAAAGACAAATCCGACCGGCAGGGGAAAACGCAATTCGCCCTTGGAGGCCTTGTTGAGTTTGCCTCCATGGAGGCGGGCGCGGATAATATGCAATTCCGCTTGGGCGAACGTACCCTTCATCCCCAATACAAGCCCATCGTTGAACTCGGCCGGATTGTAGCAACCGTCCTCGTCGATCACGAGCGTGCTGGTGATGGCGCAGAGCTCCAGGAGGCGATGCCAGTCCTGGTTCGATCGCGCTAGCCGCGACGCTTCCAAGGAAAAGATTGCGCCAACCCGTCCCATAGCCACTTCGCCGACCAAGGCCTTGAAGTCTTCCCGATTGGTCGTCGCGCTCCCGGATTGGCCGAGATCCCGGTCGAGGATGCGGATCTGCTCCGGCTTCCAGCCGAGTGACTCGGCCTTGGTCTTCAGATTGTATTGGCGCTCCGTGCTTTCCTGGTTGAAGCGAACCTGTCCCATCGTCGACTGGCGGATGTAAATGCAGGCCTGCCGCGCCAGGTGTTGATCGGCAATCTTCGAACTCATCGTCATCGGCCCCCTCCGGATTGAACGGCGGGGCGCCGGCGGCAAGATAGGACGCAACCATGTCCGCGAGGATGGCGCCCGCCTTGGCAAAGTCGAAATCGACAAGCGCCGGGTCCATGGCGATTTATCCAAGCTCCTCGCGTCGTCGCAAGAGTTCCGTGTTGATCGCGCAAATCTCGTCGAGCGCAGCGCGCAGGGCGCGGAAATTGCCGATCAAATGGGCGACCTGCTCGTGGATGTCGTTTGGCACATAATCTCTGCGCTGCCGGCCACCCGTCCCGGGCTGACTGACGGACAGATATCGCTTGGGTCCATGTCCGGGTCCGTCGACGCAGTGGCAGTTCGGCCGACCGCAGCGCTTGTATGTTTCGACCAATGTGCCGCGCAGCACGTGTTCGATCGGCGGCAAGTCGCGCACAATGCGGCGGCGACGTTTGCGAAGCATGCGGGAGGAAAGATCCTGGATTTTCATCGGACCGAATCACTCGTCTGTCCGAATAAATCAAAATCAGATTCATCGGTCAACCTCGGAATGGCCCTTGGCGAGAGAAGCGATGAGTTCGGCGAGCGCGACCAAGCCAAAGGCATCGACAAGCGAGGGAGCGCCGCCCCCGGAGCCCTGCCCATCTGGGAACGCCCAGTCGGTCCATTCACGGGGCATCGCGAATGAGCCGAGGTCGGCGTGGCGCAGGCTCAACGTCTCGACCCCCGAGACATGGCGAACCTTCAAGACGACGAACCGCTGCCCACGCAACGGATGAAACGGGTGGACGACTTCAGCCGATCCCAAAGGTCGATTGGATAAGAGTGCAGTTCGCTGGGGGTGTGGCAACGGTTGCGGACCGTGTCGCCCAGGAAGTTGTCCGTCGCTACCTGGAGCCGTGTTTGGAGCCGGTGTTTCATATCGACTCTTATGGCTACAGGCCTGGCAAATCGGCGATCGACGCTGTGCGCCAAGCTCGTCAGCGTTGCTGGCGGTATGACTGGGTGCTCGACCTCGACGTAAAAGCCTATTTCGACAGCATTGATTGGAAGCTGATGCTCAAGGCGGTTCGTCATCATACGAACTGTTCGTGGGTCCTGCTCTACGTCGAGCGCTGGCTGAAGGCTCCGGTTCAGTTGGAAGATGGCAGCGTCGTGCTGCGAACATCGGGAACTCCTCAGGGCGGGGTTGTCAGTCCCGTCTTGGCGAATCTGTTCCTGCATTATGCGTTCGATATGTGGATGAAGAGAACCTATCCTCACATCCCGTTCGAGCGCTACGCGGATGACGCCATTTGTCATTGCAAGAGCGCCGAGGAGGCGCAGGCGCTACGGAGCGTGCTTGCTGACCGCTTTGCGGCCTGCAAGTTGGTGCTGCATCCCGAGAAGACGAGGATCGTCTACTGCAAGGATGCGAACCGGCGCGGTGATTTCCCAAATCAATCGTTCGACTTTCTCGGTTTTATGTTTCGGGCGAGGAAGACGATGTGGCAGGGAAATATCCCCGCGCATGGCTTCATGCCGGCGGCCAGTCCGAGGGCGTTGGCGTCCATCAGCCGGACGATCCGCCGCTGGGCCCTTCATCATCACAGTGACAAATCTCTGCAAAGTCTGGCCGAGACGTACAACCCGTACATTCGAGGCTGGATCAACTACTACGGCAACTTCTACCGGACGAAATTGCGCCCGGCCCTAAAGAGGATCGATCTCTATGTCATCCGCTGGGCGCGTCGCAAATTCAAGCGGCTGCGTCGTAAGACCAAAGGCGCGAGAGATTGGTTTGATCGGCTTCGCCGCGCGAATCCAACGCTCTTCGCACACTGGCAGCTATGTCATGGAAACGGCCGGACATCGGGAGCCGTGTGAGTCGAGAGGTTCATGCACGGTTTTGGGAGCGCGCGGAGGTGAAATTCCTCCGCGCGACTCGTCAGCGGCGAGGCCCAATGCCGGCTTACCGATCGGTGATGAGACGCCCCGGGTTCGCGGGAGATAACGCGCAAAATCTGCTGAAAACACCGGCCAACATGCAGATGCTTAGTGTCTGTCCGAGAACAAGTTGAATCCAATGAATCATTTGTGATTCAAGAGTGGTGGCCTGATTCGAGGATGGTCACCGATGTGGACGGCGAAAAACCGCAGGCGTTACGACCGTAGCGCGCTACGATATCCGAGCGATCTGACCGACGACGAATGGGCGCATGTCGAGCCGTTTATTCCACCGGCCAAGCGTGGTGGTAACAAGCGGCACGTCGACGTGCGCGAAGTGATGAACGGGATCATGTATGTGTTGAGCACGGGGTGCCAGTGGCGGGCGATCCCGAAAGATCTGCCGCCACGCAGCACTCTTTTCGACTATCTTGATTTGTGGAGCTACGACGGCACGCTCGATCGGATCCATCACGCCCTATATGTGGAGTGCCGCGAGCAAGGCGAACGAGAGGCCAGTCCCACCGCCGCCATCATCGATAGCCAAAGCGTGAAGAGCGCTGAAAAAGGGGGGCCTGCATCGATCCGCCTGGCTATGATGCGGGCAAAAAGATCAAGGGCAAGAAGCGCCATATTCTCGTAGATACGCTGGGTTTGTTGCTCCACGCGATCGTTCATCCCGCCAATATCCAGGATCGCGACGGTGGCGTCCTGCTCCTTGCAACCCTTTTCGGGATGTATCCGTTCTTGAAAAAGTTGTTTGCCGACGGTGGCTATCAGGGGCCGGAATTCCAAAAGGCCTTGGCGAAAATTCTGCCTCACCTCGAAACTGAAATCGTCAAGCGCTCTGATCACGCCAAAGGTTTTGTCATTCTCCCACGCCGTTGGGTCGTCGAACGTACCATTGCGTGGCTCAACCGTTGCCGACGGCTCGCGAAGGACTGGGAGAACCTCAATCGCAAGGCGCTGTCGTTCTTGCGCCTCGCATCAATCCGCCTCATGCTGCGAAAACTTTGTAATCCGGCCTGATATTCCCGGACAGACTCTTAGTGTCTGTCCGAGAACAAGTTGAATCCAATGAATCATTTGTGATTCAAGAGTGGTGGCCTGATTCGAGGATGGTCACCGATGTGGACGGCGAAAAACCGCAGGCGTTACGACCGTAGCGCGCTACGATATCCGAGCGATCTGACCGACGACGAATGGGCGCATGTCGAGCCGTTTATTCCACCGGCCAAGCGTGGTGGTAACAAGCGGCACGTCGACGTGCGCGAAGTGATGAACGGGATCATGTATGTGTTGAGCACGGGGTGCCAGTGGCGGGCGATCCCGAAAGATCTGCCGCCACGCAGCACTCTTTTCGACTATCTTGATTTGTGGAGCTACGACGGCACGCTCGATCGGATCCATCACGCCCTATATGTGGAGTGCCGCGAGCAAGGCGAACGAGAGGCCAGTCCCACCGCCGCCATCATCGATAGCCAAAGCGTGAAGAGCGCTGAAAAAGGGGGGCCTGCATCGATCCGCCTGGCTATGATGCGGGCAAAAAGATCAAGGGCAAGAAGCGCCATATTCTCGTAGATACGCTGGGTTTGTTGCTCCACGCGATCGTTCATCCCGCCAATATCCAGGATCGCGACGGTGGCGTCCTGCTCCTTGCAACCCTTTTCGGGATGTATCCCTTCTTGAAAAAGTTGTTTGCCGACGGTGGCTATCAGGGGCCGGAATTCCAAAAGGCCTTGGCGAAAATTCTGCCTCACCTCGAAACTGAAATCGTCAAGCGCTCTGATCACGCCAAAGGTTTTGTCATTCTCCCACGCCGTTGGGTCGTCGAACGTACCATTGCGTGGCTCAACCGTTGCCGACGGCTCGCGAAGGACTGGGAGAACCTCAATCGCAAGGCGCTGTCGTTCTTGCGCCTCGCATCAATCCGCCTCATGCTGCGAAAACTTTGTAATCCGGCCTGATGTTCCCGGACAGACTCTTACAATTTTACTCAATATCGAATAGATCGAATTTTATCTAATATTCGTGCAAAGGTTCTCCAGTATTTCCGCACTCTTGACTTGCCTTTACTTCAAATTGAACGAATGAACTTAGCGGCCCTGCAAAAGCTTTGTGCGAAACGTGACCCCAACAAGACGGGAAGGGGTCAAGATGAGTGCGGGTGCCAAGGCGATCGTCAAGCGCTGTGCGGCTGCGAGCGTGATCGCGCTTGCGGTGCTCGGCACTCCGGCCGCGGGCAATGCGCAGGGCCGTCTTCTTTACGTCGGCGTCGGCGCGAAGACATCAGCCCCGATCGGCTGGGTGCAGTTCTGCGTCGAATACGATCCGGAATGCAAGACCAAGCCGACAATGCCGCGCGACGTCGTGCTGTCCGGGCAGGCATGGAAAGATCTGGTGCGCGTCAACCGCTGGGTCAACGCCAACATCCGGCCGATCACCGATCTCGAACATTGGGGCACGGTCGAGCGCTGGAACTACCCCGACGACGGTTACGGCGACTGCGAGGACTACGCGTTGGAGAAGCGCCGCATGCTGCTCGACGCCGGCTGGCCGCGCGAGGCATTGCTGATGACCGTTGTGCGCGACCAGAACGGCGATGGTCACGCGGTGCTCACGGTCAAAACCGACAAAGGCGAATACATCCTCGACAATCAGCGCGATGAAATTCTGCTCTGGTCTGAGACCGGCTACCGCTTCGTGAAACGGCAGTCGCAATCCGATCCCAATGTTTGGGTCTCGCTCGGCGAACCGCGGCCTGCGCCGCTCACCTCATCGTCGCGCTGAGAACCCAACGAGCAAAGGAGCTACGCGAGCTCGGTCACGTCCCCACCCCTCCCCGTCCCCAGACCGGGTTCGCGCGCGGGCGGCTCTCCCCCAAGAGCCGCCCGCACCTTTTTCGAGAAAGGTCTACGTCGCCGCTCTGGCATGCGTCATTGCATGGCTGCCGCGCCAGCGCGGCGAAAGTTCCCGAGGGCGAACTATAGTGCGACACTAAAACTCATCAGGACATCGTACGCCAGCTCCTGCGGATACGCCGCATAAACGGCGCATAAACACGATATTTGTTGTTCGCAGCGACTGCCGGATTTATCGTCTGCTAGAATGAGATGCTCGTTCGACGAACGTGCGATCTCAGGTGCGCTCGTGCGTGCCGCGCTGGCGGGGAAGTTTTTATCACATGATCGCGCTTGTGCGCATCGCATTGCGACGGCCGTACACGTTCGTCGTCCTCGCCCTTGTCATTGTCATCATCGGACCGCTCGCGGCGCTGCGAACCCCCGTCGATATCTTTCCGGATATTCGCATTCCGGTCGTCGCCATCGTCTGGCAATACACCGGTCTCGAGCCCGAGCAGATGGCCGGGCGCATCACCTCGCAATCGCAGCGCGCGCTGACCACCACGGTCAATGACATCGAACATATCGAAGCCACATCCTATAACGGCCTCGGCATCATCAAGGTGTTCTTCCAACCCGGCGCCGACATCAGGCTGGCGAACGCGCAGATCACGGCGATCTCGCAGACGCAGCTCAAGCAGATGCCGCCGAATACGACACCCCCGCTCATTCTCAACTACAGCGCTTCGACGGTTCCGATCATTCAGCTCGGGCTCTCCGGGTCGGGCCTTTCCGAACAGGCGCTTGCGGATATCGGGCTGAATACGCTGCGCACGCCACTCGTAACCGTGCCCGGCGCCGGCATCCCCCTGCCCTATGGCGGCAAGCTGCGCGAGGTGCAGATCGACCTCGACGCGCAGGCCATGCAGGCGCGCGGATTATCGGGCCAGGATGTCGCCAATGCGCTTGCCGCGCAGAATCTGATTACGCCGGTGGGAACCGAGAAAATCGGCTCGTTCGAGTACGCCATTCATTTGAACAATGCGCCGTCCGCGATCACCGACCTCGGTAATCTCCCGATCAAGAGCGTCAACGGCGCGATGGTCTACATTCACGATGTCGCGCACGTGCGGGACGGCAATCCTCCCCAGACAAACATCGTGCACGTCGACGGCAGCCGTTCGGTATTGATGCAGATTCTCAAAAATGGTTCGGTGTCGACCCTTGCCATTATCGACGGCATCAAGCAGAAGCTCACCGAGATCAAGGATATCCTGCCGCCCAATCTGAAGATTGCGCAGATCGGCGATCAATCGATATTCATCAAGGCGGCCGTAAATGGCGTCATTCGCGAAGGCGTGATCGCGGCATCACTGACCGCGTTGATGATCCTCATTTTTCTCGGCAGTTGGCGTTCGACGCTGATTATCGCAACGTCGATCCCGCTGTCGGTGCTTGGCTCGATCGCCACGCTTTCGGCGCTCGGCGAGACCCTGAACATCATGACGCTCGGCGGGCTGGCGCTCGCCGTCGGCATTCTGGTCGACGACGCCACCGTGACCATCGAAAACATCAATTATCATCTTGAGCAGGGCAAGACGGTGGAAACCGCGATCATGGACGGCGCGGCTCAGATCGTCACGCCAGCGTTCGTCTCGCTGCTCTGCATCTGCATCGTCTTCGTGCCCATGTTCTTTCTGCCCGGTGTCGCGCGCTTTCTATTCGTGCCGATGGCGGAAGCCGTAATGTCGGCGATGATCTGCTCGTTCATTCTGTCGCGCACGCTGGTGCCGACACTGGCGAACTATCTGCTCCGTCCGCATGCGCCGCACACCGACATGCACGGCCTCGACGGCCCGTTGCCGCCGTCGCGCAATCCGCTGGTGCGGCTGCAGCGCGGTTTTGAGAGCGGCTTCGAGCGCATGCGTCTGGTCTACCGCGAACTCCTCGTCATGGCGCTGGCGCACCGCGCTGTGTTCGTGATCGGCTTTCTCGCGTTCATTTTCGGCTCGTTTGCACTCACGCCTTTCCTCGGCCGCGACTTCTTTCCGACGGTCGACGCCGGGCAGATCCTGATGCACGCCCGCACCCATGTCGGCATGCGGGTCGAGGAAACCGCGCGACAGTTCGCCGAGATCGAGAAAGCGATCCGCCGCATCATTCCGCCGGAAGACCTCGGGACCGTGGTGGACAATATCGGATTGCCGGTCAGCGGCATCAACATGACATACAACACCAGCGGCACGTTCGGCGCCCAGGATGGCGACATCCAGATCAAGCTGAACGATGGCCATCGGCCGACCGCGGACTACGTGCGCTTGATGCGCGAGCAATTGCCGCTGCGCTTTCCGGGCGTGACATTCTCGTTTCTGCCCGCCGATATCATCAGCCAGATTCTTAATTTCGGCGCGCCCGCGCCAATCGACCTGCAGATCCGGGGGCCGTCGCTGCCGAACGACTTCGCCTATGCGGAGAAACTGCTGCGCGCGGTGCGCCACATTCCCGGACTGGTCGATGCGCGTATCCAGCAGGCGCTCGACTATCCCGCCTTCGACGTCGATGTCGATCGCACCCGGGCGCAATATGTCGGCCTGACCGAACGTGACGTCACCAACAGCATGGTGGTCAATCTGGCCGGCAGCAGCCAGGTCGCTCCGACCTATTGGCTTAACCCGGCCAACGGCGTGAACTACGCGATCGTGATGCAGACGCCGCAATATCGGATCGATTCGCTCAACGCGCTGCAAAATCTCTCCATCAATGCGCCCGGCGCGCCATCGCAAACGCTCGGCGCTATCGCCGACATCAAGCGCGTGGCGACGCCCGCGGTGTTTTCCCAGTACAACATCATGCCCATGGTCCAGATCTACGGCACCACGCAAGATCGCGATCTTGGCGCGGTCGCCTCCGACATCCGACGCGTCATGGCCGAAAACGCCAAGGACATGCCGAAGGGCGTCCAGGATGTCCTGCTTGGCCAGGTCGTGACCATGAACAACGCGTTTACCGGGCTGCTCTTCGGCCTCTTGGGCGCGATCGTTCTGATCTACCTCCTGATCGTTGTGAATTTCCAATCGTGGAGCGATCCGTTCGTGATCGTCACCGCGCTGCCCGCGGCGCTTGCCGGTATCGTGTGGACGCTGTTCGCCACCCACACAACGCTGTCGGTTCCGGCGCTGACCGGCGCCATCATGTGCATGGGCGTCGCCACCGCCAACAGCGTTCTCGTGATCAGCTTCGCCCGCGAGCAGCTCGCACAGCGCGGCAACGCGGTCGAGGCGGCACTCGAAGCGGGCTTCGTCCGCTTTCGTCCGGTGCTGATGACGGCGCTCGCCATGATCATCGGCATGGCGCCGATGGCGCTTGGGCTCGGCGAAGGCGGCGAGCAGAACGCGCCGCTTGGCCGCGCCGTTGTCGGCGGCCTGGTATTCGCTACAGTGGCGACGCTGATATTTGTTCCAGTCGTCTTCAGTATTTTCCACGACCGCGGCGGCAGGGGCCAGGTCTCGGACAATCCCGCGAGGAATGGGGAACCACATGCAGCCTGATCCGGCTCGGCCGGTTCTGTCGCGCCGCAAGCTGGCATTTGCCGGCCTCGTCGCAGCCGCGGTCGCCGCCACGATCGTCGTCATGGGCATTACCACGCGCCGCGCAGCGGACGCGAAGCTCGGCGACTGGACGGAGGCGCAGGCGGTTCCAGTGGTCGCCGCGGCGTTGCCGGACACGCGCGGCAAGCGAACCACCTTGGACCTTCCCGGCCGGCTTGAGGCCTATACCCAGGCTCAGATTTACGCCCGCGTCAGCGGTTACCTGAAGGACTGGAAGGCTGACATCGGCACACCGGTGAAAGCCGGACAACTGCTTGCCGACATCGATGCGCCTGACCTTGACCAGCAGATCATGGAGGCGAAAGCAGCGCTGGCGAGTGCTCAAGCCAATCTCACGCTGGCGCAAGCGACGCTGCAACGCGGCCAGAGTTTGATTCACTCGGGCGCCATCTCGAAGGCCGATCTCGACCAGAGATCGGCTGATGCGGCCAACAAGGACGGCTTGGCGAAGGCGGCGCAAGCCAATCTCGACCGGCTGCGCGTGCTCGAACAATACAAGCGCATTACCGCGCCGTTCGACGGGCTTGTCACCGCGCGCAGCACCGACATCGGCGCACTGATCAATGCCGGCGCGGCCGGGTCGCCGCTGTTTGTCGTCTCGGACACGACCAAATTGCGAGTTTACGTGAGCGTCCCGGAGAACTACGTGCCGAGCATACAAATCGGCACCAGGGCGAAACTCTCTGTGCCCGAATATCCGGGCAAGACCTTTCCGGCGACCGTGCAGGCATCGGCGCAAGCCGTCGATGCCGCCTCCGGTACGACGCGGATGCTGCTGCTCGTCGACAATGCCGATGGCCAACTGATGACGGGGGATTTTACCAACGTCAGTTTTGAACTGCCGCATCCTGAAATCGCCATCAATGTGCCGTCGAGCGCGCTGATCTTCATTCGACGCGGCTTGTTCGTCGCCACCGTTTCCGATGACAACCGCGTCCACCTCAAACCGGTGACGATTTCCCGCGATTTGGGTCAGCAAGTCGAGATCGGCTCAGGGCTCAGCGTTGAGGATCGGGTGATTGAGAGCCCACCGGACGGCATCACCTCTGGTGATCAGGTCAGGATTGCCCGTTCAGCGGACGGCCGGCACCCGCCCAAGGATACGGCGGCAGCCGAGAGTCGCTGAACGTGTGCTGCTTTTCAGGCGCTCAGCAGCAGCTGCAGCGCCATCACCACGACCGTCCCGGACATCAGGCTCCATAAGCCGGCGATCACGGTTGCCACCATGACGAACTCGGCGCGGCGGCCTTCGATACGGCGGCCACGCAACGTGTTGCGCATGATGATGAAGGGTGCCGAAAACATCAAAAGCGGAATGGAGGCAAAGCGCGACGCCGTCGGCCCGATTTCGAGAAGCCGGAAGCTCGGGAAATGCTCGGAGAACAAACGGTACCCGGTGGCACACAGGCCGGCGATGGCAAATCCGATGGCCAGCGAAAAGAAAGACTCAATCGTGTCGGGCGAAATCGTCGGCCATGCGAAGTCGAACATATCCGGCGCCTCCTCGCCCGAAGCCATTGCAGAGGACCGCGCGCTGCGCCACGAAATGCTTAAGGAAAGGTTAACACCGCCGGCATCGGCCGGCCCTCTTTGCGCCAGAGTGCGTGCGATACTGCCGGTTGATTCGCAGGCAAGCAGCATCGACGGCATGACAGTAGCGACCTTATCCAGCAGACTGCGGCGCAAGGCGCGCGGCTTTACCGTGTTGCCGCTGTCTTTCCTGGTCGTGCCGTTGATCGCCGCAGGCTGTTTCGTCGCCTACGTGTTGTGGCCAAGCTGGCCAAGCGCGCCGGTTGCGCTCGACGCTCCAGCCCTTCCCATTACGGTTGCCGGCGTGCTGTTCGAATTGCCGCCAGCTACGATCCGCGCCGCTGTGCAACGCCATCCGGGGCCGCAGGAGCGCGTCGACCTCGCCTTTGAGTGGCCCTCGCTGACGCCGCCGCACGCCGATGGAAATACCGACGCCGCGTCGCTCGCCGACGCCGAGACCAACAGCGCGGCCGCGCCGAGTGCGAAAACCGAAATGGCCGATACGGCGGGGCGACTGTTCGTCACCATCGCAGCGCTGGGCTCGCTGCTGCCGCCCGCCGAGCGGCTGCGCGACATCTATCCGCATTACGTCGAGGCACAGGCGAGAGCTGGACGCGATGGTCTTGCTATACTGCCGTTCCGCAGCGGCACGCCTTACGAGGGCGAAGACCTCATCTACGTTGCCGACGCGCCGGACGAATTTTATGCGCGCTGTTCACTGCAGAGCGATGTGATGCCCGGTACCTGCATTTACGAGCGGTTGGTCGGCGCCGCCGATGTAACGCTGCGCTTTCCGCGCGCCTGGGCAGAGCAGGATTGGCGCAGCGTCGCCGCAGGCTTCGACCGCCTGATCGCACAATTGCACCCGGCGGGGAAATGACGCTTCGACAAAACGATGACGGCGTGGCCGCAGTGCGGAGTGACGCGGTGTCAGTCCAGATCCATGTCGAGGATCGGCATCTCCAGGATGTATGACCCGCGTCGCTTCTCGTCGTCGACAAACAATACGCCGATGAATTCGTTGCCGAGGTAGGCCTCGAGTGAATCCCGCTTCTTGGCCCGGGGGACGACGCGGATCTGCTCATTGTCGAACTTTTTCTTCAGATACGCATCGAGGCGCTTAAGCTGATCGACCTCGCTCACTTCGCCGAGGTTGATCTCCATGCGGAAATTATACGACAGATCGTCGTCTTCATCGTCGACGTTCAGCTCGCCCAAGCGCTCTTCGCCGATGAAGACATCGGCAGCCCTGGGCTTCCTCGGCACCACGCGGATGCGGGCATTGCCGAACAGCTTTTTCAGATAGCCGTCGAGTTTCCTGACTTCCTGTACGTCCACCGCGAAACTCCCGCGCCGCCCCTTGCAGCAATTCCCATAACAAAGATTCGCGGCGACCGCCGCTTTCGCTTACGGCTCGTCGCTGAACATTTGATCCATGCTGCGGGCCGGCTCGGGGCAACCGGCAACGCCGATCACCTTGGCAGGCACGCCGGCCACCGTAACGTTATTCGGCACCGGCTTGGTGACGACCGAACCGGCGGCGATGCGCGCACAGTGGCCGACTTCGATATTACCGAGAATTTTTGCGCCCGCGCCGATCATGACGCCGTATCGAATCTTTGGATGCCGGTCGCCGGCCTCCTTGCCGGTGCCGCCGAGCGTCACATCGTGCAACAGCGACACCTCATCCTCGATCACCGCCGTTTCGCCGACTACCAGCCCCGTGGCGTGATCGAGGAAAATGCCGCGTCCGACCTTGGCGGCCGGATGAATATCGACTTGGAAGGCCGCCGACGAGCGGCTTTGCAGGTAAAGCGCGAAATCGCGCCGGCCCTTGCCCCACAGCCAATGCGCCAGACGGTGCGTCTCGATGGCGTGGAAGCCCTTATAATAGAGGACCGGCTCGATCACGCGGCGCGTTGCCGGATCGCGGTCGCAGATTGCCATGATATCGGCGCGAAAAGCTTCGCCGATCGAAGGGTCGTCCCTGAGCGCATCCATGTAAGCCTGGCGAATGAGACCGGCCGAGACTGCGCCGTGGTTCAAGCGCTCGGCCAGCCGGTACACGACCGCCGCCTCGAGACTGTCGTGGTGCAGGATGGTCGAGTAAATGAAGGTGGCAAGCTCCGGTTCGCGGAGCGCCGCCTCCTCGGCCTCACGGCGCACCCGCGCCCAGACCGGATCGACCGTATCGAGTGCCGGCTTTGCCTGATACTGCGCCATGCGGCTTGCTCCCCGAAAATGGCAATCGCTCGGATCGCCTTCTAGCATAAGATCGGGGCTGAGGAGGGCAAAACCAAGAGCGAAAACGCCGGGGCCACGGGCCTCGGCCATTGCCGGATCGATTTGAGCCTATGGCCAACTAGGGGCGTTTATTGAGGAATTCCAAGACCCCCACCTTGTAGGTCTTGTCGCCGACCGCCAGCATGTGATCCCGGTTCGGGATAACCAACGCCTGCGCATGAGGCACGAGCGCGGCCAATTCTTCCGGCGGCCCCGCAATCGTGTCCTTACTGCCGACAGCGACTAACAGCGGCACGTCGATGCGGCCGACGTCCTCCCGGCTCAGCGTTTGACGCGAGCCTCGCATGCATGCCGCCAGCGCGTGCAGGTCGGACCGGGTTTGCTCGGCGAAGCTGCGAAACTGCCGGGCATCCGGATCGGTCACATCAGCCATACTCGCCGCCTCAAGGCCGCGGGCGATCCGTTCGGGGTCGCCCACGCCGGCGATGAGCCCCATGCCGAGGCCGCCCAGCACCACCGAGCGCACGCGTTCTGGGTGGGCGAGCGCCAAAAATGCTGAAATTCGCGCCCCCATCGAGTAACCCATGACGTCGGCACGTGGCAGGCCGAGATGATCGATCAGGGCGCGCACATCCTCGGCCATGATGGCGGAGCGATAGGCCGCCGGGTCATACAGCTTGGCGGATGCGCCGTGGCCGCGATTGTCGAGCGCAATGACCCGCCGCCCTGCTCCGGTCAAGGTTGTTACCCAGCCCGGCGCGATCCAGTTGACTTCCTTGGTGGAGGCAAAGCCATGGACCAGCACCATTGGCTCACCCTCGCCCTGATCGAAAAAGGCGATCTCCACTCCGTCATGGATAAATTGCGGCATTCGACCTCCGTGGCGCAACGGCACATTCTCTTACCAAAGCGGGCGGGCTTTCCGAGCCGGCAATCGGCCCGGTCTACTCTAGGAATCGCCTAGTCGCGCCGCTATGGTGCCGGCCCAGCTAGCGGGGGCGGCCGCCGCGCCGAAAGGCCTTAGGGACAAGCCAGGCATGTCCGACGAAATCGTTCCCCATTTTCACAACGACCCGGGCGTCGCCGTGATCGACATCGGCGCCAAGAAATTCATGTGCATGGGTGCACTACCGCCATTCGATCATCCGCACGTCTATTGCGACATGGGCGACGACGCCGATTACGTGTGTCCGTATTGCTCGACGCTTTACCGGCACGACCCAGCGCTCGCCGCGAATGAAGCGCGGCCGGCACAATGCGCCTGGCGCAACGCCGCCTGACCCCGCCAAGGAGCCGCCATCCCATCGCCGTCGCGCATCGTCATTGTCGCAGGCGCCGGCATCGGCGGATTGACTGCGGCACTGGCGCTGGCGCGCCATGGGTTTCGCGTCGTCGTGCTGGAGCAAGCGGAGCGGCTTGAGGAGACCGGCGCCGGCATTCAGCTTTCGCCCAACGCGTCTCGTACCCTGATCGATCTCGGGCTCGAAGACCGGCTACGGCCGCATGTGATCGAGCCCGCGGGGTTACGTGTGCTCGACGGCGAAAGCGGCCGCGAAATCGTCCACGTGCCGCTGGGAAAGGCGGCAGCGTCACGCTATGGCGCGCCCTACTGGGTCATTCATCGCGGCGATTTGCAGGCCGCGCTTGTCGGCACGGCGGCGCAAAAGCTCGACATTTCGGTGAAGCTCGGTCTGCATGTCGATGACGTTGCCGTGCATCCCAACGGCATCACCGTCATGTCGCACGGCCGAGGCGGCGTTGCCGACGACTATGGCACTGCTCTGATCGCCGCCGACGGCCTGTGGTCGACCGCGCGGGCACGCTTCGGCTACGGCGGACCGCCGCGCTTTGCTGGCCGCGTCGCCTGGCGGGCGTTGGTGCGCGCCAGAGATGTTTCGCCGCAGTTCTCCGAGCCGCTCGTTCAGCTCTGGCTCGGCCGCGATGCGCACATCGTGCACTACCCGGTCAAGGGCGGCAAAGTCATCAACGTCGTCGTCATCATCGACGATAGCTGGAATGCGCCCGGCTGGAGCGAGCCGGCAACACGGACCGATCTGTTGCCGCGATTTTCGACGCGCGATTGGACGCCGCAAGTGCTGTCGCTCCTGAGCGCGCCCGAGGCTTGGCTGAAATGGGCGCTGTTCGATCGACGTCCGATCTTGCGTGCGGCCGCGGGACCGATAGCGCTTCTTGGGGATGCCGCCCACCCGATGCTCCCATATCTGGCGCAAGGCGCCGCGATGGCGATCGAGGATGCCGCCGTGGCGGCGCAATGTCTGGCGAAGACGCCAGACGATCCCGCTGCGGCATTGCGCAGCTATTGGCGCCAGCGCCGCGCCCGCGCCTGGAAGGTGCAGCGGCTCGCCGCCCGCAACGGGGCGCGCTATCACCTGACGGGCGCGCGGGCTATGCTGCGCAACGCGGCAATGCGCGCGCTTGGGGGCACGCGGCTGCTGCACCACTATGACTGGCTGTATCGCTGGCAGCCGCCCGCGCTGCCATCACTGGCTGATTGAGACTGATTGAACGCCAGCAGGCCGCGTGCCATGCCCCCCAAAACTGGAAGTCAAGCGCTGTTTCCCGCCACGAACGCCGGCAGTTTGCCGAAGCCGGCTTGGCTCGCCGAACCAAACAAGCTGTGGCCGCAATGGCAGCTCAAGGGCGACGACCTCGCCACCGCCATCGATGACGCAACACTCCTCGCGATAAAGTTGCAGGAGGACGCCGGCCTCGACATCGTCAGCGACGGCGAACAGTCGCGCCAACATTTCGTCCATGGCTTTCTGGAGGCGGTCGAAGGCATCGATTTCGACAAGAAAGTCGAGATGGGAATCCGCAACGATCGCTACAAGGCGATGTGCCCGACCGTTACCGGCGAATTGCGGCTGCGCCACCGCGTACATGCCCGCGAGGCGCGGCTCGCGCGCGCCCACACTAACAAGAAACTGAAATTCACCCTGCCTGGGCCGATGACCATCATCGATACCATCGCGGATGCGCACTACGGCGACCGGATCAAGATGGCGCTCGCTTTCGCGGAGCTCCTTAACGAGGAGGCGCTAGGGCTCGCCGCCGACGGCGTCGATGTGATTCAGTTCGATGAGCCGGCCTTCAATGTCTACATGGAGCAGGCCGCTGGCTGGGGCATCGAGGCGCTGCATCGCGCCATCGACGGCGTCTCGTCGAAAAGCGCCGTGCACATCTGCTACGGCTACGGCATTCCCGCCAATATTGCCTGGAAAGCCGGCCTCGGCGACGAGTGGCGCCAGTACGAGAAGTTCTTTCCCGCGCTCGCCAGAAGCCGCATCGATCAGGTCTCGATCGAATGCATCCATTCGCGCGTGCCGATGAGCATCCTGCAATTGCTCGACGGCAAGGAAGTTCAGGTCGGCGTCATCGACATCGCCACCGACCAGATCGAAACGCCCGAAGAAGTCGCCGGCCTGATCGCCGAGGTCACCAAGCACGTCGCCAAGGACAAGATCATTCCGTCGACCAACTGTGGCATGGCACCGATGCGTCGCGATATTGCGGAGAAGAAACTGCAGGCTTTGGGCAAAGGTGCGGCGCTGGCGCGGGAAAGATTGGCCTAACGCTTGTTCAGCAGTTCCCGCAGAACGGTAGCGTGGCTCAAGTCAAGTTCACGCGTTGCGGTGAGAAGCGTCACGTTCCGCCCCTTGATCATGCTGCGCAGCGCCGCGAGATCGTCCTTGTGCGCCGCCAGTTCGACGCGATAACGGCGTACGAATTCGGCGTGACGCTTCGGATCATGTCCGTACCATTTTCGCAGTTCGTTCGAGGGTGACAGCTGCTTCGGCCAAGCGTCGAGCTTGAGCGCCGCTTTCGATAGTCCGCGCGGCCACAGCCGGTCGACGAGAATGCGCACGCCGTCAGTGGGTACGATCGGATCGTAAACCCGCTTGATCGCGATCCGGGACGACGACGGCCGCCGCGCGGCCGGTGCGTCTTTGGCTGATTTTCTGGGGGCTGCGCGTTCCATCGATCCCTATCCGACGGTATACCACAAACAGAGCGCCAGTCCGTTGTGACTTCATCGAGAAAGCGCATCGGCGGTGACGGGGGTGGGTTCGTCGCCCGTCAAGCCATCAGATATCGGCTAGGCGGCCCTTGCCCGCTCCGCCGTCAGCATCGATTGCATGATCTGATCGGAAATGTCGCGGACGGCTCCGGGCGAATGCGACAGGAACAGCGTGTTGGTCTTGTCCAACTCGCCGATGGATTTGATCGTATCAAAATACTGCGTGACCATGACGAGCTGCATGACTTCGGCGGTGGTCGCATCGGTGACAGAGCTGCGGAATTGCTCGATCGAGCCGCGCAGGCCTTCGATGATGGCCTTGCGCTGATTGGCAATGCCCTGCCCCTGCAACGCCTTGCTTTCGGCTTCGGCTTCGGCCTTTTTCACCACCAGGATTTTTTCGGCTTCTCCTCTCGCATTGGCTGCGACTTGCTCGCGCTGCGCGGCGTTGATGTCGTTCATCGCCGATTTCACTTTCGCATCCGGCACGATATCGGTCACCAGCACGTTGACGATCTCGAAGCCGAACGTTGCCATGTCGGCATCGAGCTCCTGCTTCACGGCGGCGGCAATGCCGGATTGGCTGGCGAACACTTCGTCGAGCGTCATGCCGGGCACATGGCCGAGAATCACTTGCTCGACATAGGACTGGATCTGCGCCGCGGGATTGGAGAGCCTGTAGAAGGCGTCGTACACTTTTTCGGGGCCGCACGCGGTTCTGCACCGAAATCGGGATGGTGACGAAAACGTTGTCCTTAGTCTTCGTTTCCATCGTCAAATTGTTCTGATTGACCCGCAGACTAACCCGGCCGGCCACTGTGTCGATGAACGGCACTTTCCAGTTCAGGCCCGGGTCGGCGACGCGCAGAAACCGTCCAAACCTGGTGATAACGGCGACTTCCGCGGTCTTGACCGTGAAAAAGCTGCCGAGGCAGGCAAACAGGACGATAAAGAACAATATGAAGAAAAAGGCCGAGCCGACAACGTCCATGGCGATCTCCTCATGCCCGCACGGGGCGCCCGTCGTTTAGTATCGGCCGCAAAGCTTAAGGTTCAGCAGAGACCGAGGCTGCGCTGCAGCGCCGGCCAAGGTCCTTTCGCTAATCATTTCCGTTCCCTCAGCTGCTTGAAGACGCAGTATCGGAGCCATTTTTCCTCGGACATTCGCGGGCACGCGTTTTTTGCCCATCCCGGGAGACACGTTGCCCCAGCGCGGCTTGCGACAATTGTCCTGCCTCGCAATCGCCGCTAGATTTGCCGCTGTTCGGCGTCGAACGCACCTCGTTCGATCCCAGGCTTTTCGGTTCGCATCGATGATCTCAGCACCCTCGCCGGCGAGCCTCGCGTTGCTCTTGGGCTTGAGCTTCTTTCTTGGCCTCGCGTACGAAGATTTTTTCAGCCGTGACAACACCAGGCGTCCCGGCGGGGTGCGCACGTTTCCGCTGTTGGCGCTCGGCGGAGGCATGCTCTACCTGTTCGATCCGGCGCACCTTATTCCATTCACCGGCGGGCTCTTGGTCCTCGGCGCCTGGCTCTACGTCTATTATCAGCAGCATGTCAGCGAAAAGGATGAAGAAGGCGAGCCCAATGTCGGGCTCGTCGTCCCGGTGCTCAACGTCAAAGCCTACGTGCTGGGTCCAATCGCGCTCGCCCTGCCGCATTGGGTCGCGGTTGCGACCACAGTGACCGCCGTTCTGCTGCTTACCGGCCGCACGCAGCTGCATGCGCTGGCGCGCCGAATCGAGCTGAAGGAGATCATCACCGCCGGCGAGTTTCTGATTCTCACCGGAATCGTCCTGCCATTGCTGCCCGATACGCCGGTGACGACGCTCACCAAGATCACGCCGCGCCAGGTCTGGCTCGCACTGGTCGTGGTCTGCACTTTTTCTTACGTGAGCTATCTGGCTCAGCGCTACTGGGCGGCCGCCGCGCGCGGACTATGGATGGCGGCGCTCGGCGGCCTCTATTCGTCAACCGCGGCGACTGTCGTGCTGGCGCGGCAGGCGAAGGCCGATCCCGGACTTGGCCGCCAGGCGCGAGCCGGCATAACGCTCGCCACCGGCATCATGTATTTGCGAATCGCCGCGGTGATCGCGATCTTTAATCTGACGCTGGCGCGGCTCCTGGCGCCATTCCTGGGCGGACTCGCGTTGGCCGCCTTCGTTATCTGCGCCCTGCAGTATTGGGACTTTGGTCGAGGCGGCAAGGATCAGGCTGAACCGCAAACGCTGATGCAGCCTTCGACCAAGGGAAATCCGCTTGAGCTTGGGCCAGCCGCGATCTTTGCGTTTCTGTTCATCGCCGTATCGCTCGCTTCGAGCTTCGCCACGTCGCAGTTTGGCACCTCCGGCATCTACGCGCTGGCGGCGATTATCGGCGTCTCAGACATCGATCCGTTCGTCCTCAACCTCGCCCAAGGCGGAGCCGCCAACGTACCGAATGTCGCGCTCGCCGCGGCGATCCTGATCGCCGCCTCGTCGAACAATGTGCTCAAGGCTTTCTACGCCATCTCCTTTGCCGGCGGCCGAGCGACCGCCCCGAGTGCGGCCGCTCTCGTTTTACTGGCCATAGCCGGCGTCGGACTCGCGGTCTTATTGGCGACGGGAGTGATATAACCCGCGGCGACTCAACGGATGACTTGATCGCTCGTTAAAGATGGCGTGAGCTGGCATTTTTTTTCCGCCATCGTGCGGCGCAGCACCTTTTTATCCGCCAACACCGTCTGGTAGTCGGTGCGGTAGGTGAGCGCACCGATCACCACCCCGCTGGTGCTCTCGTCCGCCCGATCGATCAGATTGCGCAGGTCCTTTTCGCGCTTGTCCAGGCTCTGCAATTGGCCCGCAAGATCCTTGCAATTGTAGCCTTCGTAGCGCGCCGGATCGACCAACATGCTATCGAGGGTATCAGTCGTGCTGCAGCCGGCAAGCGCGCTTGCTGCCAGCCCCAGTATCGCGGCGCATCGGAGACCGGTTATCCGGCTCATGTCAACGGCCCTACCCTTCGCGACATCGCGCGAAGTTCCCCTGTCTGCCAAGTGCCTTGCGCTCGAAATGTGGCACGGATGCAGCCGGACGGCCCACGCCGCCGTTCGATGTGCCGGCTGTCAACGATCGCTATCGACGAACTCGACACCGACGGTCCGTTCGTCGCGCCATACCTCGCGGCAAAGCCGGGCAATGCCGCGGGGCGTCAACAACAGCAGGAAGCGCTCGGGGAGTTCTTCGTCCTCCTGCAGGATGATGCGCGCGCCGGTTTCCGAAATATCCTCCAACGTGCAGGGACGCGGCCGTCCCTTTTTGCTGAGCACGACTCGCGCGCGATAGTGGAGCGGGCGGCGCGGTTTCTTGCGCAGCTCAGCTTGCGCCCGGTAGCTGCTGTCAACGGCGACCATTGGCGACTCCGTCCCTTGCTCGGCCCGGCGGCAGACTTGATCATGACCGGCTTTAAGGAGGCGTAAACTGTGGGTCAGCGTTTGGCTTGCTGGCGTCCCACGTCGCCGCCGACCACCGCGGTTTCCGCCGACTTCACGGCCAAATAGGCATTCACCAACCGTGGCGCGAAGCTCGAATCTCCGACAAGCACCGGCCTTGCCGTGTTGGTCAAAATCGCGCGGATATCGCGTGGCGTGAGCGAGGGACGGATTTGCAGCATCAGCGCGGCGATGCCGCTGACATGCGCCGCCGCAATCGAACTGCCGGTCGACACCTGATAGGCGTCATCCGGCGCCAGCGAGAGAATGTCCACGCCCGGCGCCGCGACCGCGATGTATTGATTGCGATTATCGAGAGCAAACAACCCGTCTTTGTCGTCCGTGGCCGCGACCGCAATTACATTAGCATCCGACGCCGGATATTGCGGGCCTGACTCCGGCCCGCCATTGCCACCCGCCGCGATCAGCACAATGTCTTTGCCAGCGGCAGCCGCCAGCATCTGGCGGAGATCCGGATCGAACGGTCCGACAAAGCTCATGTTGACGACCCGCGCGCCATTGTCGGTCGCCCATTGCAGGCCTTTGTAGATGGCAAAGGACGTGCCTTTAGCTTCGCCGTGGGAGTCATCGAAGGCCCGTGCCGCGATCACTGTTGTGCCCGGAGCGATACCGAGGAGCTTACCGTGGGCCGCAATTGCGCCCGCCATGGCGGTGCCATGCGATTGCGGCACGCCAGCGCCACCCAGCGCGTCAAATTTTTTTTTGACCGACCCGGCGAGGTCCGGATGGGACGCCTCGATTTCGGAATCGATCACTGCGACCGTCACATCCTTGCCCGTGGCCATTTGCTGGGCTTGATCGATGTGCAGTGTGCGCAGTGCGTATTGCGCATCATCGCCGGCTGGACCTGGAGGCGCCCGGCTGACTTCGTCCTGCAAGGCATAAAGATAATTGGGCTGCGCGTTTGCGACGATCACTTGGTTCTGCAGCGTCGCCACCATGCCCCGCACCGAGCTGCCGGCGGCGATGCGCCAGCGATAAAACGTGGCACCGCCGAGCAGCGTGAAGCTCCGCGAACTCGAGCGGCGTCAGATTGAAGACACGGGCAAATCGCGCGATCGTTTGCGGGGAGACGCGCGGCCGGAATTCTACCAGCACCTCGTTGGACACAAACCGTTGTTCGCCGGCGGGCGGAACGCCGCCTCTGCCGCCGCCGTTACCACTGCTTCCGCCGCCGTTAGGGCCGGTCGAGCCCGGACCGAAGCCGCCGACGACGCCGCCAACTGCGATCCCACGATGCGGACGGCCGACGACCAAATGACGCGGAAAGAACCTGATACCCCTGCCGCCGCGGCCTTCGCGCCCGCGATTTGGCAATTCGGCATGGAGCCTGCCCTTTGAAATGCGGCCTGATCCATGTTCGCGGACGCCGCGGCGGTCGCCAAATGAGTGCGACGCCATTCGTCCACCGGCAAAATGCCCGCCACCGCCCATCCTCAAAAATGCTGCGACAGGCCGCGCGGCACCGATCCAGCACGCGCCGGTCACCGTCAGCGCCAGGACGAGAGCGCTTCGCAGCGTGCTTACCTTGCGCCGCATCGCAGATGCCTCTTAGACATGAGCCGCACCATGGCTCCGCCACATCGCGCAGCCAACGAAACCCGAATTCGCTTAAAGCTCGATCAAATCAGGCGGCGGCGATCGCAACCGGCCGCCGCGGCGAAGGCGGTGCCCGCCTTACTGCGTCGCGGCGACAAAGCCGACGATCATCTTGTCAGACTGCAGCTTTTTGACGATGTTGGCGAGATCCGCGCTCGGCAGCTTGGTCGGCGCAACCTGAACCCGGAACAGCGCGCCGGTGATCGGGCCGCCGGTGACGCTGAGATTGTTGGCTTCCAGGAACTTGGCGATATCGGCGGCATTGGCCTGCGGCTGGAAGCGGATCAGCGCATACGAACCGTCGCCGATGAACGGGCTCGGCACCGATGCGGTCTGATAGTCACCGCCGCCACTCGTGGCCGCGGCACCGTTTTCTTTGATCATGATGCCGGCGATCAAACCGGCCTGCAGCAGGATGGCAACCGCCGCGGCGCTCGCCGACCACGCCAAGGTGCGCGGCGACAGACTGGCAAAGAAATCGCGCACCCGCGCGCCGAGATTGAGCGACACCGCAGGCTTCCGCGCCGGCTCGGCGTCGATCTTGGCGAACAGCAATTCCATGGCACGGGCCGAAGGCGCGCCCAGCGTCTCGTTGAGATGGATGTCTTCGCTGAGCTCTTCGCGCACCAGTTCGAACCGGCGGGCGAGCTCGGGATCGTTGGCGAGCGCTGCTTCGACACGCTGCGAATCGCGATAGCCGAGCGTTCCGGCGGCATGCCAGGGCAGCAGCAGCTCGACATCGCTAACTTGGGGTTCGTTCACCGCATTCATGGCCAACCTCGATCAATTCCCCGCTCTTTTAAGAGCTCTGACAACTTTTTCCGCGCGTAGAACATACGCGTTTTTACTGTTGCTTCCGGGATGCCGACAATGCTCGCCACCTCCGCCACCGACTTCTCGTGGTAGTATACGAGGTCGATAATCTCTCGATGTTCCGCCGAGAGCCCGGATAAGCACTGCCGTAACGCGGCACCCTTGTCTTTCTTCGCCAGCACCACCTCCGGATCGTCGCTTTGATCCTCGATCGCACTGGCAGTCTCGTCGTCCAGCTCGTCCTCACCCCTTCGCCGCAACGCCGAGAGCGCTTTGAACCTGGCAATGCTCAGCAGCCACGTCGTAACTGCCGACCGTCCTTCGAACTTTCCGGCTTGGCGCCAAACGTCGAAGAACACTTCACTGATCAAGTCCTCCGCAGCCGATTCGTTACGCACCAACCGCAACACGAACCGGTACACTTTCACATGATGCCGGGCGAACAACACCTGCATCGCGAGCCGGTCGCCGCTGGCAATTCTTCCGATCAGAACCTCGTCGGAAGTGGTTTGCATCGTCAGGACCGTCGGCTCGTAGGTAAGTCGCAGGCTGCAGGGACTAGGTTCAATCCGGAACGAAGAAAGTTTGCCAAAAGATCGGCCTATCCCCTTGGCGGAGGCCAATTTCCTCCGTTTTGGGGCGTTTGGGCAAGCTGCCGACTCCGCTCATAGCGCATTTTGACGGATTTTTTCGAGATTTCTCGGTGCCGGCCCAGGAGGCAAAAGCGGCTACTGTGTTAACAAAGCGTGAACACTGGTGCGGACGGCGGGACTCGAACCCGCACGGAGTTTCCCCCAAGGGATTTTAAGTCCCTTGCGTCTACCATTTCGCCACGTCCGCGGGGCGAACCCACAAGGTTCAAAGGGGAGCCCGACCGAAGCCGTGGGCTCGTAGCTGAACGAGCCCACTGCTCGAACTACTACCACGAGGCGCATGGGGCGCGAAAATTCGCCGACTTGGTCAGCGCGGCGGCGGTTCCCACCGCCCGTTCAGTTGCTGCCCCGCCTCGAAGACGACGAGGACGGATCGGGCCGCACGCCGGCCCAGGGGTCGGACGGACCCGATTTGTCCTTAATCTTCGGCAGCGCCGCCTGATAGGCGTCGTCGATCGCCTTCTGCTTCGCCCGCTCCGCTGGGGTCATCTCCTTCTTGCCCTTGCCGATCGGAAAGCTTGGCGCCGGAAACTGCGCGGCCGCGGGCGCCGTCAGCAGGGCGACCGCGAAGCCTGCCAAAACCAATCTCCGCAGCATGGTCATTCCTTGAAGATGTGACCCCATAGCTCGTCCCATTCGGTGCCCGAAAGATCGGTGACGCGACCGTCCTTCTCGAAGAACTTATTGGGGATCTGGAACATGGCGAGCATCAGGCCGCCCTCGGGCGTCCAGGCGACGTGGCGGCTGCCGGCCTCGCGCCAGACGAATTCGCCGGGGCCGACGGCGAGCCCCTGCGCGGGGCCTTCCTTGTCGCACAGCTTGCCTTCCAGCACGTAGGTCTGCTCGATCTTGACGTGCTCATGGTCGGGCAGCACGGCGCCCGGAGCAAAGCGCATCAGCGCAGTCACGAGCCCACTGTCCTTATCGAACAGCAGACCTTTGACCTCGCAGCCCGGGAAGCGTGTCTTCTTCCATTCCATCGAGGCGGGGCGCACGACGTGCGAGTGGGTGTCGAGCGTGTCGTGCCGGGCTTTTGCGGTGACAGCGTCCATGACGAACCTCCTTGGCTCAAGGGTGCGGTGGCTTGCCCCATCATAGCCGATCACAGGGGGCATCAAAAAGCGGACAAAAACGGCAAAACGGCAGCGTGAAAAGCGCCGCGGCTAGAGCCCGGCATCCCGGATCGGCGGCTGGAAGGCAAGCCCCGTATCCCAGGGAAAGTAGATCCAGGTGTCCTGAGACACCTCGGTAATAAATGTATCGACCATGGGACGGCCCATGGGCTTGGCATAGACAGTGGCGAGATGCGCGCGAGGCAATAGCCCACGCACGATCTTGGCGGTCTGGCCGGTGTCGACGAGATCGTCGACAATCAGCACGCCCGCGCCTTCCCCACCCCCGGCCGCGACGACCTCGCGCGCGATATTTTTGAGCACACGCAAATCACCCTGCTGGGTGTGATTGTAGCTTGCCACGCACACTGTCTCGATCACCCTGATGCCGAGCTCGCGCGCGACGATCGCCGCCGGCACGAGGCCGCCGCGGGTGATGCAGACCACCGCTTCGAACGGGCCGACGCCGTTAAGCCGCCAGGCGAGCGCACGCAAATCGCGGTGAAACTGGTCCCAGGAGACCGGAAAGATTTTTTGCGGCGCCCGCCGCGCTGCGCTCTTCTCTTCCGACGCGCCATTCGCGCGGGCTTCGCTGGTCTGACTTGCTTCCGGCATCGCTCTAGTTTCCTGCCACGCGGCGGCTTGCCACCGTTATCTCTTGCCGGCCGCAAGCTCCGCTTTGACCTGCACCAGCATCGCCTCGACGGCCGCCTTCGCGGCCGCAAGCTTCGCGGCGTCCCGAGAGCGCACCACGACGTTGGTGTTGCCGCCGATCTTCTCGTCCATGAACGGATAGGACCCGATCACCACGTCGGGATACCGTTTGGCGATGGCGCCAAGCTCGGTGCCGATATCGCCTTCCCGGCAGTCGGCGCGCACGGATTCCGACAGCATGCGCGATCCGGTCCTGAGCTTCGGCGTCACGTATTCGAGCATGGTCTGCATGATGTGGGGGACGCCGGCCATGACGATAACGTTGCCGATCCAGAAACCGGGCGCCGCAGAGACCTTGTTGAGCACCAGCTCTGCGCCGGCGGGAAGGCGCGTCATCCGCATACGCGCCTCGTTCATTACACCACCGGTCTCCCGCACCCTCGCCGTCATGATCTCGACGGCGCGCGGATCGGGGCCGATGGCGACGCCGAAGGCCCTGGCGACGCAGTCGGCGGTGATGTCGTCATGGGTCGGGCCGATGCCGCCGGTGGTGAACACATAAGTGTAGCGCGCGCGCAGCGCGTTGACCGCGGTAACAATCTCCGGCTCTTCGTCGGGGACGAGACGCACCTCCTTGAGGTCGATGCCAATGTTGGTGAGATACTCGGCGATGTAGCCGATGTTCTTGTCCTTGGTACGCCCCGATAAAATCTCGTCGCCGATGACGAGCAGCGCGGCGGTCACGACACCGCCGGCGCCCTCGGCCACAGTCTCGGCCATAGGCTATGCCTCCATCCTCATCGCTTCCTGTAGCGCGGCGGCGATGGCGGCTCAAGCACGGGCCGCATGCGAAGCGGCAGCGCCATCACGCGCCGCACGCGCACGATCGGGCCATTTGCCTCCCTTGATCGGATCGACACAATATCTATCATTTGATAGACATTTGCACTGTGCGATTCGGAGCCGGCCATGCCCAGGACCAGAGCCACCGCCAGAGCGATCGCCGACGACGGCCGCCGCCGCCGTCCGGCCGACGGCGGCTACGCACGCGGCGACGAAACGCGGGCGCGGATCATTTCCGCCGCGATCGAGGTATTCGGGATGCATGGCTTCGGCGGCGCCTCGACCCGGATGCTGGCCGAAAGCGCCGGCGTCACGCTGCCGGCCCTGCACTACTATTTCGACAGCAAAGAAGGCGTCTATCTCGCCTGCGCCGAACACATCGCCGAGCAACTCGACGAGCGCTTTCGCGCGCTGACCGGCCGCGCGGCGGCGGCGCTCGGAGAAGCGGTGCTGCCGCGCACGCGTTTGCTCGAGCTGCTGCTCACCGTCGTCGACGGCTTCGCCGATTTCTTCCTGGGCGCGCACGAGCTGGAGAAATGGGTCATGTTCATCATTCGCGAGCAGGCCCAGCCGACCAAAGCGTTTGACATTATCTTCGAACGGGTGATGCAACGCACCTTCAACACGCTGGCAACGCTCGTCAGCCGGCTTTTGCAGCGCCCAGCTTCGGACATGGAGGTTCGCATCCGGACCTTCACGCTTATCGGCCAGCTCGTGTTTTTCCGCACCGCGCGCGAGGCGGCGCTGCGGGTGACAGGCTGGCGGGATTTTGACGGTGACCGGCTCAAGTTCGTCAAGCGCGTGCTGCGCGCGCAAATCGCGGCCGCCTTCGCGCCTGAGCAAAAATCGCCGCGGCGGAGAAAATCGTGACGCGCCGGATCACAATCACCGTCGCAATCCTGCTCATTGCCGCGGCTGCCGCGGGCGCGGTCTATTGGTACGCCCGACCGGCCCCGCAAGCGCAGCAGCTCGTGCTTTATGGCAATGTCGACCTGCGCCAGGTCGACTTGGCCTTCAATGGCAGTGAGCGGATCGCAGGCGTGCTGGTCCAGGAAGGCGACATCGTCCACAAAGGCGAGGTGCTGGCTCGCCTCGACACCAGCCGGCTGGAGCCGCAGTTCGAAGCCGCCAAGGCACAGGTCGCGGCGCAGAAGGCGGCGGTGAAGCGCCTGCATAACGGCAGCCGGCCTGAGGAGATCGCGCAGGCGCGCGCCAATCTCGCCTCCGCCAAGGCCGACGCCGAAAATGCCCACGTCATCTACGCGCGCGAGAAGAACCTGCTGGAAAAGGCGAGCGCAACCCAGCAGGACGTCGACAACGCCAAGGCGGCAATGGACGTGGCGGATGCGAAGGTTGAGGTCAATCAAAAGGCGCTCGATCTCGCAATCGCCGGACCGCGCGTCGAGGACATCACGCAAGCGGAAGCGCAGCTTCGCGGTGACGAGGCGCAACTTGCACTGGTGCGCCAGCAATTGGCGGACGCCGAGCTGAAAGCGCCGCTCGACGGCATTATCCGCTCGCGGCTGATGGAGCCTGGCGACATGGCGTCGCCGCAGCGCCCGGTATTCTCGCTCGCAGTCATGGACCCGAAATGGGTCCGCGCTTACGTGTCGGAGCCGGACCTCGGCCGCGTTCGTCCCGGCATGACGGCTGCCGTCACGGTCGACGCGTTTCCCAAGCAGAGCTTTGCCGGCTGGGTCGGTTTCATCTCGCCGGTTGCCGAGTTCACGCCAAAGACGGTGCAAACCGCAGAGCTGCGATCGAGCCTCGTCTACGAGGTGCGGGTGTTCGTCAAAGACCCGAACGACGATCTGCGCCTTGGCATGCCGGCCACTGTCACGCTGCCGCTGGTGCAAGGCGCGGGGCCGCAAGCAGGCTCCGCCGCGGGCGGGCGACCGTGACCGCGCCGCGGCAGGATGTTCAGGCCGTCGTTGGCCGAAATCTGCGCAAGCAATTTCGCCGCGAGACCGGCGACACCGTCGTGGCGCTCGACGATGTGTCGATCGAGGTGGCGCACGGCGGCCTCGCCGCCTTGGTCGGCCCCGACGGCGCAGGCAAGACAACGTTGATCCGACTGATTGCCGGCTTGATGCGACCGGAGGCCGGGACGCTTACGGTCGACGGCATCGACGTCACGCGCGAGCCGCAGCAGGTTCAGGATCGTATCGCCTACATGCCGCAGCGGTTCGGACTCTACGAAGATCTCAGCGTCAAGGAAAACCTCGACCTCTATGCCAGCCTCCACGGCATCACCCAGGCAGAGCGCAGCCGGCGCTACCCCGAGCTGATGCAGATGACCGATCTCGGCCGCTTCAAGCAGCGGCTCGCCGGCAATCTGTCGGGAGGCATGAAGCAAAAGCTTGGGCTTGCCTGCACGCTGATCGGGTCACCGGACGTGCTCTTGCTCGACGAGCCCACAGTCGGGGTTGATCCGCTGTCGCGCCGCGAATTGTGGGACATCATCGTACGGCTGGTGCGCGAGCAAGGCCTCACCGTGCTGATGAGCACGTCCTATCTCGACGAAGCCGAGCGTTGCGACCGGGTTTTTGTGCTGCGTGAGGGCAAGCTGCTGGCGAGCGGGCGGCCGGAAGACGTAACCGCAGTCGCCAAGGGGCACAGCTTCGAGGTCGAACCGCCGGCCGGCGAGCCGGCGCGGAATCTGCAGTCGCGGCTGCTTGACGATCCCGAAATCATCGACGCCGTTCCCGAAGCCGGCCGTGTCCACTTCGTACGCGCCGGCGCCGAGCCGGATCGATTGCTGAGCGGATTGGACGTCGTCGCCGTGCCGGCGCGTTTCGAGGACGGCTTCATGTCGCTGTTGCGGCAGCAGAGCAGCCGCAGACCGCGACCGTCCGCTTTGCCGTCACCCGGTCAAGCCACCACGGGCAGCACAATCGAGAATGTCATCGAAGTGCGTGACCTGGTCCGCAAATTCGGCAACTTCACCGCGGTCGATCACATCAATTTCGAAGTCCATTGCGGCGAGATCTATAGCCTGCTCGGTCCGAACGGCGCCGGCAAAACCACGACTTTTCGCATGCTGTGCGGGCTGTTGCCGGCAACCTCCGGCACGTTGCGCGTCGCCGGCTTCGATCTGCGGCAGGCGCGTGCATCGGCACGCCAGCACATAGGTTATGTGGCGCAAAAATTCTCGCTTTACGGACAGCTTTCGGTCGCCGAGAATCTCGATTTCTTCGCCAGTGCCTATGGACTGCATGGCGCGCGCAAGCGCGAGCGCATCTCATGGGCGCTTGCGCAATTCGAGCTCGAGCCGCTCATGCAGCTGCCAAGCGGACAATTGCCCGGTGGCTACAAGCAGCGCCTGGCAATGGCGACAGCGCTCTTACACGCGCCACAGATTCTGTTTCTCGATGAACCGACGAGCGGCGCCGACCCGCTGGCCCGGCGCGAATTTTGGCAGCGCATCACTCACCTTGCGCAACAGCAAGTGACCGTCATCGTCACCACGCATTTCATGGAAGAGGCCGAGTATTGCGACCGGATCGCAATTCTCGACGCCGGCCGCATGCTGGCGGAAGGCACGCCTGCGAGCGTGCGGCAGCAGGCAACCCACGAAGCGCGCCGGGCAACGATGGAAGACGCCTTCATCGGCATCGTCGAGCAGGCCCGCGAAAACAGACCAGACGGCGCGCGATGACAGAACATGACTGAACCAGCCATGACCGGGCTTGTCGCACCGAAAACCTCATCGCAGGCCACCGTAGCGGCGCGCTTGCGACGGCTCGGCGCGCTGGTGCGCAAGGAAACCTTTCAGCTTTTTCGCGATCCGAGCGCGATAGCGATCGGTGTCGTCATGCCGGCGCTCCTGATCTTCATGTTCGGCTTCGCGCTGTCGCTCGATGTGAAGAACGTGCCGGTGGCGGTCGTTCTTGAGGCGCCCTCCCCGACCGCAACGGAGCTCGCAGCGGGGTTTGCGCTCTCGCGCTATTTCGAGACCTACGAAACGACGTCCATGCCCCGCGCGCAGCAGCTCCTGCTGCAGCAAAAAGTCGATGGCATCATTCGCATCCGTTCGGATTTTGCCCGGCAGCTCAACAGCGGCAGCGGGCAACTCCAGCTCTTGGTCTACGGAACCGACGCCAATCGCGCCCGCATCATCGAGGCCTACGCTCAGGGCGCCATCGGCCAGTATCTGGCGCGCCGCGCCGCTGAAGGACATCCGTCGCCCGCCGGCGGTTCGGTCGTGGTGCAAAGCAGGCTGTGGTTCAACGAAGCCGACGACAGTCATTATTTCCTGGTGCCGGGTCTCATCGTCCTGATCATGACATTGATCGGCGCTTTCCTGACGGCGCTGGTGATGGCGCGCGAGTGGGAGCGCGGCACCTTGGAGGCGCTGTTTGTGACGCCGGTACGTTCCGGTGAAATCGTCGTTTCCAAGATGATCCCCTATTTCGCGCTCGGCATGATCGGGCTCGGGCTTTGCATCCTTTCCGCTAAATTTCTGTTCGACGTGCCATTTCGCGGCTCCGTACTGGTCCTGACTGGCGTCTCTACGCTTTACCTCCTGGTTTCGCTCGCGATCGGCCTGTCGATTTCCTCCCTCACCAAGAGCCAGTTCGTCGCCAGCATGGCCACAATGGTCATCACCTTCCTGCCGGCGGTATTTCTGTCCGGTTTCTTGTTTGACCTGCGCAGCATGCCGACCGCGATCCGCGTCATCAGCTACGCGCTGCCGGCGCGGTATTATGTCAACCTTTTGCAGACGCTGTTCCTCGCCGGCAATATCTGGGGCGTGGTGCTGCCCAACGCCGCGGTGCTGGCGGTCATGGCAATCGCGCTGCTGGCGGCGACGCGCGCGGTCACGACCAAGCGGCTGGTGTGAGGCCGACAATGGCGGAAGCGATGCTGCGCATTCTCGCACTCATCCACAAGGAACTGCTGGCGATTTTGAAAGACCCACGCAGCCGGGTCAGCCTGTTCTTGCCTCCGGTCCTGCAATGTCTGATCTTCGGTTACGCGGCTACTTACGACCTGAGCAACGTCCCGTACGCGGTGCTGGACCAGGACCGCAGCGCTGCTTCCCACGACCTGTTGGCGTCGCTCGACGGGTCGGGCGTATTTCATCGCGTAGCACAGCTTCGCAACCAGGCTGACATCAGGCCGGTGATCGACCAGGAGAACGCGCTCCTTGTCATTGTCATCGGACAAGATTTTCAGCGGCGCCTGGCCGCCGGTTTGCCCGCCGATCTGCAGGTCATCGCCGACGGGCGCAACTCCAACACCGCGGGAACGGCGCTCGGCTACATCGGTGCGATCGTCGACGGCTTTAATGCCAATTGGGCGGCCGATCACGGCGGAGCGGCGCCACCGCTGCAGGTCAGCATGCGCGCCTGGTACAACGCCAATCTGGAAACGCGCTGGTATATGATTCCGGCGCTGATCGGCACGCTGACATTCCTGCAGACGCTGCTGCTGACGGCGATGTCGGTCGCACGTGAACGCGAACAGGGCACCTTCGATCAGCTTTTGGTGACGCCGTTCCGCCCATTCGAGATCATGGTCGGTAAGGCGGTGCCGTCGGTGCTGATCGGCCTCATTCAGGCGTCGCTGATCCTGCTGGTGGCGCAGCTCTGGTTTCGCATTCCTTTCGCCGGCTCGTACCTCACGCTCTATGCCGGCCTGTTCTTGTTCCTGCTTGCCGCCGTCGGCATGGGGCTGATGTTGTCGGCGGTCGTCGCCACCATGCAGCAGGCGATGCTCTACGCCTTCGTCATCATGATGCCGTTTGCGCTGCTCTCCGGGCTGACGACGCCGTTGAGCAACATGCCGGACATTTTCCAGGACTTCACTTATGCGAATCCCCTTCGCTACGCGATCGATATTGCGCACCGGGTTTACCTCGAAGGCGCCGGACTAGATCAGGTCGTACCCGATCTGTGGCCAATGGCGATCATCGCCACGGTCACGCTGTCGTCGGCAGCTTGGCTGTTCCGCGGCGGCCTGGAGTGACGAATCCCCGCTTGGCCTAAGCAAGTCGCCGCCGGGATAGTCACGCCGCCTAAAACATGGGCAATAATAGACCCGGCGGCCCTCGACCTGCCCCTCGCCTTGCCCGCCCGACGTGGCGCGAAGATTGCTACGGAACCGGGTGGGCGGCGGCGCAGGCCGGCCGCGCCGGGGCAAAGTATGTTTGACGAAATGCGGGGTATCGGGGACGGCGATGGCGCAGTGCGCCCGGCCTATGCCGCGCTTTCCGAATGGCTCGCGCAGACCAAGCCGGACGTGCTCGACTTTCGCCGGCGCGAGGCCGAACTCCTGTTTCGCCGCATCGGCATCACCTTCGCGGTTTACGGCGACCCGGAGGCGCAGGAGCGCCTCATTCCGTTCGACGTTATCCCGCGCATCCTGTCGGCCGCAGAATGGGAGACGCTGCGTCGCGGCCTTGAGCAACGCGTCAACGCGATCAACGCCTATATCAAGGACGTCTACAATCGCCGCGAAATCCTGCGGGCCGGCATCGTCCCCGAAGACTTGGTGTTCCAGAATCCGGTGTTTCGCCCGGAGATGAACGGCCAAAAGGTGCCGCACGACATTTACGTCCACATCGCCGGCATCGACATCGTGCGCGTCGATGCCGACAACTTCTATGTGCTCGAAGACAACGTGCGCACGCCGTCGGGCGTCTCGTATATGCTCGAAAATCGCGAGATCATGCTGCGGCTGTTTCCCGAATTGTTTTCGCGCTATCGCATCGCGCCGGTCGAAAACTACCCGGACGAATTGCTGCAAACGCTGAAATCGGTGGCGCCGCCAAGCGCCTCGTCCGAACCGACCGTCGTCCTGCTCACGCCGGGCGTACACAATTCCGCCTATTACGAACACTCGTTTTTGGCCGACAAGCTCGGCGTCGAACTGGTCGAGGGGCGCGACCTCGTCACCAAAGACGACATCGTCTACATGCGTACGACGGAGGGCCTCAAACGCGTCGACGTCATCTATCGCCGCCTCGACGACGATTTCCTCGATCCGCTCGTATTTCGGCCCGACAGCGCCCTCGGCGTGCCCGGCCTGATGTCGGCCTATCAGGCCGGCAGCGTCACGCTTGCCAACGCGGTCGGCACCGGCATCGCCGACGACAAGGCCGTGTACAGCTACATGCCCGAGATCGTGAAATTCTATCTCGGCGAGGAACCGCTGCTGAAAAACGTGCCGACATGGCGCTGCCGCGAGGCCGAGCACCTGTCTTACGTGCTCGACCACATCGAGGAACTGGTAGTCAAGGAGGTGCATGGTTCCGGCGGCTACGGCATGCTGGTCGGCCCGAAGGCCGACAAGGCGACGATCGCGGGCTTCCGCGCCAAGCTTAAATCCAATCCAAAAAACTTCATCGCACAGCCGACGCTGGCCCTGTCGACCTGCCCGACCTGCGCGGACGAGGGCATCGCACCGCGTCACGTCGATCTGCGTCCATTCGTGCTGACCGGCCGCGACCGCGTCCGCATCGTCCCCGGCGGTCTGACGCGGGTCGCGCTGAAGAAAGGCTCGCTCGTGGTCAATTCCAGCCAGGGCGGCGGCACCAAGGACACATGGGTACTGGATAGCTGATTGGGTACTGGATAGCTGATTGGGTTCTGAATAGCTGATGCTGTCGCGCACTGCTGATAACCTTTACTGGCTCGCCCGCTACGTGGAGCGCGCCGAATATCTCGCCCGCATCCTCGACACGACGCTGCGGCTGAGCACGTTGCCGCTCGCCTATGTGGGGGCGAGCAACGAATGGGAATCCGCGGTCGCCACGGCCGGCTGCGCCGGCGCGTTCTTCGCGACCCACAGCGAGGCCAACGAGGAAACCGTCACCGACTTCCTCGCCTTCTCGTCCAGCAACCCCTCCTCCATCCGCAATTGCTTCGAGAGCGCCCGCAACAACGCCCGCGCGGTGCGCACCGCGCTGACCATCGAAATGTGGGACACCATCAACGGCGCATGGCTCGAACTGCGGAAATGGGGCAACGGGCCGCCGTCGCGCGAGGAATTTGCCCGATTTCTGCGCTGGGTGCAGGAATCTTCGCTGCGCTTCGACGGCAGCGCCTATCGCACCATGCTGCGCAACGACGCCTACTGGTTCTCCCGGCTCGGCGTCTACATCGAGCGCGCCGACAACACCGCGCGCATTCTCGACGTGAAATATCATCTGCTGCTGCCGGCCCACGAACAGGTCGGCGGCCCGCTCGATTATTTCCAATGGTCGGCGATCCTGCGCTCGGTGTCGGCGCTCACCGCCTACCACTGGGTCTATCGCGAGAACGTCAAACCGTGGCTGGTGGCTGACCTCCTCATCCTCAAAGACGAGATGCCCCGGTCGCTCGCGAGCTGCTACGAGAACCTGGTGCAGAATCTCGATCGCATCGGCCACGCCTATGGCCGTCAGGGTCCGGCGCAGCGCCAAGCCCGCGCCGTGCGCGCCCGGCTCGAAAACAGCCGTATCGAGGAGGTTTTCCAGACTGGACTGCATGAGTTCATCGGCGGCTTCATCGAGGACAACAATCGACTCGGGTCCGCGTTGGCCCAGCAGTATTTGATGTAGCGCCAGACGGATGCAGCGCGGCGAACGATGCGAGACAGCGCCGTCCGCATGCCCTATTCTTGCCCGTCACCAGTCGTCTGTCGGCCCTTATCTGAATGCGTCTGCACATTGCCCACTCCACCGTTTACCAATACGACCCGCCGGCCTCGGGCGCGATTCAGCTGCTGCGGCTGACACCGCGCAATCACGACGGCCAGTACGTGGTGCGCTGGCGCATCGATGTATCCCCGGATGTCCGGCTGTCGGCGCGCGAGGATGCGTTCGGTAACATGACACACGTGTTCAGCGCGACCGGGCCGTTTCGCCAGTTGACCGTGGCGGTCGACGGGGACGTCGAAACGCACGGCACCGACGGCGTGGTGCGCGGCACGGTCGAGCGGTTTCCGCCAAGCCTGTACCTGCGCGAGACGGCGCTGACGCAGGCTGACGCGGCGATCGTCAATCTGGCCGAGGAGATCCGGGTTGTAGGCGGCGGCGCCGCGCTTGCCACCCTGCACGCCCTTCTGGAACGGTTGCACGGCGAGATGACGTACGATCTCGCGCTGACGAATACGCCGATGACCGCGGCCGAAGCGTTCGCGGGCAAGCGCGGCGTCTGCCGCGATCTCACTCACGTCTTCCTCGCCGCGGCGCGCTGCCTCGCCATTCCGGCACGCTATGTCGCCGGCTACATGCAGATCGAGGATGGCACCGACCAGGAGGCGGGTCATGCCTGGGCGGAAGCCTTCGTGCCGGACCTCGGCTGGGTCGGCTTCGATCCAGCGAACGGCCTCTGCCCAACCGATGCGCATGTCCGCGTCGCCATCGGCCTTGATTCGCTTGGCGCCGCTCCGGTGCGCGGCTCGCGTTACGGCGCCGGCTCGGAAAGCCTAGAAGTGGCGATCCGGGTCGGCCAATAGGCGGCGTTGCCGCAACGCGCGCCCTGCCGCTATAAGACGCGTCGCAGGACTGGTGGAGCAGACGGTGCGATGACCTATTGCGGCGGTATTCTCGTGCGCGAAGGCCTTGTGATGTTCGCGGACACACGCACCAACGCCGGCGTCGACAATATTTCGACGTTCCGCAAGCTGCATGTCTTCAGCGACCCGAAAAAACGCATCATGGCGCTCGCGTCGTCCGGCAATCTGTCGATCAGCCAGTCGGTGCTCAGCATCCTGACCGAAGGCTACGATAACCCCGTGACCGGCGAGCGTGAGACCCTGATGAACTCGCCGACCATGTTCCAGGCCGCGCAACGGGTCGGTCACGTCATCCGCAGCATCCATGCCACCGAAGGCAAGGCGCTCGAAGCCGCCGACGTCACTTTCGACGTCTCGTTCCTGTTCGGCGGCCAGATCATGGGCGAGCGCATGCGGCTGTTCATGATCTACTCGGCCGGCAATTTCATCGAATGCACGACCGACACGCCCTACCTGCAGATCGGCGAGCACAAATACGGCAAACCGGTGCTCGACCGCGCGGTGAGCTTCGAGATGGATTTGTACGATGCGCTCAAGGTCGGGCTCGTCTCCATCGACTCGACCTTGCGTTCGAACCTGAGCGTGGGCATGCCGATCGATCTCTTGGTCGTGCGGCGCGATACCTGCGAGGCCGAACTGATCTATCGCATCGAGCCGGGCGAGCCATATTTCACTGATCTGCGCGAACGCTGGTCGGCGGCTTTGCGCGCGGCCCATATCGGCATTCCGCGGCCGCCTTACGGCCGCCGCGCCTGAGCGCGGATCGGCTCCCGGCATGCCCCGGGCCTTCACACAAAATTAAGCCTGCAACCGAATTGAGCGGCGTTAACTGCGCCGCGCGCCCTCTCGTTCCCGTTGCAACTAAGCTTGCCTCTAATTTGCAAGCGATTTGCAACACTTCGTCCCTATGTTCCCGGCTTGGCCGCAAAAGAAGGATCGGAGCGTGCCGCCTGCTCTGCAGCAGCGCATCGCCGGGGAGAACCAAGGCTCCCGTCGGTCGCGATGGGACCGCGCCCGCGTCAGCCCTGTGCTGCCGATCGGCGTCATCGTTGCCGTGGCGATCGTTTGCGTGGTCGTTGCCGTTTTGACCTCGGCACAGCGCGCCGACGAGGTCTCGTTCAGCCGTGAACAGCAACTGATCCGGCAGGCTATCTCCGACAATGGTGTGCGCGTGCTGCGCGAACTCGACAGCGTCGCCGGCACACCGCGCGCCGTGGCTGCGATCCGCGCCAACTATAATCCGCAGTGGGTCGCGGAACACGTCGGCGACTGGCTGCAGACTTATTTCAACCACGATGTCGTCGCGGTCGTCGACGGCACCGACCAGCTCAAATTCATCAGTTCCCGCTCCACATTGACTCCCGCGGGTGCCGACATCCGAACGGACATCGCGACCAGCCTCAGTCTGTTGCGCGGCCATCTCACCGCGTTGCCGGCCGGTACGCTTGACGTGCTCGCTACCCAAAATCCGCAGCATCCCGGACCGACCACAGCGCTGATCCAGCATTTTCTCGGTCGGCCGGCGATTATCGCCGCGGTGGCGGTCGGGAGCGATGCCGATCTGCGATCCGGCAATGCACAGGCTCCGATCGTTTTCGCCGTCAAATATATCGACGACGCCATGCTGCGCGAGATCGGCAGCGACCTGCAGCTTTTGGATCTGCACCAGATCGGCACGCCGCCGGCCGCCGGCGACTATGTCACTGAAGTTGCCGACACCCGGGGCGATCCGATCGCACGCTTCGCCTGGAAGCCGTCGACGCCCGGCCGCGAGGTCATGCTGAGCGTGATCCCGTTCATCGTCGTGGCGCTCGCCGGCTTCGCGCTGCTGGTCGGTCTGGTGATGCGCTACATGCGCCGCACCGCCGAAGCGCTGGCCGACGGCGAAGCGCAGTTGCGGCACCTCGCGATGCACGACCCGGTCTGCGGCCTGCCCAACCGCATCTATTTCGGCGAGCGGCTGGAAACCGTGATCGGCGAGGTGCGGGCCGGCGGTCCGTCGGCCGCCGTGTTTTACATCGATCTCGACCACTTCAAGGACGTCAACGATACACTCGGCCACCCGATCGGCGACGAACTGATCCTCAACGTCACCCAGCGGCTGAGCCGCATTATGCGCGGCAACGATCTCGTCGCCCGTCTCGGCGGCGACGAATTCGCCATCATCACGATCTGCGCATCCGATTCATATTCGCTGCAGGCGATCGCCCAGCGCATCATTGCGGCGGTCTGCGCGCCCTATCTGATCAACGGCCACAACATCATCATCGGCGCCTCGATCGGCATCGCGGTGATCGACCGTCGCGCGCGCGACGCCGCCGACATTCTGCGCTATGCCGATATGGCGCTGTATCGCGCCAAAAACGAAGGCCGCAACCGCGCCTGCATCTACGACGCGGCGATGGATGCGGACCTGTCGAACCGCAAGCTGCTCGAAGGCGACCTGCATCACGCGATCCAAAACGATAGCTTGCGGTCGTTCTATCAGCCGATAGTCAACGCCAGCGGCGATACCGCGATCGGCGTCGAGGCGCTGGCGCGCTGGACGCATCCGAAGCTCGGCGAAATTCCGCCGTCGGAGTTCATTCCGATCGCCGAGCACTCCGGGCTGATCATCGAGCTCGGCGAATGGATGCTGCGGCGCGCCTGCATCGACGGCCGCGACTGGCCGAAGCTGACGGTTGCCGTCAACGTCTCGCCGCTGCAATTTCGCCGCTCCGACTTCGTCGATGTGGTCGAGCGCATCCTCAAGGAGACCAATTTCGACGCCGGCCGCCTCGAATTGGAACTGACCGAGAGCACGCTGCTCGGCAATCTGGAAACGGCGGAGCTGTCGATGCTGCGGCTCAAGGCGATCGGCGTGCGCTTCGCGCTTGACGATTTCGGCACCGGCTATTCGAGCCTGCTCTATCTGCGGCGCTTCCCGTTCGACAAGCTCAAGATCGATTTCGAGCTTCGTGCGCGCCATTGAAAAGGCGCCCGATGCCGCCGCAATCGTGCATGCGGTGGTCAGCCTCGGCCGCGGTCTTGGCATGAAAGTCACCGCCGAAGGCGTCGAGACGCCGGAGCAGCATCTGTTCCTGCGCGCCGCCGGCGTGCACTCGATGCAGGGCTATCGCTTCGGCCGCCCCGGACCGGCGGCCGACATCACCGCCCGCCTCGCCCACCCCGACGACTACCGCGTCGGCAGCCCCGACGAAGAAATCGCGCTGGCAAGCTAAGTGCCGGCGCCCCGCGCGGTACCGCGGGCACCAAACGGTGACATATTCGCGGCCGTGTGCCATCATTGCGGCCCGGGCGGATCACCGCATGATTGACTATCCTCCCAGGCCGCGGCTGGCACTCGCTGTCGGCGTCATCGGCCATCGGCCGAACCGTTTGCCGCAGCAGCAGGAAAAGCGCGACGCGATCGCCGCCGAAATCACGGCGGTCCTCACAGCCATCGGCCGCGAGGCCGCTGCCGCGCATGAAAAGTACGCCGAGTATTTTGGCGACAAACCGCCGCTGATTGCGGTCATCAGCGGCGTCGCCGAGGGCGCCGACCGTATGGCCGCGCACGCCGCGATCGCCATCAAGCAGGCTGCGGCGACGGGAAGCACCGCGGGCGCCGAATTCAAGCTCGATGTTCCGCTGCCATTCTCCGCCGACGTCTACAAAACCGACTTCAAAACAGAGGATTCCAAGTCCGAGTTCGACGCCTTGCTGAAGCAGGCGCGATCGGTTCTGGTGCTGCCCGGCGCACGCGGCCGGCCCGGCAAGCCGGAGCATCAGGCAGGAGCGCAGGAAAAGCGCTCCTACGAAGAGGCCGGACTTACGCTGCTCAATCAATCCGACATCGTCCTCGCCGTGTGGGACGGCGGAGCTTCCGCGGGACGCGGTGGAACACGCGAACTGCTCGACGCGACCGCGCGCTCGGGCACCCCCATTATCCACGTCGATGCCAAAGGTGAGATGCCGACCCGGATTCTCTGGGACGGGTTGGATGAATTTCCCGCGCCCTCGAACGAGGTCGATGATCTGCCGGTCCGGAGCCTCAGCGAGGCGCTGCGCGACATGATCGACGAACTGCTCCGACCGCCGGAAGAAAAGAAGGCCGTGGAGGCAACCGGAAACGATTCGGGTGAAGCCGCAAAGCGAAAGCCGAAACTCGACCCCGAGCGCCGCCGGCTGCAACTCTATTACGGCAAGCGGCTGCCGCCGTGGAATTTCGGTCTGGCATTCCCGTGTCTCATGGCCGCCGCCGGCATCCGCTGGCCGCGAAAATCCGATTGGCTGCCGTCCACGCCCGCGAACTTGACCGCGCAGTTGGTGGAGTTCGACAGATCCGAGCCGCCGAACGCCAAACTCGAGCAAACGTCGATGCTCGCGACCGCCTTTGGTTGGGCCGATGCCTGGGGCGTCTGGCTGGCCCAGATCTTTCGCAGTGCGTTCGTGATGAACTTCTCGTTTGCAGCCTTTGCCGTGGTGGCGGCGGCGATATCGTTGGTGTGGAGCGACATCACCCAATTCCTGCGCCCGCCCAACGGAGCGAACCTCGACATGACTGCGTTGGCGCGCGAGTTGGCGCTTCACAAGTGGCCCTTCGTTTCGATCGAGCTGTTCTTCATCTTCTCCGTTCTCGTCATCACCTTCGTCGGGTACCACAGCGGCTGGCATCATCGCTGGCTCGAAGCGCGCGAGGTGGCAGAACGCCTGCGCATCGCGTTTCCACTGTGGGCCCTGGGACTGCGCCCAACGACGTTTCCCGCCGAAGAGCCCGCCTGGACCGGCTGGTACACCCGCGCGGTCGTCCGCGAACAAGGCATGCGGGCGGCGATCCTCGATGCGGCGGGATTGCAGCAGGGCCGCACCACGCTCAGTAGCGTGCTGCTCGACCAATGCAACTATCATCGCACCACCGCTGTGCGCATGCAGAAGATGGAAAAGCGGCTGGAATCTCTGGGCGGCGTGCTGTTCTTCGTCACCCTGGTTGCCTTGCTCGCCTTCCTTGCCGCGGTGCTCTGCGCAGTCGAAGTGCCGCCTCGAATTTCTTTTTCGGTCACCGGCATCGCCGCCGGCCTGCCGGCGCTCGGCACCGCGATCTTCGGTATTCGGGTCATCGGCGATTTCGACGGCATCGCCCGCCGTTCGGACCGCACCCATCTGGTGCTGCAACAGATCATCGACGCCATCGCTGCGGAGAATCCGCCGAACCTGACGACATTGCGTGCGCGCGCACGGGCCGCCTCCGACGTCATGCTCGGCGACGTATCGAGCTGGCGTCTGGCGGCGGAGAGCCGGACCCTCGCCATTCCGAGCTGAGTGTCGCAACGTTGCCGGATTGCGCGGTGCGCAATCCCCGCTACGATCTGCCGAGCACAATGGAGGCGGGAATGGCCGGACAAAAAATCGCATTGGTCACGGGAGCGGGCACAGGCGTGGGTCGCGCGGTCTCACTTGCGCTGTTGCGCGAGGGCTACGCGGTGGTGCTTTCTGGACGGCGCAAGGACAAACTCGAAGAAGTGGCGCGCGAGGCCAACGGGCCGACGCTCGTCGCGCCTGCCGACGTGTCCGACCCCGCCTCGATCAAGGCGCTGTTTGCCAAGACCAAGGAAACCTACGGCCGGCTCGATGTTCTGTTCAACAATGCCGGCATTGGCGCGCCGGCGATGCCGATCGACGAAATTCCGTTGGAGCGTTGGCAGGCGGTGGTCGCCACAAACATGACCGGTCTGTTCCTGTGCACGCAGGAAGCGATCAAGATCATGAAGGCGCAGAACCCGCGCGGCGGCCGCATCATCAACAACGGTTCGATCTCCGCGCACACGCCGCGGCCGGGCTCGGCGCCCTACACCGCGACCAAGCACGCCGTCACCGGGCTCACCAAACAGACCGCGCTCGACTGCCGGCCATACGACATCTGCTGCGGCCAGATCGACATCGGCAATGCCGCGACGCCGCTGACCGAGCGCATGGTGCAAGGCGACGGCGTGCTGCAGCCCGACGGCCGCAAGATGATCGAGCCGCGCATGGCGGCCGAGGACGTGGGCCGCGCCGTGGCCTACATGGCGAGCCTGCCGCTCGACACCAACGTGCTGTTCATGACCGTGATGGCGAACCTCATGCCCTATGTGGGACGTGGATAATTTTCATCCATGTTCGAACACTGGCACAAATTCTACGGACTGCTCGGCACCGCGGCGGCCACTCTGGTCGCGCTGCTGTTTGTCGCGGCGTCGGTCGGCGTGGGCCTTTTGACCAGCGAACGAGCAACCGGGACGCGCCTCTATCTGAGCCCGATCATCCTGCACTATGCCAGCGTCCTGTTCATCAGCCTCATCATCCTGATCCCGGCACTGAGTGACCGGATGCTGGGCACGATCATCGGGCTTTGCGGCGCCGTCGGCCTTGTCGGTTCGGTCGTTATCACCGTGCGGCTGTTTCGCGACAAAAAATCCGAATTTGTCGACCGGTTCGCCTATGGGACCTGGCCGTTTGTCGCTTACGCCGGCGTTGCGGCCGCTGCGGTCCTCATCGCGATGTCGTCGCCGCACGCGCCGATCATTCTCGCGGCTGCGCTGCTGCTCCTGTTACTGGTGAACATTCGCAACGCGTGGGACCTCACCATTACGTTTGCGCGCCGCCACGGCGACAACGCGCAACCGCCGGGCCATTAGAGCGCCCCGCCAAGGCTACTCCGCCGCGGTGACTTTGATCTTCGCGCCTCCCCTCACCTTCGCCAGTGCCTTCACATCGGAAAGCGCTTTCGCCCAGATGTTGCAGGGGCTCGCCAGCCGCGTCTCGTCGCCCTTGGAGATCGGCGTGCGGCCGAAGCCGATGGCGATGGCATGGCCGTCGGGCCAGTAGGCGATCTCGCCCGGCGTGACCACGGCGCGCGCCTCCTTTTCGCGCGCGACCCGCACGGGGATTTCGAAATAGACCTCCCCCCCAGGTCAGCGCCGACGCCTCGATCGGCAATGCCGCTGCGATCGCTTTCGCGGTCGGCGTATCGGCCAGTTCGGCGTCGAGCGTCAGCGAACCGAAGTCGAAACGAATGCGCATGATGGGCCCTCCGTCTGGCGGGAAGCTGAAATAAACCCAACGCCGCGGCGATGCATAGGTCAACGGGGGTTCACGTCATGGCGAGGAGCGAAGCGACCAAGCAATCCGGAACAGTCTCGCCGCCACAAGCTGTGACGAAGCGCGCGCTGCCGTCTCTTGAGCGGGGCGAGCGCCCCATTCTGATGGGCTGATCGGCAGCGTTGCGGGATGCAGCGATCAACCCCGCGTGCGACCGAGCAATCACGCCGCAAAGCGGCTATATTGCCTCGAACGTCCGCAAGCCCTGATGGAGATTCCGGTTGCCCGATCAGCACAACGACGCCGAAACCACGCGCGCGACCGCCCAGCTGCCCGGCCTCGATATTGAAATCGTCCACCGCCGCGCCGCGAATGCCGAGCAGATTTCCGTGCACATGCAGGCGATACCGTCGTTCGAGGCGTTCGGCCGCCTTTTCGAAAATGCAAATCCATTCACGTTGTGGGCCCAAGCAACTCAGCTGATGTGGTTGCCATTTCTTTCCTTATACGGCCCTTGGCTTGGCTCAGGCCACGCGCTGATGCCACCACGCCGAGTGGACGAAGCGCCGCCGACCAGCCCCGAGGCTTAAGGGCGTTCGGGAAGTTCGCATTCCCGGGAGGAATGCGGCTCGGGCCTCCGCTTTTCCGGCTCGAACGACGAGTCGGAACATCACCAGCCGGCATCGCTATCCGCCGTGTGGCTGCCCGCCGTTTTGGGGCGCCCGAGCATGCTCGGCACTGCCATGAGGGCGATTACAGACAGGACGGGCACCCTCCGGCACTGCTATAAACGAGAACACAATTGTCGCCTTCGCCGGTGGCGGCGAAGATTATTCTGCAAGAGAGGGCGGCGGACGTTGACTCAATATCTCCAGCGGCTCGCGCCGGGCGTCCTGCTCTGTCTCGCGATCACGCTTGCCGCCTACGGTCTCGAGCGAATCGAAACCGCCGCCGTGGGCGAGCCCTATCTCGAAGCGCTGGTGCTGGCAATCCTGCTCGGCGTCGCCGTCCGCACCGCGTGGAAACCGGGGGCTCGCTGGAATCCGGGTATCATTTTCTCCGCCAAGTTCGTGCTCGAATGCGCCATCGTCATGCTCGGCGCTTCGGTGAGCGCGACGACGATCATGGCACTCGGCCTGCACCTCATTGTCGGCATCGCCGTGATCGTCTCGATCGGCATCGGCGCAAGCTATCTGATCTGCCGCACACTCGGCCTGCCGCAGCGGCTGTCGATCCTGATCGCGGCCGGCAACTCGATCTGCGGCAATTCGGCAATCGCGGCGGTTGCGCCGGTGATTGGCGCTGACGGCGACGACATCGCCTCGTCGATCTCGTTCACCGCGGTGCTCGGCGTCATCGTCGTGCTGACCCTGCCGCTGCTCGTGCCGCTCCTGCAATTGAGCCTGACGCAATACGGCGTGCTGGCGGGCCTGACGGTCTACGCGGTACCGCAGGTGCTGGCGGCAACGCTGCCGATCGGTGCGCTCAGCAACCAGGTCGGAACCGTCGTCAAGCTGGTGCGCGTGCTGATGCTCGGCCCGGTGGTGCTCGGCTTTTCGCTACTCGCCGGTGGCCTGCGCGATCCGGAGAGCAGGTCCAATCGCCGCGGCCTGCGGCTTAGCGAACTGGTGCCGTGGTTCATCACCGGCTTTCTGGCGGCACTGCTGCTGCGCTCGGCCGGCCTCATTCCGCCGCTTCTGTTGCGGCCCATTACCGGCATCGCGGCGTTTCTCACCACCATCGCGATGGCGGGCCTCGGGCTCGGCGTCGATGTGCGCGCTGTGGCGCGGACCGGCGTGCGCGTGACGCTCGCCGTCACGGCATCGTTGATCGTGCTCGGCCTGATGAGCTACGCGCTGATCCGGGCGGCCGGGATCGGCTGAGCATCATTCGCATTGTGGACTCATGCCTGCCGCATGGTGCTGCGGCGCATGACAGACCAAGTTTTGTCCGACTGGCATCAGACCACAAATGATGCAAACTGCAGCGACAAGAAACGTCGGGAGGTTTTCATGCTCAACCGTCGTCAGGCGCTCGGCGCCGCCATCGGCGCGATTGCGGTGCAAGGCCGTCTCGCCGGCCGCGCCGACGCCGCAACGCTCGATAAAGTGGTGCACATCATCGTCGGCTTTCCGGCCGGCGGCGGCACCGACATTGTGGCGCGTGTGCTGGCGCAGGCCCTGCAGGGCGATTACGCCTCAAGCATCGTGGTCGAAGACCGGCCGGGCGCCAGCGCTCGGCTCGCGGTCGAGTATGTGAAGAACGCGCCGGCGGACGGCAGCGTGATGCTGTTCACGCCCGATTTTCCGCTGACGCTCTATCCGTCAAGCTTCAAGTCGCTGAAATACGATCCGGTGAAGGATTTCATCGCGGTCGGGCCCGCGGCCAAAGGTTCGCTGGTGCTGGTCATCGGCCCCGCCGTGCCGGCCGACGTGAAAACGCTCAAGGATTTCATCGCCTGGTGCAAAGCCAACCCGGACAAGGCGAACGTTGCCGACACATCGCCCGGTGCCACGCCGCATTTCACCACTGTCATGCTGGCCAGCGAGGCCAAGGTCACGCTGACGCCGGTACATTACCGCGGCGGCGCGCCGGCGATGGAGGATCTGATCGGCGGCCACGTGCCCGCAAGCGTCAATCCGGTGAGCGAGGTGATGGCGTTCGCCAAGGCCGGCAAGATCCGCGCCCTGGCAGTAACCGGCGAACACCGGACGCCGTTTCTGCCCGACGTGCCGACCATGAAGGAGCAGGGTTTCAACGTCGTGGTCGAATCGCTCACCGGCGTGTTCGTGCCGGCGAAGACGCCGGCGCCGATCGTCACCGCACTCAACGCCGCCATGCGCAAGGCCACGGCTTCCAAACAAATGATCGACAGCCTCGCCAAGTTCGGCACCGAGCCGACCTATATGGCCACCGCCGACTTCACGGCTTGGATCAAGCAGGAGATCGCGCGCTGGCGGCCGGTGGTGAAGGCCTCTGGCTTCAAGGCGCTGGAGTAGCCCGTTTCGTTCAGGGCGTACGTCACTAACATCCGACATCGGCTGCGGGAGAAAGCGATCGCAATGTCTGCTGATGACTCTATTTCGAATATTCACAGACACCGCCAAACGAGATTATCAGGTAATCCTATCGGTCCTCGCAGCCAACAGATTGGATTTAAACGCGGACTAAACACGGACTCAAACTGATTTGTTTTATGATAAGGACGCAAACTCTTCGGATTTATGACAGGGACTCAATTTGAATTGTTGCAGGCCGGTCGATCTGATAAGGTTCCACGGCGTGGCTGATCCATTCCTTTTAGCGTCCAACGCGGGAGAGTAATCATGCCAGAACAGCTGAACATTGAAGAACTGCCGGCTGGTCCGACGGAAGGTGGTGGGGGCTTTCGTCCCTGGCCGCCGCGTCCTGGAATCGCCGAGTTGCCAGCAGGTCCGCCCTGGCTCTTCAGTCAGGAGGCTGTAACCGAACTCTTCCGCCTGCGCGATCGGGTCCATGCCTTGGAATCCCAATTGCTGGCATCGAAGGGGCGCGTCCGACGGCAAGATCCCGCCGTGGCGTCTGGCCGAGTTACCACCCTTTGAAGCTCTCGTTCGTACCAGCTTTGGCGGCGGCGAACTGAAGGGCCCTGACTATTCGTGGAATCAATTGGTCGGGCTTTTGGAGGCGCTTCTTGCGGCGCTGAAAGGCGTAAATCCCGCCCCCAATCCTGGAGAGATTCCGCGATAGTCGGCTGACAGCCGAGCGCCATCGTCTGGCCGCATGAACGCAAACTATGAGGCGTTGACGGAGTACCTGCGCGAGCGGGGAATCCTTTACGCGTCGGCGACCCAGCCAATCCGACACCGCGACGGAGCGGCGGCGCCGTGGGCGTTCTATAGCTGGAACGCAACCCTGACGTCGGAGGGATTGCGCTTGGCGGCGCTGTGCATCCTTGATCGGTTGCGCGGCTTTCGCGCCACGCAACTTGCGACCATCGGCTATACCGGGATGCCCTTGCTGTCGGCTTGTGTCCTGCTGGGCGAGGGTCGCTACACCGGACTGTGTATTCGTGAACAGCGCAAGACTTCCGTATCGTGTCGGCGTGTGGAAGGGCCACTCGACAAGAACGCTCCGGTGATCATCATCGACAATTCGATCAGCTCGGGCACCTCGCTGGGCAAGGCGATCCGCGCGATCGAGGACGAGGGTGCCGAGGTCGAAGGCGCGATCGCGCTGGTGCAATTTCCCCACCATGGCGGCCTAGACTGGGCGAATGCGGCGGGCTATCGCGCCGAGGCCATACTCGATATCTGGGCCGATCTCGGCATGGCACGCACGCTGCTGCCGGCGCCGTCGCGCCCGATTTTGGCGGCGGGACCAGTGATGGCTCCGGAGGGCCTGTCGCCCGCCTCGCTGGCCCGTTTCGCCGCAGTCACTTATCTGACCACCGGTGCAGCTCCGCGGCCGCCGCGCTCGATGGACCGCGCCTACGATTGCTCCGGCGGAGTGTTTGTAAGTTTTCGCGAGCGGCGCAACGACATCCGGATCGAACGCGCTGGATTCTGGCATTTCGATCCGGCGGAGGCGCGGCCGCGCCACGACGTCATCGCGGCGACCGTGGAAACGCTGCGCGCGGCGACCGGCCAGATTACCGCGAATAACTTGGCGCAGTTGAAAATCGCGGTGACGTTCTTTTCCGCATTGGAGCCGATCTCGCCACGGGGCCTCGATTTCAGTCGCTATGGCATCGTCGCGCGAAGCCGGACTTTCCCGTATAAGCGCGGGGGCGCACTGCCGAATACGCAGGTTTTCATTAGCGAGATCGAACAGTACCGCCAAGCACGGCAGACCAATGCCGGAATTGCGCCTGGCGAACCGCACGACCTGTTCCGCCATGACGTGACAAAACATATCGAGGCGGGCGAGAGCTGGTTACCCTATGGGGTCCCCGAAAATTCCGAGACGGCGTGGTGGCGCGATGCCGCGTTGGGTCGACGCATCACCGCGCGCGCCCGACAATTGCTCGCGCAGGAAGAAATAAGTGGTGGCGACGAACCGTTCGCCTTGCCCGACGATACGTTACCGTGCCCGATCGTAGGGGTCGCGGTACGGCTCTATCAGTCCGGCCTGACAGGTTACGGCGTCGCGCTAGACCACCAGCTCGACTCCGCGCTGCGCCAAGCCATGGCGCAAGCGGTGGCAGATCCGAGGTTCAAGGAGGAATTCGATCGCGCGCACGGCACAATTGTAGTTTCTATCCTTCATCATCCGGAGCAGCTTGGTGCGGCGCCAATCGCTGCGGTAGCCCGTAAACTGCGTCGCGGACTTGATGCGCTCGGCGTAACACACGCGGGTCGCACGACAGTCTTGCTGCCCCACGTTCTGCCCTACAACAATTTCTCACGTGAAGAATTTGTGCGGACCGCATTGCGTCAGGCGAGAGCCGAGACCGAGGGCGAAGCGGGCCGCATCGAATGGCACACGTTGCAGTGTGCCGAATGGTTGGATACCGGCGAGCAGATGCATGCGCTCCGCTTCGGCTTTCCTGATCGCACAATAAGCGGCGTACGCCATGTTGATGCGAGGGCGCTGATCCGGTTACTCGGCGGCCATATCGCTCGATCGATAGGCTCGGATGGCTTCCCCCGTTATCTGCTGTTGCCCGTCGCCGGCAGGGGCCGGATGCACGGCACGGCAGGTCGCGCCATCCATGCGCTGATGGCGCTCGATCGCGCGGGTACATTGCTCGACGAAACTGCTTGGCGCGACGCAGCCGCAACCGGACTCCGTCATTGTCTCGGCCATGTGCGCGACGGCACGATCATGCTGCCCGATTGCCTCGGCGGCACGCTCGCCGATGCGGTCCTGCTCAGCGCCATCGCTGATCACCCTGCCCTTGCCGCGAGCGCCGAGGCGCACTCCATCGAGCGGCGGCTGAGCGGGCTGCTGCGCCCGGATGGCCGGATCGGCGGCGCGCCGAAGCGGATGGATCAGCCGGAGGATCATGAATTTCTTCCCGGCGCCGTGTTCGCGGCCCTCGGACGCGTCGCCGCCACCGGTCGATCAACGCTGCCCGCATCACTCGGCGCGCAGATCGCCTGGTATGCCCATCGCTTCGCGACATACGCGGACTGGGGCTCCGCTGGGTGGTTGCCGCAAGGCATGGCGGCGTTGCACCGCGTAAGTGCCGATCCGGCGGCAGCACGGCTCGCTTTTGCGGTTACTGATTGGAGCATCGAACGCCAATTGGCGACCACCGGTGCGTTTCTGGAAGACCTCAGTCCGGATGAGCCGAGTTTCAACACCGGGTTCATCGCCGAGGGCGTGGCCGCGTCCTGGGCGATTGCAACCCGTGTCGGCGATGCCGAACGTGTCGTACGCTATGCAGCGGCTTGGCGCGATGCCATGCAATTCGTCACACGGCTGGTCATTTTTCCCGAAGATGTCTTCGCCATGCGTGCAAAGGCGGCGGCGGTCGGAGGGGTGCGTAGTGTGCAGTCGCGCTCGGATATCCGTATCGATCAGGTCAGCCATTGCCTGAATGCGCTCGTCGCAGGCGCGCTTCTGGAGTCCGGAATGAGCCGGCAATGACGTCTTCACTGCGGACGGACTGCACTCATCGGCATTCTGACCCTCTCCCGCAATCCGGGAGAGGGAGCAATTTGTGAGCCTCTTTTTAGCGGTGCCAGCCGTGGCCCCAGTGGCCATAGCCGTAGCCGTAGCGCGGTCCGTAGCCATAGGCGAAGCGCGGGCCATAGCCGCGCCAGTAGCCCCAGCGCGCATAGTAAGGTCCCGGGTAGACCGCGTAGGCCGGCGCATAATAGGCAACGGGCGGCGGTGCGTAGTACGCGACCGGAGGCGGAGGCAGCGGATAAGCATAGGCTTGCGCCGGCGGCGGCGAATAGACGGGCGCGGGCCCCTGCGCTTGCGGCACCGGCATGTCGGCGGCGTGCGCCGACGAAACGGTCGCTGTACCTAGCGCGACCGCAGCCGCGGCCACTGTCAGTTTCATCACGGTTTGCATCTGTTTCTCCCTCAAACGGGTGTTTGAAAAACAGCCGCATTGAAATGTGCCGGGGCGGCGAAATTAGAGCCGCGCCGCGGCGGATTTGGGCAATTGCGGCAACGGCCATTCAGGGTTCCCGACCCTCTCCCGCAAGCGGGAGAGGGAGATATAAAGTGGCGCCGGGGCATTTGGGGCTGCATCGTGCAAAATCTGCAATCGGCGCTTGGCGTCGTCGCCATTCTGGGCTTCGCTTTCCTGATCAGCGAGAATCGCCGCGCGGTGCCTTGGCGGCCGGTGCTGGTCGGACTTGCCGTCACCTTCGCGCTGGCGCTGTTGATGCTGAAGGTGCCGCAGACCGAAATCGCCTTTAATTGGATCAACCGCGCGGTCGAAGCGGTGGCGGCGGCCACCAAGGCCGGAACATCATTCGTATTCGGTTATGTCGGCGGCGGCCCCCTGCCCTTCGACGTCAAGACACCAGGCTCCGACTTCATCCTCGCGTTCCAGGCGCTGCCGGTCGTACTCGTAATGAGCGTGCTATCGTCGCTGCTGTTCTATTGGCGCATCATGCCGCCGGTGGTGCGCGTGTTTTCCTGGGCGCTGGAGAAAACGCTCGATGTCGGCGGCGCCGCCGGGCTGTCGACCGCAGCCAACATCTTTGTCGGCCAAGTCGAGGCGCCGCTATTCATCCGGCCGTATCTGCCGCTGTTGTCACGCAGCGAAATGTTCATTGTCATGACCGGCGGCATGGCGGGCATCGCCGGCACGGTATTCGTGCTTTATGCGACGATTCTCGCCAACGCCATTCCCAATGCGGCGGGCCACATCGCGGTCGCCTCCGTGCTTGGTGCGCCGGCCGCGATCCTGATCAGCCTGATCATGGTGCCGGACGCCGAAGCGCAGCACACCGGCGGCAAGCTTGAGGACATCGAAGCTGCATTCAACTCCACCATGGACGCCATCGTCAAAGGCACCGGCGCCGGCCTCGAACTTCTGCTCAACATCGTCGCCATGCTGATCGTGTTCGTGGCGCTGGTCTATCTCGCCAACGCCATCCTCGGTCTGTTGCCCGATGTTCTCGGCGCGCCACTCACCATGCAGCGCGCGCTCGGCTGGATCATGGCGCCGGTGTGCTGGCTGCTTGGCATTCCGTGGTCGCAGGCGGTGACGGCCGGCGGCCTGATGGGGATCAAGACCATCCTCAACGAGCTTGTCGCCTATCTTCAGCTCGCCGCGCTGCCGCCCGGCGCGCTCGATCCGCGCTCGCGGCTGATCATGCTCTACGCCATGTGCGGCTTCGCCAATTTCGGCTCGCTCGGCATCATGATCGCAGGGCTTTCGACGATGTGCCCGCCAAAGCGCGGCGAGGTGATCTCGCTTGGCCTGAAGTCGATCGTCTCGGGCACGCTGACCACATGCCTTTTGGGCGCCATCGTCGGCGTGCTCACTCCTTGACCGCGCTCGCCTCCCTCCGCCGGACGGCAGACGAGCTCTGCTCCCCCACACGAGGCTGACGCACCGCGTGCGGCCATCGGACTAATGACTGAAATCAGCGCAAATCTCGAATTCCAGGCGCGGCGGCTCTCGAGCAGGCCACTGATCTTCATCACTCCGACCGATGAGACACTGCCGATCGGCATTATCGGCCGGATAGGACACCTGGTCGGCGACCGGAGCGTGCATGCTCTCCTTCAGCCAGCATGGAGCCTGGAGAACCCAAATGTGCGCCGCAACACCGTGGCGGCCTATCGGCAGCACGCCGCCGATTTTCGCGCACACCGCCTTCTGTTTCTCTGCAACACCGCCGCCGAAGTGGTCTTGTTGGCAGCCGAGCAGGTTCCGGCTGTTCTGTGCAACCAGAACCTTTTCGTCGACGAGAACGTATTTCGGATCGACCGAAGCGCGCCAAAGGAATTCGATGCGATCTACGTCGGCGTGCTCCGCCCCTACAAGCGTCACGTGCTGGCCCGGGAGATCCCGCGCCTAGCGCTGATCTATTATGACCTGCATCTTCGCACCGCGCCTGCATACTTTACCGAGTTGAAGGCGAGCCTCCGCAACGCTGTGTTCGTCAACGAGCGTTACGCACGGCAGAATATGGTGCGCCTGCAAAATCCGCGGGCCGAGGCGCTCGTCAATACGGCCATTGCGGCCCGGGGCCACGTCAATTTACCGACCGCCGAAGTCGTTACCCGCATCAATCGCGCCCGCGTCGGCTTATGCCTCTCCGCCGAGGAGGGAGCGATGTATGCCAGCATGGAGTATCAACTCTGCGGCCTGCCGGTCGTGACCACCGCCAACCGCGGCGGCCGCGATTACTTCTTCGATCGGAGGTTTTGCCTCGAGGCCGAGGCCGACGCCGCTGCGGTGCAGCGCGCAGTCGCCGATCTCGGCAGCAGCGCTCTGGCGCCAGAAATGATCCGCGAGACTGCGCTGGCCAAGGTGACGGATGAACGGCGCAAGCTTCAGAGCATCCTTCGGAACATCTTTGAAGCCGAAGGGCTTGCGTCACGGTTTGGCCTCGCCTGGCAATCAATGCCGCTTGGAAGCCAGCCGCGATGCACCCTCGCCCGGTTCCTGGCCGAGGAATGAGGTCCTCTACAGCTCCGGCTCAGTTCAGCCGGAACTCGCCGTCCACCGCCCGAATTTCCGCCGGTTTGATCAGCTTGGCGTGCGCGACCGTTACCGAATGCAGCGGCCCCTCAATCTTCTCCAGCCAGAAATTGAGGAATTTGTTGAGCACCGGAAAGCTCGGGCACAGATCGTAGTCCTGCCAGACATAAGTCTGGAGCAGCCACGGGTGGTCCGGCCGCCGGTAGAGAATATTGGCGGTCGTCAGCCCATAGCCTTCGAGCTGCCGGCGAAAATCTTGCGACACGCGACCGAGTTTCGAAATCGTGGTTTCCTTCGACACCATCGTATCCTCCGTCCCATCACGGGAATGCTCCGAGAGTCGCCAACCCATTTCAAGCCTAAAAATTGAATAAGTTGTTTATCTTCAAGGCATTAGCAGCATAGGCGCAAGCCTGCTAACAAGACCCGCCAGAGCGCCTCATTGCGCCGTGGCCATCGGAACAACCGGAACAATTGGGACAGGTTTCCTGGCCGCGAGCCGCTTTATTTTTTCAATTTGCACGGAACCGCAGACGATTAGCCGAAACTCAAGAATTGTTGGCAATCTGCTAAGAGGAGTGCTAGAAATTTCTGGAGGCCCCTTGCGGGTAAAAAATGGGGACCCTATGTGGCCGTCATGCGGTCAGCTGAGGACCCCCAGGGAGGCCGCGCCATCCAGGCACTTTTCGCGTTCAATCAGTAGCTTAAGGAGGACACCATGAAATTTCGTCCGCTTCACGACCGCGTCGTCGTCAGGCGCATCGATGCCGATGAGAAAACTGTCGGCGGCATCATCATTCCCGACACCGCCAAGGAAAAGCCCTCACAGGGCGAGGTCACCGCTGTCGGCCCGGGCGGCCGCGACGAGGCCGGCAAGCTGATCCCGATCGACATCAAGGTCGGCGACCGCGTGCTGTTCGGCAAATGGTCCGGCACCGAGGTCAAGATCGACGGCCAGGAGCTCCTGATCATGAAGGAGTCCGATATCATGGGCATCATCGACGAGCCCGTGGCGAAGAAGAAGGCCGCGTAACTGTCTGTCATGCCCGCGTATAGCCGTTCGAAGAACGGCGTACTGCGTACGCCTGTGTCGCGGGCATCCACGTCTTAGGCGATCCCGATCAAAGACGTGGATGGCCGGAACAAGTCCGGCATGACGAAGCGACCAAAACGGGCTGAAAGCTAACAGCAAACACCAATTCCAGGAGTAAACACTAATGGCTGCCAAGGAAGTCAGATTCTCCGTCGATGCGCGCGACAAGATGTTGCGCGGCGTCGACATTCTCGCCAACGCGGTGAAAGTGACGCTCGGCCCCAAGGGCCGCAACGTCGTGCTCGACAAGTCGTTCGGCGCTCCCCGCATCACCAAGGACGGCGTCACCGTCGCCAAGGAGATCGAGCTCGAAGACAAGTTCGAGAACATGGGCGCACAGATGGTCCGCGAGGTCGCCTCGAAGACCTCCGACATCGCCGGTGACGGCACCACGACTGCGACAGTGCTTGCCGCCGCCATCGTCAGGGAAGGCGCCAAGGCGGTCGCCGCCGGCATGAACCCGATGGATCTGAAGCGCGGCATCGACCTTGCGGTCGAGACCGTGGTCGAGGAACTGAAGAAGAACTCCAAGAAGGTCACGTCGAACGCCGAAATCGCCCAGGTCGGTACCATCTCCGCCAACGGCGACAAGGAAATCGGCGACTACCTCGCCAAGGCGATGGAAAAGGTCGGCAACGAAGGCGTGATCACGGTCGAAGAGGCCAAAAGCCTGGAGACCGAGCTGGACGTTGTCGAGGGCATGCAGTTCGACCGCGGCTACATCTCGCCGTATTTCATCACCAACGCCGACAAGATGCGCGTTGAGATGGAAGACCCCTACATCCTCATCAACGAGAAGAAGCTTTCCGCGCTGAACGAACTGCTTCCGCTGCTGGAAGCCGTCGTGCAGACCGGCAAGCCGCTTCTGATCGTCGCCGAGGACGTGGAAGGCGAGGCGCTCGCCACGCTCGTGGTCAACAAGCTGCGCGGCGGCCTGAAAGTCGCGGCCGTGAAAGCGCCCGGCTTCGGCGATCGCCGCAAGGCCATGCTGCAGGACATCGCCGTCCTCACCGGCGGCCAGGCGATCAGCGAAGACCTCGGCATCAAGCTCGAGAACGTCACGCTCGCCATGCTCGGCAAGGCCAAGAAAGTGATGATCGACAAGGAGAATACCACGATCGTCAACGGCGCCGGCAAGAAGAAGGACATCGAGGACCGCATCACGCAGATCAAGGCGCAGATCGAGGAGACCACCTCGGACTACGACCGCGAGAAGCTGCAGGAGCGGCTGGCCAAGCTCGCCGGCGGTGTCGCGGTGATCCGCGTCGGCGGCGCCACCGAGGTCGAGGTCAAGGAGCGCAAAGACCGCGTCGATGACGCGATGCATGCGACCCGCGCCGCGGTCGAGGAAGGCGTGCTGCCCGGCGGCGGCGTGGCGCTGCTGCGCGCCACCGAAGCGCTCAAGAAGGTGCGCACGCACAACGAAGACCAGAAGCACGGTGTCGAGATCGTCCGCAAGGCGCTGCAGGCGCCGGCGCGGCAGATCGCAACGAACGCCGGCGAGGACGGCTCCGTCATCGTCGGTAAGATCCTGGAGAACTCGACCTACGGCTTCGGCTTCGATGCCCAGGGCGGGGACTACGTCGACATGGTGAAGAAGGGCATCATCGACCCGACCAAGGTCGTGCGCCAGGCGCTGCAGGGCGCTTCCTCGGTCGCGGGGCTGCTCATCACCACCGAGGCGATGGTCGCCGAACTGCCGAAGAAGAAAGAACCGATGCCGGCGATGCCTCCGGGCGGCGGAATGGATTTCTAAGGAAATCCCACAACAAGTCTCAGTGAAGGGCGCGGCGCAGGCCGCGCCCTTTTTTCTTAGGTGAGAAGGGGTTAAATTTGCCGGAGCCAATCGGGCTTGCCGACATGAATGTGCAGCTTCCCATTCACATGGATCAAAAAGCCTTCCTGGCCTGGGCGGAGAGCCAGGAAGCGCGTTACGAGCTTGATCGGGGACGCGTCATCATGATGACCGGCGGTTCGCGAGCGCATTGGCAGATTACGGCCAATTTGATCAGGGCGCTGCAGGAGCGTTTCGATCCAGTCCGCTTCGCTGTATTGCCCGAGTTTGGCGTAAGCCTGGAGGTAGGGTCGATCCGCTTTCCTGATGTCGTCGTCGATGTCGCTGGCGAGAAACCCAGCGATCAGACGGCAACGGCCCCCCTGCTCATCGTCGAGGTGCTGTCGCCCTCATCGGAACGGGTCGATCTTGGTGACAAGGCCGCCGAATATCTGAAGCTGCCAAGTCTCTCCGCCTATCTGGTCTTTGCTCAAGACGAAATGAAAGCCTGGGTCTGGACGCGCGGCGAACAAGGTTTTGCTCCGGGCGCGCTCGTGCTGGAAGGCGCTGAGGCGATCGTGAACATCGAGGCCCTTGGCATCGATCTGCCCTTCACCGACGTTTATGCCCGAGTCGGACTGAACTGATCGGCGCCGCTGCCCGCGCGCTATTGTTTCCAGCTTTTCGCCTGCGCCACGATGGCGGCGCGGTCGAAGTCGTTGCAGGTTGCCAGAAATTCCGTGGAATAAGCGGCGCTCGCCGGCTCGGTGCCTTTCAGCGTGCCCATCGTCTTGAAGGCCTTGAGCGTGTTGTCCCAATGCGACGGGATAAAGCTGCCGAGCGGCGCGTTTGCGGGCTGGCCCTGCAGCGCCATGTCGAGGAAACGATCCATGACGTGGACGCCGTGCGCGAGCGCAGTCGCCTCATCCACGCCGGCCGGTTTGATGTTCGGGAATTCGTCCCACAGGATTCGCACCGCGGCAGCCTTGTTGGTCATGGTAAAGACCAGGCCTTTGGTCATGGCGCGGCAATAACCACCGACTTCCTTGGGGTGCGCGTCGGCGAACGCCGCCGATGTCGCCAGCGTCGTGCCGACCACGCCGTCCTGCAGCGGAATGTCGATCATGCGCAATTTCAGTCCAGTATTCTCGGCGTTGGCGAGCATCGCGTCCCACACCACCAGCGCATCGATCTTGCCGCTCCGCAGCGCCGCGATCGCCGCCGGGCCAGCGCCGGTCGCGATCGCAGTGTACTGATCGGGCTTGATCCCCATCTCGGCGAGATTCTCCTTCAGCTCCAAGCCGCCGCCGGCGCCGAACGACGGTGCGCCGATGGTCTTGCCCTTGAGATCGGCAAGCTTCTGGATCGGCGATTGGGGCAGCACGACCAGGAACGTGCCAGGATTGCGCTTGAGATTGAAGATCGAGATCAGATCGCCGCCGCGCTCGCGCACCGCGAGGATGGCGTCGCCGGCCGTGGTGCCGACCTGGGCGTTGCCGGATTGCAGCAATTGCGCCGAGACCATGCCGGTCTGGGTGTTCTGAATGCCGACGTCGAGCCCTTCAGCCGCGAAATAGCCGAGGTGCTTGGGAACCGCGTAGAGGAATATCTCCTCGCCCACGCCCATGATCGGATGCATCTGCACCAGCGTCATCTTCTGCAAGCTCTGGGCATCGGCATCCGCGCCGGCAATACGGGCCGCGGCGAGCGTGAGGACAAGTACGGCGCGGCTCAAATGTGTCAGCATGCTGCAGTCTCCAAACAAGAGCGGTGGATGGTCATGGTGCCAAGCGTCACGGCCGGCGCGATGCGTCGACACGCTGCGCCCAGAAGCAGTAGCGGCGTTCGAAAACCCCCATGATCGAATTCATGAGAAAGCCGATGACGCCAAGCAGCAGGATGACGGCGAACATCGGCGCCAGCTCCATCTGCTGATCGTACTGCATCAGCAGCATGCCGAGGCCGGCGCTGGCACCGACGAACTCGCCTACCACCGCGCCGAGGATCGCCAGCACCGACGCGACGCTAAGCCCCGCGAACAAAAACGGCAGGCAGCTCGGAAAAATGATCTTCGACAACAGATGCCATTCGCTGGCGTTGCAGGAGCGCGCCAGCTCGATTCGATCGGGCTCGACCGACTGATAGCCAGCCATGGTGTTCACCAGGACGGGAAAGAAGGTGATTACCGCGGTGATGAACACCTTGCCTTCGAGGCCGAAGCCGAACCACACCACCATCAGCGGCGCCAGCGCGACCTTGGGCAGCGACTGGAAGCCGACGATGTACGGATACCAGCTGCGGCCGAGGATCGGCCAATGACAAATGACAAATCCCAATAGCGCGCCGAGCACCGAGCCGATCGCGAGCCCAAGCAGCGCTTCCCAGATCGTGACTCCGCAGTGGTACCAATAGCCGCCGGTGTCCCAAGGCGCGCGGCTCAACCCCTGCACCAGCGCGCGCAATACCTGCTCCGGCGCCGGCACGATATAGCCCGGCGCACCGAGCACATCGGTCGCAAGCCACCAGCAGGCCACAAGCCCTACCAGGATCGCCGGCGAGATTGTGAACTGAGGATAGCGCCGGATCAGGCTCGGCGGTGCCTCGCGCGACGACGCGGCAGCCGCGTCGGCGGATACCCTCTCGATGGCCTGGATCGTCATCAGAACAATCCTCCCTGCGCGTCCAACAAGGAATGCAGATGCGCCGCGTAGCGGCCGAACCGGTCGGTGTTCATGATGGAAAGATCACGCGGCCGCGGCAGATCGATGGTAATGACATCGGCGATGGTGCCCGGCCGCGTCGTCATGGCAATCACGCGGTCCGACAGGAAGATCGCCTCGGCGATCGAGTGAGTAATGAAGAACACCGTCTTGCGGCTGGCGCTCCAGATCCGCATCAGTTCGAGATTCATCTGTTCGCGCGTCATGGCGTCGAGTGCGCCGAATGGCTCGTCCATCAGCAAGAGGCGCGGATCCTGAACCAGCGCCCGCACGATCGCGGCGCGCTGCTGCATGCCGCCGGAAAGTTCGAACGGATAGCGGCTGGCGAAATCCCGAAGCCCGACCAGCGCGAGTAGTTCCGCGGCCTTCGGTCGGTAGTCCATAAGCGGCAGCTTGCGAAACTCGATCGGCAGCAACACGTTCTCGAGCACCGTGCGCCATGGCAGCAGCACCGGCGACTGGAACACGACGGCGGCTTCCGGACTTGGGCCGCGCAAGCGCTTGCCGTTGAGTTCGACCGATCCGGCGGAATACGGCAACAGCCCGGCCAGCACCTTCAGGAGAGTCGATTTCCCGCAGCCGCTCTGACCCACGACCGAGACGAATTCGCCGTCATAAATCTCAAAATCGAGATTCTTGAGCGCCGTCACCTGCTGTGAATTCGACGCGCCGTAAGTCTTGGACAGGCCGCGCGCGACAATAAGCGGCTGAGCGCTGGCGGCGCTGCTGCGAGGCGAAATTGCGGCTGCACGCGCGGCATTCATGGCAAAAATCGGTCGGGTTCGCGGACCACTTTCCGAAACTTAAAGCAAGGCGTGTGCCAGCGACGTCGCAGTGGCGCGTGGTGCCGGCCTGCCCCTTCAACCGATCGGTGCTGCGGCGGCGGCGCGCGGATGACGCTATCCCCCTGCCGGCACCAGTGTGAACGGCGCGACCTGCGGCGCGGTCTTGAAATACGCCGACTGCAGTTCCGCGGTGTCCTTGAACTGGTTCTGGCGCAAGCGGCGGAAGATCAAGCTGGCAGTCAGTGCAGGCTGATCGAACGGGTATGGATCGATCGTGATCGTGCCGGCATCGCGCGGCGTTAACGTCATACCGACACCGGGCTTGCCGGCATAGCCGAGCGGCACCGGCTCAATGCGATCCGGCGTCAGCACCTCGGTGCTGCAAATATAGAGCGATAGCAGGTCCCAGACCTGCAGCAGGTTGTAGTTGATCGCAAGCTCGCTCGGGTCGAACTTCTCAGCCACCGCCTTCTGCTTCGCCTCGCTGCGGGCGATGAAAGCCTCGATCGCCGGCGGAAGCTTGCCGCGCTGGATCGCGGGCGGCTGCGTGATGACGCCGTAGCGGCCTTGCCATAAGCCGGTGCGGTGCTGCGCGATCATCAGTCCCGCATAGGCATCGATGGCGCCGAGCCAATCGCCTGCCCATTCGAAAGCCGCAAGTTGCGCCTCGTCGTTCGGAACCTCCCGGTAATTCGGCGTCTTGCCCGTCGCTGGATTGAGCTGCGGGCCGGTTTCGTAACGAATCCAGCCGCGATCATGAAACATCGCGGCGCGGACCAGCGAACCATGTGGCCGCGGTTTCTCGAATTTTTCATTGCCCCAATGTGCGGCAAACAGGCCCGAAATCAGGGCATGATCGTTTTGGGTGATCATGACAATCGAGCCGTCGGATTCGTAGCGAACGATCATGGCTGTCTCTCAAGCGGAGCCCGGCGCATAATTCTGCGCGATGCGAAGCGGCAGCGCGACCGTCATCTGCGCAGCGCCGAACCGCGCCATGCGCACGGCTCGCCGCAACCGTGTGTTGACGCGAAGCCTTCGGCAGCCAGTTCAGGCGTTGCCGGCGCTGAAGCCGAGAATCTTCCGGGCGTCGTTCGGCGTCGCGACGTGATCGCCGAGCACCTCGATAATCTTTGCCGCCTTCTCGACCAGCGCGGCATTGCTCGGCGCCAGCTTGCCGCGTTCCAGGTAGAGATTGTCCTCAAGCCCGACGCGCGGGTGGCCGCCGAGCAGCACGGTCTGCGCCACCATCGGAAACTGGTGCAGCGAAATGCCGAATGCGAACCACGGCGCGTTCGGGGGCAGCAGATTGCGCATGTAGCTCATCGCCTCGGGCGTCGCCGGCTGGCCCCAGGAAATGCCAAGACAGATCTGAAACATGCCGGGTGGCTTGACATAGCCGTCCTCGATGAAGCGCTTGGCCAGCAACAGGTGACCGGTTTCGAACACTTCGAGTTCCGGCATCACGCCCGCGTCCTTGATCGACAGCGCCATCTTCTGCAGATGCGCCGGCGTATTGACAAATACGCGGTCGCCCATGTTGAGGCTGCCCATGTCGAGGCTGCAAATATCGGGCTTGAGCTCCATCACATGCTGGACTCGCTCTTCCGGCGAGCGCAACACGCTTTCGGGACCGAGCTTCGACGCGTCGTGCGGATCGTGGTGAAAGCGCGCACCGGGACCAGTGGTGAGATTGATCAGCACGTCGATGCCGCTTGACCTGATGCGCTCGACCACCTCGCGATAGTGCGCGGTCTCCATGCTCGGCTTGCCGGTGTTCGGATCGCGGACATGGATGTGGACGATGGCAGCGCCGGCCTTGGCGGCGTCGATTGACGAGATGGCGATCTGCTCTGGCGTCACCGGCACCGCCGGGTTGCGGCCCGGTGTATCGGCCGCGCCGGTCACCGCGCAGGAAATGATCACCTTGCGTTGCATACACCCCTCCCCAGGACTGTTCTTAGGCCCGCTGTTATGGCCGTGACTTATAGCCGGCCGGGGCAGCCGTGTCGCCGGGGATCGAAGGAGGTCCGCAAACGGGAACGACCACGAGCGAGAGGCGCGCGTTCATCCGGCGTCGCCTGATCTCCCGTGGCCGTCATGGCGATGGGGACTTACAATGACGCAGTCATCGCCACTTGCGGCGATCATTTAGCATTGCTTGGTGACACCGACATGACTCCGAAATCGGGCCAAATCCGCATCGGGATCGGCGGCTGGACGTTCGAGCCGTGGCGCGGGCTTTTTTATCCAAAAGGCCTGCCCCACGTGCAGGAACTTAAATACGCCAGCGAACGGCTGACCTCGATCGAGGTTAACGGAACCTTCTATCGCACGCAGACGCCAGCGACTTTCAGCAAATGGGCGAGCGAAGTGCCGGACGGTTTCGTCTTTGCGCTCAAGGGCCCACGCTTCGCCGTCAACCGGCGGGTACTGAAAGAGGCAGGCGACTCGATCAAGCGGTTCGTGGATTCCGGCATCGCCGAGCTTGGCGACCATCTTGGCCCCCTGCTCTGGCAATTCGCTCCGACCAAAAAATTCGACCCGGCCGACTTCGGCGGGTTTCTCGAATTGCTGCCGGACAAAGTCGGCAAACTGCCGCTGCGCCACGCCATCGAGGTCCGGCACGACAGCTTCCGCACCGCCGAATTCATTGCCTTGTCGCGCGAGTTTCAGATGCCCGTCGTCTATACCGACCATGCTAAATACCCAAACATCGCGGATCTGACCGGGGATTTCGTCTACGCCCGCCTGCAGCGCGGCGACGACACGGTGCCGACCGCCTATCCGGCGAAGGACATCGCAGCCTGGGCGAAACGGCTGCGGACGTGGGCAGATGGCAAGGCGCCGGACGACCTGCCCCGCGTCAATGAATCGGCGAAGCCGCCGGTCGCGCCGCGCGACGTGTTCGCCTATGTGATCCACGAAGGCAAAATCCGCGCCCCCGCCGGCGCGATGGCGCTGATCGAGCAAGTCGGAAAATAGCGAAGGCCGGTGACGAATAGCGCGAGAACTCGCCCCACTCGCTATCTGCCATATGCTACTCGCTGAAAATGCTAACGGCCACGTTCGACTGGCTCGCGTACATCCGGCGTCGCCTATCGTAACCGTGGCCATCCCGCAGCGAAGCCTTTCGGCTCAACGCCGCTGTCCACTAAATGGTGTTGCCCCACCATTTATGCAAGGGCGATTTTGTGCAAGAATACGCAAGACTGTCGTCCGCTTCTTCATCGATATTGAGCAAAGCTTTGTCTTTTGGCCAAGGCTGTCGACCAAAATCCGGGAGATGAAAATGACCCTGAATCCACCGAACGATGCCGCCGGTATCGAGCGCGCGGTCGAAGGCGCGATCCGCGAGCACTGGGTGCTGTTTCTGATCGAGGGCATCGTGCTGCTCGTCCTCGGCATTGCCGCGATCCTGGTGCCCATGGTGGCGACGATCGCATTCACCATCCTGATCGGCTGGCTGTTCTTGATCTCGGGCGCGGTCGGGCTGTTCACGACGTTTTGGATGCGGCACGCGCCCGGCTTCTGGTGGTCGCTGCTCTCCGCCGTCATCGCCATCGCCGCCGGCATTGTGCTGCTGATATGGCCGATCAGCGGTTCGCTGTCGCTGACGCTGCTGCTCACCGCCTTCTTTATCGTCGAGGGCGTCGCCTCGATCATGTACGCCATCGAACACCGCAGACAGCTCAGCGGACGCTGGGGCTGGATGCTGGTCAGCGGCATCGTCGATCTGATCCTCGCCGGCATCATCATTGCCGGATTGCCGGGCACGGCGCTGTGGGCGCTCGGTCTTCTGGTCGGCATCAACCTGATATTCGGCGGCGTTGCGATGATCGGTATGGCGCTCGCCGCTAAGCCGGCCGCTTGAACGAACTCCCGCCGCTGCGTCGTCGCGGCGCAGGTGGCCGCCTGTCGCGCCAATTGCGGCTGGGATAGGCTGAGCGCGGAGGCGCGGGTTCGACAAGCGCCTGTGCGACGGGGAGGACATCATGGCAACGCCACTTCGACTTGTGACCGCCGGTATGCTGGCGCTCGCGGCCGCTCTGGCCGCACGCGCGGCGCCGGCGCAGGCGGACGATTACCCGACCAAGCCGATCCGGATCATTTCCGATTCGGCCCCCGGAAGCGCCGTCGACGTGACGTTCCGAATGATCATGGACCGGCTCGGCAAGGAGTTGGGACAGCAAATTGTGCCGGTCGCCCAGCCCGGCGCCAGCGGCGCGATCGCCGCCCACGCGGCGTCCGAAGCGGTCGCCGACGGCTACACGATGTTCGCGCCGGCGCTGTCGCTGTTCATCTCGCTGCCCGGCAAGGCGCCGAACCTCCCGGTGGTGCTGCCGCGCGACTTTCTGCCGGTCGCTTCGCTGGTGGGTCAGCCGATGTTCATCTGCGCCAGCGCCAAATCCGGTATCAAAACGCTGCCGCAGCTTATCGCCCGTGCCAAGCAGAATCCCGGCGGGGTCTCCTTCGCCGCTACCGGGATCGGGCGGATCACGCATCTGACCGGTCTCTTGTTGCAAAGCCGCGCCGGCATCAAGCTGCAGGTCGTCCCCTACACCGGCGGCCCCGCGGCGGCATTGACCGACGTCATTGGCGGCCGTGTGCCGATGATCATCGAGGGCTATTCGGGCCTTGCCGGCGCGATCCAGGCGCACACGCTCAATGTGCTGGCCATCGCATCACGGAGCCGCCTGTCAGAGTTTCCTGATGTCCCCACAGTCGGAGAGATGTTTCCGGGCTTGGTGGCCGGGGGCTGGCAGGGAATCGTGGCGCCGCGCGGCACGCCAAAAGCCGCGATTGAGAAGGTGAACGCGGCGATCAGGAAGGTCTTGGCCGAACCGGACCTCGCCAAGCAGCTTTCGGCGCGCGGCGCCTATGTGGATGCGATGACACCGGCGCAAGTGAATGAATATATCAACGCGCAGCAAGCGCAGTGGAAGCCGGTGCTGCAAGCGTTTGAAGCCAGCATCAAGAAATAGCCGCGCGATACGCACAAACGGAGGTGCCCGATGAATCCTGCACGCCGACGATTGCTGCGGCTGGCGGCGGGCGCGGCCGGGCTCCCGGTGTTGACGCGGGTCGCCGGCGCGCAGGCTTACCCGTCGCGGCCGGTGCACATCGTTGTCGGTCTGCCGCCGGGACTGACCCCCGACATCGGCGCGCGCCTGATCGCGCAATCGTTGTCGCAGCGGCTAGGCCAGCAATTCGTCGTCGACAACAAGCCCGGCGGCGCCGGCAACCTCGCTACCGAACTGGTCGTCAGGGCGGCGCCCGACGGCTATACGCTTCTTCTTGCGGTGGCTGGCAACGCCATCGAGGCGCCGCTCTACACCAATCTCGATTTCGACTTCCTGCGCGATATCGTTCCGGTCGCGAGCATCGGCCGCACGCCGTTCGTCATGGTGGTGCCGCCGTCTGTTCCCGCCCGCACCGTTCCCGAATTCATCGCCTATGCGAAGGCCAACCCTGGCAAGATCAATTTCGCTTCGCCCGGCAGCGGCAGCGCCAACGACATATTTGTCGAGCTGTTTCGGATGATGACTGGCGTCAACCTGGTTCACGTCCCTTACCGCAGCAGCATGCTGCCTGATTTGCTCGCGGGCCGCGTTCAGTTGTTGTTTGCCGCGATTCCCGGTGTGCTCGCGTATATCCGCGCCGGCAAGCTGCGCGCGCTTGCGGTCACCACGACCACCCGCGTCGCGGCGTTGCCGGACGTCCCGGCGATGCGCGAGTTCGTACCCGGCTATGAGGCGAGCGGCTGGCTCGGCGTGGGTGCGCCCAAGGGTACGCCAGACGGCGTGATCAGCACGCTGAACCATGCGATCGACGCCACGCTATCCGACCCCACCGTCAAGTCGCGGCTGACTGGACTGGGAATCGAGCCAGTTGCCATGACGCCCGCTGCGTTCGGCACCTTCATGGCCGGCGAAGTCGACAAATGGGCCAAAGTGGTCAAGTTTGCCGGCATCAAGGCGGAGTGATGCCGAACTCGGTCGTTAGCGAACCCTCATGCTCGCCAAAGGGCTGAGCCGGCAATGCATGTGAAAGTTGCATGTGCGCGAGACGCGGCGAGTTCGAAGTAAGCTGAGCATGCGCCGCGTCGCATGCCGCGCCGCGTTTCACGCCAGCAATCAACTATCCGGCGTTCGCGGGCTGGTATCCTGACCCCGACTGTGAAACTATAGCGCGCATCATCCCCCGCTTCTCTGAACGGAATCCCACATGCCCTTTCGACAGCTTAAAGACAGCATCCCGATCAGTGCGCTCCGCGCTTTTGTCGCCATCAGCGAACTCGGCAGCTTCACCAAGGCGGCGGAGCATCTGAATCTCACACAGCCCGCGGTCAGCTTGCAGATCAAGCAAATGGAGCGGGTTCTCGGCGGCGAGTTGTTCGTCAAGAAGAAGGGCGGCGTCGCCCTCTCCGACCTCGGCACCACGGTCGACCGGCTCGCACGCCGCATGTTGAGCCTTAACAATCAGCTGATCGGAATCGCCGGCCGCGTCGCGCTCCGCGAAACGATCCATCTGGGCATCCAATGCGTCTACGCCCCCGTGGTCTTGCCTCGGCTGTTCCAGCAATGCCGAATTCTTGACAACGTCCACTACAAATTCGACTGCGCGCACACGGGCGAACTTGCCGAAAAAATCAAATCCGGCTTTGTCGACTTGACTTTCATGATTGGTGCCAGCGAGCCGCGGCGCAATCTCATCGACGAGTGGACGGAAAAGTTCGTGTGGGTGCGCGCGCCGCATCATCGCAGTGTGGCGGAGGATGGCACCATCCCATTCGTCGCGCGCCAGGATGGTCTCATGGACCGCGCCGTCTTTAAGCTTCTCGACGAACGCGGCATACCATACCGGATCGTCTTTAGCGCGACCGACATCGTGTGCATGTACGCGGCGGTGGAATCGGGAATCGGGTTGATGTGCATGCCGGCCCGGACTGTTCCCGAACTCGCTGGTCATCGCGCGCGAGCGCTATCTACCGAAGCTGCCCGACCTCCATCTTGGTGTGTACCACGCGGAAGGGTTCGATATCGCGCGCCATCAGGCGCTGGTGGATGCGTTCATATCCGCCGTGCGGCCGCCGAAGCCGGGCGAGACCGTCGATCACGAGATTAGCCTGGGCGCCATTCGCCAACCTCACACCGAGGAAGTCAGCTCGTGATAGGATTATTGATGCGACGGCAGGCAAGCTGCGGAGGCTGGACCTGGCGCGCCGCATGGATCGGCGCAGGCGCATTCTTGGCCGGCCTGGCTGCTGCCGGGTTGAGCTCGCCGGCGGCGCACGCCCAGGATCATCCGAACAGACCGATTCGTATCATCGTTGGCGCCGGGGCCGGTGGCAGCGTCGACATCGAAAACAGGATCATCGGGCAGGCTCTTGGCGACTTCCTGCATCAAGATGTCGTCGTCGAGGATCGGCCCGGCGGTGGCGGTGTGATCGCCGGCGAGGTGGTGGCGAGTTCGCCGCCTGACGGCAACACGTTGTTCGCCTACGCCGGTGATTTGTTCACGACGGCGTCGCTGATGCCGCCGATGGCGTTTGACCCGAACAAGCAGCTCGTCCCGATCGGACAGTTGAGCGCCACTCCGTTGGCCATCGTCGCCGGCGCGCGCGCTCCCTTCAACGACATCAAAGGCATGATCGCGGCGGCAAAGGCCAGTCCGCGGAGCTTTACCTATGCGACGTTTGCGGTCGCGTCGGTCAATAACGTCGTCGGACAGTGGATCGCCAAAGAGGCGCACATCAAACTGCTCAACGTCACCTACCGCAGCGGCCCGGAGGCCTCGCTTGCGGCCGCCGCAGGCGACGTGACGCTCGCCATCACCTCGCCAGCGAGCTTATATCCGTCGCTGACCAAGGCCGGTACCGTGAAGGTACTCGCCATCACCAGCGCCGAACATCCATCCTACCTGCCGGCATCCTGGCAGACCTTGGCGCAAAACGGCTTGCCGATCGATGTGACGATCTATCTTGGCCTGTTCGCTCCGGCAGCGACGCCCAGCCCCGTGGTGGCCCGTCTGGATCACGCGCTGAGTGTTGTGCTCAATGACGAGGCCGTTCGCCAGCGCCTGGTGAAAGTCGGCATTTACCCGAAATACCTGGGTCCAGCCGGACTCCTCTCTCGGGTCCAGACCGACAAAGCGCGCTACAATCAGGTCATCACCGAAATGCACATGCTCGACGCGCAGCGCTAGTCCTGCGGACGCGACGTCAGCCTGTTTCAAGAGAGCCCGTGCTCACCTCAGTTGGTGCCGATAAACGGCGACACCTCGCCACGCTGCCAGATTTCCATTGGGCCGACGACCAGCGACAACGCGGAAAAATGTACTTTCCGCAGGCCTGAGTCTGTCAGCATCCGGCCAATTTCCTGGAGTAGATCTGAACTGGCAGCGCGGACCACAAAGTAGCGCGCCGTTCGCGCGGCGAGATGGCGAACCAACCCGTCAATCGCGTCGTCAGACGTCTGGTCCTTGAGCTTGTGATAGATGCCGAGAAACAGAACGATATCGTAGTGCGGCAGATACTCGGCGCCGAACGCCGCTGGTAATGCCTCCGCTCCACCGGTCAGATCGACCACCTCAAACCTGGAGGGAATTTTGAACTCGGCGAAAATGGCACGCGCCGTCGCCACGCCGGGTTCGTGATAATCGCAACCGTGCACCAGCGACACGCCACGGCGCGCGAACTCCAGGCTTACCAACCCTGAGTTGAATAATGGCGGTAAGGCGAGCGGGGGGCTGCCGCCGTGGTTGCGTTGCGAAGCGTCGTCGTGGCGATGGTTGCCGCCGCGGCTGTAGAGATGTGCGTTGTCGGCGACCGGGCAATGGCCGGCGCGCTGGACGATCGTTCATTCCTCCTGTTCAGCGGGACCGATATCTGGCGCTACGGCGGCTTCCTCTATGGCGGTTTTCTCTGGTCGCCGAAGGGTCTCGATACCGACGGCTTCACCTTCAAGATGCTGCTCGACGGCGGCGCTTACAGCTATGAATCCGGCGCGCCGCAGCAAACCATCGACGGCACCAAACTGTCCATGGCGGCGCTGCCGGGCTGGCGATTCACGCGGGGCGGGCTGAACGTCACGGTGTTTGCCGGCCCCGTGGTGCAGGACTATCGGCTCACGCCTGCCGATCCCGGCAGTCGCCTTCATGGCCTCTACGCCGGTGGCGAGACCGCCGTCGATATCTGGTACCAGCCCAATGCCATGACCATGGCAGCATTCAGCGGCGCCATCGCCTCGATCGGACCGACCGGATACGTCCGCGGGGCTATCGGTGTCCGCGTCTTCAACCGGGCGTTTGTCGGCCCCGAGATCGAGGAAATCTGGTGCGGGGATTACGAGGAACTTGAATTTGGCGGCCATATCACCGGCCTGCGCTTCAAATCGGTCGAGTGGTCGATGGCGAGCGGCGTCGCGTTGACGTCGGACCAGCGCTCCGGCCCCTATCTGCGGCTCGGCGTCAACGCGCGCTACTGAGCCCCGATAGCCGTCGGTTTCCCGCCCCGTGGATTCCATCGCGGTCAGTGATTATGAATTTCGCCATGGGCAAGGACCGGCTGGCCGCGTTCAGCGATGGCGTCATCGCCATCCTCATCACCATCATGGTCTTGGAGTTGCGCGTGCCGCACGGTGCCGACTGGCACGCGCTGTCCGGTATCGCGCCGGCGTTTTCGACCTATGTGCTGAGCTTTATTTATCTCGCCATCTACTGGAACAACCACCATCACCTGCTGCAGACCGTGACGCGCGTCGATGGGCTGATCCTGTGGGCCAATTCGCACCTGCTGTTCTGGCTGTCGCTGGTGCCGGCGGCGACCGCCTGGATGGGCGAGAATCTTGCCGCGCCGCTGCCGACCGCGGTCTACGGCGTAGTCCTGCTGATGCCGGCCATCGCCTATTATCTGCTGCAACGCGCGATCGTGCACCGGCAAGGCCAGCATTCGGTGCTCGCCAAGGCGCTCGGCAACGACATCAAAGGCAAGATGTCGCCGATCCTCTACGCCGCGGGCATCGCGCTCGCCTTCGTCTATCCGTGGGCATCGATCGCGATTTACGCGCTCGTGGCGCTGATCTGGCTCATTCCCGACCGGCGCATCGAAAATGCGATCGGCAACAGCTCACAGAAAATTTGAAGACAACGGCTGAGCAACCCGGCGAACGGAGTCAGCCCTTCTCGTCGCAGGCCCAGGCGCGCACCACGCATTGGTGGCCGCCGAACTGGGAGCAGCGCTTCATCGCGGCGTTTTCCGCCCGCCCGAGATGCGAATTGAGCGCCCAGCCGTAAGAGCCGCACGGATTTTTGACGTCGATCGACATCGCCGCACAACCGCGGCGCATCACGCCGACGACGCGGCAATCGCGGCCGACGCATTTCCTCATCGCGGCGACGCGGGCGTCGGCGACTTTGCGGAAATCGTAACCGTAGCCAAAGGCGCCGCAGGCGCCGACCGCGAAGGCGCCGGCCGCATCGGCCGCGACGATGGTGGCGATCAGCAAACAAGCGGTCGCGGCCGCAAGCGCGGACTTTCGCTGCAAATTGCGCATGATGCCCCTCCCCAGGGAATGCCGAAGACGCTACCGGGGAAGGGTTTCCAGTTGGTGAATCGGCGCCTTATACCGTGCCAACGCGAGGCTCCCAGAACCCTCGGGACTTACGTCCGTTCCAGCTCTTTCTTCACCGCCGCGAGCGCTTCCGGGGTGTCGACATCGGTCAGCGCCGCGGTACCCGTGAGCGGCAGTTCGGTCACCGCCTCGGCGTAGCGGCCGATGACATGGCGGGCTCCGACATCGCCTTCCACCGCCATGAGGTCGGAGAAAAACCGGCGCGACCACACGACCGGATTACCGCGCTTGCCCTCGATGGTCGGCACCACGACGAGCGCGCCTTTGTCTGGATCGAACGCGCCGAGCAGCCGGTCGATCAGGGCGGAATCGACCTGCGGCATATCGCCGAGGCAGACGATGGCGCCGTCGACTTCGGCCGGCAGCGCCGCGATGCCGGTCTTGAGCGAGGTGCCGAGCCCGTCGGCGAACCGCGGATTGTGCACGAGCTTGACCGGCAGGCCGGCAAGGGCCGCTTCGACACGCTCGTGCTGGTGCCCGGTGACGACGATGACCGGGCGCGCCTGCGAACCGAGCGCCGCCTCGGCGACGATGCGAACGAGCGGCCGTCCGGCAATCTTCTCCAGAAGCTTGTTCGGGCCGCCCATACGGCTCGACCGCCCGGCGGCCAGCACCAGGGCGGCAAGGTTGCGGCCGGCTTTCGGCGGCTCCTCGCGCGGCTGCGGCCGCGTCACGATCTCCATCAACAGACCGCCGACGCCAAAGCCGGTGATATCCTCGCGCTCGACCGGCAGCCCGGCCAAAAGCCGCATCAGCACCCAGTCAAAGCCGTTCTCCTTGGGACTGCGCGCACAGCCTGGCGCACCGAGCACGGCGTGTCCGCCAGCGTCGCCGATCATCAGCAGATTGCCCGGATCGACCGGCATGCCGAAATGCTCGATATGGCCGCCGATCGACTCCAGCGCGGCGGGAATCACGTCGCGGCGGTCGGCGATCGCCGACGCCCCGAACACGATCGCAAGCTCGGCGCCCGCTTTCAGCACCTCGTCGAGCGCGTGCGAGAGCGCGGCCTGCTCATGCGGCACGCGCCGCTCGGCGACGATGGTTGCGCCGGCCGGCGCCAGCCGCTCGGCCGTGACCTTGAGCGTCTTCTCGATCACCTTCGGCGACAGCCCGGGCAGGATGGTCGACACCACGCCGACCTTGCGGACGCGATACGGCGCGACGCGCAGCAGCGGCGCCTGCACGCCAGCGAGCGCTGCGTCGCAGGCGTCCTTACCGACCGCGAATGGGATAATCTTCACGGTTGCGATCATCTCGCCTTCGACCACCGGCTTGTAGGCGGCGAGCGTAGCGAAGGTGATCGCCTCGTCGATACGGTTGAGCCGATCGATGGCGTTCTTGTCGACCACAAGAATGCCGGGAGACTTCGCAAACAGATTGGCGCGGCCGGTGAAGGCGCGATCGACATGCACCCCCTCGCCTGCGACCTTCTTGGCAATCGCAGCCGCCGCCACGTCCTCGGAGACATCGCCGGGTTCGAGACGCGCCACGATGAGATCAGCAATGCCGGCAGCTTCGAGCGCCGCCACCTCCGCGGCGCCGATCAGCGTGCCTTTCTTCAGGACGAGCCCGCCCTGGCGGATTGAGTGCACGGCGGTCGCGCCGAGCGCATCTTTGGGCGCGACCGGGCCGAATTTCATGACGCGGCCTCGGCAACAGCGGGCTCCGCGTCGACCTCCTCATGCAGCCGCTCGGTGATCTGCGCCATGATCGCGACGGCGATCTCGGCGGGCGATATCGCGCCGATATCGAGCCCGATCGGCGCATGGATGCGGGAGAGATCGGCGTTGGTTTCAGACTTGAGCCGTTCCAGGCGACGCGCGTGGGTTTTCCGCGAACCGAGCGCGCCGATATAGAAGCAGTCGCGCGACAGTGCGTGGAGCAAGGCCGGATCGTCGATCTTCGGATCGTGCGTCAACGCGACGAAGGCGGTGTAACGGTCGACGTTCAGCGGCGGCAGCGCCGTGTCGGGCCATTCGGCGATGACTTTCACGTCGGGGAACCGCTCCGGCGTGGCAAACGCGGTGCGCGGATCGACGATGGTGACATCATAGCCGAGCAGCTTTCCCATCGGCGCCAGCGCCTGGCTGATGTGAACGGCGCCGGTGATGACGAGCTGCGGCGCCGGCACATAGACAGTGAGGAAGACGCGGCCTTCCGCCGTCTCTTCCATGCCGCTTTTCCCGGTACGCAGATGTTCGGCAAGCACAGCGCGCAGCGGATCCTTGGCGATGTCGGCGGCCTTGACCAGCCGCTCCTTGCCGTTCGCCACGTCAGTGACGACGATGGCGGCGCGGCGCGCCGCGCGTTCGGTGTTGAGCGATTTCAGGAGTTCAAGTTTCATGACTTTTCTCTACCGTCATTCCGGAAGCCGAGCAAAGCGAGGCTATCCGGAATCCATATTCACATGCGATAAAGTTTAAGCTCCGTGATTATGGATTCCGGGTTCGCGGGCCATCGCCCGCGCCCCGGAATGACGCCTACTCCACCTTCTCCACGAACACCCGAATTTTGCCGCCGCAGGACAGCCCAACCTTCCAGGCGGTCTCGTCAGCGACGCCGAATTCCAGCATTTTCGGCTCGCCGCTTTCGATCACATCGAGCGCTTCGGTAACCACCGCGCCCTCGACGCAGCCGCCCGATACCGAGCCGAGGAAATTGCCCTCGCCGTCGATCACGAGGTTCGAGCCGACCGGCCGCGGCGCCGACCCCCAGGTCTCGACCACTGTGGCGAGCGCCACGTCGCGGCCGTCCTTGCGCCATTCCTCGGCGGCTTTGAGGATATCGTCGTTGGTTGAGAGCATGAACTGCCTCCGTGCTGTCCTGGGGACGAGAGACTTCTCCCAAAATAGGCACTTTCGCCCGCCTTTGCCACCTGCCATTTCGGCATGCGTTATATTCGGCAAAATATAGCGCGTTACGCCACCTGCTGCATCCAGGCCTTCGGGTCGGCGGCGCCGCGGCCGCCGCCATGCTCCAGCGCCGCCACCAGGCCGGCCATCGAGTCCAGATTATGAATCGGACGGAATTCGTCGACATTCGGCAGCATGGTCTTGATGCCGCGGGCGCGCGCCTCGAAGCCTTCGAAGCGCAACAACGGGTTGAGCCAGATGAGCCGCCGGCACGAGCGGTGCAGCCGATCGATCTCGAAGGCGAGCGTGTCGTCGGCGTCGCGTTCGAGTCCGTCGGTGATGAGCAGGACCACGGCGCCCTGGGTGAGCACGCGGCGCGCCCACTGCTTGTTGAACGCATGCAGCGACGAGGCAATGCGGGTGCCGCCCGACCAGTCGGGCACGCTCGCCGAGCAGGCCGACAGCGCGTCATCGGGATCGCGCTCGCGCAGCGCGCGGGTGACATTGGTGAGCCGGGTGCCGAACAGAAACGTGCTGACGCGCTTGCGGGCATCGGTCAGCGCGTGCAGGAAATGCAGAAAGATGCGGCTGTATTGGCTCATGGAGCCTGAGATATCGAGCAGCGCCACCAGCGGCGGCGGCTTGGTCTTCGGCCCGATGAAGCGCAGGTCGATGAAATCGCCGCCGCCCTTGAGACTCGCCCGCAATGTGCGGCGCAGATCGATCAGGTGACCGCGCGGGTGCGGCTTAAGCCGCCGCGTGCGCACTTCGGCCAGCGGCAGCACGAGCTTCTTCATCGCTTCCTTGGCGGCCGCGATCTCGGCGGTCGTCATCTGGGCGAAATCCTTCTTCTGCAGCACCTCGCGGTCGGACACCGTGAGCCGCGCATCGAGCTCGACCTCGCGCTCCTTGCGCAGCTTGTCGTCGAGCCCGGAGAATAGCGCCTCGTGCACGCGCGTCGCGCCGGCCTGCGGCGCCTGCGGCTCGGTCGGCGCCTGCGGCAGCATCATCGCCAGCATCTGATCGATATAGCCGCGGCGACGGAAGAAGATGCGAAACGCCTGGTCGAACAGCACGGAATGCTCGTGCCGCTTCACGAACACCGCATGCAGCGTCCAGTAAAAATCCTCGCGCGCGCCGACGCCGGCAGTCTTCAGCGCTTCGAGCGCATCGAGCACCGCGCCCGGCCCGACCGGGATGCCGGCCGCGCGCAGCGCCCGGGCGAAATAGAGGATGTTTTCGGCGAGCCGGCCACCGTTGCTGTCACCTCCGCCCTTGAGGGGGACGTCGACGGCCGCAGGTCGTTGGGAGGGGGGGGGTAACGGATCAGGCATATTTCGCTTTCGTGTTCATTCTACGCGACGGGAGCTTTCATTGCCTTCCCTAACCACGCGCTCAAGAGTTATCGCACGCGGGGCGAGGTGAACAAGCACTCCCGTTCTCGCGGCGCACTTTTGCGCCCGAGCTATGCTGCACGGCACGAAACGAAGCCTCCAAACACATAAGGGGAGGCGGAGCGCCGAAAGGCGCGTACTGAGAGACCGGTCCGCGCAATCGCAGCGTTGCCGCTGGGCGGGTTCGCGGCGCGCGCCGCTTTTGGCGGACGCGCTCGCCTTCCGGCGCTCTACCGCGGCTCTCGCCAGAAGCCTTTCGGGCCTTGGGCTCAGTCCGGTCTCGCGCTTCATGGTCGCGGACAACCGATCCGCGCCCCGGGCAGCCAGCTCCTGGCAGACCCGCGTTGGCGGGCCGGGCGAGTTTCCGAACCGCCTCGGAATGAGGTTACGAGCCCCATCCCGGGCACCGCTCCCGCTCGCATCAATCGGCCGTCACCGGTTGGCGTCCCTTGGACGAGCAGGATGATTTCCTTGTATCCGAACATAGGACAAATTGTCAAGTAAAAAGCGACCAAAAACGACTATCATTCCGCCCGGCTCTTCCCGCGAGCGGAGTCCGCGGCCGGGCCGGCAACGCCCCCTTCGTCTCAGCTCCCGATCCGCCATGTCGGCTTTAACGCCAAACGCAACCAAACAACGGTCACCGGCGGAGGACGCGATGGGCCACAAAGAGACTCATGCACCGCAACCCGATCAGCTGACCACAAACAGAAAGGCCCCCTCGGGCGGCACCGTCTCTCCGATCGCGGCCGAGATCGGTTGGGGCTGGCCAGCGCTATCTTGGATTTACTGTGCCACCCCGGTATCTTTTGCCATCAGGACAGGAGAGCGCACGATGGCGACCGGTATCGTGAAGTGGTTCAACCCGGCCAAAGGTTATGGGTTCATTCAGCCGCAAGGCGGCGGCAAGGACGTTTTCGTCCATATCTCGGCGGTAGAGAGGGCCGGTCTGTCGACCCTCAACGAGGGCCAGCAGGTCCAGTACGAAGAGGTTGCAAACAAGGGGAAGACCTCGGCGGAGAACCTCAAGGTGAAGTGAACCGCATGTGGGACGCCCCGCGCCCCTTCGTGGGATTGGATCGTGAGTAGTCCCGCCGGACGGTTGAGCCTCTCCAGCAGCTCGTTGCGGCTCTTGCCGATGCTGGCGCATGACCTTGGCGTTGATGGCCGTTACGCAGTCCACGGTAGATGGGGCTCTCGCGCGAACAAATTCATGCGGTAGAGCAATCGTGGGAAGTCGATAGATGCGGACTGCTTCGCCTGCGGATACGACACATTCATGTGGCTTGGCGGGGGCATGAAGAGTTTCGAGTGGTTCGCGGCATGGCCAGTCACGTGCAAGCATTGTTCAGCGGTCACGACCGCAAACTTCAAAGAGTCACCGCTGATCTGTCAGGCGTGTGAGAGCATCAACGTAGTCAAAATGACTGACCCTATAGCGCGACAAACTGGATGAGAACGGCGCGTCAATCTGGATGAGACGAGGCGGCCGAGCGGAGTGATAATTGACGCTGGCGGCCGTCTTGGCAAGCGCTTTGATTGACGCGGCGCGTCAATCAGTCTTCAGCCTTTTCTGTTTTCTTGATTGTCGCGTGGGTTGCGGGCCGGCCACGACCACGCTTTTGATCGAGGGCTTCGCGGCGTCGATAGCTCTCGACATTCATCTCCAAGATCGTGGCGTGATGGACGAGTCGATCGATGGCCGCGAGCGTCATGGCCTGGTCCGGGAAGATCTTGCCCCATTCGCCGAATGGCTGGTTGGCCGTGATCAATATGGATCGCCGCTCGTAACGCGCGGCGATCAACTCGAACAGCACGCTGGTTTCGGCTTGATCCTTGGTGACGTAGGCGATGTCATCGAGGATGATCAGATCGTAGCGGTCGAGCTTGGCGATCGTGCTTTCCAGAGCCAACTCGCGACGAGCGACCTGTAGCCGTTGCACCAGATCGGTAGTGCGGGCGAACATCACGCGCCATCCATTCTCGACCAGGGCGAGCCCGAGTGCTGCCGACAGATGACTCTTGCCGCCGCCCGGCGGGCCGAACAGCAGAATGTTGGCACCTTTCGCCAACCAAGCGTCGCCCGCCGCCAGCGCCATCACCTGAGCTTTCGAGACCATTGGCACGGCCTCGAAGTCGAACGTGGCAAGCGTCTTGCCGACAGGCAGACGCGCCTCGACGAGATGCCGCTCGATGCGACGGCGGCCCCGGTCGGCCATCTCGTGCTCGGCAAGTGCAGCCAAGAAGCGAGCAGCCGGCCAGCCTTCCTTGTCGGATTGTTCGGCCAGCTTGGCCCATATCAGCTTGACGCCCGGTAAGCGCAATTCGCTCAGCAACAGCTCGACGCGGGCGGCATCAACGGTATTTGTCGTCGTCATGCCACGGCCTCCAGGTTGGAGGTGGATTTGACGGCATAGACCGCCGCGAGCTCGTCGTAGGTGCTGAGCGGCACGAACTCCACCGTGATCGCCGGCATGGATGCTGGACCTGGACCGAACCGCTCGCGCAGGATCGCCAGATCCGGCAACCGGCCCGCATCGAGTTCCGCGTCGATCAGTCCTGCCAGCTCCGTCTCGCAGCCGCGATCGTGGGCGAGCGCCAGCAATTCGACTGTCAACTTGCACGCGCGCTTGTCGCTCACGCTCTGGTGCAATGCCGCGAAGGCTCGTGCATAGGCCGGGCGCGGGAACAGCTGATCGCGGTAGACGAGATGGTTGAGCGCCATCGGCTTCTTGCGCAGCGCGTGGATCACGTGCCGATAATCGACAACGTGGCCGCCCTTGCTCTCTGATACCGGCCGGCCACGCCGAAGCGTCATCATCGATGTCGTGCCGAGGAAGCACTCGAGCCGGTCATCGTAAAGATGCACGCGCAGGCGATGGCCGATCAGCCGCGATGGCGCTGTGTAGAATACGCGGCGAAGCGTGAAGCCGCCGCTCGACGTGACGATGACGATCTTCTCCTCGTAATCGGCCGTCCGCCGCTTGGGTAGCGGAGCGAGCGCCGGACGCTCCAGTTCGATCCGCTTGCGATTGTTGGCGTTGCGTCGGCCAACGATCTCATCGACGAAGCGGCGGTAGCCATCCAGGTCGTCGAAGTCACGGCTGCCACGCAGCAACAGTGCGTCCTCCAGCGCTTTCTTGAGATGGCCATGCGAGCTCTCAATGGAGCCATTCTCGTGTGCGACACCCAGGTTGTTCCGGGTCGGTATCATGCCGTAATGGCGCATCAGCCCCTGATAGCGCAGCGTCAGATCCTCTTGAGCATCGCGGTCCAAGTTGCAGAATGCCGCCGACAGGCTATCGCTGCGATGCTCGCGCGGCGCACCGCCGAGCGCCCATAGCGCATTCTGCAGACCCTCGGCCAGCGCCACAAAGCTCTCACCGCCGAGTACGACGTGGGCATGCTCAAAGCCCGAGAATGCCAGCCGAAAGTGGTAGAGCCGATGCCCCAGCACGACGCCCGCAACCGTGACGCCGAGCGCGCTCGTGTCGGTGAAGTCTGACAAACCAAAACGGCCAGGCTCGTGCTCCTGGCGGAAGATCACATCCTGCTCGGGTCCAACCAACGCTCGCCACGTCCGCATGCGCCGCTCCAGCGTGCGCCGAATGCCGGGGCCGATCTCGGGATGACGCCGCCGAATTTCTTCGAGCACGGCAATGGCCCGGATGCCCGGCGCCGACTTCAGGATCGGCACAATCTCGCCGTCCCAGACCTCGGCCAATGGGTCCGGCCGCCGTCGGCCACGTGGCGTTTTCTTCTGCGAGGGCAGCCGCGGATCATCCCCGATCCGGTAGCCGGTCGCCCTGCTGAAGCCGGACTTGGCGGCAGCAATCGCGGTTTCTTGGGTATGTCGGCAACTCATGAACATCCTCATCTGGTGGTCGGTGATGTGAAGGCCGGGCAATATCTGATCCCTCAATTCTGAGACGAATCAGATACTTGACCCGGTCGCTCACGACCGCCAGACCGCACTTGCCCCAGAGGGAAAAGTGCGCCGCCGGGATTGGCCGTCCTTCGCTCGGGCTACGCCCTCGCTTCGTCCGTCCAACCCCGGCGCAGTCTCATCCTGATTGACGCTGCAGTCTCACCTACCTAGAAACTGGCTCTTTCATGCCGCGGCCCTGATTTCGACCTGATAGCCGAGGTTTCGAATACGGTTCGCGAGCCGTGCCGCAGCCTTGGCCGGGTCGCGGCGGGCGAAGTATTCGGAGCCGAGATCGCGGTAGCAAGTGCCGTCGCGCAGCATGTGGTAGACGGTCGTGAGGATCGATGCGGCAACCGCGATGGCCGCCTTCTTGGCTCCGCGGCGCGCTTTGAGGCGCAGGAACTGAGCCTGAAAATAGCTATTTTTCTTGCGCACCGCGCCCCAAGCGGATTGCACCAGCACAGGCTTGAGCCACGGCGCGCCCTTTTTGATGCGGGTCGAACGGCGCTTGCCGGCACTCTCGTCGAGGCGCGGCGTAAGCCCTGTCCATGAGAGAAGATGGCCCGCAGTCGGGAACAGGCTCATGTCGGTGCCAATCTCGGCGATCACGGTCTCAATGGCGGTGGTGCCAAGCCCCGGTACGTCGTTAAGTCGTTCGGCGATGTCGCGAAAGGGCGACAATGCGGCCGCAATGCGGGCGTCGAAGGCCGCAACGCTGTCCTCCAAAATGCTCGATCGTTTGCAGATGCTGCGTGAGCAAGAACCGATGATGTTCCCGCACACGGCCAGTGAGAGCCTCGGCCAGTTCAGCCCGCGTGCAACCCAGCCGCTCGCTTCCAAGCGCGGCAAGCTTTTCCGCATCTGCTTCGCCCGCGATAAGGGCCTTCAAGATGCGCCGCCCGCTCGTGCCCATGATGTCCGTGATCACCGAACATAGTTTGATGTTTGCCTCCTCCAGAACCGCCTGGATGCGCTGCACGTGCTGTACAATCTCTCGTGTCACCTGCTTTCTTGTCCGCGTCAGATCGCGCAACTCCTGGATCGCCGGTGGCGGCACGAAGCTGGCCCGGATCAGGCCATGCGCCAACAAATCGGCGAGCCAAGTCGCGTCGTTCACGTCACTCTTACGGCCAGGTACGTTCTTCACATGTGCCGCATTCGCCAGGATCAGCGCGAAACGCTCTTCCAGAACGTACCAGATCGGCTTCCAGTACACGCCCGTCGCTTCCATCGCCACATGCGTGCATCCGGCGCGCTCCAGCCAGTCAGCAAGCTCCAACAATCCCCGCGTCGTTGTTGGGAAACGCCGGACGTCTCGCTCTACCTTCCTCTTGCTGATAAGCCGCAGGCAGGCCACCACCTCCGCCTTGTGCACGTCCAGACCCGCGCACCGTTTATGTAACGTCTTCATCGCCATCTCCATTAATGTGCGGTCGGCGGTGAAGCCTTGCTTTTTGAATTCTACCTAACGTGTTCCAGGATGAGCTCCCAACTCGGGAAAGCGCCACCCGTCGACGACAAGAACGGGTGCTCGAAGGACCTCCGGTCAAACTTGATTACGGGCTCGCTCGCACCACAATGAGACCGACCTCCGTGCCGACCGCGTCCCAACCTTACTCCGTTTCATTCATTCGGGTGCGCCCCGCGCATGGCAACTTGATTGTCGCGCGGCATGACCCGCATGAATGGAATGGAGACGGCAAAGTTATCGAAAAGTGGCTCCACCTCGCGCTGACCGACGGACACTATCGGTGTCCCAAATGCGAAAAGTTTGAACTGCGCTTTGGGACGAATGTAGGTGGGCACGACAAGGTGATGTGGGACTAACTGCCTCGCTGACCTTGGGGCAGGCGCGGCGGCGTTACCGTCGACAACCGCCGCAAAACGCGAGTTCGCGGCCACTCACAGTAACATCGCAGCAACAACAGCCCAACAAACGAAAGATACCATCCTCAACAGCAAACCTCCGCGCCCTTCACCGACTAGAGCAAATTCCGGCGGGAAGGAATTGGAGGGGATTCCCGAGGGGTCGCGAATATGATTCAAACTGGCCACTGGGCGGAGGCCAGCGGGCATGGGACGACCTTACTCGGAAGATCTGCGCAGCCGGATGGTGGCGGCAGTTGAGGGCGGAATGTCACGGAACGCCGCAGCGAAACATTTTGCGGTGAGCGTGAGCTGCGTGGTCAAGTTGATGCAGCGTTTCCGGCGGACGGGATCGATTGCGCCGGCTGCCCGCGGCAGGAAGCCGTTTGCCTTGGCCGAGCACGAGATGGTTGTGCGCGACCTGGTGGCGGCGCAGCCGGACCTGACGCTTGATGAACTGACGCAGGCACTGGCCGACCGCGACATCCATGTGGGGCGTTCCTCGGTCAATCGCTTTGTGCAGGCCTGCGGGCTGACATTCAAAAAAAGTCGCTTCACGCGGCCGAGCAACAGCGGCCGGATGTGGCGCTCGCCCGCGAGGCTTGGCGTGCCGGGCAGCCTGCTCTCGACCCGGACCGGTTGATCTTCATCGACGAGACCTGGGCCGCCACCAACATGACGCGCCGCTACGGACGCGCACCGCGCGGCCAGCGTCTGGTTGCGGCGGTCCCGCATGGGCATTGGAAGACGTCCACCTTCGTCGCCGGCTTACGCACCGATGGGCTCACTGCTCCGCTGGTCATCGACGGCGCCATGAATGGCGACACGTTCCGCGCCTATGTCGAGCAGGTGCTCGTACCAACGCTGAAGCCGGGTGACATTGTCATTCTCGACAATCTCGCAAGCCACAAAGTCGCCGGTATACGCGAGGCGATCGCAGCCAAAGAAGCCAGCATCGTCTATCTGCCGCCCTACAGCCCCGATCTCAATCCGATCGAGCAGGCCTTCGCCAAGCTCAAGGCTCTACTCCGCAAGGCTGCTGCCCGCACCGTCGCGCGATTATGGGACGCCATCGGCGAAATGCTCGGACGCTTCACATCACTGGAATGTTCCAACTACCTGATCAGCGCCGGTTATGTTCCACTCAACCGGAATCCGCTCTAGGGCTAGATTTTAGGGACAAGAGGCGTTGGAAGCGGCTCGCTGATGGAAGATGCTGGGCTGAACTCCTTCCAAAACTGACGGAAACAATAAAACGAGACCAAGCTTTCAATGATTATTAAGAGGCCAAGCGCGAGCGGAGCCTTGCCGTATAGCTCGTTGGGCCACAAGTGGTCCAACCGCGTTTGGAACAAGGGGTACGTAGGCAGACATAGAATGTTAAAAACATCGAAAAACAGCACGAACGCAAAGAAGGTGCTTGTGCTGTGCGGAATCTTTCTACTCAACCAAGAACCCGATCGCCACCCCCAGAGATAAAATATAGCGGCGCTTGCGCAGACAATTACGAGGACAAGCAACCATAAACGCAAAATAACATTGTAGAGATAGCTCTCATCTGGAAGATATGTGCCTCCCAGCGCGGCTGCCGCGGAACCCCCGCCAATGATCGCAGCGATCACGCAAACGACCAAGCCAAAAACGCGGGCCCAGCTTTTTCGTTTAATCGTGCCCACGCCAGCCGCCAGTGGAGGGCCGCTAACCAGGAGAACTACGAGGCACAGAGCGAAAGCGTACGTCACTACTTCCGTTGATGACATATGAGCCCCAGCGGCATTGACAGCCACTGTAACTGTCGAAACACTAATGCATAGCGCGCCGAGGAGCAGCAGAAACGCTCCGACAAAGTGATGGCCAGCATTCCACTGCGCGGGCTGACCACCGACCTCGGTTGCCTGCTGAGCAAGGGGTTGCCGAGCGGCGAGCGTTTCGTCGTGCGTCTGGCGGCGCTCGCCTTCGGTCCGTAATTGCTCCGCTACTTTTTCTTTTCGCGCGCGTTCGTCGGCGGCAAGCCGCTTGGCCTCCGCCTCCTTTCCTTCGGCTTCGCGCGTTACAGCCGCGTCGCGTTCCTGACGCTGCCTTTCAGCCTCAGCCGCCGCCGTTTGGCGGCTGCGTTCCTCTGCTTCGCGCGTTGCTGCGGCCTCGCGTTCGAGACGCTGGCGCTCGGCTTCGGCCTCCGCATTCTTGCGGCGCTGTTGCTCCTGCGCTTCCGCCGCATCTTTTCGGACCCGCGCTTCTTCGGAGTCACGTCGTTTCGCTTGCGCCTCTTTTTGGCGCTGCTCTTCCTCCTCTTTTCGCTGGGCTTCGGCCTCCTCTATCTGCTTACGCTCCTCCGGCGACAGCCACGACTGGTCCAACGCCTCGACGATCTTGCGGCAGAAGCGTGCTATCGCCTCGCGCGGTGCGGGCGTGTCAACATCGGAATAACGGAACGTCTGCCAATCGACGTATTGTCGCCTGGCGATGGCCGAAAGCACGAGATGATTGCGCCATTGCGCCTCGTTTGCGAGCGCCGGGACCGGCACGTACAGGATCGGAAAAACGAGGTCCGCACGACCGAGCGCGTGTTCCCGCGCCAAGAACGCTTCGAATTCGAATTTGCAATAATCGCTGCTGACCGCCCGCGGCGTCACGATGGGAATGAAGAATACCGATTGCTCGACAGCCGTCTTGATTTCCGATTGCCACAATTTTCCGGGCGCGATCGCCTCCTTGTCCTGCCACAGCCGGAAGCTTGTTTTGGAGCGGCCGAGTTGCGCCCCCAACTCGTCCTGGATGCCCTCCCGCAGGGCCGACAGCCTCCCCTTGTAGGACTCGTCATCCTCGCGCGAGTAGCTGAAGAAACCGACGACTTCGGGGAGGTCCGACAATGAGGACATCGAGCGACGCAGCCTGTCTGTGGGGGATGCCTATTCTGCACAAGCTACCAGAAAAACCACCGAATACATACTGCCCATCAAAACGCCACGCGATGACTCAATCTTCATCCCTCGCCGGAGGCAGTCGGCCCCAAGTCCCGCTAAACCGACCCGCTCCCGACCTCGCGCCCTCCCGCACGCCGCAAGGCATTCGCCCAACATCGTTTCGACTGCTGTGATGCACAATCCACTTCCGAGTTGGGTCACTCGCGTCATTCCCGCGGTCTGGCCGAATCGGCTTTACCCAAAAGCCGACATTCGGATAGGCTCGCTTGAGCCCAGCGCGCGCAGACAACCTATCAAGCCGCAGTCCCGGTCGTATTCGATATGAAAGACGGCGCCGGTGCGGCGATCGCGGCGGCATGAGACGGGACGAACAAACAAGTTGGAGAGTCGCTGAGCGCCCTTTTTCGCTCTCTCCTTGCGGGAAAGATGGGTGAGCGACTGTCTTTCGAGTCAAGTATTTTGCGGTTGCCATGGGCGTTGATCCCGCAGGATGGCGTTGAGGATGGTGAGGAGCTTTCGCGCTACGGCGATGAGGGCGACGAGCTTCGGCTTGCCCGCGGCGACGAGCTTGTCCCGGAATGGCTTGAGGATTGGATTGTGATGTCCGGCGACCATTGCAGCCAGGAACAGGACGTTGCGGACGCTTTTGCGACCGCCGCCGATGAAGCTCTTGCCCCGCCACTGGCCGGACTGGCGGGTCCAGGGAGCAAGGCCGACGAGGGCAGCGATCTGACGGCGATCGAGCGTGCCGAGCTCCGGCAGTTCAGCGATCAGGGTGCGAGCGACGATCGGCCCGACGCCGGGGACGGATGCGAGCAAGTCCTCCTTTTCAGCCCAGACCGGAGAGCCGCGCACACGATCGTCGATCTCGCCATCGAGTTCGGCGAGTTCTTTCTCCATTGCTTTACGCAGCCTGGCGATGCTCCGCTTCAGACGCTTGTCGGTCATCCGCCGCTCGCGCTGACGAGTCGCGCGGAGGAATTTCACCTCCGCGCGCTCCCAAAACCGTGCATGAACCTCTCGACTCACACGGCTCCCGATGTCCGGCCGTTTCCATGACATAGCTGCCAGTGTGCGAAGAGCGTTGGATTCGCGCGGCGAAGCCGATCAAACCAATCTCTCGCGCCTTTGGTCTTACGACGCAGCCGCTTGAATTTGCGACGCGCCCAGCGGATGACATAGAGATCGATCCTCTTTAGGGCCGGGCGCAATTTCGTCCGGTAGAAGTTGCCGTAGTAGTTGATCCAGCCTCGAATGTACGGGTTGTACGTCTCGGCCAGACTTTGCAGAGATTTGTCACTGTGATGATGAAGGGCCCAGCGGCGGATCGTCCGGCTGATGGACGCCAACGCCCTCGGACTGGCCGCCGGCATGAAGCCATGCGCGGGGATATTTCCCTGCCACATCGTCTTCCTCGCCCGAAACATAAAACCGAGAAAGTCGAACGATTGATTTGGGAAATCACCGCGCCGGTTCGCATCCTTGCAGTAGACGATCCTCGTCTTCTCGGGATGCAGCACCAACTTGCAGGCCGCAAAGCGGTCAGCAAGCACGCTCCGTAGCGCCTGCGCCTCCTCGGCGCTCTTGCAATGACAAATGGCGTCATCCGCGTAGCGCTCGAACGGGATGTGAGGATAGGTTCTCTTCATCCACATATCGAACGCATAATGCAGGAACAGATTCGCCAAGACGGGACTGACAACCCCGCCCTGAGGAGTTCCCGATGTTCGCAGCACGACGCTGCCATCTTCCAACTGAACCGGAGCCTTCAGCCAGCGCTCGACGTAGAGCAGGACCCACGAACAGTTCGTATGATGACGAACCGCCTTGAGCATCAGCTTCCAATCAATGCTGTCGAAATAGGCTTTTACGTCGAGGTCGAGCACCCAGTCATACCGCCAGCAACGCTGACGAGCTTGGCGCACAGCGTCGATCGCCGATTTGCCAGGCCTGTAGCCATAAGAGTCGATATGAAACACCGGCTCCAAACACGGCTCCAGGTAGCGACGGACAACTTCCTGGGCGACACGGTCCGCAACCGTTGCCACACCCCCAGCGAACTGCACTCTTATCCAATCGACCTTTGGGATCGGCTGAAGTCGTCCACCCGTTTCATCCGTTGCGTGGGCAGCGGTTCGTCGTCTTGAAGGTTCGCCATGTCTCGGGGGTCGAGACGTTGAGCCTGCGCCACGCCGACCTCGGCTCATTCGCGATGCCCCGTGAATGGACCGACTGGGCGTTCCCAGATGGGCAGGGCTCCGGGGGCGGCGCTCCCTCGCTTGTCGATGCCTTTGGCTTGGTCGCGCTCGCCGAACTCATCGCTTCTCTCGCCAAGGGCCATTCCGAGGTTGACCGATAAATCTGATTTTGAATTCATTCGGACAGACGAGTGATTCGGTCCGATGAAAATCCAGGATCTTTCCTCCCGCATGCTTCGCAAACGTCGCCGCCGCATTGTGCGCGACTTGCCGCCGATCGAACACGTGCTGCGCGGCACATTGGTCGAAACATACAAGCGCTGCGGTCGGCCGAACTGCCACTGCGTCGACGGACCCGGACATGGACCCAAGCGATATCTGTCCGTCAGTCAGCCCGGGACGGGTGGCCGGCAGCGCAGAGATTATGTGCCAAACGACATCCACGAGCAGGTCGCCCATTTGATCGGCAATTTCCGCGCCCTGCGCGCTGCGCTCGACGAGATTTGCGCGATCAACACGGAACTCTTGCGACGACGCGAGGAGCTTGGATAAATCGCCATGGACCCGGCGCTTGTCGATTTCGACTTTGCCAAGGCGGGCGCCATCCTCGCGGACATGGTTGCGTCCTATCTTGCCGCCGGCGCCCCGCCGTTCAATCCGGAGGGGGCCGATGACGATGAGTTCGAAGATTGCCGATCAACACCTGGCGCGGCAGGCCTGCATTTACATCCGCCAGTCGACGATGGGACAGGTTCGCTTCAACCAGGAAAGCACGGAGCGCCAATACAATCTGAAGACCAAGGCCAAGTCACTCGGCTGGAAGCCGGAGCAGATCCGCATCCTCGACCGGGATCTCGGCCAATCCGGGAGCGCGACGACCAATCGGGAAGACTTCAAGGCCTTGGTCGGCGAAGTGGCTATGGGACGGGTTGGCGCAATCTTTTCCTTGGAAGCGTCGCGGCTAGCGCGATCGAACCAGGACTGGCATCGCCTCCTGGAGCTCTGCGCCATCACCAGCACGCTCGTGATCGACGAGGACGGTTGCTACAATCCGGCCGAGTTCAACGATGGGCTTGTATTGGGGATGAAGGGTACGTTCGCCCAAGCGGAATTGCATATTATCCGCGCCCGCCTCCATGGAGGCAAACTCAACAAGGCCTCCAAGGGCGAATTGCGTTTTCCCCTGCCGGTCGGATTTGTCTTTGAGGGCGACAAGATCGCGATCGATCCGGATCGGGAGGTCCAGGGCGCAGTCCGCACGGTCTTTGACCTGTTTGCGCGAGAGAACACAGCTTTCGGCGTCGTGCGACGCTACAATGAACTCGATCTACGCTTCCCGCGTCGCGCGTATGGCGGCGCGTGGGACGGCAAACTTCTGTGGGGCAGACTGACCCATTCGCGGGTCCTCGGCATCCTTGCCAATCCGTCCTACGCCGGCGCCTATGTGTTCGGACGACACCAATCGTCCAAAGAGGTGGGATCGTCCGGCGAGATCCGGACACGATCGCGTTTGATGCCGCAGGATGCTTGGCGTGTTGTGATCCCCGATCACCACGAAGGCTATATCTCCGCGGATCAGTTCATCGCCAACCGGCAGCGTCTGAGCACGAATCGGACGAACGCCGAAGGGCTTTCCGGTCCCGCCCGAGAGGGCCTCTGCCTCTTGCAGGGCTTGCTCCTCTGCGGGGTTTGCGGACGCCGTCTCGGGATTCGCTACACCGGGAACGGAGGCATCTACCCGCTCTATCAATGTGTTTGGAAACATCGGGAGGCCTTGGCGTCCCGTGCTTGTTTGACGGCGCCTTCGACATCCCTCGATCAGGCCATCAGCGAACGGTTGGTCAGCGCCATCACGCCGGTGACGATCGAACTCGCGCTCGCGGCGCTGACCAATCTGGAAGAACGGGATCGCGGCATCGGCGCCCAATGGCGGATGCGGATCGAGCGCGCGCGCTATGACGCCGAACTCGCCGAACGGCGTTACGAGGCGGTCGATCCCTGCAACCGACTGATCGCAGCGACACTCGAAGCGCGTTGGAACGACGCCATGCAACGCTTGCACGATCTCGAAGCCGAATTGGCCGCCTTCGAACGCAAGACCATGCGGGCGGTCACCGCCGAACAGAAGCAGCAGATTCTCCGGTTGGCGAAGGACTTCCCTCGCCTGTGGGCGGCCACGACCACGACCCCCCGAGATCGCAAGCGCATCCTGCGCCTATTGGTGCGCGACATCACCGTAGTGAAGGGACCAGAGGCGAAGACCCTCAGGCTGCACATTCGGTGGCAAGGCGGCGAAACTGAAACACTGCGCCTCCAACTCCCGCAGAACAGGGCGGAGGCGATCCGCTATTCCATGGCATTCGTGAACCGGATCAGAGAATTAGCGGCCGATCATCGTGACGATGACATCGTCGCCGCGCTGCGCACCGAAGGTCAGAAAAGCACGACAACCGGTAAGCCGATTACATTGGGCACGATCAAATGGCTGAGGTACAAATATCGCATTCCAGCTCCGCCACCTCCCAAGGGGACGCTGAACGTTCGCCAGGTTCGAGAAAGATATGGCGTCAGCCTTTGGGTCGTCCATTACTGGATCGAACGCGGTATCGTTCCGGCGGTTCAGCGCAAGCGGAATGCGCCCTATGCGATCACGATCAACAACGAGTTGGATCGGCGCCTTCGAGAATGGACCGTCAACTCAGCCCATCTTCGTCTACCATCCCCAATGCAAACTGTATGAGGTGCATTATGCCCGCCGTATCGCAATGCCCAACGGGCGCGTTCCGCCATCTCCCTTCGGAATATCCACCCGTCGCACCGGCGGAGGAAAATAGCTCCCTGACGACAGCCGGTTCCAGAGCTTGTAGAGGTTGTTTGATAGATCAGCCTCAAAGTCCGCAATCGTCTGTCCGTCTACTCCGGCCGCTCCCTGGTTGGCCTTCACCTTCTTGAAGGCTTCCCAGACTTCCCGTTTGGGGATGTCGAACGGCTTTGCTTTGTCCACAGGCTCCTCCTGTCACCAGTTGGCCCGCAGCTTCGGCTGAACAACGCGGCCCCTTCGGTCCGGCTCCATTACAGAGCCTTCATCCCTACTACGAGCCACTCCGTCCCTGTGCGCCGCATCGGTACTCTGATCCTCGCGGTTTTAGCCGCTTGTGACTTCTCCCTTTGCATCGGAGCACAGGTTCTCACGTTCCGTACAAAAGCCTGGTTGAGCTTCGCGCCGTCTACATGCCGGATGCCACTCGGACAGACTTCAGGCTTCCCCCGAGTTGATCTCGGAGGCAGGGTCAGCCCCCGATTCTGACATCGTCTAATCAGCTTTCGACACTTCATCGACGGTTCGCTTGCGCTCGCCTCTCTCAACCTTGCCTGCCAGGATCATGTCCTGGCGTTTCCGCAACGCTCACCACCATTGCTTTTGACAACAGCAGCTTGCGGTGGCTTGAGATCAGCACCTGACTGCCGACCTCGAAGGGCCTTCCTTCATCTCTCGTACAGTTGTGCACCGCCGTGTGGACCGGCGATGCTCGTGACACACGACCCTCAGCCGCCATCATCTCGACAATCTGGCGCCGCCGCGTAACCAGATCAGCCAGAAGCCGCGTCATCGCATCCGGCAGAGCACGCGGCTCTGCCTTCGTTGCTTCGACAAAATGAGCAATGACGGCGGCATCGATGGGATCCGTCTTCGCCCGCTTGCCGAGAGCCTGAGCGAAGGCGCGCACTTGCGCCGGATTGACCACCACGACCGGCAGCTCCGCCGCTGCCAGGCCAGCCGCAACCACTGTCTCAAAACCGCCGGTAGCTTCGACCGCGACGATGCGCGGTCGAAGTCTCTTCAATCGCTCCGCCAAAGCCTCGATCCCGGCGCCATTGCGATCAACGACAAAACTTTCGCCACTCGGGCGAACGCATACATCCAAACGATCCTTGGCAACGTCGATGCCGATCACGGTGGCGTCCATCTGATCCCTTCCTTGCGCAAGCGGGCTCGCTGTGCGGCCCAAGCGATTGTTCGGGTTCGATGGAACGGCGGGCGAAGACCCATGCTCACCCACGGGCTTGGTGTCCCTCAGGGGCTGCGGTCTTCCGCCCGCCACCGCACAGGTCATCTTAGCCGGTGCAGTGATTCGCGACTTACAAGGGGGCCGATGCGCGTATGCCAATTTTCCCTCACCCGGCTCCGCAGACTTGCAGCGCTTCGCGGCTTGCCCTAAACGCTCTCCGCGCGCGGCTTTTGTGCCGCGCCGTAAGCGTTCACGTCAGCCAACGCGCCCAGCCGATCGAAGTCCGCACGGTGCGGGCGCAGACGGTGGGGTGCTTGGAGTTCCGACGTGAACCGCATTTTCAAGTTTCTGACCGCCTCAATCGCGGCATTCCGGACCGCGCCGCGTGCCGCGCGCGTCGGCTCGTTCCTGTTCTTTGTCGCCAGCGTCGCCGACGGCACGCTGATGCCGTTCTTTCCGCTTTGGGCGCGCAACGACGCCGGCATTCCAGTCGAATATATCGGCTTGCTGCTCGGATGCTATGCGGGCGGCGAATTGCTGGCTACGCCGTTCGTCGGCGGCATTGCCGATCGGGTCGGACGCCGGCCGGTGCTGCTGGCGTCGACCACCGGCATTGGCGTGGGCTTTCTTCTGCTGTTTTTTGCTCCGGGTGTCATCGCCACCGCGTTTTCGCTGCTTGTGATCGGGCTATTCGAAAGCGTGCTGCACCCGACAGCGGCAACTGTCATCACTGATGTCGTAGCCCAGGATGAACGCCGCAGCCATTTTGCCATGACGCGCCTGATGTCGAATGCCGGCCGCATCCTCGGACCGGCGCTCGGCGGCATCCTCGCGCTGTGGTCGCTGCATCTCGTGTTCTTGGGCGCCGCAGTGACGATCCTGACCGGCGCGATGGCGGTCGCGGTGCTGCTGCCGGAGACGTGGCACGGCGCCGCCGGCGGCGGAAACGACGATGACGACGAAAGCCTCACCGCGCTCGGCGCAGCGATCCGCGACCGCCGCCTTGCCGCGCTGCTGCTGTCGATTTCGGTGCTCGAAATTGCGGTCAGCTGGATCGAAGCGGTGACGCCGCTTTACGCCACCGCCGCCGGCACGGTGACCCCGACCGGGATTGGAATGCTGTTCGCCTATGCCGGAGTGATTGGCGTGATTTTCCAGTTGCCGGTCACCCAGGCGTCGCAGCGCATCAGCGGCTTCGCCACGGTGCTGTGGAGCGGCGCGGCGGAAGCGCTCGCCTTCGCGTTTTTGCTGCCGGCGCCGGCGCTGCCGCTGCTGATCGCGGCGATCACGTTCGCCTCGTTCGCGCGCATGCTGTCAGGCCCGCTGGTGCAGGCCATCGTGTCGGAACTGGCGCCGCGCAACGCGCAGGCGACCTACCAGGCCGCATTCTCGGTGGTGTTCGATATGAAAGACGCCGTCGGCCCGGCGATCGGTACCTGGCTCTACGCGACGTCGGCCGCGCTGCCGTGGGGCACCGGCATCATTGCTTCAATCATCGCGTCAGGCGCGCTCGCCATTGCGGCGGCGGCGACACGAGACAAGTCAAGCGGCAAAGAGCGAAAACAGCTAGGCGCCCCCGCCCCTACTCCGCCGCGCGCAGCTCCGACTTCACTTCGTCGAGCAGCTCCTTGACCTTGGAGCCTTCGAGCTTGGCGATGTCGTCCTGATATTTGAGCAGCACGCCGAGCGTGTCGGAGACAGTCGCGGGATCGAGCGCGACCACGTCGAGTTCCGACAGCGCGCCGGCCCAGTCGAGCGTTTCGGCGACGCCGGGTGATTTGAACAGATCCTGCTTGCGCAGCGCCTGGACGAACCCCACCACCTGTTCGGACAGTTTCTTGCTGACGCCGGGCACCTTCTTGCGCACGATGGCAAGCTCGCGCTCGGCGTTCGGGTAGCCGACCCAATGATAGAGGCAGCGCCGCTTGAGCGCGTCGTGCACCTCGCGGGTGCGGTTCGAAGTGATAACCACGATCGGCGGATGCGCGGCCTTCACCGTGCCCATTTCCGGGATCGTGATCTGGAAGTCGCCCAGCACTTCGAGCAGGAACGCCTCGAACGCCTCATCGGTGCGGTCGATCTCGTCGATCAGGAGAACCGGCGCGCCAGCGGTGTCAGGCTCCAGCGCCTGCAGCAGCGGCCGTTTGATCAGAAAGCGCTCAGAGAACACGTCGTGTTCGAGCCGCGCGCGGTCATGCTCGCCCCCGGCCTCGGCGACGCGGATCGCGATCATCTGCGCCGCGTAGTTCCACTCGTAGACGGCCGCCGCGATATCGAGACCCTCGTAGCATTGCAGCCGAATGAGCCGTCGGCCGAGCGTCGCCGACAGCACCTTGGCAATCTCGGTTTTGCCGACGCCGGCCTCGCCTTCGAGAAAGATCGGCCGCCCCATCTTCAGCGCCAGGAACAGCACCGTGCCGAGCGAACGGTCAGCCAGATAGTCGGCCTCGCCAAGCAACGCGACAGTGGCGTCGATCGAGGCGGGTAAAGGTCGCGGAGTGGATGTCGTCACGTTAAAACCTCAACAGTCGGCATTCTGATCATTCGCCGGTTCATTCACTCCGCTCGGGAGCACCGGCCCTCGCCGGCCGGATGTGCGGGCCATTCATACATCAACTCGCTCGTCCGGCGAGCCCTTTGGCAACGCAAGGCTGGACCACGACGGCATTGCACCCTATGATTGCAGAATGGCTGGATATCAACCAGTGCAGCTTGAGGCTATCCATGCGGCGCTTGCGGGCGCCGGGACGGGTTCGGCGTCGATTACGATCGGTATCGTAGATGGGCTTCCCGACCTACGCCATCCGGCCTTGCGCGAAGCATCCATCGAAATAATGGAGGCCATGGTGCCGCCGGATTCCGGCGCACCCGATGCGCACGGCACCGCTGTCTGCAGCATCATCTTCGGCCAGAGCGAGGCCCCACGCGGTCTGGCGCCGGATTGCCTCGGCCTGGCGCTGCCGATCTTTTTTCGCAAAGGCTCCAACCCAGAGACACGTCCGGTTTCGCAACTCGATCTGGCGCGCGCCATCAGCTTCGGCCTCGAGCGCGGCGTCTCGATCATCAACATCAGTGCCGGTCAGAAGTCGGCAACGGTCGAACCCGACGCCCACCTCGAGCAGATGCTGGAAGCAGCCATTGAGCGCCGCGTCCTGCTCGTGGCCGCAGCCGGCAATGACGGTTGTGCTTGCATACATCTACCCGCTGGAGTAGAATCTGTTCTGTCGGTCGGTGCGCTGGGTTGTACTGGCCGACCCTTGGAGACGAGCAACTGGGCGGAGCCTTATCGCCGCAACGGCTTGCTCGCTCCGGGAGAAGGTCTGCCCGTGGCCACGCTCGATGGCGGCGTGACGACTGGCACCGGCACCAGTTATGCGACGGCCGTCGTTTCGGGCGTTGCAGCTGTGCTGCTCTCAGTCGCACGCGAGGAAGGGGCTCGTCTCGATGCGCTCGATATCCGCCAAATTCTCCTGGAAAGCGCCGCTGCCTGCGAACTCGAAGGCGAAGGCGCGTGCGACCGCTACCTCGCCGGCACGCTCGATGTCGCCGCCGCGCTGGCCATGGTGCGGCGCAGCGGCACGGCCGCGTACACATTCGCGCCGCTTCGATCCGCCGGATTGAACGGGCCGCCACCTGACATTGGCCGTAATCAACACATCGCGCGTCTTGGTGAGGGGAGTGCTCAGATGTCCAGTTCAGGTTCAGCCGATACGAATGCCATTGCACCAGCGGCCGTTTCGCCGTCGGCCTGCACATGCCAGCAGAAGCCGGAGGACGAAACCTCCACGATGAGACCGCAGAGTGCCGACTCTCGACCTCCGGCAGCATCGCCAAGCGCGGCGGTGGCTCAGAATTCGGAGTTGACGCCGCCGGCGGCACCACCTTTGGTGCCGATGATCCAGGGCGGCCCGGCATCGGCCGGTGTCAGCCAGCTCGCGTGCTCGTGCGGCGGCGGCCAGCCGCCGCAGATCGTGTACGCACTCGGCGCCCTTTGGTTCGATTTCGGCAGCGAGGCAAGATACGACGCGATCGTCCAGCAACTCGATCCTATTCGCGCCAACAATCCGGCCGAACTGATCAATTTCCTCCGCTCAAATCCGCAATACGCGACCGGCATCACCTTCATCCTGATGCAGGAGCAGATTCCGCTTTACGCCGTTCAGCCCGCTGGGCCGTTTGCTCTCCAGATCTATACCGCCATGTTCGATGCGCTGGAGTCTTCGCTCGATGAGCAGCACAACCGCGAGCAGCGCGTATCGATACCGGGCGTGATCAGCGGCTCGACGCGTCTTCTGAATGGGATGACGGTCCCGGTCATTTTTCCCGACTTGCGCGGCATGTATAAATGGCAATCGCATGACCTCATAAAAGCGGCCAAGGCTGCCGTCGGTTCGAGCGTTGCCTCCGACGATCACATCTTCAATTTCCTCAATCGCGTCTATTACGAGCTGCGCAACTTTGGTGTCGCGCCGCAAGACCGCGCCCTCAACTATGCGGCGACCAACGCCTACCAGACGCAGGTCGCGTTCGCGGAGAGCGCGGGACGAAATCTCGAGCTCGACACCATCAACGTGGTGAAGAGCCCGATCTGCCGGCCCGACTCCGATTGCTGGGACGTCGAAATGCAGATGTTCGACCCCGAAAACGAACGGCGCGCCAACCGGGTCTACCGTTACACCATCGATGTGAGCGAAGTGCTGCCGGTCACCGTTGGCTCGGTCCGCACCTGGGCGGTTCGCGCGTGAGGCGAACCAACGATTTTTCAGACCGCGGTCACACTGCGGGAGCGTGACCGATCGAGTGCCCCGACGGAGGCACGCATTCAGCGGCTCTTCGTCCCGTGAGAGCCAAGAACCGAGAGGTGGCAGTCATGAGATCTCCAATCCAGGCAAGGCCCGTCGAGCGGGCTTTGAAATCCGCCGAGCGAGACGACCGTGGGCTGACGCAATCCGATTGTTGCGGCGCCGGCAAGTGCTGTGTGGGTGGATGCATTCCATTCCTGAACACTTGCGCTGGCATCTGCGTGCCGAACATTGGTCAGTGCTGAAACGCGAGCATAACGAGGAGTAACCCATGAACTCGCCGATGCAATCCGCTCCTGTCACACGCGGCCCTGCCCGCGCCTACCAATCTCCGTCGATAGCGCAGAGCTGCGATTGGTGGCAATGCGCTGGGAAGCTCGCAGGCTGCGTAGCCGCTTGCGTCCCTAATCCGCTGAGCCCTGGCTGCATTTCTTGCCTGGGTCCGCTGTGGGATACCTGCAAAAGCTGCTTCTAGCGGCTTCTCTCCCGCTGGCCCACTGGGACTACGGACCCCGCTCGTTCTGAGACAGTGTGATCGTCATGCAGGCCAAGCGACAGAAACGGAAAGCGACAAGGGCGGCCACCGTGAGCGAGCGATCACGAACGGGGCGGGATTTCTCAATAAACCCGCCCCGGCAAATTCCCCCGGTGGATCGTCTTTACATGCGCGCTATCATCGGCCGGCAGAGCCCGTCAGCATCGACCGGGCCGAGGTGGCAAGCCGTCAAGGCGCGAAAGGGCAAGCATGCCGAGCCCGAAAGAGATTATCTGATCGGGCTGACGACCTTCCACATCAGGCCGCGCCTGCCGCGTTGACGGCCGCCAAACGAGCGCTCAGGCCGCCGGCTTGCCGATCGCGTCCGCCACGGCGCGGCGGGACAGCACGCCGACCAGATGGGCGCGGTATTCGGCGCTGCCGTGGATATCCGCGTTCATGCCGTCGGCCGGGATGCTCATGCCTTCGAGCGATTTCGGCGCGAAGCGCTTCTTCAGCGCCTCTTCGAACGATTTCACCCGGAACACGCCGTTCGAGCCGGCGCCGGTCACGGCGACGCGGATCTCGCTACCGCGCTTCGACACAAACACGCCGACCAGCGCGAAGCGCGACGCCTGGTTCTTGAACTTCTGATAGGCCGCCCGTTTCGGGATCGGGAAGCTCACCTTGGTGATAATCTCGCCCGGATCGAGAGCGGTCGAGAACATTCCGGTGAAGAAATCGTCGGCCTTGATGCGCCGCTTGTTGGTGATGATGGTGGCGCCAAGCCCGAGGCACGCCGCCGGATAGTCGGCGTTCGGATCGTTGTTGGCGACCGAGCCGCCGATCGTGCCCATGTGCCGCACCGCCGGATCGCCGATCATGCCGGCGAGATGCGCCAGCGCCGGAATTGTCTTCTGCACGACGGGCGAGTTGGCGACGTCGTCGTGGCGTGTCATGGCGCCGATCGTGATCGAGCGGCCGCTCTCTTCGATGCCGGCCATGCCCTCGATCAGCGACAGATCGACGAGCTGCGGCGGCCCGGCCAGGCGCAGCTTCATGGTCGGCAGCAGCGAATGGCCGCCGGCGAGCAGCTTGGCTTCTTCGTTCTTGCCGAGCAGGCCCGCGGCCTGCCGCACCGTCTGCGGGCGATGGAAGGTGAAGGCGTACATTGCAGTCCTCCGTTATTCGCGAATTTGGCTTAAGCCGCGTGTGACAGCTTGTTGGTCTTTTGCAGCGTCGCCCACACTGCGGCGGGCGTCGCCGGCATATCGATAGCTTCGGTGCCGAGCGCATTGGTGATGGCGTTCATGACGGCGGCGGGCGCCGCGATCGCGCCGGCCTCGCCGCAGCCCTTGATGCCGAGCGGATTGGACGGGCACCTGGTTGTTGTCATGCCGACCTGAAAAGACGGCAGATTGTCGGCGCGCGGCATGGCGTAATCCATGTACGAGCCGGTCATCAACTGGCCCTTGCTGTCGTAGACGGTGTGTTCAAGCAGCGCCTGGCCCACGCCCTGGGCGACGCCGCCGTGGACCTGACCCTCGACGATCATCGGGTTGATGACCGTGCCGAAATCGTCGACCGCGGTCCAGCGCTCGATCGTTGCCTCGCCGGTGTCGGGGTCGATTTCCAGCTCGCAGATGTGACAGCCGGCCGGGAAGGTAAAATTGGTCGGATCGTAGAACGCGCCTTCCTTCAGTCCGGGCTCGATTTCGCTGGTCGGGAACTTGTGGGCCACATAGGCGCCAAGCGCGACCTCGCCCCATGCTGCCGACTTGTCAGTGCCGGCGACGGTGAACTTGCCGTCCTTGAACACGATGTCGCCTTCGGCGGCTTCGAGCAGATGGGCGGCGATCTTTTTGGCCTTGGCCTCGACCTTGTCGAGCGCCTTGACGATGGCGGACATGCCGACGGCGCCCGAGCGCGAGCCGTATGTGCCCATGCCGAACTGCACCGTGTCGGTATCGCCGTGCAGCACGTTGACCTGATCGATGGACAGTCCGAGCCGCTCCGAGACAAGCTGTGCGAAGGTGGTCTCATGGCCCTGGCCGTGCTGATGGCAGCCGGTCAAAACTTCGACCGAACCGGTCGGATTGACCCGCACTTCGGCGGATTCCCATAAGCCCACCCCGGCACCGAGCTGGCCGACCAGCGCAGATGGCGCCACCCCGCACGCCTCGATGTAGGTGGCGAAACCGATGCCGCGCAGTCTGCCGTGCCGCTCGGACTCGCGCTTGCGTTTGGCGAAGCCCTTGTAGTCGTGGATCTGCAGCGCCTTCTGCAGCGACGCGTTGTAATCGCCGGCGTCATAAAGCGACGCGACCGAGGTCTGGTACGGGAATTTCTTGACGAAATTCTTCTGCCGCAGAGTCGCCGGATCGGTATTGAGTTCGCGCGCCGCCGCCTCAACAAGCCGCTCGACCACGAAGGTGGCCTCGGGCCGCCCGGCGCCCCGATAGGCATCGACCGGCACCGTGTTGGTATAGACCGCATCGACCTCGCAATAGATGTGCGCGATCTCGTATTGGCCTGACAGCAGAGTGGCGTAGAGGAATGTCGGCACCGCCGACGAGAAGGTCGACATGTAAGCGCCGAGATTGGCGGTGGTGTGGACCTTCAGCCCCGTGATCTTGCCTTCGCCGTCGAACGCCATCTGCGCCTTGGTGACATGATCGCGGCCGTGTGCGTCGGTGATGAAGCTCTCCGACCGCTCGGCCGTCCATTTGACCGCACGGTTGAGCTTGCGTGCCGCCCATAGGCAGACGACTTCTTCGGGATAAATGAAAATCTTCGAGCCGAAGCCGCCGCCGACATCGGGGGCGATGACGCGGAGCTTGTTCTCCGGCGCCATACCGACAAATGCTGAAATGACAAGCCGCGCAACGTGCGGATTTTGCGTCGCGTTCCACAATGTCAGGCTGCCGCTCGCCGCATCGTAATCCGCAAGCGCCGCCCGCGGCTCCATCGCGTTCGGCACCAGCCGGTTGTTGATGAACTCAAGCTTGGTGACGTGCTTGGCGTCGCGGATCGCCGCATTGGTCGCGTCGGCATCGCCGAGATGCCAATTGTAGATGGTGTTGTTCGGCGCCGCCTCGTGAATGAGCGGCGCGCCCTTCGCGGCAGCCTTGGTTGGATCGACGACGGCCGACAGTTCCTCGTACTCGATCTCGACTTTTTCGGCCGCATCCTTGGCCTGCGCCAGCGTGTCCGCCAGCACGACCGCGACGGCGTCGCCCACATAATTGGCCTTGCCGGCGGCAAGCGCCGCATGCGGCGCCATCTTCATCGGCGAGCCGTCCTTCGACAGCACCGTCCAGCCACAGATCAGATTACCGAGCTTGTCCTCGGCAAACTGCGCACCGGTGAAGATGCCGGCGACGCCCGGCAGTTTCGCCGCAGCGCTGGCGTCGATCTTTTTGATCTTGGCGTGCGCATGCGGCGACCGCATGAAATAGGCGAACACCTGGCCAGGCCGGCTGATGTCGTCGGTGTAGTGGCCCGTGCCGGTAATGAAGCGGCGATCTTCCTTGCGGCGCACCGCGGCGCCGATACCGGTTCCGCTCATGGCTTGCCCTCCGGCAATTCACTGCCCGGATCGCGAAATTGCCCTCCGGCAATTCTGTTCTCGGCAGTGCTTTCCTGTCTCGGCGTAGTCTCCCTACTCGGCCGCCTTCGACGTCTCGCCGCTGCCGCGCATGGCGCGGGCGCCGGCGGCGATCGCCTTGACGATGTTGTGATAGCCGGTGCAGCGGCAGATGTTGCCTTCGAGCTCCTCGCGGATGGTGCGATCGTCGAGGTCGTTACCCTTGCGTCGCACCATGTCGACCGCGGTCATGATCATGCCGGGCGTGCAATAGCCGCACTGCAGACCATGATTCTCGCGGAACGCCTCCTGCATCGGGTGCAGCGGGCCGTCCGGCGCGGCCAGGCCCTCGATGGTGAGGACATCGGCGCCTTCGAGCGACAGCGCCAGCACCGTGCAGGATTTTACCGCCTTGCCGTTGACGTGCACGACACAGGCGCCGCACTGCGACGTATCGCAGCCGACATGAGTGCCGGTGAGCCGCAACTGCTCGCGCAATAATTGCACCAACAATGTCCGCGGATCGACTTCAACGGAGACGGGTTTGCCGTTCACCGTCAGCGAAACGGCTGCCGTATTGGCTGCCATTGGGCTCCTCCTCAACAAAAAATACCGGTCAAACGTCCTGAATCTTGCGCCGGCCTAGGTCGCCGACCTCATCCAGGGGCAAAATCGCGGCGTTTTTGCCGGATTCGACCCGCGGAAGCTAGAATTACTCTGAACCGCTCGCCGGGCGGCGGTCAAGTGAGTTTCATCATGAAGCCGACGACGGCGGCACGCCGCGATCATCCACCGCACCCCTCAGAACGGCCGGCCCGGAACCGATGCTGCGGCGCGAGATTGGGCGGAGGCAACCATCGGGCGACCGATAAGCGAACCGGCGATTCATCATTCGGGCCCGCTCGCGATGAGCGGGCTCACGACTGTTGGGGACTCACCGCCTTGGCGAAATTGCCAAAGAAGTCGTCGGCAACTTTCTTGGCCGCGCCATTGATCAGCCGCTGGCCAAGCTGAGCGAGCTTGCCGCCGATCTGCGCCTCGACTGTGTAGGACAGCAGGGTGCCGCCATCCTTCGGCGCGAGCTTGACGGTGGCCCCGCCCTTGGCGAAGCCGGCAACGCCGCCCTCGCCCTGGCCGGAAATCTTGTAGCCGTTCGGCGGATCGAGATCCGACAAGGTAACGCTGCCTTTGAACTTGGCCTTGACCGGTCCGATCTTGATGGTGGCGACCGCCTGGAAGCCTGTGTCCGAGGTCTTGTCGAGCAACTCGCATCCCGGGATGCAGGCCTTCAGCACCTCCGGATCGTTGAGCTTCTCCCACACCGTCTGCTGCGGCGCCGGAAGCTGATACTCACCGTTCATCGTCATAGCCATGTCGCGTCACTCCCTGACCGTCCGCCGAAAGGATGTTACAAAGGCGCCAATAAGGGAGGAAATAGCAATGCCCGACATCAAAGTCGATGACGGCTGCAGCATCCATGCAGAACTCGAAGGGCCGGAAAGCGCACCGGTATTGATGCTGTCGAATTCGCTCGGCACCAATCTACATATGTGGGACGAGCAAGTCGGGCCGATTACGCAGCACTTCCGCCTCGTGCGCTACGACCGGCGCGGCCACGGCAAATCGGATGCGCCCAAGGGACCGTACACCATGGAGCGGCTCGGCCGCGACGTGCTCGGCGTGCTCGACGCGCTTGACATCCAGAAGATCAATTGGTGCGGGCTGTCGATGGGCGGCATGGTCGGCATGTGGCTCGGCGCCAACGCGGCAAATCGCATCGACAAGCTCATCCTCTCCAATACGTCGGCGCATTTCCCTGACCCGACGGTGTGGGACGGCCGCATCAAGACGGTGCGCGACGTGGGGCTCGCCGGCATCGTCGATGCCAATATGGAGCGCTGGTTCACCAAGGACTTTCGCGAGCGCGCGCCGCAAATCATCGCCAGGATGCGCGAGATGTTCGTCGCCACCAATGTCGAGGGCTATATCGGCTGCGGCCAGGCCATCCGCGATATGGACCACCGCCCGCTATTGCCGAAAATCACGGCGCCGACGCTCGTCATCGCCGGCCGACACGATCCGGCGACCACGCTGGAAGCCGGCGAATACATCAAAGATCACGTCCTCGGCGCACGCATCGCCATACTCGAGGCCGCGCACATTTCCAATGTGGAGCAGCCGCAAGCCTATGCCGACGCGATGCTCGGATTCTTGCTCGGCAAATGATCTTGGCAAAATGATCTTGGCGGCTGATAGCGCGGTCACACCTGAACGGTGATCTCGCAGACGAGACCCTCGGGACGCCAATCGAAATTCGTCGTGCCCTTGAGCTGCGCGATCATCCGCTCGATGATCCGGGTGCCGAAACCCTTGCGCGCCGGTGCCGTGACGGCCGGACCGCCGGTTTCGCTCCAGTGCAGCCGCAACGGTTCGTCCGCCTGATGGCTCCAGTTCAGCGCGACCCTGCCGTTCGCCACCGACAAAGCGCCGTACTTGGCGGCGTTCGTCGCCAGTTCGTGCAACGTCACCGCAATCGCCTGTGCGGTGTTGGGTTCCAGCAAAAGCTCCGGGCCGTTGATGATCACGCGACCTTCAGCCCGCTCGGCGTAGGGTGCAAGCTCACGCGATGCGATCGTCGACAGCTCGGCGCCGGTCCATCGCGTCTCGACAAACAGCGAATGCACGTTAGCGAGCGCCTGGATGCGGCCTTCGATGGCCTGCTTCAAGCCTTCGGGCGTGTCAGCCTGAGACAGGTTGACGGTCGCCTGCACGTTGGCGAGCAGATTTTTGCTACGATGCTCCGCCTCGCGGGCCAGTGTCGCGATCATGTCCTGGCTGCGTTTTTGCTCGGTAATGTCCCGCGCGATCTTCGACGCGCCGACAATCCTGCCTTCCGCATTTTTAACCGGCGAGACGGTCAGCGACACGACGATGCGGCTGCCGTGCTTGCGCTGGCGGATCGTCTCGAAATGGTCGATCCGCTCCCCGCGCCTGATGCGCGCCAGAATGTCGACTTCTTCGCTGAGCCGTTCCTGCGGAATCACGATCGTAATCGGCCGACCGATCGCCTCTTCGGCGACGTAGCCGAAAATGCGTTCGGCACCCTTGTTCCAGCTGGTAATGACGCCGTCGAGATTCTTGCTGACAATGGCGTCATCGCTCGAACTCGACAATCGAGGCCAGAAAGCGCAGGCGCTGTTCGCTCTCGCGCAGTGCGGATTCGATCTGCTTGTGTTTGGTGACGTCGCGATTGACTTCCAGCACCGTGCCGTCGCCGAGGAGCTGCATGCGGCTGTCCACCGTGACTTCGCGACCATCCTTGCAGGTGTGGTGCAGCTCGCCGGACCATTGATGCGCGCTTCGAAGCTCTGAAATCAGCACACTTAATCCGGCCGCAAATCTGGTCTGCAAAAGTGCGTGGCTCTCGCGCCCGATCGCCTCCTCCGGCGTATAGCCGTAAAGCCGCTCGGCGCCAGCGTTCCAGAACTCGATCGGCCCGTCCAGACGCCAGGCCAGCATCGGCTCATAGGACAGGGTCAGCAGGTTGGCTAAACGCTCGGCGCGTTCCGACGCCGCCTCGATGCTGGGAGAGGCGCGTTCAATCCTCAATTCGTCTTCCCGCTCGATCACGATACCTCTGCCCCAAGAGGCTCTGCCCGCCACGGAAAGAGTACACGCCCGGCGGCCGGTTTGCCATGCCGCGCTTTGGTCAACGGCGCAACAGACGGGCGGCGCGATTGACCGGAAATTTTGACGGACCCGTGGCAGCCCCTATGATGGAGCGCGGGCGGCAAATTCAAGAATCTGCCGGCATTCGCCGGACGCGCGCGCTTGACGCGTAGGCAAAGCTAGAGGGGACGGAATTCATGGCACGGCGGCTGGCTTCGGCTTTGGTTCTGTTTCTCGCGTCGCTCGCCATTCTCCCCGCGCCGACCGCCCAAGCGCAGGACTGGCCCGCCAAGGGGCCGATCAAGATCATCGTCCCGTTCTCGGCCGGCAGCGCGACCGACATCATCGCCCGCACCGTGTTCAATCAGGTCGGCGAACAGATCAAACAGACCTTCGTGGTCGAGAACCGCGGCGGCGCCGGCACCACGCTCGGCTCCGGCATGGTGGCGCGGGCGGATGCGGACGGCTACACGCTGCTCGTCAATTCCACCTCGCACGTGGTGGTGACTTCGACCTATGCGCACCTGCCGTATAGCGTGGCCGACGATTTTGCCGGCATCTCGGAGCTGGCCGACATTCCGTTCGTGGTCGCGGCCGCCACCAAATACAACACGATGGCCGACCTGATCGCGGCCGGCAAGAAACCGGGCAGCCATATCCTTTACGGCACGGCCGGCGCCGGCAGCTCCGGCCAATTGTTCATGGAGCGCCTGCGTCTTGCAGCCGGCTTTCCGGCGACCAACGTGCCATTCCGCGGCACGCCCGAAGGCATGAACGAGGTGATCGCCGGCCGCATCGACCTGTATCCGGCGCCGGTGCTGAATGCGCTGCCGCTGGCCAAGGCCGGCAAGGTCCACGTGCTGGCGATCAGTGCCGCCAAGCGACTGGCGCTCATGCCGGACGTGCCGACGCTCGCGGAAGCCGGGCTGCCCAACGCGCTGTACAATTTCTGGATTGGCGCATTCGCGCCCGCCAAGACGCCGAAGCCGATCGTCGAGCGGCTGAACCGCGAAGTCGCCATTGCACTCAACCGGCCTGACATTGCCGAAAAAATCCGCAATCTCGGCGGCGAGCCGACGCCGATGACAGCGACCGAATTCGACGCCTTCGTGGCCAAAGAAATCGCCGTCAATGCCGAGATCGTCAAGGCGTCGGGCTACAAACCACAGTAGAGCGCTTCATCCGCCCCGCTGATCGCGAAATTCGTGCGGAGTCGTGCCGGTCTGCTTGCGGAAGAAGCGGGCAAAGTGCGACGCGTCGGCGAACGCGAGTTCCTCGGCGATTTCCTGAATCGGCTGCTGCGTGAAGACGAGCTGGCGCTTGGCCTCGGTGAGCAAACGCTGGCGGACGAGGTGGCCAGCGGTTACGCCGGTCGCGCGCTTGACGTGATCGTTGAGCCGGTCGACCGTCATGCCGAGTTTCTCCGCATAAAAGCCGAGCAAACGCTCGGTGCGGAAAAACTCGTCGACCAGATTGCGCAATTGCGCCACCGTTGCATCCGCCGGCCGCAGCGTCACAGTCCCGGTGCGGGCGCGACTGGCAGCGAGCCGCGCCACGCCGACCGCGATCAGCACAAGCAGCCCGCGCATCGCCAGCCGATAGCCCTCGCGCGCCAGACTGTGCTCTTCGTTGAGCTCCGCGCACAGCACCGAGAGGCGGCCCCGCTCGGTGTCGTCGGCGATTGGGATCACGGGCTGCGCCGCCAGCGCGCGCAGCCGCAGCATCGCTTCACCGGCGTAGCCGGCGAGCGCGCCCGCCGCATCCTCGGTGAAGCTTATCACCCAGCCGTCGGTGACATTGGGCTCGAAGCGGAAGCCATGCGCGATCGTCGCCGGAACCAGGAGAGCGGCGGGCGCGGCGAACGACAGCGTCGCGGCGTCGAACGTCATGGTGCCGCCGCCGCGCTCGATCAGCAGTATCTGAAACAGATTGCGATGGCGGTGGCCGCGAATGGTCCAGTCGTGAATCGACGAGCGCGACGCGATGGTTTCGATGTGGATGAAATCGAATGCTTGGTCGTCCGGCGGGTCGCCGTACAAGTGAAACAGCGGCAGCGTGGGAGCCAGGATCGTCGCCATGGCCCAAGCATAGGCCGATCGGGATACAGAAAAAGATGCCGCAAATCGGCACGGCCAAGCTGTGCACAAGAACGACGGCAGCCCGCGGGCGACGCGGGCTGCCGAACGAACTGGAAAGTTTTCAGGCGCCGCGAGCGCTAACGACTACCGTGCTGGCCACTCTGCCCGCCTTGGCCGCCCTGCTGTCCACCTTGGCCGCCCTGCTGACCACCCTGGCCCGGACGGTTCTGGCCGCCCTGCTGCTGCTGACCTGGCTTCTGCTGTCCGCCGCCACCTTGTTGGCCGCCTTGTTGCGGGTCGCTCTGGTGCTGCTGGTCGCGTTGCGGGTTGTTCTGCCGTTGGTCGTTCGACATGGGATGTTCTCCGGTCGTTGTGGGTTTCATTATCCCCGGCCCACGCAGGCAACGTATCGTCCCCGACATTCGTTCCGGCCGCGCTGCCTTAACTTTCGGCAGGCACTTGAAATATAAGGGAAATCCACCGACGGGCAGGAACCGTCTCGCTGCTTCCGCCGGAATTTCGACGTTTTAGAGTCTGTCCGGGAACATCAGGCCGGATTACAAAGTTTTCGCAGCATGAGGCGGATTGATGCGAGGCGCAAGAACGACAGCGCCTTGCGATTGAGGTTCTCCCAGTCCTTCGCGAGCCGTCGGCAACGGTTGAGCCACGCAATGGTACGTTCGACGACCCAACGGCGTGGGAGAATGACAAAACCTTTGGCGTGATCAGAGCGCTTGACGATTTCAGTTTCGAGGTGAGGCAGAATTTTCGCCAAGGCCTTTTGGAATTCCGGCCCCTGATAGCCACCGTCGGCAAACAACTTTTTCAAGAAGGGATACATCCCGAAAAGGGTTGCAAGGAGCAGGACGCCACCGTCGCGATCCTGGATATTGGCGGGATGAACGATCGCGTGGAGCAACAAACCCAGCGTATCTACGAGAATATGGCGCTTCTTGCCCTTGATCTTTTTGCCCGCATCATAGCCAGGCGGATCGATGCAGGCCCCCCTTTTTCAGCGCTCTTCACGCTTTGGCTATCGATGATGGCGGCGGTGGGACTGGCCTCTCGTTCGCCTTGCTCGCGGCACTCCACATATAGGGCGTGATGGATCCGATCGAGCGTGCCGTCGTAGCTCCACAAATCAAGATAGTCGAAAAGAGTGCTGCGTGGCGGCAGATCTTTCGGGATCGCCCGCCACTGGCACCCCGTGCTCAACACATACATGATCCCGTTCATCACTTCGCGCACGTCGACGTGCCGCTTGTTACCACCACGCTTGGCCGGTGGAATAAACGGCTCGACATGCGCCCATTCGTCGTCGGTCAGATCGCTCGGATATCGTAGCGCGCTACGGTCGTAACGCCTGCGGTTTTTCGCCGTCCACATCGGTGACCATCCTCGAATCAGGCCACCACTCTTAAATCACAAATGATTCATTGGATTCAACTTGTTCTCGGACAGACACTTAGACCGGCTTATAGGCGCGGTCGTGATAGACCAGTGCCGCTCCGCTTGGCCCGAGGCGGACGGCCTCGACGGCGCCGAAAATGACGTTGTGAGACGCAACGGCCTTGATCTCGACCGTGCGGCAGTCGCAGGCGACGACTGCGCTGGCGAGAACCGGCGAACCGGTCTTCAACGTCGTCCATTCGCCGATGTTGAAGCGCTCTTCCAGGTGGACGCCGGTTCGCCCGGCGAACATGTCCGCCAAATTAGAACTCGGCCGCGCCGAGCGTGTTGACGCAGAACACGCCGTTCTGCGCCAGCAGCGGCGCCGAGTTGCTGCGCCGATTCAAGCACACCAGCAGCATGGCCGGCGAATCCGTCACCGAGCAAACTGCTGTCGCGGTGAACCCGGTCTTGCCGGCCGGCCCCGCCGAGGTGACGATATGAACCGCCGCACCAAGACAACTCATGGCCTCGCGAAAAACCGGCGAGTCCACGCTCATCAACGGCTCGGGCGCTACCGCCGTGAAGGCGCCATCCATGGCGTCATCGGGTCTTTGGTCGATCCAGCTCATCTCTTACCGTCATCATCCGCGGCGGCGGATGATCCAGTATCCGCCCTGCTTCGAGATAATAGCAAGGAGCGCCGTTGCATACTGGATGCCCCACATGCGCGGGGCACGACGATGCGACTATTCCGCTGCCCGCAGTTCGTCCGGCAGTCCCGGATAAGCAACGTCATCCGGGTTAAGCCACGCCGGATCGGTCCAGCCGTTCTCGTCGTATTCGGCCATGCATTGATCGGCGAGTGCCGTCATCTGGTCCATCGTGCCGGTGCCGCGCGCATTCCACAGGGCCTGAATGCGGATGTCCTCGTGATTGCCGGCGTAGTTGCGCTCGTAGAGTTCGTGGCGGCCGCCGAACTCGGTGCCGATCGCGTCCCACAACAGCTTCATCACCTTGATGCGCTCGCGATAGCCGATGCCGTGCGAGCCGCGCACGTAGCGAGCGAGGTATTTGTCGATCGCCGGGTTGGTAAAATCCTTGGCGGATGACGGCAGATAGATCAGCGACGAGGCGACGATCTTCTCCACGATCTCCTTGACGCGCGCGTAGGCGTCGCCGGCGAAGACCCGGTAGCTCGATCCCGACTGTAGGTTGGGCAGCACCGCGCCGTTGACCCATTCCGTCGGGTTCATCGCCATGGCGTCGGTCAGCGCCCAGAACAGATGCCGCCAGGCAATGATCTCGCCGAGCATGGCCTGGTTGCCGCGGAATTCATCGGAGCCGGCGGCGCGCAGCGCCTTGGCGATGACGCCGACGAGAAAGTCGAGCTTGACGGCGAGCCGGGTGCAGCCCTGGAACTGATAGCCGGCCAGGAATCCCGATTGCGGGAAAAACACCTTGAGCTTTTCCAGATCGCGATGCAGCAGCACGTCTTCCCAGGGAATGAAGACGTTGTCGAACACAAAGATGGCGTCGTTCTCGTCGAAACGCGACGACAGTGGGTAATCGAACGGCGTACCCATCACGCTCGCCGTCATCTCGTACGAGGTGCGGCAGAACAGCTTGACGCCCGGCGCATTCATCGGCGCGATAAACATCACCGCGAGGTCGGTATCGTGCAGCGGCACCGCCGCGTTCTGGCCGAGGAAATTGTAATGCGTGAGCGCCGACGAGGTCGCCACCACCTTGGCGCCGGACACATAGATGCCGGCGTCGGTGTCCTTCTGGATGGTGATGTAGACGTCCTTGACCTGGTCCACCGGCTTTGAGCGATCCACCGGCGGATTGACGATGGCGTGATTCATGAACAGCACGTTTTCCTGGGCGCGCCGGTACCAGCTCTTGGCGTTGTCGGCGAACTTTCCATAGAAATCGAAATTGGCGCCAAGCGTATTCATCAGCGACGCCTTGTAGTCGGGCGAGCGGCCCATCCAGCCGTAGGACATCCGCGCCCACTGCGCGATGGCGTCGCGCTGGCCGACGAGATCCTCGCGCGAACGCGCCGCGCGGAAGAATTTATGGGTGAAGCCGCCGGACCCGGTGTCGGTCGGCGCGGTCAACAGCGGCTTGGTCTTGGCGTCGTGCAGCGCGTCGTAAAGGCGGGCTATCGAGCGCGCGGCGTTGCGGAACGCCGGATGGGTGGTGACGTCCTTGACGCGTTCCCCATAGACGTAGACTTCGCGGCCGTCGCGCAGGCTTTCGAGATACTCGGCGCCGGTAAATGGCCGGCCCTTGCCGCCGATGGCGTCCTCGGACTTCACGCGATCCATGAGCCTCTCCATGATGCTGGTGGCTTAGCCTGGCACGCGGGCAGAGAACGCCGCCCGGCGTTGGCTTGGGCCCTTTACCGCTTGCGACAGCCGCCTCGGATGGGCGCATTTTTCAGCACCCGCCGACTTGCCAACTCGGCCTCGGTTCGAGTAGATAAGTTCAACATATTGAACTCATCTACGATATGAAACTTGGCCAGACCTCAGCTGTCAAGTCGCTCGATCGCGGTCTCGACATCCTCGAATACGTGGCGAGCTGTCCGGAGCCGCCATCCTTCTCGCAATTGCTGACCAGCTTGCGCATTCCGCGCAGCAGCTTGTTCCATCTGCTCACAAACCTGCTGTCGCGGAATTTCCTGGAGCGCGATCCGCAGTCCGACCGATACCGTGTCGGCGCGGAGGTCGCGGCGATTGCGAAAAAGGTGAAAAAGCCGTCGTTGCGCGATCGGATCACGCCCCTCCTGCACCAGCTCAGCCTGGAGGTCAGCGAAACCTGCGGCTTCTATGTCCGGGTTGGCGATGCGGTCGAAGTGGTTGCGTCCGCAATCAGCACCCAGGCGCTGTCCTACACGATGAAGGTCGGCATGAACGCGCCGCTCTACGCCGTGTCGGCCGGCAAGATCGTGCTGGCGGAACTCCGTCCGGAAGACTTAAGCCAATATCTGGCGCGCGCGACATTCGCGCCGGTGACGCCGCACACCGTTCGCTCCAAGAGCCGCCTGAAAAAAGAGCTCCACAAGGCCAAAGCAACGGGCTTCGCCTATTCCCGGGATGAGTTCACGCTGGGGATCACGGCGATCGCCACCGCCGTGCGCGCTGAAGCGAAGTTCCATGGCGCCATCAATCTGGCGGTGCCGACGGCCCGGTTCACGCCCGATCGGGATGCCGTCTTTCGCGAGGCTCTGCGCCGTACGGCGCAGCTCGTCGCGACAGAAATCAGCGGTGAACCGTGAGGGCCCTGTGCAGGGCGTGGCCGTGCCATTGGGGTCAGACATTTCCTGGCGGTGCTCAATTACAGCGCGCCAATCAACGAAGTGTCCCAGGCCCATGATCTGTTCGGCCGCCAGGCCATTCCGTTATTGCCGGCTGCATAAGGCCGGGTTCAGGCTACGACCGTTGGCAAGCCGCGAGCCGCTGGCGGCGTTCTCGCCACCCATGCCGCCACATGGCCCGGCCTTTGCAGCGTGGGGCTGAGCAGGGACGACAAAGGCGTCGCAATTGCCGCTCCGCGGAGCGCCTGTTAAGACTTTGCGGGGATTCGAAGGGCCGTGACCGCATGGATTATTTCGTCCAGCAGCTGATCAACGGCATTACGCTCGGCTCCATCTACGGCCTGATCGCCATCGGCTATACGATGGTGTTCGGCATCATCGGCATGGTCAATTTCGCCCATGGCGACGTGTTCATGGTTTCCGCCTTCATCGCGCTGATCGCGTTCCTGATCCTCACGTCCTGGATCGGCATCGGTTCGATCGCGCTGGCGCTGTTCATCGTGCTGATCGTGGCGATGCTGTTCACCTCGCTGATCAACTGGGCGATCGAACGCGTCGCCTACCGGCCGCTGCGCGGCTCGTTCCGCCTGGCGCCGCTGATTTCCGCCATCGGCATGTCGATCTTTTTGTCGAATTTCGTCCAGGTAACGCAGGGACCGCGCAACAAGTCGATCCCGCCCATGATCCAGGGCGAATTCGTGCTGCTCAACAACAACAATTTTCCGGTGACGCTGTCCTATAAGCAGCTCATCATCTGGGGCGTCACCGCGGTGCTGTTGCTGGCGTTCTGGTATCTGGTCAGCAAAACCCGGCTCGGCAGGGCGCAGCGCGCCTGCGAGCAGGACCAAAAGATGGCGGCGCTGCTTGGCGTCGACGTCGACCGCACCATCTCGATGACGTTCGTGATCGCCGCGGCGCTCGCCGCTGTCGCCGGCACCATGTACCTGATGTATTACGGCGTCGTCACGTTCTCCGACGGTTTCGTGCCGGGCGTAAAGGCCTTCACCGCCGCGGTGCTCGGCGGCATCGGCTCGCTGCCCGGCGCGGTGGTTGGCGGCCTCATCATCGGCCTGATCGAGACCTTGTGGTCGGCGTATTTTTCCATCGACTACAAGGACGTCGCGGCCTTTTCCATCCTGGCGATCACGCTGATCTTCCTGCCGCAGGGCCTGTTCGGCCGGCCGGATGTCGAGAAGGTATGAGATGGCTGCCGGCGCGCAGGGCGGGCGCGTCCGAGACTTGCGCGACCAAGACTTGCGCGTTCAAGACTCGCACGACCAAGACTCGCGCGTAAATGTCGTGCGCGCGCTGCGCGATGGCGCTTTCACCGGCCTCGTCACGTTCGGCCTGCTGTTGCCGTTCATCGGCTTCGAAACCGTCACCAACATCCGCGACGAACTGGTCCTGACGACGCGCTGGCCGCTGCTGGCCGCGGCCGCCGTCATCACGGCCGCAGGACGTTTCCTTTACTCGTTCGCGGTCGATCCATGGATTGCGCGCCGCGCGCGGCGGCCGGTGCGGCCGATACCGGCGTGGCGGCATTACTTCAAGAAGTGGTTCGTGCCGTTCGCCATCGGCTTTGTCATCGTCTATCCGGCGCTTGTCATTCTCACCGTCGGCTGGGGCGGCGCGCTGCGGTGGGTCGACAATTTCGGCATCCAGATTTTGATCTACATGATGCTTGGCTGGGGACTGAACATCGTCGTCGGCCTCGCCGGCCTGCTAGACCTCGGCTATGTCGCCTTTTACGCGGTCGGCGCCTATTCGTATGCACTTTTGGCGAAAAACTTCGGCCTGTCGTTCTGGGTGCTGCTGCCGCTCGCCGGCATTCTGTCCTCGTTCTGGGGCATCCTGCTCGGCTTTCCGGTGCTGAGGCTGCGCGGCGATTACCTCGCGATCGTCACGCTGGCGTTCGGCGAAATCATCCGTCTTGTCATCATCAACTGGACGGCGCTCACTAACGGTTATGCGGGCATCACCAGCATCCCGCGGCCGACTTTCTTCGGCATTCCGTTCAATGCCGACGACAACGGCTTCGCCGCCGTGTTCGGCCTGGAATTCTCGCCGCTCTATCGCGTGCTGTTTCTCTATTACATCATCCTCGCTCTTGGTCTTTTGACCTGCTTCGTGACGGTGCGCCTGCGCCGCCTGCCGGTCGGCCGCGCCTGGGAGGCGCTGCGTGAGGACCAGATCGCCTGCCGCTCGCTTGGCATCAACACCACCAATACCAAGCTGACCGCGTTCGCCATGGGTGCGATGTTCGCCGGTTTTGCCGGTTCGTTTTTTGCTGCGCGCGAAGCGTTCATCTCGCCGGAATCGTTCACCTTCATCGAGTCGGCGACGGTGCTGTCGATCGTCGTGCTTGGCGGCATGGGCAGCCAGATCGGCGTGGCGATCGCCGCCATCGTCATGATCGGCGGCACCGAGATTCTGCGCCAGCTGACCTTCCTCAAAGAGATCTTCGGGTCGACCTTCGATCCGACGCAGTATCGCATGCTGCTGTTCGGGCTCGCCATGGTGCTGATCATGATCTGGCGGCCGCGCGGCTTGATCTCGACCCGCGACCCCTCGGTGTTCCTGAAACAGCGCAAAGAGATATCCGTCGACCTGGTCAAGGAGGGCCACGGCTGATGGCGCAGGACCCCTCTCCTGTGCTCCGCGTCGAACACCTGACGATGCGCTTCGGCGGACTCGTTGCCGTCGACGATCTGTCGTTCGACGTGCGGCGCGGCGCCATCACGGCGCTGATCGGGCCGAACGGCGCCGGCAAGACCACCGTGTTCAACTGCATCACCGGCTTCTATCGGCCGACCGAAGGACGGCTCGCGCTGCACCGCGGCGACGCCGCGGTGTGGAGTGCGCTCGCGGACCTCACCGACAGCGGCAAGCGTGGCGTGGTGCGTCCCGACGGTGCGCTGTTTCTGCTTGAACGCATGCCCGATTATCTGGTCGCGCGGCAGGCGCGCGTCGCGCGCACGTTCCAGAATATCCGGCTGTTTTCCGGCATGACCGTGCTGGAAAATTTGCTGGTCGCGCAGCACAACCGGCTGATGCTGGCGTCGGGCTATACGTTTCTTGGCGTGCTCGGCTTTCCGTCCTACGCGACCGCCGAACGCGCGGCGCTGGACAAGGCGCGATTCTGGCTCGAGCGGTTCGCGCTGATCGAACGCGCCGACGATCCGGCCGGCGAACTGCCCTACGGCGCGCAGCGCCGGCTCGAAGTCGCGCGCGCCATGTGCACCGAGCCGGTGCTGCTCTGCCTCGACGAGCCCGCCGCCGGCCTCAATCCGCGTGAGAGCGCCGAACTCAACGAGCTATTGCTGCGTATCCGCGACGAGCACGAGGTCTCGATCCTGTTGATCGAGCACGACATGAGCGTGGTGATGAATATCTCCGACCACATCGTCGTGCTCGATTACGGCGTGAAAATCGCCGACGGCGCTCCGGAGGCGGTGCGCAACGATGAAAAAGTAATCGCCGCTTATCTGGGCGTCGCCGACGAAGACGTGGCGCAAGCCGAGGCGAGCGTCGGCCTATGAGCGCCCCTCTCCTCTCAGTGCACGGCGTCACCGCCTTCTACGGCCATGTCCAGGCGCTCAAAGGCGTCGATCTCGACGTCCATTCCGGCGAGATCGTCGCGCTGATCGGCGCCAACGGCGCCGGCAAATCCACCCTGATGATGACGGTGTGTGGCAATCCGCGCGCCCAAGAGGGCGTGATCGTTTTCGACGGCCGCGACATCACCCGCCTGCCGACCCACCAGATCGCCCAGCTCAAGCTCGCGCAGGCGCCCGAAGGCCGGCGCATTTTCCCGCGCATGACCGTTCTGGAAAATCTGCAGATGGGTGCGACTGTCGCCGCCGACAGCGAGTTCGCCATCGACCTGGAGCGGGCGCTGACGCTATTCCCGCGCCTGCGGCAGCGGCTGACGCAGCGCGGCGGCACGTTGTCGGGCGGCGAGCAGCAGATGCTGGCGATCGCGCGCGCACTGATGAGCCGGCCGCGGCTGTTGCTGCTCGATGAGCCATCGCTTGGCCTTGCACCGCTCATCGTCCGGCAGATTTTCGACGCCATCAAAAAACTCAACACCGACGACGGCCTCACGGTGTTTCTGGTCGAACAGAATGCCTACCATGCGCTCAGACTCGCGCATCGCGGCTACGTCATGGTCAACGGGCTGATCACGCTGTCGGGCACCGGCCGCGAACTGCTGGATCGGCCCGAGGTCAAATCGGCTTATCTCGAGGGCGGGCGGCAGCAAGTGTCATGACCAACACCGGTCTGTTCGCTGCGATCGGGAGTTTCTTCTACGAAGAAAACTCGCTTGGCGTCTTTGTCTTTGTCACCATCGTGCTCGGCGGCGGCGCGTCGTGGCTCGCCGGTCGCGCGGTGGCGGCGACCTGGCGGCCGTGGTGGCAGGTCGTCTTCTACATGCTGATCCTCGGCGCCGCCGTGCGTTTCATTCATTATTCTCTGTTCGGCGGCACGCTGCTATCGCCGCATTACTACGCCGTCGACAGCGCGGTCTGCCTGGCCGCGGGATTCTTCGGCTTTCGCGTCGCGCGCGCCGCGCAAATGGTCACCCAATATCGATGGATCAACGCGCCAGACGGCGTGCTAGGCTGGCGCCGCAAGGGGCCTTGACGTAACATCGCCGCAAGCTTGCACCAGCCGGGCTTAGCCAAAGGGGAAACTGCATGAACAGGATTGCCACACTCGGCATCGCACTGGGCTTTGCGTGCGCATTGGCCGGCTCCGCGTCCGCCCAAGGAAGCGGAACCGTCAGGTTCGGCGTTGCCGGTCCGATCACCGGGCCGAATGCCGCCACCGGCGCGCAAATGAAAAACGGAACCCAGCAAGCCGCCGACGACATCAACGCTGCGGGTGGCATCCTCGGCAAGAAAATCGTCGTCGAGTTCGGCGACGATGTCTCCGATCCCAAGCAGGGCGTCTCGGTCGCCAACAATTTCGTCGCCGACGGGGTCAAGTTCGTGATCGGCCACTACAATTCCGGCGTCACCATCCCGGCCTCGGAGGTCTATCACGAGAACGGCATCCTCGAGATCACGCCGGCTTCGACCAATCCGACGGTAACCGAGCGCGGACTCTGGAACGTGTTCCGCACCTGCGGCCGTGACGACCAGCAGGGCCGCGTTGCCGGCGCCTACATTCTCAAGCATTTCAAGGGCAAAAAGATCGCCTTCGTCAACGACAAGACCACCTACGGCAAGGGCTTGGCCGACGAGACCTTGAAGACGATCAAGGCCGGCGGCATGCACGAAGTGCTGTACGAAGGCATCAACACCGGCGAAAAGGACTACTCGGCGCTGATCTCCAAGATCAAACAATCCGGCGCCGACCTTGTCTATTTCGGCGGCCTCTACACCGAAGCCGGCCTGATCGTGCGGCAGATGCGCGACCAGGGCGTCCAGGCGCCGCTGATGGGCGGCGACGGCATTACCTCCGACGAATTCGCCACCGTCGGCGGTCCCGGCGTGGTCGGCTCACTGATGACCTACGGCCCGGACCCGCGCAACCGCCCCGAGGCCAAAGCAGTGGTGGCAAAATTCCGCGCCAAGGGATTTGAGCCGGAGTCCTACACGCTCTACAGCTACGCCGGCGTGCAGATCATCGCTCAGGCGGCCACTGCGGCAAAATCGCTCGATCCGAAGAAGGTCGCCGACAAGATGCATTCCGGCATGCACTTCCACACCGTGATCGGCGACATCTCCTACGACAAGAAGGGCGACATCACCCGGCTCGATTATGTCGTCTACATCTGGAAGAAGGACGCCAGCGGCAAGATCACTTACGTGCAATGCCCGGCGTCCGGCTGCACGATGTAGCGGCCAGGCGATCAATAACTCACGTTGCGAAGCCCGCCGAACCGGCGGGCTTCGTTTTTGTCAACCGATTTTGCTCAACAGCGGGAACGCATCCAGAAGCCAGTTGCTGAACCAGTTGATCCAATTCAGCGACGGGAAAAGGAACGCAACGCCCGTCAACACCAGAAGCGCGCCCATGCCCTGCTCGACCCGATGCAGGTGCTTTTTGAAGCGCGCCAGAAACGCCGCGAATGTCTCGATGGCGAACGCCGCGATGATGAACGGCACGCCGAGCCCGAGCGAGTAGACGGCGAGCATGCCGGCGCCCTTGGCGACCGTCTGCTCCGATGCTGCGATAGCAAGAATGGCGGCGAGAATCGGGCCGATGCACGGCGTCCAGCCGAGCGCAAATGCAAGTCCCATCAGGTAAGCGCCCCACAATCCGACCGGCTTGGCGACGGTGAACCGCTTCTCGCGCATCAGCCAGGCGATCGGCGTCAGCCCGAGGAAGTGCAGCCCCATGGCGATGATACCGATGCCGGCAACGATGGCGAGTTCACTCGAATAGGCCCGCACCACGGCGCCGATGGCGCTGGCGCTGGCGCCGAGGGCAACGAATACAGTGGAGAAGCCGAGCACGAACAGCAGTGCGGCGAAAAGGGTTTCGCGGCGGACCTGACGCTCGCCTTCCTGCTCGGCGAAGCGCTCGAGCGAGGTCCCGGCCAGATAGACGAGATACGGCGGCACCAGCGGCAGGACGCAGGGCGACAGAAAGCTCAGCATGCCGGCGACAAGCGCGGCAATGATGCTGACGTTAGTCATGGCGCACTCATGCCCGCCCTAAGCCGCACGCGCAAGGCGTGCGCGAAGACGCCGCAAGATGTGATGGCAGAGCGTTGACGGCTCACGCCGATGTTAAAGCGAGACGCCCAACCGATTGACGCGGACCTGCAAATCGTTTCCGCTTCATCCGATCTGCGAGGACGATTTGCGCAACCTGATCACCGACGTTCCCGGCGTTAATGTAGGCCACGGCCATGACATGCGGCTCGGCTCCGGCGCGACGGCGCTGATCTTCGACCGGCCGGCGGTCGGCTCGGTCGACCTGCGCGGCGGCGGCCCCGGAACGCGAGAGACCGCGCTGCTCGATCCGGCCCAGACCGTCGAGGGCATCGACGCCATCACGCTGTCCGGCGGTTCCGCCTTCGGCCTCGATGCCGCCTCGGGCGTGCAGGCTTGGCTCAAGGAACAAGGCCGCGGCTTCGCCGTCGGCGCGGCGCGTGTACCGATCGTACCGGCGGCTATCCTGTTCGATCTCAATAACGGCGGCGACAAGAACTGGGGACGGTTTCCGCCCTACCGGGAACTAGGCTACGCGGCTGCAGCCAGCGCGGCTGCGGATTTCACGCTCGGCAGCGTCGGTGCCGGCACCGGCGCCTCGACAGTCGGCTGCAAAGGCGGCCTCGGTTCGGCTTCGGCGCAATGTTCCGACGGCCCAATCGTCGGCGCGCTCGCCGCAGTCAATGCCGCGGGCAGCGTCCTGGTCGGTTCCGGACCGTGGTTCTGGGCCGCGCCGTTCGAACAGAACGGCGAGTTCGGCGATCGCGGCTGGCCAAGTCCATTCCCTGCGGATGCGCTGGAGGTGCGGACCAAATTCAGCGCGCGCGCCAGTACGACACTGGTGGTGGTCGCGACCGATGCCAAGCTCAGCAAGGCGCAGGCCAAACGTCTGGCCATCATGGCGCAATCGGGACTGTCGCGCGCCATTTATCCGATCCATACGCCGCTCGACGGCGATGTCATGTTCGCCGTGTCCACCGGAGACAAGGCACTGCCGGATCCGATCCTGGCCTTAACCAGGCTCGGCGCGCTTGCGGCAAATGTGGTGGCACGCGCCGTCGCGCGCGGGGTTTTTGCGGCGTCCGCGTTGCCTTTTCCCGGCTCTTTGCAAAGCTGGCAGGATCAGTTCGGCCGTTGAGTGCGCGAAAACCATAACTGCATACCGCTTGGAAACCAGCGTCCGTGCTTTTTCCTGATTGTTGGCGGACACTTACATCGTCCGCATTGACTCAGTGACCGATTGCGCTTTCACTTTAAGACTAGTGGTTGTGTTGTGCTGTGGAGGGTACTGTGAGGGTGCTCGTCATTGTCGTTGCGGCGCTGGCGACTTTGGGTCTTGCGGCATTCGGCGTCATCGCAGCACAGCGCGCATCTCAGCACGGCGGTCCGCTGCTGGCCGCGAGCGGCATGCACGCCGCGCCGGTCGCCGCGGCATCCCACCCCGCTGCTACGCCCGCCCCCAAAGTCACCCAGCTTTCAGTCGCCGCACCGCTCCAGGCACCCATAGCCGCCCCGACCGTCAGGCCGCCGGCGCCGGTTCCGGCCGCCGTCCCGACACGCGTTGCCGAGGTGCAGAACGGCAGTCCGCCCGCCACCACTGCAACCGCCGCCCCGGCTGCGGCGCCTGCGCCACCGCCTGCGCCCGCACCGGCCAACGCGGGCAATGCAGGACATCAGGGCAGCGCAGCCAAAACCCTGGCCCCGGGCTGCGACAAGCCCGACGCCATGGGCATCGCCCGCACCGTGCAGATCGATACTACCGGCGGACCGGCGTTCGGCTTCGAACATTTCAAGCAATACGATTTTCTCGCCGAGCACGAAGTCGTGCTGACATTCGACGATGGGCCGTGGCCGGGCAATACGCCGGCTGTGATCAAGGCGCTGACCGATCAATGCCTCAAGGCGACCTTTTTCGAGATCGGCGAACACGCCACCTGGCATCCGGAAATTTCCAAGCTGGTGGCCGCGGCCGGCATGACGATCGGCAGCCACACCTGGTCGCATAAGGACCTGGCGAGGAACCCATACGCCAGCAAGATCGAACTCGCCGAACAGGAAATCGAACTGGGCGTGAGCGCGGTGCATCGCGCCGTCGGAGGTCCGATCGCCCCGTTCTTCCGCTTCCCCGATTTGCAGCAGCCGCCGCAACTCTTGGCCTATCTCGGCTCGCGCAACATCTCGACGTTCTCGACCGATATCGACTCCTTCGACTTCAAATTGCATCGCCCGGAGCTGGTGATCAAATCGGTGATGACCAAGCTCGAAAAGCGCGGCAAAGGCATCGTGCTGATGCACGATTTCCAGCATGCGACCGCCGAGGCCATGCCGGAACTGCTGCGTCAGCTTAAAGCCGCCGGTTTCAAGATCGTACACATGGTGCCGAAGGCGCCGGTGACCACGCTCGCCAAGTACGACGACATGCTGAAGCAGCAGGACAAGATGGACGCCACCAACACGCGGCCACAGAACAGCGTGGTGAAGACCATCAGCGGCGATTGATGGCTCTTAATGCGTGAAGCGCTCGGCGCCGTACGGGGCCGGATCGCAGAACGGCGTCGCTCCCGTGATCATCTCGGCGATCAGCCGGCCGGTGGCCGGGCCGAGCGTCAAACCCCAATGACCGTGACCATAGGCAAGCCATAGGCCGCGTTGCCGCGGCGCGCGCCCGATCACCGCCGTGAATCGGCAAAGCACGGACGCGCGCCGAGCCATGGCTGAGCCTCGACCGGCTCTCCCAGTGGGAACAGCTCGTGTGCGGCCGGCAGCAGCCGGTCGAACTGCACCGGCGTCGGCACGGCATCGCGCGCCGCAAACTCGGCGCCGGTGGTGAGCCGGATGCCCTGCTCCATCGGCGTGAGACAATAGCCGTTTTCGGCATCGAGGATCGGCCGGCTCAGCGCCGCATTGCCCTGCGCGTGAAAATGCCGGTGATAGCCACGCTTGACGGCGAGCGGCAGCTTGACGCCGAGCGGATCGAGCAGATCCGGCGCCCACGGTCCGAGTGCGACGACCACATCGCCGGCGTCGAGCGGGCCGCTCGCGGTGTCGACGCGCCAGTACGGTTCGGCGCGATGCAGCGACCGCGCGTCGCCTTGCAGCGTAATGCCGCCGAGCGCGGCGAAACGCGCCGCATAGGCGCGGGTCAGCGCCAGCGGATTGCTCACGCTCATCGCGCCGGTCCAATGCACCGCATGTTTGAACACGGGTGACAGCGACAGCTCGAGTGCGCGTGCCGCTTCGCCGTCGAGCGGCACATTGGCGATGCCAAGCCGCGCGGCCATGTCGCGCTCGCGCGCCTGCGCGGCGAACGACTTGTCGCCGCGATAAAGTTTGAGCCAACCAGTTCGCCGCAGATAGCGCTCGGCGCCGGCTTCGGCGATCAGCGCCTCATGCTCTGCCGCCGCGCGGGCGAAAAAGGGCCGCATCAGCTCCGCGGTTTCGATCAGGCGCTCGGGCCGCGATGCGGCGCGAAAGGCCAACAGCCACGGCGCGACCTTCGGCAGAAACGTCAGATGATAGTTGGCTTCCGGTGCGCGCTTGAGCGCGATGCGAAGGAGCGCCAGCCAATCCGACGGAAATGCCTGCGGAAAGATGGTGTTGCCTTCGATGATGCCGGTATTGCCGTAGGAGGTGCCCTGCCCCGGCGCGGCGCGATCGACCTGCGCGACCGCGAGCCCGCGCTTGACGAGATGCAGCGCGATCGAAGTCCCGACGATACCCGCTCCCAGCACGATGACATCGGTGCGCGCCACAGCAAAAACCTCCGCTGCGGCCACGCGGTATCGCCCCGCGGACGCCGAGTCCAGTCAGACCGCGATGGGTGCGGAATTCGTCCTACGCGGTGACGCTTTGCGTGGACGCCGGCGTCAGCAATTGCGCCTGCATCTGGATCAGGCGTTCGAGCAGATTGCCGCCACTTACACTGCCGCCGCCCGCCGATGAACTCGTCGCATCCGAGCCCGCGGTTCCGCCTGCCGCCGCCGATGTCATGCTGACCGTCGAACCGTCCGCGTAGGTGATTGACGTTGTGTTCGTGCCGTTCGGGTTGGCGGTCGTCTGCGAGGTCGCGGAACCGTTCGTGCCGGACAGCATCGACAGCAGACTTTGGCCGCTGCCGCCGGCTCCCATCTGACCGCCCATGTGATGATGGTGATGATGCCCCTGCTGGCTCTCGCTGGCGCCGGCTTGCTGCGACGAGGTCGAATCGCCGCCATTCGCCGCATCGGCAAACTGCGCCGCCAGCGACTGCGGATCGGAGCTGCCTGCCTGCAGCGCCAGCAGCGCCTGCAGCGTTTGCGGCCCGAATTGCGTCGTCGTGCTCGACGCCCCGGATGTGCTGGAGCCCGAGGAGGTCGGCGAAGTCGGCGACGATGACGTGGTGCCCGGATTCTGCTGGCCGAGCGCGGCGAGCAGCGAGGACAGCGGGTCGGACTGCCCCTGCGTGCCGCTCGCTGCCGCATTCTGCGGCCACAGCGACTGCAGATAGGCGAACGGATTGCTGTTGTTCGATCCGGTGACAGACAACGACATGATGCGTTCCTCGAAACGGCAAACGCGGACAGCCACAAGGCTCCCGCACGTCCGACGATGCAAGGCCTGGGCCGCGACGCAAGCATCAGAAAACATTTGGGTTTCACGTTTGCGCCGGGGAAAAAGACGGATCAAAAGCTGCCGCCACGGCGTTGCAACAGGCAAATATTGCCGCCCTACCTGCCGGCGCGTTGCCGCTGCGCCACCGGCATGTTAGGCGAGCGGGACACTCCCTCGGGAATGCGCCGTGCCACGCCCGCTGATCATCGCACCGTCAATCCTGTCCGCCGACTTCGCCAAGCTCGGCGACGAGGTGCGCGCGGTCGACGCGGCCGGCGCCGATTGGATCCATGTCGACGTCATGGACGGCCATTTCGTGCCCAACATCTCGATCGGCCCGGACGTGGTAAAGGCCATCCGGCCGCACACCAAAAAGCCGCTCGACGTGCATCTGATGATCGCGCCGTGCGATCCCTACCTCGAGGCCTTCGCCAAGGCCGGCGCCGACCACATCACCGTCCACGTCGAGGCGGGTCCGCATATTCACCGCTCGCTGCAGGCAATCCGCGCGCTCGGGAAAAAAGCCGGCGTCACCCTGAATCCCGGCACGCCGGAAGACACCGTCGCCAATGTCATCGACATCGTCGATCTGATCCTCATCATGTCGGTCAATCCCGGCTTCGGCGGACAGAAATTCATCGCCGGCGCCGTCGACAAGGTGCGCAATCTGCGCGCCATGGCGGGCGACCGCCCGATCGACATCGAGATCGACGGCGGCATTACTCCGGAAATCGCGCCGGCCGCGGCGCGCGCCGGCGCCAATGCCTTTGTCGCCGGCTCGGCGGTGTTCAAGGATCGTCGTGCCGACAGCTATCGCGCTAACATCGCGGCGATCCGCAACGCCGTGGCCCTGACGCGCGGCGAAGCTGCCTGAGGCTGATGGTGACGACTGTGTGTGGAGGTTGTCGATGGGTATCGTAGTTGACGGCCAATGGCGCGACGAGGATCTTCCGGCTGAAACCGGCAAGGCCGGTGAATTTCAGCGCGCTGACAGCCGCTTCCGCGATTGGATCACGGCCGATGGTTCATCGGGCTTCAAGGCCGAACCAGGCCGCTATCATCTCTATGTCGCCCATGGCTGCCCATGGGCGCACCGCACGCTGATCTATCGCGCCATCAAGAAGCTCACCGGCGCCATTACGGTTGCCTACGCGATCCCGGGGCTGAAACAGCAGGGCTGGATGTACGAAGACAATCCGGCCTTTCCGGATTGCACACCCGACCGGGTCAACGGCTTTCGCTATCTGCACGAGGCCTATACGGCGAGCGATCCCCACTATACCGGCAAGGTCACGGTGCCGACGTTGTGGGACACGAAAACCCGCCGCATCGTCAACAACGAGTTGTCGGAAATCATCCGCATGCTCAATAGCGCGTTCGGCGGCGTCGGCGCCGAACCGACCGACTATTATCCCGCCGCGTTGCGCGGCGAGATCGACCGCATCAACGCGCTCGTCTATGCCAATGTCAACAACGGCGTGTATCGCTGCGGCTTTGCCCGCACGCAAGCGGCTTACGAGGCCGCGTACGATGCGCTGTTTGCCGCACTTGATGAGCTGGAAGCACGGCTCGGACGCCAGCGTTACCTAGTCGGGCGCCAGGTCACCGAGGCCGATTGGCGGTTGTTTCCCACGCTGGTGCGTTTCGACGTCGCCTACTTTTCACTGTTCAAATGCAATCGCAACCGCATCGCCGATTTCCCCAACTTGTCGAACTACATGCGCGAGCTCTATCAGGTGCCGGGCGTCGCCGAGACGGTGAAGCCGCGCTACTACGTGATCAATTATTACTCGATCGCGCGGGTCAATCCGAACGGCATCATCCCCAAGGGCACGCCGGTCGATTATCTGCGGCCGCACGACCGGGCGCGGTTTGCGGCGTAACAACGGCTTGTAGGAAAAGAGTATCGCGGGCGTGTCAGCCTGCTTGCCGGGCCAAAGACCTCGCGGGGGCACTCCGCGCAAGGCCACAACGTCGCAGCAGGGCCGGCCGCAGCAGGAGTTCCGGCGCAGCGCTTACTGAGAAGCGCTGGTTATCCAACCGTCCAGGCCGTTGACAAAGCTATCGAACAGGCTGGCGGACGACGCCAACGTCTGTTTCGTCACTCCGCCGGAAAAGTCCAGGGAATACTCGAGATAGAAGGCGCCATCGTTGGCGATGTAAGCCTTGGCGTAGCGCTTTTCCCGGTTCCACTTGTTGACCAGGGTAAGAGTGTATTTCGGCGCGGCGGTGAAACTCACGTCCCAGTCAAGCGAAGTGCATTTTCCGTTGTTGCAATACAGGTAGAGGACAACCTTATAACCGCCCATTCCGGTAAGGATGTGGTATTTCTCGTTTTCGTGGACGATCTCGGCGCGATAGCCGGCATCGCGAAGGATCGATGCCACCTGATCAGGCGTAAATTCGGTAACGACCTGTTGTCCCGCGTTCCCCGATGGCGGAGCCGCCTGACTGGCCCCTTGCGCAAATGATGGCCCTGCCCACAGCACGGCGATTGCAAGAACAGCGAGCGCTACCCTGGCCCCCACGCGACGACCCCTTTGAGGCGACAAAGATGGCGCATTTAACGCGCTTCGGCGCTCGTTTGCAAGACGCCGAAAACACTCGCGGTGACGGTTAAGAGGCCACATTTCCAAAGCTTGGACCAGAGCTTGGCTTGAGCTTTGCCACAGCTTGGCGCGCACGATCTATTGCCACCAATTTGTCGCTAATGTACCAATGTGGTGACCTCTCGCGGATGGTCTGATCGAGCTGGAGCACGGTTGTCCGATGCCCTATCTTTCGGGCTTCACCAACGACATCTTTATCAGCTACGCCAGCGTCGATAATGAGCCCGACGCCCAGGACGTGCGCTGGGTCAGCCGATTTCGCAACGATCTCGAAACTGCGCTGCGTCGACGGCTCGGTCAGGACTTGGCGATCTTTTTTGATCAGGCGGATCTGCACGCCTATGATGAATTGGAAATGCTCCTTAAGAATGCCCGCTCTTCGGCGATTTTTCTTGCCGTTTGCTCGCCGAGCTACGTTGTAAGGGACTGGACACTCCAAGAGCTCAAGGCATTCTGCGAAACCGCAAAAAAAGCCGGCGGTCCAAATCGCCTCGTCACCATCGAAGCGCTTCCGGTCGAGGGAAACATCCTTCCGCCCGAATTCGAGAACCTCAAGCGCACGCGATTTTACACGAGTGACAAGGATTCAGGCACCGACTTTGCGCTGACTTCGGCGTCTCAGCCGCTCCTTTATAATGAACGGCTGCAGCAGCTCGCGCACAGCTTGGTGCTGTTGCTGCGTGAAATTCGTGAGAGCGAGGCGCCATCGGCAGTCTCAGTTCAGCCAGCCCAAGCAACTCAACCCCTTCAAGCAACTCAACCAGCTCAAGCAACTCAGCAAGAGCAAGTCCCGCAACAATCCCCGACAGTTGCGGTCGCAAAAGGACCGCAGACGACTGTTCTCCTCGCACAGGTGACCGACGACGTCTACGACGAGCGGCAGAAGGTCGTCTCCTACCTGGAGGACTACGGCATCAGGGTCGTGCCCAGCGGAGAATATCCGGAAAGTGGCGCAAAATTCGCCAGCGCGGTCACCGCCGACCTTCAAAATGCCGACCTCTTTGTGCAGTTGCTGGGCCGGGTTCGCTCGCTGAAGCCGGAAGATCTCCGCAACGAGGGCGAGCCGGCCAAGAGCTATGCTCAATACCAATATGATGCCGCGCGACGCCGCGGCATTCCGATTCTGCAATGGCGGCATCCCGACATCGTTCCCGACAAGCTGCCGCCGGTTAATTGGGACCGGCAATTGCTGCAAAGCCCTGACGTGCGGGTGATGGGTTTGCAGGAATTCCTCAAGGAAATACGCAGCGCGATCGTTGCGCTCAAAGAAAAACCCGAGCCTAAGCCGGTCCGCGGTGATTTTGTTTTCATCAATGCCGACCGCAGTGACCAGGCGCTGGCGCAGAGCCTGTTCAAGGCCTTCAACGACAATGCCTGCTACGCCGTCGTGCCGATGGACGACGCCTCGGCCTCCGCCAAGGAAATTGAAGACGATCTCGAAGCCAATTTGATCGACTGCAAGGGCCTTTTGCTGGTGTATGGACAGGCGTCGCTCGCGTGGGTGCGGGCGCAGATTCGCCGCATCATGAAGCTCGAAAGCCAGCGCAAGGAGCCGCTGCGGGTGAAGACAATCGTCTGTGGTCCCCCACCCACCAAGCCTAATGTAGGAGTCTCCGGTTTCGACGTGGTCGATTGGCAAGACGGCGAGACGGCGGAGCGGGTCGGCACCATCATCAGAGAGCTTAACGTGTGAGTCCCGCAGCTACGGCCGCTAGTCCGCAAGCTTCATTTGCGAGCCGAGCGACCCCGGCTGCGGGTCCGGCCGCCGCGCCGCGTCCGCCCTATCCCGGTCTGCGGTCATTCCGGCACGATGAGAGCGATCTCTTCTTCGGCCGTGAATTTTTCGTCAGCACGATGGTGGACCGGCTGGCGGCGACGCGCTTCCTCGCGGTGCTGGGCTCCTCCGGAACCGGCAAGTCCTCGGTGGTGAAAACCGGTCTGCTCGATTCGCTTGAGCTCGGGCTCATGGCGAAAGCCGGATCAAGCTGGTACATCGCCGACTTTCGTCCCGGCAGCGATCCGCTCCGCAACTTGGCCACTGCCCTGCTCGCCGGCGAGGAACACACAACGGCGAGCGACCGCGACAGCCTGCGCGGTTTCCTGGCGCGCGGTCCACGCTCGGTCATCGAGTGGTGCCGCGACGGCAATCTGCCCGCGGGCGCCAACCTGCTGCTGCTCGCCGACCAGTTCGAGGAACTGTTTCGCTATCAGGACTATGCCAAGCGCGAGGAAACGCAGGCGTTGGTGGAGTTGCTGCTCGAAAGCGCACACAGCACCGAGTTCCCGATCTACGTAACCGTCACCATGCGCTCCGAATATCTTGGAGCCTGCGCATTCCTCGATGGCCTCGCCGAAACGATCAGCCGCGGCATGGTGCTCATCCCGCGGCTTACGCGCGAGCAATGCCGCATGGCGATCGTCGGACCCGCCGACGTTTGCGGCATCAAGACCGACCAGCCGCTGGTCAATCAACTGCTCAACGACCTCGCAAGCTTCGCCGCCTGGGACGATAGCGGAGGCTCCGACGAACTCGACAAGCAGGCTCGCCGCGCCGATCAGCTGCCGCTCCTGCAATACACGCTCAACCGCATGTGGCTGCGCGCGCGCGAGCGGCGAGGTGCCGGCGCCGACGGGCGACCACTTGTGCTGCGGCTCGCTGACTACGAGGCGATCGGCGGATTGCGCGGTGCGCTCAACGAGCACGCCAATCAGTTGCTCAAGGATTTGGAGGATAAGGCGCCGGAGAGCGTCGTCGAGGCGGTGTTCCGCGGCCTTATCTCGGGGGCAACCGTCGCAGAGGCGGTTCGGCGGCCGCGGCCATTCGGCGAACTGGTCAAACTGGCCGGCGGAGACGAGCCGGCGGTCCGCGCCGTGGTCGACACGTTTCGCGAAGCTGGCGTCAATTTTCTCGCCCCAGAGCTCGACCCCGCCGATCCGAAGCCGCTCGACGATGACACGTTCGTCGATATCAGCCACGAGAGCCTGATCCGGCAATGGAGCAGATTGTCGGAATGGCTGGAAAAGGAAGCACGCGCCTCACAGCTTTGGCGCCGGCTCAAAGACCGTATGGCAGACGGCGATCTGTTGCAGGGGCGCGAACTGGCCGCGCTGATTGCGTGGAAAGAGGAGATGAAGCCCAACGCCGAATGGGCGAAGCGCTACGGCGGCGATTTCGATTCGGCGATGCGCTTTCTGGATCAGAGCGAGCGCGCGGAGCAAGATCGGATCGAAGCAGCCAAACGCGCCGAGGAGGAACGTTTGGCGGCCAAACAGCGGGCCGAACACGAGCGGCGTCGCCGCAGAATCACCGCCGCCGTCGCCATTGTTGTGGCACTCGGCCTGTTCTTGGGCGGGTTTTCGGTGTTCTTCGTCATACAGAACGGCAAACTGCAGACAGCCCTTAAGGTAGCGGAGACCGAAAGGCGGCAAGCGGAGGTCGCAAAAAGCCAAGCGGAAGTCTTGAAACTGGAGGCACAGGCGGCGGAGGCGAAGGCAAACGCAGCCTATGCGGAGCTGGCCAAGGCAAAAGAAGAAGCGCAGCAATTGGCGCAACAAAAGATCGCGGACGCGGCAAAAGGGCTCGGGCCGCGGCCAACCGGTACTTATGCGGACGAGACGAAGTCGTTCGGCGTAGCGCCGCCGAGCGCGGCAGTGCAGACGCTTAACGGGCCTACACCGACGGTTATACCTGGTGGCAGGGTTTTGACCACGGCGGCGTTGTGGAACGCGATCGCGAACCACACCCTGGGCTCCGCGGTGTTTCTGGTTGACGTCGAGACCGCCGCGCATTCCGAGACGATCCCCGGCGCGAGCAGACTTCCCGCCGCGGGCCAGGGCAAGATGGATGAAAAGACGCTGCAAGCCATATGGACAGCGCTCTCCAAGCTGACCGGGAACAATTTCGAAATACCGATCGTATTTTTCGGGGCGGATGTAAAAGACTGGACGCCGTACAATGCCGGCTTGCGCGCCGTTAATATGGGCTACAGCAAAGTTTTTTGGTATCGGGGCGGCATCGCCGCCTGGAAGGCCGCCGATCAACCGCTCAAGTCAGACTGAAGATTTGAGCGACAGGTCGACACTCCGCGACCGGAATTTCACACTGCTGAAATCAGTTCGCACCCGCTCCGCGGCCTGCATCTGAATACCGCCGCTTACCGGTATGGCCGAGGCCGTCGGGACTAATTAGGATGAGAACGGCGCAGGTCCGTTCCATATCGACGTCAGGGCGACGCATTGCGCGGAGGGCGCGTGAACGTCGAGATTGCCATCCGGTCCGTCAAGCTGTTCGTTTCGTCACCGGTTGACGTGGCGCCGGAACGCGGCCGCGTGCAGGCGGTGGCCGCCAAGCTCAACCGCGATTACGACGGCATCGTGCGCTTCGATACGGTGCTGTGGGAGGAGCATTTCTACAAGGCCGATCGCAGCTTTCAGCCGCAGATCAAGAAGCCGGACGCCTGCGACATCCTGATTTCGATCTTCTGGACCCGCGTCGGCACTGAGCTTCCGGCCGACTTCGCCCGCATGCCGAACGGCAAGCCATATCCGTCGGGTACGGCTTATGAGCTCCTCACCGCGCTCGAGGCATCGAAGGCCAAGGGCCTCCCCGATGTCTACGTGTTCCGCAAAACCGCCGATGCGGCACTGCCGACCGCCGATCCGGACCGACGCCGGCAGGCGCAAGTCCAGCTCGATGCGCTGGAGGCGTTTTGGAATGAGTGGTTCAAATCCGAGCAGGGACATTTCAAGGCGGCGTTTCAAACCTTCGCCAACACCGACGAGTTCGAGCGCCAGATCGAGGAGTTGCTGCGGCAGTGGCTGCACGCCCAGCATCTGCTTGGCCCGCGGCTCAAATGGCCGAAGGAGAAAGGCTCGCCCTTCACCGGGCTCGCGGCGTTCGAAGCCGACCAGGCCGCAGTGTTCTTCGGCCGCGATCGCGCCGTCGACAAGGCGCGGCGGCGGCTCGTCGCCGCAGCAGAGCGCGGCACGCCGTTCCTGCTGATCGTCGGCGCCAGCGGTTCGGGAAAATCGTCGCTGGCGCGCGCAGGCCTGATCCCGCGCATGACGACGCCCGGGGTAGCAGCGGCTATCGATCTCTGGCGCACCGCGATCTTGAAGCCCGGCGAAGGCCAAGCCGGACCGGTTGCCGCGCTCGCCGCCGCGCTGTTTGCGGCCTTGCCGGAACTCGCCGAAGGCGATTTTCCGACCGCCGCCGCGCTTGCCGATAATCTGCAGCGCGGCGGTACCGCGGCTGCCCGGCCGGTCGCGGGTGCGCTCACGCGCATCGCCGTGGCCGAACAACGCGAGCGCCACGCCGAGGCACCGCTGCGGCCCGCCCTGTTGCTGTTGGTCGACCAGTTGGACGAGCTTTTCGCCCAGGCCGTCGGCGACCACGAACGGAGAGCCTTCGCCGAGGCCATCACCCAACTCGTCGCGAACGGCCGCGTCTGGTGCATCACCACGCTGCGCGCCGATCTCTACGAGCTGATGCTCAAACAGCCGGGACTCAACGCATTGAAAGAGGCGGGCGCCAGCCTCGATCTCGGTCCGCCCGGCCCCGCCGAACTGGCGGAGATTGTCCGCGCGCCGGCGGCGGCCGCCGGCCTCGCGTTCGAAACCACAAGCGATAAAGGCGCGCTCGACGACCGGCTCCTGGCCGATGCCAAGACCGCCGACAGCCTGCCGCTGCTGCAATTCACACTGCGGCAGCTCTATGAGCGGCGCGTTGCGACCGAGAGTGAAACCCTGCTGACGTACGCCGCCTATGAGGCGCTCGGCGGCCTGCAAGGCGCGATCGCGGCGGAAGCCGAGCGCGCCGTGGCGAACCTTCCGGCCGGAGCGCTCGACGCGCTGCCGAAGCTGTTGCGGCAATTGGCGGAGCCGGCGCGCCACGGCACAGCTTTGACATTGCGGGAGGCGCTGCACAGCGAAGCCGCCGCGGACCCGCGCGAAGCGGCGCTTGTCGAGGCCCTGCTCGGCGCGCGTATTCTCGTTGCACGCCAGGACATGTCCGGCCGACCGACGCTGCGCCTCGCCCATGACGCGGTGCTGACAAGCTGGCCCAAGGCCGCTGCGGCCGCGCAGGCAAGCCGCGACTTCTATCGCGTGCGCGCCGAGGTCGAGGACGCGGAACACCGCTGGCGCGAGCACGGCCAGCCGAAAGATCGCCTGATCCAGCGCGGCGTGCCGCTCGCGGAAGCCGAGAAGCTTATCGCCGATTTTGCCGGCGAATTGCCGGATGCCCTCGTCGGCTACGTCAACGCGTCGCGCAATCAGGCACGGCTGCGGCAGCGGCTGGTGGCGGCTGCGGCGGTGTTTTTCTTCGTCCTTGCGGTTGCCGCCACCGGCGCAGGCATCGTGGCGTACCGCGAGCAACAGCAGGCACTGCGCAATTTCGCGCTAGCCAAGCAAACGGCCGATAGCCTCGTGGTCGATATCGCCCAGGGCTTGCGCGAAGTCGAAGGTTTGCGCGCCGAGACCGTGCGTAAGATTCTCGGCGCCGCCGAAGCGACCTTCAATCAGATTTCATTGTCGGACCCGAACGACCTGTCGTTGCTGGCAAGCCGCACGACGATGCTCGACACCTTCGGCGACACCTACCTGGCGCTCAACGATCTTGAAAGCGCGCTCAAGGCCTACCGCGAGAGCCTCGCGATATCCGAACGGCTGGCAAAGGCCAAGCCCAAAAATCTGCTTTGGCAACGCGGTCTCGCGACCGCGCAGGAAAAGGTCGGCTATGTGCTTCGCGCGCAGGGCCACCTCGCGGAGGCGCTACAAATCTATCGTCAAGACCTCGCCACGATGGAGGGCGTGGTCAAGGCTGCCCCAGACAACCCGCAATGGCAGCGCGATCTGTCAATTTCCCATGAGGTGATCGCCGGAGTGCTGCTCGATCAGGGCAAGTTGCCGGACGCGCTGCAGGCTTACCGCGACAGCCTGGCGATCGCGGAACACCTCGCCCAATCCGATCCAGGCAACGCCGACTGGCAGCGCGACCTGGCGACGCTGAAGGCGGAAATCGCCGATGTCTTCGAGGCACAAGGTCACTTGCCCGAAGCGCTGCAGTCGTTGCGCGACAGCGTCGCCATTATGGAGCGCTTCGTCAAAGCCCAGCCGGACAACACCGGCGCGCAACGCAATCTTGCGGTCGCCTATAATCGGCTCGGTGACGTGCTTAAGAAACAGGGGCACCTCGCCGATGCCCTTACGTTCTATCGCAACGGCCTCGCCGTCACACAGCGCCTCGCCAAGACCGACCCCGACAATGCCAAATGGCAAGCCGATCTGCGCTTTGGCTTTTCGAAGATCGGCGAGGTGCTGATGGAGCAAGGCAACCTGGCCGAAGCCTTGCAGACCTACCGCGACAGCCTGACCATCGCCGCGCGCCTGGCTAAAGCCGATCCGACAAATACCGACCGGCAACGCGATCTCTCGATCGTGTACGAGGACATCGGCGACGTGCTGCGGGCGCAGGGCCATCTTACGGAGGCCCTGCAATCGTATCGAGACGGTCACGCCATTCGCGAACGCCTCGCCGCGACGGATCCGAGCAATGCCGGTTGGCAGCGCGACCTTTCCGTTTCAACCGGCCGGATCGCCGATACGCTGCTGCTGCAAGGCGACCTGCCTGGAGCGCTGCAAGGGTACCGGAACCAGCTCGCCATTGCGCTGCATCTCGCGCAAACCGATCCCAGCAATGCAAGCTGGCAGCGCGACATCGCCTTTTCCTACAACAGGGTGGGAAGCCTGCTGGCCGCACAGAGGAACTTCGACGAGGCGCTGCAAACCTATCGCGAAGGCCTCGCAATCGTCGAGCATTTGACAAAGACCGATCCCGCCAATGCCGGCTGGCAACTCGATCTCGCCGTTACCGACAGCCTGATCGCCGATGCGCTGCGCGCGCAGGGCCAACTGGCGGGCGCACTGAAATCGTATCGCGACAGCCTCGCCATCGCCAAACGGCTGGCAAAAATCGATCCCACCAATGCCATCTGGCAACGCAATCTGGCGGCAACCTACGAGAAGGTCGGCGACGTTCTCACTGCGCTGCAAAACCCGAAGGACGCACTCGCGTCCTACCGCGCCGAGGTCGCCGTCAGGGAAGCCATCGCCAAGTCCAATCCGGGCGATGCCGAAGGGCAGCGCGCGCTATCGGTTTCCTACAACAAGGCCGGCAGCGCAGCGCTGGCGCAAGGCGATGCAGCGCAGGCACTGGATGATTTTCGCAACGGCCTCGGCGTCATCGAGGCCCTGGCAAAGACGAATCCCGCCAATGCCGGCTGGCAGCGCGATGTCGCCGTCTCGTACAACCTCGTCGGCACCGCCTTACTGCTGCAGCACGCGCTGCCCGAAGCGCTCAAGTCTTACCGCGCGGCTCTCGCTATCGCGGAGCGCCTCGCCAACAGCGATCGCAGCAACACGCAGTGGCAAAATGACCTGCAATTTTGCATCGGCCGCATCGGGCTCGTTGCCTGGAATGCGGTACTGGCGCGCAATTTCGCCCTGGCGATGGACGCCACCGACCAGGCCGTCGCGCTTGCGCCGCAGGCCACATGGCTCTACGCGAGCCGAGCCGACACGCTGATGTTCCTTGGCCGCGTCGACGAGGCGCGCGCGCTCTTTCTCAAATATCGCGGAGCGAAGAACGTCATGGCGGGCAAGTCCTGGGAGGCGATCATCCTCGAAGGATTCGCCGCCTTGAGAAAGGCCGGCCTCACCGCTCCGCTGATGGACGAGATCGAGCGGCAATTCTCGTCGGCCGGATAGGCCAGCCGAGGCGGCGGTTCTCAGTCTCGTTTTATGTTTTGAATGATGTCGTAAACGCTGCGTGCGTCGTCGATCATGTCGAACACCGGCTGCGACGTCGTGCTCGGGTACTAGAGGTTACGCTGTGCCCGCCATCCATAATAAGGCGCGGCGCCAAAGCTTATCGTGCCGCTGCGATCGGACCTCTCGGTCAGGCTGATGTCCGGCGTGCTCTGCAGATTGATGGAGTTGACCTTCCTGCCGAACAGCGTGGTGACGATGATCGCACGGCGGCTGGTCACGGCGTATTCGGTGTTTTCGCGCATTTTGGCGTCGAGCAGAAAACGCCCGAAAATGAAGTAAAGCCCGGCCAGCACAAACGGGACGCCGAATAGCGGAAACAGCCACCCGGCCGCATTGGCTTTCGGCATCCAGAAAATGGCCGTGTATTCCCAGAAGATCGCAAAACCTCCCCACAGCAGGCTGAACGGAATCAAAAGAGCGTCGTTCCCTCGTAACCGCACGCCGGTACGCGGGCGCCCCTTCCACAAGAGCCGCTCGTCCGTACCGAGTTCGCTTTCGATCGATGAGCTATCGCTAAAGGACATCGCACCGAACCCGGTTTGCAAACACCCGCGGTTTGCGGCTGGGATTGTAGCGCCTGAGCGTACCTCACCGGTTAACGCACAAGCTGGCCGTCGCATCGCGTTTGATGCGAGGGATGGCCTCTGATACAGCGATGACAGTCGCCGACCGAGGATAGGATGATTCCACGTTATACCAGGCCCGAAATGGCGGCGATCTGGTCGCCCGAGACGCGCTTTCGCATCTGGTTCGAGATCGAGGCGTACGCCGCCGATGCCATGGCCGAACTCGGCATGATTCCAAAGGCGGCGGCGAAAAAAATCTGGGCCAAGGGTAAGCACGCCAAATTCGACATCGCGCGGATCGAGGAGATCGAGCGCGAAACCAAGCATGACGTGGTAGCCTTCCTCACTCACCTCGCCGAAATCGTCGGGCCCGAGGCGCGCTTCGTGCACCAGGGCATGACGTCCTCGGACGTGCTCGACACCTGCCTCAACGTCCAGCTTGTGCGCGCGGCCGATCTGTTGCTCGCCGATGTCGACAAACTCCTCGCGGCGCTGAAAAAGCGCGCGGAGGAACACAAATACACGCCGACCATCGGCCGCTCGCACGGCATCCACGCCGAACCGACCACGTTCGGCCTCAAGCTCGCGGTCGCTTACGCCGAATTTTCCCGCGCGCGGCGGAGACTGCAAGAGGCCCGCAAGGAGGTTGCCACTTGCGCCATTTCCGGCGCCGTCGGCACATTCGCGCAAATCGATCCACGCGTCGAAGCGTACGTGGCCAACAAGCTCGGGCTTGCGGTCGAGCCGATCTCGACGCAGGTCATTCCGCGCGACCGGCATGCAATGTATTTCGCCATCCTCGGCGTGGTCGCCGCTTCGGTCGAGCGGCTGGCGACCGAAATTCGCCATCTGCAGCGCACCGAAGTGCTCGAGGCCGAGGAGTTTTTCTCGCCGGGCCAGAAGGGCTCGTCGGCGATGCCGCACAAGCGCAATCCGGTACTGTCGGAAAATCTGGTCGGACTGGCCCGCATGGTGCGCGCCTATGTAACGCCGGCGCTGGAAGATGTCGCGCTGTGGCACGAGCGGGACATTTCACATTCCTCGGTCGAGCGCATGATCGGCCCCGACGCAACGGTGACGCTCGATTTCGCGCTTGGCCGGCTCGCCGGTGTTATCGAGCGGCTCGTCATCTATCCGGACAACATGCGCAAGAATCTCGACCGGCTCGGCGGCCTCGTCCATTCACAGCGCGTGCTGCTGGCACTGACGCAGAAAGGCGTGGGGCGCGAGGACGCCTACCGGCTGGTTCAGCGCAACGCGATGAAAGTGTGGGCCGGTGAAGGCGATTTCCTCGCTCTGCTCACGGCGGACAAAGAGGTGCGCCAGCATCTTTCCGCGGCGGAGTTGAAGGCCAATTTCAACCTCGACTTTCACCTTGCCCACGTCGATGCGATTTTCCGCCGGGTGTTTGGTCGAGGTTAGGCGCTCGTCACCTCCCGTCGGTGCGGCCAATGCCGATTTTCTTATGAAAGGTAATAGGATGCGGCGTTTTGCTCAAACGCCGCTTGCGGCAGCGCGGAGCAATATCCGGATATTGGAAGCTCGACCCACAGCGCGGTCATTGACCGGGTCCCGCATCGGCCGTTGACCGACACGGCCGCACGATTGACCGCGGCGGCCCGCCGCATTGGTGTTTGCCCGACTCACCTCGCCCGCCGTAAATTTTCAAGAACGCCAAGGAGACAGCCATGGGCAGACTGGTACGCAAGCCGCAGATTGCGGACGAGCAGATTTCAGATCTCGAGCGCGTGCTTCGTTCCGACCTCGATGGTATCGCGACCCCCAATGCCGAGCCGGGCGACGATTATCTGCTCCGGATGGTGAAATACATTCCGGGCGAAGTGCTGGCCTTCACCATGCTGGTCAACGCCATCCTCGAACAGGCGATCCGATCGGGCGGCGCTCACGCCGCCATGGCGGGCATCCCAGTTGGCCTGGTCGCGATCGGCACGCTGGTCGTGAGCTGCCTGATCCTGACGCCGCTGTTCTGCTGGTACGTCCGTCAGGACGGCGATGCCTGGATCGTCAACGCCATCGTCTCGACCGTCGCATTCCCGTTCTGGGCCTATCTGATGGGCGCGGTTGCCTTCGCCAATTATCAGGATGGCAATCTGGCGGCGATCCTGGTGCTGACCTTCACGGCGGTCAGCGGCGTGATCTCGCCACCGGCCCGCAGGCTGAGGGTGCGCGAAGAGCTGGCCGCCATGCCTAAGGAAGGGCCTCGCCTGGTGGGCGCGCTCGCCGGCTGAAGGGTCCTACAGTTAAGGCGGGCGGCCGCCGCCGGCGATTTGCTCCGGCCATATTCATTGTGCATGTCTTCACGCATGGCCGCGTCTCCGACCATTCTGGTGTTCGATTCAGGGCTTGGCGGCCTGACCGTGTTCCGCGAGGTTGCGGCGGCACGGCCCGACGCTGAATTTCTCTTCGTCGCCGACGACGCAGCGTTTCCCTACGGCGCCCTCGCCGAGCCGGCGCTGATCTCGCGCGTCGTCAGATTGATGGGCGAACTGATCGAGGCGCATGCGCCCGATCTTGTGGTGATCGCCTGCAACACAGCCTCGACCATCGTGCTTCCTGACTTGCGCAGGAAATTTTCCGTGCCGTTTGTCGGCACTGTGCCGGCGATCAAGCCGGCCTGCGCTGCCTCGATAACGCGGCGCGTCTCCGTGCTCGGCACCGAGGGGACAGTGGCGCGCGAATATACCCGCGCCCTCATCCGCGACCATGCGGGCGACTGCCAGATCACGCTCGTCGGGTCCAAAAGACTGGCGGCCTATGCGGAAGACGATATGGCCGGCCTGCCGGTCAGCGATGCCGCGCTGCGCGACGAGCTCGCGCCCGCCTTTGTCGACGACGGCAGCCGCACCGACACCATCGTGCTCGCCTGCACCCACTATCCGCTGTTGCTCGATCGTCTGCGTCGGCTTTCGCCCTGGCCGGTCGACTTCATCGATCCGGCGCCGGCCATCGCCCGCCGGATCGTCAGTCTCCTCGGATCGGCGCTCGCGGCGGCGCCACCCGGAACAGCGCGTGCGATTTTCACGTCAGGCCGCGCGCCTTCAGCTGTGCTCGCGCGGTTCGGCATCCGCACCGACCTGTCGACATCTGAGGCGACTGAACTCGGCTAGCCAGCGCCTTATCGGCAGTCATTTGCTGCAGCAAAATTAGGCGAAAGCCGTCTTGTTCCCCCGCCCCGCTGGCATTACGCTTCGTGTCGGCGCCGGGCATTCTGTTTTTGGGGAACATGACATGTCCACCGTCGTCGCGGCTGCTCAAACAAGACCCTGGTACCTCAATCGCTGGAATCAGCTCATTCTTAGCCTGATCGCCATGATGGCGATCTCCAGCCCGCAATATGTCTGGACGCTGTTTACCGGGCCGCTCAATCAAAAACTCGGCACTACGCTGGCTGAGCTGCAGTGGGCGTTTTCGCTGCTCATCATTCTGCAGACGTGGTGCTCGCCGCTGCAGGCCTATTTGGTCGACCGCTTCGGACCACGGCTGCTGATTTCGCTCGGCGCGCTGATGTCTGGCGGCGGCTGGGTCCTGTCTGCTTATGTCGGCAATGTCTGGGCGTTGTACCTGACCTACGGCGTGATTTGCGGCTTCGGCACTGGCATCATCTATGTCGGCATCATCGGGCTGATGGTGCGCTGGTTTCCGGACCGGCGCGGGCTTGCCACCGGACTCGCCGCCGCGGGTTACGGCTTCGGCGCCATCTTCACCAGTTTCCCGATCGACAGCATGATCAAGAGCTCCGGCTACGCACACACGCTCGTCGTCTGGGGCATCATCCAGGGCATCATCGGGCTCATTGCCGCGCAGGGTCTGCGGATTCCGCCCGAGGGCTGGGTTCCTGCAGGAAATTCGCCGGCATCGGCTTCGACCACACAGTCCAGGCGCAACTACTCGCCGGCCGAAATGCTGCGCAGCCCGATCTTCTGGCTGCTGTTTGTCATGATGAGCATGATGTCGACTTCGGGCCTGATGGTCGTGTCCAACGTCGGGCCGTTCGCCAACGAGTACAAGGTGGCACAGGCCCTGGTTTTGGGCATGGCGGCGCTGCCTCTGTCGCTGACGCTATCGCGCCTGACTAACGGGCTCACCCGGCCATTCTTCGGCTGGGTGTCCGACCATATCGGGCGCGAAAGCACCATGGCGCTCGCCTTCTCGCTCGAATGCGCGGCGATCCTGGTGCTGTTCGCCTTCATCGACCGACCGGCGCTGTTCGTCGTACTGACCGGTCTGGTGTTCTTCGGCTGGGGCGAGATCTTTTCGCTGTTCCCCTCGACCCTGACCGACACGTTCGGCGCCAAATTCGCCGCCACCAATTACGGCTTTCTCTATATCGCGCAGGGCGTCGGCTCGATCCTGGGCGGCCCGGCGGCGGCTTACCTGCATCAGCGCACCGGGAGCTGGACCGCCGTGTTCATCGTGGTGGCGATCCTGGACGCCGTGACGGCGCTGCTAGCAATCACGCTCCTGCGCAGCATGCGGCAAAGACACTTCGCGCAGGGCTAGAGGCGCTGCCGGGAATGGTTTGACAGGGCGCGAGTTTCCCCATAGATAGACCGCACTTTGCGGGTCCGTTTGGGCCCGCAAAGTGTTTCGCGACCCGTGGTTTTGCTTGGCCGGCGCTTCGGCGCAAAACCTGTCGGTCCGACCGCTCCGAACGAGATGGTCCGTGACAGAGGAGGGCGCGATCCTCAACACTCACTTTTTAAGAGGACGCGAATGACCAAGCGCCATGAGGCGAAGTACAAGATCGACCGGCGAATGGGCCAGAATATCTGGGGCCGGCCAAAATCACCCATCAACAAGCGCGAATACGGCCCCGGCCAGCACGGCCAGCGGCGCAAGGGCAAGCTGTCGGATTACGGCGTGCAATTGCGCGCCAAGCAGAAGCTCAAGGGCTATTACGCCAACATGTCGGAGCGCCACTTCCACGGCATCTACGACGAGGCCCGCCGCCTCAAGGGCGACACCGGCGCCCACATGATCGGCCTTCTGGAACGCCGGCTCGACACCGTCATCTACCGGGCGAAATTCGTCCCGACCGTGTTCGCCGCCCGCCAATTCGTCAATCACGGCCACGTCAAGGTGAACGGCCGGCGCGTGACCATTCCCAGCTTTCGCGTCAAGGTCGGCGATCTCATCGAGATCAAGGACAAGTCGAAGCAGTTGGCGATGGTTTTGGAAGCGACCGCGCTCGGCGAGCGAGACGTGCCTGACTACATCGACGTCGATCACACCAAGATGACCGCGAAGATGAGCCGCATCCCGGGGCTCGGCGACGTCCCCTACCCGGTGATGATGGAACCGCACCTGGTCGTCGAATACTACTCGCGCTGACGCGCACTTGCGCCGGGGCGATCGTGGCGACCGCAAGGGACTTTCGCCGCATCGCCCTGTCGCTGCCGGGGACGACCGAAGCACCGCATTTCGAGCGGACCGCATTCAAGGTCCGCCGCATCTACGCGACGCTGGCACCCGACGGCCGCACCGCCAATCTGATGCTCAGCCCGGACGCGCAGGCGCTCAAATGCGAAGTCGCACCGGGCGCTTTTACAAGAATCCCCAATGCATGGGGCGCACGCGGCGCCACTACGGCAACATTAGCGGCACTGACGGTTGCAGAATTGCGCAGCGCGCTGGAGCTGGCTTGGCAGCGCGCACAGGTCAAAAAACAACGGCCCTGATGCTCCGGTGGAGCCTAGGATGCGGCCGCGGTTTCCTTCACGGCAACGCCCTTGTCCTTGAAGAACGATTGCAGTTCGCCGGCCTGGAACATCTCACGAATGATGTCGCAGCCCCCGACGAACTCACCCTTCACGTAGAGCTGCGGGATGGTCGGCCAGTTGGAATATGACTTGATGCCCCGGCGCAGATCGTCGTTCTCGAGAACGTTGAGGCCTTTGTAGGCTACCCCGAGATAATCGAGGATCTGCACGACCTGGCCGGAAAAGCCGCACATCGGAAACTGCGGCGTGCCCTTCATGAACAGCACCACCGGGTTGGCCTTGACCTCATTATCGATGAATTGGTCGATGGACATTTCTCGTCTTCCTTGCTGGGCGGCGGGCACGGCTCCTGCGCCGAATCCCGTCCAGTCGCCGTCCTCTATATGTAGCGCAAAATCGGCATAAAGCCATGCGCCGATTTCAGTCCTGAGCCGGCAAAAATCTCCGATAGAACAGCCCCGTGCCCGGCGCGCTTCCTGGCGAATGGGATTTTAGCGGGAGCCTGCGGCTCAAAATGGCGGCGATTTTGCCAGCCCGGCCGCACTACCGTTCAGGCGTTCCGGTCTGCAGCGCCAGCGCGTGCAGTTTGCCGCCCATCTCGGCCTTGAGCGCGTCATAGACGATCTGGTGCTGCTGGACACGCGATTTGCCGCGAAACAACTCGGCGATAACGGTCGCGGCGTAGTGGTCGCCGTCGCCGGCGAGATCGCGGATCGTCACATCGGCATCGGGAATACGGGCCCTGATCAGCCGTTCAATATCGTTGGCAGCCATCGCCATTGTTGCCGACCTTCGAAACCGGAAAAGCTGCCGAGTTGGCCGGCCTGGGGCTGCCTGTCGGCACTCTGGTGTCATACACGTAGCGTGCCAGACTAGCCAAGCCCAACTGGCCAGGCCCGGCTATGGTTCCGGTCACTGACGGAATGCAAGCGTCAGCCAGGCTTTACCGTCCGCGCCCGAGGACTGCGCCTTGTCGGAGCGCTGCACGACCAGAAATGCGGCAAGCCGGCGCGCGCCATCCTCGGATTCGAGAATCTCATCATGCGTCGGCAGCTTTCCTGTCAGGTCGAGCGGAACGCCAGCGTAGCTCAGCGCCACATCGATATCGAATTCGTCATAGCCGATCTCGAATGCGATCGGCCCGGTGACTTGGCAATGTTCAATGATCGCCTCAACGGCCTGCTGAACCACGAATTCAACCCGCGAGACCACATCTCGGCGCGCTCCCCAGATCGCGGCATTGCGTTCAACAAAGTTGACGATCTCCGGATAGTCGGCGGATCTGGGATCGATGACGGTCGCCATCTTTCGCCGTATGCCGAGACGGAAGATGAGGTTGAGTAGCAGTGCAGTCAGCGTCGCCAGCACCAATGGCGAACTCACCAAGGGCTGCGCCCAGGCGGGTACGCCAGCGAACGTCGAGGGCACCACCGAGACCACAAAAAAGGCCATCATGCCCATGCCGATGACCAGAGTGCGCCGCGCATCCAGAATTCGCGACGAGATAATTTGGATGCCGCCGATCATGATAAAAACGGCCGTGAACAAGAGCGATGCCGCCATCACGGGCGGCGGCATGATGGTGAGCACTCCGACGACGGTCGGCTGAAATGCGGCGAGCACCAGGATGGCCGCCACAACGAACGCTATTCTGCGGCTGGCAACTCCGGTTGCGGCAACAAGCCCGACATTGGCGGTCGACACAGTAAGTCCATAGGTGCCCAGCAGCCCAGCGATGACGACCGCTATGCCGTCGCCAAAGATCCCTCCCTTTATCGAGGTCATCTCCGGGCGGACCCAGTCGGCATCCGTCGTTCGCTGGTAGGTCGTAACCACCGCCGTTGTGCTCATGGCCGCGGCAAGCCCGCTCACCGCGAACGGTACGATCATCGAAGCGTCGAATGACCAGCTGAGATACGAGGGTTTCGGCAGCGTCAGCACGGGCTGCCGCAGCACCGAGAGGAAGTCGCCGGCGCCCAGCATTCCGACGCCAACAGCCGCGATACTATCCGACCACCATCCCGATAAGGATGCAGAACAGCCGCAGTCGACCCTTGTTCCAGATGTTGAGCGCGATCATCACCGCGAGCGCCAGTCCCGCTACCGCCGCGTTCGGACCAGGAATGGAGTTCGTGGCGCTCTGCCCGATCAACAGGTGAAGCGCCGCCAGTCCGATGATGACGCCGACCAGGAAAACGACCAGCCCCGCTGTCTCCGACGGTATGAAGGCGCGCAACTTCGCCCAGATTCGCGACAGCGTGATCTCAACCAGGCCGGCAAAGATCGTCATTCCCCAAACGAGCGACAATCCGCCCAATTTTACCGCCAGCATCGACGGACCGAGATACACGCCGGTGAAGATCGACGGCGCCAAGAGCTTGCTGCCCACCGGCCCGCGCGGCATAGCCTGCAGCAGCACGGCGGCTGCCAGCACAAGCATCGCCATCCGCAGAATGTTGGAAAGCTCGTCTGCGGGCGCCCCCGCCTGCCGCCCGATGATGATCGGATACACCATGAAGATGGCGATCACTCCGACATGCTGGATGGCGCTGACAAAGGTGACCATCCACGGCGGCGGCTCCTCGACGCCGTAGACCAGACTGGCCGGTTTTCTCATGGATAAAGCGGACTACCGCTCGCCGCCCCTCATAAAGTCCGGCAGCCAAGCCTCGAACCGCTCGGACAGTCGCGCAACCGCGACCGGCTGTTCATTGGCCAGCGCCAGGACACGCCCCCCGGTGGTGCCGATCATGCACACTGGCACGCCGGCTTCTTGCGCCCGCGCCGCAACCCGCTTGTGCTCTTCAATACCCGCGGTCAGCACGTAGCGGGCCTGATCCTCCCCGAACCAGAATCCATGGGCAAGGGCATTCGTCGGGTTCTCCAGCACGGCGCCAATTCCCGATGCCATCGCCATTTCGGCAAGCGCCACGAGCAGACCGCCGTCCGAAACATCGTGGACCGCCGTGAGGAGGCCGTCGCGGATCAGGTTGCGAACGAAATCGCCGTGGCGCCGCTCGGCGGCAAGATCGACCGGCGGCGGCGCGCCCTCTTCGCGACCGCAGACTTCGCGCAGATACAGCGATTGGCCGAGCCAGCCGATCGTTTCGCCAACGAGCAGAATGGCTTCGCCCTCGGCCTTGAAGCCGAGTGTCATCGACTTGGTGAATTGGTCGAGCAGACCGACGCCGCCGATGGTCGGCGTCGGCAAAATCGCCCGGCCGTTGGTTTCGTTATAGAGCGAGACATTGCCCGAAACGACCGGAAACTCGAGCGCACGGCAGGCCTCGCCGATGCCACGGATGCAGCCGACCAATTGGCCCATGATTTCCGGCCGCTCCGGATTGCCGAAATTCAGGTTATCGGTGACTGCCAACGGCCGCGCTCCGACCGCGGTCAGATTGCGCCAGGCTTCGGCGACCGCCTGTTTGCCGCCCTCGAACGGATCGGCCTCGCAGTAGCGCGGCGTGACGTCCGAGGTCAGCGCCAGCGCCTTGGGCCCCTCCTTGATCCGCACCACGGCCGCATCGCCGCCCGGCCGTTGCACCGTATTGCCCAGAATGACATGGTCGTATTGCTCCCAGACCCAGCGCTTCGAGCAGAGGTCGGGCGAGCCGAGCAGCTTGAGCAACGCCTCACCGGTGCCGAGCGGCGGCTTGATCGCAGCGGCGTCAACCGCCGGCTGCTTCGGACTTGGCTCGAACTTCCGGTCGTAAACCGGCGCCTCATCGCCCAATTCCTTGATCGGAAGGTCGGCCATGACGGCGCCGCCATGCCTGACCAGGAAGCGCTTCGCCGGCGTGGTCTCGCCGACAATCGCGAAATCGAGCCCCCATTTCCGAAAGATCGCTTCCGCCTCCTTTTCTTTCTCGGGCTTGAGCACCATGAGCATGCGCTCCTGGCTCTCCGACAGCATCATCTCGTAGGCACTCATGCCGGTCTCGCGGCACGGCACGCGATCAAGATCGAGCGTCACGCCGAGATCGCCCTTGGCGCCCATCTCCACCGCCGAACAGGTCAGGCCCGCCGCGCCCATGTCCTGGATTGCGACGACGCAGCCCTTGGCCATGATTTCGAGGCAGGCTTCGAGCAGGAGCTTTTCCGAAAATGGATCGCCGACCTGCACGGTCGGTCGCTTCTCTTCGGCATCTGCGCCGAACTCGGCGGACGCCATGGTGGCGCCGTGGATGCCGTCGCGGCCGGTCTTGGAGCCGAGATAGACGATCGGCATGCCGACACCCGACGCCGCCGAATAGAAAATCTTGTCGGTCTCCGCGAGCCCCACCGCCATGGCGTTGACGAGAATGTTGCCATCATAGCGGCGATGAAAGCGTACCTCGCCGCCGACCGTCGGCACACCAAAGGAATTGCCGTAGCCGCCAATCCCGGCCACCACGCCAGCGACCAGATGGCGCGTCTTGGGATGGCCGGGATCGCCGAATGACAGCGCGTTGAGGCAGGCGATCGGCCGCGCGCCCATGGTGAAGACATCGCGCAGGATGCCGCCGACGCCGGTCGTCGCTCCCTGATAGGGCTCGATGTAGCTCGGGTGGTTGTGGCTCTCCATCTTGAACACGACCGCAAGGCCGTCGCCGATGTCGATCACGCCGGCATTTTCGCCAGGGCCCTGGATCACCCAGGGCGCCTTGGTCGGCAGCGTGCGCAGGTGGATTTTCGAGGATTTGTACGAGCAGTGCTCGTTCCACATCGCCGAGAAGATGCCGAGCTCGGTGAAGCTCGGCTCTCGGCCGATGAGTTTGACAACGCGCTCGTACTCCTCCGGTTTGAGACCGTGCTCGGCGACGAGTTCGGGGGTCACGCGTGGTTCGTTGGGGATCACGGGGCTGATGTAGCGTGCAGAGCTGCCGATTGCACCCATGGGGGCCGGATTTTGGCTGGCCATCCACGCCTAATTCGCCGCCAAGCATGCGCGACGTCAGACTGGCTGCGGTCGGCCGATGCCCAAAAGACGGTCCCAGAGCGTGCCACCAGCGTAGCGCCGGCCGACGAAAAAGTACGCGACCAGCAACCCCAGGAGCAACAGGCTTGGCGCACCGTGAAGGTCGAAACTGACGCCATGATCGGTCTTGTTGTCGCCGGTGAACCAGGCGATGGCGAACCCAAACAAAGCGAAAGCGGTGAGGAAATCGAGCACGGCGGCCAGAACCCGTTTCCACACCGGGGCTCGCTTGATTCGATCGATATTCTCGGTCATGGCCGCAATCACGCCGCCAGCTTGAAGTGATCCACAAGCCCGGCGAAGAGGCCCCGGCCGTCGGTGCAGCCCATCAGCGCTTCGACGTGATTTTCCGGATGCGGCATCATGCCGAGCACATTGCCGCGCTCGTTGATGATGCCGGCGATGGCGTTCATCGCGCCGTTATGGTTCCAGTTCGGGTCGACGATGCCGTCCGGCGAGGCATAGCGGAACACCACCCTGCCCTCGCCTTCGAGCCGGGCGATGGTTTCGCCGTCGGCAATGTAATTGCCCTCGCCATGCGCTACCGGCACGCGGATGACCTGGCCGGCATTGTAGCCGCGGGTAAAGGGCGTATCGGAGCGCTCGACGCGCAGATAAACGTCGCGGCAGATGAAACGCAGCTGTGCGTTGCGCATCAACACGCCGGGCAACAGCCCGGCCTCGCACGCGATCTGAAAGCCGTTGCACACCGCGAGCACGAGGCCGCCCTTTTGGGCAAACATGCGCACCGCGCCCATGATCGGCGCACGCGCCGCAATGGCGCCGCAGCGCAGGTAATCGCCGTAGGAGAAGCCGCCCGGGATGACAACGACATCCGTGCCCACCGGCAATTCGGCTTCGGCGTGCCAAACCATCGCCGGCTCCCGACCGGATACGAGCGTCAGCGCGCGCGCCATGTCGCGCTCGCGATTAATGCCGGGAAAAACGAGAACGGCCGATTTCATCGCCGGCGCCCCTTCATCTCAAAGCTCCTGCGCGCCACTGGGCAAAGACTTTGCCGGCGGTGCCGGCGGCGGCCCTTCCTCGATCCGCATGACACCGATGAACTGGTTGAGCGTCTGTTGCGCGAGCTCCCGGTTCTGCGACGACGACGTCACGCGCACCATCGCGGGTCCCGCGAAGATGATCGCGATCTCGGCGTAGGCCGCGGTTTTGCCGCGCGTGAACTTGGTCTCATTGACGACCGCGGGATAATTCTTGAGCGTCGCCGTCTTGGAGCTGACCGTCTCGACCCGCTCGGCGCCATCGGTGAGAATTTCACGCGCCGCGTCGAGCGCCCGAATGCTCTTGGGCAGGTCGACCTTGGCGAATTTCTCCAATGCCTTCGGATCGGGATGCCGCGTCGGACTCTTCGAAAACGTGAACGTGATGACCTCCGCATCGGAGCACGCCAGCGGCTTGCATTTGAAGATGCGCTGCGCCCCGTTCGCCGAGCGGAACGCCACCCACTTATCCGTGTCCGGAGCGCGCGTCGTGATCCGCACGGCGCCTGGCTTTACGGGATTCAGATTGGGAGCGCCGCCACTCTGGGCGAACAGCGCACCCGGCGTGAACGTCAGGGCGCACAGCACGATCGCGACAATGGAAGCCTTCATGCGGCCTCTGCCGATCTCGCACCAGTCGGGCGGCGCGCTCACCATACTAATTCCTGAGGCTCAGCCCAGAACCTCGACCCGGTAGTTCTCGATAACCGTGTTAGCGAGCAGCTTCTCAGCGGCAGCTTTCAGGGCTGCCTCGGCTCCGGCGCGGTCGGCGCCTTCGATTTCGATGTCGAAAACCTTGCCTTGACGGACACTCGCCACGCCGCTTACGCCAAGCGATTTCAAGGCGCCTTCGATGGCCTTACCCTGCGGGTCCAAAATACCCGATTTCAGCGTAACCGTGACGCGGGCTTTCATCGTCCATTCAATAGGAACGAATCGGGCAAACCGCAACCATTAGCCCGGCAAACCTGTAGCCCAGAATGCCTCAATTCGCCGGCGCGGCGGCTTCCTCGAACAGCCGGCCATAGCCGCTGATCCGGCCGCTCTCGCCAACGAGCCGCATCGCGGCCCAAAATGCCGCCGTCGCCGACGACACGACCGGAATGCCATGGCGCTCTTCCAGCGGCTTGGCGACGCCCAGCGTGCGCAAGCCGCCGCAGGAAATGAGAATACCCTCGGCGCCGTCGGCGTGTTCGACCGCGCTGCCGCTCAGCGCAATGATGTCGGCCTCGCTCTTTTTGCTCGGCCCGCCGAACTCCAGCAGATCGAAGCATTCGAGCGCAAGCGTCTCGATGCCCGCAAAGGCGAGCAATTCTTTCAGCCGTCGGTTGACGACGTCGCTGTAAGCGGTGGCGACGGCAACGCGCTGAGCCCCCATTTCACGCAAGCCGTCGATGATGGCCTGGCTCATCGTGCTGACCGGCAGGCCGGTCTTCTGTCGCAACTCGCCGAGCAGCCACTGGTGCGCCTCCGGCCCCTTGAAAAAGGTCAGCGAGGTGCCGATCACCATGATGGCGTCCACGCCCTGCGCGGCGAGATGCTCGGCCGCCGGCAGGATCGCATTCCACGCCGGTTCGTAGCCTTCCGGCGTCAGCGCGCGCACGCCGACGCCGCGCGCAATAAAGCGCACGCCCGGATACATGATCGGGCCTTCGAACGGCACCTCGTCCTTCGTGAACGGAACGACGAGGCCGATGGTGTATTGTTTGGCCATTTGGTTGGGCTGCGGGCGAATGCGATTTGTTTCAGCCCTTCACCAGCACCGGGCCAGTGCCCTGCGGCCGCTCGCCTTCGCTCATGATGCCGAGCCGTTTGGCAACTTCGGTGTAGGCTTCCAAGAGGCCGCCGAGATCGCGTCGGAACCGGTCCTTGTCGAGTTTCTCGTTCGACTTGATGTCCCACAGCCGGCACGAATCGGGAGAAACCTCGTCGGCGACGACGATGCGCATCAGATCGTTCTCCCACAGCCGGCCGGTTTCCATCTTGAAATCGACCAGCCGGATGCCGACGCCGAGGAACAGCCCGGACAGGAAGTCGTTGACGCGGATGGCGAGCGACATGATGTCGTCGATCTCCTGCGGCGTCGCCCAGCCGAACGCGGTGATGTGCTCCTCCGATACCATCGGGTCGTTGAGCTGTTCGTTCTTGTAATAGAACTCGATGATCGAGCGCGGCAGCTGCGTGCCTTCCTCGATGCCGAGCCGCGTCGACAGCGAGCCGGCCGCGACATTACGCACGCAGATTGCGAGCGGAATGATCTCGACTTCGCGAATGAGCTGCTCGCGCATGTTGAGACGCCGGATAAAATGCGTCGGCACGCCGATGTCATTCAAGTGCTGAAAGACATACTCGGAAATGCGGTTGTTGAGGACGCCCTTGCCCTCAATCACCTGATGCTTCTTCGCATTGAAGGCGGTTGCGTCGTCCTTGAAATGCTGAATCAGAGTTCCGGGTTCGGGTCCCTCATAGAGGACCTTCGCCTTGCCTTCATAAATGCGGCGACGCCGGCTCATCGGAGTATACCGTTGCTTGTTGAAATCCATTGCGTGTGCCGAGGCTCCATTTTTGCGTTCGAGGTCCGCGGCGGCGGATGCGGGCGCGCGACTCGACGCAGCGGCCCCTCCGCGAGTCAAAGCTAGCCGATGGCACCGCGGAGCACAATCGACATAGACCCGCACGGCCGCGGCCGCAAGGCGATGTTAGGGCGCGATCCCGGTTGCCTTGACGGGGCACCCTCGATATGCATGGCCGCAGATGGTTCCACAGTTATCGAGGCGACAGTCATGACGACGTTCGACAAACGCGAAGAGGCCTTCGAGCAGCAATTCGCGCACGACGAAGAGCTGCGCTTCAAAGCGACCGCGCGGCGCAACAAGCTGCTCGGCCTGTGGGCTGCGGAAAAACTCGGTCTCACAGGCGCGGACGCGGACAGCTACGCGCTCTCGGTGGTGATGGCGGCATTCGAAGACAAGGCCTCGCACGACGTGCTGGCGAAGATCCGCACCGATTTCGACGCCAAGGGCGTCGATCAATCAGACCACCAGATCAACCGTCACGCCAACGAACTGATGGCGCAAGCCATAGAGTCGATCAAGACCGGCAAATAGCCGCTCAGGAAACAGCCAACCAACAGCGCGACCAAACAACTCCTGCTTTAACGGACGCTCGCCATGGCCATCCCCGCCTTTACTCTCGCACGACGCCTGCACGCAGGTGAAACCGTATTCTCCGGCTGGTGCGGCCTGCCCTATCCGCTCGTTGCCGAAACGCTGGCCCGTGACGGCTTTGCCGCAGTCACTATCGAAAGCCAGCACGGCCTATGGGACACCGCCGGCATCCTCGCCGGCGTCGCGGCGATTCGCCAGGGCGGCGCGGCGCCGATCGTACGCGTGCCCCTTGGCGATTTCGCCATGGTCAGCCGCTCGCTCGATTTCGGCGCCGAAGGCATCATCGCACCGATGATCAACACCGCGGCGGACGCCCGCGCTTTCGCGGCGGCGGCAAAATTTCCGCCGCTCGGCGAGCGGAGCTGGGGCCCGCACCGCGCCATGACGCTCGGCGGCGTGCCCGACATGGCGACCTATCTGCGCGAAGCCAACGATCACGTGATTACGCTAGCGATGATTGAAACGCGTACAGCGCTCGCCAACTTCGAAGCCATCATCCACACACCCGGCATCGACGGCTTTTTCCTCGGACCCTCCGATCTGTCGATCGCGCTCTCCGACGGCAAGAACGTGGACCCGATGTCCAAGGAGGTCGACGGCCATCTCGAGCGCATGATCGCCGGCGCGGTCGAGGCAAAGAAAATTCCGGGCGCCTATTGCCATTCGGCGGAGCGCGCGGCGGCACTGGCCAAGCGCGGCGTGAAATTTCTCGCCGTGTCGAGCGACCTCAACATGCTGCGCGCCGGCGCTGCCGCCGCGCTCAAAACGATCAAGGGCTGAACGGCAGGAGCCGTAACGAATTAGCTCAACTTGTCTATGACGGTTGCACGGCGATTCCGCAGCACCGTGCGCGGTGCCGTGAACGTGACACGAGCCTCTTCCTGAGCAGCAGGCGCGCTCCACTTGTGCGGCAGCATCCGCACCAGCGTCCTGTCGCCCAAGATCCAATGGTGCATCAATACCGCGGCAGCATGCAGACCGCCGAGCGCCACAAGCGTTTCGGCCAGCTATTCGTGGACTTTCAGAACCCCTTAATGCGTCGTATTGTTGCGAACGTGCACGATCGAGCCCCGCGTTGGCGAACATCGCCTGCCGAGCTATCGGTCGATGGCGCGATTTATTCCCTCAAGCGAACCGGCGAGGTCCGTTTCGATGGCGCGTGAGGGAAGCGCCATCACCGTGTAGCCGCGCTCCTTTAGCCAAGCGTGCTTGTCGGCTCGCGCCCTGGCGGCCGTCTCGCTCTCCCCGGCCGGTATCACGTCGATGACGAGGCGAAGCGGAAACGACACAAAATCGCAGATGTGCTGGCCGACGGGTGTCTGCCGTTTGAAGCCGCAGCCGGCGAACCGGCGGTCATTGACCAGCGCCTGCCACAACGCCCGCTCGGCGTCGGTCGGATTGCGGCGCAGTAATCGCGCCAACCCGCGCACCGGGCCGCGCTCCTTCGGCACCCGCCCGCCGCCGTGTTCGGCAAGCAGTGCGCGCAGCATCTCGGCCTCGGCGCCGTCAAGCACGCCGCCGCGCGCCGGACCTTTGCGGCCCTCCGCGATCGCCATGATCACGCCGTGCAGCGTCTGAATATCCTGCTGCGTCGGCTGCATGCGGGTGAAAATGTTGCGCAGATTGATCTGCATGGTTTCGCGCTTGTCCGGCGGGCGGAAAAACTCGACCTTTTCCAATTCGCGTTCAAGCGAGGCAAAAAAAGCAAGCAACTGCTGCTTCGGTGCCGGTGCGGATTTCTCCGGCATGCCGAACGGCAGCTTTCCAGCGGCCTCGCACTTGAACCACTCGTAAGCGACGATTACGACGGCTTGCGCCAGATTGAGCGAGGCGAAGGCGGGATTGACCGGCAAGGTGAGAATGCGGTCGGCCAGCGCGACCTCGTCGTTTTCCAGCCCGTTGCGCTCGCGGCCGAACACGACCGCGACGGTTTCGCCGGCGGCCACATGTTCCGCCATCTCGGCCGCGGCCTCGGCGGCTCCGACCACCGGCTTGGCCTGGTCGTGAGCGCGCGCGGTCGTCGCCAGCACGAAGCTGCAGTCGGCGATGGCGGCTTCGAGACAGTCATAGAGCACCGCGCCGTCGAGGATGCGGTCGGCACCGGCCGCCATCATCGCCGCCTTGTCGTTCGGCCAGCGCTGCCGCGGCTTGACGAGACGCAGCCGCGACAGCCCGAAATTCGCCATGGCCCGCGCCGCAGCCCCGATATTCTCGCCAAGTTGCGGCTCGACCAACACGACAACGGGCGCGGGGCCCTCGCGCCATCTCTTGGTCTTGTCAGTCCCGGCGCCGGGCATCGATCCTCCGTGGGAACAGCCGCCCGGTCATAGCCAATGGGCGCCCGAAAAGGCAGTCCGATAAGTGTAATTGTCGGCTTTCTCCGCCCGCGCGCGGATGCTATAGGGCGCGCGCCGAACACCCCGCCAGTCGAATTCCGGTTGGCGGTTTCCGCGCCGAGAACAACTCATTTGAGGGCCCGCGGGAGAAGCCATTCCCCGCGCCCGCCAATGTTCAGTTTCCGGTCGGCCCAACCAAGCACGGCGACCAGAGGTGCTAGCATGTCAGATCTCGAAATCATGTGGACAAAAGTCGATGAAGCCCCGGCGCTCGCGACCTATTCCCTGCTGCCGATCGTCCAAGCCTTCGTCGGCGCGGCGGGGGTGTCCGTTAAGCTGAAAGACATTTCGCTCGCCGGCCGCATCCTCGCCAGCTTCCCCGAGAAGCTCACCCCTGCGCAACGAATCAACGACGAACTCACCGAACTCGGCGAGCTCACGTTGCGGCCCGAAGCCAACATCATGAAGCTGCCCAACATCTCCGCTTCGATCCCGCAGCTCAAGGCCGCAATCAAGGAACTGCAAGCCAAGGGCTACAACGTTCCGGACTATCCGGACAATCCCGCGACGGACGCCGAGAAGGACATCAAGGCCCGATACGCCAGGGTGTTCGGCAGCGTCGTCAACCCGGTCTTGCGCGAGGGCAATTCCGACCGCCGCGCCGCCGGCGCCGTCAAGCAATATGCCCGCGACAATCCGCACAAGATGGGCGCCTGGAATCCCAACTCCAAAACGCATGTGGCGACCATGTCGGGCGGCGATTACTACGGCTCGGAAATCTCGACCACCGTCGCGGCGGCAACCAACGCCCGCATCGAACTGGTCGGCGCCGACGGCGCCATCACGGTGCTGAAGGCGAAGACACCGATTGCGGCTGGCGAGATCATCGACGCGGCGGTGATGAGCCGCAAGGCGCTGCGCGCCTTCTTTGCCCAGCAGATCGACGAGGCAAAGAAGGAAGACGTGCTGTTCTCATTGCAGGTGAAGGCGACCATGATGAAGATCGCCGATCCCATCGTGTTCGGCCATGCCGCTTCCGTCTACTTCGCCGATGTGATCGAGAAACACGCCGCCACGCTGAAACGTCTCGGCGTCAATCTCAACAACGGCTTCGGCGATCTCTTGACCAAGATCGAAACACTGCCCGACGCCGAGAAAAAAGCGATCAAGGACGATATCGCGGCCGAGTACGCGAAACGTCCGGGCCTCGCCATGGTCAATTCCGACAAGGGGATCACAGGCCTGCATGTGCCGAGCGACGTGATCATCGACGCCTCGATGCCGGCGATGATCCGCGAATCCGGCCGCATGTGGGGCCCCGACGGCAAACTGCACGACGTCATCGCCGCGATCCCGGACCGCAGCTACGCCAGGATGTATCAGGCGGTCATCGACGACTGTAAGGCCCACGGCGCGTTCGATCCCAAAACCATGGGCTCGGTGCCCAACGTGGGGCTGATGGCGCAGCAGGCCGAGGAATACGGCTCGCACGACAAGACCTTCGAAGTGCCCGCGGCCGGAACAGTTCGCGTCGTCGCCGATGACGGCAAGGTGCTGCTGGAGCGTCCGGTCGAAACCGGCGACATCTTCCGCATGTGCGAGCTGAGGGACCCGGCGGTCCGGGACTGGGTCAAGCTCGGCGTGCGCCGCGCGCGGCTCACCAATACGCCGGCGGTATTCTGGCTTGACTCAAAGCGCGCCCACGACGCGGAGGTCATCGCTAAAGTCGAGAAATACCTGAAGGATGAAGATACCGCGGGGCTCGACATCCGCATTCTGCCGCCGGTCGAAGCGATCAAGTTTTCGCTCGAACGCATCCGCAAGGGGCAGGACACGATCTCCGTCACCGGCAACGTGCTGCGTGATTATCTGACCGACCTGTTTCCGATCATGGAGCTCGGCACCTCGGCCAAGATGCTGTCGATCGTCCCGCTGTTGGCGGGCGGCGGCATGTTCGAGACCGGAGCCGGCGGCTCGGCGCCCAAGCACGTGGAGCAGTTCCAGCAGGAGGACTATCTGCGCTGGGATTCGCTCGGCGAGTTTCTCGCGCTGGGCGCGTCACTCGAACACCTGGCGCAGACCTACAAGAATGCCAAGGCGCAGGTTCTCGCCGACACGCTCGACGCCGCCATCGGCAAGATCCTCAAGTTCAACCGCTCTCCTGCGCGCAAGGTCGGCGAAATCGACAATCGCGGCAGCCATTTTTACCTGGCCCTATACTGGGCACAGGCGCTGGCCGCGCAAACCAAGGACCCGGAGCTGCAAGCCCGTTTCAAGCCGCTGGCCGAGACGCTCGCCAACAACGAGGCCAAGATCAATGGCGAACTGATCGGCGCGCAGGGCAAGCCGGTCGACATCGGCGGATACTACCTGCCCGATGCCGCCAAGGCGTCGGCTGCGATGCGGCCGAGTGCGACGCTGAACGCCGTGATCGCCGCACTCTGACCACTTCTACTCCGCTCATTCCCGCGGAAGGCGGAAGCAGGTATCCAGTGCTTTGAGCTTCCTGGATCCCCGCTTTCGCGGGGGCGAGCGGCGTTTTTGTTTTATTGACCCTGATCCGCACTGACGCGGCTTTTACGGCAGGAACGCCGATGCTATAGAGCCGGCCGCAGCTGCCGGGGTTGCGTCATCCGAGCGCGCGCCTGTTCACCGCCGATCCGAACCTGCAACCGGCCGCGCTCTAACGGGATCGAAGCTCCATGGCAAAAATCAAGGTCACCAACCCCATCGTCGAGATGGACGGCGACGAGATGACCCGGATCATCTGGCGGCTCATCAAGGACAAGCTGATCTTCCCCTATCTCGACATCAACCTGATGTATTTCGATCTCGGCATCGGCAAGCGCGACGAGACGCGCGACCAGATCACCATCGATGCCGCCGAAGCGACCAAAAGGGTCGGCGTCGCTGTCAAATGCGCCACCATCACGCCCGACGAGGCGCGCGTGAAGGAATTCAACCTGCACGAAATGTACCGCTCGCCGAACGGCACCATCCGCAACATCCTGGGCGGCGTCATCTTCCGCGAGCCGATCATCTGCAAGAACGTGCCGAGGCTGGTGCCCGGCTGGACGCAGCCGATCATCATCGGCCGCCACGCCTATGGCGACCAGTACCGCGCCACCGACTTCAAGGTGCCCGGCAAGGGCAAGCTTTATCTGACCTTTGTCGGCGATGACGGGCAAAAGATCGAGCGCGAGGTCTTTCAGTTCCCGGGCTCGGGCGTCGCCATGGCGATGTACAACCTCGACGCCTCGATCGGCGACTTCGCCCGCGCATCGATGAACTACGCGCTCAATCGCGGCTACCCGCTGTACCTTTCGACCAAGAACACCATCGTCAAGGTCTATGACGGGCGTTTCAAGGATATTTTCCAGGACATCTTCGAGAAGGAATTCAAGGAAAAGTTCGCCGCGAAAAAGATCACTTACGAGCACCGGCTGATCGACGACATGGTCGCGGCGTCGCTGAAATGGTCGGGCGGCTATGTCTGGGCCTGCAAGAACTACGACGGCGACGTGCAGTCCGATACCGTGGCGCAGGGCTACGGCTCACTCGGCCTGATGACGTCGGTGCTGACGACCCCTGACGGCAAGGTGGTCGAAGCCGAAGCCGCCCACGGCACGGTGACCCGCCACTACCGCGAGCACCAGAAGGGGCGCGAGACTTCAACCAACTCAATCGCCTCGATCTTCGCCTGGACGCGCGGGCTCGCCCATCGCGCCAAGCTCGACAGCAACGCCGAGCTGAAGAGATTCGCCGACACGCTGGAGAAGGTCACGGTCGGCACCGTCGAAGCGGGCTTTATGACCAAGGATCTGGCACTGCTCGTCGGCCCGGACCAGAAGTGGCTCACCACGACCGGCTTCCTCGACAAGATCGACGAGAACCTGAAGCAGGCGATGGCCTAGGCCGGTTCCACCGAAGCCTCGCAGGGTCCCTCGTTCGGCGATCGGCGGTTGGTGGCGCCGCAGCGCGAGCCGCCGCTCTGCCCTGCTGACATTTTGCCCGGCAGCGCCTATGTCTCAGGCATGGGCGGATCCCCCACCACACGCGGCACACTCATCAAGACGGCGCTGATTGCGGTGCCGCTGTTGGCGATGCTGGTCGCGGCCGGCTGGTTTGCCGCGCGCGCCTGGATCACGATCAACGGCCCAGCGGTGCCGGCGGGGGGCTATGCCGCGATGGCGGTTGGCGTCGGCTTTTCGCTCGTGGTGGGCTGCGGGCTGATGGCGCTGTTGTTCTATTCGAACCGCCACGGCTACGACGACAACGCCTATCGGGTGGATAACGACGAACCCGGCGCTTAGCGCGACCGACCAGGCCCCTATTCGGCTACCGCTGTGGGCAGCGGGCGGCACAGAAAAGCCCCCGGCGAGGACGCGCCGGGGGCCAAAAGCCTCCAGGGGAAAGCTGAAGATGGTGATGAAGCCTTTCCGCCGGGGGCAAGGTGCGATTAACCACGCAATTGCGGCGGGAAATAGCGTTTTACTACGACCAATCAAATTGATAGTAAATTTTCCTTGCACGGCCCGCATGTCGGCCCGGGTATAAACTCCAAATAAATGGCGCGGGCGCCGCCCTGCGCTGCGGCATGGGCGTTATGCCCGGCGAAGCTTTTCGATCACAAAAATTCGTTTGCCCGCGCATTGCGCTCGTCCCGGCGCGGCGGCAAAAGAGAATGGCGTAGGGGCGGCCTGGACTGGCAGAGCGGACGGCGGTTTTTTTGGAGCAGGAGCTCAAGCAATCATTCCTGGGGCGCGAACTGCGCGGCCTTGGCGCTGCGCTGTTCATGATCGTCGCGACGACGATCATTGCGGTGCTGCTGCGCCGATATGCGGGCATCCTGCGCGGCTCGGTGCTTTATCTTATTCCGGTGATGCTGCTCGGCTACAATTACGGCGTGGTGCCGGCACTGCTCACCGCCATCACCGGCGTGGTGCTGTCCGGCTACCTGTATTTCGCGCAGCTTTACAGCTTCAGGGTGGCGTCACCCCAGGAGATCCTGAATTTCCTCTTGTTCATGATTGTCGCCGTGGTGGTGTCGCACCTGTCCAGCTCGGCCAAGCAGCACATCACTATTGCGCGCAAGCGCGAACGCGAAATGAGCGACCTTTACGCCTTCTCGCGCCGGCTGGCCGCGGCGCCGAGCGCCACCGAGATTTTCGCCGCCATCCAGAATCATCTCGCCAACCTGGTGCAGCGCAAGGTCGTGCTGCTCGGCGCTGCCGAGACCGGCGACGCCGACGACGTGCCGGAGCGCGTGCGCGCCCAGGTCAGCCGCGTCCAGCAGGATGAGGGCCCCGAGCGCACCGTTGACGACGGCAACGGCAACATCTGGCTCATTCGCCGCGTCTCACCCAAAACGCCGGATTTCGGCATGGTCGCGGTGGATCTCGGCAACGTCTCAGGCGCCGCGCTGGCCGACGTGCGCGGCCGCATCGACGACGCGCTGGCCGACGCCGCGGCAACGCTCGAGCGGCTCGACGTCGCCCGCGCGCTCGATGAAGCCAAGATGCGCTCGGAGACCGAGCTGTTGCGCGAGGCGCTGATCGGCTCGGTGTCGCATGAATTGCGCACGCCGCTTGCCTCCATCCTTGGCGCCGCCACCATCCTGGCAAACGCGCCGATACTCGCAGCCGACAGCCGCATGCGCGAACTCACCGGCGTGGTGCGCGACGAGGCTGAGCGGCTCAACAGCGACATCCAGAACCTGCTCGACGCCACCACCATCAGCCGTCAGCAGGTGCGGCCCAAGCCGCAATGGGTCGAGCCGGTCGACATCGTCAACGCCGCGATCGAGCATCGCCGCCGGCGGCTCGCCGGTCACCCCGTCACGCTCGATCTCGATTCCAACCTGCCGATCGTGCGCGCCGATCCCGCCCAGGTCGAACAGGCGCTGGTCCAGATTCTCGACAACGCCGCCAAATATTCGCCCGACGCCGCGCCGATACGCGTCACCGCCCGCGCCAATTCCCATACCGTCGTGCTGGCCGTGCACGATTGCGGCAGCGGGCTCACCGCTGAGGAGAAAGCGCAGGTCGGCGAACGGTTCTTCCGCGGCTCGCGCCAGGCGGCGACAACATCCGGTTCCGGGCTCGGGCTGTGGATCGCCAACGCCTTCGTGACGGCAAATGGCGGCGAACTCGAAGTGGAGAGCGAAGGCGCCGATCACGGCACCACCCTCTTGATTCGGCTGCCCGGTTTGCTGGAACCCAAATCAACCGAGCCGTTGCCGATTGAATCGGGTACGCCCGAGCCTATATCGGCTGCGCCCGCTGCGGCCCAAGCCGCAACCGGCGCGCCGGCGCCTCTGGAGGTCAGCGTCGATGAATGAAATTCCAACGACCGTGCTCGTCGTCGACGACGAAATCCAGATTCGTCGATTTTTGCGCACCGGGTTCGAGCTTGACGGCTTCGCGGTGGCCGAGGCTGAAACAGGCGCCGAGGCGCTGCGCGCCACGACGCTCAAGCCGTCGGATCTGGTGATTCTCGATCTCGGCCTGCCGGACATGGATGGCGCCGAAGTGCTGGAGCGGCTGCGCTCATGGTCGAGCGTGCCGCTGATCGTGCTGTCGGTCCGCGGCAGCGAGGCGGAAAAAGTCCGCCTGCTCGAACTTGGCGCCGACGACTATATGGTCAAACCGTTCGGCATGGCCGAGCTTCTGGCGCGCGCCCATTCGGCGATGCGCCGGCAGCTGCGCTCGGCGCGCGGCGAGCCTGTGGTCAAGTTCGGCGCGCTGTCGATCGACTTCACGGCGCGGGCCGTGTTCGTCAACGACCGCCGGCTGACGCTGACGCCGAAGGAATACCGGCTGCTGCAGACGCTTGCGCAGCATTCCGGCAATGTCGTCACCCACCAGTTCCTACTGCGCCAGGTTTGGGGCGACGAGCACGTCGACGATACCCATTACCTGCGCATCTTCGTGCGCAAGTTGCGGCGCAAGATCGAATCCGACCCGACCCAGCCGCATATCCTGTTGACCGAGCTCGGCGTCGGCTACCGGCTGGTCTCCGCCGACGCGGCGGAGCGGGCGGACGCGGCCGAGACCGCCGCAACGGTCTGACGGGCCTAGTTGCGCCTCTGTTACGGCCGACACGTCCCGCCGGATAAGCATGCCGAAACAGGCTTCGCGGTCGAAGACCTTTTTCTATCCATTTGAACTATTGGCATTTTTACTATCTTTTCAGAAACACGGCGAAATCCGGGCAATTCTGCGGCATAGAATTTTCTCAAACTGAACCATTTTCTTTCAAACCAGTTACCGCCTCACAGCGACCAATGGGCGAGCGGGGGGGAAGACCCGCCCAGAACACACTCATCGGACGGCGTCCGCCGTCACACTGAAAAGCAGGGATGACCAGAGCCATGATCACCGGAAACCGCCTCACCCGCAGCTTCGCGTTCGCGCTTGTCGCCGCTTCCGCCACCCTCGCCGCCTCCACGTCCAACGCCGCAGCGCCGCGCTATGACGGCCTGTGGAGCGTCTCGATCGTCACCGAGAAGGGCGACTGCGATCGCGGCTATCGCTATCCGATCCGCATCAGCCACGGCCTATTGGTCAATGGCGGCTCCGATCCGTTCACCATCTCGGGCCGCGTCGCCCCGTCCGGCGCCATCACCGTCACCGTCAGCCATGGCGACCAGAGCGCTTCCGGTTCCGGCCGGCTCGCGGGAAATGAAGGCGAAGGCCGCTGGTCGGGCGGCTCCTGCTCCGGCACCTGGAGCGCCGAGCGCCGCAGCTCGTAACCGATTTCAAGAAACCCCTCTCCGCACCTCCGGGAGAGGGTTTGCCGACCGCGCGATCAGGACCGTCCCCCTCGATCGCCTGCAACAAAAAGCCTCTCCTCCGTCCCGGGGAGAGGCTTTTTGTTGGGCTTATATCGACGGCCCCTGACGCGTCATGCCCGCGCCCGTCGCGGGCATCCACGCCTTAAATATCGAGAACTCCGAAGACGTAGCTGGCCGGGACAAGCCCGGCCATGACGACCGGATGGGTCAAAAGACTACCCCTCGGCGGCGTCGTCGTCATCGCCGCTGTCGGCTTCCTCGCCGGCCAGAATCTTTTCGGCGATCAGGCCGGCATTCTGCCGGACCGCGGCCTCGATCTTGGCGGCGATGTCGGGATTGGTTTTCAGAAATGTCTTGGCGTTCTCGCGGCCCTGGCCGATGCGCTGGCTGTCATAGGAGAACCAGGCGCCGGATTTCTCCACCACGCCGGCCTTGACGCCGAGGTCGATCAGTTCACCCACCTTGGAGACGCCCTCGCCGTACATGATGTCGAATTCGACCTGCTTGAACGGCGGCGCCAGCTTGTTTTTTACGACCTTAACGCGCGTTTGATTGCCGACCACCTCATCGCGCTCCTTGATGGCGCCGATGCGCCGGATGTCGAGCCGCACCGAGGCATAGAATTTGAGCGCGTGGCCGCCGGTCGTGGTCTCGGGCGAGCCGTACATGACGCCGATCTTCATGCGGATCTGGTTGATGAAGATCACCATCGTGTTGGAGCGGTTGATCGAGGCGGTGAGCTTGCGCAGCGCCTGGCTCATCAGGCGCGCCTGCAGGCCGGGCTGACTGTCGCCCATCTCGCCTTCGAGCTCGGCGCGCGGCACCAAAGCCGCGACCGAATCGATCACCAGGACATCGACCGCGCCGGAGCGCACCAGCGTGTCGGCGATTTCCAGCGCCTGCTCGCCGGCATCGGGCTGCGAAATCAACAGGTCGTCGACATTGACCCCGAGCTTGCGCGCATAGATCGGGTCAAGCGCGTGTTCGGCGTCGATGAAGGCGCAGATGCCGCCATTCTTCTGCGCTTCGGCAAGAACATGCAAAGCGAGCGTGGTCTTGCCCGACGAATTCGGGCCCGTAAATCTCGACCACGCGGCCGCGCGGCAGGCCGCCGATGCCGAGCGCGATATCGAGCCCGAGCGAGCCGGTGGACACGGTATCGATGTCCATCGAGGCCATGTTCTTGCCGAGCCGCATGATCGAGCCCTTGCCGAAATTACGCTCGATCTGCGAGAGCGCGGCATCAAGGGCCTTCGATTTATCCATGGACGATCCTTCGACGAGACGAAGCGCTGCACTCATTGGTCGTGCTCCTTATGACCGGGATTCGACAAGCTCACAACGGACTGCCGACGACGCTGTCCCCTGCTCGCCGCCCCCGCGGCCGTTGCGGTTCGGGCTTTTGGGCCCCTGACAATGGCGAAGACAGCACTGTACACGATCTGTTCTATGTTCGCAATATGTTCTTTTCGGGCCGGGGGGTACTGGCCGGTTTCCGAGCCTAGTGGCCGGTTTTGTTCTGAGTAGTGGCCGGTTTTGCAAATCTACGTAAAATTACGGAGTTGATGACCGCGGGGCCGATTTTTATGAATAAGCGACGGTCCACAATTTCGTTCTGCCACAGCCATGTCTGCCATCTTCCTCTATCGCTGCCCCGTCACCGGCTACCAAGTTCAAGGCTTTATCGCCGATAAGCCGACCGAGAAGAACGGCCACGTCTACGAGACGATGACCTGCATCATCTGTAAGCGCGTCCATCTGGTCGATCCCAGGACCGGCAAAGTGGCGGCCGGCGACGGCAAATAGGCCACCCTCAGTTGGCAGCCTCTTTCATTCGAATAGGTCGCCCATTGCTGTGTGCGGCGGATAGAACAGCCCCACGATAATCCATTCTCTGGGATGCCGATGGACGGTCCTCACGTAGAAATGCGTATCCAGCTTATTGATCATTTCATCTTCGTATTTTCGCCGGAACTTGGCCTCCCATTGATCTCCATATTCCGAACGCCAGCGCCGGTAGAACTCGCCAATTTCCCAGTCAGTGCATGACATCGTATGACCGCCGCAATTCGGGTCTGCACACTCAAACTGGTATTTGAACTTGTACGGTATTTTCTCTAGCTTTTGCGACGGACCGACCTGAAACAGCATGGTCTGATCAAGGTTTGCCAGCTGCTGCGCGGTCCAATCCGGGTTGTCCTCTGGCTCAATCGTCAATCGCTTGATTTTCGCTGGCTTAAACAACCCTAACGTCGGCGCATTGTTGGTGTCCCTTTCGCGCCGAATGCCGCACATCGATTGCCGAATTAGCGGGCGGACGATTTGCTTCCGGCCTCGCCAGCCGTCTGCGGATGAAATTGACTCTCCGATTTTGATCGTATCGACGTTCAGTTTGTAGCTTTCCGGGCGCGGGTCTTGCGCTGCCCTGATCACATCAACATCGATCCACTGGTATTTTGCAAATCTCTTGTCGGCATCAAGAAAGCGATACGGGACGGGAAATAATCGGATCCACTCGCCCTCTTTCGTGACCCCAGCTGTGCAAGAGACTTCGATATTTTTTTGCGCGGGCACCGGATAGGTGCGCACTGTGATTAGGACCCGCTTGTTTACCCACGTCCCGGCCATGAGACATTTTAGGTTTACAAATCGTACCCTTGCAACCCCTGCTTTTCGAGAGCCAGTGCGATACGGTGCCGATGACACTCAGTCGGATCGCATTCCATGCACAGCATGGCAACCGGATAACCGAGATTCAAAAACTGATGGAGGTTCCGCCGAAAGTGCGGAGCCACAACGCATTGATCGTACCAATCCCATATCGTCTGCCGCGTACCTGTTTCTATGGCGCGGGCACGAATGTCGCGCGGCACTCCCCATTCGCGAAGGTGGAAGTAAGCAATTCCGCTGGATTCCAAGCCCTTTTGCAGATTACCCTTGCTCAGATCGGGGCGGTACATGCTGACGGGGTTGTAACGAATGTCCACGACACACTGAACGCCAGCAGCTAGAAGCGTGTCGAATAAGTCTTTCGTTGTTCTGCCCTCATACCCGACCGTGAAGAAATCGGCTTGCTCTGCCGAGTGACCGTCATTCCACACCGCTTTACTTTCGGCGCGTGCGCGGGGCGACTTGGTCGGAAGTTTCAGAGGTCGTTTGTGCACCAAGGTCAAGAGTTGCTTCCTTTAGCAGCCAATGGATTATCCCCTCGGATTCGCGACGGCGCACCAATCCTATATCCGCTTCCATCCGATGAACCCACTGATTGTTAGGAAATGCTTGGGGCAAATTTGCCCTCGTCCGCACTTCCGTCCATGTCAGTGGCGCGTTGGCGTCACGAAGTGTCGCGGCGATTTTGTCTCTAAATGCCTCATAAGACATCCGGGCTTTTTTGTCGGGCTTGTTCCACAGCGCACTGTGGCAAGCTGGACAGACCTTCGGGTCTTCGTCTGTGATCCCACTTCGGGGAACCCATTCGTGTTGGCACCGCTCGCAGCAGTAGCCCATGACGGTGATCGGGACCCGTGCCATGTCGCCTCCTATTGAGGCGACAGATAGCCCAAAAACATTGATTTGTAAATATTGACTAACTAATCAATATTTGCTAATACACCGAAATGCACAATGACTTACCGGAAATAAGACGCCCCCGCCCAGACCACCGGGAAGGGGCGTTTTTGTGCGTGCGCGGGGATCGTCTAGTGGTCAGGACGCGGGGGGTACATCCCCGAAACGTCAGTTCGAACGTGGCTCCCTGCGCCATTAGCAGTGGGACCGTCACCGTTGGCGCGGCGGCGGCCCCTGATCGTCAACCTCGGGATTGGGCCCCTCGGTATCCGACCGTACGCAATATAGCACGTACGGGCCGGAATTTCCATTTGGCGACCCTTTCCCACAACGTGTCGGATTGGGCCCGCCATGAATATCCTCTCCCGTGAACAGCAAATCGCTGTCGTCTCCGCTTTGACGGAAGGCTTGGGCATCCGTGCCTACCGCTCGGATTACCGGCGTCAATCGCGAGACAGTCGGCAAGCTGGCGCTTCAAGTCGGACGTGGCTGCGCAGAGCTGCACGACCGTATGATGGTCGGCATCCGCGTGAATCGGATCGAATGCGACGAATTGTGGGCCTTTGTCGGCCACAAGCGGAATCCGCAAAGCGGAAAGCCATCGTTCAATCCCGAGAAGGGCGACCAATATACCTTCGTCGCCCTTGGCGCTTCCTCGCGCGCGATCATCGCCTACCGCACTGGAAAGCGCGACAGCGAAATGACCGATCAATTCATTCAAGACCTGCGCGGGCGCGTGATAGGCACGCCTGAAATCACCACGGACGGCTGGCATCCTTACAAGTCATCCATCCGCGATGCATTCGGTAAAAGCGTCGCGCATGGCGTCATCAACAAAACCTACAGCGTAACCCACCTGAACGTAACCGAAGCGTCGCGGCGATACTCACCGGCGCAGGTAGTAGCTGTAGAGCGCGTGGCCGTATCGGGCGAGCCGATGGAGATTTCAACGAGCTACGTCGACGGCAAAACCTCACGCTGCGCATGGCATCGAAGCGGTTTGCGCGCCTCTCCAATGGCTTTAGCAAGCGGCTGGAGTGCCATTTAGCGGCCGTGGCGCTGCACGTCGCCTTCTACAATTTCTGCCGTGTGCATGAGAGCCTGTGCAGCACGCCAGCAATGGCGCTTGGCATTACCGACCGGGTTTGGACGATTGGCGATCTATTGGACGCGGCGCTCGTTGCCGAACCGCCGAAGCCCACCCCGACCGCGCCAGATCGGCGACGGCAGTTCCGAGTAATTGAGGGAGGCAGGCAGTAGGTTGTGCAACCGATAAAGTGCGTCTAAAAAGACTGACCCCGGGAGCATGCCTTACGGCAGAGGCCGACCCGGGGTATACGCCGCAGAATCTAAGCCCTTAATCCCTAATGGCAAGTGAAATTTTTGAGAACGGTGATTATCAACAAATCTCTAGAAATCACTCTATCCCGGGATAGACTAGAGAAGTATTTAGACGAAACTGGCCAGGACCTTGACGCCTCAATAGAATTGTATGAGAAGAATACAAGACTAGCGGAAGCATTTTACATGCCATTACAGTGCGTCGAGATATGTTTGCGAAATCAGCTGCATATTCAACTATCCAATACCTACGGAGAATTGTGGTACGAGAACGGAAACCCTCCCCTTCTCGATAATTCGCTACGCATGATTTTTGAGGCGAAAGAAGAGCTTACGAAGGCGGGGAGGGTTACGCCGGGGCGCATGGTGGCGGAATTGAAATTCGCCTTCTGGGTTGGATTAATGGGCCCCAAATACGACGCCACCCTGTGGCGAAAATGTCTTCATCGCGCGTTTCCCGCCTCCGGCGGCCGGCCTCGCAAAACGATCCACTGGCGCTTTAATGCAATCCGCCGCTTTCGGAACCGCGTGGCCCACCATGAACCGATCTTCCACTTATCGCCAATAGTCAGACACCAAGAAATAATCGAAGCCATTAGTTGGATGTGTCGCAATACATCCGCATGGGCTCTGCATCATAGCCGCTTGCCAATCATAGCTGTTGCTATTGGCGACGAATAATCTCCCCAGACATCACTGGCCGGTTTTGGATTTGCGAGTGGCCGGTTCCAGCCAGTACCGGGCCGGGGGTACTGGCCCCTTTCCATCCCGGCTGGTCCCTTTTGAATTTCGAGAGTGGTCCCTTTTGAACAAACTCATCTGGGCAGCACGCGGCAGGTTTCGCATGGTTGCAGAGTCGCCCGGGAGGGAAGCATGGCAAAACCCAAAAACGACAAACACAAGGAATATGCGCATTACGCTGAGCATTGCTTGAAAATGGTACCCCTGGCACCGAGTAAGGAATATCGGGCCATTCAGCGCGAGATGGCGGCAGAGTGGATAAAACTGGCGGACGCCACGATCCATCCGCCAAAGCCGACGAAATAGCCCAAGCAGGCCGCATCAGATTTGCAAATCTACGTAAAATTACGGAGTTGATGACCGCGGGCCGATTTCTATGAATAAGCGACGGTCCATAATTTCGTTCTGCCACAGCCATGTCTGCCACTTTCCTCTATCGCTGCCCCATCACCGGCTACCAAGTTCAAGGATTTGTCGCCGATAATCCGGCCGAGAAGAATGGCCACGTCTACGAGGCGGTGACTTGCATCGTCTGTAAACGCATCCATCTGGTCGATCCCAAGACTGGCAAAGTGGCGGCTGGTGACGGCAAATAGGCCGTCTCAGTTGGCGGCGACCTCACGCTTTTTGCTTGTGCCCCACCTCGCACGCCGCAGATCAGTACCGGCCTGCCTTATAGTGGCTGAGGTCGTTCGAATAATTCGTTCTACGTTTTCGATCAGCTTGAGAACAATCTGCTCGGGTCGCCGCCCGGCCAATAATGGCTCCAGCATTGCCACGAAAGCCCGCCGAAGCCGGCCGCGAATGCTAGAGTGAGGCCGACTGGATGACGTTCGCGCTCCTCCACCCTCCACCTCGCCATGCATGACATCCTGATCCGCGGCGGCACTGTGTATGACGGCGCCGGCAATCCCGGCGCGCCGGGCGATGTCGCGATTGCGGATGGGCGCATTGCCGCGATCGGCCGCGACGCCGGCCCCGCGCGGCGGGTGATCGATGCCGAGGGCCTCGCGGTGGCGCCGGGCTTCATCGACATCAAGACGCATTCCGATTTCACGCTGCCGATCAATCCCAAGGCCGAAAGCAAGGTGCGCCAGGGCGTCACCACGGAGATTATCGGCCATTGCGGCTTCTCGGTCGCACCGGCGCTGCCCGGCAAGGTCGAATTGCTGAAGGACTATCTGAGCCCGAGCGCGCCTTGGCTGCCGTTTCGGGAGACGAGCTTTCCCCAGTACCTCGATGGCTTTCCGCCGACCGCGGTGAATGCCGGCATGCTGGTCGGCCACAACACGCTGCGCCTGATGGTGATGGGCATGGCGGAGCGGGCACCAGGCGCGGCCGAACTCGATTCAATGATCGCGCTGCTCGAAGACGCGCTCGGTGCCGGCGCGCTCGGAATGTCGTCCGGCCTGTTCACACCGCCGGGCTCCTATGCCAGGCCCGAGGAGATGACCGCGTTCGGCGACGTGCTCAAGCGCCACAACGCCGGATATTTCACGCACTTGCGCGATGAATCGAACAAAGTGATCGAGGCGGTCGCGGAAGCCATTGCCATCGCCGAGAGCTGCGGCGTGCATGTCGAGATCGTGCATTTCAAGTGCTCAGGGCTCGACAACTGGGGCAAGGCGGCGGTGGCGCTGTCGATGATCGAGGCCGCGAAGGCGCGCGGCCTCGATGTCGATTGCGACGCCTACCCCTATGATGCGGGCTCCAACCCGCTGAAGAACCTGCTGCCGCCATGGGTGCAGGCCGGCGGCGTCGACGCCATGCTGGCGCGGCTTGGCGAGCGCGACGCTCGCGCCAAAATCCGCGCCGATATCGCCCGCGACGGGCTCAACAATTGGGGCCGCATCCCGTCGTGGGAGTGCGTGACGATCTCGATCTCCCCTCACCTGCCGCAGCATGCCGGCAAGACCATCGCGGATTTCGCCGGCGAGCGCAGTGCCGATCCGGTCGATGCGCTGTGCGACTATCTGATCGAAGACCGCGGTGCGACGCGGGTGCTGGTGGCCTCGATCTCCGAGGATGATATCCGCACGCTGGTGGCTTCGCCGCACGCGCTGGTCGGGTCCGACGGCAATTGCGTCGCGCCTTACGGCACCGTCGGCCAAGGGCTGCCGCATCCCCGCTTCTACGGCACCTTCCCGCGCGTGCTCACGCGCTATGTGCGCGAACAGAAGGCGCTGCCGCTCGCTCACGCCATCCATAAGATGACGGGCGCCACCGCGCGGGCGCTCAAGCTCAAGGATCGCGGACTTTTGCGCGAAGGCTATCGCGCCGACATCGTCGTGTTCGACCCGGACGATTTCGCCGATCGCGCCACCTATGCGCAGCCGCACCAGTTCCCGTCGGGCCTGCGCACCAGCGTGCTGGTTAACGGCGTGCCGGTAGTCGAAAACGCGCGCCATACCGGCGCGCTGCCCGGCAAGGTGTTGCGCCGCTCGTCGAGCGGCGCGGTCGGCTGAGGCGCGCGTCGGCGGCTCGTTAACGCCAGTACCCCTTCCGGCCATGCTCAGAAAAAGCTTCGCCGGCTGATCCAGATCAATGCGCAACTATCGGTTCCGCGGCAAAAGGTTCGTATGGAAACCGAATTCACCATGTTGGACGGCGACGCTCTACTGTGCCCGAGTTGCGGCCAGCCGATGCAGTTCGTCAGCGCCATCCCGCGCTTTGCCGCGCTGCCGGAGCTGCGCACCTACGAATGCAAGGCTTGCGGCGAAACCTATACGGAAGCCGTCGAGCCCGGTGAGCGCAGCGACGTGGCGTGGATCGAACGCCGGCAAAATGGCGGTGTGGCTTAGCTCCATCGGCCCAAGCTTGACACGAGCGCCTCACTGCGCCTCGGCACGCCGTTCAGCTTCCCAATAGCCAGAACAGCGTGCCGACGGCGACTGGCCGCTCCAGGTCCCTTGGCCGCTGTCGTGCGACAGGCGGCCGGTGCCAACTGCTTCCTGCTGCCCGTGGCGGACAACGACCCTGACCTGGCCGTTGGGAGCGACGCGCCCGGACACATCGAAGCTCGGATCGTCGTAGGTGATGTTCCCGTCGGTGATGCGCAGCGCATAACGATAGGCGCGATCGCAGGTGTCGCCAGCTTCGGTCACAATCGAGACGCTCCAGCGACCGTCGAACAGCGTGGCCGCATCCGCGGGCGGCGCTGCCGCCGCAAGGCACAGCGGCACCTGCAACGCTATCGCGGCGAAGAACAATGCCGGTTTATGCATGAGATCGGCCCCCTGTTTTATTGGACATAGGGAGCGCCACCTGGGCCGGGAAGGCTACGCCTCGATCACGATTTTCGGCGCCGGGCGGCTTGCGCCGGCGAGGCCGTCGCGCACGCGGGCCGCAATGTCGCGATAGATCTGCGCATACGGGCCGTCCGGAAGGGTGGCGACCACCGGCTGGCCCGAATCCGATCTTTCGCGAATTTCCATGTCGAGCGGCACCTCGCCGAGGAACGGCACATCGAGCCGCTCGGCCTCGGCGCGCGCGCCGCCATGGCCGAAAATGTCGGTCCGGCCGCCGCAATGCGGGCACAGGAAATAGCTCATGTTCTCGACGATGCCGAGCACTGGCACGTTGACCCGGCGGAACATGGCGATGCCGCGCCGCGCGTCGATCAGTGCCAGATCCTGCGGCGTCGAAACGATGACGGCGCCCTTCAATGGCACCTGCTGCGCCATGGTGAGCTGCGCGTCGCCGGTGCCCGGCGGCATGTCCACCACCATGACGTCGAGCGCTCCCCATTCGACTTCGCGCAGCATCTGGGTCAGCGCCGACATCACCATCGGGCCGCGCCAGATCATCGGCGTCTCTTCCTCGATCAGGAAACCGATCGACATCACCGGCATGCCGTGGCGGACGATGGGTTTGAGCCGCGTGCCGCCGATGACCTCGGGCCGCTCGCGGATCGCAAGCAGCTTAGGCAGCGATGGGCCGTAGATGTCCGCGTCGAGGATACCGACTTTCAGTCCAAGATCGCGCAGCCCAAGCGCGAGATTGACCGCCGTGGTCGATTTGCCGACACCGCCCTTGCCGGAGGCGACCGCGATGATGGCGCCGACGCCGGGAATGCCGGTTGGCGCCTGCGGCGCGCGGCCGCCAGGCTGCGGGCGCGGCGCCGCGGCTTGCGCTTGCGGGCCGGCCGGTGGCCGCGCGGCCCCCGGCGCGCGTTCCCCGGTCAAAGCGACCAGCGCCGAGGTGACGCCCGGAATCGCGCGCACGGCTTGCTCGGCGCGCGCGCGGACCGGCTCCCACTGCGGCACCGCGGCCGCATCGACGGTGATGGAGAAAAACACCTTGCCGTCGGTGACGACGATATCGGACAGCGTGCCGGTTTCGGGCAGCGGCCTGCCGTCGGGCCCCGAAACCTTGCCTAACGCCGTGCGGACGTCATCTTTAGAGATTGCCATGGCGCTCTACATAGGCCCCGCGACGGCGCGGTCAATCGCTCGCCCGGTTGACTGGCCCCGGCCGTCCGGCCATGACGGACTTATTCCGTCTTCCTGAGGTGCGCGCCAAAGGCGCGCCTCGAAGGATGCGGCTACCGGCGCCCGGGCCGTCGCCCTTCGAGGCTCGCTGCGCCCGCACCTCAGGGTGACGGTTCAGAATCCAGCAATCGATTTTGGGAGGAAACCATGGCGAAGGTGGCGTTTGTCGGCTTGGGCGTGATGGGCTACCCGATGGCCGGACATCTGAAAAACAAGGGCGGCCACGACGTCACGGTCTATAACCGCACCGGCGCCAAGGCCGACAAATGGGTCGCACAGTATGGCGGCAAGCGCGCGCCGACGCCGAAAGCGGCAGCCGAAGGCCAGGACTTCGTCATGGCTTGCGTCGGCAACGACAACGATCTGCGCGAGGTGATGCTCGGCGAGCACGGCATCTATGCGGGCGCCGGCAAGGGTTCGATCGTCGTCGATCACACCACGGCTTCCGCCGCGATTGCGCGCGAGTTGCACGCCGACGCAAAAAAACACGGCTTCGATTTCATCGATGCGCCGGTGTCGGGCGGCCAGGCCGGCGCCGAGAACGGCGTGCTTACTGTGATGTGCGGCGGCGACGAGGCCCCCTTCGCCAAGGCCGAAAAGGTGATCGCGGCCTACGCGCGCGCCTGCAATCTCCTGGGCAGCTCGGGCTCCGGCCAGCTCGCCAAGATGGTCAACCAGATCTGCATTGCGGGCATCGTGCAGGGCCTCGCCGAGGGGCTGCATTTCGCTCAAAAAGCCGGCCTCGACATCGAGAAGCTGGTCGCGACGATTTCGAAGGGCGCGGCGCAGTCCTGGCAGATGGAGAACCGCTACAAGACCATGGTGGCGGGGAAATTCGATTTCGGTTTCGCCGTCGACTGGATGCGCAAGGATCTTGGCATCTGCTTCGATGAAGCGAGGCGCAACGGCGCGCACCTGCCGGTGTCGGCGCTGGTCGACCAGTTCTATTCCGAAGTGCAGAAGATGGGCGGCAAGCGCTGGGACACGTCAAGCCTGATCGCGCTGCTGCAGCGGTAGCCGTCATTCCGGGGCGCGCTGCAAGCGCGAGCCCGGAATCCATAACCACAGGTCAGCGAATATGGATTCCGGACTCGCCGCTGCGCGGCGATCCGGAATGACGATCACGCCCGGCCGCTCGGCAGCGGCGAGCGGTCGGCCAGCTCCATCTCCCGAAAGGCGAGCCGCTCGAACAATTCGCCGCGCAGCGCGCGGTGCGCCGGATCGTCGAATAGGTTGTCCATTTCGTCCGGATCGTTTTGCCGATCATAAAGCTCGCCGTAGGAATCGCCGTCGGCGACGGTGAGGCGATAGCGTTTGGTGATCAGCGAGCGCAGCCGCGGCGGCGCGGTAAAGCCCATGATGGCGCGCTGCTGATCGTCCTCGATCACCATCGAGTCGCGCGCGAGCGTTTCGCCGTAGATGGCCGGCAACAGGCTCAGCCCCTGAACACCGTTATACGGCTGGATGCGCGCGCGATCGAGAATGGTCGGCGCGATGTCGAGGGTGCCGCCCATCACGGCGCTGCGCTGCGGTGCGTGCTCGCCCGGCTCGGCCCAGATGAACGGCACATGGGTGATGCCCTCGTAATGCGCCGGTCCCTTCAACAACAGCCGGTGATCGCCCAGATAATCGCCGTGATCGGTGGTGAAGATCACGACCGTATCGTTGCCCGCGCCTGACGCGGCGAGTGCTGCCAGCACGCGGCCGATGCCGTCGTCGATCATCGCGATCATGCCGCACGATAGCGCCATGGCCTCGCGCGCCTCGCGTTCGTTGACCGCGAACGGCGCCTGCCCTTTCGTATCGGCCTTGCCGCTCTCGCGCTGCGCCAGCGCCCACGCCACCGAGCGCGCCAGCGGGCGGTTGCCGTGTTCGAAACTTTTCGGCAGCGCCATGTCGTCGGGCCGGTACATCGACCAGTAATGGCCGGGCGGCGTGAACGGATGGTGCGGATCGGGAAACGACACCATCAGAAAGAACGGATCGCTACGCTTTTCCCGCGCGTAGCCGCCGAGCCATTCGCAGGCTTTGTCGGCGATGTAGCTCGTCGGATAAAATTCTTCCGGGATCGTGGTGCGGATCGCCTGCGGGCAGACGTAATCGTGCGCCAGCTGATTTTTTGCTTCGCGCAGCGCGTCGGCATCGGGCCGCTTCGATTTCAGCCAGACATAATAATGGCCGCCGACCTGATCACCGTGGCCGGTGCACAGATCGACATGCTCGAAGCCGTAGAACGGCAACTTCATGTTAAAGTCATGGCCCGAAGACCAACGCGCCGGAATTTCCTGATCGTAAGGTCCATCACCCGCGAGCGGTTTTTTCGCCTCGGCGAATTCGGCGCCGAGTACGCGGTCGCCGTCGCGCGCCGGCGCACGCTTCTGAATGGGCGGAAAGCCGGTGAAATTCTGCAGGTGGCTCTTGCCCACCAGGGCGGTCGCATAGCCGGCGGCGCGCAGCGTGTCGACGAAGGTGTTGGAGGAAAGCGGCAGCGGCAGGCCGTTGCCGCGGCCGTCGTGCACCGACGGCATGCGACCGGTCATCAAGGTCGCGCGGTTGGGCATACAGACCGGCGTGGCGACGTAAAAATTCTCGAACCGCGTGCCGCGCGCCGCGATCGAATCGATGTGCGGTGTTTTCAGCACCGGGTGGCCGTAGCAGGACAGGTAATCCACCCGATGCTGATCGGTGATGAACAGAACGAAATTCGGCCGTGTCATGCAGTGCTGTCTCCCGCTTCACTCGGTATGGATTTTCGCCGCCACGACGAAATCCCGAATTTTTTTGGTGTCGTTCGCAATTCTTGCCGTGAACGCCTCACCCTCCAGCCATTCCGGCTGCAGTCCAATTGCCATGAGCTTGGTCCGAATGTCCGGCTCGTCGGAGATCTTCTTGAACTCGTCACGCAACGCCTTCGTTATGTCGGCCGGCGTGTGGGCCGGCGCCATCAGGCCGAACCAGTTGGAAATGACGAGTCCCGGATACGACACCGACATCGGCTTCACGTCCGGCAATAACGGCGACGCTCGCGGCCCCGAAACGCCGAGCGCATTGAACTTTCCGGTTTTGATGTATTGCAGCGACTGGGCGATCGGGCCGCAGAACGCGGTGACAGTGCCGGTCAGAACCGCGTTCATCGCCGGGCCGGCGCCCTTGTAAGGCACGTGGGTGATGTCGATGCCGGCCTGCTGCGCCATCATCGCGCCGCACAAGTGCGCCGGCGAGCCAATGCCGGCGGACGAATAGGTCAAAGTGCCAGGCTTGGCTTTGGCGGCGGCGATGAACTGCGCCAGGGTCTTGATGCCGGTCGAGGCATTGACGACCAGGACACCGCTGCTCTCGACCACGGCGCAAATCGGACGCAAATCCCGCGCGGGATCATACGGCACCTTGATCAGATTGGGCGCCATCGAGATCGGCAGGTCGACCGTGAACAGGAACGTGTAGCCGTCCGGCTTGGCCTGAACCACGAGCTCGGTGCCGATCGAACCCGTGGCGCCGGGCCGATTGTCGACCACAGCGGGCTGATGCCAGTCCCGCGATATTTTATCCGCGTAGAGCCGGATGACGACGTCGGTCGGGCCGGCTGGAAACGGCAGGACGAAGTGAATGGGGCGTGATGGATACTGGTCCGCAAGCGCCCGGACCGCCGCCGCCACGCCGAGGCCCACAGCGGCGCCGGCCGACGCCGCGCTGGAAAGAAGCGCGCGTCTATTGATCATGGCTATCCTCCCCCGTTCTCGCTCGATGATCGAGCGTCGCCCTTATCTCGGGCTTTGTCCCCGACCTTAGGCGTCACCCTTACGGGGATTATGGGCAGTAGCCAAGCCGGCCTACGGCTGATTGCATCGCGACGTTCTACCGCGCTTCGCACAGGCGATCGCAACCGCGCCGCAACCGAGCCCATACGTAAAACAACCAGCGCGCTTGCGAACAGCGTCCGGAATCCATAGCTCCACACTTCGCGAAACTTTATCGACCCTGGATCGTTCAATTTCGGCACAAAAAGGCTTGGCAATTTATGAAATTGTTCGAATGCCAGAATTGCGGCCAGCCGCTTTATTTTGAAAACATCAAATGCGAAAGCTGCGGCGCGCGGCTTGGCTATTTGCCGCGCGAGGCGACCGTTACAGCGTTGAAGCCGGCGGGCGATGCGGTTTGGCAGGCGCTCGCCAAGGCGAACGTCCGCTACCGCTTTTGCGAAAACGCCGCGCATGATGTCTGCAACTGTACAGGGTTTCGGATGCCGGCCGTGGGAGAGCTGGACGCGTGCGCCTGGCCGGCGTCCGAAAGCCGTCAAGGAACGAACCCGCGGTCGGGAGTGCACGGAGATGGTGCGCTGGCTATGGGTATTTGGCTGACACGGGACTCGCGCGATGGTGGCCGTGCTCAGCTTTAACGGAGCCGATGAGGTGGTTTTTAGCGCGTGCCGGCTTGCAATGATAATTGCAGTTGTGGACGGGCATTGCGGTTACGGCTCGGTTTGCTGGTTATTTTGCGCATGGTGACGAGCGCTGTCGCGGCCGATCTGAGATCGACGACAAGCCGGCGCGGCGCGGGGTGCTTGTAAGAGCGCGATTGTTCTCATGAGGTATCGATCCTGACGGCGACCATTGGGCCGCACGGCTGATGGCGAGGCGTCTGGCCGCGTTCGAAGGTCTCAATGACGATCATGCGGCCGCCGCAGTGGGGACAGGTATGCGTCGTGTCGTCGTCTTTGGCATGGGTGTCGCTGGTCTGATTTTGTGCAGCCACATTGAGCAGCGACCGCGCCCGCTCGATATTCTCGGTGCGCGAGCTTTTTGCGAATAAGCCGTAATGACGGATACGATGGAAGCCGGCGGCGAGGACGTGGAGGAGAAATCGGCGGATGAACTCCTCTGCGGTGAGCCTCATCACCTTGTATCGGGCGGCACCGTCGGCACGGTAATCCTTGTACTTGAAGGTGACGCTGCCATTGTCGGCCGCGATCAGCCGGCTGTTGGCGATGGCGACCCGGTGAGTATAGCGAGACAGATAGGTCAGCACCGCCGCAGGTCCGCCGAACGGGCGCTTGCCATAGACATACCATTTGATCTTGCGCAGCGGCGCCAGAAAGGCGGCGAAGGCCGCGGCCTCACCGAGGCGGCGACGGCTACCGAAGAACTGTAATTGACCGGCGGCATGCGCGGCGAGAAGTTTTTGCAACATCAGCCGGCAAAACAGTTTGGATAGCACCCGCCATGGCAGAAAGAACTTGGGCCGGCAGGCGACCCAGCGTCGACCATCGTGTGAGAGACCGCCAGCTGGCACGATCATGTGCACATGTGGATGGTGGACGAGTGCCGAGCCCCAGGTGTGCAACACGGATGTGATGCCGATGCGAGCGCCCAGATGCTCGGGGTCACCTGCAATCGTCAGCATGGTCTCGGCACTCGCCTTGAACAACAGATCGTAGACTACCGCCTTGTTTTGATAGGCGATCTCGGCGATCGCCGCCGGCACGGTGAACACCACATGGTAATACGAGACAGGCAGCAGGTCGGCCTGCCGCTCGGCCAGCCATTGCTTGGCCGCCGCACCCTGACACTTCGGGCAATGCCGATTGCGACAGCTGTTGTAGGCAATGCTGGTGTGGCGGC
>CAVSPX010000013.1:0-245000 GCA_963729965.1 uncultured Alphaproteobacteria bacterium
GCGTTCGACATGGCCGCCGAGCGCCGCCGTGCGGCAGCGCTCGATCGCGCTCATCACCTTGAGTTGGTCGAGGCTGACATGACCGGCATTGGCTTGACGCCATGCAGGGCCATGCGCGCGGAAGATATCCGCGACCTCCAAAGCCGGACGAGGCACGCGCGTGGTGGCGTTATACCGGCGGCTTATTGGGCTTTGGGATCAGCGGTGTGAGCTGATCGAGCGGGCTGGTCACCGCGCGGATCACGTTGGTTGCGACCTGAGTGTAAAGCGCGGTCGTCTCCAACTTCACATGTCCGAGCAAAACCTGGATCAGGCGAATATCGATATTTTGCTCCAGCAGATGGGTGGCGAAGCTGTGCCGCAGCGTGTGCGGTGTGACCCGCTTGTTGATCTCCGCAAGCCTGGCGGCGATATGGACGGCGCGGGTGAGTTGTCGCGTCGTCATCGGCAGCATCGGATCGCGGCCGGGAAACAGCCACACCGCGGGCCGAACGATGCAATACCAATACCAGTCGCGCAGCAAGTCCAATAACCGTGGGGACAGCATGGCCAGGCGATCCTTGCGGCCCTTGCCCTGCTCGATGCGCAGCAGCATGCGCTTGGAATCGACGTCCGCGACCTTCAGCGCCACCACCTCGGAGACCCGCAGCCCTGCGCTGTAGGCGGCGCTCATCGCTGCCTTGTACTTCGGCCCGGGTGCTGCCTCTAAGAGCTGGCCGATCTCCTGCGGGCTCAGGATCACCGGGATCTTGCGCGGCTCGCGGACGAAGGTGAGGTGCCGCTCCATGTCGGGGCGGTCGAGGGTCGTGCTGAAGAAAAAACGCAGTGCCGACACCGCACTGTTCATGCTCGACGGCTGCACCCCGTTCTGCCGCTGATGCAGTTGAAAACGGCGCAGATCGTCAGCGCTTGCCGTATCGGGCGAGCGGCCAAGAAATGACGCAAAGCTTTTGACCTGGCGGATGTAGTCGTGGCGCGTCTTGTCGCTGAAATTGCGCACCGCCATGGCGTCGAGCATGCGCTGGCGCAACGGGCTGATGGGTTGGTCGTGCATCGGAGTGCTCCTTTGTAAGGTTGCAACACTCCGATCGTCGAACTCACGACGCTCTCATCAAATCCCCTGTCGGCCTTGGCTCCAGACTAGACCGGCCCCCAGCCTCCCTCCCGCGAAGCGGGTTCGTTCAATGGCTGCATTCGGTCATTTTCTTGAGCGGTAAAACTTAACGATTTTGTCGTCGTTGGGCCGCGCGCGTTTCTCCCCAAGCCGTGCACCGCGAAGTTGCGGGAAGATGAGCGATGCTTGCCGGCTATGACCAAAACCCCGACCCTCCAAACCGATGTCCGTGCAAGTGGCCGCAGACAAAGTGATCGAATAGCTGTTTCCTGCGGTGCATGAGTCCGCTCATTGTACAGGGTTTCGGATGCCGGCCGTGGGAGAGCTGGACGCGTGCGCCTGGCCGGCGTCCGAAAGCCGTCAAGGAACGAACCCGCGGTCGGGAGTGCACGGAGATGGTGCGCTGGCTATGGGTATTTGGCTGACACGGGACTCGCGCGATGGTGGCCGTGCTCAGCTTTAACGGAGCCGATGAGGTGGTTTTTAGCGCGTGCCGGCTTGCAATGATAATTGCAGTTGTGGACGGGCATTGCGGTTACGGCTCGGTTTGCTGGTTATTTTGCGCATGGTGACGAGCGCTGTCGCGGCCGATCTGAGATCGACGACAAGCCGGCGCGGCGCGGGGTGCTTGTAAGAGCGCGATTGTTCTCATGAGGTATCGATCCTGACGGCGACCATTGGGCCGCACGGCTGATGGCGAGGCGTCTGGCCGCGTTCGAAGGTCTCAATGACGATCATGCGGCCGCCGCAGTGGGGACAGGTATGCGTCGTGTCGTCGTCTTTGGCATGGGTGTCGCTGGTCTGATTTTGTGCAGCCACATTGAGCAGCGACCGCGCCCGCTCGATATTCTCGGTGCGCGAGCTTTTTGCGAATAAGCCGTAATGACGGATACGATGGAAGCCGGCGGCGAGGACGTGGAGGAGAAATCGGCGGATGAACTCCTCTGCGGTGAGCCTCATCACCTTGTATCGGGCGGCACCGTCGGCACGGTAATCCTTGTACTTGAAGGTGACGCTGCCATTGTCGGCCGCGATCAGCCGGCTGTTGGCGATGGCGACCCGGTGAGTATAGCGAGACAGATAGGTCAGCACCGCCGCAGGTCCGCCGAACGGGCGCTTGCCATAGACATACCATTTGATCTTGCGCAGCGGCGCCAGAAAGGCGGCGAAGGCCGCGGCCTCACCGAGGCGGCGACGGCTACCGAAGAACTGTAATTGACCGGCGGCATGCGCGGCGAGAAGTTTTTGCAACATCAGCCGGCAAAACAGTTTGGATAGCACCCGCCATGGCAGAAAGAACTTGGGCCGGCAGGCGACCCAGCGTCGACCATCGTGTGAGAGACCGCCAGCTGGCACGATCATGTGCACATGTGGATGGTGGACGAGTGCCGAGCCCCAGGTGTGCAACACGGATGTGATGCCGATGCGAGCGCCCAGATGCTCGGGGTCACCTGCAATCGTCAGCATGGTCTCGGCACTCGCCTTGAACAACAGATCGTAGACTACCGCCTTGTTTTGATAGGCGATCTCGGCGATCGCCGCCGGCACGGTGAACACCACATGGTAATACGAGACAGGCAGCAGGTCGGCCTGCCGCTCGGCCAGCCATTGCTTGGCCGCCGCACCCTGACACTTCGGGCAATGCCGATTGCGACAGCTGTTGTAGGCAATGCTGGTGTGGCGGCAGTCCTCACAGCGTTCGACATGGCCGCCGAGCGCCGCCGTGCGGCAGCGCTCGATCGCGCTCATCACCTTGAGTTGGTCGAGGCTGACATGACCGGCATTGGCTTGACGCCATGCAGGGCCATGCGCGCGGAAGATATCCGCGACCTCCAAAGCCGGACGAGGCACGCGCGTGGTGGCGTTATACCGGCGGCTTATTGGGCTTTGGGATCAGCGGTGTGAGCTGATCGAGCGGGCTGGTCACCGCGCGGATCACGTTGGTTGCGACCTGAGTGTAAAGCGCGGTCGTCTCCAACTTCACATGTCCGAGCAAAACCTGGATCAGGCGAATATCGATATTTTGCTCCAGCAGATGGGTGGCGAAGCTGTGCCGCAGCGTGTGCGGTGTGACCCGCTTGTTGATCTCCGCAAGCCTGGCGGCGATATGGACGGCGCGGGTGAGTTGTCGCGTCGTCATCGGCAGCATCGGATCGCGGCCGGGAAACAGCCACACCGCGGGCCGAACGATGCAATACCAGTCGCGCAGCAAGTCCAATAACCGTGGGGACAGCATGGCCAGGCGATCCTTGCGGCCCTTGCCCTGCTCGATGCGCAGCAGCATGCGCTTGGAATCGACGTCCGCGACCTTCAGCGCCACCACCTCGGAGACCCGCAGCCCTGCGCTGTAGGCGGCGCTCATCGCTGCCTTGTACTTCGGCCCGGGTGCTGCCTCTAAGAGCTGGCCGATCTCCTGCGGGCTCAGGATCACCGGGATCTTGCGCGGCTCGCGGACGAAGGTGAGGTGCCGCTCCATGTCGGGGCGGTCGAGGGTCGTGCTGAAGAAAAAACGCAGTGCCGACACCGCACTGTTCATGCTCGACGGCTGCACCCCGTTCTGCCGCTGATGCAGTTGAAAACGGCGCAGATCGTCAGCGCTTGCCGTATCGGGCGAGCGGCCAAGAAATGACGCAAAGCTTTTGACCTGGCGGATGTAGTCGTGGCGCGTCTTGTCGCTGAAATTGCGCACCGCCATGGCGTCGAGCATGCGCTGGCGCAACGGGCTGATGGGTTGGTCGTGCATCGGAGTGCTCCTTTGTAAGGTTGCAACACTCCGATCGTCGAACTCACGACGCTCTCATCAAATCCCCTGTCGGCCTTGGCTCCAGACTAGACCGGCCCCCAGCCTCCCTCCCGCGAAGCGGGTTCGTTCGCTGACCCATCTCGGAAGTGGAGTGTGCATTGTAGCAAGTGAGCAATTTTGTTCAGAGGCGGCTCGCAAAGTTACGCAGATTTCGTGGCTGATCTGACCCCTTTTGAGCCGCCCCCTTGATCTAAATCAAACTTCTTCACGGCTACCTGTGCTGAGTGGCACAGCCTTGAACAGTTCACGAGATACCGATGTCGCTCGACTACGTTGATGCAGATGAGGGTCCCGAAGGTTTGGTGACTGGGCGTCGGCCCGTTGCGGACATGGTGCATATTTCCGGCGGTACCTTCCGCATGGGCTCCGACAAGCACTATGCGGAAGAAGCGCCGGTTCATCGCGTGACCGTGGATGAGTTCTGGATGGACCGGACACCGGTGACGAACCACCAGTTCAAGGAATTCGTCAAAGCGACCGGCCACGTCACCTTCGCGGAGATTCTGCCTGACCCGAAGGATTATCCGGGCGCACTGCCGCACATGCTCTATGCCGGTTCGCTGGTCTTCACGCCGCCGTCGTACCGGATCGATTTGCGCGACTGGAGTCAGTGGTGGACTTTTCTCAAAGGCGCGGATTGGCGCCATCCCTACGGACCGAAGAGCAACATCAATGGGCTCGACGATCATCCGGTTGTGCACGTGGCGTTCGCCGACGCGCTGGCCTACGCCTCATGGGCCGGCAAGGAGCTGCCGACCGAGGCCGAATGGGAATTCGCCGCGCGCGGCGGACTCGACGGCGCCGAGTTTGCCTGGGGCGATGAATTGACGCCCGGCGGCAAGCATATGGCCAACACCTGGCAGGGTGAATTTCCGCGACAGAACACTTGCGAAGACGGCTTCGAGCGCACATCGCCGGTCGGCGCATTCCCGCCGAACGGCTACGGCCTCTACGACATGATCGGCAACGTCTGGGAATGGACGACGGATTGGTATTCGCAAAAGCACGACGCCGATGCGCCAAAGGCTTGCTGCATTCCGGAAAATCCACGCGGTGGACCGGAGGCCGCGAGTTACGACCCCGCTTTGCCGAACATCAAGATTCCACGCAAGGTGCTTAAAGGCGGCTCGCACCTGTGCGCCCCCAATTATTGCCGCCGCTATCGCCCGGCGGCGCGCCATGCCGAGCCGGTCGACACTTCGACGAGCCATGTCGGCTTTCGGTGCATCACCAGGATTCAACAGAAAGAAAGCGCTTCATGAGTAAGGACCACGAGCATGGGAAGCCCGGGGACGGCATCACGCCAAACAGCGAAGGCCTCAAACGGCGCGATCTGCTGCTGAGCGGCAGCTCGTTGGTGGCCGCTTCGGCGTTGCTAGGAGCCGGTGTCACGACTCCTGCGCAAGCACAGCAACCGGCAGCAACACCGCCAAACGGTCGACGGCCCAATATCGTCATCATCTGGGGCGACGACATTGGAGTGACCGATGTCAGCGCCTATTCGCAAGGGCTGATGGGATTCCACACGCCCAATATCGACCGGATTGCCCGCGAGGGGATGCTGTTCACCGACTATTACGGCGAGCAGAGTTGCACCGCCGGCCGGGCTTCGTTCATCACCGGCCAGTCCGGCTTGCGCACCGGCTTGACCAAGGTCGGCCTGCCTGGCGCCACGCTTGGGCTGCAGAAGCAAGATCCGACGATTGCCGAGCTCCTTAAGCCGCTCGGCTATGCGACCGGGCAGTTCGGCAAAAATCATCTCGGCGACCGCAACGAGTTCCTTCCCACCGTACACGGCTTCGACGAGTTCTACGGCAACCTGTATCACCTCAACGCCGAGGAAGAGCCGGAACTACCCGACTATCCCAAAGACCCGGCGTTCTTTGCGAAGTTTGGACCGCGCGGCGTGTTGGACTGCAAGGCCTCGGACATCGACGACACAACGGTTGATCCGCGCTTCGGCAAGGTCGGCAAGCAGGTGATAAAGGACACCGGCCCGTTGACCAGGGAACGGATGGTCACAATCGACGACGACATCACTGATCGGGCGGTCGATTTCATGCAACGGCAGCAAACGGCCGGCAAGCCGTTCTTTCTGTGGGTCAATACTACCCACATGCATTTTCGCACCCACACCAAGCCGGGAAGCCTCGGCCAGGCGGGGCGCTGGCAGAGCCCATATCACGACACCATGATCGATCATGATAGAAACGTCGGCACGATCCTCAAAGCTCTTGATGATCTGGGTATCTCCGACAACACTTTCGTCATGTACTCGACCGACAACGGCGTGCACATGAACAGCTGGCCAGATGGGGGGATGACGCCGTTCCGTAGTGAGAAGAACACGAACTGGGAAGGCGCGTATCGGATCCCGGCCATGTTCCGCTGGCCGGGCAAGATAAAGCCGGGCCAGGTCTCCAACGACATCGTCGCCCATCTCGACATGCTGCCAACGGTTCTGGCCATTGCCGGCGACACGCAGGTAAGGGACAAATTGCTCACTGGCTACAAAGTCGGTGACATGACCTACAAGGTTCATCTCGACGGCGATAACCTTGTGCCATACCTGACCGGACAGGCTCGGATGAGTCCGCGGGAGTCCTTTTTCTACATCAACGACGATCAGCAATTGGTCGCTCTGCGGTACGACAACTGGAAGCTCGCGTTCATGGAGCAGCGGGCTCCGGGAACAATGCTCGTTTGGGCAAACCCGTTCACGAACTTGCGTGTCCCGAAGATCTTCAACCTGCGCACGGATCCATTCGAGCGCGCCGATATCACGTCGAACACGTATTACGACTGGCTTCTTGATCACGCCTTCCTGATGGTCCCCGCGCAGGATTACGTGGGCAAATTCCTGATCACGTTCAGGGATTATCCACAGCGTCAGAAGGCTTCCGGTTTCAACCTCGATGAAGTCCTATCGAAATTGAAGCAGCCCGACGCCGGGGCGCCGGACTAAGCCTCTGTCAGGAAATAAGTTAGTCAATTATCGTTTGGATTGATTACGGATTGGAGCGATAGTGTAGTTCCATTCTCCGTGGAAGGCATGGGGAAAGATATTGACGGCCGCGAGCTGATCGTCGGAAACGCGCAGGCCTTTGGGGTATCTATTTTCATCAAGCTCGGCGCGCACCTTCAGTCCCATCTCGGTCGTCGTGGCGGCGATGAGTTGAACGATTGCGCGATAGCTGCGCAAAGGTTTCCCGCGCCAATTGATCGTGATGAACGAAAAGAGCCGATGCTCGATTTTATTCCACTTGCTGGTGCCCGGCGGCAAATGGCAGATCGTGATCGGGAATTTGAGCTCGTTGGCCAATTTCTGCAATTCGATTTTCCACAACCGCACGCGATAGCCGTTGGAGCCGCCGCCATCAGCCGTCACCATAAGACCTTTGGGGCTCGCATAACGTTTTTTCCCCATCGTGCGCCACCATCGGCGAATGGCGTTGACCGCAAAAGCGGCCGTGTCGTGATCTGTTCCCACGCTGACCCAACCGGTGTTGTTGCGAATATCGTAAACGCCGTAAGGCACCGCGCGTTTCAATTTGGGATCGATGAAGTCATGAATATTGACGTCTTCGGGGCTGTCCTGGGGCCGCCATTCGCGACCCGCATTCTTAAAATTGCCCACCAATTCCTTCTTTTTGGTGTCCACCGAAACAACCGGCTGGCCGTCCTTCAGGAAGGATGCGGCGCGCGCGTTGATGTACTGAAATTGTGCGTCTCTATCCATATGCTGGTTGCCTTCGCGGGTTTTGCGGTTCGCCTGCAAGCTATAGCCCGCCTGTTGCAGAAGCTCGCCCACCACGGTGTGGCTGACCTCATGTCCTTTGTTCACCAGCTCTTTGCTCAACTTACGCAGACTGCGCGAAGTCCATAACAAGGACTTCATCGGATCACCGCGCGTGGCGGGTTCAACTAGAGTTTTGAGATCCCTCAGAAGCGTGGGGTCGTGAACGATCTTAGGCTTACGGCCTCCGCCATGCTTGCGGATGCGCCCCAGATCGGTTTTGTGGCGGCGGCGAATATCATCCAGTCCGCGGTAAACCGTCCGTCGCGCAAGGCCGGTTACGCGAACCACACAACTGACTCCGCCACGCCCCAAAGCCTTCGCTTCCGCAGCCGCCCAGCGTCGCCGGCTCTGCTCATTCAGAACCGGCTCCATCTCTTTCCATCGCTTGCGAAGATGTTGAACTTGCGCGGCTGCAATCATGCCGCGATTCTATCTCAACCGATTCGCTCGTGGGAATCCCCACTCCAATATCTTCGTTCAGTGTGCTATTATTGACTCACTTGCTTCCTTACAGCGCCTAAGCCTTTCAGACAGAGCGCCAATTTTCTGCGGCCGGTCGTGTTCTGCGGTCGGCCGCAGCCGCGATCCAGATCGGCGCAGTCGCGCGAGCATAGTGAGAGGCTCAACGATCGCCGTGACCTGTTTCACGCGGGGAAGCGACGTACAACTAGGAGCGCAGAAAAGTGAAAGTTTCTCGTGGACAACCAAGCGCGGTAGCAAACGGGAAGAAGACCTTCACTCCCAAAGCACTCTCGCGTCGCGAGTTGTTGGCTGGTTCGGCGGCGGTAGGTGCAACGGCCGCCTTACGTGGCGAACCAGCTGCGGCAGCGGACAGGAAGAAGACCTTCACCATCCTGCACACCAACGACCTCCACTCGAACTTGATCGGGATGGGCCCGGCCTCGGACTACACGCCTTTCAGCCTCAACGACGATGCAACACGCGGCGGCTTTGCGCGCTTGGCGACGTTGATCGCGAAGAGAAAAGAAGCGCGCAAAGATCAGGGCCCTGTCCTGGTGCTTGACGCCGGCGACTATAGCATGGGGACAGCGTTCGCCGGAGCTACCCGCGAGACAGGCGCCGAATTGCAGCTTCTCGCATGGATGGGTTGCGATGCCACCACCTTCGGCAATCATGATTTTGATCTCGGGCCTGACGGCGCCGCTAAGTCCATCGCGGCGGCTATTAGAGCTGGCCATGTTCCCGTGGTAGTCGCGTCGAATACGGATTTCACGGCAAATGATGCGGCACTGACCGGTCTCCAGCGCCTGGGCAAGGATGGATATGTCCGCCGTTACGTCATCATCGAACGCGGCGGTATTCGCTTTGGCATCTTCGGGTTGCTCGGCAAGGAAGCACAGTTCTATACCGACGGCGCCGGCGCGGTTACGTTTGGCGATCCCATCGAGACCGGCCGGGAGATGGTGAAGCTTCTCCGAGAGACGGAAAAGGCGGATGTGATCGTCGTACTTAGTCACGGCGGCATGGAGAAAGACAAGGACGGACGCTTCACTGACGGCGAGGACGTGCGCCTAGCCAAGGCCATACCGGGCATCGACGTGGTCATTGGCGCCCACAGCCACACCGAACTGCACGAGGCAGTCATCGTCAACGGCCGCACGCCCGTGGTCCAGACCGGCAAGTATGGCGAAAACCTTGGTGAACTGGTGATCACACTGGACAGCAGCAAGCTGACGGTTGATTCCTACAGGCTCTATCCGATCGACGACACCATTGCCGGCGACCGAGCGATCGCCGACGAGATCGACAAGTTCAAGAAAACAGTCACCGAGGTCGTGTTCGCGTCACGCGGTTACCGCATCGATCAGCCGCTGGCGGTGGCGCATCGAGACATTCCCAACACCTACACCGACATCGGAGCCAGCACTTTACTCGCCAACCTCTGCACCGACGCTTTCAGAAACGCCACGAAAGCGGATATCGGGTTCACCGCCAACGGAATGATGCGCTCCGGCCTTACCCACGGAAAGTCGGGTGTGCAGACCGTTTACGACCTGTTCGCTGTGGCACCCCTCGGCGCTGGTGTAGTCGATCCTACACCCGGCAGCACGCTGGTGACGGGTTACTTCACCGGGCAGGAATTGAAGCATCTGCTTGAGTTTTTTCTCATCGATAACCCAGCCCACCCCGGCGAATATTTCCCGCGCACTTCCGGCATGAGGTTCCATTACGACCTGTCGCGCGCCAAGTTCGACGTCGTAACGTCCATCGAAACGGGAGATATCGACCGCGGCTATCACTCGATCGATATCAGCGGCAGAGACGAGCGTCTGTACAGCCTCACATGTCCTCTAATGGTCGCCCCGATCCTCGTGGCCATACCGAAATACACCAAGGGCAAGTTGACGCTTGTGCCTAAAAACAAAGAGGGTCAGCCCCTCAAATCACGAGTCGAGGCACTGAACGACCCACGCGATGACACCCCCGATCTGCTGCCGCCAAAGAGCACGGTGGATCGAGCCAGTGTCGACACAGTGATGGAGAAAGGCGCTGTCCGGGAGATCAAGGAATGGCAAGCAATTATGGATCACCTCCGTGGTCTTCCGGTCAAGAATGCGGGCGAACTTCCAACGATCCCCGTCGATGAACGTGCTGCCGAAGTAAGGGCGATCAAAGCAGGTTGATCAGGCCGCAAAACGTTCCGGCACGTTCGCAGCCAAACGTTGGCAACTGGCCGGTAATTCGTTTCCAAGACCGACTGTGTCGTGCCGTTCGACAACGAAAAGAACGACGGTCTTCGTTTGCCATCTGGCAGATCTATCTGAATTTGCGCAGCGCATGAGTCTCTTCCTGGGCCCTTTTCGACCGATCCCGATGTCCGCTCCGAGGACAGCTATTGTACAGGGTTTCGGATGCCGGCCGTGGGAGAGCTGGACGCGTGCGCCTGGCCGGCGTCCGAAAGCCGTCAAGGAACGAACCCGCGGTCGGGAGTGCACGGAGATGGTGCGCTGGCTATGGGTATTTGGCTGACACGGGACTCGCGCGATGGTGGCCGTGCTCAGCTTTAACGGAGCCGATGAGGTGGTTTTTAGCGCGTGCCGGCTTGCAATGATAATTGCAGTTGTGGACGGGCATTGCGGTTACGGCTCGGTTTGCTGGTTATTTTGCGCATGGTGACGAGCGCTGTCGCGGCCGATCTGAGATCGACGACAAGCCGGCGCGGCGCGGGGTGCTTGTAAGAGCGCGATTGTTCTCATGAGGTATCGATCCTGACGGCGACCATTGGGCCGCACGGCTGATGGCGAGGCGTCTGGCCGCGTTCGAAGGTCTCAATGACGATCATGCGGCCGCCGCAGTGGGGACAGGTATGCGTCGTGTCGTCGTCTTTGGCATGGGTGTCGCTGGTCTGATTTTGTGCAGCCACATTGAGCAGCGACCGCGCCCGCTCGATATTCTCGGTGCGCGAGCTTTTTGCGAATAAGCCGTAATGACGGATACGATGGAAGCCGGCGGGGAGGACGTGGAGGAGAAATCGGCGGATGAACTCCTCTGCGGTGAGCCTCATCACCTTGTATCGGGCGGCACCGTCGGCACGGTAATCCTTGTACTTGAAGGTGACGCTGCCATTGTCGGCCGCGATCAGCCGGCTGTTGGCGATGGCGACCCGGTGAGTATAGCGAGACAGATAGGTCAGCACCGCCGCAGGTCCGCCGAACGGGCGCTTGCCATAGACATACCATTTGATCTTGCGCAGCGGCGCCAGAAAGGCGGCGAAGGCCGCGGCCTCACCGAGGCGGCGACGGCTACCGAAGAACTGTAATTGACCGGCGGCATGCGCGGCGAGAAGTTTTTGCAACATCAGCCGGCAAAACAGTTTGGATAGCACCCGCCATGGCAGAAAGAACTTGGGCCGGCAGGCGACCCAGCGTCGACCATCGTGTGAGAGACCGCCAGCTGGCACGATCATGTGCACATGTGGATGGTGGACGAGTGCCGAGCCCCAGGTGTGCAACACGGATGTGATGCCGATGCGAGCGCCCAGATGCTCGGGGTCACCTGCAATCGTCAGCATGGTCTCGGCACTCGCCTTGAACAACAGATCGTAGACTACCGCCTTGTTTTGATAGGCGATCTCGGCGATCGCCGCCGGCACGGTGAACACCACATGGTAATACGAGACAGGCAGCAGGTCGGCCTGCCGCTCGGCCAGCCATTGCTTGGCCGCCGCACCCTGACACTTCGGGCAATGCCGATTGCGACAGCTGTTGTAGGCAATGCTGGTGTGGCGGCAGTCCTCACAGCGTTCGACATGGCCGCCGAGCGCCGCCGTGCGGCAGCGCTCGATCGCGCTCATCACCTTGAGTTGGTCGAGGCTGACATGACCGGCATTGGCTTGACGCCATGCAGGGCCATGCGCGCGGAAGATATCCGCGACCTCCAAAGCCGGACGAGGCACGCGCGTGGTGGCGTTATACCGGCGGCTTATTGGGCTTTGGGATCAGCGGTGTGAGCTGATCGAGCGGGCTGGTCACCGCGCGGATCACGTTGGTTGCGACCTGAGTGTAAAGCGCGGTCGTCTCCAACTTCACATGTCCGAGCAAAACCTGGATCAGGCGAATATCGATATTTTGCTCCAGCAGATGGGTGGCGAAGCTGTGCCGCAGCGTGTGCGGTGTGACCCGCTTGTTGATCTCCGCAAGCCTGGCGGCGATATGGACGGCGCGGGTGAGTTGTCGCGTCGTCATCGGCAGCATCGGATCGCGGCCGGGAAACAGCCACACCGCGGGCCGAACGATGCAATACCAGTCGCGCAGCAAGTCCAATAACCGTGGGGACAGCATGGCCAGGCGATCCTTGCGGCCCTTGCCCTGCTCGATGCGCAGCAGCATGCGCTTGGAATCGACGTCCGCGACCTTCAGCGCCACCACCTCGGAGACCCGCAGCCCTGCGCTGTAGGCGGCGCTCATCGCTGCCTTGTACTTCGGCCCGGGTGCTGCCTCTAAGTGTCTGTCCGAGAACAAGTTGAATCCAATGAATCATTTGTGATTCAAGAGTGGTGGCCTGATTCGAGGATGGTCACCGATGTGGACGGCGAAAAACCGCAGGCGTTACGACCGTAGCGCGCTACGATATCCGAGCGATCTGACCGACGACGAATGGGCGCATGTCGAGCCGTTTATTCCACCGGCCAAGCGTGGTGGTAACAAGCGGCACGTCGACGTGCGCGAAGTGATGAACGGGATCATGTATGTGTTGAGCACGGGGTGCCAGTGGCGGGCGATCCCGAAAGATCTGCCGCCACGCAGCACTCTTTTCGACTATCTTGATTTGTGGAGCTACGACGGCACGCTCGATCGGATCCATCACGCCCTATATGTGGAGTGCCGCGAGCAAGGCGAACGAGAGGCCAGTCCCACCGCCGCCATCATCGATAGCCAAAGCGTGAAGAGCGCTGAAAAAGGGGGGCCTGCATCGATCCGCCTGGCTATGATGCGGGCAAAAAGATCAAGGGCAAGAAGCGCCATATTCTCGTAGATACGCTGGGTTTGTTGCTCCACGCGATCGTTCATCCCGCCAATATCCAGGATCGCGACGGTGGCGTCCTGCTCCTTGCAACCCTTTTCGGGATGTATCCGTTCTTGAAAAAGTTGTTTGCCGACGGTGGCTATCAGGGGCCGGAATTCCAAAAGGCCTTGGCGAAAATTCTGCCTCACCTCGAAACTGAAATCGTCAAGCGCTCTGATCACGCCAAAGGTTTTGTCATTCTCCCACGCCGTTGGGTCGTCGAACGTACCATTGCGTGGCTCAACCGTTGCCGACGGCTCGCGAAGGACTGGGAGAACCTCAATCGCAAGGCGCTGTCGTTCTTGCGCCTCGCATCAATCCGCCTCATGCTGCGAAAACTTTGTAATCCGGCCTGATGTTCCCGGACAGACTCTAAGAGCTGGCCGATCTCCTGCGGGCTCAGGATCACCGGGATCTTGCGCGGCTCGCGGACGAAGGTGAGGTGCCGCTCCATGTCGGGGCGGTCGAGGGTCGTGCTGAAGAAAAAACGCAGTGCCGACACCGCACTGTTCATGCTCGACGGCTGCACCCCGTTCTGCCGCTGATGCAGTTGAAAACGGCGCAGATCGTCAGCGCTTGCCGTATCGGGCGAGCGGCCAAGAAATGACGCAAAGCTTTTGACCTGGCGGATGTAGTCGTGGCGCGTCTTGTCGCTGAAATTGCGCACCGCCATGGCGTCGAGCATGCGCTGGCGCAACGGGCTGATGGGTTGGTCGTGCATCGGAGTGCTCCTTTGTAAGGTTGCAACACTCCGATCGTCGAACTCACGACGCTCTCATCAAATCCCCTGTCGGCCTTGGCTCCAGACTAGACCGGCCCCCAGCCTCCCTCCCGCGAAGCGGGTTCGTTCCCTGGCACAAAGCGTTGTTCAGCGACTGCCATTATTCGGTCGCCATCGGAGTGAAGCGGACATGGCGCACGATGGTGGCACTGTCAGATTTGGCGTCCACGTAGCGGTCCGCGCTTGCGAATCATCTTTCGTGAATCCGTGAGAAAGGGGTCCTGGCACCTTAAGCGCAAAATATTCGCAGCAAAAAGCGCATGGAATCAAACAGATCGACCTCCACGATGATTTGGCTTGACTCCGCCAAATCGCGAACTAAAAGCGCCGGCCTCTCGCTCTGCGTAAAGGACGTCAGCCGGTGACTCCGGCTGGCGGGAGCGAGATCGGTGCCCGCGGGCAGAGGGTTCGTCCCCATTGCTTCCGGGCGGTTTTGGACATCAGTCTGCCGGCACTATGACCGGCATGCGAGGTGCTCGCTGTAACCGGAGCGAACGCCGGCGGGAGACCCCCGCCACATAGGCGCTTGCTCCGCGAAACATGGTCCGAAGCCGCACCTTGGGATGCGCGAGTCCCAAGGGCAGAGCCGCCGTGGAACGCCGACAGGCGAGCGCGCCCTGCGCAGGGTGCGCGCTTCGCCGCAAGGTGAAGCAGGGAGACCCGCGTCTGTCGGCGTTCTGCTTTCCTTTGATTGCCGGAAGCGTGTCTGAAAGATTTTGTAGCCCGGGTTGAGCGTAGCGAAACCCGGGAGCGGCGAGCGAGCCGGACAATTGCGCCCGGATTTCGCTGCGCTCAATCGGGCTGCAGCTTGCGCCGTCTCCGATCGTGATGCTTCGGCCTTTCCACCGCCGGGGCATCTGACGAAGGTCGAGAATGCGGCGTCGTTTTTGGGAATGGCGTGCCTCATAGCTCGGGTGCGAACAAAAACCGCGCCGCGAGAGCGGGGGCGCTTGGCCCGGAGCGGCGCGCAATTTGGGTCTGGCACCGGCGCGGATATCGAAGTATTCAGGGCGCCCGCGGTCGAATTCGCGGCGTCCCCAGTAAAGAGCAGCCATGGCTACCATCTCCCCGCTTGCGCCCGCATCGTTTCCCGAAATGCCGCCGGTTGCTGGCGTGCGGCTGGCGACGGCTGCTGCCGGTATTCGCTATCCGGGACGCACCGACGTGCTGCTCGCCGTGTTTGACCCGGGCACCGCGGTGGCGGGCGTCTTCACCCAGTCGAAATGTCCTTCGGCGCCGGTCGATTGGTGCCGTGCGCACATCAAGGGCGGGGGTGCCAGCGCGCTGGTGGTGAATTCAGGCAACGCCAACGCCTTCACCGGCAAGACCGGCCGCGCGGCGACCGAACTGACCGCCGCCATCGCTGCCAAGGCGGCCGGCTGCAAGACCGACAAGGTGTTTCTGGCCTCCACGGGCGTGATCGGCGAGCCGCTCGACGCCACCAAATTCGATAGTGTGCTGGCGCGGCTTGCGGCCGAGGCCGCGCCCGGCGGCTGGGAAGGCGCCGCCAAGGCGATCATGACCACCGACACATTTCCCAAAGGCGCGGCCGCCATGGTCCGGCTCGGCGGCACCGCGCTGACCATCTGCGGCATCGCCAAGGGCGCCGGCATGATCGCGCCCGACATGGGCACCATGCTGTCGTTCATCTTTACCGACGCGCCGATCGCGCCCGCGGTGCTGCGCAAGCTGCTGCGCGAGGGCGTTGAGGATACGTTCAACGCGGTCACCATCGACGGCGACACCTCGACCTCAGATACGCTGCTGGTGTTTGCGACGGGCGCCGCCGCGTCGCGCGGCGTCGCCAAGATCGCCAGCGCAACCGATTCGCGGCTTGCTGCCTTTCGCAAAGGTTTTAACGCGGTGCTCGCCGATCTCTCCGAACAGGTGGCGCGCGACGGCGAAGGTGCGCGCAAGCTTGTCGAAATCGTCGTCGAAGGCGCCAAGTCGAAAACCTCGGCGCGGCGCATCGCGCGCTCGATCGCCAACTCGCCGCTGGTCAAGACTGCGATTGCCGGCGAGGACGCCAACTGGGGCCGCGTCGTCATGGCGGTCGGCAAGGCCGGCGAGCCCGCCGACCGCGACCGGCTGTCGATCTGGTTCAACGGCATCCGCGTCGCCCACAAGGGCGAGCGCGATCCGACCTATGATGAAGCCACGGTTTCGGCGGCAATGAAGAAGCCGGAGATCGCGCTCAAGGTCGCGCTCGGACTCGGCAAGGGCCGCGACCGTGTGCTGACCTGCGATCTGACCAAGGAGTATGTGGCGATCAACGGCGACTACCGGTCGTAGCGCGCGTACAAATACAATGCAGCACGGCGCGGCCAAGCGCCGGCGACAGACACCGCGATAAAGGGGGAACACGATGAGAATTTCGCGCCGACGCTTTGTTCATCTTGCCGCCGGCGCCGCCGTGCTGCCGGCCGTTTCGCCGCTTGCTTCGGCTCCGGCCTGGGCGGACGATTATCCGGCGCATCCGGTGCGCCTTGTCGTCGGCTTTGCCGCCGGCAGTACGACGGACACTCTCGCGCGGCTGATGGGACAGTGGCTGTCGCAAAGGCTCGGCAAGCAGTTCATCGTCGAAAACCGGCCCGGCGCCGGCGGCAACATTGGCGCCGAAACCGTCGTGAAGGCGACGCCCGACGGCTACACGTTGCTGATGGTGCCGCCGGCGGTCGCCGCCAACGCGGCGCTGTATCCGAAACTCAGCTTCGATTTCATTCGCGACACCACGCCGGTGGCCGGCGTCGTCCGCGTCCCCAACGTGCTTGAAGTCAATCCGTCGGTGCCGGTGAAAACCGTTCCGGAGTTCATCGCCTACGCCAAGACCCATCCGCTGAGCTATGCGTCCGCCGGTATCGGCACCGCCAGTCATCTCGCGGGCGAACTGTTCAACCGGATGACCGGCTTGCACCTTCAGCACGTGCCGTATCGCGGCGACGGTCCGGCGATGGCCGATCTGATCGCCGGCCAGATCCAGGTCGGTTTCGCCACCATGACGGCGTCGATCGGGCATATCCGCGCCGGAAAACTGCGGGCGCTTGGCGTCACTACCGCGCAGACGTCGGACGCGCTGCCGGGCATTCCGAGCGTCAGCCAGTTCGTGCCGGGCTACGAAGCAAGCTCGTGGTTCGGTATCGCGGCGCCGAAGGGCACGCCTGCGGCGATCGTCGACAAGCTCAATCAGACCGTCAATGCCGGGCTCGCCGACGCGACCATCAAGGCGCGGATCGCCGACATGGGCGGCATGCTGCTCACCGGTTCTCCGGCCGATTTCGGCAAGCTGATCGCCGACGAAACGGCAAAATGGGGCAAGGTCATTCGCGACGCGGGCATCAAGGCGCAGTAGTTTGCAAAGAGCATGACTGCCGCAATCAAACACCTCCGCACGCCGACGCTTGAAATTGCGTATGAAGAAAGCGGTCAGCGCAACGGCCGGCCGGTGTTTCTGCTGCACGGCTGGCCATACGATCCGCGCTGCTACGACGAAGTCGTGCCGCCGCTCGCCGCCGCAGGTTTGCGAGTCATCGTGCCGTATCTTCGCGGATTTGGACTGACGCGGTTTTTGTCTGCCGACACGCCACGCTCTGGGCAGCAGGGCGCGCTCGGCAGCGATCTGCGCGAATTGATGGACACGCTCGGCATCGAACGCGCCGTGCTCGCAGGCTACGATTGGGGCGGACGCGCGGCCTGCATCGTCGCGGCGTTGTGGCCGGAGCGCGTGGACGGGCTCGTCACCGTCAACGGCTACAACATTCAGGACATCGCCGGTTCGGTGAAGCCGGTCGCGCCGGCGCAGGAGCATCGCTTCTGGTATCAGTATTATTTTCACACTGAGCGCGGCCGTGCCGGCCTCACGCAGAACCGGCGGGCGCTAGCGCGCTACATCTGGCAGATCTGGTCGCCGCATTGGGTGTTCGACGACGCCACTTTCGAGCGCAGCGCGGCCTCGTTCGACAATCCGGATTTTGTCGCGGTGACCATACAGTCCTACCGCCATCGCTTTGGCTATGCGCCGGGCGACCCGGCGCTGGAGCCGATCGAGCGCCGCCTCGCCGCCAAACCCAATATCGCCGTGCCGGCGATTGCGCTGCAGGGAGAGGCGGACGGCGTCGCCCCAGCGGAGGCTGCCGATCGGCACGCGGCGTTTTTCACCGGGCCCTATCAGCGACGCATGCTGCCCAAGGTCGGTCACAATCCGCCGCAGGAAGCGCCGCGGGCGTTCGCCGATGCCGTGCTGGCGCTGACGCGCGGCGCGCAGCTATGATCGGTAACCCGCCGTTAACCGAGGCAGCGAATGGCGGAAACTGTTTGTTCGGGTTGAAAATGCCTTTACCACCCCTTGTTTAGGCTGAGCGCAGGCCGTGAGCGTCAAAACTGTCCTTGTTGCCGCCTGCGCGCTCATCGATTCCGACGGCCGCGTGCTGCTCGCACAGCGGCCCGAGGGGAAGATGATGGCAGGGCTTTGGGAATTTCCCGGCGGCAAGGTGGAAGCGGGCGAGCGGCCAGAAGAAACTCTGATTCGCGAACTCAACGAGGAACTGGGAATCGTCGTCAAGGAGGAGTGCCTCGCGCCGCTCACTTTCGCGAGCCACGTTTATCCCGACTTCCACCTGCTCATGCCACTCTATGTCTGCCGGCGGTGGGAAGGGTTTGTGGAGGGACGGGAGAAGCAGCGGCTCAAGTGGGTAAGGCCAGGCGAGTTGCGCAACTTTCCGATGCCTCCCGCCGACGAACCGTTGATCTCGCACCTGACGACGCTGTTGTGAACAAAAGCCAGAGGGGCGACAGGCCATGTTCAGATCCGCTCGAGCGTTGATGAACGTCTCCGTCCGCCGCTTTCTGGGCGACGAAAGCGGTGCCACGGCGATCGAATACGCCATGATCGCGTCCGGCATCGCGGTCGCCATCGCCACGACGATCGTGAGTCTCGGCTCGAACGTCAAAGGCCTCTATTCGAGTGTCGCCACCGCGATGCAGTAAGCGCCTCAGCGCCCAGCCTTGTCGCCTGTCGAAATTTCCCGGCTGCCGAGCGCATCGGCGAGCCGCGCCTGCGCCGAGCCGGGCTTCAGCGGCTGCTGCTGGTTCGGATGCGGCGCCCAGCCCGACAGCCAGAGGATGTCGAATGTCGCGCGCACGCGGCCGTCGGCATCGGCGAAACGCTCCCGATAGATTTCGGCCATACGCGCGAGCGTCGCGCGACGCAGCGGTGAACGGCGGCGCGCGACGAGTGCGTTGGTGGCGCCCATGCGCCGCAACTCCGCCATCAGCGCGAACGGCGTGTCGTAACGTAGCGTATAGTGATCGCTGTCGGTGACCGGCAGCGCGAAGCCGGCGCGCTGCAGCAGATCGCCGAGCGCGCGCACGTCGGCGAACGGCGCGACTCGCGGCGAAGCGCCGCCTTCGATGTCGCTCTCGGCTGCGGCAAACGCCTGGCGCAGCTCGGTCAAGGTTTCGCCGCCGACCAATGCGGCGAGGAACAAGCCGTCCGGCTTGAGTGCGCGGCGGATTTGCACCAGCGTTCCCGGCAGGTCGTTGACGAATTGCAGCGCCAGTGCCGACACCGCGAGATCGAGCGAGCCGTCGCGGAACGGCAGTGCCTCTTCATCGGCGATGACAAGGTTTGCGATTTCTCTCGCGCCCGCTGTGCGTAATTCGGGCACCGCATCCACCGCCACGATGCTGCCGACCGAGCCGAGCCGCAAAAGCGCCGCGCGCAACGCCTCGCCGGGCGTGCCGATATCGGCGGCAAGTTCGAAGCGGCGCAGCACCGCGCCGAGCCGGTCGGCGAGATCCTGGGCGACGCGTTCGAACAAAAACTCAGCTGCGCCAAGCGCCGCCGCGCGCCGGCGTCGCGCCCGGACAAGCGCGCGGTCGAATATCAGCGGGCCATCGGTCATGAGGCGATTTTCTCACATCTGCCGCCGCGCGCGAAGTTCAGCCCCCCGGCGCACGCCTTGTCATCTCGAATGACAAGGCGTGCGCGGGGCGGTACGCTTGTGACATGTCGGTGACGCTCACTTTCGCCTTCTTGTCGCCTGTGCGGCGGGCTGCGGAGGCCGCGCGCAGTCTGGCGCGGGCCACGCTCGATGTCGCGCTGCCGCCGCTATGCGCGGCGTGCCGCGTGCCGGTCGACGGCAAGGGGCTGTGCCCGTCATGCTGGTCGAGACTGTCTTTCATCACGCGGCCTTATTGCGAGCGGCTCGGCATTCCATTTGCCTTCGATCCCGGCCCCGGCGCGCTGTCGATGGAAGCGATCGCAAGCCCGCCGGCCTACAACCGGGCGCGCGCCGCGGTGCGCTTCGACGATGTCTCCCGCGCGCTGGTGCACGCCCTCAAATATGGCGACCGGCTCGACTTGGCGCCGATGATGGGACGCTGGATCGGCCGTGCCGGCCGCGAATTGCTTGCCGAGGCCGACGCGCTCGTCCCGGTGCCGCTGCACTGGCGGCGGCAATGGGGGCGGCGCTTCAACCAGTCGGCCATGCTGGCGGCGGCCGTTTCAGCCGAGAGCGGGGTGCCCATCGCCCCCCGCGCGCTCACGCGCGTCAAAGCCACCGCCCAGCAGGTCGGCCTCACGCGCGCCGAGCGCGCCACCAATGTCCAGGGCGCCTTTAAGGTATCAGAGGACGGCAGGGCCGCGGTTTTCCGCCGCCGGCTGGTCCTGGTCGACGACGTGCTGACCTCCGGCGCTACAGTCGAGGGCTGCGCTCGGGCCTTGCTGCGCGCCGGCGCCGCCAACGTCGATGTGCTGGTTTTTGCCCGGGTTGCCGATCCGGGGCGAACTTCCATATAAACAAATCGATAAAAATTACCGATCATCATGGCCGACATCGATATCTACACGATCCGTTACTGCCCTTTCTGCGCCGATGCCAAGGAGCTGTTGACCCGCAAGGGTGCCGCTTTCCATGAGATCGATGCCAGCGGGAATCGAGAGTTAAGGAAGGAAATGATCGAGCGCGCCAACGGCCGCAGTACATTCCCGCAGATTTTCATTGGCGGAACGCATGTCGGCGGCTGCGACGATCTTTATACGCTCGATGAGGCGGGCGGGCTCGATCCCTTGCTCGCGAAGCTCAAGGATCAGGCGAAGGAAACGCCCGCATGAGCGACACCAAGACCTCGACCTTCAAAGTCGGCCTGATTGCCATGCGCTCGGGCATGAACCCGCAGGCCAATCTCGATGCCGTGCTGGCGGCGATCGATCAGGCCAAGCGCGCCGGCGCCGATTACGTGCAAACGCCGGAAATGACCAACGTGCTTGAAAGCAAGCGCGATCGCCTGTTTGCCAACATCGTTTCCGACGACAACGATCCGACGCTGGCGACGCTGCGCGAAGTCGCCCGCAAGCTTTCGATCTACGTCCATATCGGCTCGCTCGCCATCAAGGCATCGCCCGAAAAAGCGGTGAACCGTTCGTTCCTGATCGACCGCAAAGGCAATATCGCCGCGCGCTACGACAAGATTCACATGTTCGATGTCGATCTGGCGGGCGGCGAGAGCTATCGCGAATCCAACACCTATCGGGCCGGCGAACTCGCCGTGGTCGCCGATCTGCCGTGGGGCCGGATCGGCCTGACGGTGTGCTACGACCTGCGCTTCCCGGCGCTCTATCGTGCGCTCGCCGAGGCCGGCGCGTCGTTCTTTGCGATCCCGTCGGCGTTCACCAAGCAGACCGGCGAGGCGCACTGGCACGTGCTGTTGCGCGCGCGCGCCATAGAGAACGGCTGTTTCGTGTTCGCGGCGGCGCAGGGCGGCAGGCACGAGAGCGGGCGCGAGACGTTCGGTCATTCGCTGATCATCGACCCATGGGGCCGCATCCTCGCCGAGGGCGGTACCGAGCCGGGCGTGGTGATGGCCGAGATCGATCCGGCCGAAGTCGCTGCGGCGCGCGCCAGAATTCCGTCGCTCAATCACGGCCGGCGTTTTGAACTGGTCGAGCCGATGGCCGAACCGACGCATCTGCACGCTGTAAGAGTCCCGTAAATGATCCGCTACACGCTTCATTGCGCCAAAGGTCACGACTTCGAAAGCTGGTTCCAAAACTCGGCCGCGTTCGACAAGCAGAAGAAGCGCGGGCTCGTAAGCTGTCCGGTGTGCGGCTCCGCCAAAGTCGAAAAGGCGATCATGGCGCCGCGCTTGGCGCGTGCCGAGGCAGTGGACATCGAGCCGCCGCAGCTGCCGTCGCCCACGCCGCCGGCGCCGCCCAACGCGACGGCCGCGCCGATGCCGCCGGTCGCTCCCGGCAAGGCTCCCGTCGCGATGATGTCGCCGCAGGAACGCGAACTGCGGCAGAAGCTGAAAGAGCTGCGCGACCACGTCACCAAACACGCCAGTTACGTCGGCGGGCAGTTCCCGGAAGAGGCGCGCAAGATGCATTACGGCGAGATCGAGCACCGTTCGATCTATGGTGAGGCCTCGCCGGAGGACGCCAAGGCGCTTCACGAGGAAGGCATCGAATTCCATCCGCTGCCTATCCTGCCGGATGAATATAATTAGCAGCGTCGACCAACGTTCGCCGGGCAGGCAGCTCAGGCAACTTGTTTGCGCCGGTGAATGTCTTTTACATCAGAGAACGAAATATCCTTATTGTGTTCGCTGGTATACTCGAGGTCGAAGGCGGTCCGTGCCATGAAAACGGGGTCGCCGTCGAAGTCCTCGGCGATCGATGACGCATAGTTCGCCGCAAACCGATCGAGGTTCTTTCGGTCGTCCGCCGCGATCCATCGCGCAAACTGGAACTCGGGCGTAGCCCAATCGATTTCCAGTCCGTATTCGACGGCAAGGCGGGCCTTCAAGACATCGAGCTGGAGCGGGCCTACGACGCCGACCAGGAGATTGGAGCCGTCGGTCGGCCGGAACACCTGGGCAACTCCTTCCTCCGACAGCTCTTCCAGCGCCTGCTTGAGTTTCTTGGCTTTCATGGCGTCAGGCAGGCGAACCCGGCGCAAGATTTCCGGTGCGAAATTCGGTACGCCGACGAAGTTCAAATCCTCGCCTTCGGTCAGCGTGTCACCGATGCGCAATGTCCCGTGATTGGGTATGCCGACCACGTCGCCCGCATAGGCTTCCTCGGCGAGCGCCCGATCCTGCGCGAAGAAGAATTGCGGCGCGCGCAGGCTCATTGGCTTCGCGGTTCTCGTCTGCGTGACCTTCATGCCGCGCGTCAGCTTGCCGGAGCAAAGCCGCACAAAGGCGATGCGATCACGATGGTTTGGATCCATGTTGGCCTGGATCTTGAAAACGAACGCCGACATGCCGGGCTCGGTCGCCGACACGACTCGCTTGTCCGCCGCTTGGGTTCGCGGCGGCGGCGCCATTTCGCCCAGAGCATTCAGCAAATCGCCGACGCCGAAATTCTTCAGCGCGCTGCCGAAGAAGATCGGAGTCATATGGCCTTCGGCGAAGGCGAGCGGGTCGAACCGCTTGCAGGCCGCCCGGACCAGATCAAGCTCCCCGCCAAGCGTTGCGGCGTCGAGATTGGGGTTCAAGGCAGCGATATCGGCGAGTGACATGTCGCGCAGGCTGCCGGCGGAGCCGGAGTCGCCGTCGAGGAGGCGGACGCCGCCGGATTTCACGTCGATGGTGCCGATGAAATCCCGGCCGCGCCCGATCGGCCACGTGATCGGCGCCGCGTCGAGCGCCAGCGTCTTCTCGATCTCGTCAATCAGATCGAACGGGTCGCGGCTTTCCCGATCCATCTTGTTTATGAAGGTGATGATTGGAATATCGCGCAGTCTGCACACCTCGAAAAGCTTGCGCGTGCGCGGCTCGATGCCCTTGGCAGCGTCGATCACCATGACAGCCGAGTCGACCGCCGTGAGCGTCCGATAGGTGTCCTCCGAGAAATCTTCGTGGCCCGGCGTATCGAGCAGATTGAAGACGCGGTCGCCGTATTCGAAGGTCATGACCGAAGTCACCACGGATATCCCGCGCTCGCGTTCGATCGCCATCCAGTCCGAGCGGGTCGAGCGCCGGTCGCGCTTGGCCTTGACCTGCCCGGCGAGCTGGATTGCTCCGCCGAACAGCAGCAGTTTCTCCGTCAGGGTGGTCTTGCCGGCGTCCGGATGAGAGATGATCGCAAAAGTACGGCGCCGCCTAACCTCGGTCGCGATGGGCGATAGGGTTTCGGCGCCCAATGACTTCGGTAAGGGCATATTCATGGCGGGGATGGATGTGGCAGTTCCGGGGATTGCGTTCAAGAGCGCGGGGGCTCAGGCGCGCCGGCAAGTTCTTCACGGAGGATTTCAAGGGCAAGCCATTGCTCCTCGGCCGCTGCGATGTCCTGCTGCAGCTTTGCGAGCGCGGCGGTGGTCCCCTCAAAGGCGGCGCGGTCGCGGGCATAAAATCCAGGATCGTCGAGCCGCGCCCTCAGCGCGTCGGCTTCCGCCTGGAGTGCCGCAATGGTCTTGGGCAGCGTATCGAGGGCGTGCTTGTCCTTGAACGTCATCCGCCGTTTCGGCGACCCTGGCTCGGAAATATTTGCAGCCGCCTTTTGCGCGGCCTTTTGCGTTTGCGGTTTGGACTGATCCCGCGGCGGCTGGGCGCCGCGCTGCGCCAGCATATCGCTGTAGCCGCCGGCATATTCGCTCCACAGCCCATTGCCTTCCGGCACGATCACGCCGCTCACCAGGCGATCGAGAAAGTCGCGATCATGGCTGACAAGCAGCACAGTGCCGGGATATTCGCCAAGCACGTCCTCGAGAACGTCCAGCGTCTCCATGTCGAGATCGTTGGTCGGCTCATCGAGGATGAGGAGATTGGACGGCTTGGCGAGCACCTGCGCCAGCATCAGACGGCCGCGTTCGCCGCCCGACAGCTTGCCGAGCGGCGTGCGGGCCTGTTCGCTCGAAAACAAGAAATCCTTCATGTAACTGACGATATGCTTGGCGTGTCCGTTGACCATTACGGTGTCGCCGCGGCCGCCGGTCAGCGCCTCGGTGACGGTGACATCGGGATCGAGACTGTCCCGATGCTGATCGAGCGCCGCTACCGCAAGATTCGATCCGAGCCGGACCGAGCCTGCATCTGGCGGCAAGCTGCCGGTCAAGAGGTTGATCAGCGTTGTCTTGCCGCTGCCGTTTGGTCCAACGATGCCGATACGGTCGCCGCGCGCAATTCGGGTCGAGAAATCGCGCACGATGGGACGGTTGCCGTAGCGTTTGCCGATGCCGACGGCCTCGATGACCAGCGCCCCGGACGGCGCGGCCGATTCGGCGGTGATCGTGGCGTTACCCGCATTCGCCCGGTAGGCGCGGCGTTGTTCTCTCAACGCCCGCAATTTGCCGACCCGCAGCATGTTGCGCTTGCGCCTGCCTGTTACGCCGTAGCGCATCCAGTGCTCTTCAGCGACGATCCTGCGGTCCAGCTTGTGCTGTTCGCGCTCCTCCTCGGCCAGCAGCATGTCGCGCCATTCTTCGAAATGGGCAAAGCCCCTGTCGATACGCCGCGTGTACCCGCGGTCGAGCCAGATCGTCGAATCCGAGAGATTGGAGAGAAAGCGCCTGTCGTGGCTGATGAGCACCAGGGCAGTGCGCCGAGATTTGAGATCTCGCTCCAGCCATTCGATTGCGGTGAGATCCAGATGGTTGGTCGGTTCATCCAGAAGAAGAATGTCGGGCGAAGGCGCCAGCGCGCGTGCCAGCGAAGCGCGGCGCGCCTCGCCGCCGGAGAGATGAGCGGGACTTTCCTGCCCTGTGAGGCCGAGTTGGTCGAGCAGATGCCGGGCGAGATGGGGATCATCGCTCGCCCCGAGACCGGCTTCCACGTAGGCCAGCGTCGACGCGAAGCCGGAAAAATCCGGCTCCTGCGGCAGGTAGCGGATCACAGCGCCTGGTTGCGCGAAGACGGAGCCGCGGTCCGGTTTGACAAAGCCGGCCGCGATTTTGAGCAGGGTCGATTTGCCTGAACCGTTTCGTCCGACCAGAGCAACCCGCTCGCCGGAGGAGACGGATAGCTCGACACCGGAAAGCAGCGGCATGCCGCCGAAGGTCAGTTCGACGTCTCTAAGCTGAAGGAGGGGCGGAGCCATATCGACTTGTCAGGAATTTCCATGTTCGGATTTTACCACTGAGCCGCGCACGATTGACGCGGTCAAGTGCGGTGCGCGCAACCGTCAGTGTTCCAAGAAGATCAACAGCACAACGCCGGCGACGACGAAGGCCATGCCGACCGCTTCGCGCGAAGTCGTCTTCTGGCCGAAGGCGTAGCGCGCGACAAGCTGCGCGAACAGCACTTCGACCAGCGCCAGCGTGCGCACGCTCGCGGCGGTGGCGAGCGCGAAGGCCAGAAACCAGAACTGCGAGGCCAGCGCCCCCATCAAGCCGGCGAACAGCGAGCGTTTCCACGACTGCCCGATGGCGGTCATGACCGCCGGCTGGCGCAGCAACAGATACAGCGACAATACGACCGCCTGCATGAGCAGACCGACGACGAGCGTGAAGGTCGCCGCCATGACGAAATTGGGCAAGTGAAGATCGAGAATGGCGCCGCGAAAGCCGATTGCCGACAGCGCGAACAGCCCGCCGGAAAACAGCCCGATCAGCGTCGGCTTGATGCCGCCAACCATGCCGCCGGGCTTGGTCGACATGATCAGGACGCCCGTCGTGGCGACGATGATCGCGGTCATCAGCGGCCATGACACGGCGTCACCAAGAAAGATGAGCCCGAAGATCGCGACCTGAATCGGCTCGGTCTTGATGTAGGCGATCGTGACGACGAACGAGCGCTCGCCCATCGCCATCAGCATTGTCGCCGTGGCGGCGATCTGCGCGAAGGCGCCGTCGATGACCCAAGGCCAGAAGGTCCAGCCCGGGCGCGGCAGCGGCGCGTCGGTGCCGACGATCAGGCCGATGAGGAAGATCAGCGCGAACGGGAAGCCGAACAAAAACCGCACATGACGTGGCCCCAACGGTGCCGAGCGTGCGTGTCAGCTCGCGCTGCATCGCGTTGCGCAGTGTCTGGAAGAATGCAGCGATGACGGTAAAGATGGCCCAAAGCCAACCGGCGAGGATCACGCGGCCTTCTCCGCGGCCACCATGTAGTTGGCGTCCATGTCGGTGGAGAGCTGGAAGCGGTCGGCGAACACGTTGTAGATCACGCCGGCTTCATCGGTCACGCGCAAGCCCGCCTGTTCGAGCGCGAGTTCAAGTTCCTCGGGCGTGATGAACTTGTCCCATTGGTGGGTGCCGCGCGGAATCCAGCGCAGAATGTATTCGGCGCCGACAATGGCGAGTGCGAAGCTTTTCATGGTGCGGTTGAGCGTGGCGACGAACATCAGCCCGCCGGGCTTCACCAGATCGGCGCCTGCCTGGATGAACAGATCGACGTCGGCGACATGCTCGACGACCTCCATGGCAAGCACGATGTCGAAGCACTCGCCGGCTTCCGCCAGCGCTTCCGCCGTGGTGCTGCGGTAGTCGATCGCAAGTCCGGCTTGGGCGGCATGGTGGGCCGCAGCAGCGATGTTTTCTTCGACCGGGTCGGCGCCGACGACAACGGCGCCGAGCCGCGCCAGCGGTTCGGACAAGACGCCGCCGCCGCAGCCGATGTCAAGGATGCGCAAGCCTTTCAGGCTGTCGAGCCGTGCCGGGTCGCGGTCGAAATGGGCGGCGGCACGATCGCGGATATAGCCAAGCCGCACCGGGTTGAACCGGTGGAGCGTCGCCCATGGACCGCGCGGGTCCCACCATTGCCCGGCAAGCCGCGCAAAGTGCGCGACTTCGCCGGCGTCAACGGTGCTCGCCGATTTCTGCGTGCGGTCCATGGTGGCCGATCAGGCGCTGGCGCGCTTGCGCTTGAAGTGGCTGTAGCCGGGGCGGTAGCTCTTTTCGTCGAGAAACTGCTTCATGCCTTCTTCGCGGCTGTTCTCTTTGTCGTTGTAGCGCAGCGCGTCGCTCTTGGCGTTGAGATAATCCGCGGCCTGCGGTTCGTTCATGAAGCGCACGGCGCGGATCGCTTCTTTGGTGTAGCGCAATGCCGCCGGACTTTTCTCCATCAGCTTCTTGGCAAGCCTGATGGTTTCCTCGCGCAGCCGTTCCTTCGGGTAAGAGAAATTCACGAAGCCCATGGCCTTGGCCTGCTTGCCGTCGAACGAGTCACCGGTCATGGCGTAGTAGAGCGCATCGCGATAGTTCATCGTTTGCGCCACATTCCAGGAGACGATGCCGCCGGGCAGGATGCCCCAATTGACCTCCGAGAGACCGAACATGGCGTCGTCGGCGGCGAGCGCGATGTCGCAAGCCGACACCTGTGTGAAGGCGCCGCCGAAGCAGTAGCCGTTGACCATGGCGATGGTCGGTTTCGGGAAAGTCGAGAGTTTCTGCCAGCGCCAGTTGTTGGAAGCCCGCCGCAGCTTGTGCCGCGCCGCCGCATTGGCCGCATTGGCGCGGAAATAAAGCTTGATGTCCTGGCCGGCCGAAAACGCCTGGTTGCCCGCGCCGGTCAGCACCAGAACCTCGGTTTCCGGATCGACCGCCAGTTCGTCGAGCACCTCGTCCATTTCGAGGTGGACCTGCGGACTCATGGCATTGCGCTTATCGGGCCGGTTGATCATGAGCCAACTTATGCCGCCTTCGTTCTCGACGTGGATCGCTTCGTATTTCTTGCCCGCAGGCATGGTTTTCTCCCTTTGTGGATTGCCGCCCATTGAACAGGCGATCCCCGCAGCACGCAAGGTTAACCGCCGGCGGGCGGCGTCCCAAGCTGTCGTATGTGCCGCTTTGCGCCGCTTTGGCACGTTGCACTTCGGCGCGACCTGAACGAGGATAGGCGCTCGAAAACGGATCGAACATTCCGAAAATCGGGAGGGAGCGATGCAAAAGTTGTTGTGCGGATTGGCCGGCTTGGCGCTGGCGGTTACCGGCGCCGGATCGGCCAGCGCCCAAGGCTCGGTCAGGATCGGAATGATTAACGAGTATTCCGGGCAGTTCGCCGACACCGGAGCGCAGATCGACCACGGCGTTACGCTCTGGATGAAGCAGCATGGCGACACGGTCGCCGGCAAGAAGATCGAACTCATTCGCAAGGATACCGGCGGAATCGCCCCTGACACCGCCAAACGCCTGTCACAAGAGGCGATCATCCGCGATCATGCCGACATTCTGGCCGCCTTCTCGCTGACGCCGAACGCGCTCGCGGCGGCCGATGTCTCCAAGCAAGCCAAGAAATTCATGGTGGTGATGAATGCGGCGACTTCGATCATCACCGAGAAGTCGCCTTACATCGCGCGAACCTCGTCGACAACTCCGCAGTTGAATTACACGCTGGGTCAATGGGCCGCCAAAAACGGCATCAAGACGGTTTACACCATGGTGTCCGATTACGGCCCGGGCATCGACGCCGAGACCTGGTTCCAGAAGGGTTTTAAGGACAACGGCGGCCAGGTCGTGGGCTCGGTCCGCTTCCCGGTGGCGAACCCGGATTTCTCTTCTTTCATTCAGGCCGCCAAGGACAAGAATCCGGACGCGATCTACATCTGGATTCCCGGCGGCGCGCAGCCGGCCGCGGTCGGCAAGGCACTGGCCGAGCGTGGCATCGACACCAAGAAGACCAAGATTTTGGGCCAGGATGCGCTCGCCTCCGAGACGGCGCTCAAGAGCATGGGCGACATCGCGATCGGCATCATCTCGGTGTCCGACTACGACTTCAATCACCAGTCGCCGATGAACAAGGACTTCGTCAAAGCCTATAACGGCGAATTCCACCGCAATCCCGATTTCTTCTCGATCGGCGGATATGACGGCGCCCATCTGATCTATGCCGCGCTGGCCAAGACTGGCGGCAAGGCCGACGGCGACTCGCTCATTGCGGCCGCGAAAGGCATGAGCTGGGAGAGCCCGCGCGGTCCGATCATGATCGATCCGCAGACGCGCGACATCGTGCAGACGGTGTATATCCGGCGCGTCGAGAGGGTCGGCGACCAGCTGCTCAATGTCGAAATTGATGCTGTGCCGAACGTCAAGGATCCGGTGCACGGCGCAAAGAAGTGAGCGGCCCGGAACGAATGACCGGTTACCCGTAGGCAAGCCTCATGCTCCCCGCTTTGGGCGTGTTGTTCGACGGCATCGCCTACGGGATGCTGCTGTTCCTGATGTCGGTCGGGCTGTCGGTGACGCTCGGGATGATGAATTTCGTCAACCTGGCGCATTGCAGCTTCGCCATGCTCGGCGGTTACGTCACCGTCACGCTGATGAATGCGGCCGGCTGGCCGTTCCTTGTCACACTGCCGGCCGCCTTCGTCGGCGGTGCGGCGGCCAGCGTGGTGCTTGAGCGCATCTTCTTTCGGCGATTCTACAGATCCAATGAACTCAATCAGTGCCTGCTCACTATCGGCATCGTCTTCGTCTCGATAGCCACTGCGGCCTATATTTACGGCACCGACCAGCAGCCGATGCAGTTGCCGTCCTATCTGCAAGGCTCGTTCAACGTCGTGGGAGTCGATATCGCCGTCTATCGGCTGTTTCTCATCGTCGTGGCGGCGCTGATCACGGCGCTCCTCATGGTGACGTTGGAGTCGACCCGGTTCGGCGCACAAGTCCGCGCCGCGGTGAACAATCAGCGCATGGCGCGCGGCCTCGGCATCGACGTCGACCGGCTGTTCGCCTTCACCTTTGCGCTCGGCGGCGGACTAGCGGGGCTCGGTGGTGCGCTCGCCCTTCCCATGCTGGGCCTCGACCCGTCATTCGCGCTGACCTATTTGATCTACGTTCTGATCGTCGTGGCGGTCGGCGGGCTGGGTTCGATCGCCGGATCGTTCGTCGCCGCCATGCTGCTCGGCGTGGCCGACATGGCCGGGAAATATTACGTTCCGGCGCTGGGTTCGGTCCTGATCTATCTGGTGATGGTGGTGATGATCATGTGGCGGCCGACCGGCCTGTTCGGGAGGCGCTAGGCCGTGACCAGCGAGACGCTCGCAGCCGCCGCTCCTGCCGCGACGGTCGCACCGCACGAGTTTCTCCACGCCCAGGCGCGCTGGCGCTGGAGCGAGATCGCGTTCTGGCTCGCGACGCTGCTGCCGTTCGTGCTCGCGCCGGATTATCTGTTGCTGGCGAGCCAAGTGGCGATTACGGCGCTGTTTGCGCTATCGCTCGATCTGATCCTCGGCTTCTCGGGAATCGTCTCGCTCGGCCATGCCGCGTATTTCGGCGTCGGCGCCTATACGGCCGGCCTGATATCGGTATGGGGTTGGGGCGAGCCGCTGACCGGCCTTGTGGCCGCGGGCGTTGCCGCTGGCATCGTCGGCTATGTCAGCAGCTTCGTCATTGCTCGCTTTCGCCACCTCGCGCTGCTCATGATCACGCTGGGCTTCTGTCTGCTGCTGCAGGAGGCCGCGAACGACGCGAATTGGCTCACCGGCGGCTTCAACGGTCTGCAGGGCGTCAATACCTGGAAGCTGCTGGGCACCTTCGAATTCGATCTCTACGGCTACACGGCCTACGCCTACGCTCTGGCCATGCTGTTTATCATTTTTCTGGTGGCACGGCGCATCATCCATTCACCGTTCGGATTGGCGCTGCGCGGCATTCGCGAAAATAGCGTGCGCATGCCGGCCATCGGCGCGCCGATCTTTTCTCACATACGCACCATCTACACGATCGCCGCCATCATTGCCGGTGTAGCCGGCGCCATGCTGACGCAGACCACCGAAACGGTTTCACTCGAGGCACTCGGCTTTCAGCGCTCCGCCGACGTGCTGGTCATGCTCATCATCGGCGGCACCGGCCGGCTTTACGGCGGCTTGATCGGCGCCGCGGTCTATATGGTGGCGCGCGACCAGTTTTCGGGACTGAACCCGCAATACTGGTATTTCTGGATCGGCCTGCTTTTGATCGCCATCGTCATGTTCCTGCCCGACGGCATCCTCGGCGGGCTGGAACTTTTGGCGCGTCGCCTGAAGGTCCGCCCGTGAGCGGCAGCGCCCTTTCCACCCGCGACGTCAACAAGAGTTTCGGCTCGCTCGTTGTCGCCGCCGACGTCAGGATCGATTTGCCGCTGGGCGTGCGCTACGCGTTGATCGGGCCGAACGGCGCCGGCAAGACCACGCTGATCAATCTGATGACCGGCATGCTGCGACCGGACTCGGGGCGCATTTTTCTCGGCGATGAGGATATCACCGCGTTGCCTCCGGAGGAACGCGTGCGGCGCGGGCTCGTTCGCACCTATCAGATCAACTCGTTGTTTCCGCACCTCACCCCGCTCGAATCCGTGACTCTCGCGGTGTGTGAACGCCGCCGCGTGGCCCGAACGTGGTGGCGGCCGCTCACTGCGTATCGCGACGAGGTCGAGGAGGCGTACGGCATACTGGCCCGGCTGACGCTCGGGCCGGTCTGTCATCGGCCGACGCGCGAATTGGCCTACGGTCAGCAGCGCCTTCTTGAAATCGCGCTGGCGCTGGCGACCAAGCCCAAGGTGCTCTTGCTCGACGAGCCGGCCGCCGGCGTCCCGCGCGAGGAGAGCAGGGAGTTGTTCGAAGCGATCGCCGGCCTGTCGAGCGACATCACGGTGCTGTTCATCGAGCACGACATGGAGCTGGTGTTCCGTTTCGCCTCGCGCATCATCGTGCTGGTCGGCGGCAGCGTGCTGCTTGAGGGCACGCCGGCCGAAATCGCCGCCGATCCGCGCGTGCGTGCGGTCTATCTTGGCGAAGCGCACCGGGTGCCGGCCCATGGCTAGCTCCCTGCTCGCGTTTGACGGCGTGCGTGCCGGCTACGGCACCGGCATCGTGCTCGACGGCGTGACCTTCGATCTGCCGGAGCGCGGCAGCCTCGCCCTGCTCGGCCGCAACGGCGTCGGCAAATCGACGCTGATCCTGACCATCATGGGCATGACGCAGATCGCGCGTGGCCGCATTCTGTGGCGCGGCGGAGACATCACCGGAGAGCCGCCGCACCGCCGCGCCCGCGGCGGCATTGGCTGGGTGGCGCAGGAGCGCGAGATTTTCTCCGCGCTGACGGTCGAAGAGAACCTCACGGTCGCCGCGCGCCCCGGCCGCTGGGAGCTTAAGTCGGTCTATGGCCTGTTCCCGCGGCTCGCCGAGCGGCGGCGCAATTTCGGCAATCAGCTGTCGGGCGGTGAGCAGCAGATGCTGGCGATAGCGCGCGCGCTGATGACCAATCCGGCGCTGCTGTTGCTCGATGAGCCGCTCGAAGGCCTTGCGCCGATCATCGTTGAGGAGTTGGCTGCCGCCATCCGCCGCATGACGAGCGAAGGCAGCAACGCCTTCATCCTGGTCGAGCAGCATGCGGACATCGCGTTGTCGCTTACCGAAAACGCGCTGGTCATCGAGCGCGGCCGCATCGTTCATTCAGGCCCGTCGGCGGCACTGCTCGCCGATCAGGCCGCGCTCGACCGGCTGATCGGGCTGCGGCTTGCCGAAGCGTAACGCAACGCAGCATTCAGCGTTCGAGCAGCGCCAGCAATCCGGCAAGCAATTGCGCGGGCCGCGGCGGACAGCCGCCAATGTGGAGATCGACCGGCACGACGTTGTGGATGCCGCCAACAACAGCATAAGAATCGGCGAAGATGCCGCCGTTCGCCGCGCAGTCCCCGACGGCAACGACCCATTTCGGGTCGGGCGTCGCGTTGTAGGTACGCTGCAGCGCCTCGCGCATGTTCTTGGTCGCTGGGCCGGTCACCATGAGCACGTCGGCGTGTCGGGGTGAGGCAACAAAATGCAGGCCGAAGCGCTCGAGGTCATAGAACGCGTTGCCGAGCGCGTGAATCTCCAGTTCGCAGCCGTTGCAGGATCCGGCATCGACCTCGCGGATCGCCAGACTTCGGCCAAGCCGGCGGCGCGCGGCGCGGTCGACATTCGACGCCAGTTCGGCGAGCGCCGCATCGTCTGCGCGCGGCGCCGGCTCGGTCAGGGGACCGCGAGCGATACTTTCAAATAGCGTTCTGCGCATCGGCCGGTCCTACAGATCGTGCCCGGAATACGAGCAGTTGAACGATTTGTTGCAGAGCGGAAAGTCGGCGACGATGTTGCCCTCGATCGCAGCCTCCAGCAGCGGCCACTGGAACCAGGACGGATCGCGCAGATGACAGCGAGCGATGCGGTCGCTGTCGAGTTGCACCCAGGCGAGAATATCGCCCCGGAATCCTTCGACGAGCGCGCAGCCTTCGGAGACTTCCGCCCGAGACACGACGGGCGAAGCGATTGGACCATCCGGCAGACGCTGCAGTATCTGATCGATCAGCGAAAGACTCTGCTCCACTTCGCGAATACGGATCCAGACGCGCGCGTTCACGTCGCCCTCGGTCAGCAGCGGAATCTCGAACTGAAGCTGCTCGTAAGGGGCATAGCCTGGCGCCTTGCGCGCATCGAACCCGCGCCCGCTGGCGCGCCCGACATAACCGCCGGCACCGAATTGGCGTACCAGTTCGCTGCGTACGGTGCCGGTCGGAAAGGCATAACTTCGGGAACTAAAGGGTCGCCCGGTCGAATCGACAGAGACGGCCGCTGCCGTTCGCCATCCTATTGCCCGAACGCGCGGCGTCGGCCGTAGCAATGTCGCGAGTTGGCATGCGGATGCGAGCCCTTGTTTTTCGGTTTTGTGTGCGTGCTGCGATTGTCTAGAGCGCTTCCCGATTACGTTGAATCGCGGAGCGCTCTAGTTTTATAGATTTGGTCGCATTTTCTTTGGAAAACCGGCGTCCACTTTTCCGGAAAATGCTCTAATCTTACTGAGTCAGTAGGTCGCATCTTTTTCCGATGAGACTCATGTATTTGGCAAGGTTCACTTTTCAGCATGTGGAGGGGCTGAGATGGATCTGCCAAAATCAGGTGAAGCTGCATCGCGGTTTTCGGGGTATATCGATGGTCTGACGAGCGCGATTGGACACGCGGACCGAGCCAAACCGCTTCGGGATTATTGCGTAGGGCTGATGATGCCTTGCGAGCGCAAGAGCGTCGAGCCGATGGCCGCGATTACGGCGCCTGAACGGACCGCGGCCCAACATCAGTCGCTGTTGCATTTTGTTGGTGAAGGCAACTGGTCCGACGAGAAGGTTTTGGCCAAGGTGCGCGAAATGGTGCTGCCGGAGATGGAACGCCACGGGCCGATCGAAGCCTGGATCATTGATGACACGGGCTTTCCCAAGAAGGGACGGCATTCGGTTGGGGTCGGGCGTCAATATTGCGGTGAGCTTGGCAAGCAAGACAATTGTCAGATCGCAGTAACGCTTTCGATTGCCAATCATCATGCGAGCTTGCCAGCAGCCTATCGCCTCTATCTGCCGAAGGAATGGGCGACGGACCGTCCACGTCGGCGCAAAGCGGGTGTACCCAAGGAAGTTACCTTCAAAACCAAGCCGGCAATCGCGCTCGATCAATTGCGATGGGCCTGCGCGGCTGCCCTACCGCGCGGTGTGGTGCTGATGGATGCCGGCTATGGCGCGGACACCGATTTGCGTGCCAACATCACAGCGCTCGGATTGAGCTATGTAGCCGGCATCATGCCACAAACATCGGTATGGGGGCCGGGCACTGGGCCGTGGCCACCAAAGAAATGGTCGGGCCACGGGCGACGTCCAAAGCTGTTGCGGCGTGACGGCAAGCACCGACCGATATCGGTCAAGAAGCTTGCGTTTGCCCTGCCGTCAGAGGCTTGGTGCAAGATCACGTGGCGGGAAGCCTCGGCAGAGCCGTTATCCTCACGCTTTGCCCGTGTGCGCGTTCGTGCCGCGCATCGAGATTATTGGCTGGCTGAAAGTCGACCAGACGAGTGGCTGCTGATCGAGTGGCCAGACGGCGAAGATGCGCCGACAAAATATTGGTTCTCAACGCTTCCGGCGAACATCGCGTTCGCTCAACTCGTCGATACCGCCAAACTGCGCTGGCGCATCGAACGCGATTACCAGGAACTCAAACAGGAGGTTGGCCTCGGCCACTTCGAAGGGCGCGGATGGCGCGGCTTCCATCATCACGCAACGCTATGCATCGCGGCCTATGGATTCCTGATCTCCGAGCGGGAGACGATTCCCCCCTCAGGAACTCGTTCCCCCCGGTTGTTCACGGAAATTACAATTCCCGAAACTTATCGGCCCAGAGGGTCCGCCATTGCGGCCTGAGCGCCACGTTCCGAATTCCATCGCAACTATCCGACGGAGATTGATCGTCGCTCTCGTCGCAACGCTGTCACGATGTCCTTGCTGCGTCGGGCAAATCTCAGCACAAGGTAGACGTCAAAAGTTGTGACGCAGTAAGACTAAGCTCCGCGTCGAATGATCTGGCTGCCGCGAAGCTCCCAATGTTGTACCCGAGTGGGAGCGCGCCGGATCGCAGTGGGAGGATTGCATGGCTACGCCGTTCGCAGGCACGCAGGCACCAGGCTTCTACCGTCACAAGCTCGGCTCGTTTGAAATCACCGTGCTGAGCGACGGCAAACTCACCCTTGAGGCCGGGCTTTTCGCCGGAGACCCGGCTGGCGCCGAGAAGTTGCTCAAGGACGGGCATGTGCCCGACAAAAACGCCATTCCGACGCCGCTCAACGTCTGGCTCATCAACACCGGCAACAAGCTGTTTCTCGTCGACACGGGAGGCGGGGCTTCCTTCGCTCCGACCGTGGGACGCCTGCCGAAAAATCTGGCCGCCGCCGGTGTCGACCCGGCCGCGGTCGATGCCGTCATCATTACGCACATGCACCCCGATCACATTCCGGGGCTGATCGCGGCCGATGGGCGAACGCTGTTCCCGAATGCGACGGTGCATGTTCATGGCGACGAGTACGCATTCTGGATGTCGGATGAAATGCGCGGCAAGACGCCGGAGCAATTCCGCGTGTTCTTCGACATGGCAAGAAGCTCGATCAAACCGTATGCGGACGCCGGCAGGGTGCAGATGTGCAAGGACGGCACGCAGTTCGTGCCGGGCGTCACCGCGGCGGCGCTGCCGGGCCACACGCCGGGCCACACCATGGTGCGTGTTTCGTCGGATGGCGAGGATCTGCTGATTTTCGGCGACATCATCCATTGTGCGACCTTGCAGTTTGCCGATCCGGAACGCTCCGTGGCGTTCGATACCGATCCGCCGCTGGCACTGGACAACCGCAAGAAGGTCCTCGACATGGCGGCGACCGACCGATTGTTGTTTACCGGCGGCCATTTGCCGTTTCCGGCTCTCGGCCACGCGACCCGAGCCGCGGGCGGTGGCTACCACTATGTGCCGCTGTTCCCCGATTATACGTGAGCAAGGCATCGACGCTGCTCACGGCGCGTCGCGGGAGATAGATTTTCTCGGCTGCGGCGCGCTACTCCGTTCAGGCCGCTTGCCTGCATCGCAATAGTCGTTCGATAACTCATCGCCGGGATCGATATCCTGACCGACGGTAGGAGATTTGGCGAATTATGTCCGGGAATGCGCTGGTGGTGCGGGGCGGCAGGCTGATTGATGGCACGGGAAAGCCGCCGGTCGATAATGCGGTGATCGTCATACGCGACGGAAGGTTCGCGGCGGTCGGCCGCGAGGGCGAAGTGGCCATTCCACCGGGCGCCGAACTGATCGACGTGGCGGGGAAAACCGTGCTGCCGGGCTTCATCGACGGCCACGCGCATTTGGAGGATTTCCACGGCGAGCTTTATCTGCATCTCGGCATTACCAGCGCCGTTACTATCGAGATTTTTCAGGACGGCCCGTGGACCTTGGCGCAGAAGCGCGGCACCGAGTCCGGCAACATCAAGGGTCCGCGCATATGGACGTCGGGGCAGGCGATCGGCGGCGTTCGCACCGAAACCGACGCTCCGGATTCGCGCGCGGTGCGCGGCAATATCACGGTCGAGACGCCGGAGGAGGCCCGCAAGGCCATTCGCGATAAGAAGGAACAGGGCTACGACCTGATCAAGCTCAACGAATTCATTTCGTATGACCTCGTTCACGCCGCCTGCGACGAGGCGCATAAGGTCGGGCTGGCGGTCACCGCGCACAGCTGGGACGTGATCGAGTCGGCCAAGGCCGGCGTCGACAGCATCGAACACATCTGGTCGGTCGGCTATAGCTCGATTCTCGACGTAAAACGGCGGCGGCAATTGGCCAAGCAGCGGCTCGCCGGCAACATCGAGCAGGAACTGGCCGGTTCGTATTACGAGCCGGAAAATTTCGACGAGGTGATCGAGACCATGGTGAAGCACGGCGTCGCCTGGACGCCGACCATCGCCAAGTGGCTGCGGCCGTTGTCGCCGAGTGCGCCGCGTTTTCGCGAGCGCGAGCGGCAAATTCTCGACAATCCTGACGCCGATCTGCCGGCTGCGGTGCGCATGATCGCCGACGTGGCTTACGACAAGCTTTATAAGCGCTACACGCCCGAGCAACTCGATCGAACCAAAATCTTCTATGAAAAGGCGAACGAATTTATCCGCCGCTTCACCGCCGCGGGCGGCATCCTCAAAGAGGGCTCCGATCCGCCGCGCGGCATGGCGGCGATGCTGCTGCACGAGGCGCTGGTGATGGATGTCGAGGCCGGCGTGCCGCCGATGACGGCGATCCAGGCTGCCACGCTCAACGTGGCCAAGACCTTCATGAAGGACAAGGATTACGGCAGCGTCGAGCCTGGCAAGGTCGCCGATCTCGCCATCATCGACGGCGATCCGCTCAAGGACATCTGGATGACGCAGAACGTCAAGATGGTCATCATGGACGGCAAGAAAGTCGATATCGGCTTTTCCAGGTACAAGAATCCGATCCCGGCTTTTTACGCCTATCAGACGCTGCCGCTCGATCTCGACATTTCGCCGCTCTATGTCGTCGCCGGCTCAGGCCCGACATTGCTCAAAGTGCGCGGCGCCGGCATGTGGCCGTTCCACCGCGTGCTGCTCAACGGCACGCCGCTGCCGACCCGCTACGTCAACAAGACGGAGGTCGAGGCGACGATCGCGCCGGAACTCATTCGTACCGCAGGCACGTATTTTGTCACCGTAAAGCCGGAGGGGGAATTGTTGCCGGAATCGCACCGCGCGCATCTGGTGGTGGCGTTTCCGAATTAAACATCCGATAGCGTAAATTCCGTCGGCTGGCCTGCTCCAGCCGCGCGCCGGAGCGCGTCGTAGCGGCGGGGGAACGCCCTTTTCTTCAGCGAAAGTGTGACATCGCGCCGCATTTATCAGAAGCCTGCGTGCTGGCTCCGCGCTTCGCGGCGGAGGCATAATCGTTCGCAAAGAAGCCTTCCGAGTTTCACCAAGTGCCCCGCTCGGGATGACATGCCCCAGGAGGAAATGCCATGACCAAAAAATCGCTCTCGGCCAATACAATTAGGCTTTCGCGGCGCGGCCTGATGAAGGCCGGTATCGGTGCAACCACGTCCGGCGTATTGTTGGGCGGTGCGACGATCCCGGTGCTGGCGCAGAAAAGCTATCCGGCCTTAGGCACGTTCCCCGCCGGATCGAGCGGCAACAGCATTTTCATCGGACTGATAACGCCGCTCACCGGCCCTTATTCGTCGTCCGGCAAGGACATGCAGCTCGGTTTCGAAATGGCGGTCGAACACCTCAATAACGGCAATCCCATCACCGCCGCTATTCCGACCCTGAAAAAGGGTAACGGCGTGCTTGGCAAAAAAATCGAATATCAGGTCGCCGACAGCCAGACCAAGCCGGATCCGGCAGTCGAGGCCGCCACCCGCTATATTCGCGACAACAAGGCCATCATGCTGACCGGCGGCGTCAACAGCGCGGTCTCGATCGCGCTCGAGAAGCTTGGCCAGCGCGAGCACGTCGTTTTCATGGTCGGCAATTCAGGCTCCAATGACACGACCGGAAAGGATTGCCAGCGCTACGGCTTTCGCTCGCAGCCCTCGGCCTACATGGCGTGCAAGGCGCTGGCGCCGGTCTTGGCCAAGGAGCTCGGCAAAAACAAGAAGGTCGGATACCTCACGCCGGACTACACTTACGGCCACAGCGTGCTCGAACTCGATGAAGGAGTTCACCGGCAAGGAAGGCTGGACGGTCGCTACTAATCAGCTGGCGCCGCTCGGCACCACCGATTTCTCGTCCTACCTGCTTAACATCGCCAACAGCGGCGCCGATGTCTTCGTCAACATCGCCTTCGGGGCCGATGCGGTGTCCTCGACCAAGCAGGCCGAACAGTTCGGCATGTTGTCGAAGATGAAATATGTCGTGCCCAATATTTCCCAGTTTCAGGCCAAGGAATTGGGCGCAAAGATCATGGGCGGCACCTACGGCACCCAGGCCTGGTGGTGGGCCGAGGAGGATAACTATCCGCTCGCCAAGCTGTTCGTCGAAGAATTCGAGAAGAAGAACAAGTATAAGCCGCGCTGGGGCGCGAGCGAAGTCTATGTGCAGATGCTGGTATGGGCCGATGCCGTCGAGCGCGCCGGCACCTTCTATCCGGTCGAGGTGATCAAGGCGCTGGAGAGCGGGCAGAAGGTGAACTCGATCTATGGCGAAGTCTATTATCGCGCCGGCGATCACCAGATGGTCCGGCCGGTACCGGTCATGGTCGGCAAGAAACCCGACGAGATGAAAGGGTCTGAGGACTTTTATCGCGTCATCGAACTGGTGCCGGGCGATCAGGTCCTGCCGCCGCTCGATCAGACCGGCTGTAAGATGCAGCCCATCCAGAGCTGATCGATCGGCCCGCGCGTGGTGAGTGGACGGCCCCGATCCTTGCGGGGCCGTCCTATTTCTAACAAAACCCCGGCTGGCCGAGCCGGATGATATAAGCTCTATCCATGCCTACCGTTTCCCAATTCCTGTCGCAGGCCTTCAACGGCATCGCGCTGGGCAGCCTGCTCGCCCTGATCGCCAGCGGCCTCTCGATCATTCTCGGGACGCTCGGCGTGCTTAATTTCGCCCACGGCGCCATGTTCATGCTCGGCGCCTATGCGGCTTTCGTAGTGCTCGGCCATGTCGATTCTTTCGCGATGGCGCTCGCGGCGGGCGCGCTCGTACTGTTCCTGGTCGGCCTTGCAACCGAACGCGGCCTGATCCGCTTCTATTACGCCCGGCCCAAGGAAGATCAGATCCTGGTCACGTTCGGGCTCGGCATCATGCTGGTGGAAGCAGTCCGCTACGTGTTCGGCGGCCTGAGCCAGCCGGTTCCGCTGCCGAGCTGGGGGCAAGGCATCGTCAATCTGGGACTGTTCATCTATCCGCTCTATCGCGTCGAGGTCATCGGCATCGTCGCAGTGCTGCTGCTCGGCTTTTATCTGCTCCTCTATCGCACGCGGATCGGGCTGGTGGTGCGCGCCGGCATCGAGGATCCGCTGATGGTCGAACTGCTTGGCACCCATGTGCGGCGCATGTTCATGATCGTGTTCAGCATCGGTGCGATGGCGGCCGGCATTGCCGGGGTGATCTATGCGCCGCTCGCCGCAGTCATTCCGAACATGGGCGAGCCATTCCTGGTCGAGTGCTTTGTCGTCGTGGTCATCGGCGGGCTCGGTTCGTTTCCCGGTGCGGTGGTCGGCGGCATCGTCGTCGGCGAGATTCTCAGCCTCACCACCTTGTTCAATCCGGCCTATGCGCAGGCCGCAATCTACGCGGCGATGACTCTGGTCCTGCTGATTCGGCCGCGCGGTCTGTTCGGCACGATGGGGCGGGCTTGATGACCGGGCGGGGCGGGCGCCTGGCAAAACGGTGGCTGCCCGAATTCGCGTTGATCGCGGCCCTCGTGGCGCTGCCGTTTGCCTTCGACGCCTGGCTCGGCTCGGTCGACCTGTTCACCCGCATCCTGATTTGGGGAATCTTCGGGCTGGGCTTCGATCTCTTGTTCGGCCGCACCGGGCTGCTGTCGTTCGGCCAAGCGGCATTCTACGGCGCCGGCGGTTTCGTCACCGCTTATCTCTTGACCAGCGGCACCCTCAGCAGCGTCTGGCTCGCGATGGCGGCGGGCATTGTCGCGGCCACGGCATTCAGCGTGATCGTCGGCTTCCTCGCGCTGCGCCGCGTCGGCATCTACTTCGCCATGATCACGCTCGCCTTCGGCGAACTGTCTTATTTCCTAGAAAACTCGCCGCTGTCGAACTGGACCGGGGGCGAGAACGGTCTGCCCGGGGTGCCGGCGCCGGTGATCCACATCGGCGGCTTGAATTATGCCTTCTCCGGGTCGTGGCCGAGCTATCAGCTGGTCGCCGGATTGTTTTTCGTCGGCTTTGTTTTCGCACGCTACATTGTACTGTCTCCCGTCGGGCTGGTCCTGACCGGCATCAAGCAGAATCCGGAGCGTACCGGCGCGCTCGGTCACGACGTGGCAGGCTACAAGCTTGCGGTCTTCGTGCTTGCCGCCGTTTTTGCCGGCTGTGGCGGCGCGCTCCTCGGCATCTTCCAAAGCTATATGCCTCCGGATGCGTTCGCGCTCGATACATCCGGCCAACTCGTCATCCAAACGGTGATGGGCGGCGCCGGCACGTTGATCGGCCCGGCCGTCGGCGCGGCGGTGTGGCTGTCGTTGCGCGACCTGCTGCAGCAGGTACCGGCGATCGGCAGCCTCTGGGAGTTCATTCTCGGCGCGGTGTTCGTGATCTTGGTCTCGTTCATGCCAAGCGGCATTGTTGGAACGATCGGGCGACTGGCGTCGCGGCTATGGCGGTCGTCCCGTGGCTACGCCGCCGTTGCGGCGCCGGACAATCCGGCTGCTCGGGAGAGCGTGCTCGCGTCGCTGCCGATTGCGCGCACGGCGGGGATCCCGGCCACTGGATACGCGCTGCAAGCGAAGGACGTCAGCAAGGCCTACGGCGGCATTCAAGCCGTCGACGGCGTGTCGCTGGCGCTGCCGGACGGCTCGCTGCACGCCATTATCGGCCCGAACGGCGCCGGCAAGAGTACGTTCCTGCGGCTGCTCAAACGCGAGGAGTCCGTCGATTCAGGTCGCATCCTGCTGCACGGTGTCGATATCACGTCTGCTGATGTGACCGCGGCCTATCAGTACGGCTTGTCCAAGAGCTACCAGATCAATCAACTCTTTCCGCAGCTCACCGTGCGCGCCAATCTGCGGCTCGGCGCGCTGGCGCGTGAACGCGGCCGGCTGCGGCTCGATGTCTTTCGTTCCGCTGAGGGTTTCGCCAAGGTCGAAATGCTGGTCCGCGCGCTGGCCGAAGAACTCGGCTTGTCCGATTGCGCCGACACCGTCGTCAACACGCTGCCCTACGGAGAAAAGCGGCGGCTTGAACTCGGCCTGGCGCTGGCGTCGCGGCCATCGGTGCTGCTGCTCGATGAGCCGCTCGCCGGTTTGAGCCCTTCGGAACGCGAGGACATCAAGAAGCTGATCCGCAGCCTGCGCAAGGGCCGCACCATCCTTCTGGTCGAGCACGACATGGATGCGGTGTTCGAACTCGCCGAACGGATCACCGTATTGCACGAGGGCAGCAAGCTGGCCGAGGGCACGCCGAAAGAAATTTCCAACAACCCTCGGGTGAGGGAAGCCTATCTGGGCGGAATGGCGCCATGAGCGATGTTGCGAGCGATGCGGCGGCCGGAGCGAATGTCGCCGCGGCCATGATCGAGGTGGATCGGATCAACAGCTATTACGGCGACTCCCACGTGCTGTTCGACGTTTCGATGACGGTGCGCGAACGCGAAGTGGTTGCGCTTCTGGGCCGCAATGGCGCCGGCAAGACCACCACGCTCAAAACACTCGCGGGCGTTCTGCACCCGCGCTCGGGGACGATCCGCTTTGGCGGCGAGCCGATCGAGCTATTGCCAAGCCACACTATAGCCGCCCGCGGTCTGCAACTCGTTCCCGAGGAGCGGCGCATTTTCGGTGGGCTGACGGTCGAGGAGAATCTGGATCTGGCCGCATTCTCGGCCGCCAGTCCTTTGGGACTAAGCGATATATTTGCAATTTTTCCGCGACTGAAGGAGCGGCGCGGCAGCTACGGGCGCACCCTCTCGGGCGGTGAGCAGCAGATGCTGGCAATCGCGCGCGCGCTGATCCGCCGTCCGCGCCTTATCCTGCTTGACGAACCGTTCGAGGGCCTTGCCGTCATCATCGTGCAGAATCTGCTCGAAGTATGCCGAGAGCTCGTGGCCCAGGGCCAGACCATCGTCATCGTTGAGCAGAACGTTCGCGCGGCGCTGAGCTTGGCGAGCCGCGTCTATGTGCTTAACAATGGTCACGTGGTCTTTGAAGGCACCGCCGACGACCTGCAGGGGTCCCAAGAGGTGATGAATCGGTATCTCGGCGTGTGACCGCGGCGGCCGCAATCAGTCGGCGAGCGCCTCGGCTTCCCTGCGGTGCGGTTAGCGGTTGCACCGTGGAACCAATGCGATGTTTCGATTTCGGCGCGCGACTAAACTGTGCAAGTTGGATGAGTGACATGAACGTTGCCAAGGACGATGGGGCGAGGCCAAAGCCGGGAGCGGCGCCGCTGCGGTTCGGCGCGTTCCGGGAGGATGCCGCGCATGTCCGTGCGCTGCAGCGCGTGAAAGGTTGGACGCGCGAGTCGCTTGCGCTAGCCGACCATGACACTGTGCTGGTCGCCGAGGTCGCCTGCACGCGGCCGGGCTGTCCGCCACTCGAAACCGTCGTCACATTTTGGAGTGCTGCTGGCGAACGGCACTGGTTCAAGGTATTCAAGCCGATTGCCGAAGTCGTCTTCGACGACCTGCCGCCGGCATGGCTCAAGGACGCTCTCTACGCCGCCGATCCGCTCGATGGCGCCTGCTGCTGATCAGCGCTCCGCACCCTCATTAAGCGCGCGCAGCCGATCGACGACACGCGGCGGAGTCGCATAGGCGTGGTCGATGACGCCCTGAAGCTGCTCACCGGTCTGCGGCGCGTTGACCACGAGTTTGATCTTTTTCGCGTCGGCCAGAAATTCAGGATCCGCAAACGTGTCGGCGAGCGCGCGCCGCATCGCCGCGACACGCTCGGCCGGCACGCCGGGCGGCATCACCAGCGGACGCCCGAGCGCCAGTGGCGCAAACGCCGCCCGCAGCAAGAGCTTGTCGTCCGGTGCGGTAATCAGATCGGAGAGAAAAGGCACCCCGGCCAGATCCTTCACCGGCTGCGGCCCGTATTGCAGGATGGCCTTGGCCAGATGATCGGGCAGCCAGTGCGGTCGCGTCGAGGTGATGGCGCTGTAGAACACGCTCGGCGAGCCGTCGATCTCGCCGCGCTCCATCGCCAGGAACGTATCGTTCAAGCCCTTGTAGCCGTTGATGGCCTTCATTTTGGTGCCGAGCACGGCGTCGACCAGGCGCGTGTAGAACGCCTGCGTTGAATTGGTCCCCGACGCGCCCATCGTGGTGGTGCGCGATTTCAGGTCGGCGAGCGAATTCACCGGCACGGTGTGCCAGACCAGCACGACGGCGGTCTCGACGCTCGGCGTGCCCAGCCAGTTGAACCTAGCGCCTGCTTGACGCCGAACAACGGCGCCAGCGGCGGCCCGTTCTCGACCAGCCCGATCACGCTGCCGTCGTGCTCGGCGGTGTGAAACAGATAATCCATGGCGACGATGCCGCCGGCACCCGGCATGTCTTGCACGACCACGGAAGGGTCGCCGGGAATGTGGTGGCCGATGTACCGGGCGATCGCGCGGCCCAGCGTGTCGTAACCGCCGCCGGCGCTGCCGCCGACCAGAAGCGTGACGGTCTTGCCTTTGTAGAAGGCGTCTATCGGGTCGGCCGTAGCGCTCGTGGCCCATGCGATCGCGAGCAGCGCGCAGACAGCGGCCAGGCGGCGGATGAGTCTCATTGTGCTGGCTCCGTGGCGGGCATTTTGACCGCGTGAGTCTTGGCGATCTTCTCAAGTTCGGCCCAGAGTTTCGCCGGAATGGGAATGCCGTTCTTGCGCCGCGCGGCTTCGGTGCGGCCGGAGCGTTCGCCCGGCATGGTGATTTCGTCGAAGCCTGCCTGCCGCGGCAGCGCCTTCAAGATGCCGATGAGGTCGTCGGCGTCGCGCTCAAAATCGCCGAGCGGGCGGAAGCTTCCAACGTCGAGCGCAAGGATGGCAAGATTGGCCTGATTGCGCGTGAGCTTTTCGGCGCCAAGAACGCGCGCGTAAATCGGCGCCGCGGCCAGCACACTCGCCAGCATCTCGATCATCAGGCTCAGGCCGGAGCCCTTGGCGCCGCCGAGCGGCAGCAGAATTTCAGCTTTGTTCGGATCGGTGGTCGGCTCGCCCTGGGCGGTGAGCACCGTACCGGGCGGTAGCGACGCGCCGGTTGTGCGCGCCTGCACGATCTTGCCGTTGGAGATCGTCGAGGTCGCCATGTCGAACACCATAGGCGCGCCTGTGCCGGTCGGCACCGCGATGGCGATCGGATTGGTGCCCATGCTGACCACGCGCGCGCCGTGAAAGGCCATCGGCCCGACGCCGGCGCCGAGTACAAGCGCGGCGCAATCCTGCTGCGCGATCCATTGGGCATAGCGGCCGATCGCGCCCGTATGGGTCGTTGCGCGCACGAGGCCATAGCAGACGCCGATCGCCTTGGCGCGTTGCACTGCGAGCGCGGCGGCCTGCATACATGCCACCGGACCGAAGCCCTGGCTGGAGTCGATCACGAAAGTTGCCGGCCGGTCGTGGCTCAAGCGCGGCGCGGCCTTGGTATCGATCTCGCCCTGCTTGATCATTTGCAGATAGCGCGGCAGCCTTGACACGCCGTGGCCGTCGCCGCCCCGCAAGTTGGCCCATACCAGGCCATCGGCGACGCCAGCCGCGTCGCTCTCCTTCGCGCCCAGCGCCACCAGCACGTCGCGGATGTAGCGATGCAGTTCTTCGTGGGGGACGACGATTTTTTCCGCGCTCAATTGATTCCTCGATCACAAATGAAGCCCGCATGAGCGAAGCGAGATGCAGGTCGTGACGGAGAGGTGGATCCCGGATTTCGCTTCGCTCATCCAGGCTACGGACTTTATTTGCCCGCCGGAAAATATGTATCGAGCCATTGCCGCATCATGTTCCAGACGCGGGTGGATTTTTCCGCGAACAGGAAATGATCGAGGCCGGCGAACAGGTGCAGCTCGGCGGGCTGGCCGGCCCGCTTGAACATTTCGATCGACTGTTCGGTCGGCGTCACCGAGTCCTTGGCGGCGTGGATGAGCAGGAGCGGCCGCGGCGCGATGTTGCCGACGACCTCCTCGGCGCGGAAATCAAACATGCTCTGCGCGGTCTCGGCTGGAAACATTTCGACCGAGCCGGGCGCCAGCATGCCGACACCCTGCTTGTCCAGATTCTGCCGCACATGATCGGGGATCGGCACGATGTCATAGCGCGGCACCATCAGCGATTGGCCGGTGCGGGTGCGGTGCGCCTTGCCCTCTTCCAGCATCTTGGTGAATTTAGCCCACGCTTCCGGCGTGCGATGCTGGCCCTGGAACTTGCGCTCGCCGTGGCCCCAACCGCCGTTGGAGACGACGGCGGCGACGCGCGGGTTGGTGCCGCCGGTATAGACGCCGACCGCGCCGCCGAAGCTCGAACCGATCACGCCGATGCGGTCGGGGTCGACGTTGCCGTGCTGGGCGAGAAAATTAAGCGCGTTGCCGGTGTCCTCGACCTGCTCGAGGCAGATGACGCGGCCGAATTCACCCTCGCTCTTGCCGCAGCCGCGCATGTCGAAGCGCAGCGTCACGTAGCCGAACTCGTTGAGAACCTTGGCGGGCGTGATGCAGGTCGGGCTCGCGCTGTTGGAGCCGAAGCCGTGCAGCACCAGAAACGCCGCGCGCCGCTCGCCGGGGCGCAGGCCGTCCGGCACGCTCAGGACGCCGTGCAGGCGCAAGCCCGCGGATTGAAAGCTGACGACTTCTTCCTTCATGACATAACTTCCCTTCCCGGCCAGATTGCCGGCCGGCACTGTAATGGATCGCACGAGTGAGGGAAGGGGAGGCTCTGCGGCTTAAGCCGCAGCCGCGCGCGGCGTATCCGTGGGCGTCGCCAACAGCCGTCAGCGCCGCGTTCCGCATGATCGGCGCAACTTGAAAGACTGGCGGGCTAGGCGGTGAACCACCCGGCGGCGCCGGTACCGTTGCCAGCGACGACACCCCCGGCTGCACTTGGGGATTGGTCGCCGGAATCGGCGCCGGTCGTCGATTGGTCGCTCGCTATCTGTGAGTCGTCAATATCTCCGGCGCTGGCATAGTACCAAAGGGTGTCGCCCATGCTGCTGTCGCCGATGAAGCTGTCGACACCGGGCACATTGCCGGCAGCACTACAGTCCGGGGCTGGTTCGCCCACACCAAGCGCGGCGCTCCATGCCGCATTGGAGGACGGCCCCCACAAATTGGACTGCCCAATGCCCGTGAAGTCAGCGGCCTGCCACCCGGCGATCGGCTGTGGTGCCAGACCGATTTCGCCAGCAACGCCGGGAGCCGCGTCCGCGGCAGCAAAGCTGGAAGCCTGATCGGCGGCAGCAAAGCTGGGAGCCGGATCGGCGACGGCCGCGCTGCTGACATTAACCGTGCTCGCCGAGGTGCTTCCCCCGACTAATACTTCAGGGGAAGGGACCATCGGAACTGCGCTGTTTGTTGGGCCCGACCCTACGGGAGCCGGAACTGAGTTTGCGTCGGCGGCCGCGCTGTTGACGGTCGGGAGAACCAAGTTTGCCATGAGCTGCCTCCTCGGGCGGGTCTCTAATTCAGGGGATTATTCAAGACCGGTCGTAAGCTGGGTATGACCGCACCGTCCGTATAACGACAATGCAATTAATGCGTTTCAGCCGACTTAACGCAACGTCCCTACAAAAATAGCATGCAATGCAGCGCAATGCCAAGTGAGCCGAGTAAAACAGGGCAGTGCCTTGCTGGGGCGGTAGTGCGGAATGAATTAACGTTTTCGCGGCGTCCGATCTGCTTCCCCCGAATCCGTCCTTCGGGATGGGACCGCGATGTACAGCGTGCGGTTTCTGCGATTAAATGGCTGCAGAATAATTATCGCGAAGGGGGAGACGACTATGCAGCAGATGTGTCTTGCGAAGCTTGCCGGACTTGCCGCGCTCGGGTTTGCATTAGGAGTTGCGCCAGCGATTGGAACGGCGTCGGCGCAGGAAAAGACTTTCAATCTCAAACTGTCGCACTGGGTGCCGCCGAACCATCCGCTGCAAAAGGCGATCCAGGATTGGGCCGACGACATCAAGAAAGAATCGAACGGCACCATCACCTACACAATCTACCCCGCCCAACAGCTCGGCAAAGCGTTCGACCATTATGACATGGCGCGCGACGGCATTGCCGACTTCGTCTACGTCAATCCCGGCTATCAGCCGGGCCGCTTTCCGATCATTGCCGCGGGCGAACTGCCGTTCATTGTCGGCAACGCCAAGGGCGGCAACATCGCCATCGACGCCTGGTATCGCAAATACGCCGCGAGCGAGATGAAAGACGTGCACTATTGCTTTTCCTTCGTGCTCGATCCGGTGGCCTGGCATTCGAGCAAAAAGAAAATCGTGGTGCCGGCCGATATCAAAGGCATGAAGGTCCGGCCGGCCCAGGGCACCATCGCGGCGTGGGTCACGCAGCTCGGCGGCACCAATGTGCAGTCGAGCGCGCCTGAGGCCCGCGATATTCTCGCCAAGGGCGTCGCCGACGCCATCACCTTCCCGTGGGGCTCGATGGTGCTGTTCGGCATCGACAAGGTGACCAAATACGACATGGACGAGCCGCTCGGCTCGGTGATGTTCCAATGGCTGATGAATCCGGCGACCTATGCGGCCATGTCGGACAGGCAAAAGCAGATCATCGACCGGCACTGCACCAGCCAGTGGGCAGCGCGATTTGCCGATCCGTGGGTCGACTTCGAGCACGGCGGCCTGGCCAAGCTCAAAGCGGAGCCCGGTCACGAGGTCTACAAGATCTCGGACGAACAGCTTGCCGAGTGGCGAAAGTCGGCGGAACCGCTCAAACAAAAGTGGGCGAACGACGTGAAAAAGGCGGGCGGCGATCCCGATGCGATCTGGAACGAGCTCCAGGCGTCATTGAAGCAATATAACGCAGGCTTCTGACAGGCGAGGAGAGTAGGCCCGGCGGCGGACTCTTTGCCGCCGCCGCGGTCATGCGGGTAGCGCCATGCCTGAAGCCGTTCGTTCCGACGCAGCACCCCTTCCGTCGCCGCGCCGCCGCAGCGCGATGGATGCCTTTATCGACGGCATCGAGCTGGTCGCGGCGTTTTTCGCCGGCGTCGTCGCCGCCGATATCTTCATCTCGGTGATGTTGCGCTATTTCTTCAGTGTGCAGATTCCGGACGCCTACGATTTCGGCCGGCTGCTGCTCGGCATTCTGATCTTCTGGGGCATCGCCGCGACCTCGTATCGCGGCAGCCACATCACGGTCGACCTCGTATACGCCAATGTCGGCGAGCGGATGCGGCGTTTCATCGACGTGTTCGCAACCTCGGTGCTGCTGTTCGTGGTGACGGTGCAGACCTATACGCTGTTCGACAAGGTCATGGATACGCGCCGCGACAACGTGCTGACGTTCGATCTGCGTCTGCCGACCTGGCCGTTTTTCCTGGTCGCCTGGCTCGGCGACGTATCCGCGGTCCTGCTGATCGCGGTGCGCACCTACCGGCTCATTTTCCATCCCGAGCTTTTCGGCGGGCAATATCAAATCAAGCCGGTGGAATGAGCGCAGATACCATCGCCATTGTAGGCTTCGTGGCGCTGTTCGCGCTGATGCTGCTGCGCGTGCCTGTCGGCATGGCGATGGGGCTCGTCGGCGTTTCCGGCTTTGCCTACATCGTCGGCGGCACCGCGGCGCTGAAGAATGTCGGCCTCACCTCGATGCGCACGGTGACCGACTACACGTTCGGCGTCATTCCGATGTTTCTGTTGATGGGCGCGTTCGTGTCGAATTCGGGCATGAGCCGCGAACTGTTTCGCGCCGCCAATTCGTTCGTCGGTCATTTCAAAGGTGGGCTCGGTATCGCCACGATCGCGGCCTGTGCGGGCTTTGCCGCGATCTCGGGCTCGTCGGTCGCCACCGCCGCGACTTTCGCCACCGTCGCCTATCCGGAAATGCGCCGCCACGCCTATCCGCAGTCGTTCGCGACCGGCGTGATCGCCGCCGGCGGCACGCTCGGCGCCATGCTGCCGCCGTCGACGGTGCTGGCCGTGTACGGCATCATCACCGAGCAAGATATCGGCAAGCTGTTCATCGCCGGCATTATTCCGGGCCTGCTTGCGGCCTCGATGGACATGATGACCGTCGTGGTCATCGGCAAGCTGCGTCCCAAATTCCTCCCCGCCACGCCGCGCCATTCGTGGGCCGAGCGGCGCTCGGGCCTACGTGACATCTGGGCGACGCTGCTGTTGTTCCTGCTCGTGATCGGCGGCCTCTACGGCGGTCTGTTCACGCCGACCGAAGCGGGCGGCGTCGGCGCGTCGGGCGCACTGCTGATCGGCGTGGCGCGCGGAAAGCTGTCAGGCGCTGACATCCGCCGTTCGTTGCTGCAAGCCGTGCGGACCGCGGCCGCGGTGCTCACGGTGCTGATCGGCGCGCTGCTGTTCGGCTATTTCCTCACGGTGACGCAGACGCCGCAGAAGGTGACGGAGTTCCTCACCGGCCTCGGCTTCGGCCGTTACGGAGTCTTGGCGCTGATCATGGTGATGTACATCGTGCTCGGCTGCCTGATGGATTTGCTGGCGATGATCATCCTCACCATTCCGATCATCTTTCCGGTTGTCACCCAGCTCGGCTTCGATCCGATCTGGTTCGGCATCATCATCGTGATGACGGTGGAACTCGGCCTCATTCATCCGCCGGTCGGCATGAACGTGTTCGTAATCAAGAGCGTGGTGCAGGAAGTCAGCTTCTCCACGATTTTTGCGGACGTGCTGCCGTTCATCGTCACCGATCTCATCCGGCTGGTGATTCTGATCGCGTTTCCGATCCTGGCACTGTGGCTGCCGTCGCACATGTGACGGCCCGTCGCCGGCGATGTGCAGCAGAACGGTCAGACGTCGCGCCGGTAGGCGGCGAGCCCGGGCCGGTACGATTTGTCGTCGAGGAACTGGCTCATGCCCTTCTCGCGGCCTTTTTCCGGGTCGAGGAAACGCAGCTGGTCGAGCTTGGCGAACAGATAATCCTCGGCGTCCTCCCACGACATGTCGTTCACGCGCCTGGCCGCGTGCTTGGCGATGCGCAGCGCCATCGGGTTCTTTTCGAGCAGCGTCTTGGCGAGTTTTTCGACGCGCGTGCGCAGCGCGGCTCCGGGCACGGCCTCGTTGACGAGGCCCTTGGCCACGGCCTTGCGCCCGTCGAAGGTCTCACCGGTCATGATGTAATACATGCAGTCCCGCTGGCCCATCACGGAGGCCACCGCTTTGGTGACGGTGCCGGCCGGAATGATGCCCCAGTTGATCTCCGACAGTCCGAAGGCGGCATCCTCGGCGGCGATGGCGAGATCGCAGGCGATAAGCGAATTGAACGCGCCGCCGAAGCACCAGCCGTTGACCATGGCGATGGTCGGCTTGCCGTAGAATTGCAGTCGCTTCCATTGCGCCGTAGCGCTGCGGCGCATGATCTTCATGCGCTCGTCATAACTGAGCTTGTCGGTGGTACGGAAATATTCGCGCAGATCCATGCCCGATGAATAAGCGTCGCCCGCGCCGGTCAGCACCACGACGCCGCAGCGTTCGTCCGCTTCCAGCGCCTCGAACACATCGAGCATCTCGAACGACATCGTCGGACTGATGGCGTTGCGTTTTTCCGGCCGGTTCATCGTCACCCAGGCGATGCGGTCGGCGATCTCGACAAGAACGGTCGTGCCGCCGGGGAGTTGGGTGGTCTCGGCGCTGGCAGTCATCAATAAATTCCTCTTCGCCTGGATGAACCGGCCGCTTTCTAAACTATCGCGACGGGCTGGACAAAGGCCCGGTAAAACCGGCATGCAGGCCGCAAAATCGAGGGTGGAAACAATGGACTTGAAGCTTACCGGCCGCACCGCGCTGATCACCGGCGCGTCTAAAGGCATCGGACTATCGGTGGCACAGTGGTTTGCGCGGGAGGGCGTCAACGTCAATCTCGTGGCGCGCTCCGGCGAGGCGCTGAAAAAGGAAGCCGCTGCTATCGCTGCGGAAAACGGCGTGAGGACGCAGACGCTCGCCGCCGATTTGGCGGACGCAGCGGCCCGCGAGCGTGTCTATAAGGCATTTTCCGACGTCGACATCGTGGTGAATAATGCCGGCGCCGTACCGGGCGGCAACATCCACGACGTCGACGAGGCATCCTGGCGCGCCGGCTGGGATTTGAAGATTTTCGGCTATGTGGGCATGACGCGGCACTATCTGAAAACCATGGAAGAGCGGCGCCATGGCGTGATCATCAACATCATCGGGCTCGGCGGCGAGCGGCTCGACGCAACCTATATCGCGGGCGCCATGGGTAATGCCGGCTTGATGGCATTCACCCGCGCCATCGGCGGCACCAGCCTCGATCACGGCGTGCGCGTCGTCGGCGTCAATCCCGGTCCGGTGCTGACGGACCGCGTCGAGGTGTTGGGGCGCAAGCGCGCGGCGCGGCTCTATGGCGACGAGAGTCGCTGGAAGGAAAGCTTTGCGCGCATGCCGCACGGCCGGCCCGCGACCTGCGACGAGGTCGCCGCCATGGTCGTCTTCCTTGCCTCCGATCTGTGCTCCTACGTGAGCGGCACCATCGTCACCATCGACGGCGGCCTCGCTCATCGCGGCGGCATGCCGTAACGCGCCTGCGCGGCGGCACGTAACTCTGAGCATCGGCGCTATGCCCTAGCGGCTCTCGCTTTCAATCTTCAGGCGAGCCGGTGCGGCAATCCAGCTTTACAGACTCGAAAGCGCGACCTCCGATGACGACACCGTGAGGCCGGAGCGCAATGCAGTGAGGCTGGAGCGCAGTGCGAAAATCAGGGCTGGCGCGCGACAGGGCGGCTCGCGCGCACCTGAGAGAATTAGCCCCGTCCGCCGCCGGCGAGCACGGCGCGCGTAGCGCGGTCAGGGCCGAAATCGTCGACGCTATCGATCGAAAGCAGGTCGGCGAGCCGCGTCCGGGCGCGGTTGACCCGGCTCTTGATGGTGCCGACGGCGCAGCCGCAGATCGCCGCGGCGTCGTCGTAGGAGAACCCGGACGCGCCGACCAGGATCAGCGCCTCGCGCTGGTCGGATGGCAGCTTGGCGAGCGCGCCGCGAAATTCTTCGAACTCGACGCGGCCGGTCTGCTCGGGCTGCGATTTGAGCGTATCGGCATAACGGCCGTCGGCGTCCTCCACCTCGCGCCGCCGCTTGCGGTACTCCGAGCGGAACAGGTTGCGTAGAATGGTGAACAGCCATGCCGGCATGTTGGTGCCGGGCTGGAATGAATCGATGTGTGCGAGCGCGCGCAGCAAGGTCTCCTGCACCAGGTCGTCGGCGCGATCGATATTGCCGCACAGCGAAATGGCAAACGCGCGCAGGCTCGGCACAGTGGCGAGCACTTGATCGCGTATCGCAGGATCGAGCTTCATGTGGGCGATATCCTCGGTCATTTTCAGTCCTGTTCGCCAAGGCGGCGAACCAGCTCATCGAGATGCTGCGGTACTCCCTGACTTACGTAGGAATTGTACATCGATCGCAACAGCTCCCCGATCCGGGCCTGAGCTTCCCGTCCTAGGCGGATTTCGGGTTTTTGCGGACGTTTGGCCATCGATGAATCTTGCGGTCCTGTTTTGGCCGAATCCGGCTCGACCGTGTCGAGATTTGTCCTGTGGCTCTTCATTGCATCACTTTTCCCCAGTTCGCCCATATACGGCCCTGTTCGGCTCCTGCGGGAAGGATCGACCCCGGCGCCGCCAATTTTGTTCCAACACCCACTATGGCCGATAACGCCGGCTGGGGCCGACTGGTTCCACTCCGAAATAGTCACTTTGGGAACTTTCGGGAACTTTTCTGGCCAGGTGGCGTTGTCGGGGGTAAATTTGGGCCGAAGAAGGGGAGGGTTGCCTTGTCAACCTCGCAAGCCGTTCTGCAACAACTGCCATTCCTGCGCCGCTACGCTCGTGCCGTCTCGGGCAGCCAGACGTCAGGTGACGCCTATGTGGCGGCGACACTCGAATCGCTGATCGCCAGCCCGGAAATCCTCAATCAAGGCAGTAAGTTGCGGGTCGCCCTCTACCGCCTGTTCACCAAGATCTGGAACTCGGTGCCGGTTAACGGCGAGGCAGAGCCAAGTGCGGCCGCTCTGCCGCCGGAGCAGCACCTGACCCAGATCACGCCGCGGCCGCGGCAGGCCTTCCTGCTGGTGGCACTGGAGGGCTTTTCCGAGGAGGACGCCGCTGAAATTCTGGAATGCGACCTTGGCACCTTGCGTGGCCTGGTTGAGGAATTCGGGGCGCGAACTCGCCGCCGAGATCGCGACCGACGTCCTCATCATCGAGGACGAGACATTTATCGCCATGGACATCGAGGCGCTGGTCGAAAGCCTCGGCCACAAGGTGATCGGTGTGGCGCGCACCCACGCCGAGGCGCTGGCGCTCGCCAAGAAGAAGCGTCCTGGATTGATCCTCGCCGACATTCAGCTCGCCGACGGCAGTTCTGGGCTCGATGCGGTCAACGAACTGCTCAGCTCGTTCGAGGCGCCGGTGATCTTCATCACCGCGTTTCCGGAGCGCTTCCTCACCGGGCGGCGGCCGGAGCCGGCATTCCTCATTGCCAAGCCGTTTCAGCTCGCTGCGGTGTCGGCAGCGGTCAGTCAGGCGCTGTTCTTCGGCCGCAAGGCGCGCAACCGCGAGCGGGCGCCGGTCGAGCGCCAAGCCAGTATGTAAAACGAAATCGTTTGGTCGGCCCGCTCGTCTCTGGGGAACCGGGGACGAGATTGTGCGCACGCAGGCCGCGTGAATTATTTCACTGCGGCCTGATGCCGGCGCGTTTGATCAGATCGGCCCAGCGCTTGGTTTCGCTTGCAACCAGCGCTCCGAGTTCGCTTGGTGAATAAATCAGCGGCGTGCCGCCGGCTTCGGCAAGCTTGGCCTTGATGGTGGGATCGGCGAGGCCGGCATTGATCTCGCGATTGAGCCGCTCGATGATCGCGGTAGGCGTGCCGCGCGGCACGCCAACGCCGGTCCAAGCCTTGACCTCGAATCCGTCAAGCGTTTCGCCGACGGTCGGTACATTTGGCACGGCCGGCGACCGCTTCGCCGACATCAGCGCCAGCGCGCGCACGTCGCCTGCCCTGATATGCGCGAGCGAGGCCGGCAAGGCATCGACCGCGGCCTGCACCCTGCCGCTGACCAGATCGATCAGCATCGGCGCGTCGCCCGGATATGGCACCCGCACCACGTCGATGCCGGCCGAGAGCTGAAACAGTTCGATGGCGAGATCGCTGATGGTGCGCGCGCCGAACGACGCAATATTCAGCTTGCCCGGGTTGGCCTTTGCGTAGGCGATCAAGTCGGACACGGTTTTTACCGGCAGCGACGGATTCACTTCCAGAATCAGCGGCAGGTCGGCGAGACCGGCGACCGGAGCGATGTCGCGCTGAAAATCAAATGGCAGTTTTTTGTAGAGTGATGGATTGATGGTGTTGGTGGCGAGCGTGAGCAGCAGTGTGTAGCCATCGGCCGGCGCGGCAACCGCCGCCTCCACGCCGACATTGGTGCCGCCGCCCGGCTTGTTCTCGACGATGACTTGCTGGCCAAGCCGTTGGCTCAGCCATTGGGCCAGCAGGCGGGCCTCAACATCCGTCGTGCCGCCGGCGGGGAACGGAACGATCCACCGGATTGGCCGTGACGGATAAGTCTCCGTCAAACCGGTGCGCGCGAACAGTGCGCACGCCGTTGCGGTTCCCGTGAGCTGAAGCAATTGGCGGCGCCACAGCGACCTTTGAGGCAACATGGCCGAGCCCTCCCGACAGACCATGGCAGCCACCAAGCTTCACTCCGCGCGGTGGTGTTGGCAAGCCGATACGTCGTCCCGGCAAAGGAAAACTGCAAAGAGGCAAAGAGAAAGAGCGCAGCCGATCGGCATATCGGCTGCGCCCAACATCGCCGGCCAAGCACGGGGGGAGGGGGAAAGGATGGCCGGGCTGCCACAATAAAGCGCGGCGGCGGATTTCGTTCCTCGCCCATTCGCCGCAGACCCTGAAACTGCCGTTCACGCTGCAGTGAGCCCGCGCCGCCCCGGCTCATCACGATTTGGTGAGCCATTGGACCAATCGGAACGCTGCCGACACTAACACGTTGGGTCGCCGGTGTCGTCACAGCCGGGGGGCCTTTGGCGTTTGCGCAGCGGATCGTTCGGCAGCCGCTGCAGGTTCGGAGAGGTCCGATGGCCAGGCTCGTTTCGCTTCGTATGATCGGCGCGGTTGCGTTGTGCTCGGCGACCTTCGTGCTTGTGGGCGCTGCGCCCTATCTGCATGCGGCTCCGGTTCCTCCTGGATTGAGCCATCCCGGGCCCGCCATGGCGGTGAACCATTTCCGCAAAGGCGACCGGATGCCGCTGTTTCGTTCCGGCGCCGTGCGACAGGAAGAGCCCAGGCCGAGCGGCCTGCAGACCCAGCGCAAGGTCCCGTTCGGCTGCGATTCTTCTTTTAGTCCAGTGGTTTCGCCCGAACTCGCAACGGTGTATGGCCGCTGCATGTCCTGAGCTGGACGGCCCGCCTCCCGGGGCCCGGCAGCTGAATCGGACTGGTCAACCCCGGTCATTCATAGCCGCTTTGAACCTTTTTCCGCCTCGTCGCGACCAATGACTGGATGGGCAGGGCGAGGGAATCGCGCAGCGCTACTGCTCCGAAAAAAACCGCGGATTTTATTCGAATTGACCAGGCAACCGCCGCGGAACTTTTAATCGACTTGCGCGATTGGGTGGACAAGTTCAAACACGGGGTGTCTCCGATGTCAGCGAAGATCTCACAGCGGCTTTACGGCGCAATGTTGTTTGTTGGTGTCGTGGCGGCAGCTGCGCCCGCGCATGCGCAGAGTTTCAGATACGGCCAGAACGATCCGTCTGCTCCGGTTTATCAATACAGTGGCGCGGATACTCAGGCTGCACCCACGGCCGTGAACCCCGAGCTGCAGCGCCAGGTGGTGTCCTATCCGAGCAACGAGCCCGCCGGCACAATCATTATCGATCCCGCCCACACGTTTCTTTATTTGACCCTCGGCAGCGGCAGAGCCATGCGTTACGGCATCGGCGTCGGCCGTCAGGGCTTCGAGTGGTCAGGTGTCGAAACAATCACCCGCAAGGCCGAGTGGCCGGATTGGACGCCGCCGCCCGAAATGGTCGCCCGGCAGCCGTACCTGCCGCGCTGGATCGGCGGCGGCCCCGGCAACCCGCTCGGCGCGCGTGCCATGTATCTCGGCCATACCGATTACCGCATCCACGGTACCAATGACCCGACCTCGATCGGCAAGCACATGTCGAGCGGTTGCATTCGCCTGCGCAACGAGGACGTGGAAGACCTCTACAGCCGGGTGAATATCGGAACCAAAGTGATCGTACTGCCCGACTCGCGTTCGCGGCAGATTGCCGCCGACCAGGCCGATGTCAGCCGCCCGATGGCGCCGGCTCGGCATGCGGCGATGTCCCTGATGCCGCGGACGGCGTCGAACACCAACACGGTGAGTGGCGTGTACTGACCGCGACGGCTCTCGGCGGCGGTCCGGGAATTCTGATTTCGATCCACCTAAACATCTGATTTTGCGGCCGAAGCGCAACTCGTTTGCGCTTCGGTCGTTTTCATTGATGCTGCGACCATCGGGCGCGGCATGGGAGTTCAGTGAAGTGCGATGAGTTCGCCCAATCGCCAAGGAACCAATACACAAGTGCCCATGGCAGGCGAGCCGAGTGGTCAGCGGAGCGAAGGAGCAGAAACGGACCGGGTCAGCCTCGAGGCGGAACTGCGCAGCCGCATCCGGCAGCAGGAAGCGCTGGCGCAGCTCGGCGAGCGCGCGCTGACGGAACGCGACCTGGAACAATTCCTCAGTGACGCAGTCAGTACCGTCGCGGTAACGCTGTCGGTTGATTTCGTCAAAATTCTTGAACTGCTTCCCGGCAATATCGACCTGCTGCTGCGCGCCGGGTTTGGCTGGAACTCCGCGTGCCTCGGTAAGGTGATCGCTTCGACCGCGCCAGGAAGCTTAGCGCACTATACGCTCGGCTCGGCGCCGCCGGTCATCATCGAGGATTTTGCCCAGGAGACGCGGTTCCGCATCGATGCTTACCTGCACGATCACGCCTGCGTCTCCGGCATCAATGTGACGATCGCGGGCCGCGACGACCGCTTCTACGGCATTCTCGGAGTCTGCACGAAAACTCCGCGACGGTTCGCCGCGCAGGAGACGGCGTTCCTTGCCGCCGTCGCCAATCTGTTGGCCGGCGCTGTTGCCCGCCGGCAGCTCGAAGCGCGCCACGAGCTGATGATCCGCGATATGCGCCATCGCTCGGGCAATCTGTTTTCGCAGCTGCTGGCGCTGTTCTCGCAGACGGCGCGCACGTCGCGAAGCGTCGCCGAGCTGTCGGAGAAATACCGCGCGCGCGTGCTGGCCTTGGCGGACGCGCAGCGGCTGGTAACCGAGGGCGGCGGCAGTCCCGTGCCGATCATGGATCTGCTCGGTGCTTTGCTCGGACCTTATCTCGACCGTATCTCGTTTGCCGGGCAGAACATCGACCTTGAGCCCGATCCGGTATTCAATCTCAGCGCGGCCCTGCATGAGCTCACCGCCAATGCGGTCAAGTATGGCAGTCTGTCGCGGCCCGCGGGGCGGCTGGAATTGAACTGGATCGTGAGCCGAACCGAGCGCGGCCTCACGCTCGCGCTCGATTGGATCGAAAAGAACGGTCCGCCGGCGCGGCGGCCGCGGCGCCTCGGCTTCGGCTCCCGGCTGATGACTCTGCTGATTGAGCGGCAATTAAACGGCGAGGTCACGCGCACGTTCGGCCGCGAAGGGCTCACCGTGCATATGGTCGTTCCGCTGACGCACGAGCGCTGGCCGACGGCGGCGGGTGCTGCGGCCACCATGCCGGAGAGTGCTGCGCAACGCTGAACTTACGGATGGACGTCTTCGGTGAACCAGTCGGTCGGCAGATCGTGGCCGGCGCCTTGTTCCTTGGCTTTGCGATACAGCAGCGAACCGGCCGCGGCGAACTGATAGCCGAGCCCGATATTGTTGATGAAGCAAGTGATCTCGCGGTCGGAGCGGCGGCCTTCGACGCGGCCGACGATGAGATCGGGCAGCGTCGGCAGTTTGTCGAACTCGATGTCCTCGGCGACTTCCCAGCCGCGGCCATCGGCCTTCTCTGGCACGACCAGATCCTTGGTTAAAACATGGATCGGCGTCGCGTCGTTGGTGTGAATGACGACGCGGTCGGCGCGCTTGACGGCGGCGGGTTCGATTTCCGGACGCTTGATCGAACTTAAGTGCATGCCCGGCTCGACCCAGTGCGCGAAGAACACCGGATCGAGCGTGTTGGTGCCGCACATCGCGATGTCGGCGCCCTTGATCGCGTCCTCCGGATTTGCCACCGGCGTCACCGGTACACCGAGCAGGTTGCTCATCTCCGCAGCAAATGCTTCGCGGTTCGCCGCGTTGGGGGAAAAGCATCGGATCGTTTCGATCGGGCGCACGGCGCACACCGCCATGAGCTGGGCGCCGGCCTGCCATCCGGAGCCCAAAATGCCAACGGTCTTGGCGTCCTTGCGCGCCATGTATTTGGCGCCGAGCCCATTGGCGGCGCCGACCCGCATGCGCTGCATGACGCCGTCGGGAAAGATTGCGAGCGGTTCGCCGTTCTCCGTCGAGAACAACAGCACCAGCCCGACGTAACGCGCTCCCGGCGCCGCCGGCACTTTCTCGCGCCGAATATTGTTGCCGCGCTTTGGCCAGCTCACGATATCGGAGTTGATGCGGACCGCGCCGACGCCGAGCTTGGGGATGACGCCGTCCATCGACTTGAGGCTGTAGAGTGCGTCCTCGCGCCCCGAGGTCGGCGTGATGCAATCGGAGCGCGTGCGCGATACGCCGCGGCCTTCGGCGAGCTCCTGGTACGCCTCCTCCAGCACCGCGATGCAATCCGGCATCGTGATCAGCTTGCCGACGTCGTCGTTGGACAAAATCAGGGTCATGGTTGTTGCGCACCCGCCAGTGGAGAAAACTTTCGGCATCATAATGGGCGCAGGCCGAATAGAAAGCCATCCGCGGTAGTGCCCGGCGTTGCACGCATGCGCTGCAGACTTGCGCTCGCCCGCCGGGTTTAAGACTATTGCAGCGGTCAGTCCGGAGCCGATCGATGCGACTTGGGATTTGGACGCCGCTGCCGCATACCATCATGGCCGAGCCGGCGATGACGGACGGGGTCCGGCAGGTCGGCGTGCGCGGCGACCGTAGCGCGGACAAGTCCTTCCAGTTCGCGCTCGACGTGGTGTCGAGAGGTGAGGCTTTGGGCTTCGACATCACCTTGATCGCCGAACGGCTGCTCGGCCCCGACCTCGAAGCCTGGATGCTGACGGCGGCGCTTGCCGCCCGCACCAAGACCATTACGGTCATGCCCGCGGTCTATCCCGGCATGATCACACCGCAGCTCGCCGCCAAGATGGGCGCGACGCTCGACCGCATCACCGGCGGCCGCTTCGCCATCAACGTGGTCAATGGCTGGTTCCAGAAAGAGTTCGAGCTGTTCAGCAACGGCGGCTGGATCGCGTCCTCGGACGTCCGCTACGATCGCATGGATGAATTCGTTCGCGTGCTGAAGGGGCTCTGGGCCGAGGATGATTTCACGTTCAACGGCGAATTCTTTCGCGCCGACAATGCCACGCTGCCGCAGAAGCCGGTTCGGCTGCCGCATCCGCCGATCTACACGGCAAGCCGCGCCGATTCCGGCAAGGACGTCATCGCCGAACACTGCGATCTGTGGTTCGTCAATTATCAGCCGGACTATCGCCGCTTCGAAGAAAGCTTCACGCTCATCCGCAAGGACATTTCCGATCTGGCGCAACGCGCCAGGGAATTCGGCCGGACACTGTCATTCGGCATGAGCGCGCATATCAGCTGTGCCGATACGATGGCGGAAGCACAGGCGCGGGCCGACGAGCTTGAGCGCTACGGCCAGCGCGATCGCGTCTCGTCGACCGCGGCGCGCGGGCTCGGCGCCTGCCTGGTCGGCACACCCGATCTGATCGCCAAGCGCATGCGGCAGTATGAAGAGATCGGCGTGGAACTGTTCCTGTTGAATTTCCACCCGATGCTGGCCGGCCTCGAGACCTTCGCCAGGCAGGTCATGCCGCTGTTGCCGCCGATTGGCGCCGGCGCCGACGCGCGCCTGGCGAGAAGCGCCTGAACGGTATCGCGGCGATTGGCTATCCGGCCCGAGCCATCGCACGGTCGGCGCCGGCCGCCGCGCCGCGCATCAAGTCCAGCATCGTCGCCCAGGCCGCTTCCGCAGTCGCAATTTCGTCGGCGTTGCGCCCCTTGGGGCGTGCCGGGTTCTGGAAGCCGTGGCCGGCCTTTGGATACCGATGGAAAACGTAGGGAATGCCATATTGCTTGAGCTCGGCCTCGAAACGGTTCGCGTCGGCCGGGGACGGATTCTTATCGAGATCGCCGAAGAATCCGTAGACCGGGCAGCGGATATCCTTGATCAGTTCGAACGGCGTCGGCGTGCCCTCGCCCCAGTGAGTCATCATGCCGCCGCCGTAATAGGCCACGCAGGCAGTGAACGCCGGCTTGGTGGCGGCCCCGAGAAATGACAACCGGCCGCCCATGCAATGGCCGGCGATGAAAAAACGGCTGCGATCGAGATCCGGCCGCGACAGGGCGTAGTCGGCGGCCGCGCCGATTTCGGCGATGACCTCGTTGTCCTTGAGAAATTGCTTGCAATCGTGCAGCGGCACGTCGTCCGGACAGTGGTGAAAGAAATTCGGCACGATCGTGAGATAGCCGGCCTTGGGAAATTCCTTGAAATAATGGGCGGTGCAGGCGTCCAGCCCGCCACGGTGGAACATCAACAGCACCGCGGGATGCGGTCCGCGGCCGGGCGGTGACGCGATGTGTACGTCCATCGAGCGTCCCAGGACATTCAGATAAATCGTCTCGCCGTCGAACTCGGCGTCCATCCTCGGTATTTTTTGCATCGGTCCTATTCCACGTTTTGTGTCAGAGCTTCTGCTTTGGCGACGACTGCCGGAGAATATTGGAACGACTTTTCGATTATGGCCTGGAGCTTTTCGCCCGACAACGGCGACAGCGCGATGCGCAGGCGCGCCGCGTCGGCGACAAAGCCCGGGTCTTTCAGCATGGCCGAAAACGCCGTGCGCAATTGCGCCACGCGCTCCGCGGGGACGCCCGGCGGCGCGGTCAGCGCGCGGCCGACTTTCTCCGGCTGCGAAAACAATTCGAGAATCTGCCGCTCGTCGCCGTTGCGCGCGAGGTCGACGAGCCGCGGTACACCCGGCAGGTCGGGCGCCTTGTCGAGCCCGGTCTGCAGCAGGACGTTGACCTTCTTGTCGCGCAGCCAATCGGCGCGAATGACGCGAAACACCGTCCACGGCATGCTCAGCGCTTCGACTTCGCCGCGCTCCATCGCCACCAGCCCGTCGCCGGTTCCCTTGTAGCCGGTGACGAGATCGAGCTTCAGCCCAAGGAGCCGCTTCAGCATGGTCCAGCGCAGCTGCGAGGCGCTGCCGGTCGAGCAGACGATCAGCGGCTTCGTGTAGGCGTCATTGATGGTCTTGACCGCGGCGCTGTGCCAGGCGAACAGCACAGCATTATTGCTGATGATGCGGCCGATCCAGCTCATCTTGGTGACGTCGGCTTTTAACGCGGGCACCTTGAACAGCTGGTCCTGATAGATCGATTCGTCGGGCATGCCGATGACGGTGCCGTCGCGAGGGGCGATATTGTAGAGTTGATTGGCCGCGCGAATGCCGCCGGCGCCCGGCATGTTCTCCACGATGACGTTTGGATTGCCGGCCAAGTGCCGGCCGATGTGGCGGGCGACGAGGCGGCTGAGCGTGTCGTAGCTGTCGCTGCCGGCGCCCGACGGAACGATGATCTCGATCGTCTTGCCGGCATAGAATTCCGTCGCGGCCGCAAGACCGTCCGGCGGCGTCAGCGTGGCGCCGATTACGGCAAGTCCAGCTCCAAGCGTTACGGCGAGCGAACTACGCATGGCCCGGTGGTCCGGGCCACTTATTCCGCGGCCTGCTGACCTTCTTCTTCGGCGATGGCGCGCGCCTCGATGGCGTCGACCTCCTCCTGGTCCAGTTTGACCAGGATGTTGTGCATGTGCTGCACCGTGGCCGGATCATCGTCCGGGCCGAGCAGCGGGTAGGCGTCGCCGCCGCGGTCGCGCAGCGGCGGCGAATGCGATTCGAAAATCACCGCGGTGTCTTTGCCGCGGTTCCAGGCCCAGTGCACCTTGTTGCGCGGGATGCGCATCACGTCGCCTTGGCGGCAGCGGTAGCCGCGGCCGTCGACGAAGAAATACATCTCACCGGAGACGATATAGTTCATCTGCTCGCAGTCGTGCATGTGCGGCCGGGTGTGATAGCCGGAAGCGCGCTCGGCGAACATGAGGCTGGTGTCGGTGCCATGGACCTTTTGCGCGCGGATCACCGAGTTGCCCACCGCCGCCATGGCGACGCGCTCGGTCATTTTTACGTCGCGCCTGTTGATCCGGTAATTGGGCTTTTCCGACATCGCAGTCCTCCCTGTCATATTCTGTTGTGTTTATTGTCGGCAAGACTACCGCTGCGAGCATGGCGCCGCAATCCGCTCCTGGTGGCGGCTCGGGACTTGCCCGGCGATGGCCGCAGGCCGCATCATCATTGCCGGCCCATCGTCATAGCCACGTCATACCGACATCGGAGGCGGCCATGAGTAGCGACATCAATTCCGATCCGTTTGCGCTTTTCCCCTATCAGGCAATCGTCGATCGCCCGCGCATTGTCTGGCCGAACGGCGCGCGCGTCGCCGTGTGGGTGATTCCCAACATCGAGCATTTCCATATCGAGATCGGCGCCCAGGCCCCCGATATCCGCAATCACTCGCGCCGGGACTATGGCAACCGCGTTGGTGTATGGCGGATCATGGAGACGCTCGCCAAGCACGGCGTGCGGGGCACCGTCGCGCTCAACGGCGAAGTCGGACGCTACTACCCGCGCATCATGGAGGAGGCGGCGCGGCTGAAATGGGAATTGATGGGCCACGGGCTGACCAATTCGGTGCTGCTGACCGGTCTGCCCAAGGATAAGGAAGCCGCCGTCGTCGCCGAAGCACGCGCCGTCATCGAGCAATGGGGCCAGAAAATGCGCGGCTGGCTCGGCCCGGGCTTGAGCGAAACCTGGCACACCCTCGATCTCCTGCGCGAGCACGGCGTCGACTATGTGTGCGACTGGGTCAACGACGATCTGCCTTACCGCATGAATAACGGGCTTTATTCCATTCCCTATTCGATCGAACTCAACGACATGCCGCTGTTCAACACGCCGAGCATCGGTATTGACGAGTTCTATCGCCGCATCTGCGAGACGTTCGACGTGCTCTACGAGGAAGGCGCGAAGAACGCCCGCGTCATGGCGATTGCGCTGCACCCATTTCTAATCGGCGCGCCGCACCGCATCCGCACCCTCGACCGCGCCCTGTCGTATATCGTTGCGCACGCCAATGTGTGGTTCGCGACCGGGTCGGAAATCATCGACGCTTATCGCAAGCAGGAGCCGTGACCGCGCCGTTGCGCGTCATCGCAGTTATTGCCCAAATTGGCGCGGTGTGGCCCATTGCCGCGCCGGCTGCCGTACGCTTCCCTGTACGGGCTCTGACATGATCTTGAATTATAGGACGTACGGGGGCGTTGAATTGCAAGCGCAATAATGGACGAGCAAGATCCCAATTCCCCCGCGCAGCCGGCTCCCGAGAACCCGACGGCGGGCCAACGCTCACAGTTTGAGCAGATCGCCCTGCTGCTGCAGGGCGGAGGCGCGCTCGGCTCCTATCAGGCCGGGGTCTACGAGGCTCTTGCGGAAGCCGATCTCCATCCAGACTGGGTCGCGGGAATTTCGATCGGCGCCATCAACTCGGCGATCATAGCGGGCAACCCTCCGGAGCGGCGCGTCGACCGGTTGCGTGAGTTTTGGGAGGAGATCAGCAAGAGCCCGCTGGGACTCCCATATCTGAAGACCATCGAGCCTCGCGACGAATTCAACCATCAGCTCGTCAATCAAGCGATGGCGATGAACATTCTGATGTTCGGGGCGCCAGGTTTTTTTATTCCCCGTATGCCGCCGCCGGTGCTCTGGCCGGTCAGTGATGCAAAGGCGGCGAGCTATTATGACACCAGTCCGCTGCGAACTACCCTGAGACGGCTGATCGATTTCGATCTCATCAATTCAGGAAAAATGCGTTTCAGCGTGGGTGCGGTCGATGTTTGCAGCGGCAACTTCGCCTATTTCGATTCGACGACCGAAAAGATTCGGATCGAACATGTTCTCGCCAGCGGTTCGCTGCCGCCGGGCTTCGCGGCGACTGAAATCGACGGGCGGTACTATTGGGATGGCGAACTCGTTTCCAACACCCCCTTGCAATGGGTGCTCGAATGCAAACCCCGGCGCGATACATTGGCGTTCCAGGTCGATCTCTGGAGTGCCCGCGGGCCGCTGCCGAAAGATCTGGTGACAGTGGAGGTCCGGCACAAGGAAATCGTCTATTCGAGCCGCAATCGTGCGGCAACCGACCGGTACAAGCGTGCGCAAAAGGTGCGCAACGCAATCGCAAATCTCTTGAAAAAGCTTCCGGCCGAGCTGAGGACAGTGAAGACGTACAAATCCTGCAAAAGCAAGCCGACGACAAGGTGTGTAACATCGTTCACCTGATCTATCGCGCCAAAAGCTACGAAGGCATTGCCAAGGATTTCGAGTTTTCCAGGCGCACAATGGTCGAGCATTGGCAAGCCGGGTACGGCAATGCTCGCCAGTCGTTGGCGAATCCACAGATACTGCAGCTGCCGGACCGGCTCGAAGGCGTACGCACATTCGATGCCGGCGCCGATCATCCGGAATAGGCCGGCAAAGGAGCACGCCATGGACGTAAGTGAAGTACGGCGGCGGGCATTCGCGATGCCGCTGACCAACCCGGCCTATCCGATGGGGCCGTACCGTTTCGTCAATCGGGAATTTCTTGTCATCACCTACCGCACCGACATGCAGAAGCTGCGTGAGGTGGTGCCGGAACCGCTCGAGGTAGAGGAGCCGCTGGTCAAGTTCGAGTTCATCCGCATGCCCAATTCGACAGGCTTCGGCGACTATACCGAAAGCGGCCAGGTCATTCCCGTATCGTTTGAAGGACGTAAGGGCGGCTACTCGCATTGCATGTTTCTTGACGATCATCCGCCAATTGCCGGTGGCCGCGAGTTATGGGGCTTTCCGAAGAAACTGGCGCAGCCGAGTTTGCACCCGGAAATCGACACGTTGGTGGGCACTCTGGATTATGGGCCGGTTCGCATCGCCACGGGAACAATGGGTTACAAACACAAAGTGGCGGACCATGACGCGGTGATGGCCTCGCTGCTGGCGCCGAATTTCCTGCTTAAGATCATTCCGCACGTGGATGGAACGCCGCGCATTTGCGAACTGGTCGAATACTACCTGCAGGAGGTCGACCTAAAGGGCGCCTGGATCGGGCCCGCCGCCCTCACGCTGTTTTCTCACGCGCTGGCGCCGCTCGCCGAATTGCCCGTGCTCGAAATCGTATCGGGCACCCACATCGTCGCTGACCTCACGCTGGGCCTCGGCAAGGTCGTACACGATTATCTGGCCTGAGCGCGGGGCAGGCGCGGCCGACCGGCGAAGTTGTCACCGCGTGTCGTGCGCGTTTTGGATCCGCGCCGTGTAGACCGCGGGGCTGAGGCCGAACAGATCCCAGCGCGTCAAATATGACATCAGGAACGGGTGGCAGCCGTGGTCGTAGAGCCAGGCTACGTCGCCGGCGAGCAGTGCCCTGCGTTCCTCGTCGGAAAGCTCGCGCGGTGCGATCGCGGCCGCGGGATCGCGTTTAACCGCGTCGCGAAAGGCCAGATCGTGCAGCGCATCGCGGCAAATCTTGTTGACAGCGTAGACGCTCATGGCAAGTCTCAGTCCTATCAAGCCTCAACTCAGCCGCCAGGCCACGAAGGCTTGGCCGTGATCGTTCTGCGGCAGCACCGTCACCGGCTTGCGCGCGCCGATGACGCCAAGCAACGCAATCCAGTTGAGCAGCTCTCCGCCGATATTGCCAGCTTGCAGCATGCGAACTGTGGTCGATTCGGCGACGAGTTCGTCGATCCGCACGGCCTGCAGCAAGTCCTGCACGTGCTGCGACCATTGCGGATCGGGCGTGCAGGCGGCGCGGTTGCCAATGGGAATCTTCGGGCCGCCGATTTCCAGCGAAAAGCTGCCGCTTCCGATCACGGCGATGCGCTGCTGCGGCGACCAGCTCTCGATCGCGGCGCGGATCGCTTGGCCGAGCGCATAACAGCGCTGTGCGGTCGGCAGCGGCGGTGCCAGGCAGTTGATGAAGATGGGCAGCACCGGAATTGTCATGCCCGGCGTTAAAAAGTGAAGGGGCACCATGACGGCGTGATCGACCTCAAAATCCTGCACCAGTGAAATGTCGAAGCCGTGGGCGATGACGTTCGCGCGGATGTGAGCCGCCAGCGCGCCAGCCACCGCGACTTTGTAGTGCGGCATCGGCGTCTGATCGTTGGGGCCCGTGGTCGCGTCGGCGATGCCAATCGCGAAGGTGGGAAAGTTATCGAGAAAGAAGGTGTTGAAGTGGTCGTCGGTAAAGAAGATCAGCACATCGGGGGCGGCGTCTTCGATGTGCTTGGCTATCTCGGCGTAGTAGCGTGCCGTTTCGCATTGCGGCCCGTCGCGCGCGACCAGCGCGGGAGAGCCGGGGTTATGCGGCATGCCGAAACCGGCAACGATTGCGGCCATCTGATCGGTCCTTGTGTCAGGCGTCAGTGAGATTACGTCCGTTCGTGCAAAAATAACTAGTGGGGGCGAGCCGCGCACGAAACGCGGTAGCGTATTGGTGCGTCTGCAAGACATTATTCCTAATAAATGCAAAATAACTCAGCCGCCGTAGCGCGCGGCGGCCAGCCCCGCGACGAGCGCATGCGCACGCACAACACCAGCCGCTGCCGGATTGGCAGCAGCCGGTGCTGTTGCGCAGAAACTAACGGTGACTGGGAAAGGTCAGGAACGAGAATCGAGCGAGAGCCCGATGCTGAACGCTTTCTGCCGCGTTGCGCCCTCGGTCCTTTTCAGCTTCTTGGCGATTCTCGAAGCGGGCGTCTTCCTCTTCGCCATTGCTTTCAGGTCACGAACTTCGCCTGAAGTCCACGCGCGACGCTTTTTGGTCCTCTTAGCCATAGAGCCTCCCTGGCAAATGCACTCGGTTTGTATCCCTTACGGGAGCGGAAGAAAAGGCGAAAGACATTACAAAACGAACATGTCTGTTGCAGTCGATCCACCTGACGGTATTACCATCGCGGCGATCTTGTTAGGTCCTCCTTAACAAGATATGAGCGCCGAAGCAAATACATCCTGTGTATTGTTCCTGGACGGTTTTGCCGCAGATAGCGGTGCTTCCGGTTGTAGTGGGTCGAGGTCGCGATCAGATAACGAAGTGCCTCTGATCTGCACCGCCTCAAGACAGGCCGATCTGCGGCGCCCATCGCAACAAAATATGCCCGTGGAACGAGCCGCACCCGCCGGCGGCTAACGAATGATCAACATCCGCACGCTACAATGGGTCAAGGAGCGGGCCTTTTATGCGGTTTATTGTTCTGAGTTGTCTTTTTGGAGCCGGGACGGCCATGGCGATGTGGACACCCGTCGCAGCGCGCGCAACGATCGGCGAGATTGTCCGCCGCGGCGGCCGGCCATTTCCGTTCGGCGAGCCGTGAGCGGCGCCCGGTCCCGCATTGGGATCGTTCTCAGTGGCATCCTGTTGTTGATTGTCGGCTCGACGACGCTTGCGGCGCAAAGCCCGGGGTCGGTCTGCCAGGCCGGGCTGCAGTCCAAGCTGCTGGCCGATCTGACATTCGGCCGCGACATCGGCCGGCATGTCGGTGTAAGCGAGGCAGCCTGGCAGCGCTTCCTCGCGCGCGAGGTGACACCGCGCTTTCCTGACGGGTTGACCGTCATGAACGCCTCTGGCCAATGGCGCGACCACGGTACCGGCCGGATTGTGCGCGAACCGAGCAAGGTCGTCATGATCGTGCTGTCGGGCCGTGCCGATGATCAGGCGCGCCTCGACGCCATTGTTGCGGCCTACAAACGGCAATTCCATCAGCAGTCGGTCGGCGTCATCGTGCAGCCGGCTTGTACGGCGTTCTAACGGCCGTCAAGGGGCTTGCGGGGCGGCGGTGCCGTTCCTAGCTTTCTGGAGAGACAAAACCGGAAAGCGTCTGTGGATGAACGGGACCATTGATGAGCTTAAACTCGTCGCGCTGGATCGCGACGATATTGAAGTCGTGTCCGCGCATGTGCAGGACGCCCTGGTGCGCGTCGCCGATATTTTCTGGCAGCCGCGCGAGCACCGCTTCGTCATGGGGCTCAACCGATTCGATTGGATGAGCGCTACGGATGCCAAGCCGGCGGGGCTGGGCAAGGCCGACTATCGCCGCTGCCGCACGGCGCTACGCTTCGAGCGCGTGCTCAGCTGCAAGTGCCGCAATCTCGACCAGAAGAACAAAGACGCACAGCTCAATCTCCTGGCAGTTGAATTTGAACAGTATGACCCGCCCGCCGGCGTGGTCACCATGACGTTTTCGGGCGGGGGCGTCATTCGCCTGGATGTGGAGTGCCTGGAGGCCGAACTTGCCGACCTCGGCGAGATTTTCGTTGCCGACGGCTGCCCGAACCACTTCTCCGCCGGACCGATGGTCGCCTAGTTTCTGGCCGGACCGAGCAGCAACGGCCTAGGCGGTCCGTGGCTGCCGCAGGACTGGTGCGGAAAGCAGCTTCATCAGCACCGCGATGGTCACCAGCGTCGCCGCGTAGACCATGAGTTGCATGCCGGTCGGCTGGTCGACATAGCCAATCAGCGTATGCAGGGCGCGTCCCAGATAACTCGAATCGCTCAAGATCCACGAGGTATCCCACACCGTCCCGTCGAACGCGGTGAGAATGTCGGCCTGTTGCAGGAAGGCGATCGCCTGCGCGGCGAGGCCGGCCGCCAGGAAGGCGATCAGCGTGCTGGTGACGCCGAACAGGTAGCGCGCCGGGATGGTGATAAGGCCCAGATAGGTCGCCAGGCAGACCAACGAGCCGAGAATGAGACCCACAACGCCGCCGCCCAGCATGCCCCAGCTGGCTCCGCCTTGCGCCGCCGCGACCCCGTAGAGAAACAGCACGACTTCGGAGCCCTCTCGCAGCACCGCAATCGCCACCACGATGGCCAGCGCGGCAAGCGATTTTGAGCCCGCGACGACGGCTTGGCCGGCCGCCTGCAACTCGGCGGCAAGTTCACGGCCGTGGCGCGCCATCCACACGTTGTGCCAGGTCAGCATAATGACGGCGAAGCTCAAGATACCGGCGTTGAACACTTCCTGACCGCTGCCGCCGAACAGCGACGACAGGCCGGTGGTAAACAAAGCCACGAGGCACGCGCCAAGCACGCCGGCGGCCACGCCGCCGGCCACCCAAAGGCGACGCCCGGCGACGCCCGCCGTCACCGCCATGATGATCCCGACAATGAGCCCGGCCTCGAAGACCTCGCGAAAGACGATCAGCAATGACGCAAGCACGGGAACCTCATGGTAGATTGCTTTTTGAATTTATCGCCCACGCTTACTGCACCACAAGATAACCCTGCGTGGCGTGATGGAAATCGTCGTAGTAGTTGTATCGCCCCGGCTTGAGTGGATGGACATAGACCACGGCTTCACTCCCGGCAGGCACGATCTTTTCGAAATGCAGTTCGCTGCTTTCGAATTCGGACACGATGTCGTTGAGATTTTTGACGTGGAAGACGATCTGTTTGCCGGCGGGCGCGTGTGTCTCGGCAGGGTCGAACTGGTGGTTCTTGATCGTCAGGGAAATCGAGACGCTGTCGTCGGCGCGAGCGGCGTGCACCGCGAAGCCGAGCACTGCCGTAAGCAAAGCGGCCAGACAGAGACCGATAACCTTCCGCTCGCTCATGGCTGACGGCACGCCTCTGATCGGATGGATGATGCAAGCAGTTGGGCAGTAAGCCGCTTTTTGTCAATCCAAAATCCCAACATTAGAATTGTTATAATAACTAAGTGCTGCTACGCGTCAGCCACACCAAACAGGACCTCAGCATGGCGATCCGCCTCGACACGCGCTCAGCCGACTTTGTTCCGGCGTTTCGGGCGTTTCTGGCCACCAAGCGCGAGACTTCGGCCGACGTCGAGGCGGCGGCACGCGGCATCGTCGACGCCGTCGCGGCGCGCGGCGATGCGGCGCTTAAGGAATTCACGCTCAAGTTCGATCGGCTCGATCTTGACCGTGTCGGACTGAAGGTCGCACCTGAGGAGATTGCGGCGGCGCAACATGCCTGCTCCCGCGAAACGCTCGCGGCACTCGAACTCGCCCGCGACCGGATCGAGGCCTATCACCGCCGCCAGCTTCCGCGCGACGACCGCTTCACCGATGCGCTCGGCGTCGAACTCGGCTCGCGCTGGACCGCTATCGAAGCGGTTGGGCTTTACGTGCCAGGCGGCACGGCGGCGTATCCATCCTCGGTACTGATGAATGCGGTGCCCGCCAAGGTCGCGGGCGTGTCGCGGCTCGCCATGGTGGTGCCGGCGCCCGGCGGTACGCTTAATCCTCTGGTGCTGGCCGCCGCCAAGCTTGCCGGCGTCGATGAGATCTTTCGCATCGGCGGCGCGCAGGCAGTGGCCGCACTGGCGTTCGGGACCGACTCTATCGCGCCGGTCGCAAAGATCGTCGGTCCCGGCAACGCCTATGTGGCGGCGGCCAAGCGCTTGGTGTTCGGCAAGGTCGGCATCGACATGATCGCCGGGCCGTCCGAGGTGCTGATCATCGCCGACGAAACCGGCAACTCCGACTGGATCGCCGCCGATCTGCTGGCTCAGGCCGAACACGATTCCAGTGCGCAGGCGATTTTCATCACCGACAGCGAGCCTCTGGCCGATGCGGTCGAGCGAGCGCTCGAGGGGCAGCTCGCGCGCTTGCCGCGTCGGACGGTCGCTGCCGCGTCGTGGCAGGATTTCGGCGCCGTCATCTTGGTGCGCGGCTTCGATGAGGCGTTGCCGCTGGTCGATGCGCTCGCGCCCGAGCATTTGGAAATCGCCACCGCCGATGCTGAAGCTTTGGCGCAGCGCATCCGTAATGCGGGCGCGATCTTCATCGGTGCGTACACGCCGGAAGCGATCGGCGATTACGTCGCCGGCTCCAATCATGTGCTGCCGACGGCGCGGTCGGCGCGTTTCTCCTCCGGCCTCGGCGTGCTCGACTTCATGAAGCGCACCTCGCTGCTCAAATGCGGCCCGGACCAATTACGTGCGCTCGGCGAGGCCGCCATGGCGCTCGCGACGGCCGAAGGGCTTGACGCCCACGCCCGGTCCATATCCATCCGGCTCAACCGTTAGGGCGCGTCGGCCATGGCGCGCGCTCCTCGCAAAGACCGAGCCGGCCATCTCTGCGCCGTCACACTTGACGAAACCTCGATCGGCCGGTCGAGCCGCGAAGTCGAGCATGAGCGCGCCGTCGCCATCTACGATCTGATTGCCGACAACGTGTTCCGCCCGACCGGCGACGACGGCGGTCCGTATGCGCTGCAACTCGGCGTTTCCGGCAATCGGCTGGTGTTCGACATTCGCCGCGACGATGGCACGCCGGTGATCGCCCACATGCTGTCACTCGCGCCGTTCCGCCGCATCGTGAAGGACTATTTTACGGTGTGCGACAGCTATTACGCGGCGATCCGCACCGCTACGCCGGATCGCATCGAGGCGCTCGATATGGGCCGGCGCGCGCTGCACGACGAGGGCTCCCACATCGTCATGGAGCGGCTCAAGCGCAAGGTCGAGATCGACTTTGAGACGGCGCGGCGACTGTTCACGCTGATCACGGTGCTGCATTGGAAGGGGTGAGCGGGCCTGCGGCGCCGGCCGGACAATCGCCGGCGCGGCCCTTGGCGGTACTGTTCGCCTGCGGCCTTAACGCGGTGCGCTCGCCGATCGCCGCAGCTTTGTTTTCTCAAGTTTTCGGACGATCGATCTATGTCAATTCGGCGGGTGTGCGCAAAGGCGAGCTCGATCCGTTTGCGGTCGCCGTCATGGAGGAGATCGGCGTCGACATTTCGCGGCACAGGCCGACCTCCTTCGAGGAGCTGGAGGACTGGGAGGGGCTTAATTTCGATCTCATCATCACGCTGACGCCGCAGGCCCACCACCGTGCGCTCGAACTGACCCGCACCAGTGCGGTCGATGTCGAATATTGGCCAACGCCCGATCCGAGCGCGATCGAGGGCAGCCGCGCGCAGCGGCTCGATGCCTATCGCGAGCTGCGCGACCAGTTGCTGGCGCGCATTCGCGAACGCTTCACCGGTCCGGGGACGGGGAATGAGTAAACACTTCCACCCGTCGCCGCGAACGCGAACTCTTAGATGCAAGATCTCCGCTTGCGCGGGCTGAGCGCCCTTATGGTTCTCGCGACGCCGTGTAGGCGGCGAGCGCCAGCATGTCGTCCACGCTGAGGTTTTTCACGACCTGCTGCATCAGTGCCACCGATGGGCCGGAGCGGCCGCCGTTCTGGATCATGAACAGCTGGCGGACCACATAGGTGGCCTGCCGGCCCGCGATCGGCGGCACATCACCGAGCCCCTGCAGGGTCGGCCCGTGGCAGATGGCGCACGCGATGGTCTTGCCGCCGCCGCCCTCGGCCAGCTCCTTGCCCTTGGCGATGCTGCCCTTGGGCACGAAGGCGATGAAGCCGAGCCGCGGATCACGATTGAGTACGACTTCCTCGTTTTCGGGAATCTCGATGATGCGGTTGCCGATCGGCTCGGTGCCGCCATCTGGCAACCGCAGCCGCTTGTTGCCCGGCCCCACATAAGTCTTGGGCACCGTGTCGGTCTCCACAACCCGAATCCACTTGCGCGGCTTGAGCGCAGCGAAATAGTCAGCGGCCGCGTGGATCTCGTCGCGCGTGATCGCTTTGGCGATTGTCGTCATCGAGCCGGAGCCCTTGCGGGCGCCGCTCTTGTAGGCGGCCATCTGCTCGACGGTGTAGCGCGCCGGGAGCGCAGCCACATAAGCCAACTCGTCGTGGCCGGTGCCTGTAGGCAAGTGGCAGGCCGCGCAGGCCCGTACGTTCGGCGCGTTGCCGTGGGCGACGACCTGTGGCATCGGCGGATGCATGCCAGGGTACCAGTCGGGCGGATTGAACAGATCGTTGATCTCTTTCCGCGTGTAGGTCTTGTCGCTGCCGGGCGCGGTCTTTGCTTTGCCGTCATCCGGAACCGTCTTCGGCTGCATCTTGTCGGTGACCGGAAAGGCCCAGCCTGGGCCCTCGGCCGCGGTGGCCGCGATCGGCAACAAGCCGATCAGCAGCGCCAAGATCGCTGTGCGCATGAATTCCCCCCTTGTTTGGTCCGCCGTCAGTTGGCCGCTTTTCGCGGCGGTCATTCCATCTTGATGTGGCGATCGTGGATGACCTTCGACCATTTTGCCTGATCGGTTTTGACAAACGCCGCGAAGTCTTCAGGCGTTCCCGGCATCGAATCGAACATCTGCGGATCGAGGAAGCGCTTACGGAACGCCGGATCCTCAAAGATGTGGTGGACCTCGGTGTTCAATTTCATCACGAGATCATGCGGCATGCCGGCGGGACCGAACAGGCCGAACCACGTCACCGCCTCATACCCGGGGAGCCCGGTTTCGGCGACGGTCGGGATGTCGGCGACCTGCGGCAGCCGCTTCAGACTGCCGATGCCGAGAATCTTGATCTGGCCCGCCCGGTAGGCCGGCAACGCGAGGCTGACGCTGACCGACATCAGATCGACCGTGCCGCTGCGCACGTCGTTGAGCGCCGGCACTGCGCCACGATAATGCACCGGGGTGAATTTCACGCCCGCCATGTTCTCGAACAACTCGATGTTCATGTGCGGTGCCGAGCCGATGCCGGCGGTACCGAAGGTGAGTTGCCCCGGCTTCTGTTTGGCCAGCGCGATCAGTTGTGCGGCGTTGTCGACCGGCAACGACTTCTTGGCGAGCAGCGCCTGATTGATACGGACGAGGCCGCTGATCGGCACGAATGCCGTGTTGGTGTCGTACGGCAATTTGCCGGGCGGATAGACCACCGGGTTGATGGTGAAGGTGCCGGCCTCGGCGACCATCAGGGTGTAGCCATCGGGCGTCGCCTTGGCCACGGCTTCGGCGCCGACAATGTGGGCGCCGCCGCCCTTATTCTCGACGATGACGGGCTGACCCCATGCCTTGGTGAGCCCCTGGCCCAAAGCGCGGGCCGCGACGTCGGTCACGCCGCCCGCCGCGGCCGTGACCACGATGGTGATCGGCCGCTGCGGATAGGCGGCCGTTTGCGCGGCCGCCGGGCCGCATAGCGATCCCAGCGCCAGCAGCGCGCCCAACCATGTCTTCATTATTCTCCTCCCCGATATTTGCGGGCGACCCTAGCATGGGCCGGTCACGAAGGCTTAGGGCCTTTATGACACCAATACGCGCGGGCGTGGGTTCATCATGTCACGATGGCAGGACGAACGGGCAGAGCGTAACCGGCAGGCAATGGCGCGCCTGAACCGTGCGCTGCCGGATATTTTTCCGCCCGCGGTCCTGGCACGTGCGCTCCGCCGGACGTTCGTGCCGCCGACGCCGCGGCTCGCCATCGATGGCTATTGGCGCGCGCATCCGCTCCGCGCGGACCGCCTGGCGCGGGCGCTGGCGGCAAAGCGCGGCGCGCCGGACGGCTGGACGTGGCGGCTCGGCGGCGGCCGCAACAGCGGCCTGCCGGCGGCTTTCCGTACGCCGCCCGCGCCGTATCGCGAGCGGGCCTATGCATGTGGGCCCGGTTTTTGCTGCGTATGCGGACAGCCAGTGTATCGCTTCGGCTGGCACCTCGATTTGTGGGCTGCGGGGCCGAACAAGAATGCGACGTGGCATTGCGCCTGCGTGATCGCGTGGCAGTTCTGGAACGCGCCGAGCGGCGAAGCGCGGCTTCTGCGCCGCGTGCAGGCCCGGCGATGCACGCAGAGCGGCGGGCGGCTGTGGAAGAACGCCGAAGTTGATCACCACGTGCCGCTGTTCCGGGTGTGGAGCGAACTGCGCGAAACGCCGTGGCCGAAGCTGCTCGACTATTGGGGCCTGCCCAACCTGCAGATGATCAATCGCGAGGTCCACACCGCCAAATGCGCAGACGAGGCGCGGGAGCGGAGTGCGGCAAGGGCCGTACAGCCTACAACCTGATCTCGCCCAGATTGATGCTGACGCCGAGATTGGCTTCGACGGTCTTCGACCGGCCGCTGGAGAAAATCTGCACCATATAGCGGCCGGAATTCTCGTCGAGGCGATCGAATTTGAAATCGCCGTAATTGTCGGTGGTCGTCACCGCGACGGAGGTGCCGTCTTTGAGCAGCTGCACGCTTGCGCCTTCGACGCAATCGATCACGCCGCCCTTTTCTTCGGACACCGAGCCGCCGATGAAGCATTTCGCGTAGCGCCACAGATTGCGGTAGTAGACGCGCGGCTTCGAGCCGAACTCTGGCTTCATCACTTCGAGATTCTGCTCCCGCGCCATGCGCGCCATCTCGTCATCCTCGACCTTGATGGCGCGCATCGCGCCGGTCGGGCAGGATTGCTGGCCGCGCGTCTGCTGCCAGCCCTGGTCGATGAGGTGCGCGTCGAACGTCCAGGCCTGCGGCAGCTGCAAGTCCTCGTTCCACCAGATGTGGCCGTACGGGCAGGATTCGACCAGTTCCTTATGACCCTTGGCCTTGACCGGGTCGATGATAACGATGCCGTCAGGACGCTTTTTGATCGCGCCAGATTTATCGGCCTTCATGCAAGGAGCATCGTCGCAATGGTTGCACATCGTGGGAACGTAGGCGATGTCGATCATCGGCACTTGCCCGCGTTCTTTCTGCAGAATGTTGATCCACTTGTGGCCGTGGCGCGGCATCGCCGCCGAATAGCCCGGCCAGTCGTTGCCGACATATTCGTCCATGGATGCGAGCGTGCACAGATTGCAATTGGTGCACTCGGCCACGTCGATGATCAGGTTCCATTTGGGCATTTAATGACTCCGCTACTCTCTTCCGTCATCTTGAGGTGGCCGCGAAGCGGCCCTCGAAGGATGCGGCCGAGGCGTTCGGGCCATCGCTCTTCGAGGCTCGGTGCTTCGCGCCGAGCACCTCAGGGTGACGATCCAACTATTTCGCCGGCACCAAGTGTGCTTCCTGAAGCGTGCGCTTGATTTCCCTGTCCTTCTCCATGGCGGCGAACGCAGCCGACATGTGCTCGGTGCGGCCGTCCCACAGCTCGACTTGCACCAGCGAGTTCGAACCCGCCAGCGAATGGGTGGTCTTGGTCTGCGTGCGCTCGGGCGTCAGCAGGTTAAGGCAGCCGCCGCGATCGACCGATTTTCCAGGCTCGCCCATCGGATCGTAGACGGCCGAGGATTCATAGCCATGGGCGACGCCGCGCGGCAGCCGCTGGGTCGGCAGTGCCGCGCAGATCACCGCACCGCGGTCGTTGAACACCTTGACGAGGTCGTGCTTGGCGATGCCGCGTTCCTTGGCGTCCTCGGCATTGAGCCGCACGATCCAGTAATAATAGCCGTCGACCTTGACGCGGTGATCCTCGATGTTGAGGAGGAACGAGTCCTTGCCGTCGCCCTGGGTGTGGAACGAGAACTTGCAGTGCGGCGTGAGAAGCTGCAGCGGGTAGCGCTCGAACAATTCGCCCGAATGCGGGCCCTCCCATGACGGCTCGTATTTGACGATCGGCGGCCGCTCCGGATCGTTGAAGCGCTTGAGCGAGTTGCACTCGAATTCGAGCTTGCCCGACTGCGTCTGCAGTCCGCGCAGATACTCCTCGGTGTAATCCGATGGCAGCGGCTGTGCCTCCGGCACGTCCTTCTTGCGGTTCTCGTAGAACCAGCGGAACGACACGGGGGCCCGCAGCTTCTCCTTCTCGGCCGGCACCACGTAGTAGCCGCGCTTGAGGAACTTGCGCCACGATATGCGCTTGGGCAGATCGGAGGCGAGAAACACGCGCTTGACCCAGTCGATCTCGTTGATGCCTTCGGAGAAATAGTTGGCGAGGCCGAGCGGCTTGCACAGTTCGTTGAAGATCCAGAAGTCGGACTTCGACTCGCCCATCGGCTTGATGGCCGGCGCCTGGAACACGATCATGCGGTGATTGAGCTGCTGCTGGCCGTGATGGCCATAGCCGCCGAGCCCGGCCCATTCGGAAATGTCGACGCGTTCGAAATTGGTGCAGGCCGGCAGCAGGATATCGGCGAACTTGGCTTCGCCCTCGTTCCAGATCGACTGGTTGACGACGAATTCCAGGTTCGGCGACTGGTACATCTTCACCCAGCGATTGGTGTTGTTCATCGTCGAGAGGATCGAGCCGCCGTATTTGTACAGCATGTGCACCGGCGAATGGCCGGGCGCCGGATAGGCGAAGCGAGCGAACTGGTGCTCGATCGATTTGCCGACCCACGGGTACCCTTCGGCTTTTCCTTCGGTGATGGCTTCAGGAACAAAGATACGCGGGATGCGCTGGCCGTTGGAGTTCATGGTCGGCAGCTGCGGCATGCGCTGATACAGCTCGACTGGCATCGAGGTGTTTTCCAGATCGCCCGACATGCCGCCGTCGGCGTAGCCGGGGAAATAGAAATTAAAGTCGAGCGGCGTGCCCCATTGCAGGTTGCCCATGTTGATGCCGGGCTTGCCCAGGCCCTGCATGGCGACAAGGCACACCATGACGCGCGCCCATTGAATGCCGGTCTGATTACGGCAGGCGCCGCCGTGGCCGTTGCCCCAGCCGCCGGGCGCCAGATAGACGCGTTTCTTGCCCCACTCGCGCGCCAGCGCCCGCACATCGCGGGCCGGCACGCCGGTTTCCTTCTCCTGCCACTCCGGCGTCTTCACGATGCCGTCCTCGTCGCCGACGAGATAGGCTTTCCATTTGTCGAAGCCGACGGTGTGAGTCTTCACGAACTCCTTGTCGTAAAGGCCTTCCTTGATCCACACATAGGCGATCGCCATCGCCATCGCGACCGAGGTGGTGGGCTTCGGCGCGAACCACTTGCCGGGCAGGAATTGGGCGGAAGCGTTGTAGTATGGATCGACGTGCACGATCTTGATGCCGAGCTTGGGATCCTTGATCCACTGCCGGCGTGTCGTGCCTTCCTGCGCGCCGTAGGAGCCCGACGTCGATTCCGGGTCGGCGGCCCAGTGCACGATCATGTCGCAGTTCTGCAGGCAGTCTTCGACGGTGCCGTAGGTCTCGGATTGGCCGACGCGCAGCGTGTAGCCCCAGTGGTGCACCGCGCCCCAGTACCAGCCTTCCCACGAATCCGGATTGTGATGGATGCGCGTCATGCCGACCGCATTGGCGAAGCGGAACAGCGCCGAGAGGTAATAGCCGATGTTGCCCCAGGTATGATGCGAGCCGTGCGAGAAGGTGATGGCGCCGGGGCCGTATTCGCGCTTTTGCCGCTTGATCTCGTCGGTGACGATCTTGATGGCCTCGTCCCAGGTGATGCGGACGTAGCCGGACTTGCCGCGGTTCTGCGGATTGCGCTCGCCGTTCGGGTCGAAGTCGACGCGCTTCATCGGGTAGAGCAGCCGATCCGGCGAATAGATCATCGACTTCACGTTCTGGCCGTGCGGCGCCAACGTGGTCTTGCGCGGCGGCGTCAGCTTTTGGCCCTTGGCCTCGATGGTCCACGACGCGCCGTCTTCCTCAGTGAGATCGATCGGCGTCATGCGGACGATCTTGCCGTCCTTGACGTAGACGAAGACCGGCCCGCCATTGGTCATGTTGCAATAGCGCGTCATGCCGCCGCCGAGCTTGGTGCCGTATTTGAGGCCGGCGGATTGCGCCATCATCAGGGTCTGGGCGAACCAGTTGGTCAGCGCTTCCGGCCCGTCGACGGTGAGGACGAAATCCTTCTGCGCGTTGATCTGATCGAGCCAGTCGATCGGGGGCGTGAGCAGCGAGGCGCCGATCTCGGCGTTCTTGAACATCAGCTTGATGTCGGGCTTGGCGTGCAGGCCGGCGCCCGAGGTGACTTTGCCGCCGTGGATCTCGATCCAGCGGCCGATCTCCTCGTCACGCGCCATGATCTGGGCGACCAGGTTGTGCTCGCGGAGCCGCGCCTTGAAATCGGCGTTGCGCAGGGCGGCCATTTTCATGAGCTGCGCCGCACCGAACAGGATGACCGGAAATTTGACCTGGGCGAGCGCCATGACGTCCTCCTTGTTGCGCTTGCAAGCGCGCCGGGCCTTTTCCCGCGCGGGGCATATCCCGAAATGGCGCGAGCGGACCGGCTTGGCGATTTTGCAATAATTCCAGCCTGATTGAAACTGTTTCGGCTTTGCGAGTTCACCGCTTCGAACGGTGTCGGTGGCGGTTTCCCGCGGGGCGGCGAGGGCGGCGGCCGATCCCCCCGGGCAGTGGACACATTGGGTGCGCTGTTGTTCTATTCGGTCCAACGATCCATGGGAGGCCCGCATGGCCAAGCTCAGACATATCGCGATTCAGGTTCCCGACCTCGAAAAGGCCGCCTCCTTCTATGAGGGCGTGTTCGGCCTCAAGCGCCTCAAGAAGGTGGAGGCCCCGATCGGCAACGCCATCTCGCTGACTGACGGCGTCATGAACCTCACGCTTCTGCAATTCCCGGAGGGAACCAAGGGCGGCAAGGGGGGGCCGGACTTTGCCGGGCTGCATCATTTCGGCTTTATCGTCGACAGCGAGGACGCGACCGAGGCCGAGATCAAGAAGCGCGGCGGCGAATTCTTTATGAAGCTGCCGCAATATCCGGGCGTCGACGCCGAGAAGAAGTTCAAGGACCCGAACGGCATCGTGTTCGACGTGAGCGAGCACGGCTGGGGACCGACCGTCTAGGCCCTTAACGCGGCGAAGCCTGCCGCGGCGATCAGGTGGGCAATTTTGCCGATTGCAGCGGCGGCGCCGCTGCGGTCTTACGCCGCGCCAGCCATCGTGCGGCGACGCGCGCGGCGCTCAGCGGCAGGTCGAGCAGTGCCGGCACCGGATCGTCCCAGGCAAATACCGCCAGCGCCAGTGGCCTCTGGAACGACCGCAGGTAGGCCGTCGGCGGCAGGCTGCCGTCCAGCATGTCCGGTAACGACGCGGCGAAATCGCGCGACACATAAAGCCAGCGGGCGCCGCGGCGCGTCCTTTGCGGTGCTATTACCTCTCCGGTCGCGACGCTCCATTGCAACGAGGCAAAATCGATGCCGGCCGCCCGGCCGAGCGACAGCCAGGACCAGGCCCGCGCGTTGACATCGAGGATCTTATAGCGGCAATCGCGCGCGTCGTATTTAAACTCGACTTCAACGAGCCCGCTGTAATCGAGCGATGCCAGAAGGCGGCAGGCTTCGGCCTCGATCTGCGGTTGTTCGACTGTCTCGACGAGTGTGCTGGTGAAGCCGAACTCGACCGGGTATTGCCGGCGGCGCTGCGTCACCAGGGAGGCGACCGGGTTGCCGCGATGCCACACGGCCGCATAGGAAAACTGTGTCGAGCCGTCGCCGGGGATCAGTTCCTGGATCATGATCGCGTCGGCGCCGACCAGCGCCTTTGCTGCGTCGTAGCGGGCCAGCAGCGTGGCTTCGTCGTTGGCGCGCCACGCCTTGGCGTCAACGAAGGCGTTGCGTCCTTCGTGCATCGCGGGCTTCAAGATCAGCGGGAACGTCATGCCGAGCGATGCAAGCTCGTCGCGCGAGCGCGCCTGACGGGTCAGCGGGTGAGCGATGCCGAGTTCGGCGGCGCGCGCATTCATGGCGCGCTTGTCGTGCGTCCAGCGAATTGTGTCCCAGGCTGGCGTCGTCAGCGTGAACAGCGCGCCGAGTGCGGTGTGGTTCTGCGCAACAAACCACACATCGTCGTCGCTGCCGGCAAACAGCACCCAGCCGGCGAGACCATGGCGGCGCGCAAGATCGGTGAGGAAGCTGAGCGCCCCGTTATCGCGCGGTCCGCGCCAGCGAAGGCTGCGCTCGACAAAGCGGGAGAGGCCGGCGAGCGGATTGTCGGCGGTGATGAACCATACTGGAATGCCGCGGCGGCCAAGGCTGCGGGCGATTTCCAGACTGCCGTGTGCGCCGCCGAGGACGATCGCTCCCTTGCGTGGCGATGGCCGCGCGCCGGCGTCGCTCACCGAGGCGTCCACACGTTAGGCGCGGCGACGGCGCCAAACACGCGCTCGCCCTGTGCCAGTCCGGCCGGTTGTCGGGCTGCGCCTTCATGCGCAGCCTGCGCCACGGCCTGCGCCGCGTAGGGCGCACCAGCGATGAAGCGCAGCAGCGGTCCAAAACTCTTAACCGCGTAGGAGCCGACGAAATGCAGCTTCGGCACGCTTGACTCAAATCCTGACCGCAGCAGCGGCGAACCGCCGGAGCGCACAATCCGGTCGAGCAGTTGCGGCCCCAGAATGCCAAGCCGCGCAATGTCGATCTGATACCCAGTGCCAAGCAGAACCCGATCGAACGCGCGCTCGCCGATATCGAGATCAAGCGCGACGCGGTCGCCCAGCGCGCGCGCGCCGAGAATCGTCCGCCCCGGATTGCATCGCACCTTGGCGAAGCGCGGCTTCAGCCATCCGGAGGCGGCGGCTTTGAGGCAGCGCCGCGAGAATTCTTCGCGCAGCGCAGGCGGCATGCGGCGAACGACGCCCGGCACTTCGACAAGCCAGCTCAAGGGAAACGGTCCGACTTCGGACGGCGACGCCAGCGCTTCGCGCAGTTGCCGCCCGAACGTCTTGTGTGTGGTGCCGTTGGCTGGCACCCCAAGCCAATGAATGTCGCCGCGGCTGATGATTTCCACTTCCGCGCCGCTCTCGGCGAGCAGCGCCGCGGACTCGCACGCGCTCTGGCCGCGGCCGATCACTGCGACCCGCTTGCCGCGAAACACCGAGAGATCCGGATGCGCGGCCGTGTGGCTCGCAAGCGTAGCCGGAACGTCCCGGAACGGCAGCGGCCGGTATTCCTGATCGCGCAGGCCTGTCGCGATGATGACGCGATCGGCATCGAACGTCTCGCCGTCCTCAAGCATCAGACGAAAGCCGTCGCGCGCCGGATCGATGCGCCGCACTGCCCGGCGATCGATGTCCGCGACGGCATTTTGCTGGAACCATTCGCCGTAGGCGACGAATGTCTCGATCGGCAGCCGCTCGTTCGGATCGACGCCATGCGCGGACGCGTAAGCATCAAGCGATAGCGCGCCATCCGGATCGGACAAGTGCGTGGCGCGCCACGGTGAGCGCAGCAGCATGCCGCGCGGCATGTTGTTGCGCCAGAAACTCATCGGTTCGCCGAAGACGCGCGCCGCAATACCGGCGCGCCGAAGGTGGGAAGCGACAGAAAGACCGTACGGACCTGCGCCGACGACAACGGCCTCGCAGGTGCTGGATGAACCCGACATCATGTTCCGATCGTTTATCGGCGGATTTGTTGGTTAATGCGCTGTGGCCGAGAAGCCGTGCGCACCATACCCATAGCAGATTTAACATCGTCCGTCAGAATAGGATCGAATTAATCTTAAATTTGTTAGAGCACGCATTTGAAATTGCAATTAACTCCTTCCGGGTAGAGTGTAGCGGTGCAGCGGTAGCGAATTGGGAACGCGGCGGTGTGCATAGCCGTCCTGAGCGGGTTCGATTCCCGCCCGCTGCTCCAATATCCCCACTGAAGTTCAGATCATCGCGGTGCCGTGTGGTAGTGTGCCGAGATGGGGATCCCGACCAAGACCATGGCGGTCCGGCTGTTCGAATTCGGCGGACAAGACAAACTTGTCTTCGGCGAATACGATCTGCCGCCGCTTGGTATGCACGATGTGCTGGTGAAGAATTTCGCCGGCTCGGTGTCGCGCTGGGACGTGAAATACCGCGCCGGCGATCTTGCGCGCTATCAGCTTCCCGGCCGTGCCGCGTTTCCGCTGCCGCAGCAATTGGGCCGCGAAGCGGCCGGCGAAGTGATCGCCGTCGGCGGCGCGGTGACGCGGTTCAAGCCGGGCGATCGTGTCATCGGCGTCACCCATCCGGAAGATCCCGATGCGCCGGAAACCGCGCGCGGCCTTGGCAATCTGTCGCGCAATCTCGCCATCCCGGGTCACCAGGCCTTTGGCTCCTATGCGCAGTATCTCGTGCGCGACGAGCGGATGTGGCTGCCGCTGCCCCACGGCGTCGACTACGAGCAGGCAGGGGTGGCGCTATGGCCATTCTCGTCGTCGCATCGCGTCGTGCGCGACCGGCTCACGGTGCGGCTCGGCGACACTGTACTGATCACGGGCGCGTCAGGCGGCATGGGGCAGGCGACGCTGCAGCTCTGCAAGCTTGCCGGTGCGCGCGTGATTGCGACGACCCGCCATGCCGGCAAGGCCGCGATGCTGCGCGAGCTTGGCGCCGATGCGGCGGTGGTCACCGCCGATCCCGAACGCGCCCGGGCCGACGCCCTGGCGCTCACGGGCGGTGAGGGTGTCGATCATGCCGTCGATTACACCGGCAGCCCGGAGTTGCTGCGCTTTCTTGGCAGCGTGATGCGGCTTGGCGGCCGGCTGGTCGTGTCCAGCGAACAGGGCCGCGAGCCGATGCCGTTCACCGCCGCCGACATGATCCGGCTGGAGTTGAATCTGCTTGGCATCCGCGGCGCGCGCATGAATGACATGCTGACGGTGCTCAAGCTGCTCGGTGATGGCCGCATCAACACGCGCATTGCTGCGCGCTTCCCGCTGGCGCGGGTCGGTGAGGCGCACACGCTGCTTGAGACGTCGCCCGATCTGGTCGGTCGGATCGTGGTGCTGCCGTGGCGTGATTAGTGCGCTACGATATTCGCCATCTCGCTCTGCCGGCCGGCGAGGAACAGCCGCATGTTATCGACGACGAGCGGCATGATCAGCTCTTCATACTCGACGATATAGCCGCCGACATTCGGGGTGATGAAGACGTTGGGCAGATCCCAGAACGGGCTGCCGGGCGGCAGCGGCGTGTTCTGGAACACGTCGAGACCGGCGCCGGCGATGCGGCGCTCGCGCAAGGCCGCGATCAGCGCAGCCTCGTCGACCGTCTGGCCGCGACCGCCGTTGATGTAAAACGCCGAAGGCTTCATCGCGGCGAACACTTTGGCGTCGAAGATGCCGAGGTTTTCGGTGCTCGCCGGCAACACATTGATCAGGTAGTCGGCGCGGCGTGCGGCATCGGCCAGCCGATCGGTCGGCAGCATGTCGTCGAAACCCGCGATGGCGCGCGGCGTGCGGGTGACGCCGATGACGGTCATGCCGAGCGCCTTGAGCAGTTCGCCGATGGCGATGCCGACCACGCCGACGCCGACGATGACGGCGGTCTTGCCGTCGAGCGTGCTCCACAGCCGCCGTTCCCAGTGGCGCGTTCTCTTGTCGTCGGCCGCCTGCAGGGCGTTCCGGCTCACGGCCATCATCAGATAGACGATCTCCTCGCGCATCGAGGCGCCGTGGATACCGCGCCCGCTGGTGATCAGCGTTTCCCGTTTGAGCGACGGGCAACGCAGAAAATGATCGACACCAGTCGCCAGCGACTGAATCCACTTTAAATTTGTCGCGCGTTTGATGATCGAATCGTCGACTGCGATGCCGAAAGAGATCAGGGCGTCAATGTCTGAGAGATCGCCCGGCGCCGCGGCTGCGTTGGGCGCGAGCACGAATTCCAGATCAGGGAACTCCGCGGCCAGGCGGTCGCGATATTGCTCGGCGTGAACGTCGATAACGAGGACTTTGGGCATAAAAATCCTTGGTCCTCATCCTGCGGCGGCCGCGCGAAGCGCGGCCCTCGAAGGATGCAGGTCGAGGCGCACGGGCCTTCATCCTTTGAGGCTCGCTTCGCTCGCGCCTCAGGATGAGGCAGTTAGGTTGAGATACTTCGCGGCGTTATTGAACGCGATGTCCGCGCGCAGCGGTTCGCCTAGTTTCACGTGGTCCAGGAATTCGCCGGCCTCATGCGCCGATTCGAACGGATAGTCGGCGGCGAACATCACGCGGCTCGGCCCGAGCGCGGCGAGCGCGCAGTTGAGCGGCTCCGCCGAGCACATGCCGGAGGTGGTTACGACGATGTTGTCCTTGATGTAATCGGACGGCTCGCGGGCAAGCTTGATGCCGTAAAGCTTGGCGCGGCTGTCGAAGCGCCACAGCAGGTAGGGCAGCGTCTCGCCGAGATGGCCGAGGATCACCTTGGCGCGGGGGAAGCGGTCGAAATGGCCGCTGAACACCAGCCGCAGCGCATGCGAGCCGGTCTCAAAGCCCCATTCCCAGGTGGCGCGGCGCAGGCCGGCGACACCTTCGAGGGCGGGTGAGGGGGTGACCGGATCGGTCGGGTGAATGTAGATCGGCGCGCCAAGCGCTTCGGCCCGTTCCCAGAATGGATGGAGCGAGGGGTGATCGAGATATTGGCCGAGCGTGTGGCCGTTGATCATGGCGCCGGCGAATTTCAGGTCGCGCATGCAGCGCTCAAGCTCGTCGGCGGCGCCGCGCGGGTCCTGGACGGCCATATGGGCGAAGCCGGAATAGCGGTCCGGACGCTTCTGCACCTCGCGCGCCAGAAAGTCGTTGGCTTCGCGGGCGACGCGGGTGGCGGTCGCCACATCGCGCTCACACTGCACGCCGGGACCGGCAATGGCGAGCAGTGACCGGGCAATGCCGGCTTCGTCCATCGACTTGAGCCGCATTTCGCCGAAGTCGGTCAATCGGGCCAGCAGATTGGCGGCGTGCTTGGGATCGACGTTGCCGACGGTGGTTCGCCAGTAGCCCTCGTATCCCGGAGCCAAAAAATGCTCCTCCAATGCGATCTTTTGCACCATGCGTTTCCTCTATCGCCGCTCGCCGCCTGACGTCACTTTTCAGCAGGCTCTATATCCGATATCCGGTGTGATGGTATACCGCCCAATGCTATAGCGCCCGCACGCGTGGGCGTATGAGGGAGGATAGCGTGGTCAAGAAGATTCGCGGCGTCGCGATGGAGGAAAACCTCAACAATTCAATGGGGCTCGAGTTCTATAACTTGTCCCATCGCTTTGGCTATCAGTCGCCGAACTGGCCGTATTTCGAAGACGTCAAGATCGAGCGCATCCACTACATGGCGAAGTCGGGCGTGTTGTCGCAGCGCATCACCACCTCGATGCACAATACCACCCATATCGACGCGCCGGCCCACGTCGTGCAGGGCACGCCATTCATCGACGAGGTGCCGCTGCCGCACTTCTTCGGCTCCGGCATCGTGGTGTCGATCCCGAAGAAAAAATGGGAGCAGATCACCTACGACGACCTGGAGAAGGCGGCCGGCAAGATCGTGCGCCCGCGCGATGTGGTGATCGTCAATACGGGCTGGCACAAGCTGTACGAGGACAGCGAGGATTATTTCTGCCGCGCGCCGGGCTTTGTGCCGTCGGCCGGCGAATGGTTCGTCGAGAAGAAGGTCAAGGTTGTCGGCCACGACACCCAGGCCAACGACCATCCGCTCGCCACCGCCATCGGCCCGCAGCGCAACGGACCGCTGCATCCGCACCTCGCCGAGGAATACAAGAAATGGTCGGGTGGCCGCGACTGGAAGGAAGATTTCCCGGATTGGGAGCCGGTGCACCGCATCTTATTTAAGAACGGCATCCTCGGCATCGAGAATGTGGGCGGTGACATCGACAAGGTCACTGGCCGGCGCTGCACCTTCGCGCTGTTCCCGTGGAATTGGGAACGCGGCGACGGCTGCATCATCCGGCTGGTGGCGATCATCGATCCGAAAGGATCGTACCGGATCGAGAAAGGGGAGAAGTTCGCATGATCGTGCGTAAGTTTTCCGAGGCGAAGGCCTACGAGGCGCCCAATCACCGCGACTACAAATCGTTCCGCGTGTATGGCGCCGAGATGGGCGGCTCACAGACGCTGGTGTTCGGCATTTCGCATTTCCTGCCGGGCGGCGGCGCCGGACCGGACGCCTCGCCGCCAGAGAAGATCTATTACATCCTGGCCGGCGAGTTGACGGTGATTGCCGGTGGCAAGGAGACGGTCGCCAAGGCCGGCGACAGCGTCTATATCGGCCCCAACGAGAGCCGCGAGATCATCAACCGGTCGAACGAGGTCTGCACCATCGCGGTCGCGGTCGCCCCGGTGAAGTGACGCCGAAGGCGTAATGGCCGGGCTTGACCCGGCCATCCATGCCTTTCGCAGGCTGAAGACGTGGATGCCCGGCACAAGGCCGGGCATGACGGAATAGTTGATGCAAATGTGAGAACGCGTGCCATGTCCGACGAAGATGTTCTGAAAAATCCGCTGTCCCTGTTCGACGTGCGCGGCAAGACTGCGATCATCACCGGGGCGACCGGCGCGTTCGGCGCGCTCGCCGCGCAGGTGCTGGCAGGTGCCGGCTGCAATCTCGTACTCACGGCCGGCGGCGCCGACGCGCTGAAAAAGATCGCGGCCGATTGCGAACAACGCGGCGCCAAGGTCGAGGCCGTCAACGTGCGTCCGACTAGCGCCGCGGTGTGCGACAAGGTCGTCGAGGCGGCCGTGAAGCGGTTCGGCGGCGTCGATATCCTGGTGTGCGCGGCGGGCATCAACAAGGTACAGAAGATCGTCGATCAGGCGCCGGAAGCGTTTACTGAGGTGATGGACGTCAACGTCACGCAATCGTGGCTTATGGCGCGCGCCGCCGGAAAGCAGATGCTGGCCCAGGGCCGCGGCGGCAAGGTGATCCTGATGTCGTCGGCGCGCGGGCTCCTTGGCCATCCGGCGGGCTACACTGCGTATTGCTCCTCCAAGTCGGCGATCGACGGCATGACCAAGGCGCTCGGCTGCGAATGGGGCGACACCGGCATCACAGTAAATGCCATCGGACCGACTGTATTCCGGTCGCCGCTCACCGCCTGGATGTACGAGGATAACGAGCGTTCAACCGCGGTGCGCAAGGGCTTCCTGTCGCGCGTGCCGAAGGGTCGTCTCGGCGAACCGTCCGACCTCGCCGGTCCGCTGTTGTTCCTCGCCTCCAAGGCTTCCGATTTCTACACTGGGCACATCCTCTATGCCGATGGCGGTTACACGGCGGGTTGAGTTGGCAAAAACGCGCGTTGCCGTTATCGGCGCCGGGCTGATGGGCCACGGCATTGCGCAGGTATTTGCGCTCGCCGGTCACGACGTGACGATCACCGACACGGTCGTGCAGAATCTCGATACGGTGAAGTCGCGCATTTCGGCCAATCTGCGCGAACTCGGCGACGACGAGCGCGCCGTCGACCGCGTTGAGCCATGCTTTGATCTCGCCGACGCCGTGCGCAACGCCGATTACGTGGTCGAGGCGGTGCTGGAAAATCTGCCGATAAAGCAGAAGCTATTTGCCGAGGTCGAGCGCCACGTGCGGCCCGACACCATTCTCGCCAGCAACACGTCGGTCATTCCGATCACTGCGATCATGCACGGATTGGACAAGCGCGACCGCGCGCTCGGCACGCATTGGTGGAATCCGCCGTTTCTGGTGCCGCTTGTCGAGGTGATCGAGACGCAATGGACGTCGCCGCAGACGGTTCAATGGACGATGGATCTGCACGAAATGGCCGGGAAGAAACCGGCACATGTGAAAAAGGACGTGCCGGGTTTCATCGGCAACCGCTTGCAGCACGCCCTGTGGCGCGAAGCGATTTCGCTGGTCGAGAACGGCATCTGCGATGCCGAGACGGTCGACGCCGTCATCAAGGCCTCGTTCGGCCGCCGCATTGCCGTGCTCGGTCCGCTGGAGAATGCCGATCTGGTCGGCACCGATCTAACGCTCGCCATTCACGAGACCGTGCTGCCGGCAATCGACAGCCGGCCTAGCCCGTCGCCTTATCTGAAGGCGCTCGTCGACAGCGGCAAGCTCGGCTTCAAATCCGGCGAGGGCTTCCGCAAGTGGAGCCCGGAGCAGCAGGCGGCGTTACGCGCCAAGGTATTCGCGCACCTCAAGGCGACGCGCGGCAACTAGGCGACGGCTGGTTCGCGGATCTCACGCAGCGCCGGCATCACTTCGCGGCTGAACAGGTCAATCGAGCGCAGCGCCTCATCGAGCGTCATATCGCCGAAGGCGAATTGACCGACGACGTAATTGCAGCCGGTCTCGGTGAGCTGCGCGGCGAGCAGCTCGCGCACTGTCTCGGGCGAGCCGGCGACGCCTTGGCCGCGATCCATCAGCGGCTCGAATTCCTCCGGCCGCGGATGCGTCTGCGCGCGGCCGCGCAGCCGCGACAGGTAGATGAAGCTGTCGAACCAGGGCCGGTAGGCGCGGCTCGCAAGCCGCATCGCCTCGGCATCGGTCTCGGCCACGACGATGAAGCGGCCGAGCCCGATCTTCGGCAGCGATGCCGACCCTTTGGTGTCCTGCCAAGTCTTGCGATAGCTCGCGACGGTCTCGCGGATATGGTCGGTCGGATCGAGGTTGATGATGTTGAGCGCCTTGCGCGCCGCGCGCGCCGCACTGTCGGGCGCATGCGCGCCGTACCAGATCGGCGGGTGCGGCTTCTGCAGCGGCGCCAGCGCCATCGGCACGTTGTCGAAGTTGAAATGCTTGCCGTGAAACTCGAGCGTCTTGTGGGTGAGCCCGGTCAGGATCACCTCGACAGCCTCGTTGTAGATGTCCTGCGCCTGCGCCGGATCGGCGCCGAAATAATCGAGCTCGATCGGCGAAGCGCCGCGGCCGAAGCTCAGCTCCAATCGCCCGCCGCTCATCTGATCGAGCATGCAGATTTCCGAAATCAGCCGCAGCGGATGATAGAGCGGCACCACGAACACCATTGGGCCGAAGCGCAGCCGCTTGGTGCGCTGCGCCAGTGCGGCAAGAAACACGTTCGGCGACGGCGCCATGCCGAGCGGTGTCGAATGATGCTCGGCGAGATGATAGGCATAGAAGCCGGCGCGGTCATAAGCCTCCGCGATTTTCAGGCGGTCTTCGTAGAATTGCGGCAGCGGCGCGCCGGTGCGATCGAGGTGATCGAAAATTCCGAATTCCATCTTACGGTCCCTATTGTTGCGCCACTGTACTCCGTCATAGCCGGGCTTGTCCCGGCCATCCCCGTCTTGAAGACCGCACCAGCCTGAAAGACGTGGATGCCCGGCACAAGGCCGGGCATGACAGGTCAGAGTTGCAGCAACTCGGCAATGCGCTTGCTGTCCGGCAAGCTTTCGACTTCGAGCACTGCCTCGGCCAGCGCATGCTGCTGCTTGTTGGCCATGACGCCGCGGGTGAGCTTGCGGAACTTGGTGACGATATCCTCGGCGCTGGCGAACGATTGCTCGCTGCCGCGCGGCGCTTCGCGCGTTTCGCGTTCGACCGTGCCGTCGCGGAAATGCACCTCGACCCGCACCTTATGGCGATAGGCGGCGCCAAGCGCGGTGATGTCCGGATCGTGCAGCACGCGAACCTTGCGGGAGAGTGCGATCCGCGCCGCATCGTCGACGCAGTCTGGCTTGAACTCGTCGACGAACACGTCGCCCTCGATCAACAGAGTAGCGACGCAGAACGGTAGGTTGAGTTGCGCCGCTGTCAGCCCTTCGGGCTTGTAGGGCCAGCCGACGTGATCGGCGGTGACCTGCGAGCCGTACACGACGATCTCTTTGATCTCGTCGCGCTCGAACGGCCGGCGCTTGCGGATGTCGGCGAGCGCATCGAGCGTGGTGTGGTTCGAGCCGACGCAGGAATAGAATTTCAGCGCGATGCCCATGGTCTCGAATTTCCGGCCGAGATCCGCGCTCAGAGCGTTGAGATTGAAGCGGTCCTGCGAGCGCGAGAACGTCGTGCAGAAGCCCCCATAGGGAGCCTCGAACACGTCGACGATGCCGGTAAAGCTGTTGGCGGCGAGCAGCGCGCCATAAAGTCCACTCTGTGCCGCGCGGCCGGCATGCATGCGCTTGACCATGGCGCCGTATTGCGCCGCCATCAGGCCGGATGATTGTGTGCCGGCGATGCCCAGCGCGTGCACGGTCTGCCCCGGATCGAGTTTGAGCGCGCGCGCGGCGCCGGCAGCGGCGGAGAAAATGCCGACCGTGGCGCCGGAGTGCCAGCCCTGGCCGATATGTTCCTGGCCCATGCACAGTCCGACGCGCGGCCCGATCTCGTATCCGGCAACGGCCGCGGTGAGAAAATCACGACCTGAAAGCGTGGCGTGGCTCTCCGCCACCGCGATCAGTGCCGGCAGGGTCACCGCGCCGACATGCAGCACCGCTTTGCGATGCACGTCGTCGAGTTCGAAACCCTGTACCTGCGTGCCGTTGACGAGCGCCGCATGGTCTGAGGACAATTTCGCCGCGGTCCCCCAGATCGAGGTGCTGCGCGTCGCGTCGAGTTGCTCCAAGGTGCCGCGCAGGATGCGGCACCATTCGAGATTGGCGCCGTAGATGGCGCAGCCGAGCGAATCGAGCATCAGCAGCTTTATCCGCTCACGCACCTCGGCCGGAATTTGCTCGTAGGTCAGACCCGAGACGAATTCGGCGATCGCTCGCGTGTGAACGTTTTCTATGGTCCCGTGTTCCGACATCGCTCACACATAACTGGCGCCGAACGAGATGGGAAGATGCGCCGCCCTTCAGCAAAGAGTATATCCATTACGACACACGAGCGGCGTCTCCTGGTCTTGCATGGGAGGGTGTGAATTGACGATCTACGCAAAAGGACCGTGCGACGAGGCTGTTATCGGATCAACCAGCACGGCCGGTAACTGCATCGCCAGCGCCAAGCCGTGGGTCCTTGCCGCCACCGTCCTTGCGTCCAGCATTGCCTATATCGATGAGTCGGTCGTGAACGTTGCGCTGCCGGCCATCGAGACCGATCTGGCGGCATCCGTCGTCGTCATTCAGTGGCTTGTTAATGCGTATACGCTCTGCCTTTCGGCCTTTCTCCTGACCGGTGGGGCCGCCGGTGACTTGTTTGGTCGCCGCCGCATCTTCGTCCTGGGCATCGCGATCTTCGCGGGTACGTCCGTCTGGTGCGGCCTGTCGCCGAACATATCCCAATTGATCCTGGCCCGCGCCATTCAGGGCGCGGGAGCGGCGCTGTTGATCCCGTGCTCGCTGGCGATCATTGGTGCGACATTCGACGAAGCCGAGCGGGGCAAGGCGATCGGTACCTGGGCCGGGTTTTCGGCGCTCGCTGGCGCGGTGGGGCCGCTGCTGGGGGGCTGGATCGTCGATCATTTCAGCTGGCGCTGGATTTTCCTGATCAATCCCGTGCTCGCGCTGCCGACAGTGTGGATCGCTCTCAACAAAGTCCCGGAGAGCCGCGACACCGCAGCGAAAGGTGGACTCGATTGGCGCGGCTCGTTGCTTGCGCTTGTGTCGCTGGGCAGCCTTGCGTTTGGTTTGATGTCGGCGCCGGTGTTCGGCTGGGCCAGTCCGACGGTAGTGGGGGCGCTGTTGATCGGGCTGCTGCTGCTTGGGGTATTCATCTGGCAGGAAGCGCGCAGCTCGGCGCCGATGCTGCGGCTTGAGCTGTTTCGATCGCGTACCTTCAGCGCCGTCAACCTGTTGACGCTGTTGCTCTACACCGCGCTCGGCGGCGCCTTCTTTTTCCTGCCCTTTGCGCTCATTCAGGTGGGCGGATTCTCGGCGGTGCTTGCCGGTGCGGCGTTCCTGCCGTTTACGCTGATCATGGCGACACTGTCGCGCTGGGCCGGGGGATTGCTCGATCGCTTCGGCGCCAAGGGGCCTTTGATCATCGGTCCTGCCATTGCGGCGTTGGGCTTCGCACTTTTGGCGTTGCCCATCGGCGGCGGATCGTACCGGGCCTACCTTGCCCCGATAGCAATCCTTGGTTTTGGCATGGTTGTCACGGTGGCGCCGCTGACCGCGGCGGTGATCAGCGCGGTTCCGGACCACGAGGCGGGCGTCGCAGCCGCCATCAATAACGCGGTTGCATCGGTGGCGAACCTGCTTGCTGTCGCCGTCCTCGGCGCCCTGGCGCTCGGGCTCTATGATCATGGACTGGACAGAGAGCTTGCCGCCAGGTCTGTGCCCGGCGAGGTGGCGCGGGCGTTAGGCGACGCGCGGGGACAATTCGTGGTCGCGCCGGCGCTGGCGGCGATTCAAGGAAGCGATCGGCAAGAGGCGGAAAGCGTCATCAAAGGTTCGCTCGCAAAGAGCATTCGAACCATCATGCTGGTGTGCGGTTCGCTCGCACTGGCGGGAGCGGCGAGCGGCTTGTTGCTTCCTCCGGCGCCCCATCAACGCCGCGATTAGACGTAAGGCGTCATTTCTGTGCGGCCGCTTTCGCCTTGACGGCGTCCCACCACGGGCACACGCCAGCCATCACTTCGTAATTGCCTTCCATCACCTGGACTGGGCGACGGTAGCCGTCGGCGGCATTTTTCAGACGCAGCGCACGCGCCTTCTCGTTGTCTTCCTTCGACAGCCAGACGCGGTCGTGGCCCCACATGCTGGGGCCTTCCTTGCGTTCGGACGCCAGCCACGTCTCGACATCGATCGAGCGGGCGCCCCAGCCGTACTCAACCATGAAGCCCGACGGCGTGAAGCTGTAGAACGACGTGATGTAATCGCTGGTGTGGCGGCCGAGCGTGACGCCGACGCGGCCGTCCTCGCCGAGCGCAATGTCGTAGGCCTGGCCGACATCGTCGAAGCTGAACAGCTCCATCATGATGTGGTGCACCGCGTTCTTGCCGGTCTGGATGAAGGCAAGGCTGTGATGACGCGGATTGAGGTGCAGAAAGCGGGCGACAAACGGATGATCGTAATAGTCGGTGAGGCGGAAGCCGAGCGTTTCGCGATAGAACGTCATCAGTTTGTCGATAGTGTCGCGCGACTCGACGTTGAGCACGACATGACCGAGGCCGAGTGGCCCGGTGCGGAAACCCGAGATCGAGCGGCCGGGCCGGAACGGCTCGGCGGTAGTCTCGGCGCCATGGAAAATCTCAAGCCGGTTGCCAAGTGGATCGGCGAGCACGATCAGGTCGCGCACGCGGCGCTCGTCGGCCAGCGCGCGCGTGCCGCGGGCAACCTTGATCTCGTTTTGCTCCAGATGCGCGGCGAGCGCTTCGAGCGAAGCGGCGTCCGCCACCTCCCAGCCGAAGAACGAAATGCCCTCGCCGCCGTCGGCGTCGACCAGGATACGCTGCTTGCGGTCGTCCATGCGAAAGGCGAGACTTGAGCGCGACTTGTCGATGCGTTGCAGGCCGAGCAGTTTCGAACCGTAGCTCGCCCAATCGCCCAGATCCTTGGCGCGGACCCCGACATAACCCAGGGCCTGCGGGGCAGGGGCGTGTGTCGTATTCGCCATGACGGTCCTCGTGTTCGACGATTTTCCAGTCCTTTTACACGGCCGGCGCGACCCGCGAAACTGCGGCGGCCGCGGGCGGGCGCGGGCCTGCGTTGAGGATTTTTCCGGTCGATCGGACCGCGTCGCCGGAGGTTGGGTGTGGCCTCAAATCCGGTTGATCTTGCCGGCCTCGATGACGCGCTTCCATTTGGCGATCTCGTCTTTGACATTGGCGGAGAAATCCGCCGACGAATCGCCGATCGGGACGATGCCGAAATCGAGCAGCCGCTTTCTCACGTCCGGAAGTTTGACGATCGCCGCGATCTGCTTTTGCAGGAGATCGACGACCTCTTGCGGTGTCCCGGTCGGAACGAAGACGCCTGTCATGGTTTCGGCTTCCTCGTTCTTGATACCGAGTTCATCAAGCGTCGCAACGTCGGGCAGGGTTTCCAAATGATCCTTGGTGGTGATCGCGAGCGCGCGAACCTTGCCCTGCTTGATCAGCGGCACCGAATTGCCTATCGCCGCACAGGTGATCGGAGTGAAGCCGCCGAGCACCGACTGGATCATCGGGCCGCCGCCCGCGAACGGCACGGTCACGAAGCTCACGCCAAGGTCCTGTTTGAGCATTTCGATCGACAGCGACGGCGTCGTGCCGGTGCCTGGCGAAGCGACGCTGTATTTGCCGGGATTGGCCTTCAGCAGTGCTATCAAATCCTTCATGGTCTTGGCCGGAAATTCGCTGTTGACCATCCAAGCATTGGGCGAGGCGCCGGCCTTGGTGACGGGGATGAAATCCTTGGCCACGTCGAACGGCACTTTTTTGTACAGGCTTGGATTGACCACGATGCTCGACGACGCGAACAGGAGCGTATAGCCGTCACCCGCCGCGTGTGCCGCATCCGCCATGCCGATATTGCCGCCGGCGCCGCCGATATTCTCGATGTAAAACTGCTGGCCGAGTCGCTCCGAGAGCTTTTGCGCGATGACGCGGGTTGCGATGTCGGTCACGCCGCCGGCCGGAAACGGCACGATGATCTTGACGGTATGATTAGGATAGTTCGCAGCGCGCACATCCGGCGCAAGCGCCACGCACAACGCCATCAGCAGCGCCGCAATGCCGACTAGGCTTTTCATTGCATTTCCACCCGCAGTTCGTTGATTCTCGCTCAGGCCATTGCGGCGATCATCCCACACAGCCATGACGTGTCAACAGCGCCGTTGCGCGGTGGGACGCTGCCCGAGTGAAAGTTCGCCGTCTTGACAGCTTTGCTTGGGCCTTCCTACGGTGACAGATAAAGTTCCGGGATTGCTGACATGGCGCACGATGCGCAAGTCGATCTGATCTTCGCGCATATGACGCCGCGCTATCTGGCGACCGGCGTCGATCCGAACGATTTGCAGTGGCTCATCGCGCATATCGATCGCTGGGACGATTGGTGCCGTGTCTGGTGCGAGCAGGGCGAGCGCCACGAGACGCTCGCTGCCGAAGCCGCCAAGAAAAATCGCACTGTCACCGCGTGCGAGGCCAATCTGCGGGCGTCGATTTATTATCACTATGCCAAACATCTGTTCGCACATGACGCGGAGCAGTATCTCGGCGCGCATTCCCGGATGCTGGCGTGTTATCAGGCCGCGGCCAAAGGCGTCGATCCGCCGATCGAGCGCGTCAGTATTCCTTACCGCGATGGGGAGATGGTGGGTTATCTGCGCCGGCCTAAAGGCGCCGCGCGGCCACCCGTTGCGATCGTACTGCCCGGGCTCGATGCCTGCAAAGAGGAACTGCACGCCTGGACCGAGGCCTTTGTCCAGCGCGGCATGGCGACGCTCGCTATCGACGGGCCCGGACAGGGCGAGACCGCGTTCCGGTTTCCGATCACGGTGGAGTGGGGAAAAGTCATTGGCGCCGCCATCGACATGCTGGAGCCGCGCCCCGACGTCGACGGCAACAAGGTCGCCGTGATCGGCCAGAGTCTTGGCGCATTGTACGCGCCGCTTGCGGCAGCGTCCGAGCCGCGCATCATGGCCTGCGTGTCAAACTGCGGCCCGTTCGATTTCGGCGCCGTGCTGCCGACCATGCCGCCCGCCTCGCAGGAAACATTCCGGGTGCGGAGCTACGCCAAGACGCTGGCCGAAGCGCATCAGATCGCGCGCGGGCTGACACTCGAAAGCGTAGCGCAGAATATCAGATGCCCGATGCTGGTCGTGTTCGGCGCCGGCGACAAGCTCATTCCGCCCTCGGAGGGCGAGCGTCTGGCGCGCGCCAGTTCGGGCCCGACCGAATTCGTCGTGTTCGAAGAGGGCAACCACGTCTGTTTCAACATCAGCTATAAGTTCCGCCCGCTCACCGCCGACTGGACGGCCGAGCGCCTGGGCGCTAACGCGCGCTAAGCGCGATAACTCGAAAGGGCAACGCGAGGAAACATGCCGCAGCGAACAAAGCCGCCGTTCCGCGCCGACCATGTCGGCAGCCTGATCCGGCCCGACGCGCTCATTGCGGCGCGCGAGGCGGCCGACAAAGGCGCAATGGCGCCAACCGAGCTGACGCGCATCCAGCAATCCGCGGTGCGCAACGTGGTCCGGCTGCAGCAGGAAGCCGGCCTCAAGGTCGCCACCGACGGCGAATATAATCGCTTCTCGTGGCAGCGCGACTTTTTGCTCAAGATCGGCAACGTAAAGCCGTTGGCGTCGCGGCTCACCGTGCGGTTTCATTCCGCCGCCGGCGCCCGCGATCACACGCCGCCGTCGCTGCAGGTGGTGGGGAAGCTGTCGCTGCCGGATGGTGGCATCTTCGTCGACGATTTCAAGTTTCTCAAATCGATCGCGCCGGCGGGCGTAACGCCGAAGCTGACCATTCCGTCGCCGACCATCGTGCACTTTCGCGGCGGCCGCGAAGCGATCGATGCGCGGGCCTATCCGCAGATGGAGGCGTTCTACGACGACCTCGCCGCCGTCTACCGCGCGGAAATCCGGGCGCTTGCCGACGCCGGCTGCCGCTACCTGCAGATCGACGAGGTCAATCTCGCCTATCTGTGCGATCCGGAGCTGCGCCGGCAGGTAGCCAATATCGGCGAAGACCCGGACACGCTGCCGAAGACCTATGCAAAGTTGTTGAACGCGTCGATTGCCGGCCGCCCGGCCGACATGACGATCTGCATGCATCTGTGCCGCGGCAATTTTGCCGGCGCCTGGATCGCCGAGGGCGGCTACGAGCCGATCGCCGACCTTCTGTTCAATGAGATCGGCGTCGAAGGCTATTTTCTTGAATATGATTCGCCGCGCGCCGGCGGCTTTGCGCCGCTGCGCTTCCTGCCCAATGACAAGACCGCAGTGCTCGGCCTTGTCACCACCAAAAGCCCGAGGATGGAGACCAAGGACGAGCTGAAACGACGCATCGAGGAGGCGAGCCGCCACGCGCCGCTCGATCAGCTCGCACTGTCGCCGCAATGCGGTTTCTCCTCGGGCATCGGCGGCGACGCCATGACGGTCGGCGACGAGATGGCGAAACTGAAACTCGTCGTCGAGACCGCGCGCGAGGTGTGGGGCGAGGCGTAACCGCAATGTCGACCGCCGCCGCCAGCGCAGCGACCCAGGCCGCGGACAGCGGCATTGATCCGATCACGCTCGAAGTGATCCGGCACGGCCTGATTTCGGCGGCTGCCCAGGTCGATGCCAATCTCATGCGCACGGCCTACAGCCCATACATCCATGAATATAAGGACTATGCGGTCGGCCTCGTCGATGCCTCTGGCAATCTGATTGCGCAGAATGCCGGTGGCATGCCGATTTTCGTCGCCGACTCGGTCGGCATGGCGGTGCGTGACGGGCTCGAACTCTACGGCCGCGAGCGGCTCGCGCATGGTGACGTGCTGGTCTGCAACCACGCGTCCGTGCAGGGCCAGCACCTCAACAACGTCGTCATGTACACGCCGATCTTCGGCGCGGAGGGGCGCGCCGAACTGATCGGCTTCTTCGCCATCAATATGCATTGGATCGATATCGGAGGCTCAGTCCCGCGCTCGACCGATATCTTCATGGAAGGCCTGCAGTTCCGCTCGATCAAGCTCGTGTCCAAGGGCGAGCCGATCGAGGAAGTCTACCGCATCATCGAGAACAACTCGCGTTTTCCCTCCGAACTGATGGGCGACATCGGCGCGCAACTGTCGGGCTGCCTCGCCGGACGCGATCTGGTGGCGGCGCTCGCGGCCAAATACGGCATTGCGGTCTTCAGGCGCGCGATCGACACGATCCTCGATCAGGCCGAAGCCATGGTGCGCGAACGAATCCGTGCCATGCCGGATGGTGTCTATGAGACCGAGGCCACGCTCGACGGCGACGGCGTCAGCGACGCGCCGCTGCCGATGCGGATCAAGATTATCATTGCCGGCGACGAGGTCACCATCGACTACACCGGCCTTCCCGGTCAGGTCGTCGGCTGCATCAATGCGGGCTATTACGGCGGCGGGCGGACCACGGCGCGGGTGGCGTTCAAATATCTGATCGCGCCCGATGAGGCCGCCAACGAGGGGATGTTCCGGCCGCTGAAGCTTATTCTGCCGCCGCGCACGCTATTGTCCGCCGATCCGACGGCGCCGATGGGAAACTACAATCGCTGCTTCCCGACCGTGATCGACGCCGTCATTCGCGCCTTTGAAGACGCGTTGCCGCGGCGCGTGACCGGCGGCCATTTCGGCCATTTCGCGGCTTTGCGCTTCATGGGCCGGCGCCTGGATCGTTCGCCGCTCGACTGCATCGATGGCGGCTGGGGCGGCTGGGGCGCAGGCTGCGATCACGACGGCGCCGGACCGTTTCGCACCATGGCGCACGGCGACACCCGCACCATTCCGATCGAGCTGCAGGAGACCCTGTACCCGTTCCGGGTCGAGGAAATGTCGTTGTGGCAGGATTCAGGCGGCCCGGGCACGTTTCGCGGCGGGCTCGGGCTGCGCAAGGTCTACCGCGTACTCGAACCGTGCAATTTGCGGGTCGATTTCGATCGCCGTCTTTGCCCGCCATGGGGCGTACGCGGCGGCGAGGCCGCGCCGGGCGGCTGGGTGACGGTGGTGAAACCGTCCGGCGAGTGCGAGCGGCTATACAAGACCAAAGGCTACGCGGTCGCGCCCGGCGATGCCGTCATCATGGAGGTGGGTGGCGGCGGCGGATATGGACCGCCGCAGCGTCGCGCGCGCGAGATGGTGTGCCGCGACCTCGAGGCCGGTTACATTTCGCCAGCAGCGGCGGCGAACCATTATGGATTGGAGGCCGAGCCGGTCATGATCGCAGACAAAGCGGCTTCGCCATGAGCGGACGAATTGCCTTCGCTTCATTCGCTGCTGCGCTTTCGGTGTGGATTGCACCTGCGCACGCGGCCGATCCGGTCGCGGATTTCTACCGCGGCAAGACCATCGCTTTCATTATCGGCTCGGGCGAAGGCGGTGCTTACGACCTTGGCGGCCGGCTGATGGCGCGGTATCTGGCGCGCTACATTCCGGGCAATCCGACGCTGGTGCCGCAGAACATGCCGGGCGCCTCGAGCCTGCGCGCCGCAGCCTACATTTACAGCGTGGCGCCGCATGACGGTACTGCGTTCGGCACCGCGCAGCCGACCATCGTTCTCAACAAGCTGCTCGATCCCGGAGCGTCGTATCAGCCGGAAAAATACACCTGGATCGGTCGCCTGCAGCCGATGACGCTGGTTGGCGTCGCCTGGAGCGCGGCTGCGCACCACACCATGGCGGATGCGAAGAAGGAGAAACTGGTCGTCAGCGCCAGCGGCGCGTCGGGCACCTCGGCGATCGTGCCCTGGGCGCTCAACCGCATTGCCGGCACGCATTTTCAGGTCGTGACCGGCTATCAATCGCTGGTGCCGCAGTTTCTGGCGATGGAGCGCGGCGAGGTGGAAGGCATCGGCAGCGCCACCCTCGGCGACGTTCTCAAACACCAGGACTGGATTGCGAACCGTAAGGTGGACTTCCTTTACACGATCGCAACGCAGCGCAGCGCATCGCTGCCGCAGGTCCCGGCCATCGTCGAGTTTGCGCCGAACGATCTCGATCGCGCGGTGTTGCGTCTGCTTGGCAGTGTCTCCGACATCGGTTTCACCATCATGGCGCCGCCGGGTATTCCGGCCGAACGTGCCGCGGGTTTGCGCGCCGCGTTTGCCGCCATGGTCAAAGATCCGTCCTTCCTGGCTGACGCGCGCAAGATCGGGCTCGAACCTGAGCCGCTTTCGGGCGAGGCGCTGCAGACGATGGTCGCCGATACGCTTGGCGCCAGCGGGGCCGCCACGCAAAAGCTGCGCGACGTGACGCGGCCCGAGCATTGAAATCGGTGGCTCACGGCGCAGTCATGCCTTTGAGTTCGCGCCCTCGCGCCACATAGTAATCAGCACCGACATGATCGCCGGGCCGATGAACAGGCCAATCAGGCCGAAGCTTTCGAGCCCGCCAAGAATCCCGAGCAACACCCAGAGAAACGGCAGTCGTGTCGTGCTGCCGATCAGAAACGGGCGCACGAAGTGGTCGGCTACGAACGTCACCGCAAATCCGATCACCAGCAGCACGATGGCGGCGGTCGTTTGCGCCTGAACGAACAGATAAATCGCGCACAGGACAAAAATGACCGGCGCGCCGAATGGCACGGTCGCGAGCACGGCGGTGGCGAGGCCCAGGAGGGCGGCGTGCGGAACCCGGGTTGCCGTGTAGGCGATGCCGAGCAGCACGCCTTCAACCAAGCCGACCAGAACCAGCCCGTTGACGGTGCCGCGCACTGCCGCGACCGTGTCCTCGCCGATCTTTCCGCCGGAGGGCCCGAACACGCGCTGCGCGATGGCGTGGGCCTCGTCGGTGAAGCGCGCACCGTCGCGATACAGGAAAAACAGCGTCAAGAGACTGAACACCAGAATGGTAATGCGGTTCGCCACCTCGATGCCGAGCATGCGGGTGAAGGAAAAAATCCCGCTGGTCTCGGCGCGGCCGAACATCGCGTGAGCCGCACCGGGTTCGGCGAGGTTCGTCTGCCACCAGGCGGCCACGCTGGCGCCGACGAGCGGAATATGGCTGAGCCATTCCGGCGTGCCGAGGCCATGCTCACGGACGTCGCCGATCCAGCGCATGATGCCGCCGCCCTCGCGCGCCGCCTCGATGCCGAGCCCGATCAACGGCAACACGAGCAAGAACGCGAGCACGAGCGTCAGCACGGCGGCGATGGCGGTTTTGCCCATACCGCGGCTGGCGAGTATTTGCCGTAGCGGCCAAGTCGCGATCGCCAGCACGCAGGCCCAGGTCAGCGCCGGCACAAAGCGCCACAACATCCAGACGTTGATCGCCACGATGGCGATGATCAGCGCCGTACGCGCAACCCGCTGTGTGTCCCAGTGTCCGTCTGAGTCGCCGGTCACGCCGTCGCCCCTGTTGTGTGGGCCGCGCGCTGGCGCCGTTACGGCTTCCTTGCGTCGGCGTACGGGTAGATCAGCTTGCCCGATTTGTATTCATCGGGCCAGACCACGACTTCATGACTGGTATCCTTGAAGTCGTCCAGCGAATGGCCGGCGATGTGCTGGAACTGCGTGAACACGACGCGCGATTTGGTCCACTCGCCGTCCGGGCCGAAGCTGATGGGGCCGACCACGGTCGAGAATGAGTGCGTGTGCATGTAGGCGGCCAATTTGACCTGATCGAGGGTCTTTGCGCCTTCGACCGCCTCGGCCAGTACCTGGCCGGCCGCATAGCCGAGCGGCGGGAACGCCCAGCCAATCGGATCGATATGTTCGCGCTGGGCGATGGCACGGTATTTGGCAAGCACATCGAGTGTGCCCGGGAAGGTAAAGGCTGGCGCAGGCAGAAATACTTCGTTGTTGACGATGCCGTTCATCAGCGGTCCGAGCTGCACCTTGATCGGCGTAACCAGGAGCCCGATCAACGTGCCGCCGAACATTTTCGGCGTCAGCCCGACTTCGTTGGCGGCGCGCACGATGCCGACCGAATCGGGCGGATAGGCGGCCACATAGAGGATGTCGGGATGGAGCGCCTGCACCGCGTGCATGATCGGCGCATAGTCGGTGGTCGACGGCGGGTATTTCTGATCGGCGAGAAGGTCGAAACCGCCGATCTCCTTGATCGATTGGCGCGCGCCGTCGGCCGCGTTTTGGGCGAATTCGGCGTCGGCGGCGACGATGACGACCGTCTTGGGCCGCGGCTTCTGCGCCGCCGCAAGCTGGAAGAAGCCGTAGGCAAATGACTTCTGCGGCTCCGGCCCGGTCGGCAGCATGGAGAAATATTGCTTGTAGTGGAATTTGCTGTTGGCGGCGTTGGCCAGGATTCCGATCGTCGCCTTGTTATGCTGCATCAGCACTGGAATCGCCGGCGCCACCATATTGGTCGCGTAAGGGCCGATCAGCAGGTCGACTTTGTCGACGTCGATCAGCTTGGTATAGAGGCCGGGAATGTTGGCCGGGTTGCTCTGATCGTCGTAGTAAACGAGCTGAACTGGCCGCCCGAGCAGGCCGCCTTTGGCGTTGACGTCGTCGCGCCAGATCGTCAGTGCCGCCAGCACCTGTTTGCCGATCGGCGCCACGCCGCCGGTCAGCGCCATGGTCATGCCGACCTTGATGGGTTCGGCGGCGCGCGCCAAGCCTGGCACGAGCGGCGCACAGAACAACAGCAGTGCCAGCAGCATGCGGACCTTCGCCGCTGCACCGAAATTGCGCACGCGATTATGCAAGTGCGTTTGCAAGTTTTCTTGCATGTGTTGACTCCTCCCTGTGCGCCTCGCCTTTCGCGTGCATGCGATGGAGAGGCCGCGGTTATATTATGGTGACGTTCCTCCTGTGAATTCCAGCGAGGCTCGTCGTCAGATCTTCACCGGCACGAATTGGGTGGTGAACAGCTCCTTGTCGGGCGGCGCCTGTTTCAGCAAGCCCATCTGAATGAACGACTCTTTCAAGGTCGCAACCGCTGCCGGATCGAAGGTGCCGTCGGTCGAGAAGCCGCCAATCTGCTCGTCGTAAACGCGAGCCGCGACCGCGGGACTGACGTCGATTACCTTGGCGGATATTTCTACCGCCTTGTCCTTGTGCGCCTTCATGAAGGCGATCGTCTCGAACCAGCCCTTGAGGAAGGCGCGCACCGCATCCGGATTTTTCGCGATCAGTTCGTTGCGCGCAAAGTGGACGTGGGTGATGAAATGATCGACAAACGGCGTGGCCGAGGTGATGACGCGCCATTCCTTGGCTTCTTCGAGCTTGTAGCCGGTCTCAAGGGCGCCGATGTAGCCATCGATCTGATGCGTCTTGATGGCGGCGCGGGCCGGCGGCATGCCGCCGATCGGCACCACGATGATGCCGTCCTTGCCCCAACCTTCCTTCTCGTTGATGCGCTGGCCGATCCAGGCGGTCAGCGAACCGACCGTGGTGCAGCCGAGTTTCCTGCCCTTGAGGTCGGCAACCGTCTTGACCGGCGAATCGTAGCCGACCATCACCGCCATGTTGCGCGGCGCGCCGTACATTTCGGCCACCGCTATTTGCGGCGCGCCCTTGGCGGAGAACGCCATTCCGGGACCCGAGCCGATGCCGATATCGACGCTGCCGGACGCCAGCACCTGCTGCAACTTGGCGTCCCCGGACGAGGCAGACGCCTGCACGTCGAGTCCCTGTTTGGCGAAGATCCCTTCCTGTATGCCGATGTCGAGCGGCGTGAAGGTCCAGGCAAACGGCACCACTTTGGCGACGCGTAGCGTTTGCGCGGCGCGTGCGGGCACAAAGGGCGCCGCCAGCGGCAGCATGGCAGTGCCGGTCAGCGCCGTGATGACGCGTCTGCGGGACAATCGGCTCATCGTTTCCTCCAAGTCGCGCGCTCGCGCGGGCAATGGCGGGATGATCGCAGAAAACAACGCAACGCGCCATGCGGCAGGAACGCCGCCGGCGGCCTGTGCGGGCGCTAAATCTTCAACAGCCGCTTGGCATTGCCGGCATAGACCTTGGCCTCGTCGGCGGGCGACAGCGCGATCTTCTTGATCACCTCGACGCCCTGCTTCTTGAGCACCTTGAGCGGCGGCGCGTCGGTGCCGAAGATGAAATGATCGGCGCCGACCGTTTCGAACGCGCAACGCGCCGCCGGCGGGTGATAGCACGTCGATTCCAGATACATCATTTTCAAGTAGTGGCTTGGCGGGTGCTTTATCAGCATCGGCTCATAGGAGCCGAGGAAATACGCCTCGTCCTGCAGGTTGTAGGCGTAGTCCATGCGCCCGATCATTTCGCAGATGCCGCCGCCAAGATGCGTGCCGACGAGTTTCAGCGTCGGGAATTTCTCGAAGATGCCGCGCACGATCAGCCGCGCCAGCGCCAGCGCATTGTCCATCGGCCTGCCGACGCTCGACGCCAGACGATATTCTTTGAGCCGCTCCTCGCCGAAGCCGACCGACGGCGGATGAATCACCACCGGCACGTCAAGCTCGGTGGCAAGCTTAAAGAACGGCAAACACTCGTCGTCGTCGGGATAATGACCGGGCAGGCTGGAAAGAATCCAGGCGCCGCGCAAACCGTCCTGTTTAACCGCGCGTTCCCACTCGCGCAGGAACGCATCGTCGCCATGCGGTATCGTCGTGCCGATACCGTAGATCGTCGGATATTTGTCCTGCAGCGAGGCAATGTAGCGATTGACCTTTTTCACCGTGTCGAGCTGCTGATCGCGGTCCATGTTGCGCAACTCGTGGATCGGCTGGCTCACCAGCGTGGCGTCGACGCCGGCCTCCTTTTGTGCTTCGAGCACGTTCTCGATCGTCATCGGACAGCGGCCCTGCCAGAACGGCGCGGCCTGCTGCTCGGGTGTCTGCACGTGGGTATGGAAGTCGAGGATCATGTCTGCACTCTACGGTGTGGTTGAAACGGCGATGCGGTCGGGCCGCGTAGCGGCAGGTTCGGGCGGCGACAGTTGTTCAAGCGTCTTGCCGGCGGTTTCTTCGGAGAACATGGCGCAGGTGATGCCGCCGATGATGGCAAACACGGCGAACATGCCGTAAACGCCGCCGACGCCGTAGTGCGGCAGGATGATGCCGACCATATAGGGGCTCAGCACCGACGACAGCCGCTGCAGTACGCTCGAGGTGCCGCTGCCCAGCGCGCGCAAATGATTGGGATAGTTCTCTGCCGTGTACATGCCGAGCGAGCCTGGGATCATGCCCATGGCGGCGAAGGCCAGCGTCGCCATCGCGGCAAGCCCAAGCGGGCCGAGGCTGGGCACGAACACGACCACGAGCATCGGCACCGCGGCGAGCAGGAAACCCCAGCTATAGGCGCGCTTGCGGCCGATGCGGTCGATGGTGAAGGCCGCCAGCAGCAGCACAAGCAGGCCGGTGATGTTGACGACGAAGCCGTACAGATTCGATTGGCCGACCGGAAGGTGATAGACGGTGCGCATGATGCTCGGCAGCCAGCCGGTCAGCGCGTAGGTGATGCCGTAGGCGCAGAACCAGAGCACCCACAGCGACAGCGTGCGCCGGCGATATATGCCGGTAAACAGTTCCCCGAAGCGCGCCTTTGCGGCGACCGCAGGCGGGACATTCGCCGGGATCGGCGGCAGCGGCCGCGCGCCCTGCGCTGAGACCAGCGCCTCGATGCGCGTCACCACGCGGTCGGCATCCTCGAAGCGACCGCGGCTCGCGAGCCAGCGCGGCGATTCCGGCAGCACACGGATCATCGGCAGCGCCAGCAGGGCCGGCACCGCGCCGAGTACGAACATCCATTGCCAGCCCCAGCGCGGCACGACGTAGACGCCGACCAGCGCAACCGAGGTCAGCCCGACTGGAAACATCAGTTGTTGCAGCAGCACGAAGCGGCCGCGCTGTGTCGATTGTGCGAACTCGCTGACATAGGTGTTGGCGATCGGCACCTCGCCGCCTAGGCCGAAGCCCTGCAGGAAGCGTAGCACCAGAAGGGCCGAAAAGTTCTGCGCCAAAATACAGGCGAGACTCATCAGTGTGAACAACAGCAGGTTCGCCACCATCAGCGGCACACGGCCGTAACGCTCGGCTAGGTAGCCGGACAGCACCGCGCCGATGACCTGGCCGGCATAGCCGATGGAGATGAGCAGACCGATCTCGGACGGTACGATGTGCCACAGCGGGATTAGCGCCGGCAGCACATAGGCGATGGTCAGCGCATCGAAAGCATCGGAGAAATTGACGCTGCCAACGACGAGACGCAGCTTGTGGTGCCACGGCGACAGCGGCAGCCGCTCCATGCGCGCCGCGACCTGATAGCGGTCGGTGCTTGAGCTGTTCATGATCCTCCCCATGCCCTGTGCGTGCCGAACTTCGCCGGCTTAAGGCTGAGGCAATGGTGAACCAATTCCCCCGTGCAGACAACTCAACACCAGTGGTCCGATTGTGAGAGTCGCGTTCCGGTTCGGCCGGCATCCGACGCCGGATTTCGCTGGCGTATGAGCCGGGGGCAGTCATGAAAATCACGCTCGACCTTTCGAAACTCGTCGAGGAAGGCAAACTCACCTTGGAAGAGGCCGAGCGCCTGAAGGCATTAGCGGCGCGCGATACCGGCTCGCTCGCCATCAACGTTCTGGTCGGCTTCGGCGTTGTCGCTGTCGGCGCCGGGGCGGTGGCTCTGATACCAAGCACCGTAACTGCGCTCGCGCTCGGCCTCGGCGTGTTCGCCATCGGACTTGTCCTGACCTTCAATCGGGACGAGCGCTGGAGCCTGCTCACGCAGATCTGCCTCGTCGTCGGCGCGCTGATGTTCTGCGGCGGCGTCCTGGCGTTGGGCGACGGCGCGCTTGGTGCGATGCTGATCGTGACGGCCGTGCTCACAGGCGCGGCGATCGTCGCGCGGTCGAGCTTGCTCATGGCGGGGGCGGTGCTGGCGCTCGGCGCCTGTCTCGGCGCCAAGGCGGGTTATTGGCACGCAACCTATGCGCTCGCAATCTACGAACCGGCCCTGACGATCTTGCTGTTCAGCGCCTTGGCGCTCGCCACTTATTTCGTCTCGAAGCGGCTGCCGGCCGAGTACGAGCGCCTGGCGCTGGTCGCGGCACGCACCTCGGTGTTCATGGTCAATTTCGGCTTCTGGATCGGCTCGCTATGGGGCGACAATCTTCGGCTCATCCGTTCGATCATCCACAACGATCCGAGCATTCTGACCGGGGGTGCCGGCCCAGACATCATCTCGCCGTTCGTGTTCTCGGTGGGCTGGGCGATTGCGCTGCTCGCCGCCGCCGTATGGGGCATGCGCGCCAACCGGCGCTGGGTGGTAAACGTCGCGGCCGTGTTCGGGGCGATCCACCTGTACACGCAATGGTTTGACGCACTGGGTCCGGGGCCAGTGGCGTTCATCGTCGGCGGCCTGTTGATGCTGGCTTTTGCCTATGGACTGTGGGCCCTTAACCGGCATTTTACCGGTAAAGTTGTGAATAGCGCATAAGCGTTGCGCGCCCGATCGCGTTGACCGGGAACGCCGCTGCACTTAAAGTCGTTGAATCTTGAGCCATTTGGCGCGCCGCAACACTCCCGCCCGTGGCGCCCCGCAGGAGGCTTTCGTGCACATTATCGATTCGCATTTCCATTGGTGGCCCCGGTCGATTTTCGAAAAGCTCTGCAAGCGTACCGATTTCCCGAAAGCGCAAGTCAACGACAAGGGCGGCTACCGCTACATGCGCCGCTCCGCCAGTTCGTCGTCGCACCTGAACTCCTGGAAGGAGTGGTTCGATCTCGACAAGCAGTTCGAATATTACGCAGGCACCGGGCACCAGGTCGACGTGGTGTGCTCGATCGGTCCGTTCTCGGTTGCTTTCTCCGACATGCCGCTGTCCGAAGGCCGCGACTACGCGCTGATGTGGAACGAGGAGATGGCCGGCGCGCAGAAGAAATATCCAGGCCGGGTCTGGGCGAGCGCGGCGGTGCCGCTGCAGGACACGCGCACGGCAATCGAAGTGGTCGACGACGCGGTCAATCGTCTCGGGCTGATGGGCGTCAATCTGCCCGGCAGCGTCGGCGACGATGGCCGCATCGATGCCGAGCGGCTGGAGCCGTTCTACGCGCACTGCGAAAAGCTCGGTCTGCCGCTGTTCCTGCATCCGACCGACGTGATCTTCCAGGATATGTTGTCGGACGGCTACGACGGCGCGCTGCATCTGACGCTCGGCCGCGTCATCGAAGTCAGCGTTGCGGCGATGCGCATCATTTTCTCCGGTCTGATGGAACGTCATCCCAACCTGAAGATCGTGATGTCGCATACCGGCGGCGCGCTGCCGTATCAGGCCGGCCGCATGGACAAGAACTCCAAGGCCGCCAAGCTGCCGCGGCCGGTGCAAGATTACATGAAGCGCATGTACACCGATACGGTGTCGCCGCACGCGGCCGGCATCAAGTTCGCGATCGAGTATTACGGCATCGACCACGTCATGTACGGCACCGACTATCCGTGCTGGGATCCGTTCCCGTGCCTCGAGCTGATCGATGAAATTGGGCTGTCGGCCGCCGACAAGCAAAAGCTGTTCTACGACAACGCACGGCGGATTCTGAATCTGAAGGATCCGGCGCCGAAGGCGCAGCCGGCGAAGCGCGAGCCGGCGCTGGTGTAGCTCCTTCGCCTGAAGCGGCCGCGAACCGGCTCTTCAATACGCAGTTCCGCATGATGGCCGGGCGTGTCGGCCATCCAGGTGTTATTTGGCTCTCGGCGTGAAGACGTGGATGCCCGGCACAAGGCCGGGCATGACGGAAGAGAAGCTTTTATTGTTTCGGCGCAAAGCGCTCGTCGATTGACTCCCATTTGTCGTAGCCGACGAGCTTTTTGTAGCTCTCGAAATCCATGCCGTCGTTGCGGCGGGTGAATTTCCCGGATTTCATGTCAATGAGTACCGTCTCAATCGCCTTGGCGGCATGCATGACGGTGTCGAGGCCGAGCACGGCGCAGTGAAAGCCGAGCTCACCCAATTCGTCCATCGACAGGATCGGTGTGTGGCCGCCCATCAGCGGATTGCAGATCTGCGGTACATCGAACGCCTTGCCGATGCGCTTGAGCTCGTCGATCGAGCGCGGCGCCTCGATGAAAATGCCATCGGCCCCGGCGCGGATGAATTTTTCGGCGCGGCGCATGGCTTCGTCGAGATCGTAGACGGCGCGCGCGTCGGTGCGCGCCAGAATCCAGGTCTCCGGATTGATGCGCTCCGCGCTCGCCGCCTTGATCTTGGCCACGGCCAGTTCCGTCGGCACGACCTTTTTGCCGACCATGTGGCCGCAGCGCTTCGGCCATTGCTGGTCTTCGATCAGGATGGCGGATACGCCCATGCGCTCGTAGGTCTGCACCGTGTGTACGACGTTCTTGACGTCGCCGTAGCCATCGTCGCCGTCGACGAATACCGGCAGATCGCACGCCATCATGATGTCGCGCACGCAGGCTGAGATTTCGCCGAAGCCTTTCAAGCCCACGTCAGGCACGCCATAGCGCGCACCGACCGCAGGAAAGCCGCCGATGAAATAGGTCTCGAAACCGATCTGCTGGATGAGGCGGGCGCTCAGTGCGTCATGGGCGCCGGGACAGACCAGGAAACGCTTTTCGGCGACGGCCTTGTTAATGATCTGACGGAAACTTGAGGGCATTGAATGTCCTGTAGCCCGGATGAGCGAAGCGAAATCCGGGATTTTGTTGAGGCACTGTCCCGCATGTCGCTTCGCTCATGCGGGCTACATATTTAGGGCGATCAGGCTTTCCGCGCCCACACCCGATTGTCGTGAAACGCGGCGCCGCCGAACGGGGCGACGAAGTCGGCGCCGGTCAGCGTGTTGATGCCTCGGCCGTCGGCGTAGGCGGAATTGGGCCAGAGCGATTCGGCGATCAGCACACCGCGGCGCACGCCGTCGAACAGTTTGGCATGGAGGTGCACCTGGCCGCGTGCGTTGCCGAGCGCAACGGCATCGCCGTCCGTGATCCCAAGCGGCGTGGCATCGTCCGGATGGATCATCACCGCCGGCCGGCGCTCGCGCGACAGCGAGCCCGGCGTTTCGGTGAAGGTCGAATTGAGAAAGCCGCGCGCCGGCGAGGTGGCGAGGCGGAAGGGATGCTCGGCATCGGCTTCTTCGATCACATCCCAATGGTCGGGAAATTCGGGCATCGGCTTCGACGGCACCGTGCGATGCCAGCGGCCGAACGGCACTTTCGGCCAGTTTGGCTTGAAGCGGAATTTCTTGTCGGAGTAGGCGAAGCCGTCGAGATAATGCGCGGTGCGGAAATCCGGCTGGCAATCGATCCAGCGGCTCTTCTCGATCTGTGCCAGCGTGCCCCAGCCCGAATCCTGCAGCGTGCGGTCGATCAGTTCGCGCGGTGTCATGTCGAAGCCCGGATGCGCCGCGCCGAGCCGCTTCGCCAGGCCGCAGATCACCTCGTGATTGGTGCGGCATTCGCCGGGCGGTTCGATCAGTTTCGGGCCGAGCAGAATGTATTGGCTGCCGCCGGCGGTGTAGAAGTCGTCGTGTTCGACAAACATGGTGGCGGGCAGCACGACATCTGCCATCTTGGCGGTGTCGGTCATGAACTGCTCGTGCACGCAGACGAATAGATCGTCGCGCGCAAAGCCGCGCTTGACCACGTCCTGATCGGGCGCGACCGAAACCGGATTGGTGTTCTGAATGAGGAGGGCGGTGACCGGGCCGCTGCCCTGCAGCGCCTCCGGGTCGCCGGTCAGTACCGGCCCGATGCGCGACTGATCGAGCATGCGGATCTTGCGGTCGCGGACGTCGGCTCCCTCGATCAAAGTCTTGTCGAGGTGGAAAACGTCGCCGTTGTTGTGAAAGGCGCCGCCGCCTTCATGGCGCCAGGCACCGGTGACCGCGGCGATGCAGCTTGCTGCGTGCATGTTGAAGGCGCCGTTGCGCGAGCGTGAGAAGCCGTAACCGAGCCGGTAAAACGCGCGCTTGTAGGCGCCGGCGAGGCGGGCAAATTCCTCGATCGTTTCGACCGGACAACCGGTAATGCGCGATGCCCATTGCGGGTCACGCGTGCGCAGATGCGCTTCGAGTTCTCGCGGCGCATCGGTGTAACGTTCGAGATAATCCCAGTCGGCGTTGCGGTCGCGGAACAGACAATGCATCACCGCGCAGGCGAGCGCGCCGTCGGTGCCGGGCCGGATCAGCACCGGCAGGTCGGCCTGCTCCATGGTGCCGGTCATGTAAACGTCGACGGCGACGATCTTGGCGCCGCGCTCCTTGCGGGCGCGCGTCGCGTGCGTCATCACGTTGACCTGGGTGTTGACTGCGTTGGTGCCCCAGATCACCACCAGGTCGGATTTCGCCATCTCGCGCGGATCGGCGCCGGCAAGCTTGCCGGTGCCGGCGATGAAGCCGGTCCATGCCGGGTTGACGCAGATGGTCGAGAAGAAGCCGGAATATTTTTTCGCGTGGCGCAGGCGGTTGATGCCGTCGCGCATCACGTAGCCCATCGTGCCCGCGTAATAGTAGGGCCACACCGCTTCGGAGCCGTGCGCCTGCTCGGCGCGGGTGAATTGCTCGGCGACGAGATCGAGCGCGTCGTCCCAGGAGATCGGGACGAATTCCCCCGCGCCCTTCGGTCCGACGCGGCGCAATGGATGCAATAGCCGGTCGGGATGATGGACGCGCTCGGCGTAGCGCGCGACCTTGGCGCAGACGACGCCGGCCGTATAGGCATTGTCCGCCGCGCCCCGCACCCGGCCGATGCTGCGCTTGTCGAACACCTCGACTTCGAGCGCGCAGGTCGATGGGCAGTCGTGCGGGCAGACCGAGGCGAGGATTTGCGGGCGGACAGCCTGGTTCATGCCGCACTTTAACAGAACGACGTGCGTCGGCGTAGTAGGGAACCGCGGCTTTTCCCGGGACGGCCCTTACAGCTTGGCACGAAGTCGCTTCGCCGCCTCCGCCATGACGGCGAGCTTGTCGTGCGCCATTTCGCGGCTGATGGTCATCAGCCCGCAATCGGGGGCAAGCCACACGCGCTTCGGATCGACAACATCGAGAAGCTCGCCGATGCGGCGTTCGACCGCCTCGACCGTCGGCACCGGTGAATCGCCTGGATCGATGCAGCCGAACATGACAATGCGGTCGCCGCACAGCCGCAGCACTTCGGGATTGAACGTGCTGCGGCCGAACTCGACGTGAAAACCCGAAATACGCGTCTGCATCAGCGTCGGCAGCACGCCCTCGTAGTGGTACTCGTGCTGCAGACTGCCGCCGCCCGGATAGCCGTAGCAAAGGTGCACGATGGTCGGCACGGTGATGCCGTCGAGGCAGCGGTCGAGCGCCTTGGCACCGTAAGCGCGGACCTTGTCGTGGTAGCGCGTCATTGCCGGCTCGTCGATCTGCAACACATCGGCGCCGGCCGCCTGCAGGTCGCGCAATTCGGCATTGAGCGCGGCGGCGACGTCGAAGGCGAGTTCTACCTCGTCCTGGTAAAATTCGTTGGCCGAACTGTCGATTACTGTCATCGGGCCGGGCACCGCCACCTTGATCGGCCTGCTTGTATGGGTCTTGGCCGCACGCAGATCGTCGACGGCCGCGTCCCTGTTGCGCACGACCTTGCCGACGATGCGCGGCACCATGCGGTTGGCTTCGCGGTTGCGGTAGATCTGCTTGTTGACCTGCCGCTCGATGTCGACGCCGTCCCATCGCCCGGCGATGTGGAACACGAAGGTCGTCCGCCGCATCTCGCCGTCGGTCAGGATGTCCAGCCCGAGTTCCTCCTGCTCGCAAATGACCAGCGCCATGGCGTCGTCCATGGCTTCCTTGAGTTCGTCGCCGTCGAGCCGATAGGTGAGCTGATTGCGCTTGGTGTGCGCGAGCCAGGTCGGGCGCGGAAAGCTGCCGACGCTAGTCGTCGCCAATGGGCCGAATGTCATCGCGTTTTTGTCTCCCGTCTGCGCGCACGATAGCACACGGTAAGCGAACCGTTGGCAAGTCGCGCGGTTCGCCGCTCTCCGCGCGCAAAAGAAATCGGCGCCAGCAGACGGCCGGCGCCGATTGTTTCGGGGCGTGGCGTGGCGGTCAGGCGGATTTACGCCACGGCACCAGCATCGAGACACGGCTTTTGTAGGCGCGGTATTGGTCGCCGAACAGTTCGATTAAATCGCGCTCTTCGAGCTGGATGCCGACAAAGATATAGGCGGTCGTCACCGCTGCGAATAGTATGTGGCCGGCTGTCATCGTCGGCGCTGCCCAGAAGGCGATGATGAACCCCAGATAAATCGGGTGCCGCACAAAACGGTAGTAGAGCGGCTCGCGGAAGCGCGCCGCCGGCATCGGCCGGCCGCCGAGATTGTTGGCAACCTGATGCAGGCCGAACAGCTCGAAATGATTGATCAGGAACGTTGAGGTGAGCACGATCAGCCAGCCCAGGAACGACAGTGCCGTCAACGACATTGCAATGCGGGGGTTGACGATTTGCCAGATCACCGCCGGTATCGGGTGCCACTGCCACAGCAAAAGCGCCAAGGTCAAGCTTGCCAGCAGCACGTAAGTGGCGCGCTCGATTGAGGCCGGCACGAATTGCGTCCACCATCGCTTGAACTGCTTCCGCGCCATGACACTGTGCTGAAGGGCGAATATCAACATCAGCGCTAAGTCAACAATGACGGCTGTCCAGGTTGGCGCATTGATCCCGGCGTCAATGGTCGTCGGCACGATGAGGCCTTCGACGAAGCCGATGGCGTAGAGAAAGGTGACGAAAAACACCGCATAGGCGATCAGCCCGTACAGGAACGCGATGGTTCGAACGAGGAGATTGCCGTTACTACGGTGCGTATCTTGGGTGACGGCGTGAATCTGCGTCATGGTGTCTCCGATTCGCGATAATTGTTTGGAGTCGCAATCAAGAAGTATCCACCCTGCCGGACGCACGATGGAAAGACTTTGCCGGGACCTTGATTTGTTCCTGAGATGGGCGTGAGTAATGCTTGAGAACCGGCTTGTGGCGTGCCGGTGTCAGGGCGGTGCAGTGCAATTTCTCTTTCCAGGGCATATGCTTGATACAGATCGGCGCGAGTTGCGGCGAGGCTCCGAGGCGGTCGCCGTCGAGCCCCAGGTGTTCGACCTTCTGGTCTACCTGGTCGAGAATCGTGAGCGCGTCGTCAGCAAGGACGATTTGATCGCCTCGGTCTGGGGCGGCCGCATCGTTTCGGATTCGACCCTGACCAGCCGCATCAACGCAGCGCGCAAGGCCATCGGCGACAGCGGCGAGGAGCAGCGCCTGATCCGCACTGCAGCGCGCAAAGGGCTGCGCTTCGTCGGCGCGGTCCAGGTGGTACCGGACGGTGCCTTGTCGGCTGCTCTCGCTGCCGAGCAGCCTCCCCCCGCACTGCCGCTGCCCGACCGTCCTGCCATCGCCGTTTTACCTTTCGTGAACATGACGAGCGACCCGGATCAGGACTATTTCTCGGACGGTATCACCGAAGACATCATTACGGCGTTGTCGAAGTTGCGCTGGTTCTTCGTGATCGCGCGCAATTCTTCCTTCGTTTACAAGGGCCGTTCCGTGCATCTGAAGCAGATCGCCGATGAACTCGGCGTCCGCTACGTAGTGGAAGGGAGCGTGCGCAGGGGCGGCAACCGTCTGCGCATCACGGCGCAGCTCAATGACGTTGCCAGCGGCGGGCATATCTGGGCCGAGCGTTACGACCGCGACATTGCCGACGTATTTGCGGTGCAGGACGAAATCACCGAGGCCATCGTCGCCGCGATCGAGCCACAGCTTTACGCCGCCGAGAACTTTCGCTCCCGGCGCAAAGCGCCCGACAGCATGGACGCGTGGGACTTGGTAATGCGTGCGCTGTCGCATTATTGGCGTGTGACGCGACAAGACAACGTGGTCGCGCAGGCGCTGCTTGAGAAGGCGACCGAGCTCGATCCAAATTACGGTCAGGCGCTTGGGCTGTTGGCAGCCAGCTATATTTTCAGCGCCCATATGGGCTGGGCTGACATGGCGAAGGTGGCTCCTCTCGCCGAGCGAGCGGCATTGGCGGCGATCCTCACCGACCAAGAGGACGCCTGGGCGCACTACGCGTTGGGCGGCGTCTATCTTATGGCGCGCCGTTTCGACGATTCGCTCGCCGAATTCGACGCGGCGCTGCGGCTCAATCCGAATTTTTCGCTGGCGCAGGGCTATTACGGGCTGGCACTGTCGTATTGCGGGCGCTGGCAGGGAGGCGAGCAGGCGGCGCAGCGGGCGCTCCGCCTCAGTCCGCACGATCCGCTTTCGGCGGTGTATTGCGGCATCGCCTCCTATACGCAGTTTGTCGGCCGCAACTATGATAAGGCGATGCGGCTGGCGCGCGAAGCCATCCGGCAACGCGCCGATTTCGTCGGCGCCCACCGGGTGCTGACCGCTGCCGCAGGCATGTCTGGACGTGGCGATCTCGCCAAGGCTGCGTTGCAGGAACTCCGCCGCGTGCAGCCTAACATTTCGCTCGCCTGGATCGCCGAGCACATGCCGATCCAACACGACGCCGACCGCGAGCATTATCTGGATGGTTTCAGGCGTGCGGGCCTGAACTAGCGGGCGGCGGGTGTCCCGCAGACAGCGTCAGTGCGCCGCCTGCGCCTCGCGCGTGTCGGCGCCCAGCAGGGCGTCCTCGGGTTTAGCGTCGAGGCGGCTGTGGCCGGCCTTCATCAATTTGCCAAGGTAGTATTCGCCGGACGTGACCGGCGGATATTTTACGCCCGATCCGACGCAACTGTCGAAGCAGCGGACGACAGTGTCCGGATTCGGATTGTGGAAAAAGACCAGCGAAATGCGATCGCTCGGCGCCGCATCGGGCGGTGGCACCGCGACGCGATGCAAATTCGACACCCAGTGGTCGTTCGACCAGCGCATCATCGTATCGCCGATATTGCAGACGAAGGCGTCGGGCGGAATATGAACATCGATCCAATCGCCATGCCGCGCCTTGACCTGCAGGCCGCCCGGCGTGTCGTCGCCGCGCACAAAGGTGATGCACCCGTAATCGGTGTGCGCGGCCGCGCGCAACTGCCCGGGCAGCGGCCTTTGCGTGACTGCGGGATAGCGGATGATGCGACCGACACTTGCCTGCCGGTCGAATTTGTCGGCGAAATAATTTTCATCCACGCCGAGCGCCAGCGCCATCGCGCGCAGCACGTTCGCCGCCACGCCCGACATCGCCGTGTGATAGGCTAGCATGACCTGTTTGAAATCGCCCGGACGCTCCGGCCAGATGTTCGGTGCGTACATCTGCGCAATCGTCTTGTCGACCTTTGTCATCAAGGCTTCGACGCCTTCGGGGCCGAACGCGAAGGCCTCCTGGATATCCGGCGGCGCCGTTTCGCCCATCGAATAGGCCAGTGAGCGGTCGCCGATGCAATTGTAGCCGCGGCTGATCTTGGCCGGCGGCCGCTCGACCTTCATTTTCTCGGCGTCCGGCAAAGCAAAAAAGTCGATGGCGCGCTGGCGCGTGGTTTCGATCAGGTCCGTCGGCACGCCGTGCCCGACGATCATGAAAAATCCGATCTTGGTGCAGGCCTCATCGATCGCATGCGCCACCTTGCGCCGGTCGCTGTCACTGCCGCTGCGCAGCGGCGACAGGTCGATTGTGGGGATCGCATCGTTGGCCGTCATGGTGCACCCTTGTTTTCGTTCTGACCGGCTTGATCGACTATATCTGCATTGACCCTTGCCGCAATGGTATAGAAATGGGCACGCCGAGGGGGAACATTGCGATGAATCGCCGTGAAGCCATCGCCACGATGTTGGCGGGTGGGACGCTGCTGGCACCGCGCATCGCGCGCGCCCAATCGCGCTTTCCGGACCGCCCGATCCGCATCATCGTCCCGGTGTCGCCGGGCGGCGGCGTCGATACCTTTGGGCGGCTGATAGCCGCCCAGATCGAAGCGCAACGCCACGTTCAATTCGTGGTGGAAAACCGCACTGGCGGCAACAGCACGAATCGGCGGTCTCGACGTGCATCGCGCCGCGCCAGACGGCTACATGCTGTTGTTTCACGCCTCGACGCACTCGGCATCGAACCGGCCGCGGAAACGCCGGAGGCATTCGCACAATTCTTGCACGCCGATCTGGAGCGAAGTGCAAAGCTATTGAAGGCTGCGGATTTTAAGCCGCAGTGAGCTCCCATGATAAGTCCGGCAAGGTACACGATGGCGGTGGCGCTGATTTGGCGCCGCTCGGCGCCGCATCCGCCCAGAGTTCGCCGCCATTCTATCAAGGCAAGCAGATCGAACTCGACATCAATTCCAGTCCCGGCGGCGGTTACGACCTTTATGCGCGGCTGCTTGCTCGTCATATGGGGAAACACATCCCGGGCGATCCCACGATCGTGCCAAAAAACATGGTGGGGGCCAGCGGGCTTCGTCTCGCCAATTGGCTGGCGAGTGCCGCGCCGCGCGACGGCACCGTGATCGGCGCGGTCAGCCGCGCCACAGCGTTCGAACCGCTGCTTGGCAACGCGGCGGCGCAATATGACGGCACCAAGTTCAATTTCATCGGCAGCGGCAATGACGAGGTCAGCGTGTGTGTCACCTGGCACACCTCCGGTGTGGCGACTTTTGCGGATGCGCTCACGCGTGAAGTGACAGTCGGCGCCGCGGGCACCGTCGGTGACGACACCTACCAGTTTCCGGCACTGCTCGACCGCATGTTCGGCGCCAAATTCAAGATCGTGCGCGGCTATCCGGGCGGCAACGAGATCAATCTCGCGATGGAGCAGGGCGAAGTGCAGGGCCGCTGCGGCATTCCGTGGTCCACCGTCAAGGCGGCGCGTCCAGACTGGATCGACGACAAGAAAGTCAATTTCCTGATGCAGTTTTCGCTCGCCAAGCATCCGGACCTGCCCAACGTGCCATTGGTGACCGATCTGGCCAAGACCGACGAACAGCGGCAGATTCTCAAGCTGATCTTCGGCCGCCAAGTCATGGGCCGTCCATTCGCGCTTCCGCCCGGTGTGCCGCAGCAACGCATCGCGGAATTGCGCAGCGCGTTCGATGCCACGATGGTCGACAAGGACTACCTTGCCGACGCCGCCAAGATGAAGCTTGAGGTCAAGCCGGTATCCGGCGAACAGATCGAGCGTCTGATCGACGATGTTTATAAAACAACCTCGCCCACCGTCGCACGCAAGGCGAGCGCAATGATCAAGTAGGGAGAAACGTCATGAAAGCTGCAGTCCTGGGCGAGAAGGGCGTCGAAGTTCGCGATTTGCCGAAGCCTGAGCCCAAACCCAATGAAGTGCTGATCAAGGTGCGCGCGTCGAGCCTCAATCGCGCCGATCTGTTGGTCGCCTCTGGCGTTCAGCACGGCAGTGTCGGCGGCGTCGGCGCGCGCATCGGGCTAGAATGCTCCGGCGAGGTCGAGGCGGTCGGCGCCGACGTGAAGGATTTCAAGCCGGGCGACCGTGTCATGGCATCGGCGCCGGGCGGTTTTGCCGAATACGCCGTGACCGATGCCGGGCGCGCCCACCGCATCCCTGGAAACAACATGACCTACGAGCAGGCCGCCTGTTTCCCGGTAGCGCTGCAGACCATGCACAATGCGGTGGTGACCGCGGGCCGGCTCAAGCGCGGCGAGACGCTGCTCATTCAGGGCGCAAGCTCTGGCGTCGGACTGATGGGCATGCAGATCGGCAAGCTGATGGGCGCGTCGCTGGTCATGGGCTCATCGACCAACGCGGCGCGCTTGGCGCGACTCAAGGAATGCGGCTGCGACGTCGCGATCGACACCGGTAAGCCGGATTGGCCGGAGGACGTCAAAAAGGCTACCGGCGGCAAGGGCGTCGACCTGATCGTCGACATGGTTTCTGCGCCGGTCGCCAACGGCAACCTCGAAGCGGCAAAGATTCTCGGCCGCATCGTCAATGTCGGGCGGCTCGGCGGCACCAAGGGCGAGTTCGATTTCGACAAGCATGCGCTCAAGCGCATCGACTATATCGGCGTCACCTTCCGCACCCGCACGCCCGAGGAGGTGCGCGAAATCGTCCGGCTGATGCGCGCCGATCTATGGCCGGCGGTCGAGAGCGGCAAGCTCAGCCTGCCGATCTACAAGACCTACAAGCTCGCCGATATCGTCGACGCGCTGTCGGAAATGCGCGCCAATAAGCATTTCGGCAAGATCGTCATCAGCGTGAGCTGACCATGCGGCGGCATCCTTTCACCGCGCGCTGGTGGACGCGGCTTTCCGCCGCGGCGTTGGCGGCGCTAGCGCTTGCGTCCCCTGCCAGCGCGCAATCAGTGGCGGATTTCTACAGCCATGCACCGCTGACCATCATCGTCGGCTCCGGCGCCGGCGGCGGCTACGATCTCTACGCGCGGCTGTTTGCGCGCCACTACGCCAAGCATATTCCCGGCCACCCAGCGGTCGTGGTGAAAAACCAGCCCGGCGCGGGTGGGCTCGCCAACATGAACTATATGGCCCACAGCGCCCCGCATGACGGCTCGGAGATCGCCGCGACGTTCAACACCATCGCGCTGATGCCGCTTTACGGCGACCACGACGCACAGTTCGATCCGCGAAAACTCAATTGGATCGGCAGCATCGGCAAGCAGCAGGCGGTATGCGTGACCTGGAAGACGGCTCCGGTCAAAACGCTGGAGGAGGCCAAGACGCGCGAGGTCCTGGTCAGTTCGACCGGGCGCAATTCGACCCCCGCTATCTTCCCTCGCATCCTCAATGCGCTGTTCGGCACCAAGTTCAAGATCATCTCCGGCTATTCGACCTCGGAAATGCGACTGGCGCTGGAGAAGGGCGAGGTGCAGGGCATTTGCGGGCTGGCGTGGCAGACGCTGCAGTCAACCTCCGCCTCCTGGATCGCCGACAACGATCTCAACGTGATCCTGCAGATGGGGCTGGTGAAGGACAAGGATTTACCGGCGAGCGTGCCGCTCGCGCTCGACCTGTTGTCGAAACCGCAGGACAAGACCTTCTTTCGCCTCGCGGTGCTGCCGGGCGAATTCGGCCGGCCATTCGTCGCGCCGCCCGGTGTTCCGGCCGACCGGCTCGCCGCGCTGCGCCACGCCTTCGACGAAACAATGACGGACTCGCAATTCGCCGCTGAAGCCACCAAAGCGGGGATGATCATCGATCCGCTCGATGGCGCTCAGATTCAGGCGCTGCTGGACGAAGCCTATGCGGCTCCGCAGCCGGTCCGCGATCGCGTCGCCGAATATTTCCTGCCGGCGCATTGACTGCAGATGCCCATGCCTCGACCGCAGACAGCCGTCGCACAATTGTCAGCTTGCTCTGCGCCGATCAGTCCGGCATAAATTTAGCATGACTGATTCGGCGAAGGGCCACGCGCCGATTCTGGCTGCGGGCGGCGTTGTGTTGCGCGGCATGACCAGGCCCCGCATCGCTGTCGTGCGGTTGCGGCGCGAAAAGGCGTGGGTGCTCCCCAAAGGCAAGTTGCTGCCGCGCGAACACCCGCGCGATGCCGCCGTGCGCGAGGTCGCCGAGGAAACCGGCTATGACGTTTCGGTCCACGATTTGCTCGGATCGATGTCGTATGTGGTCGATGCCAAGCTCAAGATCGTCCAGTTCTGGCTGATGCGTGCGGCGGGCCGGCCCGTTCATGCGCTCGCGGACGACGTCAAAGAGGTGAAATGGCTGCCGCTGCCGCAAGCCATTGAGACGCTGACCCGCGCGCACGAAAAGGTATTTCTCACCCATGTGGGCCCGATCGCGCTCGGGGCGGTGAAACGGTCGGTCCGCGCCAAGACCAAGCGCGCGGCCCACGCCAAGCGGCGTAGCCGCGACCAGCGCGTCGCCCCGGTCGGGCACGTCATCGCGATGGATTTCAAAAAGACCGGTCCAAATCCATTCGTGAAGGCGCTCGGCAACTGGATCGGGCGCGCCAACCAATCCCTCGCGCGCCGCGCCGGCTGACATTGCGGCGGGCTTTTCCGTCCGCCCCGTTCATGCGCTCTCCGGCGTCACATCGTGGAACTTGCTGTAATCAAGCACCAGCCGGCCCTCGTCCGAAACGCTGGTGATGTCGACATAGCGATGCTGCCAGCGGATGTCGTCGCGCGTATAGATCTGGCGCGCATAGAGCCGCTGTGCCGAACTGTCGTCGACCCCGCTGAGATTGAGGATCAGCGCACCTTCAGCATCGGCGAAATCTTCGGCGCTCGTGCCGTGGAGCGGGCTTGCCTTGTCGACGACATGCAGCAGCGTCCAGCTCAGCGAGAACATCGGATGCTCACGCCGCTCCAGTTTTAGTTCGTAGTAGCGGCGGAACCTTTCGCCTTCCTTGGTGTCTTCGACCCGGAACAGCCACAGCCGCGCCGTCGCCTGTGAAATCGTGTTGTCGCGCGCGTAAGCGACGCGGATCATCAGCGTCTCCTGTCCATTGTGGCTGGCGACGACCGGATGGCGCGCGAACACGAAACGGGCGCGGGGCCGCGAGAAGCGGGCGAAGATCAGTCCCGTCATCACCGCGAGGAACGACATTCCGGTGAAGATTTCGACCGTGGCGACCAGATGCCCGTAATCGGTCTGCGGGTGCATGTCGCCATAGCCGACCGTCGCCAGCGTTTCGATCGAGAAATAGAACAGGCTCAACGGCAGCGGCAGCGTATTGGAAACGTTGGCGACCGGGTTGTCGCCGAGCCAATACACAAAGCCGAATACGGCGTTGAGGACGATGAAGATCAGCGCAGCGCTGCCGAAGAACGCCGGCCAGTGCACCGTCATCGAGCGGTGATAGAGATCGGTCCAGAACGCCGGCGCGAGACCGCGGGTTTCGATCTCGCGCAGGCCGATGCGTACCAGGTGAGGTTTGGGCTGCCTCGCCGGCCTTTGCTTATGCGCTCTCGCCAACGTTCGCCCTCGTGCGGCGGCGCACGCGCTACGCTGCCGTGGCCGGCACCTTGGCCTTCAGGCGCGGATAGACGCGCAGTGCATTGCCCTCGAAAATCTTCTTGCGGTCGGCGTCGCTGATCGGCGTCTTGTCGACATAGCGCTTGGTATCGTCGAAGCCGAAGCCCGTCTTCGGGTCGTTGCCCTTCACGGCGCCGACCATTTCGGAGGCAAACAGGATATTGTCGATCGGCACCACCTTGGTGAGCAGGTCGATGCCCGGCTGATGATAGACGCAGGTGTCGAAGAAGATATTGTTGCCCATGATCTCGGCAAGCTCCGGCTTGCCGTTATTGAGCGCGATGCCGCGGAACCGCCCCCAGTGGAACGGCACAGCGCCGCCGCCATGCGGGATGATGAATTTCAGCTTGGGGAAGTTCTTGAACAGGTCGGACAGGATGACCTGCATGAACACCATGGTGTCGGCGTTGAGATAATACGAGCCGGTGGTGTGCATCGCCGGATTGCAGCAGCCCGAGACGTGGATCATGCACGGCACGTCGAGCTCGATCATCTTCTCGTACAGCGGAAACCACGATTTGTCGGTCATCGGCGGCGAGTTGAAATAACCGCCGGACGGATCCGGATTGAGGTTGCAGCCGACGAAGCCCATCTTGACGCAGCGTTCGAGCTCGGCGGCGGAGTTCTTCGGATCGACACCCGGCGATTGCGGCAATTGGCAGACGCCGATGAAGTTCTGCGGAAACAGCGAGACCACGCGGGCGATCAGGTCGTTGCAGATCTGCGACCATTCGACCGACACGCTCTCGTCGCCGATGTGATGGCCCATGCCCGAAGCGCGCGGCGAGAAGATGGTGAGATCGGTGCCGCGATCGCGCTGCAGCTTGAGCTGATTGCCCTCGATCGACTCGCGAATCTCGTCGTCGGACATTTTCAGCGACGCGCGCGAGGGCATCGCCGTCTTGTCCTTGGCGTTGGCCGCGGCCGTCTGTTCCTTGCGGAAGCGGTGCAGGTCCTTGGGTTCGGTGGTGTAGTGGCCGTGGCAATCGATAATCATGGCACCATTCGCTGTGGTTTTTGGGTTCGGCCGGGATGCTACGAGGCTGCGCACGATTGTCAAACCGGGGCGATAATCTGGTAGGGTGGCAATTATCGAATTGGGAGACCAAGGAATGGCTGAATTACCGAGGCTCAACGGCGTTATTCGCGCGCTCGAAGCGGGCCAGCATGCGCTGACGTGCTTTGCACCGGCCCATGTCGACTCCGCCGTCGCCATGAGCCAATCGAAATTCGACGGCTGCGTGTTCGAGATGGAACACAATCCGTGGGACAGCGGCCGGCTGCGGGACTGCCTGCAATACATGCTCAACCGCGCCCAGATCGCCAAGGCGGGCTCGGTGGTGCCGGGCGTCACGCCCATGGTCCGCATCCCGGTGAACGGCGTCGAGATGGCGCAATGGCAGGCCAAGCAGGCGCTCGATATCGGCTGCTACGGCATCGTGTTTCCGCATATTTCGACGGTCGAAGAAGCCGCCAATGCGGTCGGCGCCTGTCGCTATCCGCGGCTCAAGAGCACGGCGCATTACGCACCGGCCGGTATTCGCGGCGACGGGCCGACCACGGCCGCGCGCTACTGGGGCGTGAGCCAGCAGGAATACTATCAGAAGGCCGACGTATGGCCGCTCAATCCGCAGGGCGAGATCTTCTGCATCCTCCAGATCGAGGACACCCGCGGCGTCGAGAATCTCGATGACATCCTCAAGAACGTCCCGGGCATCGGCTGCATCCTGATCGGCGAAGGCGACCTGTCGCAGGAGCTCGGCTATCCGCGGCAATACGAGCACAAGACCGTGCTGGAATGGATGAAGCGCGTGGTCGACACCTGCAAGAAGCACAATGTCGTGGTCGGCCATCCGCACGTCGAGCAGGGCAGCGTCGAGCGCATCGTCAAGGAGGGCTACCGCTTCCTGATGTGCGCGCCGGTCCAGAGCTACGGGCATCTGACGGCGGCACAGAAGGCGACGGGGCGAGGGTAATTTCGTCATTCCGGGGCGCCGCGAAGCGGCGAACCCGGAATCCATAATCACGATCAGAGCAGTATGTGCGGCGGCAGTGGTTATGGATTCCGGGTTCCTCGCTACGCCCGGCCCCGGAATGACTGCTCATTCGTTCACGTCGCGTCCAGCCCGCCCTTCTGCTCGATAAACCGTGCGATCTCGTCGACGCCCTTGCCGGCGCGCAGGTTGGTGAACACGAACGGGCGTTCGCCGCGCATGCGCTTTGACTCGCGCTCCATATTCTCGAGCGACGCGCCCACATAGGGCGCGAGATCGGTCTTGTTGATGATGAGCAGGTCCGAGCGGGTGATGCCGGGTCCGCCCTTGGTCGGGATTTTTTCGCCGCCGGCGACGTCGATGACGTAGATGGTGAGATCGGCGAGCTCCGGCGAAAATGTCGCCGCGAGATTATCGCCGCCGGATTCGATCAGCACCAGATCGAGGTCGGGAAATTTCTTGTTCATATCGGCGACCGCGGCGAGGTTGGCGGAGGCGTCTTCGCGTATTGCTGTATGCGGGCAGCCGCCGGTCTCGACGCCGGCAATGCGCTCCGACTCGAGCGCGCCGGAACGCATCAGATATTCGGCGTCCCACTTGGTGTAGATGTCGTTGGTGATCGCGGCGATCTGGTAGCGGTTGCGCAGCTTTTTGCACAGCGCGTCCATCAGCGCGGTCTTGCCGGACCCGACCGGGCCGCCGATGCCGACGCGTAACGGACCATGGCTCGTGGACATGCGGTAACTCTCCTCCGGCGGCCAAGTGTAGAGCGAGCGAGGCGCGCGGCAAAGCGGCGTTGTGTTTGCACCGGCCGGACGCCATGCTGAGACGGGGCCATGGCAACGACCGAGCCGATCGACCTGTTCGCAATCGTGCTGGCGCTCGCCGTCGTGATCGGCAGCGTCAACCACCTGTGGATCAAGCTGCCGGCAGCGATCGGCATGCTGGTCGGATCTCTCGTGGTCTCCCTGCTCGTGGTCGCGAGCGACCATATCCTGCACCTGCACGTCATGGGTTGGTTTCGCGGTACGCTGCGAGCGGCCGATCTGCCGCATTTCTTCCTCGACGGCGTGCTCGCACTCTTGCTCTACGCCGGCAGCCTCCACGTCAACGTGGCGGAGCTGCGCCGGCGCGGCTGGGTAATTCTTTTGCTGGCGACGGCGAGCGTCATCATCTCGACGCTGATCTTCGGCGCCGGGATGTGGCTGCTGTTCGGCGCGATCGGGCTTGCCGTTCCGTTGGCCTGGTGCCTGGTGCTCGGCGCCATCCTGGCGCCGACCGACGCGGTGGTGGTTGAGAATCTGCTGGCTCAGGTCAGCCTGCCGGCGGGGTTGCGCGCCGCCATCGTCGGCGAGAGCCTGTTCAATGACGGTGCCGGCGTGGTGCTGTTCCTGCTGGCGCTCGGCGTCATTCAGGGCGGCTCCGTCACGATGGGGCATGGCGCAGTGCTCATCGCCCTGTTGCGCGAGATCGCCGGCGGCGCGCTGCTTGGCTTCGTCGCCGGATGGCTCGCGGCGCTCTTGATCCGCCGCGTGCGCAACGACGAGGGGCTGCAGCTCCTCATTTCGCTGGCGCTGGCGCTCGGCTGCTATCGTCTGGCCAGCGTATTGGCGCTGTCGGGGCCGATCGCCGTGGTGACGGCCGGCCTGTGCATGGCGTCGCCATCGCCGCGGTTCGGCATGGCGTCGGATTCCCGCGCCGTCGTCATCCGATTCTGGTCGCTGCTCGATCAGCTGTTAAACACCATGCTGTTCCTGCTGATCGGCTTGCAGATTCTCGGGCTGATCGTTGCACCCGCGCAGTTGGTGTCGATCCTGTTCGCCATTCCGCTCGCCGTGCTCTCGCGCCTGATCAGCGTCGCCGTGCCGCTCACCCTCACGCGCGAAAAATGGCGCGACAAAGCGCGCGCCACGGCCGTGCTGACCTGGGCCGGATTGCGCGGCGGTATCTCAATCGCGCTGGCGCTGACATTGCCCGAAGGCGCGTGGCGCACCGAGCTGCTGGTCGCGACCTACGCCGTGGTGGTGTTCACCATCGTCGTGCAGGGCCTTACGATCTCACGGTTGTTGCGCAGAATGTATGCGGCCGGCAAGCCCGAGGTGAGCAACGACGAGGCAAGCAACGCCATTTGAAGGTCGGTGCCGACTATGAACGGAACAGGCGCGTGTACTGCGCTTCGTGCCGCATGCCGGCAATGTCGGCGCGCACCGTTGATGAGCCTACTTCGTCGAGCGGCGTGGCAAGCGCCTTCGCCGCGCAGGCAGTGAGGTCGTCTTCGAGCGCCGCGAGCATGCGCTGGCCGTCGGTCTGGCCGAGCGGAACAAGGCGCACGCCCGCGGAGATCCAGTTTGCCGCAATCGCATGCAGGAAGGCGTGCAGCGCCGGCTCGCAGGCGATTGCATGCCCGGCGCAGGTCACGCCGACCGCGACCGGCAGCGCGACCGCGCCTTGCCAGGCCGCGTCAAGCCGGGCCAGCGCCGGGCAAGACCACGCCGCGCGCGTCACGTCGAGAAAGGCGCGGCCCTGCGCGGTCGTTTCCAGGAGGCGCTCTTTCGATGTCACCAGCGCCGCGGCGAGTTCGGCGGTCGCGCGCAATGCCGCATCATCATTCGCCGTGACGGCGCGATGCGCATGCACGAAAAGGACGGCGTCGCAAAAGCCGCTGCCCGCGCCGATCATTCCGGCGAGCCATTGGCGCAGGCTTTCGGCATCTTTGATGTCGCCGGCCTCGACCGCCCATTCGAGCCCGCTCGAAAAGGAGAACGCGCCGATTGGGTAGGCGGGAGACAGCCATGCCATCAGCCGGAAGAGGGCAGAGGCATCAACTAAGCCCTCGCTCCGCGTAACCGCCTTAGACATGGCCGTCGCCATGATCGTGATGTGCGTAGGCGCCGGTCTCCGGCGTAAACGGCGCTTCGATCGGCGTCACGCGGGCGCCGAGCCCGCGCAGCATGGACTCGATCACGTGGTCGCGCCTGATGCGGAGCGCATTGCCGGTGATCTGCACCTCGACGTGGCGATTGCCGATGTGCCAGGCGAGCCGCGCCAACTCGTCGGCGCTCGCTGCGCGAATCTCGACGAGCGGCTCGGGCCGGCCGGCGACGCGCACGATACCGCCGTCATCGAGCAACAGTCCGTCGCCATCGCGCAAAGCGGCGGCCTGCCGGAGATCGAGCAAAAACTGCGTGCCGTGCTCGCCCGTCAGCACGATGCGCCGGCGATGCCGCTCATGGGCGTCGAGCGTGATGCTGTCGACGGCGCTCGCCTCGTTCCATTCGCCGGCCGGCCGGACCTCGCGAGCGCGCCGCATCAAGCTTCAATAACTCGCGGCGCGTTTTGGTTCCTGCGCCGCAACCGGCTTGCCCTTCGGCAGGTCGAACATGCCGCTCGGCAGCTTGTCGAGGAAGGTGAGCACCTCCGACGTCTTCACCACGTCGGCATACTTGGCATTCATGTCGCACAGGTTGATGGCGTGGCTCGCCTGCGAACGGTCGAAGCAGCCTTCCTCGGCGAGCGCGATGCGGTAATTGAGCGAGAACGCATCGAGCACGGTGGCGCGGACGCAGCCCGACGTCGTGGTGCCGGTGACGATCAGGCTGTCGCAGCCGAGCAGCGTCAAATAGCTCGTCATGTTGGTGCCGAAGAAGCCGGACGGCTTCTGCTTGAGCACGACGATGTCCTGCGGCGACGGCGCGATCGGAGTGACGATCTCGTTGCCGTCGAGGTTGGTGACGATGGTCTGGCGGTCCTCTTCGTTGCGCGAATTCTTCCAGGCCCACGAACCGGTATCCCAGTTGTCCTCGCGCCGCACGCCGGTCGTGTACAGCACCGGCACGCCCTTCTCGTGGCACTTGTCGATCAGCGAGCGGATATAGGGCAGGGCGGTCCAGGCGTCCTCGCCGCAGGAATTGCGCCAGCGCTTGATCGATTCGAGGATCGGCTCGGGCCGGTCGCCGCAGAACGCCCAGTTGACGTCGATGATCAGCAGCGCCGGCCGTTTGCCGAAACCGCCGCGCGCGCCGTAGCCTGATGTGCCGAACACCGCCTTGTCGCGTTCGGTGAGAAACTGGTTCCAGATGGGTTCGGACATGGTGCTTAGGTCCTTTGCTGTTCGTTTTTCATTATACCGTCATTCCGGGGCCGAGCGAAGCGAGAAGCCCGAAAGCCATAATCCCGGCGTCAGCGAGTATGGCTTCCGGACTTGCCGCGGAGCCTGCCATTGGGCCGGCCAGTTCGGGCCGGACCCGTTGGCGGCAATCCGGAATGACCGTCAAAGCGTAGCCTTGAGGCTATCGACGTAACTCATGTCGATGATCTCGTCATACTTGACGTCGACCTTGAGCAGCCCCGCGCCCATGACCACTGCCTTGGCGGTGTCCCATGAGGCGCGGCTGATGCTGCCGTCCTTGCTCCACAGATCGTCGGCGAAGGAGCGGTCGAGCGTTGCCTTCAGGTCGGCGGCCGGCATGGTGGGGAATTGTTTCTGGGCGATCGCGGCGGCTTCGTCGTGATTTTGGTCGACGAATTTCAGCGATTTCATCATCCCGCGCACGAACCCGCGCACCAGCTCCGGCGTCTTCTGGATCGAGTCGAGACGCACGTTGAAGGTCGAATAGGCGTAGGGGCCCATCATCTTCGGGATACCAATGAACGGCTCGTCCCAGACGCCGGCGCGTATGCCCTGGGTGACAAACGGCTCGGTCGAACAGCCGATCTGCGCCTGCTTGTTGCGCACCACCGGCAGGATCGCCGAGTTGGCGGTTTCAACGAGCGTCACATCCTTGGTGGCGTCGAGCTTCCATTTCTTCAGCAGATAACGCGTGATCGAATTCGGCGTTCCGCCGTAGCCGCTGGTGGCGATGGTCTTGCCCTTGAAATAGCTCGCCCAGTCGGTGTCCTTCGGTTCCTGGCCCTTGGCGGCGCAAAAATAGACGTTGCCGCGGTCGACGCAGTTGACCACGGCGCGCAACTCGGCGCCTTTTGCCTTGGCATAGGCGCAATGCTCCGGTCCGCCGATGAAAGCGAAGGCCTGGCCTGACAGCACCGCATTGGTGTGGCCGGCACCGGTCTCGATAGTGACGATCTTGACCGTCACGTCCTCGAACAGATTTTTCGCGATGCCGATATAAAGCGGCAGATAGCCCGTGCCGTGGACCGGTTCGGCGATCAGCACTTCCTTGGTGTCCGCGCGCGCGATGGCGGGTGCGGCGAGCGCGACGCCTGCAGCCGCGGTCGAGTGCAGGAAATGCCTTCTGCTGTATGTCCCGCTGACTTTCCGATCGGTCATTGTTAAGCTCTCCTTTGGTAGCCCGGATGAGCGAAGCGATATCCGGGAGCGGCAGTCCCGCATGTCGCTTTGCTCATGCGGGCGACATCATCAAATTCATTGCCGGATGCCCTTGCGCAGGATGCGCTCGAGCCAGGAAACGGCGCCGTACATGACAATGGCGAGCGTCGACAGCACCAGTACGGCGACCCAGACGAGCGCGATGTCGTAGGTTTCACCCGCGTAGAGGATGGCACGGCCGAGACCGTGCTGCGAGGCAATGAACTCGCCGACGATGGCGCCGGTCAGCGCCAGTCCGATATTGACCCGCAGCACCGAGATCACCCAGGGCAGGCAGAACGGCACGACCAGCTTGCGAAACACCTGCCAGCGCGTCGCGCCGAGCGAATAGAACAGCCTCTCGCCGTCGGGGTCGAGCGCCTTCACTCCCGCATACGTGGTGAGCGTCGACACGACGAGCGTCAGTGCGGTGGCGATGGCGACTTTGGAGACCAGCCCCATGCCGAACACCAGGATCACCAGCGGCGCCAGCGCCAGCTTCGGCAGCGATTCGAAGCAGATCAGGTAAGGCTGCACGATCGCCGCGTAGTTGCGCGACCACCAGAACGACAATCCGAGCAGCGAGCCGATGGTGGTGCCGAGCAGAAAGCCGAGGATCGTCGAGCGGAAGGTAAAGCTGATATCGATCCAGGCGTTGCCTCCGGCGAAGAATTTGATCAGCGTCGCGTAGATCGCGCTCGGCCGCGACCAGAAGAAGCCGTCGATCCAGCCGAAGTCGGCCGCCGCCTCCCACAGCGCGATCAGGCCGACCAGAATGCCAACCTGTACGGCAACGATCAGCCACAGCGGCCAGTCCTTCTGCACCGGCAGGCGCCGCGCGGGCTTTGCCGGCTTCGTTTGCGCTGCCGGCTGCGCCGGCGCCAGATCGAGCGGTGGCGCGATGCGGGAGGTATCCTGAATCGTCATGCGGCAATCGGCATGTCAGGCTGCCTCCTCGATCGGGGACGTGTGGTCGAGCGCCAACAGCTTGAGGCAACGCTCCTTGATGGCAATGAATTCGGGCACCAGCGTCGCATGGCGAACGCGCGGCCGCCGCAGGGGGACTTCGATGGTTTCGATGATGCGGCCGGGCCGCGTCGCCATCACGTGCACTTCGTCGGACAGATAAATGGCTTCCTCGACATCGTGGGTGACGAATACCACTGTCTTGTTGAAGTCGGCCCACAATGCCAGGAGCCACTCCTGCATCTGCAATTTGGTCTGCGCGTCGAGCGCGCCAAACGGCTCATCGAGCAGAATAACGTCGGTGTCGAACAACAGCGTGCGTAAGAGCGCGGCACGCTGGCGCATGCCGCCGGACAGCGAATTTGGATAGGCGTATTCGAAGCCGGCGAGGCCATAACGGCGCAGCAGCGGCAGCGCACGTTCGCGCGCCTGGCGCAGCGGCAGGCCTTGGACTTCCATGCCGAGGATCACGTTGTCGAGCACCTTGCGCCACGGCAGCAGCAGATCTTTCTGCAGCATGTAGCCGACGCGGCCGATGGTTCCGGTGGCATCGGCGCCGTCGATGAAGACGCGGCCGCCGCTCGGCTGCAGCAGACCGGCAACAATGTTGAAGATCGTGCTCTTGCCGCAACCGGACGGCCCTATCAGGCTGACAAAACGGCCCTGCGCGATCGACAGCGTCACCGGCGCCAGCGCCGCAAACGGCCCGGTTGGCGTCTTGAAGGTCATGCTGACCTGATCGAGGCGAAGCTTGGTGGGTGCCATGGCGTCCATACTAGTGCAAGAATTGCGCCATCAGGAGGGCGTTTTACCGGCTTCAACGCGTTGTCATCGGCTGTAGGCCGGATGAGCGAAGCGACATCCGGGATGCAGCAATGCGGGCGGTACCAACCCTGGATATCGCTTCGCTCATCCAGGCTACGATTGCGCTCCCCCTCCGCGCAACGCTGCGTCAAACGCACTTGAAATTGCCGGTTTGCTTTTGCCGGCGCGCACAGCGTCACCGATGACCGTGACCTTTTGTCCCGGCCGCGCCAGTGCCGCGAAGCTCTTTGCGGTGCCGCGCCGTGCGCGGTAGTAGAACCAATTGCGCAGCTTGTCGGATGAGAACAGCCGCGCGAAGCCCGGCAGGCGCGAAATACCGCGATCAAGCGCCCAGATGACGGGCGGTCCGAGGCCGAACCGGTAGGCAGCGCCCGTCGCAACGACGATGTGATCAAATCCGGCCAATTGTTCCGGCGACGCTTTGACGTCGGTCGAGAACCGGAACTGCACTTTTTTCAGCTCGCAGGCAGCGACCATGTCGGCGATGTAGCGTTGCAAGCTTGCTTCGTTCGCCGCGACTTCCTGAAACAGCGGCGCCTTGCCGGCGTAGCGGAACGAGCCGCCGGCGACCGCGTCTTTCTCGAACACCGTCACAGCGTTGTCGTCGGCGACGAGCGACGCGTAGGTCAGGCCCGCCGGACCCGCGCCAATCACGGCGATGCGCTCGCCGTGCGGCGGCTTCGCTTTGGCAAACATTGTCTCGCGGCCGGCGGCGCCGTTGACGACGCAGCCGATGCGCGCGCCGCCGCGCATCTCGTTGATGCAGGTGTTGCAGGCGAGGCAACGCCGTATCGGCTCGCCGCGCTCGACCTTCGCGGCCCATTGCGGATCGGCGACCAGCGTGCGGCCGAGCGCGATGAAATCGGCCTTGCCGCCTGAGACGGCGCTTGCCGCGAGCTTCGGATCGCCGAGCCGGCCGACCGCGATCACCGGCACGCTGACCTGTTTCTTCACCTCGGCGGCGTAATCGAGGAACGGCGCATCGGGCATGCTCATCGGCGGCAGCACGACCTGCGCCGACGGCAGCGAGCGATAGTGTCCGGCGCTGATGTGCAGCGCGTCGGCACCGCCCTGCGCCGCCCACAGCGCGATCTGGCGGCCTTCGTCGAACGTAAGCCCGCCGGGAAAAAAGTCTTCGACCGAAAGCCGGTAGATCACGCCCATGTCCGGCAGCACGGCCTTCACGGCGCGCAGAATCTCCAGACCGAAGCGGGCGCGATTTTCGAGCGAGCCGCCATACTCGTCGGTGCGGCGGTTTTCGAACGGCGCGTGAAATTGCGAGATCAGATAACCGTGCGCGGCGTGGATTTCGACGCAATCGAAGCCGGCTTTCTTGGCGCGCAGGCCGGCCGCCACATGTGCCGCGATGGTTTCGGCGATACGCGCCTTCGTCATGGCCTCCGGCACGATGGTTTCGAACGTGGTCTCATAGACCGGATGCGGGATCGCCGACGGCGCGATCGGCGTCTCGCCGCAGATGTCGACGCGCGTGTGGCCGCCGCCGTGACCGAGCTGGATCGACGCCTTGGCGCCGCCGCGATGGATTTCGCCGACGAGGCGGGTCAGACCGGGCAGGAAACGATCGTCGTAGATGCCGATTTCGTGGCGGCGATGCCGGCCGCATTTTTCCGGCGAGGCCATCTCGACGGTGATCAGTCCGGTGCCGCCGCGCACCCGCGCCATGTAATAGGCGATGCTGTCGTCGGTGACGTGGCCTTCGGCGTCCGATGTGCGCGTCGTCATCGGCGGCATGACGATGCGGTTCTTGATCTCGATCGGGCCGATGTGCGCCGGGGTGAAGAGGATGTTCATGGCGTCGTCATTTCGGCGCTCGTCATTCCGGGGCCGAGCGAAGCGAGGAGCCCGGAATCCATATCCACCGCCGCAGAAATTCGTTCGCTCACTTCAAAGGTCCTCACCTTTCGTGATTATGGATTCCGGGCTCGCGCTACGCGCGCCCCGGAATGACAGATCACAGCACCGGAATTTCCCCGCCGTCGATGTCGATCGTCGCGCCGTGCAGCCACGAGGCGCGCGACGAGACGATGAAGGTGACGAGATCGGCCACGTCCTCGACCTTGCCGTAGCGGATGATGCCGGTTTCTTTGCAGAACTCTTCGCGAATCTTTTCTTCCGGCAGGCCGGTGCGCTCGATCTCGGCGCGGATGCGCCGCCATTGTCGCTCGGTCTCGACCAGGCTCGGATGGATGCAGTTGACGCGCACGCCGTCGGTCTTGCCGCGATCGGCCATGCACTTGGTGAAGGCCGCGACTGCGGCGTTGACCGAAGAACCGATGGTGAAATCGGCATGCGGCTTGCGCCCGCTGGTGCCGCCCATGGCGATCAGCGCGCCGCGCCGCTCTTTCAGAAGCGGCCAAGCGAGGCGGGTGAGCCGCACATGGGCGAAGAATTTGAGCGCGTAGCCTTCCTCCCAATCGGCGTCGGTGAGCGCGAAGAAGTCGCCGCGTTTGGTGGTGCCGGCATTGTTGAACAGGATATCGAGGCCGCCGAACTCGCGTTTGAGCGCCGCGATCAGCTGCTCCGGTCCGTCCGCCGCGCGCAGATCGAGCACGGCGACGGCGGCGCGCCGACCCATGGCGCGGATCTCGGCCGCGACCTCCTCGAGCGCCTTGCCGTCGCGCCCGGTGAGCATCAGGTCGCAGCCCTCGGCGGCCAGCGCCAGCGCGGAGCCGCGGCCGATGCCGCGGCTCGATCCGGTCACCAGCGCGACCTTGCCCTTCAGCCCCAACTCCATTGTCATTCCTCCTGCGCTGCCGCCGTTGTAACCCGCCTCATCCTCCCCCGCTATTGCGGGCGGATAAACGGCATCGTTCTCGCGCTGCGCTTGTGTTCGCGCCCCGAGCTTTGCCAAAGGTTTTCACGAACGGGCCTCCCTAAAAAGGGTGGCGGAGCGCCGAAAGGCGCGTACTTAGAGACCGCTCCGCGCAATCGCAGCGTTGCCGCTGGGCGGGTCCACGGTCCGCTCGCCTTCCGGCGCTCTACCGCGGCTCTCGCCAAGTTTTCAGGCTTGGCTCAGTTCGGTCCCGCGCTTCATGGTCGCGGACAACCGATCCGCGCCCCGGGCAGCCAGCTCCTGGGCGGGCCGACTTTCGCCAGCCGGGCGAGTTTCCGAACCGCACGAGATAGGGTTACGAGCCCCATCCCGGGCACCGCTCCCGCTCGCATCAATCGGCCGTCACCGGTTGGCGTCCCTTGGTCGAGCGAGATGAGACTCTTTAGTTCGTCACGGGCGTGCGATCAACAAATTCCGCCCGGCGCCGCTATCCCTCTGATCCAACAAAGAATCATCTCGTGGTCTTTGTTTGATTCTCGACGCGATAATTGTGGCACGCCGCCATGATTTGCGATTTTTCCCGCTAACACGCGGAGCGCGCTTACATTTTCGGATTGCGGCAGTGAAAGGAACACTTTTCGGCGTGAAGCAGACGTCGACCCGTAGGCAAACCGGCCAAAATGACCTCAAGGCAGACAGCGCGAGCGGGTGAATCGCTTTGGCCGCCGCGCTTTCGGTGATGCAGGTCACAGACCGCAATTTCAAAGGGCGATAAGCTCCCCGGTAATTCCACAGCAGACGTGATCTTTCCGTCCGAGGAATCGGGTCACGAATTGACCTCACTGGGCTGCGGCCTTTCATCAGCGCCCGAGGAGGAGGCTCGCGTGGTTCACGACATCCTTGGCGGCGGCACACTCAAGGAGTTCGGTCATGACTGAGAACTTCGTCGCATGGCACAACATCAACTCGTCGAACCTGCAGACTAATTTCGACACGTACTACGGCCAGGGCTATCGGTTCGTATCGTTGTCAATTTACGGCACGACAAGTGCGCCGCTTTTCGCGGCCGTGATGGTTCGAAGGACGAACGTGATCCCGCAGTACGTTCGATGGGGGCTGAACGCCACCGATTACCAAGCCGCCTTTAATGGTTACGCCGCCCAAGGATACGGACAAAGCATCATCTCGGTGACGGGCACCGCCAACGATCCACTGTTCGCCGCGGTCTGGGAGCCCATGTCACCGATCCCGCTGACGCGGTTCGGACTAACGGGCGATGATCTGATGCAGCTGTACCAAGGTGCACGCTTTGACAACAACGGCAACCTTCTACCCTCGACGACCATGCCGTTGTCTTTGGATGTCTACGGGGACCCCGGTGATCGTCGCTACGCGGTCGTGATGGCGCCCAACACCGCATCGACTGGATGGAATGGCGACGGCACGGACGAACCGGCCGCAACTTATCAGACGCGCTTCGATCTGCAGAACTCTATCGGCTGCCGGCCCTATCTGGTGTCGCCGACCGGTGATGGCAACTACGCCTCGGTTTTCCGGGACGACCAAATCGGACCGTGGCAAGCCCAACACGGCCTGACCGCCGATCAGTACCAGCAGACCTTCAATACGCTAACTGCCGAAGGGTATTTCCCAATCCAGGTCCAAGGAGGAGGAGCGGGCAACAACATTCGCCTCGCCGCGGTTTTTACCAAGACTGAGGCGATCACTCCACGGACGTTCACGGTTACCGGCTCGCCGGCTTCGACCGCCGGCGATCCGTACGACGCCGCCATGTATGGTGTCATGAAATCCTATGGTGTCCGGCATGCCGCGCTGGCTCTCGTGCAGGGCACTCGGCTGGTGCTCGCACGTGGATACACTTACGCCGAACCAGGATACCCCACGGCCCAACCAACATCGGCATTCCGACAAGCAAGCTGCAGCAAAACGATTACCGCTATCCTGATCCATCAGCTGTTTTACGAAGGCAAGCTGACGCTCTCGGACACTCTGCAGGACATCCTAAACCTCAAGTCGCCGAGCGGTGGCCCGCCGGTCGACCCTAATTTCTCGAAGATCACCGTAGGCCAGTTGCTCGATCACATCTCCGGGCTGACCACCGATGGCAGCGATCCTACGATCGTGTCGGCGTTCGCCGGGGCGAAGCTCCCGATCACAAGCGCTCAGCTGGCCTCATGGCTGGCCGGGCAGAAGTTGGTGGCGCCTCCCGGAACGCCCGCTGCCTGGGCCTATAACAATTTTGGCTACATGCTCCTGGGCCAGATCGCGGCGAAGCTGCGAGCCACGTCATACATCGACGCCGTCACCAATCACATCGCAGCTCCACTCGGCCTGAAGCACACCCGACTAGCCGTGGCGCCGTTAAGCGCTCAGCCGGCCGACGAAGCCCGTTACACCGACATCACAATGCCAATCGTGCAGAGCGTCGTTGACGCCGGCCAACGCCTCGTGCCGGCCGGATACGGCGACGCGAACTATAGCGTCATAGGTCCAGCCGGGGGGATGTCGTCGGCCGTCGTTGACATGGCGCGCATCCTGGCGGCCCTGAACCTCTCCTCAGCCGATAACCCGCTACTCGCTCCCAGCGAAATCAACGCCATGTTCAAGGCTGCGACCGCGACCTTCACAAATACCGGCGGTGTTGTGACCGGGATGCGGGGGCACGGATGGGATTACTGCACATCCCAGCCGAACGGCGGATGGTATGCGCAGAAAGGAGGATCGGAAAACGACAATCAAAGCTGCGTGCGGCACTCCACCGATGACATCAGCATGGCGGTTGCATGGGCGCACGCGATCGTCGACGGCGACTGGTATCCGGACTTTCCGGAGGTCATCACGCCGGCGATGGCCCAGAACTGGGGCACCACCGATCTGTTTCCCACATACGGCATGCCCAGCCTGAAATAGCGCGCTCATGAGCCGTGCGCCCTCGTCTCCTTCCAAGGCTGTGGTGCATCTTGGTTCCAAGGATACGTGGCGTCGCCGTAGCGCGGGTCCTCCCGCTCATCGAAATAGCATTTCTCGGCGCGGAGCAGCATGTTGCGTTGTTTTTCCGTCAGGACGATGTGCGACGCATTCCGATAGTGCCAGCACGCACTGAAGTGGGCGTTCGCCGCCACCTGCCTTTCGGTGAGCGGGTGCCGTTTGAGATAGGCCTTCTCCGTGTCCAACTCTCGTTCCGCCGCCCGATTGGCGTAGGCAACCAAGCCGACGGCGCCGATCGCAAGCATTGTGAGCAATGCGCGTCGCCAGAAGATATATTTCAATACTCCGTTGCGCAGTGTCATGCAGCGACCGGGCGGGAATTCAGTATGAGCCTCAGCCGAATTTCTGCGCCATCGCCTTCTTCACAGCCGGTCGTGCGGCGACGCGATCGAGCCACGTCGCGACGTTCGGATAATCGGCGACCTTCACGCGTTCGTGGTCGAGTCCCTTGACGCGTGTGAAGGGTACGATGTCGGCGATGGAATAATCGCCGGCAAACCAGTCGCGGCCCGCGAGATGTCTGTTCATGGTGTCGAGCTGATTTTTCGCGCTCTGCTCAAGTTTGGCATTGTCGCCCTGTCTGAGGTTGCCCAGGGTCCAAAGCACGTTTGTGGCGTGGAACATGGACCATTTCAGAACATTGGGATGGTCCGCCGGCGAGCCGAGCAACCGGCCGATCTTCTCGGCCAGGTAAAAGCAGATGGCGACGGATTCAAAAACGGTCGCAGGCTGTCCTCCAGGCCCCTCGGGATCGACCAATGTGGGAATCTTCCGGTAAGGATTGAGCTTTGCGTAAGCCTCGGTGTTCTGGGCGCCGTTGCGGATGTCGATCTGATGCAACGTGAACGGCAGGCCGGATTCCTCAACCATGATAAGAGCGCGGCGGCCGTTGGTTGTCCCCCAGGCGTAAAGATCAATCATTGCTGTATCACCTTCGTTCGAGCGCCGCCGTCCGATAAGTTCGCCCCCGGGAGAGGGCGCCGGCGACCGGAAAGTTAGCGGGTCTCGTGCACGCGTGTCGAGCCAATGCCGCTCACTGCGTGATGAATTGATATGGTGTGGACGATGCGCAGTGCATGATCGACCGGCCTTGTTCGGATATGATTTTCGGAAACGACGGGTGAGCAATGCGAAAAGATTCGTCAGCGACGGGTATCGGAAAATTCGGCCGTATTGGCGATCCCATTCCCCGCGTTGAGGACCTGCGTCTGCTGACCGGACAGGGGCACTACACCGACGACGCGGTGCCTTCCGGTTGCGTCCATGTCGCGTTTGTCCGTTCGCCGCATGCGCATGCGAGAATTCGTGGCATCGACCCATCCGCGGCCCTCAAGGCGCCTGGCGTAGTCGTGATGACCGGCGCCGATCTAGAGGCGGCCGGCGTGAAGCCGATCCCAAACCCGCTCGATTCGCTTGGTGCAGGTTTTCCGAACTTCACCGGCGATGTGGTCATTCCGCCGTGGCGTGCGCTTGCCGTCGGCACGGCGCGTCACGTGGGAGAAGCGGTCGCGCTCGTGGTGGCTCCGACGGAGTCCGGCGCGCGCGACGCTGCCGAGGCCGTGCGGATCGATTACGATCCGCTGACATCGGTGATCGAGATCGAGGATGCGGAGAAGGCCGGTGCGCCGCTCGTCTGGGACGAGATTCGCGGCAACCGGCTGTTCGCTATCGAGGCTGGCGACAGGGCGGCGACCGACGCCGCGTTTGCGCGCGCCGCTCAGGTTGTCGAGATCGAGGCCATCAACAATCGCCTCATCATCAATTTCCTGGAGCCGCGCAGCTGCATCGCCTCGTATGACCCCGTGACCGCGCGGCTCATGGTGCAGATCGGCTCACAAGGAGTGCACCAGCAGGCGACACGCATTGCGCACTCGCTGAACTTGCCGCGGGAGCGCGTGCGCGTGACGACCGGCGACGTCGGCGGCGGTTTTGGCGCGCGCTCGACCACCTATCCCGAATACATCGCCTGCGCATACGCCGCCTACAGGCTCGGCCGCGCGGTACGCTGGTGCGCCACGCGCTCCGAGTGCTTTATCAGCGACACCCAGGCGCGCGACCATGTGACCAAAGCCGCGATGGCGCTCGATCACGACGGCAAGATCCTCGGCTTGCGCGTACAGGGCCGCTGCAACATGGGCGCGCATGTTGTCCCGCGTCAGCCGAATTCAACCGTTGGCAACGTCATCCGCATGCTGGTGGGCGCCTACGCGGTTCCGCAAGCTTACCTCGACTTCAAAGGCTATGTGTCCAACACCGTGCCGATCAACGTCTATCGGGGCGTCGGCCGGTTCGAAGACGTCTATGTGGTCGAACGGCTGTTGGACCTGGCAGCGTCGCGGTTCGGTCTCGACCGCGCGGAGATTCGCCGCCGCAATCTGGTCAAACCGTCTGAAATGCCGTTCACGACGCCGACCGGCGGGATCTGCGACTGCGGCGACTTTCCGCGTCTGATGGAGTCTGCACTGCACTACGCCGACTGGGCCGGATTTCAGGCGCGGAAAGCCGAGGCCGCCAAGCGCGGCCGGCTGCGCGGCATCGGCCTCGTCTATACCATCGAGGGCGCGGGCGGCATGGCGCAGGAATACGCCATCGTCGAGGCGAAGCCCGACGGGACGATCGTGGTCGGCATCGGCTCGCAGTCGCAGGGTCAGGGCCACGAAACCACGTTCGCGCAGCTCGCCGCCGAGACGCTGGACGTGCCATTCGACAGGATACGCATCGTCGCCGGCGACACCGACAAGATCGCACAAGGCTGGGGCACGTTTGCTTCGCGCTCGATGGTCAGGGCCGGCGGCGCGGCGTTCGAGGCGATGCAGCTTCTGATCGCCGAAGGGCGTGCGCGTGCTGCGGCGCATCTGGAAGCCTCGGCCGACGACATCGTCTATTCCGGCGGGCGCTTCGTCGTCGCCGGAACCGACCGCGACGTCGGCCTCGATGAACTCGCGGCGATGCAGCCGCTCGCGGCCGAGAAGCTGCATCGCAACGACAACGTCACCTGGCCGAACGGCTGCCATGTCTGCGAGGTCGAGATCGATCCGGAGACCGGGCAGTCGGTTCTGTTACGCTATGTCGCGGTCGACGACGTGGGACGCGCTGTGAACCCGATGATCGTGCACGGCCAGACCATGGGTGCGGTCGCACAGGGGCTCGGCCAAGCGCTGTTCGAGCATTGCATCTATGAGCGCGGCTCGGGCCAACTCGTCAGCGGATCTTTGATGGACTACAGCCTGCCGCGGGCAGAAGATCTGCCAAATATCGAGACATGGCTCGATGACATTCCGACCCGCACAAATGCGCTTGGCGTCAAGGGCGCCGGCGAGGCGGGGACGGTTGCGGCGCCTTGCGCTGCGATCAGCGCGGTGCTCGATGCGCTCGCACCACTCGGTATCACACACATCGACATGCCGGCGACGCCAGCCCGCGTGTGGGCCGCGATAGCGCAGGCGCGGCGCGCCAAGGACAGCTGATCTTCGCAAATGCCGGGACGGATCGGCGCGATTGCCGGGGCGGATTTCGCCGGCGTTCGATCCGGGCTACGGTCGCCCGGCAAGGGGAACTTTCCGGAATGACCATAAAGGGCAAGGCCTATATCGCGGGCGTCTTCGAGCATCCGACCCGCCATGCGCCGGACAAGAGCGTGGCGCAGCTGCATGCCGAGGTGGCGCTCGGCGCGCTCGCCGATGCCGGGCTCACCCGCGAGGACATCGATGGTTTTTTCTGTGCCGGCGACGCGCCGGGGCCCGGTCCGGCGTCGATGGCCGAGTATCTCAATCTGCCGAAGCTGCGCCATGTCAATTCGACCGAACTGGGCGGCTCCTCCTATGTGGCGCTGGCCGCGCATGCCGCCGAGGCCATCACGCTCGGCAGGTGCAATGTCGCGCTCATTACGCTCGCCGGGCGGCCGCGCAGCGAGGGCGTCGCCACCGGCACCGTGCCGCGGCTGCGCGATCCGAACCAGCCGGAAGCGGCGTTCGAATTTCCCTACGGCCTGACCACGGCCAACGGCTATGCGCTTTGCGCCATGCGCCACATGTATCAGTACGGCACCACCAGCGAACAGCTCGCCTGGATCAAGGTCGCCGCGTCGCATCACGCGCAGCACAATCCGCACGCCATGCTGCCCGACGTCGTCACTGTCGCCGACGTGGTCAACTCGCCGGTCATCGCCGATCCGCTGCACCGGCTGGATTGCTGCGTCATCAGCGACGGCGGCGGCGCGCTGATCGTGGTCAAGCCGGAGATTGCCAAGAGCCTGCGGCGGCCGCTGGTGAAAATCGTCGGGGCCGGCGAGACGGTGAAGCATCTTTCCGGCGGCACGTTCGATCTCACGACATCAGGTGCGGCGCGTTCAGGGCCCGCGGCATTCGCCGAGGCGGGCGTCAAGCCCGCCGACATCAAATACGCGTCGATCTACGACAGCTTCACCATCACGGTGTTGATTCAGATCGAGGATCTCGGCTTCTGCGAGAAGGGCGCGGGCGGCAAATTCGTCGCCGACGGCAATCTGATTTCCGGCGTCGGCAAGCTGCCGTTCAACACCGACGGCGGCGGCTTGTGCAACAATCATCCGGCCAATCGCGGTGGCATGACCAAGGTGATCGAGGCGGTGCGGCAGTTGCGCGGCGAGGCGCATCCGGCCGTGCAGGTGAAGGACTGCGCCCTGGCGCTGGCGCAGGGCACCGGCATGCAGCTCGGTACGCGGCATTGCAGCGCGACGCTGATCATGGAGCGGGAGTGAGTCATGGCGGACACGCGTAAAATCCCGGCTCCGATCGTTACCGTCGAAACGCAAGCCTTCTGGAACGCGGCGCGCGAACGCCGCTTCGTGGTGCCGACTTGCAGTGCCTGCGGCAAGGCGCACTGGTACCCGCGCGCGATCTGCCCGTTCTGCGGCAGCGACAAGATCGAATGGCGCACCGCCTCCGGCCGCGGCCAAATCTACAGCTACAGCGTCATGCGGCGCGCCAAGGAGCCCTACGCCATCGCTTACGTGACGCTCGCCGAAGGCCCGGCCATGCTGACCAACATCGTCGACTGCGATTTCGATGCCCTGCAAGTCGGGCAGCCGGTCAGCATCGTGTTTTGCGATTCCGAAGGCGGCCCGCCGGTGCCGATGTTCCGGCCGGCCTAACAGCCGCTTGCATCGTCTTAAACGCAGCGCAATTTCAAAGACGTGGATGGCCGGGACAAGCCGGCCATGACGATGAGCATGTTGGGGTCACATCCGCAGCAGCTGCTTGGCGTTGCCGGAGAGAATCTTCGCCTTGTCGGTGTCAGACAGCGGCACGGTGTGCATCCATTCCATCGCCGGCGGGTTCAGGACGAACGGCCAGTCGACCGCGAACAGGATGTGGTCGACGCTCATTTCCATGACGCAGCACAACAATGCCGGATTGGAAAAATTGCCGCTCGTTGTGATGTAGAAGTTGTTGCAGAAGATGTCGCGGAAGCTCATCGATTTCTGCCCCGGCCGTTTGAGCGCCTGGTCGATGCGCCAGATCAGAAACGGCAGCGTCTCGCCGAGGTGGCCGAGAATGATTTTCAGCTTGGGGTGGCGCTCGAACACGCCAGACAGCACCAGGCGGATGGCGAGTGTCGCGGTCTCCACCGTGTAGCCCCAGGCCGGCCGCGCCACCATCGGGAAATCCTTGACGTAGTCGTCGTAGTAGATGCGCTGCACGTCCGGCTGCGGATGCGCCGGATGCAGATAGATCGGCACGTCGAGCTTTTCGGCGCGCGCATAGATCGGCCAGAACCGCTTGTCATCGAGAAAGACGCCGTTGGCGAGACCATGCATCATGGCGCCCTTGAAGCCGAGCTCTTTGGTGGTTCGCTCCAACTCGTCGGCCGCGGCGTCCGGCACCGCGGTGGGCAGTGCGGCGAAGCCGGCGAAGCGCTGCTTGTGGCCTGAGATCGATTGGTGCAGGCGATCGTTGACGCGGCGGGTCAGCGCGGCCGCGGTGTCGGCCGGGAGCTTCTGCGTCGACGGCGCGCCATGCGAGATCACCTGCACGTCGATGCCGGCCTCGTCCATCTCCTTGATGCGCATGCCGGCGAAGTCGTGCAGCCGCTTGTACTGTTCGCCCGGCCGCCCGGCCTCGCTGCCGGTATAGGTCTTTTCCAGTTCCTCGTCCCAATAATGCTCTTCGATGGCGATCACCGGGCAATGCGGTTTCGTAAACATTCCTTCTCCCCGTTGCGGCGGATTTTTCTCGGTTCCGTTCGCGGCCTCCCCTAGCAAGGTGTGCGCCACGTGTCACGCGTGGAACCAGCCTGAGGCGGCCGGAGTTGATGGCTGCGGGAGGGAACCACGGAGAGCGAGATGATTAAGATTATTGCGGCCGGAACCCTGCTGGCAGCGGCGCTGGCGTCACAGAGCGCGTTGGCGCAAGGCAGTTACCAGCATCACACCTTCTGCCTGAAGGCCGGCTCCAGCCAGAATTGCGCCTACGATTCGATGGCGCAGTGCGAAAGTGCCAAGAAGGGCAACACGGATACCTGCGTCCAGAACGGCTCGCCGATGAACCATTAGTCGCCGGCGCTCAGCGCGGCTGCGTCGGCGGATTAAGCCGATAATACTCCGCGTCGGCCGCGCTCTGCTTCCAGTTCGGACGTCCGCGCCAGTCGAGATGGCGCGCCGCCATGTCGGTCCCGTAGCGCACGCGGAACAACAGCGTGCGCTGCGGGCCGTTGGCGTATTCGTGCACTTCGCCGGGCGGATGCACAACGAAGGCGCCGGGCACGACCGCAACGCTCGTCTCCGGCGTGCGCATGGTGCCGCCGCCCTCGAAGCAGAAATAGATTTCGGTGGCGTGCGGGTGGCAATGATAGGGGCTGATCTGGCCCGGCTCCCAGCACGCCACGGTGACGTCGCCGTCCTCGACCTTGCCGAGGATCTTTTCGACGTGCTGTTGCGGGTTGAACGTGGCTTCGCGCGCCAGATTGAAAACCTGCATCGGGCTCTGCTCCTTTGCCGTTCCGCGCCTGTGCGGGGGCCGATTGCATACCAATGTGCGGCTGCGGTTTTAGCCGAGAATAGCCGCGCATTCGAGTGGCGTGCGGCCCCGGTAAGACGGCATTAATCGGACGTGGTTAGGCTTGCTCGGGGTGGTGCGTACCGAGGATCACGAGGGCGAAATGGCCGAGCGCCGGCACTCCACACGTCAAAAGAGTTTTTTGCGCGGCTGCGTTTATTTCAACAAACGCCGCAACGCGATCGACTGCCTGATCCGCGACATCTCCGATGCCGGCGCCCGTATCATCTTTTCCGACACCGTCAGCATTCCGGACGTTGTCGATCTTCACATCCCGCAAAAGGAACAGACCGTGCGCGCCCACGTGCAATGGCGTCACGGCGACGAGGTCGGCCTCGCGATCCGCGCCGCTGACGGCACGGCGGACGGCGAACTGGTGGCGCGCGTGGCAGAACTGGAAAGCCAGGTCAGCGCATTGCGGCGCGAGCTCAAGCACCTTCGCCAGGAAATCGAAACTGGCGAAGCCGTCGCCTGACGGCCCTCAAAGTCTTTTGATGCCGCGTCATCGTGCCGGTACGGCGCGGCCGCGGCGCATTGCGCGGCGCTCGCCGCCATGCCAACAATTCGGTCTCGCATCGCGACAGGGAGAGCAAACATGGCCAAGGCCTATTGGGTGGCGACATATTTCTCGGTTTCCAATCCGGACGCGCTCGCCGAGTACGCCAAGCTCGCAGGGCCTGCGATCATGGGCGCCGGCGGCCGCTTTCTGGCGCGCGGCAACGCCGCCAAAGCCTATGAGAAGGGCCTGATGCAGCGTGTCGTCATCATCGAGTTCGACAGCGTCGACAAGGCGGTCGCCGCGCACGACAGCCCGGGTTATCAGGCCGCCCTCAAGGCGCTCGGCAATGCCGCGCAGCGCGACCTGCGCATCGTCGAAGGCGTGGGGTAGTCCGTCATTCCGGGGCGCGGGCTGCAAGCCCGCCAGCCCGGAATCCATATTCGCTGACCTGTGATTATGGATTCCGGACTTGCCGCGTTCGCGGCGATCCGGAACGATCTGCTCACTCGTTGAACATCCGCTCGCCCTGCAGATCGACGATCTGCCGCGCCTTGTTGAGCGTGAACGATACCGCGTCGTCATAGGACGCGTACGAGTCGGCGCGGATGAAGCGGTGCTGCTTGCGCAGGCCGCCGACGTCGCGCTCGATCGTGCCCGCGGTCTGATAGCCGCCGTTGTTCTTGTACGGCGCCGCGCGGATGACAAAGCCCTTGTACTCGACCGGATCGGAAACCTTGGCGGTCTCGCCGGCCTCGCGCCGGCCGAACAGCGCGCTCCAAAACGACATCTCGGCCTCCTCTCACATGCACCTGAAAAAACGCGCATGATGTTAGCGGGCGCCGGCGCAATGTCGAGACGCGCTGGCCGATTTGCTGCACCGCACGGCGCGGCGCTACATTGTGTTTCGCCGCGTCCGGACGCGCAACAATTCAGGGAGGCTGCCAATGCCAAAAGGTTACTGGGTGACCTGCTATCGCTCGATCTCCGATCCAAAGAAGCTCGCGGCCTATGCGGAACTGGCGCCGAAAGCGACCGAGCCGTTCGGCTGCCGCTATATTGCGCGCGGCACTGCGGCCGCGGCCTTTGAGGCCGGCCAGAAGGAGCGCATCGTCATCTCCGAATTTCCATCGCTGGAGAAGGCGATCGCCGCCTACAACAGTCCGGCCTACAAGGAAGCACTGAAGGCACTGGGCGACGGCGCCGTGCGCGACATCCGCATCGTCGAAGGCACGGAGTAGCATCCATGCCGCAGATCCAGGCACTCAACCCGGAAATTCTCGGCACGCCGCTCGGGCAATATTCGCATATGACCCGCGTCAAGGCCGCGGAGTTTCTGTTCATCGCCGGCCAGGTCGGCATCAAACCCGGCGCCGACAAGGCACCGGCCGATTTCGACGCACAATGCGCGCAGGTCTTCGCCAATCTCGGCGCCGCGCTCGCATCGCAGGGTGCGAGCTTCGCCAACGTGGTCGAGTTCACCACCTATCTGGTGCACTCACAGGACATCGCGAAATTCTATGCCTACCGCACGCGCGAATTCCCGCGCCTGTTCGCCGGCGGCGCCTATCCGCCGAATACCTGTTGATGATCGACCGGCTGGTGCGCGAGGAGTTTCTGATCGAGATCAGCGCGGTAGCGGCGCTGTAGCAAGATACTGGGCGGACCAGCTTAACGCGGCGCGCAGACCGCCGCGAAGGCATCGCGCGCGGCAGCGAACTTTGCCGAATCCATCGCGTCGTCCTCGATGATGTCGACCATGGCGGCTGCGAGGTCGTGGCACTGGGCGCGATCGGGCGGGGAGGGCGATCCCGGTGCGGGTGACGCCCTCGTTGCGGGACCGCAGGTGGTCACCACCACCGTAAAGGTGTCGCAGTAGAGCGCGCTGTCGTCCTTGCGGGCATCAAGTAATGAGATAAGCCCGTTGGCGGCTTGGCGACACGATGCAGCGCTCGCGCGCTCTGCCGCAAAGGCAGGCGACGCGCAGGCGATGGCGGCGGCCGGTAGGGCCGCCGTAAAAAGCCAAGGCAGGCGCACTGCAATGCGAGCCGAGTCAGTTATCTAAAAAGCTCCGCAGCTTCCGGCTCCGGCTCGGATGCTTGAGTTTCCGTAGCGCCTTGGCCTCGATCTGGCGGATGCGTTCGCGGGTCACCGAGAATTGCTGGCCGACTTCTTCCAGCGTGTGGTCGGTGTTCATGCCGATGCCGAAGCGCATGCGCAGCACGCGCTCTTCGCGCGGCGTCAGCGAGGCGAGCACCCGCGTCGTGGTCTCGCGCAGGTTGGCCGCGATCGCCGCCTGATCGGGCAGGATGGCGTTCTTGTCCTCGATGAAATCGCCGAGATGCGAATCCTCCTCGTCGCCGATCGGAGTTTCGAGCGACAGCGGCTCCTTGGCGATCTTGAGAACCTTGCGCACCTTCTCCAGCGGCATGCCGAGCTTTTCGGCGAGTTCTTCGGGCGTCGGCTCGCGGCCGATCTCGTTGAGCATCTGCCTCGAGGTGCGCACGATCTTGTTGATCGTCTCGATCATGTGCACCGGAATGCGGATGGTGCGCGCCTGGTCGGCGATCGAGCGCGTGATCGCCTGCCGGATCCACCACGTGGCGTAGGTCGAGAACTTGTAGCCGCGGCGGTATTCGAACTTATCGACCGCCTTCATCAGGCCGATATTGCCTTCCTGGATCAGATCGAGGAACTGCAGGCCGCGGTTGGTGTATTTCTTGGCGATGGAGATGACGAGCCGCAGATTGGCCTCGACCATTTCCTTCTTGGCCTGGCGCGCCTCGCGTTCGCCTTTCTGCACCATGTGCACGATCTTGCGGAATTCGCCGATCTCGAGCCCGGTCTCAGAGGCGAGCGTGTGGATGTGAGTGCGCAGTTCCCTGATGCGCTCCTTCTCCCGCGCGACCAGCGACTTCCAGCCCTTGGACGACAGCTTCGAAACGCGGTTGAGCCAGCGCGGATCGAGTTCGGAGCCCTGATAGTGCCGCAGGAAGTCCTCACGCGCCACGCCGTGGCTCTCGGCGAGCCGCATCAGGCGACCCTCGTTGCTCACCAGCCGCTTGTTGATGTCGTAGAGCTGCTCGACCAGCGAATCGATGCGCGCCTGATTGAGCCGCAGCGATTTCACCTCCTGGATGATCTCTTCCTTGAGCTTCTTGTATTTGCGCTCCTGCGCGGGCGACAGCGCCCCGCTCGAATGCAGCTTGTTCTGAATGTCCTGGTCTTGCAGCCGGCGCAGCCGCTTGAACGAGTCGGCGATGGTGTCGAAGGTCGCCAATACCTTCGGCTTCAGCTCGGCTTCGATCGCCGCAAGCGACATGGAATTTTCCAGATCGTCCTCGTCCATGTCGGCGTCGGCGATGGCGGCTTCTTCGCCGCCCTCCTCGCCGTCTGCGCCCTGCGGCTTGAACGGGGTGGGGGCAGGCGGCGCCGACGGCGGCGCCACGGTCTGCGGCGGCTGCGCGAACGGCGTGGCGCCGGCCGGTGCTGCGGCGCCATTGCCGTTGGCTGCGGCGGCCGGATCGGCCCCCGGGGCGCCGACCGGCATGCCCTTGGCGTCAGGGCCCGCATAGGTCGCTTCGAGGTCGATAATGTCGCGGAGGAAGACTTTTCCTTCGTTGAGCTCGTCGCGCCAGATGATGACGGCCTGGAACGACAGCGGGCTCTCGCACAGTCCGGCGATCATGGCTTCGCGGCCGGCCTCGATGCGCTTGGCGATGGCGATTTCGCCTTCGCGCGACAACAGCTCGACCGAGCCCATTTCGCGCAAATACATCCGCACCGGATCGTCGGTGCGCTCGGCGGGCTCGCGCGCTTCCGACTTGGCTGGCGTCTTGGGCGTCGCCTCGACCAGTTCGCCGCCTTCGGACTCTTCCTCTTCGGGTTCCTCGCGCGCGTCCTCCTCCTCGGCGTCGGCCTCCTCGGTCTCGACGACGTTGATGCCCATTTCGCTCATCATCGCCAGGATGTCCTCGATCTTCTCCGAGGTGACCTCCTCCGACGGCATCACGGCGTTGAGCTGCTCATAGGTGACGTAGCCGCGCTTCTTGGCCTGCTTGATCATCTTCTTGACGGCGGCGTCCGACAGGTCGAGCAGCGGCAGGGGGGCGTCGGGGGTCTCGGGGCCCTCCTTCTCGGGGGCTTCGGCCTCTTTGGGCGCGGCCGATTTTTGCACCGCAACCTTGGTCTTGCTCGCGACCGTCCCCACGTTCTTGCTCGCCATTTCTGTCTCCACCTACGCCTGTCGCTAACCCATGCCACCCTCGGGGCGGCAGCTATCCGCTTGACCCGCGCGGGCCGGCCGAAACGGCCTCTTACCCTGTGGTCCTCGCCTCACGCCGGATGGGCCAAACCGCCCAACTATTGCCCGCGCCGCCCTGCTTCTTCCCCCAGGTCGGCCGGGGAGCGGGTGGAGCCGGTGGGCCCGGCCGCACATCTCCCCCTACCCTATGCCGAGAGAATCGATCTCAAGGTTTTCGCAGGGCTCCGTTAAGCTCTGGCTAACCTTGAAAAACGCTGCGGCCTCCCGTCTTTGCTGTGCCACGCCCGCCCCGGGGGGCCGCCATTGCCTGACGCCTACAGTGACCGCGGAGTGCGACCCGAGGAGGCGCCGAAGCCTTCCACTAGAGCCTCGGTTCCATCGAGCTTGGACAGCCTCGCCTTCACATCGCACAGTCGGGCGTAATTTGCCTCGCTGTTGTCCTGGCCGAGGGCCATTTCCGCATCCTTAAGTTCCCTAGTTAGGGAATGCCACTGTGTATGCAAGGCGACAAGCTGTTTCCAGGTCAGCAAAACATCGGCGCTCGCGGCACCTGGCCGTGCCGCCCAGACCGAGGGCGTGGTGATCGTGCGCTCGATACGACTCAGCAGATTGGCAAAACCGCGGCGGGCGAGCTCGGCGGCAAGCTCGGCACGCTCTCCATCGGAGGTTTGCTCGGAATTCTGGGCGAAATTCTCGGCTCCATGGGCAAAAGCGTCGATCAGCGCGCCTTTGAGCTTTTGCGTGTCGGGGTGGCGGAACTCGGCGGCTGCAAGTTCCTCAAGATGTTCGTGAAGCAGCCAGGGATGGTTGAGCGCGGCCTCCAGGATCAGCGCCTCGCGGCGCGGGATCGCGGCGCGATGACCGCGATGCAGGGGGCTAGCGGCAAGGTGCGGGCTTACCGCGATGTAAGGCCCGTTGTGGAATTGATCGCCGCGGCCGCCGGGGCCGCGGCCGTGCGGCGGCCGGCCCGGGGTGCCGCTGCGCCGCCGGCCCGGCTCGAAGCCGTGCTCGTAGCCACGACGAGAGGAGACCTCGACGGGCGCGAAGAGCTGCCGGAGCCGCGCTTCAAAATCCTGCCGGTAGTACCGGCGCACGGTCTCGTCGGCGATCGTTGCAGTCACCGCACCCAGCCGTGCCTCAAGGGCGGCGCGTCGCTCGGGCGTGTCGAACGGGCCAGCTTCGCTCTCGCGCGCCCATAATACATGGGCCAACGGCCGTGCCGCGCCGAGCACGTCGGCGATAGCCTCGCGGCCGCCGGAGCGGGCCAGATCGTCCGGATCCTGGCCGTCGGGCAGGGCGGCGAATTTCAGGCTCTTACCGGGCTTGACCAGCGGCAGCGCCAGTTCGGCCGCCCGGTAGGCGGCGCGGCGGCCGGCGTCGTCGCCGTCGAAGCACAACATCGGCTCGTCGGTCATGCGCCACATCAGGGCAAGCTGATCGGCGGTGAGCGCGGTGCCGAGCGGCGCCACCGTCGCCTCGTAGCCGGCCGTCACCATGGCGATGACGTCGACATAGCCTTCGACCGCGATCACCGGCGCGCCGTCGTGGGCGGCCTTGCGGGCGGCGGCGATGTTGTAGAGCGTCGCGCCCTTGTGGAAGAGCGGGGTTTCGGGCGAGTTGAGGTATTTTGCCGGCACGTCCTTTTCGAGTGCGCGGCCGCCAAAGGCGATGACGCGGCCGCGCCAGTCGGCGATCGGAAACATGATGCGGTCGCGGAACCGGTCATACGGCACCGCAATGCCGTCGCCGGCGACGAGCAGCCCGGCCTCGATCATGTCCTCGACCGGAATCTTCGCCGCGCCGAGATGTTCTTTCAGCGCATATTGATCCGCCGTGGCGTAACCCAGCCGGAATTTCACCTGGGTCGCCGAGGAAAGCCCGCGGTCGGCGAGATAACCTCGCCCGCGCGCGCCGTTCCTCGATGCCAGCGTGGCCTCGAAGAACTTGGCGGCGAGCTCGACGATGTCGTGCAGCGTGCTGCGGCGTTCCTCGCGCGCTTCTGCCTCGGGTGAATAGGCCGGGAGCGGCACACCGGCCTCTCCGGCAAGCCGCTCGACCGCTTCCGGGAAGCTCACGCCTTCGGTGAGCATGACGAAGTCGAAGATGTTGCCGTTCTTGCCGGAAGAGAAATCGAACCACATCGCCTTTTGGTCATTGACGAAGAACGACGGCGTCTTCTCCTTGTTGAACGGCGACAGTCCCTTCCACTCGCGCCCCGCCTTGCGCAATTTCACGCGCCGGCCCACGACCTCCGAAACCGGAAGCCGCGCGCGCAGCTCATCGAGAAATTGCGGCGTAAAGCGCATGGTGATTCGCCTGGACGCGGTAAGGGTAGCGCAACAGCGTCCTCAATATAGGGGGGACGGTTGCGCGGGACGGGCGACCTTGGCTTGTCCCGGTTATCCACAAGGGCCTCCAGCATTGATATCGACGCAATACAATCGTATATACGATACGACAGTTGCCAAGTTTGCGCGCGAGGTCTTATCGGCTAGGTGAGTTGTGTCCTGTAGTCGTGGCGGTCTGTTTCGCGTACGCAACTTGTCGTCAAGACTACGGCCATGGCCGGTGATGACCTCTCAAGGCTTTTCGCAGACATTCGCGATTTCGGTTGGAACCCGAAAAAGCGCGAAACGATTTTGCGTGATCGCAAGATTGACTTCGACGATGCGAGAGAAATCTTCAAGGACTACACCTTCATCCGTCGGTCGGACCGCCATGGCGAAATCAGGTATCAAGTCTTCGGCTATCTCCAAGGCAGAGAAGTCACTGTCGTCTGCACGCTCCGGGGCGCGCTTTGCTGGATCATCTCGGCGCGGCGCGCGAGCCGTGCCGAGCGACGAAAATATTACCATCGTCTCTCGCGACTCTCCGAGCCGAGGCAAGACTGACTGGGCGGCGCTTGATGCCCTGACCGAGGAGCAAATCGAAGAGTCGATCAAGAACGATCCCGACTGGAGCGACGATTGGAACTGGAGTGAAGCCGTCCTCGTCATCCCGCCGAAGAAGAAGGCGATCTCGATCCGCGTCGACGAGGACGTGCTCGATTATTTCAAGAAAGAAGGCGCCGGCTATCAGCGCCGCATGAACGCGGTGCTGCGCTCCTACATGCAGCAGAAGCGCAAGAAGCGCGCCTGAGCGTTGCGCACCCGATGGCGGTCAAGTGGCCGCGTCCCGCGCGGCGAGGCCCTTGGCGAACGCGCGGTAGAGCCGCGCGACGTCGGCGGTTTCGCCTGTCAGGCACCGGAACGCCGCGGCGGCCTGATACACGACCATGCCGCTGCCGTTGAGCGTGCGTGCGCCCTTTTTGGCGGCAACTTTGAGAAATTCGGTTTCGGCCGGTGTGTAGATGACGTCGGCGGCCCAGTGCGTGGGCTTGATCGCAGCGACAGGCACCGGGTTGCCGGGGAAACCGGTCATCCCGGTCTGCGTCGCGTTGACGATGCCATCCGCCGCGGCGATGTCGCGTTCCAAATCATGGGCGAGACAGCAGCGCGCCGCGCCGTAATGATTCGCCACGTCGGCCGCCAGCGCTTTGGCGCGCGCAAGGTCGAGGTCGTGGAGTATGAGTGTGGTTACGCCGAGATCCATTAGCGCAAACGTCACGGCGCGGCCGGCGCCGCCCGCGCCGATCAGCACCACGGTCTTGCCGCGGGCGCTGTCTGCTCCGAGCGTCTCGGCGAAGCTGTTGCGCCAGCCTTGGCCATCAAAGTTATAGCCGGTGGTGCGGCCGTCTCGCGCAATCGCCACCGTATTGATCGCACCAACCTGCGCCGCTTCCGGATCGATGCCGTCGAGCAGCGGCAGAATGTCCTGCTTGAACGGATAAGTGACGTTGGCGCCAGCAAAGCCCACAGCCTTGATGGCGCCGAGCAGTTCGGGCAAGCGCCGCTCCGGCAGGCGATCGGCATCCAGCAAATGATAGAAGCCGTCGATGCCGGCGGCCGCGAACGCATCGGCGAACAGGGTCGGCGACAGCGAGCCCTGAATATTCCTGCCGATTAGGCCGACCAGTATCCTGCGCGTCATCACGGCACGCGGCGTTCGGTCACCCGCCGCCGAGCAGCTTTTTCACCAGCGCGCCGGCCTTGGCGAAATCCATCTGACCCGAGAATCGCTGCTTGAGCGCCGCCATGGTACGGCCCATGTCCTTGAGGGTGGCGGCTTCGAGTTCCTTGATCAGCCCCGAGATCGCCTCGGCGGCTTCGATATCGGACATGCGCTTCGGCATGTACGCGGAAATAATATCGATCTCCTCGCGCTCCTGGGCGGCGAGTTCGCTGCGCCCGGCCTTCTGGTAGATGTCGAGCAATTCCTGGCGCTGCTTGATCATCTTGCCCATGACATCGAGGATTTCGGCGTCGTTGAGCGAGGTGCGCTCGGCGCCGCCGGTTTCGCGCTTCAAAATCTCGGCATTGATCAGGCGCAGCGTCGAGACGCGCCGCGCCTGACCCGATTTCATCGCTTGCTTGAGCGCGTTATTGATGTCTTCGCGCAGCACGGTGTCGGCTCCTCGAATTGTGTGACTGCCCCTGCCTTGGGGGAAGGATTGGGGGTGGGGGCAACCCGGAACGGCAGTTGCGTCTGTCTATATAATACGCGACTAAGAGGCCATGACCCAGCCGCAAGTTTCCTCCGCCGCCGCGACGGCCGGCATTTGGCATGACGGCAAGCCGACCGCGCTCCTGGTGCTGGCCGACGGCACCGTGCTCGAAGGCATCGGCTTCGGCGCCACCGGCCAGGCGGTCGGCGAGGTCTGCTTCAACACCGCGATGACCGGCTACGAGGAGATCCTCACCGATCCGTCCTATGCGGGGCAGATCATCACCTTCACGTTTCCGCATATCGGCAATGTCGGCGCCAACGACGAGGACATCGAGACCGTCAATCTCGCGGCGACGCCCGGTGCGCGCGGCGTGGTGCTGCATGCCTCGATCACGCAGCCGTCGAATTACCGGGCGACGCGCCATCTCGACGCCTGGCTGAAGAACAGGGGCGTCATCGGGCTTGCCGGCATCGACACGCGGGCGCTCACCGCGCGCATCCGCGAACAGGGCATGCCCAATGCGGTGATCGCCTACGAGCCGTCCGGCCATTTCGATCTCGATGCGCTCAAGCGGCAGGCCCGCGAGTGGCCCGGCATGGTCGGCATGGACCTGGTGCCGATGGTGACGACGGCGCAGCGTTTCACCTGGGACGAGACGCCGTGGGTTTGGGGCGAAGGCTACGGCCACGCCGACGGCGCGAGGTTTGACGTCGTCGCTATCGATTACGGCATCAAGCGTAACATCCTGCGCCAGCTCGCGGGCAATGCCTGCAAGGTGACGGTGGTGCCGGCGCAGACCGCGGCCGAGGACATTCTGGCGCTCAAGCCCGACGGTGTCTTTCTCTCCAATGGTCCGGGCGATCCGGCCGCGACCGGCGAATACGCCGTGCCGGTGATCCGCTCGCTGATCGAGAAGGTGCCGACCTTCGGCATCTGCCTCGGTCACCAGATGCTGGCGCGCGCGATCGGCGCCAAGACCGTCAAGATGCACCAGGGCCACCACGGCGCCAATCATCCGGTGAAAGACCTGTTAACCGGCAAGGTCGAAATCACCTCGATGAACCACGGCTTCGCGGTCGATGGCGCGACGTTGCCGGCGAACGCCGTTGAGACGCACGTTTCGCTGTTCGATGGCTCGAATTGCGGGCTGAGGCTCAAGGACCAGCCGGTATTCTCGGTGCAGTATCACCCGGAGGCGTCGCCCGGTCCGCGCGACAGTCACTATCTGTTCGGCCGTTTCGTCCGGCTGATGGAAGAATTCCGGGCCAAGAAAAAGGTTTAGCTCGTCGTCGAGGAGCCTTCCGAAGGAACGTTTGGAAGAGTGTTTCCAGTTAGCGTTTCCAAATAAGCGTCTTGGCGTCAGCGTTTTGTCGCCTGCGTCGTTATACAATCTCAACCGATGCCGGCGTAGAAGGAGTGGCCGCTCGCGGCGCCGGCGCACGCCATGCCCATTGCCAGCAAACGTTCAGCTCCCGCGACCTTCCATTTCGCCGACGACGGCTCGATGCCCAACAATGCCGCCCTGCCGCTTGTGGTGTATCGCGCCGGCATCGATCTGTCGGGGTCGCCCGACCCCGAGCGTCTGATCGAGCAGACCTTCACCGCCAACGGCTGGGGTCACATGTGGCGCAACGGCATCTATCCCTACCCGCACTATCATTCGATGATTCACGAGGCGATGGGCATCGCGCGCGGCCGCGCCAAGGTGCGCTTCGGTGGCAAGAAGGGCAAAGAGATCGATGTCGGAGTCGGCGACGTAGTCATCCTGCCGGCAGGCACGGGGCACCAGCTTATCAGCCAGACCCAGGAACTGGTGGTGATCGGCGCCTATCCGCCGACCGGCAAATACAATCTCTGCCGCGGCAGCAAGGCCGAGCACGCCAAGGCGGTCGCCTCGATCCCCAAAGTGCCGGTCCCCGCAACCGATCCGGTGTTCGGCGCCGACGGTCCGCTGATCGCGCTCTGGCAGGCGTGAGGCCGGCACGGGCCCGCGATGTCCTGCCATATCGACAGGCGGAAGGCTGGGCAAAGCGGATACGGGCAACGCTGAAGCCGTGCCGGCGATGAAGAAGAACGGCCTCAAGATCGCGCTTTAGCAAAGCGGCCGCCCGCTGTCAGTCTTGCTTGGCGCCCACCGTGTCGGCCATCGCGGCGCCGCGCTGGCCGAGCGGCTTGTCCTCGCCGATCGTGGAATCCTGCGCGGTCTGGTGTTCGATCTCGGCATTCAGCTCGGCGCCGAGCAGCACCACCATCGACGAGATCCACAGCCACATCATCATGGCGAGCACCGCGCCGAGCGAGCCGTAGGTGGCGTTGTAGGTGTTGAACTTGGCGAGATACCAGGAGAACAAAAACGACGCGGCGATCCAAACCACCGAGGCGAACATGCTGCCGACGCTGACCCATTGCCAGCGCGCGGCGCGGCGGTTCGGCCCGTAGCGATAGAGAATCGCGAGACCCAGGAGCAGCACAATCAGCAGTGCCGGCCAGCGCGCGATCCGGATCAGTTCGGCCGCCGCGCCGCCTAATCCCACCCAGGATAGCGCCACCGGCACGGCGATGACGGCGCTGACCGCCGTCAGAAAAACGGCAAAGCCGCCGAGGGTGAACAACAGCGCTACAAAATTGAGCTTGAAGAGGTTGCGCTCCTCCTGCTGTTCGTAGATCACGTTGAGCGCATCGATCATCGCCTTGACGCCGCCCATGGCGCTCCACAGCGTCACCACGATGCCGGCCACGACGCCGATGCTGAGCGCACCGTTGCGCTGCGAGGCGATGCGCATGGTCTGCTCGTTGAGGATGCCCAGCACGTCGGCCGGGACGACGCCCTGCAGCAGCGAAAGTTCCTGGCCGATGGTGGCGGCGTTGAAGAAGATGCCGTAGGCCGAGACCAGCGCGGTGATGGCGGGAAAGATCGCGAACAGGATGAAAAATGCGACGCCGCCCGAGATCGACAGCAGCCGGTCCGAATTCATCTCATGATAGGTCCGCCACAGGATGTCCTTCCAGCCGGCCCAGGGAATTTGCAGTGGGTGCGCCGCGCAGCGGCCGCGGCCGTGTTCCGCGGCGCGGCGCAGCTGAATATCGTGCGGCTCTTCCGAACTGCGCGGTTCGTTGAATGGACGCTCTTTGCTCGCCGTGGGCGGCGGCGTGAAGCGTTCCGGCGATTTCAAGGCGGCGTTGGACGGCATGGCCCAATCCTGCGTTGCCATAGACAACGTCTTCGGCCGACAACGGTTGCGCCGTCGGGACCGCCGCGCTTTCGGGGCCGCCGATCGAGCGTTATCAAAATGAAAATGGCCGCAGCGGGCTGCGGCCATCGCGGAAGGTGAGGGCGGATCGTACGCCCGGAACCCTGTTCAGGCTGCCGCTGCCGCCTGCCGGCTCGGCCGCGGGTCGGCAACGCGTTCGCTCTTGCATTCGCTCTTGGTTTCGCCCTTGGTTTCGCCTTTGGGGCTGGCGAACTGCGCGCGGCTCCAATTCCAGAGCATCTTGATTTCGGCCGCGGCGCGGCCGCCGGGATCGTATTCGGTGACGCCAAGGCCGGCGGCAATTGCGTCCTGATAGTCCATGCGCGATGCCAGCATCGGCTCGGCGAGGACGCCAAGTTCGATAAGGCCTTTGGCCGCCTGGCCGGCGCGCGAACTGCGATAGGTGACCGGGCACTGATTGAGCACGAAGGCGGCCTTGCGCTTGGCGAGGAACGCGGTGCGGAACGTCGATGCCGTCGCCTCCACGTCAAGGCGCGTCGGCCGCGCCGGCAGCAGACAAAGGTCGGCGGCCTCGGTGATGAGACGCACGGCTGGGGCGTCGGCGCCGGCCGTGTCGAAGATGGCGAGCGTGAAGCCCGCGCTGGCAAGACCGTCGAGAATGGCCCGCAGGCGCTGCAGGCGCTCGCGTTCGAGCGGTTCGATCATGATCCGGTTGGCGGCGTGCGCTGCGGCCCGGCGTTCGCCCCAGCGCACCAGCGACGCCTGCGGGTCGAGGTCAAGCGCAATCACCCTTTCGCCCGACTGGGCCGCCGCCACTGCCAGCGAAGCCGCCAGGGTAGTCTTTCCAGTGCCGCCTTTTTGCGTGAGCAGAACTATGGTGCGCATCAAACTAACCCGTTGGTCCATTGCGACCGTGTTGCGACCGATCCCGCGGACAAAGCGAGCCGGCTCAATTGCTGGGATGCCGCACCGCTGGCGCGGCGGCGATTTGGTATTTCGATGTCGACCGCGAGCGTCGAGACGGTGCTGCCGCGGTCCATTGTGATCTGCACCTTGTCGGGATCGAAGGCGACATGGCGGGCGATGACCGCGAGAATTTCCTCGCGCAGCACGCCAAGCAGATCGGGCTGGTGGCGCGTCTCGCGCTCGTGAGCGAGGAGGATTTGCAGGCGCTCGCGCGCAACCGGCGCGGAGCCCCGGCGAAACAGGCTGAGCAGGTTCATGCTGCTTTCCGTCCGAACAGCTTGTTGAAGATGCCGCGGCTTTCCGAAGGAATCTGCATGGGGATTTGTTCGCCCTTGAGGCGCTTGGTGGCGTCGAAATAGGCTTTGGCCGGAGCGCTGAGCGGCGCATTCAACGTAATCGGCGAGCCGACGTTGGAAGCGCGCAGCACTTCCTCGCTCTCGGGGATGATGCCGATCAGCGGGATGGAAAGGATCTCCAGCACGTCGTCGATCGACAGCATCTCGCCGCGCGCCGCGCGCCACGGATGATAGCGGGTGATCAGCAGGTGCTTCTCGACGGACTCGCCGCGCTCGGCCTTTTCGGTCTTGGAGTTGAGCAGGCCGATGATGCGGTCGGAGTCGCGCACCGACGACACTTCCGGATTGGTGACGATGATGGCGGCGTCGGCGTGCCGCATTGCCAGCGTGGCGCCGCGTTCGATGCCGGCTGGGCTGTCGCACACGATCCAGTCGAACTTGGTGCGCAGTTCGGCGATCACCTTGGCGACGCCTTCCTCGGTCAGCGCGTCTTTGTCGCGGGTCTGCGAGGCCGGCAGCAGAAAGAGATTCTCCAGCCGCTTGTCCTTGATCAGCGCCTGCGGCAGCTTGGCCACGCCGTTGATGACGTTGATCAGATCGAACACGACGCGCCGCTCGGCGCCGAGCACCAGATCGAGATTGCGCAGGCCGACGTCAAAGTCGATGACAACGACCTTTTGGCCGAGATGGGCGAGCGCGGCGCCGAGCGCCGCGGTTGAGGTGGTCTTGCCGACACCACCCTTACCCGATGTCACGACCAGTACGCGCGCCGATTTCCCCTCGCTCATGTCTACGACCTCTCGTTAATTCATCGCTGTGATTTTCAGCGTGTTGCCGTCCAGCCATGCCTGCGCCGGACCGCGGCGCAGGCTGGCTTCGATTTCGTCCGCCGTCTTGTAGTGAGGGCCGATCGCCAGAAGCTCGCCCTCGAAACGGTGGCAGAAGATGCGTGCACGCGGATTGCCTGAGGCGCCCGCCATGGCGAGCCCGCGCAGCGTGCCGTAAATGTGGATGGAGCCGCCGGCGATGATCTCGGCGCCCGAGCCGACCGAGCCCAGCACGGTGACATCACCCTCGATGTAGACCACCGATTGTCCGGAGCGTACCGGCGAATCGATCAGCAGCGATGCCGGCTCCTGCTTTTGCGGCGCCGGCGCCGGAGCGGGCTCGGCTGAAGCCGCAGCGGGCTCGGGGATTTCGATTTCCTGCGCCCCGCGGCCGCCGCGCAGGAGCGGCGGCAGCGCCGGCGTTGCATCGTGCGGCGCGATGCCCTCGATGCCGAGCACGCGGATGCCACGCTCGGCGAGGCTTGCGGTAAGCTCAGCGACCTCGGGCGGGGTCAGGCCGGCCGCCGACAGGTCGAGCGCGACCGGGTGGCCGGCGAAGAAGCCCTTGGAGCGTTCCAGCGTGGCGTCGAGGTCCGCGAGCCAGTCGGCGATAGGCGGCTGTGGCGTGAAAACGAACGCCATGTAGGACCGCGCGCGAAACGTCAGCGACTGCCGTTGGCAGATGAGGCTCGACACGATCGCCTCTCCGATGTGGATGATTCTTAATTCGTTAATAATCTGCGTTCACATAGTTAACGGGGAGTTAACGGTTACCTCCGCTTAACGTTTTTTGACGCTGTTTTGTTGGGCAATTTTGTTGGGCAGTTTTCGGCGCAAAATGCAGAAGTAGTGCGCAGTGAGCTAATGCCAGCCGCGAATACCAGACGCGATCACAGACGGCACCGAGCGCATCATCATTCTGATGAGGTAGTCCGAGCGCGCCCAGGTCTTCGCCCTAAACAGAGCTCCTGAAGCCTAGTCCGGCTTGATGCCGGCGTCGCGGATCACTTTGCCGTAGCGGGAGTGGTCGGCGGCGATCTTCTTGGCGAACGCCGCGCTGTCGAGATAGGAGAGTTCGTAGCCGAGCGGCGCCATCTTGGTGCGCAGGTCCGCCATCTGGTCGATCGCTGCGATCTCGCGGCTGATCCGCGCGATCGCGGCGGGCGGCGTCTTTGCAGGCCCGGCAATGCCGAACCAGACGCTGACATCGAAGCCCGGAACGCCGCTCTCGGCGACCGTTGGCACGTTCGGCAACAGCGCCACACGCTGCGGCGATCCGACCGCGAGCGCTTTCACCTTGCCGGTCTGCACATATTGCATCACCACGTTGGGTGTTGCCCACATCAATGGAATCTGGCCGCCGAGGAGATCGTTGAGCGCCGGCGCCGTGCCTTTGTAGGGGACTTGGGTGATTTCGATGCCGGCCGCGGCGTTGAGCATCAGGGCGGCGAGCGAGTGCGGCGTCCCCATGCCGGGCGTGCCGGCTGCGAGCTTGCCTGGATTGGCCTTGGCGTAGGCGATCAGGCTTTTCATATCCGTCACCGGCGACGACGGTCCGGCAAACAGCACGAGCGGCGTGGTCGCCATCTGCGCCACGGGCGCGAAGTCTTTGACGACGTCGAACGGCACGTTCCGATGCAGCCATTGCTGCAAAGCCGCCGAAGTTTCGAAGGTCGCGAGCGTATGGCCGTCGGGCGTCGCCTTGGCGACTGAATCCAGGCCGACGAGGCCGCCGGCGCCGGGCCGGTTCTCCACCACCCAAGGCTGGTTGAGCCGCTTCGCCAGCAGCGCGGCAAAGACCCGCGCGATAGTGTCGACCCCGCCGCCGGCCGCGATCGGCACCACCAAGGTCACCGGCCGGCTGTCGGCCGCCGGCGTTTGCGACAGCGCCGCCGACGCCATCGCCGCGATCAGCGTACCGGCCGCCACGGCCATCGCCGTGGCTGCGTGAGCAGCCCGCATGTTTTCCTCCCCGTCGGGTTTGGCGAACCCTAACGCGGCGCCGCCCACAGGACAAATGCCGGTTCTGCGCGCGGCGTTGCCGCCGCGCCGGTTCTGGTCTAAGCACCCTTCGCGCGGGGTCGCGCGATCCAAGCCCCGACGCCGGCGCGCACGCTGCGCGCCATTTTCTTGTGTACTCAAGCTTCGTCCCGTCACCCTGAGGTGCGAGCGAAGCGAGCCTCGAAGGGCGACGGCCGCTGCGATCGAGCAGCATCCTTCGAGGCCCGCGCCCATAGCGCGTCAAAGACGCGCGTAAACGCGCTTATGGGCGCGGGCACCTCAGGATGACGTAGGTTAGGATGCCCAAGCGGACCGACATTTCCACTGTCCTGATCATCGGCGCCGGCCCGATTGTCATCGGCCAGGCGTGCGAGTTCGACTATTCGGGCACGCAGGCCTGCAAGGCGCTCAAGGCCGAGGGCTATCGGGTCGTGCTGGTCAATTCCAATCCGGCGACGATCATGACCGATCCGGATCTGGCGGACGCGACTTATATCGAGCCGATCACGCCGGAAATCGTCGCCAAGATCATCGAGAAGGAGCGTTACGCCATTCCGGGCGGCTTCGCGCTGCTGCCGACCATGGGCGGGCAGACCGCGCTCAACACAGCGCTGTCGCTGCGCAAGATGGGTGTGCTGGAAAAGTTCGACGTCACGATGATCGGCGCCACTGCCGACGCCATCGACAAGGCCGAGGACCGCGAGCTGTTCCGCGAGGCGATGAAGAAGATCGGCCTGCAGACGCCACGCTCGCATCAGATCAAGACGCTGATCCAGGCGCTGGAGGCGCTGGAGGATATCGGACTGCCGGCCATCATCCGCCCGTCGTTCACGCTCGGCGGCACCGGCGGCGGCATCGCCTACAACAAGGCGGAGTTCATCGAGATCGTCGAAGGCGGGCTCGACGCCTCGCCGACCTCCGAAGTGCTGATCGAAGAATCGGTGCTCGGCTGGAAAGAGTTCGAGATGGAGGTGGTACGCGACAAGAACGACAACTGCATCATCGTCTGCTCGATCGAGAATTTCGATCCGATGGGCGTGCATACCGGCGACTCGATCACGGTGGCGCCGGCGCTGACCTTGACCGACAAGGAATATCAGATCATGCGCGACGCCTCGATCGCGGTGCTGCGCGAGATCGGGGTGGAGACCGGCGGCTCCAACGTGCAGTTCGCGGTCAACCCGGCGGACGGCCGCCTCGTCGTCATCGAAATGAATCCGCGCGTGTCGCGCTCCTCGGCGCTGGCCTCGAAGGCGACCGGCTTTCCGATCGCTAAGGTCGCCGCCAAGCTCGCGGTCGGTTACACGCTCGACGAGATCAAGAACGACATTACCGGCGGCGCCACGCCGGCCTCGTTCGAGCCGACCATCGACTATATCGTCACCAAGATTCCGCGCTTTGCCTTCGAGAAATTCCCGGGCGCCGAGCCGGTCCTCACCACATCGATGAAGTCGGTCGGCGAGGCGATGGCGATCGGACGCACCTTCGCAGAAAGCCTGCAAAAGGCGCTGCGCTCGCTCGAAACCGGACTGACCGGGCTCGACGAAGTGGCGATCCCGGGCCTGGGTCAGGGCGACGACAAGAATGCGCTGCGCGCCGCGCTCGGCACGCCGTCGCCTGACGGCGTCTTGAAAATCGCGCAAGCGATGCGGCTCGGCATGAGCGATGCCGACATTCATGGTGCCTGCAAGGTCGATCCTTGGTTCCTGGCGCAGATCCGAGCCATCGTCGACACCGAGGCAGAAATCCGCGACCACGGATTGCCGGCCACGGCGCCCGCTTTGCGCCGGCTCAAGGCGATGGGTTTTTCCGACGCGCGACTCGCCCGGCTCACGGATATGGCGGCCGGCGAAGTTGCGGAGTTCCGGCAAAGCCTCGGCGTGCGGCCGGTGTTCAAACGCATCGACACCTGCGCGGCCGAGTTCGCGTCGCCGACCGCCTACATGTACTCGACTTACGAGGCGCCGTTCGCCGGACCGCCGGTGAACGAAGCAGCGCCGTCCGACAGAAAAAAAGTCGTGATCCTCGGCGGCGGTCCGAACCGGATCGGGCAGGGCATCGAATTCGACTATTGCTGCTGCCATGCCGCCTTCGCGCTCAAGGAAGCCGGCTACGAAACCATCATGGTCAACTGCAATCCGGAGACGGTGTCGACCGATTACGACACCTCGGATCGCCTCTATTTCGAGCCGCTGACCGCCGAGGACGTCATCGAAATCATCGACACCGAACGCGCCAACGGCACGCTGCATGGCGTCATCGTGCAGTTCGGCGGCCAGACGCCGCTCAAGCTCGCCGAGCCTTTGGAAAACGCGAAGGTGCCGATCCTGGGTACCTCGCCGGATGCCATCGATCTTGCCGAGGATCGCGATCGCTTCAAACAATTGCTCGACCGGCTCAAGCTGCGGCAGCCGAAGAGCGGCATCGCGACCTCGCCCGAAAAGGCGCAGGCGATCGCCGAGTCGATCGGCTATCCGATCGTGATCCGACCGTCCTATGTGCTCGGCGGCCGCGCCATGGAGATCGTGCACGACAGCCACCAGCTTATCCGCTACGTGGCGCGGCTCGCCGCCGATCTCGACCGGCCCTCCGAATTCGCCGTATCGGAAAAGCGCCCGCTCTTGATCGACCGCTATCTGACTGACGCGGTCGAGATCGACGTCGATTGCCTCGCCGACGGACAGGACAGCTACATCGCCGGCATCATGGAGCACATCGAGGAGGCTGGCATCCATTCCGGGGATTCCGCCTGCTCGCTGCCACCGCACTCGCTCGACCAAAAAACCATCGCCGAATTGGAGCGTCAGACGCGGGAGTTGGCGCGCGCGCTCAAGGTCGGCGGCCTGATGAACGTGCAATACGCCATCAAGGACGGCGACATTTATGTGCTTGAGGTCAACCCGCGCGCCTCGCGCACCGTGCCGTTCGTCGCCAAGGTGACAGGCGTGCCGTGCGCCAAGATCGCGGCGCGAATCATGGCCGGCGAATCGCTCAAAAGCTTCAAACTCAAGCCGCAGAGCTTCGAGCTCGGCAGCGCCCGGCATATCGGCGTCAAAGAGGCGGTCTTCCCGTTCGCCCGGTTCGGCCCGGCGGTCGATACCGTGCTCGGCCCGGAGATGAAGTCGACCGGCGAGGTCATGGGCATCGACCGCGACTACAATGTCGCCTTCGTCAAAAGCCAGCTCGGCGGCGGCTCGCGGCTGCCGAAAACCGGTACCGTTTTCGTGTCGGTCAAGGACGCCGATAAGACACGGATTCTGGAGGCAATTCGGCTTCTTGCCAACTCCGGCTTCAAGGTGGTGGCGACGTCCGGCACCCAGCGTTACCTGGCCGAACAGGGCGTGGCCGCCGTCAAGATCAACAAGGTGGCGGAAGGCCGCCCCCATATCGTCGACGCCATCAAGAACGGCGACGTTCAGCTGGTCTTCAATACGACAGAAGGGGCGACTGCCCTGGCGGATAGCCGTTCGCTTCGGCGCGCCGCCCTCTTGCATAAAGTGCCGTACTACACCACTCTCTCAGGGGCCGTCGCCGCAGCGCAGGGCATCCAGGCCTATCTCAAGGGCGACCTCGAGGTGTGCGCGCTGCAGCGCTATTTTGCGTCCGGGGCCGGCTGACAGTCAGACCGGTAGGGCGGCGGCAGGTAGAGACAGGGCATGCATTCGCGTGGCCGGACAGGAGCCGGACCGCGATGCAAATCTTGACTCTGCGGGCTTGGAGGTTGGAGACCCATGGATAAAATTCCTATGACCGCGGCTGGCTATGCGGCTCTCGAGGCCGAGCTCAAGCAGTGCCAATCGGTCGAGCGGCCCCGCATCATTCAGCAGATCACCGACGCGCGCACCCACGGCGACCTCTCGGAGAACGCCGAGTATCACGCCGCCAAGGAAGCGCAGTCGCTCAACGAGGGCCATATCGCCGAGCTCGAAGACAAGCTGGCGCGCGCCGAGGTCATCGACGTGTCGAAGCTGTCCGGCGAAACCATCACGTTCGGCGCCACCGTGACGCTGGTCGACGAAGACACTGAGAAGAAGTCGGTGTGGCAGATCGTCGGCGAGCCCGAGGCTGATGCCAAGAAGGGCAAGATCTCCATCACGTCGCCGCTCGCCCGCGCGCTGGTCGGCAAGAAGAAGGGCGCGCAGGTCGAGGTCGTCACGCCGGGCGGCGCCAGGGCCTACGAAGTGATGAAGGTGGAGTGGAAATGACGCGCCAGCGTCATTCCGGGGCGCGCGCAGCGCGAGCCCGGAATCCATAAGCCCTGCATTGCAGCTCAGCGGCCGGTTTTCAAATCCCTCCCATTCCGTGATTATGGATTCCGGGCGCGCGGGCTTTAAAGCCCGCGCTCCGGAATGACATAAGGGAGGAATCGGTCGATGAAATTCGGCGTGTTCGATCACCTGGACGATGCGGGCGTTCCGCTCGGCGAACTCTATGCCGGGCGGCTCAAGCTTGCCGAGGCTTACGACCGCGCCGGCTTTTACGCCTATCACCTCGCCGAGCATCACGGCACGCCGCTCGGCTGTGCGGCGTCGCCCGGCATTTTTCTTGCGGCATTGGCGCAGCGCACCGGCAAGCTGCGCTTCGGTCCGATGGTCTATCTCTTGCCGTTCTATCATCCGCTGCGGCTGATCGAAGAAGTCTGCATGCTCGATCAGATGAGCGGCGGCCGGCTTGAACTCGGCATCGGCCGCGGCGTGTCGCCGTTCGAGACGGCGAATTACGGGCTCGATTTCGCGCAAACCCAGCCGATGTACCACGAAGCATTCCAGGTACTGGTGAAGGGCCTCGCGTCGGACGAATTGTCTTTCGCCGGAAAATTCTATCACTTCGACAAGGTGCCGATGCTTCTGCATCCGGTGCAGCACCCGCATCCGCCGCTATGGTACGGCGTCGGCATTCCCGAAAATGCCGATTGGCCGGCGCAGAACGACGTCAACATCCTGGCGCTTGGCCCGCGCGCGACGGTCAGTCCGATTTTCGAGCGCTATCATGCGACGCGCCGCAAGCTCGGCAAGGCCGATACGACGCTCTACGGCGTCGGCCGGCACGTTGTCGTTGCAGACACGGACGCAGAGGCGCTCGCGATCGCGCGCCGCGCCTATCCGCGCTGGCGCACGAGCTTCTTCTGGCTGTTCGAGCGCCACGGCTCGGCGCCGCGCACCCACGCCCATTATCCGCAAACCTTCGACGAGATGGCGGCGCTCGGCACCGCCATTGCCGGCGCGCCCGCGACGGTACGCAACTTCATCGCCGCCGACGTCAAGGCGACCGGCGCGAATTACTGGACGCCATGGCTTGCGTTCGGCGACATGACGATCGGGGAAGCCCTCCACTCGGTGGATTTGTTCGCCGGCGAGGTCATGCCGGCGTTCGCCTGACGGGGATAAGAGGTCCGCAGGGCGCTAACCTTGAAGCGAGGGCTTTCTACGCGGACCATTGCGTAGCTTGCATAGCTCATAAAAATCCCTAAATTGCCTTTCGGGGTGGGTAATGCACTCGGAACGTTATTGTTACGGCGTGTCTTTGGGGCGGGATCGGTCCATTCCAGGCTGAGTAAGGTCGGAATCGGCTCGTTTTCAAGGGCTTAGGCGGTTCGCGCGCCCCCGCGCCTGCCGCATTTGAACGAGATGTGCAGGTGAGCAAGACCACTCACGCAAAGGTCGTCATTATCGGCTCAGGCCCCGCCGGCTACACCGCCGCGATCTATGCGGCCCGTGCGATGCTCGACCCGATCCTGATCCAGGGCATCGCGCCTGGCGGCCAGCTCACCGTGACCACGGATGTCGAGAACTACCCAGGCTTCGCCGACGTGATCCAGGGCCCGTGGCTCATGGAGCAAATGCAAAAGCAGGCGGCCCATGTCGGCGCTCGGCTCGTCGCCGACCATGTCAGCAGGCTCGATCTGCAGCGCCGTCCTTTCCGCATCGAATGTGATTCCGGCGACATCTACATCGCCGAGTCCGTCGTGCTGGCGACCGGTGCGCAGGCGCGCTGGCTCGATCTGCCGTGTGAGCAGAAATTCCGCGGCTATGGCATTTCGGCTTGCGCCACCTGCGACGGCTTCTTCTACCGAAACAAAGCAGTGCTGGTGATCGGCGGCGGCAACACCGCGGTCGAAGAGGCATTGTTTCTTACCAATTTCGCTTCGAAGGTCACACTGGTGCACCGGCGCGACAGCCTGCGCGCCGAGAGGATTTTGCAGGACCGGCTGTTCAAGCATCCGAAGATCGAACTGATCTGGGACAGCGTGCTCGACGACGTGCGCGGCGCCGAGAACCCGCTCAAGGTCACGCACGCGACGATCAGGAACGTCAAGACCGGCGCCGTCAGCGAGCGCCCGGTCGACGGCATTTTCATCGCCATCGGCCATGCGCCGTCGACCGAACTGGTCGCCGGGCAGGTCGAACTGAAGCCATCGGGCTACGTCAAGACCGCCCCGCATTCGACGGCGACTTCGGTGCCCGGCCTGTTCGCCGCCGGCGATGTCGCCGACGAGGTCTATCGGCAGGCGGTCACCGCGGCGGGACTGGGCTGCATGGCGGCGCTGGAAGCCGAACGCTTCCTCGCCGGGCACGCGGCGTTGCGCGACGCGGCGGAATGAATCTTTACCTCTTCCCGCGGGCGGGAAGAGGTCGGATTGCAACGCAATCCGGGTGAAGTGGCTTTGCCGCGATGCCGAGCGCGGCGGGAGATCCTTCACTTCAGCCTTCTGCCCGCATGCGGGGAGAAGGAGTAGGACCATAGATGGACTGGGATAAGCTCAAGGTTTTTCACGCGGCCGCCGAAGCGGGCAGCTTCACCCATGCCGGCGAGCAGCTCGGGCTGTCGCAGTCGGCAGTCTCGCGCCAGGTGAGCGCGCTGGAACAGGAGCTCACGGTCTCGCTGTTTCACCGGCACGCGCGCGGCCTGATCCTGACCGAACAGGGCGAGTTGCTGTATCGCACTGCGCACGACGTATTCATGAAACTCGAAGCGGCGCGGGCCAAATTGACCGACAGCCGCGAGCGCCCCAACGGCGATCTGCGCGTCACCACGACGCCGGGCATCGGCATCCACTGGCTGACGCCGCGGCTCGGCGAGTTCATCGAGCTCTATCCCGACATCCGCCTCACGCTGCTGACCACCGAAGAAGAACTCGACCTCGCCATGCGCGAGGCCGATGTGGCGATCCGGCTGCGTCAGCCGACGCAGCCCGATCTCATTCAGCGCAAGCTGTTCGCGGTCCATTTTCACGTCTACGCCTCGCCCGAATACATCAAGCGCTTCGGCACGCCGCGAACCTTCGACGACCTCGACAATCATCGTGTGCTGGTGCTCGGCGGCACGCAGCCGCCTTATCTGCAGCGCTCGCGCTGGCTGATCGAAGTCGCGCGCGACGGCAAGGGGCCGCGCATTCCGCATCTCATCATCAACAACATTCTCGGCGTGCTGCGCGCCTGCCAGCGCGGTCTCGGTATCGCGATGCTGCCGGACTATCTGGTCGAGGAGAACGGCGGCCTGGTGCAATTATTCGGCGAGGCCGAGGCACCGGCACTCGACGCCTATTTCGTCTATCCGGAAGAGCTGAAGACCGTGGCGCGCGTGCAGGCGTTTCGCGATTTCCTGGTCGTCAACGCGCAGCGCTGGGCGTTCTGAATCCGGCGCTTTCTAAGTGGCGTTGTGTGTCAAAAGCGCGCGTGCACGGCCGCGGCGTTTCCTTGCGCAAAGTCGTGACAGTCGTGCAACGCGCACGGGTATACAGATGAATTATCCGCGCCCGCTTTTCGCATGGCTGGCATGTAACGCACCTCATTGTCTGCGCTGATCGCGGATTGCATATTGCGGCCACGCTGCGAGGCGATCGGTTGCCCCATCCTCCCAGATGGCAACCAATAATGCTGGCAGCTGTTCCCCTCTGGAAGGTGAACGCTGGCGCCCCCACGCCGGCGAACTAAAACCGGGCCTCGCGGCCCGGTTTTCTTTTGCGTGCATTTCTTTGACGCGAACGGCTTTGGACAGATGACGCATGACGAATGCGAACGTCAGCCGCTGCTCATGCCGCTGCAGTTGCGGTCTCTTCGTCCATTTTTTTCGCTGCGTCGGCTCGTTGACATACTGACATATTATCGATATGTCTTGTTATATGATCGAGCGAACCACCGTCAGATTGCCGCGTGAACTGCTTGCCCGTGCCAAGCGCAAGGCAGTCGCCGAACGCCGCACTGTAACCTCCCTGATTGAGGAAGGCCTGCGGTTCGTCGTCGATGGCGCCCAGAAGAAGCCTCCATCCAAGCGCGTTTTGCCACGCTACAGCGACGCTAGTGGTGGGCCTCTGCCTGGAATCGATATTTCGGACTCCGCGGCGCTTCAGGAAATGGAAGACCTGGAATATGTGGAGCGCATGAAGCACTTCAAATGATATTGCCGGACGTAAACGTCCTTATCTATGCATTTCGCAGGGAAGTACCTCAGCATTCCCTTTGCCGGGCTTGGCTCGATGGTGTCGTTCGCGGTCATGAGCGCTTTGGTCTTTCGCCGTTGGCGTTAGCCGCCGTGGTTCGCGTCACTACCAACCGTCGTGCCTATGCCAGCCCCACTTCCCTCGAAGTAGCACTCGGCTTCTGCGAAGATCTTATGGGTCAGCCGCACTGCCAGCTCGTCGAGCCCGGCGAACGGCATTGGGATATTTTCCGCCGCTTGTGCATTGAGACCGAAACGCGCGGACCGCGCGTCACAGACGCCTGGTACGCCGCTCTCGCGATCGAGTGGGGCTGCGAATGGATCACGCTCGATCGGGACTTTGCCCGGTTTCCCGGCCTGCGCTGGCGATTGCCGGCGTGAATCGCCGCAACCTTTGAGAATTGCTCTCACGAAAGGTGCCGATGAAAATCTCCATTCTCGACGATTACCACGACACCGTGCGGACGCTGTCCTGCTTCGGCAAGCTTGCCGGCCATGACGTGACGATCTTCAACGATCACGTCCAGGACACCGATGCGCTCGCCGCGCGGCTCGCCGACGCGGAGGCGCTGGTGCTCATTCGCGAACGCACGCAGATCCGCGCGTCGCTGCTCGACCGGCTGCCCAACCTCAAGCTCATCAGCCAGCGCAGCGTTTATCCGCATATTGACATCGAGGCCTGTACGCGGCTCGGCATCGTCGTGTCGTCGAGCCAGCATCCGGGCACGCCGTCCTACGCTACCGCCGAAATGACCTGGGGTCTGATCATCGCGGCCGTGCGCCAGATTCCGCAGCAGATGGCGTCTCTCAAGGTTGGCGGATGGCAGATTGGGGTCGGCACGACCTTGCGCGGCAAGATGCTCGGCATCTACAGCTACGGTCGCATCGGCAGCGTCGTTGCCGGCTATGGCCGCGCCTTTGGCATGAACGTGCTGGTGTGGGCGCGGCCGGCGACGCTGGAGCAGGCGCGCGCCGACGGTTACGCCACGGCGGCGAGCAAAGAAGAATTCTTCGCCGCGTGCGATGTGATCACGCTGCATATGCGGCTGGTCGATGCGACCCGCCACATCGTCAAGGCGACGGATCTGACGCGCATGAAACCGACCGCGCTTCTGGTCAACACCAGCCGCGCGCCGCTGATCGAGCCGGGCGCGCTGGTCGAGGCGCTCAAGCGCGGGCGGCCCGGCATGGCCGCGGTCGACGTCTACGAGCAGGAGCCGGTCCGCGACACGGCGCACCCCTTGCTCAACATGCCGAACGTGGTCTGCACGCCGCATCTCGGCTACGTCACGCGCGACGAATACGAGGTGCAGTTCGTCGACATCTTCGATCAGATTACCTCCTACGCGGCCGGCAATCCGATCAACGTCGTCAATCCTGCCGTGCTCAAAGGGCTGCGGCGGTGAGGCGGAAAATCGTCACCGTCAACGACAAGATGCAGCGCGGTTACCGCTACGCGCTGACGGCGCCTGCCGGACGCAATTTCGATCCGGAGTTTCGCCCCGACCTCACGCCCGCGCAGATGTTGTGGCTTGGCGTGTTCGCCGGCAAGTACATGACTGATTGTCGCAAGGAATTTCCGGCAAGCTGGTTCGCGCGCGCCAAGCTCGCCAAGGATGAGCGCGACATATCGCTGAACTATTTCGGCGTCGATGCCAGCCAGCCGTTGTCGGTGTGGCGCAAGAAAGGCTGGATCTATCGCGACGATCCGCGCGGCTGGTTTCAGTGGTACTGCCGCTACTATATGGGCCGCCGTATTCCGGACGAGGACGCCCGCCAGATCAAACGCTGGAAGGCGATCCGCCGCCACGTCCGTCAGGTGCAGCGCCATTGCGAACCGGGCGACGTCACCTGCCGCAAGCGGCAGCGCCAGGCGCTCCTGCACTGGGCCTACGACAGCCGGAAAATCTGAGACCAAGGTACAATCCACACCCATTCGTCATGCCCGCGCTTGTCGCGGGCATCCACGTCTTAAGGCCGATTTGGATGAAAGACGTGGATGGCCGGAACAAGTCCGGCCATGACGATAGTCAGGCCGGTTCCAGCCCTTTGGCCTTGATGACGCGCTTGACCTCGGGCGTGGTGAGAAAGGCAATCAACGCCTTGGCGGCGCCGGGGTCGCCCGCGCCGGCCGATATGCCGGCGACGAACGGTGTGACGCTTTGCAGTTCGCGCGGCAGCGGGCCGACAATGTCGATGCCGGAAACCGCCATCAGTTCGGCCATCTGCTGAATGCCGATCTCGGCTTCGCCGCGCCGCACGACGAGGCCGGCAAGCCCCGCAGCGCCGCCCGCGCCATAGTGGGACTTGGCCTGCATCGCGGCCGTGATGCCGAGCTGCTCAAAGATCTTAGCAAGATGCGCGCCGCTCTGGCCGCCGCCGACCGGCTTGCTGCAGGCGATCGATTTCGCCGCCAACATGGCGCGCTTGAAATTCTCCGGCGTCGAAATGTCGGGCTTCGGCGCGCCGTTCGCCACCGCGACGCCGATGGTGGAATCGGCAATATGCACGGCGCTGCCGGCCGCAATCCGGCCGCGCGCGACCAGATCGTTGATGCCGTTTCGGCTGACGATGGCGACATCGGCTGCCTTGCCTTCGCCCAGCTCCTTCTCGAGCCGCAAAGACGGCCCAAGCTCGACGACGGCGCGGTTGCCGGTCGCGCGCTCGAAGGCCGGCGCCAAGTCCTCGAATACCGTCTTCATTGCCGTCGTGCTCAGCACTTTGATTTCACTCACTGCAGTCTCCTTATCGGGCCCGTCGAGCGGTCGCCGATTGTCCCGCGGCCGGCGGGTTGCGTCCATCCGTTGTGTTTCGGTCCCCTGCCGCGGCCTGCAATCATCAACTCTATGTGAATTTGGGGCGCAAATGTAACCGTATGGGCCGCCGGCCCGTAACTGTGTCGATGGAATGCGCTACAAAGGTCTTCCCGCGATAGCCGCGCGAACCCACCTCGGCGCACGAAGGAAGGGAAAGACGATGCTGACCCGCAGAAACATTTTCTACGCCGGCGCGGCCGCTGCCGCGGCGTTCGGGCTTGACCGCCTGTTCCGGCCGCGCGCCGTCGAGGCCGCGACGCCGCCGCATCCTTACGAGGTCACGCACACGGACGCCGAGTGGCGCAAGCTGCTCACGCCTGCCGAATACGACGTGCTTCGGCAGGAAGGCACCGAAATGCCGTGGACCAGTCCGCTGTTGAAGGAGCATCGCACCGGCACCTTCGCCTGCGCCGGCTGCGACCTGCCGCTGTTTTCGTCAAAGACCAAATTCGACAGCGGCACCGGCTGGCCGAGCTTCTGGGCGCCGCTGCCGGGCGCGGTTGATGAGGCGACCGACCACACTTTCGGCATGACCCGTACCGCGATTTCCTGCCATCGCTGCGGCGGCCATCTTGGCCACGTGTTCGACGATGGCCCGAAGCCGACCGGCCTGCGCTACTGCATGAACGGTGTGGCGCTCAAATTCACGCCGGCGCCGGGTGGATCGAGCTGACGCGTATCCAGTCGTCATTGCCGGACTCGACCCGCAATTCACGCTCGGAAGACGCTTCAGGAGCGTTCCGGACCCTCTCGGACGTGATGGGGTCAGCGTGGATGGGCGGGTCAAGCCCGCGCATGACGATGAAAAAGTGCTTCAGCTTGAGCGCTTCCTCAGCAGATACGTGTCCATGACCCAGCCCTTGCGGGCTTTGGCTTCGGCCCGCAGCCGCTGGATGGCATCCGCGCACTTGCGCAAAGGTCCCGCCACAAGAATTTGGTCTTCGGTGCCGAGATAGGCGCCCCAGTAGATGTCGATGTCCCGATCGCCGATCGCCTTGAACGAACAATCGCCGTCGAGCATCACGACGACGTCACCGGCGTCATGCGGCAGCCCTTCGGCGAGCTTGCGGCCGGTGGTGATGTGAATCGGCCGCCCGATCCGATTGAGCGCGATCCGATGCTTTGCGGCCAAAGCCTGGATCGCGCTGATGCCCGGAATGACTTCATAATCGAACGCGACAACGCCTCGTGCAACGATCCGATCGATGATCCGCAACGTGCTGTCGTAGAGCGAGGGATCGCCCCAGACCAGAAAGGCGCCGCACTCGTCTTCGCCGAGGTCTTCGGCGATCAGGCGTTCATAGAGGGCCGCGCGCTGCTCGTGCCACGCTTGCACCGCCGGCTCATAAGATGCGGCGCTGCGATCCCGCGGCGGGTCAGGCACCTCCGCGATCCGGTATGATTTGTCCTTGATGTGGCGCTCGCAGATGTCCTTGCGCAGGCGGACGAGGTCTTGCTTCTCGTCGCCCTTGTCCATGACGAAAAACACATCGACCTGATTGAGCGCATTGATCGCCTGCACGGTGATGTAGTCGGGGTCGCCAGCACCGATGCCGATAATAAAGACTTTTCGCATGACGTCCGTCCGCGCCAATCAAAACATAACACTGTTACCAGACACGGTCAGAGGAAGCCATCGATCGCAACGGCCAGCGTTTTTCCAAACAAATCAGCATGTCAAGGCCAAAGCCGCTTTGCGGCGCCGAAGGCGGCCTTGACATGCTGATTTGTTCGGAACTTGTGTGGGCGTTGCGATCGATGGCGCAGAGCGCTCACATTCCGCGCTGGTTCTCGCCGCGCCAGTTTGCGTTTGAGGGGATCTACCGCATCTTCAGAATAATAACCCGATCGCTGGTCGGATCGGTGGTCTTACGCAGTTCGGCGACTTGTGCGGCGGTCACTGCCGGCGCCTGGTTGCCCCAGCCGTTGCGGACGAAGGTGACGACGTCGGCGATCTGCTGGTCGGACAGCTGCAGCCGGAATTGCGGCATGCGATACGAGTCGGGTGTGCCCTTGACGACCACCGGGTTCGAGCCGTTCAGCACCAGGTTGATGAGCGACGACGGATCCTGGTCGAGCACCACCGGATTGCCGGCCAGCGCCGGCGTGTACGGAGCAAAACCCTTGCCGTCGTAGCCATGGCAGGCCCAGCACACGCCGGTATAGAGCGCTGCGCCCGACTGGGAGTCGTGGCCGCCGCGCAGCGCCGCGGTCGTCGCGTCATTGTAGGCATAAGCCGGCTCCGACGATGTCGCCGGCAGCGATTTCAGATAGGTCGCAATGGCGTTGAGATCGGCGTCCGACATGTACGGCGTCGAGTTGTTGACGACGTCGATCATCGAGCCGAACACCGCACCGGTCTTGTTGTGGCCGGATTTGAGGAAGCTGACGATGTCGTCCTTGGGCCAGCCGCCGAGGCCGGCGCGCAGGTCGCCGCGCAAATCCGGTGCGTACCAGGCGTCAAGCAGCGCGCCGGAGAGATAGTCGGAACTCCCCTCGTCGAGCGCCTTTTCCTGAAAGGCGAAGCCGCGCGGGGTGTGGCAGGCGCCGCAATGGCCCAGGCCCTGCACCAGATAGGCGCCGCGATTCCACTCCGCGTCGTGGCCGCTCTTGGCCACGTAGCTACCGCTGTCGGTGAACAGCGCGCTCCAGATCGCCAGTGGCCAGCGAAAGTCGAGATACGAGGGGATCTCGTTGGGCCGGTTCGCCTGATGAACCGCCGGCACCTGCTTCATGAAGAACTCGTAGAGCGCCGCGACATCGGCATCAGTGAGCTTGGCGTAGGACGGATACGGCATCGCCGGGTAGAGACGGTGTCCGTCCTTGGCGATGCCCTGACGCAACGCGCGATCGAAATCCGCAAGGCTGTAGTTGCCGATGCCGGTCTCGGGATCGGGCGTGATGTTGGTCGAATAGATGTTGCCGAGCGGCGAGCCCATTTTCAGCCCGCCGGCAAACGCCTTGCCGCCCGGCGCCGAGTGGCAGGAAACGCAATCGCCGGCGCGCGCCGATACTCGCCCTGATTTTCGGGCGGGCTGGTGTTCTCGTCCGCCCGCGCAGTCGCGCCCCCGCCTGCGAACAGCACCAGCAGTCCGCAGAGAATCATCCTGGAAAATGTCGTCACGTCCTCTGCCTCCTCAGCAGGCGCTACCCCCGTAACGTCCGTGAACGGCCGGAGGCGGTCGCGCCGCCCCCGAGTTGCGCATCAGTGCTGCGCCGATGGTGAATGCGCCGGCTACGTCGATTTTGTCGATCCGGACAGATCGTGATCGCTGACAGGCAGCGAGCGAAGGCGCTTGCCGGTCGCGGCGAAGATCGCGTTGGCGACCGCGGCCGCGATCGGCGGCGTTGCGGGCTCGCCCGCGCCGCCCCACACCTTGCCGCCGCTCGGCACCAGATGCACATCGATCTTCGGCGCTTCCGCCAGCCGCACCATGCGGTAGGTGTCGAAATTGCCTTGTACCGCCGCGCCGTCCTTGATGGTGATCTTGCCGTAGAGCGCAGCGGAAAGCCCGAAGATCACGCTGCCTTCGGCCTGCTCGGCGATGGTCTGCGGATTGACCATGTAGCGCGTATCGAGCGCGACGGTGACCCGATTGCCTTTCACCTCGCCGCTCGGCTTGACGGTGACCTCGGCCACCTGCGCGCACAGGCTGTCGGTATCGGTGCAGATGGCGATGCCGCGGCCAGTGCCCGCGGGCAATGGCTTTCCCCAGTCGCCCTTCTCGGCGGCGGTGTCGAGCACCTTGAGCCAGTCGGGCCTGCCCGCGAGCAGCTTGCGGCGCATCTGATACGGATCGATGCCGCCCGCCGTCGCCATCTCGTCAAGGAAACTCTCGATGGCGAAGACATGCTGGTTGGCGCCGGGCGCCCGCCAGAACCACACCGGCAGGTGCGTGTTCTTGACCAGCGACTCGACGCGCATGTTCGGCACCTTGTAGCCGTTGTCGGCCAGTCCGGCGACGGTCTGCGGCTCGACCTTGCCGGGCGGAAACTTTCTGCCGACCGACGCGAAGATCGACGAGGTCACGGCGCGCATCGACCACGCCACCGGCAAGCCGTCGGCGCCGACCGCGGCCTTGAAGCCGACCACCGCATGCGGACGGAATTTGTCCTGGCGGGTGTCCTCTTCGCGCGTCCAGACAAGCTTCACCGGCCGCCCCACCGCCTTGGCGATGGCGATGGCTTGTTTGATCTCGTCGCTGGCGTCGCGCCGGCCGAAGCCGCCGCCGACGAAGCCGTTGTGGACATAGACCTGCTCGGGCTTGAGCCCCGCGAACTTCGCCGCTGCTTCGGTGGCCTCATCCGCGGCTTGCGTCCCGACCCAGACGTCGAGCCGGTCGGGCTGCAAATACACGGTCGCATTCATCGGCTCCATCGGCGAATGCGACAGGTAAGGCGTCTCGTACACTGCCTCGAAGGTCTTTGCCGCGCCCGTGAACGCCTTGTCGACATCGCCCTGGTTGCGCGCGGTCAGCATCGGTTCGGACAAGGCCGCACGGTAGGCCGTCGACAGCTGCGCGCTGTCGACGCTGCCGGACGCGCCGACATCCATACGGGCTCAAGCCGCGACAGCGCCCGCTTGGCGCGCCAGTAGGTATCGGTCGCCACCACCGCGACGGCATTCGGCAGCTTCACCACTTTCAGAACGCCTGGCGCTCCGCTGAGCACCGAATCATCGACGCTCTTGAGTTTGCCGCCGGGCACCGGGCACGCCATGATCGCGGCGAACAGCATTCCCGGGACCTGCGCGTCGATACCGAATTTGGCCGAGCCGTCGGTCTTGTGTACGACATCGACGCGCGGCAGCGGCCGCGGGATGAAGGTGAACTGCGCCGGCGTCTTGATCTTCGGCTCTTTGGCAAGCTTGATCTTGGCCGCATCGGCGGCGAGTTCGCCGTAACGCAGCGTGCGGCCCGACGCCTTGTGCGTCACCACGCTCATGGCGGCCGAGCATTCCGATGCCGGCACGTTCCAGCGCGCCGCGGCGGCCGCGATCAGGCGCTCGCGGGCGCTGGCGCCGACCTGCTGGACCATCTTTTGCGAGGCCCGCACCGAACGGCTGCCGTTCGAGAACATCCCGCCGTAGACGTTGTTTTCGCGAAGATTGCGATTGGGCGAAGCATATTCGATCCGCACCTTCGACCAGTCGCACTGCAACTCCTCGGTGATCATCATCGGCAGCGCGGTCATGCTGCCCTGGCCCATCTCCGAGCGCTCGTAGCGGATCAGGATGGAGTCATCGGGATCGATCGCAATCCAGGCGTCGATCTCGTTCGGCGCATAGGCGTGGTCGTCATTCCACGGCTGCGCCGCGACGGTGGCGGCGTGGGCGCTGTGCGGCGCGCCGATGCCGATCATGAGGCCGCCGGCGGCGGTGGCGCCGCTCAGGATGAAACGGCGACGATTGAGATGAGACGTGAGGGTTCCGTGCATTGTGCCCTCCTTACGCTTTCATCATGTCGGCGGCGCGATGAATGGCGCGGCGCAGACGCTCATAGGTTCCACAACGGCAAATATTGGTGAGATTCGCGTCGATGTCGGCATCGGTCGGTTTGGGGAAGTCCTTCAGGAAGGCGACCGTGGCCATGATCTGCCCGGACTGGCAGTAGCCGCATTGCGGCACGTCCTCGGCGATCCAGGCGCGCTGCACCGGATGGCTGTTGTCGGGGGACAGGCCCTCGATGGTGGTGATCTTGGCGCCGTCGAGCGCGCCGATCGGCACCGAGCAGGAGCGCATCGGCTTGCCGTCGACATGCACGGTGCAGGCACCGCACTGCGCAATGCCGCAGCCGAATTTCGTCCCTGTCAGGCCGACGATATCGCGCAGCACCCAAAGCAGCGGCGTATCGGGCTCAATGTCGATTTGTTTAGGGGTTCCGTTGACTTCAATAGTGATCACCGTGGCTCTCCTCAGAGTGGGGTGATGCATGTCATGCAGCAACTCTTGCGGCAACTCTTGCAGCGACGCACATATTGCATCGGGCGGAAACTAGCAGGGCGGCATCGTCAATCCAAGACACGTTGTCTTGAGACAATTTCCGCAATTTTTACACGTCTCGCTCGAAGGCGCAGAAGCCGTTGCGCTCGGACCGGCGCTCTGCGCTGACTGAATGCCGCCTGCGAGTTCCCGCGCCGCCGGCCGGCGCAGTCACCCGATCGACTGTTTGACCACGCGCCCGTTGGCCTCGATGAACCAGCGTTCGCTTGGGAAAGGCTTGCCTTCGAGTCGCCCGACCATCCATTCGGCCTGATACTCGCGCGGTTCCGGACCGCGCTCCGTTGCCGTGGTCAGGGCGATCGAGTGGTTGCCGCCCTCGTAGACCATAAGCTGCTTCGGGCCGCCCAACGCTCTCATGAATGCATCGGTATAGTCGAGCGGGCAGAGCTGATCGTATTCGCCGCAGCAGACCAGGTACGCGCCCTTGACCTTCTGGGCATAGCCGTTCCAGTCGATGGTCTTGCGGAAGTCGTCGAACTCGCGCTCGTCGGTAATACCCGACATGAACATGAAGCGCTTCTTGAAGGTCGGCGAGGCGCGGTTGAAGATGGTTTCGCCGCCCGGCTCGTAGCACGTGCCGGTCACCGCGCAGGCTTTGTAGCGGTCATCCGCCGCCATCATGATCGCGGTGAAGAACGAGCCGTAGCTTACCCCGGTCATGCCGATCTTGTCGGCATCAATTTCCGGACGCTTGACGAGCCAATCGGCCAGCGTCTTTGCGGCCTCGGCCCAGCCCGGCACGTCGACATAGATGCCGCGCAGCGGCGGCTCCCAATAACCCGGCCCCTCGAATGCCAGCACGGCATAGCCGCGCTGCATCCAGGTGTCGTTGTAGAGCGCCACCGAGCGCTCCTTGAAGCCGTCCATGCCGGACACGGCGACGATTACCGGCACCTTGCCGCTGCTTTGAGAATAGCCGGGCGGCAGATGCAGGATCGCGGGCAGCGTCTTGCCGCGGTAGGGCAACTCGACCCATTCGATGTGATGATCGGCGAGCCCGGCGTACTTGTCGAAGGTCTCGCGCTTGTTTTTGTTCAGCCCGATCAGCTTGTCGTTGACCTCGTCGATGGTCCACATCGCCGAGGCCCAGTAATTGCAGGCGAGATAATAATTGTCGCGCGCCAGAATCTTGTCGCTGTTGCGTTCGGCCGCGATGGCGGCGGTCTCGCGCTTTTTCGCCAGCGCCTCGAAGGTCGGACCGATGTCGACCAGCCGCTTCACCCGCCGACGCAACTCCGCCATATCGGGCACGGCGGCGGTGCCGCTGGAGCGGATCGCGACCGAGGTATGGCTCTGATCCCAGTCGATGCCGTTCGCCTGGATAACATTGTCGAGCACCCAGCGCTGATCGTCGAAGCGCTTGACGACCGGCTCGCCCTTGGGGGCGCGCTGCGACCAGTCGCGCGCGGTGACGGAGGTGACGTCGGGCTTGGCTGGCGGTGTCTGCGCCGCGGCGGACGAACCCGCACCGGCCGCTGCTCCGGCGACGGCAACGATCGAACCCGATTGCAAGAATGCGCGGCGATCCATGACGCTCCCTCCCGTAATTTGACTTGGAGCCCGGCTTGGATGCCGCTGCGAACAGAGCCGGATGCGCGCCCGTGCTTGTGCCGGACTCCGCTTCGAGCGCTCCGCCGTGTGACCCCTTGGGCTTACGTCTGGACTTTGAGCCCGGGCGACGCCCCGCGCAAGGCTCCCAAAGCGGACATCGCGGCGGCAGCGGGCGCTGCGCGGCGGCCCAGGAATTTTCGCAAATCAAGCAATGATCCGCCGTCTGTTCGTCGGTCAGTCTGCACTTGTGCGAAGAATATCTCTCGGCGAACTGGGACAAGGCCATAACGATCGAAGAACTTGCGCAGCATACCAACATTGGCGTGCGCAGCCTGTTTGCGATTTTTAGAGAACAACGCGGCTACACGCCGATGGCCTTCCTGCAAACCGTGCGCCTCAGACACGCCAGAGAGATGCTGCAATCTCCAGCCGCCTCCGCCTCCGTTCTGTCCATAAGCCTGAAATGCGGGTTTCTTAACGCAGGCCACTTCGCCAGGTATTATCGGCAAGCCTTTGGCGAATTGCCGTCGGCAAAGCTTGCGAATGCCCGGCTGACGCAGGGCGGCGCGTAGGCGGCGCCATGCCCGGTGAGACGTGCGTGTGGCGTGCCGGGTAGGTGCTGCCGCTCAACCCGCAACGCTGCCGAGGAATGCCTCGACTTCGTGATGCATGTTCTGCACCGCCCCTTCGACCGACTCCGAGGCCGACAGTACGACCTGGGCCGATGTGCGCGTGGAGGTGGCGGCATCGGCGACCGCGCCGAGCGCCGCAACGATCTTGCCGGTTTCCTTGGCGGCATTGCCGACGTTGGCGGAAATCTCAGATGTGGCGGCGCTCTGTTCGTCGGCCGAGCTTGCGACCGCGGCGGTATAGCGACTGATGTCGCGGATGGATTGCTCGATGCCGCCGACCGCCTGTATGGCGCCGCTGGTCGAGGCCTGGACCGCCGAAATGAGCCCGGCGATCTCTTCGGCCGCCTTGCCGGTCTGCGACGCCAGCGCCTTGACCTCGGATGCGACCACTGCAAAACCGCGGCCGGCGGCGCCGGCGCGCGCCGCCTCGATGGTGGCATTGAGCGCGAGCAGGTTGGTCTGTCCTGAAATCGTCTGAATCAGCTTGATGACATCGCCGATCTTCTGTGCGGCCTTCGACAAACCTTCGAACTCGATGCTGGTCGCTTTCACCTTGCTTTCGGCGTTCTGCACGATGGCGTTGGCTTGAATGACGCGATGCGAAATGTCCGAAACCGAGCCGGACATCTGATTGCTGGCAATAGCCGCCCGGTCGACGCTGGCCGACGCGCCGCGGGTCGCTTGCACCATGCCCTCGGCGCGCGCCGAGGTCTGTTCGGAGGAGGCGAATAGTTCCGCCGCGGTCGACTTCATGGCCCGCGTACTCTCGCTCACGGTCTTGAGCACGCCTTCCACCCGGCTGCGGAACGAGGCGATCGCGGCCTCGATGCGATTGCGGCGTGCCTGCTCGGTCGCGAGTTGCGCGCGGTCCGTGACGTCCTCGTGGGTCGCGAGCCAGCCGCCGCCCATCATGGGCTGCCGCATCACCTCGATAAGGCGTCCATCGGCCAGCTGATCGACGCGCGCCGATTTTTGACCGCTCGAGTGCTTGGTAAGATTGGAGAGTTTCTGCTTCGCCGCGTTATCTGAAGTCTCGCCTGCGAGGATGCCGTTGGTGACACGGTGTTTGATGATGGCGTCGTGCGTCGTTCCGGGCCGCAGCAATTCGGGCGGCAGCTTATACAGGCGGGCGTAGGTGTCGTTGCTGATCACCAGCCGCTTGTCGCCGTCGAAGATGCAAAACCCGTGCGGCATGTTGTTCAGTGCCGCGGTAAAGCGCGCGTTCTGCGTCTGAATTTGCGTCGACGCGGCCTCGCGTTCGCTGAGCTGATGAAAATGCAGGATCGAGATGATGAACCCGATCTCGGCCAGCGCTGCGAACAGGCCGAGCCCGATTGTGCGGCTTTGCCGGGCGATGGCCGCCATGAACGAGTTCGAGCGGGATGTCGGTGGCAAACGCTCCCATCACGTCGTTGAGGTGCCATCGCGGTTTGTCGGGTTGCAGCGCGTTGTGGCAGTCCACACAGCTCTGCTCGCTGGCCAGCGTCGGATAGATCGTGCGCAGCACTTGATGGCCGCCGATCGTCATCTGCTCGGTGCGCGGGCCGCGATCGGAGGTTGAGACGAACGCCTCGATGGTCTTCGCCATCGCGGCATCGGTGGGCGGCGTCTTGATCTCCCGGCCGGCCCGGCCCACGGAGCGCAGCACGAAGGTGCCGTGCGATCCGGCCTGCTTGTTGAAAGCCGCGATGGCTTCGGCGCGGAACGTCGCCGGCACCGGCGAATTCGCCCCGAACTCGGCGCGCAGGCGCGAATAGTTGGTCACAAACGCGTCGACCAGACGCAAAGCCGTCACGGTTTCATCGGCTTTTTGCGCGAGATGCGACCGCAGGCCGGTGCGATAGACATAATTTGCGGCGACGGCGCATAGCCCGGCAGACAGAGCCAGATAGACAGCGAAAGCGCGCCCGGTCTTCGACCGGACAAACCTGACCATCGGGTTCATTGCTGCCATCCCGTGCAATGCCGGAATGATCGCATCGCCCGGTTAACGAACATTAACCAGAAAGGCAGCCTTCGCAGGCCGGGTGGACCGTTCAACCAGTGCGCGCCGCCATCATCCCTCGTCACCGAATTGACAAAGCCACGCCGTCCGCCCGCCGGCCTCCGTGTCGTTGGCGACGTATTCCAGCACGCGAAAGCCGGTCGTGCCGGACCTTGTCGTTGCAAAAACTGTTCTGACGATCGCGGTCCCACGCCGCCGCATGTTTCTCATAATGTGCGATGATCCGGTCCGCGAGATCGGTCATGCGATGGACGTGGGCGGTCTGCCGCGAGGTCGCAACGGGCGCATGGACACATTGACGCTGGCGCCGACGGTGCGTTTCCGCCGTGCTAGGCTTGCTCGATGCGCAACAAAAAATCCCGACAAACGGAGGGAGCGATGACTGCCGTATTCGGCCGCCTTTTCCTGTTCGCAAGCCTGTTCGCAAGTCTGTTCGCCTGGTTGCTGCCGAACTCCGCCGCGTCGGCGCAGACCTATCCGGACCGCAACGTGACCATCGTGGTGACGTCGTCGGCCGGCGCGCTGACCGACGTGCTGACGCGCGCCGTGGCGCTGAAACTCTCGGACCTGTGGAAGCACAGCGTCATCGTCGAGAACAAAGGTGGCGCCGGCTATGCGATCGCCGCCCAGGCGGTGATGCGGGCCGAGCACGACGGCTACACGCTGCTTGCGTCGGAGACCGGCTTCTACACGACCGAACCGCATCTCTACGCCAAGGGCAAACTGGCCTACGATCCGGGCAAGGATTTCGTGCCGATCGCCGGCTACGGCACCATTCCGGCGGCACTCCTGGTCAATCCGTCTGTGCCGGTGAATTCGGTCGCCGACCTGATTGCGCTCGCCAAGAAGAAGCCCGGCACGCTCACGTTCGGCACCGCCGGTGTCGGCACGGCGCTGCATATCGCCGCGCTCGAATTGGAAAATCTCACCGGCATCAAGCTGACGATCGTGCACTATCGGGGCGCGGCGCCGGCGCTGACCGACGTGATCGCGGGCCACATCGACGCGGTGATCATGGGGCCCTCGGTGGCGCTGACCACAGTGAAAGCCGGCAAGCTGAAGATGCTTGCCTTCGCCAGCAAGACGCGCGTGCCGCAGTTCCCCGACGTGCCGACCATCGCCGAGACGGTGCCGGGCTATGAGGCGAGCGTCTCGTTCGGGCTGTTTGCCGCGGCGGGCACGCCCGACAGCATCGTCAAAAAGGTCAATGCCGACGTGCAGAAGATCGTCGGCGATCCCGACTTTCAGAAAAAGTATCTCGATCGCTTCGCGGTGCAGCCGGTGCCCGGACCGCTTCCCGCCTTTGCGGCCTATCTGCGCGAGGACTCGCAACGATGGGGTGAGGTCATCAAGAAGGCGAAGGTGACGATCGAGTGAGCGAAGCAGGATGGTTTCGTGCTGAACGGCTTCGCCCGGAAGATGGCCTGACCCGGCCGAATCGCGCCTGGCCCGAGGAGCCGCCGGCCGCCGAAATCGCGGTCTGAGCCCGCGCAAGATTCACGTAACCATGATCGGGCAAAACGACGGTGCAGGCCACTGCCGGCCCGATGAGAGGTTCCACGCATCACGCAGGCAGCCGCCGGCAAAATCGCAGATGAACTGTGGTCCGCGGACTCGCCAAACTTGTCGCGCATCCGGCCTGCTAAAGAGACAATTCTTTAATCCGGTTTTGTTAACGTTTGTGGACTGTGCTGCAAAATGTAGCCGCCATGCCAGAACAACTTTCTCTCATTGATGATCTGGAAACCGCGATCAAGCAAGGCAGCCCGGACAACCGGGTGCAGACGCTGCGGCGGATAACCGACCTTTTTCTGCACGACGCCAATCGCCTAAACGATGAGCAGATTGCCGTCTTTGACGACGTATTATGCCTGCTGGCCGAGAAGATCGAAAAAACCGCCCTGGTGGAGCTTGGCAGCAGGCTCGCTCCGATCGACATGGCGCCCATCAGGGTCATCAAGCGGCTGGCGAAGGACGACCAAATCGAAGTGGCCGCGCCGGTGCTCACCGGGTCGAGGCGGCTCACCACGGCCGATCTCGTTGAGATCGTGCAGACAAAGAGCCAGGCTCACCTGCTGGCTATTTCCGGCCGGACAATTCTGGAGCCGAAGCTGACCGACGCATTGCTGGTGCGCGGCGATCAGCAGGTCGTGTCCTCGCTCGCCAAGAATGCCGGTGCGCAGTTCTCCGAAACCGGGTTCACCCGATTGGTGGAGCGGGCCGACGGCGACGATACGCTGGGCGAGCTTGTCGGGCTGCGCCGGGACCTTCCGGGCAATCTGCTGCAGGAGCTGCTGCGGCGCGCGACCGAGGCGGTGAAGCAGAGAATTCTGGCTCTGGTTCCGCCGGAGCGGCGTCAGGACATCGAGCGCATCATCGCCAAAATCGGCAAAGCGCTGGGCCGCAACAGCGAGCACGATTATGGCGATGCCGAGCGCAATATCGCCGCGCTCGTGAAAGCAGGGAAGCTTGATGAAGCGGCCCTGGTGACATTCGTGCGCAAGCGCCAAAAAGATGAATTGATCGTCGCGCTTTCCCGTCTGAGCTCGACCCAAATCGGCGTCATTGTCCAGCTTGTGAACGGGCACCGCAACGACGCGATGCTGCTGCCATGCAAGGCGGCCCAGCTCAGCTGGCCAACCGTGGAGTTTATTCTGCACGATAAGCTGGCGGGCCAGCCCGCGATCAACGATATCGTGGCGCTGGCGCGAAAGGACTATGCCAAACTGACGACGGCCACCGCGCAACGGACCCTGCGCTTCATGAATGTGCATGAAGCCGTCAAGTGACCAGCGGCAGGCGAAACGTTCTCAGTTTGACGAGTCCCCGCAATGCGATCGCGCGGAGCGGACAACATGACGCCGGCAAAAGGCGCGTCGGAGCCCGGGCTATGCCTCGGGAACTCCGGCCTTGCGTAAGGCCTTCACAAGCCGCTGCCTGTCCTCCCGTCGTCTAAAGGGATAGTGCTCGCATATCTTGCGAATGCTTATGTTCGGATCGGCCCGCTCATACAACTGCAGCACGGCCTTTGCCTCGGCGGCGCGCCCTTGCATAGCATTAGAGGCCATCGCTACGCGAAGAGCAGGCATCCAGTTCGGTTTCGTCCTTAGAGCCATTGCTGCCCATTCCGCCGCCTCTTGATCTCGCCCGGCGACGAAATGCGCAAATGCCATCGCGCTTTGCGTGAGGAATACGCGCGTATCAAGGGGATCGAGCCGCATGGCTTTGTTGAGGCTCTCGATCGCGCCGTCGGCATCGCCAGCGTAGCCGCGGACCCAGCCGCTTCGCTGCCAGGCGACAGCCAGATTCATGTCCAGCTCAAGTGCGCGATTGATCAGCAGAAGTGCACGATCCACTTCTTTGAAGAAGAAGGCGCGAACGTGCCCTGCCCAACATAGTGCCACGGCGTCATCTTTTCCCACTTCTATCGCACGTTCGGTCAGACTCGATATTTCCGCCTCGTCAAACCCGGATTGCCAACCGTTTGCCTTGGCGAACTGGTAGCACGAGGCGGCTAAACCATAGGGGGTAGCAAATTCAGGATCTTTGTCGATGGCCTCGTAGAAAAGCTTCAATGCTTTCGCGTTGTCAGCTCTGGACCAGCGATTCCAACTGGCAAGCCCGCGAAGATAGAAATCGTAAGCCGCGGGATCGCTGGTCAACTCCCGTTTCGCGCGCTCGATTTCAGCTTTTTCAAGTTGAGGCGCTATCGCGCCGACCACTCTCGTCACGAGCTGATCTTGAAGATCGAAGATGTCGACCAAGTCGCCGTCAAACCGGCCTGCCCACAAATGGTGGCCAGACTCGGCCTCAATAAGCTGTCCGGTCACACGCACGCGATTGCCCGACTTGCGTACGCTGCCTTCCAATAGGTAACGGACGCCGAGTTCGTGCGCGACCTGCTTGGTGTCGACCGGTTTTCCCTTGTAGGTGAACGACGAGTTGCGGGCGATGACGAAGAAAGCCCGGTTGCGCGACAAAGCCGTGATGATGTCCTCGACAATCCCGTCGATGAAGTAATCCTGCTCCGGATCGCCGCTGAGGTTGACGAAAGGCAGAACGGCGATTGACGGCTTGTCGATAATTCCGAGCGAGGGTTTGTCCGGACTGGCCTCGGCGGGACTGCATTCCTCCTGGCGAACGGTGCCGACAAACCGCAGGCCTCGGCGTGGCAACGTCTTGATCAGCGTCTGCCGCGCCCCGGTATCGCCGATCGCGCTCCGGGCTGCGTTGATCCGGTTGAACAACGCCAACTCCGAGATGGCGCGCCCATGCCAGATCGACGCCAAAAGCTCATCCTTGCTGACCACACGGTCACGGTGCTGGATCAAGTGGACAAGAAGATCGAAGACCTGGGGCTCGATGGCCACAGGCGTCGTTCCCCGCCGCAACTCGCGGCGATCCATGTCGAGCGCACATTCCTCGAACAGATAGCGCAAGTTTCTTTCCGTTTTTCGCGCCACGCCCCGCAGCGACCCTAGCACAGGCGCGCTGAAGGAAAAATGGAGGGAACGCTAAGCCAAAATTGAGAAGCCCTGAAAGACAGGGCGCCGCCATCTCTGGCATCGGGATGGCAGCCGAACAGTGCCGAGAGGGTGGATGCGACCAAACCATTCTCAGTGCCGGCTGAGTTCGAGTAGGACCGATGCCGAGCTTAGGATTTGTAAGAAACCCAATCTTTTCACTTTGTTTAATTTCGAGCTTACTTGCCGGTTCCGTAGCCGGCGCTGTCGTCGGCGGCGAGGCCGTTTCCGTAGGCGACTTAATCCGCCGCTCGATCGTTGAAATTTCAGGCCCCGGCTGCTCGGGGGTCGTGATCGGCAACCGAAAGGTACTGACCGCAGCCCACTGCACGGCCGAATTGTCGTCGCCGCTGGTGATCTTAAAGTCCTCGCTTTATCAAGACTGTTCGCATGCGCGCGTGGAGGACGTGTTCTATCCCCCCGACGAAAAATCGGTTTCGATCAATGGCCAAGATTGGCCGACTCCCGACCTAGCGGTGCTCCGGTTGCAAACACCGCTTTGCGGGGCGACGCCGGCCGCTCTCAGCTCCGAGCCGCTGACTCCTGGCAGGATCGTGAGGACGGCGGGCTACAGCGAGGGTCTGTGGAACGGGCGCGAGGCGGATTGGACCCGCGTTCGCATCCTGCGCTCCGACACAAATTTATTGATGAGTTTGTTTTCTAATTCCAAGTCAAACGCCGAGCGATTGCGTCAAATGATTGAAGCTGAAGTCCCACTCTTCAACTTCGCCCGTCCCGTAAAGGACGATCAGGCGGTTTGCAAAGGAGACAGCGGTGGGCCGGTTTACACCGAGACCGGCGGACAGGTTTCAATTTACGGAGTAACCTCCGGAGTTCTTTCGGATCCTAAGATCGGCAACAGCAAGTGCGACGGAAGTCTGATTCAATTGGTTGTTCCAATCCAATCGGAACGGAATTGGATTCTCTCGACAATTCAAAACCCTGCCGAGCAGCCAGTTCAATAGCCCCGAAACGGGCCGCAGGTCTGGGGTTCCAGGCGCCTTACCCCGCCACGACTCGCGTCGATCCATGTCGAGCGCACATTCCTCGAACAGATAGCGCAAGATTCTTTCCGTGCTTCGCGCCGTGCCCCGCAGCGATCCTAGCACAGGCCTCCTGAAGGAAAAATGGAGGGATCGCTAAGGCCAAATTGAGAGGCCCTGAAAGACATAGCGCGCGGTCTTTGACATGAGGACGGCAGCTCAACAGCGCCAGGAGGAGGACATGAGCCCGCTGCCATTTTTTGCCCGGCATGAACCATGCGGGGTTCGGGAGGAAAAATCCATGAATCGTCGACTGATGTTCCGTTTCGCGGCGATTGGCGGAGCGCTCGCGGTACTCGTTCCCGGCGCCGGCGCCGAGGAGGCGAAGAAGACGCGGCACAAGATCGTCCTGCACGTTGGGGCGAATGATCAGGACGCCATGAAGACCGCGCTCGGCAACGCCAAGAACGCCTATGAACTCTACGTGAAACGCGGCGAGACCGTCACCATCGAAATCGTCGCTAACAGCGGTGGCCTGACAATGTTCCGTGAGGACACTTCCCCAGTGAAGCAGCAGATCGCCGAGCTGCGCAAGGTTGATCCCAACGTCGTACTCTCCGGCTGCAACAACACGAGGATGACCATGGAGAAACGCGAGGGAAAGCAGATCACGATCATTCCCGAAGCGCGGCTCGTGCCAGCCGGCGTCGTGCGAATCGCGGAACTCGAGGACCAGGGTTACGCCTACGTGCGGGCGTGAAGGACGGCGCCATGACTCCGGTTCATCACCATTTTGACTCCGAGGGCCTTCTATGTCGTCGCCGGAAAAAGTGGGCCAGCGGACGCCGCACGGCATCAGCTACGTCGAGGCCGGCGGCAATATGCCCGGCATGACGATGCAGGTCTTCGATGCCGGTACGACCGATCTGAACGCCCTCATTATGTTCGTAGTCGATGCGACCTTCTCGGTGCCGACCAAGTTCACGGCATCGCAGCCGGCATGTCCAAACGGCTACTCCACACTTAGAGAAATCTGCATGGACGACAAGACCGGCGACATCGTGCTGCCGGCCGATCGGAGAAGCCAGCAAGCCAGCAAGTAATTACCCGCTGCTGCTGCGATCAAAGCGAGGGCAAGGTGAATCTGCGTGCACAACGCGGCGGACCGCTACTCTCGAAGGTGATGCGCGGGTAGAGCAGAAGAGTGGACCGAACATGTTGCAAATCCAGCGTCCCGACGTTTGGCAAGTGGGAGAAGCCTATGAAAGCTACGTCGGCCGCTGGAGCCGGTCCGTCGCCGGCACTTTCATCGAATGGCTTGCATTGCCGGCTCGGAGCCGATGGCTCGATGTCGGTTGCGGCACCGGTGTCCTGACCGAGATCGTTCTTTCGCGCGCGGCACCGGCCGGCGTCACAGGCATTGATTCATCCAAAGGTTTCATCGCCCATGCGCGGCGGCATCTGCCCGATCCGCGAGCAAATTTCGAGTCTGGAAATGCTGAGGCGATGCCGTTCCCGGACGGTGCATTCGATGCCGTCGTGTCCGGCCTCGTGCTCAATTTCGTTTCGCATCCGGAGAAGGCCATTGCCGAAATGCGGCGCGCGCTGCGTGCCGGCGGCACCGCCGCGGTCTATGTTTGGGATTACGCCGGCAAAATGCAGCTGATGCGGTACTTCTGGGATGCCGCGGTAGCCCTCGATCCAGATGCTCTGACGCTCGACGAGGCCCGGCGGTTCTCGATGTGCAAACCGGAGCCGTTGCTGACGCTGTTGGAAGGTGGCGGCTTCGATCGGTGTGAGTGCCGCGGCATCGACGTGCCGACCGTGTTCGCGAATTTCGACGAATACTGGTCGCCATTTCTCGGTGGCCAAGGTTCTGCGCCGACCTATTGCAGCAGTCTCTCCGACCAGCGGAGATCAAGGCTGCGCGACCACCTTCGCACCATGCTTCCGATCGATCGCGACGGTGCAATTCGACTGACGGCAAGGGCTTGGGCCGTTCGAGGCGTCAAGTCGATCTAGCGCATTTTTCAGACGCGCGCCGGGATCAATGGACGATGAGCATGCCCGCAATCAAAGCACGTAGGGCGGATTAGATTAGCGCAGCATATTCCGCCATTTCCTTTCGCCCATTGGGGCATTACAGCTCCGCGTGAATCTTGATCGCCTAACCTCGCAACGCTATCTGTTCGATTCGCCATTTGGCCCCCTCGGGCGGCGGATTACGCCTTCGGCTAATCCGCTCGACGCGCTGAAGGATCGGAAGGACGGGTAATCGGGAAAATCTCCCGGACATAATCCGCGAGCATGTCGCAATATGCCGTGGCATAGGCTGGCCGTGGGCGCTGTTTGTCCCACAGAATGACCATCTGCGTTCGCAACGGCCGGCCGCGATAGGTCACTGCAACAATGCGCAGCCGATAATGGCGCGTTTGCAACTGAGAGGGGATCACTGCGACCCCATGCCCGGCTTCCGCCAATGCCAGCAACGTCTGCGGCGTGTGGCTTTCGACGAAGATGTTCGGCTTGAGTTGGGCCAGACGGCAAGCCGCGTCGAACACCCTGCGGAACACGAAGCTCGGGTCAAGCAGCAGCAGCGGATGAGGCTCCAGCCGGCCGATTTCAATGGAGCTGGTTTTGCCAAGGACGAGCGACGGATGACAGGCCGCCAGCAATTCAACATGTTGCAGTGGCAGCGAGCCGAAACGCCGGTCATCAGGTTCCAGAATCGGAGCCAAATTTTGGCCCAGATGGATCTCCTGCCGTGCCAGCATCGTCATCGTGTCACGCCCGGCTGCCTCGATCAATTTCACCTGCACGCCGGGATAGCGTTGCGCGTACCGATGCAGAAATGTGGCTTGCACGCTTTCGATATGCTGAGGAGATGCGCTGACCTTGAGCACGCCGGTATCTCCGCGCTGCAATAATCGTGCGCGTTCGCCCAAGGCGCCGGCGTAGTTCAACAAAGCCCGGCAGTCGGCGAGCAATTGCTCACCCGCGCTGGTCAACAGCAATCGGCGGCCGACACGATCGAACAGCTTCAGACCAAGTTCACGCTCGAGATCGCCGATCTGTCGAGACAAGGCAGGCTGGGCGATGCGCAGGTGCAAGGCCGCTTTGGAGACCGTACCGAGCTCGGCCACCGTGACGAAGGTTCGCGTGTGTCGAAGATCCATGCTCGCATTGGCTTATGCCCACTCGGCATGAATTTCTAGAGAAATTATGTATTGGACGCATCGGGCCTGTCCGGCGACAGAGTTGATCCGCAATGACGCTCAGGTCCCTCGCGCCGACCGGGGCGAAAAGCAGGAGGCACTCTTGCCGGAGCAAATCTTGGTTCGGACAAGCACGGAATTTAAGCGCGGCGGTATCAGTATTTTGCTCGCGAGCGTGTTCACTCTATTCGCCGCGACGGGCCACGCCGCCGCAATTAAAGTCATGTGCGACAGTCCCGTGGAGCCCGCCCTGGTCAAAGTGGCCGCCCTTTTTCGCCAGCAGACGAACAATCAAGTGACTTTGGCGTGCAACGCGGGGCCCGTCATAAAAAAGCGGATCGAAGACGGCGAGATCGCCGACGTTGTTGTCGTCGAGCCGGATTTTGTCGAGGCGCTTACCAATTCGGGCAAAGTGCGCGCCGGGGATAGACCGATGATCGGCCACGTCGGTGTCGGCCTTGGTAACCGTGTCGACAGTCCCGCGCATGACATATCGACCATCCAAAAATTCAAGAACACTCTGCTGGGCGCCGATCTGATCGTTTTTAACAGTGTTAAATCGGGAGAGGCCTTTGCAAAGGTTCTTGAGCGGCTGGGGATTGCCGAAACGCTCAAGCCCAAAATCGTGCGCACGGCCCCCCTTGCCATTTTCGGGCCTGTGCTGAAGGGCACGGGAAACGACATGGCGGCGGGCACGATACCCCTCATCGCGACGACGCCGGGCATAAAGCTTCTCGGACCGTTGCCGGGCGATCTCCAGAGTTCCATCCCGTATACCGCCGCACTGATGATGAGCGCCCCCGACCGCACGACGGCCGAAAGCTTCATCAAGTTCCTGGTATCACCGAAGGCAAAGCAAACGTTCGCGGCGAACGGAGTCACGTGAATAGCGATCGGTGGTTCAAGCCGCAAATTCGATTCGATGGCCAAGCAGAGATGTCGGCGGCAGTTACAGGTGCGTCGCCGCCTGATAGCGACCTGGGTGTGGCACACTCGCCGCTTTAGCCTCGTTTTTTTGCTGCATTGCACGTCGGTCGCTAATGGCACTTCGCGTCGTTTTTGAATCTCCGTCGTTCGCTCGCCACCGAGGCAATAGCGACATCGTGAAATTATGAGTGCACGCCATAGATAACCCGCTTGTGCGATGCTTCTTTGATTCGCACGAATTCGCTTGCATTGCTGCTGCTCCGAGAACAACGGTCAGAGCAAATTCCGCCATGAAATCAATATGTAGTCGCCTGGATTGCGACAACGCTTGACTTTGCCCGCGCGCGAACTAAAAACGCCAGCCTCTCGCTCTCCGTAAAGGACGTCAGCCGGTGACGATGGCTGGTGGGAGCGAGGTCGGTGCCCGCGGGCAGAGGGTTCGTCCCCTCCGCACTCGGGCGGCTTTGGACATCAGTCTGCCGGCACTATGACCGGCATGCGAGGTGCTCGCTGTAACCGGGGCGAACGCCGGCGGGAGACCCCCGCCACATAAGGCGCTTGCTCCGCGAAACATGGTCCGAAGCCGCACCTTGGGATGCGCGATTCCCAAGGGCAGAGCCGCCGTGGAACGCCGACAGGCGAGCGCGCCCTGCGCAGGGTGCGCGCTTCGCCGCAAGGTGAAGCAGGGAGACCCGCGTCTGTCGGCGTTCTGCTTTCCTTTTTTCTTTTTGTTTGTTTTGTTTTGCTACAGTGCGCCGCGTCCGATCGTGATGCTTCGGCCTTTCCACCGCCGGGGACATCTGACGAAGGTCGAGAATGCGGCGTCGTTTTTGGGAATGGCGTGCCTCATAGCTCGGACGCGAACAAAAACCGCATCGCGAGAACGGCGGCGCTTTGCCCGAGGGCAGAAGCGATCAGGTCCCGACTTTCAGCTCCGTCACCAGCGCGCGCAACGCCGCGACGGTTGAGAGCGGCACGATGCGGCCGGTGCGCGGATTGGCCGAGGGAATGCCCTCGATCGACATGGAGAAGCGCGCGGTGTCGGCCTCGACCTCGATGCGATGGGTGTTGCGATCGATCGCCGGGTCGGCCCAGATTTCGAGCCGCGTGCGGTCCGGTCCGATGCCGGCGAGGCTCAAGGCCGCGGCGACATTGACGTTGGCGGGAAAGCCGCGGGCGCCATCGCGTGCGCTGCCGTCGAACACCTTGCGCGCCGTGCTCAGGCCTTTGAGCGTGATGCCGCGCTCAACCAGATACGGCGCGCCTTCAAGCCCGGCCGGCGGTTTGCGCGTCACCATGGTGACCGAGTGGATGGTGCCTTCGGCGGCGGCGCGCACCGCGTCGAGCCCGATCAGCGCGCCGGTCGGCACCAGAATGCGCGCGCCGGTTTCCTTGGCTCGCGCCACCAGATCCCAGTGCTCCAGCAGCTGGCCCACTGACAGCGGCATGAACAGCTTGCCGCGATCGATCACTGACATCGCGATGCCGCGAAACAGCGCCGGCGGCAGGCATTCGACGATGAGATCGCAGCTTTCCGCCAGCGCCTCGGCCGGTGCGAGAGCGATGCTATGGCCGATCTGCGGCAGGTTGCGCTTGGCCTTCTCGGCATCGCGCACGGCGACGGCGACCAGCGCCAGGCCCGGAATGCCGACCTCAAGTCGCCGCGCGACCTCCAGGCCGACCGCGCCGAGTCCGGCCAATCCAACCTTAAGGGCTTCTGGCGCCACGTTTCTTTCCCTCCGCCGGCAGGTACAATACAGTCAGTCTGTATGCGCCGGCCGCGTTTCGCGCAACACGCCGGCGCCAATCGCTCGATACATGCATGACCAGTACAACGTCGAGATCGTTCATGACCAATGTCAATCCCAATACCTTCACCACGCGGCCGGAGATCGAAGGCACATTCGGCGTCGTCACGTCGACCCATTGGATCGCGACCGCGGTGGGCATGGGCATTCTGGAGCGCGGCGGTAACGCTTTCGACGCCGGGGTGGCCACCGCGTTCACGCTGCAGGTGGTGGAGCCGCATCTCAACGGGCCCGGCGGCGACGTGCCGGTCATTCTTTATGACGCGCGCCGCGGCAAGCCGGAGGTGATCTGCGGGCAGGGTGTGGCGCCGGCCGGCGCGACGATCGCGCATTACCGCAGCGAGGGCCTCGATCTCGTTCCCGGGACCGGGCTCCTTGCCGCCTGCGTGCCCGGCACATTCGAGACCTGGATGATGCTGCTGCGCGACTACGGCACGATGCGTGTTGCGGACGTGCTGGCGCCGGCAATCAGTTACGCGCAGCACGGCCATCCGCTGCTCGAGCGCGCCAACGCCACCATCGCCACGGTGGCACAGCTGTTCCGCGACTATTGGCCGACGTCGGCGGCGGTGTATCTGCCCAACAACCAGGTGCCGCCGACCGGAACGCTGTTCACCAACACGACGCTGGCGGCGACCTATGCGCGCATCGTCGAGGCAGCCGAGAGCGCCGGTGGCGACCGCGTCGCGCAGATCGAACGCGCGCGCGCGGCGTGGTCGAAGGGCTTTGTCGCCGAAGCGATCGACCGCTTCTGCCGTACGCAGGAGATCATGGACACCAGCGGCCGGCGCCATCGCGGCGTGCTGACCGCGGACGACATGGCGAAATGGACGCCGCACGTCGAACCGCCGCTGACTTACGATTATCATGGCTTCACGGTGTGCAAGACCGGACCGTGGGGCCAAGGTCCGGTGACGCTGCAGCAACTTGCCCTGCTCAAGGGCTTCGAGTTCGACGGGCTCGATCCGACCGGGCCCGACTTTATTCATCTGATCGTCGAGGCCTCGAAGCTCGCCTATGCGGACCGCGAGGTGTTTTACGGCGATCCGGATTTCGTCGAAGTGCCGATGGCGACGCTGCTGTCGGATGCCTACAACAGCGAACGCCGCAAGCTCATCACCGACAGGGCTTCGCTCGAATTGCGGCCCGGCTCGATCGAAGGCTTCGGCGCGGTGATCAAGCTGCGCCGCGAGACCGAGGCGCTCGCGGCCGGCGCCGGCGAGCCGACGGTGGGGCGGATGGGCTCCGGCGAGCCGACCGTCGGACGGCTGGGTAATACGCGCGGCGACACCGTGCATTTCGACATCGTCGATCGCGCAGGCAATATGATTTCGTCGACGCCGTCGGGCGGCTGGTTGCATTCGTCGCCGGTGATTCCCGAGCTCGGCTTCTGCCTGGGCACGCGCGCGCAAATGTTCTGGCTGGAGGAAGGCCATCCCGCGGCGCTCGGTCCCGGCCGGCGGCCGCGCACCACGCTGTCACCGTCTATGGCGCTGCGCGATGGTGAGCCGTATCTCGCCTGGGGTTCGCCCGGCGGCGACGGTCAGGATCAATGGATCACGCAATTCTTCATGCGGCACGTGCATTGCGGCATGAATATGCAGGAAGCGATCGACGCGCCGGCTTGGCACAGCGAGCATTTCCCGTCTTCGTTCTGGCCACGCACCGCGCGCCCCGGCGTGCTGGTGCTCGAAGGTCGCGTGCCGCAGACCACGGTCGCCGAACTCAAGCGCCGCGGTCATGAGGTCGAGATCGGACCAGGGTGGTCGGAAGGCCGTCTCACCGCGGCGTCGCGCGTCGGTCCGCGCCGCCGCGCCGCCGCCAACGCGCGCGGCATGCAGGGCTACGCGGCGGGACGGTGAGGCACGGATTCAGGTCAGGAATTCCAGCAGTGCGGCGTTGAACGCTGCGGGTTGTTCCAGCGGCGACATGTGGCCGCTGTCGCCGATGACTTTCAGCGTGGCGTTGGGAATTGTTTGCGCCAGAAGGCGCGCTGCTTTGCTGCAGACGTAATCGTGCTGTCCGACCATGACTAAGGTCGGCACCTGAATGGATTTGAGGACGCCGGTGAGCCGGAACAATGACTTTCGTTTCGCCAGAACTTCCGACAGTGTGAAGCGCAAGCCGTCGATCGGCGTGGCGCGGATCAGCGCCGCCATGTGGTTGCGTCGGCGCGTGTTGCGCCGGGCGTAGACTTTGAAAAGCTCGCTGCGCAGCATGTCGCAAACCAGTTCGTCGATGTCGTTGCGCCCAATCAGATCGCCCCAGCGCCGCGCCATCGATTCGAGCTTGATGGGATCGTCGGCGCCGGCGCCGACATCGGCGAGCACCAGATGAGATACGCGCTCCGGCTTGCCGGCGGCAAGCGCCAGCGCCGGTCCGCCGCCGAGCGAGAAGCCGACAATGGCCGCGCGCTCGATCTTGAGTGCGTCAAGCACCCCCACGAGATCGCGCGCCAACAGGCTTGCCGAATAACGCGTCGCCATTGTGGGCGCATCGGTCAGGCCGTGGCCGCGCTGATCGTTGGCGATGACGCGGAAGCGCTGTTTGAGCGCGCGCATCTGGTGCAGCCACATGCGTTTGCCGCAGGCAAAGCCGTGCAGCAGCACGACGGGCGGACCATCGCCGGCGACGTTGATCGAGATATTCAGATCGCCGACCTGAATCCTGTCCATGCTGCTTTTGTGGCCGTTCGGGCGGGCAAAAGTTTGGTGTCAATCGTGAGCACTGCGCTCCGGGGCAGGGCAGTCAGCCTTGGTGCTCGGTGGCACGTCAACTGCCCCTCGCGGACGCATCCATGCCGCCAAGTCGTCGATCTTCACCAGATAGCTTGTCATCGAAAACCAATACAGTTCCTGTCGCTTCCACGCCTCCACAACATTGCAGCGGCTGATCGGCAACGGTGGTCTTGTGAGCGCATGGCGGATTTCCATGACGCCGGTTACCGAGCCGATCAGCAAAACTGCCGCTGCGAAGCTCGTCCAGACGCGGTGATCGGGCTTGTTGGCATTCTCCACGAACAGCACGCCGAACGTGACTGCGAGCAACGCCAGCGCCGGAATCGAGGCCCGCATGGCGAAATCGTCCGATGCGCCAATTTTGTAAAACGGAATGAGAAGCAGAGAGACGACGACGATGAGAAAAATGCGATCCAGCATCATGGCCGGCCGCAGTTTGGCGATCAGCCAGACATAGAGAATGAACTCGATCGCAATAAACGGGAAATAGTTGTTCCAGAAATGCGGCACGCTCATCATGAAGCCGTGCTCGACGGTGCCGCTGCTTTGCAGAAGATAGAGCCAGAGCAACGGCGTCGGCAGGGCGGCAAGCGGCGCGACGATGAGGTCGAAACGATCGATCTTGCCCGCCCGCAGGTCTGCAATCACCGCATAGATCAAGAACGGAAGGGCGCCCATCACGGCAAATGCCGACCAGAAGGCGAGATAGAGATAGGTAACGGCGAGGATGCTCGATCGCAGCGCTCCACGCTGCCACAGCAGAAACAGGCAGACAAAAGACTACCCGCCGATGGCGTGATGGGGAACCCAGAAAATCTGGGTAATGTGCGACGAATATTGGAAAAGGCCGGTCCAGCGTTCGATCTCCTCGCTCGGCCAAACGCCGGTCGACAGGTACTTGATGGTTTCAGCCACCACATCGAGGCCGCTGAAGATGGCAAAGATCACGACCAACGCGGCGGCTGGCACGAACGACAGACGCCGCGGCACCAGGAAATAGAAGATCAGCGCAAAAATCACGCTGTTTTGCGCGAGCGTGGCCAGGTGCGACGCATAGACGCCGAACATTTTGCCGATTGCGACCGGCAGCATGTACATCGCCAGCGGCGCGCGCAGCACGAACGACGAGCCGTCGATGCGGTAGTCGAACGGCCAGGGCTGCCTCACCAGGTCGTTGATAAGCGCATCGCGCACGACCCAGTCATCGGTGGCGAGGACGAAGCGGCCTTCGCCCGCCAGGACGCACAGGATGAGCGCGATGACGAGCGTGAAGAGCAGAAGATCAGGCCTGATCCTTGCGGCCGGGCCAAGCCGCAAGATCAAGACCGCTGTCGCCCCGACGATGACGATAGCCGCAATGGCGGCGCTCACGATCGCGCTGCCGGCAAAACCGAGCAGCAGCGGCAAGCCGGCCGCCGGAACCGCAAGCAGGAACAACAACAGCGCCAGCAGCGCGGTATCGGAATTGAGCGCGAAAGCCGAGGACGACGGCCTGACGGTAGCGCCGTCGTCCGGACCAGCCCAAAGATTTGCGGCTTACCCGCCGTCGACGCGCCGCGTCCGTTCGAGCGTGTGCGTCGCATCTGCCGTCATGGCTCGAACCCTACTTCAATGCGCGCGGGTGTCCGTCAGGGAGCGGCGCGGACACCAGGCGTGAGCTTGCCTCCGCTACGCGGCGACCGTGCTGAGAAAAGCGGCGACCTCGCCGCGCAGCTTTTCGGTGGCGTCTTCGACCTGTTCGGACGCCGTCAGCATGGTTTGCGCCGAACTGCGCGTCTGGGTGACGCCACCCGCCACTTCGTCGAGCGCCTGGACGATGGACTTTGCGCCCGAGGCGGCGCTGGCGACGTTATGCGAGATTTCGCCGGTGGCCGCTTCCTGCTGCTCGACGGAGCCGGCGACCTCCGTGGTGTAATAATTGATATCCTGCATGCGCTGAGTGATGGCGCGAATCGCGCTCACCGCATTGCTCGTGCAGTTCTGCACCGAGAGAATTTCGCGGGTGATTTCCTCGGTGGCCTTCGCGGTCTGCACCGCGAGCGATTTGACCTCAGAGGCGACGACGGCGAAACCGCGGCCGGCCTCGCCGGCGCGCGCTGCTTCGATGGTGGCGTTGAGCGCAAGCAGGTTGGTCTGCCCGGCGATGTCCTGAATAAGCTTGACCACGTCGCCGATCTTGGCGGCGACTTGCGCCAGCGCCGCTATGTCGTCGTTGGTGGCATTGGCGTCGGCGGCGGCGCTGCGCACGACGTCGCTCGCCTGATTGAGCTGGCGGCTGATCTCGCGGATCGAGCTCGACAGCTCGGCCGCAGCGGTCGCCGCGGTTTCGACATTCGCAGAGGCCTCGTTGGAGCCTTGCACCGCACCCTCGGTACGCTGCAGCGTACGGTCGGATGTGGCCAAGAGCATCTTGGCGGCGGCCTTCATCGCGATTGCGCTTTGGCGCACGGTATTGAGCGTGCTCTCGACTTGCGCACGGAACGTGGCGATGGCCGCGTCGATGGCATGGCGTCGCTCCTCGCGCTGGCGCAGCGCGTCGCGTTCCTTTTCCGCCGACAACTGCTCGGTCACATCAGTATGCGTCGCGAGCCATCCGCCACCCGTCATCGGCCGGCTGACGAGGGAAACGATGCGGCCGTCCTTGATCGCGGCCGTTTTGCTTTCGGTGCGGCCTTCTGCGACCTGCTTGAGGCATGCGGCCACATAGACATCCGGATCGCCAGTGAATGTGCCGGCCGCGGTGCGTTCCACCAGGAGTTTGCGCAGCGGGGTGCCGCGTTTCACCTCGCCGGGATTAAGGCCGTACATTTCCTGGTAGCGGTCGTTGCACAGCATGAGCCGCGCGGAGTCGTCGAACATGCACAGGCCCTGTGTCATGTTGTTGAGCGCGGAACGCACCAGGCGGTATTTCTGACGCAGGCGAACGATGACGACGGCTGCGGCGAGCGACGACGCGGCAAGCCCGAAGATCACGCCCATGACGATGCTTGCGAGCAGCTTCGGCCCGGCGCTCAGCACATGCACCAGCCAGCCAGGGCCAAACACCGCGAATCCGATAATGCCGGCGACAAAGCCGATGGTGCCGGCAACGGCCACGAACGCACCGCGGCGGCTTGTCCTCGATAATGTTGCGGCAAAAGACATGGGGCGGGTACCGTATGATACCTGCAAGCTATGCGTGACCCGTTGTTTTGCCGTTAATAAGTGGTGAAAAAGTTCTTAATGAAAGCTGAGCGTGTAACGGGTGCTGCACTCACCTTTCATGCTTCCGACACTTTCGTGCCGGCATTGTCGGCGCGACGGGGGATTGATTCATGATCCGGCGACTGGCCGCGGCAATCGGCTGCGGCCTTCTGGCAAGCGTGGCGCTCGGGGGCTGCGCCAGCAATAACAACCCGATCGGCGGCTTGCCGGGCTTTAACGAGCCGCTGGCGACGGCCGACGCCAAGCTTAACGTCGAGGCGGCGCAAGCCGTCATATCGAGCTATCGCACCAACAATGGTCTCGGGCCGGTCAGCATCGATCCGGAACTGATGAAGCTCGCGGGCGAGCAGGCACGCGCCATGGCGCAGCGCGACAAGCTCGATCACAACGTCTTGCGGCCGTTCCAGCAGCGTATCCAGCCCTTCGATGCCTCGGTCGCGGTCGAGAACATCGCCGCCGGTTACGACACGCTGGCGGAAGCGTTTTCCGGCTGGCGCGCGTCGCCGGCTCACCGCACGAACATGCTCAATCCCGCGGTGACGAAAATGGGCATCGCCGCGGTCTACGCGCCGAAATCGAAATACAAGGTGTTCTGGTCGCTCATCCTCGCCAAGCCCGACAACCAGCGCAGCGCCGAGCGCTGATCGATCAAGCGCCAATCAAGCCGAACATCTCGCTTCCGTAGGTCTTGCGCCCATCGTCCAGCAGCGGCGTGACGGCGGTGCGAAACTGAGCGTGTTCGACCCCGGTCAGCTCGGTGATCTCGCAGCCTTCGGCGAGGATTGCAGCGCGCGCCTCTCGGTCCTCCACGATCGCAAGCTCGCGCTGAAAGGCGACGGCGCGGCTGATCGCTTCGCGCATGGCCTCCTGCAGGTCTCCCGGCCAGGCGTCGAAACTCGATCGATGCAAAAAAATCGGACGCGAGATGTAAAAGTGGTTCGTCACGGTGTGAAAGCGATGAAACTTGTGCACGCCGTAGGTGACCGTATTGGCGAAAGGGTTTTCCTGCGCGTCGAGCGTACCGGCCTTGATGCCGGCGATCGCTTCGGTGAGATCGCAGCGCACCGGAACTGCGCCGAGCAGTTCGAATGTCCTGGCCTGGACCTCGCTCGGCAACACGCGGATGCGCATGCCTTTCAAATCCGCCGGCACGTGAATCGGCCGCAGCCGGTTGGAGATGTGGCGGAAGCCGTTCTCGAACCAACCGAGGATGCGGTAATTCACGCGCTGTTCGATCTTTTCGGCGAGATGCCGCCCAAGGGCACGGTCGATCGCGGTGCGTGCGGCATCGCGGCGGTCGAACAGGAAAGGCAGATCGACGAAGCCGAGTTCTCCGACGCGATCGGTCAGATAGCTCGACGACTGATAACCGAGCGTGAGAATGCCATCCTCGACCAGCCACAGTATGTCCTCGGCCCGATAGCCGAAATCCATAATGTTCCAGACATATTTGACGCTGACGCGGTCGCCGAATTTTTGCACAAGATCGTCGCCGATGAGCTTGAGCGCGCGCGAGAACGACGTCGTCGGCGGTCCGTAGCCGCCCATGCGTATAGTGATCGGATCCAGCATTGGCTCTCCCCTGGTCCGATCCTACGCGGGAAAAACGGGGCGAAGTCAACGATGCTTGGGAGAACCGCGGACAAGCTCGCGCAGCCGCTTGGCGGCGGCGATCGCCTTGTTGCGCAATCGTTCGAGCCGTACGGCGCGGGCGAAATGCGCTTGCGGACGCACCGCGATCAGCAGGTCACACAGCGCCAGCCGCTCGCTCCAGGTGCGATTTATCACGGCATGATCGGCCGTCGCGCAGGAATCGGCGCAGGCGATCGATGCGTCTGCGGCAAGCCGTTCAGTCACCAAGGCGATCAGCATCACGCCTGGCGAATAGCGCGCCAGATTTTCATTATAAGCAATCTTCCAGAACCATGCGGCGTCGCCGCTGCGCAGCGTGATCCCAACGGCGGCCGGCTGGCCGTCGAGCACAAGGCGGTCGATGGCAACCTTATGCTCGCCGGCAAGACCTGCGACAGCGGATTTGACGAAATCGAGGGTGGCCGCATCGCAGGCGGCCGCCGTTCGGGCTTTGCCCTTCCAGCCGCTGGCTTCGAGCGCCAGAAAATCGTCCAGCGCCTCAGCGACGGCGTCAGGTTCGGTCGCGGTGCTGTAAGATAGATTTCCTGCCTCGCCGAGGCGGCGCACGGTGCGGCGCAGTTCGCGATATTTGCGGCCGCCGAGTACACGCTCGAGATAGGCCGATCGGGCGGTGTTCGGCGCCAGCAGAGCGCGTGTATGGCTATTGAATTCCGCCGACGGCGTTTGTGCCCGCCTCAAGATGGCGCCTAGTGTGGCGCCGAACGGACCGTCCTGCGGCGCGAAGGGCAGCAACACGAGTCCGGGCAAAGCGACATCGTCGGCAAGATGCGCGAGCCAGGCGGCAATGACCGGCTCAGCGGCCTCGCGATCGACCAGCGGCGTGCCAAGCGGCGCGTAGGGGTGCGTCCAGCCGATCAACAGCGGCAGCTTCAGCCCGTAGCGGCGCTTCACGATCCGAGCCGGAAACAGGCCGAGCAGTTTACGCGGCAGCGACCCTGACCAGACCAGCAGCGCGCCAGCACCATGCCCGAATGCAGGAGCGGCGGCGAGCGCGAATGCGGGCTCGTAGAATGCGTTCGGGACGAGTGTCCGCGTAGTGAGATCCCGCCAGTCTTCGGCGATGGCGTCGAGCTGCGTCAGATCGAGCCATTCGACGATCAGCGAATCGGCTGCATAGCGATCGGCGAGTGCGGCGCGGCGGGCGCTGGCGATCGCGGTGACGGTGTCCAGCACATGTGGCGCAAGATCGGCCGACGCATGGACCGTCATGAGCGCGCCTCAGCGATCCTTGCGTCCGCCAAAAATAAAGCAGTGCAGCGCCAGTTGCTGCTTGGCGACCAAAAACAGGCTGGCCGATTCGCAAATCAACGTAATCGCATTGGCAATGGCCGCACCGGTGGCGCCGAGATGCGGGATGAGAATAAAACACAGCCCGATATTGATCGCGAACGAGCCGCCATAGATGACGGCGCAGCTCCGCCGTTCGCCGAGCATGTTGAGCAATCGTTCCGCCGGACCGACGGAGGCACGGGCCAGAAGCCCGATGGCAAGAATGAACATCAGATAATAGCCGGACACGAATTCGCGCCCGAACATCCGCAGCATCGGCTCGCCCAGCGCCAGCAGCACAAGGATCGCGGCGAGCGACGGCCAGAACGTCATGCGCACCGCGATGGCGAGAAAATCGGCGAGCCGTTTCCGGTCGCCGGTGACGTGATACTCGGAGAATTTGTGCGCTAGCGTCTGCGCCACCGAAAAATAGATGAAGGCGACCAGCGCCATGGTCTTCGAGACGGCGTAGTAGACGCCGACCTCGTTAGGCGGGCGGAAAATCTGCAGCACCAGCACGTCCGCATAGGTGAGCAAGAGAAAAAACGCCTCGACCACGAAGATCGGCGTTGAGGTCGACAGCCACGAGCGCACCGCATAGGCCTTGGGGCCGGGCTCGACCGCCTTGGTCAGCCGGCGCTCAAGCACCGCCCATTGGCCGACGGTGACGGCCCACCACGCGACCGCAGCGGTCAGCGTTGCGGTCGCCGCATTCATCGGCAGGCCGACCACAAAGGCGACGCCGAGCAGGGCCAGCAGCAGAATCTGCCGCAGCACATAAGTCGGGCTCAGCCCGAGATTCACCCAGCCGTAGGATCGCGCGATGCCGCTCTGCACTTGTCCGAGCCCGCAGATCGGCAGCACGGCGCAGGCGATATAAAGCGGCCACACGCTGCTCGGATTGAGATGCGGCGACAGTCCATAAACGATAAGCGCAGCAACGACGGCGACCGCCATCGCAACGAACGATGCCAGCCAAAGACTGCCGCGGAGGAAGCCGCGCAGCAACGCAAAGTGCCGGTGTTCGACGTATTCAGGGATCAGGCGCTGCGCAGCCGAGCCGAGACCGAGATCGACCATGCCGCAGATCAGCAATACCCAGGTCCAAACCCAGACATAGACGCCGAACTCGAAGCTGCCGAGCCAGCGCGCCAGGACGATCTGCGAGACGAACGCAAGTACCGCGCTGGCGATGCGAATGAGAAACGCGGCGCCGGCGAGCCGCCGCGCCAGCGAGAGGTCGCTGCCGTCGGCCAACAGGATGCGCAGCCGCCCAATGGCGCCGGCCAAGTAGAGCCGGGATGGCCGCAGCAAAAGACGCGAATGCGACGCGTGCTCGGAACCGATCGATGCCACAACGACCTCTGCGCCGCCGCCGGCGCGAAATGAGCGGCACCTTTAGCAAGGAAGCGTTAAGAATGGGTTGGACGAAATTAACAATTGCTTGGTGAATTGGTCACCGGCTCAGGCTGGAATCGCCTCGCCAATTGCGGCGACCGCTTCGAGCGCCGCGGCGACAACGCGGCGTTCCTCGGCGCCGAGCGGCCGTTGCGGCGCGATCGGGTCGCCGACGTCGTAGCCTTGCAGGGCGAGCGCGGCCTTGATGCAGGCCGCGAGATTAAAGCGCGCAAAGATTTCGTTGATCCGCCACAGCGTGCGCTGCAGTTCCATTGCTTGTGGCCATTGACCGGCACGGCACAGCTCGTAGAGCCGCACGCTCTGCCGTGGAATAACGCAAGCCGGGCCCGCCATCCAGCCGACGCCGCCGATGAGCATGACCGCGGCCGGGATGTGCGCCGAGGCTGAAAAAACTTTCAGCCGCGCGCAGCGGTTCATGATGGATAAAAGCCGCCCGGTGTTGGTCGAGGCATCCTTGATGTAACGGATGCGGGGATGCTCAGCGAGCCGCGCGATGACGTCGAGCGACAGGTCGCTGCGCTGAAATTGCGGATTGGTGTAGAGCACCACCGGAATGTCGACCGCGTCGGCGATAGCGCGGAAATACGCTTCGACCTGCGCTTCGGCGAGCGGAAAGTAGGCTTCAAGAATCGCCAAGATACCGTCGGCGCCGAGCTTGGCGTAATGGCGCGCCTGCGCCAGCGCATCGGATGTTGATGTCGAGGCTACGCCGGCGACCACCGGAACGCGGCCGTCGGCTGCTTCGATTGTTGTGCGCACGATGTCGGTGCGCTGCGCAGCATTGAGGTAGGCGAACTCGCCGGTCGAGCCGAGCGGTGTCAGTCCGTGAACGCCGGAAGCGATGAGATCGCCGGCGAGCCGCGCCAGAACGTCAGTCTTGACGCGGCCGGACTCGTCGACAGGCGACACCAGATAGGGAAAAACGCCGTGCAGTTCGGTCATGGAGCGGTCCTAAAAATCAAAACGTTTCGCGATAATCTCATACATATTTCCCGGGCGCAGCGCAGCACGAAGCGCACCGAAGCGGTACGCCGCAGAACCGGGATCGTTGAACATTTGGAGATCGAAAAGGTCCCGGAGCTGCGGTGCACCGCTGCGCGCTGCACCGTGCCCGAGAAATGTCTATCAGTTCGGCTTATACCGCGCCATGCCGTCACTCCAAACCCTGGTGCGATCGTCGTCGAACACCAGGGTCGGATCCTCCGGTACGACGTCCCATGCTCCTTGGCGCAATTCGTTGTCGAGCTGCATGGGCGCCCAGCCGGCATAGCCGAACGCGACCAGGCTTTGCCGCGGGCCTTTGCCGAGGCCGATATCGCGCAGGATTTGCGCGCCGCTCGACAGCGCTACGCGGCCGTCAATGTCGAGAGTGCTCGCGCCATGATACTCGGCGCTGTGCAAGACGAAGCCGATCTGCGGATCGACCGGTCCGCCAAGATAGAGCTGCACGTCTCCCTTCACGCCACTGGCGTTCGCGCCGGCCGCTTGGAGCAGTCCCGCGATCGGCCGCTCGCCCAGCGGATGATTGATGACGATACCGAGCGCACCGTTGCGATCGTGCTGTGCCACCAGGATCACGGCGTGCTCGAATGGCGGGCCGCTCAGCACCGGTGTCGCAATCAGGAGCTGACCGGCGACCGACGTGGCGCCCGAGACGCCCGGCGCCGTCGGTGACGGCAGCGCCGCATGCAGCGCGCTCGCCGACAGAACACTTGCGGCGGCGGCAACGATCCAACGTATGGACACCCGCGAAACCACGAGCTGCTCGCATCGGACGGCGTCTCCCGCCGTCTGTTATCAGACAAACTGTATTGCGATCCCGCCGAGCTGGCCGAAATCGGCGTGCAGCGTATCGCCCTTGCGGGCAAACACCACGCGCGTGAACGATCCGGCCAGGATGAGATGACCCGGTTCGAGCGTCACGCCGTGCTGGCCGAGCTTGTTGGCAAGCCAGGCGACGCCGAGGGCCGGGTGGCCGAGCACGCCGGCGGCGACGCCCGTCTCCTCGATCTCAGAATTGCGATACATGATGCCGCCGACCCAACGCAGATCGACGTCGAGCGGTCCGACCGGGCGGCCTCCCACCGTGATGCCGGCGGCGGCGCCATTATCGGAGACGGTGTCGAAAATCTTGCGCGGGTCCTGCAGGCGCGCGTCGACGATTTCGATGGCCGGCACGACGTATTCGGTGGCGCGCAGCACCTCGGTCAGACCGACGCCGGGACCGCGCAACTGCTTTCCGAGAACGAAAGCCAGCTCGACCTCGACACGCGGCAGACAGAAATTCTCATGCGGAACGCGCGCGCCGTCGGCGATCATCATGTTGTCGAGCAGATGGCCGTAATCGGGCTCGTCGATCTGCGACGAGCGCTGCATTGCCTTTGAGGTCAGGCCAACCTTGTGGCCGATCAGCTTAGCGCCGGCCGCGATTTTGCGGTTCGCCACTTCGGTAGAGATCGCGTAGGCGTCTTCCATCGTGATGCCCGGCCACGTCTTTGACAGCTGGACCGCCTGTTTGCGCTCCTTTTCCGCCATCATGAGAATATCGGCGGCCTTGTTGCGATCAGCGTCGGACATCATGAGGAGAGGACCTTTTCAGATCAGGTTAGCGGCAGGCGACCATCAGGACGACGGTTTCCTGCGGACATTCGCCCGGCGAGGGTTCGCGGCCGGACATCCAGACCGCGGGCGGACAGTTCTGCGATGATTGCACGTTGACCGGGTTGCCATCCTGGAAGCCCTTGGCGCGGCAAACATTCGCCGCTGCCGTGCGGCAGTCGGGCGCGCCGTTGGGCGCGAGGGCGCAGCGCTGGTGGACTTCAATGAAGCGCCCGACCGGTATGTGAATGAGCGCGGTCGCCGCCTCCTTGGTGGCTTCAGCCGCATGCTTAAGCGCGTCTTGCGTTGCGCCCGCGGCGTCCGTCTGCGTGCTATCCCACCACCGGCCGAATTCGTAAATGAAGCCGGGCTGCCCGGTGGCCGGCGGCGGCTGCGCCGGAAACAGTCCGCGCGGCTGCGATGGCGAAGTGGCGGCTTGTGGAGCAACGGCCGTCGGCGGAGCTAGTTGCGGCGAAGCGCCCGCCGCAGTCGGGGTGGTGCCGGTTGGCGCCGGCGGTTGGGCAGTCTGGGCGAACGCCATCGCGGCCGGCGATAGCGACGCGGCGAGGAGCCACGTCATTGCCAGTGCGCCCCGGCGGCGCGGATGTCGAGGATGGGTCATCATGACTTTTTGGCTTTTGCCGATGCTGTCCTGTCGCCAGCCAGCCCACGGCAATTGTGGCGGCCAATTTAGGCAACGGCAAGGTCACAATTGGGTGCGGCGGGCTGGCCAGCGTGGGATATTTCGCCCCACGCTGCGACGGGCCCTTATCGCGGCCGACGGACCTCGCGCCAGCGCGACCAGATGAACCACGCGCAACCGGCCGCAAGGATGAGGATGATGACCGCGTCGAACTCGTGGAACAGGCGGCGCAGCGCCGGATCGCTGTCCCAACGCGCCCCAAGCGCCATGCCCACGTAGGCTAGCGCAAAACACCACGGCCACGAGCCGACAAAGGAATAAATCTGAAATTTCAGCATCGGCATGCGCGCCAAGCCCGCCGGAAACGAAATGAAGGTGCGAATCACGGGCAGGAGCCGGCCGACGAACACCGTGACGGCGCCGTAGCGGGCGAAGAACTGTTCGGCGCGTTCAAGCTCCTCGTGCCGGATCAGCACGTAGCGGCCCCAGCGCTCGAACGCGGTGCGGCCGCCATGCGCCGCCACCAGATAGGCGATGGTCGAGCCGATATTGCAGCCGAGCGCCCCCGCCGTCGCCGCACCGATCAGGCTGAAGCGGCCGACCGACACCAGATAGCCGGCAAACGGCATGATGATTTCGGACGGTAACGGGATGCACGCGGAACTCGATCGCCATCAGGCCGGCGAGGCCGAAATATCCGGCGGTCGAAATGACCGCAACCACGAAGGATACGAGATCCGACAGGGCGTGGTCGAGCATTGGGCCAAAGAACCGAGAGGAAAAAAGGTGGGCGGATCAGCGGCGCTTGCGGGCGCGGCGGCCTTCGAGAACGACGATTTTCCGGCGAGCAGTGTCTTCGATCAGCTTTTTCGGCACTTTCTCGGCGATGCCGAGGAGCCGCTCGCGCCGGTCCATCTCCTTCCACACGTCGTCAGGGCGGATGTTGGTCGCGACCCACAGCACGACGAGATTATAGATCAAGTCGGCGCTTTCCCTGATGACCGCGTCGCGGCCCCCGTTCATGGCGTCGATGACCACCTCGACCGCCTCTTCGGCCAGCTTCTTGGCCATCTTGCTGCGCCCGGAGCGCAACAGCCGGGCGGTGCGCGACGTCGACGGGTCGTCGTGCCGGCAGTCCAGCGTCGCCTGGTAGAGGCGGGTGATCGAATCAGTCATCGCGACAGCAAGATAACGCGATCTTGTCGCGATTGTGTTAATGGCGTGCCGGCGGGCCGGTTTTGGGGCCTATTCGTCCTGCGCGAGCAGTCCGGCATTACCGCCGGCAGCGGCCGTGTTGATGGTCACGGTCTGCTCGGCGGCGAAGCGGCGGAGGTAATTCGGGCCGCCGGCCTTGGGGCCGGTCCCAGACAATTCGCCGCCGCCAAACGGCTGGGTGCCGACCACAGCGCCGATCATATTCCGGTTCACATAGACATTTCCGTTCGGCAGTCGCGCGGCGATGTGCTCGACAGTCAGGTCGATCCGGGAATGGATGCCGAGCGTGAGCGCGGTCCCATTGCGCGCGATGGCGTCAAGCAGGGCGTCGAGTTCCTCCGCGCGCCAGCGCACGACGTGCAGGACCGGTCCAAAGACTTCTTGCTTCAGATCGGAGGCGCTATCGAGTTCGATGATGGTGGGCTGCACATAAAGGCCACGTGCGGGGAGCGCCTCATCGAGGTCGTCGCGAAAGCGCACGCGGCCGGCATGCGCCTGATCGGTGACCCAAGCTTCGAGCTTTGCCTTGGCGTCCGCATCGATCACCGGGCCGACTTGCGTTGCGGGGTCGCGCGGATCGCCGACTTTCAGCTCGCGCGCGGCGCCGATCAGCATGTCGAGAATGCGATCCGCCACGTCCTCCTGCAGGCACAGCAGCCGCAGCGCCGAACAGCGCTGACCGGCGGAGCGAAACGCCGAGACGATCACGTCGTCGGTGACCTGCTCGGGCAGGGCGGTGGCATCGACGATCATGGCGTTGATGCCGCCGGTCTCGGCGATCAGCGGCACGATCGGTCCGTTCTTGGCGGCGAGCGCGCGGTTGATGGACTGCCCGACCACGGTCGAGCCCGTGAACGCAACGCCGGCGACCCTTGGATCGGCGACGAGAATTGCTCCGGTCTTACCGTCGCCGGGAACAAAATGCAGCGCAGTCGACGGAATGCCCGCCTCGTGCAGCAACGCAATCGCGCGCGCAGCGATCAGCGGCGTCTGCTCGGCCGGCTTGGCGACAACGGTGTTGCCGGCGGCGAGCGCGCCTGTCACCTGTCCGAGAAAGATCGCCAGCGGAAAATTCCACGGGCTGATGCAGACGAAGGCGCCACGGCCGCGATAGCGCAGCACGTTGCTCTCGCCGGTCGGGCCCGGCATCTGCTGTTCGCCGAGAGCAGTGCGCGCCTGCGCCGCGTAATAGCGGCAGTAATCGGTCGCTTCGCGGAATTCGGCGAGCGCGTCGTCAAGCGTCTTGCCGCCCTCGTTCTGCAGGAGCGCCAGCAATTCGCCGCGATGCGCTTCGAGGCGTTCGGCGGCATGTTCCAGGATCGCGGCGCGTTCGGCAGACGAGGTCACTGCCCAGCTCGTGAAACCAGCGCTGGCCGCCGCCATTGCGTCTCTTACCGATGCTGCGTCGGCATCGCGCACGACGCCGATTTCACGACCGTCGATGGGCGATAGTACCCTTCGTTCACAGCCGCCGCGCACGATGCCGTCGATGATCGGCGCGGCTTCGTTTTGCGATCTGGTGCCGGCGCGGACTTCCGCGACCAGCGCGTCGAGGCTCGCGCGGTCGCCGAATTCAATGCCTGCGGAGTTGCGCCGTGCCGGCGCGTAAAGATCGCGCGGCAGCGGAATATTGCGGTTGCGGGCGGTGCCGGCGCTGCCGATGCGGTCCCGCGGTCGGCGCAGGATTTGCTCGATCGGAACGCTCGGATCGGCCGCGACCGAGACGAATGACGAATTGGCGCCGTTTTCCAGGAGCCGCCGCACCAGATAGGCGAGCAGATCGCGATGGCCGCCGACCGGCGCATAGATGCGGCAGGCGACGTCAGGCAGCTCGGCGATGAGCGCCTCGTAGAGCGCCTCGCCCATGCCATGCAGCCGTTGAAACTCGAAGCCGTCGACGCCGCCCGCGTCTTCGATCACGCTCGCCACCGTCAGCGCGTTGTGGGTGGCGAATTGCGGAAACAGCTTGCTCCGCGCCACAAGCAGGCGCCGGACGCACGCCATGTAACAAAGATCGGTCATTGCCTTGCGGGTGAACACGGGATAATCGGCAAGACCGCGTTCCTGCGCGCGCTTGATTTCGGTGTCCCAATAGGCGCCCTTGACCAGGCGCACCGTGAGCCGGCGGCCTGCCGCGATTGCGGCCTGTTCGATCCAATCGATCACCTTCAGGGCGCGCTTCTGATAGGCCTGCACGGCAAGCCCGAAGCCGTCCCAGCCGTCGAGCGAGCGATCCTCCAACACGCGGCCAATCACGTCTAGCGAGAGCTCCAGCCGGTCAGCCTCCTCGGCGTCGATTGTGCATTGCAGGTCGTGTGCTTTGGCCAACTGCGCGAGCGCGATAACGCGCGGCGTCAGTTCCCTGAGCACGCGCTCGCGCGAAACCGTTTCGTAGCGCGGATGCAGTGCCGAAAGTTTTATGGAAATCCCCGGGCGGCCGGGCAGGGCGGCGTTGCCGGCATGCGCGCCGATGGCCGCGATGGCGCCGGCGTAGGCGTCAAAATATTTTTCGGCATCACTCGACGTACGCGCGCCCTCGCCGAGCATATCGAATGAATAGCGGAAATCGGCGTGGCTGCGCGCGCGGGCGAGCGCCTCGTCGATCGTTTGCCCGAGCACGAAATGCGAGCCGATCAGCCGCATCGCCTGGCGTGTCGCCGCGCGCATTGCCGGCAAGCCGAGTCGGCGAACGACGGTGTTGAGGATCGTCTCCGGCGTCTCCCCCGGATGAATGATGCGGGCGGCAATGCCGAGCGTCCAGGCCGAGGCCGAGACCAGAAGCGCGGTGGATTTGATGTCGCTGTCGAGCCAGCGGCCGGCCGCAAGCTTGTCCTCGATCAACCGGTCGGCGGTCGCCGCGTCGGGCACGCGGAGCAGCGCCTCGGCCAGCACCATGAGGGCGAGGCCCTCTTTGGTCGACAGCGAATAGGCGTGCAGAAAGTCTTCAACGCCGCCAAGTCCCGTCGCCTTGGCACGAATCGCTTCGACCAGGCGCCGGGCGCGTGCGTCGATGCGGCGTTCGGCGGCGTCATCTCGTGCCGCCTGGGTAAGGAAAGTCTGCGCCAGCGTCTCATCCGGCGGCGCATAGGATGCAATAAAAAGTGAAGGCCCGGAATCAGGCGCGTCCATGGCGCCAGTCTAATCCTCCGAGCAGACGCCGGGGAGGGGCGCGCCGGCTTTACGCGTGTAAGGCTCTATTCGGCCGCAGCGGCGGGCGGCGTCTCAACGAGCCGCTTGAGCTTGCCGAGGCCTTGTTCGAACTCGCGGCCAACCATGGCGTCGCAATTCATGAACAGGCCCATCAGCTTGCCCATGAACGGCTGCCGGCCCTGCATCGTCCAAGTGACGCTGGTATCGGATCCGGTGCGCACGAGCGTGAAGTCGACCGTGTTGTGCGCTTTGAACGGCCGGTCCATGTCGAGCAGCAACGTCACTTTTGAGGGCGACACCGAGTCGGTGATGGCAATGCGTCCGGCCCCGACCTGGCGGTTGCCGTCCCATGCGTAAACGGCGCCCTTGCCGCGCGGCGCGCCACTGTGGCTGCGCTTCATGGCCGGGTCCTTTTCGAACGGCGACCACGTGGATTGCGCGTGCAGATCATCGATCAGCGGAAAGATCTGCTCCGGCCGTGCGGCGATCAGCGCTGTGCGGCTGATCTTGAATGTGTCCGGCTTGCTGGCCGCATAGGCCAGCAGGGCGGCCACGGCGATCGCTACGGCGATGATGGCGGTTATGATCATGTGTACCCCTCCAATGTGCGGACTAGCCCTTTTGCGCCTGTTTGAGTGCTTCGATATCGAACTTCTTCATCTTCATGACGGCGTTCATCACGCGATCGAGCGCGGCACCGCCCGACTGCGCGATCAATTGCGGCAACGCCGACGGCACGATTTGCCAGGACAGGCCGTATCTGTCCTTGAGCCAGCCGCACGGGCCTTCCTGACCGCCGTCGCTGAGTTTTTCCCAGAAGCGGTCGATCTCGTCCTGGCTGTCGCACATGACCTGGAACGAGATCGCTTCGGAGAACTTGAACTGCGGGCCGCCGTTGAGCGCGGTGAAAGTCTGACCTTCAAGTTCGAACGCGACCATCATGACGGAGCCCGGCGCCTTGCCGTGCACGTCTTGGCCGGCTTTGCTGTAGCGGCTGATCTGCTTGATCCGCGAATTGGCGAAGATCGAGGTATAGAAATTCGCCGCTTGTTCGGCTTGCGTGTCGAACCACAAGCATGGGGTCAGTCTTTGGCCGATGCTTGCCATCGGGAACTCCTTCCATAAGGGCGTGAGGCGCTGCTATCTCGCGCCTGCGAGATAGATCGTGAGGCGCTCGAAGGTCCCGCTCCAACCGCCGCCCATGCTGTCGTGGGCCGCGTCGAACGTTTGCTGCTCTTCGGTTGTTGCGTTAAGCGGCGACCAGACGAGCGTGACCTTGGTCCTGCCGCCCGGCTGCTCTTCGAACGTGACGGTCGTGAGCAGCTCGAGCGGCCAGGTTTGGCTGAGCGGATGCCGGGTGATGCCGCCGGCCTCATTGGAAAATGAATGCGCCCAGACCAGCCGCTGCGGGGGCGTGATTTCGCGATAGACGAACTTTCCCCACATGACATTGCCGCCGGGATCGCGCATCGCGCCCAGATAGGTCCCGCCGACGCGGAAGTCCATCTGCGAAGCGACGATGGTGCAGCCCTTTGGGCCCCACCATTCCTTCATACGCTCCGGATCGGTGAAGCATTGCCACACCAGATCCCGCGGCGCATCGAAGGCGCGCGCAATGACGAAATCCACGCTTTTTGTTTCGGCGGGCATGATGTCCTCCACCGCCAGGTTCGCGCCTGATTAATGCGACACAAGCACCATCCAGCCCACGCCGAATTTGTCGGCCACCATGCCGAAACGCGATGAGAAGAATGTCTTCGTCATCGGCATGTTCACCTTCCCACCTTCGGCGAGCGCGTTGAACATCCGCTCCGCATCCGCATCGGTTGGCGCGCTGAGCGCCAGCGCGATGCCGTTGAAATTTGGACTGCCCTGGCAGCGTCCGTCGGACATCAGGATTTGGGTGTCGCCGATGTGAACGGCGGCATGCATCACCTTGTCCTTGCTCTGCGGCGTCACCATCGACTGATCCGGCGCTTCCTTGAAGCGCATCAACATGTCGACCTTGGCGCCGACAGCGTTTTTGTAGAACTCGATGGCTTCGTCGCAGCGGCCCTCGAAGCTGATGTACGGTTGAACTTGCATGTCAGGCTCCTTGCTTTGCTGGCGTGAAATTCGGGGTGGCTAGATTGTCCAATCCCTTCGATCGAACCCAGGACGTGCGGCGTTCGTTCACGCCGACAGCTATCAAAATTTTTTTCATGCCGGCCGGCTTTCCGCCATCAGGCGATCAAGATGACGGCGGATATGCGCGGCCTCGGCTGGCGTGTGGGCGAGCGTGATCGCTTGGTCGAACGCGGTGCGCGCTTCGCTGCATCTGCCGAGCTGCATGAGCAATCCGCCGCGCAAGCCGAAAAAGTGGAAATAGCCGTTAAGCGGCTCGGCCAGCGGCTCGATCATTGCCAACGCGGCGGCCGGCCCATGCACTTTGCTCACCGCCACCGCGCGGTTGAGCGTCACCACCGGTGACGGCTGCAGCCGCTCAAGCGCGGCATAGAGTTGGTCGATATCGGGCCAATCCGTTTCGGCCGGCTTTGATGCGCGCGCATGCGCCGCCGCGATAGCGGCCTGGAGCTGATAAGGACCGGGCCGGCGATGCCGGTGCGCTTTCTCGATCAGCGCCAAACCCTCGGCGATCATGTCGCGATCCCAGAGGCGGCGATCCTGGTCTTCCAGGAGAACAATCTCGCCGTCGGCGTCGAGGCGGGCCGCCGTGCGCGCATGCTGCAGCAGCAGCAGCGCGGTCAGCCCCATGATCTCCGGCTCGCCGGCAAACAGTCCCAGCAACAGGCGCGACAGCCGGATCGCTTCGTCGCACAGTGGCACCCGCACGTGCCGGTCGCCGCCGCTCGCCGAATAGCCCTCGTTAAAGACCAGATAGATCATCGCTGCGACAGCAGCGAGCCGGTCGGCGCGCTCGGCCGCGCCGGGCGCTTCGAATGGCACGTCGGCGTGCGCCACCCGGCTCTTGGCGCGAGTGATGCGCTGTTCCACGGCGCTTTCGCTCACCAGAAACGCCCGCGCGATCTCCTTGACCGAGAGGCCCGAAACAATGCGCAGCGCCAGCGCGATCTGCTGAATGGCGGGCAGATCCGGATGGCAGCAAATGAACAACAGCCGCAGCACGTCGTCGCGGTAATGCGAATTGTCGAGTCGCTTGGCGATGTCGGCTTCGGCGTCGCCGAGATCGGAAATCTGATCGTCGGTGGGCAGCGGTCCGCTCTTGGCACGGCGGCGCGTTTCGTCGAGCGCGGCGTTACGGCCGACCAGCACCAGCCATGCGGCGGCATCGCGCGGCGGCCCGTTGACCGGCCAGTTCTTCAGCGCGCGCAGACAGGCTTCCTGAAAAGCTTCCTCGGCCTGATCGAACGAACGGAAATAACGCACCAGTGCGCCGACCGCCTGCGGGCGCGCCGATCGCAACACCGAATCGATCCAGGCGACATCGCTCACGAGACTTTGCCTTGTGGCAGATACAATTTCACCGGCCGGATCTCGAACACGACGTTCTCCTCGCGCCCGATCTCTTTCGCGACGTCGATCGCCTCTTCGAGCGAGTCGCAATCGATCAGATAGAAGCCGAGCAGCGCTTCCTTGGTCTCGGCGAACGGCCCGTCGAGCACGACCGGCTCGCGGCCCATGCGCACCGTCGTTGCTGCAGTGGTCGGCATCAGCCGTACGGCGGGGCCGAGCTTGCCGCGGGCCGCGAGCCTGTCGGTGACCTTGGCGCGTTTGGCGAGCACCGCGTCGTCCTGTTCCTTGGTCCACGAATTGACGATGCCCCCGTCGTGGCAGCACAAAAATGCGTACAGCATGGTCCCTCCAGTTCCCCAAGGACGAACGACTATGCGCCATTCCGACAGCCAGATTGGAAATTTTGAGGGCGCTCCGTCATGGAGCTATCTCGTTGAGGTAACATGGGTTTCGAGGCGCAACAGCCGCCGCACGATGAATCCGTTGGCGCGACGCAGGTACGCCGTGCGGCAGCACAAGGGCCCTCGGACCATACTCTTTGCGGCCGCGCCAAGCCGGCGGCAGTTGGCCCACGCCTCCCGGAACAAGTCGCCGACGAGGCCCAAATAGCCTGCACGAATCACGTTAGTCGCGAAGCCGTAGCAGAGCAGCACGTCGAACATGGCACCTGCCCTTCCCCAAATGCTTTCCCATGCCTCAAGGACGAAGAGCCGCCATCCGCGCCGACATCGCCGCAGTAGAAATTACGCACTGGCTGAGTTCGCCCGCTGCGCCGCGATGTAGTCGGCGAGGCGCGCCATGGTCTGCACCAGGCCGGTGTCGGCGCCGTACTCCTTGATGAGGCGATCGCGCTCGCTCGCGCTCGAGAAATCGCCGCGCCAGACGATGCGGGTGCGGCCGCCGAGATCCTCGAACGTGATGGTTTGCCGGAACTGCACCGGCTCGACATCGTCGCCGCCGCCGTGCCGATAGACGATGCGTTCCGGCGGCACGACTTCCTCGTAGGTGATACGGTTCTGATAATCGCGGCCGTCAGGGCCGTGCATGACGAAGCGCCAGACGCCGCCCGGCCGCATGTCGAAGCTCAGCGTCGTCGTGCGAAATCCGTTCGGGCCCCACCACTGCGCGAGATGATCCGGATGCGTGAACGCGGAAAACACGAGATCGCGCGGCGCGTCGTATTCGCGCGTGCCGACGAGCGCGCGCGGATCGCTATCGAGATCGACGCTATTTTTTGCGGCCATGTTCGGTACTCCTGACTCTCGGTGTTTTGCCTTTGGGATCCTTGGCTGGTTCTTTGGCCTGCAGCTTTTTCAGATAGTCCCCGAGGCGATCGAAACTCTCGTCGTAGAAGCGGCGATAGTGCTCAAGCCAATCGTCGACTTCCTTGAGTGCGCGCGGCTCGATGCGGCAGGGCCGCCACTGCGCCTCGCGCGAGCGCGCGATCAATCCGGCGCGCTCCAGCACCTTCAGGTGCTTGGACACCGCCGGCAGGCTCATGGCGAACGGCTTGGCCAGTTCCATGACCGAGGTTTCGCCGAGCGCCAGCCGGGCCAGGATGGCGCGGCGGGTCGGGTCGGCGAGGGCGGAAAACGTGGCGTTGAGGTTTGTCATGAACTGTTCGGTTAAATAACTTATCGGTTAAGTACAGCGGTTGACTTGGCGCGTCAAGCGGCGTTCGCAGCACGCGTTTGCCGTCAGGCGCATTAGTCATATTTCAACCGCATCGGCGCTGAACTGTCGGATCATGTCGTTTCTTCGGCTCTATGCGCGCGTTCTAGGCCTGCTCGCGCCCGAGGCACGCCTCGCGATCACGCTGGCGCTCGCCAATATCGCGCTCGCGGTCTCGCAATTCGTCGAGCCGGTGCTGTTCGGCCGGATCATCGACCGGTTGACGGGGGCGTTGCCGCCCGGCCTCGGCGCGGCGGGACGCGTGCTGGCGCCGCTGATCGGGACCTGGGTCGGCCTGGGGCTGTTCATCGTTGTCTCGGCGGCGCTTGTCGCCTGGTTCGCTGACCGGCTGGCGCACCGCCGCCGCAACATGGTGACCGCGGACTTCTTCGAGCACGTGCTGCAGCTGCCGCTGGCATTTCATACCGCCGCCCATTCGGGGCGGCAGGTCAAAATCATGTTCAGCGGCACTTACACCATGTGGTGGCTGTGGCTGTCGTTCTTCCGCGAATATTTCGCGGCTTTCGTGTTCGTATGCGTGCTGCTGCCGATGTCGCTCGTGCTGAACTGGCGGCTGGCCATGCCGCTGCTCTGTCTGTGCGTGGCGTTTGCAGCACTGACCGCGCTGGTCGTGCACAAGGCCTTCGGTTTGCAGCGCGCGGTCGAGCAGCATTATTCGGTGATGGCCGAGACGGCGGCCGACACGCTAGGCAATGTCGCCCTGGTGCAGAGCTATGCGCGGGTCGACCGCGAAGTGTCGGGCCTGCGCGATCTCGTCAACGCGCTCCTTAACGCGCAGCTGCCGGTGCTGTCGTGGTGGGCCGCGGCCGCCGTGCTGACGCGCGCCGGTACGACGCTCACCATGCTGATCATTCTCGTGTTGGGCACCTACCTCAAGCTGGTCGGTCTCGCGTCCATCGGCCAGATTGTCAGTTTCATGAGCATCTCGGGCCTCCTGATCGCGCGGCTCGAGCTGTCGGTCAGCTTCGCCAATCGCATGTTCCTCGACGCGCCGAAGCTGATCGAATTCTTCGACGTGCTCGATACCGAGCCGGCCTTGCGCGACCGGCCCAACGCCATCGATCCGGGGCGTCTGCGCGGGCGCGTCGAATTCAACGACGTGTCGCTGTCCTACGATGGCCGACAGCCGGCGGTGTCGAACCTCAGCTTCACGGCGCAGCCCGGCGACACCGTAGCGCTGGTCGGGCCGACCGGCAGCGGCAAATCGACCGCGCTGGCGCTGCTGCACCGTGCGTTCGACCCGCAATCGGGGTCGATTGCGGTCGACGGCATCGACATCCGCGATTTCAAGCTCACGGCATTGCGCCACAATATCGGGGTTGTTTTCCAGGAAACGCTGCTGTTCAACCGCTCGATCGCGGAAAATCTGCGCGTCGGCAGGCCGGACGCCACCGATGACGACTTGCGCGTGGCTGCGCGGCGCGCGCAGGCGCTCGACTTCATCGAGCGCAGGCAGGACGGCTTTGCGGCCAATATCGGCGAACGCGGCCGGCTGCTCTCCGGCGGCGAGCGCCAGCGGCTGATGATCGCGCGAGCGCTTTTGAAAGACCCGCCGATCCTCATCCTCGACGAAGCGACCAGCGCGCTCGATCCGGTCACCGAGACCAAGGTCAGTCTCGCGCTCGACGAAGTCATGAAAGGGCGCACCACCTTCGTGATCGCGCACCGGCTCGCCACCATCCGCAATGCCACGCGGATTCTGGTGTTCCACAACGGCCGCATCGTCGAGACCGGCACGTTCGACGAGTTGGTCCGGCGCTGCGGTTTTTTCACCGAACTGGTGGAAGCGCAGTTCGTGCCGATCGCGGCCGAGTAGTTACCGCAGCCGCTCTAAAATGCTGACGTAGTTGGCGACGGCGGTTCCGCCCATGTTGAAGACGCCGCCGAGCTTGGCGTCCTTGATCTGCATGTCGCCGGCGGTGCCGGTCAGTTGCATGGCCGTGAGCGCGTGCATCGACACGCCGGTGGCGCCGATCGGATGGCCCTTGGCCTTGAGGCCGCCGGACGGATTGATCGGCAACGCGCCGTCCTTGGTGGAGATGCCGTCGGCGATCACGCGTGCACCTTGGCCTTCCGGCGCCAAGCCCATGGCCTCATAGACAAGCAGTTCGGCGATGGTGAAGCAGTCATGCACCTCGGCGAACGACAAGTCCTCGAGCCCGACGCCGGCCTGCTTCAGCGCGCGCTGCCAGCCCAGGGCGCAGCCCTCGAATTTAAGCACGTCGCGCCGCGACATCGGCAAAAAGTCCTGCACGTGTTCGGCGGCGCGGAACACGATGGCTTTGTTCAACGTCAGTGCGGTCTCCACATCCGTCAGCACCAGCGCGGCGGCGCCGTCGGAGACGAGCGAGCAGTCCGTGCGCTTCAGCGGGCCGGCGACGCGCGGATTTTTGTCGCTTTCGGCACGGCAGAACTCGTAGCCCAGATCCTTGCGGATCTGCGCATACGGATTGCCGACGCCGTTCTTGTGATTCTTGGCGGCGATCCGCGCCAGCGCATCGGACTGATCGCCCCAGCGCTGGAAATAGAGCGCGGCGATCTTGCCGAAGATGCCGGCGAAGCCGCCGTCGATGTCGGCTTCCTCGCGTACATACGAGGCCTTCAGGAGATTGCGTCCAACCTCGGGCCCGGGCGTCGTCGTCATCTGCTCGACGCCGACAACGAGCGCGATTCTTGCCGATCGCGATGCGATCGATCGGAGTGCCCCGTGCACGGCGGCCGAACCGGTGGCGCAGGCGTTCTCGACCCGGGTCGCTCGCTTGAAGCGCAGATCGGGCGAGGCCTGCAGCACCAGCGAGGCGGTAAAGTCCTGGGCCGAGAAGCCGGCGTTGAAATGGCCAAGCACGATTTCGTCGACATCCTTGGCGACGATGCCGGCATCGGCCAGCGCGGCATTCGCCACGCGCACGATGAGGCTTTCGACTGTTTCATCGGCGAGCTTGCCGAAGGGCGTATGCGCCCATCCCACGATGCACGCGGTCATGATCGCTCCCTTGCCATCCTTTGCGCTCTGCGGCCCTCGTTTATGGGGCCGTAATGTCCAAATGACGGGTGAATGATCCGCCAAATTGTCGCGCTGCCGAACTTTAGTCGCTTTTGCTGGTCTATGGGCTAGTCAAGCTAAAGACTAACCCGGATCGGCTTTGCGTTCGAGGCCGCCATTCTGTTACATAGGCTGCCGCGGAGGCTTGGTGAACCCGCTTTGCCGTAGGCCTCGGCCACGGCCAACCGAAACGGACCGCACCACGTGACTCGTAAGCTTGCCATTCGGGCGTCGGCGTTCGCAGGCGCGTTCAGTTCGGTTCTTCTCGGATCATTGCTGGCCGCCGCCGTGGCGCTGCCGGCCCGCGCCGAATCCACCATTCTGGTCGATGCCGCCAGCGGCAAAGTCCTGGAGGCCGATAACGCGACCTATCCGTGGTATCCGGCGTCGCTGTCGAAGCTGATGACGCTCTATGTGACGCTGAGCGCCATCCGCGACCATCGCATTACGTTCGACACGCTGTTCACGGTGTCGCGCAACGCCGCCATGCAGGCGCCGACCAAGATGGGCTTTCCGGCTGGAACTCAGGTCACCGTCGACAACGCCATTAAGATGATGATGGTCAAGTCGGCGAACGATATGGCCATGTTGCTCGCCGAAGGAATCGGCGGCAGTGTCGATGGCTTTGCACAGGAAATGACCGAGACCGCGCACCGCCTCGGCATGAGCGAATCCCACTTCGTCAATCCCAACGGGCTGCCGGCCGACGGCCAGATCACGTCGGCGCGCGACCTCGCCATTTTGGCACGAGCGCTGATTCGCGAGTTCCCGCAATACAGTTTCTATTGGCACATTCCAGCGATCCAGTACGGCCGCCGCGTGGTGCGCAATTACAATCCGCTGCTTGGCCGTTATCCGGGCACCGATGGTATGAAGACCGGCTTCATCTGTGCGGCCGGCTTCAACCTCGTTGCCACCGCGACCCGCGACAACAAACAGCTGATCGCCGTGGTGCTTGGCGCGCCATCGGGGGCGGCGCGCGCCGTCAAGGCGGCGGAACTGCTGGAGAGCGGCTTCCGGCAGAATCCGTTGTCCTGGCTCATTCCCTCGCTCGGCACGGTGGACGAACTCAAGCCGATCGAAGCCGATCCGCCTAATCTGAAAGACGAGATGTGCGGCCCGCATCGCAAGCGGATGCAGGAAGCCGAGGCGGATGACGAAGGCTTGGATGCGACCGGCGCCGATAGCAGCGGCGACGCTGCGGACGCCACGCCGAAATTCTCGGTCCTGCTCTCGGCGCTCCGTGCGCCGACCGCGAGGAACGCGAACCTGTTGTCCGACGGCGGGCCGGTGGTGCCGACTATCGTCTATACCGGGCCGACACGGCCGCCGGGCTGGAAGCCGCCTCTGGCTCCGGTGCGCAAGCGGGTTGCTGTGGCCGCCAGGCCGGCAAAACCAAAGACTAAGCCCGGCGCCACGTATAAGCCGGCAGCGGCGGCCTATAAGCCGGCCGTCAAGCCGAAGCCCGCGCAATAGCCAGCGGTCGGGACCATCGCGCATTCGCTCGGTTCAAGATCATCCATCCGGCGCGGGGCACAGCATGAACGGCAAGATGACGATTGGCGCGCTTCAGCAAATGAAGCGCGACGGAAAGAAAAGCATCGGCGTGGTCGCGTGGGACTACCAGATCGCGCGCATCGCCGATCGCGCCGGCGTGGACTTCGTCTCGGTCGGCAACTCGGTCGGCGTCAATCTGTGGGGACGCTCCGAGGTCGCCGAAGTGACGATGGACGAGATGCTGATCTGCTGCAAGGCGGTGCGCGCCGGCGTGCAGCGCGCGCTGGTAAGCTGCGACATGCCGTACGGGCCGGTGCAGGAGGGCGTTCAGGCTGCGCTCACCGCCGCCACTATTCTGATGCAGGAGGGCGGCGCCGACATGATCAAGGTGGATGCCGCGGCCGAATTCCCCAACACGGTGCGCGCGCTGGTGAATGCCGGCGTTCCGGTATTCGCTCAATTCGGGCTCACGCCGCAGACTGCGATCAAATACGGCATTCCTTACAGCGCGCAGAGTTCGCCGCAGGCGCAGGCCAGCGCCGAGGCGGCGGAGAAACTCGTTGCCGAGGCGAAGGTTCTGGAAGAGGCCGGCGCCGCGTGTCTCGATTTCACCAATTCGGGGCCGGTCGCCGGCGCGGCCGTGGTGAAGGCGGTGCAAATCCCGGTGATCGGCGGCTTCGGCGGCGGGCCGTGGCTCGATGGCCGCGTGCGGCTCGCCCACACCGCGATCGGCTACGCGGAAAAATGGATCGACTCCAAGACCGATACCTACGTCAACACCGCGAAGGCCGCGCTCGAGGCTTTCACCGCGCTGATCGCCGACGCGCGCGCCGGGCGGCAGATCAAGGGCTAGGCGATTTATCTTTGTCATTCTGGAAACCGCGCAAGGCGCGGCTGTCCGGAATGCATAATCCCGGCGCTGGAGGCGAAGAGTCGTGATTCGCTCTGCGCACGCGGCGCCGCTCCCGGCTCACTGCGAATTGATCGCGGTGATTTGCCCAATCTGAGCCTCGCTGAGTCCGCGGATGAAATCCGGCAACGGGATGAAACCGACGGGCTTCAGATACTTTGCGCTATTACCGCCGATTTCCGAAATGCTCCACAGTAGGAAGGTGCGCAGCGCATCGGCCGTCGCGGGGTCGGGCTGCCTCTTCGGAACGACGGCATATTCGTAGTTGATCAGTGGGTAGCTGTCGTCGCCGGGAGCAAAGATGAGGGTGATGCGCTCATAGGGAGGCGTGCGGGGGTCGAGCCGGGCAGCACCATGAGCAATCGAATGCGGCGTGGGAAGCAGGAACTTGCCATCCTGGTTCTTGACCATAGCCGTGCCGAGACCGGCTTTGGCGATCTTGTCCGCGTAGCTGATCCCCACATAACCAATCGAGTACGGGGTGTCTGCGAGCGCCTGAACGACGCCATCGTTTCCAGTTGCGGCCTTTTCCGCCGCGACCGCGGGCCAGGAGATCGTGGTGCCGACTTTGGGCCAGGCGATGATGGTGCCAACGGTGGTCCCGGACAGAGTGGCGTCGTAGCCGGGCTCGCCCACCCCAGTCTCGGTCGCAAAATCCAGGAACTGAGTGAAGATGAAGGTGTCGCCGGAGCTCTCGGCACGGCGCACCGGAATGATCGTCTGGTGCGGGAGTGTCACACCCGGGTTCATCGCTTTGATCGCGGGATCGTCCCACTGCGTGACGGTCCCGGAATAAATCGCGGCCAGGGTCGGACCGTCGATCTTGATATTCCCGCCGTTGAGACCCGGCAGGTTATAGTTGATCGTCTGAGCCGAGATGGCGAGCGGGATATCAAGGATATTCGGGTTGTGCGATGCGACCTTGTCGGAGAGATATGCATCGGACGCGCCTATGCTGACCTTGCCTGCGAGCGCGGCTTCCTCGCCAGCGCCGGAGCCGGTAGCCGCCGCGCTCAGCTCAATATCGGGAGCGAGGCTCTTGTAGCCGGCGATCCAGGACTGGAACAGCGGATAGAGCAACGTGGAGCCGGTTTCGTTGAGCGTGATGCTGGCGGCCTGAGATGGAGCCGCCGCCAACACGCCAATCGCAGTTGAGATCAATGTTGCGGCAAGCAAGCCCCGACGGAAACTCCGGGAGCGAGGGGGGAACGTGATCATGCGGCCGCCTTTTTGGTTTCAGGAGTTTGCGTTTCAGGCTCGCGGCCAATGCGATCGAGGTTCACGCCAGTGGTTTCGATGCGATACACCCAGGTCACGATGGCACCCAACACGGAGCTGACGACGAGAGCGTAGAGCAGCGAGCGAGTACCGATGCTGGCGAGCAGGATCGGGAAGCCGTAGGTGGTGGCGACGGCGCCGACCTTGCCGATCATCGCCGCGAAGCCGGCGCCCATGCCGCGCACTTCAGTCGGGAATACCTCGCCCGCGAGCAGGTAGGTTTGCGCGTTCGGGCCGATATTGGTCATGAAGTTGAACAGCATCACACCGGCCATGATGAGGTACAGCCTGGTCGGGCCTGACGCGTCGATGGACAGCGAGGCAATACCCAACCCGACCGCGCAGCCGAGGAAGCCGAAGATCTGCAACTTGATGCGTCCCAGGGTATCCGACAGCGCGATGGCAAAGATGATGCCGACGATGAGCAGCGACGTCGTAAGCGCCGCGGCCTCGGCCGAATGGATGCCGCTCGCAATGAGGTCGGCAGGGCTGCGGATCTTGTCCGGCCCGCTGCCAAGCGCGGCGGCGATCAGGGTCGGTGTGAAAACGCCGATGCCGTAGGTGCCGAGGTCCTGGAACAGCCATGGCGCCGAAGAGAAAATGGTGGCGCGGAGATTTTGCGAGTTGAAAAGCGCGAAAAAGCTCTGCTTCGACGCGCTGTGCTCGTCGACGACATGGCGTGTCAGCTCCACTTTCTGCGGATAGCGCGGACTGCGGTGCAACAGGCGTGTCACGGCTTTTTCAGCGTGTTCGTGGGCGCCGCGCACGATCAGCCAGTTGGCGCTTTCCGGAATGAAGAAGCGGCCGATGGTGATGATCACTGCCGGCACCAGAGCCGTTGCATACATCCACCGCCAGGCGTCGATGTCCGGGTCGAGCATCAACACGAGGGCGCCGACCGCGATGCCGCTCATGGCGCCCACCGCCTGGAAGGCGAAGGCGCCGAGCACGAGGCGACCGCGCGACACGCTCGGAATGCTCTCGGAGATAATCATGTGTGCGGTCGGGTAGTCACAGCCGAGCGCCATGCCGATGCCGAACAGGCAGATCACCAGCGACCAAAAACTCCCCACCATGATCAGCAGCGCCAGGAACAGGCAGAATATGATCATCTCGGCGATGAACATGCGTTTGCGGCCGAAATAGTCCGACAGGCCGCCGAGCAGGATGGTGCCGACCAGAATGCCAGCGAGGCTTGCTGAGGTAACAAGTCCCGCCTCGCCGGCGCTGAGCTCGAATTCACGGGTGATCAGGGGCACCGTCACGCCGCCCATGAACACCACGAAGCCTTCGAAGAACTTGCCGGACGCCGCAAGCGACCAGATACGCCACTGCATGCCCGTCATGGGCGTCGATTTCAGCGTGGTGCCGTCAGACCACACGGGCAATTCGTCGATGTATTCCTGCACGGTTTTGCCTGGAATCTTCGAAACGCCCGGCTCTGCAATGTCACTCATTGCTGAATGTCCCTGTTTTGAAAGGTTTCGGTCTGCGGATCGTCTGCGAAGACGCCGCACCGTTCCTTTGCACTCCCCTAAGCCCAATGGGATGCTACAAGACGGTCGACTTCAGTTTTGTGACGATAGGCGTTTGCTATAGGCGGACGCTGTGCTCACGCCGCTTTTTTCAACGGCGCGTCGGTGACTCGCTGCAGCGCGTCGAGCGTCAGTCCGGGCACCATTTCACGCACCACAAATCCATCATCGGTGACATCGATCACGGCCAGATTCGTGTAGATGCGCTTGACCACGCCGACCGCGGTAAGCGGATAGCTGCAACGGCGGACCAGTCGGCTTTCGCCGGTCTTGGTCGTATGCTCCATCAGCACCCAGAGCCGCGGCGTGCCGGCCGCAAGGTCCATGGCGCCGCCGACCGCCGGTGCGTTGTCGTTCGACGTCGCCCAGTTGGCGATGTCGCCGTTCTCGGCGACCTGAAACGCACCGAGCACGCACAGATCGAGATGGCCGCCGCGAATAAGCCCGAAGCTGTCGGCGTGGTGCATGTAGGAGCCGCCGGTGCGCAGCGTGATATATTGTTTGCCGGCGTTGATGAGCCAGCGATTGATCTTGTCGGGTTCAGGCGCCGGGCCCATGCCCAGAATGCCGTTCTCGGATTGAAAGACGACTTCGCGCTGTTCCGGCACGTAGTCGGCGACCTGCAGCGGCGCGCCGATGCCGAGATTGACGTACCAGCCTTCGGGAATGTCGTCGGCAAGGCGCGCGGCGATTTCGCGACGCGTCATCGGCTTGCAGCCGGCGAGAACCTGCTCCGCCGCGTTCACCGTTTTCTCCCCTTACGTTACCGTCGGCTCGCCGTACGGCACATGCACCACGCGGTTAACGAAAATGCCGGGCGTCGCGATCTTCTCAGGATCGAGCGCGCCGAGTTCGACAATGTGCTGGGTTTGCGCGATCGTCAACGCCGCCGCCGTCGCCATCACCGGATTGAAATTCCGCGCCGACGAGATGTAGGTGAGGTTGCCCCAGCGGTCGGCCTGCCACGCCTCCACCAAGGCGACGTCGCCGTGCAGCGCTTCTTCGAGAATATATTTGCGGCCGCGGATTTCGCGCTCTTCCTTGCCTTCGGCGAGCTTGGTGCCGACCGCGGTCGGCGTGTAGAACGCCGGAATTCCGGCGCCGGCAGCGCGCATGCGCTCGGCCATCGTGCCCTGCGGCACGACTTCAAGTTCGATGCGGCCCTCGCGCCACAGCTTCTCGAACACGACCGGATCGGCGGTGCGCGGAAACGAGCAGACGATCTTGCGCACGTGGCCGGTTTCCAGAAGCTTGGCGAGGCCGAGATGACCGACGCCGGAATTGTTGGCGACGACGGTCAGATCCTTGGCGCCCTGTTCGATCAGTCCGTCAATCAGTGCGTTCGGCTGGCCGATCGAGCCGAAGCCGCCGATCAGCACGACGGAGCCGTCGCGAATCCCGGCCATCGCCTCGGCCATGCTCTGTACGATTTTATTGATCATCCCTCAAATCCGTCATCCTGAGGTGCGAGCGCAGCGAGCCTCGAAGGATGTCGGCCCCAGCGTACGGGCCGTCGCCCTTCGAGGCTCGGCGCGGAGCGCCGAGCACCTCAGGGTGACGGGTAACATTTCACCCCACCACCCGCCGCTTCGGCTCGGCGGCGAACGCCGGCATCACTTCGCGGGCGAAGCGATGCAGGCTGTCATGCGCCAGCCCGCCGCCGCCGTTGAGTAGCAGATATTCGACGCCGAGCGCGCGCAGTTTTTCGAGCTTGCGGGCGATCTCGTCCGGCGTGCCGTAAAGGGCGCTCTCTTCGCTCGCCTCGCGCGTGTCGGAATACGCCATGATGCTCGCGGTGTTCTTCACGCCCGGGGCGCTCGATACCGCGGCGAGCCGGCGCTGCGCTTCGAGTCGGCGCTCCAGCGCCGCCTGCTTGTCGGCCTCGTCCTTGGCGACAAAGAACGCGCGCGCCACGCCGACCTCCGTCGGATCGAACACGCGGCCGCGTTTTTCCACCTCGGCCTTGAAGATCGCAATGCGTTCGGCCACGGCATCGAACGAGGCGAACTGGTCGAGCAGAAGGTTATAGCCGCGCTCAGCCACCTGGCGGATCGAATCCGGGCTGCCGGCACCCATCCACATCGGCGGGTGCGGCTTCTGCGCGGTCGGCGGCTCGACGATGATGTCCTCGAACTGCCAGAACTTGCCGTGATGCGAGAAGCGCTGCTTCGAGGTCCAGGCCTTGACGATGACGTCGAGCAATTCGTTGAAACGCGCGTCGGCTTCCGCCATCGGCACGCAAAAACCGGCGAACTCGTTGTGGCGGTAGCCCTTGCCGACGCCGAAATCGAGCCGCCCGCCCGACAAGAGATCGATGGTCGCGGCCTGCTCGGCGACCAGCACCGGATTGTGCCACGGCAGCACCAGCACCGCGGTGCCGAGCCGCAGGGTGCGTGTCTTCGCCGCCACCCAGGTGAGCAGCGCAAGGCTCGCCGACACCTGGCCGAATCCGGTGAAATGATGCTCGACCAGAAACGTCGAGTGATAGCCGAGCGCCTCGGCCTCGACATTGTAATCGACGAACTGCCGATAACCCTGGCCGGAATCGACATCCGGCCCGCCGTGGCGGGCCGTGGCGCTGCCGAATAATCCAAATCGCATCCGGTTTCCCCCGCGTTTTGACGCCACTGTAGCGAGAAGCCTTCGATTTTGGAACGGCTATCGGGCGCTGCCCGTTAGCGCCGTGCGGCGAGCGAGCCGGCCCGATACCGGCGGTTCGCAACCCCCGGGGCGTCAAGTATTCATTTACCAATCCGCAACTCCAAATTTACCGGTCCGGAAATAGGTTACTGAAGCGGAAAGGGCGCCTGCCGCGTTGGCGGACCCGGGCGGTTTGTAAGTGAGTATGGGCGCCGATCTCAGCTTCATCAGCGAACTCGAACACGCCATCGCCAACGGCTCGTCGGAACGGCGTTCGCAAATCCTGCAGCGGATCACCGATCTGTTCGTGCTCGGCTCGGCGCGGTTCTCCGAGGACGACGTCGCGCTGTTCGATGACGTGATCGGGCGGCTTGCCGCCAAGATCGAACAATCCGCGCAGATACTGCTGGCGACCCGGCTGGCACCGATTGCCAATTCGCCGCCGAAGACGATTCGCGCGCTGGCGTTCAACGATGCCATCGAAGTCGCCGGCCCGGTGCTGTCGCAATCGCCGCGGCTCGACGACGAGACGCTCGTCGAGCTGGCGTCGCAAAAAGGGCAGGGCCACCTGCTGGCGATGACGCGCCGCCCGACGCTGAGCGAGGTCGTCACCACGGTGCTGGTCAAACGCGGTGACCGCGACGTCGTAATCGGCGCCGTCGGCAACAAAGGCGCGCGATTTTCCGGTCTCGGCTTTGCCATGCTGGTGCAGCGCTCCGAGAACGATGACGGGCTTGCCGCCTGTCTCGGCGAGCGGCCGGATATTCCGCCGCACATGCTGCTCACCCTGGTGGCACGCGCCTCGGAAACCGTACGGGTGAAGCTTGAAGCCGCCAATCCGTCCGCCAAGGAGGCGGTCCGCCTCGCCGTGCGCGAAGCCGCGGATCAGGTGCAGACAGAAACGATGGAACACGTGCCGGATCATGTCACAGGCGTGGCCGCGGTCGAGCGCCTGCAGCGCGCCGGCGGAACTCAACGAGGATGCGATCGGCAAATTCGCGAGCGGCGGCGGCTTTGTCGAAACCTGCGCGGCACTCGCCGCGATGGGCGACTTGCCGCTGGCCTTCGTCGAGCAGGCGATGGCAAGCGAACGTGCAGAGAACATACTGATCATCGCGCGGGCAGTCGGCTTGTCGTGGCCGACCGTCAAACAGATTTTGTCGCTGCGCGCCGACAAGCGCATCATGCCGCAGCGCGACATCGCGCGCTGTCTGGCGAGCTACGAACAGCTGCGTTCGCAAACCGCGCAGGAAATCGTCCGTTTCTATCGCACGCGGATGCGCAGCCAGCCCGCACGGCCGGCCTGAGCGGTCCGCGCCGCGCCGTCCTGCTTCGGCCGATTGTCGCAGCAAGCGTTCCTGCCCATGCCCTTTCGGGGCCGATGCCCTATAGTGGCGGCGGGAGGGAACCATCATGTCACGCTATCTGTTTGCTGCGCGCCTTGCGGCCGCGGCTTTGCTTGCAACGCTTGTTTGCGCGCCGCTCAGCGCGGCGTCCGCGCAGGATTATCCGAACCATCCGATAACCCTGATCGTACCGTTCCCCCCTGGCGGCGGCGTCGATCTGATCGGCCGGCTGGTCGGCCAGCGGCTGTCGGCGGCGCTTGGCCAGCAGGTCGTCGTCGAAAACCGCGGCGGCGCCGGCGGCATGATCGGCACGCGCGACATCGCCAAGGCCGTGCCGGACGGCTACACGCTCGGCGTGGTGCTGACCGGCATGAGTCTGAGCCCTAACGCCGGTTATGACATCAGCAAGGATTTCTCGCCAATCGGAATCATCGCCTCGACACCGATTTTCATCGTCACCAATCCGTCGTTCCCGGCGAAGTCGCTCGCGGACATCATCGCGCTGGCGAAGCAACAGCCCGGCAAACTCACCGCCGGCACGCCGCCGGCGCCGACCATCAATTATTTCGCCACCCGGCTGTTCAACCTGATGGCCGGCGTCAATATCACGGTGGTGAGCTACAAGGGCACCGCACAGCTGACTAACGATGTGCTCGGCAATCACGTACCGATCGGCTTCGATACCATTCCGGCGGCGATCAGCAACGTGCAGGCCAAGCAGTTGCGGGCCATCGCGGTCACCGGCGCGGCGCGATCGGCGGCATTGCCCGATGTGCCGACCGCCGCGCAATCCGGCCTGCCCGGCTTCGAGGCGGTGCAATATTACGGCCTGATCGCGCCCGCCGGCGTGCCGCGCCCGATCGTCGAGCGGCTCAACAAGGAACTGCGCGCGATGCTGGCGGCCGACGATTTCAAGAAGAAGCTTGTTACCTATGGCGACGATCCGACGCCGAGTACGCCGGAAGAATACGCCGCCAACATCAAGCGCGAAGAGGGCAAGTGGGCCGCGCTGGTGAAGAAGCTCGGACTGAAGCTGGATTAAAGCAGCGCAGCGATCGCAACTTTTCGCTCGTCCCCGCGGAAGCGGTGACCCAGCCTGGATTCCCGCCTGCGCGGGAATAAGCGGGAATGGACGGGCTCGACCGTGTCGCCCGGCTACGCTGCCGAGCGGAAGGCCGGCTCGCGGAACTCCAGGCCGATCTCGGTCGCCGACCGCCACGCCACGCGGCAGGCCCGCAGCGTGCGCGCTTCGTCGAAGGTCAGCGAGACCTGATCTGGAATATACGCCGTGCTCACCAGCGCCAGGCGGGCGCCGAGCGAGGAAATATCGCGGGCGACGCAGTCGCGAAGCGACCCGTTCACTGAAATCTTGGCGCACTTGTAAACGGGCGTGCGCCTTGCCCTTCTGCGCTCCTGCATGTGTCCATGCTGCGCTGTAAATGTTTCGCAAAGTCCAAAGCGAATTGCGCCAAAATCTTAATGACCGCGAACCATGCGCGTTCGTGAAATCATGCTGAAACGATGGTGAATGGGATCGCATAGTCAAAGCCCCCCGTTCCCGCGGCGCTTCGTCATTGCGAGGAGCCAACGGGTCCGGCCCGAAGTGGCCGGCCCGATGACAGGCTCCGCGACGAAGCAATCCAGTACGGCCTCCCGGCCTTCGCAAGCCGCCCCTGGATTGCTTCGCTTCGCTCGCAATGACGAGTTCTCCCGTTCTCGCGCTGCGCCTTTTCCTGGCGCCCCGAGCTTTGCCAAAGGTTTTCACGAACGGGCCTCCCTAAAAGAGGGAGGCGGAGCGCCGAAAGGCGCGTACTGAGAGACCGCTCCGCGCAATCGCAGCGTTGCCGCTGGGCGGGTTCGCGGCGCGCGCCGCTTTTGGCGGACGCGCTCGCCTTCCGGCGCTCTACCGCGGCTCTCGCCAAGTTTTCAGGCTTGGCTCAGTCCGGTCCCGCGCTTCATGGTCGCGGACAACCGATCCGCGCCCCGGGCAGCCAGCTCCTGGCGGACCTGCCAGTCCTATCAGACTAGGTTTGGCGGGCCGGGCGAGTTTCCGAACCGCCCGCAGACGGAGTTACGAGCCCCATCCCGGGCACCGCTCCCGCTCGCATCAATCGGCCGTCACCGGTTGACGTCCCTTAAGACGAGCAGGATGGTTTCTTTTAGTTCGGTAGGCGGCATGAATTCAAGAAATTCCGACAGCCGGTGCCATCCCTTTGATTCAACAATGAATCATTTAGCGTTCTTTGTTTGATTCTCGGCGCTGTTAATTGTGACACGCTGCCTTGATTGCCTTGATTCGCATCTAAGACACGGAGACTGCGGGCGTTTTTGAATTGTGGCAGCGCGTGGCGTGTAGGGTGGGATGAGCGTAGCGAGGCCCACGCGCGTTCTTTGTTTGTCGGAACGCGTGGGCACAGCGCTTCGCGCCTTTGCCCACTTTACGCTTGCCTTGCCCGTTCTGCACTTGCCTTTTTGGTCCTCTCCAAAATGCGTGATCGGCTAGAGTGATTCGGACCTGCATGGAGCCTCAAGTGCTCGTCGCGTTTGGAAAAGCCCGTCTCCTTATCGTTCTGCCGCTATCGGTCAGTGCGATCGTCGGGAGCTACCTTTCCTTTTCACCCAACTCGGACGGGACACGCCTGCTTGCCCTTTTCGTTTGCGCTGTGTGGGCCGTAACAATCATCAGCATGGCGGTGAAGGCGGCGTGGCGAGCGCGTTGGAAGATGCCTTGGGCTGATAGCCGTCTTGCTTGTCGTTTCGCCGCTATGTGAACGGCTCATATATTGGGCGGGTGACTACGTTCACTTGGCACTGATGTGGCCGAGTTATCGGTTCACAATACAGACCGAACCCAGCAGCCGGATCACGTTCGAATGGCAGACCGTGGAATTAATGTTCGGTCAGATAGAGCGAACGCTGGTTTATGATCCGACCGACAGCGAAGCGCACGCAAAGGACATCCCCTATAACAACTACGACGGCTCCTTTACGAGCCATCGCCACCTCATTGGCCATTTTACCTCATCGAAAACAGTCCCTAGAAAGGCTGCGTGCTGCGAACGGGCTACGCTTGCTAAAGGTCGCTCGCTAGCTCCCTGCTGCGCAGCGGTTTGGTGCGTGAAGCCTTGTTCGACGAAAAACCTGAGTGCAGATAACGACTAGCGCTTCGGGTTCTTTCGCCTCACTCCCGTCACCCCATACGCCACGGCCAGCACCCCCACCACGCACCCCCACAGCGCGGCGTAGCTGCCGGTGAGGTCGTGCACGAGGCCGAGGAGCGGCGGCGCGGCCATGATGCCGATTTGATTGGTCGCCATGGCGGCGCCGAGCGTCAGACCGACTTTGTCGGTGGGCGCGGTCTCGGCCAGATAGGCGACCCATGGGCCGTACCAGCCGAGTCCGAAGAAGCCGAGCCATAGCGCCAGGAGCGCCAGCACAGGCTCCGGCGTTCCGGCTGGCAGCACGATCAGCACCAAGGCGCCAGCGGCGATCGCGATCATGCTGACGGTGAGCAGGCGAAACCGCGACGCAGGCGTCCGATCGCTTAAGGCAGCAAGCACAACGCGGCCGGCCGCGCCCACCGCCTGCGCCAGAAACAACAGCCACGCGCCGCGGGTCAGCGGAATATGCTGGCTATCGCGCAAATAGAGCATCAGCCAGGTCAAGATGGCGTATTGCGCGCTGACCAGCGCAAGGCCGGCGAGCATCGCGTTGCGCATCCAAGGTTGACGCAGCAATCGGCTGACCGCCGCGTAGGTCAGGGGAGCGCGCCTCGGCGCGGCCGCGGACTCTTCGGGCGGCGGGCGATAGACCAGCGCGAAAAGGAGTGCGCCGGCGAGCGTGGCCACCGCGCCGGCGACGAAAGCGGCGCGCCAGCTCCAGGCCGCCGCCACGGCCGGCAGGATTGCCGCCGCTACCGCGCCGCCAAGTGGCAGTCCGGCCTGGCGGATGCCCATGGCGAGCCCAAGCCGGTCGCCGCGGAACCAGGCCGAGACGGATTTGCTGCCGCCGGGTTGGGTCGCGCTGAAGCCGAGCCCGGCGACAAACAGGCAGAGCAACAGCAGTCCGAAACTGTCGCTGAGCGTCGCCAGCATAAGCGCGGCAAAGCCGATCGCCCCGCCGATCCCGATGATCACCCGCTCGCTCCTGCGGTCGAGCAGGTCGCCGACGAACAACAGCGACAGCACCGCCGCGCCATAAGTTGCGGTGATCAGGAGACCGGTTTCGGCGGCCGACAGCCTGAAGTCCCGCTGCAGGAAGCCGGCGAGCGCGGCGACCCCGAGCATGGCGAACGAGGCGCTGGCTTGCGCGAATGTCGCGGTGCCGAGCACGACCCAGCGATAGGCGGTTTTGGGCGGGGAGAGGGCAGTCGCGGTCATCGACGATTAGTCTACCTTACCCGGTCGGCGAAGACGCTAAATTCGATGAAATTGCGCGAAAAAACCGGGGCTATTCGCCCTTCCACCGCCGGATTCCGCCACCATATTTAATGACGGCGATCGCCTCCTCTGGGGTCGGTACGGTGTCGGGTTTTTCTTGAGCGTCCAGCGGCTTTGATCTTGATCACAGAGCGTGCGCCGGGATGGCCTTACACTGGTTCACATAACCCAATGACGATGTTCTGTCCGTGCCGCCTTGGGCGCCCGGGACAGGCCGAGGGAGTGGCAATGAACTTTGAGAAATACACCGACCGCAGCCGCGGTTTCATCCAATCCGCCCAATCGCTCGCGTAGCGCGAGGGCCATCAGCAGTTTTCGTCCGAGCACCTGCTCAAGGTGCTGCTCGATGATCCCGAAGGGCTCGCCGCCGGGCTGATCGACCGCGCCGGCGGCAATTCGCGCCAGGCGTTCGCCGCCGTCGAGGCGGAGTTGGCCAAGCGGCCGAAGATCTCCGGCGGCGGGGCCGGGCAGGTCTACCTCGATCCCGCGCTGGCGCGCGTCTTCGACGCCGCCGAAAAGGCCGGCGAGAAGGCCGGCGATTCGTATGTCACCGTCGAGCGGCTGCTGCTTGCGCTCGCGCTCGAAAGCGGCAACGAGGCCGGCAAAATTCTCGGCCATGCCGGCGTCACGCCGCAAAATCTCAATGCCGCCATCGAGGCGCTGCGCAAGGGCCGCACCGCCGACTCCGCTTCGGCCGAAAACGCTTACGAGGCGTTGAAGAAATACGCGCGCGACCTCACCCAGGCGGCCCGCGACGGCAAGCTCGACCCGGTGATCGGGCGCGACGAAGAAATCCGCCGCACAATCCAAGTCCTGTCGCGGCGGACCAAGAACAATCCGGTGCTGATCGGCGAGCCCGGCGTCGGCAAGACCGCGATCGTCGAGGGCCTGGCCTTGCGCATCGTCAACGGCGACGTGCCGGAAAGCCTGCATGACAAGAAGCTGCTTGCGCTCGACCTGGGCGCGCTGATCGCCGGCGCCAAATATCGCGGCGAATTCGAGGAGCGGCTCAAGGCGGTGCTGCAGGAAGTGACATCGGCGGCCGGCGCCTACATCCTGTTCATCGACGAGATGCATACGCTGATCGGCGCCGGCAAGGCCGACGGCGCCATGGATGCTTCGAACCTGCTCAAACCGGCGCTGGCGCGCGGCGAACTGCATTGCATCGGCGCCACCACGCTCGACGAATACAAGAAGCACGTCGAGAAGGACGCCGCGCTGGCGCGCCGCTTCCAGCCGATCTTTGTCGACGAGCCGAGCGTCGAGGACACCATCTCGATCCTGCGCGGGCTCAAGGACAAATACGAGGCGCATCACGGCGTGCGCATCACCGACGGCGCGCTGGTGGCGGCCGCGACGCTGTCGCACCGTTACATCACCGACCGCTTCCTGCCCGACAAGGCGATCGACCTGGTCGACGAGGCGGCGGCACGGCTGAAGATGCAGGTCGATTCCAAGCCCGAGGAGCTGGACATCTCGATCGCGAGATCATCCGGCTCAAGATCGAGCAGGAGGCGTTGAAGAAGGAGAGCGATCCAGGCTCGAAAGAGCGCCTCAAGCGGCTCGAGAAAGACTCGCTGGGCTAGGAGAAGTCCGCCGACCTGACGGCGCGCTGGAAGTCCGAGAAGGAAAAGCTTTCTCGGCGCGCAGAAGCTCAAGAACGAGCTCGACCAATGCCGCGTCGAGCTCGCCAACGCCCAGCGCCGCGGCGAGTACCAGCGCGCCGGCGAGATTTCCTACGGCCGATTCCGGAGATCGAGAAAAAGCTCAAGGCGATGGAAGCCGGCGAGGGCAGGGGCGCGATGGTCGAGGAGGCGGTCACCGCCAACCACATCGCCCAGGTGGTGTCGCGCTGGACCGGCATTCCGGTCGACCGCATGCTGGAAGGCGAGAAGGAAAAGCTCCTGCGCATGGAGGAGCAGATCGGCAAGCGCGTGGTCGGCCAGGCCGAAGCGGTCAAGGCGGTGTCGACGGCGGTCCGGCGCGCGCGCGCCGGCCTGCAGGATCCGAACCGCCCGATCGGCTCGTTCATGTTCCTGGGGCCGACCGGCGTCGGCAAGACCGAGCTGACCAAGGCGCTCGCCGAATTCCTGTTCGACGACGAGAACGCGCTCATCCGCATCGACATGTCGGAATACATGGAGAAGCATTCGGTGGCGCGGCTGATCGGCGCGCCGCCCGGCTATGTCGGTTACGAGGAAGGCGGCGCGCTCACCGAAGCGGTGCGGCGGCGGCCTTATCAGGTGGTGCTGTTCGACGAGATCGAGAAAGCGCACCCGGACGTGTTCAATGTGCTGTTGCAGGTGCTCGACGACGGCCGCCTGACCGACGGTCAGGGCCACACCGTCGATTTCCGCAACACCTTGATTGTCATGACCTCGAACCTCGGCGCCGAGCTTCTGGTCAACCAGCCGGAAGGCGAGGACACCGAGGCGGTGCGCGATCAGGTGATGGCGATCGTGCGCGCGAGTTTCCGGCCCGAATTCCTCAACCGGGTGGATGAGATCATCCTGTTCCACCGGCTGCAGAAGCGCGAGCACATGGCGCGCATCGTCGATATCCAGATGGTGCGGCTCGCCCGGCTGCTCGAGGAGCGCAAGATCAACATCAAGCTCGAGCCGAGCGCGCGGGATTGGCTCGCCGAAAAAGGCTGGGACCCGGCCTACGGCGCGCGTCCGCTCAAGCGCGTGATCCAGAAGTCGGTGCAGGACCCGTTGGCGGAAATGATCCTCTCCGGCCGCATCAAGGACGGCGAGACGGTCGTGATCACGGCCGGCAAGGCGGGGCTCAAGTTCAACGGCGAGGTGTGGCGGCGGCGGCGTAATTTCCAGAGCTGCGTCCCCGCGAAAGCGGGTACGCAGCTCTGGACTCCCTTACCGGGAATACGCAATCACCGTGGCGCGGCTGGCCGCATCACGGCGGCGGCGTTGATGCGCTCGCGGACGTGCTCGACGAAATAGCGGGCCGGCGATTTGGGCAGCCCGGTGACGACGAGCGGATTGAGGCCGCCCGAGCTCTCGACGCTGATGCTGTCCCAGAAAAAGCCGCGCGCGTGCGTAACTTCGGCGATATGCGACAGCGGCAGGTGTTCGTCGGTACGCCGCCACGGCGTGAGCCAGAATTCGACGATGCTGGTTGAAATGCCGACGTGGTCGGCGATCAGGCGGGCGGGAAACAGGAGCCGGGTGAACTTGAAGGTCAAAAGCGCCCACAGCCGGCTCGAGCGCACGCGATCTTCAATGTCTCTCATCGAGCTCCCATCCGTCATCGTTTCGATGACGACCACGAAGAATCCGCGACCCTCGGTAGCCGCTGCATTGTGCACGGTCCCTCCAATCGCAATCTAGCTGACACTTGCGGCGACATGACAGTCTAGCGGGCTTGGGCGACGTGCGCCATCGGCACGTGCGCCATCAGCGCCTCCAGCTGCTCGCGGTTCTTCTCGAACAGGGCCAGCGCACCGCCGTCAAGGACGCGCCCGCGCGGCAGCTTGATGCGCATCGGATCGACGAAGCGGTCGTTCACCAGGATCTCGTAATGCACGTGCGCGCCGGTCGAAAGGCCGGTCGAGCCGACGAAGCCGATGATTTGGCCCTGGCGCACACGGCTGCCGACGTTGAGGCCGCGCGCGAAGGCGGTCATGTGGCCGTAGGCGGTCTGGTAGCCGTTGGCATGGCGGATGCGTACGTATTTGCCATAGCCGCCCTTCAATCCGATCTCGTCGATGGTGCCGTTGCCGGCGGCGAAGATCGGTGTGCCGAAGGGTGCCGCCCAGTCGACGCCGGTATGCATTTTCATGTAGTGCAGCAGCGGATGATTGCGCTCGCCGAACCCGGAACGCATGATGCCGATGGGGACCGGTTTGCGCACCAGGAACTTTTTCGCGCTCTTTCCGGTCTCGTCATAGTAGTCGTAAGCGCCGTCGTCGGTTGTCTGATAGCGGTAGTATTTCTTGGTCTCGCCGCCGACCGTCAGCGAAACGTAGCGCACCTCGTTCCTGCCATCGCCAGTTTCGTCGTCCGCATAGAGCATGTCGAGCGAATCTCCCGGCTGCACCTTGCGCTGGAAGTCGACATCGTACGAATAGATGCGGACGATCTCCTCGATCACGGAGTTGGGAACGTTATCGCGTAGCGCCGTCTCGTAGAGGCTCTGATAGAGCCGCACGCCGCTGCCGTCATCGTCGCTGTTGTCGTCCTCTCCCGGCCCGGCGACGTCGATATTGCGGATATCGACCGGGACATAGGTGCCCTGGTCGGAGAGGGCCGCCGCGGCTTCGATCTTGCTGTCGCCGGCGATGATGACGCGCAGCGGCCGCATGTGTCCGAGCCCGGCGGGGGTCGTGAGCACGCGCAGCTTCTGCCCCTCCTTCAATCCGCCCTCGCGAGCCGACGGTCCGAGCACTGCGATGATCCGCTTGATCTCGTCGGGCACGGCGCCGAGTTCGCGCAGAATCGATCCGACTGTCTCACCTTTTTTCGCGACGATGACGCGTTCGCTCCAATCGTCGGTGCCGAGCGTCGTTTTCGGCAAAAGCGTAATGTTCTCGGGCACTACGCGCGCCTCGAAGCCGATATAGGGATCGGTGTCGCCCTCGGCGGCATAACTGAGCTTGAGGCTCGTCGCCGGCGCGTCGGCGCTGGCGAGCAAGGTTGAATTCGCCGCGGTAGTCGCGACATCGCGGACGCGGGCGACGACCTCGTCGAGCGGTAGCAGCGTCGACGGCTTCACCTTCGGCAACAGCGAGTTGATGTCGCAGACCGCAGGCGTCACCCGGCCTTTGGCGGCGACCGGCGCGAAATCGCAGGTGACAAAGGACACCTCGGCGTCCGGTTCCGCCGCCGGCGTATCGTCGGCGCTCGCCACGCCTTCGGTGAGGAGCTTTTGCGGATTGAATGGGGGAATGTTGGCGGAGAGTTCCGAGACCGACAGCGACAAGATTGCCGGAGACGCGCACATAGGGGCGCATGCGCACCAGTTCGCGATCGCGCAGCCGTGTGGTGATGGGCAGGCGCAGGATCTGGCGGGCAATGCTCGGTTCGGTGATGGCGGGCAGGCGATCGGTCTTGCGGATGCCGCTCAAGCGGCCGCCGATGCCGGCAACCGCCCCGCGCAAGGCGGTCTCGACGCGCTCCGGCGCCGAAGCGAAATTGGTTTCACCGTCCAGCGAAGCAAAAACGGCGCCGCCCATGAGCGCAGCGCCGCACAGTCCCGTCAGGATGGTGCCGCTGAACCATTGCAGCGAAAGCCTGCGCCGGTCGACGAGAGCGCCGGAGCCCCCCTCTGCCGAAAGCGGCGGCTCGTTGCCGAGATGAATGGGCTCGGCCTCCGATCGCCGTTTTGCGCCGCGTAGCCTAGCTTGGTCCAAGACCACCGTCCCCCGCAGTCGCAATCGCACTCGGTCCGCCGCACCCCGCGGCTTTCCGAGTTCGTAACCAAGTCCGGCACCCGGACAAGTCTCGATTGACGCCTTGACTAATGGCGCAGAACGATCCCTGCGGCGGCCCGGTCAACCGACCCGACCGTCGAGGTCGAAAAATTAGCTGACGCTGGCGTTCCCCCGCATTGCGGCGTCCCCGACACGATTGTGCAAAGAACGGCGGAGGAATGTGGCCGCAGTGCGGCGCAAGCTGCGCCAAAACCTCATCGCGGCCAGCCGCTGCACTGCGCCCGGCGATTGTCTGGCTGCCGCCGAACCGGTAAAAAATGCCGCTTCATCGACGAATTCACAGCGCGCATTTTAGCGGTGCGGCCGTTGACAATGCCGGCGCCCAAAGCCTATATACGTCCTCACGACGCGCCGCCTGCTTCGGCGCGATGGCGCGTCTGCGAAGCCCCTCACTGTTTACGGTGAACGAGCATCCGGCCATGATCTTGTGGCCATGACGGATGCGCGGGGTTTCGGCGGCTCCGGCGTTTGCCGGAGACGGAGCCGCAAGGTTCCGGGGTGTTTGACAGGTGAATCGGAAGAAAGAGAAACGTGGACGGCGGAGTCCTTGCGGGCCGCTTCCTCGAACGGAGAAGGCTTGGTCGAAAGGCTTGGCTTTTTCCGCAAGAGAGCGGCCATGGAAGAGACTTCGGCGGTCGACGTTTCAGGTCAACACTTTGGACCACTTGCGAAGCTCACGCTTCGCAAGAGACTAAAGTGGGACCTCGTCAAACGTTGTGATCAGCCGAGATCAATTCTCTTCAACTTGAGAGTTTGATCCTGGCTCAGAGCGAACGCTGGCGGCAGGCCTAACACATGCAAGTCGAGCGCCCCGCAAGGGGAGCGGCAGACGGGAGAGTAACACGTGGGAACGTGCCCTTCAGTTCGGAACAACCCAGGGAAACTTGGGCTAATACCGGATACGTCCGTAAGGAGAAAGATTTATCGCTGAAGGATCGGCCCGCGTCTGATTAGCTAGTTGGTGAGGTAACGGCTCACCAAGGCGACGATCAGTAGCTGGTCTGAGAGGATGATCAGCCTCACTGGGACTGAGACACGGCCCAGACTCCTACGGGAGGCAGCAGTGGGGAATATTGGACAATGGGCGCAAGCCTGATCCAGCCATGCCGCGTGGGTGATGAAGGCCCTAGGGTTGTAAAGCCCTTTCGGCGGGGAAGATAATGACGGTACCCGCAGAAGAAGCCCCGGCTAACTTCGTGCCAGCAGCCGCGGTAATACGAAGGGGGCTAGCGTTGCTCGGAATCACTGGGCGTAAAGCGCACGTAGGCGGCTTTTTAAGTCAGGGGTGAAATCCTGGAGCTCAACTCCAGAACTGCCTTTGATACTGAGAAGCTCGAGTCCGGGAGAGGTGAGTGGAACTGCGAGTGTAGAGGTGAAATTCGTAGATATTCGCAAGAACACCAGTGGCGAAGGCGGCTCACTGGCCCGGTACTGACGCTGAGGTGCGAAAGCGTGGGGAGCAAACAGGATTAGATACCCTGGTAGTCCACGCTGTAAACGATGGATGCTAGCCGTTGTCGGGTTTACTCGTCAGTGGCGCAGCTAACGCATTAAGCATCCCGCCTGGGGAGTACGGTCGCAAGATTAAAACTCAAAGGAATTGACGGGGGCCCGCACAAGCGGTGGAGCATGTGGTTCAATTCGAAGCAACGCGAAGAACCTTACCAGCCCTTGACATGTCCCGTATGAGTACCAGAGATGGAACTCTTCAGTTCGGCTGGCGGGAACACAGGTGCTGCATGGCTGTCGTCAGCTCGTGTCGTGAGATGTTGGGTTAAGTCCCGCAACGAGCGCAACCCTCGCCCTTAGTTGCCATCATTCAGTTGGGCACTCTAAGGGGACTGCCGGTGATAAGCCGCGAGGAAGGTGGGGATGACGTCAAGTCCTCATGGCCCTTACGGGCTGGGCTACACACGTGCTACAATGGCGGTGACAATGGGACGCAATGGGGAAACCCTGCGCAAATCTCAAAAAGCCGTCTCAGTTCGGATTGTGCTCTGCAACTCGAGCACATGAAGTTGGAATCGCTAGTAATCGCAGATCAGCACGCTGCGGTGAATACGTTCCCGGGCCTTGTACACACCGCCCGTCACACCATGGGAGTTGGCTTTACCTGAAGACGGTGCGCTAACCGCAAGGAAGCAGCCGGCCACGGTAGGGTCAGCGACTGGGGTGAAGTCGTAACAAGGTAGCCGTAGGGGAACCTGCGGCTGGATCACCTCCTTTCTAAGGATGATCCTTCAGAGGCGCCTCACGCGTCTCTATCGGATCTCTTGGAAACATCAGGGCAGATCGGTTTTCGGATCGGTTTGCCTGTTTGCGGGACGCCGCCGTCTTCATTTCTCTTTCTTCGCGAACGAGCTGTTCAGAGAACAGACATCGGACGACAGACGACGGATGATGCGTCATCTGTTCTCCGTCGTCCGTCCTCTGTCTTCTGATCCGGGCTTGTAGCTCAGCTGGTTAGAGCGCGCGCTTGATAAGCGTGAGGTCGGAAGTTCAAATCTTCCCAGGCCCACCATTTCCATATCACATCAGACGACAGTAATCACGGACGTGCGAACCGCGGCCTGCTGCTTACTGATCGCTGATCCCTGGTCCCTGTTGGGGGCCATAGCTCAGTTGGGAGAGCGCCTGCTTTGCAAGCAGGAGGTCGTCGGTTCGATCCCGTCTGGCTCCACCAGGCGGCTGCCGACTGCAAATAGCTCGTTCGTGAGAAATTCAATCAGCGCGCTCTCGGCTTTGTCGAGAGGCGCGCCTGTTATCTGACATCGTGAAGAGGAGATCGATCCGAGCGTTGCGCGTGACTGCAAGGTCGCGGGCGGCGCGCTACTCCAGGCATTTCCATCGACGCAAGTCTGTCATGGCTGAAATCACGGGAATGCTCATGTCGGCAAAGCTTGACCGCCTTGCCGTTGGATCGATCTTATGAAGCAAGCTGGTCTTTCTAATCAGTGTCCGGCCGCAGCGATGCAAATCGTTGCGGGCCATCGCCGAGATGGGTGGGCATTGATAATGAGAGCGATCAAGTGTCTTAAGGGCATTTGGTGGATGCCTTGGCGCTGAGAGGCGATGAAGGACGTACTACGCTGCGATAAGCCGTGGGGAGCTGCGAAGGAGCTTTGATCCGCGGATTTCCGAATGGGGAAACCCACCTTCGATACCAGGGTTCAGAGGTCAGTGATCGGCGATCGGAATTTCCGATCGCTGCAAGCTGATTTCTGATCTCTGGTATCAAGAGAAGGTATGGAGCTTCCGAATAAAATAGGAGGTTTCAAGCTAACCCGGGGAACTGAAACATCTCAGTACCCGGAGGAAAGGACATCAACCGAGACTCCGCTAGTAGTGGCGAGCGAAAGCGGACCAGGCCAGTGACGATCCAGAGACAACCGGAAGCGCTTGGAAAAGCGTGCCGCAGAGGGTGACAGCCCCGTACGGGTAATGCGAAGGATCGTCCTTGAGTAAGGCGGGACACGTGCAATCCTGTCTGAACGTGGGGGGACCACCCTCCAAGCCTAAGTACTCCTCAGCGACCGATAGCGAACAAGTACCGTGAGGGAAAGGTGAAAAGCACCCCGACGAGGGGAGTGAAATAGACCTGAAACCGAATGCCTACAAACAGTGGAAGCCCAAGGTTCGTCCTGGGTGACCACGTACCTTTTGTATAATGGGCCAGCGACTTAATCTGACGAGCAAGCTTAAGCCGATAGGCGTAGGCGCAGCGAAAGCGAGTCTGAATAGGGCGTTCAGTTCGTCGGATTAGACCCGAAACCTAGTGATCTAGCCATGGCCAGGCTGAAGGCAGGGTAACACCTGCTGGAGGGCCGAACCGGTGTCTGTTGAAAAAGCCTCGGATGAGCTGTGGCTAGGGGTGAAAGGCTAATCAAACTGGGAAATAGCTGGTTCTCCGCGAAAGCTATTTAGGTAGCGCCTCGCGTGAATGCTCCAGGGGGTAGAGCACTGGATGGGCTAGGGGGACTTACCGTCTTACCAAACCCAACCAAACTCCGAATACCTGGAAGCACTGCGCGGGAGACACACGGCGGGTGCTAACGTCCGTCGTGGAGAGGGAAAAAACCCTGACCAACAGCTAAGGCCCCTAATTCGTGGCTAAGTGTGGAAGGATGTGGGAATCCCAAAACAACCAGGAGGTTGGCTTAGA
>CAVSPX010000013.1:247500-343084 GCA_963729965.1 uncultured Alphaproteobacteria bacterium
GGTGATGTGCTGCAACATGATCCACATCGCGCCGTGGGCGGCGTGCGAGGGCCTGATCGCCGGCGCCGCGCGCGTCCTGCCGGCCGGCGGCCTCCTTTATCTCTACGGCCCCTACAAGATCGGCGGCCGGCACACGGCGCCGACCAATCAGGCATTCGACGAGCGGCTGCGGACGCAGAATCCAGCCTGGGGCATTCGCGACCTTGACGACGTCGCGGCGCTCGCCGAGCGGCACGGCCTTGCGCTGGCCGAAACCGTGCCGATGCCGGCCAATAATCTCAGCTTGATTTTCCGGCGCGGCGCGTAGGCGACCAGTAGATGGAGCAAGAAATCGCGCGCCCGCCTTTCGACGTTCATTTGCGGTGCCGTTGTGGTCGAGTGCACGGCGTCGCGCATGGGATTTCGTCATCCTCCGGCTTGCGCTTCGTCTGCTACTGCAAGGATTGTCAGGCGTTCGCGCGCTTCCTCGAGCGGCCGGATGTCCTGGACCCCGCGGGTGGCACCGACATTTTCCAGATGCCAGCATGCCGAGTTGCGCTCACCGCCGACACGGACGTGCTGCGTTGCCTGACGTTCTCCGGCAAGGTCTTGCGCTGGTACGCCGATTGCTGCCGCACGCCGATTGCCAACACGGCGTCGACTCCGCGTTTCCCGGTTGTCGCCCTGATCCATTCGTGCATGGACCACGATGCGCTCGGTCGCACCCGTGACGAGCTTCTTGGCCCGCCGCTGTGCCGCATCTACGAACGCTCTTCCATCGCGCCGTTGCCGCGGGACGCGCCGCCGCGGCCGACGCCTGGACTGTTCTTGCGCCGCGCTTCGAAGATCCTCGGCTGGTGGACACGCGGGTTGGCGCGGCCGAATCCGTTGTTCGATGAACACACAGGCGCACCGATTTCATCGCCGCGTGTGCTTTCGGCCGACGAGCGCGCTGCCATTTGAACAGCGGGAAGTCGTCACTCCAGCGAGATATGGCTGTCGGTAATCACCTTCTTCCACTTGCCGTATTCGTCCTTGATGAAGGCGGCCGTCTGCGGAACGCTGCTGGTTCGCGGTTCGACGCCGAATTTGGCGAAGGCGGTTTTCAGCGCCTGCGTCTGCACCGCCTTGGCGACCGCGCCGTTGAGCGTCGCGATGACGTCGGGCGGCGTGCCGGCCGGCGCGAACAGGCACAGCCAGGTGTCGGCGACGAAGCCGGGCAGGCCTTCTTCTTCGACCGTGGGCAGATTCGGATAGACCGGCGAGCGGACGTGGCCGGTGGTGGCGAGCGGAACGAGGCTGCCCTTCTGCGTGAACGGGAGCGCGCCAGGGACGCTGGAAAACAGCATCTGCACCTTGCCGCTCATGACATCGATCAACGCCGGACCGGCGCCCTTGTAAGGCACGTGGGTGGCGTCGATGTGAAGCCGCTGTTTGAACATCTCGCCGGTCAGATGGCCGGTGGTGCCGATGCCGGGCGAGGCGAAGTTGAGCTTGCCCGGATTGGCCTTGCCGTAAGCGACCAGCGCCGCAAAGCTGTCGATCTTAAGTTGCGGGCCCACCACCAGCACATCGGGCGACGAGCCGACCAGCGAGATCGGCGCCAGATCCTTGAACACGTCGAACGGCATCTTCTTGTGCAGCACCGGATTGGTGACGATCGACGGATCGATCAGGACCAGGTCGTAGCCGTCCGGCGCCGCATGCGCGACGCTGTCGACGCCGACGATACCGCCGGCGCCCGGGCGGTTGTCGACGACGATCGATTGGCCGAGCACCGGACCGAGCTGCTGCGCCAAGACGCGGCCGGTGAAGTCGACGATGCCGCCGGGCTGATACGAGATGACGAGATGAATGGGCCGCGACGGATAGCCGGCAGCGCGCGCATTTGGCGCGGCGGCGCAGGCGATGGCGAGACAAAGCCCAAATTCGGCGATGCGGACGATGCGTCCCAGGCAATTCATTCCGGGTTCTCCTTCTCGGCGGCCGAAGCAACGTACCGGCCTTTGGCCGCGCCGCTCCTCGCAAGTCGCGGGCCAGCAGCGGCCATGCAAACGGACGGCCGCGTACCGCGCCGCGCAATGTAGCAAAGCGTCGCGCGCCGCGCGTTTCGCATGCCGGGGATTGCAGAACAAAGGCACACAGAAGTACAGAAGTGATGCGACATAAGATTGTATTCTTTAGAAATACATTTATAGGTAGAATTCGTCCGGCCGTCTCTTGAGAGTGATAGATCGCAAGGGGGTTCGCATGGCACGCGCATCTATCGTTGTGGTTCCGACGTTGTTGCTGGTTTTCGCCGCGGCGGGCGCCAATGCGGCACCGCAATATCAGCCGTTTCCTTCCGGCTATGGCTACATGGATCCGGCCGAAATCCGCGCACTGCAGCAGGCGGTCGCGCATGACGACCACCACACCGTCCGCGTCCATGGCTGGAAGTTGTGGGCGGGCATCATGCCGCCCGACGCCAATGGCCAGTGGCCAATCTGGTTCACGTGGCCCAACACCACGGCTGCCTTTGCCCCACCGCCGTCAACGGGCGCACAGGGAGCCTTGTTTGTCGAGCGCTCAAGCCGCGCCGACAAAGTCTCTTATCCTGCTCAACGCCGGCATCCGCGCCGGGGAGCCCGGCGCCAACGCGATCCCCGTCAATGTGAAGGACTTGTCGTATTATCCGATTCCGGCGCCGGTTATCGCCGCCTACCCGCACGCCACATCGGCGTGCGGTTCGAACAATATCTGCGATGGCGCGCATTTTCAGTTCAACGGCGACATCATGATCGCGACCGAGTCGCTCAGCCAGGAGGGATTTGACTGGATCCGCGACGAGCAGGCCTACGAACAGGTCACGCTTGATGAGTGGCACAATATCACGGGCAGCAAGGACCTCGCGCTGCCGGCGCGCTACATCGTCACCAAACACATGTTCTGGCCGGTCAAGGCCGGCAGCCTCACAGCGATTCCGGTTTGGCACAACTATCATGGCGGCAATTATCCCGGCTATGCCGGATACGAGACGTGGCCCGATCTGGTCGCCGTCGATCCGAGCGGCAAATTGGCCGGCAAGAAAGCGACGGTGAGTTATCTCTACGGTGTGCTCAGGCCCGACAAGACCGCGCCCTGGCCGACTGTGACCGCATCGGCGACGGTTTATGGCTTGAATGACTTCTACCATCATCAGGTGACGAAGGAGGATTGGCAGAGCTTTAACGAAGCCGACAAGGCGATTCTCAATGCCGCGAGCTATTGGGCCTATGCCCAGCCGTTTGGTCCGGGCGATTATCTGGTGACGGTGGCGATGCACATCAACACCAGAGAAATCCCGAGCTGGGCGTTGCAAAGCGCCTGGTGGTCGGACGTGCCGAATGCCGGTCCGTATTCGCAAGATCGTCCCAGCCTGCCGCAGGCCAAGGGACCCTGGCAGCATTATCTGCTGGTCGACGCCTACGGCATTCCGGACGCGGTGCGGAAGGACCAGCTGCCGGTCGCAACCAATCCTTACATCGAACTGGTGATCCATCCGGTGGGCACCGACTGCAACAACTGCCACATACGGGCCGGATGGCCGACCGGCAGACAGGCCGGAACAGCGAGCTATCAGAATCCGGACTGTCCAGATGAACTGGCGAAGCTGTCGCCCGGCGACGCCTGCTTTCACAAATACACGCGCACAGATTTTCAGTGGAATCATTCCCGATCGGGCGATTTCGGCGCCGAGATGAGGATCGCGATCGGGCGTTGCTGGCCGGACGACTGCGCCGCGTGCTGCTCGCTCGCGCAGCGGCGAAGAGGCCGGTGGGTGCCGCATCAGACCAAATAATAGTCGCCGCCGAGATCCAGCGAATGGCCGAGCATTTGCTCGGCGGCGCTGAACGAATCCATGAATTCGCGCAGCTCGACGATCTTGTCGTTGCGGAATTTCAGAAAATGGGCGACGGCAAGCTGCAGCGAACGCCCGGTCTTTCGGCTGACGCCGCGCGCGAACAGCATCACGGCGGCCTGTTCGGCCTCGACCAGCGCGGAAACCGGCTCGTAGCTCAGGATGTCAAATTCCTCATGGGCGCCCTTGATCGCTTCGGCGACGGCAGGCTTGCCGCGGCGATGGCCAAGGAATGGGAATATCTCGATCGGTGCGTTGCTGATGAATTCGATATCGTCGTCGAGGGAATTGAGCACGAAATCGATCTGGCCGCGCTTGAAGGCCGCGTAAAGTGTGTCGAGTTGTGTGTGCAGGGCAGAATTAGTCATCGTTCCAGGCTCGTTGGTGGGAAAAATGCACGGGTGACGCCGTCAGGCGCACGGCCGGCGCATGGCGAATCGACACTGATCCGCTGTGCGGGTCGCACCCAAACGAACTGCAATGGCCGGCAAAGTTAGGCATCGGGAGCGCTCCGCGAGACGCCTCACGCGCGGGCCGCCGCCGCATCCGATCCTGCCTGCGACGTAAAGTTGAAGTTCCCGCCCGTCAAGCCTTTTGATTGGCGGGACTGCCGAACACGCGGCGCTTTTAGAGCATTTTCCGGAAAAGTGGACGCCGGTTTTCCGAAGAAAATGCGACCAAATCTATAAAACTAGAGCGCTTCCCGATTCAACGTAATCGGGAAGCGCTCTAGCCGTAGATGAAGACGCGGTGTGGCTATCGGTTTTGTGACTGCGATAGCCCTTATCCACACAGGCGCACTCGATGGCATGGCCGGTGAACTGTTCAGTGGCGACGATCATGGCGCCGAGCGTGTGACCGTCATGCGGATTGCCGGCCAGCGCGGTGGCGTGCACCACGAACACGCCGCCAGGGGCGCGGGCATTGGTCGTGGTGATCGAGGCTTTGACGCCGAACTCGTAAGGCGCGCTGGCTTTGCCTTTGCCGATGCACTCAACCTCGGGCGCGGCGTCGCGCTCCGGGATCCTGCAATCTTCAAACCAGCTTCGCTGCCGAAAATCAACTCGCGATCAGCCGCATAGGCCTTTATTTCACGGCCGACTAAGTCTTTGACTTGGCGGCGGAATTTGGTTGCGGGGGTAGGATTTGAACCTACGACCTTCAGGTTATGAGCCTGACGAGCTACCGGGCTGCTCCACCCCGCGTCAAAGGGCAAAAGTGTCGGGATGCATGTAGCAAGCGGCCCCGGATAAGGGAAGTGCGCCGCGGCGGATAATTCGCCATACTGTCATACACCTCCCACGCCATTGTCATTCTCGCCCAGCAATTGCCATGCAGCACGGCCCGGTAAGACCGAAAATGGGCAAGAAACCCGCCCTCCAGCCAAAGGCAGCGATCGGACCCGCGGTGCGCGCCATTGCCGAGCACACGCTCGCGGGCGCGCGGGCGGTGATGACCGATCCGGAGCTGTCTAGCCAGGACGCCGTGCACGAATTCCGCCGCGCCATGAAGGAATGGCGCTCGCTGATGCGGCTTTTGGCGCCGTTCATCCCGGAAGCCGAGCGCTGGCGCATCGAGGCGCGCGATCACGCCCGCTCGCTCGCCCAGGCGCGCGACAGCCAGGCGGCGCTCAACGCCTTTAATGACGTGCTCAAGCGCGGCCTGGTGCTGTCCGAGCGCACGCAGGCGACGATCCGGGCTCGCATCGAGGACCTGCGCGGCAGCGAGGAGCGCGCCGTGCTCACCCCCGACTTGCAGGCGACGATCATCGGCTGGATCGACGGCGCGGTGGCAGCGGTCGAGGCATGGCCGCTTGATCCGTTCGATTTTTCCGCCGTCGCAGCACAGCTCACGGTCGGCTATCGCGGCGCGCGGCGCCGCATGCCGTCCGACTGGTCGCTGGCGAGCGATGCGGAGCTGCACGCGTTCCGGCAGCGCGTGGTCAACCACCGCTATCAGATGGAGTTGGTCCAGCCGCTGTGGCCGCGCTTCGGCAAGATGTGGACCAAGGAAGCAGAGCGGCTGCGCGACCGGCTCGGTAAATGCCAGGATCTCGCGGTGTTGGAGCGGCTCACCGCGCCGCATCAGCCGCTGGCGCATTGGCGCGCGCGGTTGACGCCGGCCTGCGGCGAACGGCGGCTACAGCTGACCCATCGCGCCTCGCGGATCGCGCGGCGGCTGTTCGCCGAGCGCCCGAAAGCATTCCGGCACCGGCTGGAGTCACTGTGGAAGGATGGACGATAAGCTCGTCCGAAGCCAACGTCCGCAAAAAGCAAAGAGGAACGCCCCGATGCCTACCAACCGAGTCTACAGCATTGCCGTCATCCCCGGCGACGGTATTGGCAAGGAGGTGGTGCCTGAGGGCGTCCGCGTGCTGGAAGCGGCGGCCAAGAAATTCGGCTTCGAACTGCGCCAGGATCATTTCGATTTCGCGTCGTACGACTACTACGCCAAGCACGAGCGCATGATGCCGGAGGACTGGAAGGACAAGATCGGTCGCCACGATGCGATCTATTTCGGCGCGGTCGGCTGGCCGGCGAAAATCCCCGACCACATTTCGTTGTGGGGCTCGCTGATCCAGTTCCGCCGCGAGTTCGATCAGTATGTGAATTTGCGCCCGGTGCGGCTGATGCCCGGCGTGCCGTCGCCGCTTGCGGGGCGGAAGCCCGGCGACATCGACTTCTGGGTGGTGCGTGAAAACACCGAAGGCGAATACTCCGCCATCGGCGGCCGCATGTTCGCCGGCACCGAGCGCGAAGTGGTGGTGCAGGAAACCGTGATGTCGCGCACCGGCGTCGACCGCGTGCTCAAATTCGCCTTCGAGCTGGCGCGCAAGACGCCGAAAAAGCATCTCACCTCGGCCACCAAGTCGAACGGCATCGCCATCACAATGCCGTACTGGGACGAGCGCGTCGAAGCGGTGTCGAAGAATTTTCCCGACGTGAAATGGGACAAGTATCACATCGACATCCTCACCGCGCTGTTCGTGCTCCGGCCCGACAAGTTCAATGTCGTGGTCGGCTCGAACCTGTTCGGCGACATTCTCTCCGATCTCGGCCCGGCCTGCACCGGCACCATCGGCATCGCGCCGTCCGGCAATATCGATCCGGAGCGGCGGTTTCCGTCGCTGTTCGAGCCCGTGCATGGCTCGGCGCCCGACATCGCCGGGCAGGGTATTGCCAATCCGATCGGCCAGATCTGGTCGGGCGCAATGATGCTGGAACATCTCGGCGAGGCCGATGCTTCGGCCGCGATCGTCAAGGCGATCGAGCGCGTACTGGCCGAGCCGAAGTTACGCACCCGCGATCTCGGTGGTCCGGCCAATACCGCCAATTGCGGGAAGGCGGTGGCGGACGCGCTCGCTTAGGCTCGTCCCCGCCGCCCCTCTGTCAGGGTCGGGTTCCAAGAATATCTGTCTCTGAGCGGTCTGCATGTCACACGCGCCCGGGCTGCCTCGTCTTAGGCGCAAGAGGCGATGCCGGCGGATCGGCCACGATTCGGGCCCTGCCGTGCTATCGCGCAAATCGCAAATGGGAGCAGTGTCATGCTCAAATGGTTCCTGCGGCGGCAGATCGGCGCGTTCGAGCGCACCTGGAACTATGACGCAAGCTATCTGCGCCAGATGATCGAGGCCGACCCGCGCGCTGTGCTGACATTCGGCAAGGTCCAAGGCCTGACCAAGTACCGCAAGGATGTCCCGCCGGCGGCGTGGTGCGCCGCCGGGATCGTGGCCGTCATGGCGGAGGACTGCGGGCCATGCACGCAGCTCGGCATCGATATGGCAGAGCGCGAAGGCGTCGATCCCGAAATCCTGCGCGCGGTGGTGACGCGCGACTACGCGGCCATGCCCTACGAGGTGGCGCTCGCCGCGCGCTTCACCGAGGCGACGCTGAAGCACGCGCCGCAGGCCGACGATCTGCGCGAGGAAGTGGTGCGCCAGTTCGGCCAGCGCGGCCTAATCTCGCTTGCCTTCGCCATGGTGGCGGGGCGGTCGTTTCCGACGCTGAAATATGCGCTCGGTCACGGCCAGGCGTGCCGGCGCGTCACCGTCGGCGGCGAAGCGCGGCCGGTGTTGCGCGCAATGTCGCAAGCCGCAGAAATCAAGGCGGCATGAGCGCGATCCTGGACCAAGACGTCGCGGCCTTCGAGGCGCATCGCCATGCGCTGACGGGGCTCGCCTATCGCATGCTCGGCTCGCGTGCCGAGGCCGAAGACGTGGTGCAGGACGCCTACCTGCGTTGGCATACGACGGATCGCGCAGCGGTCGAGGAGCCGCGGCGATATCTCGGCACCGTAGTGGCGCGGCTCTGCCTCGACAGGATGAAATCGGCACAAGCGCGGCGCGAAATCTATGTCGGACAATGGCTGCCCGAGCCGGTGGTCGATGAAAGCTTCGATGACGGTTCGGCCGGCGATCTGGCGCACGACATTTCGGTCGCCCTGATGCTGGTGCTGGAGCGGCTGTCGCCGCTCGAACGCGCGAGCTTCCTCCTGCACGACGTATTCGGTCTCGACTTCGCCGAAGTGGCGCGCGCGCTCGGTCGCGGCGAGGCGGCCTGCCGGCAGCTCGCAGCCCGCGCGCGCACGCACATTGAGGATGGGCGGCCGCGGTTTTCGCCGTCGCTCGAAGAGGGCCGCCGCCTTGCCACCGCGTTTCAGGCTGCCATCTCCTCCGCAAATCCAGAGGCGCTGACGCGCCTCCTGGCCGAAGACGCCGTGCTTTACTCCGATGGCGGCGGCAAGCGCGCCGCCGCGCTCAAGCCGATCTACGGCGCCGACAGGATCAAGCGCTTCTTCCAAGGCATTGCCCGCAAGAATACGGCGCTGGCCACACTTTCGGCACGTCCCGCCACGGTCAACGGCATGGCGGGATTCGTGCTGCACGAAGACGACGGCTCGATCGACACGATGGCGTTCGAGCACCGCGACGGCCATATCGTCGCGATCTACATCGTACGCAACCCGGAGAAGCTGCAGCACGTGCGCTACTGACCCGCGGCGCGGCCGGCGCCGGCGGCCGCTTGTCGCGCCTGCCAGACCGATGGCCTAGTATCGTCCCGGTTGGCACGGATCGGGAGCGGGGCATGATTGTCGGGATTGTGGGTCTCGGGCGAATGGGCGGGGCGATGTCGGAGCGCCTGCGCGGCCAGGGCTTTGAAGTGATCGGCTGGGATCAGAGCGCCGAAGCGAACCGCAAGCTCGCCGCCGAGGGCCTGCGCATCGCCGCCAGCCCGCGCGAAGTCGCCGCCGCGTCCGAGACCGTGATTTCCAGCATCACCGAGGACAACGGCGCGCGGCGGATTTTCACCGGCACTGACGGGTTTCTTTCGGGGGATGTCGGCGGCAAGCTGTTCATCGAGATGAGCACGTTGCAGCCGATGACCGCCCGCGAGCTGGCGCCGCAGGTCGAGGCCAAGGGCGCGCGCTTGATCGAGGCGCCGGTGCTCGGCACGATTCCGCAAGTGCGCGCCGGAACACTGTTCGCCATGGTGGGCGGCCGCGCCGAAGATCTGGCGCGCGGGCGCGCGGTGCTGGAAAAGCTGACGCGCCGCATTCTGCATATGGGGCCGCATGGCGCCGGCTATGCTATGAAGCTTGCCGCCAATGTCGGGCTCGGCGCCTATGTGCAGGCGATCGCGGAGTTGCTCGCGCTCGGTGCCAAGCAGGGGCTCGCGCTCGATGCGATGCTCGACGCGCTGTCCGAAAGCGCCACAGCGACTGGCTGGCTCAAGGCCAAGACCGGTGTGCTCAAGGGCGAAGCAGGCGACATGACGCTCGACATTCGTACCCTGCGCAAGGACATCATGTCGGCGGTCGCGACCGGCGCGCTCACCGGAGTGCCGATGCCGCTCTCGGCGGGCACCTTGGCGTCGCTGTCGGCTGCGGTCGACGGCGATTACGGTTCGGGCGACATCGCCGAGCTGCCGAAGTTTTTCCGCGACGCGATGCTGCAGAATTTTTAAGATCGGTTCCGAATTGACATGAGCGACCACGCCGCATCGGCGCGACAGACGGCCGAAGATGTTCTTGCCTTCTGGCTTGCCGCCGGCCGCGAGCGCTGGTTCGAGCATGATGAGGCGTTCGATGCGGCGATCCGTGAGCGGTTTGCGGCGACCTACAAAGAAGCCGCAGCCGGTTTGCTGACGGCCTGGGAGGCCCAACCCCAAAGTGCGCTCGCGCTCGTCATCGTACTCGACCAGTTTCCGCGCAACATGTTCCGCGGCAACGCGCGATCCTTCGCGACAGACCGCCTTGCTCACGCTGCGTCCGAACGAGCGATCGCCAAAAGCCTCGATCGCCAAGTCGCCATGCCGCAGCGGATTTTCTTCTACCTTCCGTTCGAACATTCCGAAGCGCTGGCGGACCAGGAGCGCGCGGTCGCGCTGATCGGTGCGACCGGCGACGCCGATTTTCTGAAATGGGCAAAGCTCCACGCCGACATCATCCGGCGGTTTGGCCGCTTCCCGCATCGTAACGTCTTGCTCGGCCGCGCCTCGACGCCCGAAGAGCAGATATTCCTCAATAGCGGCGGGTTCGCTGGCTGATCAGGACTTCACAAGCGCCAGGCGACGACGAGAAGCACCAATCCGACCAGCGCAATCCCGCCGCCGTAGTAGATCCATTGCGAGGCGCCGACCATGAAGCTTTCGGCCGGATAGGGAAAGTAGCGGGAGCCCTGGCCCATGAAGACAAGGCCCGACAAAAGCAGAATAACACCAATGACAATGAGAGGCGTTTTCATTGTTTGATCCCCAGCGAGTGCAGGCCTAGCGGTGACCTTAATTGCGTCATGCCCGCGCTTGTCGCGGGCATCCACGTCTTGAACAAGTCCGGCGATGACGGCCGCAGATCACTCCGCCGCCCGCGCCATGGCGTGCTGGCGGAATTTCGGAAACACTTCCTGCGCCAACAGCCGCATCGAGGTGCGCTCCCAGTCGCGGTTGGGGCCGCTCCAGTCGAGGCCGGTCATGAGCAGCGTGCCGAACGGGCCGACTTCATCGCGGAAGGCGACGAGCTTGTTGAGAAACGTTTTCGGCGAGCCGAACAGCATGCAGCCCTCGGTGATGACTTCGACTGTGGCGTCGTCGTCCGGCATATCCGGGTCGGGCTTCATCACCGAGAGAATACCGACTCGCGACAACACTTCGCGCATGTAGGTGTAGAAATAGCGGTTCGAGCCCGCCGCGGCGAAAACGCGATCGTGCGCCTCGGCGTCACTGTCCGCCACCATGACGTTGCGCGCTACGCGCCAGTTTTCGCCACGCGCAGGTTTGCCCGCTTCGGCGCAGGCTTTGCTGTAGGTCTGCCAATGGGTCGCCACCGCATTGGCCGGAACGTTGTTGCCGGACAGAATCGCCCAGCCGCGCTGACCGGCGACGCGGGCCGTCGCCGAGTTGCGGCTCGACACCGACATGGTGATGGGCGGACCCGGCTTCTGGAACGGCTTCGGCATAGTGCCGATGCCGAGATGCGGGATGATCGCGTCCTTGATCTTCACGGCGCGAAATTCTCCGGGTAGGTCGTAGGGCGGATCCTGCGACCAGATGCGCTCGATGGTCGCGATCGCTTCCATCGCTCGCCGGCCGCGCACGCTGCGGTCGGCATTACCGAACAGTTCGAAGTCTGAGAGCAAGCCTCCCGGACCGATCCCAAACATGAAGCGGCCGCGGCTCATGTGATCGAACTGCGCGACTTCGGCGGCGACAACGACCGGATCATGGTTCGGCAGGCAGATCACCCCGGTGCCGAATTTCAGGTTTTTGGTGCGCGGCACGAGGCTCGCCATGAACATCAGCGGCGACGGAATCGGCTCGGTGGTCGCGGAAAAATGCTCGCCGAGCCACATTTCGTCAAAGCCGAGCGCGTCGGCATACAGCGCCTTCTCCTCGTCCTCGGCCAGCGTGTCGGTGAACGAGCGCGCCGGCGGATGCACCGGCATCATGAATATTCCGAGGCGCATGAGTTTGCTCCCGTACTGCGCGCTGTCCTCAAGTTTGTCATGCTCCGCGCAGGCGGAGCATCCAGTAATCACCTCGCGAGACGCTTTTCCATCACCGCACCGTCACCGCGTACTGGATCATCCGCCTGCGCGGATGATGACAGTCATACCCTACGCCGCCACCATATCAGGATCGCGCACCGGCACGAGCCCCGACAGCTTCGGCATGACGTGCTCGGAGAACAGCGACATCGAGCGGAACACTTTCTCCGGCGTCGCCCAGTTCTTGCCGGTCACGATCAACAATGTGCCGAAGCCGCCAGACGCCTCGTAGAACGCGCGCAATTGTTTGGCGACGCTGTCCGGATCGCCGAGGAAATAGACGCCGGCGTCGGCAAGCTGATCGAAGGTGACGTCGTCGCCCTTGATGCCGAGATCATAGTTCGAAGTGATGATGCGAATGAGCCCGCGGGCCTTCTGATAACCGAGTTCGTAGGTGATTGAGGGCCGCAGGTCATCCATGGCCTCGCGGCGGCTGTCGGCCAGATAGACGTAGCGCGCGACCGTGACATTGGCGAGCGGCGTCGCGCGTCCGGCGGCCTTGGCGGCACGGGCGTAGCGATCCGCCTTCTGCCGGATCGAGCCGGGTGGTTCGAGCTGGGCGCGGAGCAGGGTGTAGCCGCGCGCGCCGGCAAGATCGATCGTCTCCTCGGTGTCGGTCGCGGTCGCCATCGGCATGTGCGGCAAGGTGAATGGCCGCGGCGTGGCGACGATGTTCTTGCCCTTCCAGTATGTGCCGTCCCAGTCGAACGGCTCGGGCGCGGACCAGCATTTAAGAATGAGATCGAGTGACTCGCGCATGCGGCCGTGACGGTCGGCATGCGACAGCCCGCGCTCGCCGGCGAACAGCGGATTGGGGAATCCAGAGCCGAAGCCGAAAATGAAACGGCCGCCGCCAACCACATGATCGGTCACCGCCGTCTGGATGGCAGTATCAACAGGATGCGCCAAGTGGATGAGCTTGACCGCGGCGCCCATGCGGATCTGCTTGGTCAGTGCCGCCGCCTTGCACATCAGCAATTCCGGCACCGGCAGGGTGTCGATCTTGTCGATATAGACCGGCTCGCCGTGGTGCTCGCTGATAAAGGCGTATTTGAAGCCGAGCTTGTCGGCGTGGATGATCTCCGCGAGATCTTCGTCATACGTTTGCGCGGCCGTGGTGTGCGGCCGAAAACCGTTGGAGAAAATTCCGAATTCCATTTCCGTTCCTCAAAAGTGGGCGGGGGACGTTACGATTCTGCGTGGGGAATGACAATGTGGGCCGGCGCGGAGGCCTGCTACGCTGCGGCAGCCTCGCCGAAATAGTCGCGCGGCGCCTTGCCCAGGCTCTGCCTGAACATCGCCGTAAACGCGCTGGCGCTGGCGTAACCGAGAGCGCGCGCGACCGAAGCCACATCGTCTCCCTCGGCCAACCGGATCAGCGCCGCAGCCAAGCGCGCCTGACGGCGCCAGTCGACGAAGCGCATGCCGGCTCGCCGGCGAATAACCGCGCCAGCGTCCGGCTGCTGGCGCCCGCCTTGTCAGACCATTGCTCCAGCGTTTCCTGGCGGCCGGGCTCATTGAGAAGCGCTTCGCAGATCACGCGCAGCCGCCTGTCGCGCGGCATCGGGAGAGAGAGCGTCTCGGCGCTGAGCGTGCCAATCTCATCGAGGATCAGCGCCTCGACATGGCTCATTCTTCCATTTCGATCTTCATCGAGCGGAGTGCGCACCGCCTCCAGGACGAACTCACGCAGCAGCCCGGTCATCAAAACGATCTTGCACTCCTTCGGCAGGGCGCGCGCAGCATCCGGTTCGACGTAGAGCGTCCTCATGGCGACGGCGCCCGACATGCGGATGGAATGGACGATGCCTGCTGGAATCCAGAGCGCACGTTGCGGCGGGACAATCCACGCGGTCTCGGCGGCAGTGACCGTCATGACCCCTTCGGTCGCCCACACAAGCTGCGCGCGGCGATGCCGGTGCGGCTCTATGAAGGAACCGTGCTTGAGGTCCTTCGGCATCCCGGCAATGGGCCGCTTTGTGTGCTGATAATCGGCCGAATTGGTGCTTTTGATCATGTCCGTTTAGCGACGATAACTGGCAGGACTTGTGAATTCGGACAGCGTAAATATCCGACCTTGAGGGCACGAGTCCAGCGGAGAACGCGATGACAGCCTCGCGGCGCATCATCGGTTTTATCAACGTCGGTCACATGATCGATCACATGTTCATGCTGATCTTTCCGACCGCGGTTTTGAGCATGCAGTCGACGTTCGCCAAACCGTACAGCGAACTGATCGCGCTCGCGCTCGGTGGCTTCATCGCGTTCGGCGCAGGCTCGTTTCCCGCCGGCTGGCTCGGAGATCGCTGGAGTCGCCGCAACATGATGGCGATTTTCTTTGTAGGCATCGGAGCGGCGACGTTCGCAACCGGTTTTGTACAGACGACAGGGCAACTTGCCGCCGGCCTCACAGCGATCGGTTTGTTCGCGGCCATCTATCATCCTGTCGGCACAGCTATGCTGGTCAGTCACGCCGAACGGGTCGGGCGCGAGATCGGCGTCAATGGCGTATGGGGCAATCTCGGCGTTGCCTTTGCGGCCCTGGTCACCGGTGGCATCAGCCAGTGGCTCGGCTGGCGGTATGCGTTCATTCTGCTGGGAGTGGGAGCGATCGTGGTCGGAGCCTTGTACCTCGCGTTCGTTCCCGCAGAGGCCAACCAAACCAAGGCGCGCAGTGCTGGCCGCGTGAATTTCCCGCGGGCGGTGGTGGTGCGGGCTTTTCTTGTTCTTGCTCTCGTGACGCTCGCCGGCGGCGTTGTCTTCAACGCGACGACAGTTGCGCTGCCGAAGCTGATCGATGAGCGGTTGCCGCAGCTCGGCGGCTCGACATTCGGCGTCGGCGTGCTGGTTTGCATCGTTTATGTCGTCGGCGCGATGTCGCAACTGGTGATGGGCTGGATCATCGATCGCCAGCCGCTCAAGGTCGGTTTCCTCGCCATCGCGGTCTTCCAGGCGCCGCTGCTCGCAGCGGTGGCTTTCTCATCCGGCTGGCCCATGGTGTTCATTGCGGTCGCGATGATTTTCACCATCTTCGGCCAAGTGACGTTCAATGACGGCATGGTCGCCCGCTACGCCGACGGCGATTGGCGAGCGCGCGTCTATGCGGTGCGTTATCTGCTATCGTTCGGCGTGAGCGCCGTGGCTATCCCGCTCGTTGCCTTCATGCATGCGCATGGCGGTTTCACGGCTCTGCTCGAAGTCTTGTCGCTGTGCAGTCTGCTGGTCCTGCTGGGAGCAGCGCTGTTCCCCTATCGGCGCGACGAAATCGAACGCCTGGTGGTCCGACCCACGCCCGCGGTCGCCGCCGAATAGGCGGGCGTGCAACACAGCGGTGTCTCCGCCGCTGGCTCGCCGGCGCAATAGTCGGCTATGCTCGACTCAAAGCTGGGACCGGAGCATGACTTCTCTGCGAATTTACGGCATCGCCCGCACCCGCGCGTTTCGCGCGCTGTGGATGGCGGAGGAGCTTGGGCTTGCCTACGAGCACCTGCCGATCGAGATCGGCGAGGCCGGCGCCCGTGCGCCCGAATTCTTGGCGATCAACCCGAACGGGCGGCTGCCGTTCATCGCCGACGTCGGCTTCGTGCTGTTCGAGTCGCTTGCCATCACGCTCTACCTCGCCAAGAAGCACTCGCCCGGCGGGCTCTATCCCGCCGCACTGCAGGACGAGGCCAAAGCTTGGCAGTGGAGTTTCTGGGCGATTTCGGAGGTCGATCGCGGCGTCAATATCTGGTCGCTCCATGCGGTGCGGCTGCCGCCGGCCGAGCGTGATGCAGGAAAGCGCGACGAGGCGCTCAAGGTGCTCGCCGCGCCGTTCCGAATTCTGGATGCCGCCGTGGCGACGCAGCCTTACCTGCTCGGCGGCGAATTCACCGTGGCCGATCTTAACGTCGCCGCCGTGATCAGCCGCGCCGTCGACATGGATTTGTCTGCGGTGGCGAACCTGAAGGGTTGGCTGACGCGCTGTCTAGAGCGCCCGGCCGCGCGGACGGCACTGGCGCTCAAGACCAAAGCCGATGCCGAAACGCCGGCGGACGTGACCCGCCGCATCGTGCGCATCAACCGTTTGTAACGCCTACCATGCCGGCACCATTCGACATCAATCAAGCGCTTCACGAGGCGGTGACGCTGCAGCGCCAAGGCAAGCTGCGCGATGCCGAGAAGGTTTTTACGCGCGTGCTCAAAGTGGCTCCGGATCACTTCGAGACGCTCAATCTGCTCGGCACCGTCAAGGCGCAGCTCGGCCGCATGGGCGAGGCGCACCGTCTGTTCTCCGCGGCAGTGAAGATCAATCCCCGCGCGGCCGGCGGCTGGGCCAATCTCGGCCAGGCGCTGCATGCGCTCAAGCGCAATGACGAGGCGCTCGAATGCCTCGACAGGGCACGAGCGTTGGATGCCAACAACCTTGCCATTCTCAATCAGCACGCCAACGTGCTGCTCAGTCTTGGCCGCGCCGAGGCGGCGCTTGCGGAATTCCAGGAGCTGTTGGCGCGCGCGCCGCAGCATGCCGAGGCACGGCTCAATTGCGGCATTGCGCATGCGGCGCTCGGGCATCACGAACAGGCGGTCAGCGAGTTCGACGCGGCGCTCGCGGCGATGCCCGGCCATCCGGGCGCACACTATAATCGCGGGCTGGCGCTGCACGAACTCGGCCGCTTCGCGGCAGCGATTGAGGCGCATGATCGCGCGCTCGCCTCCGCGCCCCAACATGCCGGCGCGTGGCTGCATCGCGGCCGCGCGCTCGCCGCGCTCAACCGGCTCGATGAAGCGATGACGAGCTATGGCAAAGCGCGGACGGCGGGCAAGGATCACCCCGACATCCAGTTCAGCGAGGCGCTGGCACTGTTGACGCTTGGCGACTACCGGAACGGCTTCGAGAAATATGAGGCGCGGTGGCGCCGGACCGGCATGCCGCCGCCGCAGAGCCGCAAAGGGCCGCTGTGGCTCGGCGATTATTCGCTGGCGCGCAGGACCGTGCTGCTGCACGCCGAGCAGGGCCTGGGCGACACCATTCAGTTCGCGCGCTACGTGCCGCTCCTTGCCGGGACCGGCGCCAAGATCGTGCTCGAAGTGCAGACCGAACTGACCGCGCTGATGGCGCGGCTCGACGGTGGCGCTACGGTCATTGCCCGCGGCGAGGCGCCGCCGGCATTTGACGTGCATTGTCCGCTCGGCAGCCTGCCGCTGGCGCTGCGCACCGAGCCGGACAGCGTGCCGGCGCATATTCCATATCTTTCGGCCGATGACGCCTCGTTGGCGAAATGGTCCGCGCGCATCGGCGCGCTGGGCCGCCCACGCATCGCCATCGCCTGGTCCGGCAATCCCAGTCACTACAACGACCACAACCGTTCGCTGGCGTTCGCCCGGCTGGCGCCGCTGTTCGCCAATCCGTCGGCAGCGGGCGCTCAGGGCAAGGGCGCGCGCTTCATCAGCATTCAACGCGACGTGCGCGCCGAAGATGCGCCGGGCCTCGCCGCGGAAACGCGCGTGACGCATGTCGGCGCCGACTTGCAGAATTTCACCGACACGGCCGCGATGATCGCGCTGTCCGATCTTGTCATCTCCGCCGACACCGCGGTTGCGCACCTTGCCGGCGCCATGGGCCGGCCGCTGTGGGTGCTGATCCCGTTCGCGCCGGACTGGCGCTGGACGCTTAATGGAGAGGCAAGTCCTTGGTATCCAACCGCACGCCTGTTCCGGCAGACCACGCTTGGCGACTGGGACGGCGTGATCGCCCGCGTCGCCGCGGAGCTCTCCAAATTCATATCGTCGGCGGGTTAGGGCGTGGAGAACGCGCGGTCTATGAGCAGGTCTTTGACGCCGCACGCGGTCATTCAGCCCAAGCCCGGGATTGGCGATGTCATCTGGCACCTGCCGTTCATCCGCGCCATTGCCGCCGTATCGCCCGGCGGCCGGGTGACTTTCCTCGCGCCGCCGACCAGCGGCGCGCACGAACTGCTTGCGGCGGAGCCGGCCGTTGCCGAGACCATCTATTTCGAGCATTCCGGTTCGGAACTGCGGCGCGGCATCAATCTGTTCAAGCTGGTGGTACTGCTGCGGCGATGTCGCTTTTCCAAAATTTGGATCCTCGACCGCACCATTCGTCCGGCGCTCGCCTCCTTCCTCGCTGGCATCCCCGAGCGCATCGGCGTCGGGCTCACCGGTCAGCGCCGTTTCATCACCAACAGCGGCATCCCGCAGAGCGATTTTCACAACTTTCCCATCGAGTGGCTGGTCAGGCTCATGGCCGATATGGGCGTGCCGTTCACCTCGACCGAGCCCGCTCTGCGCCTGCCGGACGAAACGCTCAGCGCGATCGGAGAAAAATTCGCCGCTTGGCCACGGCCGTGGCTGGTCCTCGGAGTCGGCGCATCGCACCCGGACAAGGATTGGCCGGATCAGTGCTGGATGGAATTGCTGAGCGGCCTGCGCGGGCTCACCGACGGTACGATTTTTCTGATCGGCGGCCCTGCGCAGGAGGCGCGCGCCGACGGACTGATCGCAGCCACGACCGGCGCAAACGCGGTCAACGCTTGCGGCTTGAAATTGATCGAGGCGAGCGCGCTGCTCGCCCACGCCGATCTTTTTGTCGGCACCGATTCCGGCCCGCTCAATCTCGCGGCCGCCACCGGCACAGATGCGTTCGGCTTTTTTGGCTGCACACCGGTGCTGAAATATTCGACATACATCCACCCGATCGTGCCGGACGGCGGGCCGGCGCGCGGCGGCATGGCGCGGATTTCGCCCGCGCAGGTGCTCGGCCATGTACGCCCCTACCTTTCGTGCCGGAAGCAACGGGCGTAAGCACTGATAGGGGGATTTGACAATCGCATCAGAGCGTGCCGAAGCGGGATGTGAATGTTAGAACTGGACCACTAGCCGAATGCAGACGATCTCGGCCTATATCATCTGCTTCAACGAAGCGGCGAAGATCAAAGCCGCCGTTGAGAGCGTGTTGTGGGCCGACGAGATCGTCGTCGTCGATTCCAACAGCACCGATGGCACCGCCGAGATTGCCGCGAGCCTCGGTGCGCGGGTCGTACAGGTGCCGTTCCAAGGCTTTGGCGACTTGCGCAATCGCGCGGTCGAGGCCTGCCACAGCGACTGGATATTCAGCCTCGACTCCGACGAACGTTGCACCAAGGAGGTGCGCGACGAGATTCTGCGCCTGCTGGCGGGCGAGCCGGCGCATGACGCCTACCGCGTGCCGCGCCGCAATTACATGATGGGCCGCTGGATTCGCGGGTCGGGCTGGTACCCGAATTTCCGCCAGCCGCAGTTGTTCCGCAAAGGCAGCCTGCGCTATACGCTCGAGCCGGTGCACGAAGGCTACGAGGTGCTCAGCAGCAAACCGGTGGGCACGCTGCACAATGCGATCTGGCAGTTTCCGTTCCGCAATCTCAGCGAAGTGTTGCGTAAGGCTGACCGCTATTCGTCGCTCGGCGCGCCGAAGCTCGCCGGCAAGCGGGTGTCGATGGCGGGCGCGCTCGGCCACGGCGCCTGGGCATTTCTGAAACATTATATTTTCAAGCGCGGCTTCATCGACGGCTGGGCCGGCTTCGTCATCGCCTTCGGCAATTTCGAAGGCACCTATTACCGCTACGCCAAGCGCTTCGAACAGTCGCAGAACTGGGAGCCGCCGCCGAGCGAGCCGCTGCGGCGCGACGATCAGCAAATACAGCATTAGTCGAACGGCGCCCGGCTCTGGCCAGAACCGGCGGGCGATGTCACACTGGCCGTGTGACGGGTGGATGGGTCGCGGCTTCGCGGAACGGGCGATGGTTTTTGTTCAGGTGATCGTCGGCGGGCTTCTGCTCGGGTCCATCTACGCGCTGTTTTCGTCGGGCCTCACCCTGATCTGGGGCATGATGAATTTCATCAATTTCGCCCACGGCGAATTCGTCATGCTCGGCATGTACGTGGCGCTGTTGGTCGTCCTTCATCTTGGCGGCGGTCCGGTCGGCTTCGGCGCCGCCGCGGCCCTGGCGCTGTTCGGATTGGGCGTCGCGATTTATCTCGCGCTCATTCGCCATGTGGTGCGCGGCCCCATGCTGTCGCAGATTCTTTCGACCTTCGGGCTTGCGCTGCTGCTGCGCTACTCCGCGTTCTTTATTTTCTCGGCGAATTTCGTTTCGCTGCCGCAGACGTCGCTGTCCGGCACACTCGATTTCCACGGCATTTATTTGCCTGTCGCGCAACTTGTCGCCGGCGTGACGGCGATTGTGCTGACCATTGCGCTCCACGTGCTGCTCACCCACACCACCATCGGCAGCCGGCTCCTGGCCGTGGCCGAGGATCGCGGCGCAGCGATGCTGATGGGCATTCGGCCGGATCGCATGCAAGCGCTGGCCTGGGGTCTGTCGGCCGGTGCGGCCGGCATTGCCGGGGCGCTGCTGGCGACGGCCTATCCGTGGTCGCCGTCGGTCGGCGAGACGTTCGGCCTGATCGCGTTTGTCACCGTGGCGCTCGGCGGTTTCGGCAGCGTGCTCGGCTCGCTCTATGCCGGGCTGATCATCGGCCTGATCCAGGCGATATCCGCCTATTGGCTCGGCGCCATTTATAAGGACATCGTCGTTTACGGCCTGTTCGTGGCGCTGCTCTGGTTCCGGCCTCAGGGCCTGATGGGGAAAGCGTGAAGCATCCGATATCGCCGCGCGCCGCTGTTTGTTTGCTGGCAGCCGCGCTGCTGCTGTTCCCGCTGGTGTTTACCGATGCGTTTTATCGCGACATCGGAGTGGCGTTTCTGCTGGCGGCGATTTCCGCCTCGGCCTGGAATATCGTTGGCGGCTATGCGGGCCAGGTTTCAGTGGGCCATAGCATGTTCTTCGGGCTCGGCGCCTATGCGCCGCTCCTTTGCTACACGCTGTGGGGCTGGCCGCTGCTCGCCGCCATCCCGGTCGGCATCGTGGCGAGCGTCGCGCTCGCGGTCGTCATCGGCCTGCCGACTTTCCGGCTAGCGGTCATTATTTCAGCATGGCTACCATCGCGGTCGCCGAGCTGATCCGCATCTTCTTCGGCACCTGGGCGCTGGTCGGCGGGTGCCATCGGCCTGCAGGGTCCCGCGGTGGCCCGCGGCTGGTGGGACCTGACCTTCCGCGGCGACCTTCCCTACTATTACATCTTCCTCGCCGTGCTCGGCCTGTTACTGTTCGTGACCTTCGAAGTCGGCCGGCGGCGCTTCGGCTTTTATCTGCGCGCCATCAAGGCGAGCGAACGCGGCGCGCGCAGTCTCGGCGTGCCGGTGCGGCTGACCAAACTGAAAGCGCTGGCGCTGTCGGCGACCTTCACCTCGACCGCGGGCTCGCTCTATGCCGCCAAGACCGGATTCATCGATCCGGATTCCGGTTTCGGCATTCTGGTCTCGGTGCAGATGGTGATCGTCGCCGCGCTCGGCGGCGCCGGCACATTGTTCGGCCCGCTTGTCGGCGCGCTCATTCTGATTCCGCTGCAGACCGCGGCCAACACCTGGTTTGGCGGCAGCGGCTCGGGCCTGACGTTCATTCTCTACGGCGGCGTCATCGTTTTGATCGCACGCTTCGAGCCGGGCGGTTTGTACGATTTGTGGCGTCGCTTGACGCCGCTGTTGTGGAGGCGCGCTCATGCTGCTTGAGGCGCACAACGTCGCCAAGGCATTCGGCAGCTTCTGGGCGGTGGCCGGCGCCGACCTGACCGTGGCGGAAGGCGAGATCGTCGGTCTGATCGGCCCGAACGGCGCCGGCAAATCGACATTCTTTAATTGCCTGGCCGGCGATACGCTGCCGACTTCTGGCCACATCCTGTTCGACGGCGCCGACCTGACGCGCGCGACGCCAGAAGCGCACGCCCGCGCCGGCATCGGCCGCACCTTTCAGGTGCCGATGACGTTCGAGGATATGAGCGTGCTCGACAACGTCATGGTCGGAGCGTTCCTGTGCCATCCGCACCGCAGCGACGCCCGCGATCACGCCCGCCGCATCGTCGAACTGACCGGGCTGCGGGCGGAGCAGCCGAGCCGCTCGCTCGGCACGCCAGGACGGAAGCGGCTCGGCATTGCTCGCGTGCTCGCGACCGAGCCGCGGCTACTCTTGCTCGACGAAGCGCTCGCCGGATTGACGCCGACCGAACTGCGCGAAGCGATCACGCTGGTGCGGCGCATTCACGAGACCGGCGTGACCATCGTCATCGTCGAGCACATCATGGAGGTGATCATGACGCTGACGCGCCGTGTGCTGGTGTTCAATCAGGGCCAGGTCATCGCCAGCGGCACGCCCGAGCAGGTGGTCAAAGACGAAGCGGTGATCGAGGCTTATCTAGGGCGCGGCGCGAGGCGTCATTCCCGCGAAAGCGGGAATCCATAATCACGATTGGAGCAGGTTTTCTGAAACTGTGGTTATGGGTCCCCGCTTTCGCGGGGACGACCAGTTGAGGCGAAGATCGAGCGAGCTAAAATGCCTGAGCTGAAAGTCGAGCATCTGGAGGTGCGCTACGGCGATCTGGTCGGCGTCGCCGATATTTCGTTGCAGGTCGAGGCCGGGCAGATCGTGGCGCTGCTCGGCTCGAACGGCGCCGGCAAGACCACGACGCTTTCGGCCATCGCCGGGCTGATCCGGCCGGCCAGCGGCCGCATCGAATGGCGCGGCGAGACGATTTTCGGCGAACCGGCTTATGCGATTGTCAGCAAAGGGCTGGCGCTGTCGCCGGAAGGCTGGCGTCTGTTCGTGACGCAGACGGTCGAGCAGAATTTGCGGCTCGGCGCCACCCGCGCTCGCCGATCGCTCGCGCCTCGATGCGCTGTTCGCACGCGTCTATGCGCTGTTCCCGCGGCTTGCCGAGCGGCGCCGGCAGGCGGCCGGCACGCTGTCGGGCGGCGAGCGGCAGATGCTGGCGCTCGGCCGCGCGCTGATGAGCGAGCCGCGCCTGTTGATGCTCGACGAGCCAAGCCTCGGGCTCGCGCCCGCTGTGGTCGATGCACTCTACGACACGCTGACCGAACTGCACCGGCAGGGTCTGACGCTGTTGCTCGCCGAGCAATCGATCCCGCTCGCGCTCGGCATCGCCGACTACGCCTACGTGCTGCAGACCGGCCGCATCGCGCTCGAAGGCAAGGCGTCAGACCTGCAACGCAACGAGCAGGTGCGCGAGATTTATTTGGGACTTGGAGCGCAAGCGTCGGGCTGAGACTCGCGCGCGGCCTCACCAAACGCATCGAATCCCTCGGCGAGCAAACGCAGCACGGCTGCCGGATCGGTCGCCGTCAACACGCGGCCGCGATGAGCTTTAAGCAGTGCATCAGACGCGCCTGCGAATGAAGCCGCCGTAGCGAGCGCCCAACCGAGATGTTTACGCGCGTGGCGCAGCCCCAGTTCGATGCCGTAGAGGCCGAGCATCTCACCGTAGAGCGCGCTCGTGAGCGCGAGCTGTTCGCCAAGCGGCGGCGGTGATGCGCGCTCGCCTGTCGCGAGATAACGCGCAAGCTGGCCGGGAAACCAAGGCCGCCCCTGCGCTCCGCGGCCGACCATGACAGCATCCGCGCCGGACGCGCCGAGTGCCGCATCGGCATCATCGAAACCTTCGATGTCGCCGTTGACCGCGACCGGGATCGACACCGCGTCCTTGACCGCGCGCACCGCAGCCCAGTCGGCGCGGCCCTTGTAGAACTGGCAGCGGGTGCGCCCGTGCACGGTGACCAACCGCACGCCGGCGTCTTCCGCGCGCCGCGCCAGTTCGGGGGCGTTGCGCAAAGCATCGTCCCAGCCGAGCCGCATCTTGAGAGTCACCGGTACGCGCACCGCGCCGACCACCGCCTGGATCAAGGTGAGCGCGTGATCGAGATCGCGCATCAGCGCCGAGCCGGACTGCCCGCCGGTAACGTGCCGTGCCGGACAGCCCATGTTGATGTCGATGATGGCGGCGCCGGAGTCTTCGGCGATGCGCGCGCTCTCCGCCATCCAGCGTGCCTCGCAGCCGGCGATCTGCACCACGTGCGGGCCCGCGCCATGATCCTCGATGCGCCGCCGTGCCATGCGGGCCTGTGCCGCCCGCCCGGCGCCAGCCAGCGCCGCGCACGCCGTCATTTCCGACACGACCAACCCGGCGCCGAGCGACGCCGCCAGCCGCCGAAACGGCGCATCGGTGACGCCGGACATCGGCGCCAGCAGCACCGGATTCGGCAGTGAATGGGGACCGAGGGAAAGTGAACGCATGAGCATTTTCTACGGAGGCTAAGTTAAAGGCGCAAGTAGTACAAATCCAAACGAACGGTGATGGCCTGCACCCGGTTCCGAAGACACCGCGCCAGGTATTTATATGGGACCGGAGGTAAGTCACGGAGAGACGACAGTTTGCGCGGGAGTTCAAGCGTGAGGCTGTGCGTCTGATCAGAGACCGCGGAGTCTCTTACGCGCAGGCATCGCAAGACCTCAACGGTCACCCGACGCAACTGCGCAATTGGGTGAAGGCATTTGCTGCCGATCCGGGGTTAGCTTAGGCGGGTGTCATCCCAACTGGGTGCAGGCCAGTAAGCCGTCGTTGACATAACCCACCATGGTCGCTTGTGGCCAACCATCAGGCCGGATGGTGGCCATCGTCATGACGCGATGCTCGTTGAGCAGTCGCAAGATGAGATCCTTAAGACGCGAAGCAAGTCCAAACGAATCGTGTGAGTTTTGGTTTGCTCACGCAGCTACTGGCCGCTCGGTGCCCTTAACGAACATCCGATAGCCGGAGCGCACATTCGGCCAGTAGTCCCAGATCGCATAATGTTGGGTGCATCGGTTGTCCCAGAACGCGATCGAGTGATCGGTCCAGCGGAAGCGCATGCTCCAATGCGGCCGCGCGAGGTGCTCGTAGAGAAACTCCAGCACGCCGCGGCTTTCGGCCGCCGGCACCTCGTTGATGTGGCTGGTGAACTCGCGGTTTACGAATAGCAGCTTGCGTCCGCTCTCGGGATGGCGAACGACGACCGGATGGACCGAACTTGGATAGACGTTTTGTCTCTTATCGAAGGCTCGTCCCCCGTCGTGAGTGGCAGTCTTGCCCTCGAGGTAGGCCTTCATTCCCGGGCTGAGCTCGTCGTAAGCCTTGTAGGCTGACGAAAACATCGTATCACCGCCGCCATTTGGCGGGACCTGCTCCTGATAGAGGATGCTGTACATCGGCGGGATCTCGGCACAGCTCTGGTCCGAGTGCCATTCTTCGCCCGACACGCGCTTCGAACTGGCGTCGAAATATTGTTTGCGAATCGCGGGATGGCCGGCGACGCCCTTCGATGCGGTACCCTCGCCGCCGACGTGGATGTGCGGTTCGCCGAAGTAACGCACGAGGCGCTCGTGCGATTCGAAATCGATCTTCTGGTCACGGAAGAAAATGACGCCGTGAGCAATGATCGCATCGTGCAGTTCTTGCACCTGCCGGTTGCTCAGCGGCCGGGTCAAATCGATCTTGCCAATTTCGGCCCCGATATGAGGCGATGAAGGCGTGACAGTGATCGTGTCGTAGCTCATTGAGACCCTCTCACCTGGTCCTGCTTGCCAGGGTTGCCAGGCAATTTGTTGCGCTGGCAACTTTAACTGGACGACTTCGCGATCGGCTTTGATCTAGGTCAAATCCCGGCTCGTTGGAGTCGTTGGGAATGCAAACGGGTCGCGCGCGCGCCGGTCGCCCCGGCTTGCATCGCCGACATGCATCATCGGCCGAATTGATTCAGATCAATGGCCGCGACCAGCTTCCGACTATCCTGTCCCGAAATGAGCGTGAGCGGCGCTGTTTCGTATGGCGACGGGGAGGCAGAAGCAATCGAACGGTGGATCATACCTTCCGAGCCGGAGGAGGCGGCGCAGGCCCGACTGAGCCAAGGACTGAGCCAAGGTAAGGCGGCCTCTGATAGAGGAGAAAAATACATGACCCTGACGATGACTGCGAAGCCGGTGGATCGCCGGAGCGATTCGCAATGGCCCGCCGGAATCCGCAAAGAGTTTGAGCTAGAGGCGCAAAATCCGAACGGATGCGTGGGACAGCAACTGGTCGCCGAAACGGACAAGGTGAGGGTCTGGAGAATCCACCTCAAACCAGGCCAACGGGTCGGCTTCCACCGGCACGTTCTTGACTATTTCTGGTCGGCCGCAACGGCGGGGCGAGGGCGGCAATATTTTAATGATGGAGAAATGAGAGAGTATACCTACGCCGCCGGCGAGACCCGACAGGAAACATATGGGCTGGGCGAATATAAGGTCCATGATCTGCAGAATGTCGGCGAAACCGATTTGACGTTCGTGACGGTCGAGTTTCTCGACAGCGCCAACATGCCGCTGTCGATTCCGCAAGCGGTACGCGATCAGATCGCGGCATAAGGGTGGACGTCTGTCGATTGGTCCGTGCTCTGTCTGCGGGATTTCACGAAAGCCGCAAAAAGGACAGAGGTCGACTGCTCCGGTCAGGTGTCGAGACCAAAGGTGGGGAGTCGATATTGGTTTCAATTGCAACAGATTTTCAAAACGCGGCCGTCGACCTTTTGATCTCGATCAAAAGCCGCTCGCTGCATGGGTGCCCTGCTGTCTGTGGAGAGCGGGCAGCTCACGAGGCGTGGGAGAACCGGGTTTCGCTCTCCGCCAAGTAGGCGTCGAACGCCGCGCAGATGTTGCGGACAAAGGGGCGCCCGTGCTCCGGCACCTCGATTGTCTTTCCGCACCGACGCAACAATCCGTCGCGCTGCAGTTCGTCAAGTTGTCGCAGCTCGGCGAGATCGGCGGCACTGCGGCCGTGCGACCCACAGATTGCGCCAGGTCCACGCGCAGATCGCACATCAACCGCTCGATGATGTCACGCCGGGTCCGATCCTCCCCGGTCAATGCACGGCCGCGCACCGTCGCGAGGCGGCCGTTTCCGATCGCGTCGCGGTAGGCTGCGGTGGTCGCCGTATTCTGTACATAGCCGTCGGGCAGCGCGCCAATCGCCGAGGTGCCGAAGCCGATCAGGCAGGACGACTCGTCTGTGGTATAGCCCTGGAAATTGCGATGCAGTCGGCCCTCGCGCTGCCGGCGCGCCAGCAGGTCGTCGCTGCGGGCGAAATGATCCAATCCAATGCGCTGGTAGCCGGCGGAAATGAGGACGTCTGCCGCCGCAGCGCTTTGCGCGAACCGCTCCGCGGTATCGGGCAGCGCGTGCTCGGGCAGGAGCTTCTGGTGGCGTTTGAGCCACGGCACGTGAGCGTAGCCGAACAGCGCCAGCCGATCGGGCTCAAGCGCCAGAGTTCGCGATACCGTGGCTTCGACTGTCGCCACGGTCTGGTATGGCAGGCCGTATATCAGATCGAGATTGATGCTGGCGATGCCGGCATCGCGCAGCCAATCGACGAGGCGCGCGGTCTGTTCAAAACTTTGCTGGCGGTGGATGGCAAGTTGCACCCGCGGCTCGAAATCCTGGACGCCGAGGCTGGCGCGGCAGATGCCGGCATCCTTGATGGCGGCCACATGATCGCGCGTTATCGTGCGCGGATCGATCTCGATGGCGATCTCTGCATCCGCCGCTACGGTGAAATTCGCCCGCAGCGTCGTCATGATCCGCAATAAGTCCCGCGGCTGGAGCATGGTCGGGCTGCCGCCGCCCCAATGGACATGGGTCGCCTGCAGCCTATCGAGCAGCGCGCCGACCATGGCAATCTCGGATTGCAACAGTTCGGCATAGGCCGCGACCGGCGAATAGGAGCGGACCGCGGCGGTGTGGCAGCCGCAGTAAAGACAAAGCTCGGTGCAGAACGGCACATGCAGATAAATCGAGACTGCCGCGCCGGCGGGCAAGGCGGCCAGCCAGCGACGATAGGTTTCCGCGCCAACGTTGGCGTCAAATTCCGCCGCGGTCGGATAGCTGGTGTAGCGCGGGATTCGCCGTTCCAGATATTTCAACAGCTCTGCCTGCATCGGTCCATTATCTCGCAAAGCTTGCCGCAGGCTGTCGTTGATCCATGTCAATTCACCGGTTTTCGGTGCGGCTCAGTTGTCGGGTGGCGGTGCTGCCCCTGAGCGATCCTGCCACCGTCCGCCGCGGCAGCGGACAATGTTCCTGAGAGGTCACTTTGTCCGATCTTGAAGTTCTGATCTTCGGTGCCGGGCCGGTCGGCCTGACGCTCGGCATCGACCTCGGCCAGCGCGGTATCAAATGCGCGCTGATCGAGAGAAAGGACGGGTCGGCGTTCCTGCCGAAGATGGAACGGGTCAATGCCCGGACCTGGAAATCTGCCGGCGCATGGGATTGGCCAAACCAATCCGCGCCACCGGCTTCGCGCGGCACGCGCCGATGGACGTCTAGAATCACTCGATGACGCCGGGGACGATCAGATCAAACGGCAGGGGAGCAGCTCGTCAATGTAGGCGCGTGCCGCGTCGCGCATTTCGTCTCGACTGCGATCGACGATCATCCGCGCGGTGCAGCCCATGAGAGCCCAAAGCCGACGACTGTCGGACGTGACGTAGGCCACCCATCTGCCCCCTATAATCGGCGGCTCTTGCCATCCGATTTTGCAGCCGCCGCGCATCTCCTCTTTCCAGCCCAATCCCGCAGCGAGCGCTATGCTCATGGAGCCGCCCCCTCTTTATATCCGGCCATCGTTCCCCTGATATCCGGCCATCGTTCCCCTGGTTCATTGCCACACAAACATTAACGTTCTTCGCGGGCCCCGGGCGATCTGCCCACCCCGCCACGCGACGGCACCTTATCCCTTCACGATGTGGCCAGGGAGTGGAGCTAAAGGCCCGTCCGCACATCAGCGGCGCAGATTCGATCTCTCTTGATGCATGAGCTGGCGCCGAAAGTGGCATTTCATGATCTTCCAAATCATGAAATGGACGCTCATACCCCGTTGACCGCGCACTGTTTCGGTTTCGATGTGGCACAGCGTGGACGCTCACACGCATAAAGGTCGTGATGGGGCTTGGCGGCGCCTTCAATGCCGACCAAGCGTGTGCCTCTCTACGGGCAGGAAGTCTTTGACAAACCTGCCGATCTCTATATAGCCAAAGCACTGAATTGACGAGCTGCGCGCAAAACGGGGACGTATCCGACTCCCCCCTTCTTCCAATTGGCAGCTGTGGGCCCATCGGCAGGGCACGATCTCAAAATATCGACGGTGGCGCTATTTGCGGGTGCCATCGGCACTTGAATTCTTGCTTCGCCGCACGCCTGCGGTCTCGGCGCTTGGCCGCCGGACCGCTCAACGCTCGATCGAAAAGGAACAAATCCGTGCAAGTTCTCGTCCGCGACAACAATGTCGATCAGGCTCTCAAGGTGCTGAAGAAGAAGATGCAGCGCGAAGGCGTCTTCCGCGAGATGAAGCTGCGCAAGCATTACGAGAAACCTTCCGAGAAGCGAGTCAGGGAAAAAGCGGAAGCGGTCCGTCGCGCCCGAAAACTCGCCCGCAAAAAGTTGCAGCGCGAGGGCCTACTGCCGATGAAGCCTCGCGTGGTGCCAGGAACTGCCGGACGAGGCGGTCCCGCCCGCGCGCCTCGTTTCTAGACTGGCCACCTCTCAGGCGAAAACTCGGCTGGGGCTGAGAGTGGAGCATGAAGTCGTATGGCAAGCGAAACCAAAGTGACGCCGCAGAAAGCAGAGATGCCGGAAAAGGACAATCGTGAGACGCCGGTGCTCGATCTTTCTGATGCCGCTGTCAAGGAGCTGGTTCGCGCTGCCAGGAAGCGCGGTTATATCGCCCATGATCAGATTGATGCGCTGCTGGCCGCCGGAGAAGTCAACTCAGAGCAGATCGAGAATATTTTGGCGAAGTTCAGCGAGATGGGCATCGATGTGATCGAGGCCAAGGAACGTCCTTCTGAGGAGGAGTCGGTCCGCGACGAGACGGACGACGAGGACGAGTCGGGAGGCGAGAGCGAGACGGGAGGCGAGAACGAGTTAGTCGAAATCAAGCCGCATAAGATGGTAGCCAAATCCGGGGCCAAGCAACCCGCCGAGCGGACAAATGACCCCGTGCGTCTGTACCTGCGCGAGATGGGTTCGATGGAACTGCTCTCACGCGAGGGCGAGATCGCCATCGCGAGGCGCATCGAGGCCGGCCGCGAGGCGATGATCGCGGGGCTCTGCGAGAGCCCACTCACCTTCCAGGCGGTCATCGTTTGGCGCGACGAGCTCAAGGCCGGCAAGGTCTTGCTGCGCGACATCATCGATCTCGAAGCGACCCATGCCGGTCCGGACGTTAACGGTCTGTCCGAACCGGAGCGCAATCCTGACGGCCAGATAACCGAAAACACGATCGTTTCAAGCCAGCACGGGCGGTCGCCGCAAATCCCGGTACCGCACACGCCACCGATTGCTGCTGTTTCGCCTAAGCCGGCCGGCGTGAGCGCTAAGGACGACGAGACGGCGAACGAGGACAATCGCGATGAGGACGACGACGAAAGGGACGGGTGGTTATCGACTGCGGCGATCGAGGCAGAGCTCAAGCCCAAGGTCATCGCGTCTTTCGATACAATTGCCGCCACCTATAAGCGGCTCCGCCACTGCCAGGAGCAGGACATCCAGCGCCATTCTGGACGGCTGTCGCTCTCCCAGCAGCGCAAGTACGACAAGCTGAAACATAAGATAATCGCCGAGGTGAAGTCGCTACGGCTGAACCGGGCGCGCGTCGATGCGCTGATCGGGCAGCTCTATGACATTAATAAGCGGCTGGTCGGTTACGAGGGACGCCTGTTGCGGCTTGCCGAGAGCCACGGCATTCCCCGGGAGGATTTCCTTACGAACTATCTGGACTGCGAACTCGACCCGCGCTGGCTCGATCGCGTGTCGAAACTCGGCACAAACGGCTGGAAGAACTTCGCCGCCCGCGACGAGGCCGGCATCGTGGAGCTTCGCAGGCAAGTACATGCTCTGGCGAGCGAGGCCGGCCTTGAGATCGGCGAGTTCCGCAAAATCGTACACGTGGTGCAAAAAGGCGAGCGCGAGGCGCTGCAAGCAAAGAAGGAGATGGTGAGTGCGAACCTGCGCCTCGTCATCTCGATTGCAAAGAAATACGTCAACCGCGGCCTGCAGTTTCTCGATCTGATCCAGGAAGGCAACATCGGCTTGATGAGAGCGGTCGACAAATTCGAATATCGACGCGGCTACAAGTTCTCAACCTATGCCACATGGTGGATACGGCAGGCGGTCAGCCGATCGCTCTATGAGCAGTCCCGCACAATACGCGTGCCCGTTCACATGACCGAAGCCATCAACAAGCTCATGCGTACGAGGCGTCAGATATTCAACGAGGTCGGTCGGGAACCAACACCGGAAGAGCTCGGTAAAAAGCTGTGTATGCCGATTGAAAAGGTGCGCAAGGTTTTGCAAATCGTCAAGGAGCCGCTGTCGCTCGAATCGCCGATTGGCGACGAAGAGGATTCCCACCTCGGCGATCTGATCGAGGACACAAACGCCATTCAGCCGGTCGACGCCATGATCCAGTCTAGTCTGCGCGAAACCACGACGCGCGTTCTGGCGTCGCTCACGCCGCGCGAGGAGCGAATCGTGCGCATGCGCTTTGGCCTCGGCATGAACAGTGATCACACATTGGAAGAAGTCGGCCAGCAATTTTCGGTGACGCGCGAACGGATTCGGCAGATCGAGGCCAAGGCGATCCGAAAGCTCAAGCATCCCAGCCGATCGATCGCGCTCAGGAGCTTTCTCGATAGCTAATTACAGCGGGTTCGAGCGTGTCGCCTATTCGGGGTATTCGCTCAACAGCAATCGCAGCGCCAGCTTGCCGGCGCGATTGGCCTCCGTCGCGGTTTCGAAGAAGGCCTTCGAGCGTTCGATCGCGCTGTTTCTGCCGGCACGATAGATCTCCCATTGCCAGGGCTTCGGCGCCGGCGCCCTGTTTTTTACAACAACAGAGAAGTCGTCATGCTCGATCATGGTAAACAGCCGCACCACGGCGCAACCGCGCCAAGGTTTTGGCGCCGCGTGGTTCCCTGAATGTCACCACCGATGAAACCGCCCGAGGAGGGCGGTTTCGTTTCTTGTTGGAAGCGTTAGGCCGCTTGAATGTTGCCCACGGCGATCTTGCCGGTGCGGCGGTCTTCCTGGGTATCGAATGTGACCTTCTGGCCCTCCACCAAGCCGCGCATTCCGGCGCGTTCCAGTGCGGTAGCATGAACGAAAACGTCCTTGCCGCCGTCATCCGGCTGGATGAAGCCGAACCCTTTTTGGTCGTTGTAGAACTTCACGGTGCCCGTCGTCATTGATTTATCCTTTCGCTGATCTGGGTGCACTTGCGCCCAAGCCACGCGACCGCGTGTCCCGGGTCGTCAACCTTCGATTTTTGGAGGGTCTGAACGTGCGCCCCGCATTCAGCGATGGCGAAACGGCCCGATTGTCCGGCCAAAGTCGACACGCAGCCATTACCGGATTTGCAGGGCGTTTGCAACATTGAGAATAAATCGCAGGAGCGCGTTCGTCAGAGAGCATTGATTTGCGGCCTCGCGCATTCCGACGATCCGGCATTAAGCCGGTCTACCAATTCGCGAAACGTTATGAGCCGGCCTGACGCTTCATCCCAAAGCACGCGGCGCACGCAGGCAAAACTCTGACCGAGCGTGAGTCGGCCCAGATCGGCGAGATCGGGATGCTGGCGAAGCGCGAGCGGCAGGCGGTAGAACGGGACGCGGCTGCAGAGATGGTGAATGTGATGCATCCCGATATTGGCCGTGAACCAGCGCAGGACGCTCGGAAGATCGTAGTACGAACTGCCGTAAAGGGCGGCTTCGTGCAAATTCCAACCCTTGCCGCGCGCCCAATACGTATGCTCGAACTGGTGCTGAACGTAGAACAGCCAGACCCCGAGAGACGCGCCGATAAGCGTGACGGGCAGATGAACGAGCAGGAATGGGCCGAGACCCACGGCTCTGATCGTGACGGCCGCGACCAGCAAAATCGCCAGATTGGTCGCCATCGTGCTCAGCCAAGGCTTCCAGCCGGCGCGCATCAGTCCGATCGGCAATCGCTGCTGCAGAAAGAACAAATAAGCGGGCCCGAGTCCGAACATCACAAGCGGATGCCGATACATGCGATATCGCAGCCGGCCCCACCGCGACCGTGACAGATATTCGCTGACCGTCAGTGTGTCGACGTCGCCCATGCCACGGCGGTCGAGATTGCCCGAAGATGCATGGTGGGCGGCATGGGTGCGCCGCCAGAAGTCATAAGGTGTGAGCGTCAAGATGCCGATGGCACGTCCCAGCCAGTCGTTCATCGAGCGATGACGAAACAGCGAGCCATGACCGCAGTCGTGCTGGAGCATGAACAAGCGGACCAGAAATCCGGCGGTCGGAACAGCGAGCAACAAATAAAGCCCGTGTCCGACGTGGAGCGACAACCACATCAACGACCAAAGGCCGACGAATGGCACGATCGTAATCAAAACCTCGACCACGCTGCGTCCATGACTCGGGTCTCGATACCGCGCGATGCCACGCGCCAAAACTTGCACGTCACTCGCCGGGACGTGTGCGACATTACTCATTCGATCGCTCGATTTTACCAGATTATCATGGCCGCTGGGCATCGATAACACTTTCTTCACACGGGGTTGTACGGCGTCGGCGCGGCACACGCCGATCAGCAGAAGTCCGCTGCAGCGAGCTCATAAAATGGCTTTCACTCTCGTTTGTAGGCCTTCAATGCCGCTGCCTGGATCAATGCTCGATAAAATCGAAAGCCCCAAGGAGTTCATCCGCGGCGCGCCGAATTTCGCCGCTAGTCCTTCTTGCTCATCCGCCAAAGCTGAAATCCCTGGGTTTTGATCGCCTGTTCTATCACCGCACGGGACAGTTCATGCGGCGGATCGCGATCCGGCGCGATGGCCCCGACTGCGCGCCATGGTCTGAACTGCTTCGGCAGCCGGCTGCCGTCCAGCTCGGCGCCGAACGCACGCAAGCCCGGCCTCGCCTCGGATTTGAAGACAAAAATTCGTATGGGGGCCTCTCGGTCCGCCGTCACGTTATTGTTGTTGGCTGGTTCTGCGGACATCGTGGTTACCTCCGGCGAAATTGATTGCGTTGCGGCGGGCGATTGGCCGGTGCGGCCCGTTCGTCCTTATGGCGGAAGATCAGCCGCCCTTTTTCGAGATCATAGGGCGACACTTCGACGGTCACCCGGTCGCCCGCCAGCGTTTTGATGCGGTTCTTCTTCATCCGACCGGCGGTGTAGGCAACGAGCGCATGGCCGTTGTCGAGCTCCACCCGGTAGCGCGCGTCGGGCAATATCTCGGTAACGAGTCCCTCAAATTGCAGAAGTTCTTCCTTGGACACGTTACGTTGCTTTCCATCATGCGCCCTGTCGCGGCCGCTGCATTTGCACAGGGCCTTCATTGCAGGCGATGACATCCCGCGGTCTGGGCTGTCAGTACTTAAGGAAAAGAGCGAGCCAGAAACCGTTTGATGGGAGTCCGTACACGCGACTCGCGACGCCTATCAGGCTGCATTTTACAATATGGGCCGAATATGTGTTCGATTCAAGGCCAGCTCGCCATGTCGGTCGCCGCGGCCGTCGCCGTGTGCCGTATTGAGCATCAGCTTTCATTCGGTGAGGAACGATTTACGGCTATCAATCGGCACTGGAAGCGCGCATGATGACGCATGTCGAGCCGCGCTCCTCTCCATTTTTTTGAAATTGTTTTTTATTCGATGGCGCTCCTGCTGGCTGGCGTTGGTCTGACCTGGTACGTACTGCGTTAACGACAGCGCGCTGGCACTGGGAACGAGAAAAGCCGCCCGGTATTTGAAAGGCATATGACGATGTTTGATTACTGCTCGCCGGCCGAGCTGTTCGTCGGAAAGCGCCGCAGCGGTCTGCGGCAGCGGTTGGGCTATCGCCGCTTCGCCACGGCCGCGGAAGCGATCCGCTTCGCCGTCGAAGATTTTCCCGCAATGCGTACGCTCGGAGCCTGCATGCAGGTCGGAGACGAGCGCTATGACTGCGATGAAATTCTTCACCTCTACGATGGCGGCAGCTATCCATTGCGCCGCCGCGTGGTCTAGGTGGAATCGGCGCCGGCTGCAGGCTGGTCAAAACTCTATATCAGCCGAGGACCCAGGCGCGCGTCGATCATCTGCTTGGCCGTTGTCACGATTTCTTCGGACCGGCTGCTTTCGAGATTGGCTGGACTGTCGCGCCACGCCGCGGTCGAACCAGGCGAATAGATGGACGCTCTCCAGCCTCGTCCTACCCGGTGGACCTCAATATGATATCCCTTGTATTCGAGCATTCCGGTCGGCCTGATAATCAGCCTTGGTTTGATCGGCATCCAATTATGATCAGCGCGGCTGCATCGCGCACGCTCCCATTTGGAAGCCCGCATCACGCTGGGGACAAAACGCAAGTCGGTCGCAAGGCAAGATCCAGCTGACCTGATTTGGAACAACGATATTATCACAAAGTCTTCGCCAGGTCCTGGCAGGCGTGCGCGTGACGTCAACTGTTCTGTGTCAGCAGGAAGGGGGCGCTGACGCCCTGTGACAAATTTTCGTGGGTAAAGACGGCGAACAGGATGCGGTCCATGCTTGTTTTGTCCTGGAAGGTTCCCATTGGCCGTGTCCTCCGTCTGACTTCGCGAAAGCGACGCTCGATGGCGTTGGTGGTGCGCACGGCGCGTCGCTCGGCTTCGGTTTTGTAGCGGAAGCAGGTGAGCAATTCGTCGAGGTCATTGCGCAAGCAGGGAGACCGCCGCCGGATATTGCTGTTGGAATCGCTTGGCAAAGCGCCGCGCGGCCGAACGGGCTGCGGGAGCGTTGGCGGCATGGATGATTTTGTGCAGGGCCCGTTTGATCCTGGGCTGATCGGCTTTGCGGGCCTTGTTGAGAACGTTCCTGATCTTGTGCGCCCAGCAGCGCTGGACAGCAATGTTGGGCAATACGTTGGGCAGGGCTGCGAGCAGGCCGGTGCCGCCATCGACGCAGATCATGTCGAGGCCTTCGCCGGTGAGCCCGCGGCGGTAAAGATCGGCAAGAAACTTCTCCCATTCGGCGGCGCTTTCGCTTGCCGCCAGGCGGAAATCGATGATCTCCTTCTTGCCGTCGTGGCGCAGCCCCAAAGCCACCAGCACCGGCCGGCGCAGAGCGCCGGCGCCGGTCTTGCGGGCGAGCACGACGCCGTCGAGCATCAGCGCCTTGTAGCGGTCCGCCAGCGGCCGGCGATGGAAGGCAGCCACCGCGGCATCGAGCGTCTTGGCGACCTGGCTCACCGTTGCGGGGCTCACCGCGCGCCCGAGCAAAGGCAGCAGCGTCTCGCCTACCTTGCGGGTCGACAAGCCGAGCACAAAGCCGGCGAGGATGACCCGATCGATCTCGCTCGTGCGCCGCGCATAGGCGCGAACAACCTCGGTCGGGCTGTAGCGGCGGGTTCGGGGAACGGCGAGTTCGATGTCGCCGAGTTCGGTCAGAAGGTGCCGCCGGTAGTAGCCATTGCGGCGATCGGCAGCGTCGTCCGCCTCGATCTGGTCGAGATGGCGATCGACCGCCGCGGCCATCTGATCTTCGATGATCTGCGCCAGCGCTTGCCGACCCAGCGGCCGATAACTCTCGCCCCATTCCAGGCCGTCCGCCACCATTGCCTTCACGACCTCAAACGCCATCGGTAGACTCGTGATCGTCGCAGCTCGCTGTGACATGGGGGGTGCTCCGTTGTGTGCTTGGCAGCCACAGTTGGAGTACCCCCTTCCTCGCCTGACACAGAACTCCTTACGTCACCCGTGCGCGATATCCTCGAGCCGGTACGGCTTGTTGAAAAACAGACTGCCCGCCACGCGCCGAGACCGGTCGACCGAATTCCCCGACACGTACACCACGCCGATATCGGGCTGCGCTGTGCGAAGCGTTTCGGCGACGTCCCAGCCGCTGCCTGAGTCGTCCAATCCGATATCGCATCCACCTTTTGACCGGCGCGGCACATCGCCACGGCCTGTTTGGCTGTCGGCGCCTCCAAGATCACGCAGCCGCGATCGCTGAGATACTCAACCACCTGATACCGCACCAGGAATTCATCCTCAACGACGAGAACCACCGGGAGCCTGGCATCGTTGGCCGGCAATAGCGCCAAGGAGAAACCTTATCTGCGAACCTTGTGGGCCCGCTTCTCAATGCACGCGCATCTTTGCTGGCCCCCCGGGCGTCCCTTCGACGTGCGAGGGTTGATGCGACAAGTGGATTAATCTCGGCACGGTTCCGTACCCTACGGTATTTATTGCTGGGTCACCACACGAAAGCGATCATTGCACGACCCGCAGCGAAGCTTGGGCGCGGGCGATAAGAGACTGTGCAGTGCTCTTGCCCCTTCTCGCGGCAGAGCGCCAGGCTCGCGCCCCGCGACAAAAATTCCTATTCATTACAATTAGTTGGGGTAGGACGTCGCAAGCCGTCGCGCGCGCCTTCGCAATCGCCCGCGTATGCCTGTATTGAGTGCGCAGAGGACGCGCCCTTGTACTTCGACCTACGCCTTTGGCAGCTGACCCGCGGCATGCGGTGGCGGATTGTCGCCACGGTGCTGATGGGGCTGTTGGCGGCCGTCGTCGGCGTGGCGCGGTTCGTGTTCCTCGGCTCGCTGATTGCACTCGTCTATCGCGGCGCGCCTGCGGCGGCATTAATCCTTCCGGCGGCTGCCGTGGCGGCCGTGGTGCTCGTTCGCGCCTTCCTGGAGCACCAGCGCACCATGGTGGCGCACCGCACCGCGGCGCGCGTCCAGGAGGTGTTGCGGCTCAAGCTTTACGACAAGATCGCCGAGCTCGGGCCGGCCTGGTTCGCCGGCGAGCGCACCGGCGGCGTCATGCTGTCGGTGGTCGATGGCGTCGAGCAGCTGCAGAGTTTCTTCGGCCAGTACGTGCCGCAGCTCGCCATCGCGGCGCTCACGCCGCTCGCCATGTTCGCCATCATCGGCTGGTGGGATGTGCCGGTGGCGGCGCTGATGCTGTGCTTCGCGCTGGTGTGCCTCGTGCTGCCGGCCGTGTTCAACAGACTGCAGCAAAAAGTCAGCATCGCGCACCGTGCCTCGCTGAAAAATTTCGGCGCCGAATTTCTTGACGCCATCCAGGGTTTGGCGACGCTCAAAGCGTTCGGTCAGAGCACGGCCTATGGCCGCATGCTCGGCCAGAAGGCACGGGAGCTGTCGGCCGCGACGATGCGGATGCTGGCCACCAACCTGATCACGCGCGGCATTATCGATGTCGGCATCGGCGTCGGCGCCGCCGCGGCGATTGCGCTTGGCGCCTACCGCGTGACCCACGGCATGATGAACCTGCAGGCGCTGCTCATCGTGCTGATGGCGGGCACCGAGATCTTCCGGCCGTTGCGTGATTTCCGCACCGTGCTGCACGACGGCATGGTCGGGCAGGCGGCGGCGATCGGCATCAATGCGCTGCTGCAGGCCGAGGCGCCGCTGCCGAAGGGTGGTGCGCGGCCTTCAGCGCCGCTCGCGCCGACCATCGTCCTCGACGACGTGCATTTTTCGTACCCGGGCGGCCGCGGCGAGGCGCTCTCCGGACTGTCGCTTGCCGTCAAGGCCGGCGAGCGCATCGGCATTGTCGGCCCGAGCGGCAGCGGCAAGTCGACTGTCGCGGCGCTTCTGTTACGGCTGTACGATCCGCAATCGGGCAGCGTTTGCATCGGCAGTGCCGATCTCAGGTCGCTCGATCCGGACGCGGCGCGTGCCCAGATCGCCGTGGTGCGGCAGGATACGTATCTGTTCCACGGCACGGTCGAGGACAATCTGCGGCTCGGTAATCCGGACGCGACGCCGGCGCAGATCATGGCCGCGGCGTGCGCCGCCAACGCGCACGACTTCATCACCGCTCTGCCGCAGGGCTATGCCACCATGATCGGCGAGCGCGGCCTGCGCCTGTCGGGCGGTCAGCGTCAGCGGCTCGCGATCGCGCGCGCGCTGCTGCGCGATGCGCCGATCCTCATTCTCGACGAGGCGCTGTCCTCGGTCGATGCCGAGAACGAAGCCATCATCCAGAGCGCGCTGGACCGCCTGATGGCCGGCCGCACGACACTCATTCTGGCACACCGGCTCTCCAGCGTCATCGATGCCGACCGGATCCTGGTGCTCGACCGCGGTCGCGTGGTCGAGAGCGGCACGCATCGCGACCTGATGCAGCTTGGCGGCGCCTATCGGCAGCTGATGGGTGCGCAGGCCGAGGAGCGCGGCGATATCACGCTGCCGTTCGCGCCACCAAGCGCCACGCACGCCGAGGCAACCGAGGATGCGCTGCCGGCCGAGCAGGGCGGTGTTGCCGACGATTCCCTTTTGCGGGTCGAGCGCATAGACTGGGGCCGCACCACACGCGCGCTACTCGGCTTTATTGCGCCGTGGTGGCGCCGACTCGCGCTTGTGATTGTTTCGGGAACGGCCCGCGCCGCCGCCTATATCGGCGTCGCTATCGTCAGCGCGCTCATCGTTGCAGCACTGAAGACCGGGCGGCCGTACAACGATCTCCTGATCTGGCTTGCGGTCATCGCGCCGCTTGCCGGAATTCTGCATTGGGCCGAGTCGTGGCAGGCGCATAGCATGGCCTATCACCTGCTCGCCGACATGCGCATCGCGCTGTTCCGCAAGCTCGATGCGCTGGCGCCCGGCTATCTGCTGCGCCGCCGCTCCGGCGATCTGGTGGCGCTGGCGACGCAGGACGTCGAAACCATCGAATATTTCTATGCCCACACGGTGGGGCCGGCGATCGTCGCCATCATCGTGCCGGCGGCGGTGCTGGCGACCCTCGCTGCGTTCGCCTGGCCGGCTGCGCTGGCTCTGTTGCCGTTCCTCTTGTTTGCGGCCTTGGCGCCGGTGTTGCTGCGGCAGCGGATCGATCGGCTCGGTGCCGCCGCGCGTGAGGCCCTGGGAATGCTCAATGCGCACGTCACCGATACGATCCAGGGGCTTGCCGATCTCACGGCGTTCCAGGCGCTCGGCCGCCGGCGCGGCGAGTTCCAGAATCTCCTGCGCAATTGCGCGAATTTGCGGCTGAAGGTTCTGCACGACATTTCAATTCAGGATGTGCAGCTCGAAACCGCGACGGCATTTGGCGGGCTCGCAGTCGCGCTAACCGGGGGGCTTTTGGCAGCGGGTGGGCATTTCAATGGCGTATGGCTGCCGCTGCTGACCTTGCTCGCAACTGCGGCGTTCTTGCCGGTGTCGGAAATCGCTCATGTCAGCCGCCAGCTCGCCGATACGTTTGCCTCGGCCCATCGGCTGCGGGCGGTGCATGACGAGCCGGTCCTGGTGACGGACGGCCCAGGGACGCCGGCGGCGGCGCTCGCGCCGGAGGGTGGCGCCGGCGCCGCGATCCGGATCGCGCATGTGGATTTCAATTATCCAGGAACGCCGCGCGCGGTGCTGCGCGGCGTCGACCTCGACATTCGCTCCGGCGCGACCTTGGCGATTGTCGGCCCCTCCGGTTCGGGCAAGACGACGCTCGCTAATCTGTTGCTGCGCTTCTGGGACCCGACGCACGGCGCCATTACGCTCGACGGCACTGATCTGCGCCAATTCAAGCTCGATGACCTGCGGGGCCGCATCGCGCTGGTGGCGCAGGACACGTATCTGTTCAACGATACGCTGCGCGCCAACGTCGCGCTGGCAAAACCCGGAGCCGGCGAGACCGAGATCATGCAGGCGGTCGAGCGCGCGGCGTTGCGCGAGTTTGTCGCCGCCCTGCCGTCGCGGCTCGACACCAAGGTCGGCGAGCGCGGGGTCCAGCTGTCCGGCGGCCAGCGCCAGCGCGTCGCCATCGCGCGTGCGTTCCTGTTAAACGCGCCCGTGCTGATCCTCGACGAGGCGACGTCGCATCTCGACGCCATCAGCGAGACGCAGGTGCGTCAGGCGCTGACCGACCTGATGCGCGACCGCACCACCATTGTCATCGCCCATCGTCTCTCCACCGTGCGCGACGCGGACATGATCGCCGTGCTCGATGCCGGGCGTTTGGTCGAGGCCGGCACCCATCCCGAACTGCTGGCGCGCGGCGGCCTCTACGCCGAACTCGTCAGCCGCCAGCTCGCACTCGGCCGGGCCGCGGAGTAGGGAGTTGCTACGCCGCTTGGGCGGCGAGACGAACCATCTCGCGCTGCACCAGTTCGCGGTAGAGCCCGTCGCGGCGCATGAGTTGATCGGGCGGGCCGTCCTGAACGACCTGGCCGGCTTGCAGCACGACGATGCGGTCGAAATTGCGCACGGTGGAGAGCCGGTGGGCGATGGCGATCACGGTGCGGTGGTGCATCAGCCGGCCAAGCGCTTCGCGGATCATCTCCTCGGAATCACTGTCGAGGGCTGAAGTCGCCTCATCGAGGAGGAGCAGGGGAGCGTCTTTGAGGAAAGCTCGTGCGATGGCGATGCGCTGGCGTTGACCGCCGGACAATTTGATGCCGCGGTCGCCGACGATGGTGAGCATGCCTTGCGGCAGTTTTTCGATGAAATCGCAGCGCGCGGCGATGGCCGCCTCCATGATGTCGTCATCGGAAGCGTCTGGCCGGCCGTAGCGAATGTTATCCAGCACCGAGCGTTGAAACAGCGAGATATCCTGTGGCACGACGCCGATGGCCTCGCGCAGGCTCGCCTGCGTGACGCGCGCGATGTCCTGGCCGTCGATCAGAATGCGGCCGGTCTGCACGTCGTAGAAGCGTTGCAGCAGCGCGAACAGAGTTGATTTTCCGCCGCCCGAATGGCCGACCAGGCCGACGCGCTCGCCCGGTTTGAACGACAGTGAAAAGTCCTCAAAGATTTGTTGGCCGTCGTCGTAGCGGAAACTGACGCGTTCGAATTTGACGCTAGCGCCACAGCGCACGAGCGGCTCGGCCTCGGGATGGTCGCGCAGCTGATGCGGCACCAGGAGCGTCGCCACCGCCTCGGCCAGCCGGGCAAGGTGTTGCGTGATGTCGACCAGCGCCACTGCGAGATCGCGCGTCGCGCTGAGCACCGAGATCGACAGCGTGCAGGCCAGCACCACGTCGCCGGTCGTCGCCTCGCCGTCATTCCAGAGCAATATCGCCCATGCGAGCAGCCCGAGCGTAAGAGTGGTTGTGACCACGGCGTGCAAGATGCGAAGCTTTTCCAGATAGAACAGGCTGCGCTTGCGAGCGTCCAGTTCGCGGTCGATGGTGGCATCGAAGCGCCGGTGTTCGCGCAAGATGCCGCCAAAGGCGCGCACCAGCGGCATGTTGCTCACCACATCGACCATTTCGCCGTCCACGACCGCCGCCTTGTTGGCGAAGTCGTGATGCAGCGGCCGGCCCGCAGCAGCGAGGTGGAACATCACGCAGACCATGATGCCGCCGATGACTGCAAGCGTGCCTGCCATCGGCAAGCTAATCGTGCACACCAGCGCAATGGCCGCCACTGTCGCGGCGCAAGGCGGCAGGACGTTGAAGACGAACATGTTCTCAGCGGTGAACATCGCGTTCGACGTGGCTGTCACGCGGCTTGTCAGCATGCCGGGAAGCCGCTCGGCGAAATAGCCGGGCGAATGTCCGGTGAGATGGCGGAACAGATCGCGGCGGAGATCGCCGGTCACGCCGACGAAGGCGTAATTCGCAATCCAGCTTGCTACGCGCCACAACAGGTTATCGGCGGCGATCAGCGAGACCAGCAGGAGGAATGCGGCCCACACGCTCGCAGTGGTCGCCTGTGACAAGGTATCGACCAGGAACTTGACGCCGTATTGCGTGCCGACCGAACAGACAACGGCGCCGAGCACGGCGGCCAGAATCGCCGCATGCGATAACGGCCGGTGGCGCAGATAACGGAACATAAAGGCAAGTGGGCGGCTCGCGTAGCTGCAAAGGTCGTCCATGCTGTTTTGGTCTCCGCCGGCGAACAAGCGGGCCCCTCCCGGAAGGTTCCCACAGCATCACAACGCAATCGGCGGAAAATCGACGCCGCTCTTGCCGATAAAAATTCCTTTCAATGCTGCAACGTGTCGCCCTTGTGGAACCGCGGCATTCGCGCGGCAGATCGGTGTCGATTTTGCGAGCGCGCGGCTTTGCTAGTTTTAGAAAAATCGGATTTTGGGGCGTTATTGCTGACGTTTGGATGAGGTGAAAGTTCCACGCCTCGCAAAAAATATGTTCCGTCGCTTTTTTGAGCGAATTTCGCCGTTCGCGGTTGTTGCAGTGCCGGGAACACTTGCCGTCACGGGAAATCCGAACAAGAAAGGTTAAATCCGATGCATATCGCGCAAATCGCCCCGCTTACCGAGGCGATCCCGCCGAAGCTGTATGGTGGAACCGAACGCGTGGTGTCGTGGCTGACCGAAGAGCTGATCGCGCTCGGCCATCAGGTCACGCTGTTTGCGAGCGGCGATTCGGAAACTTCGGCGCGGCTCGATGCGGTATGGCCGCGCGCGCTGCGGCTCGACGGCGCCGTGCGCGACCCGAACGCGCTGCATATGTTGATGCTGGAGCGCGTCTATCGTCACGCGTCCGAATTCGATTTCCTGCATTTTCACCTGGATTACTATCCGTTCTCGCTATTCTCCCGTCAGGCGACGCCATTTGTCACCACGCTGCACGGCCGGCTTGACCTGCCGGAACATCAGCCTGTATTTGATACATTCTCGTCGGTACCGGTCGTGTCGATTTCCAATTCGCAGCGGCGCCCGCTGCCGCAGGCGCACTGGGTGCGCACGGTGCATCACGGCTTGCCGGAGCGGCTGTTGATGCCACGGCCGGTTAAACCGTCGTATTTCGCATTTCTCGGACGAATCGCACCGGAGAAAGGCGCCGACCGAGCCATTCGGATCGCCCAGCATTGCGGCGTGCCGCTCAAGATTGCCGCCAAAGTCGATCGCGTCGACCGCGAATATTACGATGAGCGGGTCAATCCTATGATCAAGGCGTCGCGCAGCGAATATATCGGCGAGATCAACGACGCGGAAAAATCCGAGTTTTTGAGTGGCGCCCTGGCGCTGCTGGTGCCTATCGATTGGCCGGAGCCGTTCGGACTGGTGATGATCGAGGCCATGGCCTGCGGCACGCCGGTTATTGCCTATAATCGCGGTTCGGTGCCGGAAGTCATCGACGAGGGCCTCACCGGATTTGTCGTTGAAGACGAAAACGGCGCGATAGGTGCGGTGGATCGCTTGGGGCAGCTGTCGCGCGACAAGATCCGCAAGCAGTTCGAGAAGCGGTTTACAGCCCGCCGCATGGCGCAGGACTATCTCTCGGTCTATCGCAGCCTCGCCGAGCGCATGGCGCCGCGGCTGCGGCTGGTCGCGGACGACGCGCCAGCTTTGTAACGCAGCCGTCGTTGCCTTTGGGGGAACTCCGCGCAAGCGAAGCTCGCCTCGCAGCCTGCCGGTGAGCTATGGGTTTCGCGTTGCGCTCAACCCGTGTCGCCGATTTTCGTATCGTCTGCCGCGGTGCGCGTTTCCGGCATCAGCAGCAGGACCGCCAGGAAGCCTGCGAGCGCAATGATTGCCAATCCGGCAAAGGCCCAGGGACTGCCGAAGCGGTCGCTGAGATAACCGGCGAGCGTCGAACTGATCGACGCGCCGATGCCGATGAAGGTGCCGACGATCCCTTGGCCGAGGTTGAAATGCCCTGTGCCGCGCGTCAGGTCGGCGACGACGAGCGGCACCATCACAGCGAACACCGCGGCCGTCACGCCGTCGAGCAGCTGCACGACGACCAGCGGCACCGGGCTCGACACCAGTGCAAACAGCAGGCCGCGCAACGGCAGTGCCGCGAACCCGATCAGCAGGAGCGGCCGCCGGCCCCAGATCTGCGCGCGACTTCCGACCCAGGGCGACGCCACCGCCACCAGCATCTGCGGGACGACGATGCAGGCTGCGATCAACACCGTCGCCCATTGGCTCGAACGCATCGTCAGCACGCTGCCCATCAGCGGTAGCATCGCAGCGTTGCCGAGATGGAACAACAGCAGACAGCCGGCGAAGATCAGCAGCGTGCGGTTCTGCATCAGCGCGCCGGCTTTTGTCGGCGGCCGCGTTCTGCCGCCCGAAGCCCGCTTTGGACGCGACAAGGCGCGGGTCGGGGGCGCGCCATGCGCCCGTTCAGGATCGATTTCGGCCGGAACGATCATGCGCAGCGCGACCAGCGCTGGGCCAAGCAGCAGCACGGTGACGACGAACACGGCGCGCGCCGAGAGCAAATACCCGCAGGCGCCCATCGCTGCTGCCGCGAGACCATTGCCAATGGAGGCAAAGCGGGCGTTGCGGCCGAAACGCTGGCCGATCGCGGCGTGACCGACGAGGCCGAGGCTGATCGCCGCCATGGCCGGGCCGAGCACGCAGCTCGCCAGCGAATGCAGGATCGACGCCGATAACACCATCGGAAAAATCGGCAGCACCGCATAGCCCAGTGCGCTGATGCAGATCGCCACAATGGCAATTGCGGCGACCATGCGTTCCGAGCGCGCCGCATCGACCAGGGCGCCGCCCGGCATTTGTCCGATCAGCGAGACGAAACCGGCGGCAGAGAGCACGAGGCCGATGTCAACCTGAGTCCAGTGCTGCGTCGTCAGGTAGACCGACACGAAGGGTCCGAAACCGGTCTGCACGTCGGCAACGAAGAAAATGAACCAGTCGAGGCCGCGCAGGCTGCGCTGCGACGGCTGTAGCCGCGGCGGGCCGCGCTCATGCTGCTGCTGCGGCATGACGCGGCCCCCAGCGTCGGCGCTGTGCGGATCCGGCGGTTCGCTTGCGCGGCTCGACAAATTCGCGGGCAGTGTCCCTCTCCATCATCAAAACGAGACTGCTAGTCGCCATCAAAGCCGGGGAGGGCGCTCCGCGCGCATCGGCGCTATTCAGGAAGGGGCTCAAGCTTGCCGAGCGCGCCGAGGACGACGACCGGTTTGCCATCCTGATATTGGGGCGCAGCCTTCACTTGGTCGCGTGTAAGCTCCAGCGAGATGAATGCATCGGGCTTTCCGGGTGGAGGAAAGTGCAGGGCGCTCCAGTCAACCGCGATCTTACGGCTGCCGACGCCAAGGAAACCGCCGAAGTCGATGATCGCGGCACGAACCTGACCGCTGGGATCGACCAGAACGTCGACGATCCGTCCCATATTTTCGTTGGTCGCGCTGCGGACTTCGCGGCCCAGGACGCCCTCGACTTCGTGCTTGTTGAGCACGGTGACTTCGGGGGTTGCGAGAGGTTTGGTTTGCGGCGTTGTCTGTGGCGCTGTCTTGTCTTTTGGCGCCGCCTCGGCATCAGACGAAGGGGCCGATGGAGCGGCAGCCGGAACACTCGAATTGTCCGCCGGAACCGCTGGCGCGCTCGAGCAAAGCACCAAGATCAAGCCTGCCGCCATGACCATCGTGCCGGTTGTCATCTGTCGATCCCCGCGCATGACTCCTCCTGCAAGGCTGAGCAAGTTCCCGAATGACTAAATCGGAACCGGTCGCACCGGTTCCACGGCTGCCGTGCGGCTGGGAGTGATTTCAGGAGCTGAAAACCACTGAAACCCGAACGTCGCCCCTGATCCGGGGCGTATCGAGCGAGACGGTGTCGGCATAGCGCCGTACGCGAAGATCGACGCTCGCGTCGCCGAGCTGCAGATGGCGCAGGATCACTTCATCGAGAAACGGCGGCAGCATCGGGTTGCAGAGCCGGATCTCGTTGTGGAACGGATCGAACTGCAGCCCGAGCGAGGCTTCGAGCAGCGTGAATGGCGTCGCGCTGGCCCAGGCCTGCGGCGCGCAAGCGACTGGATAGAGCGTCGGGCCGTGGCCGTGCTGGCGCCGAAAGCCGCAGAACAATTCCGGCAACCGCCGCAGGTCCATATAGGTGCCGGCCATGAATAAGCCGGTGAACAGATTGGCGATCGCCTGCTTCTCGCCATAGCGCGCCAGTCCGAGCGCAATGAGTGCGTTGTCGTGCGGCCAGACCGAACCGTTATGATACGACATCGGGTTGTAGCGCGCTTCGCCTGCGGCAACGGTGCGGATGCCCCAGCCAGAGAAAAGCTGCGGCTGCATCAGGCCTGCGGCAACGCGCGTTGCGCGCTCGGGCGCCGCGATTCCGGTGAACAGCGCCTGGCCGGCGTTCGACGTGCGCACCTCGCACGGTTTTTTCTCGCCGTCGAGTGCAATCGCGTAAGTCTCGATCTGCGGGCACCAGAACGCCGCCTCGAAGCGTTGTGCCAGCTGTTCCGCCTCCTCGTTGAGCTTTCGCGCAAGGGTGTCGCGGCCGAGATGGCGCGCGCACCGGGCGGCCATGCGCTTGGCGGAATAGACGTAGGCCTGCACTTCCACGAGCGCGATGCTGCCTTCAGCGAGCCGGCCGTCGGCGTGAAAAATCGCGTCCTGCGAATCCTTCCAGCCCTGATTGGCGAGACCTTGGTCGCTCGCTCGCAGATACTCGACGAAGCCGTCACCGTCCGGATCGCCCGGACCGTCGATCCAGCCGAGCGCTGCTTCGATGTTGGGCCACAGTTCGGCGATGGTTTCGCTGTCGCCGGTGCGTTCGAAATAGAGTCCCGCCAGAAGAACAAACAGCGGTGTCGAATCGACGCTGCCGTAGTAGAGCCCAAATGGCACCTCGTGCAGAGCCGCCATTTCGCCGCCGCGCATTTCGTGCAGAATTTTTCCAGGTTCCGCGTCAGCGCGCTGATCGGTTGTCTTCGCCTGGTAATGCGCGAGCCGGCGCAGCACGCCCTTTGCCACCAGCGGACTCCACCACAGCATCTGCAGCGCCGTGATCAATCCGTCGCGGCCGAACGTCGTCGAAAACCAGGGGATTCCCGCGTAAGGATAAGGGCCCTGCGGCGTGTCGGTCATCAGGATCGAGAGGTCGGCAGCCGACCGGCACAACATTTCGTTGAAGCGTGTGTTGGATGTCTCGACCGAGGTGCGGTCGCGGGCTATATCGCGCAGTGCACGGCGTGCGGCGATCAGGCCGCGCAGAAACGGAAGCGGCCGCGGCTGCGCCGGATTGCAGCTGACCGCGACGAAGATAGGCTGCATTTCCCCGGGATTGAGCCGAACGTCGTAGACGGCGCTGTCGATCATCAGGCGCGCCGGCGGCGGATCGAAAGTGATCGCGGTGCGCCGCAGCTTGGCGTCGAGCCCGCGGTAGCTGAGCAGCACCTCGTCGTTACCGTGCAGCTTTGCGGTAGCGCTGCCACGCCGTTCACGGTGTGAACCGCGCACCTCGAACAGGTCGGCAAAGTCGTTCTCGAACAAAATCGACAACCGCAGTTCAACCGCGCGGTCGCTATAGTTCCGCAGCCGTAGCCGCTGATATGCGGTGCCGCGCCACAGGAATAACGTGCGTAGAATGTGAACGCTGTCCCTTTCCAGCACGATGTGCTGGTCGGAGATGATGTCGGGATTGGTGAGATCGACGAACAGCGCCGAATTGTCGTCGCGCAGATTCGAGCCTAGCAGAAGCGGCGGAATATCGTTGATGAACAATTCGAGACGCGACAGGTAGCGCGTGTCCTGGTGAAACAGGCCCGCCGAGCGGCCGGACGCCGCGGCGATGTCGCCGCGGCTGTCGATGACAATAAAAGTGTCGCCGCATTTGAGCGTGCGCGGGGCGCCTGCGGCCATTCGTGTTGCTGAAATATAGAACGGCGCCTCATGCGGCGCCTCGAGGGAAACTGTCTGAACGGCGCTACTCTGCGGATTCATGGCTCGCGGGCCCGGTGGTCTTGCTATGCGATGGTGTCGAAACGCCGACGCGAAACGCTACGTTGCAATGTGTGGCCCGCGCAGGGGTCCGAGCGATCACCCGGCAGCAAGCGGCGTCAGCGTTTACTGCGGGATGCCGGATGGAATCACTTCGACGACGCGCATGCGCATCGGGTCGACGACCACGACATCACGCTCTACCGTGGCGTATTTGAGGTGATCGCTGTCGCCATTTGGGTCGCCGTCGGCAAGCGCAGGCGTTTCCGGTATGTCGCGCAATGCGAGCGACGGTGGCACCGGTGCACCAACGGAGGCCGTAAGGTCGCGCGTTCCGCTCGGAACACGCTGCTGCCTCACATTATTATAGACGGCGCTGCGCTGCGACGGCGTGAGCGCAAGCGGCGGTGCTACGGTGCCGTCCGGCTGCACGGTTTCCACCGGCATGGCGGATTGTGCGCTGGCGGCGGTAACGCCGCAAAACAGGGCGATTATCGTCAACATGGGGATGCAACGAATTACGCGCGTACCCTCCTTGACGAGCAAACGCGCGGGCGGCGAAATGGGTCCCCATAAAATATTATTTTAGGGGATTATTTTGCATTGCGCTGTGAGCTGGGAATTGGCGTGAAATTCCGCATAAATTTGCCATGTTGCGGCCTGGCCACGCTCGAAGCGGGTTGCGACCATTAGCCATCATCGGCGCCGAGTAGATTTCATTTCCAGACGCCACCCAAATGTTCTAAAATTGCAACAAAGGCGACACAAAAACCCTGACCTAAAATCTTAAGGGCGGAAAAATCATGACTAGTGCTTCCACAATGGCCGAGCCTCACGCGGCGGCAGCTTCGGAGACTCGCTGGACCCAGCTGATCATCTGCATCATCTGCATGGTGCTGATCGCCAATTTGCAATACGGCTGGACGCTATTTGTCAATCCGATCAACAAAGCGCACGGCTGGTCGCTGGCATCCATCCAGTTTGCCTTCTCGATCTTCATCGCGCTGGAAACGTGGCTGACGCCGCTTGAGGGCTGGATCGTCGACAGTCTCGGCGCCCGCCGCGGGCCCAAGCTGATGATTGCCTTCGGTGGCATCATGGTGGGGCTGGGCTGGGTCATCAACTCCTACGCGCAGTCGCTCGGGATGCTTTATCTTGGCGCGGTGGTCGGCGGCATCGGCGGTGGTGCGGTTTACGCGACCTCTGTCGGACAAGCGGTGAAATGGTTCCCCGATCGGCGCGGTCTCGCCGTCGGCTTGACCGCGGCGGGCTACGGCGCCGGCGCGGCGCTCTCGGTTATTCCGATTCGGGCCGTCATCGGCTCGGCCGGTTACGAGGCTGCCTTCTTCTGGTTCGGGCTGATCCAGGGCGGCATCGTGTTCATCCTGGCGTGGCTGGTTCGCGCGCCCGATCCCGGCGAGATGACTGGCGTCGCCGCGCCGAAAGTGGCGCAGAGCTCACGCAATTTTTCGCCGCTCGAAGCGCTGAGTACGCCGGTGTTCTGGCTGCTCTACATCATGTTCGTGATGGTATCCGCGTCCGGCCTGATGGCGACCGCGCAGATCGCGCCGATCGCCAAGGACTTCAACGTCGGCAACGTGGTGCTCGTGTTCGGCGCTTCGACGCTAAGCTTGGCCTTGATCGTCGACAATCTCTGCAACGGCGGCGCGCGGCCGCTGTTCGGCTGGATTTCGGATCACATCGGCCGCGAATACACCATGGCATTGGCGTTTGGCCTGGGTGGCGTCGCCTACTGGTTGCTGGGATCGCGCGGACATGCACCATGGGCATTCGTGGTGTTCGCGGGACTGATCTTCCTGACCTGGGGCGAAATCTTCAGTCTGTTCCCGTCGACGTGCACGGACACGTTCGGTACCAAGTTCGCCACGGTGAACCTGAGCCTGCTCTATACGGCGAAAGGCGCATCGGCGTTCCTGGCGCCAATCGCCAACATCATCAAGTCGCACACCGGTAGCTGGCACATGGTTTTTGTCATCACCGCGATCATGAACTTTGTCGTGGTGGCCCTGGCGCTGTTCGTGCTCAAGCCGATCCGGAGCCGGTTCATGGCGAAGACCTGACGGCCGACGCCGTCGGCGCTGAGGTTTCGATAATTCGCGTTTTGGGCCCGCCGGTCTTGTCGACTGGCGGGCCCAAAATTGTCGCAGTCGCCCGAGCGCTCTTGCACCGCCCTGGCCCCTGGAATAATGTATACCATAATGAGTTCAAGCATTTCCGTGCTGCATCGCACCCAGGGGCAGGAGCTTGGCGCGCCCCATTCGGAGCGGCGCGTCGCCGTCGATCCGCTCGCGAGCGCGGCAAGCCTCAAGCAGCGCGCCTATACGGCGCTCAAGAACGCGATCGCCGCGATGGACGTCTATGGCAGCCGCACCGAGATCAGGCTCGACGAGCGGCAGCTTGCCGCTGATTTCGGGATCAGTCGGACTCCGGTGCGCGAGGCGATGGCGCAGCTCGAGCGCGAGGGTTTCGTGCGTTCCGAGCCGCGGCGCGGCGTCTATGTGGTGCGCAAGAACAGGCGCGAAGTGATCGAGCTGATCACCGCCTGGGCCGCGCTCGAAAGCATGGCGGCGCGGCTCATCACCCAGACCGCGTCCGACGAGGAGATCGCCTCGCTGCGGCGCATGTTCGCGACCTTTCACGGCGGCGAGCACCGCGCCCATCTTGATGAATACTCAGACGTCAACATCGAGTTTCATCAGACCATCATTCGCATGAGCCGCAACGACGCGCTCATCAACCTTGCCGCAAATCTGTTTACCCACATGCGCATGATCCGCCGCAAGACGATCGGTGAACAGGACCGCGCCGATCGCTCGATCCGCGATCACATGCACATCATCGAAGCGCTGGAGGCGCGCGATACCGCACGCGCCGAGAGCCTGGTCCGCGACCATGCGCTCGGCCTTGCCGACCACGTGGCCAAATACGCGGATTATTTGGATTGAAAGACAACAACGAGCGCGCGCTCTAACGAGACGTAAAGTTCAGGGAGAGTCCCATGGCTGACGCAGCGGTAAAGACCAAAGAAGCCAATGCAGCCGAGGTAGAGCAGGAGCTGACGGACGGCTTTCATCTCATCATCGATGCGCTCAAGCTCAATGGGCTCAACACCATCTACGGGGTGCCCGGCATTCCGATCACCGATTTCGGCCGCATGGCGCAGGCTTCGGGCATCCGCGTCATTTCGTTCCGGCATGAACAGAATGCCGGCTATGCGGCGGCCATCGCGGGTTTCCTGACCAAGAAGCCGGGCATCTGCCTCACAGTGTCGGCGCCCGGCTTTCTCAACGGCCTGACCGCGCTGGCGCACGCCACCACGAATTGCTTTCCGATGATCCTGATCTCGGGTTCCTCCGAGCGCGAGATCGTCGACCTGCAGCAGGGCGACTACGAGGAGATGGACCAACTCGCGATCGCCAAGGCGCTGTGCAAGGCGGCGTTCCGTGTGCTGCACGCGCAAGACATCGGCATTGGCTTGGCACGCGCGATCCGCGCGGCTGTTTCGGGTCGGCCCGGCGGCGTCTATCTCGACCTGCCGGCCAAGCTGTTCGGTCAGGCGATGGATGCGGCTGCCGGCGAACGATCGCTGGTCAAGGTGATCGACCCGGCGCCGGCGCAGATTCCGGCGCCCGAGGCCGTCAAGCGCGCGCTCGATGTGCTCAAAGGCGCCAAGCGCCCGCTGATCATCCTCGGCAAGGGCGCGGCTTACGCCCAGGCCGATGCGGCGATCCGCAGCTTTGTCGAAAAGAGCGGCGCGCCGTTTCTGCCGATGAGCATGGCCAAGGGCTTGTTGCCGGATACGCATCCGCAATGCGCGGGCGCGGCACGCTCGACCGTGCTGAAGGATTCCGACGTCGTGCTGTTGATCGGCGCACGCCTGAACTGGCTGCTGTCGCACGGCAAGGGCAAAGCCTGGGGCGATGCGCCGAAGAAATTCATCCAGATCGACATCGAGCCGAAGGAAATGGATTCCAATGTCGAAATCGCCGCTCCCGTGGTCGGCGATATAGGGTCGTGCGTTGCTGCGCTGCTCGACGGCATGGGTGCCAACTGGCCGGCGCCGCCTGCGGACTGGATCAAGACCGTCACGTCGAAGCGTGACGAGAACGTCGCCAAAATGGCGCCGCGGCTCATGAACAACAACTCGCCGATGGATTACCACGGCGCGCTCGGCGTGCTGCGCACCATCGTCAAGGAGCGGCCGGACGCCATCCTGGTCAACGAAGGCGCCAACACGCTCGATCTCGCCCGCGGCATCATCGACGTCTATCAGCCGCGCAAGCGCATCGACGTCGGCACGTGGGGCGTCATGGGCATCGGTATGGGCTACGCCATCGGCGCGGCGATCGAGACCGGCAAGCCCGTGCTGGCGATCGAGGGCGATTCGGCGTTCGGCTTCTCCGGCATGGAGATCGAGACGATCTGCCGTTACAAGCTGCCGGTCTGCGTCGTCATCTTCAACAACGACGGCATTTACCGCGGCACCGACGTCAACAGCGCCAATGCCGATCCGGCGACCACGGTGTTCGTCAAGGGCGCGCGCTACGACAAGCTGATCGAGGCGTTCGGCGGCGCCGGCGTCAATGCAACGTCACCGGATGAACTCAGGCGCGCCGTGAACCAAGCCATGGATTCCGGCAAGCCTACGCTGATCAACGCCGTCATCGATCCGGCGGCCGGTAGCGAGAGCGGCCGCATCGGCAACCTCAACCCCAAGAGTGCCGTCCGCAAGAAATAGCCGGTGAGAGATCCGCGCGAAAAAATCAACGACGCAATAGCCGTCCAGAGGTTGGTTAGGAGAGGACAAACGATGGCCACGAGAAAGAAGACCGCCAAAGCAAAGACGAAGGTGGCGGCGAAAAAGCCAGCGAAGAAAGTTGTGAAGCTCAAAGCGGTAAAGAAGCCGGCCGCAAAGGCTGCCAAGGCTGCAAACGGCAACGGGTTGGCGCGGCCGTCAACAAAGCCATGGGGTGAGGCGGGCAGAGCGCTGCAAGGCGTCAAAATCCTGGACTTCACGCACGTGCAGTCGGGGCCGACCTGTACGCAACTCCTCGCCTATATGGGCGCCGACGTGATCAAGGTCGAGCGGCCCGGCGCCGGCGACGTCACGCGCGGCCAGTTGCGCGACGTCAAGGGCGCCGACAGTCTCTATTTTACCATGCTCAACGGCTCAAAGCGCTCGATCACGATCGACAGCAAGAACCCCAAAGGCAAGGAAATCCTCGCCCGGCTGATCAAGCATTGCGACATCCTGGTGGAAAATTTTGCGCCCGGCGCGCTCGACCGGATGGGGCTGACCTGGGATTACATCCACAAGACCAATCCGCGCATGATCGTCGCCTCAGTAAAGGGCTTTGGTCCTGGGCCGTATGAAGACTGCAAGGTCTATGAGAACATCGCGCAATGCGCCGGCGGCTCGGCCTCGACCACCGGCTTCCGCGACGGCCCGCCACTCGTCACCGGCGCACAGATCGGCGACTCCGGCACCGGCCTGCATCTCGCCTTCGGCATCGTCACCGCGCTCTATCAGCGCGTCCGCACCGGCCGCGGCCAGAAGGTGCTGGCCGCCATGCAGGACGGCGTGCTCAATCTCGCGCGCGTGAAGCTGCGCGATCAACAGCGGCTCAAACACGGCCCGCTCACCGAATACAGCCAGTATGGCGAGAACATTCCGTTCGGCGAAGCGACGCCGCGCGCCGGAAACGACTCCGGCGGTGGCCAGCCGGGCTGGATTCTCAAATGCAAAGGCTGGGAGAACGATCCCGACGCGTATATCTATTTCATCACTCAAGCGCCGGTGTGGGGCGCCATCTGCGATCTGATCGGCAAGCCCGAGTGGAAGACCATACCCGATTACGCCACGCCGCTGGCACGGCTGCCCCGGCTGCGTCACATCTTCGATACGATCGAGGAGTGGACCAAGACCATGACCAAGTTCGAGGTCATGGAAACCTGCAACAAGCACGACATTCCGGTCGGTCCGATCCTGTCGATGAAGGAGATCGCCGAAGAGCCGTCGCTGCGCGCAACCGGCACAGTTGTCGAAGTCGATCATCCGACCCGCGGCAAATATCTGACGGTGGGTAATCCGGTGAAGTTGTCGGATTCACCCGCCGACGTGCGCCGCTCGCCGCTCCTGGGCGAGCACACCGAGGAAATCCTGCGCAAGGAACTCGGCTATACCGACAAGGAAGTCGCCGAGATCAAGGTGTCGGGCGCCATCACTGCGCCGGAGAAGCCCGCAAAAGCGGCTGCGGCATAGTCGTCGCTGTCGTCCCCGCGAAAGCGGGGACCCAGTAATCGCCGAACCGTCGGTGGTTACTGGATGCCCGCGTTCGCGGGCGTGGCAACAAGAATTTGGGAGAGGTTTTTGCAATGCGGATTGTCGTTCACGGGCAGCAGGCGTTCGGCAAGGCGGTACTTGAAGCGCTGCTCAAGCGCGGCGAGGATGTCGTCGCCGTCTATGTCGCGCCGGAGAAGCCCGGCGCCAAAGCCGATCCGCTGAAGGAAGCAGCGCTCGCCGCCAAGCTCCAGGTTTATCAGCCGGACTCCTACAAGAAGCCGGAAGTGTGGGAGGAATTCAGGGCGCTCAAGCCCGACCTTCAGGTCATGGCGTTCGTAACGCTGTTTGTGCCGGAAGAATTTCTCAACATCCCGACCCACGGCTCGATTCAGTATCATCCGTCGCTGCTGCCGGCCTATCGCGGCGCCAGCGCCATCAACTGGCCCATCATCAAGGGCGAGATCGAAACCGGCCTGTCGATCTTCTGGCCGGACAACGGGCTCGATACCGGCGACGTGCTGTTGCAAAAGAAGACGCCGATCGGTCCGAACGACACGCTGGGCACCGTCTATTTCGACCGGCTGTTTCCCATGGGCGTCGACGCGATGCTGGAGGCGGTCGATCTCGTCAAAGCCGGCAAGGCGCCGCGCATCAAGCAGGACGAGTCGAAGGCGACCTACGAGGGCCGCTGCGGGGCGGACAACGCCAAGATCGACTGGGGCAAGCCGTGGGAGCAGATCGACAGGCTTATCCGCGGCTGCAATCCAGCGCCGGGTGCGTGGTCGACGCTCGACGGCAAGCAACTCAAAATATTCGACGCCAAGCCGCTGCCGGCCAAAGACCCGAAAGGCATCGGCGGCAAGCTCGGCGAGATCGTCGCGGTGGATGCGGACGGCTTCACCGTGGTGTGCGCCGACGGGCGCTTCAAGGTAACGCGCGTACAGCCGCCCGACGGCAAGAAGATCGAAGCCGGCGAGTGGGCGAAATCCGCAAACCTTCAAGTCAAGACAAGGTTCACATGATCCCCCGCTGTCGTCCCCGCGCAGGCGGGGACCCAGTAATCACCAAGCCATCAGTGGTTACTGGATGCCCGCCTTCGCGGGCATGACAAATTGAAATGACCGAAATTCGTTCACTCAAGCTTGTCAGGATTGTCCATGCCCGCCTTACAGCACCAGTCGCCTAAATCGGATATTGAAATCTCGCAGGGCGCCAAGAAGCGGCCGATTATCGATATCGCCCGCGAGAAGCTCGGCATCGGACCGGAAAATCTCGAGCCGTATGGCCACTACAAGGCCAAGGTGTCGATGGATTTCATCCAGTCGATCCAGAGCCGGCCGAACGGCAAGCTCATTCTCGTCAGTGCCGTCAATCCGACGCCGGCAGGCGAGGGCAAGACCACGACCACGGTGGGATTGACCGATGCCCTCAATCACATCGGCAAGAAGGCGATGCTCTGCATCCGCGAGCCGTCGCTCGGCCCGTCATTCGGCATGAAGGGCGGTGCGGCCGGCGGCGGTTATGCGCAGGTCGTGCCGATGGAAGACATCAATCTGCATTTCACCGGCGATTTCCACGCCATTACGTCGGCCAATAATCTGCTCGCCGCTCTGCTCGACAACCACATCTATTGGGGCAATGCGCTCGGCATCGATGCGCGCCGCGTCGCGTGGCGGCGTGTGCTCGACATGAACGATCGCGCGCTACGCTCGATCGTCAATTCGCTGGGCGGCGTCGCCAACGGCTTTCCGCGCGAAGACGGCTTCGATATCACGGTCGCCTCCGAGGTGATGGCGATCTTCTGTCTCGCCCGCAATCTCGAGGATCTCAAGAAGCGGCTGGGCAACATCGTCGTGGCCTATACGCGCGACCGCAAGCCGGTGCGCGCCAGCGATCTCAAGGCGCACGGCGCCATGACGGTGCTGCTCAAGGACGCGCTGGCGCCGAATCTGGTGCAGACCATGGAAGGCACGCCCGCCTTCATTCATGGCGGCCCGTTTGCCAATATCGCGCACGGCTGCAATTCCGTGCTGGCGACGACGACAGCGCTCAAGCTCGCCGACTACGTGGTGACGGAAGCAGGCTTTGGCGCCGACCTCGGCGCCGAGAAGTTCATGGACATCAAATGCCGCAAGGCCGGCATCGCGCCCGATTGCGTCGTGCTGGTGGCGACGATCCGCGCGCTCAAGATGCACGGCGGCGTCAAGAAGGAAGACCTCAAGGCCGAAAACCTGAAAGCCCTCGAGGCCGGCATGAGCAATCTGCAGCGTCACATCGAGAACATGCAGAAGTTCGGCATCCAGCCGGTGGTGTCGATCAACCGCTTCTCGGCCGACACCGACGCCGAGATCAAGCTGGTCGAGGAGAAATGCAAGGCGCTCGGCGTCGACGCGCTGATGGCCGATCACTGGGCCATGGGCGGCGCCGGCGCGGCCGATGTCGCACGCGCTGTGGTCAAGATAGCCGAGAGCGGCAAGAGCAAGCTCAAGTTCCTCTATCCCGACGACATGCCGCTCGTTGAGAAAATCCGCACCATTTGCCGCGAGATCTATCGCGCCAAGGACATTTCGATAGACAAGCCGGTGCGCGATCAGCTCGCCGCGTTCGAGGCGATGGGCTACGGCAAGCTTCCGATCTGCATGGCGAAGACGCAATACAGCTTCACCACCAATCCGGATGCGAAAGGCGCGCCGAGCGACCATATTATCCCGGTGCGCGAGGTGCGGCTCTCCGCGGGTGCCGAGTTCGTGGTTGCGATCTGCGGCGAGATTCTCACGATGCCGGGTCTGCCGCGCGTACCGGCCGCCGACTCGATCGATGTCGGCCCGGATGGCAAGATCGTCGGGCTATTCTGACACCAGGGACAAGCCAAGCTTCGATGGCGGATTAATCTGCCATCTTAATCTATCTCTAGGCGCAGGCGGGGGGCGCGCACAGCGCCGCCGCGCCTTTCAACGGTACTCTCGAATTGCCGGCCGCCGACGTCCCTTAAAATTTTCTTCTTTTTGCGCAGTGCCGATAGGGCAGTATTTTTGCGCCTTGCTGCTACGAATGCTCGTGGCCGATCATAACGGCCGCCCTTCAAGGTTCCGTCACAATGCGTGCCGCCACGCTTATCGTCGAAAATCCTCAGCCCACGGAGCGTGGATGTTGATCGACGAACTGAACGACGTCGTCGCGGCGGGAAGCGAGCAGCAACGCGTCAGGATTCTTGAGCGCGTTGCCGACTTGTTCGCTGCGGGTTCGCGCGGCTATTCGAGCGAGCAGATTTCACTTTTTGATGATGTGCTGCGGAAACTCGCAGCCGACATCGCGCTAAAAGCGCGCGCACGGCTGGCCCATCGGCTGGCGGGGATTGGTCACGCCCCTCCCAAGCTCATCCGCGCACTCGCCTTTGACGATGCGATCGACGTAGCAAAGCCGGTACTCGTTCATTCGCAGCAGTTGACCGATACCGATCTGGTCGAGAATGCAAGTACTAAGAGTTCAGGAGCACCTTCTTGCCATCGCCCAGCGCCTGAAGCTGAACGAGCGGGTCACCGACGTTCTCGTGGAACGCGGCGATCATCGCGTCGTGCATCGGGTCGTCACGAACAAGGGCGCGCAATTTTCCTTGGCCGGATACGAGAAACTGACCGAACGGGCGAGCCGCAGCCGAAGGCTTACGCTCGCGCTGGCTCGGCGGAGCGACCTTCCACGGCAAACTTTCCTGAAGCTGCTCGAAACGGCCTCGGCTTCCGTGCGCGCCGAGCTTGAGAATGCCAACCCGCAGGCCGCGGATGCCGTCCGCGACGCCATTGACGAAGTGGCCACCGGCGTCCAACAGGAGGCCCGCAAGACATCGCGTCGGTATGCGGTTGCGCTGCGCGACGCCAATCGCCTGTTCGGTGCGCAGTCCGTCAGCGAAGCCAGTCTTCACGCCCCTGCTCATGCGCAGGATTTTGCGCGGACAGCGATTGCGCTGGCAAAGCTCGGCCCTTTTCCTGTCGATCTGGTTGAGCGCGCTTTGCTGGACAAGGGCGAGGATATGACACTTATCCTCGCCAAGGCGGCCGGCTGTTCCTGGACGACCGCCAAGGAACTGCTGTTGATGCACGCGGCGGAGCGCGATTTGCAGCCTAATGACCTTGCGCGTTTTTTCGACCGGTACAAAAAGCTTCCCCGGGACACGGCCCGCAACATCGTCAATTTTTACCAGCAGCGCGTCAAATCGCAGAGCGAAGAGATGATCGTCGCCGGCACAGCCCCCTCCGAGGCATAACCGGCAGGTGCGTGGCGGGCCTGACGCTGGCATTTCGATGACATCCCTCGGTTGGCAACTCGGGTTCGCGTTGTCGTCGCCATGCGGCACGGGTGGAAAGGTCCCGAAAATTTGCTAGAATTCCAAGTGTGCCGAGCTTCTGCAAGGCACTTGCGATTGATGTGGAACAAGAGGACCGAGATGCTCAAATTTTATTATAGCGGCGCACCGAACCCGACCAAGGTAGCGCTGTTCCTGGAAGAAACCGGCACGCCCTACGACGCCATTCCGGTCGACACCCGCAAGGGCGAACAGCATAAGCCGGAATTTCTTGCCATTAATCCGAATGCCAAGTTGCCGGCCATCGTCGACGGCGACGTCACGGTGTTCGAATTCGAGTGCGATTCTGCTCTATCTCGCCGAGAAGACCGGAAAATTCCTGCCGGCGAAAACCGACAAGGCGCGCGGCGAATTGTTGTCGTGGATGTTCTTCGTGTCGTCCGGCGTTGGGCCGTATTTCGGCCAGGCGGTCCATTTCCGCAATTATGCGCCCGAGAAGATCGCCTACGCCATCAACCGCTATGTGTTCGAGGGGCAGCGGCATGCCGGCATCCTCGATGCGCGGCTCGCCAAGCACAAATACATGCTCGGCGACACCTACACGATCGTCGACATGAACGTGTGGGGCTGGGCGCGCATGCTGCCGAACGTCATCGGGGACGGTGCCTGGGATAAGCATAAGAACCTCAAGCGGCTGATCGACGAGATCAATGCACGTCCCGCCGCGCAAAAAGCGGCGACGCTCAAGGACCGGCACAAATTCAAGACCGACATGGATCAGGAAGCGCTCCACGCCATGTTCCCGCACCTGAAGGAGAAGGTGGCGTAGCGCTGCCGCCTTTCGGCAATTGCCAAAGAAAACGGCGCGGCGTTAGGGCTGCGCCGTTTGCGTTTGCGGAAAATTGCGGCACGACGCGTGCCAGTGGACTAAGTGGCCCGGCGGCACAAGTCCGCTGAGCAGATCCATGGCTGCCAAAGCGACGGCGGGCTCGTCGTAAAATTCGATCACGATCGGCAAGTCGACGGTCAACCGTAGAATATCGGCGGCATGGACTTCGCCTTTGCTGCCGAAGCCCGCTATGCCACGAAACACGACGACCCCATGAACGCGATGCTGATCGTGTAGAATATTCAGAATCTCTTCCATGAGGGTCTTGCGGCGGCCGTGATCGGTCTCTTTCAAATACACCCTGACTACGACGACCTCGCTGTCCATGTTTGGGTTTCCTACAGATTTCGGGCCAGATAGGCGCCGCCAAACGCGGCGACGAAGCCGAGCGTCGTGGACAGCACCATATAGAGTAGTGCTCGCAGCACGTAACCCTGTTCGACCAGCAGCACGGATTCAATCGAGAACGTGGAGAAGGTGGTGAACCCTCCCAGGAAGCCGGTCAGGATTCCGGTTCTCAGTTCGGGCGACGTCGGAAGCCGCTCCAATGTCTCAATGAAAAGGAAACCCATCAGGAAGCTGCCGAGCAGATTGATGCTCATGGTCGCGTAAGGAAAGTCCCGGCCGTAGATAGTCTGGACCAAGTTCGTCATTCCATAGCGAGCCCAGCAGCCGACCGTGCCGCCCACGGCGATCGCGACGTAAGTCCACATCCCTGCAATCTCGATCAGAACAGCGTTAGAGCGAGAATGATGATCAAGAGCACACCAATCACCGCAAGATAAAAGTTGAGATGTCCTGACTGTAAAAGCCTCAGCCGGCCCGCCGCTTTATAGACACAGCGCGTGACGGGAGCAAACAAATAAGGGCCGAAGATCGGCGCGACGTCGTGGGTGAACGTCAATCGACGGACATAGTACTGGACTCGATGCGTTTCCCGCTCGGTTTCTTGCGTCGGGCGATATATGAAGCTGTAGAAAGTGCGCAACGCATTCGAGAACGTCAGTGCGGTCGTGGAAACCCGCTCGGGGTTTTGCGCGAGACCGCCATACCAGACCGGTACGCGGCGCGTGGCGTAACGGTGGTTGGTAAGAACGATCGCGATTGGAAAGAGCGCAAGCAAGGGCATAAGCATCACAAGCATGGTCGGAGATATGAAGGCAAATTTTGCCGTCAAAGGCACAAGCAGAAGTCCATCGTGCATCGCCTGCGCGGCATTGGTTGCGAAATGCATAGACACGGCGATTTCGAGGGAATTGAGCCAGAACGGCATGCCGACCGCCAGGGCAAGGACACACAGGCCAAGGAGCCCGACGGCAACCGCCGAGCTGTTGGGGACTGTCCCCTCGATTGCCGACGACCGGCCCAATAGCCCGACACCGAAGGCCTTCACGCAGGTTGCGAACGCCACCGCGGCCGTGAGCGCGAGCCCGGCTCCGGCCAAGGCCATGGTCAAACGCGCGGCGAGCGTGTCGAGGTGAAATCCCTGGAAGACGGTTTCAAACACGTACCACTCGCTGACAAAACCGGCTTGCGGAGGCATGGCCGCCAAACTCATCGCGGCGAACAATGCGCCCAGGCCGAACAGCAAGGAACTCCGCCGCATCAGATCGGTGTGAAAGATCGCGTATCGCTTCGTCGCACGATAGACGCCGTCGGCGGTCAGGAACAAGCCGCCCTTTGCAAGCGCGTGCCCAGCCAGATGCAGCAACGCGACGACCCAGGCGAGGCTCGCGAGCAACGGCTGTCCGTGCCCCCGAAACAGCAAGGCTGCCCCCAGCATGGTTACCGCAATGGAAGCGTTTTCCGCGGACGAAAAGCTGAGAAGTGCGCGCCAATCCTCCTGCTGGAACGCGTACAACGCCGTCAGGATCGCGCTGAGCACGCCGACGATGATGATGAAAATGCCCAGACCGGCCGAGAGGGACGGTTGCGGCGGGAGCCATTCCAGGAGCCCGCGACTGAGCCCGAAAAATGCGGCGTTCATCACGACGCCCGACATGAGCGCGCCGGATGCGCCGCTGCCAGCGCCGTATGCGGTTGGAAACCACTCGTAGAACGGCAGCAGGCCAAGTTTGGCGCCGAAACCAATGACAAGCAGGACGCCCACACCGGCGAGCAGCGCAGGGGTCGCTGTTGCAAGCATCGGACCATAGGCGGCGAAAGCAAAGGAATGGCCGGACACGGCGAGCAGCAGAACGGCCAGCAGCAGGGCGACCGCGCCAGCTTCCAGCAAGCCGAGCATGAACAGAACCGGCCTGCCGGCATCGGACGCCAGTTTTTCGCTGAGGATCATCATGGCGCCGCCAAAGCTCATGATTTCCCAGGCGATGAGAAAGCCCGCGCCATGACGCACGCCGAACACACCCAAAGCTCCAATCAGGCTTGCGGCGGCACCGAACAGCCAGCCCGCTTCGCCGTCTCGATTAGGCGTGGAAAGTGCACAGGCGAGGACCGCGGGTGTCAGTCCAAATCCCAGCAGCCACAGCGCGGCGGGGCTCATCTGAAAATCGACTGCATCGCCGGCGAGCCGTGTCGGCAGGACGATGACAAGCGTTCCCTGCGGCAAAGCCGCGATGGCGGCAATGATTCCGGCGATGCAGCCGGCTGACAGCAGAAGCCGCGCGAGCGGCAAGCCGCACCGCATCGCCGCCAAGACGGCTGAAACGATCCAGGCAGAGAAGGCCAGCAACAGCAGACTATTCGACAAGCTGGCCTCCCCTCACGCGCTGCTTCGCGCGGCCCAGGAACATCAGGAGCGCGTGCATGATGGCTGCGGGATTTGGCGGGCAGCCCGGGAGATAAACATCGACCGGTAAAACGCCCTCAAGTCCATGGCCGCAAGCATAGCCGCCCTCCGCGATTCCGCCGGAGACGGCGCAGGTGCCCACGGCCATTACCCAGCGCGGTTCAGCCATTGCCTCGTAAGCCGTGCGCAGTGGGCCGTGCATCGCGTAAGTGACCGGTCCCGTGACCAGCAGAAGGTCGGCAAAGCGCGGCGACGCCGTGAAGAAGATGCCCAACCGATGCAAATTATAGAACGGATTGTTCAATGCCTGCAGCTCGGACTCGCAGCCGTTGCATGAGCCGGCATCGACATGGCGGATATGCAGGCTGCGGCGGAAACCGCTCGGCGACAGCGCTTGCGTATCCGATCCTGGCGTTGCGACGGCGCTCCACTTGAGATCGTCGCGGCGGCGGGCGCCGAACGCCCAGTCCGAGGACGTCGTCATCGCCTGGGTGGGGCAGGCTTCGGTGCATAACTGGCAGACGATGCAGCGGCCATAATCGACGTCCAGACGGCCGTCTGATTGTGCTTCAGAACGCAACGTGATCGCGGCGGTGGGGCAAGCATCCGCGCAGGCTTCGCAGCCGCTTGTACAGCGATCGGGATGGTAGCGGGGCATACCGAGCAGCCCCGTTTGCCCATCATCGCCCTCGGCCAGCGGCCAAGGCGCGGTTTGCTTGCCTTGCAGCAGGCCGATCAAAGTCCATTGCGGCATCAAGTGCTCCTATCTGTCGCAACCGGCGATGGTCAGCCCAAAGCTTGCTTCGTTGATCGCGTAATCCATCATGTTCGTTTCGTGCACGGTGAACGGAAAAGCCCGCCAATTGGAAAACGACGGCGATTTGATCTTCACCCGCGCGAGTCGTCCTGCGCCATCGAAATGCACGGCGTAGAACAGCGTGCCTCGCGGCAACTCGCTCCAGCCCAGTCCCTCAGACCCGGGCACAATCTCGCACTCGGTTTTGATCGGCCCGTCGGGCAGGAGCAATAAGACGCGTTGCATGAGCGCAATGCTGTCTTCGATTTCCGCCATCCGAACCTGAGCCCGCGCATGCGCGTCACCATCGGTGCGGACTGCCACCGTAACGGGCAGTTCTCCGTAGGCCGCATAAGGATGGTCGCGCCGCAAATCGCGATCGAGGCCCGACGCACGGTCCACCGGCCCTGTGGCGCCTTGATCGAACGCTACCTTGCGGTCGAGCTTGCCCGTGGTGATTAGACGATCGAGATGGCTGTCGGTGGTTTCGAGATGACGCGCATAGACGGCGTAGCTCTCGCGCAATGATTCAAGCTCTGCTTCGAGCCATCCTTTCGGCGACAAGTCGCGGCGCAAGCCGCCGATCGTGAGGATGCTGCGGAGAAAGCGACTCCCGGTGAGCCGCGCATTAAGCTGCTTGGCGCGTTCGGCTAGAAACTTGCCTTGAGCCTCGCCAACCTTCAGCGTCGTCGTGTGGCAGAGGTGACCCAGATAATACAGGTGATTGTAAAGGCGCTCCATCTCGGCCAGCAGGACACGCAGAAAACGCGCGCGCGGCGGCACCATGCAATCGGCGGCGGTTTCGACTGCTTGGCAATAGGCAAGCGCGTGCGCCACGCTGCCGACGCCGGAGACGCGTTCCGCCAGTACGACCGCGCGCTCCGCGCTGAGGCCCTCGAAGCGCTTTTCCATGCCGCGATGCTTGTAAAATAGCCGGGGCGTATAATGCAGGATCGCCTCGCCAATGTAGAAGAACAAGAATTCGGCCGACTCCAGCACGTCGCCACGGATCGGTCCGAACGGCAGCAGCTGCACATCGCCGTTTACCCCCGCTATTTCCGGAATCGACTGCTGATTTGGGGCGTGAATCTCAATGCCGGAAGGGTAATCAGGGGCGAATGGTGGTCGCGGGACGATCGCCCCGTCGTGCAGCACAAGGCGTTGCGGCTGCGGATGTTCGGTGAATGCGAGGCCAAAAAGATCCGTGACCTCTCGTTCGTACCAGCTCAGCAAGGGTGCGACTTCTGTAAGGCTTGGCACGGGGCCGTCGGGCTCACAGCTCCACACCGCGAACTGAACCTGTCCCGGGACGGTCGCCACATAGCGCAGCTCAATGCGGCTGGGCTTCGGATACCAGGCATAGACCATTTGCATCCGCCCGCCATTGTCGAGCACCTTGCGGGCGGCATCCTTCAACGCGGCAGGATGCAGCTTCTCGGGTTCCTGCCTCAAACGAGCCTGGGGAGTGGATTGCGCTACGGTCACGGCGTCGCACTCGTCAAAGCGTTGGCGACCGCCATGAAATGATTCCACATATCGGTGGGCCACCACACGCCAAATACAAACACCGGCACCAGCGCGAGCCACATCGGCGCGATACACCAGCCGCTCAGCGCGACGCCTTCTTTGCCCGAAGCCACCGCATCGGCATTCGCGCCCGGGCCAAAATACATTTCACGGAAATGGTTCAGGAAGCCGATGAAGATGACGATCAACAATACCAGCATGACATAAGCGGCCCAGGCAAAGCCCCGTTCAAATCCCGCCCGCAGGATCACGATTTCGCTGAGGAACAGACCGAATGGCGGCGCCCCGGTGATGGCGGCGGCGCCGGCAAGCCACAAGGCACCCTGCACGGGCTGGCGTGTCCAGACGCCGCGGATGTCGGCGATCTGCTTTGAACCGAACGACCGCATGACATTGCCGGCACCGAAAAACATCAGCGACTTGTTCAGCGAGTGATTGATCATGTGATAGAGGGCGCCGGCTATGCCGAGCGGGCCGCCGAATCCGAACCCGAGCGCGAGCACGCCCATATGCTCGACACTTGAATAGGCCATCAGGCGTTTGATTCCGTCCTGGCGGACGATGAACAGCGCGCCCACAAGTAGCGATACCACGCCGAAAGCAACCAGGACGGTCCGCGCGAGAACGCCGTCTTGCGCCGCATCCGCGACAGACAGAAAGCGTACGATGCCGAGCATGGCCCCATTCAACAGTGCACCTGAGAGCATCGCGGAAATCGGCGCCGGACTTTCGCTGTGCGCGTCCGGCAGCCACGAATGCATCGGTGCAAGGCCCACCTTCGTTCCGTAGCCGACCAGCACAAGAAGATAGGATAAGACCACGAGCGTCGAGTTCATCCTGGGCGCCGCATTGCGGAGCGCGTCCCAGGTCATCTGGTAAGTCGGCCCGAGAACGAAGCTGCCGCTCCAATAGAACAGCACCGTGCCAAGGAGTGCGAGGCTGATGCCGGCGGAGACGAGGATGATGTATTTCCAGGCCGCCTCGATGCTCTCAGGTACGCGCTCGAACCCGACCAGGAACGTGCTTACCAACGTCGTCAACTCGATCGCGATCCAGTACAGGCCCGCATTGTTCATCATCGCGCTTAGCAGGATGGTCAGCGCGAAGCCGGAAAAGAGGGCGTAAAAGCCCCAAAGCTGTTGCTCCTCGTCGAGCATCCGCATGTAGCCGACCGAATAAATCGACGCGAGCCCGTAGACGATGGCGGTGCACAAAATGACCCAGGCGCCCGGCAGATCGAGCACCACGTAATCGTTCAGGTAGTGATAAGGGCCGGCGCCGCTCCAAACCGTCAGCGGCACGGCCGTGATGAAGACGACGACACTCGAAACCAGATTGATCCTTTCACCAAAGCGGGCGCTGCGGATGACGAAACTCGCGGCGCATGCGGTTGCGGGCGCCAGCACCATAATAAGCAGGAAAGCCCCCACCATGGTCAGCCGACCAGCCGCTTGAGAGACAGTGTACTGGTGCTGCCGACGTGCGCGACGAGGTATTGCACCAGCATGCCGAAACACGCCACTACGATCAAAAGGTCGAACAGCATCACGATCTCGATGAGCAAAGGCATGCCTGGCACCAGGATCTGGGCACCCAGGAAAATTCCATTTTCCAGGACGAGCAAGCCCAAGATCTGACTCAAGGCTTCATGGCGCACCGTCAGCATCAGAAAGCCGATCAGCTTCATGGACAGCATGACCGTCAACGCCAAGACTGCAACCGTGCCGGCGAGCCCAAGCGACTGGCCGACGCGGTAGGCAACGGCCAAAGAAAACACCACGCCGAGCGCTCCCACAACAAGCGCCGAACTGGGCTGCAGGATTTCGTGAATTTCCCGCGCCACATTGAGACGCCGAATGATGCGCCAGACGAGATAAGGCAGGAGCAGCCCCCGAAACAGCGCGGTGAGAATCGCGATCAGGTAGAGTTCTGGGTAGTGCCCGTAGAAGCCGACGGATACGGACAGGGCGGCGATGACCCAGGATTCCGCCGCGAAGGCATAGAGATAATTGTTGAGCCAGCGCGAGCCGAGCATCACGAAGGCAAGCAGCAGGCTTGCGATCGCCATCAGGCTGAAAATCGACGAGGCGAGCGGACTGAGATGAGCGGCGAGCATGGCTAGACCAGTTGCGTTCCGATGATGGCGAGAATCGCAAACACGAAGGACGCGGCGAGGACCTCCTGGTACCGATAAAAGCGCAGGCGCGATTGCGCGGTCTCAACGACAACGACAGCGCAACCGACCAGCAAGAACTTGCCCAGCAGCGCCGCGACAGATCCGATCACGCCAACCGCGGTGCCTTCGCGGGACAATCCCCACGGCAGCAGTAGAACGTTGCAGAAGATGATGTAGAGGATGAACTGCTTCATCATCGATGCCCATTTGAGAATCGCCAGTAACGGACCGGAGTATTCGAGGATGCGGGCCTCCTCGATCATATAGACCTCGATGTGCGTGCTTGAATGGATCGGCAGCCGATCGGTTTCGACCAGCAGCAGAATGAAAAACGCGGCGATCAGAAACAGGTGGGCAGGGCTCCAATACACTGCAGGGTTGTTGACCAGCAGATGATTGACGACGAACGGCAGCATCGCCTTGGCCAGCAGGGTAATTCCGACAAACACCAGGATCAGCGTCGGCTCCGCAAGGATTGCGACCATCACCGAGCGGCTTGAACCGATGCCGCCATAGGCGCTGCCGGTGTCGAGTCCGGCGAGCACGATCATGAACGAACCGAGCGTGAGAATGAGCCCGCCGCCCAGGATGTCGCCCATGTCGGAAAGTGGCAGAGGGAAATCGGTCAGCACCGGGATCAGGATGGGCACCGTCATCATCGCCGTGAATGCGACGAACGGCGTCACCCAGTAAATCCACGATGCGGTCTCGGGGAAGATGATCTGCTTATGGAATAGCTTCCAAAGGTCCCGATACGGCTGAAAAATTCCCGGCCCTTGCGCGAGTTGCACGCGCTCCTCGAATTGGAGGATTACGCCTTGCAGCAGGGGCGCCAGCGCAAGGACAGAAACGACCTGGCAAATCTGCAGAATGATGTCGCGGACAGTCATCGCGACCTCTGCAGCAAGCGCAGTCGAACGCGTCGCCCTCGTGGGACAGGCGCCGACTGATTAAGATCATTCAGAGAGTGTGAGTTTCTCAAGCACGACTCCTCTCGTCCAACAACGGATGAAAGGAGTCATCAGCCCACTGGGCGGTTAAAGGCGGAACTCCATCGCCTCGCTAGCAGCAGCCAGCGTCATTGAATTATCCATAAATCGTTCGCCAGTCAAGGATTTACCCACAGAGATGATCATCCTCGCGTCAGTCCGTGACCATCCAAAGTCGATATGTTGTAACCCGATGGACAAGCGACGAAACTACGCGCGTCGCAGTTGAAACTGGATTTACGGATCGGCGCCGGCACGCGCCTGGGGATGCGGGCATGTCCCGTGCATCGGCGCTCACGACGAAAAACGGCGCAGCCGCTGCCGCTACGCCGTCTGCATTGGCCGAAGCTGATGCGTTACTGAAACAGCTTCATCGCATTGATCAGGGTCTGGATCACGCCCAACGTCAGCGGAATGCCGACAAAGAGCCAGGCGAGCGCCAGATGCCATCCCTGCGTGCCGAGTTGATTATCGTCGGTCATGATCTTCCTCCTTACGCGCCTGCCGGTTCGCCGGCCGCATCCACCGCGACCTGGCCCATTGTTGCTTCATGGTCGGGTTTCATGTGGAAGCGGTGGTGCACCGCCTTGATCATCGCGTTGGCGATGAAGCCGATGACGAACAGGCCGGCCATGATGTACATCGTGACGTTATAGGCCTGCGCCTTCGGCACGCCGTGGGCTACGTTGTACTGGCGAATGTAGTTGACCAGCACAGGGCCGAAGATGCCGGCCATCGACCACGCGGTGATGAGCCAACCGTGGATGGCGCCGACGTAACGTGTGCCGAACATATCCTTCAGGTATGCGGGCACAGTGGCGAAGCCGCCGCCATACATGCTGATGATCACCAGGAAGCAGAGCACGAAGCCGACGACGCTGCCGATCGAGCCGGTATAGGGCACGGTGCAATACAGCAGGAAGCCCAGCACCATGAATACGAAATACGTGTTTTTGCGGCCGATATAGTCCGACGTCGACGCCCAGAAGAATCGGCCGGCCATGTTGAACAGGCTCATCAGGCCGACGAAGCCGGCGGCGGCGACCACGGACACTTTGCCCGGGAACATCTCTTGCGCCATGGCCGATGCCTGGCCGAGCACGCCAATGCCCGCGGTGACGTTGATGCAGAGAACAAGCCAGATGCACCAGAACTGCGGCGTCTTCAGCGCGTCATAGACGTACACGTCGCTCGTCGTGATCAGCTTCGCAGCTTGCACCGGCGCGGTATAACCCTCAGGCTTCCATCCCGGCGCCGGAACGCGCACGATTGCGGCACCGACCCACATGAAAATGAGGTAGATCGCGCCCAGGCAGATGAAGGTTTCGGCGACGCCAATACGGGTGGGCGATGAAAACTTGCCCATGAGCCAGACCGATAGTGGCGCGGCGATGAAGGCTGCGCCGCCGAATCCCATGATAGCCATGCCGGTCGCCATGCCGGGCCGGTCTGGGAACCACTTGATCAGAGTCGAAACGGGCGAAATGTAACCCAGGCCGAGCCCTATGCCGCCGATCAGCCCATAGCCGAGATAGATGACCCAAAGGTTGTGGATGTAGACGCCGATCGCCGAAACGAAGAAACCGACTGCCCAGCACAGCCCCGCAGCGAACATTGCCTTGCGAGGTCCGCCTTCCTCGACCCAGCGGCCGAAAATCGCGGCCGAGAAGCCGAGAACGAAGATGGCGATGGAGAAGATCCAGCCGAGTTCAGCAAGATTCCAGTCGCCGGGTGCCGACTTGGTGATGCCGATCAGTTTCGTCATCGGCAGGTTGAATACGCTGAATGCATAGGCCTGGCCGATGCACAGATGGATGCACAGCGCCGCCGGCGGTACCATCCAGCGATTGAAGCCGGGTCCGGCAATCGTGCTGCTACGATCGAGAAAGCTCATCGCGCGGTTCCTCCTTCATTTCCCCCGAGGCGTGCGCTTGGCGCGCATTTTTGCTTCTGGCGCGAGCGAGAGCCGGCGCCGACGAGGAATCAATCACAGGTTTCGCCGCAATAGAAGGCGCCTATGTGCCGATTGACAAATTAAACCGCGGAACCGCAGCAAATCACGCTAGGAATTTTATCCGCAAAGAAACGGTTTGCCGGCCGCTTAAAAAAAAGCGCCGTCTTCCGGAAGAAGACGGCGCCAATTCTGAAACACGTTTCTTTTGTTCTAGTGGAACAGTTTCATCGCGTTGATAAGCGTCTGGATCACCCCCAACGTGAGCGGAATACCGACGAAGGCCCACGCCAAAGCGAGGTGAACGGCTGTGGTACCCATCTGATTTTCATTCGCCATTTGGTTCCTCCCTTACGCGCCCGCCGGTTCGCCCGCGGCGTCGACATCCATCTGCGCCTGGATGGCTTCGTGATCCGGTCTCATGTGGAAGCGGTGGTGCACGGCCTTCACCAGCGCATTGCAGATGAAGCCGATCACCAGCAATCCGGCCATGATGTACATGGTGATGTTATAGGCATCCGCCTTCGGCACTCCATGATCGATCTGATACTGGCGAATATAGTTCACCAGCACCGGTCCGAAGACGCCGGCAGCCGACCATGCCGTAATCAGCCAGCCATGAATGGCGCCGACGTAGCGCGTGCCGAACATATCCTTCAGATAGGCCGGGACCGTAGAGAAGCCGCCGCCATACATGCTGATGATCACCACGAAGCACAGCACGAAACCGGCGACACTGCCGATCGAGCCGGTATAGGGCACGGTGCAGTACAGAATGAAGCCGAGCACCATGAAGCAGAAGTAGGTGTTCTTGCGGCCGATATAGTCGGACGTCGAGGCCCAGAAGAAACGGCCCAGCATGTTGAACAGGCTCAAGAGTCCGACAAACCCTGCGGCCGCCAGGGGCGTTACTCGCCCGGGAAACATTTCCTGGCTCATGGCTGAGGCCTGACCGAGAACGCCGATGCCGGCTGTGACGTTGAGGCACAGCACCCACCAGATCAGCCAGAACTGCGGCGTCTTGATCGCATCGTAGACGTAGACGTCGTTCCTGGTGATGAGCTTCTGCGCGACGACGGGCGGCGTATAGCCCGCCGGTTTCCAGTCCGGTGCGGGGATGCGCACGATCGCGGCGCCGACCCACATGAAGATCAGGTAGATGATGCCGAGACAGATGAAGGCTTCGGCGACGCCCACATGGGTCGACGAGGAGAATCTCGCCATCAGCCAGACGGACAGCGGCGAGGCGATGAAGGCGCCACCACCGAATCCCATGATCGCCATGCCTGTCGCCATGCCGGGGCGGTCGGGGAACCATTTGATCAGCGTCGAAACCGGCGAAATGTAGCCGATGCCGAGTCCGATGCCGCCAAACACCCCGTAGCCCAGATAAACAAGCCAGATGTTGTGGGCATAAACGCCGATCGCGGAGATGAAGAAGCCGAGCGCCCAGGACAGGCCGGCGTAGAACATGGCCTGACGCGGCCCGCCTTCCTCGACCCAGCGGCCCATGATCGCGGCGGCGAAGCCGAGAACGAAAATCGCGATGGAAAAGATCCATCCGAGCTCGGTCAGCTTCCAGTCGCCCGGCGCCGATTTGGCGACGCCGATCAGTTTGGTCATCGGCAGGTTGAAAACGCTGAACGCGTAGACTTGGCCGATGCAAAGATGAATGCACACAGTGCTGCCGGCGGCACCATCCAGCGGCTGAAGCCTGGCCCGGCAATAGTCCTGCTTCGATCGAGAAAACTCATGTGCGTCCCTCCCTCGTTCCTCGATTAGTATTTTTTATGAGTGGACGGCGGACAGCCGCACCTGGTCCCCCAAGAGCCGAGATGTCCGGTCCCCTGCACAGTGCTGATGGCGATTTGTTGAATCAATAACCGGATTTCTATGACTCGATAGAAAATTCAGATGAACTCGATCGCGGGATATATGTCGCGGCTACGGACCCGTTCGCTGCTCGTGCGGCGGCCGAGCGCACAGCGGATGCCAGCTGACAGACGACCGGAGAGATCTCATTGAGCCAAGGTTAATCGGCCAAGAGGTGCGCGGCGCGGCGGCTCTCCGCGACAAGCGCGGCGGTCAGGGGTTTCATCGGTTGCCTGGACGGCACGAGGAGGCCGACCATGTGGCCTGCGTCCGGCTCGACGATGGGAATCGTCCGCAGCAGCTCGGTGAGGCCTAGTGTCGCGGCCAGCCGGAATGGCATCACGCTCGCCCAGCGACCGGTGCGGACGTGGGAATACAGCACGATCATCGAATTGGATTCGAGACTGGGCCGCGGATCGCCGCCCGCATCGCGCAGCAGGCCATCAACGACTCGGCGCAGCTGCATATCGGGGGTCGGCAGGCAGAGCGGAATTTGGGCGACCTCCGCCCATGTCACTTTGTCCTGATTGCCCAACGGCGCATCGGCCGCGGTGAGCAAGCAAAAGCGCTCCCGATAGAGCGGAATGCCTGTGACGCGGCCGCGCGGTTCGCTGCTGAGAAAAGACACGCCGGCGTCGATCTCAAGGTTGTTCAGGAGATTGAAAATATCTTCGGTATTGGCGGCGACGATGGTGAATTGCACATTGGGATGACGCTCATGAAAGAGCGTCGTCAGCATTTCAATTACGCCCAGCGCCATAGGGCTTGCGGCGATGCGCAGGCGTCCGCTCAGGCCGTGCTTGAGGGCATGAACCTCCTCGCGCATGGCGCGGGTGTCGCCGACGATGCGGCGCGCCCACTCCAGCACCCGTTCGCCTTCCGTCGTGAAATTCTGAAAGCGCGAGCCGCGATTGACGAGCAACACGCCGAAACTATCCTCCAGTTGCTTGATGGCGGCGGACAGCGTCGGCTGGGTCACGCCGGAGGCCTCTGCGGCGCGGCCGAAATGGGATTCCCTCGCCAGCGCCAGCAGGAATTCGAGTTTGTCAATCACGACCTGTCTCGCCTTGAAGCCTTGGATTTAGTTGGAAAATTCGCCCCAAAGTGCCTATCTTGGCATGAATTGGATCATTGGTTATCCCAGAGGATAATCAAGATTTCAATAGAAACGGCCTATTGATCGGTCCGATAGGGTCGATTGCCTGATACAACCCTGGCGATTGCGTTTGAGACCAAGATGAGCCTGACCGAACCGCCGATATCGCGATCAGTGCCGCAAGATCGCGGCGGAGGCGGCCGCCGTCGGCCGCCGCGCACTCCGAAGGGCCGGCAGGTTGATCCGCAGGCGCTGGCTGATGTCCAGGCGCTGCTGATCGATCGGCCGCGTCGCCATGATCTGCTCATCGAGCATCTGCATCTGATCCAAGATCACTATGGACATCTCTCGGCGGCGCATCTCGTGGCGCTGGCCAACGAGATGAAGCTCGCGCTCACCGAAGTGTACGAGGTGGCGACGTTCTATGCTCATTTCGATGTGGTGAAGGAGGGTGAAACGCCGCCGCCGTCAGTCACGGTGCGGGTCTGCGATTCGCTGTCCTGTGCACTCGCCGGCGCGGAGCGGCTGCTGGAACAAACCTCGAAGCGGCTCGGACCGGGCGTTCGAGTCTTGCGCGCGCCGTGCATGGGTGCCTGCGATCGCGCTCCTGCCTGCGCGGTGGGCCACGTGCAGGTACTTGGCGCCGATGTTGAAAAGATTGCGGCGGCTGCGGCGAAGCCCGCCCACGCGCACGTCTATCCGACGCCGAACGCATTCGATGCCTATGTAGAAAGCGGCGGGTATCGATTGCTCGGAGCCTGTATCGACGGTTCGCGCAGCCGCGACGACATCATCAAGATTGTAAGCGATGCGGGTCTGCGCGGCCTCGGCGGCGCCGGGTTCCCGACCGGGCGCAAATGGTCGCTGGTGTGCGCCGAACCGGCGCCGCGGCTGTTCGCGGTCAATTGCGATGAAGGCGAGCCGGGCACTTTCAAGGATCGGTATTATCTGGAGCGAGATCCGCACCGCTTCATCGAAGGCATGCTGATCGCGGCCTGGGTGGTCGAAGCCGCCGACACGTATCTGTATGTCCGCGACGAATATCCCGAAATCATTCTGCTGCTGCAGCAGGAAATCGCCAAGGCCGAGCAGGCCGGTCTCTCCAACCACACCAAGATTCATTTGCGCCGTGGCGCTGGCGCCTACATCTGCGGCGAAGAATCGGCGATGATCGAGTCGATCGAGGGCAAGCGCGGGCTGCCGCGGCATCGGCCGCCTTATGTGGCGCAAGTCGGCCTGTTCGGCCGGCCGACGCTCGAACAAAATGTCGAAACGCTGTTCTGGGTGCGCGACATCGTCGAGAAGGGCGTGGAATGGTTCACCTCGCATGGCCGCCACGAGCGCAAAGGCTTCCGCAGTTTCTCGGTCTCGGGCCGCGTCAAAGATCCCGGCGTCAAGCTGGCTCCCGCGGGCATCACTGTGCGCGAACTGATCGACGAATTCTGCGGCGGCATGGCCGAAGGCCACAGCTTCAAGGGCTACCTGCCCGGCGGCGCTTCAGGCGGCATCCTGCCGGCCTCGATGGCCGACATCCCGCTCGATTTCGGCACGCTCGAAAAGTACGGCTGCTTCGTAGGCTCCCACGCGGTTGTGATCCTGTCCGACAAGGACGACATGAAAGCGGTGGCGCTCAACCTGATCAAATTTTTCGAGGACGAGAGCTGCGGCCAGTGCACGCCGTGCCGCGTTGGCACCGAGAAGGCGGCGGAGCTCATGGCGAACGGACCGTGGGACGCCGGCCTGCTCGACGAGTTGTCGGCGCTGATGCGCGATGCCTCGATCTGCGGTCTCGGCCAGGCGGCGCCGAATCCGCTGTTGTGTGTGCTAAAATATTTTCCCGATGAACTGAAGAAACCGCTGGGACGTTGGTAAGCGAAGGTTGGCCGTCATGAGCGACGCGAGCGCACAGAAACCGAACACCTTTACCATCGACGGTCGCGAGATCGACATCCGCCCCGGCGAGACGATCTTCTGTGCTTCGGCCCGGCTCGGCATCGACCTGCCGCACCTGTGCTATTCGCCGGAGCCGGGCTATCGCCCGGATGGCAATTGCCGCGTCTGCATGGTCGAGATCGAGGGCGAGCGCGTGCTGGCGGCAAGCTGCATCCGCACGCCGTCTCCGGGCATGAAGGTCAAGACACAGACCGACCGCGCCCAGACCGCGCGGCGCATGGTGGCGGAGCTTCTGGTCACCGATCAGCCCGATCAGGCGCACGCGCACGATCCGGCGTCCCAGCTGTGGAAAATCGTGACCGACATGCAGCTAAAGCGGGGCCGTTTCCCGCGCCGTCATTCGCCCGCGCCGGACCGCAGCCATCCGGCGATGGCGGTCAATCTCGACGCCTGCATTCACTGCAATCTGTGTGTGCGTGCCTGCCGCGAAGTCCAGGTCAATGATGTGATCGGCATGGCCGGACGCGGCCATGGCGAAAAGATCGTGTTCGACCTCGACGATCCGATGGGCGCGTCGACCTGCGTTGCCTGCGGTGAGTGTGTGCAGGCGTGCCCGACCGGCGCGCTGATGCCGGCGACGTTGGTCGATGCCAACAACATCTTCAAGGGCAAGGCCGATCGCACAGTTGACAGCGTCTGTCCCTATTGCGGCGTCGGCTGCCAGCTGACGTATCATATCAAGGACGACAAGCTGCTTTACGTTACCGGCAAGAACGGGCCGGCGAACGAGCAGCGGCTGTGCGTCAAGGGCCGCTTCGGCTTCGACTACGTGCACAATCCGCAGCGGCTGACGAAGCCGATGATCCGCAAGGACGGCGTGGCGAAAATCCCGCACGAATTTATCGATCCATCGAAGCCGTGGACCCATTTTCGCGAGGCGACATGGGAGGAGGCGCTCGACCGCGCGGCCGGCGGACTGAGGAAGATCCGCGATCGCGACGGCTCGAAAGCGCTGGCGGGTTTCGGCTCGGCCAAGGGATCGAACGAAGAGGCGTATCTGTTCCAGAAGCTGGTGCGCACCGGCTTCGGTACCAACAACGTCGATCACTGCACGCGGCTGTGCCATGCCTCATCGGTAGCGGCGCTGATGGAAGGCGTCGGCTCGGGCGCGGTGTCGGCCACCTTCAACGAGTGCAAGAACTCCGAAGTGATTTTCGTTATTGGAGCGAACCCGACCGAAAACCATCCGGTGGCCGCCACCTTCTTCAAGCAGGCGAGAAAGCGCGGTGCGACGCTGATCGTCGCCGATCCGCGCGGCCAGGCGCTCAAGCGCCACGCCACGCATATGCTGCAGTTCAAGAATGGCACCGACGTGGCGATGCTCAACGGCATGCTCAACACCATCGTCAGCGAGAAGCTCTACGACGAACAATACATCCAGACCTACGTCGAAGGCTTCAAGCCGTTCTGCGACAGCATCAAGGATTACACGCCCGAGGAAATGGCGCCGATCTGCGGCATCGAGGCTGACGTGATCCGCACCGTGGCGAGACAATTCGCCCGCGCCAAGTCGGCGATCATCTTCTGGGGCATGGGCATTTCGCAGCATACCCACGGCACCGACAATGCGCGTTGCCTGATCGCGCTGTCGCTGATCACCGGCCAGATCGGTCGCCCGGGCACGGGACTGCATCCGCTGCGCGGACAGAACAACGTGCAGGGCGCCTCCGACGCCGGCCTCATTCCGATGTTCTTCCCGGACTACAAGTCGGTCGAGGATGCGCAGACGCGCGCCCGCTATGAGGACGCGTGGGGCACAAAGCTCGATCCGAAGAAGGGGCTCACCGTCGTCGAGATCATGGACGCGGTGCATCACGACGTGATCAAGGGCATGTACATCATGGGTGAGAACCCGGCGATGTCCGACCCCGACCTCAATCACGCACGGCAGGCGTTGGCCCACCTCGAGCATCTTGTCGTGCAGGACCTGTTTCTCACCGAAACCGCCGCTTACGCCGACGTCGTGCTGCCGGCCTCGGCGTGGCCGGAGAAGAGCGGCACCGTCACCAACACCAATCGCCAGGTGCAGATGGGCCGCCAGGCGTTGCCGCTGCCGGGCGATGCGCGTCACGACATCCGGATCATCCAAGAGATCGCCAACCGCATGGGCTGCAACTGGAACTACGCCGATGTCGGCGAGGTCTATACCGAGATGGCGTCGCTGATGCCGTCGCTCGACAATATCTCGTGGGAGCGGGTCATGCGCGAGAGCGCGGTGACCTATCCGGCCGACGCCCCCGATAAGCCTGGCCGCGACGTGGTGTTCGACAAGGGTTTCCCGCGGCCCGGTGGCTTCGGCAAGCTGGTCGCCGCCAAGCTGCAGCCGCCGGACGAAGTGCCGGATCACGAATTTCCATTCATCCTCACCACCGGGCGCGAACTCGAACATTGGCATACCGGCGCGATGACGCGCCGCGCGACAGTGCTCGATGCGCTTGAGCCAAGCGCGGTCGCTTCGGTATCGCGCGGCACTATTGCCAAGCTCGGCATCGAGCCGGGCGACATGATCCGGGTCTCGACCCGCCGCGGCACGGTTGAGCTCAATTCGCGGCAGGACGACGCCATTCCCGACGGCGTGGTGTTTATTCCGTTCGCTTTCGTCGAGGCGGCGGCAAACCTGCTCACCAATCCGAAGCTCGACCCATTCGGCAAGATTCCGGAATTCAAGTTCTGCGCCGCCAAGGTCGAGCGGGTTTCGCCGCAGCTTGAGGCGGCTGAGTGATCAAAGCGCAGCGCGCGGCGCTGCGGTTTGAGGCTCGCGCAATGGCAGGTTCGCCGCCAGCGGCGCCGGACCCAGCGAGAACGCCAGCACGATATCGTCGGGCGTTTGCTTGAACTCCTTGGTGATCGTCTGACGTACCGTGTCAGCCAGCTGCGCCAGCGGCTTGTCGCGATAAAGATGCGGAAACGTGACCGTCACCTTGTTCAGCCGGCCATTGTGCCAATTGAAGCCGACTACCGGCTTCATGCCGGTCGCAGCCATGAGGTCATCCCGGACGGCGTTGACGTGTTTGAAGCCGTCAAACAGCGTATCGACGGCGCCACAGGCCGCGAGGCTGATCGCAAGTAGGAGCAAGACTGCAATTTTCGACATCGGAGGGCCCCAGGTGCGCCGGCCGGCGCGACCTCTATTGGAGGGGCGAGACCGCATCCCGGTTCAATGTCGCGCGGTGATTTAAGCATTTTGCCTCGGGGGGTATGTTGCACCCATGACCGATGAGGACACAGGCGAGAGCGACCCGCACGAGGAGATCGAGAGCCTTGAGGCCGAGATTGAAAGGCTTGCCGCCAAGCTCGAAAGCTGCCGCAAGTTCATCCTGGTTGCGCGCATTGCCGTCGTGGCCGGCGCCGTTCTGCTCGCCGCGGTACTGCTTGGGTTGGTGGCTTTCGATGCGCGGCTGTTGCTGACCGCGATCACGGCGCTGCTGGGCGGCATCGTCGTGTGGGGCTCGAACCACTCGACCGCCGACGAGGCCGCGCAGGAGCTTGCTGCGGCGGAGGCCGAGCGCGCCAGCCTGATCGGTTCGATCGCGCTGCGCGTCGTGACCGAGCGGCCGACGCTGCATTGAATGCCATTGTGGCGGCGCCAAGGGCGAAATATCCTCGGCAAAACGCTTTGATAAAAATCGCGGAGGAGGGCGCGCCATGGCTCAATCCCATATGGCTCAATCCTACGTTTACGCCGGCGTCGGCGGCTATTACGGCGGCAACGAAGGCAATCTCGCCGGCGTGTTTCGCCGCGACGCCGACGGCTCGGAATGGACGCACGTTCTGACCGAGCCCGAGGCCTACACGGTGTTCGTGCACCCGCGCGATCCGAACCTCGTTTTCGCCGGCACCAAGGATGGCATCTACCGCAGCACCGATCGCGGCGCGACATTCAAGCGAGCGGGCTTCCCCGATAGCAACGTCCAAATCTGGTCGTTCTTGCCCGATCCTGCCGATCAGCGGCGCCTGCTCGCCGGTGGCTCACCGGTTTCGATCTATGGCAGCAATGACTCGGGCGAGACCTGGACCCGACAGGCCGCGCCGCGCTTGCCGGACCGCGGCAAGGCGCCATTTGCGGTCCGCGTCATGCGGTTCGCCCGTCACCCGGCCCGCCCCAATGAAATCTACGCCGCGCTTGAGATCGGCGGCGTGATGCGCTCGACGGACGGCGGCGAAACCTGGATGGATTCGAGCGACAACCTGATCCAGATGTCCGTCGCCGACCCGCGGCTGCGTTCCAAGATCGTCAGCGACACCGAAGCGGAGGGCATGCTTGACGGTCATGCGATCTGCATGAGCGCCGCCGATCCAGACAGCGTCATCCTCGCGGTCCGCATGGGGCTGTTCCGCAGCCGCGACCAGGGCAAGCACTGGGACGATTTGCGGGTCGACCGCTTCTCTCCGTTTACCTACGGCCGCGACGTGAAAGTCTCGCCGCAGGACGCGAACACGCTTTACGCCTGCCTGTCCGTCGCCGCTTCGTCCAAAGACGGTGCGCTCTACCGCAGCCGCGATCTCGGCAGCACCTGGCAGCGCTTCGACAAGGTCAAGCCGCACGGCACGCTGATGTCGGTCGCGCTGCATCACGGCGACGCCAAGCAGGTCTACATTGCGGCTCGCTACGGCGAGGTCTTTGGCACCGCCGACGGCGGCGAGAGTTGGCGCGAAACGCCGCTGCCTGCGGGTGTGCAGCACATTTACGCGCTGGCGTGCGGCTGACTACGCCTTCTCGTCCTTGAAATATGGCTCGACTGCGCCGGTCAGCTTGATGGTCAGTGGATTGCCGTAACGGTCCTTGGCCTTGCCGGCGGCGACGCGAATCCAGCCCTCGCTGACGCAATATTCCTCGACGTTGGTTTTCTCCACGCCTTTGAAGCGCACGCCGATGTCGCGCTTGAGCGCTTCGGCGTCGTAATAGGGACTGGTTGGGTTGTTGGAGAGATGATCGGGCGGCGTATCGGACATGAGTTCTCCTCATCACGCTGGCGACATTATTCGATCGACATGCCCGCGGCCTTGAGCGGCGCGCCGTTCTTCTCGATTTCGGGACCGATGATGCTTTGCAGATAGGCGGTCGTCTGGTGCTCGGGTGGCACCACAAAGGTACCGGTTGCGGCAAGCTGCGCCTGAACGGAAGGAGTGTTGATAGCCGCGGCTGTTGCGTCGTGCAGCTTCTTGACGATCGCGACCGGCGTGTCCTTGGGCAGGAAGAAGCCGAACCACGTCGAGGCCTCGAAATTCACGCCCTGCTCGAAAGTGGTCGGCAGGTCCGGCAGCGACGGCAGCCGCTTGCGGCTGAGCATTGCGATCGGTTTGACCAGACCGGCTTTCACCGGCGGTACCGCCGTCGGGCTCAGCGTGCAGAAATAATCGAATTGCTGGCCGATCAAATCGACCAGCGCCGGGCCGCCGCCGCGGTAGGGAATGTCCTGCACTTTGACGCCGATCGCTTGGTTGAGCAGCGCGCAATCGACATAGCCGGTCGAGCCGATGCCGGCCGAACCGGAATGCACCGCCGCCTGATTTTTCGTCACGTAGGCGATGAATTGCTGGAGCCCGTCGACCGGCAGGCCTTTGCGCGCGATCAGGATCATCGGCTGATCGGCGATCAGAATCACCGGCTCGAGGTCTGTTTTCAAATTATAGAGCGGATGCTTGTAGAGCGTCTGATTGATGGCATCCGCCCTGCTGCCGAGCACGAATTGGTAGCCGTCAGGCGGCGCATGCACGACGCGGTTCGAGCCGATCATGCCCCCGGCGCCGCCGACATTCTCGATGATGACTTGTTGCCCAAGGGTCTCGGACAGACGCTTGCCAACGATCCGGCCGAGCACATCGGTGCCGCCGCCCGGCGGGAACGGTACCACCATGGTGACCGGCCGGGTGGGGTAGTCCTGCGCCATCGCAGCCGACATGGTAACGGCGATAGCAAGCGAAATTGCGCCGGCGGCGGCGAGTTTACGTGGCAAGTTCATGCATCCCTCATCAAGCCCGGTTCAGCAGTGTAGCCGATTTCGCTGCGATGCAATCCAGGCTACACTCGCGCCATGTCGCTCACAGCCGATGCTTCATCTCGCTCGGGGGTTTTGGCCCCGCTTCGCCACGACTGGACGCGCACAGAGGTGCGCGCTTTGTTCGATCTGCCGTTCCCGGACCTGATGTTTCGGGCGCAGACCGCCCACCGCGCGCATTTCGATCCGGCCGAGGTGCAGATTTCCACGCTGCTGTCGATTAAGACCGGCGGCTGCCCGGAGGACTGCGCCTATTGCCCGCAGAGCGCGCGGTACGATACCGGGGTCCGTGCCGAAAAACTGATGGCGCTTGACACCGTGCTCGCCGAGGCCCGCGCCGCCAAGGCGGCCGGCGCCAGCCGCTTCTGCATGGGCGCGGCATGGCGCGAGCCGAAGGACCGCGATCTCGATGCGGTGTGCGCCATGGTCAAGGGCGTCAAAGCACTGGGAATGGAGACTTGCGCCACGCTCGGCATGCTGACCGCCGCGCAGGCGCGGCGGCTCAAGGCTTGTGGCCTCGACTACTACAACCACAATCTCGATACCTCGCCGGAATTCTACGGCGACATCATCACCACGCGCACTTACGACGATCGTTTGCAGACGCTGGCGCATGTGCGCGACGCCGGCGTCCACGTCTGCTGTGGCGGCATTGTCGGCATGGGCGAATCCCGCGAGGATCGCGTCGGCATGATCGCCGCGCTGGCGAGTCTGCCCGAGCATCCGGAATCGGTCCCGATCAACATGCTGGTGCGTGTGGCCGGCACCCCGCTGGCGGACGAGCCAAAGCTCGATCCGCTCGAATTCGTGCGAACAGTCGCGGCCGCGCGCATCACCATGCCGCGCTCGGTGGTGCGGCTGTCGGCCGGACGCGAGGACATGAGCGAGGAGACGCAGGCGCTGTGCTTTCTTGCCGGCGCCAACTCGATCTTCTACGGACCGAAGCTCCTGACGACGCCGAATCCCGGGCAAGATCGGGATCGCGAGCTGATGGCGCGGCTGGGTATGGTTCCGATGGAGCCGTGAGGCTCCTCGGGCGTTTTCGTTTCATCGGCGCTACATATGCGACCGCTATAGCAATATTCGACACATAAAATGTTCCCGCTTCCCAAACGTATTTTTCTGACCCGAGGCGTCGGCACCCACCGGCAGCAGCTTACGGCGTTCGAATACGCGTTGCGCGACGCCGACATCGAACAACAGAACCTGGTCTCGGTGTCGTCGATATTGGCGCCCGGGTGCGAACTGGTGGCGAGAAGCGATGGGGTTGCCGCTTTCAGTCCCGGCGAAATAACCTTCTGCGTCATGGCTCGCGCCGAGACCAATGAACCGGGTCGGCACATCTCGGCCGGAATTGGCATGGCGCGGCCGAAAGATCCCTCGCATTACGGTTACATTTCCGAACATCATGGTTTCGGCATGTCCGAGGCGGAAACCGGCGACTACGTCGAGGATCTCGCCGCCACGATGTTGGCCTCGACGCTCGGTATCGAGTTCGATCCGGGCGCCGCTTGGGACGAACGCAAGCGCGTTTACGCGATGAGCAATCTCATCGTGGATACGCTTTCGATCGCCGCGACGGCCGAGGGCGTGCGGCAGGGCGAATGGACCTGCGTCGTCGCTGCGGCGGTGTTCCTGTTCACGCCATCGCGTCCGGTCTAGCGATGGCCGCGACTCCGACTTTCGCGCTGGCGCCCAGTTTTCTCGGCATCGATCGTCACGACTCTGCCGCGGCGATTTGCGTCGCCGGCATTCCCTACGACCTCGGCACGACCAATCGTTCCGGAGCCCGATTTGGGCCTGCTGCGATACGTCAGGCTAGTCGCATGCTGGTGGACGGCGACCATCCGACACACTGGGTCGATCCATCCAGCTTGCCCTTGGCGGATATTGGCGATTTCACGATAGCGCTGGGCGATATCGCGGCAAGCTTCGCGGAGATCGAGCGACAGGCTGCTGCGATCAAGCACATCATCGCTTTTGGCGGCGACCACAGCATCACGCTGCCGTTGCTCCGCGCATTGGCCAAACGGCGCGGAGCCGTCGGCTTGGTCCATTTCGATGCGCATGTGGACACTTGGCCAAACAATTTCGGGCAGAGCTTCGCGCATGGCTCGGTCTTCTACCATGCCATCGTCGATGGATTGGTCGACCCGCGGCGCATGATCCAGATCGGGATTCGCTCCCCGGTGGGACGTGATGTCTACGACTGGACGATCGCGCAAGGCGTCACGATGGTCACCGCGCAGGACGTTCACGAACGCGGCCCAGCGGAGACAGCCGAAAGCATCCGGCAAGTGGTCGGCGACGGGGCGGTTTACATGAGCTTCGACATCGACGTGCTCGATCCCGCGTTTGCGCCGGGTACCGGCACGCCGGAAATCGGCGGCCTCGCCAGCTGGCAGGCGCAGGCGATCATCAGACGTTTAGGTGGCTTGCGGTTCGCCGGTATGGACGTCGTCGAGGTCTGTCCGGCGTACGACGTTGCCGAAATTACCGCGCTGGCCGGCGCGACCATGGCGTGGGAATATCTCTGCCTGCTGGACGCGGCGAAACTTTAGTGGCGCCGATTACACTCCGCTTGCTCCGCCATCGGCCCGCGGATCGTGCGCGCCTTCAAGCGTGCCGTTCGGATGCAGCACGACGGCGCCGGCGTGGCCCATGACGTCGGAATAGGCGTCGTCCAATACCTCGATGTCGTGGCCGGCCGTGGCAAGCTGTTCGATCAGCGCGTCGCCAAAACGCGGCTCGATCCGTAGCGATGCCAGCGCGGCGCCCCAGGTGCGGCCCAAAACCCAGCGCGGCCGGTCGATCGCCTGTTCGAGGGGCTCACGAAACAAAACATGGCGCGTGAACAGTGCAGCCTGGGTCTGCGGCTGTCCGTCACCGCCCATGCAGCCATAGGCCATGATGCGGCCGTCATTGAGCACGGCGAGCGCGGGATTGAGTGTGTGAAACGGCAACCGGCCGGGAGCCAACCGGTTGAGTGCGCCGGCTTCAAGCGAAAAGCTCGCGCCGCGGTTCTGCATCAGCACGCCGGTGCGCGGCAGCACCAGGCCCGAGCCAAACTCCCAATAGAGCGATTGAATGTAGGACACGACGAGGCCGCCGGCGTCGGCGGCGCCCATCCACACCGTGTCGCTGTCGGCGCGAGACCGCCACGGCGCGGCCTTGCGAGGATCCATTTTCATCGCCTCACCGGCAATGAAGCGCGCGTCGAGATAGCGTTCGAGCGGATGGGAGAGATGGCTCGGATCGGTGACCGCACGGTCGCGCACCAGCAGCGCCCGTTTGGTCGCCTCGATCAGCAAGTGGACGTGCTCGAAACTCTCGGCTTCCTTGACGCCAAAGCGTTCGAACAGCGCAAGGATCATGAGAGAGACGACACCCTGTGTCGGCGCGTCGGTGTTGTAGATGACGCCGGCGGGCAAAGTGAGCTGCAGGGGTTCGTGCAGGAAGGCGCCGTAGCGCGTCAGATCTTCGCGCGTGACCGGGCTGCCGAGACGTTCAAGATCGACCGCGAGTTCGCGCCCGACATCACCGCGATAGAAATCGTCGAGGCCGGCATGGGCCAGATGCGACAGCGTCGCAGCGAACTTTTCCTGTTTGAGGGTGGTGCCGACATCGGGGACCTTGCCGTCGAGCAGAAAAGTCGCGGCGAAGCCGTGCACGCTGCCGAGATCGTCAAGGTGTTCTTGCGTCAGCCGCCGCTGGCTACGCGTCACCGTATAGCCGTCGCGGGCATGAGCGATGGCGGAGCTGAGCAGGACATCGAGCGGCAGCTTGGCGCCTAACGCCTGCGCCGCGTCGTGCGCCAACATCCAGCCGCCGACCGCGCCCGGCACGGTGAGCGCGGCCAGCGGTCCGCGCGGCGGAATCGTTTCGTAGTCCCGATAGAGTTCGCGTTGCGCGTTGCGGCCCGCAGGCCCCGGCGCCATGATCGCGCGCACGCGGCCGTTCGGCTCGCGGATCAGCCAAAATCCGTCGCCGCCCACATGGTTCATGTGCGGATAGACCGCAGCGATCGTGCTCGCCATCGCCAGCATCGCTTCGATGGCGTTGCCGCCTTCGGCGAGAATGGCGCGGCCGGCCTCAGCGGCGGCCGCGTGCGGCGCGCAGACGACGCCACGACGATGACCGGCGCTGTGCAAATCCATGATGTGCCGCCTTAAGGCAGGCCGTTACGCGGAGGCCGCGATGATAGCAGTGGTTCGGGGTCCGTCCAGCACGCTAGGCAGCAGTCACAGGCTCAGTGAAGCCGCGCTTGCGTAAAAGCGCATCCGCGCTGGGCAGTCGGCCGCGAAATGTCGTGTAGGCTTCCGCCGGATCGCGCGCGCCTCCGGCCGCATAGATGTAATCGTGCAGCCGCTTTGCCGTCGCCGGGTCGAAAATGTCGCCGGTTTCCTCGAACGCTTCGAACGCGTCGGCGTCGAGCACTTCAGACCACATGTAGCTGTAATAGCCTGCCGCATAGCCGCCGCCCGAGAAGATATGAGCGAAATGCGGCGGACGGTGGCGCATCGCGATTTCTTCGGGCATGCCGATCAGTGCGAGTGCGTCCCTTTCAAACGACGCGGGCTCGATCGCCGCCGGCGCCGGCAGGGCATGGAAATCGAGATCGACGAACGCGCAGGCGACGTATTCGACGGTGGCAAAGCCGCGATTGAAATTGCGCGCCGCGAGGAGCCGGGCCAGCAGATCTTCCGGCATCGGTTCGCCGGTCCGGTAATGCAGCGCGAAGCGGCGCAGCACATCGGGCTGCTCCAGCCAATGTTCGTAGAGCTGCGACGGCAGCTCGACGAAATCGGTGGCGACGTTGGTGCCGGAAATTTCCGGATAGGTGACGTTGGACAGGAGCCCGTGCAGCGCGTGGCCGAACTCGTGAAACAGCGTGCGGGCGTCGTCGAAGCTGAGCAGCGTCGGCTCGCCGTCCGCGGCTTTCGAAAAATTGCAGACGTTGACGATCAGCGGCCGCACATCGCCGGCAAGCTTTTCCTGATCGCGCAGCGAGGTCATCCAGGCGCCGCTGCGCTTCGACGGCCGCGCAAAATAGTCGCCGAAGAACAACCCCACCGGCCTGTCGTCGCGGCCACGCACTTCCCAGACGCGTACGTCGGGATGCCAGACCGGTAAATCGCTACGCGGCCGGAAGCTCAGGCCGAACAGCCGCCCGGCGGTGTAGAACACCGCCTCGATCATCCGTTCGAGAGAAAGGTACGGCTTGATCGCGGCCTCGTCGAAGTCACAACGCTTCTGCCGCAGCTTTTCCGCATAGTAGCGCCAGTCCCACGGTTCGAGCTTGAAGTTGCCGCCTTCCTCCTGGATCAGCGCTTGCAGGTCGTCGCGATCGGCCAATGTTTTCTGGCGCGCTCGCACCCAGACGGTGTCGAGCAGGTCGCGCACGGCCTCCGGCGTCTTCGCCATGGCGTCGTCGAGGCGGTAATGGGCAAAATCGGCGAAGCCGAGCAGCCGCGCGCGCTCGGCACGCAGCCGCACCGTCTCGGCAATGATCGCCTTGTTGTCGGTCGGCCCGCCATTGTCGCCGCGCATGATGAAAGCGCGAAAGACTTTTTCACGCAAATCGCGGCGATCGGAAAATTGCAGGAATGGTTCGGCGCTCGAACGCGACAGCGTGACCACGTAGCCGTCGAGGCCGCGTTCGGCCGCGTCGGATTTCATCGCCTCGCGCATGAACCCGGGTAAGCCGGCGAGTTCCGCCTCGTCATGCAGCGCCAATGCGAAGGCCTGCTCATCGGCCAGCACGTTCTGACTGAACGAAGTGCCAAGCGCGGCGAGCCGCTCGATGATTTCGGCCAGGCGCTTCTTGGCGATGGCATCGAGCCCCGCACCGGCGCGGCGGAAGGTGATGTGATAGCGCTCAAGCACGCGCTTCTGCTCGGCCGACAGCCCGAGCTTGTCCGCGTCCTTGGCCAGCCTGTCGATACGCTCGAACAGCGCGGCGTTGGTGTGAATCTTGTTCCAGTGGCGGGCGATCTGCGGTGCGATTTCGCGCTCGATCTCGAGCAGTGCGTCATTGCTATGGGCGCCGACCAGCACGTGGAACACATTGCTGACGCGAGTGAGTGCGCGCCCGCTTGTTTCCAGCGCGGCGATCGTGTTGTCGAAAGTCGGCGGCGCCGGGTCGGCGGCGATGGCCGAAATCTCCATATCGTGCTCGGCAAGCGCCCGCTCGTAGGCCGGCCGGAAATGCTCGGGCTTGATGCTGCGGAACGGTGGCACCGCACCAGGGGTGTTCCAGGCGGAGAAAAACGGATTTTCGGGCATTTGGGTCGGGGTCATGCGAGGGGTCTTAGAGTTTGTCCGGGAACATCAGGCCGGATTACAAAGTTTTCGCAGCATGAGGCGGATTGATGCGAGGCGCAAGAACGACAGCGCCTTGCGATTGAGGTTCTCCCAGTCCTTCGCGAGCCGTCGGCAACGGTTGAGCCACGCAATGGTACGTTCGACGACCCAACGGCGTGGGAGAATGACAAAACCTTTGGCGTGATCAGAGCGCTTGACGATTTCAGTTTCGAGGTGAGGCAGAATTTTCGCCAAGGCCTTTTGGAATTCCGGCCCCTGATAGCCACCGTCGGCAAACAACTTTTTCAAGAAGGGATACATCCCGAAAAGGGTTGCAAGGAGCAGGACGCCACCGTCGCGATCCTGGATATTGGCGGGATGAACGATCGCGTGGAGCAACAAACCCAGCGTATCTACGAGAATATGGCGCTTCTTGCCCTTGATCTTTTTGCCCGCATCATAGCCAGGCGGATCGATGCAGGCCCCCCTTTTTCAGCGCTCTTCACGCTTTGGCTATCGATGATGGCGGCGGTGGGACTGGCCTCTCGTTCGCCTTGCTCGCGGCACTCCACATATAGGGCGTGATGGATCCGATCGAGCGTGCCGTCGTAGCTCCACAAATCAAGATAGTCGAAAAGAGTGCTGCGTGGCGGCAGATCTTTCGGGATCGCCCGCCACTGGCACCCCGTGCTCAACACATACATGATCCCGTTCATCACTTCGCGCACGTCGACGTGCCGCTTGTTACCACCACGCTTGGCCGGTGGAATAAACGGCTCGACATGCGCCCATTCGTCGTCGGTCAGATCGCTCGGATATCGTAGCGCGCTACGGTCGTAACGCCTGCGGTTTTTCGCCGTCCACATCGGTGACCATCCTCGAATCAGGCCACCACTCTTGAATCACAAATGATTCATTGGATTCAACTTGTTCTCGGACAGACACTTAGCAAAGGGTAGGGCAGGCGTGATATAGGTCGTGCAATCGAGAGTCCCCACCCTGCCGTGGGAAGGAGAGCCCAGAAATGCCCCGCCACCCCCATTTTGTGCCGCAAGGCGTCATTCCGGCCGTCATCCTGCCGTTCGCCGATGATCTGTCGATCGACGAAAAAGGCTTCCGCAAGCATCTGCAGGATGTCGCGGCCGTCAAAGGCCTTTCCGCGATCACGATCAATGCCCATTCGACTGAGGTGGCATCCTGCACCTTCGATGAGCAACGCCGTGTACTCGCCATCGCGCAGGACGAAATCGGCGGCAAGTATCCGATCGTCAACGGCATCTGGGCCGACGGCAGCCTGGAGGCCGCGCGCATCGCCCGCATGGCCGAGGAGGGCGGCGCCTCGGCGCTGCTGGTGTTCCCGCCGGCGCCGTTCACGCTCGGGCAGTCGCCGGCGATGGCGGTCGAGCATTTCCGGCGCATCGCCGACGCGTCGAGCTTGCCGATCATCGTCTTCCAATATCCGCTGGCAACCGGACAGGGCTATCCGCGCGAAACGCTGCTCAAGATGTGCGACGAGGTGCCGACCATCCGCGCCATCAAGGACTGGGCCGGCAATGTCGTGCAGCATGAGATGCACGTGCGCGAACTGCAGACCCGCAGGCCCGTGGTCAATGTGCTCACCACCCACAGCGCTTGGCTGTTCAGTTCGCTGGTGCTCGGCTGCAACGGGTTGCTGTCAGGCTCCGGCAGTGTCATCGCCGATCTGCAATCGGCGTTGTTTCACGCCATCAAGGCCAACGACCTCGCCGAGGCGCGGCGCGTCAACGACCGCATCTATCCGCTGGCGCGTGTGTTCTATGCCGATCCGTGGGTGGACATGCATAACCGCATGAAAGAGGCGCTGGTGCTGCTCGGGCGCCTGCCGCGCGCCGTGGTGCGGCCACCGCTGGTCAAGATTTCTCGCGTCGAGATCGATCGCATCCGCGCCGCCCTGGTCGAGGCCGGAATGTTGACGCACAAGGCGCGCGACGCAGCGTAACACGGCGGGCATAGTTTTATAGATTTGGTCGCATTTTCTTCGGAAAACCGGCGTCCACTTTTCCGGAAAATGCTCTCTAAGGCTGGCGCAGCCGGTCAAGCACTTCGGTTGAGGCGAAACCGTCGGGGATTTGCCCGATCGATTGCTGAAAACTGCGGATGGCAAGCCGCGTATGCGGGCCGATGAAGCCGTCCGGCGGGCCGATATTGTAACCGCGCTGCGCCAGAAGCTGCTGCAGCTGATAACGCTCCTGCGCCGTGAGCATGCGCTCGTCGCGCGGCCAGGGATGCAGCACCGGGCTGCCGCCGCGGATGCGATCGGCCAGATAGCCGGTGCCGAGCGCGTAAGCCTCGGCCGGATTGTATTTCATGATGACGCGGAAGTTCTGCAGGATCAAAAAGGCCGGGCCGCGCGCTCCGGCCGGCAGGATGACGCTGCCGCGGTCTTGCGGCCGCACGAACGGCTTGCCGTCGGCGCGGCGCACGCCGAGGTGCTCCCATTCGCGCAGGCTCATCTCCCGCAACGATCCGGTCAGCAGATAATTGAAATTGGCGGGCAACGCGACTTCGTAGCCCCAGCTCTGGCCCCTGACCCAGCCGTCCAATTTCAGATTGTTGGCGGTCGACGCGGCCATGTCGGGGATCGAGTCGATGACGTCGCGATGGCCATCGCCGTCGAAGTCGACCGCGTAGCGCAGAAACGTGGTCGGCATGAATTGGGTCGGACCGAAGGCTCCCGCCCACGAGCCGATCAAACGTTCGGGCGGGATGTCGCCGCGTTGCAGAATCTCCAGCGCCGCCAGGAATTCGCCGCGAAAATAATCGCGGCGGCGGCCGATGCAGGCGAGCGTCGCCGTCGAGCGCAGCACCGGACGGTCGCCGCTCTTGGCACCGAAGTTCGATTCCACGCCCCAGATGGCCGCGATGATCGAACCGTCGACCCCGTAGGCGCGCGCGACGGCGGCGAAAGTCGGCGCGTATTGCGCGAGCAATTGCTGGCCGTGGGCGACACGCTCGTCGGTCACCAGCAGGTCGAGGTAATCCCAGGTCGCCCTGTCGAATTCGGGCTGCGCATCGAGCTTATCCATGATGCTCAGGTCGGGCGTGAGCCCCGCAGTAAAGCGCTCGTAGTTCGCCCGTGTGATGCCGCGCCGCTCGGCGTCCGGCCACAGGCCGGCGAGGCAATTGCCGAACTCGGCGGCGGCCGCGCGAATGGCGTCCGCTGTCATGCGCGGATCGCCCGAGGCTCCGGATTGGCCGCTCCATTGCGGTGCCGCATTCGCGGGCGCCGGAACCGCGGCAGCGTCGGGTTGTTGAACCAACCGGGTGAACCAATTGGCCGGATTGCTCTGCGCGCGGACGGGATGGCTCATGGCGGCCACGACGAGGCCGGCGATAGCCAGAGCCAGGATTGACTTGGAGAGAACCATGAGAGGCGGTCTCGGCTTGGTCGGACGGCGGCGCGCAGGTCTATGTCGTGGCAGCTCTATATCGCGGCGGTCAACGCTTCATATACCGTTGGTTCGGCTGCGGCGGGAATTTCATGCGCCATCGGCTGGACATTCATATTGCGGCAGGGCAATGGGGCTGGGGCTTCGCCACGACGCCTTCACACCGCCGTGATCGCCGCTCCGGATACCACCGCATTCAGGCGAGAGTTTGGACAGGCCATTCGGTCAGGGATTTGGCTGCAATCTTTATGATATAAACGATTTATGAGACCTCAATCGCAGGCTTCGCGCCACGCTACCTCAAGGAAAAGATGAACAAACCAGTCCGTAAAGCGGTCTTCCCGGTCGCCGGCCTCGGCACGCGCTTTCTGCCGGCCACCAAGGCAATGCCAAAGGAAATGTTGCCGGTCGTGGATCGGCCGCTGATTCAGCACGTGGTCGACGAAGCGCGCGAAGCCGGCATCGAACATTTCATCTTCGTCACCGGACGCAACAAGGGCGTCATCGAGGACCATTTCGACCGGCAGTTCGAATTGGAGATGACGCTGCTCGAGCGGCAGAAGCACGCGGCGCTCGAGTTCCTGAGCCACGATCTGCCGATCCCGGGCTCGACCAGCTTTACCCGCCAGCAGGAGCCTCTCGGCCTGGGCCACGCCGTGTGGTGCGCGCGCGAACTGATCGGCCGCGAGCCGTTTGCGTTGCTGCTGCCCGACGTCCTCGTGCAGCACCCGCGCGGCTGTCTCGCGCAGATGATCGATGCGGCGCGGGAATTGAGCGATAAGGCCAATGTGGTCGCGGTCGAAGAGGTGCCGCGCGAACGCGTCGATCAATACGGCGTGGTCGGCGTCGGTCCGCAGAAGGGCAAGCTGTTCGCGATCACCACGATGGTGGAAAAGCCGCGTGTCGAAAAAGCGCCCTCCAACCTCATCCTGACCGGTCGTTATATCCTGCAGCCGGAAATTCTGGACGTTTTACAGACGCAAGATCGCGGCGCCGGCGGCGAAATTCAGCTGACTGACGCCATGATCCAGCTGTCGAGAACACAGCCGTTCTACGGGCTGCAGTTCGAAGGCCGCAGCTTCGACTGCGGTTCGAAGATCGGCTTCCTCGCCGCCAATGTGTCCTATGCGCTGCAGCGCAAGGATATCGCGCCCGGTTTTCGCGCCGAGATCAAGAAAATCCTTGGCGAGCACGAAGGCAGCGCGTGAGGCTCGCCGTCAGCGTTGCAGATGCATGCCGACCAGCATTGAGGTGGCCGTGAAGCTGAACCCCGCCTGCGTGGCAAACTGCCAATCCTGCCGTATTTGGGTTCGCAGCTGGACTTCGCGCGTCATTTTGTAGAGCAGTCCGGCGGACACGAAGTAGCGCGAGTCGCGCAGCGATGAGCCGACATAGTCGTCCGTGCCGTAGCCCGCCTGCAGGATGCCGACGATCCACGGCACGAATGCGTGATCGACTTCGAGATTGAGGTCGCGCGTGAATTGGCCGGAGGCGCCCGCCACAGTCGTCTCGTAGACCTCCGAGGCCGCTCCGAGCTTTGCGGTCGTCAGCGGCGTTGCCTGCCAGATCAGGCTGCCATTGGCGATGAAGCCGCTGACGGTCGCCAGCGTCGGGTCGTCGTAGGAGCGAACCAGCCAGCCGCCGGCCATCTCACCGGTCAGCGAACCGAACAGGTCGACGTCGCCGCCGACCTGGACGCTGGTGCCGGTTGAATTGCGCTGCGAGTCCAGTGGGTGAGTGCGCTCGTCTTGCTGGACCTGCACGAACGGCTTGAGCCCCGGATCGAGATCATAGGACATCCGCAGAATTCCGGCGGTCTGGTTGAAGTTGCGCGCGGCGTTGCTGACCTGCTGGCCGTTGGTCAGGAGCGAATTGTCGTACTGCGCGCTGTCGTAAGTGCCTAACAAAGCGAATGACAGCCGATTGAATTCGTGAACCACGCCGAGCGTGCCGCCCAGATCGGTGTTGATCGGCAGCCGTGCAAGTTGGGCCTGCAGGTTGGGGCTGCCGGGATTATCCGTGTTGAGCAGATAACGGTTTTCCACGACGATCTGGGTGTCGTGCCTGGCGTCGATGCGGCCGTCGACCGTCGAGCTGAAATACGGCGCGTTGAGCGACGGCACCAGGTTCCCGCCATACTCGGTGTAGGAGCCGACGATGTCGGCCGTCAGCGAGTGGCGGTCCCAATCGGAGATCGCCTGCAGTTCCGGCATGGCAATGAAGGACGCCGCGGCGCTTGGCGTCGTCGCCGCATGCGACGGATTGGTACTGTAGTTGCCCGCCAGGTCGAGCGACGGCAGCAGCACGAACGAACCGGCGCGCAGGCCGAGCGGCGCGTAAGGATCGCCTTCGGCGAGCGGCAATGGCCGCTGCGGGACCATGTTGAAGGGCAGCACGTTGGGCGGCAGCGTCGTCGGCGGCGCAGGCGCCAGCGCCGGGGTTTTTGGCAAAGCCGCCGGCGCGGTGGCGTTGAATTGGGTGATGTCCGTCGGCTGCGGGACCGGGACAGTGGCGCCGGGACGGTTCGCCGCCGCCAGCGGGTACACTTCGGCCGGCGGATTGCTCACCGGCAGCGGCTCGGGCACGGCCGGCAGCACGGACCCGCGACGGCTCGCGGCCTTCGCCGGCTGCACGTCGGCCGGCACGGGCGGCGGCGGAGCCGGTGGTGCGAGCGGCGGCGGTGGCGTGAGTGTCGGCACCGGCTCAAACGTCGACTCAGGCTCGTCCTGGCTCGGGAACGCAGGTGGAGTTGTCTGAGCGCGCTTCCTGTATCGTCCGGTGTTGGTCGAGTCGTAGCCCGTCTGGCCGGCACCGAATGCCGCAGGCGAGCCGTAAACCGGCGTGGCGCCGATGCGCGAAGGCGTGGTGAAAATGCCGGTCGGGGGAGCCTGGTCCTGGTTGAGCTGCTCTTGGCCGAATTGCTCTTGGGCGACGACGGTGGCTCGCCGCCGGCGAGGCTGCGGCGGAGGGGTGAGCCCGGTCTCAGACGATGGCGCCAGCAGGTCAGTGGTCGTATCGATCGGCGGCGTCTGCGCGCGAGCGAGCGTTGAACCGAGCGCAAGCGCCACGAAGGCCGAAACGGCCAGGCCGGTCACGCTGAGCGTTCGGCGACGGCGCGGCACCTGCGATCTCCTCGTCCCGATCGAGCGCTTCGCCCTTGCCGTCCGCCGGGCCACGCGACGACCAGCACCGGACGCCAAGCCGCGGTCCGATGGTTAACGGAGTTAAAACGGATATGGTTAACGGGAGGTTGATCTTCTGCTCCTTCTCCCCGCTGGGCGGGGAGAAGGTCGGGATGAGGGGCCTCGCCGCCAGGTCGAAGTTTGCGGCGACTGTTTGCAACGCCGGCACTTGATCCGAAGCGCTCAGAATTGCGGCAGCGCCCCCTTGTAAGTCGCGAATCACTGCACCGGCTAAGATGACCTGTGCGGTGGCGGGCGGAAGACCGCAGCCCCTGAGGGACACCAAGCCCGTGGGTGAGCATGGGTCTTCGCCCGCCGTTCCATCGAACCCGAACAGTCGCTTGGGCCGCACAGCGAGCCCGCTTGCGCAAGGAAGGGATCAGATGGACGCCACCGTGATCGGCATCGACGTTGCCAAGGATCGTTTGGATGTATGCGTTCGCCCGAGTGGCGAAAGTTTTGTCGTTGATCGCAATGGCGCCGGGATCGAGGCTTTGGCGGAGCGATTGAAGAGACTTCGACCGCGCATCGTCGCGGTCGAAGCTACCGGCGGTTTTGAGACAGTGGTTGCGGCTGGCCTGGCAGCGGCGGAGCTGCCGGTCGTGGTGGTCAATCCGGCGCAAGTGCGCGCCTTCGCTCAGGCTCTCGGCAAGCGGGCGAAGACGGATCCCATCGATGCCGCCGTCATTGCTCATTTTGTCGAAGCAACGAAGGCAGAGCCGCGTGCTCTGCCGGATGCGATGACGCGGCTTCTGGCTGATCTGGTTACGCGGCGGCGCCAGATTGTCGAGATGATGGCGGCTGAGGGTCGTGTGTCACGAGCATCGCCGGTCCACACGGCGGTGCACAACTGTACGAGAGATGAAGGAAGGCCCTTCGAGGTCGGCAGTCAGGTGCTGATCTCAAGCCACCGCAAGCTGCTGTTGTCAAAAGCAATGGTGGTGAGCGTTGCGGAAACGCCAGGACATGATCCTGGCAGGCAAGGTTGAGAGAGGCGAGCGCAAGCGAACCGTCGATGAAGTGTCGAAAGCTGATTAGACGATGTCAGAATCGGGGGCTGACCCTGCCTCCGAGATCAACTCGGGGGAAGCCTGAAGTCTGTCCGAGTGGCATCCGGCATGTAGACGGCGCGAAGCTCAACCAGGCTTTTGTACGGAACGTGAGAACCTGTGCTCCGATGCAAAGGGAGAAGTCACAAGCGGCTAAAACCGCGAGGATCAGAGTACCGATGCGGCGCACAGGGACGGAGTGGCTCGTAGTAGGGATGAAGGCTCTGTAATGGAGCCGGACCGAAGGGGCCGCGTTGTTCAGCCGAAGCTGCGGGCCAACTGGTGACAGGAGGAGCCTGTGGACAAAGCAAAGCCGTTCGACATCCCCAAACGGGAAGTCTGGGAAGCCTTCAAGAAGGTGAAGGCCAACCAGGGAGCGGCCGGAGTAGACGGACAGACGATTGCGGACTTTGAGGCTGATCTATCAAACAACCTCTACAAGCTCTGGAACCGGCTGTCGTCAGGGAGCTATTTTCCTCCGCCGGTGCGACGGGTGGATATTCCGAAGGGAGATGGCGGAACGCGCCCGTTGGGCA
>CAVSPX010000014.1:0-959427 GCA_963729965.1 uncultured Alphaproteobacteria bacterium
TCACAACTTTTGACGTCTACCTTGTGCTGAGATTTGCCCGACGCAGCAAGGACATCGTGACAGCGTTGCGACGAGAGCGACGATCAATCTCCGTCGGATAGTTGCGATGGAATTCGGAACGTGGCGCTCAGGCCGCAATGGCGGACCCTCTGGGCCGATAAGTTTCGGGAATTGTAATTTCCGTGAACAACCGGGGGGAACGAGTTCCTGAGGGGGGAATCGTCTCCCGCTCGGAGATCAGGAATCCATAGGCCGCGATGCATAGCGTTGCGTGATGATGGAAGCCGCGCCATCCGCGCCCTTCGAAGTGGCCGAGGCCAACCTCCTGTTTGAGTTCCTGGTAATCGCGTTCGATGCGCCAGCGCAGTTTGGCGGTATCGACGAGTTGAGCGAACGCGATGTTCGCCGGAAGCGTTGAGAACCAATATTTTGTCGGCGCATCTTCGCCGTCTGGCCACTCGATCAGCAGCCACTCGTCTGGTCGACTTTGGGCCAGCCAATAATCTCGATGCGCGGCACGAACGCGCACACGGGCAAAGCGTGAGGATAACGGCTCTGCCGAGGCTTCCCGCCACGTGATCTTGCACCAAGCCTCTGACGGCAGGGCAAACGCAAGCTTCTTGACCGATATCGGTCGGTGCTTGCCGTCACGCCCGCAAGAGTTTTGGACGTCGCCCGTGGCCCGACCATTTCTTTGGTGGCCACGGCCCAGTGCCCGGCCCCCATACCGATGTTTGTGGCATGATGCGGCTACATAGCTCAATCCGAGCGCTGTGATGTTGGCACGCAAATCGGTGTCCGCGCCATAGCCGGCATCCATCAGCACCACACCGCGCGGTAGGGCAGCCGCGCAGGCCCATCGCAATTGATCGAGCGCGATTGCCGGCTTGGTTTTGAAGGTAACTTCCTTGGGTACACCCGCTTTGCGCCGACGTGGACGGTCCGTCGCCCATTCCTTCGGCAGATAGAGGCGATAGGCTGCTGGCAAGCTCGCATGATGATTGGCAATCGAAAGCGTTACTGCGATCTGACAATTGCTTGCTTGCCAAGCTCACCGCAATATTGACGCCGACCCTAACCGAATGCCGTCCCTTCTTGGGAAAGCCCGTGTCATCAATGATCCAGGCTTCGATCGGCCCGTGGCGTTCCATCTCCGGCAGCACCATTTCGCGCACCTTGGCCAAAACCTTCTCGTCGGACCAGTTGCCTTCACCAACAAAATGCAACAGCGACTGATGTTGGGCCGCGGTCCGTTCAGGCGCCGTAATCGCGGCCATCGGCTCGACGCTCTTGCGCTCGCAAGGCATCATCAGCCCTACGCAATAATCCCGAAGCGGTTTGGCTCGGTCCGCGTGTCCAATCGCGCTCGTCAGACCATCGATATACCCCGAAAACCGCGATGCAGCTTCACCTGATTTTGGCAGATCCATCTAAGTGTCTGTCCGAGAACAAGTTGAATCCAATGAATTATTTGTGATTCAAGAGTGGTGGCCTGATTCGAGGATGGTCACCGATGTGGACGGCGAAAAACCGCAGGCGTTACGACCGTAGCGCGCTACGATATCCGAGCGATCTGACCGACGACGAATGGGCGCATGTCGAGCCGTTTATTCCACCGGCCAAGCGTGGTGGTAACAAGCGGCACGTCGACGTGCGCGAAGTGATGAACGGGATCATGTATGTGTTGAGCACGGGGTGCCAGTGGCGGGCGATCCCGAAAGATCTGCCGCCACGCAGCACTCTTTTCGACTATCTTGATTTGTGGAGCTACGACGGCACGCTCGATCGGATCCATCACGCCCTATATGTGGAGTGCCGCGAGCAAGGCGAACGAGAGGCCAGTCCCACCGCCGCCATCATCGATAGCCAAAGCGTGAAGAGCGCTGAAAAAGGGGGGCCTGCATCGATCCGCCTGGCTATGATGCGGGCAAAAAGATCAAGGGCAAGAAGCGCCATATTCTCGTAGATACGCTGGGTTTGTTGCTCCACGCGATCGTTCATCCCGCCAATATCCAGGATCGCGACGGTGGCGTCCTGCTCCTTGCAACCCTTTTCGGGATGTATCCCTTCTTGAAAAAGTTGTTTGCCGACGGTGGCTATCAGGGGCCGGAATTCCAAAAGGCCTTGGCGAAAATTCTGCCTCACCTCGAAACTGAAATCGTCAAGCGCTCTGATCACGCCAAAGGTTTTGTCATTCTCCCACGCCGTTGGGTCGTCGAACGTACCATTGCGTGGCTCAACCGTTGCCGACGGCTCGCAAAGGACTGGGAGAACCTCAATCGCAAGGCGCTGTCGTTCTTGCGCCTCGCATCAATCCGCCTCATGCTGCGAAAACTTTGTAATCCGGCCTGATGTTCCCGGACAGACTCTAAGAGCTGGCCGATCTCCTGCGGGCTCAGGATCACCGGGATCTTGCGCGGCTCGCGGACGAAGGTGAGGTGCCGCTCCATGTCGGGGCGGTCGAGGGTCGTGCTGAAGAAAAAACGCAGTGCCGACACCGCACTGTTCATACTCGACGGCTGCACCCCGTTCTGCCGCTGATGCAGTTGAAAACGGCGCAGATCGTCAGCGCTTGCCGTATCGGGCGAGCGGCCAAGAAATGACGCAAAGCTTTTGACCTGGCGGATGTAGTCGTGGCGCGTCTTGTCGCTGAAATTGCGCACCGCCATGGCGTCGAGCATGCGCTGGCGCAACGGGCTGATGGGTTGGTCGTGCATCGGAGTGCTCCTTTGTAAGGTTGCAACACTCCGATCGTCGAACTCACGACGCTCTCATCAAATCCCCTGTCGGCCTTGGCTCCAGACTAGACCGGCCCCCAGCCTCCCTCCCGCGAAGCGGGTTCGTTCGCTGGCTCATTGCCGCCGACGATCCCGACCAGTTTTGCATCGCCTGCCGGCACAACCGCACCATCCCCAATCTGTCCGATCCGGAGAATCTGCATCGCTGGCGTCTCATCGAGAACGCCAAGCACCGGCTGTTCTATACGCTGCTCAAGCTTCATCTGCCGGTCGATGCCAAGAGCAAGGATGCAGCGCCGCTGACCTTCGACTTTCTCGACCCCGGCGCAGCGGCCGCCGGGCCGCCGGTGATGATCGGACATTCGGCCGGCGTGATCACGCTCAACGTCGCAGAAGCGGACGATGCCGAACGCGAGCGGGTGCGCGGCACGATGGGAGAGCTTTACCGAACGCTGCTCGGCCATTTCCGTCACGAGATCGCGCACTATTATTGGGATCGCCTGATCGCCGATACGCCGAACCTTGAGCCGTTTCGCCAGATGTTCGGCGACGAGCGCAGAGACTACGCGCAGGCGCTGCAGGATTACTACGCCAACGGCGCGCCGGCGGACTGGGCCGAGCATTTCATCTCCGCCTACGCCTCGTCGCATCCATGGGAGGATTTCGCCGAGACCTGGGCGCATTATTTTCACATGGTGGATACGCTGGAGACCGCGAACGCATTCGGTCTCGTAGTCAGGCCGAACTTTTCGCAGGGCATGACGGCCCGGATCGACTTTGATCCGCTGGATGCCGAACTCGACCGCCTTATAGAAAGCTGGCTGCCGTTGACCTTCGCGGTCAATTCGATCAACCGCAGCATGGGCGTGCCTGATCTTTATCCGTTCGTGTTGAGTCCGCCGGTGATCGGGAAGCTCAGCTTCATCCATGACTGTATCCGCGCGCAGGCCGGCCGAAAGGCCGAGCCGGCCGGCGGCATGCGCGCAGTGATCGCAGGATTGCGGCAGCGCTCAGGATTTCCGACTGCGGGTTAGTTCAATCCGTCGGCTTGATGCCGGCGTCCTTGGCGAGCTGCAACGTCGCGTCGTAGTCGTCCTTGAAGAACTTGCCGAATTGCTCGACGCTCATCAGCTCGGGCTCGACGCCGATCTTCGCCAGATGCTCCTTCACTGCAGGCACCTGCAGCGCCTGCTCGGTCGCGTCATGAATTTTTTTGACGACACCCATCGGCGTCTTTGCCGGCGCCGACAGACCAACCCAGAAATCAGACTTGGCGCCCGGGTAGCCGGCCTCCGCGACCGTCGGCACGTCCGGCAACAGCGGCGAACGCTTAGCCGTGCTTACCGCCAACACGGTGAGCTTGCCGCTGCCGAGCGCCGACGCGGCCGCCGCGAGCGGAATGAAATAGAAGTCGATGCGTCCAGCCATCACTTCGGCAAGGCCATTCTCGCGAAACGGGATATGGCGGACGTCGATCCTGGTGGCGAGGCGAAAGCGCTCGCCGGCCATGTGCGACGTGGAGCCGATTCCGGCGGAAGCGAAGGTCAGCGTGCCGGGCTTTGCCTTCGCGGCAGCGACAAGATCGGCCACGGTCTTAAAGCCGCTCTGCTTCGAAGCGACCAGCACGTTCGGCTGGCTGCCGAAGATCGCCACCGGCACGAAATCATGCAGCGGATCATACGACAGGTGGCTATGCAGAACCTTGCCGTTGGCCATTGAAGTCGAACTGGTGACCAGGGTGTAGCCGTCGGGCGCCGCCCTGGCGACCGTGGCAAATCCGACCACGCCCCCTGCCCCCGGCTGCGGCTCGATCACGATGGCCTGGCCCAACAGGTGCGAGACCTGATCGAGCACGATGCGCCCGGTCGTGTCCGACGCGCTTCCAGGCGGATACGGACTGATGACTCTGATCGTCCGCGTCGGCCACGCCTGGGCGTGAGCGCCGGCAATCCCGGCGACAAGGATCACAGCTGCGACTGCGCTGCGCAGCGCGCGAATGGAACTCATTAATCTCCTCCCGGCACGGACAGTCTCTTCCACGACCGGTCTTTGCCCGCCGCGGCACGCAGGGCGCAATCTGGCCCCAACGGCTACTTTTGCCAATAGACGAAAGCGCGCAGCGCGGCGGGCGCTGCGGTATCAATGGTGTGCCTTCTTGCCGATCGCGCGCGCCGCGCCATCTGCTGCCTGCAACCGCAAGCAAGGTCCTGTCGCCATGTCTATTAGGCCCGTCAAACGCATCGTCACCTCGCAACCCACGACCGAGGGCGCCGGCGTCAAATTGCGCCGCGCCTTTGGCTTCGGCGAAACCGGCGAAACCGATCCGTTCCTGTTGCTCGACGATTTTCGCAACGATCGCCCGGACGACTACCGCGCCGGCTTTCCTTGGCATCCGCACCGCGGCATCGAAACCATCACCTATGTGCTCGCCGGCAGCGTCGAGCACGGCGACAGCCTGGGCAACCGCGGCAATCTGCAGGCCGGCGACGTGCAATGGATGACGGCCGGCCGCGGCATCATGCATCAGGAAATGCCGCACGGCGACGCGGCGGGCCGCATGCACGGCTTCCAGCTCTGGGCCAATCTGCCGTCGTCACTGAAGATGACGGCACCGCGCTATCAGGACGTCAACGCCGCCGAGATTCCCGAGGTGGTCGACGATGACGGCACGCGCGTACGCGTCGTGTGCGGCGAGTTTTTCGGCCGCCGCGGCCCGATCGAGGGCGTGGCCGCGGATCCGCGCTATCTCGATGTCTCGGTCCCTCCCGGAAAGCGCAAGACGCTTCGGGTCGAACTGGAGCGCCACGCTTTCGCTTACGTGTTCGAAGGCTCGGGCGATTTTCGCGCTGCCTCAAAACCGTTCGGCGTGCTGACGGAGAAAACCGATGGCGCGAGCGAAACGCTGGTCCGCGAGCAGACGGGCAATCGCTCGCTCGTGCTGTTCGATTCGGGCGACGAGATTACCGTCCAGGCCGGCGATCAGGGCATCCGCTTCCTTCTGGTCTCGGGCAAGCCGATCAAGGAACCGGTCGCCTGGTACGGGCCGATCGTGATGAACAACAAAGCCGAGTTGCAGCAGGCCTTCGACGAGCTGCGGGCGGGCACGTTCATCAGATAATCGACGCAGCGTCAGCCATTCGCGTTATCGCGGATGCTTCACGATCGAGGAAAAAAGAAACTCCGGCGCAGTAAGCCGGCAATTTTCTTATCCATCTGAATTCTCCCAGAGGTGGACCGGAATGGCTCCACCGATCTTGCAATGCATCAGGCGATCCCCGCCCGGCGCTTATGCAAAAGTTACGTCTTGTTTATGGCGGAACCGGACTTATGGTGACGAGCAACGATGGAACCTTTGGCGCGCTGTAAAATTGCTCGTCAGCCGCTGCGATAGCGGCGAAAATATTCGCCCATTGAGACCTAACCGAACATGCACGAAGTCAAATTCAGGCTGGTCAATCCAGCCCTGGCGCCGCGGCGCACCAAGCTTGAAATGCACGGTTGGGCGGGGCAGCCAAAGCCCCGCGCCGACGGATCGCACGAATACGCCTGGCATTGCGCGCCGTTTACCGAAGGCGCGCAATACGGCATCGAGATTTTCTATCCCTACCAAAATGAGTTGCACGTCTCGAAGCAGGACGGGAAATGGATTTTCGACGGCGAGTTCGGAGCGGAACCCGAGAGCGACCTGCAATGGCCGCCATTCCGCGGCTTCGGCAACGAGTATTACACATACCAGCTGCTGCTTGATCTGAAAGTCGGCAAGGACTGGGCGGTGCGCACCGAGCCGCATCCGCGTTTCTATACCGATACGACCGGCACCGTCCCCGTTGCGGTGCCCGCATTGTTGCGCACCGAATGGTGGCCGATGATTTCTTTTGTTGTCTTCAAGGCGCCGATGGAGGGTCAGACACACATATTCCGGCCCGGCGAGCCAATGCTGCAGCTTCTCGTGCTGCCGGTCACGGCCGATTTCACGCTGGCGCCGATGAACGAGGAAGAAGCCGCAGAACGCGAAATGCGTGGCCGGCGTATCCATGCCAGCCGGCCGACGCTAGCCGAAGATTCAACCTGGACGTCCGACAGCGACACGGTGTTCGACGGCACCTACCGCCACCTGCTGCGCGCCGCCAAGACCCGCGAGCGGGAGAAATAAAAGGCGGCGCATCGCGAACGCGCCGCCGCAAACCGCCACGGGCAGATCGTTAGTGGTGGTGGTGATGGTGATGGTGGCGACCGAGCAGCCGTCGCAACGGACGCAGCACCACATGGTGGTGGTGATGATGATGATGATGATGGTGATAGAACTGCGCCACTTGGAGGCCGTCGTCCTTGACACTGTCGCCTGGGGTCTGGGCTAAGCGGGCGTCGTCAGCCTTCAACGCCGCCACCGCGTTCGGAACCGGGTTGAGAAGGTCGCGATAACTTGCCGGCGCGGCATAACCGTCGGTCTGAGCAGGCGCCGCGGCATTAGCGGCGGTTACGGTCGTCAGCGCCGCAGCGGCGCCGAGCAGACCGGCGATCTTCTTGTCCATAATTCCTCCTGGTGGCCCCTCGATGCAATAATCCGTCGGACCACTGGAAGTTCCGTTTTCATAAACGACACCAAGCCGCGGGTTCGGACCCGCCGACTTCGTACGATGGAACCAGGTTGCAGCCGTGCTGCTTAATTTGCGCCAAGCTTTTCGACGAACGGACGGAAGGTCGTCTTTTCCGTTCCGCAATCCGGACAGCGCCAGTTCGCCGGAATTGCCGAAAAGGGCGTGCCCGGACTGATCGATTGTTGCAGCAATCCCCTGACCTCCTCGTATATGAAATAGCAGCCGCGGCAGATGAAGCGTCGCCCGCCGTTGAGTGGCGCGTGTGCCGCTTGCGGCAGTGGCGGCGTCGCGGCGGTCCGCGGCACGAAGACCGGATCGCCGACCGCAATGCCCCCGCCATCGCGCGCGATGAGATAGACGCCGAGATTCTTGTGGCCGAAGGCCGTGCGGAGCGAACTCGGAATATCGAGATCGCGGCGGCCGGTTAGCGGATTGACATTGGTTGCACCGCAGCGGCCGATCTTGCGATCGACCGAGAAAACCGCGCCGCCGATTCTGATTTCCGAACCGACCCAGTCGAACTCCTCCCACGGTCTGGCCCCGTCGACATAGATGTTGGCGCGGAATCGCAGTGGATCGATCTCGACACCCCATTGCTGTTCGAGGCTACGCACAGTCGAAAGATTGATCAGCGTAATCACATTGTCGGGCTTGTCCATAAAGTGGCCGCCGCTCGAACGGACCAGTACCGGCGGGGCCGGCAAGCCCGGCAGCAACTGCCAGAAGAAGCTCTCGATTTGCGTTCGCTCGGCGGCATCGGCGAGCTGCGCCGAAGCAACCTCCCGGTTCCCCTCCTTCACGGTCAGCCGCAGTGTGTCCAAATCGAGCGAGGTGTTCACGCGGGCCAAACCCTCGTCGAGCATGAGCATGACGAAGAGACCTTTTTTCGCCCATTTGGGATCGTCGCGGTCGATCGGAGCACCCGGCCGCGCGAGCGCATAGATGCGGTCTTGCGGAAACGGCTTCTCGGCATCGAGTGCGACCCGCGACAGTGGCTGCGCGCTCAACCCTTTGACCGGGTACCGGTAGAGCCTCGCCACCGTGATCATCGGACTGTCCGTTTGCCGCTGCGCGCCTGCAAGCAAACTCTTACGACGGCGGCGCCGCGCGGCTAGAGCCGGTTGCCGGCGAACTCTTGGGTCCAGATGACGCGGCGTTCGTTCGGTCCTCGGCGGCGGCACCGCGGCGCGGCCGAATAGCACGTTCACGTCGGCCCCAGGATCGTCGAGCGCGTCGTCGATAGCATCTGACAAACGCGCGATGCCCTGCTCGATTTGCTTCCGTGACAACGCCGCGTATCCGAGCGTCAATCCGCGCTGCGTGAGCGTCGAGGCGCGGGCGACATAGGCGCCAGCAGAAGAGAACGAATAGACGCCGATGCGCGCCTGCAGCGCCAGGCGCTCGACCGTCGCGGCATTGGGTACGCCGGGCGGCAGATACCAGACCAAATGCAATCCACCCAAATCGCCGCTGACACCTACGTCGCCGAAATTGCGCCGCAGCGCCGCCAGCAGGCAATCGCGGTTCTCCTTGTACTGGGCGCGGGCGCGCAGCACGTGCGTCTCATACGTGCTGCCCCGCATCATCTCCGCCAAGGCGGCCTGATCCAGCCAGGGGTTGCCGTTGTTGAGCAGGGCCTTGGCGGCACCGACCACGCCGACGAGCTGCTCCGGTACGACCATGTAGCCGAGCCGAAGACCGGCGCCGAGCGTATGAGAAAACGTGCCAAGGTGAATGGTGCAGTCGGGCGCCGTTGCGGCAATCGCCTGCAGCGGCGAGCCCTCGTAGCGGAATTCGCCGTCGCGATCATCCTCCACAATGTAGCAGCCATAGCGCCGCGCCCAGGCGACAATCGCGCCGCGGCGATCCAGCGACAGCGTATGTCCGGTCGGGAACTGATGCGATGGCGTGACGTAGAGCAGCGCAGTCGGCCGCTGCGGCAGCTCCTCGGGAATCAAGCCGTCGAAATCCACACCGACACTGACGATTTCCGAGCCGGTCGCTTCGAACGCAAAGGCGGCGCCCTGGTAACAGGGATCCTCGATCGCACTCGGCGTGCCGTGATTAAGAAACAGCCGCGTGGCGATGCTGATTCCCTCCTGCGCGCCGCCGACAATAAAAATCCGGCTTGGGTCGGCGGCAATTCCGCGCGTCGTCGCCAGGTGGCCTGCGATCGCGGCGCGCAGCGCCGGAAGGCCCGCCGGATCACCGTATCGCGTGAGGCCGAAATTGCCGCCGTGCGACAGACTTTGCTGCAGCAGGCGGCGCCAGGTCTTCAGTGGAAACAAAGCCGGGCTCGGCCGGCCCGGAAAGAAATCGAAGGATAAGCGATTGCGCCCTTGGCCTATCGGGTTTTGCAGCCGCAGCGGAGGGAGAGGCATGTGCGACAGCGCGATGCCGCTTTGATCATCTGGGTTGGCGACGCCCGTCTTGACCGGCGCCCCGGGCAGGCTGTCGGCAACAAAAATGCCCGAAGCCGGGCGGGACTCCAGATAGCCTTCGACGATCAGCGTGTCAATAGGCGCGAACGACCGTGTTGCGCGAGACGGAAAGCTGCTCCGACAGGCGCCGCGATGACGGCAGCCGCGTACCGGCGCGAATGCGCGCCTGCCGGATCGCGTCGCGCAGCTGCTCCACGAGCTGATTGGTCAGCGGTTCGCGCCGCGAGCGATCCAACAGCACAGGTATCTGCATGCGTGAGGTAACGCCTGTAACAACTGGACCGGCGCTGAACTTTAGACGCAGCCACGGCACCTTTCAAAGCCAGCGCGCAACTGGCTCCTATAATCAGGTGACAACTGGACTCATCGCTCCGGCCGTCCCGCCCGATTTGCCTAAGGGACGTGCATCGGCTGACGGAAACTTGAGAAAACCGAACATCCCCTGGGCAGATTCCCGCGCTCGATCGCCCGCAAGTCCTGGTTTTCCGGTGCCATCACATTTCTTCGACGTGGCTCTCGTTGGGCGGGTGGCCGCTCGGCATCCTGTTCGGCAGCCGGAGCAGCGACGAGCACCCGCGCACCAAGCCCGGGCGACTTCGCGCTTTCGAATGGAGATGGTTGATGAGAACAACATCACGACGTGCGTGGCTTGCCGGCGCGGTCGCGTCGGCATTCTTGATGGGGACCGTGGCTCGGGCCGCGGCCGACGACACGATCAAGGTCGGCATCCTGCATTCCTTATCGGGCACGATGGCAATCAGCGAAACCATTCTGAAAAACCTGATGCTGTGGCAGATATCCGAACTTAACGCCCATGGCGGCCTGCTCGGCAAGAAGGTCGAGCCGGTCGTCGTCGATCCGGCTTCCAACTGGCCGCTGTTTGCGGAAAAGGCGCGCGAGTTGATCAGCAAGGACAAGGTCGCCGCCGTGTTCGGCTGCTTGGACCTCGGTCTCCCGCAAGTCCGTGCTGCCGGTGTTCGAAGAGCTCAACGGCCTCTTGTTCTATCCATTGGAGTATGAGGGCGAGGAGTCCTCGTACAACGTCTTCTATGGCGGCTCGGTGCCAAGCAACAAGGCGATCCCGTCCATCGAATATCTGATGAGCAAGGACGGCGGCTCGGTGAAGCGCTGGGTGCTGGAAGGCACCGACTATGTCTATCCACGCACCAGCAACAAAATCATCCGCGCCTTTCTCCAGGCCAAGGGCGTAAAGGAGGAGGACATCCTGGAGAATTACACGCCGTTCGGCTTCTCCGACTGGCAGACCGAGGTGGCGCGGATCAAGGCATTCGGCTCCGCTGGCAAGAAAACGGCGGTCATCTCCACCATCAACGGCGACGCCAATGTGCCGTTCTACAAGGAACTGGGCAACCAAGGCATCAAGGCGACGGACATCCCAGTGATCGCCTACTCGGTCGGCGAAGAAGAGCTTCAGGGCATTGATACCAAACCGCTGGTCGGCCACCTCGCCGCCTGGGCCTATTTCGAATCGGTCAACACACCGGAGAACAAGGCCTTCATCGCCAAGTGGCATGCCTATACGGGAAATCCGAAGGCGGTCACGACGGACCCCATGGAGGCTGAATATCTGCTGTTTCATATGTGGGTTCACGCCGTCCAGCAGGCCGGCACCACCGATGTCGTCAGGCCATGATCGGCCAGAAAATGAAGGATTTGGCCGGCTTCACCGAGGTGATGCAGCCAAGTCACCATCTCACCAAGCCGCTGATGATCGGCGAGATCCAGCCAAACGGTCAGTTCGCCATCGTCTACAAAAGCAAGACCGTGCTCGAGCCGCATCCTTGGAATCCGTATCTGCCGTCTGACAAGGGCAAGGTTGCGGATTGGGGCTATCCATGGGTCTGCGGCGGCTGCACCGCGCCGCACTACTCCGCGTTCTGACGCGTTCCGTCAGACTAGCCGTCACCCCTCTCCCCGCGCGCTCGCTGCGGGGAGAGAACGATTCTTGGGTATCATCTAACCGATTGCCGGTACTTCGCGTTCTCGCGGCGTCGGCGGCGCCTGATCCGCAACGCGAGTCCGAGATTCAAGCCGCCGCGCTCGGTCGCGCTGACAGCGCCTCGTGCCAGCGTTTGACATGTACGAGGTCGTCGGGAACCGCGAGTTTGGAGACGCGCATGAAGTCGACCGCGATCTGGGCGGTGATATCGGCAACACTGTAGGCCGCGCCGGCCACATAGGGCCTGTTCTTCAGTTCGCCGTCGAGGAAGCGCAAGAACTCGAATACGCGCGGTTTGTTGGCCTCAGCCCAGGCGGCGACCTGCGGATTGACCATTGCTTTCATCGCCGGGTGCAGATGCTGGAACACGCTCGCCACCGGAAACAGGAAGTGCAGTTCGGCACGCCTGTTCCACATTTCGACCAGCGCGATCTCCTCGGCGCCGCGCCCGAACAACGGCGGGTCGGGCTGCACCGCTTCGAAATAGCGGCAGATCGCGATCAATTCCGCGATAACGGTGCCATCGTCGAGCACCAGTGCCGGGACCCGCTGCATCGGATTGATCGCCGTATAGGCGTCGGAGCGTTGCTCCAATTTGCCGAGGTCTATCTGTTCGGTCGGAACCGTGATGCCCTTTTCGGCGAGAAATATCCGCACGCGCCGCGGATTCGGGGCGCGGCCGCCGTCATAAAGCTTCATCGCATTTCCCCCACATATCGCATTGAACCGCAAAGCCTATCCCGGCCGGCCGCACTCGGCCAGCGGTCTCGCGTTGGATCCCGAGAAGGTAAATGAATCCTTGATGGCGGCGAAATCATGCGTTGGCGTTAAGCCTAGCCTTAAGGAATTTGCGCGACTTTTGTCACGAATTTTCGGAACCCGGATCGCAATGCCCGCAACGACCAGCGAATCGCGCGATGCCGCCGTCACGGCGGCATCCCCCGCCCCTTCGCCGGCCCAGCGGAGGCTTGCATTCCAGCATGTCCGCGAAGCGCGCGACCGGCTGACTTCGACCAGCGGCACCCGGCCGGTGTTCGACTACGAACTGCTGCGCCAGTTTGCCCAGAACCGCGTCTCGGCGTCACCGGTCATGCTGCTGCTCATCGTGAGCATCGGGGTGTTCTCGGGCCTGTGGACCGGGGCGCTGATCTGCGGCGTGTGGACCGGCGGCGCGCTCGTCATCCACCTCATCATCGTCCGCACCTGCCGGCAATTCCTCGCCGAAACGCCCAGCACTGCAAACATGCATTCGTGGCGGATGCGCTTTTTGCTGCTCGACCTGTTCTTCGGCATGGCCTGGACCTTCATCTTGATCAACCCGATCGGCGTCGATGAGCAGGCCGGTATGTTCATGCTGTTTGTCATGCTCTTGGTGGTGGCGATTTCCAGCATGCTGGCATCGAGCCTGCCGATCGCCGTGCTGGCACTGACCTTGCCGGTCACCTGCGCGATCGCCGTCGATTTCCTGCTCAAGGGCACGCTGCACAATTACATTCTGGCCGCGATGGCACTGGCCGCCGAGGGCTACTTTTCGTTGCTCGCGTACCGGCTTTATTCGACGACCCTGACGACGCTTGAAGTGCGCGCCGAGAAGGAATCGCTGATCGGCGAACTCGAACAGTCGAAGTCGATTTCCGACGAGGCGCGCCTGCGCGCCGAGGCCGCCAATATTGCCAAGTCACGCTTCCTGGCACAGATGAGCCACGAACTGCGCACGCCGCTCAACGCCATCCTGGGCTTCTCCGAGGTGATGAAGGCGGAAATCTTCGGGCCACACGCGGTGGCGGTGTACAAGGATTATGCCGGTGACATTCACAGTTCCGGCGTGCACCTCCTCAACCTCATCAACGAAATCCTCGACCTGTCGCGCATCGAAGCCGGACGCTACGAGTTGAACGAGGAGGCCGTGTCACTCGCACGCGTGGTCGAGGATTGTCATCACCTCCTCAAGCTGCGCGCCGGCAATCGCGGCATCACCATCCACGAGATGTTCGAGCCCGACATGCCACGGCTGTGGGCGGACGAGCGCGCAGTGCGCCAGATCTGCCTCAACCTGTTGTCCAACGCGATCAAGTTCACCCCGCAGGGCGGCGAAATCTGGCTGAAGGTCGGCTGGACCGCCTCCGGCGGCCAGTACATGAGCGTCAAGGACACCGGACCCGGCATCCCCGAAGACGAAATACCGATCGTGCTCGCGTCGTTCGGCCAGGGCTCGAACTCGATTAAATCGGCCGAACAGGGCGCCGGCCTCGGCCTGCCGATCGCCAAGAACCTGATCGACCTGCACGGCGGCACTTTTGCGCTGAAATCCAAATTGCGCATCGGCACCGAAGTGATCGTCACCTTCCCGCCCGAACGGGTGATGGCGGCGCTGGCGCCGATCGCCGACGGCGCCCCGCCCTTGCAGCCGCGTTCCGCCGACATGTCCTCGCCCAACGACGGCCTCGGCCGGCCGCGGCGGTCGGCGGCCGGCGCTGGCGGCTAGCGTCGTCGCGCATGGAAGGCTATTGCTTCGGCCGCGCCGCGGGCGGGTCCGTGATTCGCGCCGGAACCGGCGAGCGGCGGTGGCACGCGGCGTCGATGGCGGCGCCAGGGAAAATCACCAGGGACAATCGCAGGGGATAAGTCGAACGTGCGTCAGCGCCTGTTGCTCCTCCTGATGCTTGGCCTGTTCGTCGCGATCCTGTTTGTCATCGCGCGTCAGGGCACGGCGGCACCTGGACGGTTTTCGTCGGATGATTTTTCGTCGTTGGCCTACAAGATCGGCATCCTGGTGTTCGTCGCCGGGACCGTGCTGACGCTGTTCCGCGAGCGCTTCGCGCAGGCGGTGACCATGGCGATGCTCTGGGTCGTCGTCGGCATGCTGCTCGTGGTCGGTTACTCCTATCGGTTCGAATTGCACCAGATCGCCGACCGCGTCCTCGCCGATCTCATCCCGGGCCGCGTCATTTCGCAGGGCCGCACCGTTGCGGTGGCGCGCACCAATGGCGGCGATTTCGCCATCAATGCGCAAATCAACGGCGCGCGCGTCGCCATGGTGCTCGACACCGGCGCCAGTTCCGTCGTGCTGACCCGCGAAGACGCCAAGGCCGCCGGCCTGCCGATCGAGGTGCTCGACTACTCGGTCAATATCGACACCGCCAACGGCCGCGCCCGCGCCGCGCCGGTGACGCTCGATCGGGTTGCGGTCGGCACCCTGGTCGAGCACTCCGTCGATGCGCTGGTGGCGCCGCCCGGACAGTTGAAGACGAGCCTGCTCGGCATGAGCTTCTTGAACCGGCTGCAAAGCTGGGAGGTGCGCGGCGACCGCCTGCTGCTGCACGGAAATTAGCTTAAAACAGACTGACCAAAAAACGCAGCGATACCGCAAGAATGAAAAGCGCGAACGCGATCTCGAGCGTTCGCCGCGGCAGTCGGTGCGCGAAGCGTGCGCCGTAGGGCGCAACGAGGCTCGACACCGGCGCCATCACCACGACGCCGATCAATGAGACGAAACCGAGCGACAGCGGCGGCAGCTGGGCCTCGTGCGGCAGCCCGGCCAAGATATAGCCGATCGTGCCCGCGATGGTGATCGGCACGCCGAGCCCGGACGACGTCGCGACCGCCTGGTGGATCGACTTGCCATAAAGCGTCAGTACAATGTTGGACAACGAGCCGCCGCTGATCCCCATCAGCGAGCCGGCGAGCCCGATGCCGAAACCATATCCGGTCATCGGCAGCGGACCCGGCAGTTCAGTGCCGAGATTCCAGCGGTCGCCCGCAAACATGAATTTGCTGGCGATGAACAGCGCGATCACCACGAAAGCGATCTTGAACACCGCCTCGGGCGCAAACGCCGCGATGGTCGAGCCGCAGGCGACGCCGACTATGGCGGGCAAGGCCCACAAGCGAATGACGCCCGGAACGATCAGCCCTTTGGCGCGATGCGTGAGATACGAGCGGATCGTGGTCGGCAGGATGATGGCGATCGAGGTACCGATGCAGAGCTGCATGTGCACGTCCTCGGGCACGCCGAGCACGCGAAACACTTCATAGAGCACCGGCACGATCACCGCGCCGCCACCGATACCAAACAGTCCGGCGAGCAGGCCAGTGACCACACCGCCGATCACAATGGCAACGGCAAGCCAAAGCAGTTCGTGGAGACTGACGCCAAACAGCATCCCGGCAGCCTGCTGCGTCATTGGCGGGCCGCAGCAAGCGCCCGCGCGACGGAAGGGTCAGGCCGCGATGTGCGCTAATTCGGCGGCGCTGTCCACCGCGCCGGCGCGCACCAGCGCAAGCGCCGCGGTGAGCATCTCGGCACCGGCCTGCGGATTGCCGGCGGCGCCGGCAAGCTGGCGGCGGAACGCGCGCGCGCCGGGCACGCCACGGAACATGCCGTGCAAATGCCGGGTGATGGCATGCAGGTTCGTTCCCGCCGCGAGTTCATGCGTGATGTAAGGCATGAGGGCGGCTGTTGCGTCGTGCACGGAAACAAAGCGGGCCGCCTCGCCAAACACCCGCGGATCGACGCCGAGCAGGCGCCACGGTTCCTGGTAAGCGGCCCGGCCCAGCATCACGCCATCGACATGTTGCAGATGCGCGAGCGCATCATCAATGCCGGCGATGCCGCCATTGATAACAACTGGCAGCCGCGGATGCGCAGCCTTGAGCCGGTAGACACGCGCATAATCGAGCGGGGGAATCTCGCGGTTTTCCTTCGGCGACAGGCCTTTGAGCCAAGCCTTGCGGGCATGCACGATAAATGCGTCGGCCCCCGCGCGTTCGGCCGCGTTGGCCAGCGCTTCGAGCGCCTCTTCCGGATCCTGGTCATCGACGCCAATGCGGCATTTGACCGTGACTGCAACCGTAACCGCCGCCTTCATCGCCGCGACGCACTCGCCGACCAACCCAGGCTCCGCCATCAGGCAGGCGCCGAACCGGCCCTCCTGCACGCGATCCGACGGGCAGCCGACATTCAGATTGATCTCATCGAAGCGGAGGTCGGCGCCAATGCGTGCACACATCGCAAGCGCGCGCGGATCGGAACCACCGAGCTGCAGCGCCAGCGGATGCTCGGCCGGATCGTAGCGCAGGAGCCGCGTCCGGTCGCCATGCAGCACCGCGCCGGTCGTCAGCATTTCGGTATAGAGCCGCGCCCGTCGCGTCAGCAGACGATGAAAGTACCGGCAATGGCGATCGGTCCACTCCATCATGGGCGCCACGCAAAAGCGCCAGGGGCTGATTTCATTAGTTTCTTGCGCCATTACAATAACTTGTCCTCACGAATTCTTGTTCTCATTCCGTACCGGTTTCCTCTTGTGTTCTCCAATTCCCTCGGTGTAAATCCTACAATGTAGGACCAATAATAGTTATGTAGGACTGGGGCTGATGGGACACATAGTAGCTCGAAAACGTCGGGATGGCACGCTCGGTCACACCGTGCAAATCGTGATCAAGCGCGAGGGCAAGGTCGCTCATCGTGAAGCCCAAACTTTTGATCGGCGCCAAGCTGCCGTCGCCTGAATGGCCCGGCGCGAAGCCGAGTTCAGCAAGACTGGCGCAATCGAGAGGGCCAAGCGGGAACAGAACGACCCTCCCCTACGCGACGTGATCGACAGATACATCGGGGAGTCGGAGCGCGCCATCGGTCGCACCAAGTTGCAGGTGCTGCGTTCGATCAAGACCTTCGACATCGCGAACTTGCGGTGTAGTCAGCTCACAAGCGCCGATCTGGTCGCTTTCGCGCAATCGATCAAGACGGAGCCGTCGACGCGGCAGAATTACCTTTCGCATCTGTCGGCGATCTTCGCGATCGCGCGGCCGGCATGGGGCTATCCGCTCGATCAGCAGGCAATCAAAGATGCGTTCGCCGTCACCAAGCGATTAGGCGTCACCGGGAAGGCAATAAGTCGAGAGCGGCGCCCTACCCTCGATGAACTCGACCGCCTCATGACGCACTTTGCCGACGTGAAGGCAAAGCGCCCAGCCTCAATTCCGATGCAGAAGATCATCGCGTTTGCGATGTTCTCGACCAGGCGCCAAGAGGAAATCGTCAGCATCCGCTGGGATGACTACCAGGGCGACCGCGTACTGGTGCGGGATATGAAGCACCCCGGCGACAAGGTCGGCAATCACACTTGGTGCGAGCTGACGCCCGAAGCATCCGCGATCGTCGAGTCCATGCCGAAGCGTGAGCGCGCATCTTTCCCTACACCACCGACGCCATCAGCGCTGCATTCACGCGGGCCTGTCATGTGCTTGGCATTGAGGATTTGCATTTCCACGATCTGCGGCATGAAGGCGTGACGCGGTTATTCGAGATGGGCCGCACCATCCCGCAGGCGGCGAGTGTCAGCGGCCATCGAAGCTGGTCGAGTCTCAAGCGCTACGCCCATATCCGGCAGACCGGCGACAAGTACGCCGAATGGAAATGGCGCTCGGTTCTTGACAAACCGCTCGATGAACACCAAACGCGCGCGGGCGCGCGCGAGGTGGCGTGGCAAAAAGATCGCACTGCGTCCGATTGAGTGGTGGCCCCTCTAAAAAGAAACGCCATGGTTCACCACATTGAGGACATCGGCAGAGGCCGACAGCAACCAACTATTTCCAGACAAACACAGGCACTGAAATGAACACCCATGACACGCGGGAGGCCGACCGCCTTTTGCGTGGCCTCCTAGCCGATGCCACCGTCGACACCCCCGAGAAGCTTGTGGTGCGTGCGATCGAGGCCCTTAACGGCGTCGAACAGTCGCTCGCCGACAAAGTGGGCGGCCCGCGGATTGCCACTTGGCGATGGGACGAAGGTGGCCAGCGGTCATCGCGCTCAATTAAACAGGCGACGTCGCAGGATGCCATCGAAACCATGCTCGCCGAGACATGCGATCCGATCGAAATGGCGCCCGGCGACTTGGCACTGCCCCCGGTGGAGGACGGCGAGATCGGCGAATATCACGCGCGGAAACGCCGCCGCATGCTTGAGGACGTCGCATTCGTCTTTAAGTCTTATATGCGTGGCGCGACGGTGGATCGGGACTGGGAAATTCTCCGTGAGCTCGCCCGGGCTAGTCGGCTCCCTGGTCAAAACCACCGCGGGCGCCGGGAACGGGAGGGCTCGCTGCGCTCCATTGGGAAACAGTTCGGTATCAGCAAGGACGCTGTCGCCGATCGCCGGGATTTACAGATCAGTGCCATCGCCGACCGCATCGCGCACCTTGTGCCCAGCAAGCCGACACCGATCGGCGCGCACTGGCCAAAGTCGACGGCGCCATCGATCTGGCAGTTGGCCAAGCAGCACTAGCCCCTGACTTGAACTGTCTACCTCTCTTGCGAAGCATTTTTCGGAATTTCGACCGCTTTCTGATAAAAAAGTCGCCAGGTAATTTCGTTTCTTGCTTTTTTAGGACGTTTCGGGGGGTTGACAAAGTGGGGTTGGACATTTATTTAATGCCGTGTGGGGGCGACGTGTGCCTCCTCAGTTTAAAACCCGGCCAGCGAGCCGGGTTTTTTCATTCCGGGATCGCGCCCAGGCGCTGGTCCCTCCTCTGACCCGACAATTCATCCACGACACACCGCGGCGCGCCAGCCCGTGGTGCGCCGGAGTTTTTTTGCCTGCTGCCGCCAGCCCCTAAAGGAGCCTCAGAAAATGTCACAACGCCGCCCGCAGTTAGATCAATTGACCTTGTGGCGCGCAGAAACGGTCGCGCGCCAGGAGAACCGGACCCTGCCATCTGCCATCGCTGTCCTGATCGGCGAGGCCTGGGATCGTCGCCATAACGTCGAGACCGGTCGCTGTGTCGGCCTACATCTCGATGCGCCGGCCGACGGCGAGGCCCGCACGATCGGCACGCATCTACCTGTCAAGATCATCGCGCGTATCGAACGGATTGCGGAACTTGAACAGCGCAGCGTCTCACAGGTCGTTCGGCTGCTTGTTGCCGAAGCGCTCGCATCGCGCGGCGTGATGCGCGCGGAGGGCGGCGCCGTTGAAGCTGCGGTGACAGCGCCGTGACCGAGGACGCAACCAGGCTTCTGCGACAGCTCGCCGAAGTCCTTCCCCGTCGGCCTGGAGCGCAAGAGGCCACGCTGCATGAAACCATTGATCACGTCGAAGCCATGCGGTCCCACGCCGACAAAATCGCAGCCGGTCTCGCCCTGCGCCTCAAGGCAGCACCGGCCGAAATCATGAGCGTTCTACTGCGCCTCGAGCGCGTCTGCGGCGACTTCCGGATCGGCATTGGGCACGCCCTCACCGACCTGAGCCCCAGCGTGCGCGCCCGGCTCGCTGAGGCCGAGACCTTGTAAACCGAATTAGCGGTCGGCAACGCCCGCTAAACCACTCGCCGGCTGATCCCCGGCGAGGCCTTTGCATGTTGTTGGGAACGACAGGCCGCCGAGAGGTAATCCCCCTCGGCGGCTTCCTTTTTCAGCAGTGTGCGCAATCCCCAACAATTGAAAGGCATAAAGATGTTTACTCTCGAGGGGGGCCGGCAATGAGCGGCCTCGATGGGATGACGATCTGGATTCCGGATTTCATTGCCGGCACTCAATCACTGTCCACGACCGAGCTGGGCGCGTTCATGCTGATCCTTTGCGCGATGTGGACCGCCAAAGACGACGGCTACTTGCCGAACGACCCGAAGAAGCTGGCGAGGATTGCTCGCCTGACCTCGGACAAATGGAAGAAGGTTGAGCCTGCCGTGATGGAGTTGCTTGTCGTCGACGGCGACCGCGTCACCTGTAAGCGGCTCCTAAAGGAGCTGGGCAAGACCCGTAAGCGGATCGAGCAGAAGCGCGAGGCCGGCCGCAGCCGCCACGGCAAGGAGGAGAAAATCCCACCTTGCGAGATGGAAAAAAGCTCACCCGGCCCCGACGCTGGCAATGATGCTAAGCCATTGAAGGACCAGGAGCGGAATGCAGCGGACGCTGAGCGGACGCAGAGCGAGCGCCCCAGCGAAACGCCGGGGACTCTGGACTCGGACTCTTTTAAGAAAGACTCTTTCGTCCCTTCTGGCGAGGGGACAAGTGCGAAACGGTCGACGAAGCCGACCAAGAAGGATCGCTACGATAAGTCGTACTCGCCAGACTTCGATCAGTTCTGGGCGGTCTATCCGGTGCGTGCCGGCTCTCGCGACAAAAAGGACGCCTGGGCCGCCTTCCAGATCGCGCTCGACAACGGCACCAGCGCCGAGCTGATCATTGCGGCAGCGGCCAAGTATGCCGAGCAAGAGCGCCAGCTCAATCATATCAACACCATCTACGTGAAGATGGCCGTAGTCTGGCTCAACAAGCGTTGCTGGGAGGATTTTGGCGAGGCTGCCGGCGGGACCTCGACGTCGGTCCCGATCAATCCCGGCACCCCGCAATGGGACGCCTGGCGCGCCCATTGGCAGAGCAACAGCTTTTGTCTGCGGCAGATGGATGCTGCCGTCGACCGTCGTGAGCCATTCTACGCGCCGCAAGAATGGCCGCCGTCCCTATCGGTCATGACTAAGCCCGGCACGCCGCAATGGGACCGTTGGCGCGCGCATTACGTGGCGAACGGTCAGAATTTTCGCGTCCGCAAAATGGACGAGTCTGCCGAACAGGGCGAGGAGTTTCCGATGCCGCAGGAATGGCCGCCTGACCAGATTGCCACCGCTGCCTGACCGCCTGCCGCTGTGGGTCCACCGCTACTGCTACGGGGGGGCTGATCGAGGGCCGTTAGAGCGACGTTCGAGGGCTATTCGAGGGTCGCTCAAGATACATTCAAGGACGCCTTTTATGACCAGCTCAAATCGCCAGTTTTTGGCGGAAAGGGCCGCACGAAAGTCCCCGCAAGGGCGTCGCGTGCGGCTTTTGTTCAAGACCTATTTGGCCCGTCTCGGCCAAGGTCCCCACGACCACGTCATCCAAGCCGGCGCCATCCGTGCCGCCGAACTCGCGGTCATGTGCGAGCACTTGCGCTCCAAGGCGCTGGCGGGCGAAGCCGTCGGCGTCAATGACATAACGCGCCTTGAATCGACGGCCCGCCGTGCCGAGTCCGACCTGTTCGGGAAGGTCACGCCGCCAGACCCGGAGCTGGAGCTGCCTGAATATCCCGACGCGGAGTCTACCGATGACGAATAAGACGACGAAGCTGACTGATCTGAGCATACTTGACGCGATCGAGCGCAAGGACCTATTCGCTCCTTGGTTCAAGAAGCGGTTTTTTCAGACCAGCGGCACCTGGGACCGCTGGTTCTCATTTTTGAAAGTACTGTTCGGCCTTGAGCTGAATGAGCAAGACATCGAATTGTTCAAGGCGTGCACCGGCCGCAGCGACATTCCCGAAGGCGGCTTTTCTGAATGTTGGTTGTGTTGCGGAAGGCGTGCCGGGAAGTCATTTGTAATCTCGCTCGTGGCGGTTTTTTTAGCTTGCTTCGCAGACTGGAGGCCGTTCTTGCAACACGGCGAGCGCGGCACCATCGCAATCATCGCCGTCGACCGTGCCCAGTGCCAAACCATCTTCCGTTACATAACGCGCTTGATCGAAGGCGTGCACGTTCTCAAACCGCTGATCGGCCGACAGACGAACGATCTGATCGAACTGACCAATCAGATAAACATCGAGATCACCACGGCATCGTTCCAGACAATCCGTGGCCGCACGTTGGTCGCCGCACTGTGCGATGAAATCGCGTTCTGGAGCAGCGAGGGTGCCAGCCCGGACAACGCCGTCCTATCTGCAATTCGTCCGGCACTCGGCACGATCCCCGGTTCGATGCTGCTCTGCGCATCAAGTCCGTATGCGAAAAAGGGCGCGCTGTTCGATAACTACTCACGGTACTACGGTAAGGATGGCGCTGAAACCTTGATCTGGCAAAGCCCGACCAAGACGATGAATCCAACTTTCTCACAGCGCATTATCGACGCGGCGATGGAGAAAGACGCCGCTGATGCTCGCGCCGAATACTTCGCACAATTTCGCGACGATGTTTCCGGCTGGGCCGATCGAAAACTTATTGAAGGATGCGTGCAATACGGCTGCACCGTCCGTGCGCCGATCCAGGGCCTTTCCTACAAGGCGTTCTGCGATCCCTCCGGCGGCTCGAAGGATTCGTTCACAGCGGCCGTGGCGCACGACGAAGGCGGCACTGCGGTTCTCGACTGTTTGATCGAGGTCAAGGCGCCCTTCAATCCGGACGAAGCAACCGCGCAGATTGCCGACGTGATTCGCTCCTATGGCATCAAGAAATGCGTCAGTGACCGATATGCTGCGGCTTGGCCTGTCTCGGCGTTCGCCAAGCACGGCATTACGCTCGCGCACTCCGAGCGTGACCGCTCGCAAATCTACCTCGACGCATTGCCGTTGTTCACGACCGGCCGCTGCCGTTTGGTCGACAACGAAAAGCTGGTCACGCAATTTGCTGGCCTGGTCCGCACGACCTCGCCGTCCGGCCGCGACAAGATCGACCACGGAAAAACCGGTGCAGACGATTTGTGCAACAGCGCAGCGGGTGCATTGGTACTGACCGCGGTGCCCGACCGGCACCGGGTATTCGCGGTTAGCGTCGCGATGCCAGGAAGTTCCGGCGACGGTTTGTTGGGATCACTTCGCGCCTTCGGCGGATTTTTGAAACCCGAAGAGCGCCACGAGATCGCCGACCAAATTGGCATCGGACATGAGCAGGCCGACCAGATTGCCGAAGCGGGAGGCGCCGACATCAACGACGCAGTCGAGTATCAGCTCAGCGCTGCGGAAAGTCAGGGCAATTCCAACGGCAAAGACTGGTATTAGGTTCAAAAAGACGCCGCAGCGAGCCGGCCCCAGGTCCTTGACAGCGCGTTGCCAAATAAGAAACGCAATTGCAGCAGCACCAATGCCGAGATAGGCAACGGCCAAGAACCAGGCCGGTTCGATCCGCGGGAGCCCAACTACCACGAGCTCGGCGCCGCTTAAGGGTATCTGTATCGCCAAGCCGCCCAAAACAGAAGCGAGAAGTACAGCTCCGCCATTCGCCTCGAAGTCGCAAGTTTTGACGAGAACACAATATGAGGCCCAAATCGCACATGCTAACACCACGACTATGTCGCCCTGTAGAAAGGTGGCTGAGCCGAATTGACTTAAATTGCCGCCTAGCACCAACAAGGCGCCGCCCACTGAAAACGTCACCGCCCCCGATTGAACAAAGGTCACGCTCTTGCGATCGATCCAGGACAAAATCAAAAGAATAATCATCGGCGTAGTCGAGAAGATCATCGAGGCAGATAGCGCTGTCGTTTGGCGCAGTCCGTAGTAGAGCACGGAATTGAATCCAACCACTCCTGTGAGAGCCAGCAGTCCGACCGCCTTCCATTTTCGAGCCAGCTCGCTCCGCGCATGCCAAGCGGATCGGCCAAATAGCGGCAAGAGGATTATCAGTGCGGTCAGCCAACGAAGGCAATTAAGGGTGAGCGGTGGTAGCGCTTGATGTAGGACGCGGCCGATGGCGAAGTTACCGGCCCATAGCAACGGCGCAATCAAAGCACACGTGTAAGTTCCGACGCTTATCGGACTACGATTTTTTGCCGCCGCGATAATGGTCTGCATGGCGATGGCCCTCGGCACCTACGCGCGTCCTAAAACAACAACGGCGTACTTGCTCAAGAACTTCCCAAGAACTTCCGGTGACAGTTCACCTCAGGTTTGGCCGTCGTCGAGCGGGCCGATAACTTTGCGTCTCTGAAAGCCAATGGGCCCAGCCATCAACTCGTTTAGATGCGCAGATTGAGAAGGCTCTTTAGGTCGCCTTCAAGTCATCCTCAGAGCTAAACGCTAAACTGGGCGCCGTGTCGCGCTACTTAAGACTAAGTAGCAGCATTATTCGCGCGGGCTGTGCAGACAAGCGGCATATCGTCCATTTTGGACGATATGACCAAATCGGCCAGCGCACCGCGTTTGCCCTGGCAAACGCGATTGGGATAAATCCCAATCAGGTAAGACTGGTATCGGCAAAGCGTGCGTTCGGTGGGCTTGCCTGATGAAAAATTCCTTAGAACTGGATTTCGCCTATAGGGTCAGTAGCATGCTCGTGGAATGCATGCGTGTAATTCACTCCGATGCCTATGCGCCAAAACACATTGGCGCTTCACTTGAGGAAATGTTTGTCTCTTTTGCGGTCCACATTGGGACCGCTGAGGATCGAGCTATGTCCGCAACGAAAATCGCAGGCTTTCTCGGCATACCAAGAACGTAAGCGGTGCGAGCTTCCACGTCCGCCGGCGGCTACGATCGGGTCCTGAAGCGCGTCGGCATCCAGTACTGTCGCATTTCTTCGACGACGGCCGGAATGTCCCTGTAGGCTATTCGCCGGAACTGTTCGGTTGCCGGCCCCTTCCTGGGCGGCCCGAGCATCGGACGCCCCTGATCGTCGACGCAGTGGAACAGGATAGGCAACAACAGACCGTGATTGACGTCGGCGAGATTCGTGAGCGGAGCCCACGCCGATAGTCTCAACTTCATTGCGGCGTAGAAGCCCTCGCACCATGGACCCGCATCGATGTCGTGGTTCGGCTTGCGCGCAAAGATCGGTTCGAAGGTCTTGGGTGCGTTCGAAAGCGTCTCTGCGATCGCATTGTGACGGACCGCCACGGCGGAGATCGCTGCGAACTCCGGCGTCCCACCATGATTGAACGCATCAATCTCGATGCCAAGCAGAGGGCAGATCCACTCGGGCGGGTCCATCGATACTGGCCCCGCCACGACCGCAGTCACGAAGCCGTCGAGCATGGATAAATTCGTGGCGGCGGCGCCGGTTCGGCCTTGCAGCCACACGTCAAGCTTGTCGAGCGACATCGCCACCGCCGTCATTGGGGGATGCGCGGAGCGGCGGCGGCGCGCGCTCACGCGGCGACCTGGCCAGCGGCCTCACGGGCCGCCTTCCAGTTCCAGGCCAACAGCTCGTGGAGCTGATGGTTCTTGGTGCGACCTGAGACGATGCGATCGAGCACGTCGCAGAGATAGGTCTGCGGATCGAGCCCATTGAGCTTTGCCGTGTTCAGTACCGAAGCTAAGATCGCCCAGCTCTCGGCACCGCCTTCGCTGCCACTGAACAACGAGTTCTTTCTGCCAAGTCCGATTGGACGCATCGAGCGTTCCACCGTGTTGGTATCCACCTCTACCCGCCCGTCGCTCAGGAACACCGTCAGACCGCCCCAATGGCCGAGCGTATATCTGATCGCTTCCGCAAGGGGCAATTTGGCCGAGATGTCCTTGAGCACCTTGGTCAGCCGCGACTTCAATTCCTCCATGAGCGGTTTGCTCTCAGCCTTGCGGGCTGCAAGCCGTATCTCGGCGCTGGTTCCCCGGACGCGCCCCTCAATGGCATAGATCGCCGCGATGCGTTCGATCACTTCCTGGGCGAATGGCGATTTTGTCGACTTGTAGATCTTCACGAACTTGCGCCGCGCGTGGGCAAGACAGAAGGCGAGCCGGATTGTTCCAGCCTCACGCGCGCCCTTGGCCAGTGACTTGTAGGCCGCATAGCCATCGACCTGCAGGATGCCCGCATAGTCGATCAATTGCGCTGCGATTTCAGCCTTGCCCCGGCCGTCCGCAAATACGTAAGCCACAGCGGGCGGCGACGGTCCGCCCCACGGTCGGTCATCCACCGCATGAGCCCAGAACTGGCAGACCTTGGTGCGGCCCCTTCCGGGGTCGAGCACCGGCATCGGGGTCTCGTCGCAAAAGAACAACGGCGCAGCATGGATGGTTCGCAACTGGAGTTCATAGAGCCCCGTCAGCCACCACGCTGTCCGCTTCACCCAGCCGGCCAGGGTCGAGCGATCGAGATGGACGCCATGACCGGCCAGGATCTGCACCTGCCGGTACAGCGTCGAGTACCAGGCGAACTTCGAGACAACCACATGGGTCACCAGCGCGGTCGACGCCATGCTGTTCTCGATCAGCCGCGGAAAGGCCTTCGCCTGGACGACTGCTCCCTCGCAGCCCCGGCAGGCATATTTGGGACGGATCATGCGCAGCACCCGCAGGATCGCCGGAATGACGTCCAGCACCTCGCTGACGTCCTGGCCGATCTTGTGCAGGCGGCCTTGGCAGCACGGGCACGCGGTCGTCTCGGGCTCGATCACCTGCTCACAGCGCGGCAGATGCTTGGGCAACGCGCCGATGTTCCGTTGTGCCTTCTTGCGAGGTTTGCCAGCCGTGCCCGCTGGTTTGCTCGGCGCATGATCGTCGTTAGCAGCGGCCGGTAGAGACACGTCCGTGGCGAGATCAGCAAGATCGAGGGCGAGCTGATCGGTTACGACCGCGGAGAGCTTCTCCGATCGCGAACCGAACACCATGTCCTTGAAGGTACCAATGACGGCCCGCAGCCGATCGTTCTCAGCGTCAAGTGAGAGCACAATCTCAATCAGACGAGCAGGATCTGAAGGAAGATCTTCGGGGCGAAGCGCCATCCACAATGCATACTTGAGATTCGTCAGATTCGCCAGCAAAAATGGCCACTTCTCACATCATTGCAACCGGTTGCTTCACGGCCTTTGGCGTCACACGCGTCCAGTCCAGGCCATCGATCAGCATCGATAATTGTGTCGCTGTCAAAGATACGATGCCATCACGGATCGGCGGCCAGGTGAAGCGACCTTCCTCAAGCCACTTCGTCACCAGAACCATGCCGCTGCCGTCCCACGCCAAAAGCTTCACGCGGTCCGATCGTTTCGAGCGGAAGATAAAGACGTCGCCGCAATACGGATTGGCCCGCAGTGCTTCGCTCACCAGCGCTGATAGCGTATGCACGCTTTTTCGAAAGTCGACAGGTTGCGCGGCCAACATGATCTTCAGGTCCGCATGGAACGAGATCACTTGTCGCCCCGCACGGTTGCCAGCACCATCGCCAGTGTGGCGTGATCAACGCCACTCTCAACCCTGATCCGGGCTCCGGCAATGTCGATCTCAATCCGACCTCGGCTCCTCACGACTGGCAATGCCGTTGCCAGTGCATCCGGCGCCGCAGAATATTGCGGGGCATCGTTCGACACTGCCGAAACCGCATCGATCTTCACCGCGGCAAAGCTCTGTCCTGGCTGCTGGCCTGCGCTCGAGAACTGGCGCCGCCATATCGTCAGCAACCCGCGAGCCACACCGTGACGGCGCGCCACATCCGATATGTTTGCGTCTACCTCAAGGCTCTCCGCAACGATCCGCGCCTTCTCTTCCGCCGTCCATCGTCGCCGGCGCTGCCGCCCCGTAATCACCTCGATCCGCTGATAAGTGCCACCTTCAGTCCTGGCATCATTCCTGCCATCAAACATGGAAGTTACCATCAAGCCATCTCCCGAAATCAGCGAATGACCGCTAATATCGCGGGAAATCCGGGCGCGCGCGAGGTGGGACGCTCAAACCCGTTACCCAAGAACGAACGTGCTACGCTCACTAATCTTACTGCGTCACAACTTTTGACGTCTACCTTGTGCTGAGATTTGCCCGACGCAGCAAGGACATCGTGACAGCGTTGCGACGAGAGCGACGATCAATCTCCGTCGGATAGTTGCGATGGAATTCGGAACGTGGCGCTCAGGCCGCAATGGCGGACCCTCTGGGCCGATAAGTTTCGGGAATTGTAATTTCCGTGAACAACCGGGGGGAACGAGTTCCTGAGGGGGGAATCGTCTCCCGCTCGGAGATCAGGAATCCATAGGCCGCGATGCATAGCGTTGCGTGATGATGGAAGCCGCGCCATCCGCGCCCTTCGAAGTGGCCGAGGCCAACCTCCTGTTTGAGTTCCTGGTAATCGCGTTCGATGCGCCAGCGCAGTTTGGCGGTATCGACGAGTTGAGCGAACGCGATGTTCGCCGGAAGCGTTGAGAACCAATATTTTGTCGGCGCATCTTCGCCGTCTGGCCACTCGATCAGCAGCCACTCGTCTGGTCGACTTTCAGCCAGCCAATAATCTCGATGCGCGGCACGAACGCGCACACGGGCAAAGCGTGAGGATAACGGCTCTGCCGAGGCTTCCCGCCACGTGATCTTGCACCAAGCCTCTGACGGCAGGGCAAACGCAAGCTTCTTGACCGATATCGGTCGGTGCTTGCCGTCACGCCGCAACAGCTTTGGACGTCGCCCGTGGCCCGACCATTTCTTTGGTGGCCACGGCCCAGTGCCCGGCCCCCATACCGATGTTTGTGGCATGATGCCGGCTACATAGCTCAATCCGAGCGCTGTGATGTTGGCACGCAAATCGGTGTCCGCGCCATAGCCGGCATCCATCAGCACCACACCGCGCGGTAGGGCAGCCGCGCAGGCCCATCGCAATTGATCGAGCGCGATTGCCGGCTTGGTTTTGAAGGTAACTTCCTTGGGTACACCCGCTTTGCGCCGACGTGGACGGTCCGTCGCCCATTCCTTCGGCAGATAGAGGCGATAGGCTGCTGGCAAGCTCGCATGATGATTGGCAATCGAAAGCGTTACTGCGATCTGACAATTGTCTTGCTTGCCAAGCTCACCGCAATATTGACGCCCGACCCCAACCGAATGCCGTCCCTTCTTGGGAAAGCCCGTGTCATCAATGATCCAGGCTTCGATCGGCCCGTGGCGTTCCATCTCCGGCAGCACCATTTCGCGCACCTTGGCCAAAACCTTCTCGTCGGACCAGTTGCCTTCACCAACAAAATGCAACAGCGACTGATGTTGGGCCGCGGTCCGTTCAGGCGCCGTAATCGCGGCCATCGGCTCGACGCTCTTGCGCTCGCAAGGCATCATCAGCCCTACGCAATAATCCCGAAGCGGTTTGGCTCGGTCCGCGTGTCCAATCGCGCTCGTCAGACCATCGATATACCCCGAAAACCGCGATGCAGCTTCACCTGATTTTGGCAGATCCATCTCAGCCCCTCCACATGCTGAAAAGTGAACCTTGCCAAATACATGAGTCTCATCGGAAAAAGATGCGACCTACTGACTCAGTAAGACTAACTGCTTTGAAGAAAAAGAAAATCATCTATAGGGTCGGAAACGTCTATCTTACGAATGTTGACCGGTTGGGCAAGCAAATCACTCCGGTACTCAAAAGAAAACAGCTCAAAACCATCGCTCGGGCTTATGCGGCACTTGCCGAACTAAATTCGTCCAATTTGGCTGATTAGTCCAATTTAGACGATGTGATGGTTGCTCGAGATTGGTCGTTGTCCTTCCGCCTGGTAGGGTACGCGCGCGTCTGGACCGCACGGTTCAGACTCCTTTAGATGTTGTCACCTTTCGCCTCGGCACACTCTAGTTGCCGAGGCGATTTTTGACAGCGCCCGGCTTAAGGCCGCCATCGCCGTCGTCGCGAGCGCCGGCCTGGGTGAGCACAGGTGACGCCGGATGAACGCGGCCTCGTATCACCGACGCCCGTCCCAACATTTTTTTCGTTGATCTTTTCGGCGCAATTCGCCGCTGCCCCACCCCGCCGAGCGCCGGCATGGTGAGCACAGCATGACGCCGGATGAACGCGCATGCTGTGCTCGCCTTTATTTTTGTGCTTGCTTCCACCGTGCGAGCCTGTTACATCAAGGTCTACCAGGGTAGACTTTGACGTAACGAGGCGGTCATGGCGGAAGGAAAGTGGATTTCGTACCTCCGAGTGTCGACCCAACGGCAGGGCCGGTCGGGTTTGGGCTTGGAGGCCCAGCGCCGATCGGTGTCCGATTTCCTCAACGGCGGCCGTTGGGAGCTGGTCAAGGAATTCGTCGAGGTCGAGAGCGGTAAGCGGACCGACCGACCTGAGCTGGCCAAGGCCATCCAGGCCTGCCGCGTCTACGGCGCCAAGCTGGTCATCGCCAAGATCGATCGCTTGAGCCGCGACGCCCATTTCCTGCTTGGCCTGGAGAAGGCCGGCGTCGATTTCGTTGCCGCCGACATGCCGAACGCCAATCGGCTGACCGTCGGCATCATGGCCATGGTCGCAGAGGAGGAACGCCGCATGATCTCCAAGCGCACCAAGGACGCCCTCGCGGCCGCGAAGCGCCGTGGCGTCAAGCTGGGCGGCTATCGCGAGAACGCACGATTCACGCGCGCCGCGCGCCAAGCCCGTAATGAGGCTGTAGAGCGCGTTGCGGCTGAGCGCGCTACCGATCTTGCGCCGGTCATTGCCGAACTACAAGCAGCCGGCGCTACGTCGCTGCGGGCCATCGCAGCCGGCTTGAACGAGCGGAAGATTCCGACCGCCCGCGGGACCGGCGAGTGGTCTGCTGTCCAGGTGATGCGAGTGCTAGCGCGGCAAGCGGTGATCGGGGCTTAATCGTCGCCACTGTTGGAACCACGATCCTAAGGGGGCGAACCCGCCGCCGTTCCAAGGGAGGAGGAATGCAACTCTTGCTGAGGGAGGCGCTCGGCAGCGGGTTCGAGCTATCCTATCACTGCCGATCGGTCGTGCTAGTCGCACCGTGTGTTCTTTTCGGACCGCCTCGTGCTCGACAGGCGTTTTTCCTGGAAGCGATAAGAAAAAATCCCCGACCGCACCGACGCGCGGTTTAAGGATTTCTGGCGCTGACAAGCGGCCATCTTGCGAAGACCGTAGCCCAAAACGAAAGCCCCGGCCAAAAAACCGGGGCAAAGTCATGGTCGGGTACAAAGGCAAACAGGCCCGCCGCGTTGGTGTCGCGTCCAGCCGGTTGTTTCCGGCTGGGCAACGGGCCCAGTCTGGTCGTACCTCATCAGGCCGTGAGCTGCTCTATCAAATGAAAAACGCTGTTGCATGTAGTACTGTAAGGACGCAGTTCCACGGAACCGGAATGTCCCATTTGAAAGGTCGGGTATTGCCGGGCTTTTTCAATTTCGGTTTGCGACGCCGCGAGCGCGCAATGATCCGGCGCTTTCGATAGGCGCCGCCGGTCGCGACAAGGGCACGAGTGTCGTGACCCAACAACCTGCACAGCCGGTGGGACTCCTCCGCGCTGCCGGCACCCTATCCTCGCGCGCGCGTGAGAACGCCGTGCTTTTCATTTGGAGGTCTGCCTTTGAACCATTATGTGACGCTTCCCGGGGCGAGGCATCGGCGATTTTATTGCCATCTAACCGCCATCTAACCGCCGCGGAAAACAGCAAACCTATGGTGGGGATTGGTTGGGGGGATGACATGCCACTGCGATTTTATCGCCGTGTCGCCACAGGTTTAGGCTGGTACGAGACGCGCCGATTGCCGTCGCCGATCGCGGCCCCGCAAGGCCCGCTGCGCCTGGACAAACTGATATGGCTCATCGCCTTGATGATGCTGGTCGGCGCCACGCTGGCTATCTTCGGAGCGCTTCTGCGCCACTGATGAGGTCGGCGGCCTGAATGCTTGGCCGGCGTGCGGAGCGCGACGCCGTCGCACGAGGTCGCTGATCAATCATCGCCCGTGGTCGCGGTGTTGCGTTTCTATGCCCTCCGCGAGAGCACGATAACGCCCGTGAAGCGTCAACCATTCATTGCGCTCCCGCGGATCGGTGACCGCGTTGGCGATTTCAGCGCACACTGCCGCACGCTTGAGGCAATCACGCGCTTGATGGTCGAGGTTCTGGAGCATTTTACGCCTCCTCGCCCGCGTGTCAGGTTCGATCTTTCGCGAAGGGCCGGAAGCCCCGAGTGCAGGGGGGCATTAACGCACCCAGGGCTTCCGCTTCCGCGGTGTTTCCCGCAGAATTAGACGATGGGACGGTCGCCTGAACCCTCGCTCAGCCAAACTCCGCACTCGCCACACTTAAAGACGTGCAGATCAGGAAGGCCGCCTGACCGTGGTGTAGTGCGGGTGAGCGACATTGCCCTGCCGCAACTGGGACAGAGCGGCAGACCATTGGTCGCGTACTCCCCACCTGTCCGCGTGAACTCTACCGCCAACATAGCGCACCTCATATTTTCTCAAACGAACGATTGAAATTCAAACGACCGTTTGAGACATTTGTGTGGTTCGGCGAGCCATTTGAGGCTGCTGAACATTACAAATGCGTAACCCCCGAGCCCCATAAGCGCGCGTAGGCGCGAAAATCTCAATCGTGACGCCACCGCGAGCAACGCCGCGCCAAGCGGTGCGCCGCATAAAACGCCTCGCGCGTGCGCGCGAGAGCCATCACCCCAAAATGGAGACCTTCGATGTTTTTCAAACGCAAATCCGAACCCAGCCCCGACCCGGTCGCCGCATTTCGTACAGCGCTCAATAACGCGCTCGACGTCCCCGGCGTCTCGCGCCATCGCCAGGCCGAAATTTTAGAACGCGAGGCCCAGGCCATTCGCATCGCGATCGCCTGCTGCGAGCCGTGCCCGTCGGCCGCAGCGGCCGGAATGTATGACGTGGAGAGATTGAAGATAAAGGACCCGCCAAGGCCGGCGCCGACGCCGCATCTCGCCCCGTTGCAGTACCCTCAATCAAATGACGCCGCAGACGTGGCCGCATACTGGGACGCCATGGAGGCGCGCCAGCGGCGTTGATCGGCACCGCGCTGACGGGCCTGCTCGGTTAATGCCACCCGAATAATGGGCCCAGTTTGATGTTGAGTGTGGCCATCACCTCTGCGGTGTTTAGATTGACGGTCTGAGACGCTGGCGCAAACGTGAAAGGACCGCCAGGCGGGAAGCCAATTGTCGACACTGCACCGCCATTAAAGGTGTGATTGCCATACCAAGTGTAGAGGCCTTCTACACCGAGACTAACATTGTTGGTAACGGCATATTCCAAGCCGCCTCCAAGCGTACCGCCGGCCAAGGTATCGTGGTCACTTGCCGAGCTCGCTGGGAAGCCGCCAATCGCGATAAAATTTGTGTTATCCGCGACCCTGGTCCACGCGATGCCGCCTGTCGCGTACAGCAGCGTGCGATCCCAAGCGTAGCCGAGCCGGCCTCGGAACGAAGCTTCCCAGTTGCTGGTGGCAGAAAAGCTATCCCCGGCAACAAAGGGAAATCCCGGTGCCGGTCCTGCCACAAAACTCTTGCGCCAATGCTGCCCGTCAATGCTGCCTTCGACGCCAAACACCACGGGTCCGTTTTGCCAATTGTATCCGAGTTGGCCGCCGCCAATAAAGGTGCCCGCAGAACTCGTGCCAAAAGCCAGCGTGCCAGGCCCGCTGGCACCGCCAGGGCCTGTGGCCGGCGAAACGAAGGTAGAGTCCGACAGGTCAGCCCATTTACCGCCGACGTTACCGCCGATATACCACCCGCACCAAACGCACGACGGGGCCGCCATGGGTGGGGCTTTGAGCGGCATGTCGGCAGCGTCCGCTATGCCCACCGAAATTACCGATAGCGCGGCAGCGCTCAAGATCCCCGACAAAATCTGTTTCATGAGCTGTCCTCCCTTCTTCTAAAATGATCCCTGGGTTTAAAGCAGTCCAGGCGAAATTTCTTTTGTCCGGCAATTTCCTCCGTGACTGTGGCACCGCGGCCACAGAAAGTTCCAAAGTATTTGGGTCCCCGGAATGGGTTCGCAAAATGAATGGGGCGGCCCTTTCGGGCCGCCTCCGCCCCTCATTGCCGGGGTAAATCTTGGTCAGACCGTAGCCAATGGCGCCCCCGGCGCCGTCAAAGCTTTCGTAAAGATGGCGCACGCGGCATTGCAGGTAATTGCGATCGCCTCCAGATAGTCCGCTGTCACGCCGAGCTGGTCGAGAAAGGCGGCGGCGTCATCCTCGGTGACGTCGGCGAAGCTTCCGAATTCCTCCAGCTCGATTGAGCGGTATGCTGCCCGGATGACTGGAAGCATGCCGGCCCATTCGCGCGCCGAAGGCAGCCGGCATCCCGTGTCCGTCAAGTGTTTCCGCGCCTTTGCTTTGTGTGCGTCGCCGAACGAAATGATGGCGTTAGAATTGTCGTCGGTCATCGTCTGATCCCTCGGTTGGACGGTGGCAAGTCGGTGGCCGGCGTGTGCAGCATGCCGGCTACCGGCGCCTTCCTTATCATCCATCCGGCAGAACGCAAACAATGCGTGTGAATGGCTAATTTACCCTCAGTGCGGGTATTGAACATAACGTGAACATGTCGAGCTACGAGTGTAGGCCCTGGCGCCCCATACGCGCGACTTCTACCCGCAAGATGCCGGCCGGTGGATAGCACCATGTGTGCGGCGCCCGGAGTTGAGACCGGCCTTATGGACTCCGGCGCGCGCGATCGAGGATAACTCTCGCGCCGGGTCCGCCGCCTCCTACAGGCTCGGATGGCCACTCTGCGTGGTAGGATCATGAAAACCGCATTTCTATTGATGGCCCAATATGACGGCTTGGCTGTTATCCCGGTCGAGTGGGTCTGCCGCGATTACTTCCGTCATCTGAGTTCGGAAAAGTTCCTGCGGAAGGTTCTCGACGGCGAGATCAGCATTCCGATCGTGCGCATGGAGGGCAGCCAGAAATGCGCCAAGGGAGTCCACGTCAACGATCTGGCGGCCTATCTCGACCGGCAGACCGACTTGGCGCGGAAGGAATGTGATCAATTAAAGCGGAGTGCAGCATGACGAAGCGCGATTGGGTCGATGATCAGCTTGCGCTAAAGATCGAATACACCGACTTTCTAAGGCGCCTGGACAGGTTCAACCAGAACACGCGCAACGTCGGTCTTGGCGGTCACGCAACGCCGCGCCTAACTTTGCGGCATCTGAACGCATGGGCGCGGCTCTATCTTGGCAGCAGCCATCCGTAAGGCGTACCTTGACCGGCGGCATTCGGAGGAAGCGCGGAAGGAATGCGAGCAGCTAAAGCGAACGCCGCGTAGTCACGTCAACGTCGGAAACTCGGCAGCGGGCAACGGGTCCTCCCCTCCCCGTTTTCTGAACTCCAGGTATCGGTTCATAATGGTCCACGCTCGTGTCGCAACGTCGTTGGTGATGTTACCAGGTATGTGCTCTGGATCACCATGACGAGGCGCAACCGATGTATCGGTCACCGGGTCTATGTAGGACCGCTCAAGCTGTAGATTGCGACAGAGATTTTCCCACTGTTTCTTGCGTTCTGCATTTGGCGTCATCGAATGACGCACCGCTTCAATAGCGCGAGCAGCGCTTATCGGCGCTCGATGCCATTGTGTGATCAATTCAATCAAATCGCGAAGGGCCATGAACAGCGGCGGGTCTGCGATGACCATCCGAAGAACTTTATCAAATTCGACCGGCGACGCGACCGCCGTCGAGAGCGCAGCTAGGTCCGGCTGTTGCGGCGCTACCGCCCTGGTTACGCCATCAAGGCCCGTCCAGGTCTCTAATACAAAGGCGTATCCGTTCCCGCTTGCGAAACACACAAGATCAATCGCAGCTCGCGCAACGTCGTGTGCTCTCATAGTGACGGGGATTAGGTGAACGGCGGGATCGAACTCGGGCAGATCGACGTTAATAGTGACCACGTTATCCTTCACCTCTACGCGACAGTCTGCGCTCTCAATCCCGAGTGTGGTCAGGCCGCCGTCTCTCCATCGGACCGAGGGCAAATTCGACATCGATAGAGTTAGTGCAGCGGGAAGGACTCGACCATTAAACCTGATGCGCGGCATCGTCCTACTGTCCGTCCTACACAAGAAGGCGATGGCGCAAAATGCCAGATTTAATGGGCTCTTTCATTGAGTCGGCAATTTCCATCATCGGAGCGACGCAGAAGCGCCAGGCGTTTGTTGTCGCAGCGTTCATCGCGTCAAACCGCCGCCGATGGTATCACCATAGCCGTGTTGTTCCCGTCGCCGATCACCGGTTCCACGCTTGCACTCGCGCGCTCGCGATTTTGACGCGTGAGGCATTCAGAGCATTTTCGCCCTGCGCCGGCGCATTCGTTTTACCCACGTCCAGCATCCGTGCAAACCGCTGTTATAAATCATACATAAATCAATCAATTCTGTATAGATTAGCCGCATCCACGTATCCATCGTGTATATTTTATTGTGATTTAATATATTTGCGCTGCTGATTTACAGCGCGGCCTCTAGGTTTCCCGAATTGCCTCGCGTTAATACTGCAAAATCCTGTTCAGACCGCCTCGATATCGGTTGTCGCGGGGCCTGGCAGTCTTAACGGAGGAATGAAGATGAATTACCGCACCACCTTCGGCCTCAGCGCGCTTGTCCTCGGCATCGCGCTCGGCTCGGCGCCGGCGTTTGCGATGAACGTCGGGCAGAACCCGCTGCAGATCGCGCTCGCCGCGCATCACCATCACCACTATGTCCACCACATGGTCAACGAGCCGCAGATGCCGCCCCAGCCGGCGCCCTGCATCCACATGCAGACGTCCTGCCCCTGAGTTTCAGCAAGACTTTCAGTAAAGCGGTCAACCTGCCTGCGGCGCGATCCGCCGGCAGGTTTGATCGGTTTTCAGTGACGCTTATGCGACCGCTGCGTGGCTCTGCGTATCGATAATTGTGGTGCGGTGCAGTTCGCGCCGGTGCTCGTCCGATGGAAACGGCGACGCGCGGTGCACCGTGCAGCGGTTGTCCCAAATCACAAGATCGCCGACGCGCCATCTGTGCGCGTAGACGAAGCGCGGCTGCGTCGCGAACGCCATTAACTCATCGAGCAACGCCCTGCCCTCGTCACGCGGCCAGCCGACGATATGGGAGGCGTGCGAGGCGATAAACAGGGACTTGCGTCCGGAACCGGGATGCCGCCGCACCAGCGGATGCTGCGCGGGCGGACGCGCGGCGCGCTCCTCGTCGCTCGGCATATACCCGCCGCGCTGGCTGCGCGAGTGCCAGATCGAATGCTCTGCCACCAGGCCCTCGATTTTCTGTTTTGTCGCGCCCGGCAGCGCGTCGTAGGCGGCGCGCGCGTCGGCGAAAGAGGTGTCGCCGCCCGACGGCGGCACGATGCGCGCATGCAGCAGCGACCAGGTCGACGACCTTTGCCGGAACGACGAATCGCTGTGCCATAATTCGTTGGCCTGGCGATACACCCAGCGGTCGTCGGTAGCGGCCATGATGTTTCCGTTCTCGTCGAGATTGGAAACGTCAAAGATTTCCGGATGGCGGATGCGCGTGCCGAGGACGCCGGGCTTGCGCTGCGCCTTGACCGCCGACGCGTTCTCCAGTGGACCATAGCGGCGCGAGAACGCGATCTGCCGCTCGTCGTCGAGATTCTGCTCCGGCAAAACGCACACGGCATACTCGTCCATTGCGCGTTCGATCGCCCGCTCCGTCGCGAGATCGATGTCCCGGCTCAGGTCGGCGCCTCTGACCTCGGCGACGAACAGCGGGTGCAACGGCCTAATGGCAAGCTCCATGGCGCACCTTCCTCGGTCGAATTTGTTGCTCCGATGCTAGCAGCTTGGCAGCCGGAAATCGATCAGACCGTCGCTATTCCAGTCGGACGTGTGTTGCGGCCACGCGGTACGCGTGCGGCGGTCACAATGCTCGTCTGCATTTGCCGTATAATGAGCGCCTTCCGGCACCCCGACCCGGCGGCTAACGTGGCGGAAGCGTCCGAACGCTGAAAGCAAAATTATTCGGGAGGAGACCATACAATGAAGCGAGGACTATTCTTATGCGCCCTGGCCGCGGCGCTCTTGATGTCGGGCCCTTCGCACAGCCAGCCGGCCGCCGGCGGCTACCCGCAGCGCCAGGTGCGTATCGTGGTGCCCTATCCGCCGGGCGGCCCGAGCGACCTTATCGGCCGCATCGTGGCGCAGAAACTCAGTGAACGGCTCGGACAATCGTTCTTCGTCGAGAACGTCAACGGCGCGAGCGGCGCGGTCGGCGCTGGTCAGGTCGCCCACGCGGCGCCGGACGGATACAACCTGCTGATCGTCACCAATGATTTTGCCGTCGCCTCAGTGACGAACTCCAACCTGCCCTACGACCCGGTGAAAAACTTTTCTCCCATCACCATGATCTCGGCGTCGCCTTCGGTGGTGGCGGTCAATCCTTCGGTGCCGGCAAAAACCATGCAGGAATTGATCGCGCTGGTTAAGGCGGCGCCGCAGAAATACAACTACGCGGCTATCGGCATCGGCTTCGGCCAGCTCAGCTCCGAGCGGCTGTTCAAACTCGGCTTGAAGCTCGACGCTCTGCCGCGCGTGCCCTTCAACGGCGCGGCGCCGGCCGTCAACGCCACGCTCGCCGGTGATACCCCGATCCTGTTCATGGGACTGCCGCCGGTCGCGCCCTATCTCAGCTCCGGCAAACTGCGGGCGCTCGCCGTGACCAGCGCAATCCGCAGCCCAGCCTTCCCGGACATTCCGACCTTGCGTGAGTCCGGCGTACCGAACCAGGAGTCCGACCTGGTCATCGGCCTGGTGGCGCCGGCCGGAACGCCTGTGCCCATCGTGACCCTGCTGCAAAAACAGGTCGCCGCGATCCTCACGCTGCCCGACGTCAAGGCGACACTTGCCAAGTTCAGCTTCCAGCCGGTCGGCAGCACACCGGAGGAGTTCGCGAAAGAGATCAAAAACGATATTGTGACCTGGGGAAAGGTCATGAAGGACGCGAACATCCCGGTCAATTGAGGCAAGAAGTCTTGCTTCGACCCGGGGCCGCGGTGCGCACCGGGAATGAATGACAAGGAAAAGGCGGCACTCGGCTCGATTGCCGCCTCGGCGGCGCTGACCGCCGCGAAGGCAATTGTCGGTCTGCTGACTGGGTCGCTTGCGATCCTGTCAGAGGCCGGCCATTCGCTGCTCGACTTCGCCGCGACGGTGCTGACCTATTTCGCCGTGCGCATTTCCGGGAAACCGGCCGATGCCGAGCATCAGTACGGCCACGGCAAGATCGAGAGCGTCACCGCGCTGGCCGAGACCGCGCTGCTTTTTCTCCTGACCGGCGTGGTCATCTGGGAGGCGCTGCACCGGCTTGCCGGCGCTCAGCCCCATGCGGTCAAAGCGACAGCCGCGGCATTCGCCATCATCGTCTGCTCGATCGTCATCGATTTCTTCCGCGCTCGGACGCTGCGTCGCGTCGCGGCGGAGACATCAAGCGAGGCGCTCAACGCCGATGCGCTGCATTTCTCCTCCGACATGTGGTCGTCGGTCGCGGTGCTGATTGGACTCGGCGGCGTTGCGCTCGGCTATCCATTGTCCGATGCCCTCGCCGCGCTGGTGGTCGCTGTCTTCATCTGCATCGCCGGGTGGCGGCTCGGGCGGCGCACCATCGACACGCTGACCGACACGGCGCCGGTTGGCGTGAGCGAGCAGGTCGCGGCGATCGCGCGAAAAATTCCTGGCGTTGTCGCCGTCGAACGGGTGCGCGCGCGCCCGGCCGGCGCGGTACTGTTCGTCGATCTTGGCGTCGGCGTCAGCCGTACGCTGCCGCTCGATCGCGTCTCCGCCATCAAAGACCGGCTGACCGGCGCCATCCGTGCCGAACTGCCGCGGGCCGAAGTGACGATCACCACCGAACCGCGCGCCCTCGACGACGAAACGGTGCGCGAGCGCGTCATGATGATCGCGCGCAATCGCGGCCTCGCCATTCATCACGTCGCCGTACAGACGGTTTCCGGCCGGCTGTCGGTGTCGCTCGATCTCGAAGTCGAGGGCACGTTGGCGCTCGCCGCCGCGCACGACGTAGCGAGCAGCCTCGAACAGGCGCTGCGCGAGGGGCTCGGTCCCGATGTCGAGGTCGAAACCCATATCGAGCCGTTACCGGCCGATGTGCTTGCCGGCCGCGACGCCCCGGCGGAGCGCATCGCCGAAGTCCGCGCCGTGCTCAACGCGCAAGCCGCCAACATTGCCGACCTCTATGAAATCCATGACGTGCGGGTGCGCGAGACCGCCGATGGCGAGATCGTCAACTTCCACTGCCGTGTCGATTCGGCGCTCTCGGTGCGCGCAGTGCACGATCTGGTCGACGCGATTGAAGGCGGTCTGCGCCGGCATTTTCCAACCGTCGCCCGCGTCATCGGCCACGCCGAGCCGCGGCAGTAAGATTTACGGAATTAGCACCGCAGCGCCCTCGAAGCGCCCGGCGCGCAGATCGGCCAGCGCCTCGTTCGCCCGCTCCAGCGGATAGCGCGTCACCTGCATCTTGATGCCGGCCTGTGGCGCGACGGCCAAAAACTCGCGGGCGTCGGCGCGCGTGAGATTGGCGACGGACAGAAGCTGCCTCTCCTCCCACAAGATCGAATAGGGAAAGCTCGGAATATCCGACATGTGAATGCCGCCGCAGACGACGCGGGCGCCTTTTTTCACCGCGCGCAACGCTGCCGGCACGAGCGCGCCGACCGGCGCGAAAATGATCGCCGCGTCGAGCCGCTCGGGCGGCATTTCGCCGGAACCGCCGGCCCACACCGCGCCGAGCGATTGCGCGAATTTCTGCGAAGCCTCGTCGCCGTCGCGGGTGAAGGCGAAAATGCGCCGCCCCTGCCAGGCCGCGACCTGCGCCAGGATGTGGGCGGCAGCGCCGAAGCCATAAAGACCAAGCGCCTGCGCTTGGCCGGCCATGCGGTAGCTGCGCCAGCCGATAAGCCCGGCGCAAAGCAGCGGCGCGGCTTCCGCGGCATCGAGATTCTCATCGAGCGGAAAACAGAAGCGCGCGTCGGCGATCGTGTGTGTGGCATAGCCGCCGTCGCGCGTGTAGCCGGTGAATAACGGGTTGTCGCAGAGATTTTCGCGTTCGGACCGGCAGTAGGGACAGACCCCGCAGGTCGCGCCGAGCCAGGGCACGCCGACCCGCTCGCCAATCGTGAAGCCGCTCACGCCCGCGCCGATCGCCGCGACACGGCCGACAATCTCGTGCCCCGGTACGATGGGCAATTTCGCCTGCGACAGTTCGCCGTCGACGACGTGCAGGTCGGTGCGGCAGACGCCGCAGGCCGCGATCTCGACCAGAATTTCGCCCGGCTGCGGCTGCGGGATTTGCCGCTCACGCATGACAAGCGGCGTCCCGGGCCGGTCGAGCACCATCGCGCACATCATCGGCATGAGCGAATCGTAGCGCGACTAAAGCGCCTGCGAAACCCGGGGTGAAACATCGGATAGCGCAGCGGTTCCCGGATTGCACTGCGTGCAATCCGGGCTACAACTGGCTCATGCGCACCGAAGAACCCCGCCCCGTTCGCCTGCAGGATTACCGCCCGCCCGACTGGTTGATCGAGACCGTTGATCTCGACGTGTCTCTGCATCCGAGTGCCACCCGCGTGAGGGCGAAACTCAAGCTCAAGCCCAACGCCGAGGGCGCGCCGGCACCGCTTGTGCTCGACGGCGACGAGCTGCGGCTCACCTCGCTTGCGCTCGATGGCAAGCCGCTGCCGGCGGAAAACTATGTCGCCACGCCGGACCGGCTCACCATCGCCCAGCCGCCGAACGCTCCATTCGAACTCGAGATCGAGACCGTGATCGATCCGGCGGGCAACACCCAGCTCATGGGGCTCTACCGAGCCGGCGATGTCTATTGCACGCAGTGCGAGGCGGAAGGGTTCCGCCGCATCACCTATTTTCTCGACCGGCCCGACGTGATGGCGGTCTACACCACGCGCATCGAGGCCGACAAACACCAGGCACCGGTGCTGCTTGCCAACGGCAATCCGGTGTCGCATGGCGACATCGCCGGCACCAACCGGCATTTCGCGGTCTGGCACGATCCGTTCAAGAAGCCGAGCTATCTGTTCGCGCTGGTCTGCGGCCAGCTCGGCTGCGTCGCCGACAGCTTCACCACCATGTCGGGCCGCAACGTGAAGCTCGCCATCTATGTCGAGCCCGGCAAGGAGGATCGCTGCGACTACGCCATGGACAGCCTCAAGCGCGCCATGCGCTGGGATGAGGAGGCCTTCGGTCGCGAATACGATCTCGATATTTTCATGATCGTCGCGGTGTCCGCGTTCAATATGGGGGCGATGGAGAACAAGGGGCTCAACGTCTTCAACGACAAATACGTGCTGGCCTCGCCCGCGACCGCGACCGATACCGACTTCGCCGGCATCGAGGCGGTGATCGCGCACGAATATTTTCACAACTGGACGGGCGACCGCATCACCTGCCGCGATTGGTTCCAGCTCTGCCTGAAGGAAGGACTCACTGTTTTTCGCGACCAGGAATTCACATCGGATCAGCGCTCGCGGCCGGTCGAGCGGATCGGCGACGTGCGCGCGCTGCGCTCACATCAGTTCGTCGAGGACGCCGGCCCCCTCGCCCACCCGGTGCGGCCTGAGCTCTATCACGAGATCAACAACTTCTACACGTCGACGGTCTACGACAAAGGCGCCGAAGTGGTGCGCATGATCAAGGCGTTGCTCGGCGCCGATCTGTTCCGCAAGGGCATGGATCTTTATTTCACGCGCCACGACGGCGAGGCCGCCACCGTCGAACAGTTCGTGCAGTGCTTCGCCGACGTGAGCGGGCGGGATTTTTCGCAGTTCATGCGCTGGTATTCGCAGGCCGGCACACCGGATGTGGTGGTCACGCCGCACTACGATGCGCGCGCCAAGACGTATCGGCTCGACATTGCGCAGACGGTCCCGCCAACGCCCGGCCAGCCGCACAAAGATCCGGTGGTGATTCCGCTAGCCGTCGGGCTGGTCGGCAAAACCGGCGCCGATCTGCCGCTCACTCTCGACGGCCGGCCACTCGATCGCGGCGTCATCGAACTGACGCGGCCGAGCCAGACGTTCCAGTTCACCGGCGTCGCCGAACGGCCGATCCCGTCGCTCAATCGCGGCTTTTCCGCGCCGATCAAACTGTCGCTGCCGATCGAGCCTGATGATCTGCGCTTTCTAGCTGCCCACGACCGCGATCCATTTAACCGCTGGCAGGCGGTGCAGTCGCTGGCGATGTCGCTGCTCACCACCAACGTCGCGGCGCTGCGCGCCGACAGGCCGGCGCGCGACGACGATGGGCTGATGGCCGCGCTCGGCATGATCTTGGCGGATGATAAGCTCGAGCCCGCCTTCATTGCGCTGGCGCTGGCGCCGCCGAGCGAAGCCGACATTGCGCGCGAGATCGGCCGCGACGTCGATCCGGACGCTGTGTTTGCCGCGCGGCAAAAGTTGCGCGCCGCGATCGGCGAACGGCACGGCAAAACTCTTGCCGACACCTATATGCGGATGACCGAGTCCGGGCCGTACCGGCCCGACGCACAGAGTGTCGGTCGACGTGCGCTCAAGAATGCGTGTCTCGACTTCTTGGCGGTCAGCGGGCGCGACGACGCCGTCTCGCGCGCCAATGTCCAGTATCGCACCGCCGACAATATGACCGACCGAATGGCGGCGCTCGACACGCTGTCGCGGCACGACCGGCCGGAGCGCGCGGCGGCGCTCGACGATTTCTATAGCCGCTATGCCGACGATCCGCTGATCATCGACAAGTGGCTGGCGCTGCAGGCGGCGATCCCGGAACGCGGCACGCTCGATCGCGTCCGCGCGCTGACCACCCATCGGGCGTTCTCGATGGCCAACCCCAACCGCGTGCGCGCCCTGATCGGCTCATTCGCGCACGCCAACCACACCCAATTCAACCGCGCCGACGGCGCCGGCTACGACTTCGTCGCCGATATCCTGATCGCGCTCGATGCGAAGAATCCGCAAGTGGCGGCGCGGCTGATGGGCGCATTTCGCTCCTGGCGCGCGCTTGAGCCGGCACGGCGCGCCCGCGCCGAAGCCACGTTGCGCCGGGTCGCCGCCAAAGGGTCCCTGTCACGAGACGTCACTGACATCGTGGCCCGAACGCTGGCCGAAAACTAGCGGACTTTGACTTGGTCGCGGCGATTGTTTGCTGTTGATCAGAAGACCTTGCGGCATTTGTTAAAAAAATCTTGCTTCTGACTCTCGACAAATCAGCGCGCATCGATTCTTATGAGGATGATTCGGAAGTGGTGCGGCAACACCTTCCGAACGCGGGTTTGGGGATCGTCCGAAACGGAGGCCGGCGATGGCGCGCGCCGATGCGGCGAGTGCGTCTCTACATTCGGATTCCATCAAGGCGCTGGCGCAATCGATTGCCAACCCCGCCTACCGCCGTCTTTTGAGCGCGGAGCCTCTGCTCCGCCGCGCCGTCCCGGTCCTCATTGTCGCCTTCATGTTCACGATCTGCGTGGGCGCCGCCGTGCAGGTGCTCGACCAGCGCCGTCAGGTCGTCGCCGCATCGATGCGCGACATCGAGGCACTCGCCGATCAACTGGCGGCGCGGCTCGACCAGCCGATCAGCGGCGGGGCGCCGGCGCTCGCCCGCACATCGCGTTTGCTGCCGCGCGCGCTGCCGGACTGGGCGGCCAGCGCCGGCCGCCGCGCCCTGATCGCCGATGCCGACGGCATGATCATCGCCAGCATCCCCGGCGATCCGTCGCTCAAAGGGCTCTCCCTCCTCGACGTACTCGGACCTTGGCAGCCGATCACCACAATGGGCGCCGACGCGCATACCATCCCGATCACGCTGCCCGACGGCTCCATCGCACTCGCGACAGTGCGCGGGCTGCGCACGCCGCTCGGCTCGCTTGCTGTTTTCCAGCGCGTCGACGATGCGCTCGCGGACTGGCGCTCGACCATGGCGCTGACCGTCACCCTATCGGCCACCACAGGCTTCGTGGTGCTCATCCTGGGCTTTGCGTTTCACTGGCAGGCGACGCGGGCGCGCGAGGCCGACCTGATCCACGACACCGTGCGCAGCCGCATCGACACGGCGCTCAATCGCGGGCGCTGCGGACTATGGGACTGGGATCTGGCGCGCGGCCGCGTGTTCTGGTCGCACTCGATGTTCGACATTCTGGGTCTGCCGCAGAAGGACGATCTGCTCACCTTCGGCGAAGTCAACGCGCTGGTGCACGCCGACGATATCAATCTCTATGAGCTGGCGACGCAGCTCGCCGATGCCCGCGTGCAGTCGTTCGATCACGCCTTCCGCATGCGCCACGCCGACGGCCGCTGGCTGTGGCTGCGGGCGCGCTGCGAACTGGCGCGCCAGGAGGGCGAAGCTGGCCTCCACCTGATCGGCATTGCGGTCGATGTCACCGAGCAAAAAAGCCTGGTGGAAAAGACCGTGGCGGCCGATCTGCGGCTGCGCGACGCCATCGAGACCATTCCGGAAGCCTTCGTGCTGTGGGATGCCGACAACCGCCTGGTGCTGTGCAATTCCAACTTTCAGGCGCTGCACCACCTCTCCGACGAAGCGGTCGTCGCCGGCACACGGTACGAAACCATCGTCGCCGCCGGCACCAAGCCGATCATCCGCACTACCGTGGTCAACGACGATAGCGCGCCGCCGCAGCCGCCGGGCGCGCGCACCTTCGAGGCTCAACTCGACGACGGCCGCTGGATGCACATCAGCGAGCGGCGTACCAAGGACGGCGGCTACGTGTCGGTCGGCACCGACATCACCCAGATCAAGCTGCACGAGCAGAAACTGATCGAGGGCGAAAAACGTCGCATCGCCACAATCGACGACCTGCGCAAGTCGCAGCAGGCGCTGGAACTGCAGGCTGACCAGCTCGCCGACCTCGCCGAGAAATACGCCGAGGAAAAGACCCGCGCCGAAGAGGCCAATCAGGCCAAGTCGAAGTTTCTGGCCAACATGAGCCACGAGTTGCGCACGCCGCTCAACGCCATCATCGGCTTCTCCGAAATCATGGAAGCGTCCATGTTCGGCCCGCTTGGCGCCGACAAATACGGCGAATATGCCCGCGATATCCGCGAAAGCGGCCAGTATCTGCTCGACGTCATCAACGATATTCTCGATATGTCGAAGATCGAGGCCGGCGGCATGCACCTCGCCACCGAGGATGTCGAGCTTGAGCCGATTCTCGCCGACAGCCTGCGCGTGGTGTCCGGCCGCGCCGCCGACAAGCACCTTGCGCTCACCTCGGAGATTGCGCCCGGCATTCGGCTCAAGGCCGATCGCCGCGCGCTCAAGCAGATTGCCCTTAATCTTCTCTCCAACGCGGTGAAATTCACCCCGGACGGCGGTGCTGTGACGTTGCAGGGCCGCGTGCGCGGCGGCCAAGCGACGATCGCCATCAAGGATTCCGGCATCGGCATCCCGAAATATGCGTTGTCCAAGCTTGGCCGGCCGTTCGAACAGGTGGAAAGCCAGATGACCAAGCGGCACCAGGGCTCGGGGCTCGGCCTTGCCATCGCCAAGTCGTTGATCGAAATGCATGGCGGCCGCATGCGCATCCGCTCGACGCTCGGCCGCGGCACGATGGTGACGGTGCGGTTGCCGCTGGAAGCACAAGTACCGGCGCGCGCAGCGGATCAAGCGGCAGCTTGAGGCGCGCGTCGCATCCTCACGGCGTCCGACCCACAATACGCACGAAGCCCTCGCGCACCTGCCGCTGCGTTTCGGCGACGTACGCCTGCAGGGCTGGAAAGTCAGGGAGATCGGCGGCGCGCGCCAGCAGGCTGAGGACTTCGGTACTGGCCGAAGCGGGATCGAATCTCCCCGGCAGGCAGAGCCGGAGGATTTGCGTCAGATTATGGAACAACATCACCGCGGGCCGCAGCACCGCCGCATCCTCCGCTTTGAGCGCGCCGTGGCGCTCTGCCTTCTCCAAGGTCCGCGCCGTCGACGGATCGAGAATCTCCGGCGTCTCGGCGGCGTGGACGAGCTGGAGATATTGCGCGATGAACTCGATATCGACCAGCGCACCGGCCGCATATTTCAGCTCCCACGGATCGGCCTCGCCTTTCTCCTTGGCAATGGCCCCGCGCATGTCGGCGACATCGGCCGCAATCACGGCCGGATTCCGCTTGCGGCACAGCACGTCACTGATGATATCTTCGACGCGCTCCGCGAATGCGGGCGGTCCGCAAATGACCCGCGCGCGCGTCAGCGCCAGATGCTCCCACGTCCAGGCTTCGTGCTCCTGATAGCTGCGGAAACCGTCGATCTGCGTCGCCAGCGGACCGGAGCGACCGGAGGGCCGCAGCCGCATGTCGACCGGGTAAAGCACGCCATAGTTGGTTTGCACGGTGAGCGCGCTGATCAGCCGCTGCGTCAGCCGCGCGAAATACTGCGCGCCGTAAAGCGGCCGAGGGCCGTCGGACTGCGGATGATCCTGGTCGAAATCGTAGATCACGATGAGATCGAGATCCGAATTCGCCGTCATTTCGCGCGCACCGAGACGGCCGAGCGCGAGGATCGCGGTTTGCGCGCCGCGAATACGACCGTGCGCCGCGACGAAATCTTCCTGCACTTTTTCGAACAACGCGCGGACAAGAACCTCGGCAAGCCCGGCATAGACCTCGCCCGCTTGTTCGGCCGAAATCGAGCCGGACAGAATTCGCGCGCCAATCAGGAATGCCCGCTCCTGACCAAACTTGCGGATGGCATCGAGAAACTCTTCGTAGCGGCGCACCTCGCCGAGCGTGCGCCCAAGCTCGCGCGCCAGCCGATCCTCATCCGGAAGCGCACCGAAAAAGCTCGGGTCGATCAGGGGATCGATGAGATGCGGGGTGTGTGCCAACGTATCGGCAAGCCGCGGCGCAACGCCAAGAATGAGCGCGACGAATTCGATGATTTGCGGATTCTGCCGCAACAGCGACAAAAACCGTCCGCCGGCGCGAAGACCGCTGAGAAAGCGGTCGAGGGCGGCGAAGGTGGCATCCGGGTTTTCCGCGCGTGCGATCTGATCGATGATAAGCGGTATAAGCTCGCTCAGATTAGCCCGCGCCTGCTCGCCGCGCAGCGCCGGATAGAGCGGCTCGCTCCAGCGCCGCACGGCATCGACCACCTGCTGCGGCTGCCGGAAGCCCAGCTCGACCAGCCGATCGAGCGTCTCGCTCTCGTGTTCCGTGGAGAACGACAGGTTCTGCTGGCTCGCAAGAAACGCAGGCTCCCGTTCAAAGAGCCGCACATAGTGACGCTCGACCGTGCGCAGGTGCGCCAGCAGATGTTGGGCGAAGTCGTCGCGTCCGGCGAAGCCGAGAAAGCGCGCGAATGCGGCAAGCGCGTCGGGATCGGACGGCAGCGTATGGATCTGCTCGTCGGCCAACATCTGCAGCCGGTGTTCGACGCGGCGCAGAAACTCATACGCCTCGGTCAACGCATCGCGCGCCGCCGCATCGATCCAACCGTCCGCGGCGAGCGCTTTCAGCGTCTCAAGGGTGGAGCGGCCGCGCAATTCGTCGTGGCGGCCACCAGCAATCAGCTGCTGGGTCTGGGCGAAAAACTCGATTTCGCGAATGCCGCCGCGGCCGAGCTTGATATTGTGGCCTTCGACCGCGATCTCGCCATGGCCGCGATAGGCATGAATCTGCCGTTTCATTTCATGCACGTCGGCAACGGTCGCAAAGTCGAGATACTTGCGCCAGACAAAGGGCGACAGATCGCGAATGAGCCGCTCCCCGGCCACGGTATCGCCGGCGCAGGCGCGCGCCTTGATCAGGGCGGCGCGCTCCCAGTTCTGTCCACGGCTCTCGTAATAATCGAGTGCGCCGTGGGTCGATATCGCGATCTGGGTCGAAGACGGATCGGGCCGCAGACGCAGATCGACGCGGAAGACATAACCGTCCGGGCTACGCTCCTGTATCAATTTGACCAGTTCGCGCGTCAGGCGGACATAAAATGGAGCGGGTTCGGTTTCCGGCGCCAACGCGGCGGCTTCCGGATCGAAGAACACCATCAAGTCGATGTCGCTGGAATAGTTCAGCTCGAACGCACCCATCTTGCCCATGGCAAGCACGATGTAACCCGAGTCTGCTTCGGGATGCCGAGGGTCGGCGGGGTTGAGCCTTCCCCGCTCCGCCGCGTCGCGCAGAAGATAACGAACCGCAGCGGCGAGTGCTGCATCGGCGAGATCGGTGAGCGCACGCGTCACACGCTCGACGGGCCAGACACCGCCAACATCGGCAAGCGCTATCAAGAGCGCGGCCTCGGCCTTGATCTGGCGCAGCGTGCGCATCAGCGCTGCGGCAGTGCGTGCACTCGCACCGCTCCGGCGCGCCTTGGCGGCGAGCGCGGCCATGTGCTTATCGGGATCGTGCCGCAGCAGGCGCAGCAAGCGCGTGGCGTCGGCACATATCAGGCCCCAGAGATAGGGTGCGGCCTCGGCGATGCCGTCAAGCAGCCGGGACAGCGCCGGGCATTCCTCGACCAGCGCACCCAGCGTCTTTCCTGCTGCGCTCGCCGCGATGCTGACGAGCCATCCCGACACCCGCGCCGATGGCTGCGGCGCAGTCTGCGGAAGCCCAATGCCGTCGGCGGCGGAATGACACGTATCGAGTCGGCTTATCAGCGCCGCTCGATCCAGTGTGGGTGATTTTCGGCGTTTTCTCCCGGAGGCCGGCCGCTTCATCCGGGCACCGCAGGGCCAGCGCGCGGCAGCGCGATGATGCTGCGCAATCCGGGTTCATTGTCCTCAAGCTTCAGTTCACCGCCATGCAAGCGAGCCACCGCGGAGACGAGACTCAGGCCGAGACCGGAGCCCGGTTCTGACCGGCTCTCCTCCAGCCGCACGAAGCGCTCGACCACGCGGCCACGATCGGGTTCCGGAATGCCAGGCCCGTGATCTTCCACCGTCAAAATGATGCGTTCGCCCTCGTTGCCGGCTTTGACCAGAATCTCCGCCGGCTTGCCGTTGAGCTTGCCGTCCGCAGCTCCGTACTTGATGGCATTGTCGACCAGGTTGGCGAGCGCCTGGCTGACCAGCTCGCGGTTACCGCGCACCGGCGCCGCCCATGCGGCATCGACCTTCAGCTCCAGGCCCTTCTCTTCGGCCAGCGGCTCGTATAGCTCGCCGACATCGCGGGCGATTTCGGCGGCGTCGAATTCGCTCATGTTGTCGCGCGAATGTCCGGATTCGGCGCGCGCAATCATCAGCAGCGCATCGAAGGTGCGGATGAGATCGTCGGATTGCTCGATTGTGGTTTCCAGCGCCGCCCGATAATCGCCTTCATTTTTCGAACTCCGCAGCGCCTCCTCGCAACGGTTGCGCAACCGGGTCAGCGGCGTTTTCAGATCGTGGGCGATATTGTCGGACACTTCCGAAAGCCCGCGCATCAGCGCGACGATGCGGTCGAGCATCGCGTTGACGTTGTCGGCCAGACGGTCGATCTCGTCTCCGGTCCCGGCGACCGGCAACCTGCCGGCAAAGTCACCGGCCATGATGGTCTGCGCCGTGCCGGTCATGGCGTCGATACGGCTGAGCACGCGGCGGCTGACAAAGAAGCCACCGGCCAATCCAAGGATAAGCACGAGCGCAAACGACCAGCGCCCGGCGTTGGCAATGATACTGTAGAGCCGCTCGCGTTCTTCGAGGTCCCGCCCAACGAGGAGATGAAAGCCGCCGAGCTGCACCACTTCGACCAGGGCGCTGCGGTCGGCGCCCTCCGGCAAATCGAGGCGGCGATAGGACGTTTCGAGCCAGCCCGGGTGGTCGAGGACGCCCGGCTGCAACGCGCCGATATTTCCCGCCAGGCCCTCGCCGTTGGGCGTGGTCACCAGATACAGGCTCGATCCCGGACGCCGCGAGCGGAGTTCGACCGCGATCACCAGACGCCGTAGTCCGCCCTCGTTATAGAGATCGGTCAACGCCCTGATTTCGCCCTCGACGGTCGTGGTGATCTGCTCGGTGATGAGGCGGCGCGTATTGAGCGCGAAATAACCGAGCAGCGTGGCTGCGAACAGGATGAAGATAAAAAGATAGAACAGCGTCAGCTTGAACGCCGTCGTCCGCAGAAGTTTGCCGAGCGCCGTCACCGATGCGCCTTTCTCAAGCCTGTGCGCCCAATTCGCCATCGGAGAAATCGTCTTCGCGGAATTCAAGCGGCGAACGCTTATCGCCCTGCCGGCTCGCAGCCTCCGCGCGCCGCAGCTCGACGCGGCGGATTTTGCCGGAGATGGTCTTGGGCAGATCAGAAAATTCAAGCCGACGCACGCGCTTGAAAGGGGCAAGCGCGGCGCGGCAATGCCGGAAGATCGACAGCGCCGTCGCGCGATCCGGTGCATGGCCGGCGGCGAGCACCAGAAATGCCTTGGGCACGGCAAGCCGGATCGGATCGGGCGACGGCACGACCGCAGCCTCGGCGACCGCCGGATGCTCGATCAACACGCTCTCCAGTTCGAACGGGCTGATGCGATAGTCGGACGATTTGAATACGTCGTCGGCGCGGCCCACATATGTAAGGTAGCCCTGGTCGTCGACCATGGCTACGTCGCCCGTGCGATACTCGGCCTTGTCGATCGGCAAGACGCTGCCGCCGTCGGATTGATAGCCCTGCATCAAACCGATCGGCTGTGGCGCAAGGGTCAGGCAGATCTCGCCCTCCTTTCGTGCCGTGCCGTCCACATCGAGCAGCGCCACGCGGTAACCGGGCAGCGGACGGCCCATCGAGCCGGGCTTGACCTTTTGTCCCGGCGTATTGCCGACCAGCGCCGTGGTCTCGGTCTGACCGTAGCCATCGCGGATAGTCAGACCCCAGGCCCGCTTCACCTGATCGATGACCTCGGGATTGAGCGGCTCGCCGGCGCCGACCAATTCCTTGAGCGGCATCTTCCAGGCCGCCAGGTCCTCCTGGATCAACATGCGCCAGACGGTCGGCGGGGCGCAGAACGTGGTGACGCCGCAGCGCGCCATGGTGTCGAGCAGGCCGCGCGCGTCGAAGCGCCGCTGGTTGACGATGAAGATCGTTGCCTGCGCTGTCCACGGCGAAAAGAAGCAACTCCACGCGTGCTTGGCCCATCCCGGCGACGAGATGTTCAGATGCACGTCGCCCGGTCGGAGCCCGATCCAATACATCGTCGACAAGTGCCCGACCGGATAGCTCTGGTGACTGTGCAGCACGAGCTTCGGCGTCGCGGTCGTGCCGGAGGTAAAATAAAGCAGCATCGCATCGTCAGCGCGCGTCTCGCCGTCCGGCGTGAACGCCGCGGGTGCCGCGTAGCAGTCCTCGTACGCCATCCAGCCCGGCGGCGGCGTGCCGACTGCGATGCGCGTGTAGTCGCCCGGCAGATCGGCAAATTTCCGGCTCGCGTCGGCGCCGGCGATGACATGCTTGACGCGGCCGCGTGCGAACCGGTCGGCGAGATCGTTGCGCGTCAACAGCGTCGTTGCCGGCACGATCACGGCGCCGAGCTTCATCGCGGCCAGCATGGTTTCCCACAGCGGCACGACGTTGCCGAGCATGACGAGGATGCGGTCGCCGCGCTTGACGCCGAGACGGCGCAGCGTATTGGCCACGCGGTTCGACCGTTCGCTCAGGTCGGCGAACGACAGCTTGGTTTCGCCGGCGTCTTCGTCGACCAGCCACAGCGCCGGCTGCGTATTGCCGCGCGCCACCGCGTCGAAATAGTCGAGCGCCCAGTTGAAGCGATCGAGCACCGGCCACTGAAACCCGGCATAGGCCTTGGTGTAATCTTCGCGATGGCGCAGCAAAAAATCACGAGCCGCGATAAACGGCGCCGCGTCGCTCGACGTCATAGCCATCTCCAATCATGCCCCGTTGGGGGCCGGAAACGCATTTTAGCCTCAAATCAAAAAAACCTAAATGCACCGGCCGATCAGCGCGCACCATCACGGATCATGTAGCCGGCGCCGCGCACGGTATGCAAAAGCGGCGTCGCAAACCCCTTATCGATCTTGGAGCGCAGCCGCGAAATATGCACATCGATCACGTTGGTCTGCGGGTCGAAATGATAATCCCACACATTTTCCAATAGCATCGTGCGGGTCACGACCTGACCGGCGTGCCGCATCAGATATTCGAGCAGACGGAATTCGCGCGGCTGCAATTGCAGGTCCTGCCCGGCGCGGCAGACTTCGTGCGACAGCCGATTAAGCTCGAGATCGGCCACACGATACACCGTCTCCTCGCCGCGGCTGCCGCGGCGCCGCGCCAGCGCCTCGACCCGCGCCAAAAGTTCGGAAAACGCATAGGGCTTGGCCAGATAGTCATCGCCGCCGCTGCGCAAGCCCTTGACCCGATCATCGACCTGGCCGAGCGCGGACAGGATCAGCACCGGCGTTTCTATGGCGTTCTCGCGCAGCGCCGAGATGATGGACAGCCCGTCCCGCTTCGGGAGCATACGGTCGACGATCAGGACATCGTATTGACCGTCGAGCGCGAGCGCCTGGCCCTCCTCGCCGTCGGCGGCGTGATCGGCGATATGGCCAACCTCGCGAAACGCCTTGACCAGATAATCGGTGGCGTCGCGATCATCCTCGATAATCAGAAGGCGCATGGTGCAGTTGCCGCGTTCAAAACTGATAAAATGGCGCGAGGCGCAAGCGAACAGGCTCGGGCGAGACTCTTTTGTCCCATCATATCGCCCTGGAAAGCTCGGTCAGCAATATGGTTCGGTGAAATGCGCGGTCCAGGATCGCGCGAGGGCCCCAATAGACGATGAGGGGGCGGCGAGCCGTTTGGCCGCCACCCCCTCTACCGACTCTACCCCGGCGGGGGCGACGGATACCGGGAGGTAGAGTTGGTATTCAGCGGGGACGGACCTTGCGGTCCGTCCCCAGGGTACGCCCGCCAGCGGGGGCGACAAATGCCGGCGGATCGCCCCATTGCTCAGGCGCTGCCGAGCGGCAAGGCCACAAACTTTGTGTCCGCGCCCGACTTCACCCGGAATAGCACCGTGTGTTTCCCTTCCTTGCGCGCATCGGCAAGAGTCTTGTTGAACTCATCCGGCGTCGTGACCGCCTTGCCGCCAACATCGAGGATGACGTCGCCAACCTGCAGACCGTGATCGGCGGCAACACCACCCTCCGAAATCGCGGTCACGACCACGCCTTTGGAGCTCGACCCGGAAACCGAAGTCGCCGGCGCCAACTTGAAGCCGAGCTTCGGCACATCGATGTCCGCACTCTGACTCGGATGAGCCGGTTCGGCCTTGGCCACTTGCTCATTCGGCAGGGTGCCAAGCGTCAGCGTGACGGTCTTTTGCTGGCCGTCATGGATCAGATCGAGCGCGACGCTGGTTCCCGGCGCCATGGTTCCGATCCGCCGCGCCAGTTCCCGCGCGTCGCGGATTGCCGTCCCATTAACCGCCGTGATCACGTCACCGCTCTTGATGCCGGCCTTCATCGCCGGGCTGTTGGCCTGCGGCTCGGCGACGAGCGCACCGGCGGCCTTCTTCAGGCCCATGCTGTCGGCGATATCCGGCGTCACCGGCTGAATCTGCACGCCGATCCAGCCGCGGGTGACGACGCCTTTGTCGCGCAACTGGCCGATCACGCTCTTGACGGTGCTGGCCGGAATAGCGAACGCGATGCCGACTGAGCCGCCGGACGGCGAGTAGATCGCGGTATTGACGCCGATCACGTTACCGTCGACGTCGAAGGTCGGTCCCCCCGAATTGCCTTTGTTCACCGGAGCGTCGATCTGGATGAAATCGTCGTAGGGGCCGGCGCCGATATCGCGGCCGCGAGCGGAAACGATGCCGGCCGTCACCGTGCCACCGAGACCGAACGGATTGCCGACCGCCAGCACCCAGTCACCGACGCGCGGCGTCGAGTTGGCGAGCTTCACATAGGGAAAGTTGCCGCCGCCGTCGATCTTGATCAGCGCCAAATCGGTACGCGGATCGGTGCCGATCACCTTAGCGGTGTAGTTCTTGCCGTCGTCAGTGGTGACCTTCACGCTTTCGGCGTGCTCGACTACGTGATTGTTGGTGACCGCATAGCCGTCGGCGGAGATGAAGAACCCGGAGCCTTGCCCAGTGATCACCTCAGGTCCGCTTTGCGCATTGGGCATGCCGAAGCGCTTGAAAAATCGCTCGAACGGCGAGCCGGGCGGGAACGGAATTTGCTGCTCGTCGTCGGAATGCGAGGCGGCGGGGCGCTCGATCTTGACGCGCACCGAAATCACCGCGGGCTTCACTTTCTCAACGATGTCGGCAAAGCCGACGGGCTTCTGCGTAATCTGCTGGGCCTGCTCGCTCAGATTCTGAGCGTGTGCAGCCGTGCCGAATGAATTCCAGTTGGGCGCCAGAACGACCGCCGCGGCGCCGAAACCGGCGATCGTCGTCGCCAGTAACACAAGACGTCGCGCCGACAGGCTACGGCGCAGAACTGAACCATTGCCGTTCATTAGGTGCGTTCCTTGTCTTAGGACCGGCGCACCGTCCACCGACGTGCTGCCGCGACGTTTCGGGCTTGAGGCGGCACCATGAGCCAGCGAGCATTACCGGCTTCTGTCGGCGACATTAAAATTATGTAATGTTGCGCCAGGAACAATTCTTAAGTGCAATCAATGGGCTTAGGGAGATGCGGGCGCGCGCTTGTGCCGCATGCGCGGGCTCGCTTGGCGCCCGTTCAGGCGGCGCTATCGGTGTGCATAATTTCGGCGAGGCGGGCTTCCTCAGCCGTGGAAAGGTGAGCGGCGGCCTCGACCGCTGGCCGGCCTGCGGCGCGCCGCCGTTCGACGACGATGATCATCAGAATGCCGAGGACCAATAACGCCGGGGGCGCACCCCACAAGGCGAGTGTGTTCCACGACAGCGGCGGCTTGAGCAGAATGAATTCGCCATAGCGCGAAACCAGAAAATTGATGATTTGCGCGTTGCTATCGCCCGCCATGATGCGCTGGCGAACGAGGACCCGCAGATCGTGCGCCAGCGGCGCCTCCGATTCGTCGATCAACTCGTTCTGGCAGACCATGCAGCGCAGCTCCTTGGAGATGGCGCGGGCGCGCGCCTCCAAGGCCGGATTCGACAGCATCTCGTCCGGTTCGACCGCAAAAGCGTGTGACGAGACCAGGAGCGCAACAAGCAGCGACAGCGCATGCAGGAGCTTCATGGCGTTCACTCAGCTGGCTGCAGCGCCGGCTTCGCCGTTCTGGCCTTGGCCGGCCGCGGCGCGCCAACGCGCAAGCGCCGATCGGACAGCGACAGCGCTCCGCCGAAAAACATGAATAGCGCGCCGAGCCAGATCAACAGGACATTCGGCTTGAAATAGAGCCGCACCGGCAGGCTGCCATCCTTGTTCGCATCGCCGATCGACAAATACAGCTCGCTTACGCCGCGCGACATCAACGCCGCTTCGGTGGTCGCCATGCCGCGGTCCGGGAAGGTCCGGCGGCTTGGTTCCATGACGCCGATCAATTCGCTGCCGCGGCGTACGGTGAAGTGGCCGATGAGATCCTGATAGTTCGATCCGTTGCGATTAAGGATGCCGTCGAACGTCAAGCGGTATTGGGCAATGTCGATACTGCCGCCCCGCTTAACCTCGGCAAGGTGCTCACTACCCCAGGCGGTGACGCTGACGATGCCCAGAAGCGTGACGCCGATGCCGAAATGCGCAAAAGCTGTTCCCCAGATCGAACGCGGCAGCCCGATGGCACGCGCCAGCGCCGCCCGCGGCGGCAGGCGTAGAACCATGGTGCGTTCGACGATATCCGTCACGGCCCCGGCCATCACAAAGACGGCGACACCGACCCCGAATGGCGCCAACACCGGGCCACCGCGCGTGACGGCGAATGCCGCCGCCAATGCGACCGCGCCGAGCAGGGCTGCCGCCAGTAGGCGCTGCGCAGCACCGAGGAGATCGCCGCGCTTCCAAGCCAGCAGCGGCCCGAATGGCATCGCGATCATCAGCGGGATGAACAGCGGACCGAACGTCGCGTCGAAGAACGGCGGACCGACAGAAATCTTTTCCTTGGTCAGCGCTTCCAGCGCCAGCGGATAGAGCGTGCCAATGACGACGGTGGCGCATGCGGTAACCAGGAATAGATTGTTAAAGACGAGCGCGCCTTCGCGCGAGATCGGCGCGAACAAGCCACCCTGTTTGAGAAGGGGCGCGCGCCAGGCGTAAAGCGACAGCGCCCCGCCGATGAAGACAATCAGGATGCCGAGAATGAAAACGCCGCGCGACGGATCGGTGGCAAAAGCGTGAACCGAGGTGAGCACGCCCGAGCGCACCAAAAAGGTTCCCATCAGCGACAGCGAGAATGCGAGGATCGCGAGCAGAACGGTCCAGACCTTAAGCGCTTCGCGCTTTTCCATCACGACGGCGGAATGCAAGAGCGCGGTACCGGCCAGCCACGGCATCAGCGAAGCGTTTTCGACCGGGTCCCAGAACCAGAAGCCGCCCCAGCCGAGCTCGTAATAGGACCAGTACGAGCCGCCGGCTATGCCGAGGGTCAGACACATCCAGGCGACGAGCACCCAGGGCCGCACCCAGCGCGCCCAGGCGGCATCGATCCGGCCCTCCAGCAGCGCCGCGATCGCGAAGGAAAACGTGATCGAGAAACCGACATAGCCGAGGTAGAGCATCGGCGGATGGAACGCGAGACCTGGATCCTGCAGGATCGGGTTGAGGTCCTGCCCCTCGAGCGGCGCATTGGGAATGCGCAGGAACGGATTCGAGGTGATGAGAATGAAGAGCTCGAATGCCGCCGCGATCCAGGCCTGCACGCCAAGCGCGTTGGCCTTCAACGCCGCCGGCAGGTTGCTGCCGAAGATCGCCACCAGTGCGCCGAAGAACACCAGGATCGACACCCACAGCATCATGGAGCCTTCGTGGTTGCCCCAGACGCTGGTGAGCCGGTAGATCAGCGGCATCGTGGTGTTCGAATTCTCGTAAACATTGAACACGGAGAAATCGGACGTCACGTAACATTCGGTCAGCGCTAGAAAGGCAATCGCCACGAACGCAAATTGCGCCAGCGCCGCCGGAACCGCCATGCTCATAAGCAGCTGATCGTTGCTGCGCGCACCGATAATCGGCATCGTGCCCTGGATCAGGGCGACGCCAAGCGCCAGCATCAGGGCGTAATGACCGATCTCGGGGATCATTTGTTTGCTCCGGTGTCCGGCAACGACGCGCGCTGCGCGTACTCGTCCTTCCAATGTCCGGATTTCTTCAAGGCATCGACAACCTCTTTCGGCATGTAAGTCGCGTCATGCTTGGCGAGGATCGTATCGGCATCGAAAGTGCCGGAGGGGTCGAGCGTGCCTTCGGCCACCACGCCCTGCCCTTCGCGGAACAAGTCGGGCAGCACGCCGTCGTACTTAACGGGAATCTCGCTCTTGCCGTCCGTTACTTCGAAGTGCACGCGCAGACCGTCGGCGCGCACCAGGCTGCCGGACTTGACCAGGCCGCCAAGCCGAATGCGCGTGCCGGGACCAATGTGCTTGGCCAGCACGTCGCTCGGCGAAGCGAAAAAAGCGATCGAGCCGCGGAAGGCGTTGAGCATGAGCGCGACGGCGATCGCCAGCACGCCGACGGCGCTGCCAATCAGAACCAGGCGTCGCTGCTTTCGGGTCATTCGTGTGCTCTCCGACGGGTCATGGCGTATCAGCCTTGGAGCCCGAGACTCTTGGCCAGGTCGTCGATCTGCTTGACCTGATCGGGGTGCTGGGCGAGCGCGCGCCGCGCGTCCGCCGCAGCGCCCTTGGCCTTGTCCTGGTCACCGAGCACGACATAGGCACGAACGAGGCGCAGCCAGCCGTCGACGTCATTGCCATCCGTGTGCAAACGGTCGGCAAGTTTCGCCACCATGCCGCGCACCATTTGCTCGCGCTGCGCCGCCGGCATGTCTTCGGCGGCTGCCATTTGCTCGGCTGTCGGCCCGGTTTGCGCAGCCGGGGCCGGTTGCCCCGTGACCCGCGCCAAGGCCTGACGCACGAAGCCGGCCCACGGCGCGTTCGGCGGCGCATCCTTCAGGAGCGCGCGCCACTTCTCCGCCGCCGCCTCGCGCTTGCCGTCCTGCTCGTCGGCGAGGCCGAGGAAATAGCGGGCCTTCGAGTCCTTGCCGTCGAGCGCTACCGCGCGAACGAACAGCTTCTTGGCCTCATCGGTGACGACACCGTCGGCGGCGGCAACCAGCGCTTCGCCTAGATCGGAATCGCGTGTGGCGCTCTCGCCATTGAGCGCCAGCGACTTACGCAGTGCCATCACCGCGTCGTTGTAACGGCCAAGCCGCATATAGACCGGGGCAATGACCTGCCAGCCTGCCCCGTCATTAGGGTTTTTTGCAAGGTGCTCCTCGACCTGGGCGATCAACGTGGCAATCGACTGATGGTCCGGCGGCGCTGCAGTGCGGGCGAATGCCGGCTGGTCGGGAATGTTCGGCGAGCCGAGCGCGGCATAGAGGGCGACCGGCAGCAGCAAGAGGACGATCAAGGCGACGACCGCCGCGGCGCGCCGGTGCCACAGCGGCTGTGGTGCAGCCGGTGCCGGCTGCGCATCAGCGGCAGCCAGGAGCCGGCGCGAGACTTCGATTCGCGCCGCCTCTGCCTCTGATTCCCCGATCAGCCCGGCGCCGCGGTCGCGGGCGATCTCGGCCAACTGGTCCTGGTACACAAAGATGTCGCTCGCCGCCTGGCCTTGGCCGCGCGGCTTGTGCGTAAGAGGCCACAGAACGGTGACGACGGCCGCAGCGCTCATCAGTGCGAAAATGATCCAGAGCATCTGGGACTATGTCATCATTCGTTCGGGCCCTGCCAAGGCCGGCAAAGGACCCACAGCATCCACCGCAGCGGCTTCGAAAGCCAGGGCAGCGGGTCGCGGTTGTGCCGCGCGGTTACATCACGGCGCGAATACGGCCGCAATGGGAACGTTGGCGCGGCAATTACGCACTGCAGCAGGTTTGCCCCCGGCGGGGCTGGGCCTTGCTGCGGCGCGGTCACGCCCGGGCCGCACTGCGATCGAGAGGCGCCCCCTGCAATGCCACGTCTGCAGCCTTCGCCACCAGCGCGGCATAATCGGCGCCGAACACCGTCCGGCAGAAGCGTACGGCTGCGTCGACCTGGGAGTAGCGAAACGGCCGCTCCGCATCATCCGCATGGCGCAGCGCATCGAGCAGAATCCTGGTGCTGCTTTCCAAGTATTGGCTGATTTCGGTATAGGTGCGCGCCGTTACTTCGCTGACGGCAAGTTCGCCCGCGTAGTGCCGGCACGCCGCGATCAGCTCGACCCGCGTTTCGACTTCCTGGACGTCATAGCCGTCGACCAGGGAGCCGGCTACGATCTCCTTGGCGGGTCGCGCGCGCAGCAGGCGGCGTATCCTGCCGGGAGTGGTCTCGATCTCCGCCGTCAGCATATTGGCCACGCCGCTGCGGATCGACGCGAGCCGTCGGCTCCAAGGTGAATCAACGGACAGATCCATCTCGGTGCGCATGCCGCGCGCCCCGTCGTGAAGCGTTTTGAGCAAGGCAGTGCCTGGCCGCCCAGCCTTGAGTTCGGCCCGCAGCTCGCTGACGGCGTGTTCCAGATCGCTGAGCACGATTTTGACGGCCACCGCATAGGGCGTCGCGGCGATCCCGGCAGTTTCGTCGGTCTCGGCCGCGCAGGTGGCAATGCGCAGGAGCTGCCACGGCGCGGCAATTCGGTTGGCCACAATGATCAGGCCGTACAGCAGGATGTCGGACCGCTGCGAAGCTGCCGGCACGGATGCCTTGTCAGCGATGACGCTGTCGAACAACGATTTCACCTGATGGGCGTGCTCGTGCTCGAACACCCGGAAATGGTCGGGCAGCCGCCGCCCAGCATCGCCAAGGACGTCGCGGATCGCGAGAATGCGCGCGAGCGTCGTCACGTCCTCGATAGCCCGTGGCGTGCCGACCTGAATGGAGAAACGCCGACGCGCCTTTTCGTCAGAGTCCAGCGCCGAGACCGCCGCGTTCATGCGATGGATGGAACGGTCGTGGAGCGCGCGGGTCATCTGTTCAACCTTGATGCCGTCGCGGGCAAGCAAGGCGCGATTGATGTCATGGCTGAACGCGTTTGCCTCACTGGGCATCAGATCGCGACAGATCCACTGCCAAACTGGCTCAAGCGAAACGCGAGCGATCCGGCCCAGGCGCCTGTGGTCCGCGGGACCATCGGTCAGAAACGGCTCAAGCGGCATGAAGAAGCGGCGCACGGCGACGCCAATCCGCGGCACCGGCTGCGCCGGGGCGCGGATCATCTGCCGTAGCTCCTGCAGCACCAGCTCGCTGCCGGCAATGTCCTCGTCGCGCAACAGAGCGAGCTCGAGCTCCGCAACCAGCATCGCACGCGCTTCCGGCGACAAGGCTTGCAGATATTCCCGCAGCCGTACGATGGATGACCCATCAATCGTCATCGGCGCCCGCGCTGACTGGACTGCACCATGCGGGTTGTAGCCGCGCGGCGCTTAAGAAGCCGTTACGTAAACCGTCGCGGATTCAACAAGGTAGGTCAGATTTTGGGCTTCGGTTACGCCTGCGGCGCGGACCGCCGGTTCCACGGCTGGGCTTGGAAGCCTACCGAAACTCCAATGCTCCCATTCCCGGCGTGGGCTCAATCCCCACGACACGACGATAAGGCCCCCGAGCGCGGTTTGCCGCGGCTCGACAGCGCACTGGCGGCGGTTCCATTGCCGGGGCACAGTGCACTGGCTAAGCTTGCGGCGATCCAGCCTGAAGAGTTTCGCGAGCCGATCGAGCCGCGTGCCGCAACGCTGCCCGCGACCGCAATACATCACGAGGACTCATGCGCACCCATTCACTCCGACACATCTGTCGATTGGCCGTCATCCTGGCGCTTAGCAGCGGCTTGGCGCTCGCAGCGCCGGCGGCACGCGCGCAGAATTATCCTGACCATGTCGTCAAGATCGTGGTGCCCTACCCTGCGGGCGGGACCGCCGACGTCATGCCGCGCATTATCGCTGACTGGTTGTCGCGCAAGTGGGGGCAGTCGGTGATCATCGAGAACCGCACGGGCGCGGGAGGCAACATCGGCGCGGAGGTCGTCGCCAAGTCCGATCCGGATGGCTACACGCTATTGGCGTCGCCGCCTGGACCGCTGGTCGTCAATCAGAACCTTTACAAGCACCTCGACTTCGATCCGCTGCAATTCGTGCCGATCGTGGTGATGGGCCGCGTGTCGAACGCGCTCGTGGTCAACCCGGATAAGATCAAGGCCAATACGGTGAAGGATTTCATCGCCTACGCGAAGGCCAATCCCGGCAAGATCACGAGTGCGACCCAGGGCAACGGGACCACGTCGCATCTGACGTCCGAGTTGTTTCAGCTGATGGCGAATATCAAGCTCACGAACGTGCCCTATCGCGGCTCGGCACCGGCACTCAATGATCTGGTTGCCGGCAGCGTCAACTCCATGTTCGACAACCTTGGCGTATCGATGCAGTTCGTGAAGGCCGGCAAGCTGAAGCTCATTGCGGTTGCCGCTCCGCAACGTGTCAAATCGCTGCCGAATGTGCCGACCATCGCCGAAACCTTGCCGGGCTTTGCGGCGGTGACTTGGTTCGCGCTCGCCGCGCCGCCAAAAACGCCGGCCACGATCATCGACAAGATCAATGCCGATGTGGACGAGGCGCTGCGCGATCCTAATGTTCGAGCGCGTTTCGCCTCGCTGTCGGCCGAGCCGGCGGGCGGCACGCCGCAAGCAACCGCTGCCTATTTCCACGACGAAGTCGGGCGCTGGAAGAAAGTCATTGTCGACGCGCACGTGACGCTGGAATAGCGGCGCCATGTCCGTGACCCAGAGGCCGGCTTCGATCACCCGGAAAATATGCGTCCTCGCCTGCGGGATCGCTGCCGCCATTCTCCTGGGCGGCGCAGCCGCGCCTGCCTCCGCCCAGACCTACCCGACTCGCCCGATCAAACTGGTCGTCGGCTTCCTCGCCGGTGGCCCGACCGACATTCCAGCGCGCTTTATTGCCGATCGCCTGAGCAAACAGCTCGGCCAGAAAGTCTACGTTGAGAACAAGCCTGGCGCCGGCGGCATGATCGCACTCAACGACGTGCTGGCGCAGCCGGCCGACGGCTACAGTCTGTCCTTTTGCACCTATTTCGATGCAATCAACACGCTTCTGTACAAGAACGTGTCCTACAAGCTCAGCGACACCGCGCCGGTCACCCTAGTATCGAAATATTACTACCTGATGGCGCTCGCCAAATCGGTTCCAGTCGACACGTTCAAGCAATTCGTGAGTTACGCGAAGGCGCATCCTGGCGACATTCTCTATGGCACCGTAGGCGCCGGCTCGACGCAGGAATTGATGGCACACGAACTGGAAAAGACCGCCGGCATCCGGATGACCAAGGTACCGTTCAAGGGCGCCAACGAGATCACCCAGGACATGCTGGCCGGACGGGTCCATTTTCAGGTCGGGCCGCCGATCGCCATCGGCCCGTTTTATCGCAGCGGCAAAATGAAGGTACTGGCGACCACGAGTCCGCAGCGGCTGAAGAGTTTTCCCGACGTCCCTGCCCTGACGGAACTCGGCTATCCGCTGACGCCTTACGGCTGGCTCGGCGTCTGCGCCAAAGCCGGCACGCCGAAATCCATCGTCGATCTGCTCAACCGGCACATCGTTTCGATCGTGCAGTCGGACGAATACCGGCAATTCCTCGAAAAGGCCGGCAATATTCCCGTATCGGATACGCCCGAGGACTTCACGAAAGTGATCGTCGACACCGTGAACGACGCCGCGCCGTATATCCGTGAATTCCACATGCAGATCCAGTAAATGAAACACAGCACCGACCGGATTTTGACGACTCATGCGGGCAGCTTGCCGCGGCCGGCCGAACTGCTCGCGCCTGTCGAGCGCGACGGCGCGAAGGCGCTCGATGCCTCTGCGAACGCGACGCAGTTGCGCAATGCGGTGGCCGACATCGTGCGGAAGCAGGCCGAGCTCGGTATCGACGTGGTCGACGACGGCGAATACGGCAAGCCGAGCTTCGTCAGTTATATCAACGAGCGGCTTGGCGGCTACGAACTCGACACCAAAGCAGGCCCGCGCAATCAGTGGGCGACATCGCGCGAGGGGCTGTCGTTTCCCGAATTCTACGCGCAGACGCACGCCGCCTCGCGGCACCCGCACATGGTTTGCACCGGGCCGATCACTTACAAAGGCCACGCCGCACTCAAGCGCGACATCGACAATTTCAAGGCTGCGCTCGCCGGCGTTAAAGTCGAAGAATCGTTCATGCCGGCGATCTCGCCGTCCAACATCGAAGACTGGCAGCGCAATGCCTACTACAAATCGCAGGAAGAATACGTGTTCGCCATCGCCGACGCGATACGCGAGGAGTATCGCGCTATCGTCGATGCCGGACTATTGCTGCAGGTCGACGATCCGCGGCTTGTGACCTATTACATCATCCATCCCGAAGCGAGCATCTCTGACTGCCGCCGCTGGGCGGAAATCAGAGTCGAAGCCCTCAATCACGCGCTGCGCGATATTCCCCCCCAAAAGATCCGTTTCCACACCTGCTACGGCATCAACATGGGGCCGCGCATCCACGACATGGAGCTGAAAGACATCGTCGATATCATATTGAAGATTCGCGCCGGCGCCTATTCGCTCGAAGCCGCCAACCCGCGCCACGAACATGAATGGAAGGTCTGGAAAACCGCGAAGCTGCCGGACGGAAAAATTCTGATCCCCGGCGTGATCTCGCACTCAACCGTACTGGTCGAGCATCCGGAACTCGTCGCTGAGCGTATCGTACGCTACGCAAACGTCGTCGGCCGCGAAAACGTCATCGCCGGCACGGATTGCGGCTTTGCCACCTTTGCCGGCTCCAAGGAAGTGCATCCCTCGATCGTCTGGGCGAAGTTCAAGGCCATGTCTGACGGCGCGCGCATCGCGTCGAAGGAATTGTGGGGCTGAAAGGAGCCTCAGCCTCCCGGCAATGCCAGTTCGGCGCGCAAGCCGCCGATCGGCGCGGTGCTGAGCGTCAGTGCGCCGCTGTAAAGGTTGGCCAGTTCGACCACGATAGAGAGGCCCAGGCCGGAGCCGGGCTTGGTTTCGTCGAGCCGCTGCCCGCGCAATCCCGCCCGCTCGCGTTCAACGGGCGAAAGCCCGGGACCATCATCATCGACAATGATACGAATGCGCGGCTTGTCGCCGTCCTCCTCCGCTGTATTGCTTCTTTGTCCGCGTTGGCCCTTGTCACTTGAGTCGGCGCCGCGGTCGGCGATCACCTCGATGGCGACACGCGACTGCGCCCATTTGCAGCCGTTGTCGACCAGATTGCCGATCATTTCTTCGAGGTCCTGCTGCTCGCCGCGGAAAAAGGCATGCTGGGGAACGTCGACCGCAATGGCGATATCGCGATCGCGATGAAGCTTCTCCATCGTGCGCGCCAGCGCGGTGACCACCGGCGGAACGTCCGTCAGCGTTCCGACGACGGTCAGGCGGGCGGCCAGCCGTGCGCGTTCAAGCTGGCGCGACACCTGATCGCGCATGATTTCGGCCTGCTCGCGGACCTTCTGCGCCAGTGGATCGTCGGCGCGCGCTGCCGCCTCGTTGACGATGACCGAAAGCGGCGTCTTGAGCGCGTGCGCCAAGTTGCCGACATGCGTGCGCGCGCGCTCGACGATTTCCCGGTTGGCGTCGATCAGCGCGTTGGTCTCGCGCGCCAGTGGCGCAATCTCGACCGGGAATTGCCCCTCGAGGCGCTCGGCTCGGCCGGATCGGATGGCCGCAAGGCGTTGCGAGATGCGGGTCAGCGGCGCGAGGCCAAAGCGCACCTGCAGCGCCGTGGTCAGAAGCAGCGCCAGCGTCAGCGCGGCGAAAGTGCCACCGATGGCCCGATCGAAGCTGCTGGTTTCGTCATCGATCTCGGAAGCATCCCCCGCCACCTCGATCAGGTATTTGCCCTCGTCACCGAGATCGATGTTGCGTTCGACGATGCGCAAATTCTGACCTTCGGGGCCCGGCGCATAACCCTGCCGGTATTCGGCATCGGCCGCGGATGGATCGCTGTCGAGGTGCGGCAGCGCCGAGTCCCAGAGCGATCGCGAGGAGCGCACCTGCGGCGCTTTCACATCGAGCCGGGTGACCTGCCAATACCAGCCTGACAGCGGCAATTCGAATAGCGGCTCGCCGATTGACTGCGGAAACTTTTCGCCGCCGTCTTCCGGGGACGCCACATCGGCCACCAGTGTGCGCAGATAGACGTCGAGCCGGCGGTCGAACGCACGCTCGACGGCGTGACGATAAAGCGTGGAGAGCGCAACGCCGGTGACGATGAGGATGATCAGCGTCCAGCCGGCCGCCCAGATGAACAGGCGCAGCGCGAGCGAGTTAGCGCGCATCGGGCGGCGTGAGCAAATAGCCGAGACCGCGCACCGTCTGGATCACATCGACGCCGAGCTTTTTGCGGATGCGGCCGACGAAAACCTCGATGGTGTTGGAGTCGCGGTCAAAGTCCTGATCGTACAGATGCTCGACCAGTTCGGTGCGCGATACCACACGCCCGGTGTGATGCATCAAATAGGACAGCAGCCGATATTCGTGCGAGGTGAGTTTGACGGGATTGCCGTCGACGGCGACGCGCCCGGTGCGCGTGTCGAGCCGCACCGAGCCGCAGGTAAACTCGCTCTTGGCGTGGCCTGCCGAGCGCCGCAGCAGAGCGCGCACGCGCGCCAGCACCTCTTCGAGATGAAAGGGCTTGGCCACGTAATCGTCAGCGCCGGCATCAAAGCCCTGGACCTTGTCGCTCCAGCGGTCGCGGGCGGTGAGAATAAGCACCGGCATGGTGCGGCCGGCGCGGCGCCAAGCCTCCAGGACCGAAATGCCGTCCATCTTCGGCAACCCGATGTCCAGAATAATGGCGTCGTATGGCTCGCTGTCGCCGAGGTAATGCCCCTCCTCACCGTCGAATGCGCGGTCGACGACATAACCGGCATCGGTCAGCGCGGTCGAAAGCTGCCGATTGAGGTCGGGATCGTCCTCGATCACAAGCAGGCGCAACGCAATGAACTCCCTCAGCGGTTGCCGACGACGGTGCCTTTGACCGCGTCCACGGTCAACCGGGCCACCTTGCCATCGTGTGCCAGCATGGTCAGCACATAGACCAGCCTATCCTTGTCCCGGCACAACCGCGCACGCACCACAGTTCCGGGCATTCGCTTTTTGGCCGAATGGATCGCAGTAGCGAGATGAATCAGCTTGCTGCTTTCAGTGGCGGCCCGGCGCTCTTGATGGTTAAGACACACATAGCCGCCCGGACGTACCGGGTGCGGATACGGCCGGACCGGCCCAGCCGCGAGCGCGGGCGGCAGCAGACACACGATCAGCGCCGCGATGGCAATTCGCCCGATGGGATGCATGATTCGACCTAAACGTCGCACATTGGACAGTGCCCGAGCGGCTGTTTTGGGGCAAGTTTTTGCGCCTTAATTCGCGTTAATCTGGTTTCTGGCTGGAGAAGATCAAGGAAAAGAGCGGGATGATGGTCATGGAAGGTCTGCCGGCACGTGCGGCCGCGCTTTGTCTGTTCGCCACGCTGGCAGCCGCAGCCGCCATGACACAAGCCAAAGCGATGGTCGGCGGCGCGCCGGCGGCCGCGGGCGGCGCCGGGCGCTCGGTGGTCATGATCCTCGGCTCCGGCGGAACTGCCTGCACCGCGACTGCGATTGCGCGCGACCTTTTGCTCACTGCCGCGCATTGTGTCGAGCCGGGCGCGGATTACAAACTGGCCGATTTGTGGAGCGCCAGCAGGCCGCAACTGAAAGACATCACGCGCATCGAACGCGATCCGCAATTCAATCTCAAACGTCTGCTGGGCCGCCTTGCCACCGCCGACGTCGCGGTCGTTAAACTGGCGGAACCTTTGCCGGCCAAAATCCCGCCAGCCCCGCTCGACGACGGGACCTCTGCGGCGGCGCCAGGCGACAGTTTCGTCGTTGCCGGCTACGGCGTCACCGTGCGCGGCGACGGCCGCACCGGTGGTACGGTGCGCGCCGCAACGCTGATCGCGACCGGCACGCCCAGTTCGCTGCAATTGCGGCTGTTTGATCCGCGCACAAAAGGCGCGAGCGCGGGGCTCGGCGCCTGCGCGGGGGATTCGGGCGCCCCCGCGTTCCGCGATCATAACGGGACACTCGAGATCGCCGGCGTGGTGAGTTGGTCGACGGGACCGAAACTCACCGGCGGCTGCGGCGGCCTTACCGGCATTACGCCGCTCATTCGCTATCGCTCGTGGATCGTCTGGGCGGCGCGAGGATTAGGCTCGCCGCTTCCTGCCCAACAGCCATAAGCATCCTAGCGCAAGTCGCCGTGCCTCTTGGGCCACGCTGCTTGGACAGCGTCGGCGCGCGAGTGCTATGGCGGGCGTATGAAGCGAAGCGATAGCCGAATTCTCACCACACATACCGGAAGCCTGCCGCGGCCTGCGGACCTGGTCCAGGCGCTCAACGCCAAGGAGCTTGGCAAGAGCTACGACCCGCAGGCGCTTGCCGAGCGGGTGCGGCGCGCCATCACCGAAATCGTCGCGCGACAGGTCACCACCGGTCTCGACATCATCAACGATGGCGAGCACAGCAAGGTGAGCTGGATGGCTTATGCCCGCGAACGGCTCTCGGGACTTGAAGAGATTGACAGCCCGGTCCGCTTCCGCGGGGCGACACGCGACTCGCTGGCTTTTCCCGGCGCCTACGAAGACATGCGCGTCATGCTGGCGGCGCGGTCTTCGGCGCTGGTCGCCAAGCGTACGGTGCGGCCCAGGGCCTGGGTATGCAGCGGACCCGTTGCCTATGTGGGCAAGGATGCGCTGCATGCCGACATCGAGAATCTGAAAGCGGCGCTCAAGCACACCAAGGCGGAGGACGCCTTCCTTACCGCGATCTCGCCTTCGAACCTGGAGCTGTACTACGAAAATCAATATTACGGCTCAGGCGAGGAATATCTGACCGCGCTGGCCGACGCCATGCGCGTCGAATACCTGGCCATCGTCGATGCCGGCTTCGTGCTGCAGATCGACGATCCGCGCATGGCGACGCACTACAATCGCACGCCGGATGCTTCGATCGAAGATTGCCGCAAATTCATGGCGCTGCGCGTCGAGGCGCTCAATCACGCGCTGCGCGGCATCCCGCCGGATCGCGTTCGTTTTCACACCTGTTACAGCGTCAACATCGCGCCGCGCGTGTTCGATTTCGAGCTGAAGCATTTCATCGATCTGCTGTTGCAGGTGAACGCCGGCGCCTACGTTTTCGAGGCCGCCAATCCGCGCCATGAGCATGAATGGGAGCTGTGGCGAGACACCAAGCTGCCCGACGACAAAATTCTGATACCGGGTGTGGTGTCGCACTGCATTCATCTGGTCGAGCATCCCGAACTCGTTGCCCAGCGTCTCGCGCGCTTTGCTAAAGTGGTCGGGCGCGAGCGCGTCATCGCCGGCACCGACTGTGGTTTTGGCACGTCGGGCGCCGGCGACGAAGTGCACCCGGACGTCGCCTGGGCGAAGCTGCGTTCACTGGTCGAAGGTGCTGCGATCGCGAGCAGGAAATTGTGGGCGTAGCCGTTCGCCCCGGCTAGGCCCGCCCCCACAGCCGGTCGCTCGCCTCCGCCGCCCCGGCGACGAGCGCGCCAAGTTTCAGAAAGGCAATCTCGGCATCGAGCTTGCCGGAACCGGCCGCCGTGCCGAACCCGCAATCGGTGCCGGCAATCACCCGCTCGCGACCGACGATCTCGGCGAAGCGGATAATGCGCTCGGCGACCAGCGACGGATGCTCGACGTAATTTGTCGAGGTGTCGATCACGCCCGGCAGCAGCACCTTGTCGCTCGGAAGCTTGACCTCCTTCCACACCGCCCATTCGTGGGCGTGGCGTGGATTGGCGGCTTCAAGTGCAATGCCCTGCACGTTGGCACCGAGCACGATTTGCACGATCTTGCGGAAATCGATGTCGTGGGTGTGCGGCCCCTCGTAGTTGCCCCAGCAGACATGCATGCGCACCATGTTCGCCGGCACCTTGGCGAGTGCGTGATTGAGTACATCGACATGGAATGCCGCGCGCTTGAGAAACTCGGCCTCGCTTAAATCCTGGAAGCCGGTATGACGCGACATCGCGAGATCGGGACAATCGATCTGCAGAAGAAACCCGGCGCCGGTAATCGCCTCATATTCTTCCTGCATCGCGTCGGCGATGGCCTCAATATAGGTCTCGTGCGACGGGTAATAGCGATTGGGCAGAAAGCTCGCGACTACGCCGGGCGACGCCGCGTTTAGAAACGCCTCAACCGGCTTTGCCGCGTCGACGGCGGCGCGCATATTGGCGAGATCGCGCGTCAGCGACTCGCGGTTCTGCACCTTGATCGGGCCGACGCAGGTGACGCGTTTGAAACGCTGCGCGCCGGTGAACTGCGCCATTTTCTTGCGAAAATCCGGAAACGGCGCCACATCGAGGTGCGGTTTCGGCGGACCCGGCGTCCCCTCCTCCGAGAAGCCGCTGAGCCGGTCGTGCACGTAGGTCGCGTAGCTGATCTTGCTGGTCTCGCCGTCGCTGACGACGTCGATGCCGATCTCGGTCTGCCGCTTGACGATGTCGATCACGGCCTGGCGGATGGTCCGGTCGAATTCGCCGGCGTCGTAGGCGAAGCGGCCTTCGCGCGCCTCAAGAAGCCGCACCACCGCTTCGGTACGCGGCAGACTCCCGACGTGGGTGGTGAGAATTCGCTGTCCGCTCGTTTTCATGGCAGCTCGCTGTTTGCTTTAGGCGCTGTGGCTGATCCGGCGCTCTCCCGCGTGCAGCACCGCGTTAATCGCGACCGCAAACAGAAACAACAGCAGGGTCAGCGCGAAAATATCGACGACGTTGTTGCGTTCCGTCGCGCGGATCAAGGCGTAGCCGACGCCGGACGAAGAGGCAAAAAGTTCGCCGATCAGGATACCGAGCAGCGTAACGGCGATGCCGATGCGGATGCCGGAGAGTATTTCTGGAATGGCCGCCGGCGCCAGCACGGTTGCGACTGTCGCCCACGGCGACAGCCGCAGCGCTTTCGCCGTGCGCCGGTGGACAGGGGCGACGTTGCGAACCGCGTTCATGGTAAAGATCGCCACCGGAAAGATCCCGTGGATGACGCCGAACGCGATCTGTGCGGCCGGGCTCAGCCCAAAGATCAAGAGAATGATCGGGTAAAGCGTGATCTTGGGGATGGAGTACACGGTCCCGAGGATGGCATCGGCAACCTCGGCGGCGAAGCGGCTCAGGCCAATGACGAGGCCAGACACCAGCCCGCCGACAATGCCGATGAGGCACGCATAGGCAAAGGCCGCGCCGGTGCTCGCGGCGTCGTGCCAGAAATCCTCGGTCCGCAGCAACGCGGCGGCGCGCGTCAGGGTAGCGATTGGCGCAGAAACGACGTCCGGCCCGACCAGCATGTTGAGCAGCTGCCAGCAAATGAGGAAGCCGGCGACCAGCAAGAGTGCATCGTATTTTTGCGGCTTCATCGCTGACCGAAGCGGTGATGCAAGCGCTTCTCCCATCGCGACAGCGCAACGTTGACGACTGTCACCAGCAGCAGCAACAGCAGCAGCATGCCGTACATCGTTTTGTTATCGAAATCCTGATAGCCGAACGCGATCCGCTTGCCGATGCCGGCCGTCGCCAGGATGAATTCGCCGGCAACGATACCGATCACCGAGTAGGCGACCGCAAGCTTGATGCCGGTGACGAGGTGCGGCGCGGCCGCCGGCAGCCGCATCAGCAACAATCCGCGGATCGGATCGAGCCGCATGACGGTAGCAGTGCAGCCGATGACGCGCGGTACGCGATCGAGCCCGATCATCGTGTTGACGATCATCGCCACGATGCCGAACATCGCCCCCATGGCGATCAGCGCCGTGCGGCCAACGCCGAACGCGACGATGAGCAGGGGATAGAAGATAAAGACCGGCACGGCGTAATACGCCGACAACAACGGCTCCAATAGGCGCCGGACGCGCGGCAGCGCGTGCATCGCCGCGCCGAGCCAGAAGCCGAACACGACCGATACGGCGATCGCCGCCAGCGTATTGACCACGGTAAAGGCGATGTCGGCGTTGGCGCGGCCGCTTTCGAGGATCTGCCACAGCGCGACGACCATCTCGCTCGGCGGGATCATGGTCGCGCGCGGGATCGTTCCCAGCCGGCACAGAATTTCCAGCGCAACGAACGCGCCGGCGACCAGCGCCGCGCGCGTCAGCCCAACCTTGGTCAAACGCAGGTCCAGGCCTGTCACAGCGGCTTCTGCAAATCCTTGGGCAAAAACTCCTGGTCGATGATCGCGTTCCAATCGACAGGTTTGTCGACATCGCCGACAAGCTGCAGACCCTCCGACATCTTGGCGAGGCCCGATTTCTCGAAATCGCCGCGAGTCCATTCGCCCTCATAGCCGAAATATTTCGGGAAATAGGTCGCAACTTTCTGCGGATCCTCACGCCAGACCTTGGCGTAGATGCGCATCGCGTCGTCGCGGTTCTTATAGATGTAATCCACCGCCCGCAGCCGCACGACGATCAGCTTGCGCAGCAACTCGGGATTTCTCTTGGCGAATTCCCGCGTCGTGATGCCGACGAGCCAGGTCATGCGCGGAATCAGGTCGGCAAAGTGCATGATGACGCGGAATTTTTTCGGCTGCAGCGTCAGGATCGGGTCGATCAGCGGCGCGGCCTGGATGGCGCCGGTCTCGAGCGCTGTCAGACCGGGGCCGAAGCCGCCGGTCGCAACCGTCTCCACTTTGCCGGTCAGGTTCGATTCCTTAAGCGCCAGATGCAGCAGCACGTCGCTCGTCGACTTGGGCGCCGTATAGCCAGCCTTCTTGCCGGCAAGGTCCGCCATGGTGTGGATCTGTGATTTTGGATCGGTCACCAGCGCGATTTCGCCGATGTGGCTGCTCGCTGAGTTGACGATAACAACGTCAAGTCCTGCGCGCTTGGCCGCGATAGCGGCAGATGTCGCGACCTCGCCGTAGGGCAGATCGCTGGCGAGCACGTTGCGCAGCGTGGTGCCACCGCCGGCGCCGGCAATAACCTGATCGATCTTGATGCCGGCGTCGGTGAAATATCCCCTTTCGATGGCTACCGCCCAAGGCAGCGTCGCAGTCACGCGGCCGTACTGGCTGACCGCGAGCTGGTAGGCGTGTGCGGGGGGCGCAAGAGCAGCAGCGAGTATTGCGAGAATTGCCAATAAAATTGGTCGTGCGGTCATCAGCACTCCCTCCCAGTCAATTGAAGAGTTGGAACCAGTATCTTGAACGAAGACGCTTCCGGCAAGGGCGGCAGGCGATTCGTCGCGCCGATCAATGGGCAGGGGCACATCAGTCGTGGGCAGCTCTGAGTGGGCAGTATGCCAGCTGCCTCGGCGGCGCATGGAGGATTCATTGCTCTTGAGGTTGCGCGCCCTTTCTTTCGAAAGCGGCAGCGCATACGCTCTCGCTAAAATCAAAACGGTAAAAATGGGAGGTTGATCGATGACGCGCGCTGCGCCGCTGCTGCCGCATCGCTTGTTTTACGTCCTCTCCGTATTGTTCACTGCCTTGCACTCCGCATCCGCACAGGACGCTTCCCGCCAACAGCTGCTGGGTCTGCGCTTGTTCAACCAGTCCTGCCGCGTCTGCCATACCAAGCCGACGTTGTTGAGCGGAATGTACGGACCGGCGCTGTCGATGAAAACGCTCGGCGGCAACGCCGAAGCGATCCACGCTTTCATCAGCAACGGCACGGTGCGCATGCCCGGTTTCAAATACGATTTCACGCCGACGCAGATCGACGCCATCACAGCCTACATCAAGACCATTCCGGCGCCCGCGCAAATTGCTCCGGCTCCCGCCAAACCCAGCAATTCACCGGGCGCCGACTAGCACAGCGGAGACATCGATGCGCATGACACGCAGTCTCATACTCGCCAATTTCGCCGCGGGGGCGGCGCTGCTCATCGCCGCGCCCGCCTTCGCCGACGCACTGCTCAGCGGCACGATCAAATCGGCCGATGGCAAGCCGATGGGCGGCATCACCGTTTCGGCAAAATCCGACGGCGGCACGATCACCACCACCGTGTTCACCGACGAATCCGGACAGTATTTCTTCCCGGCCTTGCCGGCCGGGCATTATCGGGTGTGGGCACAGGCGCTCAGCTTTAAGACCGCGAAAGGCGAAGTCGACCTGTCAGCGAACCGCAAGCAGGATTTCTCGCTCGACGCAATGAACGATGCCGAGGCAACGTTCAAACAACTGCCCGGCAATCTCGTGCTCGATGCGCTGCCCGCCGACACGCCGGAACAGCAGCGGATGAAACGCATCGTCGGTATCGTTTGCACCGGCTGCCACACGCCGAGCTTCCCGCTGCAGAACCGGTTCGACGAAGCAGGCTGGAACGCCATCGTCGGCCTGATGAAGAACGTCAACGTCTACGGCACCTATCTCGGTCCCGAGCACAAGCCGTCCGGCATTCTTGACTTTCATCAGAAGGAACTGGCCGCCTACCTCGCGGCTGCACGCGGCCCCGGCAAGAGCGATATGACCGTGAAGCTCGAACCGCGGCCATCGGGCGAGTCGGCCCGCGTGGTCTTCAAGGAATATGACCTGCCGCTCGACCCGGACGCCAACCTGCCGGCCGATTTCGTGCAGAACGACGGCAGCGACTGGTCGAAAGGCACGCCGTCGGTGCTGATCCCCGGCTGGGGCGTGCATGACGCTTGGCTCGATCTGACCGGAAATCTCTGGTTCACCTGCAATGTGCCGAACAAGCGCACCACGATCGGCCATATCGATACGGCGACCGGCACGGTGAAGCTGTTCCGCATCTCCGGACCGCGCGGGCTTGCGGCGGCGACGCATGGCATGACGCGCGATCCGCACGGCATTCTCTGGTTCAATATCAATAACGGCCGCGGCGGGCTTGGCCGGCTCGACCCGGCGACGCAGAAGATCACCGTCTATCTACCACCCGTCGGCATGACCCAGACCGGCGGCGCCGCGACGGTCGACTACGACGGCAAGGGCGACATCTGGTCGTCGGCGCCGGACGGCGCACTGCGCTTCGATCCGGTCGCGGAGAAATTCACCGAGTTCAAATCGAAGATCTTCAAGACCCCCAACGGAACCGGCATCACCTACGGCACGGCCGCCGACCGCGACGGCAACGGCTATTGGGCGGAAATGATTCTGGACACGATCGGGGTCGGCGATGGCCGCACCGGAGCGGTGTCCGAGATCAAGCTCGCGCCGGTCAAGGCACAGGAAGCCTTGCTGACGCCGGAGGAACGCAAATTCTACGCGACCTATAACCAGCCCGACTTCAACAATCCGATGCCGTGGGCCGAAGGTCCGCGGCGCATGGGCACCGACAAGAACGCCGACGTCCTCTGGGTCGGCGATTCATGGGGCGACAACCTCGCCCGCATCGACACGCGTACTCGGACGGTCACCTATGTGCCGCTGCCGGGCGCGCAACAGCCCTACCACGTCGCTGTCGACAAGAATCACGACGCCTGGACCAACCTGTGGGGCGCCGATCGCATCCTGCGTTACGACCCGAGTACTGGGACGTGGACCGCATTCGATCTACCGACCCGCGGCGCCGAGCCGCGTTACATCTCGCTGCTCGAACGCCCTGGCCAGGACACCGAGGTCGCCCTTCCCTATTTCCGCGCCCGCAAGGTGGCGGTGATGACGCTGCGCAGCCAGGCCGAGATCGACGCGTTGAAGAAACAGGCGGCGCAATAGGTTTCGCCGCTGCCGACAACGGCCGATGAAATGCAGCGGCAACGACCGCCGCTGCCTGGGAGGATGCCACATGGTGCGCCATACGCTGATCGCAGTTGCTCTGCCGATCCTTGCTTCCGCAACGGCCGCGGCCGCTCAGGACGGAGCGCCCGATCAGGTCAAGCTCGGCGAGCGGCTCGCCAACCAGTCCTGCGTCGTCTGCCATTTCGCCCCGCAGATCACGAGCGGCACCTACGCCCCTGCGCTGTCCAAGGACTCGCTCGGCGGAAAGGCCGACGTCATGCACGAGGTGATTGCTAATGGCACTCCGCGCATGCCCGGGTTCAAGTATCAGTTCAAGCCGCAGCAGATCGACGCCATCGTCGCCTACATCAAAACGCTTCCGCCGGCGCCTACCGCACCGCCGCCGCGCAAAACCAAGAGTGACGCCGGCGCCGACTGAGACGCGGAATTACGATTACCCAAAGGACATTGCCATGATGCATTCAAGGACGGTCCACGCAGCAGCGCTCGGCGCCATGGTGCTTGGCGCGGCTTTTTCTGTATCGGCGGCAAGCGCGGATGCGCTCCTCAGCGGCGCGGTGACCTCGGCAGCCGGCGCGCCCATGGGCGGCGTGACGGTGTCGGCTAAGGCCGATGGCGCGACGATCACCACGACGGTGTTTTCCGACGCCAGCGGCCATTATTACTTTCCGCCGCTGCCGAACGGGCATTATCGCGTCTGGGCGCAGGCGCTGTCGTTTGCGACCGCCAAGGGAACGGTCGATCTCGCCGCCAACAGCCGCCGGAATTTCACCCTGACGCCGCTCGCCGGCGACTATTTTCAGCAACTGCCGGGCGATCTCGCCATGGCATCGCTGCCCGGTGCGACGCCTGAAGATGCACTGCTGAAGAAGATCGTCGAGAACAATTGCACCGGTTGCCATCAGCCGAATTATCCGCTGCAACACCGCTTCGACGCGGCGGGCTGGAGCGCGGTTCTCGACCTGATGAAAAACGTCAACGTGTCGGGCGTCTATCTCGGCGCAAATCACAAGGCCCAAGGCGTAATCGATCATAATCAGAAAGCGCTGGCCGCCTATCTGGCACGCGTGCGCGGCCCCGGCGAAAGCGCCGCCAAGATCGTATTGCGGCCCCGGCCGGCCGGTGAGACGGCACGCGTCGTGTTCAGGGAATACGATGTCCCGCTCGAAGCCGACATGACCGTACCGGCCAAAACACCGATGACCGACGGCAGCGACTGGCTCAACGGCACGCCGTCGCGGCGCGGCTCGCTGGTGCACGACGCCTGGGCGGACCTCGACGGCAATCTCTGGTTCACCTCGAACGTGCCCAACCATGATACCTCGGTCGGCCGCATCGACGCCAGGACCGGCAAAGTCAAGATGTTCAAGGTGTTCTCGTCGAACGGGCTTGCCGCCAACACCCACGGCATGACGCGCGATCCGAGCGGCATCATCTGGTTCAACTGCAATGTCGGGCGCGGCGCATTGTGCCGGCTCGACCCCAAGACCGAGAAGATCGAAACCTTCCTGCCGCCGGAGGGGATGTCGCCTACCGGCGGCGCCACGACGGTCGATTGGGACGGCAAGGGCAAGATCTGGGTCTCGGCCCCGGACGGCGCACTGCGCTTCGATCCCGTCACCGAAAAATTCACCGCGTTCAAATCGCCGGTCTTCAGCACGCCAAACGGCAAAGGCATTACCTACGGCGCCGCCGGCGATCGCGACGGCAACGGCTGGTGGGCCGAGATGATCATCGACACCGTCAATCACGGAGTCAGCGCCACCGGCAAGTCGGTCGGCATGAAGCTGCCGCCGGTTGATTTGCCGGAGGACGCGATGTCTGACGCGGACCGCAAGTTCTATGCGTCATTCTCCGAGCCCGATTTCAATGCGCCGGTGCCGTGGAACCAGGGGCCGCGCCGCATGGGCACCGACAAGAATGGCGACGTGCTCTGGGTCGGCAACTCCTGGGGCCGCGACCTCGCGAAAATCGACATCCACAGCCTGAAGACCAGCTTCGTGCCGTTGCCGGGCCCGGGCGTGATGCAGCCGTATCACATCGCCGTCGACAGCCATCACGACGCCTGGCTGAATATTTGGACGTCCGACGTGATCATGCGCTACGACCCGGCGGCCAATACATGGGCGACGTTCGACCTGCCGACACGCGGCACCGAGGCGCGCTACGTCTCGCTGCTCGAAAAAGACGGCAACATGGAAGTCGTCGTCCCCTATTCGCGCACCAGCAAGGTCGCGATGATGACGTTCCGCAGCGATGCGGATCTCGCGGCGCTCAAACAGCAAGCAGGACAATAGTGCAACGCCCTCCTAAAACCCGATCATGTCGAGCTTGGTCAGCGTCACCTGATTGCTGATACGCGCCGCGTTGGCGAGATGCCAAGCGGTGTAAAGCTCGGGGAATAGATCGTCGGCCGACATGGCATCGACCGGAACGACCACCTTGAAGCCGCGCAACGCCGCCTCGCCGCCGGTGTGCAGCACCGAGGTCTGCGCCTGCGTACCCATCGGCACCACGGTCTTGATGCCTTTGTCATGCAGCGTCTTTTCCAGATTGCTGTTGATAAACTTATCGGGCCCAAGCGGCGGCAGCACCTCCTCGCCCGGCGCCGGCGTCAGGTCTTTGAGGATATCGCCGGGCACCGACTTCGGCACCGCGACGCTGTAGATGATGAGCGCACCCTTGGCACGCGCCGCCTCGACGAACTTTTTCACCTTCGGCACCGAAGCGGCGCAGCGCGGCCGGCGCGCCTGCGTGCAGGTCTGTACGGTGAAGTCCATGACCAGGAGCGCCGTCGTCTTGGCATCGAGCGTGACAGGCTTGAGCTGCGGCGGCGCCGGCAGCTTGGCCTTGTACCAGTCATCGATGATGGTGGTGTCGGCTCGCGCCGGAACCGGCGCGGCGCCCGTCAACGCCGCAGCGATCGTCACGACGGAAACAAGCAAAATCGATTTGCGATGCACGTGTCCCTCCCGCCATTTTCCGCCAGCATACGTCGTCGCGACGCGCACGAAAAGCGCCCCCGTCAGGCCTTTCGCCGCAGCGATCGAGCCGATACGCTTGGCGGCAAAACACACGATCTGGGGAGGTTTCATGCGCAACCGCATTATCGTTGCCGCGCTCTGCGTCATGACGCTGACTGCAGCCGCGCATGCTCAGCAGCCGAACTCCGTGGCAGTCAGGCGGCTCGACCCCGCGCTCGACGCGCTGATTGCGCCCGACGCCAAGCTCGAACTGGTGAAGACCGGCTTCGGCTTTACCGAAGGCGCGGTTTGGGTGCCGCGCGGCGAGGCCGGCTATCTGCTGTTCAGCGATATTCCCGCCAACGTCATCTACATGTGGAATCCGCTCGACGACAAAGTGTCGGTCTATCTCGACCACAGCGGCTATACCGGCCAGGACATCTGGCGCGTCGGCTTCATGCAGACCAACGGCGAGGATAAGCGCGACCCAAAATTCGAGGAGTTTCCGATGATCGGCTCGAACGGGCTGACGCTCGACCAGGAAGGCCGACTGATCATCGCCACCTGGGCGGGCCGCTCCATCGACCGCATCGAATGGGACGGCAAGCGCACCGTGCTCGCCGACCGCTACGACGGCAAGCGTTTCGGCGGCACCAACGACGTCGTGGTGAAGAAAGACGACGCGATCTACTTCACCGACGGCTTCGGCGGCCTGCGCCATACCACCAGCGACCCACGCAAGGAGCTCAACTTCAACGGCGTCTATATGCTCAAGAACGGCAGGGTCACGCTGGTCATCAAGGACATCCCCAATACCAACGGGCTCGCCTTCTCGCCGGATCAAAAGATTCTCTACGCCAACGGCAGCCGCGATCGCTACGTCAAGCGCTATGACGTGCTACCCGACGACACGTTGAGCAACGGCCGGATGCTGATCGACATGAACAAGGATCCGGAACACGGCATCACCGACGGCCTGCGCGTCGATGTCAAAGGCAACCTCTGGGAAACCGGACCGGGCGGCGTCTGGATCATCACGCCCGAAGGCAAGCACATCGGCACCATCCCGACGCCGGAGCTTTCCGCCAACGTCGAGTTCGGCGACGCCGACCGCAAGACGCTCTACATCGCCGCGCGCACCAGCATCTACAAAATCCGCGTCAAGGTACCAGGACTGCCATAACATTCCGGAGGAGCCATCATGGCGACCGACCAGGACTTCAATGTCGTCGACCGCCGCGCTTTTCTCGGCGCAGGCACGGCAAGCGTTCTCGGATTACCCAGCGTGGCGGTTGCGCAACAGCAACCTCCGGCTGCCGGTGCGACTTCCGAGCAGAACCACCCGATGAGCGAGATCATTGCTGACTTTATCGTTGCCTTTGATCTGAAAGACGCCCCTCCGGCTGCGATCGAGCGCACCCGGACGGCCTTCGTCGATACCGTTGGCGTCATGCTGGCCGGAAGCCAGTTGCCGCCGGCCGACATCGTCGGCGAGGTCGTCCGGCTTACCGCGAGCGCCCCGGCGGCGACGATTGTCGGCCGTCCGTTGCGCGCCGCACCGCAACTGGCCGCGCTCGCCAACGGCGTTGCCGGACACGACATGGATTTCGACTTCACCTACTTTGCCGGCCAAACCATCGCCGGCGTCATCCCCGCCATTTTGCCGGTCGCGGAGACGAGCGGCGCGACATCCGCCGACATGCTGGCGGCATTCATCATCGCCGCCGAAGTCGCCGGACGCATTACGCGCGCCGCGCCGCTGGTGTTGCGCGCCGCCGGCTGGCATTCGACCGGCACGATTGGCGTCATCGCCGCCGCCGCTGCCTGCGCGCGCCTCATGAAGGTCGACCGCAAGCGAATACCCGACGTCGTCGGCATCACCACCTCGCTGGCGAGTGGTCTGTCGGTCAATTTCGGCACCATGACCAAGCCGCTGCATGCCGGTCACGCTGCGCATGACGGCATACTCGCCGCGGCGCTCGGTGCGCATGGATTTACCGCGAACGAGAAGGCGCTCGAAGGGAAGAACGGCTACTACGCCAGCTTTGCACGCGGCCTGCCGTTGTCACTTGAGCCCTTTGCCAGTCTGGGCAAGAGCTATGACCTCGTGGATTACGGCTACAGCATCAAGCCCTATCCGTGCGGCGGACTTGGGCACACCGCTATCGACGCCACTCTGGAACTGCGCGACAGCGTAAGCGTTGGCGACATCGCGCATGTCGACGTCGCGATCACCAAGTGGGCGGCCGGACATATCACCGACCGCTACCCGAAAACGGTCGAGGCCGCCAAATTCAGCGCTCCCTATCTTGCTGCCTACAGCTTGGTGCATGGCGCCCCGCTGCTGGCGGCCTTCACCGAACAAGCGTTGCAGGATGAAGCGGTGCGCGACGCGGCGCAAAAAGTTTCCGTGACGACCTATCAAGAATATGCCGAACTGCTCAACGACTCACCCGCCAAGGTAACGATCACCCTCAATGATGGCCGCAAGATCGAACGGGCCAAATTCTATCCAAGCGGATCGGTCAAGTCGCCGATGACCGCGGCGCAGATCAAGGCGAAATTCGATGTCTGCGCCGCACGGGCCATCGACCAGGCGGCCGCGGAAAAGCTCTATGCAATGCTCAGCACGCTCGGCACTCAGCCGTCACTCGACGGCTTGTGGCCGCTGCTGCGGAAGGCGTGAGGATTTTTGCTGCGGCGGCGCCGCAGCCAATTCAATGTCGCAAGATCACTCGGCGGGGTCAGCCGCAGCCTCGCGTCCAGTCGGCGCCGCCAGCACGGTGGTGCGCAGCGGCCGTTCTTCCATGAAGATCAGCGAAATAATTCCGACGATCAGGAAGAAAACCGCGACCGCAAAGATGTGGCTGAAAGTGCGCGCAAGGTGATCGACCGTGACACTGTGGGCGACACTGACGACCGGCGACGAGACACTGCCGCGCTGCGGCGCCGTGCCGAGATGCGTGAGCATGATGGCGCCCATGACCGCGACCACGAAGGAGCTGGCAAGCGCCCGGAAGAAATTCATCGCTCCCATGGCGATGCCGATCTGGCGATGGGGGACCGCGTTCTGAATCGAGACGGTCACCACCGGGTACGAACTCCCGGTCCCCATGCCGACCAGCCCGGTGATAAGCGCCACGACCCAAACCGGCGCCAGCGGATCGAACACCAGGAACGCCACCGCAAGCGTCGCGATACTGAGCATGACCAACGGCGCCCACTTGTAGCGATCGAGATGGAGCATGCATCGCCCCGACAGAAACGAACCGGGCGTCGTCATGATCACGATCGGGATCAGCGCGACGCCCGAGTCGGCTGCCGACAGGCCGTGCACCAGTTCGTAATAGATCGGCACGTAGATCGTGAGCCCAATGGCGACGCCTTGCGAACAAGCAGAGGTCAGGCTGCCGGCGCGCATGACCGGATTTTTCATGATCGCAAGCGGCAGAAAAGGCTCGCGAGCGCTCAAGACCCACCAGATAAATACCGCGGTCAGCAGCACCGCTGCGGCCAGCAAAAGATCGATCTGCTGCGAGAACCAGGGAAATCGCGTGCCGCCCCAGGTCAGGGCCAGCAGCAGCGCAATTGCGGCCGCCATCATCAGCATGGCGCCGGCGATGTCGATTTTGTGCGCACGCTCATGCACCGGAACCAGCCGAAGCTGGCGATGGGACAGAAAGGCGGCCGCGAGCGCCAGCGGCACGTTGAGCCAGAAGATCATCGACCAGTGCAGGTGTTCCGCGATAACGCCGCCGAGCACCGGGCCGACGCCGCCGGCGATGATCCAGACCGAACCGGTATAGGCTTGGTAATAGCCGCGCTCGCGCGGCGGCACCGCGTCGGCGATGATCGATTGCGCCAGCGGCACGATGCCGCCGCCGCCGATGCCTTGCAGGCCACGGCCGAGGATCAGCATCAGCATGCTCGGCGCCGCGGCGCTCGCCGCCGAGCCGGCCATGAACACACCGAGCGCCACCAACATCATGCCGCGGCGGCCGTAGATGTCACTGAGCTTGCCGTAGAGCGGCGCCACCACGGTCGACGTCAGCAGATAGGCGATCATCACCCAGGGAAGATTTTCGAAATCGCCGAAGGCGCGGCCGATGGTCGGCAACGCGGTCGCCACGACGGTCTGGTTGAGTGCGCTGAGAAACATCGCCAGCGCCAGTCCGCCGATGATGGCGATGACCTCCCGCCGGCCGAGCTTGCGCTCGGCGGGGGGCGCTGTGGCGCTGTCGTCTGCGGGCTGCTGTGGCGATCCCGGGGCCGTTCCGGCCGACCGATCTGGTGCTGTAACCGACACTCGCCGCGCCCCCGGGGCAAAATCGGCTTAGCTTTGCGCCGCGTTTGCCCCGGCGCAAGACACCCTGTGCGGATCAGCCATGCGGGCGGCTACTCGGCGGCGCGTTCCTTGGCCGTGCGCAGCGGCCCGTGCAACGGCTGTTCCTCAACCAGGAGGACGCAAGCGCACGAGATGCCGAGGCAGACCGCCGCCGCAATAAAGACCCAGTGGAACGAGGTTGCGAGAGGGCTATGCGCCGCCGCCAGCGTGTCGAGCGTCGCCGCAGGCGACCCCTGCCCCATCCCGCTCAGCACGATGGCGCCGAAGATGGCGACGACAATGGCACCGCCCAGGGTGCGAAAGAAATTCAGCGTGCCGGTTGCGGTACCGAGCTGATGCGGCTTGACGGTGTTTTGCATGACAATCGTGCTGACCGGGTACATCGGACCAAGTCCGAGACCGAGCACGAACAATAGCGCCACGACCTCGGTGAGACTGTGCTGCGCCGGATTGGTCGCCAGCACGCCGAGCACAAGCACGGCGACGATCAGCCCGCCGATCGGCACACGCATGTAGTGCTTGATGCGAACGATGAAGCGGGTCGACACGAGCGAACCGAGCGTTGCGCCTCCCATGTAGGCGATCAATGCCAGGCCGGAGATGCTGGCGGACGCACCCAGCACGGTCTGGCAATAGAGCGGCATGTAGATGGTGACGCCGATGACGGTGCCGATCGAGAAAAATGCCGAGATCGTGATGGTGCTGGTCACGCGGCCGTGCAAGATCGCAAGCGGAATAAACGGCTCGCGCGCGGTGAGCAGCCGCAGCGCGAACAGCACCCACAATGCAGCGGAGGAAGCGAACAGCGTCACGATCCGCCACGACGTCCACGAATCATGGCTGCCGCCGAGGCTGAGCGCGAGCATAAGAGCCAGCGCGGCACCGACCATCAGTACGGCTCCGATCACGTCGAGACGATGCGGCCGGTCGTTGCGCGGCAGCCGGCGTAGCGCCCGCTCGGTCATCACCAGCGCCACCGCCCCGAGCGGCACATTGATCCAAAAAATAAACGACCAGTGCAGGTGATCGGTAAGGAACCCGCCGAGCACCGGGCCAAGGATGCTGGCACTCATGAACATGATCGAGGTGCGCCCCTGAATGATCGGGCGTTCACGCGGCGACAAGAGATCGGCAATGATGGTTTGGGCGATCGGCAGCAAGCCGCCGCCGCCGATACCCTGCAGTCCGCGCGCCAAGACCAGCAGCCAGATCGTCGGCGCTAGTGCGCAGGCGATCGAGCCGAGCACGAATATGCCGATGGCCAGCAGCAGCACGGCGCGCCGGCCGTAAATATCGGACAGCTTGCCGAACAGCGGCGTCGTCGCGGTCAGCGCCAGCAAGTATGACGTGATCACCCAGGATAAATCGTCGACATTGCCAAGACTCTTGCCGATCGCGGGCAGCGCCGGCGCGACGATGGTCTGTTCCAGCGCGGACAGAAACATCGCCAGCATGATGCCGGCGACGATGGTGCGGATGGTGGCGTGATCGAGCGCCGGTGCGGCTGGCTGTTCGGCAGCGGATGCGTGCGACGCGGCAGCCCGCCGAGCCGGCGATAACGCCTGCGAACTCGGCGCATCGCCGAGCGCAACATCCGCGCCGGCCGTCAAGACATCCTGGGAGGTCGATTCGCTCGTCATCAGCGGAGAACGTACATCTTCCTAAACAATAAAGCCCCCGAGCGGCGCTCGCGGGCGACCCGCACCACTTGGCCCGCACCGCACGGCAAAGCAACCGCTTCACCCGCAGAGCAGGGGTGCCCATTGTAAAGGTTGCATCGATTTACGCGAAATCGCGCGGTTTGATTTAGACTTGCCCCGGTTTCAAGGCGCTTGCCGGGCCCGCTTCGGCAGCTTGAGCGGCCAGCTGACGATGTAGTCCTCGAGCATATCGTCGGGAACTTGGGCCTCGCTGGCGTGGATGCGGCCGCGCACGGAGACGCCCGCGGCATGCACCGTCTCCGGGTCGCCAGACACCAGTGGGTGCCACCAATAAAGGTCCTTGCCGTTGGCAATGAGCACGTAGGCGCACGACGGTGGCAGCCAGGTGATGGTCTTGAGCGTCTCCGGCGTGAGGCGCACACAGTCATCCACCTCCTTCAAGCGGTGCTCATAGTCGCGGCACCGGCAGGTCTGGCCGTCTAGCAGCCTGCAGCCGACGTCGGTGTAGTACGTCCGGTCTGTGCCCTCCTCTTCGAGCTTGTTGAGGCAGCACTTGCCGCAGCCGTCGCAAAGGCTTTCCCACTCCGAATCCGTCATTTCCTCCAATGACTTGCGCTGCCAGAACGGCACCTTATCGGCGGAACCGGGGCGACGGTGGTCAGTTGCCATAATGTTCTCCAGGAAGATCGGGCATCCCGCGCTCGCAGCAGCGATTCTGGGCGCCAGCACTTTTTCGCGGTCGAGGATGTTTAAGCCAAATTTGCCCCCAATTTCTATTCACCTTGTGATTGGCGCGGCATTGGCCGTCGGCACCATGTCGGCTAAACGTTGTCGCGCCTCCGTTTTACCGGCAATGGTACGGGCGGCCGAGTCGCGGTCGCAGCAACAGGCAAATCGAGCGGGCGAGGCCCTTTCCCGGAGCGTGCAATCGTGACGGACATGTTCCCCGATCCGGGAGACAGGTGGCGGCCGAAGCTCAAGCGGGTGCTGCTCGATATCGATGCACGAATCGATTTTGCCGTGTTCGCCAGCGGCAAGTGGGCACGCGAGGCCTATGAGCGGTTTACCGCGGCGATGGACCGTTTCCATGTCTCCGGCTGGCGGCGCTGGCTGCTCGTCGAACCGCTGGACGAACTGGCCACGCTTGGCGCCGGCGCCCTGCTGCTGATGCTTTCGCTGTCGGTGCCGGCCTACCGGCAGACATCCGAAGGCGACTGGCTGAAGAAATCCGATCTCGCGGTCACCTTTCTCGATCGCTACGGCAACAAGATCGGCAGTCGCGGCATCAAGCATAACAACTCGGTCCCGCTTAGCGAAATGCCGGACATCCTCATCAAAGCCGTGTTGGCGACGGAGGACCGCCGCTTCTACGAACATTTCGGCATAGATTTCCTCGGCACTTTCCGCGCCATGGTGACCAACGCGCAGGCCGGCGGCGTGGTGCAGGGCGGCTCGACCATTACCCAGCAGCTGGCCAAAAATCTGTTCCTGACCAACGCCCGGACCTACACCCGCAAGATCAACGAGGCGTTCCTCGCCAGCTGGCTTGAGGCGCATCTGACCAAGAACCAAATTCTCAAGCTTTACCTCGACCGCGCTTATCTGGGCGGCGGCGCCTTCGGCGTCGATGCGGCGACCGAATATTATTTCGGCAAGTCGGTACGCGACATCACGTTGCCGGAAGCGGCAATGATCGCCGGCATGTTCAAGGCGCCGGTCAAATACTCCCCGCTCGTCAACCTACCCGCGGCACGCGCCCGCGCCAATGTCGTGCTCGACAACCTCGTCAACGGCGGCTTCATGACCGAGGGGCAGGTCTACGGCGCGCGCCGCCATCCGGCGACGCCGATCTATCACCGCGAAGACGATGCACCGAATTACTACCTCGATTGGGCGTTCGACGAGATGCGTCAGCTCGTCGAAACCTTTCCGAAATCCGTCACCGACCGCTATTTCGTCGTGCGCACCGCGCTCGACATGAATCTCCAGCGTTATGCGGAGCATGTCGTCGACGACAACCTGCGCGACCACGGCCGCGAGTATGGCGCCAGCCAGGCCGCGGTTGTGATCGCGGACCTGGACGGTGCAGTCCACGCCATGGTCGGCGGCCGCAACTACGACGAAAGCCAGTTCAACCGCGCTGTCGACGCCATGCGCCAGCCGGGATCGTCGTTCAAACCCTACGTGTACGCCACCGCGCTCGCCAACGGATTCACCCCGAATTCCGTTGTCAGCGATTCCCCGGTGTGCATCGGCAATTGGTGCCCGCACAATTACGAAGGCAGCTTTTCAGGTTCGGTGACCTTGATCGATGCGCTGACCCGCTCGATCAACGTTATTCCGGTCAAGCTTTCGATCGCGCTCGGCAACGGCAACGCCAAGATCGGCCGCGCCAAGATCGTGCAGACGGCACGCAACATGGGCATCGTCACGCCGCTGCCCGATACGCCCTCGCTGCCGATCGGTGCCGACGCGGTGACACCGCTTGAGCACGCAGTCGCCTACGCGACCTTCCCCAATCTCGGCAAAGCCGTCACGCCGCATGCTGCGCTCGAAGTCCGCACCGGTACAGGCAAGCTGGTGTGGCGCTTCGACCGCGACGGCCCGCAACCCCGACAAGTGATCAGTCCGCAAGTTGCGGTCGACATGATCAAGATGATGAATTCGGTCGTTGAGAACGGCACCGGCAAGCGCGCCCAACTCGATGGCATTCCGACCTGCGGCAAGACCGGCACCACCAACGATTGGCGCGACGGCTGGTTCGTCGGCTACACCGGCAACTTCGTCGGCGCGGTGTGGATGGGCAACGACGATTTCTCGCCAACCAAACGCATGGTGGGTGGATCGCTGCCGGCCATGACGTGGCACGACATTATGGCCTACGCGCATCAAGGCGTGGAATTGCGGCCGCTGCCCGGACTGCCACCGCCACAGCATGCCCCGGCCGTGGCCGAGGGATCATTCAAAGGCGCGGACGAACCGCACCCTGCCCTGCTCACCCGCAAGGCCACTGACGCGCTCGTCCATCTCGAGCAGATTCTCGAAGACGCAGACCACGCACTTGATGCGCAGGCCTCGCCGCCGGCTCAGCTTGGCGCGCTCGATACCGGCAAAGATAATGACGGAAACGGCGGCACCGATCGTTCGGATACGATCACCGCGGTCGCTGACCAGAAGGCACCGGCGGTGTCGCGCGGCGACTAAGCGCGGCCAGTCATGCGTCTGCTGTTCGGATCATTTTTCACGTTCCTGTTGGCGGCGGTCATCGGGTTGGGAGCGACTTGGTCTACGCTCACCCGCGGCGTTGCCTTCGGCTCACTGACCATCGGCGCCTGGACCGCGTGGCCGAAGAGCGGATCGCAAGAGATCGACCCCTACGCGCATGCCAGCATCTCGCGCGACGGCGAACTGCCGATCGGCATCGGCGACGGCGTTGCGTTTTTTGCCCATGCCGACGACAAGGGCCAGAAGTTCGATGGTCGCTGCACTTTCATGCTGAGCGGCATGACGCCGCCGGCCCGCTACTGGACCGTGACGCTCTACAATGTCGGCGGCGGCCTTGTTGCCAATGCGATCGATCGGCACGGCTTCACCAGCCAGGAAATCATCCGCGACGTGGACGGCCGCTTCACCATCACGGTTGCGCCGCAGGCGCGGCCGGGCAACTGGCTGCCGACGGGCGGGATCGAGCGGTTTGTCCTGGTATGGCGCCTCTATGACACGCCGATCGGAGTCGCCACCGCGACGATGAAAGAGGGGCCGATGCCCGCGGTCGAGCGAAAGGGCTGCTCATGATCCGTTGGCTGCTGTGGCTCGTCGGCGGTATTCTGCTCGGCGGCGTCGTCCACCTGGCGACGGTGCTGGCGATGCCGCGGGCAGCGACGCAGGACGCCTATTCGCGGCTGTTGCCGATGACTCCGGTCAACACCATGGTGCCCCTGCCCGGCCCGAGCGCAAAATCCTCGATCATGCCGTTCATGGATCCGGCTTTTGCCGCGGCGGTCTGCCGCTACGATCTGTCCGTGGGCACGATCAAACTCAACGCACCGCTCAGCGACGCCTACACGTCGGTCACCTTCTATACTCGCAACAGTGTCGCCTATTACGCCATCAACGATCGCGCCGCCGGCAAGCGCGCGATCGAACTCGACCTGATGACGCCGGCGCAGCACGCGCAGGTACCGGAAGAAGAAGACGTGACCGCCGCCGATCGGCTGATTATCGATTCACCGACCACGACCGGTCTGATCGTGCTGCGCGCACTGGCGCCGGCGCCGAGCTTCATGCCGATGGCGCGCCAGGCGCTTGCCGCTGCGCAATGTCACAGCGAGCCGGAGCAATAGGCTAGCGCGGTGCGGCCGCGGGAGTCTGCGCCAGCACAACGGACGCGGCGGCGAAACGCGGCGGCGCCACCAGATTGTAATTTGCGATCCGCTGCTGCAGCTGCGTGAGATTCAGGTCGACATCGCCGGCTTCGCGTTCGGGCTCGGCGATGGCGAGATGTTCGAGCGCAAACCGGTAGCTGGCGCACCGCTCGGCCAGAGAGTGCTGCACCCAGGCGATGACGAGACCGTTTTCGGCGATACGCGCCTTGGCGTTGGCGCGTTCAGCCGGACTGAGATCGGCGACCGCTTTCATACTGGCGAGACGGCGGCCATCCATGTCGGCGACGCGGCGCGCCACGACAAAAAACGGATCGATGCGCACGGTGTCTTTGCGGATGTCATCCGAGAGCTGGTTGTAGCGCGCCGACGGCGAACGATCCCACCTCTCCATCAGGTGCTTGTAATAGGCCGTCCGGTCGTAGACCCACACATCGCCCCGCATCAGACGATCGATGCCGTATTCATAGATCACCGCGTCCCAACGCTGGCGCTCATACGGCGGTTCGATCAACGGGAACGCCAGGTCGCGCAGCATGCGCTCGTCTTCGGTCAGTCTGTCGGCCGACGGCGGCAATCCGGCGTGCCTTGCAGCGTCGCGCCCGACCCAATCGTGAATGCCGTCGGTGACCAGTCCCGGGTCCACCCTGCCGTAATCGCCAAGACTGCTGCAGCCCGCGAGAGCGCCGAGCCCAATCAAGATCAGAAGCGGTCGTGCGATCTTGCGGCAGCTTCGGGCGCGCAGCGGCATCGCATCAGCGGACGTCCTAGTGGAGCGGATTTGACATTCGCTACGCACCGGGCCGCGAACTCGTGAAGCGAATGTCAAATCCAAGGCTCCACTAGCATTTATATTTGCTAGTGGTCCTTTGATTCTAACATTCGCATGAGAGGGTGCCGAAATGGGATGCGAATGTTAGAATCAGACCGCTAGCGGCGTCTCACCCGGCGCCGGCCGCCATTGTCCGCAGGCGGGTGCGGTTCGGCCTCGTCCACCATCGAATCGGCGTACCGTTCGATGCGTATGACGGGCAGGATGATGATGGTCGCGGACTCCGACGCGTCGGATCGGCCAAAGCGCACGATGCGCCCGTCGTCGGGAAATTTGATGACGTTGCCCACCAGCCAGCTTCCTCTGACGGTCGGCCGCAAAACTCAATTCAACCCACTGATGCCGCCGTCATCGCCGATTAAGCGGCATGCAAGGTTAACGCTCCGCTAACGTGGAGACCTTAGGCTAGACGGCAGATCATCTCTTTGCACCTGTTGCAATCAGGCCACGCCCGATGGAAACGCCGAGCCGTCCCAGCCCAAGCCTTTCCAGCCTCCAAGGCTTCACCGAGATCGGTTTGCGCGGCGGCGTCGATATGCGTCCGACACTGTTGCGCGTCCTCACCGATCTGTACGTGCAGAAGCTGACGCACACGGCCGACGAGGACCGTCACTATACGGAACTGGCGCTGCGGCTCCTTGAATCCGTCGACGTGCCGACGCGCGTCGCCGTTGCGGCCCGCCTGGCGCGCCACCTGTCGCCACCGCCCGCGGTCATACAAAAACTGGCGGCCGATCTGCCGGAGGTCGCGGCATTGTTGCGTTCGATGCTCCCGCCACGGACGTCAAGCGCAATCGCCAGCGCCAGACAGGAGTCCACGGTCACTGTTATCGGCGATCGAACTGCGGATCGCACCAAGCAAACCACTTGGCACGGCACAATGGACGTCGACCTTTCCGGCGAACTTAACGAGCTTTTTTTCACCGCTGGCGCGCAAGAGCGGCGGCTGATCCTGCTCAACCTTCACATCGTCGCGCCCGCCCCGACTGGCCGCCGCGGCGTCACCCACAACCCTGCAGTCGGCCGCAGGCTCGAAGCTGCCGTGCTTGCCCGCAAGCATGAGGAGTTCGCCCGCGAACTCTCGCGCGCCCTTGTCATTTCACGCGAACAAGCGCGGCGCGTTGCGGGCGATGAGCTCGGCGAACCGATCGTCGTAGCCGCCAAAGCGCTTGGCGTGTCGCGCGACCAACTGCACCGCATCCTGCTGTTCGTCAACACCGCGATCGGTCACTCGGTAGAGCGCGTCCACGCACTGGCGGCGCTTTATGAAGAGATGCACCTTGAAGCGGCGCTTGATCTGGTCGAAGTGTGGCGGGCGCTTGATATCGGCAAAGGCGAACGCGCCCCACTGCCGCAACGGTCATTGCCGCCTCACGACAGGCCGCGCGCGCAGCTTGCCTCTCAGATTCGGCGCGCACCGCTGCCGCTGCGCGAAACCGAACGGCGCGATGCATCCTGAACGACGGCTCCGTCATCCCGCCACGATATCGAGGAAATTACATCCCCCGCGATCCTCGACTTCGACAATCCAGATATCCGGATCGAATTTGATCTCGCGCGTCAGATAGGCGTCGACCGTAGCATCGGGCGCCGGCTGCTGGTCGAGGCTTGGAGTGAAGGCGCGCGCCGCGGACGGTGCCGCGTCGAACGCGCTTTGCGGAGCCGGTCCGAACAAGTCCGAGGTGCCATCGAGCCTGCTGATGCGCACGAATATGGCGCCCGCCTCCTCCGCGCCGCGTCTGCGCAGCACAGCAAAGACGCCCTCGACTTGACACCGGCGTATATAGGCGGCGACCCAGAGCGCGGATTTAAGGCGCATGGCCAAACTCACAACGATGGAGTGCGAGATATGACTCGCCGCGCGGCCGACCGCAAATCAGCGCGTCAGTCGAGAGGATGACCGATCAAGACGGCTAGATCGCTCACCAGACGGTCTGACACGCGTCCAGTAACCGGCATGTTATGCTCGCGTTCGAAGCGCGCGATGGCGGCACTTGTCGGCCGGTCGATTACACCGGTCGGCTTGATCTGGCCGTAGCCGTAATTGGTTAGAGCCTTCTGCACAGCCACGATGCGCGATGACATGCCGATGAGCTGTCCGATCGGATCGTTGCGCCGCCCCGGGGGGGCCTGCGGCGAACGCAGGACTTCGACAGTATGGCTGACCGGCAGCGGCTTCGGGATTTGTGTAACTTCGTGGCGGACTGGGACGGTATTCGCCGGTGCCGGCGCGGCCAGACTGAACGGCCTCGGCAGCGAGCCGGACTGCAGAAACAGCGCATTGACGGCAATGATGACGCAAGTGGCAAGCGCGGCCAGCAGCGCAAACGTATCGACAGGCCGGCGCGTCGCCTTCGCCCATACCAGGAACATTACTGAACCGGCGAGCATTGCGGCGCTAGCGGCTACTCCGCGGCTTTCGTTGCGACGCTTAGGCACTTTTCTTCACCACTATTTCGCTGTGCGCCGGCAGCATCCCCCTTGCGGCCGGCGGGCCCGCAACGGGCGTAGCAGTAGCTTCGGCCACTGGGCGCGCGAGATTTGTAATAAGATTGTCGGTTTCATGGCCGCCCGGCGCCACTGAACTGTCGGCCAAACGCGCTCGCTCGCAATCGAGTGGCAGCCATACCGTCACGCGCGTGCCCTCGCCGACCCGGCTGCGAATGGACACCTCGCCGCCATGCAGCCGCACCAGCCCCTTGACGATGGACAGCCCAAGACCGGTGCCGCCATGGCGGCGTTCGTAGGAGGCGCGGGCCTGAAAATACGGCTCGCCGACGCGTTGCAAATCGCCCTCGCTGATGCCGACGCCGTTATCCTGGACCGTAATGACAATCGACCCTGCATCGGCCCGCGCTGAGATCGCAACCTTGCCGCCGCGATCGCTGAACCGGATGGCGTTCGACAAGAGATTGAGCAGGATCTGATTGAGAGCGCGTTTGTCGGCAATCATCTCAGGAAGATCGTTACTGACAGTTTTCTCGATCTCGACGCCAGCTTCACGCGCGCGCAGCGCAACGATCTCGCAGCATGCCGCGAGAACCTGCGCCGGGGCGAACGGCTCCGCCGTGATCTCGAAATTGTCGGTCTCGATTTTCGACATGTCGAGAATGCCATTGACGACCGACAGCAAGTGGTGGCCCGACTCGTTGATGAGGGCCGCATATTCGCCGCGGCGCTTCTGGTCGAGTACCAGCACCGATTCTTTCGTCAGCATTTCCGAAAAGCCGATGATGGCGTTGAGCGGCGTTCGCAGCTCGTGGCTCATCGTGGCGAGAAAGCGGCTCTTGCGCGCGTCGGCGCGCTCCGCATCGGCGCACGCCTGCTCGATTGCTGCTTCGTGCTGCTTGCGCCGATTCACGTCTCGCAGCACGGCGACAACTTCCCGGCACGGCCCATTGCCAACGCTCGGGGTCGGCTGTTCGAGTGGCCGGCACAGCATCTCGATCCAGACAAATTGCGGTCCGATACGGGCCGAAGGGCCCGCAGTGTCGCGACGGACGCGGAACTCGACGGACCGGCTTTCAGCAAGCGCCGCGGCATCGCCAATCGCCGTCAGATAGGCCGGGCGGTCGGCGACGTGGACGCGCTCGAACAAGCCGTGGCCGAGCAAGCTTCCAGCCGGCACGCCAAACATCGTATCGGCGGCCGGTGAAACGAACAGCACGGCACCGTCGCGCCCGTGCCGCGTGATCACGTCAGTCATGTTTTGCGCCAAGAGCCGGTAGCGCTCTTCCTCGGCGTCGAGCAGGAGCGAACTGGTGCGCGTCATTCCTTCCGCGCCGAGCGCCAGACCTGTCGCGTAAAGCGTCGCCGAGACAATGCCGAGCGCGACGAGTGGCGCCTGATCGATCGCCGGCAGCGGCGGCAACAGATGCATCACGCCCAGCAGCGCCAGCAGCCCCGCGGCAGCCAGCGCTAACGTCGAGGCAATGGCGACGACGCGACGCGACGCCGAAAGCGCAGCTTCGAGCGGCACAACCGCGAGCCAGATGGCCGCGAACGATTCGATGCCGCCGCTCAACGCCGAGACCATGGTCACCAACCCGGTCAGCGCCAGAGCCGACAGCATGTGCGCGCTCTCGTAGCGGCCCGTTCGCGACAGGAAATAGGCGATCAGGATGGGCGCAACGAGCCACGCAAGAACAAGGAGTTCGAGTCCGTTCGGCGCGCCGCGGGCGAGGAGATAAAGTGGGAACAGTGCCAGCGCGGCGATGCTGCCGAGGAGCCGCGGCATGATGAAGGCGCGATGACGCGCGGTCGTCAAGGCATCGTGCAGTGCCGAGGGGTGCACCAGCGTCTCGACATAGTCTCGGATTGACGCGAAGACGCCCACTTGCCCTTCGCACGTCCGTCCATGCAGACGCGCTCCCCTTTTTGTGTGGCGTTGATCGTGTCAGAGCACGCTTAAGCGAACACTAAGGCGGCGCCCGCGGGCCGAGGCGAGACGCCGCTGTCGGCCTTTGCTCGCGCGGCGCGACGGCGCTTTCATCCGACATGGTGAATGGGCCGTTGCCGTTCGGCACTTGGCCACCACGTGGCACTGGCTCGCATGGCGTGCGATGGCGCCGCGGCCGCATGCTGGCGGGTGGTATTGCACCGCTGTTTCGAAGCAGCCGTCGGCTTTTCGTCGTTCGCTCAAATTTTAGGTAAATAATTTTTCGTTCCGATTTTTATCAAATTGCTCGAAAATTTGCGGCTTATTCTGTTCAATTATGGGCCAAAACAGACCAACCCAGCGAACGCGGATTTCAATGCTGCCTGTTAGCGTGCGTCGCGTGGCGGCAACACGTGCCGCGGGGGATGTGCGCTTCATGCTGTTCTTGCTGCGAATGGCGTTCTGGCTTGGCGTCGTACTGGTTCTGCTGCCGACCGGCGGCACGCAGCGGGCGCCGGCAGGCGATGAAGTCAATGCCTCCGCCGCGATTTCCGCGGCATCGGCAACCGTACAAGATGTGAAGGGTTTCTGCGGCCGCGAGCCGAACGCTTGCGCGGTCGGTTCGCAACTCGCGACGACAATTGGCTACCGGGCGCAGGCCGGCGCCAAGATGCTTTACGAACTGTTGAGCGAGGCACTGGCGTCGCATGACGCGGCCACACCTGCAGCGACTGAAACCAAGCCGGAACCTGCGGCTCCGTCCCTGCAGCGCGCCTCTTCGGAGAACACGCTGACGCCCGCCGACGTCGAGCCGGCCTGGCGCGGACCGCCGCTGCGAAAAGCCATCTAGCCCATCTAATTCATGAGGGTGATTTGATGAGGCTGGCGAGCGTGGCGTAATTGGTTGAAGCAGCGTAGGATTCGGTTGTCGAAGCCAATCCGGCGCTCACTCACCGCAACGCCTCGCCCGCCATGACCGACGATACGACTCTGCCCTTCGCATTTCCAGCCGTTTGCAAGAAGAAGATCAGCGCTGCGTTTGATGGCGGCCGCATCAGTTCCGACGGCGGCGTCATGCTTCTGGCTCAGGCGGAACGCAATCTGATGATCGCCGACAAGCTGGCGGCGGCGATCGCGGATCGGCGCGATCCGACACGAACCATCCACACGCTTTCGGACATTTTGCGGGCGCGCATTCTCGCCATTGCGTGTGGCTATGAGGACGCCAACGATCTCGATTATTTGCGTGCTGACCCGGCTTTCAAGGTTGCGTGCGGACGATTGCCGGACAGCGGAGCAGACCTGTGCTCGCAGCCGACCGTATCGCGCTGGGAGAATGCACCGACGCTGTGTGAGATTATTCGGCTGAGCCAAGTCATGGTCGATCTGTATTGCGCCAGCTATACGGCGCCGCCGGCTGCGGTTACGCTGGACATCGACGATACGCTCGACGTGGTGCACGGGCATCAGCAGCTTTCGCTGTTCAACGCTCATTATGATGAGCGCTGCTTCCTGCCGATCCACATCTATGACACCGCCACCAGCCGGCCGGTCGCGGTCATTTTGCGACCCGGCAAGACGCCATCGGGCAAGGAAGTCGCCGCGCATCTGCGGCGCCTTTTGCGGCGTATCCGCCGGCACTGGCCGAACACGCGGATCACCATCCGTGGCGACAGTCATTACGGCCGGCCGGAAGTCATGGATTTCTGCGAGAAAAACACCATCGACTTCGTTTTCGGCCTGGCCGGTAATACTGTACTCGACCGTGCCGTCGACATCGCCGCCGATGACATCCGCACCCGTCGCGCGCTCACCGCGGCGCCGATCCTGCGCGGCTATGCCGAAACGCAGTATCAAGCCAAGTCCTGGACCGCGGCGCGGCGCGTCTGTGCCCGCATCGAGGCCACCACGCTCGGCCTCGACATCCGCTTCGTCGTTACCAGCCTCGTTGCCGGCTCGGCCGAGCACATCTACGACATCCTCTACTGTGCCAGGGGCCAGGCCGAGAACCTGATCAAGATGCACAAGCGTCAACTCGCCTCTGACCGAACCAGCTGCCGCTCGCCGCTCGCCAATCAGATGCGACTGATCCTGCATACTGCCGCCTATTGGCTGATGTTGACCGTGCGCAACGCAATCCCCAAGACGCACGCGCTGGCAACCGCCGAGTTTGCCACCATCCGCCAGCGCCTTCTCAAGCTCGGTGCTCGCGTCATCGAAACCGCATCTCGGATCCGCCTCGCCTTCGCCGCCGCTTGTCCCGACGCCGTACTGTTCCGGCTGCTCGCCACGACAATCCTTCCTGCCGCGCCGTGACAGCTGGGGCTACCAGCGCCCCCGTTGAACCCATCCTGACAACCTGCAACGCGTTAAACCAAGTCCCATCCAACTCGCGGTGAAAAAGACGAAGCGCAAAACGCGCCTCCCTTTAACCGAACTCAAAAACCGACGACCTCGTGAATAGATGCGGCTAGCCTCTCCCCTCCACCAGCACCAGCCTTTGGCCGACCTCCATGTCGTGTCGGTCGCCGCGGAAGGCGCCGATAATCCGTTGCGACAACATCGACCGCGGCCATGCGTCATCCTATATAGGGTCGGGACGTGGACGCCTGAACGATGGCTGATATCGCAGAAATCATCGACAATTTTGAAGTCCTCGACGATTGGGACGACCGCTACCGCTACCTGATCGAACTCGGGCGGGAACTGACGCCGCTTGCGCCGTCAGCGCATAACGATGCCAACAAGGTGCAAGGCTGCGCGAGCCAGGTGTGGCTCGAAACCGATGTGCGCCCGAATGGCGCAGATGGGCCGGTGCTGAATTTCCTCGGCGACAGCGATGCCCATCTGGTGCGCGGACTGATCGCGGTGTTGTTCGCGATATTCTCCGGCAGGACCGCGAAAGACATTCTTGCCGTCGATGCGATCGCGCTGTTCGAGCGCATGGGTCTGCGCGAGCATCTCACGCCGCAGCGCTCCAACGGTTTTCGTTCGATGGTGGAACGCATCCGCCGCGACGCTAACGCGGCACTGGCGAGCGCTTCGGTCTAAAAACTCCGATATACAGGGGCGGCCGCTATTTACGGCGGCGACGCTGCTGACCGAGCCCCATCTGCTTGGCAAGCTGCGAGCGCGCGACCGCATAATTGGGCGCGACCATCGGATAATCGGCCGGCAAGCCCCACTTTTCCCGATATTGCTCCGGCGTCATGTTGTACTGCGTGCGCAGGTGCCGCTTGAGCGATTTGAATTTCTTTCCGTCTTCCAGACAGACGAGAAAATCAGGATTGATCGAGCGCTTGACCGACACTGCCGGTTTGGCCGGTTCGGCGAGCGTCGTCGCCTGCCCTCCGGAGACACGCTTCAACGCGGCGTGCACTTGTCCGATCAAGCTTGCGATTTCCGCACTGGGAACGGAATTATTGCCCACGTAAGCGGACACGATTTGCGCTGTCAGCTCGATGTAGCTGCCGTCACCGGAATTTTCGGCCATGCACGTGATCCCCCTGCTGCGGATCGATCGCGACGGCATACGCTGTCTAAACTTGGGCCGCCCCGCGCCGCAAAAGCTTGACTGCGAAAACTACAGACAATTGATAGTTTTATATTACACACCGCCAATAAAAGCAATAAACCGGCAAGACTTCGCCGCCAGTGCTGTAGTTCAACGGCCTGCTCTACTATTGGGCACAGCCCACCGCTCGAGGTTTCGAAGGGCCGGCGGCGTCACCCCCAAGTCTGAGCCGCCAGCCAAGTCAGCTGTTCTGTTCGATGTGGTTGCGCAATTCGGTGATCGAGCCGAAGCGGAGTGTCCCGCCAGACAGCTGGGCCTCGATCGAGCCGTCCGAGTACAACGTATAGGCCATCCCCTCGACGACGCCCGACTTGAGGATCGATACCGCTGCCGCCGCCGCCTCTTGAGGCGTGGGTATGGCTTGCGGCGCTGGAACCTGCGGCATTGCTTCAAGCGCCGGGGGCGCCGCCGCCGGAGGCGACGGGACGGTCTGGAGAGCCGGAGCCTGAGGAACCTCCAGTGCGCCGCGTTGCGCCTTTGGCCAGAGCGAATTGAACATCGAGCCTTTCGGCTGTTGTGGCCGGCGGGCTGCGGGAGCCGTGCTCACTGCGACGCGCTGTGCGGTCTTGGAATGACCAGCGCCATTGAGGCGCGGAGACACCGCGTGGGTCACCTGGACACCTACTTCTTCGGCACGAAGCGGCCCGTTTGGCAACAGCGACACGCCGCTGTCTTCGACCATCGGCGTGCCTTCCAGCGCCGGGATGCGAACAGCCGCCGGCGCCTGTTCCAATGCCGCAGGCCCTACGTCTGCTGGGATAGGCGTGGGCGGCGGCACCACTTTCGGCTTGGCCGGCGATGGCACCTGCGCTGGCGGTGCCGACAAGCCTGCAGCCTCGCCGAGCGGCATGGGGCGTGCCACCGGCCGCAGCATCAGTGCGTGCTCCACCCGCAACAGAGCCCGTACGACCAACGCAAGTCCGATGAGAATACAGCCGCCCGTAATAGCGACGATGCCGGGGGTGACGTTGGTCGCGTCGAAGGCATGCTGGCTGAAGGAAAAGCCCGATGCGATCAGGCCCAATCCAGCCGCGATGACGACGGCGCCGAGCGTCAACAAAAACGCATACATAAAACGCGTCCCCTGGTCGCCGAACTAACGCGCGGCGGCCACTTTTTCGCGCCATTTTGGCCGCCATCCAAAACCCGCGCAAGCTTTAATTCCCAAGACCAAACAGAACGATGGCTTTTGGTTGCTTCATTGGCGCTGGAGCCGGCCCTGAAGAAGTCGCGACCGTGCTCTCCATGCATGCCTAATGCATTGTTAATGCAGCAATATCGGGCGCTTCCGTGGTTACCGGCGGACGAGCAGCAGGCGCGTTAACCCTGTCTGCAATGGCGGCAGCGTCGCATGCCGCTCACGGGCGTTGCCGAAGCCCCTTTATTGGGCCTATTTAAAGGAACCTTTCTTCCATCCGGGCGGTTTTCCCGCGAAAGCCGCGCCCGGTCCGGCCTCGCATTTAGGATTCGCCCGTCACATTAAGGAGTAGACCAATGGCATTCACACTGCCCGAACTGCCCTATCCGTACGACGCGTTAGCCCCGTATATGTCGCGCGAAACGCTCGAATATCACCACGACAAGCACCACCAGGCCTACGTGACCAATGGCAACAATCTGGCCAAGGGCACCGAGTGGGAGAACAAACCGGTTGAGGAAGTTCCTCAAAGGAACGTTCGGCAAGAATCCCGGGCTATTCAACAACGCCGCCCAGCACTACAACCACATCCAGTTCTGGAAATGGATGAAGAAGGACGGCGGCGGCGACAAGCTCCCGGGCAAGCTCGAAAAGGTGCTTACCGCCGATATCGGCCCGCTCGCCAAGGTCAAAGAGGAATTCGCTCAGGCCGGCGCTACTCAGTTCGGCTCCGGATGGTGCTGGCTCGCGGTCAAGGACGGAAAAATCGTCGTCTCGAAGACGGCGAACGGCGAGAACCCGCTCGTCCACGGCGGCAAGCCGATCCTTGGCTGTGACGTTTGGGAGCACTCCTACTACATCGATTATCGCAACCGGCGGCCCGATTACCTCAAGGCATTCCTCGACCACCTGGTCAATTGGGACTACGTTGCCGAGATGTACGAGGCGGCGACGAAGTAGCGTTGCCCACGTCGCAATGCGTGTAAAGGCGGGGCCCTGGTCCCGCCTTTTTACTTTTCGCCTCGCGATGTCCGCAGTATTCGACCGCCAGGGCTCCGGCGATGCGGCACTGTAGAACCCGACGCCGCGGGTGCCAGGGGTCGAACCGGGACTAATCGTGCAAACACCGGCAACAAGTGTCAGGTCGCCGCGCGCCGACTTTGCCAAGGCTCACAGCGGGCTGGCGTGGCGATGGCCGGATACGTGTGCGGTCGCGATCCTTGCGGCCATCGCGTTGATTGCTGCAGTGACGTTCCAGGATTACGGCCTGGGCTGGGATGACTGGGTCCAGTCCCATTACGGCCACCTGCTGGTGTCGCTGTACTCGTCGGGCTTCACCGATAGGCGAGCGTTCTCGTTCGACAATCTGTACATGTACGGCGGCGGCTTTGACCTTGTCGCCGCGCTGGCGTCGAAAATCCTGCCGTTCGACCCCTGGGCGACCAGACGGCTCCTTGGCGCGGCCGTCGGCCTTGTCGGGCTGTTCACCGTATGGCGGCTGACACGGCAGCTGGGCGGGCCGCTCGCCGGTTTGATAGCGCTCACACTTCTCGCCACCTGCCCGCTGTTCTACGGACACATGTTCATCAACTGCAAGGATGCGCCATTTGCAGTGGTGATGCTGCTTGTCCTGCTCGGTATCGTGCACGCGTTCGAGCAGTATCCGCAGCCGCGCCCGGCCACAGTCGCACTATTGAGCATCGCGATCGGCCTTGCCGTCGGCACGCGCGTCCTTGGCGGCTTCGCGGTCATCGAGGCGCTGCTGTCCTTCCTGCTGATCGTTGCGCTCCGATTACGGGCGCTCGGTCCGAGACAGACCACCGGCGAATGCGCAAGCTTTCTGCTCCCGTTTATTCCCGGTGCGGTTCTCGCCTACCTGGTCATGGGTCTGGTTTGGCCCTGGGGCGTCGCCGCGCCGCTCAATCCGTTTCGAGCAGCGCATTATTTCTCGCGCGACTTCGTCATCCCATGGCGCGACCTGTTCGACGGCGAGCCTACTTCGATTCTGCACATGCCGCGCAGCTATGTGCCGACGCTGCTTGCGGTGCAGCTTCCGGAATTGATGCTCGTGCTGGGACTGTGCGGCTTCGCCGGCGCAGCCGTCGCGATCTGCAATCCCGGGAACGCCGCCGACGCGAGGCGGCGCGCCTCCCAGCTCGCGGTTCTGCTGGCCGTCTCACTACCAATCCTGATGACGGTCATAACGCTTCCCTATATTTTCAACGGCATCCGGCATCTGTTGTTTGTCGTGCCGCCGATTGCCGTGCTTGGCGGACTGGCCGGCGGCTGGATCGCGCGCCGGCTCGCGGGATATGGCCGCATCGCCATCGCAGCGGGTGCTGTCGCGCTTGTCGCGGGCACGGTCTCGCCGATCGTCGACATGATCGGACTGCACCCTTACGAGTACACGGATTTCAACCATCTTGTCGGCGGCGCAAAAGGCGCGCGCCCGCTGTTCATGTTGGACTATTGGGGACTTTCGCTGACGCAGGCGTCCCGCGGGCTGATCGCACTGTTGGCGCAACGCCATGAGACGCCGCCGGACGGCCCATGGAAAGTGGCGGTGTGCGGACCGGAAACGCCGGTCAGGATAGCATTGGGTCCAGCGTTCAGGCTATCGGGTCCGCAGCAAGCTGACTTCGTCCTGTCTCTCGGCGAATTCTACTGCGCGAAGCTCGACGCGCCCGTGCTGCTGCAGATCGTGCGCGATGGCATCGTCTATGCGCGGGTTTACGACATCCGCGGCCGCTCGATTGCAAAGCTGACAACAGAATGATGCAGCCGGCCGCGGTCAGGCCGCCACGTCATGCGCATAGTCCCAATAAAGCTCGCGCGCCCTGCGGTAAAACGGGCCCGGCTGCAGCTGGCGATCATCGATGCGGGTGACCGGAGTTACCTTGCTGTAATTGCCGGTGCAGAAGATCTCGTCCGCCGACTGGAAGTCGCAATAGCGCAGCGCGGTCTCGACCACGGTGGCGCCGACGTCCCGCAACAGCGCGATGACGCGCCGGCGCGTAATGCCCGCTAGGAAGGTGCCCGTTCGCCACCGGCGTGAAGACGACGCCGTCCTTCGCCATGAAAATATTGGCGCTGCCCAGTTCGGCGACGTTGCCTAGCGCGTCGCACATGACGCAGTTGTCGAAGCCGCGCGAGCGCGCCTCGATCATCGCCCGCGCGTTTTGCGGATAGAGGCAGCCGGCCTTGGCCTCGACCGGCGCGCTGTCGCGCGTCGGGCGCCGAAACGGCGACAGCGTTATAGCCGTGCCAGTGGGCTTCGGCAGCGGCGCGATGTACATCGTCAGACACCAGCGCGTAGTCTCAGGATCAGGTCGAACCGCGCCGCCGGCCGCATCCTCGGCCCAGTACATCGGGCGAATGTAAAGCTCGGCATCGCGGTCGAAACGCTTGAGGCCCTCGCGCACCAGGGCGATCCACGTTTCGGTCGGCACGACCGGTTTAAGGTACATCGTCTTGACGGATTCGTTGACACGCGCGCAATGCAGGTCGAGATCAGGCGTCACGCCCTCGAAGGCGCGCGCGCCATCGAATACCGAGGTGCAAAGCCAGGCCGCGTGCGTGCGCGGCCCCATAATCGGCACGTTGCCGTCGTGCCAATCGTCCTCGAAAAAGGTCAGTGTCTTCGACCACGTAACGGTCTTACTCATGCGACGATCCGCGAATGATCCGCCTTTAATTCCACGCCACTCTTTGACACGAACTTTGTCGCCAAACCTACAATGCCGGAGGTCCTGAAATGATTAACGTTAAGGCTCACGCCTATGTTTTCGATGCCTATGGCACGGTGTTTGACGTTCACGCAGCGATCGGGCGCCATCGCGCCGCAGCCGGCCCCGACGCTGATCGCTTTTCCGAGATCTGGCGAACGAAGCAGCTTGAATACAGCTGGACGATGACGCTCGCCGGCCAGTATGCCGACTTCTGGACACTCACCGAACGTGCGCTGGATTACGCCTTCGACCGTTTCGGCTCGATCGACCGCGCGCTAAGGCCAAAACTCCTCGACGCCTATCGCCGTCTCGATGCCTTTCCGGACGCGATCGAAGCGCTCACCGCGCTCAAGTCTCAAGGCGTGCAGCTTGCCATCCTCTCCAACGGTTCGCCGCCAATGCTCGAAGCGGCGGTCGAGGCGTCGGGCATCGGCGCGCTGCTCGACGCCGTGCTCTCGGTCGACGCCGTCCGCCTCTATAAACCGCGGCGGGAAGTTTACGAGCTTGTGACTAGGCGCTTCGGCGTTGCCCCGGCGAGCATCGTTTTCGTCTCTTCCAACCGCTGGGACGTGATGGGGGCCGCCGCGTTCGGCTTCCATTCTATCTGGATCAATCGCGCGCGCGTTCCCGACGAATATCCCGAGCATGCGCCGATGCGGGTCGTGCCCGACCTGTCGACACTGCCATCGCTGACTTAGTGAGATGCGATTGCATTGTGCAATACGGCAACGGCCGCCGCCCACGATGCCGTCGAGGGCGGCAAAGTGCTCGGCAATGCCGTTGTCCGAGATCACCTGATAGCTGATTACGCCGCGCGGCCGTCCTCCAGGTCGGGAGATTTCAGCGCAGTCACGATCTGCTGCCTCGTAAGCCGCGTGCCATCATCGCCTTCGATCAGCAGCGTCATGCGGCCGCTTCCGTTGACGTGATGAGCCCAACTCATAGCCTCATCGAGCAGATTGAACTCCTTGTAGAGCTGACGCTCCTTGTCGAGCGGCGAAATCGATTCCGAACCGCGCGGCCCCGAATAGACACGATAAGTCATTTTTGGAACCTCCTGTCTTGTTCTCCTCGTCAACGCAATGTGGGACCTGAATTGGCCGAACGAGGGGCATGACGCGTTGACGCAGGTCACGTTGTTGTTACGATCGGCGCAAGACATAACGCCAAGTCAATCAGACTGGCCAAAAATCCGACTGGCCAATGGGGAGGCGAATCATGCGCACATTTTTTCACCTTGCGTGCGCCGTGACCGTTCTGACGGCAGCACTCGCGGGAACCGCTCATGCACAGGGCAATGCCGTTTATCTCGCCACCTATGTCGAACTGATGCCCAATGCCGTTGCGTCCGGCGCGGTGCTACTCAAGCAATATCGCGACGCGAGCCGCAAAGAAGCCGGTAGCTTGCGTTTCGACGTGCTGGCCGAAATCAAGCAGCCGAACCGCTTCGTCATCGTCGAGGTCTGGAAGGACAAAACAGCCCTCGAAGCGCATGACCGTTCGGCCGCGAGCATGCAATTTTCAGAAAAGCTCAAACCGCTCCAGGATGCTCCCAATGATGTGCGCATCGATCACGCGCTCTACCTCAGCCACGGCAAGGACAAGAGCCAGGCCGGCGCGATCTACGTCGTGACCCACATCGACGTCATTCCCCCCGGCAAGGACGCCTGCATGGCGGCACTCAAGGACATGAGCACTGACAGCGCCGGCGATGCGGGCAACATCAGCTACGATGTGCTGGAGCAGGACGACCACTCAAACCATTTCACCGTGATCGAGGAATGGACCGATATGAATGCCGCCGACGTACACGCCGCGGCGGCGCACACGCGGGCGTTTCGTGCAAAACTAATACCGATCAAGGGTGCGCTTTACGACGAGCGCTTCTACACGGCGCTGGATTGAAAAGCCGTGTCGGGGCGGATGGCGCTTATTTGGCCGGCATAAAGGATTGATCGCTGTAGGGCAGCGTCGTCGGGCGCTGGATTACAATAAACGCATGGTCCAGCGCGTGGTGGCAGGCATTGCAGCCGGCACTCAGCCTGTCGTAGGCGGCGGCAAATGCCGTGCTGTTTTTGTCGTCGACCGCCTTCTGCAGTTCCTTGAGCGGCGCACCGACCATCTTATCGACAGTGCCGCCGCCGAGTAATTTATCGACATCCTCAAAACCCTCGTTCAATTCGCCAACCTCGTAATCGGCAAGCGCCCAATTGCCGCCGTGGCCGGCAAACCACAGCTTGATGTGGCGAAGCTGCTGCAAGGTCATGATTTCGCCGAGGCCGGCAAAGCCGGCCGGCTTCGCTGCCGGCTCAGATGAGGCCGGAGCGGGCGCATTCTGCGCATTCGCGGTTAGAGCCGCGAAATAAAGCGACGCTGCGATGGCCGCGAATAACGGTTTCATGAATTTCATCTTCACGGCCTCTCGCCTGTCGTGGCGTGCGTGCGTGCGTGCGTCTTCAGTCCGACGGCGCCAGCGTTTCGTTGCATATCTTCGGATGATCGGCCCGGCACGCCTGATAGAGCGCCGGGCATACCCTGACGGCGGCGAGACCGGCCTCGATGGTCTTGATGCGCTCGCCTGCCGCGCGTGACTGGCCGTCATAGGTGAGGACTGCACTGTCGCGGTCAAGCTGACGGTCGGTGCGCAGGAAATTCTCGGCGCCGTCGAAATATGTCGTTGCAGTGCGGATCGCTTCGTTGAGCTTGCGCGTGTATTCGGCGTTGGCATGCGGATCGGGCTTGATCACGCGAGCGCTCACCGCGGCGTCCGTGTAGAGCACGTTGAGCTTGAAATACATACCGCCGCACTGGGCAAGCGCCAGCCAATAGGGGCGACCCTGGAAGGCACCGGGCGCCGCCACGATGCTGTCGCGCTTATCGACCGAGACCGGCGCCGCACGCTCGGGCTCCCGCGTTGTGCGGCGATGCCGGAAACGCTGTTGCGCATCGGCACTGCTCGCGGCAGCCACGAACGCCACAGCGACGAGGACACACTTTCCGAAAAATCTCGGCATGGTGTGATTATAAACGGCTTGAGGCGTCCGCGGGTTCAAAACCTCTCGACCCACGGCCGCACCTCGATCTCCCACGCCCAGGCACTGCGGTGCTGCTGCAGAAGGTTGAGGTAGGTCTGCGCGATGTCATCGGGGTCAAGCGTGCTGTCGGGTCGGTCGGGCGGATCGGCACGGCGCGCGCTCCGAATGCCGCCGTCGATGACCACGTGGGCAACGTGGATACCTTGCGGCGAAAGTTCGCGGGCGAGACTCTGTGCCAGGCCGCGCAGCGCAAACTTGCCCATCGCGAACGGCGCCGACTGCGCGTAACCTTTGACACTAGCGGACGCACCCGTGAACAGGATGGCGCCACGCCCGCGCGGCAGCATACGCCTGGCCGCCTCCTGGGCGACCAGGAAGCCACCGAACGCGCTGACTGTGATCGACTTCGCCACTTCGTCAGGATTGAGTTCGACAAACGGACCGCGCGTGCGGTAGCTAGGGTTGTAGACGACCACGTCGGGGCCGCCGAGATTCGCCTCGACGTCGGCAAACAGCTTGGCAACGTCGGCGCGATTTGTCGCATCGCAGGTAAACGCCTTGCCGCCAGTCTCCTTGGCAAGCGCCGCCAGATCGCTGGCCCGGCGCGCGGCGAGCGCGACAGACAGGCCTGCTTTTGTGAAGATACGCGCCAGCGACGCCGACAATCCGGCCCCGACGCCGACGATGAGCGCTGTTCGATAGGCGGTTTCAGCCATCCGGCCCTTCTCCCATTTCGACAGCGCATAAGAGCAGGCGAATGGCGAGCGGCGTCAAGCACCCCGCGCAGCGCAGCCTTGCCGGCTCGCCCGCGCGTTCCCACCTGACAAGCCGAGGACTGCAATGGATATGCAGCGCATTCTGATCGGGCTCGGAGTACTGATCTTGATCGCGGGCATTGCCTGGCCGGTGCTGTACAGGGTTTCGGATGCCGGCCGTGGGAGAGCTGGACGCGTGCGCCTGGCCGGCGTCCGAAAGCCGTCAAGGAACGAACCCGCGGTCGGGAGTGCACGGAGATGGTGCGCTGGCTATGGGTATTTGGCTGACACGGGACTCGCGCGATGGTGGCCGTGCTCAGCTTTAACGGAGCCGATGAGGTGGTTTTTAGCGCGTGCCGGCTTGCAATGATAATTGCAGTTGTGGACGGGCATTGCGGTTACGGCTCGGTTTGCTGGTTATTTTGCGCATGGTGACGAGCGCTGTCGCGGCCGATCTGAGATCGACGACAAGCCGGCGCGGCGCGGGGTGCTTGTAAGAGCGCGATTGTTCTCATGAGGTATCGATCCTGACGGCGACCATTGGGCCGCACGGCTGATGGCGAGGCGTCTGGCCGCGTTCGAAGGTCTCAATGACGATCATGCGGCCGCCGCAGTGGGGACAGGTATGCGTCGTGTCGTCGTCTTTGGCATGGGTGTCGCTGGTCTGATTTTGTGCAGCCACATTGAGCAGCGACCGCGCCCGCTCGATATTCTCGGTGCGCGAGCTTTTTGCGAATAAGCCGTAATGACGGATACGATGGAAGCCGGCGGCGAGGACGTGGAGGAGAAATCGGCGGATGAACTCCTCTGCGGTGAGCCTCATCACCTTGTATCGGGCGGCACCGTCGGCACGGTAATCCTTGTACTTGAAGGTGACGCTGCCATTGTCGGCCGCGATCAGCCGGCTGTTGGCGATGGCGACCCGGTGAGTATAGCGAGACAGATAGGTCAGCACCGCCGCAGGTCCGCCGAACGGGCGCTTGCCATAGACATACCATTTGATCTTGCGCAGCGGCGCCAGAAAGGCGGCGAAGGCCGCGGCCTCACCGAGGCGGCGACGGCTACCGAAGAACTGTAATTGACCGGCGGCATGCGCGGCGAGAAGTTTTTGCAACATCAGCCGGCAAAACAGTTTGGATAGCACCCGCCATGGCAGAAAGAACTTGGGCCGGCAGGCGACCCAGCGTCGACCATCGTGTGAGAGACCGCCAGCTGGCACGATCATGTGCACATGTGGATGGTGGACGAGTGCCGAGCCCCAGGTGTGCAACACGGATGTGATGCCGATGCGAGCGCCCAGATGCTCGGGGTCACCTGCAATCGTCAGCATGGTCTCGGCACTCGCCTTGAACAACAGATCGTAGACTACCGCCTTGTTTTGATAGGCGATCTCGGCGATCGCCGCCGGCACGGTGAACACCACATGGTAATACGAGACAGGCAGCAGGTCGGCCTGCCGCTCGGCCAGCCATTGCTTGGCCGCCGCACCCTGACACTTCGGGCAATGCCGATTGCGACAGCTGTTGTAGGCAATGCTGGTGTGGCGGCAGTCCTCACAGCGTTCGACATGGCCGCCGAGCGCCGCCGTGCGGCAGCGCTCGATCGCGCTCATCACCTTGAGTTGGTCGAGGCTGACATGACCGGCATTGGCTTGACGCCATGCAGGGCCATGCGCGCGGAAGATATCCGCGACCTCCAAAGCCGGACGAGGCACGCGCGTGGTGGCGTTATACCGGCGGCTTATTGGGCTTTGGGATCAGCGGTGTGAGCTGATCGAGCGGGCTGGTCACCGCGCGGATCACGTTGGTTGCGACCTGAGTGTAAAGCGCGGTCGTCTCCAACTTCACATGTCCGAGCAAAACCTGGATCAGGCGAATATCGATATTTTGCTCCAGCAGATGGGTGGCGAAGCTGTGCCGCAGCGTGTGCGGTGTGACCCGCTTGTTGATCTCCGCAAGCCTGGCGGCGATATGGACGGCGCGAGTGAGTTGTCGCGTCGTCATCGGCAGCATCGGATCGCGGCCGGGAAACAGCCACACCGCGGGCCGAACGATGCAATACCAGTCGCGCAGCAAGTCCAATAACCGTGGGGACAGCATGGCCAGGCGATCCTTGCGGCCCTTGCCCTGCTCGATGCGCAGCAGCATGCGCTTGGAATCGACGTCCGCGACCTTCAGCGCCACCACCTCGGAGACCCGCAGCCCTGCGCTGTAGGCGGCGCTCATCGCTGCCTTGTACTTCGGCCCGGGTGCTGCCTCTAAGTGTCTGTCCGAGAACAAGTTGAATCCAATGAATCATTTGTGATTCAAGAGTGGTGGCCTGATTCGAGGATGGTCACCGATGTGGACGGCGAAAAACCGCAGGCGTTACGACCGTAGCGCGCTACGATATCCGAGCGATCTGACCGACGACGAATGGGCGCATGTCGAGCCGTTTATTCCACCGGCCAAGCGTGGTGGTAACAAGCGGCACGTCGACGTGCGCGAAGTGATGAACGGGATCATGTATGTGTTGAGCACGGGGTGCCAGTGGCGGGCGATCCCGAAAGATCTGCCGCCACGCAGCACTCTTTTCGACTATCTTGATTTGTGGAGCTACGACGGCACGCTCGATCGGATCCATCACGCCCTATATGTGGAGTGCCGCGAGCAAGGCGAACGAGAGGCCAGTCCCACCGCCGCCATCATCGATAGCCAAAGCGTGAAGAGCGCTGAAAAAGGGGGGCCTGCATCGATCCGCCTGGCTATGATGCGGGCAAAAAGATCAAGGGCAAGAAGCGCCATATTCTCGTAGATACGCTGGGTTTGTTGCTCCACGCGATCGTTCATCCCGCCAATATCCAGGATCGCGACGGTGGCGTCCTGCTCCTTGCAACCCTTTTCGGGATGTATCCCTTCTTGAAAAAGTTGTTTGCCGACGGTGGCTATCAGGGGCCGGAATTCCAAAAGGCCTTGGCGAAAATTCTGCCTCACCTCGAAACTGAAATCGTCAAGCGCTCTGATCACGCCAAAGGTTTTGTCATTCTCCCACGCCGTTGGGTCGTCGAACGTACCATTGCGTGGCTCAACCGTTGCCGACGGCTCGCAAAGGACTGGGAGAACCTCAATCGCAAGGCGCTGTCGTTCTTGCGCCTCGCATCAATCCGCCTCATGCTGCGAAAACTTTGTAATCCGGCCTGATGTTCCCGGACAGACTCTAAGAGCTGGCCGATCTCCTGCGGGCTCAGGATCACCGGGATCTTGCGCGGCTCGCGGACGAAGGTGAGGTGCCGCTCCATGTCGGGGCGGTCGAGGGTCGTGCTGAAGAAAAAACGCAGTGCCGACACCGCACTGTTCATACTCGACGGCTGCACCCCGTTCTGCCGCTGATGCAGTTGAAAACGGCGCAGATCGTCAGCGCTTGCCGTATCGGGCGAGCGGCCAAGAAATGACGCAAAGCTTTTGACCTGGCGGATGTAGTCGTGGCGCGTCTTGTCGCTGAAATTGCGCACCGCCATGGCGTCGAGCATGCGCTGGCGCAACGGGCTGATGGGTTGGTCGTGCATCGGAGTGCTCCTTTGTAAGGTTGCAACACTCCGATCGTCGAACTCACGACGCTCTCATCAAATCCCCTGTCGGCCTTGGCTCCAGACTAGACCGGCCCCCAGCCTCCCTCCCGCGAAGCGGGTTCGTTCGCTGCCCCGTATTGGACTTGGTCGCCTGCCCGGCGATGTCGTAATTCATCGAGGCGGGACGACGTTTTATTTTCCGCTGGTGACCTGCATCATCATCAGCATCGCACTGAGCGCCCTGCTCTGGCTGTTCAACCGGTAAGCCTTCCGTGTCGTTGCGCGGCGATGCTCAATCGATCACCGCGATGGCATTGATCTCGACAAGACAGCGCGGATCGGTGGCGAGCCGAACCACCTGGACCGTTGTGGTGGCCGGCTTGGCCGAACCGAAATACTCGCCCCATACCCGGTTGAGCGCATCCTGATCGGTGAGGTCGGTGACGAAGCGATCGGCGGTGACCACGTCCGCGAAGGTCGCGCCTACTGCCTCCAGCCCGCGCTTGAGGTTCTCCAGCGCCGCCCGCGCCTGCCCCGCCATGTCGCGCGGCATGGCGTCGAATTCCTCCGGCCGATGCGGATGATGGTGATAGACCGGTGCCGCAGTGACGCCGGCCAGATAGACGGTCGTGCCACCCTTGACCTTGATCGCCGGCGCATAGGGCATCCAGAGGTCGGGCGCGTCCGGCCAGTGGATATGCTCGATCGTCTTGGGCATGCAAACCTCCTGTTCAACCCCCAAAAGCGCCGCAGCGAAGTCGCCGCAGCGAAGCATCAACCGCAAAGACTTAGGACCAAAGACTTTGTACCAAAGACTGCCACCAAGGACCTGGCAGCAAAGACACGATACCCAAGACATGGCAGTATAGGCCAATGCGCAGGATCCCGCAGGCCGCCGGCATCTATCTTGCCGTGCTGCAATTCGTCTTTGCGCTGGGCTGGACCAGCTACGCGATCTATTTGCCGAGGCTCGCCGCCGCGGTCGGCCTGTCGGCTGCTGCGGTCGTGCCGATCCTGATGCTCGATCAGGCCATCTTCACCATCACCGACTTTTCGATGGGAATCGCCGCCGACAAGGTGTCGCGCGTGCTCGGCCGTCTCGGTCATTGGGTCGCGGGCATCACCTTCATCAGCTGTCTGGCGTTTGTCGGCTTACCGTTCGTTGCCGCCGATCGCCTGGGCGCAGCGACGTTTTTCGTTCTGACTGTGATCTGGGCGATGACCTCGTCGGCGTTGCGCGCGCCGCCGCTCATGCTGCTCGGCAAGTATGCGGCCCGGCCGGCAATACCCTACTTGGGGAGCCTCGCCATGCTCGGGCTTGGCATTGCCAACGCGGTGTCGCCGTATCTCGCCATGACGCTGGCCAAACAAGACCCGCGGCTGCCCTTCGTTATCGCCAGCGCCACGTTACTGCTGGTCAGCCTCGCGCTGGTAAAAGTCGAGCGTTCGCTGGCAAAGCAGGCGCCGGCGGCGAACGAGCCGCCCAAGACGATTGATCGCGCGGTGCCCGCGCCGATCCTGATATTCGGCCTGGCCGTCGTCATTTTCGCGCTCGGCTTCCAGCTCCATGTTTTCTTCAACAGCGCACCGCTGTTTCGAAAATTCACCGGCAACATCGGCATGCTGCTGCCGGTGTTCTGGGTCGGTTTTTCCATTGGCATGTTCCCGGCGAGCCGCATCACCAAGCGCTGGGGCGGCTTGCCGGTGATGGGCGCGGCTGGCCTGCTCGGCGCCGTCGCCATCGTGCTGATGGAAGCTTCGACCGCGCTTGGCCTGACGGTCGCCGCCCAGATCGTCGTCGGCGCGGCGTGGGGCGCGATCCTGATGAGTGCGTTCGCCGCCGCGGCGGCGCTCGGCGCGACCGGCCATGAGGGCAAGACTACCGGCCTGATGTATTCCGGGCTTGCGCTCGCGACATTTGCCCGCATGGCGACCAGCGCCGGCGGCGCCCTCGCCGACCCTGCGCTGTCGCCGCTTGTCCACTGGGCACCCATCGCCTGCTGGGCCATCGGCGGCGCGCTGTTGGTGGGGCTGACGGCCTCGTACTGGCGAGCCGCGACCGGTATAGCGAAGGCGTAACGCGTTGTTGAAGAGAACGGTCAACCGGCGCGCATTCTACATCCTAAACACCCCGAAACTTCGTCTCCGGGATCGGCGCATTGATCGCTACCGAAAAGCACAGCGCCAGGACACGGCGCGTCTCGGCCGGCGTGATGATGCCGTCGTCCCATAGCCGTGCCGTGGCGTAATACGGATTGCCCTCGGCTTCGTACTGCTCGCGGATCGGCTGCTTGAATTCTTCTTCCTCGACTTCGGACCACTTTTTGCCCTCCGCCTCGATGTTGTCCCGGCGCACGGTGGCAAGCACGCTTGCGGCTTGCTCGCCGCCCATCACCGAAATGCGCGCATTCGGCCAAGTGAAGAGAAAACGCGGCCCGTAGGCGCGGCCGCACATGCCGTAATTGCCCGCGCCATAGGAGCCGCCGACAATCACGGTAATCTTCGGCACCTGCGCGCAGGCGACCGCGGTGACCATCTTGGCGCCGTCTTTGGCGATGCCGCCCGACTCATAGTCGCGGCCGACCATGAAGCCGACGATATTCTGCAGAAACAACAGCGGCACGCGGCGCTGGCAGCACAGCTCGATGAAATGCGCAGCCTTGAGCGCGCTTTCGGAAAACAGAATGCCGTTGTTGCCCAGAATGCCGACCGGAAGGCCGTGGATGCGCGCGAAGCCCGTCACCAGCGTCGGCCCGTACAGCGCCTTGAACTCATCGAACTCGGAACCGTCGACGAGGCGCGCGATCACCTCGCGCACGTCGTATTGCTTTCGCAGGTCGGCGGGCACGACGCCGTCCAACTCGGCCGTGTCGTATCTGGGCTCGGCAGGCTTGGCGAGCACAATGTCGCTTTGCCTTCTTGTGTTGAGATTGCCGACGACGCGGCGGCACAACGCCAACGCGTGCCGATCGTTTTCGGCCAGATAATCGGCGACGCCGGATTTTTTCGTGTGCACCTCAGCGCCGCCGAGCTCTTCGGCGCTCACTATCTCCCCGGTCGCTGCCTTTACCAGCGGCGGCCCGCCGAGAAAAATGGTGCCCTGATTTTTGACGATGATGGTTTCGTCCGACATTGCCGGCACGTACGCCCCGCCCGCCGTGCATGAGCCCATGACCACCGCGATCTGCGGGATGGCAACGGCCGACAGCGTCGCTTGGTTATAGAAGATGCGACCGAAATGCTCGCGGTCGGGAAACACCTCGGTCTGATGCGGCAGGTTGGCACCGCCGGAATCGACCAAATAAATGCACGGCAGCCTGTTGTCGCGCGCGATCTCCTGCGCGCGCAGGTGCTTTTTCACTGTCATCGGATAATAGGTACCGCCCTTGATCGTCGAATCGTTGCAGACGATGACGCATTCGCGTCCGACGACGCGACCAATTCCGGTGATGAGTCCGGCGCCATGGATGGCGTCGTCGTACATGCCGTTCGCGGCGAGCGGCGATAATTCGAGAAACGGCGCGCCGGGATCAAGCAGCGTCATCACGCGTTCGCGCGGCAGGAGTTTGCCGCGCGCCAAGTGGCGCTCGCGGGCGCGCGCCGGGCCGCCTTCGGCGGCCTTGGCGCGCTGCCGCGCCACCTCTTCGGTCAGCGCCCTCATCGCCGTCTGATTGCTGCGAAATTCGTTCGCCGCCGTGTCGATCTGCGTCGTGAGAACCGCCACGATGTCCCTCGCCTTTTAGAAAGTGACCCGATCGTCAGAAATCCGATTGCAGCAGCTACATCGCACAATCCGACGCCAACAAATAACACACGGAACCGAAACTTTCTCCACCGCCCGGCGTTCGGTTCAGAGCAATCGCCATGCACGCGCACCGCTGCGACGGCGGAAATTGTGCGATGCGAAACAACGCACCACAGGAGAACGACTGAATGAAACGATATCAGAATGCTTTGTTGGCTGGAGTCGCGGCAATTGCCATCGCGACAAGCGCCGGCGTTGCATCCGCGCAGACGCATAGCGGCGGATCGATGGGCGGCGGCATGTCTTCGGGCGGCGCAGGCGCGGGCGACCAATTGCCAGCAACCCAGGCAGCGCCGAGCCCGTCAGGCGAAAGCGGCGGCATGTCACAGCATCCGGCGACTGGCATGCAGCACCGCGGAACCGGCTCAGACAGCACCGGCGCGGGCATGCGGCCGCAGGCGCAAACGCACCCCGGCGCCGCCGATCAAAGCGGCCAGGGAGAGCCGCAGCGCCATGCGCAGGGCGCAGGAACCGGCAAGCCGTCAACGGCCGAATCGGGATCGCATACCGGCAAGCGCGAAGCGCAGGCTCCCGCTCACGGCGCCGAGGGCCAAAAGAGCGGTACCGCAATGGAAGGCCACGGCGCCGCCCCAGCTACTGGTGCGCGTGAAGGCGCGAACGTTGCGCCTAGCGGCGGCGTGAAGTTCTCGGAGCGGCAGCGCACGACGATTAAGCGCACAATTATCGACTCGCACGGCGCGCCGCGGGCCGGTCACGTCGACTTTGACGTACGCGTCGGCACAGTCGTCCCGCGCGGCAGCATGCACATCGTTCCGGTTCCGGAAACGCTGGTGCGAATTGAGCCGAGTTGGCGCGGCTTTTTGTATTTCGTCTATGAAGACGAGATCGTGGTCGTCAATCCGAGCGACATGCACATCGTCGCCGTAGTGGCGGTCTGACGGACCTGAAGGTTACGCGAGGATTGAGTTGGCGCGCGGGCGGCCCCCAAGGCTGCCCGCGCCGCTCTATGCGCGGACTTCCTGGCGCTGGAAGACGACGTAGCCGACAACGAACAGGATGATCGTCGTCGCAATCAGGCCGACGATCTGCGGCCATGCGATCAGCACGCTGGCGCCGAGCGGCAACGGCGCGCCTAACACTGCGCCCTGCAACTGGCTCAGGTAGATCGGCCCGAGCGCACGCGTCGTCGGATCGAGTATCGCGACCACGACCTCGCCGAACAGGGTCGACGGCGACAGCCGCGCCAAAAACTGCTCCAGCACGACCGTACCCGGCGTCTGCAGCCCGAGCGCGGCGTAGCGCGGATCGGGCGGCACGATGATCGTCGCCAGTTCTCCGGCGAGCACCGGCCAGATCACATACAAGAACAGCCAAAGCCCGAGCGTCGCCAGCGCCGCTGTCGCCGCCGAGCGGAACAGGATCGAGAACAGCAGCGCCAGCGAGAGCCACACCCCGGCGTAGACGATCGTCACAAGCAGGAAGACGAAAGCGCGCGCGATCTCCTCGCCGCCGGGCGGAATGCCGATGAACAGAAGTCCGAGGCCGATAACCAGCAGCCACAGCACGACCAGCGCGATCGCCAGCGTCATCAGCGCGCCAAGGAATTTACCGAACAGCAGCGCGTCGCGGTAGATCGGCTGCGACAGGATGCGAGACAGCGTACGCCGGTTGTGCTCGCCGTTCACGGCATCGAAAGTGAGTCCGATCGCCATTACCGGCACGAGCAGCGACAACCAGAAGATGAACGACGGCAGCGGATCGCTCGAGGTCGTGAAGAATTTCAGGAACAGGAACGGATCTTCGGCAACCGTATCTTTGATCTGCTGGGTCGCGACATAGACGGTGCCGACCGCGATCAGCATCACGATCAGTTCCAGGATGATGAAGCGGATGCTGGTGAGGTGGTCGGCAAGCTCCTTGAGCATGACCACGCCAAGCCCGTTGAATGCCGAGCCTTCACGCCGCATGGCGGGTTCCTTCCTTCGGGGCTTCGTCGGGCCTGCTCTCGAAATAGTGATTGTAGATTGCCTCGAGGCTCGGCTCCTGGACGCCGAGGTATTTGAGGCGGCCGTGCATCGCCACCACTTCGGCCGCAGCTTCGGGGCGCACGTCGCGGTCGGCGTGCAGGCGCAGTTTGCCGATGCCGGTCTGCTCCACGCCGCTGACCCCCGGAATCAACGCCAGCCGGTCGGCAAGCCCGGCGCCGTCGGCCTCGATATCGACCACGTAACCGGCGCCCAGCACCTCGCGGCCGAGTTCGGACACCGTGCCCATCAGCGCGATGTGGCCGGCACTGAACAGCGCGACGCGGTCACAGACGCTCTGCACGCGCTCCAGCAGATGCGAGGACAACAGCACCGATACACCCTCCGCCTTGAAGCGGCGGATGATGGCGAGGAGTTCGCTGGTTGCGTGCGGATCGAGCCCGGACGTCGGCTCGTCGAGGATGGCGATCTGCGCGCCCTTCATCAGAATTTCCGCGAGCCCCAGCCGCTGGCGCATGCCGCGCGAGAACGTGCCCACGGCGTGGTCGGCGGAATCCGACAGCCCGACCCGACCGAGCGCCTCGGCGATGCGCTTTTCGCGCTCGTTGAAGCGGAAGCCGATCAACCGTGCGGTGTAGCGCAGGTTATCCGCCGCGGTGAGCTGGTCGTAGAAGCCGACCGTGTCGGGCAAATAGCCGACACGGCGTTTGACCGAGAGCGGCTCGCGCGCCGGATTGAACCCGAGCACGCTGACCTCACCGCCTGAGATGTCGGTGAGCCCGAGCAGCATCAGAATGGTCGTCGTCTTCCCCGCCCCGTTCGGACCGAGAAGACCGAAGATCTCTCCCCGCCCGACCGAGAACGAAATATGGTCGACGGCGACCGCCTGCCCGTAGGTCTTGGTCAGGCCTTTGGCCTCAATGACGGTGTCGCCGCTCATCGCCGACCGAACCTTGCCACCGCGCCGACCATGACGAGCAGCGCAACGCCGATGATGCCGACCCCGGCGATGCCCCACATCGTGGATGTCGTTACCGTAACGCGGAAGTCGGTCGATGCAGATTCGCCGCGAGCCGCCGCCGTGATCGTGGTTACGTAATCGCCCGCAATGGCCTTGTCGGTCGGCGTGATCAACGCCTGCACTTCCTTGCTGGCGTTGGGCGCGATCTGATCGATGGACTTCGGATTAAAGTCGACTTTCCAGCCGCTCGGCGCCGAGCCGCTGAGCTCGACGTCATCGGCGGGCGCCGTACCGGTGTTGGTGATGACAACCGGGACCGGCGTCTGCTTGCCGGCCGAGGCGCGCGTCGACACCAGGCCCTCGCGGCCGCTGACCGAAAGCTTCGGCTGACCGGTAATGTCCAGCCCCAGCGCGGCCGTTGCCGACGTATCCTCGGCGCTGACGCGCGCGGTAACGTGATAGCTGCCGGCGCCGACGGTATTCGGCGGCGTGACCTTGAGCTTGACGTTCTTGCTCTGGCCGGCGTCGATCGGCACGGCGTTGACTTCCTGCGTCCCATATTCCTCGGTGAACGACGCGTCGAAATTCTTCGGCGCCTGCACGCCCAGGCTCACGGTGAGCTTCTTGCCGCTGTCGTTCTTGATGGCGAGCGTATATTCGAAGCTCGATTTGGACGTGCCGCGCAGCTCGGGCAGCTGCGGCGTCAGGCTCAGCTTGGCCGGCAGGTCCTTGGCCAGCGTGACCGCGATCGGCAGATCGAGCTTGGTCGTGCCGCCGGCAGCCGAGACGGTCAGCGTCTGCGTGCCGATGGCGGCCGTCTTCGGGACGTCGAGCCGCAGCTCGAGGCTGACGCTCGAATTGGTCGCCGGCATTGCGGCGGCGACCGGCTGTCCGCCGCCCATCAGCGTTGCCGTCCAGCCCGAAGGCACACCACCGACCGACAGGCTCAGGCGCTCAGGCGCCATGTCGTAATTCTGCAGCTTCAGGCTGATGTTGGACGTCTCACCCGGCCGCACAGTGACGGCCGGATAGTCACTCATCAGATAGAGGCCCTTGACGTCCTTGGGCGCATCTTCGGCCTTGGCCGTCACCGCAAAAACGGCGGCCAAAGCGGCAGCGGCGGCGATAAATCCCAATCGCATTGACGTTAGCTCCCGTGGAAGAAACCGTTAGGTGCGCCCCTCTAGCGCAGCGCTCCAAGGAGCACCAGCACGCAGGCGGCATTGTCGGTCCAATCGTGACAAAATGATGCAGACATGGGCTGCTTTAGCAAGGCCTGCGGTAGAGAGCCGCAGCATGGTTGTATGCTCCCTCCCCCGCACGGGGCCCCAAACCGGCTGTGGCGAACCCGCGGAAAACCGCCGGAAATCGCGGGCCGACCCACTCCGGCATCTACAAGGTTAACTCCAAGTAATATTTCAGCGCCCGGGAAATGCGCCCATGAGCCGCAGCAGCACCATCAGCGCCGGACTGCTCGTGTTTCGCCGCAGACACGAGATCGAAGTATTGCTGGCGCATCCGGGCGGACCGTTCTGGCGCCGCAAGGACGACGGGGTCTGGACGATCCCCAAAGGCGTTGCCGAGACGAGCGAGGATCTACTGGCCACGGCGCAGCGCGAATTTACCGAGGAAACAAATTTTCCCGTCGCTGGTCCATTCATCGCGCTCGCGCCGGTCAAACAGAAGAGCGGCAAGACTGTTCATGTCTGGGCGGTCGAGGCGGACTTCGATCTCGCGCATTTTGCCAGCAACACTTTCGAAATCGAGTGGCCGCCAAAATCGGGACGCCGGCAGAGCTTTCCTGAGATCGACCGCGTCGCCTATTTGACGCTGCCGGTCGCCGCGACCAAAATTCTTGCCTATCAGCTGCCGCTGTTGCGCGAACTGGAGCAGCGCTTGAGATAAGGGCGTCTACTCACGCGGCGCGTCCGGCCAATCGACCTCGTCGTGCGCCAATACCCACGGTTCGCGCCGCGCCGCTTCGCGCCATTCGGCGGATGGCGGGAGCGCGATGACGGCACGCATGTAGTCGCGCGCCGCGGCGCTGACCTCGACCGCGTAGGTGTGAAAGCGCCACACGACCGGCGCGTACATGGCGTCGGCCGCGCCGAAGCCGCCGAACAGGAAAGACCCGCCGGTCCCAAAACGCGCGCGGCATTCGCTCCAGATGGCGTCGATCCGCGCCACATCCGCCGTCACGGCATCATCGAGCGTACGCGGCTTCACCGGCCTGCGTATATTCATGGGCAGGTGACGGCGCAGCGGGACAAAGCCGGAATGCATCTCGGACGAGATCGCGCGTGCGTGTGCCCGCGCCGCCGGCGGCTGTGGCCAAAGGCCAGCCCGCGGAAATTTTTCCGCCAAGTATTCGAGGATCGCCAAGGATTCCCAGACGCAAACCTCGCCATCAATCAGCACCGGCACGCTGCCCCTGGCCTCGCCGCCGCTCAGGGCGGATACTTTCGCCCTGAAGTCCGGGGTATCGAGGGGGATCAGCGTTTCCTCGAAGTCAATGCCGGCGGCCTTCATCGCCAGCCACGGCCGCAACGACCAGGATGAATAGTTCTTGTTGCCGATGAGCAAACGAAGCGACATGGGCGCTCCCCGATCCGATATCGTTACCACACCGGCTCGCGCTGATATCAGGGCGCCGGGAATAGTTCATGTGTCTTGCCGGTCAGCCGATAAGCTAAAAGGCCGATCCATTCGTGCGCGGCCTCGTCCGTCCGTCGCAATCCTTCGCTCAGCGAGCTGAACGGACGCGCTGCATCGATCGGCCCGCGGGTGCGCCAATCGACCGGATACGCCTCCACCGCAAAACCGGCCGCGCGGAACGCCGCGATGGCGCGCGGCATATGATAGGCTGAGGTGATCAGCAGCCAGCGTTCGCCGGGCTTCGGCTGGGCGAGCAAGCGCGAGAACACCGCATTTTCGACGGTGTTGCGTGACTGCTCTTCCGCCGTGATGCGATCATGGGCGACGCCGAGCGCCTCCAGTTCCCGGACGGCGAACGGCGCTTCGGCGATCTGATCGCCAAACACGGCGTTGCTGCCACCGGTGTAGATGATGCGCGCATTCGGATAGCGGTGGGCAAGTGCCGCCGCCGCGGTGATGCGCTCGGCCGCTTCGTTAAGCGCCACTGCGCCGCGCGCCGCCGAAACCTCCGGCGTGATTGCGCCGCCCAGCACCACGATGCCGTCCGGTGGGCCGTGCGAGGAGTCCCAAGGCGGGAAGCGCTGCTCCAACGGCAGGATCAAAATGTTGCCAAGCGGCGACCAGCCGACCACGGCGGTGAGCACGATACTGGTTACGACCAGCCAGCTGGCAAGCCGCCGATACGGCGTGAACAACAGCAAAAGCCCGACGATGCCGATCTCGATCAGCAGATTGGACGGCAGCGCGACGAAGCCGAGAATTTTGGAAAGGATGAAGAACATTCCGCTCCCCGGCGAGACGGCGTTTCATCCCGCAACGGCGCTGATAGATAACCCGGCGATAGTCACGATCGCGCTTTGCGCCACGCCGCGTAGCGGGCCTTGGCGTCATCGTTCGGCGGATAGAGTCCGGGAAGCTTTACGCCCTTTTCCACCTCGCTGAACACCCAGCTCTCGTACAACTCATGCTCGGCGCCTTCATGGGCGACAAAGTCCAACAGGTTCTGCGGAATGACCACGGCGCCGTCGTCATCGACCACGATCACGTCACCGGGAAAAATGGCGCAGCCGCCGCAGCCGATTGGCTGCTGCCAGCCGACGAAGGTCAAACCGTTCACTGACGCCGGCGCCGCGACCCCGGCGCACCAGACCGGCAGCCCGCTCATCACCACGCCGGCGCGATCGCGCAACACGCCGTCGGTCACCAGCGCGGCAACGTTGCGCTTTCTCATGCGCGCACAAAGGATGTCGCCAAAGATTCCGGCGCTGGAGACCCCCATGGCGTCGGCTACCGCGATGACGCCTTCCGGCATGTCCTCGATAGCGGCGCGGGTCGATATCGGGTGCGCCCAGCTTTCCGGCGTCGCCAAGTCCTCGCGAACCGGCACGAAGCGCAGCGTGAAGGCCGGCCCGATGATGCGCTCGCCGTTGGGAACAAGCGGCTTGGGACCGTTCATCCAGCAGCGCCGGATGCCCTTCTTCAGCAGCATGGTGGTGATCGTCGCGGTCGTCACCTTGTGCAGAACGTCGAAGACAGGATTGCTCATGGGTCTATCCAGTAGAAGAAAGTTGCGAAATCACGCGGGACGCAGGCCGAGCCGCTCCATCGCGGCGCCGCAGCCAAGCGACGAAGGGAATCGACAGCAGCACCATCCAGGCCTTGCCGATAACCTGCCCGAGTAGAAAGTCGAGCGATCCGAACGCAAGCCACAGAAACACGATCGAGTCGATGACAAGTCCGGCGCAGCTCGATGCGATGACCGCGGCGACAAGGCGCCGCCGCGCCAGCGGCGTATAGACGGCAAGATCGGCAAACTCCGAAAGCAGAAACGCGACGGCCGAGGCGAGGATCAAGGCGGGCGGAGCGACCAGCGCCGAAATGCCGGCGCCGACCAGGATCGCCAGCGCCGACATCGCCGCGCCGAGCCGGCGTTGCACGAGATCGCGCAGCACCAGCGCGACACCGACCATCATCACGCCCGAAGGCGCGGTGACGCCCGGCGCGACTGGCACCACGCAGGGTCCCTGCGGCGCGATACAGGCGGTTCCGACATGGCCGATCAACCAGTTCGCCACCGGGATTGTGAGTGCGAACAGCGCGAGGAAAATCGAGCCCTCGCGCGTTCGCTGGCGATCCGCGGCAGACATCATGACGTCGCGCTCCCCTTGGCGGTCCGCTTGGCCTTCCACTTGGCGAAACCCTCGGCACGCAGCCGGCAGGCCGGGCAGTCTCCGCAGCCGAAACCCCATTCATTCCGGTGCTGGCGGTCGCCGAGATAGCAGGTGTGGGTTTCGGCGAGAAGAAGATCGATCAGCCGCTCGCCGCCGATCGTCTCGGCGAGAGCGAACGTGTCCGCCTTGTCGATCCACATCAGCGGCGTATGAATGACGAAGCGCCGGTCCATGCCGAGCGTGAGGGCGACCTGCATGGCCTTGATGGTGTCGTCGCGGCAGTCGGGATAGCCGGAAAAATCGGTTTCGCACATGCCGGCGACCAGATGTTTGATGCCGCGCCGATAGGCGAGCGCCGCCGCGAACGAAAAAAACACGAGATTTCGTCCCGGCACGAACGTCGTCGGCAGGCCAGACTCCGCCACCTCGATTGCAACCTCGCGCGTCAGCGCAGTCTCGGAAATCTCAGCGAGCGCGTCGATCCTCACCACATGATCGTCGCCGAGCCGCGCGCGCCAATGCGGCGACAGGGCCGACAGTCCATCGCGAATCCGCGGCCGCACTTCGAGCTCGACGGCGTGGCGCTGCCCGTAGGCGAAGCCGACCGTCTCGACGCGCGCGAAGCGTTCCAGCGCCCAGGCAAGGCATACGGTGGAATCCTGACCGCCGGAAAACAGCAGCAGTGCGCCGTCGCGAAAGCTCACGGCGACTTATCCCTTCAGCCACGTGCCGATCCGCTCCACAGCTTCAGTCATATCCTGACGCGAGCCGGCATAGCAGAGCCGGATGAAATCCTTGCCGTGGATTGGGTCAAAATCGACACCGGGCGTGACCGCGACGCCGGCTTCCTCCAGCATGCGGGAAGCGAAGGCAAAACTGTCGGACGAGAAACGCGATACGTTGGCGTAGAGGTAGAAGGCACCATCGACAGGCAAAAACGAATTAAGCCCGGCCTTAGGCAAACCTTCGAGCAGGATGCGGCGATTCTCCTGATAGCCGCGCTTGATCTCTTCAAGTTCGGCGCGCCCGTCCAACGCGGCCTCGGCGGCGATTTGCGACAGCGTGGGCACCGAGATCGCGAGGTTCTGCTGCAGCCGTTCCACGGCCCGGACCAGCGCCGGCGGCACCACGAGCCAGCCGATACGCCACCCCGTCATGCAAAAATATTTCGAGAACGAATTGACGATGATGGCTTCCGGTGACAAACGCGCGGCGCTCGCGGCCGGATAGGCGTAATCGAGGCCGTGATAAATCTCGTCGGAAATCACGATGATGCCGGCGTCCTCGGCGCACCGGATCAAATCGGCGAGTTCAGCGGCACGCATCATCGTGCCCGTTGGATTTGCCGGCGAGGCAACAATAAGTCCCTTGAGCGGCCGCGCCCGGTGCTCACGCAGCAGCGTTTCGCCGGTCAAGGACCAGCGTGTGTCTGGGCTGCATTCAATGCCGACCGGCAGGCAGCCCAGCGCGGTGAGAATATGCCGATAGGGCGGATAGCCCGGCAGCGCCACGGCGACGCGGTCGCCCGCCTCAAACGCCGCAAGAAATGCCAGAACGAAGCCGCCGGACGAGCCGGTCGTGACCACGATGCGCTCCGGCTCGATGTCGAGGCCGTGCCAATCGCGATACGACCGCGCGATACGGCGGCGGAGCGATGGAATACCGAGCGTTTCGGTGTAGCCGAGCGGCCCACGCGACAGCGCCGCCCGGGCGGCGGCGATCGCTGTCGAAGGCGCCCCGGCGGCAGGCTGGCCGACCTCCATGTGAACGATACGGCGGCCTTGGGCCTCAAGGCGGGCGGCAGCCGCCATCACGTCCATGACCATGAACGGCGGTACGGCGCTGCGTCCCGAGGGCTGCAACAAGGTCTTGGCTTTATCGAGCATCAAATCGCCTTCGATTGCTGCGCAGCGGAGCTGCGGTTTGGACTCCGGTCTCGCCCCCGTGCTGCCGTATTCGCCCGGTTTCGTGGCGCCCGCTTCGCTGCAGCGAAGATGCCGGCCTTGCATTGACCGTGACCGGCTCCGTCCATAGCGTGGGTAGTGGCGGACCGAGGGATCTGACATTGCCCCAGACGACCGTGCCCAGACCTCCTAGCAAGCCGCGGCTGGCGAGGCCAGCGTCGCGCGTTGTTGCTTTTGCGACCGCTGCTGCGCTCGCGCTGGGAAGCCTGCCCGCGCGGGCTCAGGAATCGGCGCCGCATGCCGGCCTCCCGATCATCCGCGACGCCGAGATCGAACAGCTCTTGCGTGATTACACCAAGCCGATCCTCAGGGTGGCTGGGCTCAGTGATCAGAACGTCCACGTCGTCATCATCAACGACAGGTCGTTCAACGCCTTCGTGATGGATGCCCATCACATCTTCGTCAACGCCGGCGCGCTGATGGAGGCGAAGACGCCGAACGAAATCATCGGCGTGTTCGCTCACGAAACCGGTCACATTGTCGGCGGGCATCTTTCCAAAATGCGCCAGGAACTGGCCAACGCACAGACGGCGGCCATCGTCGCGATGCTCCTTGGCGTCGGCGCCATGGTGGCGGGTGCCCGCTCTGGAAATATGAGCATGGGCAACGCCGGCGGCGCTCTGTTCGACGCGCCGCAATCCTACATCATGCATTCTTTACTTGCCTATCAGCGCGCCCAGGAGGAATACGCTGACCGCGCCGGCGTGCGTTTCCTGACCATGACCGGCCGGTCGGCAAAGGGCATGTACGACACCTTCAAGCGCTTCGCCGATGAATCGATGTTCGAGGCGCGCACCGTCGATCCCTACGCGCAGAACCATCCAATGCCCGCGGAGCGCATGGCGGAACTTGCGAACCTGGTGCACACCCAATACTGGGACAGGAAGGATCCGCCGGAGCTGCAGTTCCGCCACGACATGATGCGCGCCAAGCTGTATGGCTTCATGGACCGCCCTCTCGAAATGCTCCGCCGTTATCCGCCAACCGACACCAGCATGCCGGCACGTTATGCTCGTGCCATCTCGACCTACCGTTTCGGCGACTTGCGCGACGCCCTGACACAGATCAACGGCCTCATTCGCTCGATGCCCAACGATCCCTATTTCTACGAACTCGAAGGTCAGGCGCTGCTTGAGGCCGGACATGCGGCGGAAGCGATCCCGCTGCTGGAGCGGGCTGTGAAGCTTGCGGCCGACCCGGCACTGATCCAGATAGAGCTGGCTCAGGCCATGGTTGCCACCAGCAGCGGCAAAATGGTCGACGCTGCCATTCCGCTGTTGCGCGCTGCGCTCATTAAGGAACCCGAATCCGCCGACGCCTATACTCAGCTGGCCATGGCCTTCGGCCGCAAGAATGACCTCGCCGACGCCGACCTCGCCTCCGCGGAAGCGGCCTTTGCCGGCGGCGACAACAAGACCGCGCGGGAACTCGCGGCCCGGGCCAAACAGCGATTTCCCATCGGTTCGCCCGGATGGGTGCGCGCTGACGACATCGTCGCGTTCAATAAATACGCCAAGAAAAATCCACTCTCACTCGGTCACTGAAAACAAAAGGACTCTGCAAATGACATTGATCAAGCGCATGGCGCTCCCGATTGCGGCGGCTGTGCTGTTTGCCTGGCCGGCAGCGGCACCGGCGCAAACGTTTTCGCCCGATCAGCGCCAGCAGATTGAGACCATCATCAAGGATTACCTGATCGCCCATCCGGAGGTCATGCAGGACGTCCTGGCCGCCGTGGACAAGCATCAAAAAGAGGCCGAAGCCGCGAAGTCAGCCGCGATCATCAAGGCCAACCAGGCGACGCTGTTCAACTCGCCCCATCAGGTGGTGCTCGGCAACCCGCACGGCAGCGTCACGGCGGTCGAGTTTTTCGACTACAACTGTGCGTACTGCAAACACGCCCTCCCCGACATGATGAAGCTGCTGCAGACGGAGCCGAATCTCAAATTCGTGCTCAAGGAATTCCCGGTCCTCGGTCCGGGCTCGGTTGACGCCGCCCATGTCGCCGTCGCCGCGCGCATGCAGGATCCGACCGGCACCAAGTACATCGAATTCCATCAGAAGCTTCTCGGCGGCCGCGGCGTCGCCGATCTGACCCGCGCGCTCGCCGTTGCCAAGGAAGTCGGATACGACATGACGCGGCTGCAGAAGGACATGAGCAGCCCAGAGGTGAAAACCACCATCGACGAAGACATGAAGCTCGCCGACGCGATCGGCGTCGACGGCACGCCGAGTTACGTGATCGGCGATCAGCTTGTGGTCGGCGCTGTCGGGTTCGACGAACTCAAGCAAAAGCTCGCCGCCCTGCACAAATAGCGGCGCCGCCCGTCTGTGCGACTGGCGTGTTACGGGCATAGCCCTCTTCCGTTCACCGCGGAGGAGGGCTTTACTTTCGCAGCGTCCTTGCGCGACGGCCGGCCCGTGCCGGCCTTTGCGGCTTCCCCTTTGGCGGAGCGTTGCCTATAAACGCACGCAGCGCGGCAGGCATGATGCCCGCCGCTCTCCGTCAGAGCCGGGACAGTCGCGCGGAAATGCCGAACACCATTTATGTTCTCAACGGACCGAACCTCAATCTGCTCGGCATGCGCGAGCCGGAGCTTTACGGCCGCGCGACGCTCGCCGACGTCGAAAAGCTGTGCCGTGCGACGGCGGAGCGCTTCGGGCTCGGCGTCGAATTTCGGCAGTCCAATCACGAAGGACAGATCATCGACTGGATACATCAGGCCCGCGCCGATAAGGCCGTGGGCCTGTTAATCAATCCGGCGGGCTTCACGACGACGTCGATCTCGATCCTTGATGCGCTTTACACCCTGGAGGTGCCGGTCATCGAGATTCACATCACCAATATCCACGCGCGCGAGTCATTCCGGCACGATTCCTACGTGTCGAAGGTTGCGCGTGCGGTGATCTGCGGCTTTGGTGTCGAGGGCTACGCGCTCGCTATCACCGGCCTTGCGGCGCTGATCGGCGCCAAGGCGTGACCGTGGCGCACAAGCCGAGAAGTCCGCCGATGTCCAAAAGTCCGCCGAAGAATCCAGTGAAGGGGCCGTCCATCGATCACGACGCAATCCGAGCGCTGGCGAAACTGCTCGACGAGACCGACCTCACTGAGATCGCGATCGAGCAGGACGGCGCATCAATTCGGGTTGCCCGCCATGCCGCGCCGGCAGCCGCCCGGCCGCGAGCTGTCGAAATGCCTTTGGCCGTGCCTACCGCAACGCCCGCCGCAGCAGCGGTCGACCCGTCGCAGCATCCCGGACTCGTGGCCTCGCCGATGGTGGGCACCGCGTATCGCGCACAGGAACCCGGAGCGCGGCCGTTCGTCGAAGTCGGCACCCAGGTCAAGGTCGGCGAGACACTCCTCATCATCGAGGCGATGAAGACGATGAACCAGATCCCGTCGCCGCGCTCCGGAACGGTGATCCAAATCCTGATCGAAGACGGTCAGCCGGTCGAGTACGGCGAACCGCTGTTGATTATCGAGTAACAGCGAATAGCGAGTAGCGAATGGCCTGCCCGCCAATGCCGACGATTTGTCGTTTTCCCTATTCGCCATTCGCCATTCGCTATTTGCTGTGCCGGGTCCATCGATGTTCGACAAGATCCTGATCGCCAACCGCGGAGAGATTGCACTGCGCGTGCTGCGCGCCTGCAAGGAACTCGGCATTGCGACGGTGGCGGTGCATTCGACCGCGGACGAGGATGCGATGCATGTGCGGCTCGCCGACGAAAGCGTTTGCATCGGTCCACCGCCGGCAAAGGACAGCTACCTGAACATTCCGGCGATCCTCGCCGCCTGCGAGATTACCGGCGCCGACGCGGTGCACCCCGGCTATGGCTTTCTGTCGGAAAACGCTCGCTTCGCCGAAATTCTCGCCGACCACAACGTGCATTTCATCGGCCCGCGTCCCGAACATATCCGCCTGATGGGCGACAAGATCGCGGCCAAGCGCGCCGCCAGGGATTTGGGCATTCCGGTCGTGCCCGGCTCCGACGGCGGCGTGACCGACGACGAGGCCTTGCGGCTGGCGCGCGACATCGGCTTTCCGATCATGGTCAAGGCGGCGGCCGGGGGCGGCGGCCGTGGCATGAAGCTGGTGCGCACCGAGGCCGATATGAGTTCGGCGCTGGCGATGGCGCGCGCCGAGTTCGAAAGCCGCCTTCGGCGACGATACGCTCTATCTGGAAAAATATCTCGAACGGCCGCGCCACATCGAGATCCAGGTCCTCGGCGACGGCAAGGGGCGCGCCATTCACCTCGGCGAGCGTGACTGCTCGCTGCAGCGCCGCCATCAGAAAGTCTGGGAAGAAGGCCCCTCGCCTGCCCTGAATACGGCGGTGCGCGACCGCATCGGCGAAACCGTCGCCCGCGCCATGCGCGAGATCAAATATCTCGGCGTCGGCACGGTCGAGTTCTTGTATGACGAGGGAGCGTTCAACTTCATCGAGATGAACACGCGTATCCAGGTCGAACATCCGGTGACCGAAATGATCACCGACATCGACCTGGTTCTCGAACAGATTCGCGTCGCCAACGGCGGCGAACTCGAACTCGAACAGGATCAGGTCAAGTTCCACGGCCACGCCATCGAGTGCCGCATCAATGCCGAGAATGCCGTGTCGTTCCGGCCCTCACCCGGCAAGATCGTTCACTATCATCCGCCGGGCGGGCTTGGCGTACGGGTCAATTCCGCGGTCTACCACGGCTATACCATCCCGCCGTTCTATGACTCGCTGCTCGGCAAACTCATCGTTCACGGTAAAACGCGCAGCGAATGCCTTATGCGCCTGCGGCGCGCGCTCGATGAATTCGTGGTGGATGGGATTGAGACCACGCTGCCACTATTCCGCGCTCTGGCGCGCGAAAAGGATATCATCGACGGCGACTATCACATCCACTGGCTGGAGGCGTTTCTGGCCCGCGGTGGACTTAGCGAATAGGCCAGGAGCGCGAACGCGGATCGAGGGTCAGGCGAAGGCGGGTTCCCTGACCGGCTCACAGACGCCGACGATCAGTCGCCCTAAAGCTTCCGCCCGGTAGGGTTTTGGCACGAACACCGCTCCGGGAACGCACGCTTCGGGCGCTAGCGCGGCGACCCGCGCCGATGCGTAGATCACCGGCAGGTGCGGCAACAATTCGCGGGCGCACCGCGCCAACGCGGTACCGTCCATGTTGCCCGGCAAGTTGATATCGGTGAACAGCACGTCGACCGTCGAGGACACCAGATGGCACAACGCGTCGATCGCGTTGCTTGCGGTCTGGACCTCAAAGCCCTGCTCGCCCAGGGCTTCCGCCACCCACTCGGCGATGAGGAACTCGTCCTCGACCACGAGGATGCGGATCTTTTCGTTATCTGTGCGGGCCGGTTCCAGAGTCCGTTTCATGGCGCGGTCTGCTTTGCTTGGCATTTCGTTCGTCCAACGCCGCTAAGACAAAAGCGTTCAAGCTGATTAAAATGGTATCTATCGAATGGTTTGCGGATCCTAAAGATTTGGCGCCGCGAAGCGACTTTTCCGCCGCTCGTATCGCCTGCCGATAGTTCTTGAAGCGCTCACCTCGAGCCGAGTAAACGGGAAACATGGCCAGCCGCGAGTCCGCCCTGATCGACATCACTCCCGAGGTGCTGCTCAAAGCCTATGCGTGCGGCATCTTTCCAATGGCGGAGAGCGCCGACGATCCGGCGCTCTACTGGATCGAGCCGGAAAAGCGCGGGATCATCCCGCTGGACAAGTTTCATGTTCCGAGCCGTCTCGCCCGCACCGTGCGCTCGGATTGCTTCGCCGTTGCGGTGGACCGCGATTTCGACGCCGTAATCTCAGGCTGTGCCCAACCGGCGCCGGGACGCGCGCGGACCTGGATCAACGGCCGGATCCATCATCTCTACAAGAAGCTTTACGAACGCGGCGACTGCCACACCGTCGAGGTTTATGCGGGCGACCGGCTGGTGGGCGGCCTCTACGGTGTCAGCCTTGGCCGGGCCTTCTTCGGCGAAAGCATGTTCCACCGGGCGCGGGACGCCTCCAAGGTTGCGCTTGTTCATCTGGTCGCTCGGCTGAGGGCCGGACATTATCGCCTGCTCGACACGCAATTCGTCACCGACCACTTGCGCACATTCGGCGCCACAGAGGTGTCCCGGCCGGCCTATCACAAACTGCTCGATGCAGCCCTGGTCGGGGAAGGAAACTTCGCCGCGCTGCCGCTCAACCGTCCGGTATCTGGCGAGACGGTGCTGCAACACCTCTCATCGGGCTAGCCCAAGCCCACGCCCAGAGCTTGACGGCAGGCGTCTAGCGGGCTGCCGGACGTTGTGTTCGCGTTGGCGGGCGGCGAGCTGGCGCGGCGGCTGCAGGCGCCGCGGGCGGTTCGGCAAGTGAGGTCTGAACCGGCGCCGAGCAATCGGTCAGCCAGACGTCGTAAATCGGATGTTCCACGGCATGCAGGCCGGGGCTCGAGGCAAACATCCAGCCAGTAAAAATGCGCTTGATATCGCCCTGCAGCGTCACCTCGTCGACTTCGACGAAAGCATCCGTATTGGTCGCTTCGGTTGCCGGGCGCGTGTAACAGGCGCGTGGCGTCACCTGCAGGGCGCCGAACTGCACAGTTTCGCCGATGGCGGCGTCGAACTTTGTGGTGCGGCCGGTAATCTTGTCCAGGCCGGCAAAGACCGCACGCCCATTCGCGATATGCGGCGTCGGTGCTTCGACCACCGTATCATCCTCAGGCGGCGGGGCAGCGGCGGCAGGCGCGGGCGGCGACGAATTCGCGGGCGGCGGTGCACTTGCCCCGCGCTCAGTCGGCGCTGATGGGACCTGCGGATAGGTCTGTCCCGGACCGGGCGGCTGCGCGACCGAAGCTCCAGGCGGCGGTGGCAACGGCTGGGCTTCGACGGGCCTCGCGACCGCCGGAGACGGCGGCGGCGGGGACTGGCTCGGATTAGCCGGGTAAGGCTGCGCCTGCTGCGGATAAGGCTGTGACTGTGGATAGGGCGCCGATTGCGGATACGGCGACTGCCTTTGATCCGGATAATCCTGCGGCGTCGGATATTGCGGCGCCTGCCCGCTTGGGTAGCTCCCCGGCGGCGGCGGCTGAGCCGGGAAGCCGCCGTTTGGAACATCCGCCGGCGGACGGGGCGGCCCGTCGCCAAAAAGACTGCCAAATTGGGCCGCAGCCGGACCTGCAGCCAGGATGCCGCCAATCACCAGAAAACATGCGGCGGCACGGGCCATGCAATGTGCCGAACTGGACCGTGCGGAATATGGGCGCGATGGGCTCAACGGCGTCTCTAGGCTGCGCCCGGTTAACAGTTCGATTGCGGCATTTCCAGGGATCGGGACCCGGTCGCCAGCCGCCGCGTCGCTAGTTACCGGGCACCCATGGCTTGTAATCGCCCGTCGCCTTGGGGCGGCGGCCTTGCGCCAATGTCGACCCGCTCGGGCGGTACGCGCCCGAAGTGCCAGTGAGATTCGGCCGGTGTGGCTTCTCCCAGCGATATGGCCGCGGCTTGTCCTGCGTCGGCGGCACATCGATCGTGTGGTGCAGCCAGCCAAACCAGCTTGGCGGGACGGTCGATGCCTCAGCCACGCCGGAATAGATCACCCAGCGCCGTTCCATGCTGAGCGTCGGGTCGATCTTGCCGCCCTTGGTTCGATAATACCGGTTGCCGAATTCGTCCTCGCCGACGAACTCGCCGTAGAGCGCGGTCCACAATTGGGTGCCAAAGGTTTGGCTATTCCACCATGTGAATAAACGCAGCAGGAAGCTTTTCATCGTCCGCCGATCAATCCAACATTGCTTGAGAATTAGCCGCTAAATGCCATTGCGCAGTGGCCCTGTCCAGCGCACCAGCGTCGAACTCGCCCGCATTTAGCGCGTTTTCTCGGTCAATTGACGTTATAATTTCGCTATGTGGCAGAATTTGACGCAAAGCATCCAGTCATTCTTGGACTCCGTGGCTGATTTCCTTTCGTTGGCACCGGCTTGGGTGGCGTCACTGGTGATTCTCGCCGCATTGGCAGCAGCCGCATGGGTTCTTCGTGCCGTTATTGTTGCGATTCTTCGCCGCCTGTCGCGTGACCGCCGGCCCTATCTTCGCTCGGTCGTCGAGCAGACCAAAAATCCGGCCCTGTTCGCGCTCTTGCTCATCGCGCTTGGCATTGCGCTGCAGACCGCACCGCTGAGCCACAATGCCAAGACCCTGATTGTCCGATTGCTCACCTTAGGAGCGATCTGCCTCATTGGCTGGATCGCGCTGACCGCCGCCAACGTTGGCGCCGACCTTTACCTGTCGCGGTTTAGCATCGATATCACCGACAATTTCATGGCGCGCAAACAGGTGACGCAGGTGCGCGTCCTGGTGCGCGTCCTCGACACCGTCATCGTGCTGGTCACGCTCGGGTTCGCGCTGATGACGTTCGATGCGGTGCGCCAGTACGGTGTCAGTCTGTTTGCTTCCGCCGGCGTTGCCGGGGTCATATTCGGACTCGCCGCGCAGCCGGTGCTGAGCAACCTGATCGCCGGCGTGCAGCTCGCGGTCACGCAGCCGATCCGGCTGGAAGACGCCGTTACCGTTCAGAACGAGTACGGCTGGATCGAGGAAATCAACGCGACCTACGTGGTGATCCGGCTATGGGACCTGCGCCGGCTGATCGTGCCGCTGAACTTTTTCATTCAGCAGCCGTTCTACAACTGGACACGGCAGGCAGCTAACGCGATCAGCAGCGCGCTGATCTACGTGGATTACACTGCGCCGATCGATCTGATCCGCCACAAGGCGGCCGAGCTCGTTGTTCAGTCGGGCCGCGCCAATACCGAGGTGCCGAATGTGCAGATCACCAATCTGCGTCCCGACTGCATCGAACTGCGCGTGCTGATCAGGTCCGACTCCCCCGGCAAGGCCTCTGACGCGTGCGCCGAGCTGCGCGAGCAGCTGATCGGCTACCTGCGGCGCGAACATCCGGAGGCGCTGCCGCGCCAGCGCAGCCAGACGGTCGATGCGGTCAGCTTGAAGGATGTTGCACCGGCCCCAGCGGGGACGCCGCGCGCCGGCTAGCGCTATTTGGCGCCGGAACGCAGCAACGCGGCAGCAATCGCCGCCCATTCGTCCGCGAGATCGCCAGTCGCAGGCGCACGGCGGGCCACACGATACCAGTAATGTGCGTTGTCGAGATCGCCTTCGACCCGATGCAGGTAGGCATGGACCCAGGCGCAGTCCGCGCCCTCACCGTCCATGACGAGCTTATGTGACTTGGCCCAGTTGTCCTTGCCGGCCCACCACAGGCCGACGAGTGCCGTCGAGACGCCGGCCGGCGGCTTCGGCTTGGTGAGCGAGCGCTTGAACTCGGCCGGGGTCATGAGCGCGGATGCGTTACCACCATCTCTCGGGAACAAGACAACCAGCCGCCTTTTCGAGCACGGCACCGAGCGCAAACAGCGTCTCTTCCTCGAACGGGCGGCCGATGAGCTGCAGGCCGAGCGGCAGACCTTGGCCGTCGAGCCCACCCGGAACCGAAATCCCCGGCAGGCCCGCCATGTTCACCGTCACTGTGAATACGTCATTGAGATACATCTCGGTCGGGTCGGCACGCCCGACTTCGCCGATGCCGAATGCGGCCGAAGGTGTTGTCGGCGTCAGCATGGCGTCGATCCCGTCGGCAAAGCAGCGCTCGAAATCGTGCTTGATCAGCGTGCGAACTTTCTGCGCCCGCAAATAATATGCGTCGTAATAACCGGCCGAGAGCACATAGGTGCCAATCATGATGCGCCGGCGCACTTCCTTGCCGAAGCCTGCAGCGCGGGTTTGCTCGTACATGTCGACGATGTCGCTGCCCGCAACGCGCAGCCCGTAGCGCACGCCGTCATAGCGCGCGAGATTGGACGACGCTTCCGCAGGCGCCACAATGTAGTAGGCCGGCAAGGCATAGCGGGTCATCGGCAGGGACACTTCGACCGTCTCTGCACCGGCCTCCTTCAGCCATTGGGCGCCGCGCTCCCAAAGTGCCTCGATCTCTGCAGGCATGCCCGGCGCGCGGTATTCCTTCGGGATGCCGATGCGTTTGCCTTTCACCGAGGCCCCCACGGCCTTCTCGTAATCGGGCACCGGCAGATCGACGCAGGTCGTATCCTTGGCGTCAGGTCCGGCCATGGAGCGCAGCAGGATGGCGCAGTCGCGCACCGTGCGCGCGAACGGCCCGGCCTGATCGAGCGATGACGCGAACGCCACGATGCCCCAGCGCGAACAGCGGCCATAGGTCGGCTTTAGTCCGACGATGCCGCAAAACGCCGCCGGCTGCCGTATCGAGCCACCGGTATCGGTGCCGGCCGCGCCGACGCATAGCCGCGCCGCAACCGCGGCGGCCGAGCCGCCCGAGGAGCCGCCGGGCACAAGTTTTTGCTCCGAGCCGCGCCGGCGCCACGGCGAGACTACCGGGCCGAAATGGGATGTCTCGTTCGACGACCCCATTGCAAACTCGTCGTTGCTGGTCTTGCCGAGCAGCACCGCGCCATCGCGCCACAGGTTCGCCGTGACGGTCGACTCGTAGGCGGGAACGAAATTCTCCAGGATGTGTGAACAGGCGGTGGTGCGGACGCCCGCGGTGCAAAACAAATCTTTCACCGCGAGCGGTAGGCCTTCCAGCGGCCCGCCCTCACCTTTTGTCAGGCGCGCATCGGCGGCGCGCGCCGCCTCGCGGGCGCGAGCCGGCGTCTCCAGCACGAACGCATTGAGGGCACGCGCACTCTCAACAGCAGAAAGATGCGCATCGGCGAGTTCGATCGCGGAAAATTCGCGCCGGCGCAACGCATCGCGCGCCTGCGCCAGCGTCAACGACGTCAATTCAGTCATCTAGTCGTCGGATCGTCGCAGGAAAACGGATTGTTGGCGGTGTCAGTGCTTTTGCTCGCGGACTCTGGCGCCGCTTCTTGCTGCCCGCCTTCACCGGCCTGGAACGGCAGCGGCTGTACCGGGAAAGCGCCAAATAGCGCCTCGACCGCGGCCGGATCATCGTCCTTCAGCAGGCCCTGGCTCTCCAGATAGGCGATCCACATCGCGTCTTGTTCACAGGCGAGGCACATGGCTATTCACCGCTTGGCTATTCCACCACCTTGGGCACGAGGAAAAAGTGATCCTCGCGGGCCGGTGCGTTGGCGATGACGGCATCCGCAATATCGCCATCGCTCACTTCGTCCCGGCGCATCTTCATGGTCATCGGCGTCACCGACGTCATCGGCTCGACGCCGTCGACATCGGCCTCGCCGAGCTGCTCGAACAGCGCCAGCATGGCATTGAGTTCGCCCTGCAAAGCCTCAACCTCGTCGTTGGCAAGCGCGATCCGCGCCAGATGCGCGACGCGGCGGACCGTTTCGGCATCAACTGACATTCGGCTTGGTCCTGCGTCTCAACAATAGTGCCGTATAGCAGAGGGCGCGGGACGCGCCAACCACACGTCGAAACCGCCAAGCCACATTGTCGGCGGCTCATGGGGCTGTCGGCGGCTCATGAGCCTGCCAGGTGTGTGTGGCAAATAACCGGGCCTCGCGGGACACGTCGCGGATTCCCACTACGTTGCAGGCACCGCTAACAGCCGCGCGAGGTTGCGGCTCGGCTTGGTAAGGTCGGCGATCGTGTACTGATCGAGCACGCCAAGGAACGCCTCCAGCGCCGCGTGCAACGCATTTTTGAGCACGCAGGCCGGCTCAATGACGCAGAGGCAGTCGCGCCCGGGAAAGCACTCGACCAAGGCAAAATCCTGTTCGGTCTGCCGCACCAACTTGCCGAGGTTGAGCTGACTCGGATCGCTTGCCAGCCGTATGCCGCCACCCTTGCCGCGAGAGGTTTGCAGGTAGCCGAGCTGGCCGAGACGAAATACAACTTTGACCAGATGATTGCGGTTGATCTTGTGATGCTCCGCGATCTCATCGATCGTGGTCGATGTATCGGCCTTGAGCGCCACGAAAATCAGCGTGCGCAGGCAGTAATCGGTGAAGGCGGTGAGACGCATCGTCAGTCCCGGTCTTTGGCACTCACCCGGTAGCGATCATGGCCGATACTCGGCGCGTGACTCATCGAAGCTATGCGGACGTTGGCCGCGGCCGCCGCGGCCTGATTTCACCTTTTTGCGCGGCGATGCCGAGCTCGAGGCTGTCGGCAATGCGGTGTGCGCGGTCAATGAACAGCGCGGCCGCCGCGGGCGGACAGACCTCCTGTGCCGTTTCGGCAAACAGTTCGAGCCAGCGGTCGAAATGCGGTGTGTCGATGGGCAGCGGAATGTGCGCCGTCATAGGCTGGCCGTGATAGCGGCCACTCATCAATGCGACCGACGACCAGAAATCGCACATGCCCGGAATATGCGCGTCCCAGTGGGCGACGTGGTGCTCGAAAACCGGACCGATCAGCGGATCACGGCGCGCGCGGCTGTAGAACGCACGGACCAGCCGTTCGATCATCGCCATATTTATGCCGGTACGCTCCACGACGTCGGCAATGATCAGATTGCGCCGCTCCGCTCCTTCCTGGTGGTCTGCGCTCATATTCGGCTTTCCAAACATCAGGTTATTAACATGTATATGGAATATATCTTTATCGTCAAGTCCGGCATTGCCCGGCAGGTGGCGCACGCATAGCTTGGCCGGCGATGCCTGTTTTGCGACCCGTGCACGTCATCGGCGGCGGCCTTTCCGGTTCAGAGGCCGCCTGGCAGCTCGCGCGCCGCGGCGTGGCTGTGGTACTGCACGAGATGCGGCCCGTCCGCACCACCGATGCCCACAAGACCGGGCAATTCGCCGAACTGGTGTGCTCGAATTCGTTCCGCTCGGACGATGCCGAGGCGAGCGCCATTGGTCTTCTGCATGCTGAGATGCGCCATCTCGGCTCGCTGGTGATGCGTGCGGCCAACTCCAACAAGCTGCCGGCCGGCGGCGCGCTCGCGGTCGACCGCGACGGTTTCGCCGGCGCGATCACTGCGGCGCTTGGAGCGGAGCCGCTGATCGAAATTCGCCGCGAGGAAATATCCGAGCTGCCGCCCGACTGGGACAATGTCATCGTCGCCACCGGGCCCCTCACCTCGCCGACGCTGGCCGCAACCATCCGTGCACTAAGCGCAGTAGAACTCGCTAGCCTTCTTCGACGCCATCGCGCCGATCGTGCATCGCGATACCATCGATCTCGACGTCGCCTGGTTCCAGTCGCGCTACGACAAGGCAGGCCCCGGTGGCGGCGGCGCCGATTACATCAATTGTCCGCTTAGCCGCGTGCAATACGAAAGCTTCGTCGATGCGCTGCTCGAAGGCGAAAAAGTTGCGTTCCGCGAGTTCGAGGCCGCAACGCCTTACTTCGAGGGCTGCCTGCCGATCGAGGTGATGGCCGAGCGCGGCCGCGAGACGCTGCGTCACGGACCGATGAAGCCGTTCGGGCTGCGCAATCCGCATCCGTCAGGCGGAAAGCCTTACGCCGTGGTGCAGCTTCGTCAGGACAACAAGCTCGGCACGCTGTTCAACATGGTGGGCTTTCAGACCAAGCTGAAACATGGCGAACAGGTTCGTATTTTCCGCACCATTCCGGGCCTTGCCAACGCCGAGTTCGCACGGCTCGGCGGCCTGCATCGCAATACCTTCCTCAATTCGCCGAAACTGCTCGACGCGACACTCCGGCTCAAGGCGGCGCCGCGGCTGCGCTTTGCCGGGCAGATAACCGGCTGCGAGGGCTATGTCGAATCGGCGGCGATCGGGCTCTTGGCCGGCCGCTTCGCCGCGGCCGAAAGGTTCGGTGAGGCGCCGCGACTGCCGCCCCCGACGACGGCGCATGGCGCGCTGCTGGGCCACATTACCGGCGGCCACATCGAGACCATCAATGCCGGCTCGCGCTCGTTTCAGCCGATGAACGTCAATTTCGGGTTGTTTCCGCCGCTTGCCGGCATTTCCCCCGGCGGCAAGAAAAAACCGATGCAGAAGCCGGCGCTGTGCGCGCGGGCGCGGGCCGATCTCGAAGCCTGGGCCGCCGCCGCAGTGGCGCACGCCGCCGAGTGATGGCCGGGGATTCTGTGCTAGACGCGTGCGCATGACCGGACAGGACGTGCCAAGCGAACTCGCCGGCCGGTGGAGTTCCGGCGTCGTGCTCAAACGCGATGTGTTTTCGACCATCGAGCGCGGCCGATTTCGCACCGAGGCGGGTGAGGTCGACGCGGTGCTGCGCCGGCTTGACTGCGTGCCGTGGTGGAGCCGCGCGCTGGCCTATGTCCTGTTCTGGCGCGAGCGGCGCGCGCTGGCGATCGCCGGCCCGCTTGCCGTGGCTCCGCCGCTCCTGTTTGCCGGACGAAAGGTGCTGGTGCGCGGCTGGATCGACGGCGTGCCGCTGCATATCGCCAAGCCGCAGGGCGACGCCGGCTATTTCCGCTCCGCCAAGGCTGTGCTGCGCACGCTGCATCGTGCCGGCATCACCCACAACGATCTCGCCAAGGAACAGAACTGGCTCTACGCCGACGGGCGCGCCTGCCTTACCGACTTCCAGCTGGCGTCGTGTTTTTCCCGGCGTGGACGCGGCACCCTGCTGTTCCGCGTTGCGCGCTATGAGGACCTCCGGCACCTCCTCAAGCACAAGCGCCGTTATGCACCCGCTTCGCTGACCGGCACCGAGCGTCGCGTGCTGGCGCGCAAGAGCCTGTTGACTCGGCTATGGATGGCGACCGGCAAGAAGCTCTATTACGCGATCACCCGCGGGCTGAATTTTTCCGATCGCGAGGGTCGCGGCCAGCGCTTCGTCAAGGAAGCCCCTGCGATCGCCGCGCGGCTGCGCGCCCACCCCAAAGTACGCGAGGTGGCGATCGTCGCGTATCCGGACCGGCGCGAAGGCACCGGACTCTATGCGTTCGTCGAGGGCAGCGCCGACGACCGCGAACTGCGTGACTATCTCGGCCGCGACGGCCCGGAATATCTGCAGATCGTCGATGCCTTGCCGCGCAACGGCTCAGGCGAGGTACGCAGCGAAATCCTCGAACTTGTCGCCATGAATCAGCTCGACCTAATCGGACCACTGGTCAAGACCGACGATGAGCGCGCGCTGGTCGGCCGCATCGTGTCGCAGCGGCAGAATCTGCGCGACCGCTTCGCGTTTTGATTTTTTGTCGGCTCTCATCGTGCGATCCGCGCTGGATTGTGCGCCGCGCGCCAGATCAGCCATTGCCGCCGCCACTGCGGAATTTCCACCGGCGAAAACGCGTCGCAGCGCTCGAGGCGCTTAAGCGACGGGCCCACCAGGGCGACGGGCAGGAACGCCGGTAAAGCATCTTGCGGGAGTGCAGGAACTGCTTGCCGCGCGGTGGCCAGATGACGGCGCGCAAGTTCGCGCAAGTCGGCAAGCGCAGCATTCAGCCCGGCCGAGGCCCGGCCGCCCAACACATCGCTCGCCTGCACATCATGCCGCTCAAGCAGATCAAGCGGCACATAAAGCTGCCCTCTCGCCGCGTGCAGCGGGAAAGCGCGCAGCAGCGCGGAAATGCCATACGCCATTCCGGCCGGCTCGGCTGCCTCCTTCACGTCGATCCCGGAGAGAATCTTTGCCGCCAGCGCAAACAATGCCGATGAGGTTTTTCTCACGTAGTCTTCAAGATCGGCGATCATCTGCGTCGGCTCGTCGTAGAGATCGAACCGATGCGCCTCAACGAGATCGATGAGAGCGGGCGCGTCGAGACCGTGGCGGGCGATTGTTTCCCGCAGCGCCGACGCAACCGGATTGGCGCTCGCCTCTCCATCCCGCTCGCCGCGCAAAACCTCGCGCCACCATTGCAGGCGGATTTCACCCGGCAGCGGCTCGCGCGCCGCTTCGCGCACGCGCGCGACCTCGCTGTTGAAGGCATGGAGCGCAAACAGCGCGCCGCGATGCGCGGCAGGCGCAAACAACGCCGCCAGATAGCGGTCGCGATCGGCGGTGCGGACCAGTTCGGCGCAATAAGCGAAGGCGTCCTGCATGCCCAAGCCTAGCAGGGTCAGGCGATGGCGATCAGCCCGGCGCCGACGCGACGGCTTTCCATCAGCATGACGTTATAGGTGCGCACCGCCGCGCCCGTTGTCATGGTGTCGGCGGAAAGATGCGCCAGCCGGAACTTTTGCCGCAACGGCTCCGGCATGATCCACGGTTCCGTGCCGGTGCCGATGATGAAGAAATCAAGCTCGCCGCCGCGGGCGAAGACGGGCGCGAAAACATCTTCCGTCAGGGCCGCGAGGCCATCAACCGGCCACGCCCAGATGCCGTCCGGCAGGCACAACAGCGAGCCGCGATGCGACAATCCAGCGAACCGGAAACCGCCCGCACCGTGAGCGTCGATCAGGGCTTGCCGCGGCAGATGCCGCTCGTCCACTAGCGCCGCGCCCTTGCGCGCCGGGCGGTTGCAGTCGGCCGCGCCGGCTTCGGGGCCGGCGTCTGGGGCGATGCGGGTCCCGCCGCCGCGGCCGGCGGCGTCTCCGGCTCTTCCGCGCCGCCCATGCGGCCAGAGCCGACCCCGAGATAGATCAGGATCGGCGACGCGATGAACACCGAGGTGTAGGTGCCGACCAGCACGACGCCGAACATCATCGTCGCGGTGAAGCTGCGGATCGCCTGGCCGCCAAACAGGAGCAGCGCCAGCAGCGACATCGCCACCGTGACGTGGGTAACGATCGAGCGCGACAGCGTGGCGTTGACCGATACGTTGAGCAGGTCGGGCATCGGCATGCGCTTATAGCGGCGCAACATTTCGCGAATGCGATCGTAGATCACCACGGTGTCGTTGAGCGAGTAACCGACAATGGTCAGCAGCGCGGCAATACTGGTGAGATCAAAATCGACGCGGGTCAGCGACATGAAGCCGACCGTGAGCACGACGTCGTGCACGTTGGCGATCATGGCGCCAAGCGCAAACTGCCATTCGAACCGGAACCACAAATAGAACAGGATCGCGATGATGGCCGAAAGCAGCCCGATGGTGCCGTAGGACAATAGTTCGGTGGACACGCTCGGCCCGACCACTTCGACGCGGCGATAGGTGACCGTATCGCCGAGCGCACCGCGCACCTTCTGTACCGCTGCCTCCTGTGCCTGGTCGCCGCCGGGCTGCTCGGGAATGCGGATCAGCACATCATTCGGCGCGCCGAACTCCTGGAGCTGGAAGTCGCCGAGTTTGAGCGCGGTGATGGTGGCCCGCATCTTGGCGAGATCGGCCGGCCCGGCCTTGGTCTGTACTTCGACCAGCGTGCCGCCGACGAAGTCGATGCCGAAGTTCAAGCCGTGAAAAAAGTACAGCGAAATCGCCACGATCGACAAAATCGCCGAAATGGGAAAGCTGATGCGCCGGAAGCGCATGAAGTCGAAGCGCGTATTGTCGGGAACGATACGAAGGAGGCGCACTGGCTTGCTTTCAGCGGAGAGCTTCTGGTTTTGACATGATCGGCGAAAGTTTGGCGGTTCTAGATCGGTACCGTGCGCGGCCGCCACATGCGCACCCAATAAGCCATGATCAGACGCGTGAGCGTGAAGGCGGTGAACAGGCTCGTCAGGATGCCGACGCCGAGCGTCACGGCAAAGCCGCGCACCGGCCCCGAGCCGGCGTAGAACAACACCGCGGCGGCGATAAATGTCGTGATGTTTGAATCGAGAATTGTCGCCAGCGCGCGGGTGAAGCCGGCGTCGATGGCATTGATCGCGCTGCGCCCGGCCCGCACCTCTTCGCGGATGCGCTCGTAGATCAGCACGTTGGAATCCACTGCGATACCGACGGTGAGCACGATGCCGGCGATGCCCGGCAATGTCAGCGTCGCGCCAAGCATCGATAGCACGCCGAAAATCATCGCCACGTTGACCGCGACCGCGACGTTGGCGAACAGGCCGAACAGGCCGTAGGTCACGAGCATGAAGAAAATGACGAGGCCGGCGCCCACATAGGCGGCGTGCTCGCCGGCGAGAATCGAATCCTGACCGAGGCCGGGTCCGACGGTATTTTCCTCGACGATGGTGAGCGGCGCCGGCAACGCGCCGGCGCGCAGCAGGATCGCCAGATCGTTGGCTTCCTGGACGGTGAAATTGCCGGAAATCTGGCCCTGCCCGCCCAGGATCGGCTCGCGAATGACCGGCGCCGAGACCACGCGGTTATCGAGCACGATCGCGAACGGCTTGCCGACATTCGCCTGCGTCGCCTCGGCGAATTTCCGCGCGCCGCTGGAGTTGAAGCGGAAATTGACGATTGGCTCGTTGGTGCGCTGATCGAACCCAGGCTCCGCATCGACCAGATCGCCTCCGGACACGAGCACCCGCTTCTCGACCAAGTACTTTTCGCCGGGCTTTTGGCCGTCGAGAACTTCCGAATCCGCCGGCGGATGCGTCTGCATCGCCTGCTCGGGCGACATCGATGGATCGACCATGCGGAAATCGAGCTTGGCGGTCTTGCCGAGAATTTCCTTCAACCGCGTCGGATCTTGCAGGCCCGGAACCTGCACCAGAATACGGTCGACGCCTTCGCGCTGGATGCTGGGCTCAACCAGTCCGAGTTCGTTGACGCGGCGCTGAATGATCTCGATCGACTGGTCGACGGCCTGGCGGATGCGTTCGGTGAACGCGGCGTCCGAGGGCGTCAGCGTGATCAGCCCGTTGTTTTGCGTGATATTGAGGCTCATCTGGCCGGTCGAGCCCAGCACCCCCGTCAGCGGCTGCGACAGCGCTCCGAGCTTGTCGAGCGCGGTTTTCACGTCGGCCGGCCGCGTAATGTGGACTTGCACGCTGTTGCCGACGACAGCGCGACCTGTAAACGGAATGCGCGCCAGGCGCAGGGTGCGGAGCACGTCGTCGTCGACCGCCTGGAGGCGTTCCTTACGCACTGCACTGGTGTCGATCTGCAACAGCAGGCTGGAACCGCCCTGCAGGTCGAGGCCCAGCACGATGTGGCGTTGCGCCCAATCCGGCCAGTGCGCGATGACCTTCTGGGAAAAGAAATTCGGGACCGCAAACAGGCACACGACGAGCGCCGTGAGCAAAATCGCCGCCGCTTTCCACCGCGAAAAAAACAGCATGGAGCTTGCTAGTCCTCGTTACTGACACAACTGGCGTGCCGACACCCGCCCCGCAAGGCGACTCTTGGCCACCGGCGCGGTCAGCTCGCGCTCTCTTCCTTCACCGGCTCGCTCTTGGCACGCACCTCGCTGATACTGGCGCGCAAGTGACGGACACGGACGCCGTCCGCAATCTCGATCTCGACGTGATTGTCGTCCACCACTTTGGTGACCTTGCCGACCAGGCCGCCATTGGTCACCACCGTATCGCCCCGGCGCAGCGCCTTGACCATCTCCCGATGCTCTTTCACTTTGCGCTGCTGCGGCCGCAGGATCAGAAAATACATGATCACAATGATCAAAATCAGCGGCATGAACTGGACGATCATGCTGTTGGCGCCGCCCGCGCCAAGCGAGCCAAACTGCGCATATGCGGGGGTAATCAGCATTGGTCCTCCAGGGCCGGGTTAAACAGCGCCGGCCTGGTCAATAAGGGCCGAATTTGCGCGGAAATCGGCGCGGACTATAGCCGCCGTTGGCCCAATTGCAACGCTGCCGCCCCGCGTTCTGTCGCCGCCCTTAAGGCCTTCAAGGCCTCGTCCTTGCGGCCTTTTCGAGGCCCCGCTAAGGAAAAGCATCAACGGATCACGGCATGGCTCAATCTCCTCAGAGTTTCAGGCAAAAGGCGGCGAACGACCTGGCCGCGTCCGCAAAAGCCGATCCGCTTGCGGGCGACGCGACGGAAGCCGTGCTGGCGCGGATCGCCGACGCGCTGGAACGGCTGGCGCCGCCCCCTCCCCCGCAGCCGGATTTTACCGCCGCCGAGGCGTTCGTCTGGCAGCCGGAGGGCAAGCGACTTGCGCCGGTACGCCGGGTCAACCGGGTCGAAATGACGCTGCTCAAGGGCATCGACCGGGTCCGCGATCTCTTGGTCGAGAACACCGAGCGCTTCGCGCGCGGCCTGCCGGCCAACAACGCGCTGCTTTGGGGCGCGCGCGGCATGGGCAAGTCGTCGCTGGTCAAGGCCGCCCAAGCGGCAATCGGCGCGGCGCATCCCACGCCGGGGCTGAAGCTCGTTGAAATTCACCGCGAGGATATCGAGTCGCTGCCGGACCTGATGGCTCTGCTGCGCAGCGCGCCGCAACGCTTCATCGTGTTCTGCGACGATTTATCCTTCGACGCCGAGGACACATCCTACAAGTCGCTCAAAACCATGCTGGAAGGCGGCATTGAAGGTCGCCCCGATAACGTGATCTTCTACGCCACGTCGAACCGCCGCCACCTTCTGGCGCGCGACATGGTGGAAAACGAGCGCTCAACCGCGATCAATCCCGGCGAGGCGGTGGAAGAGAAAGTGTCGCTGTCAGACCGCTTCGGACTGTGGCTCGGCTTTCACCGCTGCAGCCAGGACGAATATCTGGCCATGGTCGACGGCTACGTCGCCCACTACGGCATCAAGCACGATGCCGCAGAGTTGCGCCGTGAAGCGCTCGAATGGGCGACGACGCGTGGCGCGCGCTCGGGCCGCGTGGCGTGGCAATACGTACAGGATCTGGCGGGCCGGCTCGGCGTTCGCATGGATGAAGCACGCCGGAAATATTGAGGCACTCATTACAAAACTGTCATGCTCCGCGCGTGGCGGAGCATTCAGTAATCGATTCTGGTCCCGGCGATTACTGGATCATCCGCTTGCGGATGACGACAGTGAAATGAACGGGCGCCCGATCAGGTGCCGCTGAGGAACTGCGTCGGGTCGACCGGTGTTGCGCCCTTGCGGATCTCAAAGTGCAGTTCGGGCGCTTTGACGTTGCCGGTTTCGCCGGACTTGGCGATGACCTGACCGCGCTTCACGGCCTCGCCACGCTTGACGAGAATCTCGCTGGCGTGGGCATAGGCGGTGACATAGCCGTTGCTGTGGCGGATCAGCACCAGGTTGCCGTAGCCCTTCAGCTCGTTGCCCGCATAGGCCACCACGCCGTCGTCGGCGGCCTTGACGGGCGTGCCTTGCGGCACGGCAACATCGATACCGTCGTTCTGGCCGTTCGGCGACTCGCCGAAGCGGGCGATGACGCGGCCGTGCACCGGCCAGCGGAAGCCCGGCAATGAACCGACTGCCTCGGCATTCTTGACGGGAGTTTTCTCTGCGGCGGGCGGCGGGACCGGCGTCGCCTTCCAGGCGCTGTGCGGCGATTCCTCGCTGGCGATATCGCGCCGTGGCGGCGCGGGCGGCGGCGCCGGCGCGCGCAGTTCGGCGCGGGCTTCTCGATGCGGCGCAGATTTGACATCGGGAATGACGATGCGCTGGCCGACCCTGACCATGGTATCAGGCGCGAGATTGTTGACCTTGGCCAGCACCATGACCGACTTGCCGTAGAGCCGCGCGATGCTGTTGAGCGTCTCGCCAGGAGACACAACATGCACGCCGGATGTCGGCGCCAGCGCGGTGCGCGGCGCACCGACCGGTGCGGCGCTCGGCACAGTGGCGATCCTGGTCGTCGGCGGTGCGTAGACGCCGGACGCCGAGCGCATCCGCGGGATCACAAGATGCTGACCCGGATGCACCGAGGCGGGATTGGCGATGTTGTTCGCCTGCATGATGGCCGACATCGGCACATGATGCCTGCGGGAAACCATCTCCAGCGTCTCGCCTGGGGCGACGATGATTGGCGTGCCGCCTTCCCAGGTCCATTGCGGGGGCGGCGGTGGTGGCGGTGCGACCGAACCGGTCACATCGCTGGGCTGATACGAGCCCATGCCACGGCCGCCACCGGAGACACCCGGATCGACACTGGCAACCGGCGGCAGCGGCCGGCTGACGACGGGGCTCGGCGCCGGGCGGGCCGGGATCGAACCCGTCACTCCACTGTGCGTGCCTGGATCTGGACCGAAGATATCGGAAAAGCGGCCTGAATCGCTACAGCCTGCCGCGCCTATCCCAATTAACGAAATGGCAACCAACTGCGGCCAAAGGGCCGACCGACGCCACGCGCACATGGATACTCGCTCAAACGCCAGAGAAACTATGCGCGACTAAACAACAGTGAGGTAAACAGCTCCTTTAAGTGATCAAATGATGTTTTAATAAAAACTGGACTGTGGCGGATTAGCTACAACTCCCGCGCCTGACCGGGCAGCAGCGGCACAAAGCGCACTGCGATCAACTCCTCGCGGACAATTTCGCCGCCGGGCCGCTTCGTCAGTTTGACGATGAATTGCGGACCCTGCCGCGGCCCGAGCGGCAAAATCATTTTTCCATCGTCGGCGAGTTGGGCGATCAGCGCCTGCGGAACTTCTTCCGCGGCAGCCGTCACCATGATGCGATCGTAGGGCGCCAAATCCGGCTCGCCGGCAAAGCCGTCGCCGGCGATGACGGTGACATTGTCATAGCCCAGCGTCTTGAGGCGATCTCGCGCCGCGTCGGCGAGCGTGCGATAGCGCTCGATGCTCACCACCTCGCGCGCGATGCGCGACAGCACCGCAGCCTGGTAACCGGAGCCGGTTCCGATTTCGAGCACGCGATGCTTCGGCGTCAGTTCAAGCTGCTCGGTCATGTAGGCCACGACGTAGGGCTGACTGATGGTCTGGCCGCAGGCGATCGGCAGCGCCTGGTCCGCGTAAGCGTGGTCGGTGTCGCCGGCGGCAACGAAATGCTCGCGCGGAACCTCATCCATCGCGCGCAATACCGCCTGATCGCTGATGCCGCGGCGGCGCAGCGCGAGCTGAAACTCCATACGCCCAATATCGTCGGCGGCTTCGGCAGCCACGTCATCCTCGCCTTTGATCGGTCCTTCGATTGGTCTTGCCGCTGTGCCTATTATGGCCCATGGCCGGTTCCAGCCCAAGCCGGGCCAGGGGCAAGACCTTGGCCGGGATTTGGCTCACGCGCAGGCCCGGGTCGCGCGAAAGATTTGGCGGCCGAGGGGAACCATTTGGCTCCATCTGCGTTTGACCGCTTAGCGTGGAGGTGGGACGCAGCGGCGGCTTGGCGTGGAGGCGGACGGCTTGGCAGGCCGCCTCATTTTTGCTCCAAGGTTTTTGGTCCAAGTGTCGCGGTAAGCACGGGTGGAAATGGCGCTCGACAGCAAAATCGATGCAGGCCGGCGCGTCCTCGTGGTCGAGGACGAGCCGATGATCCGTCTGCTCCTCGACGACATGCTCACCGACATCGGTTACACCATGGCGGCCGAAGCCGGCCGCCTTGACGAAGCGCTAAGCGTAGCGAAACACGGCGAGTTCGACGTCGCCATTCTCGACGTCAATCTCAACGGCCAGCCGATCACACCGGTCGTCGACGTGCTGGTCGCGCGCGGCGTGCCGTTTGTTTTCGTCAGCGGCTATGCGCGGCGCGGCATTCCGGAAGAGCACGGCAACGCACCGCTGTTACAAAAGCCGTTCCAGGCAGATGGCTTGGCGCGTGCGCTCGCCAAGCTCGCGGCAAAAACGGCGAATTAATCCACTTTTTGCTCAGCGCCGAAGAGCGCCGCGAGCCGCGTCATGTAGGGATCGTCCGTCATGTCGAGCTTGAGCGGCGTGATGGTGACGCATCGCCGGTCGAGTGCGGCGAGATCAGTGCCGTCGGCGGCCTTGACGAAGCCCTGCGGCGCGTAGGCGATCCAGTAATACGGGTTGCCGCGGCCGTCCCTGCGTTCATCTATATGCAGCCGCTCCTGGCGGCGGCGGCCTTGCGAAGTGACCTCGACGCTTTTGACCTCGCCGGGCTGACAATCGGGAAAATTGACGTTGACCAGAATGTCGCGCGGCATGCCTTCGGCGAGAACGCGGCGGATGATGTCGGGACCGAATTTCAGGCTGGTCTGCCAGTACGGCTCATGGCCGTTGCGCGACTTGTAGGATTGCGACAGCGCCAGCGACGGGATGCCGAGGATCGCAGCCTCCATCGCACCGGCAATGGTGCCCGAATAGATCACATCCTCACCGGCATTGCGGCCGCGATTGACGCCGGACAGCACCAGATTGGGCACCTTGTCCTTGAGCAGATGCCGCACGCCCATGATGACGCAATCGGTCGGCGTACCACGCACCGCGAAGCGACGCTGTTCGACCTGGCGCAACCGCAGCGGATCGTTGAGCGTCAGCGAATGGGCGACGCCGGACTGATCGAATTCCGGCGCGACAATCCACACGTCGTCGGACAGCGCGCGTGCGATCTTTTCGCAGACGTTGAGGCCTTCGGCATGAATGCCGTCGTCATTGGTAACGAGGATGCGCACCGCTTATTTCTCGATCTTCTTCATTCCGCCCATATATGGCAGCAGCGCGTCGGGTACGGCAATCGAGCCGTCCTCCTGCTGGTAGGTTTCCATCACCGCGATCAGCGCGCGGCCGACGGCGACGCCCGAGCCGTTAAGTGTGTGGACGTGACGGACTTGGCGGCCCTCCTTGGTGCGGTAGCGCGCATTCATGCGCCGCGCCTGAAACTCGCCGCAGTTCGAGCAGGACGAAATCTCCCGGTAGGCATTCTGGCCGGGCAGCCAGACCTCGATGTCATAGGTCTTTTGTGACGCAAAGCCCATGTCGCCGGTGCACAGCGTCACCACGCGATAATGCAGATCGAGCTTTTTTAGCACTTCTTCCGCGCAGGACAGCATGCGCTCATGCTCGTCCTTCGATTGCTCGGGCGTCGTGATGGAAACCAGTTCGACCTTGGTGAACTGGTGCTGCCGGATCATGCCGCGCGTGTCTTTGCCAGCCGCGCCCGCCTCGGCGCGGAAACACGGCGTGCAGGCCGTGAGCCGCATCGGCAACTGCGCCTCGTCGATGATGGATTCGCGCACGAGATTGGTTAGCGGGACCTCGGCGGTGGGGATGAGCCAAAGGCGATTTTTCTTCTCGCAGAATTCTTTGAACGCCCGCTTTCCCGCTTCGGTAAGGTCAAATTTATTCGGTGCAGAGAACGTCAAATATTCGGGAGTTTCGAGCGCTTCGACAAAAAACTCGGCCACTTGCTCCATTACAGCGGAACTAAACGTAGGAAATTGATCCTCTTCGAATTTCGGCAATTGCGCCGTGCCAAACATCACCTCATCGCGGACCAACAAAGGCGGCGCAATTTCGGTATAATTGTGCGGCTCGCTAGTGTGCACGTCCAGAAAGAACTGCCCGAGAGCCCGTTCAAGCCGCGCAAGACCCTTCCGCAAAACAACGAACCGTGCACCTGACAGTTTCGCCGCGGCATCGAAATCCATCTGGCCGAGCGCTTCACCAATCTCGAAATGCTGCTTCGGCGCAAACGCGTGATTTCGCTTGGTTCCGAAATGATGATGTTCGACGTTGTCCTTCTCGTCCTTGCCGTCGGGCACTTCGGCAAGCGGCAGATTGGGAATTTCGGCAAGCGCGTCATTCAGCACCTTGGACGCGGATTTTTCCTCCGCCTCCATCCGCGGCATGGAATCTTTCAGCGCCGCTACCTCGGCCATGAGATCTTTGGCCTTGGCTTCGTCTTTGTTTTTCTTCGCCTCGCCAATTTCCTTCGAGGCGACGTTGCGGCGCGCCTGCGCGGTCTCGGCTTTCTGGATCGCCGCGCGCCGTATTTCATCGAGCGCGATCAGCCGCGCGGCCTGCGGCTCTAGCCCACGGCGCGCCAGCGCCGTGTCGAAGGCATCGGGGTTATCCCGGATAAAACGGATATCGTGCATTTTTCAAATGCCTAAAGAATCGGGACGCCGTTATAGCAAACTCGTCATGCGCGGGCTTGACCCGCGCATCCATGCTACCTCGCGGCCCCATGGATTGCCGGATCGAGTCCGGCAATGACGAAACGGCGTCACTCCGCCGGCTTGGAGGCCGCTGCGGCGGCCGCCGCGGCGCGCTCGGCGGCAAGGCGCTTCTCCACCATGCGTACCGACCAGATCGAGCCCTCGAACAGCGCCACGAGCGGCAGCGCGAGCGACATTTGGCTCAGCACGTCCGGCGGAGTCAGCACTGCGGCGATGACGAAGGCGCCGACGATGAAATAGCGGCGCTTCGACTTGAGCTGGTCGGAAGTGATGATGCCGACGCGGCCAAGCAGCGTGAGGATGACGGGAAGCTGGAAGGCGATGCCGAACGCCAGGATCAGCTTCATCATCAGCGACAGGTAATCGGAGACCTTCGGCAGCAGTTCGATGGTCGCCTCGCCCGGGCCGCCCAGTTGCTGCATGGAGAGCGAAAACCGCGTGATCAGCGGCCAGACCACGAAGTAGACCACCATTGAGCCGAGCACGAAGAACACCGGCGTCGCGAACAGATAGGGCAGAAACGCCTTGCGCTCGTTGCGATAAAGGCCGGGAGCCACGAACATATAGATTTGCGAAGCGATCACCGGGAACGAGATGAAGATGCCGCCGAACACCGAGAGCTTGAGCTGCACGATGAAATATTCGAGCAGCCCCGTGTAGATGAATTTCGAATTGGCCGCGCCCGCCACCCAGACGTAAGGCCACGTCAGCACGTTGTAGATGTGCTTGGCGAAGAAGAAGCAGACGATCATGGCGACGGCAAAGGCTGCGACCGCCTTGATCAGCCGCGAACGCAGCTCGATCAGGTGATCCATCAGCGGCGCCTTGGTCGCCTCGATCTCCTTCTCTTCGTCGTCGTTGGGGGCCGTCATCCCGTGCGCCCCGTGCCGTCCTCCGCGGCAGTGCCCGCAGCACTGCCCGGGTCGGCCGGCGCGGCACTCTCCATCTCGCGCTCGGGCCCGGCGTGCGTTTCCGGCTCAGGCGAAGCCGCTGGCGGTTCCGGCGCCGCAATCGCCGCCGGTTCGGTCGCGGCTGGCGGCGCCTCCGGCTGCGGTTCGGCCAGCGCCATCTCGGCGCGGCTATCGGACAACGTTGCCGCCGGTTCGGGCGTCGACGAAAGCGAGCGTTTGACGTCCTCGCCCATATTTTCCATGTCCGCCCGCACGTCCTTGAGCGGATCGAAGTTCTTCACGCTGCTTGTCAGATCATCGACCTCTTTCTTGAGGTCGGCCATCTCGGCTTCGCGGATCGCTTCCTGGAATTGATTCTGGAATTCCGCGGCCATGCCGCGCACCTTGCGCGTCCACTGGCCAAGGGTGCGCATCACCGCGGGCAATTCTTTCGGCCCGATGACGACCAGCGCTACCACGCCGATGAGGAGGAACTCGCTCCAGCTGATATCGAACATGCATAATCCCCCGGCCGCTTCTGCCCGCCCATCGCCCCGCGGGCGGCGGCGGGCCGCATGGGGCCGGCGTCAGGACAGCGAGCGCTCGACTTTGCTGTTGGCCTCGGCGCGCCGCGCCGTGTCGTCGGCCGGCGCCTGGTGGTCGATGCTCTTTATCGGCGCATCGGATTTCGCAGTCTCGTCGGGGTCATCCTCGGCCAAGCCCTTCTTGAAGGACTTAATGCCCTTGGCGACATCGCCCATCATGTCCGAAATCTTGCCGCGACCGCCGAAAACCAGCAGCAGGACGACGCCGACGATCATCCAATGCCAGATACTAAACGAACCCATGAAATCCTCCGTCCGCAACCGCGTATGCGCCCGCGGCAGGTGTCGATTTAAGCCTGAAACTAGGCGTCACGGAGCGCAAAAACAAGCACGACCGGAGTGCCGCCACGCCGCAGGGTGAACGCGCGCATCCGTCGCCGCTTTCATGCGAAACAGGGCCGTAAGATGACCGCGCAAAAGGGCTTTTTATTCCTCGGTGCGTTCGGCGGGCGGCGCCAGCCCAAGGTCGAGATCGTCCGGTTCGAGCGACTCCTCGTCGTCGCGCAGGGCCGGATCGTCGGATGGCACCGGAACACTGAATTCCGGCGGCAGCGTGCCCTCGATCAGGCCCGCGCCCTTGAGTTCGTCGAGGCCCGGCAGATCGGCCAGTGCTTCCAGTCCGAAATGTGACAGGAACGCCTCTGTGGTTCCGTAGGTGACCGGCCGGCCCGGCGCCTTGCGCCGGCCGCGCAGCCGCACCCAGCCGGTCTCCAACAGCACGTCGAGCGTGCCCTTCGACGTGGTGACGCCCCTGATCTCCTCGATCTCGGCGCGGGTCACCGGCTGGTGATAGGCGACAATGGCAAGCGTTTCGACCGCGGCGCGCGACAGCTTGCGCGGCACCGTCGATTCACGCGTCAACAGCCACGCAAGATCGCTCGCCGTACGCAGCGTCCATTTGCCGGCAACGCGGACAAGATTCACCCCGCGCGAGGAATATTCCTGCTGCAATTGCGTGAGCAGCGCGCGCACGTCGGTTCCTTCGGGCAGCCGGGAGGCCAAAGCCTTCTCGTCGAGCGGTTCCTCGGCGGCAAACAGCAGGGCTTCGAGGATGCGCAATTCTTCCGCGCGCTGAACTTCCTCGCGATCACTTTCTACTTCCACGTCACCGACAATCACTCGCATCTCCGCAACATTTCCCATCAAGCTACCCCTCCGTCACGCATTCCCGCATCCGGCCCGGCGCCGTTTTGCGGGACCTCAGCGCGAGCGCGCACGAACAGCGGCGCGAATGCCGTGTGCTGGTGCAGCTCGAGCCGGCCTTCTCGCACCAGTTCCAGCGCTGCTGCAAAGCTTGAGGCAAGCACGGTAGGCCGTTGCGATGGCTCGACAAGATATTCGAGCAGATATTGGTCGAGCGGGCTCCAGTCGAAAGACGCCCCGATCAGCCGCTCGATTGCCTCGCGCGCCTCCGCCAGCGACCACACGCTGCGCTTGGGCATGCGCACGTGTGACCGCGCTTCGTTCTGCCGCCGCGACGCATAGGCCGACAGCAGGTCGTACAGCGTCGCGGTCCATTGCGGCCGTTTGATTTCGGCGATCGGCTCCGGCTGGCCGCGCTGAAAGACTTCGCGGCCAAGCTGCGGCCGATTGAGCAATTGTTCCGCGACCTGGCGGATGGTTTCGAGCCGGCGCAGGCGTTGCGCCAGCGCGTTGGCCATATCCTCGGCACTCAACCCCTCCGGCGCGGGCTGCTCCGGCAGCAGCAGCCGCGACTTGAGGTAAGCGAGCCATGCCGCCATCACGAGGTAATCGGCGGCGAGTTCCAGGCGCAGCGCGCGCGCCGCCTCGATAAAGGCCAGATACTGGTCGGCCAGCGCCAGAATTGAAATCTTGGTGAGGTCGACCTTCTGCTGGCGCGCAAGCGTCAGGAGAAGATCGAGCGGCCCTTCGAAGCCCTCGACGTCGACCACGAGGGCGGGCTCGCCGGCCGCGGCTTGGCCAAGCTCGGTCTCGAAGCTCAGCTCTTCGGCGTTCATGCCAGTCCCCGCGTCGGCTCCCAGACCGCGCGCAAGCGGTCCGCAAATTCCGCCCGGCTTGCATCGAGATCGATTGCGGCCGCCGGCTTCCGCCGCGCCAATGCATCAGCTGCGCGGCGCGCCGCCTCCCCGGCCAGAACCGGTGCGGCCTCTGCGACGGCGCGCATCTCGTCCATATTGCCGTTGCAGTGCAGTGCCACGTCGCAGCCTGCCGCCAGCGCCGCGGCCGTGCGGCCGCCGAGCGTGCCGCTCAGCGCTCCCATGGACAGGTCATCGCTCATTAACAGACCCTGATACCCGATCGAACCGCGAATCACTTCACGCACTATAACGGCCGAAGTGGTGGCGGGCGCCCTTTGGTCCAAGGCTGTGAACACTACGTGGGCCGTCATGCCGAGCGGCAGCCCGGCAAGCGGGCGAAAGGCCGCAAAATCAGTGGTTTCCAGCGTGGCCTTGGCGGCGGTGACGACCGGCAACTTTTGGTGGCTGTCGACCGTGGCGCGGCCATGTCCCGGCAGGTGCTTGAGAACAGGCAGCACGCCGCCGTTCAATAGACCCTCGGCAAAGGCGGCAGCGAGCGCCGCGACCTTGCCGGGCTCCTGGCCAAAGGCGCGGTCGCCGATCACGTCGTCAGCCCCCGCCACCGGCATATCGGCGAGCGGCATGCAGTCGACATCGATGCCCACGGCCGCAAGATCGGCGGCGATGAGGCGCGCGCCAAGCCGCGCCGCCGCGAGGCCCTCGGCGGGATTGGCGTCATAAAGCCTGCCATAGGCGGCAGCCGGCGGGTATTTCGGCCAATGCGGTAGACCGAGCCGCTGAACACGGCCGCCCTCCTGGTCGACCAGAACGGGCGCCCGCCGTCCGAGCGTCGAACGGACATCGTCGACGAGCGCGTGCAGCGCCTGCGGAGTGTCGACATTGCGTTTGAATATGATCAGGCCAAATGGCTGCGCATCGCGTAGAAATTCGCGTTCCGCAGCGGTGAGCGCGGGCCCCGAAACACCCGTGATGAAGGCGCGCACGGTCGCCGCCTCGCTAGCGCTTGAGGGAGATCGCGGGCGAAGCGGACAACGACGTCAATTTCGCTGCACGATGCAACTGCCGCCGGCGGCCTTCAAACTGCGGCATACGCTCGATGCCTGTTCGGCCGATGCAAACGGACCGACGAGGGCGCGGTAGTACACACCTTTGGCACCAAGGTCGGCGCGGCGAAACTCGGCGTGACGGCTTCCCAACTCGCGCGGATATTTGGCCTGCAGCGAGCGGAATGCGGCCTGCGCCTCAGCCTCGCTGCGCTGCGACGAAACCTGCACCGCGTAACCGCCAGATCTCGCCGGCGACGCCTCGCCGGCAGCCGAGCCGGTCAACGGCATCGGTCCACCCGAATGCGCCATCGCGGTGTGGGTGCGCGCCGGAGGTGGCGATCGCGGTGCCGATTCCTGCTGACCGGGAATTATCGACAGCGGACCGCCGGCCGACGCCGTTCGCGAAACTGGGCGTGTCGCCGGCGCGTGCGGCTTGATCGGCCGTGCTGCGGATGCGCTGCCGGTCGGCGCGGACTGCGGCGGCTGCGGCTTGATGATGACGGTATGGACCGGCCTGCTGCCCGATGCCGGACCCGGCCCGCTGAGCTGGTCGGGCGGCGCGATCGGCTGTGCTGAACCGCTCGGCGCCGGAGGCAAGGCCGGCGCGGCCGCGGGGGACGGGCCGGCGGGCGGCACTGCGCCCTGCAGCGGCGCGACCGGCGCGTTGGAGATGACGGGGATCGTCGTAATGACGCGGGGCGGCGGGTTAGCGGGCTGAACCTCGACCGGCTTCTCCTCGTGCGGCACCAGCTGCTCACCCTTGGCCACGGTCGTTTGATTGCCGGGAGCCGCTTGCGCGTCCTTCTTGGGCACGATCTTAACCGGCGTGTTGCCAGGCTTGATGATCGGCGGCAGCGACGGAATGAACGAGCCGCCAAACATGGCGTGGTAGCCGAAGGCACCGGCGGTGCCGAGCACGACCACACCCAGAATGCCAAGCGCGATGATGGTGCCCCGCCGCCGCGATGACGAGCCGGCGTGTTCGTCGTAATCATCGCGCGCGTCATCGCTGGCGTAGGCCGGCGTCAGCCTGCCGTGAGACCGGTCGGCGTCCTGCTCCTCGCCCGCATTGAGCGGCGAGATGTAAGGCAGCGACGGCGGACTCGCGGGCGGCGGCCGTGACCGATCGTAGTCGTCATCGGCGTATCCGGATTGCGGCTGCTCGCCGAAACCGGCGGGCGGCGTATATCTCGGCGGCGACGCGCGCTCGTCGCGATACTGATCCGCGGCGGGCGGCGCAGCGTAACCATTGCCCGCGCCGGCATCGTGTTGCGCGTAATGCTGATCACCCGCCGCCCAATCGAGTTCCGGCAGCGGTGTCGTCTCATCGTAGGTTTGGGCATTCGCGCGGTTCGCGCCGCCATAGCCTTCGCTCTGGCCGATCAGGCGCGCCAGTTCAGCCAGCGGATCGCTCTCGCCTGCATCTTGGCGCGCTCCACCATCGCGCGAGTACTGATCGCCGCGATAGCTACGAGAACCATTATCGGCCATGAAATTTGCCCCGTTCAGCCTTTCCCCTCGACGCATTCGCGACGTCGCGACTCGTCGAAAGCTACGGGAATTCACCGCATCTCGTTCGGAGCCCCTACCCCCAGCACAGCCAGCCCAGAGGCGAGAACGGTGACTACGCCTTGTACTAGGACGAGCCGAGCCAGGGTCGTTTGTCGATCATCTTGGATAATGAAGCGTAAATGTGGCGCTGCGTTACCGAGCGTCCAAAGCGCATGAAATTCGCTGGCTAAGTCATAGAGATAAAAGGCGATCCGGTGCGGTTCGTGCGCCAGCGCCGCGGCTTCGACGATCCGCGGATAAAGGGCAATTCGCCGCATCAGGGCGCGCTCGGCGGGATCGGACAGCCGATCGAGTTCCGCGCTGTCCGCAAGGCCGGCGATGTCGTCCGGCAGGTCGGTGAAGATCGCACGCGCATTGCGGAACACCGACTGCCCGCGCGCATGGCCGTATTGGACATAGAAAACCGGATTGTCGCGGGTCTGCTCGATGACCTTGGCGAGATCGAACTCCAGCACCGCGTCGTTCTTGCGAAACAGCATCATGAAGCGGACGGCGTCGCGGCCGACTTCATCCACCACTTCGCGCAGCGTGACGAAGTCCCCTGCCCGCTTCGACATCTTGACCGGCTCGCCGCCGCGCAACAGTTTCACGAGCTGGATGAGCTTCACGTCGAGCGCGACATGGTCATTGCTGAGCGCCTTCACGGCCGCTTGCATGCGCTTGATGTAGCCGCCGTGATCTGCACCCCACACATCGATCAGGGTGCGGAAGCCGCGCTCGATCTTGGTGCGGTGATAGGCAATATCGGACGCGAAATAGGTATAGGAGCCGTCGGACTTTTTCAGCGCCCGATCGACGTCGTCGCCGAACGCGGTGGAGCGAAACAGGGTTTGTTCGCGATCCTCCCAGTCCTCAGACGGCGCGCCCTTGGGCGGCGGCAGCCGGCCTTCATAGACCTCGCCCCGCGCGCGCAGCCAATCGATCGTTGCCGCCACCTGGTCGGCCGCGCCATGGATCAACGAACGTTCGGAAAAGAAAGTATCGAAGCCGATATTGAGCGCAGCAAGATCGGCGCGCACTGCCGCCATCATCATGTCGACGGCCTTGGCGCGCACTACCGGCAGCCACTGCGTTTCGACCTGCGCCAGCAGCGCATTGCCATGTTCCGCTGCCAGCGCTGCACCAACTGGCTTGAGATAATCGCCAGGATAAAGCCCGTCCGGGATGGCGCCGATGTCTTCGCCGAGAGCCTCGCGGTAGCGCAGATAGGCGGAGCGGGCGAGCACGTCGACCTGCGCGCCGGCATCATTGATGTAATACTCGCGGCTGACGTTAAAGCCGGCGAACGCGAGCAAATTCGCCAACGCGTCGCCGAACACCGCGCCGCGGCAGTGCCCGACATGCATCGGCCCGGTCGGATTGGCCGAGACGTATTCAACATTGACCGGCTCGCCTCGGCCAATGTCGCTCACGCCATAGCGTACGCCGAGCCGCACGGCGGCACGCAGCGCCTCGATCCACGCCGCAGGTTTCAGCGTGAGATTGATGAATCCCGGGCCTGCTATATCGACACTGGCAACGAGCGCGTCGGCGCGCAGCTTCTCGGCGATTTTTTCCGCAAGCTCGCGCGGCTTCTTGCCGGCATCCTTGGCGAGCACCATGGCCGCATTGGTCGCCATATCACCGTGCGCGGCATCGCGCGGCGGCTCGGCGGTGACGCGCGACTGATCGATCCCGGCCGGCAACTCGCCCGCGGCAACAAGCGCGTCGTTAGCGCGATGCACGCGGGCAAGGACTTCGGCGAAAATATTCTCTACAGCCATGAAAACGATCGTCCAAAGCGCCGGTGCGGCGTGCCGCGCCGCTAGCGCAGTTCCGGGGTCGAGTCAAAGAGCCGGGCGTGCTCGGCAAGCGCGTAGCGATCGGTCATGCCGGCGATGAAGTCGGCGATGCGGCGGGCGCGCGCCGGCGCGTCGGCTTCAGCCAAACCTTCGCGCCATTCGGCCGGCAGGTCGTCGGGCTCGGCGCTGTAACGCACGAACAACTCGCGGACGACGCCGGCGGCCTGATCCATAACGTGCATGACGCGGCCGTGGCGATACATCCGAACCCGCAGAAACGCCTTAATGGCGCGATCGGCCTCCGCAACCGGCGCCGAGAAGGACGCCATCGGCAATGCCGCCTGCCGCACGCTGTCGGCCGTGCGCGGCGCGAGCGCGGCGAGCTGCCGGCCGGTTTCGGCGACGACGTCCTCGATCAAAAGCCCGATCAGCCGGCGAATGAACTCGGGCACCATCCGGCTTGCGTCGAGCACCGGGTAAGTGGTGCGAATTTCGCCGATGATTTTGCCGGGCAGCGCGACCGCGGCGATGTCGTCGATGCCGAACAGTCCGGCACGGATTCCGTCGTCGATATCGTGGGCGTCGTAAGCGATATCGTCGGCCACGGCGGCCAGTTGCGCCTCCAAGCTCGGAAAACTCCACAGCTCCAAATCCTGCCGCGCCGAGTAGTCCAGGATCGTTTCCGGCACGCCCCGTTCGCAGTAGCGACCGAGCGGCTTGCCAGAATGATCAGTGAGGGGACCGTTGTGTTTGACAAGGCCCTCCAGCGTCTCCCAGGTGAGATTGAGCCCGTCGAAATCCGGATAGCGGCGCTCCAGCGCCGTAACCACGCGCAAGGTTTGCGCGTTATGATCGAAGCCGCCGAATGCCGCCAGACATTCGTCGAGCGCGCGCTCGCCGGCATGGCCGAACGGCGGGTGGCCGAGGTCGTGCGCCAGCGCCAGCGCCTCGGACAGATCCTCGTCGAGGCCGAGCGCGCGGGCCAGCGCCCGGGCGATCTGCGCCACTTCCAGGGTGTGGGTCAGCCTAGTGCGAAAATGGTCGCCCTCGTCGGAGACAAATACCTGAGTCTTGTGCTTGAGCCTGCGGAACGCGGTCGCGTGAATGATGCGGTCGCAGTCACGCCGGAACGCCGAGCGGCTTTTGCTGGCCGGCTCGGGGTAGAGCCGACCTCGGCTTGACGCCGGATCGCACGCATAGGGCGCCCGCGGGATTGCGGCATCGATCGCCATGAGTTCTCAATCCGGGGTTCGAAATCCGGCTCTGCGGCGCGTGCGATTGACCTCGGCCTGCCCCGCACTTAACTATCTTGAATTGCCGTGGCAATCGGCGTTGCCGGATTCGGCGCCGTTTTCCCGGCTGGAGATGGCCATGACGAGCAACGTCACCGTGACCGAACGGGCGGCGCTGAAGATCGGCGAGATCCTCGGCAAGGAGCCGCCCGGCACCATGCTGCGCGTCTCTGTCGAGGGCGGCGGCTGCTCTGGATTCCAGTACAAGTTCGGCACCGAACGCGAGCGCGCCGACGACGATATCGTGATCGAGCGAAGCGGCGCGACCGTGCTGATCGACCCGGTGTCGCTCAACTACATGGCCGGCAGCCAGATCGATTTCGTCGATGACCTGATCGGCTCTTCGTTCAAGGTCAACAATCCGAAGGCAACCGCGTCCTGCGGCTGCGGCACCAGCTTCGCGCTTTAACGCCGTCATGGCCGGGCTTGACCCGGCCATCCACGTCTTTGCTTCAGGCTATGTCTTGATTAAGACGTGGATGCCCGCGACATAGGCGAGCGAAGCGACGCCGTTCTTCGAACGGCTATCCGCGGGCATGACGAAGTCGGTGTCTCCCATGCGCATCGCCACCTGGAACGTCAATTCGATCAAGCAGCGCATCGATTCCGCGCGCACCTGGCTCGCCGAGCGCCAGCCCGACATCGTCTGCCTGCAGGAAACCAAATGCGTCGACGACGCCTTTCCGCGGACCGAATTCGAGAGCCTCGGCTACAACGTCGCGGTCCACGGCCAGAAGACGTTTAACGGCGTCGCGCTGTTGTCCAAATTTCCGTTCGACGAGGTCAAGAACGGCCTGCCGGGCGACGACCAGGACGACCACGCGCGCTTCATCGAGGGCGTGGTGTCCACCGCGCAAGGCGTGGTGCGGGTGGCCAGCATCTACCTGCCCAACGGCAATCCGCCGGACACCGAGAAATACACCTACAAAATCGGCTGGATGAAGCGGCTCGCTGCTTATGCGCGCGACCGGCTGTCCTTGGAAGAACCGCTGATCCTGGCGGGCGATTACAACGTGATCCCGACGGTGGCGGACGCGAGGAATCCGCAGGCTTGGACCGGTGATGCCCTGTTTCTGCCGAAGACCCGCGACGAATTTCGCTCTCTGATCAATCTCGGCCTCACCGATGCGCTGCGCGCGACCAGCGATGATCCGGGCCTCTATACGTTCTGGGACTACCAGGCTGGCGCCTGGCAGAAGAACAACGGCATCCGCATCGATCACGTGCTGCTGTCACCGCTCGCCGCCGACCGCCTCAGCGGTGTCGGCATCGACCGCCACGTGAGGACCTGGGAAAAACCGTCCGATCACGTGCCGGTCTGGGTCGATCTGGATATCGACGCGAAATCGTGAGTAGCGAGTAGGAATGGCTTAGCCCGTCCATTCGCTATTCGCCACTTACTATCCACTGCCTTCTAGTCCCGCCGGTGCCTGATCCAGTCTTTCAGATAGACCAGCGCCATGGCGCGCTCGTCGTCGCTGGCGCGGCGGAAGGCGTCGTCATAAAGCGCGTTGACCCAGGTCTCGTCGGGGCCGGCACAATCGCGGCCGAGTGTAAGCCACATCAGGCCACGTGCGGCCTGCCGCGGCACATACTGGCCGCGGAACAGGATATCGCCCAAGGCCGCTTCGGCGCGGCATTGCCCTTTGGTGGCCGCGAGCAAAAACCAGCGCGCCGCCTCGTGGACGTCGGCCGGGTTGCCGTCGAGATAGAGGCGGCCGAGTTCGAACTGAGCGTCGGCATCACCGAAATACGACGCCGCGTAGGCGAACATCTGCCGCGCACGGGTCGAATCCGGCTTGATCGCCGAATTGGGAACGCCGGTGAGGTAATAGCGGCCCAGCGCCACGAAAGCGTTGGCGACGATATGCGCCTCCGGGCTGCCCGGCGGCTCCTCGGCATGCGTGTTGGCGATCTTGCTGAAATAATCGAACGCCCGCATGTCGTCCTGCGGCACGCCCATGCCGTCGGCATACATGCGCCCGAGCTTCCACTGCGCGGCGGTGCCGCCCTGCTCGGCCGCATATTCCAGCGCGGAAAATTCCTTGGCCTTCGCGGCCTCGTCGGGCGTTTGCGGAGCGGTGCCCTCGCGCAGTCCTTGACTGGGCGTCAGTGACGCGGTGGCCGGTGTCGCGGTACCGTCGAACGCCATCGCCGGCTGAAGCAACAGGCTGCCGATGCACAGCCCGCCGACCAGCGCGGCGATTGTCCCGCCCACGACGATGCGTGCTTTGAGGTTAGACATCGGCATAGCACGTCTTCTCGGCCGATCCGCCCGGATGCGTCACCGCGCCGTCACGCGCGGCGCCGACCTGCTGGGCGTATTTCCACAAATAGCCGGAGGTGTATTCGTCGCCGCGCGGTTTCCATTCCTTGGCCCGGCGTTCGAACTCGGCCGCCGACAGGTTGACGTCGAGCGTGCCTTTCTCGGCATCGAGCGTGATGATGTCGCCGTCGCGAACATGCGCGATCGGGCCGCCGACAGCGGCTTCGGGACCGATATGACCGACGCAGAAACCACGGGTGGCACCGGAGAAGCGTCCGTCGGTGATCAGCGCGACTTTGCCGCCCATGCCCTGCCCGTAGAGCGCGGCCGTCGTCGCCAGCATTTCGCGCATGCCGGGACCGCCTTTCGGTCCCTCGTAACGGATGACAAGCACGTCGCCTTCCCGATACTTTTTATTTTTGACAGCGTCGAAGCAGGCCTCTTCGCCGTCGAAACAGCGCGCCGGTCCGGAGAAATGCAAGCGCTCCATCCCGGCAACCTTAACGATGGCGCCTTCCGGCGCGAGATTGCCTTTCAGACCAATCACGCCGCCAGTCGGCGAAATCGGCTTGTCGGCCGGATAGACGACATCCTGATCGGCGTTCCAGGAAACCGACTTGAGGTTCTCGGCAATGGTACGGCCGGTGACAGTAATGCAGTCGCCGTGCAGATACCCGTGGTCGAGGAGCGTCTTCATCAGCAGTGGAACGCCACCTGCTTCGAACATGTCTTTGGCGACATAACGGCCGGACGGCTTCAAATCCGCGATATAAGGTGTCCTTTTGAAGACTTCGGCGACGTCGAACAGGTCGAACTTGATGCCGCACTCGTTGGCGATGGCCGGCAGGTGCAACGCCGCATTGGTAGAGCCACCGGTCGCTGCCACTACGGCCGCTGCATTCTCTAGCGCCTTGCGGGTAACGATGTCGCGCGGGCGAAGGTTCTTGACGATCAAGTCCATGATCATCTCGCCCGCAAGCATGCAGAACTTGTCGCGGATCTCGTAGGGCGCCGGCGCGCCGGCGGAATACGGCAACGCCAGTCCGATCGCCTCCGACACCGTTGCCATGGTGTTGGCGGTGAACTGTGCGCCGCAAGCGCCGGCCGACGGGCAGGCGTTCTGCTCGAGGGTATCTAGGTCCGCGTCCGTCATGCCGCCGATCGAATGCCGGCCGACCGCCTCATAGACATCCTGGATGGTGACCGGCTTGCCCTTGAAGGTGCCGGGTAGGATCGAGCCGCCGTAGATGTAGATCGACGGCACGTTGAGGCGGCACATCGCCATCATCATGCCGGGCTGCGACTTGTCGCAGCCCGCAATCCCGATCAGCGCGTCATAGGCGTGGCCGCGGACGGTTAATTCCACGGAGTCGGCAATGACCTCGCGCGACGGCAGCGAAGCCTTCATGCCGCCATGCCCCATGGCGATGCCGTCGGTGACGGTGATGGTGCAGAACTCGCGCGGGGTGGCCCCGCCAGCGGCAACGCCCTGCTTGGCCGCCTGGGCCTGGCGCATCAGCGCGATATTGCAGGGCGCGGCCTCATTCCAGCACGTGGCGACACCGACGAACGGCTGATGAATCTGCTCGGTCGTCAGACCCATCGCATAGTAAAAGGCACGATGCGGCGCCCGCTCCGGACCTTCGGTGGCGTGGCGACTGGGCAACCGTGTCTTCAGTTCACTCCTGGCATCCATCTTACTCTACCGGGCCAACTGGGCCCCCTCGCCCCAATGTCCCACCGCTGCAAAGCCCACGCTTTGACATCGGGGGGAATGCCGCAACGGCTCGCTCCTTGCGCACCAGCCGCGACCGGCTTTCCTGTCGAGAAATCCTATGGCCAAAAAGCGGCGTTTGCGCATGATGCAGTGCGAAACAGCCAAATGTTCCTGCGCTGTGTCGCGGCGGCCACAGATATATCGGTGGCAAGCGGGTTTCTGTTAACCACCGATTCACCAACAATTGCGTGATCGCGACGGTGTGTGCATGCGCAAGCGCCTGAGCCGTGCCTTTTTTAACCGCAGCGTCCACGAGGTCGCGCCGGAACTGATCGGCGCGGTGTTGCTGTTCAACGGCGTCGGCGGGCGGCTGGTCGAGGTCGAGGCCTATGACCAGTCCGAACCGGCGGCCCACAGCTATCGCGGCCAGACTCCGCGCAACGCCGTGATGTTCGGCCCTCCGGGCTACGCCTACGTGTACCGCTCATACGGCATTCACTGGTGCTTGAATTTTGCCTGCGAACCCGCCGGTTCGGCCGGCGCGGTGCTGATCCGGGCGATCGAACCTACAGAAGGCCTGGCCGCGATGCGGCGAAGACGGCGCACCGCGAACGAGCGCCTGCTGTGCTCCGGCCCGGGGCGGCTGTGCGAAGCGCTCGGCATTACGGGCGCCGACAACGGCTTGTCGCTTACCGCCCCTCCGTTCACGATTTTTGCTGCCGAGGGCAACGCCGGGGTGGTCGCCGGACCACGCATCGGCATCACCAAGGCAGTCGACCTGCCGTGGCGCTATGGCGAAAAGGGCTCGCGTTTTCTCAGCAAGCCATTTGCGGCCGGGGCTACGACTTCAGCCTGAAGCCCGGATCGAAGCCGAGCTCTCTGCGCGCCTTCTCGATCGAGACCGTGCCATCGTCGTCGGCGATGTTATAGATGCCGGAGCCGCGCGTCAGCGTCAGGAACGCGGCCCCCGCAGCGGCATCGACGTGAAGCGGCGGCTTGCGCGCCGGGCCTTCGGTCCAGGCGCCGGGCCCGTAGAGCAGACCATAGCGCAGCACGATCGGCTCCATGCCAGACGACAGGACCTGCTGCTCCATGTCGGCGGCGGCGCGCACCGTCGGCAGGCGCGGCCCATCGACCAGATTGAGCGGATCGGTCTCCACATAGGGCTCTCTGCCCGGCAGGTAGGCAAAGGCGACGCTCTGCACGATGAAGCGGCGCGCACCGGCAGCCTTGGCGGCGGCCACCAGATTGCGCGTGCCCTCGATGCGGATGCGAGCGTTGCGGGGATAGGCGGCGACGAGCTGTTGCTCGTCCTTGAGGATGCGCGGCAAGTCGGTCAGTTGGTGCATCACGACTTCCGGACGCGCCTCCGCGAGGGCGCGCCTGAGCGCATCGGCATCGAATACGTCGACCATGACGGCATGGACGCCCGACCCTTCCAGTTCGCCCGCGACTTCAGCGGAGCGCGTCATGCCGGTGACATCGTGGCCGGCGTCGATGAGCAGCGGCGTCAACCGCCGCCCGATCGCGCCGCTGATGCCGGCCACGAAAACTGTCATGGTATCACCCTTGGCATCACCCTTGGCATGACCTCCGGCATCGCCTCACGTTGATGCCTCGAGCCGCGCCAGCGCCTCGGCGATCTTGGCCTTGCGCGCCAGCGCCTCCTCGCGCTTCTCTTTTTCTTCCTCGACAACTTCTTCCGGCGCACGCGCGACGAAATTAGGATTGCCGAGCTTGGCATCGACGCGCGCAATATCGGCGTCGGCCTTGGCCATCTCCTTGGCCAGGCGCGCGCGCTCCGCCGCGATGTCGATGACGCCGGCAAGCGGCAGCGCCGCGACGTCGCCGCGGACCAGGAGCTGCAGCGCACCTTTCGGCGCCGCGTCGGCAAACGAGATCTCCGAAATGCGCGCCAGCCGCTGCACGAACTCCGACCATTGCCGGGCTCGCGCCGCAGTCTGCGGAGACGTCCCGACCAACACCAACGGCAGCTGCGTCGCTGCCGCAATGTTCATTTCGACGCGCACCGAGCGGACGGCGTTGATCAAATCGATGACCCAGCCGATCTCGCCCTCCGCCGCCGCATCGTCGAGGCCGTCGTGCTGCGGCCAGGAGTTCGAGCGCCAGCATATGGTGCCGCTTGATCTTGCCGTGCTCGGCGGTGACGCGCCACAGCTCCTCGGTCACGAACGGCATGAACGGATGCAGCAGTTTTAGAATCTCATCGAGCACCCAGGCCGCCGAGGCGCGCGTTTCGGTTTTCGCCGCACCATCGGGCCCGGTCAGCACCGGCTTGATCAACTCCAGATACCAGTCGCAATACACGTTCCAGACAAAGCGGTAGAGCGCGCCGGCAGCGTCGTTGAACTTGTAGGCTTCGATCGCGGCCGTGACCTCCCTGCCCGTTTTCGCGCATTCGTGGATGATCCAGCGGTTGAGCGTCTCCTTGGCGTGGTGCGCGCTGAATTCTGGATCGTGCGCGCAGCCATTGATCTCGGCAAAACGTGCGGCATTCCACAGCTTGGTCGCGAAGTTGCGATAGCCTTCGACCCGCTGCTCGGAGAGCTTGATGTCGCGGCCCTGCGCCGCCATGGCCGCCAGCGTGAAGCGCAGCGCGTCGGCACCGAATTTATCGACCAGCTCCAGCGGATCGATGACGTTGCCCTTCGACTTCGACATCTTGGCGCCGGTGGCGTCGCGCACCAGCGCATGGATGTAGACATCGTGGAACGGCACCACTTGTTCTAACGGAGCGCCTGGCCGCTCCTTTTGCATGAAATGCAGCCCCATCATCATCATGCGGGCAACCCAGAAGAAGATGATGTCGAAGCCGGTGACGAGCGTACTGGTCGGATAGAAGCGCTTTAAGTCCGGAGTCTGATCCGGCCAGCCGAGCGTCGAGAACGGCCACAGCGCCGACGAAAACCAGGTGTCGAGCACGTCGTCGTCGCGATGCAGGTATTCGTTGGCGAAGCGCGCCCGGCGCTCGGGGTCCGCCGCGATGTCGTGCCCCTCCTCCGCGGTGATCTCCTCGATATCGGTGTAGTGCGCGAGCGCGTCGGCCACGACATCGTCTTCGTTCTCGGCGACGAAAATCTTGCCGTCCGGCCCGTACCAGGCCGGGATCTGGTGACCCCACCAGATTTGCCGCGAGATGCACCACGGCTGGATGTTCTCCAGCCAATTGAAGAACGTCGCCTCCCATTGCTGCGGGATGAACTTGGTTTGCCCTTCGCGCACCGCGCCGATCGCGGGCTGCGCCAGCGTTTTGGCGTCGACATACCATTGGTCGGTGAGGAACGGTTCCAGCACCGCGCCGGAGCGGTCGCCGTGCGGCACGACGTGCAACGTCGGCTCGATCTTCTCGATCAGCCCCGCCGCCTCAAGCCGCTCGACGATCAGCTTGCGCGCCACCTCACGCGACTTGCCTTCCAGCGCATCTATCAATGCAGGGTCGGGGTTTGCGCCATCAAGGAATGGTGCATTGTCCTTCACCGTCAGGTGCGCTTCGTCATCGAACACATTGATGAGCGGCAGATTGTGCCGGCGCCCGACCTCAAAGTCGTTGAAGTCATGCGCCGGCGTGATCTTCACTGCACCGGAGCCCTTTTCCGGATCGGCATACTCGTCGGCGATGATCGGGATGCGGCGGCCGACCAGCGGCAGGATCGCATGCTTGCCGATAAGATGCGTGAGGCGCTTGTTATCAGGATGCACCGCGACCGCGACGTCGCCCAGCATCGTCTCGGGGCGGGTCGTGGCGACGACGATGAATTCGCCGGGTTGATGCTCGATCGGATACTTGATGTGCCAGAGGTTACCTCTGGTTTCGACCTGCTGCACTTCAAGGTCTGAGATCGCGGTTTTCAGCTTCGGGTCCCAATTGACCAGCCGCTTGTCCTTGTAGATCAGGCCCTCGCGATAGAGCGCGACGAAGACTTTCAGCACCGCGCGCGACAGCCCCTCGTCCATGGTGAAGCGTTCGCGCGACCAGTCACAGGAGGCGCCGAGCCGCTTCAGCTGGTCGATGATGGTGCCGCCGGACTCCGCCTTCCATTCCCACACGCGCTTGATGAAGGCCTCGCGGCCGAGCGAGCGGCTCGATTCCTGGCGCTCCATCAATTGCCGCTCGACCACGGCCTGCGTGGCGATGCCGGCGTGGTCGGTTCCCGGCTGCCACAGCACATCCTTACCGCGCATGCGCTCGAAACGGCACAGAATATCCTGCAGCGTATTGTTGAGCGCATGCCCCATGTGCAGCGAGCCGGTCACGTTCGGCGGCGGGATGACGATGCAGTAGGGTTGCGCGGCGGTGCGCTCCGGCCGGCCGGCGCGAAACGCGCCCGCGGCCTCCCATGCGGCGTAAATCCGGCTTTCGACTGCGGCGGGCTGGTATCTGTTTTCAATCATTGTGAATGCGCTCTGGTGCGGGGTAGAAAGCCCGGCTTATCTAGTGTGTCAACGTGCCGGCTTCATTAACAACCGCAACCGCCGCCGCGCCGCCGCGCCAATCGCCGACGCGCGCCATCATGCTGCTTGCCGTCGCCGGCTTCGCCAGTCAGGCGCAGGTGCGCGTGACCGATTCGCTCCTGCCGCAGATCGCCGCCGAATTCCATACCGCCATTGGCGCCGCCGCCATGGTCGTGACCGCCTACGCCGTCGCCCACGGCTCGATCCAGCTCGCCATCGGTCCGTTCGCCGACCGTCTCGGCAAATACCGGACGGTGACACTGACCTGCGCGATCGGGACCGCCATGGTGGCCTTGTGCGGGCTTGCGACATCCTTGCCGCAACTGGCGCTGGCGCGGTTCGCCACCGGCGCGATGGCCGGCGGCTGGGTCATTCCGATTTCGATGGCGTATGTCGGCGACGTCACGCCCTACGAACAACGCCAAACCATTCTGGGGCGCTACCTCACCGGACAGATTCTCGGTCAATTGTTTGGCCAGGCGATGGGCGGCGTGCTCGGCGACCTGGTCGGCTGGCGCAACGTGTTCTTCGTGCTCTCGGGGATGTTCGCGGTGGCCACTGTCGGCCTGCTGTTCGAGCTCGTCACCAATTCGCTGACGCGCGAGACGCATCATGCCACCCTTCACTCCTCGGCGGCCGGAAAAGCGTCGGGATGGGGCGCACGCTTCGCCGCCGATTATGGCGCGGTGCTGTCGACGCGGTTCGCCCGCATCGTGATTGTCGCCGCCTTCATCGAGAACGTGCTGGTGTGGGGCGCGTTCGCCTATATCGGCGCGCATCTGCGGCTGCGCTTTGGCTTAAGCTTCACGCTGATCGGACTGAGCGTCGGCTGCTTCGGTATCGGCGGGCTGATCTATGCGGGCCTCGTCAAGTTGTTCGTGTACCGGCTCGGCCAAGTGCGGCTGGCGATGACCGGCGGCTTCGTGCTCGCCGCCGGCTACATCTTGCTCGCCGCCGCACCGGTATGGTGGCTTGCGCCGCTCGCGACCGTCGCCATCGGGCTTGGCTTCTACATGCTGCACAACACGCTGCAGACCAACGCCACGCAAATGACGCCGCACGCGCGCGGCACCGCAGTCGCCATTTTCTCGTCGGCGATATTCATTGGCCAGACCGTGGGCGTATTTGCCGGGTCGCTCGCCATCGATCGGTTCGGTGCCGTGCCGCTATTCGTTACCAGCGCGGTGGCGCTGCCGATCCTCGCCGTGTGGTTCGCGCGTGAATTAAAGCGCCACGCCGCACCGAAGTAGTTTTGTCCACCGCCAAATAGCAAGGCCGCGGGCTTGATGCCCGCGGCCACGATTACGGTATCCCTGCAAACCCCCGGGAGGATGCCGGTCTAAACCTTGACCAGCGGCACCTTCGGCACCGAGCCGCGCCCGCCCGGCGGACTGCCGCCACCTGGACCGCCAGGCGGCTTGCGTCGCGGCGAGGCCCGGCGCTTCTTGGCACGCCGCGGCTCGGGCAGTTTTTCCGGGCGCGGACTGACCGGTCCATCGAGATACTCGAAGCCGAGCTTGCTGTTGCCGTTCTCGTCCTTGACGACGATGACGCGGACGTGGCCGCCTGACTTCAGCTTGCCGAACAGCACCTCGTCGGCCAGCGGCTTCTTGATGTACTCCTGGATCACCCGCGCCATCGGGCGGGCGCCCATCAGTTCGTCGTAGCCGTTGGCGATCAGCCACTTGCTGGCCTCCTCGCTCAGCTCGATGGTGACGTCGCGATCCTCGAGCTGCGCCTCGAGTTGCAGGACGAATTTCTCCACCACCTGCGCAATGATGTCCTGCGACAGGTGAGCGAAGGTGATGATCGCATCGAGCCGGTTGCGGAATTCCGGCGCGAACAGCCGGTTGATCGCCTCCATGTCGTCGCCTTCACGCTTGCTGCGGGTGAAGCCGAACGCGGCCCGCGCCATGTCGGCGGCGCCAGCGTTCGTCGTCATGATCAGGATGACGTTGCGGAAGTCGACCTGCTTGCCGTTGTGGTCGGTCAGCTTGCCGTGATCCATGATCTGCAAGAGCACGTTGTACAGATCCGGATGCGCCTTCTCGATCTCGTCGAGCAAGAGCACGCAATGCGGATGTTGATCGACACCGTCGGTCAACAGGCCGCCCTGATCGAAGCCGACATAGCCGGGGGGCGCGCCAATGAGCCGCGAAACGGTGTGGCGCTCCATGTATTCCGACATGTCGAAGCGGATGATCTCGACGCCGAGCGAGGCGGCGAGTTGCCGCGCCACTTCGGTCTTGCCGACGCCGGTCGGGCCCGAGAACAGGTAGCAGCCGATCGGCTTTTCCGGCTCGCGCAGGCCGGCGCGGGCAAGCTTGATGGAGGCGGACAGCGCCTCGATCGCCTTGTCCTGGCCATAGACTACGCGCTTGAGCGTCTCTTCGAGATGCCGCAGCACCTCGGCGTCGTCCTTCGACACCGACTTCGGAGGAATCCTCGCCATGGTGGCGATCGTGGTCTCGATCTCCTTGATGCCGATGGTCCGCTTGCGGCGGTTCTCCGGCAACAGCATCTGCGCCGCGCCCAATTCATCGATCACGTCGATCGCCTTGTCGGGCAGCTTGCGGTCGTGGATGTAACGAGACGACAGCTCCACCGCGGCCTTGATGGCCTCGTTGGTGTATTTGAGCTTGTGATAGTCCTCGAAATAGGGCTTGAGGCCCTTGAGGATTTCGATCGCGTCCGGAATGGTCGGCTCGTTGACGTCGATCTTCTGGAATCGCCGCACTAGCGCGCGATCCTTCTCGAAATACTGCCGGTATTCCTTGTAAGTAGTCGAGCCGACGCAGCGCACCGTGCCCGACGCCAGCGCGGGTTTCAGCAGGTTCGAGGCGTCCATCGCGCCGCCCGAGGTGGCGCCGGCGCCGATCACCGTATGGATCTCGTCGATGAACAGGATGGCGCCCGGATAGCCTTCCAGTTCCTTGATAACCTGCTTGAGCCGCTCCTCGAAATCGCCCCGGTAGCGGGTGCCGGCGAGCAGCGTGCCCATGTCGAGCGCGAACACCGTGGCGTTGCGCAGCACGTCCGGGACTTCGCCGTGCACGATGCGGCGCGCCAAGCCTTCGGCAATCGCGGTCTTGCCGACGCCGGCCTCGCCGACGAACAGCGGATTGTTCTTCTGCCGCCGGCACAGCACCTGGATGGTGCGGTTGATCTCGGCCTCGCGGCCGATCAGCGGATCGATTTTGCCTTCGCGCGCCTTCTTGTTGAGATTGACGCAATAGGCGTCGAGCGCATCGACCTTCTTCTTCTGTTCGTCACCTGACTTGCTGTCGTTCTCTTCATCGGATCCGCGCACCGGCCGTGACTCCGACATGCCCGGCCGCTTAGCGATGCCGTGGCTGATGTAATTCACCGCGTCGTACCGCGTCATGTCCTGCTCCTGCAGGAAATACGCGGCGTGGCTTTCGCGCTCGGCGAAGATCGCGACCAGCACGTTGGCGCCGGTCACTTCTTCGCGGCCCGAGGACTGCACGTGGATGACGGCGCGTTGGATGACGCGCTGGAAGCCAGCTGTAGGTTTGGAATCTTCGGCGCCGTCGGTGACCAGATTGTCCAGCTCGGATTCGAGATAGGCGACCAGACTCCTGCGCAGCTTCTCCAGGTCGACGTTGCACGCTCGCATCACCGCCGCGGCGTCCTGATCTTCGATCAGCGCCAGCAGGAGATGCTCGAGCGTAGCGTATTCGTGATGGCGCTCGTTGGCAAGCGCAAGCGCACGGTGGAGCGACTGTTCGAGGCTGCGTGAGAACGTTGGCATTTCAGGTTCTCTTCATTTGTATTGGACGATCCTCCCAGGAATCACTTCTTCTCCATGATGCACTGCAAAGGATGCTGATGTTTGCGGGCAAAGTCCATAACCTGCGTCACTTTGGTTTCCGCCACCTCGTAGGTGAAAACCCCGCATTCGCCGATCCCATGCTGATGCACGTGCATCATGATGCGTTGCGCCGCCTCGTGATCCTTGTTGAAAAAACGCTCCAGTACATGAACCACGAATTCCATCGGCGTGTAGTCGTCGTTGAGCAGCAGCACACGGTACAAATTCGGCCGTTTGGTCTGCGGCCGTGTCTTGGTAATAACCGACGTGCCCGGACCGTTCTGGTCGCCCTTGCGCTTGCGGTCGTCGTCGGCCATGCGCGGCGGGTATTTCTCGGTATCGTCATTCGGCGGCATTTTCGCGTCTATCGTCCAGACTTGCTCGTCGGGAGGATCCCAACCGGGCGCCGGAAGGCCCAATCCCTCCGTGCTGCCAGAACGTTATCATAATTATAGAGTGGCGCGCGTGCCAGATCGTAGAGTCTGCACCCACCGCACAACAGTCCGGCACCGCGCCTCCTTGTACTTCGCGCCCCCGCCCATTCGCCGAGGCGATAAAGTCCACCCGGGCAACGCCGGAATTGTGACAACTGATCCAGTCAGGCAGATCAATTTCGGCGGGGGAGCAGTAGACATCCGGGATGCGCTGGATTGGTAACAACCCGCGACTCGGTTATTGGTTGCGCGCGTTTTGGGCAGGTCACTGCTTGAGGAGACGGCCATGGTCGATCCTGCGCGCCGCGCCAAGGTTTTGCGCGAGCTCGAACAGGAGTTTGTTCCCGATTACGACGCGCTACACATGCCGTCGGCCGACAAGCGCGCCGCCTACGCGCTCGAGCACATCGCTTTTCGCGTTGCCCGAATTGAGCAAAGCCTCGCGCGCATCGCAGCCGCGATCGAAGCGCTCGTTCCGAAGGCTTAAGACGCTGACCTGACCAGGCGAGCTCAGTTGGCGTAGCTAGTGCTCAGCTCACTCACCAATGATCATCCGCGACGCGACCAATCGCCTCGCAGCTTACTTGGGCGAGACGCTTAACTTCGGCAAGACTTACTTGGGCAAGACGTCACTTGGGCAAGACGCCTTCGAACGGCCGATAGGCCTGCCTGGCCAGATCGGCATACAGTTCGCCAAGTTTGGTCGCCTCGGCGACGAAATCCTCATACGACGACCGGAAAAACTCGGTCTGCACCTCGATCGCCTTTTCGAGGCTCTTGGTGCCGAGCAGCTTTTCCCAGACAGCAGCGGAGGATTCCGCCGACTTCTTGGTGTAGTCGACCAATTCGACGGTAATGGCCTGCGCCGCCTTGCCCCAGGCACCGGCGGCCGTCATCGCCATATCCATGCTGTTTTTGCCGAACTTCTGCATATCCTCGGAGGTCATTGCACACTTCCCGTAGATCGCGTTGTTCATTGAAATGGTTAATGTTTCCGGCCTGTTGCCTCAAAAAGGCCGTTTCCGCCGCAGAAAATAACAATAGTGCAGTGCACAAAAAAGCGCAATGGGAGCAGCGCAATCACGCAAACTTGTGTGGGTGACGGGACTTAACGCTTTTGCAAGGGCGTTCGCCTAGCGTCCTTGACCGTGTCGTCTAGGTGACGGGTCCTCGAATCGGGGGGCATTTTCTTCCCCTGCGGCGCTGAAGCCGGCCCAAGGCCGGTTCTCTTGGCTGCGGGGGCGGCCTTCCCGAAGGAGCAAAAAGGGGTGGCCTCGAAGGGGGCCGTGTGCGCGTTCAGGGACGGGGTGTGTAATGGGATGGGCAGGAACGGAAGCCCGATGCGGGCTTCGTCGATGCGTCTTGGCTCTTGCCACGATCGCTGCGGCTCTCACGATTACCGCCAATGCGGCCGATGCCCGCCATCACCGGCATTGGCATCATCATTTCGCCAGCAGCCATTCCAGCCATCATGATAGCGGCGGCGGCTATTCGCCGCCGACTGCCTCGATCGTCGTCGACGGCAATAGCGGGGCGGTGCTCGAAGCATCCAATCCGGACGCGCCGCGGCACCCGGCCTCGCTGACCAAGGTCATGACGCTCTATCTACTGTTCGAGCGTCTCGACGCCGGCAAGCTCCGGCTCGACTCACAGCTCTCCGTTTCCGAGCACGCTGCCTCCCAGGCGCCCACCAAGCTGGGGCTCAAGCCCGGCCAGACGATCTCGGTCGAAGACGCCATCAAGGGGATCGTCACGCGCTCCGCTAACGACGCAGCCGTCGTGATCGCGGAAAATCTCGGCGGCAGCGAAGACGCCTTCGCCCGGCTGATGACGCAAAAGGCGCATGCGCTTGGCATGGGCCACACCACCTACGTCAACGCCTCGGGGCTGCCCAACGACGACCAGATCACCACCGCACGCGACCAGGCGCTGCTCGGCCGCGCCATCCAAGACCGTTTCCCGCGCTACTACCGCTTCTTCTCCACCACGGCATTCGTATTCCGCGGCCAGACCATCCGGGGCCATAACCATCTGCTCGGATCGGTACCCGGCGTGGACGGGATCAAGACGGGGTTCACCAACGCATCCGGCTTCAATCTTATGACCTCGGTGCATCGTGACGGCCGTTATCTTGTCGGCGTGGTACTCGGCGGCCGTTCGGCCGGTGAGCGTGACGCCCATATGCGCGCCCTCGTCGAGTCCAACATCATGCTGGCGTCGGCGCGCCGCACCGCACCGGTGATCGCCGATCGTGGGCCCATGACGTTGGCGATGGCCGCTCCTCTCGGGACACCGCCGCACGTGAACATTGCCAAGCCGATTGCGCCAGGACGCGCCGCCCCCGGAGCTACCGGCAGCGCGCATGCGGTCGTCGGCTCGAACGATCCAATCCGGCCACTTATCGTCAGGACCGTGACCTATCGCGCCGTGACCGTGCACTCACCGGCGATGCGGCCGATGCCTGTTCTGGTGCCATCAACGGCATCGACGGTTGTCGCCGCGCGGGAGTCCCGTGCCGCGGCGCGCGCATTGCCGACGCCGCCGGCTCCGGCGGTCGTCGCATCGGCGGCGCCAGTGCAAGTCGTCGCGCCCCCCAGGCCCGAGCCCGGTCCTCCGGTAGCAACGGCGGCAGGCTATGAGCTCGCGTCGGCCAGTTCTGTGGTGATGCCGGCATCGCACGCGCATGGCGGCTGGGTCATTCAAATTGGCGCCTACGGCGGCATGGATGAAGCGCGCCAGCATCTCAATGAGGCCAAGATCAAACTGCGCGCGATGCTCGCCTCCGCCGATCCGTTCACTGAGCGGGTGCAGAAGGGCGACACCACATTCTATCGCGCCCGATTTGCCGGCTTCGACAGGGCGACGGCCGAGGCCGCCTGCCGGCAACTCAAACGCAACGATTTCGCCTGTATAACGGTGAAGGACTAGAAAAATTCCGCCCGATCTGCCGGTGTATGCGGCAGGGTTAAGTAGCGTGCGGTTCGACAGGTGCGGCGTAAATGGAACGGGCGGGTAGCCACGCGAGGACCATCTAGGAAACCTCAGCGATGGCGGCGAAGCAGCACTTCCTTGGCCTCATTGACCCGGGCCGCAAGATACGTCGACCCCCCTTGGTCGGGATGCAGTTTCTTCATCAGCGACCGATGAGCGCGCGAGATAGCCTCCGCGTTGGCGCCGGGCTCAATGCCAAGGATCTGATAAGCCTCCTGTTCCGTCATTTTGCTGCCGCTCGCCGCGCGCCGGCCGTTCCCCGCCGCCGCATCACTCTGCGCGTGCTCACGCCAACCGGGCTGCCGGCGGTCAAGATACGCTGCCAATAGATCGCGGCTGTCGCCGTCCATGCCATGCAGCAGGCCGATCAGGGTCTGCGGATCGAGCGCATCGAGCGACACGCCTTTCTGCGCACCGGACAGGATGCGGCCGCGCATCGTGCCGCTGTCGTGATCGAGCTCCATCTCGACAAAAGCCGTGCGCACTCGTGACACCTGCCCCGAACTCTTCTGCGTGCGGGCGCCAAAGCTCGCCGGCCACAGCGACAGCCAGCCGAGCGCGCCGAGCCCGATGGCACCGATCGTAATCGCGGGCCCGATCTCACCGCGAATGAGAAGAAAGGCGGCAAACAGCAACGCCGCACCGCCGCCGAGCAGCCGCAACAGTTTCGCCGCCTGCTTGGGATCGGCCTTCGAGAACGAGTTGCCGGCCCACAGCAACAGCACCAGAACGACAACGCCGAGAAGAAATGGCATGGCTGACTGCTATTGGCGTTATTGCTACTTGAGCTGCTCGATGAGGCGCGTCGCGCCGCCGCTGTGCGCTTGCAGCGCGGCGAGTGCCTTCATGCCGCCGGCCGCGTAGGCGGCGACCGCGCGCAGCAGTTCGGCCAGTTCGTGAGCGGCGCCAGGAGCGAAACGGCAATAGGCGCCGCGCGTCAGCCGCGCGATCTCGCGGAATGCCTGCTCGCAGACCGGATCGTATCCTTCCTGGAACATGAAGGCCGGAATATTCCGCAGCCCCAGTTCGCCGGCGCCAGCGCAGAGCGCGTCAAGCTCCTCTTCCATCGCGTCGCCGACAAACACCAAGGCGGCGACCTTGCTTCTGTCGTTTTCGCGACGCGCATGGGCGAGCACCTTGCCGATCTGGGTATGGCCGCCGCGGCAATCGATCCGCGACATCAGCGCGCCGAGCCGTTCCGGCTCCGCGATCCAGGAGGATGCCCGGCATTCGGCAAGCCCGCGGTAGTAGATGAGCTGAATTGAAAGCCCGCCGACAACGGCCGCTTCGCGAAACATATCGGCCTGCAGGCGGCAAGCCTGGTCCCAGGTCGGCCGCCGGCTCATCGTGGCATCGAGCCCAAAGATGAGGCGGCCGCGCCCGGCGGCCGCCGGCGCCAGCGCGCTGACGTGGTTCAAGAAGGCGTCGATCTCCGGTCGCGAAGCACGCGCCGGCGTGCCACTTTCCATGCGTTCGGTTGGGGCCGGCGCATTATTGCTGGGGTCTCTGGGCATCGGGGGAGTTCGCCGCCGGGGGTTCAAAAGCTTCGCCCTAAAGTGGCCCTGCCGGCGTTGCGGCGCAATGCTGGCCGGATCAGGCGACCCGGGCTTGGCGGGCTTACGCCTCGTCAGCGAGCAACCCGTAGTTCTCAAGCGGTCTGCCGGCCGACGCGATCCATTCGGCGCGCGCGGCGGCGCGCCGTTTGCCGCGCGGGTCGAGCGGCAGCTTGAGCGCCTCGATCAACGCCTTGACCTCATCGCGCGCGGTGATGTGCGAAAAGCTTGGCCGCAGGCCGAAAGTATCTTCACCGAGCTCATCGAGCACGGTCAGACCTCGCGGAAAAAACTCGCGGTAGATCACCCGTTCGGTAAAACCATCGGCCGAGCGAAAGCCGAGCTGCCGGGCGAGCACGTCGACGCCCTCGCCGACCAGCCGCTTGTTGCGCGAACCGAGTGACGAGAGCCGGTTTCGCAGCACCACCCAATCGATCAGCCCGCCATCGACCAGTCGTCGCTGCCGGCGCGCGCCGCGCACCATGTCGGCGTAATGACTGACGCGGGCCACCTCAAAGGTCGTCGGATCGACACAGCCAAGCACGTCGAAATCCACAAAGCTGTCGTTAAGCGGCGTAATGAGCGTATCGGCCATCGAATGGGCGAGCCGCATCAGGTAGGAATCGCTGCCCGGGGTATCGATGACAATGAAATCGTGAGTGCTTTCGACCTCGCTTACCGCCTCGGCAAAGGCGGAAAACTCCTGCGTCTCCACCTCATCGATGCGCATGCCGTTGCCGCGTGCGACGCAATAATGCCTGGGCACATCGAGCTTGACGCGGGCGCGTTCCGCCCAATCACGCCTGTTCTCGACATAACGGGTAAAACTTCGCTGCCGCGAGTCGAGATCAATGGTGGCGACGCGCTGGCCGGCCTGCATCAGCGCGACCGCCACATGCATCGCCGTGGTCGACTTGCCGGAGCCGCCTTTCTCGTTGCCGAGGACGATGACGTGCGCCGTATCCGGCTTCGCGACATCCGCCTGCATCAACATGAAAACGCGACCCCACCGTACGCACGTTCTCAGGCTTGCAACGCGTATAATGAGGATACAGCATGACGGCGGATAAGTAAATCGCTAACCGCGCGGCGCATTCAACAAAATTGGCGGTGTGCCCGCGCCGCAACGCTCGACAAGCAATACGATGAAGAAAAAAAAATCCGGATCGCGCCCCCGCATGCGCGTCATCAAAAATTTGTCGCAGTTGCGACGCGCCGTTGCCGAGATGCGTACGGGTCGAAGGAGGACGCACGCAACGCAGCAAACGATTGCTCTGGTGCCGACCATGGGCGCGCTGCACGACGGACATCTGTCGCTCATTCACCTGGCGCAGCGCCGCGCCAACCGCGTCATCGTCTCGATTTTCGTCAATCCGACGCAGTTCGCGCCGAACGAAGACTTCGGCAGCTATCCGCGAACTTTCGCCACTGATCTCAAGGCATTGCGTGCGCTTGATGTTGACTTGGTTTGGGCGCCAACGGTGGCAACGATGTATCCGCAAGGCTACGCGACCAAGATCATACCCGAAGGTCCAGCGTTGGTTGGCCTCGAAGATGCTTTTCGGCCGCACTTCTTCTCCGGTGTGGCCACGGTGGTGGCTAAGCTGCTGACGCAATGCGAACCTGACATCGCCATTTTTGGCGAGAAGGATTATCAGCAGCTCAAGGTGCTCGCCCGGCTGGCGCGCGACCTCGACCTCAAAACCCGCATCCTTGGCGCGCCGATCGTGCGCGAGCCTGACGGACTGGCGCGGTCGTCGCGCAACGTCTACCTCGCGCCGCGCGAACGGCAGATCGCGCCCACGCTCTATCGCGTGCTCAAGGATTGTGCGGGCGCCATCGCGGCCAGGAAGCCGCTGACGGAGGTACTCCAGGGTGGTCGTGCGGCGATTGCGCAGGCGGGCTTTGCACTCGACTACCTCGAAGCGCGCCACGCCGATACATTGGCGCCGGTGGGTTCGATCAAGGAAGGGCCGATCCGGCTCCTGGTCGCGGCACGGATTGGCAGGACACGGCTGATCGATAACGTGGGGGTATAGGCTTTATACCCCCTACTTCGACACGGCCTTCATCGGGTCCTTCACGTTCGGATAGGTCTGGAATTCGGTATTCCAGAGCTGGCCGTTCAGCTTCTCGACTTTGCGGATGTAGATGTTGCCGACCATATCGCGCGTGGCCGGATCGATCGAGATCGGACCGCGCGGGCTTTCCCACGCCATGCCCTTCATCGCCACGATCAGCGCGTCGCCGTCAGACTTGCCGTCGGTCTTCTTCAGCGCCTCGTAGATCAGGTGCATGCCGTCGTAGCCGCCGAGCGAGACGAAGTCGGGGCGAAAACGCCCCGCCTGCTGCATGGGCGGCGACATAGGCCTTGTTGAGCGGGGAATCGTGCGAAGCGGAATACGGCCCGGCTGTGATCATGCCGAGCATCTGATCGCCCATATCGTTGAGATCGTCGTCGTCGGTGAGGTCACCGGGCCCGACCATCTTGATGCCGGATTCGGCGAGCCCCCGCTGGGCAAACTGTTTCGCGAACACCGACGCCAGGGGGGACGGGAAATGGATGAACGCCGTGTCGGGCTTGAGATCGGCGACCCGCTGCAGAAACGGGCCGAAATCGGGACTGGCAACCGGAATGCGGATCGACTGAATGATCTCGCCGCCGACCTGTTTGAAGCGGGTGGTGAACGCCGTTTCCGCCTCGATGCCCGACGCCCTTTCGTTGACCAGGGTGATGACACGCTTGGAGCCGTTTTTGGCCGCCCATTCGGCCAAGATCCACGCTTGCGGGCCGAGAATGAAGCCGGCACGCACAAAATACGGCGACATCGTCATGACACTCGAAGCGCCCGAAGTGATGACGAGAGTGACCTTCTTGGCCTGCGTGACCAGCGGCGCGATCGCGCGCGCGGTCGGCGTATTACCGACGCCGACGATGTCGATGTGGTCGTTGACGATCATGGCCTCGACGATGCTGTGGGCCACGTCGGCGTCGCCGCCATCGTCCCGAATGGTGAGCTCGATCTTGCGCCCGGCCACCGTATCGCCGTGCTGCTGCAGGTAGAGCTTGATCGCTGTCGTCGCCTGCCCACCCGCGGCGGCAGCGCCGGGGCCGGTCAGCGGAATGCTGACGCCGATTTTCAGCGGCGCGTCGGCGGCCGCCCGGCGGACGAACGGGCTGGCGACGGCCGCCGCCGCGCCTTTCAGCAGCGTTCTGCGATGCACGGCGTTCACCCCTCCTCCACCCCGCCCTGCAGCGTTTCGCTCTGCACGGCGGAACAGAGATCACACCGCTTCGAGATGCGGGATTTGCGGACGCTCGCCGTGCGCCTTGCCTTGGATCGGCGGCCTCGGCAGGCTCGCCTCGCCGGGCTCCATGAGGAAATCGTGGGTCAGCGAATACCACGGCGCGCCGGTTTCGCCTGCGGGCGTCGGCTCGGCAGCGCCGTGCTTGACGTATTTGCCAATCAGATGCCGCGTGACGCCGAACTGCGCATCGGTTTCGAGGTTCGGGTCTTCCGGATCGTAAAGCTGCGAGATCAGCGTCTTAAAGCCCGGCTTGTAAACCAGGAAATGAAGATGCGACGGCCGCATGTTATGACGGCCTGCGGCGCGAAGCAGTTCGCCGACCGGGCCATCGATCGGGACCGGATAGCCGGCCGGCTTCACGCTGCGAAAACTGATGCGGCCGTCCTTGTCGGTCGTGAACTTGCCGCGCAGGTTCATGTCGGCCTGGACGGGATCCTGGTTCTCGTAAAAGCCCTCGGGCGACGACTGCCAGATATCGACCTCGGCGCCCACCACCGGCTTGCCGTCGGTGTCGCGGAACGTCGCGTCGACAAATAGCTGCGGACCCGGCGTCGGCGACCGGACGATCGTGCCGCCGTTCGGCGTCGCCGGCGAATGCATCCGCCAGAACGGACCGAGCGTATTGGCGTCGGTTTCGGTCTGGCCGCTGTCGCCGTTGTTGAGCAGGCAGATCAGCGGCGACAGGCCAAGCGAGCCCGCCATCAGCACGGCTTCGTTATGGTTCTCGTTGGAATGCTGGCCGATCGCCACGAGGTAGCCCATGGCGGTATGGAATTCCTGCTCCGTCAGCCGCACCTCGCGAGCGAATTCGTGCAGATGGCGGATCAGCGCGGACAGGATCTCCCGCAACCGTGGATTTTTGGTGCGCGCATAGGCGGCAAGTACCGCTTGGGTGACGTCTTTTTCGTTTTCGATGATCATGTCTTGGCTCCGCAATGCGGCAGTTGTTGCTGTTGCAACTTTACGTGATCGCGCGGGACGGCGCCATGCGGCAGCTGCCTACATGAGGCCGAGTTCGCGCAGCTCTCGCCGCAGCTTTTCCGGCATTGCCGCCGCCCCGGGCGCCGCCTTGTCGAGGTCCCGTGGGGCGTCGGCCGGGTCCAGATAGCGCCAGCCCTGGAAAGCGCGATACGGACGCGGTGTCACCAGCACGACTTTGGGCTCAAGCACCAGCCCGCAGCGCCCGATGCCATCCTTGTCGCGGAATGGCCGTACCGCGCGGATGAGCTGCCGGCACATGACCTCGCCGCGTATGACCCAGTAGAGCGAGCCGCCGTCGGTCAGTTCGTCGGCCCGCTTCGGCACCATGCGGGTGCGATGGATGTGTTCGGGCTTTTCGCCGCGTTTGCGCTTGTCCTTGAGCTTTTGCTTGATCCAGCCCTCGAGATCACGGACCGAATCGCAGCCAACGCAGAGCTTGATGAGATGCAGAGACATGACGATACACTAACGCGCTTCGGCGGGCTCGATCACCATGATCTCGCCGCCTTCCACAACCTGCGTCCCGGAAACGACCGCGACGTGGCGCACGACGCCGGCAAACGGCGCGTGCAGCGTGTGTTCCATCTTCATCGCTTCAATCACGGCGAGCGGTTGACCGCGGGCAACCTCCTCGCCCGCGCCAGCGAAAAGCTGCAATACCCGGCCGTGCATAGGCGCCCTGATGGTACCGTCGCCACCCGACGCGCCAACCGATGGGGCGGAAAAATCCCGCAATCGGACGCGCGTCTGCCGCCCGGCGCGCAATATGTAGGCGTCGGCATCCGCGATGAACACCGTCGCATCGGCGGCCGGTTTGGCGCCATCGATCGCAACGCGTGCGCCGTCCCTCGCGTATGTGAGGGTTGCCTCGACCTCTCGTCCATCGACCACGACCGGCAGCGACAGCGTGCGGATACCGCCGAGCTGAAATCCATCCACGGGCGCCCAGGGCCAGTCCGCGTCACAGCTTGTATCCGTAGCCTCGAGAGCAGCCTCTGCGGCGGCGCCCAGCAAGCGCTCAACGCCAAGCGCGGCCGCGGAATAATCCGTCTCCCCCGGCACGGCGCCGAGCACCGCGAGGTTCCGATCAATGAACCCGGTATCGACAGTGCCGCGCCGAAACTCGTCCGACCGGCACAGCGCGGCAAGAAACGTCACATTGGTGCGTGGCCCCGCGATCAGCGTGCGATCGAGCGCGCCCGCCAGGCGGTCGAGCGCGGCTTCGCGGGTGGCGGCATGGGCGACCAGCTTTGCAATCATCGCGTCGTAGAACGGGGTGACCTCGCCGCCCGCCTCGACGCCGCTATCGACCCTGACTTCCGCCGGCCATTGCAAAGCGACAATGGTACCAGTCGATGGCAGAAAGCCGTTCTCGGGATCCTCGGCGTAGATCCGCGCCTCGACGGCGTGACCATCAAAACGGATTTCGTCTTGCGTCAACGGCAGGGGTTCGCCGGCGGCGACGCGGAATTGCCACTCGACAAGATCGAGCCCGGTGATCGCTTCGGTCACCGGATGCTCGACCTGCAGGCGAGTATTCATCTCGATGAACCAGAACGCGCCCGATCGCAGGCCCTGTGTGCCGTCGGCGACAAACTCGATGGTCCCTGCCCCCGTATAGCCGACCGCGCGGGCCGCCTCGACCGCTACCGCGCCCATCTGCGCGCGCAGTTGCGCGCTCATGCCGGGCGCCGGCGCCTCCTCGATGACCTTCTGGTGCCGGCGCTGCAGCGAGCAATCGCGCTCGCCGAGGTGGATGGTGTTGCCATGGCGATCGGCGAATACCTGAATCTCGATATGGCGCGGAGCGGCGATGTATTTCTCCAGCAGCACACGGCCGGAACCGAACGCCGCCTCGCTCTCACGGGTTGCCGATTCCAGCGCCGCCTCAAAATCGGCATGGCGCTCTACCCGGCGCAAGCCGCGTCCGCCACCGCCCGCGGCCGGCTTGATCAGCACCGGATAGCCGATTTCGTAAGCCTTTTCCTTGAGGAATTTCGGCTCCTGACGTTCGCCGTGATAGCCGGGCACGACTGGCACGCCGGCTTTCTGCATCAACGCCTTGGCGCGATCCTTCAGCCCCATGGCGTGGATCGCGCTCGCCGGCGGCCCGACAAAGGCGATACCCGCTTGCGCGCAGGCCTCGGCAAAGTCGGCATTCTCGGCAAGAAACCCGTAGCCGGGATGGATGCATTCGGCTCGCGCCAGCCGGGCGACTTCAATCAACCTCGGGATTGAGAGGTAGCTGTCGCGCGCGTCGGGCCCGCCAAGCAGGTAGGACTTCATCGCAGAGACGGCGATGCAGCGCGTCGGCATCGGCGGCCGAATACACGCCGACGGTTCGCATGCCCAGCCGCCTGGCGGTGCACGCGATGCGGCAGGCAATCTCGCCGCGATTGGCGATAAGCACGGAACCGAACATGGATGCATCAGAGCCGGGCTGCGAAGCGCAGGCAATGGGGCGAAATGGGTCGTCCAGCAGGCCCCATACCCTGCGTCACTGCGTGGCCTGAGCGGGCGCGGCCGGGCGCCACACCGGATCGACGCTGTTCCTCGGCTTTTCCCGTTTTCGAACGGCCTCGGCAACCGCCGGCGTCGTCTTCGGCTCCGGATTCATGATGCTGATCGGAGGAATTGAGGCGGCCGACGGGAAGTCGATATCGACCGAAACCTTGCGCTTGGTCGGATCGGCAGTGCCGGTGGGAGAGATATCGGCGGCGCCCACGACCGGCGCATCGGCTGTCCGAGCCCAGACATCGCGATAATGATCGATATAATGCTGCAGCGTCTGCGCGATGATGTTGGTTCGCACGTGGCTCGGGTCGTGCAGTAGGGCAAAAGCCTGACAGTGTTCGCTGGTACAGCCGTCACGCCTGACCAGCACATGGGCGAGGAAGCCGAACGGATCGGCCTCCAACTCCCGCCGCAACGGCACTAGGTCGTCGCTGACATCCGTGCCGCTTCGCCTGCTGAATGCTGTCATGTCGGCCAGAAGCGCGTATTGCGCTGCGACGTAGGCGACCCCGCTCGCAACGGTGGCGGGCGTCGCAAAAACCGCCCGCTCGCATGCGGCCTGCACCGTATCGCCCACCAGCACGTCAAGGCAGGCCAGCGACGAACCCGGCGCCAAAGCCTGCGCCACTAGTTCACCTGCGCGCAGCTTGAGCGCCGCGCGCTGGGCATCACGATCGCGCGCCGCCGCAACCCCCCAAATCAGCGAGCCGCTGAGCGCCGCCGTCAGTAAAACCAGGAAAAGCCGTCCGACTGCGGCGAAAAACCCCTTGCGGGAGCGGCGGAGCACAAGGGCGCAGACGGTCAAGGCCAACAACGCCGCGGACAGCGCCGCGATCCACAACGGGGAAATTTGGCCGAGCAACGCCGACATATGCGGCAAGATCTGCGGATCGACGCGGCCCATCACCCACCCTACCGACAAACACAACGCCTTAGCGCTGCCAAGTGCCAATGCAAGCAAGTGCCCAGCAAGTATGGCTTGGCATCAATGCCGACACTAGCGGCTGGCGAATGTGACAGACAAGATCAGCGGCAAAAGTGGCGCAATGACGATTGCTGCCGCGGCGCTCAGCCCTCGAGTTCGAGCTGGCTTTCCTTGGCGACGCGCTCGAACGCCTCGCCCGCGTGCTTGATCCGGTATTGATAGTCCTCGCCGTCGGACGGCAGCAGCCGCACGACCTTGTAGCTGCCGGTCGCGCCCGGACGACTGATCGGGCTCGACGTGTAGAACACGGTCTGACCAACGCGGAACTTGTGCGACCGCAACGCCTGGCCGACTGCCGCTACGGCGCTAACGTTCATCGCGCCGATATTCAGCTGGCTCGTGCTCGCCTGGCTGACACGGACCTCACTGACACTGACGCTGGAAATGATACTCGGGCTGGCGCCGACTTGAGCACTCGCGCTGGCTTGGCCGACGCTGGCTGCCATCACCTTGCGGCCATTGCGGGGCTGGCGCTTCTTCGCCGTCACACGTGCGAGCGCCTTGCGCGGCGAGGCCTTACGCGACGCTGTAGTCCGGCGCGGCTTCGCCGGCCGCTTTTTTGCCCCTAAATGTTTGTTCATAGTGCAACTATAGCACCCAATCTGATAGCCGAGCAAAAAATATAATGGCTCCGGAAGGGCTTTGCGCGACGCGCTTAACGCGCCGCGTTAAATCCGTTATAATTATTATTTTTCAATATGTTATATTAGATATCTACGATAGAACTGAAACGCTGGTCTGTTATGCTTGACGCTGCCAGCGGCCATTTTCGTCGGTGCGCCAATACGTCACCTCAAAGCCTTCATTTTTGGCACTAGCCCAGCGCAGGCGCGCGGCCTCCAGCGCCTCCGGATCGTCGCCGTCGAACAGCAGGACGAGGCGCTGATACGCGGCCGCATCCGGCGGAACGGCCACGCCGTCGACCAGGAAGCGCACGACCGCTCCGTTGGGATTATCGGCATTGACGGTCAGCAGGACGGGCTGCTCGGCGGCCTCGGATTCGCGCCACGTGCCGTGGGGCAGGAACGCATCGTCGCGCCAAGTCCATAGATGTGCATCGAGCGCCTCGACGCGTTCATCGGAGGACGCCTGCACCACCACCTTCCAACCGCGTTCGAGCGAACGCGCGATGAGCGGCGGCAACACCTGTTCGAGCTTTTGCCCGTTGAGTTGATAGAACAGGATCTCAGTCATCCAGGCCGGTCACTTCTCGTAGTAATCCTCGACCAGCCGGTCGAGCAACCGCACGCCCCAGCCGGAACTCCAGCTCTTGTTGATGTCGGTTTGCGGCGAACCCAGCGCAGTGCCGGCGATGTCGAGATGTGCCCACGGCGTCTTGTCGACGAAGCGCTGCAGCAACTGCGCCGCCGTGATCGAGCCCGCCCAGCGTCCGCCGGTATTCTTCATGTCGGCGAATTTTGAATCGATCAGCTTGTCATATTCGGGCCCGAGCGGCATGCGCCATACCCGCTCGCCCGTCGCCTCGCCCGCCTTGGACAGCCGCTCGACGAGCTTGTCATTGTTGGAGAACATGCCGGCATATTCCTGCCCGAGAGCGACGATAATCGCGCCGGTCAGTGTCGCCAGATTGATCATGAATTTCGGCTTGAACCGCTTGTTGACGTAGTGCAGCGCGTCGGCGAGCACGAGCCGGCCCTCGGCATCGGTGTTGATGATTTCGATCGTTTGCCCCGACATGGTCTTGAGGATGTCGCCCGGCCGATACGCCTTGCCGTCCGGCATATTCTCGACAAGGCCAATGGCGCCGACCGCATTGACCTTGGCCTTGCGCGCGGCAAGCGCGTGCAGGAGGCCGACCACGCAGGCCGCTCCCGCCATGTCACCCTTCATGTCCTCCATGCCCTGTGCCGGCTTGATCGAGATGCCGCCGGTGTCGAAACACACTCCTTTGCCGATAAAGGCGACCGGCTCGGCGCCGCGCTTGCCGCCATTCCAGCGCATCACCACCAGCCGGGAATCGTGCGCCGAGCCTTGGCCGACGCCGAGCAGTGCTCCCATGCCGAGCTTGCGCATTGCGGGAACGTCCAGCACCTCCACATTGACGCCAAGCTTGCTCAAGGCCGAGGCGCGGCGGGCAAACTCAGCCGGATAGAGCACATTGGCAGGCTCGTTGATGAGGTCGCGCGCCAGCACCACGCCGTCGGCTATTCCTAGGGTGCGCGCCCACGCCTTCTCAGCGGCCGCGGGACTGGCACAGGCGAGATCGATGCGCACCTTGTCGGCCCGGTCGTCGCCTTCCTTGCGCTTGGTCTTGTAGAGGTCGAATGAATAGGCCCGCAGTCTGACGCCGAGCGCCAGATCGGCCACCTGGTCCGGCTTGAGCGCGCCGGAGCCGACCTCTGCAAAGATCGTCGCTTCGGCCGCGGCGGCAGGCACCTTGCCCATGGCGATGCCGCCGAGCTTGACGATATCGCGCGGCTTTAGATCGCTGTCCTTGCCGGTGCCGATCACCACCAACCGCGGCGCATCGAGACCCTGGGGCGCAACGATATCGAGGCTCGCGCCGCTTTTGCCAGTAAAGCGGTCAGCCGCCGCGGCACGTCGCACCTGCTCTTCGGCGGCTGACAGGGCCTTCTTCGTCGCGGGGCCGAACTTCAGATTTTCCCCACAGAACACAACAAGAACCCCGCGCAAACGGGCAAAGGGCGCAAAACCGACGGCGAGCACAGCGGGCATATTCGGTCCTATGGGGCTGATGAGGCCAGATCGCAGGGTCGTCGCCGCGCTGTTATGAACCGCGCCGCGCACTCGTGCAAAGCGCGGTCATCGCGCGCCACCAAGGGTTTTCTTCCCGTGTCCGGCATGACGTCGGATCCGCCGGCGACCATTTGTGGCGACGGCATTGCCTTGGCGAGGCCATTTTGTGAAAGCATCACCCAACACGAGAGCGGTCGAGCGCGGCCAAACGCTTGGCGCAGCTTCAGCCCGCACGCAACGCCGCCGTCGGCGCAAGGGGAATCCGGTTGGGGTCGATCAGCCGCTACATATTCCGCACCACGATGGTGGCGTTCCTGATCACGCTCATCACGCTCACGGTCGTGATCTGGTTCACCCAGGCGATGCGCGATTTCGACCTGATCACGAGCGAGCGGCAGACGCTGTTCGTCTTCATCGGCATTACCGGCATGATCGTGCCGCTCTTGATCATGATCATCGCGCCGATCGCGCTGATGATATCGGCCGGTCACGTGCTGAGCCGGCTCGGCTCGGATTCCGAAATCATCGTGATGAACGCCGCCGGCGTTTCGCCGTGGCGGCTGCTGTGGCCGTTTCTCGCCGCAAGTATTCTGGTATCGGCACTGGTCTCGGCCATCGCCATCTATGTTTCGCCGCGGGCGTTGCGCGAGCTGCGCGATTGGTCCTCGCAGGTCCGTGCCGACATCCTCACCAACATCGTTCAGCCTGGGCGTTTCACCAGCGTCAGCGGTAATCTCACCTTCCACATCGCCGACCGGCGGCCGAACGGGCTGCTTATCGGCATCTTCGTCGACGACCGGCGCGATCCGCATGAAGAGGCCACTTACCTCGCCGAGCAGGGCGAAATTGTCAAAAACGAGAATGGCTCGTTCCTCGTCCTGGAGCACGGCAGCATCCAGCGGCTGGAGGCCGGCCGCCCCGACCCGCGCATCGTGACATTCGACCGCTACGCGTTCGACCTGTCGAAATTCACCGCCGGTCCGCAGAACGTCATGTACACCGTGCGTGAAAAATACCTGTGGGAGCTGATGTGGCCGGCCCCGAACGACGCGCTCTACGCCACGCAGGCGGACCAGTATCGTTCGGAAATGTCCGACCGCCTGGCGACGCCGTTGTATCCCGTGGCATTCGCCATCCTGACATATATGTTTCTTGGACCGCCGCAGACCACGCGCCAGAGCCGAACGTTGGCGCTGCTTGGTCTGATTGGAACGGCCACGACATTGCGCCTGCTCGGCTTCGTCAGCGTCATCGTCGGCGTACGCGTTCCCTCCATGCTGTCTCTGCAATTCATCGTGCTCGGCGTCGCGATCGTGGGCGGCCTGATCCAGATTGGGCGTGGCAAGACAATCGAACACGCCGCCGTGACGACGCGCCTCGCCACCGCCATCACCGAACGGATCGTGCGGGCCACGGCTTGAGGACTTGACCGATGATGACCGGCACGCTGTCCCGCTATTTCGGCTTGCGCTTCCTCAGTTCGGTGATGGCCACGTTCGTCGGCATCATCGTGCTGGCGGGCATGATCGACTATTTCGAATTGATGCGCCGCGGCGCCGACTGGCCAAAGGCGACTGCCTGGATTTTGGCCCAGATTTCGATCTTCCGGATTCCTCAGCTTACCGAACACATCATGCCGTTTGCGATCCTGGTCGGTGCGATGTCCTGCTATCTGACGCTGTCGCGCCGGCTCGAATTGGTCATCGCGCGGTCGGCCGGCATCTCCGCCTGGCAGTTTGTGGCGCCGGCGCTGCTGGTCGCGTTCATATTCGGGACCATTGCCACCACGGCCTACAATCCGATCGCCGCCATCATGCACGAACGCTCAAAGCGGCTCGAGGAGCTCATGCTCGACGAGACGCCCTCGGCGCTGCAGGCGAGTTCCAGCGGCTTCTGGGTCCGTCAGAAGAGCCCTGACGGTGCGGCCATCATCAACGCGCAGACCAGCCGCGAACAAGGCTCGAGCCTCGGCGCCGTCACGGTTTACACCTTCGACAAGGAGGGAGCGTTCCAGGAGCGAATCGAAGCCCGCACCGCCGAGCTCGAAAGCGGCTACTGGCAGCTCGACGACACCCACATTTATTCGCCGATCAAGCCGCCTCAGGCCATGGCCACCTATCGGCTCAATACCAACCTGACGCTGGCGCAAGTGCGGGAGAGCTTTGCCACCCCGGAAACCGTGCCGTTCTGGGACCTGCCGAGCTACATCCAGATGGCCGACCGAGCGGGTCTCGCCGCCGCCGGCTACCGCCTGCAGTACAATGAACTTTTGGCAAGACCATTTCTGCTCTGCGCTATGGTGCTCCTGGCGGCAGCCGTGAGTTTGCGGTTTTTCCGGTTTGGCGGCGTGCAGAAAATGGTCCTCAGCGGCATCACGGCCGGCTTCTCGCTCTTTGTCCTGCAGAAAATCACCGAGGACATGAGCAAGGCGGAACTGATGGCGCCGGTGATCGCGGCCTGGGTCCCGGTCGTGGTTGGCGGTCTCATTGGCTTCGTCGCGCTCCTCTACCAGGAAGACGGCTAGCAGCCGCCAAACGCCGCTGCCGGGCGGCCCGTGGCAACCCCAAGTTAAGTCCGGGGTGGCAGCCTTGGACAGGCAATCGGCCGCACCCCAGCCGGCGACTTTTTCCAAAATTTTGCCGCGAGGGTGCAGCATTGATGGAACCCGCGGAACGGCCCGCGGCGGCAGCCAATGCTTCGGCAAGGAGAAGCAAGGAGATCAAAGGGCTATGTGGCACGGTGGGATTCTCAACCTTCGCGTTTGCGTCGCAGGGGCCGTGCTGGCGGCGGCGGTGACGCTTGCCGCGGGTTCGACCGCCCGCGCCCAGGAAGTCGCCGCGCTGGTCAACGGCGTGCCGATCACCGAACTCGACATCACGCAACGCCAGAAACTTGAACAGCTGAGCACCCAGAAGCTGCCGCCGCGCCAGGATGTGCTCAATACGCTGATCGACGAAATACTCGAAATCCGCGAGGCGAAGAATTTCAGCATCGAAGTTCCCAATGCCGAAGTCGAGGCGTCCTATGCCAACGTTGCTCAGCACATGGGCATCGACACCGACAAACTGACGGCAATTCTCGCGCATGCCGGATCGAGCGCGGAGGCGCTCAAGCACCGGCTGCGGGCGCAGATGGCATGGAACGCGCTGATCCGCGGCCGGTTCAAGGCAAGCCTCGAAATCGCCGACACCGACGTCGAGGCGGAGATGCACCTGCATCAGTCCGACGACAAGGACGCGACCGTCGGTTACGAATACGAGCTTCGGCCGATCGTGTTCGTCGTCGAGTCGGGCTCGCCCGATACCTTGTATGAATCGCGCAAACGCGAAGCCGATGCCTTGCGCGCTCGATTCGCCGACTGCAGCAGCGGCATCGCCTTCGCGCGGGCGCTGGACGAAGTCGCGGTGCGCGATCAGGTCATCAAATACTCCGCCGACCTGCCCAAGCCGTCGCGCGACATTCTCGACGGCACCGAACTGGGTCACCTGACGCCGCCCGAGCGCACGGCCGAAGGTTTCCAGATGTTCGCCGTATGCGGCAAGCGGCAGACCAAGAACGACTCGCCGGAACAGAAGAAGCTTCACGACGAGATGTTCCAGAAGAAATTCGACGCCCAAGCCTCCGCCTATCTGAGGAAGTTGCGGCGCGAGGCCATGATCGAATACAAATAAGCGTTCAAATCGCGAACCGGATCAAAGCAGGACCGTGCAACCGCTGGCATTGACGCTGGGCGAGCCGGCCGGGATCGGCCCCGACCTTGCGCTTGCCGTCTGGCATCGGCGCGCCGAACTCGATGTGCCGCCGTTCTACGTCGCCGCGGATCCGCAATTCCTCGGCAGGCGCGCGGCGCGGCTCGGCTTGCGCGTGCCGTTGTCAATGGTGAGGCCGGAAACGGCCGTTGCCGCGTTTCGCGCGGCACTGCCCGTCGTTCCGCTCGACGTCGCGGCGAGCGCCGAGCCTGGCCGGCCGGATCAGTCGAGCGCGCCGGCCGCGCTTGCCTCGATCCGGCGCGCAGTCGACGACGTGATGCGCGGCGCGGCCGCCGCCGTGGTGACCAATCCGGTCGCGAAGAACGTGCTCTACAGATCGGGCTTCGCCGAACCCGGGCACACCGAGTTTCTGGCCAAGCTGGTCCAGGAAGCAACCGGCCGGGTGCTGCGCCCGGTGATGCTGTTGTGGTCGCCGGAATTGGCGGTCGTGCCGGTGACCATTCACTTGCCGCTGAAGGACATTTTCAAAGAACTGTCGACCGACCTGATCGTCGAAACCGGACGCATCGTGGCGCACGATTTGCGCAGCCGGTTTCGGCTGCCGCGGCCGCGTCTTGCGATCGCCGGCCTTAATCCGCATGCCGGCGAAGAAGGCACGCTGGGCGAAGAGGACCGGGCCATCGTTGCGCCGGCGGTCGCGCAACTCGCCGCCGAAGGCATCGCGGTGCGCGGTCCACTGCCGGCGGACTCGATGTTCCACGAAGCCGCGCGTGCCAGCTACGACGCCGCGCTGTGCATGTATCACGATCAGGCGCTGATTCCGATCAAGACACTGGCCTTCGACCACGCGGTCAACACCACGCTTGGACTGCCCTTCGTGCGCACGTCGCCGGACCATGGCACGGCCTTCGACATCGCTGGAACGGGTACGGCCGATCCAACGAGCCTCGTCGCGGCGCTACGGCTGGCGGCGCGCCTTGCAGGCGCGGAACGTCCGGCACTCGTGCCGGCAACGTGACCGAGCCGGCCGCCACGCCCGACGGCCTGCCGCCGCTGCGCGAGGTCATTCGCCGCCACGGCCTCGCCGCCAGAAAATCGCTCGGACAGAATTTTTTGCTGGACTTCAATCTGGCCGCCCGCATTGCGCGCGCGGCGGGACCGCTCGACGGCATCACGGTATTCGAAGTCGGCCCGGGCCCCGGCGGCCTTACCCGCGCGCTGCTAGCGCTCGGCGCGGCGCGAGTCGTGGCGATCGAGCGCGATGATCGCGCCATCGCCGCACTCCAGGAGATCGCGGCCTACTATCCGGGGCGGCTCGACATCGTGGCGGCGGACGCGCTGACATTCGATCCGCGGCCGCACCTGCCGGGTGGCCCGGTGCGCATCGTCGCCAACCTGCCCTACAACATCGCCACCGCGCTGTTGGTCTCTTGGCTGTGCGTCGAGCCGTGGCCGCCCTGGTACGACGGCGCCATCCTGATGTTTCAGCGCGAAGTGGCCGAACGCATCGTGGCGGCGCCGCATTCAAAGAGCTACGGGCGCCTCTCGGTGCTCGCGCAGTGGCGCTGCGAGCCGCGCATCCTGTTCGATATTAACGCGTCGGCCTTTGTGCCGCCGCCGAAAGTCAAATCCTCGCTGGTGCGTCTGGTGCCCCGGCCTGAGCCGCTCGCGTGCGAGCGCACGCTGCTGGAGCGCGTGACCCAGGCGGCGTTCGGACAGCGTCGCAAGATGCTGCGTCAGAGCCTGCGCTCACTCGGTGTCGAGATCCCGGCCTTGCTCGCCGCAGCCGCACTTGACGCCACGGCGCGCGCGGAAGACCTCGCTGTTGCCGATTTCGTCGCGCTGGCGCGCGCCCTCGCGGCCATGCCCGTCTTGGGGCATGATGCGAAACAGGCCATCGATGCTTAAGGCGCCCATACAATGAATCGGATGCACCGCCAGTCGCTCGTCGCTTACGGGCAGCCGTTGTGCGAAACCATCGTCGACTGCCCCACCCCACACGGCACCGAAGTGCTGCTGCGGGTCGAACGCTGCGGCGTCTGTCACTCCGATCTGCATCTGCAGGACGGCTATTTCGAACTCGGCGGTGACAAGAAGCTCGACATCACCAAGGATCGGCCGCTGCCATTCACGCTCGGCCACGAGATTGCAGGCGTCGTCGAAAGCGTCGGCGAAGAAGCGGACGGAGTCCGGATCGGTCAGCACGCCGCGGTTTATCCGTGGATCGGTTGCGGAAAATGCGCCGCCTGCCAGGCGGGCGAGGAAAATCTCTGCTCCTCCCACCGTCATCTCGGCATCAGCGTCGATGGCGGCTTTGCTTCGCATGTCCTGGTTCCGCATCCGCGCTATCTGCTCGATTACGCGCCGCTGTCGCCGGCCTTCGCGGGACCGCTGATGTGCTCGGGTCTCACCGCCTATGCGGCGCTCAAGCGGCTTGCCGACCGTGCGGAACGCGGGACGGTGCTGCTGATCGGCCTTGGCGGCGTCGGCATGATGGGGCTGGCGATCGCGCGCGCCCTGTTTTCGACTGCGCCGATCGTCGCCGACATCGACGCGGAAAAACGCAAGGCGGCTCTCGCGGCCGGCGCGGCCTCGGCCTACGACCCGGCCGATCCGCAGGCGCGGCGCGCGATCATGTCCGCAACCGGCGGCGTGCTCGGGGCCTGCGACTTCGTCGGTTCTGACAAATCGCTGCAGTTCGCGACCGGCGTGCTGGCGCGCGGCGGCAAGGTAGTCGTGACCGGACTGCTCGGCGGTACATTTTCGATCGCGACAGCGATGTTCGCCATCAAGGCGATGACAATCGAGGGCACGCTCACCGGCACGCTTGCCGACGCGCGCGAACTGCTGGCACTGGCGCGCGACGGCAAGATCACGCCAATTCCGACGCGCGACCGTCCGCTCAGCGAGGCGCAGGCCGCGCTCGATGATCTGCGCGCCGGGCGCGTGGTTGGGCGAACGGTGTTGTCGGTTGCCGGCTGACAACCAGCTTGGACTTCAAAGCTTCTGCTGCAGCCCGCGAACGAAATCCGACAACCCGATCTGACGCTCGCGCTTGAGCCGCTCGGCGGCGAGGATGGCGCGGACTTCGGCAAAGGCCGCGTCCTTATCGCTGTTGACGATGACGTAATCGTATTCCGGCCAATGACTCATTTCGCCCGCGGCCTTGGCCATGCGGGTGCGGATGATGTCGTGGGTGTCCTGGGCGCGGCTATGCAGCCGCCGCTCCAGTTCGTCGACGCTCGGCGGCAGAATAAAAACGCTGACGAGATCATCGCGCGCCTTTTCCCGCAATTGCTGGGTGCCCTGCCAGTCGATGTCGAACAGCACGTCCCGGCCGGTCGCCAGCGCCTTCTCCACCGGCCGGCGCGGCGTACCGTAGCGATGGCCGAACACCTCGGCCCATTCCAACAGATCGCCGGATTTCACCATCGCGGTGAAGCGGGCGAGGTCGATGAAATGATAATCGCGTCCGTTGACCTCGCCGCGCCGTTTCGGGCGCGTGGTCACCGACACCGACAATGCGATGTTGCGGTCGGCTTTCAACAGCAGGCGCGACAGCGTGGTCTTGCCCGCGCCCGACGGCGACGACAGCACGAACATCACGCCGCGGCGCGCGATTTTCCTGCGGTTTTGCCGCCCGCCTCGCTTTCGGATTGCGCGCGCCATGCCCTATTCCACGTTCTGCACCTGCTCGCGGAATTGCTCGACCGCGGCTTTGAGCTCCATGCCGATGTTGGTGAGCTCCAGGTCGTTGGCCTTGGCGCATAGCGTATTGGATTCGCGATTAAGCTCCTGGGCGAGGAAATCGAGCCGGCGGCCGATCGGTCCCCCTTGCTCCATCAGCGCTTTTGCCTGCGCCACGTGCGCCGCCAGCCGGTCGAGTTCTTCGCGCACGTCAGCCTTGGTGGCGATCAGGATTGCTTCCTGATGCAGGCGGTCCGGATCGAAGCGTTCGGACTGCGCCAACAGCGCGGCGACCTGCTCGGCAAGCCGCGCCTGGATTGCTTCCGGGCGGCGGCCCGGCACCAATTCGGCGCGCAAGGTCAAGGCAGCGATTTCGTCGAGTCGTGATACCAGCACCCGCGCCAAGGCCGCGCCCTCGTGGCGGCGCATTTCGGCAAGCGCTCCGATCGCTTCGCCGAAACCGGCCTTCGCCGCTTCCTCTGCGCCGTGACGCTCCTCCTCGCTCTCGGACGCCTCGCCGATGTCGATCACGCCCTTGAGACCAAGCAGTCCGTCGAGGGTGGGCGGCGATGCCTCGATCCGGCGCGCCAGCTGGCGCGCCGCCGTCACCAAGGCATCGACGACAGCGGTGTTGACCTGCACGGTCGGCGCGACGCCGCTGCGCTCGACTGTAAGACTCGCCTGGAGCGAACCGCGCGCCAAGGTTTCGGCGGCGCGCGATCGCAGTCCGGCCTCGATAGCGTCCCAGCCCGGCGGCAGACGCAGCCGCACATCCAGGCCCTTGCCGTTGACTGATTTGATTTCCCACGCCCAGGCATAAGACCCGCACACGCCATGGCTGCGAGCAAATCCCGTCATGCTCGACAGCGCCATGAATCAGGGTCTCCGGCGGAGCAAAAAATCGCGCCGAACTTAGCGACGGCGAATTGCCGTCACAAGGGCTATCACTGCGATGACCTGGCGCGCCGTTTGCGTTTGGGATGGTGCGCGGTCGGCTGCGGGGCGGGCGGCGCAGCCGCATCGTCCGCCGGAGCGGGGGCCGCCGCGTCGGGCGCAGCGGCTGGCTTGTAAACGCTCGGATCCTTCGCGTTTTCGACTTGCCGCAGGTGCGCGACGTTCTTCTGATGCTGCTCGTAGGTCTCGGCAAAGACGTGGCCGCCGGTGCCGTCAGCGACGAAATAAAGGTCACGGGTCCGCGCCGGATTGGCCGCGGCCTCAAGCGCCGCGCGGCCCGGATTTGTGATCGGCCCGGGCGGCAGCCCTTCGATCTGGTAGGTGTTGTAGGGGGTCGGCTGATCGATCTCGCTCTTCATGATCGGCCGCCCGAGCGTGCCCTTGCCGCCGACCAGGCCGTAGATGATCGTCGGGTCCGACTGCAGGCGCATCTTCTGTTTGAGCCGGTTGACGAATACCGCTGCGATGCGGGTGCGCTCATCCGGCTTGCCGGTCTCCTTCTCGATCAGCGAAGCGAGAATGACGAGCTGTTCCGGCGTCTTGATCGGCAGGTCCGGCGCCCGGCGGGCCCAGATCTCCTTCAACAGGCGCTGCTGCGCCTGCTGCATGTGCTGGATCAACTGGCTGCGGGTCATGCCGCGCGTGAAATTGTAGGTGTCGGGCAGCATGCTGCCTTCGGCCGGCACTTCGTCGATGTTTCCGGTCAGCACGTCGTTGTCCATCAAGCGGGCGACGATCTGCTCAGAGGTCAGCCCCTCCGGAATGCTGATCTGGTGGATCACGACCTTGCCTTCGCTCAGCGTGCTGACGACGTCGTTCAGGCTGGCATGGGCCTTGAACTGGTACTCGCCCGCCTTGAGGCCCTCGTGGGCCTTGAGCACGAGGACGCCGCCGATGAAAACCCAGGACTGGTCGATAACGCCGTCCTTGGTGAGCAGATCGGCGATGTCGCGGATGCCGGAGCCGCGCGGAATGTTGACGACTGTGTCTTGCTGCAGCGGACCCGGCGCATCGAAACGCTGCTTGCCGATGTAAAGCAGGTAACCGGCAGCAACCGACACGATCAGGAACAGGGTAATGATCGCGTTGCCGACGACCACCAGTGGATGCCGCGCGCGTTTGGAACGGCGGCGTTCAGACGGGATCTCGACGATTCGATCGGGCTCGAGCGCCTCGCGCGCGCTGCGCGGGGCGGCGCGCTTGGGTTCGGGGCGTTGCTGCGGCGGCGGCACGGTGGCGACGCCATTGACCACCCGCTCCGACAACGGCGGATAAGGTTCTCCCCCGCCCGGCACGAGTTTCGGCGCCGGGGCTGCGCTGCGCGCCGGCACTGGCCGCGGCTGGGCCGGTGCCCGCGGTGCCGCCTGTCCGTTGGCAAGGGACGCGGGGCTCGCCGCGCTCGGCGCTTGCGGGGGATTAGCGGCGCGCGGCACCGTTTGGCTGTTCGCGGCGACCGCACGCGGAATCGCGTTGGCACCTGCCGCTGCGCTCGGCGCAGCCGCCTGCGGAGGATTAGCGGCGCGCGGCTTCGGCCGCTCGCGCGACGCCGGCTCCGGTTGGCCGGACGGCCGGGGCGGCGTCGGACGCAAGCGAGATGGCGCGCGGTCGCTGCCGTCCGGCGGGGTGCTGGAATCCGTCACCGGCGATTACCCTCTTCGGTCAAATGCATTGACAATGCAGATGAGCCCTTTCCCGCACATCCAAGGTCGCACATTCCCGGGCCGCTGCCCAGTGCAGCTGCGGAAGCGTCCTGGCTTTGTGGATGCAGGCCAGTGCGGAGCAAATATGGCGAAAGGGTGAAGCCGTTATCCGGCGAACCGGCTCAACACCAGGCTGGCATTGGTGCCGCCAAATCCGAAAGAATTCGAAAGCACCACATTGACGGGCCGTTTGCGCGCCTTGTGCGGCACCAGATCGATCGCGGTCGCGACCGACGGATTGTCGAGATTGATGGTCGGCGGCACGATCTGATCGCGCATGGCGAGGATGCAGAAGATCGCCTCGACGGCGCCGGCGGCGCCCAGCAGATGCCCGATGGAGGATTTGGTCGACGACATCGAGATGCGGCCGGCGGCGTTACCGACCAGCCCTTCGACCGCTTTCAGTTCGATCTCGTCACCGAGCGGCGTCGAGGTGCCGTGCGCATTAATGTAGTCGATCTGGTCGGGCGAAATGCCGGCGCGCCGTATCGCGGCCCGCATGCAGCGCAACGCACCATCGCCATCTTCGGCAGGCGCCGTGATGTGATGAGCGTCGCCGGAAAGCCCATAACCAATGAGCTCGGCATAGATCCGAGCGCCCCGCCGCCGGGCGTGCTCGTATTCTTCGAGCACCACCACGCCCGAACCCTCGCCGAGCACAAAGCCGTCGCGGTCGCGATCGTAGGGCCGCGACGCACGCTCCGGGGTGTCGTTGAAACCGGTCGACAACGCCCGGCAGGCGGCGAAGCCTGCGACCGAGATGCGATTGACCGGCAACTCGGTACCGCCAGCCACCATGACATCCGCATCGCCGAGCGCGATCAGCCGGCCGGCGTCGCCGATGGCATGCGCACCGGTGGAACAAGCAGTGACGACAGCGTGGTTGGGTCCTTTGAGCCCGTGCGCGATCGACACGTAACCTGACGCGAGATTGATGATCCGACCCGGAATGAAGAACGGCGACACGCGGCGCGGGCCGCGGTCGCGCAGCAGCAACGCTGTCTCCGCGATGCCCTCGACGCCGCCGATGCCAGAGCCGATCAGCACGCCGCTGACGATCTGATCGTCGTACTCGCGCGGATGCCAGTCGGCATCATCGAGCGCGAGCTTGGCCGCGCACATGGCGTAGAGAATAAAGTCGTCGACCTTGCGCTGTTCCTTCGGCTCCATCCACTGATCGGGATTGAAGCTGCCGTCGCTGCCGTCGCCGCGCGGAATCTGGCCGGCGATTCGGCTTGTGATATCGGCGACCTCGAATTTGTCGATCGCCTTCACGCCGCTTTCGGCCGCGAGCAGACGCCGCCATGTCGGTTCGACGCCGCAACCGAGCGGCGTCACCATGCCAAGTCCTGTGACGACGACGCGTCTCATGATCGGCGCTCCCGGCGCCCGCCGCTGCTTATGCCGCACTCAAGTTTATCGCCTTGAGCCGCGCGCGCACAGCGTGCGCGGACGATTCCATCCGCCCACCCTGCGGTGCGGCTATACCGGCCGTGGCTCATGGAACAAAGGCGCGCAGCGCGCGATCAGCCCTTGGCGTTCTTCTCGAGGAACTTGACGGCGTCGCCGACGGTCAGAATGGTTTCCGCCGTGTCATCGGGAATCTCGCAATTGAATTCCTCTTCGAACGCCATCACGAGTTCGACGGTGTCGAGGCTGTCGGCGCCAAGATCTTCGATGAAGCTTGCGTTTTCGGTGACCTTGTCGGGATCGACGCCCAGATTATCGACGACGATTTTCTTCACCCGATCGGCTATGTCGCTCATCGTTCCAACCTCATCTTGCAACGCGACCCAATGTACTAAGTCTTGGTCCCGTCGTCGGTGACGGCCGCGGGTCGGCACCGATCAGAGGCGGATATTTGTTGCCCCGCGCTCCGGCTCTCCAGGTTCCCCCCAGCCCGATCGCGGTTCGGTTAGCATACTTCCCCCGCGTTGGCCAGCGCAGCCGCACACTGTCCTCCTCTATCGTAGCGCTTTCAAATCATGGCCATTCCGCCGTTGACGTGCAGCGTCTGCCCGGTGATGTAGGCGGCTTCGTTGGATGCAAGAAAGGCGACGGCGGCGGCAACCTCGTCGGTCGTGCCGGCGCGACCCGCGGGAATTTTCGATAGGATCGCTTCGCGCTGCTTGTCGTTGAGCTTCTCGGTCATCGGCGTGACGATGAATCCCGGCGCGACGCAATTCGCCGTGACGCCGCGCTTGGCGTATTCCTGGGCGATCGCCTTGATCATTCCGGCGATGCCGGCCTTGGCGGCGACGTAATTGGCCTGGCCCGGATTGCCGGTCGATCCCACCACCGAGGTAATGGCGATGATGCGGCCGAAGCGGCGGCGCATCATGCCGCGCACCGCGGCGCGCGACAGCCGGAATGTCGCCGATAGATTGATGGCGATGACCTGCTCCCAATCTTCATCGCGCAACTGCACCAAAAGATTGTCGCGAGTCACCCCTGCGTTGGCGACCAGCACATCGAGCTGGCCCATGGCTTCTTCGGCGCGCGGCACCAGTTGGTCAGTCGCCGCCGTGTCGGCGAGATCGCACGGCAGCACATGAACGCGCTCGCCAAGATCGGCGGCGAGTTTTTGCAGATTGTCCTGTCGCGTGCCGGAGATGCCGACGATCGCTCCCTGGGCATGGAGGACCCGCGCGATGCTGCCGCCGATCGGTCCGGTCGCCCCGGTGATCAGCGCGGTCTTGCCGGTGAGTTCAAACATTGCTTCCTCTTGCACCGCGTCGCATCGAAATATTAGCCGCGAGCCGCCTTGAACCGGGCGATATCGTCGGGCGTACCGATTGAAGACGCTTCGGCCTCTTCGGCGATCCGTTTGATCAAACCGGCCAGCACGCGCCCGGCGCCGATTTCATAGAACGCGCTGACGCCGCTTTGCGTCATGAATTGGATCAACTCACGCCAGCGCACCGTGCCGGTCACCTGCTCGATCAGACTTTGCACGATGTCGGCGGGTTCGCTGATTGGCCGCGCTCGCACATTGGCGACGAGCGGCACGCGCGGTTTTTTGACCGCGACCTTCGCCAGCGCTTCGGCCATGGCATCGGCCGCCGGGCGCATCAGCGAACAATGGAAGGGTGCGGATACAGGCAGCATCATCGCCCGCCGCACCCCTTGCGCCTTGGCGATCTCCACCGCGTATTCCACCGCCGCTTTTTCGCCTGACAGCACAACCTGCCCGCCGCCATTGTCATTCGCGGCGGCACATATGCCGGTGCTGGCGGCTTCGGCAGCGACCGCCTCGGCCTGCGGAAATTCGGCCCCGACTAAAGCCGCCATGGCGCCAACGCCGACCGGCACCGCCTTCTGCATGGCGCGGCCGCGTATCCGCAACAGCCGCGCCGCATCCGCAATCGAAAATGCCCCCGCCGCGGCCAGCGCCGAATATTCGCCGAGCGAGTGGCCGGCCACATAGGCGGCATCACGGGCAAGGTCGACACCAGCCTCTGCTTCGAGCACCCGCATGACGGCGAGCGAGACCGCCATCAGCGCCGGCTGAGCGTTCTCGGTGAGAGTGAGGGCATCGGCCGGCCCATTCCAAATGGTGTCGCTGAGCCGCTCGCCGAGCGCCGCGTCGACCTCCTCGAACACCTGCCGCGCCGGGGCAAAGGCGTCGGCCAAAGGCTTGCCCATGCCAACGCTCTGGCTTCCTTGCCCGGGAAAAACGAACGCAACCGTCATTGCCGGCACCCGTGAAAGCGGCGAAAGATACCGCCGTCCGGGCGCTGTCAAGTTCGCCCGGCGGTGCGATGCGCGGCGCGCCGCGCCAGAAGCCGCTAAAGAAATCGCTAATCGGGCTCTGCTAGGCCATCCTCAGCGGCAAAGCGCACGGGACCGATATCATGAGCGCATATGCGCCGGCGACCGACGCCGACCTTAAGCGGGCGCGCAGCGATCCCGCGTTCCGGCAAAAGCTTCTCGAGCAAAGTCTTGAGACCCTGCTGGCCGGTCTGCAGAAGTTGCGCCAGACCGCTGGGGCGAAGGACAACGCCGCGGCCGTGCAGATGCGCGAGGCTGTCGAACTTGCGGTCCGGCTTGCCGAACTCATTCAGGGGCCCGCTGCGGCGCGGCCGCGCGGGCGGTTCTAGTCGCTGCCGCTACCGTTTGGCTTGCCTTTCGGCGCGGGCTGCGTATATGTGCGCCTTCCGCTCGTCCCCGGCCGGGGGCTGAACGGACGGCCTCGCCCGCATTTTTCGAAAAGACTGGAAAGATGCAGCGCGGTAGGACCCTCTGGGTCTGGCGTCCGGTGTTCCCGCCTTCAGAGCATTCGAGCCTTTCCCGAAGGGTTCGAGGGGCTTAGCGCCGACGGCGAGCACGGCAGTTTAGGAAAGGGCAACCATGCCGCTCTATGAGCACGTCTACCTCGCGCGCCAGGACGCAAGCGCGCAGCAGGTCGAGGAACTAACCGGGCAGCTAAAGGGCGTCGTCGAAGGCCTCGGCGGAACGGTCGCCAAGACCGAAGTCCTGGGGCGTGAAAACGCTCTCCTACCGGCTGCGCAAGAACCGCAAGGCACATTTCACGCTGATGAACATCGATGCGCCGCCGGCGGCCATCAACGAAATCGAGCGCCTGGAGCGTCTCAGTGAGGACGTTCTGCGCTACCTGACCATCCGGGTCGAGGAACATGAGGCCGGCCCCTCGGCCATGATGCGCCGGGCCGAACGCGACCGAGACCGCGATGATCGCCGCGGTGACCGCTTTGACCGCGGCGATCGTGGCGATCGTTTTGACCGCGGTGACCGCGGTGACCGCGGCGACCGGCCGCCGCGCGACCGCGATCGCCGTCCGCGCGATGACGCCGGTACACCCGATATGCCGACGGAGGAATAATCATGGCCATGTCCCCGCAAGCCGCCGGCGGACGCCGGCCGTTCTTCCGGCGCCGCAAGAGCTGCCCGTTCTCCGGCGCCAACGCGCCGAAGATCGACTACAAGGACGTCAAACTGTTGCAGCGCTTCGTTTCGGAGCGCGGCAAGATTGTTCCCAGCCGCATCACGGCGGTTTCCGCCAAGAAGCAGCGCGAACTTGCTCAGGCGATCAAGCGCGCGCGCTTTCTCGGCCTGCTGCCCTACGTCATTCGCTGACCCGCTCCTGGAGAAGCCGAGATGGAAGTCATCCTGCTGGAACGCGTCACCCGACTGGGTCAGATGGGCGACGTCGTGCGCGTCAAGGACGGTTTTGCCCGCAATTTCCTGTTGCCGCGCGGCAAGGCGCTGCGCGCCACGAGTGAAAATCGCACGCGCTTTGAAGCCATGAAGAGCGAGCTTCAGGTGCGCTCGCAGACGCTCAAGACCGAGGCCGTAGGCATTGCCGATAAACTCAACGGCAAGAGCTTTACGGTGCTGCGGCAGGCTTCCGAAGCCGGCCAGCTATTCGGCTCGGTATCGCCACGTGACCTGGTGCACCTGATCACCGACGCGGGCTACGCCATCAACCGCAATCAGATCGCGCTGAACACGCCTATCAAAACGATCGGCCAGCACAATGTACCGATCGCGCTCCACCCCGAAATCGAAACCACCATTACGGTGATCGTTGCCCGCAACGCCGATGAGGCGGAACGGATTGCGCGCGGCGAAGACGTATCGCAGCGGCGCGAAGAGCCGACCGAAGCCGAAGCGGCAGCGGAGACAGCCGAGGCCTTTTTTGAGCCTGAGGCGACGGAGTCGCGGCGTGCTCGCGAGGCCGAAGGCGAGGATACGCCCGCCGAACCGGCACCAAGTGCAAGCTAACGCAAGCTGATCAGTCTGGAATATCATCGGCCGGCGGCGTAGGTCCGGCTGGATGCGGCTGTGCCGGCGCGCTCGGCGCTGGCGACATTGGAGTTGCCTGCGGCGTTGCAGGTGCTGCAGGCACGGCGGCAACCGCGGCGGCCGGAGCGGCGGGCGCCGGAGGGGCCGCCTCTTCGGGCTGGTTATGCGCATGCGTCGCTGCAGCCGGGACGCGGTGGTCGGCCGGCGGCTTCTTTTCCACAGCGGCACTACCCGGCTCAACCGAAGCGCTGCGCTCGTCCTTCGGCTTGCCTCGCTCATGCACGGTCCGCCGCGGCTTTCCGCCGGCGCCCGGCTCTTCCCCGGGCTTTGCGGCCCGCCGCATTCTCGGCTCTGGCTTGGTATCCGGCTTGGATTCTGGTTTGACCTCCGCTGTCGCGGCCCGGCCGCGGGCCGAATCCGGCTTCTCTTCGCGCACGGGAGCGGCGGTTCCGACCCCTCCGCCCGCCGACAGCACATAGGCGGCCACCGACGCGGCCTCCTCCCGGCTCGACGTATAGTGCTCCTCCAAGAAGCCGGTCAGGGCGGAACTGCCCCGGCCATTAGCCAAGCCTCGCGTGGATTTGTGGCAGACCGAACAATCGCTGGCAAAAATATGGGCCGGCGACTTGTCCTGATCGATGTTGACCTGTGCACGCGCTGAAAGCGGTGCCAAAGCCGCAACCAGAATGAATGCGGGGGCGAGATGCCGGGACACCCTCATCTCCATCAATTCCTCAGACCGCCCACGATTCCCAGCCCAAACCGGCCAACGTCCCGCCGAACCAAGCCGCGATGCGGCCTGCGGCCAACTGCGCATCACATATCGCATTGCTGGTCTAGGAAGATTTTGTTTTAATAACGGCAGGGACGAGCACCCCGCAGGCGAAACGACCCGAGGAGGCGGCCGGAAGCGGCTGCAAGGGGCGGTTAGGCGTTATCCACCGATCAGCTGCGCAGGGGGCAAGTTGAGCGTGTTGGAGGCAACGTTGGAACGGTTGCTGGTTGCTTTTCTTCGTCGTTACATCCGCCGGGGATCGCTCAAGGTCACGACGGCGGCAGGCAACGTCTACACGTTCGGCGACGGCCAGCGGCCTTCGGCAGTGGTGCGCTTTACCACCGCAAGCGCCGAGCGCGCGGTGTTGTTCGATCCCGAACTCAAATTGGGCGAAACCTATATGGAGGGCACCTTGGTGGTCGAGCATGGCTCGATCGTCGACGTGCTCGCAATCGCCTTTCGCCAGGATCCGGAATCCGTCCCCGCGCCACGCTGGGCGTGGCCGCCACGGCTGGCGCGCTACCTGTTCCGGCGGCTGCAGCAGTTCAATCCGCGGACCCGGGCCCGGCGCAACGTCGCGCACCATTACGACCTCGACGGCAGGCTCTATTCGCTGTTTCTCGACGGCGACCAGCAATATAGCTGCGCCTATTTCGAGACGCCCGACGCCTCCCTCGACGACGCCCAACTCGCGAAGAAACGCCACCTCGCCGCCAAGCTTCTGGTCGCGCGCGGCGCGAGCGTGCTCGATATCGGCTGCGGCTGGGGCGGCCTTGCGCTTTACCTGGCGGAGATTTGCGGCGCGCAAGTCACCGGCATCACGCTGTCGGAGGAGCAACTCCGGCGCGCCCAGAACCGAGCGCTTGAGAGCGGCCACCAGAAGGACGCAACCTTCCGGCTGATCGATTATCGCGACGTGGCGGGGCATTTCGACCGCATCGTCTCGGTCGGGATGTTCGAGCATGTCGGGGTCGGCTTCTACGATGCCTTCTTCGGCAAATGCGCGCAGTTGCTCAGCGAGGATGGGGTCGCGCTATTGCATTTCATCGGCCGCGAGAGCACGCCCGGCATCACCAATCCGTGGATCGCCAAATACATCTTCCCGGGCGGCTACATTCCGGCACTGTCCGAGGTGTTGCCCGCTGTCGAACGCGCGCGGCTTCGCGTCACCGACATCGAGGTGCTGCAGCTGCACTATGCGGAGACGCTCAAGGCATGGCGCGAACGTTTCCTCGCCCATCGCGATGAGGTCGTGCGGCTTTACGATCAGCGTTTCGTGCGGATGTGGGAATTTTACCTCGCCTCGTCCGAAATCGCGTTCCGCGACGGCGACATGGTGGTGTTCCAGATCCAGATGACCAAGCGCAAGGGCATCACGCCTGCAACACGGGATTACATCGTGCGCGAGGAAGCGCGGCTGCGCGGGCTTGAAGCCGGTCACGCGCCACCGTTGCGGCTGGCCGGCGAATAACCGCGCCGCGCGAGCGGGACGAACTAACAGCGTCAAGCGGAAAATCGTCGCCGCAGCGTATCGAAAACGCGTATGGTGAGTAACGGGGAAAGCCGGAATCGCCAATTGCCCGCCCCCCGAGTGCGGACTATCGAGTGGGTGTGCGCGGCTTACCTCCGCTCCTTGGACAGCGTGAAAGCGTAAGGAACCGGAGACCTTCGCATCGTTGAGTGATCCGCGATGTTGAGTGCCAACAGAATAGACCAACCCACTGGCGCCGACCGCAAATCGGCCACACGCGAATCTCTTGATCGGACCTATGGCGCAAATCGATTCGATTGCACGCAAGCAGCCGCCCGCGGAACCGGCGTTCCGCGCGCCGCCGCACAATATCGAGGCCGAACAGGCGCTACTCGGCGCTATCCTGGTCAATAACGAAGCGTTCTACCGCGTCTCGGACTTCCTTGAGCCCAAACACTTTTTCGAGCCTATTCATCAGCGCATCTACGAACTGGGCGGCGGCCTGATCCGCGCAGGCAAAATCGCCACACCGGTCACGCTGAAGACGTTTTTGCCCGTCGACTTCGACGTCGCCGGACTGTCGGTCAATCAATACCTGGCGCGGCTCGCCGCCGAAGCGACAACGATCATCAACGCCGAGGACTACGGGCGCACCGTCTACGACCTTTCGATTCGCCGGAACTTGATCGCCATCGGCGAGGAAATGGTCAATCTGGCCTACGACGCGCCGGTCGATGCGACGCCGTCGAGCCATATCGAAGACGCCGAACGCAAGCTTTACGAAATTGCCGAGACCGGGCGTTATGATTCCGGTTTCCGGCGCTTCGCCCAGGCGCTGACGAGTGCCGTCGACATGGCGGCTCACGCCTACCAGCGCGACGGCGGACTCTCGGGACTGGCCACCGGCCTGACGGATCTCGATTCCCGGATGGGCGGCCTACAGCCGTCCGACCTGATCATCCTCGCCGGCCGCCCCGGCATGGGGAAAACGGCACTCGCCACCAACATCGCCTACAACGTTGCCAGATCGTTTGCGCAAGGCGACGTCCGCGCCGACGGCAGCCGGGAAACGATCAATGGCGGCATCGTCGGCTTCTTCTCGCTCGAAATGTCGGCCGAGCAACTGGCGACACGCATCATCGCCGAGCAAACCGGGATTCCGTCCAACAAGATCCGCCGCGGCGCCATCGACGAAGCCGATTTCGAGAAGATTAAGGACATCTCCATCGACTTGCAGAGCCTGCCTTTCTATGTCGACGAGACCGGCGGCCTCTCGATCGGCCAACTGGCGGCGCGGGCGCGGCGCTTGAAGCGGCAGCGCGGGCTCGATCTCCTGGTCATCGACTACGTGCAGCTGTTGCAAGGCACCAGCCGCCGTTCAAGCGAAAACCGCGTGCAGGAAATCACCGAAATCACGACGCGTCTGAAGGCTCTCGCCAAAGAACTTAACATTCCGGTTCTGGCGCTGTCGCAGCTGTCGCGCCAAGTCGAAACCCGCGATGACAAGCGCCCGCAGCTATCCGACCTGCGTGAATCGGGCTCGATCGAGCAGGATGCCGACGTCGTGATGTTCGTGTTCCGCGAGGAATATTACCACCAGATGCGCAAACCCACCGAGGCGAACCGCGAGAAATTCGCCGAATGGCTGGCCGAAGGCGAGCGCGTGGAAGGCAAGGCCGAGCTGATTATCGGCAAACAGCGCCACGGCCCGACCGGCACCGTCGAGTTGCAGTTCGACGCCGCGGTGACTCGTTTCGCCAACCTCGACACCGCGCATCAGCCTAGCTTTTAGGTCGCCCACTGCCCGCTTTACGCATGCCGCGCACCGGGTCATAACCCGCGCCATGGCGCTCGCGGAAGTCTTGCCGGAAACGAACGGCGCAGCCACGGTCCCCGAGACCGGCGGCACGCTAACTGTCGATCTCGCCGCCATCGAGGCGAATTGGCACACGCTGTCGCGGCAGCTGCGCACCGCCGAATGCGGCGCCGTCGTCAAGGCCAACGCCTATGGGCTCGGCCTTGAAGCGGTGACCGCGAAACTCGCCCGCACCGGCTGCAAGACCTTCTTCGTCGCCGACATTGCCGAAGCCCGTCGCGTGCGCTCGCGCGCGCCCGACGCGGCGGTCTATGTGCTCAACGGGTTTCTGCCGGAGGCTGGCACGGCCTTCATCGACATCGGCGCGCAGCCGGTCATCAACTCGACCACCGAACTTGCCGAGTGGGACGCCTTCGTCGCCGAACGCAATTGGCGCGGCGGCGCAGCCCTCCACGTCGACACCGGCATGAACAGACTCGGCATCCCGGCCGAAGAGGCAATCGCGCTGGCGCCGCGGGTGCAGACCCAAAATCACGGCATTACGCTGCTGATGAGCCACCTTGCCTGCGCCGAAACGCCCGATCACCCGCTCAACGCGGCACAGGTCGAGATGTTCAAAGAGATCAGATTGATGTTTCGCGGGGTGCCTGCTTCGCTCGCTAATTCGTCGGGGATATTCCTCAGCGACGCTGCGCATTGCGATTTGGCACGGCCGGGAGCCGCCCTCTATGGCATCAATCCGACGCCAGGCCTGCCTAATCCGATGCAGAGCGTGGTCGAGCTTGCCGGCCGCATTTTGCAAATTCGCAAACTCGAACGCGGCGACACTGTTGGCTACGGCGCGACCTGGACGGCAAAACGGCCCTCGCGCCTTGCCGTCGCGGCGGTCGGTTACGCCGACGGCATTCCCCGTGCCGGATCCAGCGGCGGCGCGGCCGGCGTCGCGGGCAAACTGTGCCCGCTGGTCGGGCGCATCTCGATGGATCTGGTCTGCATCGACATTACCGATCTGCCCGACGGCGCGGCGCGGCGCGGCGATGAAGCGCTTCTCATTGGCGGCGGCATCTCAGTCGACGACGTCGCCGCCGCGGCCGGGACCATCGGCTACGAGGTCCTTACGCATCTTAATCCGCGTTGCCATCTTGTGTACCGGGGTGCTTGAAGCAGTACCCCAGCGAGATCCTTGAAATGGCCGCCCGCGCACAGAATTTCGTCTGCCAAAGCTGCGGCGCCGCGGCTGCACGCTGGGCTGGGCGCTGCGAAGCCTGCGGCGCATGGAATACGATCGTCGAGGAAGGCGCCGCCTCAACCGCGCGGCCGTCGCGCAAAGGGCGGCAATTTGCAATCGAGTCGCTCAAGGGCGAGACCCATGAGGCGCCACGCGCGCCCTCCGGCATTGCCGAATTCGACCGCGTCGCCGGCGGCGGCCTGGTGCGCGGATCGGTGCTGCTGCTCGGCGGCGACCCAGGCATCGGCAAATCGACGCTGTTGATCGAAGTGGCGGCTGCCTTCGCCCGCAACCGGCATCGCGCCGTCTATATCTCGGGCGAGGAAGCGGTGGCGCAGGTGCGGCTGCGCGCCGAGCGCCTTGGACTCGCCGAGGCGGCGGTCGAGGTCGCTGCCGAAACATCGGTCGAAGACATCGTGGCGACGCTGTCGCACGGCGCGATCCCTCGCCTCCTCGTTATCGACTCGATCCAGACCATGTGGACGCAGACGGTGGAAGCGGCACCCGGCACTGTTACGCAAGTGCGCGGCTCGGCCGGCGAACTCATTCGCTTTGCCAAACGCAGTGGCGCTGCCGTCATTCTGGTCGGCCACGTCACCAAAGACGGCCAGATTGCAGGCCCCCGCGTCGTCGAACACATGGTCGACGCCGTGTTGTCATTTGAGGGCGAAGGCTCGCAGCAATTCCGCATCTTGCGCGCCATCAAGAACCGGTTCGGCCCGACCGACGAAATCGGCGTATTCGAGATGACCGGGGCCGGACTGCGCGAGGTGGCGAACCCGTCCGAACTGTTCTTGTCAGAGCGCGAACTCGGCAGCCCGGGTACGGCGGTGTTTGCCGGCATCGAGGGTACACGGCCGGTCCTGGTAGAAATGCAGGCGCTGGTCGCGCCGACCACGCTCGGCACGCCGCGGCGGGCCGTCGTCGGCTGGGATCAGAACCGGCTGTCGATGGTGCTGGCCGTGCTCGAAGCGCATTGCGGCGTGCGGCTGTCCGGACACGACGTCTACCTCAACGTCGCCGGCGGCCTGCGCATCCAGGAACCGGCCGCCGATGTCGCCGCGGCCGCGGCGCTGATCTCCTCACTCGCGCGCGCGCCATTGCCGGCCGACGCGGTCTATTTCGGCGAAGTCTCGCTGTCCGGCGCGGTGCGGCCGGTGGCGCAGACCGCAGCACGCTTGAAGGAAGCGCAAAAGCTGGGCTTCGCCCGGGCAATTCTCCCCGAAGGGCCGCGCGGCGAGAGTTCCGAAGCCGGGCTCTCGCTCATTCCTGTCGGGATGCTCGTTAACCTTGTGTCAGAGATCGCGGCGCGCGGCGATACGTCACGCCGCCCCCAGAGCCGCAAGATCGCTGCCGAGTAGCTGCAGGTCAGGCGACGAACCGGCGGGTCGCTGCCCTCCCGGGAATCGCGGCAACCGTACAATTGCCGAGCGGCAATAAGGCGGGTGACGGGACCGCGGGGCCCCGCTATACACGGCTGAGTGAGGCAGTTACCGAGGGGCGGACCCGTCGATCATGCCGATTACGCTGCTCGACATTGGACTCATCGCTGTGATGCTGATTTCCGGCCTGCTGGCGATGATTCGCGGCTTCATGCGCGAGGTACTCTCGATCGTCGCCTGGGTGCTGGCGGCCGTAGCGACGCTTTACGCCTATGGCAAGTTGCTGCCCGCCGCGACTGCCTATTTCAACAGCGACCTGATCGCCAAAGCAGCTGTGATCGGCGGCGTGTTCCTGATAACGCTGCTGGTGGTTTCCGTCATCACTGTGCGAATCTCCGACATGGTGCTTGACAGCCGGGTCGGTGCGCTTGATCGCACTCTGGGTTTCCTGTTCGGCCTCGGCCGGGGGCTGATCATCGTCGTGGTGGCGTTCGGCTTCTTCGATTGGCTGGTGCCCGCCAAGGCGCAGCCGGCCTGGGTCACGGATGCGAAATCGAAAGTTTTCCTTGCCAATACTGCGGACTGGCTCAGGTCTATGTCTCCGGACCTCGAGGCCCTATATCAGAAGTACAAGAGTAATAAGGGCGGCGGCGAACCCGATGCCGCGCCGACGCAGCATAGCGCAGTGGATCATCCCGCCGGCAATGCCGGCGGTTAACACCCCGGAGGGCTGACGAGCATGACCGAAACCGCCCTCCTCGATCTCGACGCCGACCGGTTACGCGAAGAATGCGGGGTGTTCGGCATTTTCGGCCACCCCGACGCAGCCGCCATCACGGCGCTCGGCCTGCACGCGCTGCAGCACCGCGGCCAGGAAGCCGCCGGCATTGTCTCATTCGACGGCAAGCGCTTTCATTCCGAGCGCCGCCTCGGCCTCGTCGGCGACGCGTTTTCGCGCCGCGAGGTGATCGACCGCCTGCCCGGCAACGCCGCCACCGGCCATGTGCGCTACTCGACCACCGGCGAGACCATCCTGCGCAACGTGCAGCCGCTGTTTGCCGAGCTCAACGCCGGCGGCTTCGCCATCGGCCATAACGGCAACCTCACCAACGGTCTGACGCTGCGCCGCCAACTGGTGAGCGAAGGCGCCATGATGCAGTCGACCACCGACACCGAGGTGATCCTGCATCTGGTGGCGCGCTCGCATCGCAACCGCTTCATCGACCGCTTCATCGAAGGCCTGCGCATGCTCGAAGGTTCCTACGCCTTCGTCGGCCTGACCAACAAGAAACTGATCGGCGCGCGCGACCCGCTCGGCATCCGGCCGCTGGTGCTGGGCAAGCTCGACGGCTGCCCGATCCTCGCCTCCGAGACCTGCGCGCTCGACATCATCGGCGCCCAATACGTGCGCGACGTGGAAAACGGCGAGGTGTTGATCTTCGACGAGGACGGCGCGCATTCGCACAAGCCGTTCGGACAACTGCCGCCGCGGCCCTGCATCTTCGAATACATTTACTTCGCACGGCCGGATTCGATCATCGGCGGCCGCAGCGTCTATGGCGTCCGCAAAGCCAGCGGCGTTGAACTGGCGCGCGAAGCACCCGCCACGGCCGACGTCGTGATCCCCGTGCCGGATTCCGGCGTGCCGGCCGCGATCGGCTACGCGCAAGAGTTCGGCATTCCCTACGAGCTCGGCATCGTCCGCAATCACTATGTGGGACGCACCTTCATCGAGCCGACCCAGCAGATCCGTCAGCTCGGCGTGCGGCTCAAACACAGCGCCAACCGCGCCGTGGTCAACGGCAAGCGCATCGTGCTGATCGACGATTCGATCGTGCGCGGCACCACGTCGGTCAAGATCGTGCAGATGATGCGCGATGCCGGCGCCCGCGAAGTGCATTTTCGCATCGCCTCGCCGCCGATCACGCACCCGGATTATTACGGCATCGACACGCCCGAGAAGGACAAGCTCCTTGCCGCCACGCACGATCTCGAAGGCATGCGGCAATTCATCGGCGCCGATTCACTCGCCTTCCTGTCGGTCGAGGGCATCTATCGCGCCATGGGCGAGAAGGGCCGCAACGCCGCGCGCCCGCAATTCACCGACCATTGCTTCACCGGCGAATACCCGACGCCGCTGACCGACCGCATGGCGCAGGACACCCCGCCGCGGCAATTGTCGCTGCTCGCCGAGGCGAGCTGAGACGGCAAAAAGTCGCTTGCCGACCTATCGGACGTTAGCTCGCTTCAACACGAGCGAAGTCGCGGCCAATCGCCCCCTACTACTCCGCTCTTGCTCTCGTTAAGAAGCCAGAGCGTTGCTCTGCCCGCTCAAAGAAGCGGCGTTAGGGGCGTTGACAGCGCACGGCCAAGTTGCTGAACTAGCGGTTGCGGCTCTTTGGGGAGAGCAACCTTAGACGCGACACGCGCAGTCTACCATAACAATCACAACGTTTGCGGTCCGGTCGGCCGGTTTCGGCTGGAGGGACTGCCGTTTGCGCGCGCTGATGGGAGGATTCAATGGCGAACTCCGATTTGATCCCTGAGACCCTGTCGCTGAGCACGCATAGCGTGACGCAGGGCGGCTCGATGACGGTGTACTGGACGATGCTCAACCAGGGGGCCGGGACTGCGCCGGCGACCACAACGGGCATCCGGATCACAACCTCGTCGACAAGTCCTGGCAATGCCAGCAATGACGTCGGCTCCGTGAGCACGCAGCAACTGACCTCCGGAAGTTCGGTTTCCCAGAGCGACACCATAACGGTGCCGGCAAACGAGACGACGGGAACCGACTACGTCTGGGTCGTGGCAGACAATGAATCGCCCGCGACTGGCAATCAGGGCTCCAACACCGGCAACGATTATCAGCTCGCCGGCTCAATCCAAGTGAGCGCGCCGACATCGTACTCCGACCTGATCCCTGAGACCCTGTCGCTGAGCACGCATAGCGTGACGCAGGGCGGCTCGATGACGGTGTACTGGACGATGCTCAACCAGGGGGCCGGGACTGCGCCGGCGACCACAACGGGCATCCGGATCACAACCTCGTCGACAAGTCCTGGCAATGCCAGCAATGACGTCGGCTCCGTGAGCACGCAGCAACTGACCTCCGGAAGTTCGGTTTCCCAGAGCGACACCATAACGGTGCCGGCAAACGAGACGACGGGAACCGACTACGTCTGGGTCGTGGCAGACAATGAATCGCCCGCGACTGGCAATCAGGGCTCCAACACCGGCAACGATTATCAGCTCGCCGGCTCAATCCAAGTGAGCGCGCCGACCTCCACGGTACAGTCCTGGATAATTCCAACACGTCCGCGGTGTTGGCGACCGCTGCTCCGGTGTCGGGAACGATCGATGCCGCGCCAATGGCAGGCAGCACTCAGGATATTTCAAACGACGCGGGAGGGTATGTCGACAAGGATTGGTACAAGGTCACGCTGCAGAAGGGCGAGATTTACACTTTCAGCGGCACCGCCAATTCCATCACGACCGGGCTGCTCGATATCAATCTATACGGCCAAGGCGGCACGGAAGTGGTCTCGGGCCCTGTCGAAGGAGCGGATCCTTCCTTCACCTTCGACACCGCCTACCAGTCCGATCAGACAGACACCTATTACCTTGCTGTAAGCGCTGGCGGGCCCGATCCAGCGTGGCGGACTGCGACCGGCAATTACACGGTCAGCATGAGCTCTCAGGCCGCAAGTGCGACTTCGGACCAGATACCCGCGTCCATTGCGACCACATATCAACTCTCGCCCGGCACAACGTACGGCACAATCGATGCTTCGGATATCGGCGGCGGGACCGACGACGATTATTATAAAGTCACATTAACCGGCGGACACACCTACCAATTCATCGGAAGTGCGGGTGTGAGCAATTCCGACACTCTTGATTCCGTTATCATTCGACTTCGAGATGCAAACGGCAACGTTCTGTCACCTAGCGATGTTGCCGATGCAGGGCCAAATCCAAGTTTTTATTATACGGTTTCTGGGAGCGGATCAGAAACCTATTATCTAGCCATCAGCGCGAGTAACACTGATAGCGTCAATGGCATTCCGCCGACTTTGCAAACTGGAGAGTATTCCATAGCATTAGTGGACGATGGAGCATCTAGCCAATCTCAACCTTCCCAGAGCAGTGGCGACCTGCACTCTGGAATTGATGCGCTGGCGGCCAATCGATTGACTGCGGATCAAATTCTTAACGCAGATAAACAATTTGTTGCTGAATATATTGGCTCGCCATATCCGGGCGCCTACAAATACCTTGACCCCGATTACGCCGCGACGCTTATAAAGGATGGTATATCCATTGTATCGATATTTCAAAGGCACATTCTCTATGATGCCAATAACAATCCTATTGATCCAGATCCGCACGACGTATCAACCTACAATGCCAGCCAGGCGGATTCTGATGCTGAGTACGCCCTAGCTGGAGCAGCTACCGCCGGACAGATTGGAGGGACAATCTATTTCGGAGTCGACGCCGATCCAGGAGTACAAGGCTCCCAGACGGAGATTGCAAATCTCGCCAATGTTGTAGCTTATTTCAACGAAATTAAAGCATATTTTTCTGAACATGGCGCAACCTATTCGATAGGCGTTTATGGTGCAGGAGACGTGCTAAGCGCTGTCAAATCTAAAGTCGGCGTCCAATACACTTGGTTAGCGTACGCGCCAAGTTGGGCAGGCAGCAATTATTCATCAGAAAACATTGAACAAACGATAAATAGCACGGACGCGAACCCCATTCCAATTGGCGGCGTCGACGTTGATCTTGATACCGCACTGACGCCTGATATTGGAGCATGGGGTGACACCACACTCTACAGCGGTAGCACTCAGGATGCTCCACTAATTGGGTCTGGCGTGCTCTTAACAATCCAAACGAATAACCTCGCCGCTAATGCTTTATCGTTCGGATCGCAAGGTTCAAACGGCATTGTTTTCAGTAGCACAACCGAAGACGTTGAAGATACTTTTTCGCAATTTTCGGAATTGCAGATAAATGGCGGCAGCGGCGATGACACATTTAAAGTGCTGCCATTGAGCCCAGCCGGCGTTTCACAACACACCGTATATTTGAATGGCAACGACGGGGACGATACTCTTGACGGCAGCCAAGCCGACACGACCATTGTCGCGTCTGGCGGCAACGGCAACGACACCTTGATCGGCGGCCCTCTAGACGACGTGCTGGAAGGTGGCCCAGGTAATGACACGCTTGACGGTGGCCCCGGCACGAACACCGCCGTCTACGATGGAGCGCATACCGACTATTCGTTCCAGCAATCGGGCAATGGGTATCTCCAGGTCTCGGATCTTCGACCGGGGGCGCCTGATGGTGTCGATCAGGTTATCAACGTACAGCTGTTCCAGTTCTCGGATGGGACGTACAGCGAGTCTCAACTCGACACTGCACCGCCGTCGTCGATCGACGATGGCTCGGTAAGTGTTTTGACTGGCGGCACGGTGACAATACCGGAAAGTCAGCTGCAATTCACCGACAATGTCAGCTCCGACGCGCAAGAGAATTACACCCTCATCACGGCGCCGATGCATGGCACGCTGCTCGACAACGGATCGGCAACATCTTCCTTCACCCAAGCCGACATTGATAACGGTCTTGTCGCCTATCGGCAGAATGGCGACATTGTTTCGTCGGATAGCTTCACGTTCGAAGTTACCGACGCCGCCGGCAACTCAACTGCACCCGATCAGTTCCAAATACAGATTTCAATTCCACCCCCTGTTGTCAACCCGATACCCGCTCCAATTCCGGGCAACGTAGATGAGTGGATTCTGTTGAACGGCCAATGGGCCGCTAGCGGAGGGCCGGGCTCACATCCATCCGGCTATAGTGTTGCGGCCGTCGGCAGTTGGACCGGCGGTGCCACCGACGGCATTCTTTGGTTTAATCCCACGACCGGCGATACCGATGAGTGGCAGCTCTCCAACACGCAATGGGCCGCGAGTGTCGACCTCGGTGCCCATCCCGGCAATTATCAGATTTCCGGAGTTAGCGATTTCTTCGACAACGGCATCGATGACGTACTGTGGACCAGCGCGTCCGGCGGCAGTGTGCAGACCGATATCTGGCAACTCGGCTCCGATGGAAAGTGGGCGAACAGCGTCAGCCCGGGCTCGCATCCGGCCGACTACACGGTCGCCGGCATTGGCGACTGGACCGGCGACGGCACCGATGGCGTGCTCTGGCGCGATGCTTCAACCGGCGACACCGACGAGTGGCAGCTTGACGATGGCCAATGGGCGGCCAGCGTCGATCTCGGAGTCCATCCGGGCAACTACCAGATCGCCGGCGTCGGCGATTTCAATGGCGATGGCGTCGACGATGTGCTGTGGACCGGCGTTAATGGCGACGGCACGGTTTCAACCGACATCTGGGAGCTGGGCTCCAACGGACAGTGGATCAACAGCGTCAGTCCCGGCTCTCACCCGGCCGGTTATCAGGTGGTCAGCGTCGGCGATTTCAACGGCGACCACACCAGCGACATCCTGTGGCAAAACACCTCGACCGGGGAGGTCGACGAGTGGCTGATCAAAAACGGCCAATGGGCCGGCAGCGTCGACCTCGGCACCCATCCGGGCAACTTCCAGATCGCCGGCATCGGCGATTTCACCGGCAATGGCACCAGCGACATTCTCTGGCACGCCAATTCCTGACGTAGCCCCCGTTGGGCCCATCTTCCGATAGCTAGCCCTTTTCCTGGCGCTTGCGGCGCGCGTTGGATTCGCTAGCTTGCTGGCGCTACCGCGAGCATCGCCTTATTGGCACCGCCACGCACAGCCTGTGGCGTGAGGTATCATGCCAAGAATCCGCCCGATTCCCGCGCACAGCTGACGAGCAGAGCACAACATGCAGATCAATCTCGTTCCCGACGACAGCGTCAGTTCGGCGCCGTCCGGTTTTACCGCGGCGGTGCAGGCTGCGGCCGATATCTTCGATCAGGATTTTCCCGGCAACTACACGGTGAACATTTCCTATGGCTGGGGAACCTACGACAACCAGGTCGATCCGCAGCTCACCAACGCACAAATCTCCCTCGGCGGGTCGAACAGCCTTACCTATGTCAGCTACGCCACGGTCAAAAGCTGGCTCGCCTCCAATGCGACGACCAGCACCGCGATCACCGCGGTGGCGTCGTTGCCCGCGAGCACGACGGCATTCCCTAACGACGCCAGTTCCTTCCTGGTCAGCAGCGCGCAGGAGAAGGCGCTCGGCGTTTATTCCGGCAGCAGCAGCGCCATCGATGGATCGATCGGGTTCGGCACCCAGACATTCAATTGGGAGGGATTGGCGCTCACCGAAATTGGGCACGCGCTGGGCTGGCTGACCGACTATTACGCCGGCGGCCCGACCATCGCGGATTTGTTTCGTTATTCCGCCCGGGGCAGTACCAGTGGACCGGCGGGCAGCCCGCGTATTTCTCGATCGACGGCGGCAATACCGATCTGGCGAATTTCAGCACCACGTTCGACGACACGCTGTTCACCAATGTCGCGGCGGACGATCCTTTCAATGTCGGGGGTGTCGATACTCCGACCGAGACACTGACCAGTTTCGATCTCGAAATGTTCAATGCCATCGGCTTTGGCGGTTCGGGCACGCCGCCGCCGCCGCCGCCGCCCCCGCCATCTCCGGTCAGCCTCGATGAGTGGCTCCTGGCGAACGGCCAATGGGCTGCCAGTGTCAGCCCGGGCACGCATCCGGCGGGCTACACCGTCGCGGCGGTAGGCGATTGGACCGGCGACGGCACCGCCGGCATTCTTTGGTACGATTCTTCGAACGGCGATACCGACGAGTGGCAGCTCGCCAACGGCCAATGGTCGGCCAGCGTCGATCTCGGCACGCATCCCGGCAACTATCAGATTTCCGGTGTCGGCGATTTCTTCGGCAACGGCATCGACGACGTGCTGTGGACCAGCGCCTCCGGCGGTGGCGTGCAGACCGACATCTGGAAATTGTCTTCCAGCGGCCAATGGGCGGCGAGCGTCAGCCCGGGCTCGCATCCGTCAGGCTACATCGTTGCCGGCACCGGCGATTGGACCGGCGACGGCACCGACGGCATTCTTTGGTACAATTCGTCGAACGGCGATACCGACGAGTGGCAACTCGCCAACGGCCAATGGGCGGCCAGCGTCGATCTCGGCAGCCATCCCGGCAGCTATCAGATTTCCGGCATCGGCGATTTCTTCGGCAACGGCATCGACGACGTGCTGTGGACCAGCGTCAACAGCAACGGCACCGTTGCGACCGACATCTGGGAGCTCGATTCGAACGGCAAATGGATGGCGAGCGTGAGCCCTGGCGCGCATCCGGCCGGCTATCAGGTGGTCGAAGTCGGCGACTTTACCGGCAACGGCACCAGCGACATCCTTTGGCAGAATACCGCGACCGGCGATGTCGACGAATGGCTGATCAACAACGGCCAATGGGCCGGCAGCATCGATCTCGGCACCCATCCGGGGAACTATCAGATCGCCGGCGCTGGCTCGTTCACCGGCAACCATACGAGCGACGTTCTGTGGGCGACCTGACGGAGCGCCGGCGGTAGCGCCTCCTCGCGCGCGCTTGCGTGCAGATATATCGGCTGCGACCGAGACAATTCTTCCAAACATCTGCGTATTTGATTCACATGTCCGGCCGATAACCCGCTTGCGCCGCCATGCCTTGGGGATGGCTTATCATTATAAATTGCGGCGAGAATCACTTACCGTCTGAGGAAGACTCCTAATCTACGGATTTTTTTGTCGCTCCGATCAGCGCCGCACTGTTGATAGTGCTCCGGAACCGCCGAGAGACGAAGATTGACGCTCTCTTTGCAATACAAGGGCTTCGATTACGTCGCCTTTTTCAACGGCGCCTACGAGGACAGCGATTCCCTCCCGCAGCTGGCGCAGACCGGCGCGGATTCGATCGAGGCGACGCTCGATTACGGTATCGACGTCAACACTTCGCAGGTCGTCGCCGATCCGAATTACACCGACAGCCTGGCGGCGCTCGGCAGCACGATCGCGCAGGCGGAGCAGCTCGGCCTCACCGTCATGGTGCGGCCGCTGATCGATTTTCTCGATCCTTCGGAAATCGGCGGCTACAGCGTCGGCGAATGGCGGCAGGATTATGAGCCGAGCAATGTGGCGACGTTCTTCGCCAGCTATCAGCAGATGATCGTGGCGGAAGCCAAGGTCGCGCAGTCAAACGGCGCGCAGATGCTCTCGATCGGCGCCGAACTCGATCAGCTCGCGGGTCCGCAATATCTGTCCTACTGGACCAGCGTCATCGACGCGGTGCGCGCGGTGTTTTCCGGCAAGCTGACCTACTCGGCGTCGTGGCAGACCGCCGGCAATGTCAGCTTCTGGAACCAACTCGATTACGAAGGCATCGACTGTTACGTGCCGCTGTCGACTGCGGCTAACCCGACGCTGCAGGAGCTAATCAACGGCTGGACGCAGCCGGCGACACCGTCGACCAATCCCGACGCTTACGCATTCATCGGCAACCAGTCGCCCATCAGGTATTTCGAAAATCTCTCGGCCCAATCCGGCAAACCGCTCCTCTTCACCGAGCTTGGCTACGCCAACGACAGCGGCGCCGCTGCGGCGCCGTACGCCGAAGGCAACAGTCCCGATCCCAGCCTGCAAGCGGAGCTGTACCAGGCCTTTTTCGACGCCTGGCAGCAATCCGGCAATACATCTCTCGTCGGCACCTATTTCTGGGAGTGGGACCCGAATTCCACCAATGGCGGGCCGGGCATCGACAGTTTCAGCCCGCAAAACAATCCGGCGCAAAGTGTCGCCGCGTCGGGCTTTGCCGCCATTTATTCGACCTCGACCTGGGCCAACGCAGTGAATGGCAGTTTCGCCACCGCGGCGAACTGGAATCCCGCCAATGTCCCGGGCGCGAACAACGATGTCGGGATCACGGCGGGCGACAGCTACACCGTCTCAAGCGCGGTCAGCGAGACGGTGGATAGCCTCACGCTCGCGACCGGCGCGACCCTCGCCGTCACCGGCGGCACCTTCACAGTTACCGATGCGTCCCAGTTCCAGCGCCATGTCCGGGACCGTCATCGTCGACGCCGACGCGATCCTTCGGCTCGACGGCGCCGCCAGCAACAGCGGCGTACTGCAGGCGGCCGGCGGCACAATCGACATTGCCGGAACGCTGAGCGGCGCCGGCGCGATCGATATCGGCCAGAACGGAACGGTCGACCTCGCCAGCGGCTCGATCGCCGGCAATGTCGCCTTCACGGGAGCAAATGCCGCGCTGATCCTGCACCAGGAGATCGGCGGCCAAATTCTTGGTGCGGCGGCTACCGACAGCATCGATGCGACGTTTGTGTCGTTCACCGTAAGCGAGCATGCAGTCTGGCAGCAGGCCAGCAGTGCGGGCGGCACGCTATCGCTGTACGCCAACGGCGCCGAACTCGCGTCGTTCAATCTGACCGGCCAGTACAATTCGCTCGACTTCAACGTCAGCAATGATGGCGGCGGCAACGCGCTCGTCACCATGCAGAACACGCCAAACTACCCTGAAAATCCGGGCAACAACGACGAATGGATTTTGTCCGACGGCCAGTGGGCCGAAAGCGCCGACCCCGGCTCGCATCCCGCCGGCTACAGCGTCGCCGGCATCGGCGATTGGACCGGCAGCGGCACCGACGGAATCCTCTGGTTTGATCCGTCGACCAGCGACACCGACGAGTGGCAGCTGTCGAATACCCAATGGTCGGCGAGTGTCGATCTCGGCAGCCACCCCGGTAATTATCAGATTTCTGGCAACGGCGATTTTCTTGGCGACGGCCGAGATGACGTGCTGTGGACCACTACCTCCGGCGGCAGCGTGCAGACCGATATCTGGCTGCTGGACGCAAACGGCCAGTGGATGGCGAGCATTGATGCCGGCACGCACCCGGCGGGCTACACCGTCGCTGCCGTCGGCGATTGGACCGGCAACGGCATCGACGGAATCCTTTGGTACGACTCAAGTACCGGCGACGCCGACGAGTGGCAGCTCGACAACGGCCAATGGTCGGCGAGCGTCGACTTGGGCTCGCATCCTGGCTCAGGGTGGACAATTGCGGCGGTCGGCGACTTTTTCGACAACGGCCGCGACGACATTTTGTGGACCAACGCGTCCGGCGGCAGCGTGCAGACGGATATCTGGGAATTGGGTTCCAACGGCCAGTGGATCAACAGTTTCAGCCCCGGCTCACACCCGGCCGGCTTTCAGGTCGCGGGCGTCGGCGATTTCACCGGCACGAGCACGAGCGACATCCTCTGGTACAACGCCTCCACCGGCAATACCGACGAATGGCTGATCAACAACGGCCAATGGGCCGGCAGCGTAGACCTCGGCACCCATCCGGGCGGCGCCCAGGTGGCCGGTGTCGGCGCCTTTACCGGCAGTGGCGCCAGCGACATCCTCTGGCATTCGTCCTCGTGACTTAATCCAGCAGCCCCGTCCGAGCGCCCTTTTCACCGTGCTCGTGACGCTTGCCATGGACGCTGTATTCGTTAGCTTGCCGGCGCATGGTTCGATCCCTCTCCAACCGCATCGCTCTCATCACCGGCTCGACGCGCGGCATCGGGCGGGCGCTGGCGCTCGCTTTGGCGCGCGAAGGCGCCCACATCGTCGCGACCGGACGCACACAAGGCGCGCTCGAAGAACTCGACGACGCCGTGCGTGCCGCAGGTTCCAGCGCGACATTGGTGCCGCTCGACATGCGCGATTATCCCGGCCTCTACCGGCTCGCCAAGGCGCTCGACGAGCGTCACCAGCGACTCGACGTACTTGTCGGCAACGCCGCGATCGTCGGCCAGCGTTCGCCGCTCGATCACGTCGACCCGGCCGCCTGGGACGAAGCCATGGCGGTCAACGTGACCGCCAACTGGCACCTGATCCGCGCCATGGATACGCTGCTGCGCCGCTCAGCCGCCGGCCGCGCCGTGTTCATGACGTCGGGCGCAGCGACCAATAACCGCGCCTATAGCGGGCCCTATTCGGTCTCCAAGGCGGCGCTTAACGCACTGGCGCGCACCTATGCGGCGGAAACAGATTCAACGGCAGTGCGGGTCAATCTGTTCAACCCGGGGCCGACGCGAACGCGCATGCGTGCGCAAGTCATGCCCGGCGAAGATCCGATGACGTTGCCGACGCCCGAACAGGTCGCCGAAACGATCGTGCCGCTGTGCCTGCCGAACTGCGCGGAAACCGGCAATCTCTACGACTACCGCGCCGGCAAATTCTTGGAATTTATCCAGCCCGTTTGACGAAGCTCATCGCCGCTTCTTGCGGCTGGCGTAGGGATTGGCCTTGGTGCGCAGCGTCAATCGGATCGGCGTGCCCGGCAGGCCGAAATGCTCGCGCAAGCTGTTGATCAAATAACGCCGATAGGTTTCCGGAAGCGTCCAGGCGCGCGACGAAAACAGCACGAAGGTCGGCGGCCGCGCCTTCGGCTGCGTCATGTAGTCGAGCCGCGGCCGGCGGCCACCCACGGCCGGCGGCGGATTGGCGGTGACGGCCTGTTGGAGAAAGCGGTTGAGCGCCGCCGTCGGCGCACGGCGGTTCCAGACTTCGTAGCTGTCGAACACCGCGCGCACCAACTGGTCAAGTCCCGCGCCGGTGCGCGCCGACAGTGTGACGACGGGCACGCCTTTGACCTGCGGCAGCATTCGATCAGTTGATTCACGCAGGCGCGACAGCGCGCCCGGCGGCGGTTTGATCAGATCCCATTTGTTGATGCCAATGACGATGGCTCGCCCCTCGCGCTCGACCAGATCGACGATGCGGGTGTCCTGCTCTTCAAATGGCGCCTGCGCGTCGACCAGCACGATGGCGACGTCGGCAAAGCGAATGGCGCCGATCGTGTCGGCCACGGAAAGCTTTTCGAGCTTTTCGATAACGCGCGCGCGCCGCCGCAGCCCTGCGGTGTCATGGATGCGGACGCGACGCCCGCGCCACTGCAGATCGACCGCGATGGCGTCGCGGGTGATGCCAGGTTCGGGTCCGGTCAGCAGCCGCTCGTCGCCGAGCAGGCGGTTGATCAGCGTCGATTTTCCGGTATTGGGCCGCCCGACCACGGCGATGCGGATCGGCTTCTCGGCAGCGGTGGACTCGCGGGCCGCCTCGGATTCCGGCGTAGCCGTCGCCTCGGGCAACGCCGCGCGCAGCGCGTCATACAGCGCGGGAAGGCCTTCGCCGTGCTCGGCGCTGATCGCGACTGGATCGCCCAGTCCTAGCGCATAGGCTTCGAGCACGCCGGCCTCGCCGGCACGGCCCTCGCTCTTGTTGCCGACCAGGATCACGGGCTTGCCGGATTTGCGAGCGAGATCGGCGAAGGTGCGATCGGCCGGCGTGGCGCCGGCGCGCACATCGACCACAAACAGCACCGTGTCGGCCTGCGCCATCGCGGCTGCGGTCTGCGCCTGCATGCGGGCCGAGAGACTCTCATCGTCGGCGCGCTCCAGGCCCGCCGTATCGATCACCTTGAAGGACAGATCGCCGAGCTTGCCCTCACCCTCGCGCCGGTCGCGTGTCACGCCCGGTTCGTCGTCCACCAGCGCAAGGCGGCGTCCAACGAGGCGGTTGAACAGCGTCGATTTTCCGACATTGGGCCGGCCGATAATGGCGACGGTGAAAGACATAATCCAATCCAGCGATGCCGCCTGGGCAGCGCATTACTGAGAGGCTGCCACTGGGGCCTCGCCTGTCTATTCTAAAATTTGCCGGCCGTCGTCAGGGCGTTGGCCCCATAAACCTCTCGCGATTTGCGGTCCACGAGCATGCTTGCGCACCGGGCGGCGCAATACCCCCGGCGCGCACTTGCGGCGTGATCACTGCCCGCCGGTCGGCGGCGGATTGGGCCAGATCGACTGCGAGGGCTGGGCCGCCTGCTGCGAACCGCCGGTAGGCGGCGGTGCCGGCCAGACCGTTTGCGACGAGGCCGACGTCGCGGACGGCGGCGCCGGCCACACCGTTTGCGATGGCTGGGATTGCGCGGATGGCGGCGACGGCCAGTCAGTCTGCGCCGGCCCGGCCTGCCGCTCAGCCGCGGGTTTGGGCTTCCTGTTCAGCCCAACACTGATCTCGGTTCGCGGCCGCTCCGGCGCGCGGGCGAGCTTAGGCCTCGGCTTGGGCTTTGCTCTCGGCTTGGGTCTCTCGACCGGTTTTTCCGCCTCCGCGACCGGCGGGGTGATCGGCGTCGCCGTTCCGGACGCGGTATCATCCGGCGGCGGCTGATAGCCCTTGTAGAGGTCGGCCGGAATGCCGTTGCTGACGCCGGGCACGCCGCCCGGAAAAACCGGCTCGCGCTGGCCCGCCAACGGCTTCTTGTTGTCGAACATGTCGTTGTCGAGCAGCGTCGTCGGATCGAACTGGCCACCCTTGGTGCACGCCGCGAGCAGCGACGCGCACGCCAGCATCATGCCGAGCCGGAACACCGAAAGCTTCTGACGCGTTCGCATCGCGCTCAGCCCTTGCTGCCATTGGCCGCAATGAGGTCGCTCAAAATCTGCGCGCGGCTGCGAATGCCACCCGGCGTTTCCGGGTCGGTCATGATCATGTCGGTCCACTTCCGCGCAGCGTTGAGGTCGCCGGCTTTCCACGCCGACAGCGCGAGCAATTCGCGCGCCGTGTGACGGAAGGGGCGGCCGGATACCGTCAGCGGCTCCAGTCGCTTCTGCAATTCCGAGTAGGGAGTACTGTCGACGAGCAGCAGACCGGCGCGCACGCCGGCCAAATCCTGAACGACCTGACCGACCTTCTGATCGGCAGCCAGGGTGTCATACGCCGCCACCGCAGCCTTATGGTCCGTCTGCGCCAGCTCGGCGGCTTCGCGCAGCCGCGCCAGCACGCGATAGCCCGCGGTGCCGCCGGCAGCGATCCGGGCAAAGGCCGCATCGGCTTCCTTGTGTTTGCCGGCCTGCGCAAGCTGCACCGCCTGCTCGTAGGCCACCCCGCTCTCGCCGGCCTTCTTGGCCTGCCAATACTCATAGCCGCGCCAGCCGCCAACACCGGCAACAATCAAAACGCCGAGCGCAAGGATGAGGTAGGCGTAGCGCTCCCACAGCTTTTTGAGCTGTTCGCGACGGACTTCCTCGTCAACTTCCTGAAAGATATCGGCCACGAAACCCGACCCCAGCGTCACCTGACCCCGACCACCCACCAAGCCGGGGATGGACCCGGGCATGGACAATAGCAAGGAAAACCTTGCAGTTAGCCGCAGAAGCCCCTGTATTGATTAGATTAATCCTCGCCGGGTTAAAATAATGATGTGGCGCGAGCAAGGCAAAGACCCAAGCCGGCGCTGGGTCGAATAGGTTTAACCGGGGGGCTGCCGCATATCGGAACTCAGGTCTTGGGCCTGCGCATGGGGTAGACGTGCTCCGGCCCCGGGAAACTGCGCGCGCGCACCTCCTCGGCATAGCCTTTGACCGCCCGCTCGATCGATGGCCCCAGCTCACCGAAGCGTTTGACAAATTTGGGCACCCGCGGCGACAGCCCGAGCATATCTTCCAGCACGAGGACCTGGCCGTCGCAGGCCACGCTGGCGCCAATGCCGATCGTCGGGACCCCAATCTCGCCGGTGATGCGGCGGCCCAGCGGCTCGGCGACGGCCTCGATCACGATGGCGAAGGCGCCGGCATCCGCTACCGCGCGCGCATCGGCCTCGATCGGCGCCCAGTCGCTTTCGTTACGGCCCTGAGCGCGGAACGATCCGATCGTGTTGATCGCTTGCGGCGTGAGCCCGACATGACCCATCACCGGCACGCCGCGCTCGACCAGAAACGCGATAGTCTCCGCCATACGCTTACCGCCCTCGACCTTGATGGCGCCGCAGCCGGTTTCCTTCATGATCCGCACCGCGGATGCGAAGGCCTGTTCCTTCGACGCCTCATACGACCCGAACGGCATGTCGACGACGACGAGCGCGCGCCGCGAGCCGCGCATCACCGCAAGCCCCTGCAGAATCATCATGTCGAGCGTCACCGGAACGGTGGTCTCGAGCCCGTGCATCACCATGCCGAGCGAGTCGCCGACCAAGATCACGTCGCAATATGCATCGACGATGCGCGCGGTGTGCGCGTGATAAGACGTGAGACAGACAATCGGCTCGCCGCCCTTGCGGGCACGGATGTCTGGTGCGGTGAGCCGCCGGATTTCGTTCTGAACTGACATCGTTACGACCCAGCCACTGCATGTCCCAGAGCCGGCGTGCCGAATGCCGGAACGCCGATGACGATCGGGTGGAAGACGAAACCGAGCGCCAGATAAAGCAGGGTGCCGACCACGATAGCCACGATGTCGTTGACAACCCCGCCCGTCGGAATCGGCGGCACGCCCGGATCGCTGCGGCGCTTGAGCGTCATGCGGTCAAATCCCGCCCACAGCAGCACCGCGCCGAACAGGATGATGCCGCCGAGATCGCCATTGGCGCACAGATGCGCCACGGCCCAGGTTTTGACCCCGACCAGCATCGGGTGCTTGAGCACGCGCTTGATGTTGCCGGGGATGTAGGCGGCCGCGACAAAGATGCTGGCCGGCCACATCAGCACCACGACGATCTGCCGCGTCCACGCCGGCGGCAACCAGATCGTGATCGGACCGGTGGCACGATACCAGGCGAAGCCGTAGCCGATCAGCACGATGCCGACGACGGCGACGAGCGAGAACAGCCCCTTATAGGGCCACTCGCCAAGCTTCGCGACGAGCGCGGCGCGCCGGTCGCGCATGGTGACAAACACATGCCCGCCGAGAAACAAAACAAGCCCGAGTATCTCTAAGGCCAGACCCATGGTGAACCCAATTCAGCGCCGACCAAATTTCTTTCACCGCCGTCGCGTTCCAGGCGACCCGCGGCGCGATGATCACGAGCGGGCGGCCCTTGTCAATATTGGTTCTTCTCAGCTCGCGTAGCGCTTGTCGCGCTCGATATAGGCGGGCGTGTCGATGATGAGCTCACGGTCCTTGAACGAAACCATGTCGGCGGCCATGGCGGCCGCGCTGCCGTCGCGGGCAATCGCGGCCAGAACGCGCTGCATCGCCTTGATGGCGGCGCGCTGCGTATCGCTGGGAATGATTACCGCGTGATAGCCAAACGCTTCGAGCTTTGACACGGGCAGCAGCGGCGTCTTGCCGCCGGCAAACATGTTGATCAGTTTGAGGCCCGGCAGCCGCTTGGCGATATCGGCAATCTCCGCTTCCGAAGTCGGCGCTTCGACAAAGATCATGTCGGCGCCTGCCTCAAGATACGCGGCGGCGCGATCGAGCGCGGCCTCAAAGCCCTCGACCGCAATCGCGTCGGTGCGGGCGATGACGACGAAATCGGAATCGTGCAACGCGTCGCGCACGGCCTTGAGCTTCTGCACCATCTCGGCCGCGGGCACGATGCCCTTGTCGTCGTAGTGCCCGCACTTCTTCGGGAAGGTCTGATCTTCGAGATGGAGGGCGGCGACGCCGGAGCGCTCGAAGGCGCGGGCGGCGGCCTGCGCGTTGAGCGCATTGCCGTAGCCCGTATCCGCATCGGCGATCACCGGCACATCGACGACATCGACCATCGCGGCGAGCCGATCGACAATCGCGCTCATCGAGATCAGGCCAAGGTCCGGCACGCCGGCGGACCGGGCAATGGCGCCGCCGCTCGCGTAGACCGCCGGAAATCCGGCCTGCGCCACCAGCCGCGCCGAAAGCCCGTCATAGGCCCCGGGCGCAACGGCGACGCGTCCGGAGGCGAAGATTTCTCGTAACTTGGCGGTCGCGCGCACCTTACGTCTCCACTTCTGCGCCGGATCTTGCCATGATACGTCCGGCACAGGCTTGGGGGGAAGCGGAGGCAATTCATGAAACAATTGATCGCAACGGCGCTCGCGCTCGCGCTCGGCACGCTTTCCGCCTCCGCCCAAGTCTGGCCGGCCAAGCCCGTGCACATCATCGTGCCGTTCGGCGCCGGCTCAACCCCCGACCTGGTGGCGCGCTTGATCGCCGATCAGCTCAAGCAGCAAACCCGTCAGACCTTCATCGTCGAGAACAAGCCAGGCGCCAGCGGCAATACCGGCACCGACGCGGTCGCCAAGGCCGCGCCGGACGGAACGACCATCGGCATCAGCATCGGCGGCCCGCTTGCCATCAACACGCTCCTGTTCGCCCACCTGCCCTACGACCCGAGCAAGGATCTGTCGCTGATCACCATGCTGGTGACGCAGCCCAGCGCGCTCGCCGTCAATGCCAGTCTCGGCGTCGACAGCGTGCCGGCGCTGATCGAACTCATTCGTAAGAATCCCGGAAAGTACAATTACGGTTCGATCGGCACCGGCTCGCTGTCCCAGCTTGCCATGGAGGCGATCGCACTCAAGAGCGGCACGAAGCTCGTGCACGTCCCCTTCCAGTCATCGCCGCAGGCCGTTCAAGCGCTGATACGCAACGACGTGCAGATGGTCTGCCTCCCGGCGATATCGATTACGCCGCAGCTCGCCGGCGGCAAGATCAAGATGCTCGCCATCTCGACGGCCAAGCGTTCGGAGTTGCTGCCGGGGGTGCCGACATTGAAGGAAAGCGGCGTTGACGTCGAGGCCGACGCCTGGTCCGGACTGATCGGGCCGGCCGGGCTTCCCGCCGCTACGATCGAACGCATCAATCATCTGGTGGGCGCGGCAATCACCTCGCCGACCATCCGCGCCAAGCTGTCGGCGCAACTGATGGAGCCGATACCCGACACGCCGGCCGAATTCCGCGCCAGGATCAATGCCGATATCGCGCGCTGGAAGCCGGTGATTGAGGCGGCGAAGATCAAGATCAATTAGCAGGTGCTATCGCTCGTCATTGCGAGGAGCCAACGGGTCCGGCCCGAAGTGGCCGGCCCGATGACAGGCTCCGCGACGAAGCAATCCAGACTTTATCGCAGTACTGGATTGCTTCGCTTCGCTCGCAATGACGAAGCCCGTCACTGTCCGCCGCCAAAGCGGAAGTTCAACCCGGCCTTGATCTCCTGCACATTGAGACTGGTGTTCGATGTGACAGTCCCAAGCGCCGGCGTGGTGAAGTTCATCGCCTGCGAGCCGAAGCCCAGATAGTCGTATTCGACCTTGGCCGACCAGTTCTGATCGATGGCGTACTCGAGGCCGGCGCCGGCGGTCCAGCCAGTGCGCATTAAACTGTTGCTTGCCGCGGTGCCTGTGAAATCGGTCAGCGTGCTCCGATCTTCGGCCAGCGCCAGACCGCCCTTGCCATAGACCAGAAGCCGGTCGAACGCCGCGCCGACCCGGCCGGTGACTGTCGATGTCCACTGCACATTGGTGTTGAGCGCGTCACCGACCGAATCGGTGCCTTTGTTGTTGATGTCGGTCCAGCTGAAATCGCCTTCAAGCCCAAGCACCAAACGGTTGAACTGGGCGTTGGCGCCGACCTGCGCGCCGCCGAGGAAGCCCCAGTCGTTGAAATTGTTGTTGCCTCCTGAGAACGGATCGCTCCAGGACGAGGCCCCATAGCCGCCGCCGAGATGGCCGCCGATGTAAAAGCCGCTCCAGTTGTAGACTTGCGGCGCATAGGCGACCGGCGCGGCCGGGGGCGGTGCCGGCGGTACCGCCAAGTCGGCGGCGTGCGCGCAAGACGCAAACGCCATGGCGCCTGCAAGCGCAAGCCCACCAAACAAAATGCGCGATGTCATGTCACACTCCAAGCCCGCCCCCGAAATGCGTCGGCCCGGAACAGTCGGCAAAAGTTCCCCGTCCCGTTGGCCATCCGGGCCGCTAGAAGCCGGACGGGTTCGGAAAAAGCATGGTGACGCTATGGCGGGTCGTGGTCGTTTGGTGGCGAGAAAATGACTTCAACAAACGGCGTTAACAAAATCGTCGGCCGGCGGCAGTGTTAACCAAGTTCCCGCCCTGACGGCCCCTTGTAAGTCGCGAATCACTGCACCGGCTAAGATGACCTGTGCGGTGGCGGGCGGAAGACCGCAGCCCCTGAGGGACACCAAGCCCGTGGGTGAGCATGGGTCTTCGCCCGCCGTTCCATCGAACCCGAACAGTCGCTTGGGCCGCACAGCGAGCCCGCTTGCGCAAGGAAGGGATCAGATGGACGCCACCGTGATCGGCATCGACGTTGCCAAGGATCGTTTGGATGTATGCGTTCGCCCGAGTGGCGAAAGTTTTGTCGTTGATCGCAATGGCGCCGGGATCGAGGCTTTGGCGGAGCGATTGAAGAGACTTCGACCGCGCATCGTCGCGGTCGAAGCTACCGGCGGTTTTGAGACAGTGGTTGCGGCTGGCCTGGCAGCGGCGGAGCTGCCGGTCGTGGTGGTCAATCCGGCGCAAGTGCGCGCCTTCGCTCAGGCTCTCGGCAAGCGGGCGAAGACGGATCCCATCGATGCCGCCGTCATTGCTCATTTTGTCGAAGCAACGAAGGCAGAGCCGCGTGCTCTGCCGGATGCGATGACGCGGCTTCTGGCTGATCTGGTTACGCGGCGGCGCCAGATTGTCGAGATGATGGCGGCTGAGGGTCGTGTGTCACGAGCATCGCCGGTCCACACGGCGGTGCACAACTGTACGAGAGATGAAGGAAGGCCCTTCGAGGTCGGCAGTCAGGTGCTGATCTCAAGCCACCGCAAGCTGCTGTTGTCAAAAGCAATGGTGGTGAGCGTTGCGGAAACGCCAGGACATGATCCTGGCAGGCAAGGTTGAGAGAGGCGAGCGCAAGCGAACCGTCGATGAAGTGTCGAAAGCTGATTAGACGATGTCAGAATCGGGGGCTGACCCTGCCTCCGAGATCAACTCGGGGGAAGCCTGAAGTCTGTCCGAGTGGCATCCGGCATGTAGACGGCGCGAAGCTCAACCAGGCTTTTGTACGGAACGTGAGAACCTGTGCTCCGATGCAAAGGGAGAAGTCACAAGCGGCTAAAACCGCGAGGATCAGAGTACCGATGCGGCGCACAGGGACGGAGTGGCTCGTAGTAGGGATGAAGGCTCTGTAATGGAGCCGGACCGAAGGGGCCGCGTTGTTCAGCCGAAGCTGCGGGCCAACTGGTGACAGGAGGAGCCTGTGGACAAAGCAAAGCCGTTCGACATCCCCAAACGGGAAGTCTGGGAAGCCTTCAAGAAGGTGAAGGCCAACCAGGGAGCGGCCGGAGTAGACGGACAGACGATTGCGGACTTTGAGGCTGATCTATCAAACAACCTCTACAAGCTCTGGAACCGGCTGTCGTCAGGGAGCTATTTTCCTCCGCCGGTGCGACGGGTGGATATTCCGAAGGGAGATGGCGGAACGCGCCCGTTGGGCATTGCCACACCCCCAGCGAACTGCACTCTTATCCAATCGACCTTTGGGATCGGCTGAAGTCGTCCACCCGTTTCATCCGTTGCGTGGGCAGCGGTTCGTCGTCTTGAAGGTTCGCCATGTCTCGGGGGTCGAGACGTTGAGCCTGCGCCACGCCGACCTCGGCTCATTCGCGATGCCCCGTGAATGGACCGACTGGGCGTTCCCAGATGGGCAGGGCTCCGGGGGCGGCGCTCCCTCGCTTGTCGATGCCTTTGGCTTGGTCGCGCTCGCCGAACTCATCGCTTCTCTCGCCAAGGGCCATTCCGAGGTTGACCGATGAATCTGATTTTGATTCATTCGGACAGACGAGTGATTCGGTCCGATGAAAATCCAGGATCTTTCCTCCCGCATGCTTCGCAAACGTCGCCGCCGCATTGTGCGCGACTTGCCGCCGATCGAACACGTGCTGCGCGGCACATTGGTCGAAACATACAAGCGCTGCGGTCGGCCGAACTGCCACTGCGTCGACGGACCCGGACATGGACCCAAGCGATATCTGTCCGTCAGTCAGCCCGGGACGGGTGGCCGGCAGCGCAGAGATTATGTGCCAAACGACATCCACGAGCAGGTCGCCCATTTGATCGGCAATTTCCGCGCCCTGCGCGCTGCGCTCGACGAGATTTGCGCGATCAACACGGAACTCTTGCGACGACGCGAGGAGCTTGGATAAATCGCCATGGACCCGGCGCTTGTCGATTTCGACTTTGCCAAGGCGGGCGCCATCCTCGCGGACATGGTTGCGTCCTATCTTGCCGCCGGCGCCCCGCCGTTCAATCCGGAGGGGGCCGATGACGATGAGTTCGAAGATTGCCGATCAACACCTGGCGCGGCAGGCCTGCATTTACATCCGCCAGTCGACGATGGGACAGGTTCGCTTCAACCAGGAAAGCACGGAGCGCCAATACAATCTGAAGACCAAGGCCGAGTCACTCGGCTGGAAGCCGGAGCAGATCCGCATCCTCGACCGGGATCTCGGCCAATCCGGGAGCGCGACGACCAATCGGGAAGACTTCAAGGCCTTGGTCGGCGAAGTGGCTATGGGACGGGTTGGCGCAATCTTTTCCTTGGAAGCGTCGCGGCTAGCGCGATCGAACCAGGACTGGCATCGCCTCCTGGAGCTCTGCGCCATCACCAGCACGCTCGTGATCGACGAGGACGGTTGCTACAATCCGGCCGAGTTCAACGATGGGCTTGTATTGGGGATGAAGGGTACGTTCGCCCAAGCGGAATTGCATATTATCCGCGCCCGCCTCCATGGAGGCAAACTCAACAAGGCCTCCAAGGGCGAATTGCGTTTTCCCCTGCCGGTCGGATTTGTCTTTGAGGGCGACAAGATCGCGATCGATCCGGATCGGGAGGTCCAGGGCGCAGTCCGCACGGTCTTTGACCTGTTTGCGCGAGAGAACACAGCTTTCGGCGTCGTGCGACGCTACAATGAACTCGATCTACGCTTCCCGCGTCGCGCGTATGGCGGCGCGTGGGACGGCAAACTTCTGTGGGGCAGACTGACCCATTCGCGGGTCCTCGGCATCCTTGCCAATCCGTCCTACGCCGGCGCCTATGTGTTCGGACGACACCAATCGTCCAAAGAGGTGGGATCGTCCGGCGAGATCCGGACACGATCGCGTTTGATGCCGCAGGATGCTTGGCGTGTTGTGATCCCCGATCACCACGAAGGCTATATCTCCGCGGATCAGTTCATCGCCAACCGGCAGCGTCTGAGCACGAATCGGACGAACGCCGAAGGGCTTTCCGGTCCCGCCCGAGAGGGCCTCTGCCTCTTGCAGGGCTTGCTCCTCTGCGGGGTTTGCGGACGCCGTCTCGGGATTCGCTACACCGGGAACGGAGGCATCTACCCGCTCTATCAATGTGTTTGGAAACATCGGGAGGCCTTGGCGTCCCGTGCTTGTTTGACGGCGCCTTCGACATCCCTCGATCAGGCCATCAGCGAACGGTTGGTCAGCGCCATCACGCCGGTGACGATCGAACTCGCGCTCGCGGCGCTGACCAATCTGGAAGAACGGGATCGCGGCATCGGCGCCCAATGGCGGATGCGGATCGAGCGCGCGCGCTATGACGCCGAACTCGCCGAACGGCGTTACGAGGCGGTCGATCCCTGCAACCGACTGATCGCAGCGACACTCGAAGCGCGTTGGAACGACGCCATGCAACGCTTGCACGATCTCGAAGCCGAATTGGCCGCCTTCGAACGCAAGACCATGCGGGCGGTCACCGCCGAACAGAAGCAGCAGATTCTCCGGTTGGCGAAGGACTTCCCTCGCCTGTGGGCGGCCACGACCACGACCCCCCGAGATCGCAAGCGCATCCTGCGCCTATTGGTGCGCGACATCACCGTAGTGAAGGGACCAGAGGCGAAGACCCTCAGGCTGCACATTCGGTGGCAAGGCGGCGAAACTGAAACACTGCGCCTCCAACTCCCGCAGAACAGGGCGGAGGCGATCCGCTATTCCATGGCATTCGTGAACCGGATCAGAGAATTAGCGGCCGATCATCGTGACGATGACATCGTCGCCGCGCTGCGCACCGAAGGTCAGAAAAGCACGACAACCGGTAAGCCGATTACATTGGGCACGATCAAATGGCTGAGGTACAAATATCGCATTCCAGCTCCGCCACCTCCCAAGGGGACGCTGAACGTTCGCCAGGTTCGAGAAAGATATGGCGTCAGCCTTTGGGTCGTCCATTACTGGATCGAACGCGGTATCGTTCCGGCGGTTCAGCGCAAGCGGAATGCGCCCTATGCGATCACGATCAACAACGAGTTGGATCGGCGCCTTCGAGAATGGACCGTCAACTCAGCCCATCTTCGTCTACCATCCCCAATGCAAACTGTATGAGGTGCATTATGCCCGCCGTATCGCAACGGTTGCGGACCGTGTCGCCCAGGAAGTTGTCCGTCGCTACCTGGAGCCGTGTTTGGAGCCGGTGTTTCATATCGACTCTTATGGCTACAGGCCTGGCAAATCGGCGATCGACGCTGTGCGCCAAGCTCGTCAGCGTTGCTGGCGGTATGACTGGGTGCTCGACCTCGACGTAAAAGCCTATTTCGACAGCATTGATTGGAAGCTGATGCTCAAGGCGGTTCGTCATCATACGAACTGTTCGTGGGTCCTGCTCTACGTCGAGCGCTGGCTGAAGGCTCCGGTTCAGTTGGAAGATGGCAGCGTCGTGCTGCGAACATCGGGAACTCCTCAGGGCGGGGTTGTCAGTCCCGTCTTGGCGAATCTGTTCCTGCATTATGCGTTCGATATGTGGATGAAGAGAACCTATCCTCACATCCCGTTCGAGCGCTACGCGGATGACGCCATTTGTCATTGCAAGAGCGCCGAGGAGGCGCAGGCGCTACGGAGCGTGCTTGCTGACCGCTTTGCGGCCTGCAAGTTGGTGCTGCATCCCGAGAAGACGAGGATCGTCTACTGCAAGGATGCGAACCGGCGCGGTGATTTCCCAAATCAATCGTTCGACTTTCTCGGTTTTATGTTTCGGGCGAGGAAGACGATGTGGCAGGGAAATATCCCCGCGCATGGCTTCATGCCGGCGGCCAGTCCGAGGGCGTTGGCGTCCATCAGCCGGACGATCCGCCGCTGGGCCCTTCATCATCACAGTGACAAATCTCTGCAAAGTCTGGCCGAGACGTACAACCCGTACATTCGAGGCTGGATCAACTACTACGGCAACTTCTACCGGACGAAATTGCGCCCGGCCCTAAAGAGGATCGATCTCTATGTCATCCGCTGGGCGCGTCGCAAATTCAAGCGGCTGCGTCGTAAGACCAAAGGCGCGAGAGATTGGTTTGATCGGCTTCGCCGCGCGAATCCAACGCTCTTCGCACACTGGCAGCTATGTCATGGAAACGGCCGGACATCGGGAGCCGTGTGAGTCGAGAGGTTCATGCACGGTTTTGGGAGCGCGCGGAGGTGAAATTCCTCCGCGCAACTCGTCAGCGCGAGCGGCGGATGACCGACAAGCGTCTGAAGCGGAGCATCGCCAGGCTGCGTAAAGCAATGGAGAAAGAACTCGCCGAACTCGATGGCGAGATCGACGATCGTGTGCGCGGCTCTCCGGTCTGGGCTGAAAAGGAGGACTTGCTCGCATCCGTCCCCGGCGTCGGGCCGATCGTCGCTCGCACCCTGATCGCTGAACTGCCGGAGCTCGGCACGCTCGATCGCCGTCAGATCGCTGCCCTCGTCGGCCTTGCTCCCTGGACCCGCCAGGTCCGGCCAGTGGCGGGGCAAGAGCTTCATCGGCGGCGGTCGCAAAAGCGTCCGCAACGTCCTGTTCCTGGCTGCAATGGTCGCCGGACATCACAATCCAATCCTCAAGCCATTCCGGGACAAGCTCGTCGCCGCGGGCAAGCCGAAGCTCGTCGCCCTCATCGCCGTAGCGCGAAAGCTCCTCACCATCCTCAACGCCATCCTGCGGGATCAACGCCCATGGCAACCGCAAAATACTTGACTCGAAAGACAGTCGCTCACCCGTTCGAGGCCACCGACTTGCTGTAAAGTTCCGGCGAAAAGCCGACCAAAAGCTTGCCGCCGCCGAGATCCAGCACCGGCCGCTTGATCATCGATGGTTGTTTGAGCATCAGCGCCATCGCCTTTTTGGCGTCGAGGGCGGCCTTGTCCTTGTCGGGCAGCTTGCGGAAGGTCATGCCCGAGCGGTTGAGCAGCGTCTCCCAGCCGACTTTCTTTTCCCATTTTTCCAGCCGCTCGCGCTCGATGCCGGCGGTCTTATAGTCATGGAATGCGTATTCGACACCGTGCTTCTCCAGCCAGGCGCGCGCCTTTTTCATCGTGTCGCAGTTCTTGATGCCATAGAGGGTGATGGCCATCGGACGAGCCTCCAATGAAATTTGTTGTTACGCGCGGTCTTCAATCATTTTGCTGATCTTCAACACGCTGTTCCAGTTGCGGCCGGTCGCCGGCGAGCCGCAAGCCTGATCGATGAGAACCGGGCTGAGCTTCGAGCTGGCGACGCCGTTAGCCCCATAGTCGATCCAGAGCGCCCCTCCAGCCACACTAATCCGCTCCCCGGTTTGCGCCCGCTGCACCAGCGCCTTTGCAGCGCCAGACCTAAGCGGATCACGCGCCAAGTAAAGATGGAGCATTTTCGAGCTGGCCCTGGCGTCGTCCGCAAAGGGATTTGCGGCAACGTGGCTCGCCCACTCGGCGGCGCTGCGCATGACGACATCGACAGTGAAGCCGAAACGCGCAGCACATTCCTTTTCCAACAAGCGGCGCAGACCAGCGCCGCCGCCCTTGGCATCGACCAGCAGGTTGCCGCTTTGGATGTAAGTTTGCGGCCGTTCCAGCCCGAGCTTGACGCACAGGTCCCGCAAATCCGCCATCGGCAGCTTGCGGGCTGAGCCCACGTTGATGCCGCGCATGAGCGCCACAAAGGTCGGCATTTTAGGATAGCTCCAGTCGCCGTACGGGCTAACGAATACCAGGACAAAAAATCGATTGCGAGGTGTCGGAATTGATCGAAACGACGCGTCCTTGGGCGAAACTGGCACGGACGAGCGCCAACCCGTGCGAAAGGAGACGCCATGAGAAAGCTCACGATCATCGAACACATTTCGCTGGACGGCGTGATCCAGGCCCCCGGCGGGCGGAAAGAAGACGGCGACTATCCTCACGGCGGATGGGCAGCGCCGCATGCCGACCCGGCCGTGCGAGAGGCCATCGACGCGGCGCACGGCGGGACCTTCGATCTGCTGCTGGGAGGCCGGACCTACGATATCTGGAGCGGCTATTGGCCGAAGGCCGAGAGCGGTCCGATGGCGGACGGCGGCGAAAGCCAATATCAGCGAATATTCACCCAGCGGGTTTGGCGATCCAACCGACATAAGTGAGATAGACGCCGATGACGATGAGCAGGCCGAACATGAGCCGCACCAGCCAAGTCGACTCGGCGATCACGACAGCACGCTCGTACAGCGCAGGCGCAGCCATCAAAACCAGGCCCCGAATTGCCAGGACCCACCCGAACAGCGAGATCAATATCGCGGCCGCGCCGCCCCAATACGAGTGAAAGGCAATGATGAACAGTCCCGCGAACAGCAGCAACGCACCGGAGAACCAGACGAACAGCGGGCTATCGAAGAATTCGGATGCGAGCGCACCCATGTCCGGAGCGCGCAGTGCGATGATGCCGGGCACGAGGACGAGCCACGGCCCGACGACGCGGGCGAACGCGCGGGTTCGAGCTTGCGATTGTGTAATGACGGGCACACCCTACTCCCACTCGATCGTCCCCGGCGGCTTGCTGGTCACGTCATACACCACGCGGTTGACGCCTTTAACCTCGTTGATGATGCGGGTCGCAACGGTGCCGATGAACATTCCGTCGAACGGGTAGAAATCCGCCGTCATGCCGTCGATCGAGGTGACGGCGCGCAGCGCGACGACGTAGTCGTAGGTGCGGTAATCGCCCATGACGCCGACAGTGCGCACCGGCAACAGCACCGCGAAGGCCTGCCAGATGTCGTCGTAGAGCCCGGCGCGGCGGATTTCCTCGATGAAGATGTCGTCGGCGAGGCGCAGGATATCGAGCCGGTCGCGCGTGATCTCGCCCGGGCAGCGGATGGCAAGTCCGGGGCCGGGAAACGGATGGCGGCCGACAAATACGTCGGGCAGGCCGAGCTCGCGGCCGAGCGCGCGCACCTCGTCCTTGAACAATTCGCGTAAGGGCTCGACCAGGCTCAGGTTCATGCGATCCGGCAGGCCGCCGACATTATGATGCGATTTGATCGTCACCGACGGGCCGCCGGCAAACGACACGCTCTCGATCACGTCGGGATAGAGCGTACCCTGCGCCAGGAATTTCGCGCCGCCGACCTTTTTGGCCTCGGCTTCGAACACGTCGATGAACAATTTGCCGATGATCTTGCGCTTCTGCTCCGGGTCGGTGACGCCGGAAAGCTCTTTGAGAAACAGGTCGACGGCTTCGACATGGATCAGCGGAATGTTGTAGTGGTCGCGGAACAGCGCGACCACGCGTTCGGCTTCACCAAGCCGCAACAGGCCGTGATCGACGAACACGCAGGTGAGCTGCTCGCCGATCGCCTCGTGGATCAAGATGGCCGTGACCGCGGAATCGACGCCGCCCGACAGACCGCAGATCACCTTGCCCTTGCCGACTTGCTTGCGGATCTTCTCGATCGCCTCGTCCTTGAAGGCGCGCATCGTCCAGTCGCCGGTGCAACGCGCGACCTTGCGGACGAAATTGCGAATGAGCGCCGCGCCGTGCGGCGTGTGCACGACCTCCAGATGAAACTGCACGGCGTAGAATTTGCGCTCGTCGTCGGCGATCATGGCGATCGGCGCGTTTGACGACGTGCCCGTCACGGCAAAGCCCGCGGGCAATTTGGTGACGCGATCGCCGTGGCTCATCCACACTGGATAGCGCTGGCCGACCTCCCAGACGCCATCGGTCAGGGCCGAGCCCTTCGTCACCTCAAGCTCGGCGCGGCCGAATTCGCGGTGATGACCGGCCTCGACCGTCCCGCCGAGCTGCGCCGCCATCGCCTGTTCGCCGTAGCAGATGCCGAGCACCGGCACGCCTGCTTGATAGATCTCGGACGGCGCCAGCGGCGCGTCCTTGTCGAGCACCGAAGCCGGGCCACCGGAGAGAATGACGCCCTTGGGCTTCATCTCGGCAAACGCGGCTTCGGCCTTCTGGTACGGCACAATCTCGCAATAGACGCGCTCTTCGCGCACGCGTCGCGCGATCAGCTGCGTCACCTGCGAACCGAAATCGACGATGAGAATTTTGTCGTGGGTTGCCATGGCGGGGTCTTTGGCCACGGTCGCCGTCTGTCGAGCTTTTGCCATCAGGTTCATGAGTTGCGCCGCAGGAGGCTGACAAAAAATCCGTCGGTATCGGTCCGGCGCGGCGTCATCAGCAAGCCTTCGCCGCAGATAAGCACCGACTGGACGAAAAGATAGGCGCGCTCGCCGAGCGTTTGCGCGACGTCGGCGGGCTTTTCCACCGAAAAACCCGGCGTCCGGCTGACGAATGCCCGCACCTGCTCGCCGTTTTCGTCGTCGAGCACCGAACAGGTGACGTAGGCGATGCGCCCGCCGACCTTGGTCAGTACGGCGGCACGGTCGAGCAGCGCCGCCTGCTCCTTGACGCGTTCGGCGAGCGCGCCCGGCCGGACCCGCCATTTGGCGTCCGGATTGCGCCGCCAGGTGCCGGTCCCGGTGCACGGCGCGTCGATCAGCACCAGGTCGGCGCGGCCATTGAGGTCGCCGAGCATGTCAGCCTCGCCGCGCGGCGTACGGACCTGGATGTTGCGCGCGCCGGCCCGCGCAATTCGTTCGTGGATTGGTAGCAATTGCCGCTTGTCGATGTCGGTCGCATAGATCTGGCCGCGGTTGTCCATCGCGGCGGCGAGCGCCAGCGTCTTGCCGCCGGCGCCGGCGGCGAGATCGATCACCTGCTGGCCGGGCTTGGCGCCGGCAAACAGCGCCGCAAGCTGCGAGCCTTCGTCCTGGATTTCGACTTCGCCCTTGCGGAATACCGGCTCGGCGTGAATCGCCGGGCTCTTGGCGTCGGCCCCAAGACGAATGCGCAGGCCGACCGGCGACCATTGGGCCGGCTCGGCGTGCAGATGCGCAAGCTTGGGCAGCACTTCCTCGCGCTCGGCTTTGAGCGTGTTGACCCGCAGGTCGAGCGGCGCGCGCGTGGCCAGCGCTGTGCCCTCGGCGGCGCGGTCGTCGCCGAACACCTTGGCGAAATGCGGATCGAGCCAATCCGGGTAGTCGCCCGCCACGGGCGCGGGCATGTCAACGAGTGAGTCGGCGTCAAGCGCCGCTTTCTCTTTTTCGCTGAGCGGCGCCGGCGCGAAGCGCGCGCCGCTGCACAGCGCCTCGATCGCCGCGATATCGAGCCCGCGCTCGCGCCGCAGCATGCCGAGCAAAGCCGCGCGCGGCGTCGCCTCGCCCATCAGCCAGCAGGACGACGCCTTGCGGCGCAGCGCGTCGTAGACGAGACCGGCGATGGCGGCGCGGTCGGACGAACCGGCGAAACGGTGCGCGAGGCCCCAGTCCTTGATTACATCCGCCGACAGCCGGCGGCGCGCCTCGATCTCGGCGAAAACCTCAATGGCGGCTGACAGACGGGCGGCGGGTGTCATGCGTGAGCAGGTTGCGAGGCCGCGATCATTGCTGGGCGGCTCTTATTTCCTGGTGCGGCGCTTGAGCGCGACGGCGCGCCCTGTCCCCGGCGTGTCACGCTGCGGCACATGCTTGCGCAGATCCGCGATCGCTTCGGCGAGATCATGGACATGAAAACCCTTAGGCGACTTGCCGGCGCGGACGCTCTTGAGCATGCGGCGCAGCAGGTCGTCATCGTGCTCATCGCGATAGGGCTTGAGATCGAGATCCTTCGGCACCTTGGTCAGGCGCTCGTCGCCCATGCGCTTGACGTATTTCTGCATGAAGCGATCGTAGGCGTGCCATTCGACGCCCGCGGCGCGCACGGCGGCTTCCTCGGCCCGGGTGGCGATCTGGTGGGCGTGCAGATAGTGCAGGCCGAGCTGATCGATCAGCGTCTTCTCGACTTCCTCGTGCAGGATCAAGAACCGGTCGGTCTCCACGGTACGGCCGCGGAACTTGAACAACTCCGGCATGTGCCGGATGATATAGATAATCTTGCCGTCGAGGCTATAGCCGGCGAGATAGGGAATATCATGCTTGCGATCGAGTTTTTTGACGCGGCGCACGACGGCATCGAGCGCGCGATCCATCATCAGGCTGGAGACATACCATTCCGGCAATCGCAGCCGCTCATGCGGGGCGGTCGGATGACAAAATTCGAGCGGCATGGCTTCACACCCAGGGGCTGGTCAGCACGGCGACGATATAAATCGCCCAGTTCAAGATGAGAGCGAAGGCCGCGACACCGTACAGCGGCCCGCGAACGCGAACGACATTGCTGGTCGTATGAACATAGGCGTGCAGCAGACGAAAGATCACGAAGATCCACGCCAGGATGACGAATGCCACGCCGGCCTTGTGGGTGACGTAGGCAAGAATGGTCAGAACATAAAACAGCACAGGCAGCTCGAACTGATTGGAGAAGCAATACGCCACCTGCAAGGTATGCTTCGACCAGTTCGGCTCGCGCAACGCGATGTCCTGGGACCGCACGCCGCCCGATGTCATATCGCGTGCGCGCAGTGCGGCCATCCAGCCCCACAGCACAAAGGTCAGAATCACTTCGACAAACAACGGCAGCAGGACGGCTTGAAGCGACATCTCATTCACCCCCCGCGCAATGCTTCCTCGTAACACGGCGGCCAATGCGCCGCCACGCTGCATCAAAGCTTGACGCTGATCGCGGTCTCGCCGTCCTCCGTGACCAAGGCGCTGCGCCAGGATTTGCCGTCGAACAACGACTTGCGGACCGCATCGGGTGTCGAGCGATGGTTCAGATTGGCGGTGATGAGCGTGCCGCCGGTGCGCAACAACCCGCGCAGCGTTTTGTGCAACGCCGGGGTCGGCGACTGGCCGTCGAAAAAGGCGACGTCGTAACCCGGATCGAGCGTCGGCAGCACGGTGGCGAAGTCGCCTTCATGCACTGTGATGCGGTGATCCATCGCGACCGCCGCAATGTTGTCGCGGGCGAGCTGCACATGGTCGGGATCGCGCTCGATGGTATCGACGGTGGCATCGGGCGCGCCCGCCGCAAATGACAGCGCGGTGTAGCCGAGCGCCGTGCCCAGTTCGAGGATGCGGCGCGCGTCGGCGGCCGCCGCCAGCGCCCCGAGCAGCGGACCGTTGTCATAAGGATATGCGCCGCAGCCGTGCTGCGCGCGATGCGCATCGGTAGCCGCGCGTATCTTGGCAAATCGATCGATCGGGCCCGCAGCCATCACACCGCCTAGCGTTGACAAAGATAATCAGCTTCGAACTGATTATCAGCTTCGACTTGGATAATTTGGACTCTCGCGCGTGATGGTCACGTCGTGGACATGGCTCTCGCGCAATCCCGCGCCCGAAATGCGCACGAACTCCGCCTTGGCGTGGAACTCGGCAAGATTTTTGCCGCCCACATAGCCCATTGCGGCGCGCAAGCCCCCGGCGAGCTGGTGCAGCACGTTGGCGACCGGCCCCTTATAGGCCACCTGCCCTTCGATGCCTTCGGGCACGAGCTTGAGCGCGTCCTTGATTTCCTGCTGAAAATAGCGATCGGCCGAGCCGCGCGCCATGGCGCTGACTGAGCCCATGCCGCGATAGCTCTTGTAGGAGCGGCCCTGATAAAGAAACACCTCGCCAGGCGTCTCGTCGGTCCCGGCCAGGAGCGAGCCGATCATCACGCAGTCGGCGCCCGCGGCGATCGCCTTGGCGAGATCGCCGGAATATTTAATGCCACCGTCGGCGATGACCGGCGTATCGTGTTTTTTCGACGCCTCGACCGCATCCATGATCGCTGTAAGCTGCGGCACGCCGACGCCAGCGACGATGCGCGTGGTACAGATTGAACCTGGGCCGATGCCGACTTTGATGGCGTCGGCGCCGGCGTCGATCAGCGCCTTGGCGCCGTCGGCGGTGGCGATATTGCCGGCGACGACCTGGACGGCGTTGGATTGCCGCTTGATGCGCGTGACCGCTTCGAGCACGCGGGAGGAATGACCGTGAGCGGTATCGACCACGACGAGGTCGACGCCGGCATCGATCAAGGCTTCGCTGCGGGCGAAGCCGGCCTCGCCGACGCTGGTGGCGGCAGCGACCCGCAGTCGGCCCTGTTCGTCCTTGCAGGCATTGGGATACGTCACCGCCTTCTCGATATCTTTCACGGTGATGAGGCCAACGCAGCGATAATCGGCGTCGACGACCAGAAGCTTCTCAATGCGATTCTGATGCAAGAGCCGCTTGGCTTCGTCCTGGCCGACGCCTTCGCGCACCGTGACCAGGCGTTCCTTGGTCATCAGCTCCGAGACTTTTTGCCGCTTGTCGGTGGCGAAGCGCACGTCGCGGTTGGTGAGGATGCCGACGAGCTTGCCGGCGCGACCGCCGCCGCCGCCCTCGACGACCGGAATGCCGGAAATGTGGAACTCCTGCATCAGGTCCAGCGCATCGGCGAGCGAGGCATCGGGCTGGATGGTGACCGGGTTGACCACCATGCCGGACTCGAACTTTTTGACCTGCCGCACCTGCGCGGCCTGCAGCGCCGGCTCCAGGTTGCGGTGAATGACGCCGATGCCGCCTGCCTGCGCCATCGCGATCGCCATATGGGCCTCGGTCACCGTATCCATAGCCGAGGCGACGATCGGGATATTCAGCGGGACACTTCTGGTAATGCGCGAACGGATATCGACGTCGGACGGCAGAACGTCCGACAGGCCGGGCTTCAACAGCACGTCGTCAAAGGTATATGCTTCGGGCGGAACGTCTTTCGCAGTCAATGCCATTGCCAACTCCGCATGGCCCTGAATGGCGGGCGGGCGCGTAAGGTGACGCCCGGATGACGCTAAAGCGACGAGCGGACATTGTGTCCCTCGCCAACTCAGTGGCCCGCTTTTGGGTTGGCGGCGGTCGATAGCACGGCTTTGCCGCAATGAACAGGCCTAAAGGACAGAAAGTGGAGGAAACGTCGTGAAAATCGGTATGGATCGCCGTCAATTCGGGCTTGGCGCCCTTGCCGCGGGCACCGCGCTCGCAACCGCGGGCGATCCGCGTCCAGCACGGGCGGAGCCGGTGCGCATTCGCGTCGGCTGGGTGGTAGTGCCGGCGTCGTTGGCGCCGCTGGTGCTGCAGCAGAAGGAACTGCTGACGCATTTCGGCAAATCGTATGTGGCCGAGGCAATCCATTTCGAAGGCACGCCGCCGGTAATCACCGCGCTCGCGGCCGGCGAACTCGAGGTCGGCCCGTTGGCATTCTCCTCCTTCGCGCTCGCCATCCAGAACGCGCACATGGACGACCTGCGCGTGATTTCCGACGAGATCCAGGATGGCGTGCCCGGGCACGGCACCAACGAGTTCATGGTGCTCAAGGACGGCCCGATCAAAAAGGTCGCCGATCTCAAGGGCAAGGTCCTGGCAACGAATGCGCTGGGCAGCGCGGTCGATATTTCGATGCGCGCCGTGTGCAAGCGCAGCGGGCTGGAGGCGAACCGCGACTACACCATCATCGAAGCGCCCTTCCCGGCGATGCGCGCGATGCTGGCCGAGAAGAAGGCCGACCTGATCAGCGCCGTGCCGCCATTCTCGCTCGATCCGAATTTGCGCAGCATCGCCAACACGCTGTTCACCGAGAAGGACGCGTTCGGCATCACCCAGCTGACGATGTGGACGGCGCGCACCGGCTTCATCGAGAAGAATCGCGCCGCCCTGGTCGACTTTCTCGAAGATGTGGTGCGCGCGGTGCGCTGGTACACCGATCCGAAGAATCACGAGGCGGCGGTCGCCGCCGTCGCCCGCATCAACAAGGCGCCGCCGGCGCGCATGGAATGGGCGTTCGGGCCAAAAGACCAGTATCGCGATCCGAACGGCACGCCCAATCTCGCGGCGCTGCAGAGCAATCTGCAATTGCAGAAACGGGTCGGCCTGCTCAGCGCCGACATCGACGTCAAGAAATATTCCGACCTGAGCATGGTCGAGGAAGCGGCGAAACGTTTGGGTTGAGAATCATCGCGGTAGCGCCGAGGAAAGGCCGGCCATGCGCAACTCTGCCCCGCCGCGTCACCGCCTGCGCTACGCATTGCCGCTCGCCGGCCTCACGCTGCTGCTGGTCCAGGCGGGGCACGCGCAAGCCCCATCTGCGCAAGATACCGGCGACCAGAAGCGCTGCACCGGCGAGTGGCGCGCCACGGAGCAGGAGCGCGTTGCGTCGTGCACGGCTCTGATCGATTCCGGCCGCTATCAGGCGGTCAATCTCGCGATTCTGCACGACAATCGCGGCATGGCGCTGCGCGCGCAGGGCGACCTCGACGGCGCGTTGCAGGATTTCACCGCAGCCATCGGCATCGACCCCAAATCGGTGCGGGCCTATGCCAATCGCGGCGAGGCGCGCTTCGCCAAGCGGGATTTGGACGGCGCCATCGCCGACTTCGATCAAGCGATCACGCTCAACCCGAGCGACGTCTCAGCCTATATGACGCGCGGTGCCGCCTACGACCAGAAAGGCGATCTGGCCCAGGCCATCGACAGTTATGGCGGCGCCATCCGGCTGGCGCCGAATTATGTGCCGGCGTATTTCATCCGCGCGCTGGCGCTGCGCCGCAACGGCGATCTCGATCTGGCGCTTGCCGATTACGACCGCGTCATCCGGCTCGATCCGAAGGATGCCTCCGCCTATAACGACCGCGGTGTCGTCTGGTTCGTCAAGCGCGACTTCGACCGCGCCATCGCCGACTACAGTGCCGCAATCCGCCTCGATCCCAATTTCACCGTCGCCTACAATAATCGTGCCGACGCCCGGCGGAGCAAGGGCGACCTCGACCGCGCCGCCGCCGATTTCGCTCGCGCTATCGCGCTGTCGCCGCAATTCGCACTGGCCTACAGCAATCGCGGCCTGGTGGCGTATCAGAAGCGCGACTACAAACACGCCATCGCCGACTTCACCAAAGCCATTGGGCTCGATCCGAACAATGCCCAAACTTATCATCGGCGCGCCAACGCCTATGACGACAGCGGCGATCACAACGCCGCGCTCGCGGACTACGATACCGCGGCGCGGCTCGATCCGAACAGCGGCGGCATTCTTTACGATCGCGGCGTTGCCGATGCCCGCAGCGGTCATTTCGATCGCGCCATCGCCGACTTAAGCGAGTCCATCCGGCTCAATCCGCAATTCGCGCCCGCCTATTGCGCACGCGGCACCGCCTACTATCGGCGGAGCGATTTCGACCGCGCAATTGCCGATTTCGACGCGGCCATCAAGCTCGATCCGAAATTCGTGGCTGCCTACGTCAGTCGCGGCAATGCGTTAAGCGCCAAGGGCGCTGCCGACCGCGCCAGCGCCGACTACAGCTCGGCGATCGGTATCGATCCGGGTGACGCCGCCGCCTATTACAATCGCGCACTGGCGCGCCAGCGCCACGGCGACATCGACAGCGCCATTGCCGACGGCGACCGTGCGATCAGCCTCGATCCCACCCCGGCCGCCTACAACAACCGCGGCAGCGCGTGGCAGGCCAAAGGCGAATACGCCAAGGCCATCGCCGACCTTGACCGGGCCATTGCGCTCGACCCGCAGGCAACCTGGCCTTACATCAATCGCGGCAATACCAAGCGCGCCACTCTCGATCTCGCCGGCGCGGTCGCCGACTACACCAAGGCCATCGCGCTCTCGCCCGATTCGGCGCCTGCCTTTTACAACCGCGCCTGGGCGCATTTTCTCGGCGGCGACAATGCCGCAGCCCTTGCCGACATCGACCGCGCCATTGCTCTTGACGCGAACGCGGCGAGCGCGTTTTTCACTCGCGGGCTCGTGCGTGAACGCCTCGCCGACAAGGACGGCGCCCGCGCTGACTTCCACCAGGCGCTTACGCTCGCGCCTGCGTTCCAACAGCCAGCCGAGGCGTTGCAGCGGCTGCAAGCCGGAGCTGGCCAAACTGGACCTGCCCAAACCAGATCCGACGAAGGCCGCATAAACAGCAAATAAACATCCAACAAAAACCTGGATAGACCGCCGCAAATGCCCTTGGACCAGAACGGCCGCACCGCACCTTTGATCGTCGCTGTGTCGCTGTTCATGGAGCAAATGGATTCGACCGTCATCGCGACCTCGCTGCCGGCGATCGCGCGCGATATCGGCACCAACCCGCTGGCGCTCAAGCTCGCCGTCACGTCTTACCTCCTGTCGCTCGCCATCTTCATCCCGGCGAGCGGCTGGACCGCCGACCGTTTCGGGGCGCGCAACGTGTTCCGTCTCGCCATCGCGGTATTCATCCTCGGCTCGATCGGCTGCGCGCTATCGCATTCCCTGACCGATTTCGTCGCCGCGCGGATTTTTCAAGGCATGGGCGGAGCGATGATGACGCCGGTCGGCCGGTTGATCGTAGTGCGCTCGCTCGACAAGAAGCTGTTGCTCAACGCCATGTCGCTCCTCACCATTCCGGCGTTGATCGGCCCAATCTGCGGACCGCCGCTCGGCGGCTTCATCACGACCTACGCGACCTGGCACTGGATCTTCCTCATCAACGTGCCGATCGGGCTTCTCGGCATCGCGCTGGCGACCCGCTTCATCCCGGACCTCCGCGCCGAATATCCCTACCCGTTCGATCTAACGGGCTTCATCCTGTCCGGCATCGCGATCGCCGGGCTGTCGTTCGGTCTTTCGGTCATGGGGCTCGCGTTTCTGCCGGACGGCGTGGTCGCGGCGCTGATCGGCGTCGGCACCGTAGCGGCAGTCGCTTACGTGTACTATGCGCTGCGCACCGACGCGCCGATCCTCGATCTGCGGCTGCTCAAGCGGCCGACATTTCGCGCCAGCATCTACGGCGGCTTCATGTTCCGGCTCGGCGTCGGCGCGCTGCCGTTTCTCCTCCCGCTCCTCCTTCAGCTCGGCTTCGGGCTGTCGCCGTTCCAGTCCGGGCTGATCACGTTCACCAGCGCGCTCGGCTCGATGTTCATGAAGGCTGCCGCGACCACGATCCTCAAGCACTTCGGCTATCGCAATGTGCTGCTCTACAACAGCATCATCAGCGCGGTATTCATCGGCGCCTGCGCCACTTTCGTGCATGGCATGCCGTTTGCGGCGATGATCGCGATTCTTCTGGTCGGCGGCTTCTTCCGCTCGCTGCAATTCACCAGCGTCAACACGATTGCGTATGCGGAGATCGACGCGCCGGTCATGAGCCGCGCCACCTCCATGGTCGCAGCCTTCCAGCAATTGTCGCTGTCAACCGGCGTCGCCGTCGGCGCGCTCGTCGTCGAGCTGACGCTGCGGCTCAAGCACTCCACGGCGATGGGCGTCACCGATTTTCCGCCGGCATTCCTCGCCATCAGCGTACTCTCCGCCGCCGCCGCACTGATCTTCATGCAGTTGCCGGTCGATGCAGGAGAAGAGCTGTCGGGGCGTGCGGCACGGACGGCAGTCGCGCAAAAGCACTCCTAATCCGACTTTGCGCCGCGAAATCCCTTCGCCAGCAGATAAAGCTCGGCCGAATCGGTGCGGCTCGCCGGCGGCTTGACGTGCTTGACGGTCGCGAAGTCGCGTTTGAGTTCGGCCAACAAATTCGCCTCGGTGCCACCCTGCAGCACCTTGCAAAGGAAGCTGCCGCCCGGTGCTAGCACTTCCCGCGCAAAGAAGGCGGCGGCTTCGGCGAGCGCCATGATGCGCAGGTGATCGGTCTGGCGATGGCCCGTGGCGTTCGCCGCCATGTCGGAGAGCACCACGTCCGCCTTTCCTTGATTCCTGCCCCCGAGCATCTGTTTGAGCCGGTCCGGCGCTGTCGCGTCGAGAAAGTCGAGCTGCAAAAACTCGACCCCGGCGATTGGCTTCATGTCGAGAATGTCGAGCGCGATCACCCGCCCGCTCGGCCCGGCGCGGCGCGCCGCGATCTCGCTCCAGCCGCCGGGCGCCGCGCCAAGATCCACCACGCGCGCGCCAGGCTTGAGCAGGTGAAACTTGTCGTCGATCTCGGCGAGCTTATAGGCGGCGCGCGAGCGGAAGCCTTCGCGCTTGGCGCGCACCACATAGGGATCGCTGAGCTGGCGCTCCAGCCAGGCGCGCGATGACGGCGTGCGGCGTTTGCCCGGCGTGAGCTTCGCCATGCATTACTCTCCGGAAGCTCGAATCCTCATTCCCGATCGACGGCTTCGTCTGACCGATGAAATAGCACTTCAATCAGCAAATCGGGATCTCGTACGAGGCCGTCACGCCCCGCCCCACACGCCGTCGTCGCGCATCATCTCGACCAGCATGCCCTCGCGCAGGCCGCGGTCGGCGACGCGCAGCCGCGGGCATGGGAAGGCGCGGCGAATGGCATCGAGAATGGCACAGCCGGCAAGCACGAGGTCGGCGCGTTCGGCGCCGATGCACGGATTGGCCGCGCGCTCGTCGAAACTCATGTCCATCAGTTCGCCGACCACGCTGGATATCTGCTCGTCGGACAGCCAGCAGCCGTCGACGCGGCGGCGGTCGTAGCGCTTGAGCCGCAGATGCACGCCGGCGATCGTCGTCACCGTGCCGGAGGTGCCGAGCATGTGGAAGCCATTGAGATCGCTGCGGTGCGTGTCGGCGAATTTTTGAACGAAGGCCGCCACTTCCTCGATCATGGCATCGTAGGTCTCGCGCGACACCACGTTGCCGCCGTAGCGTTCAGCGAGCGTGACGACACCGACCGGCAGCGAGATCCACCCGACGATGTCGGGCAACGGCGGTCCGCGGCGGCCGGCCCCTGGTCGGCCGAGCCGCACCAGTTCGGACGACCCGCCGCCGATGTCGAACAGGATGACGCCGGACGCTTCGGGGTCGAACAGCTCGGTGCAGCCGGTCGCGGCGAGCCGCGCCTCGGTCGCCGAATCGACGATCTCAAGCTCGAGGCCCGCCTCCTCGGCGACGCGCGCGCAGAACGCCTGCGCGTTCTCGGCAGCGCGGCATACCTCGGTCGCAATCAGGCGCGCCCGCACCACCTGCCGTGCGCGCATCTTGTCGCGGCACACCAGAAGCGCATCGACCGCGCGGGCGATGGCCGCATCGCCGATGCGGCGATTCGCGGCGAGCCCCTCGCCAAGTCGGATGATTCGCGAAAACGCGTCGACGACGCGAAAGCCGTCGGCGGTCGGCCGCGCGATCAAAAGCCGGCAATTGTTAGTGCCGAGATCGAGCGCCGCATAGGTCGCCTGCCTGCGTTCGCCGGATTGAACACGATCATGCTCGCTGTGCGAACCGTTACGGGGCATGCCATACGGCGACCGCCGGCCCCACTGGGGCCGCCGGCGCGCAGGCCAATTACCGTCGCGGCCGCCTTGCGGCGAGCCATCGTCGTCCATGACCAACCTTTCTGTCGCGCAGGGGCGCAAGCGCTCGGCGACGCGACCACGTCAACCCCGAGGGGAAATGTACCAGCCGGCCCCATTGGGGCAAGCTACCGCGCATGCGACCTACGAGCCATGCCGGGTGCATGGCTTGCCGCCTTGTGCCAACTCCATTATGTCAGCGCATCAAAGCCTTATAGGATTGCATGCCATGAATTTGCATCCTCCAGCCAGCGACAGCGCCGATCAAACGGCGGACCGCCTGGCGGTAGAAAAATTTGCTGTCGGACAGTCCGTGCCGCGCAAAGAGGACCCGATGCTGCTGCGCGGCAAGGGCCGCTACACCGACGATCTGAGCCTGCCCGGCCAAGCGTATGCGGTGATGGTGCGCAGCCAGGTCGCGCACGGCGCCATCCGCTCGATCGACACCGAGGCCGCGCGCAAGATGCCGGGCGTGCTTGGCGTCTATACCGGCGCTGACCTGAAGGGCTACGGCCCGCTCAAATGCGTCGTGCCGTTCAACAATCGCGACGGCTCGCCGATGAAAAAGCCGCTGCGCCCGGCGCTGCCGACCGACAAGGTGCGCTATGTCGGCGACCCGATCGCCTTCGTGGTCGCCGAGACCTTGCTGGCGGCGAAAGACGCCGCCGAAGCCGTCGCTGTCGACATCGAAGCGTTGCCTGCCGTGACGTTGGCCGAGGACGCCGCAGCCGCAGGTGCGCCGCAGCTTTATGATGATGTGCCGGGCAACGTCGCGCTCGATTATCACTATGGCGACGCCGAAGCGGTCAAAGCCGCGTTCGCCAAGGCGGCGCACGTCACAAAGTTGAAGCTGCTCAACAGCCGCCTCGTCGTCGCCGCCATGGAGCCGCGCTCGGCACTGGCCGCTTTCGACGGCACACGCTTTACGTTTTATGTCGGCTCGCAGGGCGTGTTCGGCATGCGCGCCAACATCGCCGAAGCGATGGGCGTGACACCGAAGGACGTGCACGTGGTCACCGGGCAGGTCGGCGGCTCGTTCGGCATGAAGGGCGCGGTGTTCCCCGAATATATCTGTGTGCTGCACGCGGCCCGCGCGCTCGGCCGGCCGGTGAAATGGACCGACGAGCGCTCGGGCAGCTTCGTCTCCGACAGCCACGGCCGCGATCACGACGTGACCGGCGAACTCGCGCTCGATGAAAACGGCGACTTTCTTGCCGTGCGGCTGACGAGTTTCGCCAACGTCGGTGCGTTCCTGTCGCCGGTGGCGCCGATGCCCGGCACGCTCAATGCGGTGAAGAACGTCCAGGGCATGTACCGCACGCCGCTGATCGAAGTATCGACCAAGGTCGTGTTCACCAACACCTCGCACGTCTCCGCCTATCGCGGCGCCGGCCGCCCCGAAGGCAACTATTACATGGAGCGGCTGATCGACGCCGCCGCGGCCGAAACGGGTAAAGACCGCGTCGCGTTGCGCAAGCGCAATCAGATCAGCCCGCGCGACCTGCCCTACAAGACCGCATCCGGCGGCACCTATGACAGCGGCGATTTCGCGGCGCTGACCAAAGAGGCGATCGAACTCGCCGACAGCAAGGGTTTTGCCCGCCGCAAGCGCGACAGCCGCAAGCGCGGCAAGCTGCGCGGTCTGGGCATCGGCAATTTTCTTGAAGTCACCGCGCCGCCGTCGAAAGAACTCGCCGACATCAAGTTCAACGCCGACGGCACTGTGACGCTGGCGACCGGGACGCAGGATTTCGGCATGGGTCACGCCACGCCGTTCGCGCAGGTGCTCAGCGCGCAGCTGGGCATCCCGTTCGAGAAAATCACCATGCTGCAGGGCGACAGCGACAAGCTGATCGCGGGCGGCGGCTCGGGCGGCTCGAAGTCGATCATGCATACCGGCACCGCCATCGTCGAGGCCGCCGTGAAGATCGTCGAGAAGGGCAAGGAGCTGGCCGGCTACGCGCTCGAAGCCGCGCCCTCCGATATCGTGTTCGACAAGGGCAATTTCGTCATTGTCGGCACCGACCGCGCCATCTCGATCATGGATCTGGCGAACAAGCTGCACAACGGCCTCAAGCCGCCGGCGGACGCGCCGCAATCGCTCGACGTCGCCCATGTCAGCGACGGGCCGGGCGCCTCGACCTATCCGAACGGCTGCCACATCGCCGAAGTTGAGGTCGATCCGGAGACCGGGATCGTGGACCTCGTCAGCTACGTCTCCGTCAACGATTTCGGCACCGTCATCAATCCGATGATCGTCGAGGGCCAGCTCCACGGCGGCGTCGTGCAGGGCATCGGCCAGGCGCTGATGGAGCTTGCAGTCTACGATAAGGAAGGCCAGCTGCTGAGCGGCTCGTTCATGGATTACGCCATGCCGCGCGCCGCCGACGTGCCGTTGTTTTCGCTCGCTGATCATCCGGCGCCGGCCACGACCAATCCGCTCGGCGTCAAAGGGTGCGGCGAGGCCGGCTGTGCCGGCGCGCTGACCTCGGTGATGAACGCGGTGATCGACGCGCTCGGCGAGCGCGGTATCCGCCATCTCGACATGCCGCTGACCCCGTTCCGCATTTGGCAGGCGCTGCACGCGACCGAGGCCGGCAAAGGGCCTGTCACGGCGCAATGACGCAAGCCATTTCCGTCCGCACGATCCGGCCCGCCGAGTCGCGGCTCATTGCGGCCGTGTGCAGCGCTCATTTCATGAGCCACTATTATATGCTGCTGCTGGCGCCGCTGTTCGCGTTCGTGCGCGGCGACTTCAAGGTCAGCTATACGGAACTGGCGCTGGCGCTGACCGTATTTAATGTCGCCTCCGGACTGCTGCAGACGCCGGTCGGCTTTCTGGTCGATCGCATCGGCGCGCGCATGGTGCTCATCGTCGGATTGGCGGTCAGCAGCATCGCCTATGCGATTGCGGGCCTCGCCGATTCCTATTGGGTGTTCATCGCCATGTACGGCCTCGGCGGCCTCGGTAACACCGTGTTCCATCCGGCCGACTATTCGCTGCTGTCGCATCACGCACCGAAGGAGCGGCTCGGCCAGGTCTTTGCCTTCCACACCTTCGCGGGCATCGTCGGCTCGGCCGTCGCACCGGCAACGCTGCTGTTCATGCAAGCGTATTTCGGCTGGCGCGGCGCCTATGTGGGCGCGTCGATCCTCGGCTTCATCGTGCTATTCGCGCTCATCGCGCAGCCCGAACCGAGCGCGGAGGCTTCGCATGCGGCCAGTGCGCCCGCAAAGGCGAAAGCCGACATGGCGCAAGCTTGGCGTGTACTGATGACGCTGCCGATCCTGCTCAACCTCGGCTATTTCATCCTGACCTCGATCATGGGCGGTGGCCTGAACACGTACCTGGTGGTAGCGCTCGGTGCGCTGCACAAGACGCCGGTAGACATCGCCAACATGGCGCTGACCAGCCTGCTTGCCATGAACGCCGTCGGCGTTCTGGCCGGCGGCGTGCTTGCGGGCCGTACCTCGCATCATGCGCTGGTGGCGGCGTCCGGATTGGCGGTCGGCGGCGTCGTGACGGCGTTGGTCGGCCTGTTCGATTTTCACGCCATCGGTTTGATCGTGCTGATGGGGCTGAGCGGCTTCTTCGTCGGAGCGACCTATCCGTCGCGCGACATGCTGGTGCGTGCGGTGACCCCGGCCGGCGCCTACGGCCTGGTGTTCGGCTTTGTCAGCGTCGGCTACAATATCGGCGCGAGCATCGCGCCGATCATGTACGGCGCGCTGATGGACAACGGCATGCCGCGCTGGGTCTTCCTGCTGTCCGCCGCCGTCAGCATCCTCTGCATCTCGACGGTGACGTTCGGATTCTCCAAGCGCGAAGTGCGGTGAGCCGTGCCGCCGCGACCATGCGGTGCCTTTACCCGCGTGCGGCGGGCTTGCTAACCTGCGGCAGCGGGCGTCCACGCGGCCGCTCAAGCTGGAAAATTGTGCCGGATGCGTAAGACAGGGATAGGGACCACGGCGGCGCTGGCGATCGCGGGCATCGCCGCCGCGCTGGCGCTCACCTTCGGGCAGGCCCCGGTCCGCGCGCAGAATGCCGCGCCGCCGTCCTGGATGATTCCGGATCTCCTGACCGGAGCCAAGGCCGAGGGGGCGCTCACGATTTATGGCTCAATGAATGAGGCGGAGGCCCTGCCGTTCTGGAAAACCTTCCAGGATGCGACCGGCGTGCAGGTCAACTACGTGCGCTCGTCGGACACGCAGATCATGGCCCGGGTGGCGATCGAGAACCGCGTGCGTCAGCGCACCTGGGATCTGGCGCTGACCACGACGGTGACCTCGTTCCCGCACGAGTATCTGGCGCCGTATGCGCCGCCCGAAGCCAAGGGCCTGATGGACGGCGCCAGCGCCTCCGACCAGCGCTGGTACGGCGCCTACGCCAACTACAACGCACCGGCCTACAACACGAAATTCATCAAGCAGGCGGACCTGCCGAAAAGCTACGACGATTTCCCGGCGCACAAGGAATGGGCCGGCAAGACCGCGATCGTCGGCACCGACGCCGAATGGGTCGCGGCGATGTTCTCCTATTACGGCGAAGACCGCGCTCGCACGCTGATCAAGAACATCGCCGGCACGCTCAATCCGGTTCTGACCGACGGCCACCTGGCGCTGGCGCGCTCGGTCGGGTCCGGCGAATACTGGCTCGCGCTCAACAACTTTCTCAATCTCACCATCAACGTGAAAATGTCCGGCGCGCCGACCGATTACTGGCTGCTCAATCCGGTCGTGCTGATTTTCGGCGCCGTCGGCATCAACGCGCTGGCGCCGCACCCCAACGCCGCGAAACTGGCCGAGAATTTCGTGCTCAGCCGCGAGGGTCAGGTACTCATCACGCGCAAGGGTCGCTTTCCGACGCGCCCCGACGTGCCGACCAATCCGCCCGAGGTCGGACAATTGCTCAAGTCGATGAAGATCATGCCGGTGGTCTTCGACGGCACCGAGCACCGGAAATGGCAGAAGACGTTCAACGAGCTTTTCAGGCGCAACTGAAGGCAAGTGGATCGGACTGCTCGCAAGCAATCCGGGGGGATGCGTCTACTCTGCCGTCAATCCCGGATAACACCCACGATCTCCGGGCTTTGTTTGCTCAATCGTAGGCAGTCCCGCGCCGTGCGCCCGCATATGCAATGTCTTGAAAATCCTTTGGAAAATACTTTCGCTGCAAACCGTCGATGATTTCGTGTGGGCGAATATAAAGGCCCATATTCGGCCAATCGTCATAATGGCCGCGGACCGCAACCGCGACCTCAACCTCCCACCCGGGGAATTCCTTGATGAGCCGTTGCAACTCGTCAATAACGGCAGGCCGCAACATATCCAGCCTACCGACAAAGGCGACAACTTGCGGGTGACTATTATAATCGCCGTGTACTGTGTAGTCGCCTTTCCGGGAGAGCGAGTCAGGTGTTCCGTATTTTTTCAGGATGTTATCGACACGATGCCTGAGCCGTTCAAACACTTCAACATGCTCGGCGTGTTCGCGGTCTTTCTCTGCGGTTGTCATTCTACTCCTCATCGCCTCCTCGTGGACCACGCAGAAGAAAATACCTCAACATCTGATGCATGACTTTCATTTTAAGCACGCGAATGCGTGGATCGGCCGAAGTGAGCACCTCATCGACGAACTGTCGAGCCTGATCCGGAGTCATTTGCTGGGAAATAATATTATTCCTTTGTAAAAAGGCATTAAAGTCCTCCTGAACCGCATCATTGTAACTCCTGTGCTCGACGTTCCAGCGGTTTACGCTATTGTCCGCTAGTGGGCCGGATTTAGCGTTCTCAAAGACCTTTCTAACTTCCGGCTTCAGGGGCTCCTTTTCGTAAACGTCCTTTGGAACCCAGTGGTGCCCGTCGGCGCATATTGGGCGCCCGGTAACCATCCGGTGTTGGGCGCATCCGAGAGGATTCGAGAATCGTCGGCGGAAGTGCCGCCGTCGTTCGTCCACTGCCCGCCGTCGAGATTCCCCGCCGGCACGCGCGGCTCATTGGGATTGAAATTGGCTTTGCGCAACTCCGATCGGACCAGAAGCGACCCTTCGCGGCCGACCTTGCGGAGGTCTTGAGCGATTCCTTCCAACTCTTGGCGTAGAGAGCTGATCTCCGCCTGCCGAAGCCGGACCCGGTCGTTGTCGCACTGCTCCTTGAGCCTGCCGATGGCCCTAATAATCGCGAGCCGTACGCCTAAGGCTTTGGGCACGGCGGTTGCAAGGTTCGCCTTGTAGGGTATCATTCGGTTTCAACCCTCGTGAAGCGCAGAAAACGGTGCGGGGCGGATGACGCGGAGCGGGTCGCCCCTGTGGAGGAGATTTCGATGAAACTTTGCCGCTACGATAACGACCGCCTGGGTGTTGTGCGCGGAGACATGGTGCACGACGTAACCGAGGCACAGACCGAGATTCGCAACGCGGCGCCCTACGCGATGAAGGGCGACGCCGTCGTCGCGGCGTTGCCGCTATGGCGCGAGCGCATCGACCGAATGGCCGACAAGGCGGCCGGCAGGCCGATCGCATCGGTCAAGCTCTTGCCGCCGGTGGCGCGGCCCACGAAACTGACCTGCGCACCGACCAACTATCAGGCGCATATCGAGGAAATGACGAAGGCTGCAGCGCAAGCCGGCTCGCAGATCGTGAAGGCGCATTCCTCGAAAATTCTCGAGGCGGGAATGTTCCTCAAGGCCAATTCCGCCCTGGTCGGCCCGTCGGAAGGTATTCCGCTGCGCTTCCCCGATCGCCGCAACGACCACGAAGTCGAGTTGGTGATGGTGATCGGCAAGACCGGCAGCGATATCCCGCAATCAAAAGCGCTCGACTACGTTGCGGGTTACTGCCTCGGCCTCGACATGACTGTGCGCGGCCGCGAGGACAGGAGCTTCCGCAAGTCGGTCGACGGCTATGCCGTGCTTGGCCCGTGGATGGTGACCGCCGACGAAATCGCGGACCCTGATAAATTGCCGATCAGCCTGACCGTCAATGGCGAAACCCGGCAGAACAGCAACACCAGCAATCTGATCTACAACTGCCGCCGCCTGATCGAATTCGCCTCGGAGTTCTACACGCTCTATCCTGGCGACCTCGTCTATACCGGCACGCCCGACGGCGTCAGCCCAGTGAAACCCGGCGACGTCATCGTCTGCCGCTCGGCGCCCACGCTTGGCGAACTGACGATCAAAGTGCGGGCCCACGAGACAGGCGCCGCGCACCACGCTCAACCCGCTCACGCCCAGGCGTGAGCGGCGCCTTTCCCGGGAGTTCGAACATGCTGCAAATCAAGCGCGCCGGCCATTCGACACTGACCACGCCCGATATCGAGCGCATGGTTGACTATTTCACCAGGATCGTCGGCTTGAGCCTCGCGACGCGGGAGAAAAACCGGGCCATTCTCGCCACCAAGTCCGGCGTCGAGGCCATCGTGCTGGAGCGCGGCAGTGCGGTCGGAGCACCACGGCTGTCGCTCCAGGTTGCGCCGGACAGCGACCTCGGCGAGATAGCCTCGCGGCTCAACAAAGAGGGCATCAAAAGCGAAAAGCGGACCGATATCACGCCCGGGATCGGCGAAGCGATCGCGTTCAAGGATCCCAAGGGCACGACGCTGGAAGTGTTCTCCGATTTCGGCTTCACGGCCGAGGACACGAACTTCAACGGCGTGATGCCGCTCAAGTTCGGCCACATCGCCTATACCTGCCCGGATGTGCAGGGCGTGGTGAAATTCTATTGCGATATGCTCGGCTTTCGCGTCTCCGACTGGCGCAGCGACTTCTTCGCCTTCCTGCGCTGCAGCCGCGACCACCACACGGTAAACTTCCTGCGCAATGCCAACACCGCGATCCATCACATCGCATTCGAGGTGCGCGACTGGTCCGATATCAAGCGGGCCTGCGATCTGTTGGCAAAGAACGACGTCCAACTCACCTGGGGCCCGATCCGCCACATCATCGGCCACAACATCGCGATCTATCACAACAATCCCGACGGCGTGACGATCGAGTTCTTCTGCGACATTGACCAGATGTTCGACGAGGAACTCGGCTTCTTCGAGCCGAGGCCGTGGCACCAGGACCGGCCGCAGCGGCCGAAAGTCTGGGGCGACGACACGCGGTCGAACTGGTGGGGGCCGATGTCGCGCGGTTCGCCGTCCCACGGCGACGCCACGACGGCAAAACCAGCGAGCAAGCCGTCGCGCCAGAACGCGCCTGGCAAACGCGTTCCGGCACTGGCTCACGCGCGCACGCGCCCGGTGCAGAAGAAAAGCGGCAAGCCGGCTAAACCGAAGCAACGGTAATTGCCGCCGGGCTTCGGAAGCGCGCTAGTCTTACTGAGTCAGTAGGTCGCATCTTTTTCCGATGAGACTCATGTATTTGGCAAGGTTCACTTTTCAGCATGTGGAGGGGCTGAGATGGATCTGCCAAAATCAGGTGAAGCTGCATCGCGGTTTTCGGGGTATATCGATGGTCTGACGAGCGCGATTGGACACGCGGACCGAGCCAAACCGCTTCGGGATTATTGCGTAGGGCTGATGATGCCTTGCGAGCGCAAGAGCGTCGAGCCGATGGCCGCGATTACGGCGCCTGAACGGACCGCGGCCCAACATCAGTCGCTGTTGCATTTTGTTGGTGAAGGCAACTGGTCCGACGAGAAGGTTTTGGCCAAGGTGCGCGAAATGGTGCTGCCGGAGATGGAACGCCACGGGCCGATCGAAGCCTGGATCATTGATGACACGGGCTTTCCCAAGAAGGGACGGCATTCGGTTGGGGTCGGGCGTCAATATTGCGGTGAGCTTGGCAAGCAAGACAATTGTCAGATCGCAGTAACGCTTTCGATTGCCAATCATCATGCGAGCTTGCCAGCAGCCTATCGCCTCTATCTGCCGAAGGAATGGGCGACGGACCGTCCACGTCGGCGCAAAGCGGGTGTACCCAAGGAAGTTACCTTCAAAACCAAGCCGGCAATCGCGCTCGATCAATTGCGATGGGCCTGCGCGGCTGCCCTACCGCGCGGTGTGGTGCTGATGGATGCCGGCTATGGCGCGGACACCGATTTGCGTGCCAACATCACAGCGCTCGGATTGAGCTATGTAGCCGGCATCATGCCACAAACATCGGTATGGGGGCCGGGCACTGGGCCGTGGCCACCAAAGAAATGGTCGGGCCACGGGCGACGTCCAAAGCTGTTGCGGCGTGACGGCAAGCACCGACCGATATCGGTCAAGAAGCTTGCGTTTGCCCTGCCGTCAGAGGCTTGGTGCAAGATCACGTGGCGGGAAGCCTCGGCAGAGCCGTTATCCTCACGCTTTGCCCGTGTGCGCGTTCGTGCCGCGCATCGAGATTATTGGCTGGCTGAAAGTCGACCAGACGAGTGGCTGCTGATCGAGTGGCCAGACGGCGAAGATGCGCCGACAAAATATTGGTTCTCAACGCTTCCGGCGAACATCGCGTTCGCTCAACTCGTCGATACCGCCAAACTGCGCTGGCGCATCGAACGCGATTACCAGGAACTCAAACAGGAGGTTGGCCTCGGCCACTTCGAAGGGCGCGGATGGCGCGGCTTCCATCATCACGCAACGCTATGCATCGCGGCCTATGGATTCCTGATCTCCGAGCGGGAGACGATTCCCCCCTCAGGAACTCGTTCCCCCCGGTTGTTCACGGAAATTACAATTCCCGAAACTTATCGGCCCAGAGGGTCCGCCATTGCGGCCTGAGCGCCACGTTCCGAATTCCATCGCAACTATCCGACGGAGATTGATCGTCGCTCTCGTCGCAACGCTGTCACGATGTCCTTGCTGCGTCGGGCAAATCTCAGCACAAGGTAGACGTCAAAAGTTGTGACGCAGTAAGACTAGCAGGCTGCTGAGAAACTATCTCGACTGCGAGGTCCGATCGTGATTCCGTCGTTTTGAAGCGACGGAGGCGATTTGCCATGCGTGGCGAGGAACGAAGATCGGAAGGGCTTTTTTCGTATCTGCGGTTGGAGGATCGGATCGCCAAGGATCATCCGCTGCGGGCGATCCTGGCGCTGGTGAACGAGGCGCTTGCGGGGCTGTCGAAGCGGTTCGACGCGCTTTACTCGCAGATCGGACGGCCGTCGATCCCACCCGAGTATCTGCTACGGGCGACGCTGTTGCAGGCGTTCTTCACGGTACGCTCGGAACGCCAATTGATGGAGCAAATCGATTATAATCTTTTGTTCCGCTGGTTCGTCGGACTTTCGATGGACGATGCGGTCTGGGACCCGACGGTGTTCACGAAGAACCGCGACCGGCTGCTTGAGGCGGACGTGGCGCGCGATTTTCTGGCAAGCCTGTTGGCGCTGCCGAAGGTGATGCAGCTGCTGTCAAGCGATCACTTCTCGGTGGACGGAACGCTGCTGGATGCTTGGGCATCGATGAAGAGCTTCCGCCCCAAGGACGGTTCGGGCTCGCCACCCGAGGGCGGGCGCAACGCCGAACGCAACTTCCACAAGGAGAAGCGCTCAAACGAGACCCATAGCAGCACCACCGATCCCGACGCCAAGCTCTATCGCAAGGGCGACGGACAGGAGAGCCGACTGTGCTACATGGGCCACGTTCTGATGGAGAACCGCAACGGGCTCGCCGTCACCGGCGATGTCACGCAGGCGACCGGCACCGCGGAACGCGCCACCGCCCTCGACCTGATCGACGGCCACCGGTCTGGCAAACGGCGGATCACTGTCGGCGGCGACAAGGGCTTCGATGTCGAGAGCTTCGCGCAGGCCTTGCGTGAGCGCAAAGTCACGCCTCACGTCGCCATCGACGGCCATCGGACCAAGACCGGAAAGCGGCGCAAGACCGCCATCGATCAACGCACGCTACGCCATCCCGGCTATGCCATCAGTCAGCGTTGCCGCAAACGCATCGAAGAAATATTCGGCTGGATCAAGACCACGGGCGGCGTCGCTCAGGTCAAGGTTCGCGGCCTCGACAAAGTGCGGGCCGTCTTCTTGTTCGCCATCGTCGCCTACGATCTGGTGCGAATACCCAAGCTGCTGGGGGCGACATGAGCCGCCTTACGGCGACCGCCCGCGCCAGCGACTGGCGAACCGTTGCGATCGGCCCCATCAACCGCGAAATCGCCTTCCAATCCGGCACCCAACAAAAGTTCAAATCGCCTCGATGGCGACTTTTTCAGCAGCCTGCTAATCTTACTGCGTCACAACTTTTGACGTCTACCTTGTGCTGAGATTTGCCCGACGCAGCAAGGACATCGTGACAGCGTTGCGACGAGAGCGACGATCAATCTCCGTCGGATAGTTGCGATGGAATTCGGAACGTGGCGCTCAGGCCGCAATGGCGGACCCTCTGGGCCGATAAGTTTCGGGAATTGTAATTTCCGTGAACAACCGGGGGGAACGAGTTCCTGAGGGGGGAATCGTCTCCCGCTCGGAGATCAGGAATCCATAGGCCGCGATGCATAGCGTTGCGTGATGATGGAAGCCGCGCCATCCGCGCCCTTCGAAGTGGCCGAGGCCAACCTCCTGTTTGAGTTCCTGGTAATCGCGTTCGATGCGCCAGCGCAGTTTGGCGGTATCGACGAGTTGAGCGAACGCGATGTTCGCCGGAAGCGTTGAGAACCAATATTTTGTCGGCGCATCTTCGCCGTCTGGCCACTCGATCAGCAGCCACTCGTCTGGTCGACTTTCAGCCAGCCAATAATCTCGATGCGCGGCACGAACGCGCACACGGGCAAAGCGTGAGGATAACGGCTCTGCCGAGGCTTCCCGCCACGTGATCTTGCACCAAGCCTCTGACGGCAGGGCAAACGCAAGCTTCTTGACCGATATCGGTCGGTGCTTGCCGTCACGCCGCAACAGCTTTGGACGTCGCCCGTGGCCCGACCATTTCTTTGGTGGCCACGGCCCAGTGCCCGGCCCCCATACCGATGTTTGTGGCATGATGCCGGCTACATAGCTCAATCCGAGCGCTGTGATGTTGGCACGCAAATCGGTGTCCGCGCCATAGCCGGCATCCATCAGCACCACACCGCGCGGTAGGGCAGCCGCGCAGGCCCATCGCAATTGATCGAGCGCGATTGCCGGCTTGGTTTTGAAGGTAACTTCCTTGGGTACACCCGCTTTGCGCCGACGTGGACGGTCCGTCGCCCATTCCTTCGGCAGATAGAGGCGATAGGCTGCTGGCAAGCTCGCATGATGATTGGCAATCGAAAGCGTTACTGCGATCTGACAATTGTCTTGCTTGCCAAGCTCACCGCAATATTGACGCCCGACCCCAACCGAATGCCGTCCCTTCTTGGGAAAGCCCGTGTCATCAATGATCCAGGCTTCGATCGGCCCGTGGCGTTCCATCTCCGGCAGCACCATTTCGCGCACCTTGGCCAAAACCTTCTCGTCGGACCAGTTGCCTTCACCAACAAAATGCAACAGCGACTGATGTTGGGCCGCGGTCCGTTCAGGCGCCGTAATCGCGGCCATCGGCTCGACGCTCTTGCGCTCGCAAGGCATCATCAGCCCTACGCAATAATCCCGAAGCGGTTTGGCTCGGTCCGCGTGTCCAATCGCGCTCGTCAGACCATCGATATACCCCGAAAACCGCGATGCAGCTTCACCTGATTTTGGCAGATCCATCTCAGCCCCTCCACATGCTGAAAAGTGAACCTTGCCAAATACATGAGTCTCATCGGAAAAAGATGCGACCTACTGACTCAGTAAGACTAGTGCGTTCCCGAAGCCTGCCACTGCAGAAACTGCCGAAACAGAGCGTCGCGCTCCGCCGCATTGGCGGGCACCGCCCCCTGCTGGCTCACGAACGTTTGGAAGGCGGCTTTCTGCTTTTGCTGCTGCTGCGCCTCGACCTGCTGCAGCATGTCTTGCGCGGCGCTGAACCGGCTCCACCCGGGCACGGTTGCCGCCAGGTTCACGTCGCGCCATTTGGGATGGTACGGCGGGTGCTGAAAGGTGTCCCAGCGATTGAAGAGATACTGCACGAAGCGCTGCACCCTGTTGTAGCGATCGCTGTCCTTCGGCCAATTGTAAACAGCCAACACCGCCGGCACCGCGATGGTGTCGATGCTGTCCTTGCCGTCCAGCAGGTTGGGATAATCCTTCTTGGTGAATTCGCCGAGCGTGTAATAGTCCTCGAACATCTTTGTGAAAGGAATGTTCACCAGATGCAGCCCGGAGTTCGGCGGAATCTTTGAGAAGAAGTCGACCGGCTTCGGCACCACTCGTGCGATGGCGTCGATCTCGCCGGACCGCAGTTTCTGCAGTGCGCTCGGCTGATCGATCATGACCTGCTGCACGTTGATGCCGAGCCGCTGGAACACGATGGTTCCGGTCAGGCTCGCCCCCGTTCCCGCCGGCCCGAAATTGACCTTCTTGCCGCGCAGATCCTCAAGGCTGTGAACATTGTCCCGGGCCAGAATATGAAGTTCCGAGATTGGCAGCCTAATGATGTATTGGACGCGGCGCTCGAGATGCGGCGTCTTGCGGACGGTGCGGAAATATTCGAACACATCGGACTGGGTGATGGCGAGGTCCACGCCGCGGAGATACAACAGATCATCCAGATTGGACGCCGCGCCGTAAGATACGATCGGCAGAAGGCGAAGATTGTCGCCGTCGTCGAGAGCCGAAGCCATCTCGGCGGCAAGCCGCATGTAGGTGCCGGTGAAAAGCCCGCCGACGATGCCGACGGTCCAGTCATTCTTCTTTTCGCGCAACGCACTTTCAGCCCCGCCTTGCGACAGAGAACTCGGCACCGTTTGCGCCGCGAGCCCGAAACTGAACAGGCCGATTACAGACGCGATCAAACACGCAACAACAACACGACGACGCATGACTCCCCCCGCTACGCTGGGCGCCAGTCGCCTCGATTCCGAGCCGCGCAAGTCCGCTCACGGAGCGACGTTCGGAAGCAAACAGCCGCTGGCAACACTATGATTTGAGCGTGGCCTTTGTATTCGACGCTTTCTTCAAGCATGCCGCATTGATTGGAAGTCGTTCGATCAGCCACACTCACGACGCACAATTGTGACCGTAGAATTGTGGCTTGGCTGCGACACGGCGCGTCCGGCCAATTCAAAAATTGCGTAAGAATCAATTTTAATCGTGCTCGACGCAATTTTTTCACGGCTTGTTTGGTGAGATGCGTTGATTTCCAAAAGGTTGAGAAATGAAGGCGGCACGACGCGATCTTGCCATAAAGTGCAATCAGGATAGGTGTTACCACTGAAGTGAACTAATAGGCGCGGGTCGGCAGAATTCAGTGGTCGCGCCATCTCGTGTGTCGGGGGAGTTGTGTCATGCGTCACCCGCCTGCCTTCTGATTCTTGCTTCTGACAAACTGAAAATTCGCTGAAGCGGCACGCTTGCGGATTCGGCAACTGCGCCGGTCGCGGAGCGGAGCAATGGCGTTGCGACGGGGCGATTGCGCGGCGGCGTGGATCGCGGCGGGAGGAGTTTGCGCGGAATCCCGGCGGAGAATTCAAGCAGGAGGCATCATGTTGAAGCGTTGGACTATGGCATTACTGGCCGCGGCTTTGGCGGCGGTGGGAGTGGCGCGCGCGAGCAGCTGGCCGTCGCGGCCGCTTACCATGGTGGTCCCATTCGCCGCCGGCGGGCCAACGGATGTCGTCGGCCGCATCCTGGCGGGACGCCTGAGCGACATCCTCAAAAAGCAGGTAATCGTGGTCAATGTCGGCGGCGCTGGCGGAATGACCGGTGCCGACCGGGTCGCGCGGGCAAAACCCGACGGCTACGAAGTGCTGCTCGGCACCGTCGGCACCCAGGCCTACAGCCAGACGCTTTACAAGAAACCGCTCTACAGCGCGACCAAGGACTTTGCCCCGGTCGTTCTCGTCGCCGAGCAACCGCTCGTGCTCGTGGTGCGTAAGAATTTCCCGGCCAGTTCGCTCAAAGCCTTCGCCGCTTATGCCAAGGCCAATGCGGCCAAGCTGTCGTTCGGCTCGGGGGGCGCCGGCTCGGCGACTCATCTCGGCTGTGTGCTGCTGAACGCGAAGCTTGGCATCAAGGTTCAGCATGTCCCCTATCGCGGCTCGGCACCGGCGCTCCAGGACCTGATGGCAGGGCGCATCGACTACCTGTGTGACGCGGTCTCCACGGAACTCTCGCCAATTAAGGCCGGGAGCGTCAAACCGATCGCCATGTTGACGATGCGGCGCTCGGCGGTGCTGCCCAGCGTACCGACGGCGAAGGAACAGGGTTTTGCCGTTGATGCCAACAACTGGATCGGCCTGTTCTTTCCGCGAGGCACGCCGGAGCCCATCATCCATCACCTGCGGGACGCCACCGTCTCCGCGATGAACACGCCGGCGCTCCGTGCGCGCATGGAAACGATCGGCACCGACCTTGTCGCCGCCGACCGCACCAGCTCCAGCTATCTGCAGCATTACGTCGCCAGCGAGATCAAGAAATGGGCGACGCCAATCAAGGAAAGCGGCGTGACCGTCGATTGACAAGGCTCGGAAGCAACACGCGGGCGCGTCCGGCTTGATGCAAAGCCGGGCGCGTACGGTGCGCAGGATAAGGGGAGATTTCCAAAACACCGGCGGTCGACGGGGTTCGACCACCAGGCGATGAGGCGAGTATGAGTACGCCATTCCCACCAAACAGCAAACGGAAGGGTCTCTCGATATACGCGCCCCCGCGCGTACGCGACCGCGCATTTTCCCAAGACGTTGCTGGGATTGAAGATCCCGCGGAGGCTCAAGACCCTGCTGAGGGTGCAGACACGTCGGCGCAAACGGAGCCGGCACAGGCCGACCCCACAATGACCGAGTGGGATCAAACGCCGGTGCCTGAGGAGACAAGCCCTGCGAATGAAGCCGGCGGAGCGAAAGATGCGCTCGATTGGCTCGACGACGCGATCCGCGAGGTCCTCGATCTCAAGCTCGCGTCCGACAGCAATGAGGAACCCGATCCGTCGGCGTCGACACCGAGCGCTCCATCCATAGCGCCGATGCACGACGACAGCGAGACTTGGCCGGCAACCGGCACGAGGACGCAAGGTCGTGTCGAACCGCGAAATGCCCGGCCACGCCCTCCCCGTCTCGAGACGGAGACCGTACCGCCCCCGCCGCCCCCCATGCGCCAGCGCAGCGGGCTTGGACAGGTCCTTCGCATTTTCCTGGTTATCGTCTTCGCCGCCTTCGTGGCTTATGGGGTTACTCTGCTTTACCCGTCAGGGCCGGGCGCGCCGCAACCGAAGGAACCAAGCCACCGCGTCGCCGAGGCCGCACCTCAACAGCTCGCGCCTGAGCCTGCATCGGCCCCAACGCCACCGCAGTTGATTGTCGAAGACCAACAAGCTTTCGCGAACGAGCCCGTGTCGCTTGCGGTCAATGTCGAGCACGCAGCGACCAACGAATCCCTGCTGTTCGACGGTCTGCCTCAGGGCACGATGCTGTCTGCCGGCGCAGCCGTCAGCCCGTCCAGCTGGCAACTGTCGCCCGACAAGCTTCGCGGTCTCTATCTGTACGCGCCGAAGGACTTCGTCGGCGTCATGAAAACTACCGTCAATCTGCTGGGTCCCGACAAGAGGCTGCTTGACAGTCGCGCCATGCAACTCAAATGGATATCCAAACCGCAGCAGCGGCCACCACAGCCGGTCGTGGCATCGGCGGGCAATGAAGCGCCGGTTGGAGTCCGCAGCAACGCTGCAGGCATTCGCAGTAGCACCGCGCCGCCCGTTGCGCGGGCGGTCAGACCAATCGATCCCGGGGAAGCTGCGTTGCTCATGCAGCAGGGCCGCGAATTCTTGAACGCAGGTGACATCTCGGCGGCGCGCGTCGCGTTCCGCCGCTTGGCCGATGCCGGCATCCCCGATGCCGCATTGGCGTTCGCCAACACCTACGACCCTGCTTATCTCGCCGCGCATAATGTCGTTGGCGTGCTCGGCGACCGCGCCTTGGCGCGCACGCTGTATCAGCGCGCGAAAGAGCTGGGTTCGGCAGAAGCCGGCCGAATCCTCGCGGACATGGGCGCCCAATAAGGCGCTGCGCGCAAAGCGCCCGGAGCTCCGACCGCGGTGCTGTCGCTGCTGCAGGACGCGGTCAGATAGGCCTCCGCGGCCTCGCCGGCCGACAGCCCGGTCGCTTCGTCGATCAACTCTCCGGTCCGCCCGACTGCACCTTTAAGTCAAAATCGGCACCGAGTAAAACAATTTGTCCGAATAATTGTGAATCTATATTTCATATTACTTTTACATAACCGATTTCTACTACAAATATTCTGATTAAACTTGCCAATTATACAGCAATACGTATACCGGAGGCCGCGTGGCGGCATGGACGCCGAAACCGGACCTTGATGGGGTCGCTTGCTGCGCGGCGCGCCGGGTCACGCAACGGTATCACGTGCCAGCAGCCCGCTCTTGGAAAGCCCGCCAAGATGCCCTAGATGATGGCGCTTCGGACGCCAGCGCACCGGCGTCCTCTCCAGGACGGGGTTAATCTCCCGGCTGACGACCGCGCGGCGGCAAGCGGCACAAACGCCGGCCGCTTCGCGCGTTGGGGAATAGTTCAACGGTAGAACATCGGACTCTGACTCCGAGAATCTAGGTTCGAATCCTAGTTCCCCAGCCATTCCAAACATTCCTGTGGGAAGCGCGATCGGCGGCTGCCTCTACTGGATGTACTCCAGGATAATTCGGGCTTCGCAATCTCCCGAATAGCCTCGGTCATCAATACCGAGAGAGGCCGCATGTCCGTGGACGCCGCCGAGCCGCGCATCGCGAGGATCGACCTGCACGGCTACCGCCCCCGCGATTTTGTCGGGCCGCCGATGGCCGCTATCGTCGAACAGGCCTGGGACATGGGAGCGGACAAGCTCCGCTTCATTCACGGGCATGGCCGCGCCCGCGGCAAATCGCCGGGATTCTACAACACCAAGACCGGCTGGCTCGGCCTGCGGATCAGACGCGAGTTGCGGCACAATCGCGCGCTTCGCCGCTGGATCAAATACACCACGCTCGACTGCGGCCACTGGGGTCAGACGACGGTCAAGCTCAAAGCCAACCCCAGTCCGACCCGGCGCGAGCTCGACCTCTCGGTGCTGCCGGAGCGCAGCTATCCGCGGTGATGCCGAGCGCCGGCCATCGACGCGAACGGCGCAACAAAACTGATTTCGCGTTTCGGCGGACATAGGCCTCGTCATGGAGGTACCGCTACAAAATCAGTGCAGTATTTGATACCTTGCAATCATATGCTCGACAGCTTCAAGCTCGCGGCGTGCCTCCTGGCTGACTGGTGCGGGCGATCATGATCTCCGCGAGGGTACGCGCGCGCCGCACATGTTCGGGGTTGGTGGGATCGAGCCGATCCTCGGTGGCGGTCATCAGCAGCCCGCCGTCGGCGGTGCGCTCAGCTCGGACGTCAGGCGTCAGTTTGAGGCCGGCGGCGAGCGGCGCGGAAAGGTAAGCAAGCCAGGGGATGTGAAAGGCAGAATCCGGAAACGTCGGATCACCGGCAATCTGTGGCACGCCTTTCAGCATAAGGGCTTGTGCTCCCCCCAATTCCATTGGCACCTGGATCGCGCCCGATTGATAGCATTGAGCGCACGCCCAACCGGGGAGCCATACCGCGTTGATTCCGAGCAACGCCGCCTTGAACAGAGCAAAGGTAACGATCGTCAAATCTGGGGCCACGTCATGCTCCCCGAATGTCAGCATCGTATCGCCGACGAGTTTCCCTCCGGCATGAAGCCTGAAGCTCACGTTCCTCGGACCCCTGACTCTGCTTATTCTAGCACTGGCGTGGTAGCCATACACTGGGAACGGTTTGTCGAAATCGTCGCGCGCGACGTTGTCTTCGATGATGCGTGCGATCCGCGGTCGCGCCGCAGCAAGAGAGAGCGATGACAACGCGCGGGCGTCGATAATCTCCCAGTTTGCCAGAAGCGGCTCGATGCTGCTCAGCGCATCGATTGTGTTCACAAACTTCGCGCCAATCGAATCTGGCGCTTCCGTACGCCCCAGCCACTCGGAGCGAATGTAATAGGTGTAAAAGGGCTCTCTCATCGTGGCTCTCACTTGACCCATGGCACCGACACTACATAAATTCTCTTTAACTTGTCATCATTCTGAAACAGCTGCCACGCATATATTGCTGCCTCCCGCTCGGCAAAAATCCAGACAATCGGTCGTCCATCGCTTGCCTGAAGGCTTAACTGCTTTGCCGTAAGCGGCCGACAAGAATGCGAGCACCCGCGCTTCCTGACCTGCCAACGCCTGCAGCCGTCGGGGTCCCTCGGCATGAAGCAGCACTGTGCCGGCTCCGAGAACGAGACCATCGGAGGCAAAGTTCAGGACCGTGCTGATGGCTACGGCACTCTCGCGCGCATGCCGTGTGTTGCGGAGCCCGTCATCAGGCACGCGTTCCTCCCTGGTTTGACCGATGGCAAAATCTCAAATGCAGGGGTGGCGCCAGCAGCGCCTCATATTCGCCCGCTTCGGCCCGCATGGGCTGCAGCAGAGAGGCTCGGGGATATGGACAGCACTAATATTCTGTACGCGCTCGACCGCGTCTGCGGCCAGTTTGCGGCTGCGCTGCAGCATGCTGGGCCGCAGATTTACGCAACGATCGCGGTCATTGTGATGTTGAGCGCACTGTTGTTTCCGCCGCAAGGCGGCTCCGATCCCGATCAAATCTAATTCTGCTTATTTCTCGTCGCCTCCCCGCCTCCGGCGGAACCGCTTGTCCGTCCGCGATGGAACCCCGGCCCAAGCCGTGAGTTGTCGCCCCGACACCGGATAGGGAGCGATAAAATGCTGAGCCTTGTCGTAACGCTGTTGATTATCGCGCTGATAGCCGCCGTGCTTGGCTTTGGCGGCATCGCGGGCGCCGCCGTTGGCATTGCCAAGATCGTGTTTTTCGTCGCGCTGATACTGTTTTTGATCTCGCTCGTGGCGGGCGGGATGCGCGGCGGCTTTGGACGGCGGCTGTAAGACGGTCGCCGGCTAACCGGCGAGCGGCGCCGGCATAACGGCCGCACCGCCGAGAGCCAAGCCCTGGCGTGCGCCTTCGGCGCTGCGTTCGACCAGCACGAGCGGCGCTGGCGCGACGCGATTGCGGCCTTCGGCCTTGGCGCGGTAGAGCGCGCGATCGGCGTTGGCAAGCAGCGATGAGAGATCGCGGCCGGTGTCGCCCGCCATGGCGACGCCGGCGCTGACCGTGGTGTCGGCCTGCAAGCCGGCAAACCGCATGGCCTCGAACCTGCCGCGCACGCGCTCGGCCAGTCGAAGTGCCTCGGCCATCGGCGCATCGACCAACAGACAGGCGAATTCCTCGCCGCCCAGCCGCGCGAACAGATCGCCGGGCTGGATCGATTCGGCGACCAGCCGCGCAAATGCCTTGAGCACTTCGTCGCCGGCCTGGTGTCCGGCGGTGTCATTGACCTCCTTGAAGCGGTCGAGGTCAAACAGCAGCAGGGCTGCAGCGCGGCGATCGGCCAGTGTGCGCTTGAGCAGCGGCACCCCGACATCGAAGAACGCCCGCCGGTTGGCGATTTCAGTAAGCGAATCTGTCAGCGCTGCCCGCCGCTGCGCCAGCTCGGCGCGCTCCTTCGCCATGCTCATGCGCAGGAACGCCTGGCAGAATGTCGCGAACAAAGTCTCAAAGGTCAGCACAAACAGCCCGGCGCTCTGCGCCGGATGAGCGCCGGACATGGCCTGAAATGCCCCGACGTAATGAATGCGCGTCAGCAAAAAGCCGGCATGGATCACGGCGAGCGCCAGCGTCGGCCAGCGCGAGATCAGTTCGCGGTCGCGCGGATACCACATCTCGCGGGCGCACAGCAGCGAGTAGCTTGCAAAAATGATGCAGGCGAGCGCCACGCGCGCCTCGAGCGAGCGATAGAATTCGGGAAACTGACAGGCAACGATCCAGACAGCCGCGCCGGCTACGATCAATGGGAGCCGCGGCCTGCGGCCCTCGAAGCTGCGCGCCCCGGCCCACATCGTGCCGTAGGCGCAACAGAGCAGCGCGTTGCCGACACAAATAGACCATGTCGGCACATCCGACGAATTGCGTACCAGAAACGCGCCGCCCACGGTGCCGAGGAGATAGCCGACGCCCCACAGCGCCAGCGCGGGCTCGCGGCGGTTCTGCAGCCACGAGAACAGCATCAGCGCGCCGCTGATCACAGTGATGAAAGCCGTCACCGCGCACAGCGTCGGCAGATTGATCAGGAAATTCGGATTGGTGAAGATTGGCACTGCACCGTTCCCCCGCGCCATTCCTCTGGCGGGCGTACGCATTCCTACCGGTACATTGTTGCGATTCCGTTTGCGGAATTTCGTAAATTTTTACGCAATCGCATGCGCTGAAACCGGCCCGGCACCGGCCAAGCCGAATTGGATAACGAAGTCTAACCGCGGCGCGCCGCCTTCAATGGGTGTGCGACAGCAAATAGGAAACCATCCACTTGATGCCGGCCTCGATGATCCACGAGGTCGGCACCCCGATCAGCGCATCGGGGATCGAGCCTTCGGAAAAATAGTCGAGCTGCCAGAGCTGGCGGCGCAGCGCGATGTTGACCGTCATCAGCACCTGCTGCACCGGCGAATAGCCATAGACGCGGTGGGCGCGCACGTTGCGCGGCCGGTAGATGATGTCGCGCGCCGAATAGTTCACCGCAGGCAGGCCTTTGAGCACCTGCTGATAGGCCGGCGGATAAACCGTGGCGCCGTCGGCGCCCGCATAGGGCAGCGGCGTGCGGCCCCAGTCATCGATCACGCGCTTGATGGTGGCGCCGTCGAGCTGCTGCAGCGCACAGAGCTGGCCCGAGCGCGTGCGCTGGCAATAGAGCGTCGCCGCGTCGATGACGAACATGTCTTCGAGCAACGCGCGCAGCCAGGTTTTCCAGCGCGTGACGCCATCGGGTCTTTGCAGGAAATTCTGGATCGCGACGATGCGGGCACCGGTTCCCGCGTCGAGTGCAGCGCTTTTGCGCTGAAGGGCCGGAGTGCGCGGGCGGACGCGCCAGCGCTGGCGCTCCATCTGATCCTTGCGCGTCTCGATGACGAGGCGCAGGAGATCGTAGGCGTCGGCAAAGGCGCGCAGCTCGGCGAATCCGACCGGCTCATAGGCGCGCGGCCGGGTGACGAGGTTGTAGCCGGGCGGAAAATCAAAGCGGCGACCGGCGACATCCGGCGGCGCGATGGGTTTGAGCGGGTCGAGCGGACCGAACCAGTCGGCACCGGTGCCGCGCGCAATGCCGCCGGACGCAGCGCTTGCGCTTGCGCCGTATGACACCTGAATCTGAGACGGCGACAGCGGCCAGCTCGGCTGGCCGGCGCCGCGCACTTGTTCGGTCATGTGTTTGCTCGATTTTCAGACGCAGTGGGCCGGGCGTCCCGTCACAAATCTGGCGGGCGCCCGGCCCTTGCCCCGCACCCCTGCCCGCTCCCGCCGCCGTCAGATAAAAATGCGCTGCGCCGGGTGGGGCGGCGAAAGCGCACGAGTACATCGGCGGAACGGATAGGCAAGTACGGAGCAGGCCCGCGCAAAGCGGGCCTTGGCATGCCGATGCGGATGGCGCGCCGCGCCGGCATGATGAGAAAGGCTACGTTTGTTGTTTGGGCACGCTCTCAAATCCAGCGGCAATCAGCGCCGCCGAATCCGCGGGTTTCACGACGATGATGCCGTCATTACCGACGAGGTAGAACGCCCCAGACTGGCCATGTGCACCCGAAATCCCCTCGGGCGCACGCAACCTGATCGATGTCTCGTCGGCACGCTTCCCAGTCTTTGCCGGTGCGGCTTGCCCGGTCTGCGCCCTGACCCGATAGAATTCGATGATCGCAGCCGGCTCGTTGAGCAACAAATCGGTGATGGCGAACACCAGCGCGTCGGCGTGATCGGGGCTGCCCTCGCCCCGATAGCCCGCCGTGGTGAAGGCGCAGAGCTGATCTTCCAGCACGGCGAAGCGGCCGACGTGATGCACCAGGCCCTGCTCGTACAGCGCCGACACCGGCTCGGCGCGCAGCACCTTGCCGCGCGAGGCAGAGACAGCATGCACCTTCGCATTGCCATCGGCGGCGCGGATGACGAAGCGCACCATCTCGCCGCCGAAATTGTCCTCGGCGACGATGCGGTCGGCCTTGAACTCGTGATACGCACGGGCGACGACGCGGCCCCAAGCCGCCGGCGCATCGCGCAGCGAGCGGTCGGCGAGCACATAGGCGTGACCGTCGTCCCCCTTGGCGGCAACCACGATACCGATTTCGTCCGACGTCTCGTCGTCGCGTCCGGCCGCGCCCGACGGATCGACCGCCACCACGACGCGGACGCGGCACGCCTCGTCCAGCTCGGCCACCCGCCCCCGCGCGATGGTCTCGTAACTGAACAGCGCGTTATCAAGCTCGTCGATATAGGCGCCTTCGAAAAACCGCTTGCGCTGCCGTTCCGGCAGCGCTTCCAGGCTTTTCAGATACTCCGCTGAGAGATTTGCGGCGTTGTCGACCGGATTAAGCAACAGCCGCGCGTAGTCGTCTGGATTTTCCAGCGGCTGCCGCGACACCGGATCGCGCAACTCACCGAACAGAACGTTGGTCCAGTGCCCCTTCCCGGTCGGATTGAGATCGTAAAACGCTGACTGCTTCAGGTCGCCTACGACCTGCGCCAACCGCGTCAGCGCGACCAGCACGGACGAATACGGGATTTGCGAACACTCGTTGAGAAGGATCGTGGCGTATTCCTTGCCGAGAATCTTCTCCACGCGCTCCTGGTCGTCGAGACCGCCGATCCAGATTTCCAATTCGTTGTCCAGGCTGAAATAGCCCTCGGTCCGATGCCGCTTGAACGGCCGCCCCGGGAACCACCGGCGAAACACCTTCGGCAGCGTATCGAGCGCGATCGAAGCGCGCGCCGCGTTGGCGTGAAGCCGCAGGATGGCGTGACGCGAACGGTCGGTCTGAAGCGCGCGCAGGGCGATTTCATGCACCAGCAGCGTCGTCTTACCGGAGCGCGAACCGCCGACGATGAGCGTATGGCGTCGGCCTTCATTGAGGAGGTCGAGGGCCTCCTGCTGTTTTGCCGTGGGTACGAAAAGGGATTTTACGGACTGCTGAGACGAACCGGTCTCGTTGCCCATGTGTCGCTGTCTGGTCTTGCGGATTATCGTGTTGTTCGGGTGCTCACACTCCTGGGCCGAGGGCGGCCCGCACTGTTACGAAACGCAAAGCTCGTAGCCGGATCAGGCCAGCGCGATGTTGACCGCGCGCAGGCCGCGCCGTGTGGTCTCGATATCGAAGCGCACGGCTTGGCCTTCGTAGAGGAAAGCGATCTCGGCCGGCAGATCGGTGCGATGCACGAACACGTCGCCACCCTCGTCGCGCGTCAGGAAGCCATAGCCCTTGGCCTCATTGAAGAATTTGACCTTGCCTGTGACTGACACCTGTTCACCTTTACTGTTGACGCGTTTCCGGTGCTGCGACGGCAATGCCGCGTCACGCTGAGCGCAACGCGGTGCCGCCGAAGCGTAACCGAAGCAAATTGTCCGATTATGTGGAGTGGTGCAGCGCGGCGGGCGCAGTTCGCCAAAGCCCGGGTGCGCGCGAGTCAATGCCGCAAAAAGCAAGCTGTTGTCAAGCAAGCAAATCCGCGTCCAGGCGTCAAACCGAGCACAACATGTTGAAGCGATTTACAAAAATTTTTTGTTCGATTGCTTTCAGAAAACCGCGCGTGCGATCGCCAGACGCCGCGCACGCGTCGATGATTCTGCGATGATTCTCAGATTTGCCGCAGCGTCGCTGCGACTTGGCGTACGAGATCTTCGCGATAACGCGCTATCCACGCGTCGTAACGCAGCGCGCGTTCACCGCGCGCGCTCGCCTCCAGCCGGTAGCTGCGATACGCTTGGTTGACCGATTTCAGTTCGCCCGATTGCTGCTGCCTCTGCATTTCCAGCGCGACGCGCCCTGCGACGGTCATCGCTTCGGTCGCGATCTCGTCATCGGTTTGCACGGCAATGCCGAGCTTTTTCGCCGCCGCGAGAATGGCTTCGCCGGGCTCGGCGTTCGGCTTGCGGCGCAGAATTCTCGTTGCCGCCGTGGCAACGCACTCAGCCTCAGCCTCGCACCTGCACCACAGCCGGACGTGTCCGTGTTCATCGCCGCCGAGCGCGGCTGCGATGATTCGCACTCCGCCCTGTTCCCGGACAGCGATAACGGCAGCCAGACCCAGGCCTTCCCGATAAGCCGCCGCCATGCGCCGGCACTCATCGTCACCGTCGTGCCGCATGAGTTATCGGATCGGAACGCGGCGGCGAACGAGTTCGCGGGCGATGATGCGCAGGCCTTGCAGCTTGCGGGCGTTAAAGGCGCGGCGCGTCAGCTTGATTCGCCGCAGGCCGCGCGCGACGTCGGCATCGACCGCCGCCCAGAGGCAGCCCAGGTTCACGGCGCGTGCCAGTTGGTGAAACTCGCTGCCGGCGAGGAAGACGGACGGCCAGCGCAGCGCCTCTTCCATGCGGTCGATCTCCGCCGGCGTCGGCGGAATGCGCACGCGGTTGCGCAGTTTCGCCATGCGTTCCAGTTCGTAGGTTTCGAGCTGCGAGTTCAGATCGGCCCGGTCGTAGAGATAGATCGGCATCGAATTGATATAGCCGCGCGGACGCGTCGCCATCGGCAACCGGCCGAGCACGCGGAAACCCTCCTCCATGCGCTCCATGACATGCAGAAAGCTCCATGCGCTCGGCACACGGCGCGGGCGCGCCAACGGCGGCAGCGGCGCCTGCCCGATTGCGCCGAGAATGCCGGTGCGCTCGCCGCGCAGTTCGGCGCGCGCTGCGATGACCGCGCGCCTCGCCGAGCGAGGCTTCGGCATCCGCGGCCTGTTGGGGCGCGCGAGCCGAATCAAGACGCAGGTGTTTCGCCATCGGCGCCGTCACCGCCAGCGCGGCGCCGGATGTTTCACCGGCGCGCGCCACACGTAACGGCGCGGCGAAACCGAGGGCGCTATCGAAGGCGAATGGCGAAGAGCGATAACCGACTCATCGTCATCCTCGACAGAAACTGCCGCGCTGCTGTAGGCGAGCCGCGCATGACGCGCGCAGTACGGCCGGCCGCCTTCGAGATCGGCGTCCGGCGCCCCGCAAAAGAAGAATCTGCGCGCGCCGGGCTCGCCATGCGGAAAGCGGCACGTTTGATTTGTGAGTTCGAGCAGGCTTACGCCGCGCCGAGATGGCTTTTTGAGCCGCGGCTGAGCTGACGGCGCTTCTTGCCTGTCGGGCCGTCGGCGCTGCAATGCGGACAGCGTTTGGTCCGCCACCGCCAGAGGCTCGGCCGCGCGGAGCCGCAAGATTTTTCCGAGCACGGCGGATCGCGACACACCGCCAAGGTGACTGGCGATGGCGGCGGCGGTCGCACCACTCGCCCACATCTGCTTGAGAATTGCGATTCGGTCGTCGGTCCAAGCATCGTCGGCGCGCATGACTCCTCCCGGCGCCGGAACGACTGTTCCGGCGCGTCTAGTGGTCACCGTGAGAAGGACACTTGAAAGCGGCATCGGCTATAGTCACCTTCATCAGGACTGTCAAGTCTCTGTTTTTAGGGGCTAGCGACGATGAACCGAATCCGTGACAATAGGCCATGCCGAGAAAGATCAAGCCGAGCAAGAACTTCACCGGTCTCTACTACGCGCGCGAGTCGCGCGGCATGAGCCGCACCGAACTGACGCGGCTGTCGGGAGTTTCGAAGCAGCAGTTGTCGCGTCTGGAAGGCGGACATATCCGGCTGCGGCTCGACCATCTTCGGCCATTCGCCAATGCGCTCGGCTATACGCCGGAGCAGATGCTGCTGTGGGGGCGTTATCCCGGAACGCCAGGCGCCCCTGCCGGCCACATCGAATCAAGCGACGTGCTGCGCGAAGAGTCGCGCCACGACGAGCCGCTCGGTCCGGCGCCCGGCCAGGTGCCGGAGCTCGACACCCGCGCCGGGCTTGGCGGCGGCGGCCTGCCGGCGCGCGAAATTCGCAAGGAAGGACGCCACTCCGACCCAATAAAATCAGAGGGTTGGGTGTTCCCGGCGAGCTTCATACGGGAACAGCTGCATGCCGCCGCGTCGCGGCTTTTGGTGCTCGACACCAATGGCGACAGCATGAGCCCGACGATCGCGTCCGGCGAACGCGTCATCGTCGATACCGGCCACAAGACGCCGACCCCCGATGGGCTCTACGCGATCCGCGATGCGTTCGGCTGCATCGTGGTCAAGCGGCTGCAACTGTTGCGCTCGTCGCGACCGACGCGGGTCAAAATCATTTCCGACAATCCGACCCATCCGAGCGAGGAAATCGCGCTCAACGAGCTGGAAGTGTTCGGCAAAGTGCTCTGCTGCCTCAAGCTGTTCTAGGCCGCCGCCGGCCGACGCAGCGGCCTCCCGATATCCCGATTTTCGATTTCCGCTGGCGCAAATCATGGCGCGCATGGTGCGCCATGAGTCCTTGCGCGCGTCACGGCGCGGTGCCGATTCGGTTACAAATATTGACAAATGTCTCTGTTTAAGATACGTCATGCGGTGACGTGTTCCGGCGCTGCGCCAATGCGCGCCGATCGCGAAGACCGCTTCGCACCAACGGGAACACCATGCCGCCATGGCCGCGCAGCCGGTTCGACCGCGAACGTGCCCGCCGCGCCGGGGCAGTCGCCCGCGCAGGGGGCGCCAGCGCCATGGACGCGGCGCTGGCGGAGATCGGCGCCGCCTTTGATGAAGCGGCAGCCATCAACGCCTTCAAGCTACGAGTTCGAGCAGACGTGGCGGCGCGGCCCGCAGCACCCGGCGGTGCGGGCGCGGTTTTCCGCCCGCGCGGAGCTGCTGCGCGGCAAAAGCCTCGACGCCGCCATCGGCCTCGCCGAGCGCTGGTGGCGCGCCGAGCGCAAGGCGTTTCAGATCGCGCGCGCCTTCGGCCGCGGCAACAGTCTGTCGCTCGACGTTCTCGCGGAGTTGCGTCTCATTCTCCGCCTGATGCGCTGGAAACGCATGCGCGGGCAGTTCCCCGCGATCCTCACCGCGTTGGACGACGATCCGATCAGGACAGCGGCGGAATGAAGAGACGCGTGCCGCGATCAGCCCGGGCCGGGCGTGGCGAGGCGGATGTGCAGTTCGCGCAGCTGCTTGGCCGTCGCTTCCGACGGTGCGCCCATCATCAAGTCCTCGGCGCGCTGGTTCATCGGGAACAGCACGACTTCGCGCAGGTTTTCCTCGCCGCACAGCAGCATGACGATGCGGTCGATGCCGGGCGCTATGCCGCCATGCGGCGGCGCGCCGAGCGACAGCGCATGCAGCATGCCGCCGAATTTCTGCTCCAGCACCGTCTCGTCGTAGCCGGCGATGGCGAACGCCTTCTTCATCACGTCGGGACGGTGATTGCGGATTGCGCCGGAGGACAGCTCCACGCCATTACAGACGATGTCGTACTGGATCGCCTTGATGCCGAGGATTTTATCGCGGTCGGCGGCGTCGAGCGCGATGAATTCCTCGGCGGGCAGATTAGGCATGGAAAACGGGTTGTGGGAGAAGTCGATCTTCTTCTCCTCCTCATTCCACTCGTACATCGGAAAGTCGACGATCCAGCAGAGCTCGAAGCGATCCTTGTCGATCAAACCGAGTTCTTCAGCCACCTTGGTGCGCGCCGCGCCGGCAAATCTGTAAAACGTCTGCGGCTCGCCGGCGACGAAGAACGCGGCGTCACCGTCTTTCAAGCCGAGCCGCGTGCGCAAAGTCTCGGTGCGCTCGGGGCCGATATTGCTGGCAACAGGACCGCGGCCGACGATCACGCCGCCATCCGCGGCGAAAATGATGTAGCCGAGCCCGGGCTGGCCCTCGCCCTGCGCCCAGGAATTCATGCGGTCGCAGAATGCGCGCGAACCGCCGCCCGGCGCCGGGATCGCCCACACCGCGGCCTTGGCGCTGCCTTCGAGAATGCGCGCGAAAACCTTGAAGCCGGAGCCGCGGAAAATCTCCGACACGTTCGCCATGGCGATCGGATTGCGCAGATCGGGCTTGTCGCTGCCGTATTTCTCGATCGCCTCGCGGTAGGGAATGCGCGGAAATTCCTTTGTCACCGGCTTGCCGCCGGCAAATTCCTCGAACACGCCGCGGATCACCGGCTCGACAGCGGCGAACACGTCGTCCTGGGTGACGAAACTCATTTCCAGATCGAGCTGATAGAATTCTCCCGGCGAGCGGTCGGCGCGCGCGTCCTCGTCGCGAAAGCACGGCGCGATCTGAAAATAGCGATCGAAGCCCGACACCATGATCAGCTGTTTGAACTGCTGCGGCGCCTGCGGCAGCGCATAGAACTTTCCCGGATGCAGCCGCGACGGCACCAGATAGTCGCGCGCGCCCTCGGGCGACGAGGCGGTCAGGATCGGCGTCTGGAATTCGAAGAAGCCCTGCTCCTTCATGCGCCGCCGGATCGAATCGATGATCTGGCCGCGCAGCATGATGTTGTTGTGCAGCCGCTCGCGGCGCAGATCGAGGAAGCGGTATTTGAGCCGGATGTCCTCGGGATATTCCTGGTCGCCGAACACCGGCATCGGCAGTTCAGCCGCCGGCCCCAGCACCTCGATCTCGCGCACATAGACTTCGACCGCGCCGGTCGGCAGTTCGGGATTATCGGTGCCGTCTGGCCGCCTGCGCACCTTGCCGTCGACCCGCACCACCCATTCCGAGCGCAGCGTTTCGGCGATCTTAAACGCCGGGCTGTCCGGATCGGCCACCACCTGCGTGAGCCCATAGTGGTCGCGCAGGTCGATGAACAGCACACCGCCATGGTCGCGAATGCGATGGCACCAGCCCGAAAGCCGGACTTCAGCGCCGATATCGCCGGCGCGAAGTTGGCCGCAGGTATGGGTGCGGTAGCGATGCATGCTCAATTCCGCCAAGGGGGTGAAAGGTGGCGCACAACCACAGGACCCTCGGCGATTTGTCAAGCGTTTGCCGCGCCTTGAGGGGGCTGGACGTCCCCGCTGCCTCGACAGGCGCGCGGCAATCTGCACAGTGACACCACGACGAGGGAGCGAGGACGCGCAACGAGATGCCCAAGAAACGGAAGAAACCGGCAGCTGCCCAAGCCGAACTCATGACTTCAGCCGAAGCCGTCGTCGCCACGCTGATCGGCCACGGCCTCGACACCATCTATGCCCTGCCGGGCGTGCAGAATGACCTGCTGTTCGAGGCGCTGTTCAAGTTTTCCGACCGGCTGCGCACCGTGCACCCGCGCCACGAGCAGGGTGCCGCCTATATGGCGCTCGGCGCAGCGCTGGCAACCGGCAAGCCGCAGGCCTTCGCGGTGGTGCCAGGGCCGGGCCTGCTCAATGCCGGGGCGGCGCTGCTGACCGCATTCGCCACCAACGCGCCGGTGCTCGGCCTCGTGGGCCAGATTCCCGATGCCGATATCGGCCGCGATCTCGGCCAGCTACATGAAATCCGCGATCAGGAGGGCGTCGTCAAACGGATCGCCGGTCATGTCGAGCTGATCCGCAAGCCCGAGCAGGCCTCGCCGGCGGCGGCGCGCGCGCTCCGCACCATGCGCAGCGGCCGCCCCGGGCCGGCTGTGCTCGAATGCCCGATGGATATATGGGGCAGGGCCGGTCAGGTGACGCTGCAAGGTCCCCTGCCCGTTCGGGCCCCCAAGATCGACCGCGACGCGATCCGCAAGGCGGCCAAATTGCTCGGCGGCGCCAAACGGCCGCTGATCATCTGCGGCGGCGGCGCGCAGGACTCCTCGGAGGAGGTCACCGCCCTCTCGGCCATGCTGCAGGCTCCGGTGCTTGCCTTTCGCCGCGGCCGCGGCGTGCTCGACGGCCGCGATCCGTTTTCCGTCACGCTGCCACTCGGCCGCGATCTCTGGGGCGAGGCCGACGTGGTGCTCGCCATCGGCACGCGGCTGCTCATTCAGTTCCGGCAGTGGGGCATGGATCGCAATCTGAAGATCGTGCGCATCGATGCCGACCCGAAGGAGCATAACCGCCTGCACAAACCGGCCGTGGCGCTGACCGGCGACGCCAAACCCATCCTGCAGAGCCTGCTCGCCGAATTGCCCGCGCATAACTCAAAGCGGGCGACGCGCAAGGCCGAGATGCAGGGGCGCCAGGCGGTGTGGCGCAAGCGCTTCGAAAAAATCGCGCCGCAGATCGCCTATCTCGAGGCGATCCGCGACGAGCTGCCGGAGGACGGCATCTTCGTCGAAGACATCACGCAAATGGTTTTTGCCGCGCGTGTGGCCTACCCGGTCTACAAACCGCGCACCTACATTTCGCCCGGCTTTCAGGACCCGCTGGGGCTCGGCTTTGCCACGGCGCTGGGCGCGCAGCACGCCCGCTCCGATGTGCCGGTCGTCGCCATCTGCGGCGACGGCGGCTTCATGTTCACCGCAACCGAAATGGCGACCGCGATGCGGCACCGCATTCCGCTGGTCACGGTGGTATTCAACGACGGCGCCTACGGCAACGTGCGGCGCATCCAAAAAGAGCGCTTCGGCAACCACCTGATCGCCAGCGACCTCCTCAACCCCGATTTCGTCGCCTTCGGCAAAAGCTTTGGCGCTGAGGCCGTGCGGGCGCGAAGTCCGGAGGAACTGCGCACTGCGCTGCGGCGTGCGTTTGCCTACCGCGACGGGCCGACCCTGATCGAAGTGCCCGTGGGCGAATTCCCCAGCCCGTGGGAGTTCATCAATTCGATCGAGCATCGTTTGATCATGCGGAAAATGCGCAGCGTTTGATCGGGTCACCGGCAATTTCGGGCCTTGCCACAGGCGCCCGACCTGAACACACTCCCCCCATGACCGTGGCGCTCAATTCTACGAACACGCCGCCGATGCACCCGATCACCACGACAGCGGAACTCGCCGCCGCGTGCCAGCGGATGGCTGCCTATCCGTTCGTCACCATCGACACGGAGTTCCTGCGCGAGACCACCTACTATCCGCTGTTGTGCGTCGCGCAGATGGCGTCCACCGACGAAGCGGTTGTCATTGACGCACTGGCGCCCGGCATCGATCTCGCGCCGTTCTACGCGCTAATGGCGAACGAGACGGTGATGAAGGTGTTCCATGCCGCACGGCAGGACATCGAAATCGTCTGGCACGCCGCCAAGCTCATTCCGCATCCGATCTTCGATACGCAGGTCGCCGCCATGGTGCTCGGCTATGGCGATTCGATTTCCTACGATCAGCTGGTGGCCCGCATCACCGGGGATACGCTCGACAAATCGCACCGCTTCACCGACTGGTCGCGGCGGCCACTGTCCGAAGCGCAGCTGCGCTACGCGATTTCCGACGTGACGCATCTGCGCGACGTGTATGTGGCGCTGGTCGAGGATCTCAAGCGGCGCGGGCGCGCCGACTGGGTCGAGGACGAGATGGGCGTGCTCACCTCGCCCGACACCTACCGCATGGAGCCGGACAACGCCTGGCAGCGGCTGCGCACCCGCGTGCGCAAGCCGAAGGAGCTGGCGGTGCTGATCGAAGTCGCGGCGTGGCGCGAGCGCGAGGCGCAGACCCGTGACGTGCCCCGCGCCCGCGTTATCAAGGACGAGGCCATCGGCGATATCGCCATGCACGCGCCGACCAGCCCCGACAAGCTCGCGCACTTGCGGTCGCTGCCCAAAGGCTTCGAGCGTTCGCGCTGGGGCGAGGCGATTATCGCCGCGGTGGAGCGTGGCTTGGCGCGCGATCCGAAAACGCTGCCGCTGCAGCAACGCCCGCCGCAGGCGGCGAACGGCGGCGCCGTGGTCGAACTCCTGAAGGTGCTGCTGCGCATGATTTCGGAGCAGCATCACGTCGCCGCCAAGGTGATCGCCACAGTCGACGATCTGGAGCGCATCGCCGCCAGCGACAAGGCCGACGTGCCCGCGCTCAAGGGCTGGCGCCGCGAGCTGTTTGGCGACAAGGCGCTGGCGCTCAAGCACGGCAAGCTCGCGCTCGCCATCGAGCGCAACAAAGTCGAGACGGTGGAGCGGGGGTGACGGCTCAGCCGGCCTTGATGCCGGCAAACTTGATCACCTTCGCCCATTTGGCGGTTTCGTTGACGAGGACTTTGCCGAATTCGGCGGGCGACAGGACAAGCGGCGTCGCTCCGAGATCGGCGAGGCGCGCCTTGATATTTGCATCGGCCAAGCCGGCATTGATCGTGCCGTTCAGTCTGTCGATTACTCCCACGGAGGTATTTTTCGGCACTGTGACCCCGTTCCAGGTACTGGCCTCGTAGCCCGGCACGAATTCACCGATCGTCGGCAAATTCGGCAGCGCCGCCGACCGCGTCGCGGTGGTGACGGCCAGGGCGCGCAGCTTGCCGGCGCGGATATAGCCGATCGAGGCCGGCACAAGGTCGAACATGACCTGGACCTGCCCGCTGAGCAGATCGATCAACGCCGGCGCCGAGCCGCGGTACGGCACATGGCGCATTTGCACGCCGGTCATGGACTGAAACAATTCGGCGGCGAGATGCTGCGTGGCGCCGATGCCGCCTGAGGCAAAGTTGAGCTTCCCGGGATTGGCTTTGGCATAGGCAATGAATTCCGGAACGGTGGTGACAGGAACCGAAGGATGCACTTCGAGGACATTGGGCACGCGAAACGCGCCCGCGACAGGAGCGAAGTCGCGAATGAAATTGAAATTCAGGTGCTGGTAGAGCGTTGCGTTGATGGCGTTGGCGGACGTGCACCACAACAGCGAATAGCCGTCCGGCTGCTCTCGCGCGACGAATTCGGTGGCGATATTGCTGCCGGCCCCGGGCCGGTTGTCGAATACAAACGGCTTGCCAAGCTTCTCCGACAGCCATTGGCACATCAGGCGGCCGATCACGTCGGATGATCCGCCGGCGGCAAAGCCGAGCAGCACATGCACCGGCCGCGACGGATAGGGCGCCTGCGCCCGCGCGCCGCCGCTGGAAGCCACCAGCGCACCGGAGCCGGCAGCGAGTTTCAGAACATCACGGCGCGAGCGGCCTGACAGCGGGTGCGCTGCGGTCGAATTCATTGTGTGCTTTCGGCGATGCTCGGCGAGGGCTTCGACAGACATGGTTCGTCTAGGCTTGCTGCGGCGGGACGAATTCGGCGCCGGCCGGAACGTAGTCATTCGTATAGAGCGAATGCGCATCGAGCGGGGTAGAAACCCCGCCGTATTGCTTGAGCACGCTGACGGTATCGGCCCAATCCGCCGCGGCGGCCCAGCCAAGGGGCTTGTCCCGGGTATTAGGGGTCACCCAGGTCTTCCACGACAATTCCAGCTCGCGTCGCGTGATCGCCGGATCGACCGTCGGCAGATACTTTTTCACGGCAGCGACGGCTTCATCCGGATTTTTTCTTCCGTAGAGGAAGCCCTTGATGGTCGGCGTGACAAAAGCCTTGACCAGGTCGGGATCGCTCTTGAGAAGATCATTGTGGACGATAATCGAATTGCTGACGACAGTGACGCCGTAATCGGCATACCAGAAGATGCGTGTTGGTTTCTTGCCCCGGATCTCGACCGTAGGCACGTAGCCTTGGGCAAATCCCGCGATGGCGGGAACCCGGCCGCTGATTAACGCCGCGCCGACACCCGCCGGATCCAAATTCACCACCTGGATTTTTGCCGCGTCAACACCGGCGCCCTTGAGAAAAGCCGGCCACTGCTGGAATTGCGCGCTGCCGGCCGTGATCGCGACGTTCTTGCCTTCAAGGTCCTTCGGAACGTTGATGCCGGAATCGGCCAGCACAATCACGGCGGCCGGATTCCGGCGATAGATGCTGCCGACACTGCGCAGGCCCATGCCCTTGGCCACGCCGCTACCGATCACGAAGCCGTCGCAGAAGCCGAACTGCGTCGCTCGGCTCGCGACCAACTGCGCCGTACTGACCGAACCTTTTCCCGGAGTGAGCGCCACGTCGAGGCCGGCGTCACGATAAAAGCCCTTGTCCTTCGCAAGCATGAAGCCGGCGTTGGGGCCTTGGTAGATCCAATCCAGCGTCAGGTTAACCGGCTTGAGCGGACTCGCGGCCCAAACGGCCGGAGACTTGGCGAAAAACGCCAGCGCACCCGCGGCGAGCCCCGACTGTTTGATCATCCGGCGCCGTGTCATTGCACTCGGGCGAATTTCTCGAGAGTTCATTGGATTTTCTCACATTCGTCGTTGCGGGCTAGATAAGCAAGGAACAGGCCACACTTAGTTTCCGCGCTTGTCAACCGGGCTTTGCGGCACCCGTTACGCGTTGAGATTTTCGCGCAGCGTCGCGCCCGCATATTTCTTTTTTGCGAGCCCGCGCCGCTGCAGTTCCGGGACCACGTATTCGACAAACTCCCGGATGTTGTCCATCGCCGTATAGCCCCGGCCCAGTATGAAGCCGCCGTTGGCGCCCGTCTCGAAATGCAGCTGCTCCAACGTGTCGGCGATCTTCTTGGGCGTTCCGGCCGCGACCAATATGCGATCGACCAGAAAACGGCGCGCGAATGCCTGCAGAGACTGGTTGGGATCGGTTGTCTTGAGCAGTTCTTCGAAACTGCCGAGATTGCCCTTTTGCGCGCGCGCTTCGTCGGCGAAATCCGCCAGGCGCATGCCGCGCTTGGCCGTCGAAAAGTCGACGCCATACTGGGCCGACATTTCGACAAGTCCGGCCTCCGGCGGAATGGCGTCGAGATAGCGCCGCTCCTTCTCCTCGGCATCGGCATCGGATTCGGCGACCTGAACGCGGATCGACCATAGAATACCGATGTCGCGGGGCTTGCGCCCGACGCCGGCGAGCGCCGCATCGAGCGCCTGGCGGTGCTGTTTCATGCTCGGCAGCGTCCGCCGCGTGCTGAATTGCAACTCCGCATAGGTGGCCGCAAGGTTCATTCCGGGTCCGGACAGACCGGCCTGAATTACGACCGGCCGGCGCTGCGGCGACGGCAATGCCGGCAGCGGGCCGCGGACGTTGAAATAGCGGCCGCGATGGTCGATCCGGTGAATCTTGTTTGGATCAGCGTAGATGCCGTTCTGGCGATCGAGCACGAGGGCGTCCGGCTCGACGCTGTCCCACAATTTGAACGCCACATCGAGGAATTCCTGGGCGCGGACATAGCGTTCGTCGTGATCCATCATGTCGTCGAAGCCGTAATTCGCCGCTTCGTTCTTGTAGGCTGACGTCACGGCATTCCAGGCGATGCGGCCGCGCGTCACGTGATCGAGTGCGTTGAACAGCCGCGCGCAGTGGAAGGGGTGATGATAGGTGGTCGACAAGGTCAGGGCGAAGCCCACGCCGGAGGCTGCCTTGGCCATCAACGGAATCATCGGCGTCATGTCGTGACGCGGCCATTTCGCCCCGTAGCGCACGACCGCTTCGTGGTTGCCGCCGTAATCCTCGGACGTTCCGCCGGTGTCGCCGAAAAACAGCATGTCCATGACGCCGCGCTCGGCAATGCGGGCGATGTCTTCGTAAAACTCAGAACTGCCGTAATAGGGATAGCCGACCCAGGAACCGGGCATGCGCCAGAGGTAATCGGTATGGAGAAACGAAAGATCGGCCGCCAAGTGAATCGATTGAGACTGTGACAACGCCTCATTCCTCTGCAGTGTCACCGTTAGCGACGTTTGTGCCAGATCGCCGGCATAGAGCCCCAAGCGTCCGACAGCGACGGAAATCTAGGTGGAATGCGATACGCGGACAACGCTTTGAACTTCCGCGGCAACGCTCAGTGGAGCGGGGCTAGATTCTCCCGCGAGGTGGGAGACAATCGCTGATAAAGCATTCCACTCTGTCGAACTGACGCTCAATAGATTTCCAGGCACGCTGCGCTGTCATATTCGAATGTTGCGATGGCTTCCATGTGGGACCGGAGCAGGCGTTCAACGTACTCGGTCGATCGGTTCCCGCACCTGAGCCAGAGCACCTTCGGCGGCGGGCCCAAAAGCGCAGCCCTCTCCGCGAAATCTGCGTCGAGCGAAACAATCACGAAGCCATTCTTGCCAGCGTATTCCCAAATAAAGCGATCGTCCGCGCGGGCAAGATCGACAATTCGAACTTGGCTGGAATGAGGGAATACGTCGCCGAGCCGTTGACAGAGTTCTGAAACTCAGATTTTCGTCAAACAGAAGCTTCATTTCGCGGAGGTAACGAGGCGCCGCTCGCGATCCGCTGCGTAAGATAGGCAGGCGCGGATATCGTTTTCAGTCAGTTCGGGGTAATCCGCAAGAATCTGCTCGTGGGAAAGTCCAGCCGCGAGCCAGCCGAGCACGTCAGCGACCGTTATTCGCAGTCCGCGCACGCAGGGACGCCCGCCGCGCTTGCCTTCTTCGATGGTTATTATTTCCTGGTAGTTCATCCGGGCTCTCTCTCGCGGCTCAAGGCCACCCGTACAAGATAGTTCGGAATAACGCGCGATGCCATCCGCCATTCGCGCAGCGACCTCCGGCGAGTGGTGAGCGAATACGCAATTCCCTCGAAAACTCTCACCCCAACAGCATCACCGGCTCGCGGCCGATCAGGCGGGCGAGCGAGCGCAGCCGGGCGAGCACGCGTTCACCGCCGAGCGGCGCGCATTCGCCCTTGAGCCGCAAGGCCAGCCGGTGGCGCTCGACGGCAAGCGTCGTCTTGGGCAGCACGCCGGGCATCGCCGCGGAGATGACGTAGGCGAGCCGCAGCGCCGCGCCGAGGACGCGGGCGCGGTCGATCATGCGGGTCGAGGCCAGTTCGCGCAGCCGCGGCGACAGTTCGTCCTCCATCACCATTCCCACGTGGCGGTAAAACACCGAGAGCGCCAGATAAGCGCGCCCGGCGTGGTCGATGGCGGAAAAGCCGGCGTGAGCGATGATGTTGAGCGACTGTTCGCCGCGATAATCGGGATGCGCGCGCCAGCCGATATCGGCGAGCAAACAGGCCGCGTGCCGCAGCCTCCGCTCTTCCGCGGTCTCGTCGAGCCCGGACGACGACATGAAGCGATCGGTCCAGCCAATCAGCTCTTCGCCGTGGCGCGGCGAGCGCGAACGCAGCTGATTGAGCCCGCGCGCCGCTTCGATCAGCGCGTCCTTCTCCTTTTCGCGCTGCTTGAGCAGCGAATAGAGCAACCCCTCGCGCACGCCGAGCGCCGAGAACACCACCTGCCGCGGCTTGCCGACGCGCAGGATGTATTCAAGCACCAGCGCCGCATAAGGCAACAGCGGGCGCCGCGCGCTCGCCACCACCTCGATGTCGGACAGTGTTTCGACGTCGACGCGGTGCAACAGCTTGGCGAATTCCAGCGCCTCGGCGGCGGGTATCGCGTAGCCGTGCATCACGTGCAGCGGATAGCCGGTTTGGCGCATATGCAGCCGGCCCAGCGACCGCCAAGTGCCGCCGACCGCGTAAAAGTTACGGTGCTCGCAGCCCTTGAGCACCGGCAACGCGGACAGCGTCTTCTTGACGAACTTTTCCGCCTTCTTGATCGACTTCGACGAGATATCGGCCAGCGCGAGGCCGCCGAGCGGCCGGGTGACCCCGTGCCGCGCACGGGTGCCGCGCACGTCGACCAGTTCGAGCGAGCCGCCGCCGAGGTCGCCGACGACGCCGTCGGCCCGGTGCACGCCGGAAATCACACCAAGCGCGGTCAGTTCGGCTTCGCGTCCGCCGGTGAGCACCTCGATAGGCGCTCCAATGGTTTTTTCCGCGAGCCTGACGAAAGCGCGCCCATTGCGGGCGTCACGGCAAGCGGCTGTGGCGATGGCCAGAACCTTCTTGGCACCCATGGTGGCGCACAGCGCGCTGAAGCGCTTGAGCGTGGCGAGCGCGTGCTCGACCGCGTCGGCGGCAAGCAGCCCGGTGGACTGCACCTCCCGGCCCAGTCCGCACAGCGCCTTCTCGTTGAACAGCGGCGTCGGGCTGCGCGTCAGCCCCTCATAGACCACGAGCCGCACCGAGTTCGAGCCGATATCGATGACGGCAATCGGCGGCCCGTCATCGAGGCGTCCCTGGGCATCGTCTTCGCGGCGGTTCATGGTGTCAGGACCCATCCAGCGGACCGGCGCCGGATTACCCAATTCGGCAAGGCTGATCACTGCCTGACCACAGCCAGTTTACTTGCGCTCCGGGCGCCGCAACCGGGGGACCTCATCCTTAGGCGACTTGCCCCGGCCGGACAGGCTCGGATTGGTCATGAAATAGGAGGCCGCGTTGAACACCTCTTCACCCGGCCCGGGCCTCATGCGCGACGTGGAGCCGTCCGGCAGGAAAACCCAGCTCTGCTCGTTGTCCTTTAAATTCGCCACCATGATCTGATCGAGCACCTGCTCGTGCACGGTGGGATTGAGAATGGGACAGAGCGCCTCGACCCGCCGGTCGAGGTTGCGCGGCATCATGTCGGCCGACGAAATGTAGACCGCGGCCTTCGGGTGCGGCAGACCGTGACCGGTGCCGAAGCAATAGATGCGGCCGTGTTCCAGAAAGCGGCCGACGATCGACTTGACGCGGATATTCTCCGACAGGCCCGGGAGCCCTGGGCGCAGGCAGCAGATGCCGCGCACCACGAGCTCGATCGAAACGCCGGCCGCGGACGCGCGATAGAGCGCGTCGATGATGTCGGGATCGACCAGCGCGTTCATCTTCATCCAGATGGCGGCAGGGCGCCCGGCCTTGGCGTGGGCAATTTCCTCGTCGATGTGGGCGGCGATCCGCTTGCGCAAATTGAGCGGCGACACCGCCATGCGTTCGAGACCGACCGGATTCGCATAGCCGGTGATGTAATTGAAGATATGCGCAACGTCGCGCCCGATCGCGGGATCACACGTGAAGTACGACAGGTCGGTGTAAATGCGCGCCGTCACCGGATGGTAATTGCCGGTGCCGACGTGAACGTAGGAGATCAGCTCGGCGCCCTCGCGACGCACCACCAGCGAAAGCTTGGCGTGGGTCTTCAGCTCGATGAAGCCGTACACGACCTGCACGCCGGCGCGTTCGAGATCGCGCGCCCAGCGGATATTGGCCTCCTCGTCGAACCGCGCCTTGAGCTCGACTACCGCGGTAACGGACTTGCCGGCTTCGGCGGCTTCGGCCAGCGCCTTGATGATCGGAGAGTCGGCCGAGGTGCGGTACAGCGTCTGTTTGATCGCCACCACGTCCGGATCGCGCGCCGCCTGCTGCAGGAAATTCACCACCACGTCGAACAATTCGTAGGGATGATGGACGATGAAATCCTTTTGGTGGATGGCGGCGAAGCAGTCGCCGCCATGGTCGCGCACGCGCTCGGGATAGCGCGGCGTGTAGGGCACGAATTCGAGGTCGGGCCGGTTGAGGTTGGCGAGCTGCGCCATTTCATTGAGCGCCAGCACGCCGTCCACCTCGAACACGCTCTCATCGGTCGCGGCGAGCGCGCGCTGCACGAAGGTCTGCAGTTCTGCCGGCATTGAGGCTTCGATGTCGAGCCGGATGACAATGCCGCGGCGCCGGCGCTTGAGCGCTGTCTCGAACAGCCGCACCAGATCCTCGGCCTCTTCGAGGATTTCCACTTCGGAGTCGCGAATGACCCGAAAGGCACCGACGCCCTTCACCGCGTAACCTGGGAACAGCTTGCCGATGAACAGGCTGGTGGCGCCCTCGATGGAAATCAGCCGTACCGGGCCGCCGTCGGCACCGTGCGGCAGGCGAATGAAACGCTCGATCCGCAAGGGCATGCGGATCAGCGCGTTCATGGCCTTGCCGTCTTTGGAGCGCGCAAGCTGCAGCGCGATCGTCGAACCCAGATTGGGGATGAACGGGAACGGATGCGCGGGGTCGATGGCGAGCGGCGTCAACAGCGGAAACACGTGCGCCAGGAAGTAATCTTCCAGCCACGCCTTCTCCGCCTTGGTGACGTCGGCGCCGTCGACCAGGACGATGCCAACCCCTGCGAGCGCTGCCCGCAATTCGCGCCACTGTGCCTGCTGGTCGGCGACAAGCAGCGATACGGCTTCGGCAATGCGGGCAAGCTGCTCCGCCGGCGTCAGGCCTTCGGGGCTCTTCTCCGCGATCCCGGCCCTGACCTGGGCGCCGAGACCGGCGACGCGCACCATGAAGAATTCATCGAGGTTGTTGGCGGAGATGGAGAGGAATTTCAGCCGTTCGAGCAGCGGATGCCCGCCATTGGCCGATTCCTCCAGGACGCGGCGGTTAAAGTTGAGCCACGACAGTTCCCGGTTGATGAAGCGGTCGGGGCTTGCGGAAAGCGCCGGTTCGGCCGGGCGCGCAACCTCCTCCAGCCGCCGCACGGCGCCAGATTCCATTGCTAGGACAGTAGCTTGGCCACGGTCCGCCATATCCAACCTGACCTCCTCAATGGCGATGATCGCCTCCCTTAGTAACATTTCTATGACTTGGACCGGCGGTTAGTTGGACTGACAGATAACGAGGCGGGACACTACACCGTCAAGCCTCCTATCCGGCGTCACGAAACAGTTCGGCGGCGAGGGCGCGAGTGACCGGACGCCTCTGCCGCAGCGCCTCGTTATCAAGCGCGATCACGGCCGCGCGCGCCGCCGCAAATGAACGCTCGATATGGCTTAGCAGATAGCGCACCACGCTTTCGTCGAGTTCGAGCTGACGGTCGGCGGCAAGCTTGATGATCACGCCGCGCAGCATCGCGTCGTCCGGCACTTGGAGTGCGATCACCGGGAGGGCGCGAAGGCGCGAGACGAGATCAGCGATGATGACAGGCCAGAGCGTCGGCGCCGCGCGCGCCGTCAGCAAGAGGAAGGAGTCTTCCTCGCGCGCCAGATTGAGCAGGTGAAACAGCGCACGCTGGTCCGCAGCGGCCGCCTCCTCAACCACGAGCGCACCGGTTGCCAGGCAGGCAAGCAAATCGCTTTCGCCGAGCGCGCGGCCCGACATCGTGCGCGCGCCACATGCCGCCGCCCAGATCGAGGCGAGATGCGACTTGCCGGAGCCCTCCGGCCCGATCAGCGCAACCGCATTGGCCGGCCAATCGGGCCAGCTCTCAATCAAGGTGAGCGCCGCCGAGTTACCCGGCCCGGACAAGAAATCGTCGCGCGCATAGCTCTCGACGTGATCGAGTGCAAGCGCAAGCTGGCGCGGACGGGAGGGCATGGCACGCACTCTCAAACTCGGGCGATCAGTGCCCGGCCCCGAACGAGTTCATATGTCGGAACCACTCGGCGAGATAGAAGCTGATCGACAGCAAGGTCAAGATGGCCACCAGGACAATGCCGGTTACTTCCAGCCACGCCACATGGAAACCAAAGCTTCGCTCGGCCAGCACAAACGCTGCCAGCAAGATTTGCATCACCGTGTTCAGCTTTGACACCGGATGCGGCCGCACCGGCATCGGCTTATTGACCAGCCAGGAGAGCATAAATCCGCTGATGATCATGATGTCGCGCGAAACGACCAGGATGACCAGCGAAATCGGCAGCGCTCTGGAGATGCCGAGCGCCACATAGATCGACATCAGCAACGCCTTATCGGCGAGCGGATCGAGATAAGCGCCAAGCTCACTCGCCATGTGGAAGCGCTTGGCGAGGAAGCCATCGACTGCATCGCTGATCCCGGCCACCAGGAACAGCGAAAAAGAAGCGAGCATCTCTCCCGATATGATTGACCAGACCACGACCGGCACCAGGAGAATGCGTCCTAAGGTTATGAGATTGGGAATGCTCAAACTGCGCCCCGGCTCCGTGCGCGCCCTGCCCCGCTCCCGCGCGCCGGGCTGGACCGAATTCGGCACTAACCTGCCGTCATCGAATAGACCCGAAGTCACGGCACGCCTCCCCTTGTCAATTATATAGCCCGGCGCGCGCTTGCACACCCAGCGATTCCGCCGTACCGAGGCGCCAAGCAAATCTCCCCGAGCCGGGGAGCGACGATCCTCTAGGCGAACTGGTGGCTCTCGTGGATGAGGCGCGCTACGCGGCCGCGGGCGTCGATATCGACGCCGGCAACCGCATGGTGGAATTGATCAAGCCGCTGGTCCGCGGCACTGCGCGGCCCGGCGCCGATGCCGAAATCGGCGGCTTCGGCGGCCTGTTTGATCTTGCGGCCGCCGGCTTTAAGGACCCGATCCTGGTGGCGGCGACCGACGGCGTCGGCACCAAGGTCAAGATCGCGATCGAGACCGGGCGTCACGACACGATCGGGATCGATCTCGTCGCGATGTCAGTCAACGATCTCGTCGTCCAGGGCGCCGAGCCGTTGTTCTTTCTCGACTACTTTGCCTGCAGCAAACTCGACCCGGCCACAGGCGCGGCCGTGGTTGCCGGCGTCGCTGCAGCCTGCCGGCAGGTACGCTGTGCGCTGATTGGCGGCGAAACAGCCGAGATGCCGGGGCTCTATCAGCCCGGCGAATATGATCTCGCGGGTTTTGCCGTGGGCGCTGTGGGACGTGCCGATATCCTTCCTCGTGCGGGTATTTCGGCTGGCGATGTTGTCGTCGGCCTCGCCTCGTCGGGCGCGCATTCGAATGGCTATTCGCTGGTCCGCAAGGTCGTCGCCGACGCCGGACTCGGTTGGGCCGCACCGGCACCCTTCGAGCCTTCGCGCACGCTCGGCGAAGCGCTGCTGACGCCGACCCGGCTCTATGTGCAGTCCTGCCTCGCCGCGATCCGCAATACTAAGGCCGTCAAGGCGCTCGCGCATATCACCGGCGGCGGCTTCGTCGATAATATTCCCCGCGTCCTGCCGCGCGGATTTTCGGTCGAGGTCGAGCTTGACCGCGTGCCGGTGCCCCCGGTGTTCAAATGGCTCTCCGCCACGGGCAAGATCGGCGAAATGGAAATGCTGCGCACCTTCAATTGCGGCATCGGCATGATCGCGATCCTGGATGCGGAAGGAACCGACGCCGCGTGCGCGCAGTTTGCCGCCAAGGGTGAAACGGTCGTGCGGCTCGGCGAAGTGGTCAAAGGCAGCGGCGATCCCAAAGTTCAATTTCGCGGACGACTCGATCTTGCCGGGTGACGGGATGACCGAACAGCGCGCCGAAAAAAAGCGCGTCGCCGTTCTGATTTCCGGCCGCGGCTCCAACATGGTGGCGTTGATCGAAGCCGCCAAGGCGGCCGATTACCCCGCCGCGATCGTTCTCGTCCTATCGAACAACCCTGGTGCCGCCGGCCTCGCCTATGCGCGCCAAGCCGGCATCGCGACCGCCACCGTCGATCATCGGCCGTTCAAAGACGATCGCGCGGCCTTCGAGCAGGCGCTCGATGCGCAACTGCAGACTCACCGAATCGATCTCATCTGCCTGGCCGGTTTCATGCGGCTGTTGACGCCGGACTTCGTGCGGCGCTGGAGCGGCCGCATGCTCAATATTCATCCCGCGCTGCTGCCGCAGTTCAAGGGCCTGCATACTCATCGCCGCGCCCTCGAAGCCGGAGTGCGGGAACACGGCGCGACCGTCCATTTCGTGGTGCCGGAAATGGATTCCGGTCCGATCGTGTTGCAGGCCTCGGTTTCGGTGCGCGACGGCGACAGCGAAGAGAGCTTGGCGGAACGCGTCCTGGAAGTCGAGCACCGCATCTATCCGCAGGCGCTTCGCATGGTGGCGGAAGGCCGGACAAAGCTCGAGCCCGGCGCGGTGCGCTGAAATCTTTCAAACACAAAACAAAACCCCCAGATTCGCATCCAGGGGCTACAAAAACCGGGCGAACCCGGATCGGCTCACGCAACTTTCAGATTTTCCGCCGAAGTCCTGCCACGGTTTGTGACCAGTTCATACTCGACCACCTGACCTTCATTGAGCGTACGCAGGCCCGCACGTTCAACTGCCGAAATGTGGACGAAGACATCCTTGTCGCCCGTTGCTGGTTTGATGAACCCGTAGCCTTTGGTCGGGTTGAACCATTTGACGGTGCCCTTCTGCATCGTCCGTCTCCTAAGTCAGTCCAGATGCCAGCGATAACACGACCCGCGACGCCGAAATGGCCACCGCGTTTCGCGCCACAACACAGATTTTGGAGGAGCCCGAAGCGATCGTTGACAAGACAGCACCGGCCAAATGGCCAAAATCCGATTGTCGTGACAGCAAAGCGGACGAATACGGCACAAGCATGGCTGCAATCGGCCTCGGCATCGGCTGTGGAATGCAGATTATTTGTATCTTGATGCAGTTCGCTGGCAGCGGCGCGCAAGCGCGCCAACAACAAAAAACTTTCATCAAATCGATCTGTCTCGCGGCGCCGCGGCTGAATTTGCGAGCCGCCAGCGCCGCCAGAGCCAGCCCAGCACAATGACCAGAACCGCGCCGACGCCGCCGGCGATCCACTCAAGACTCCGGTCCGGTTTGCCGGTGCCGGCGGTTAGGCCGGCGACCGTGGCATCGCCGATGATGGTTTGCCCCGCGACCCATCCGAGCAGAGCGGAACCAGCCCAGATAAGGAGCGGAACCCGATCGAGCAGCTCCGTCACCAATGCCGCGCCGGCAATCACGATCGGAATCGAAACCGCGAGGCCAACCGCGAGCAGCACCAGATCGCCGCGGGCGACCTGTACGACGGCGAGGATGTTATCGAAGCTCATCACCAGATCGGCGAGGAATACAGTCCACACCGCGCGCCACAGATGCGCGGAGGAACTCGATCTCGTTTTCTTCCCGCTGCTCGGTCACCAGCAGCCTGGCGGCGATGAAGATGAGCGCCAAGCCGCCAACAAGCCTGAAATACGGCAGCTGCATGAGCCGCGTCAGCACACCGGCGAAGATCACGAGGAGCATCACCGACACACCGGCGCCGATGATAAGACCCCACTTGCGCTGGTGCCGCGGCAATCCCCGGCACGCCATGGCGATGATCACGGCATTGTCGCCAGAGAGCAGCAGATCGACGAGCACAATCTCCAGCGCCGCGCCCCAGAACGGCGCGTGCGCCAGTTCGCCGATGCCCAGCTGCTGCATGTCACCTCAAGAATAGCTTCTCGCGCCCTACGCATGGCATGAGAAGATCACGCTCCAGCGCGCGCAGACAAGCGGAACGGGTTGACGATGCGAGACGGGTACGTCTCGCTGCCGTGTCAGCCGACGATGTCGTTGCCGGAGAAAAACTGCGCGATTTCCTTTTCCGCGGTGGCGGGCGCGTCGGAGCCGTGTACCGAGTTCTCGCCGATCGACTTGGCGTAGAGCTTGCGGATGGTGCCGGCCGCGGCCTTGGCCGGATCCGTCGCACCCATGAGATCGCGGTACGCCGCAATGGCGTTTTCGCCTTCGAGCACCTGCACGACCACCGGCCCGGCCGTCATGGTCTCGACCAGCTCGCCGAAGAACGGGCGCTCGCGGTGGACTGCATAGAATGTCTGGGCCTGCTCGCGGGTCATGCGTACGCGCCGCTGCGCGACAATCCGCAGACCCGTCTTTTCAATCAGCGCGTTGACGGCGCCGGTGAGATTGCGCGCCGTGGCATCGGGCTTGATGATCGAAAATGTGCGCTCGACGGCCATCAAATCATCCTTTGTGGGCTGGATTGGCGAGGCGGAACCGCGGCGGGCTTATAACGTTCGCCGGCGCCGCCGACAAGCGAATGCCTGCAGTCCGTTCAATGGTGGTAGGATTATGCGGCGGTCCGGCGCACTTTCCAAGAATTGACGATCCTTGTATACCGAACGGGAAAAAACCAGAACAAGATTGGAGACAATCATGGACGCGAAAAACGACAGCGCGGGCAAATGCCCGTTCAGCCAAGCACACACGAACCGAGACTGGTGGCCGGATCACCTCAACATCGAAGTTCTGCACCGGAATTCCTCCCTGTCCGATCCGATGGGCAAGGCATTCGATTACGGCAAAGAGTTCAAGAGCCTCGATCTCAACGCCGTGATCAAGGACCTGCAGGCGTTGATGACGAACTCTCAGGAATGGTGGCCGGCCGACTTCGGCCATTACGGCGGCCTGATGATCCGCATGGCATGGCATGCCGCGGGCACCTACCGCATCGCCGACGGCCGTGGCGGCGCCGGCGCCGGCCAGCAGCGCTTCGCACCGCTCAACAGCTGGCCGGACAACGCCAACCTCGACAAGGCGCGCCGGCTGCTGTGGCCGATCAAGCAGAAATACGGCCGTAAACTTTCCTGGGCCGACCTGATGGTCCTTGCCGGCAACGTCGCGCTGGAGTCGATGGGCTTCAAGACCTTCGGTTTCGGCGGCGGCCGCGCCGATGTCTGGGAACCCGAGGAGCTTTATTGGGGTCCCGAGGGAACGTGGCTGGGCGACGAACGCTACAGCGGCGAGCGGCAGCTGCAGAACCCGCTTGGCGCCGTGCAGATGGGCCTGATCTACGTCAATCCGGAAGGGCCGAACGGCAAGCCGGACCCCGTCGCGGCAGCCAAGGACATCCGCGAAACGTTCTTCCGTATGGCAATGAACGACGAGGAGACCGTCGCGCTGATTGCCGGCGGCCACACCTTCGGCAAGACCCACGGCGCCGGCGATCCGTCATTGATCGGCCGGGAACCGGAAGGTGCCGCCATCGAGGATCAGGGCCTCGGCTGGAAGAGCAAGCACGGCACAGGCGTCGGCGCCGACGCCATCACCGGCGGCCCGGAAGTCACTTGGTCGCAAACACCGACCAAGTGGAGCAACCACTTCTTCGACAACCTGTTCAAATACGAATGGGAGCTGACGAAGAGTTCCTGCCGGTGCACAACAGTGGAAGGCGAAAAACGCGGAAGCCTCGATCCCCGATGCCTTCGACAAATCGAAGAAGCATGTGCCGACCATGCTGACCACGGATCTGTCGCTGCGGATGGACCCGGCCTACGAGAAGATTTCGCGACGCTTCTACGAGCATCCCGAGCAGTTCGCGGACGCATTTGCCCGCGCCTGGTTCAAGCTCACGCACCGCGACATGGGCCCGATCCAGCGCTACCTCGGCCCGTTGGTGCCCAAGGAAATCCTGATCTGGCAGGACCCCATCCCCGCGGTGAACCATCCGCTGATCAGCGAGCAGGATGCCGCTGCTCTGAAGGCGAAAATCCTCGGCTCGGGATTGTCGGTTTCCCAGCTCGTTTCCACGGCCTGGGCGTCGGCCTCGACGTTCCGGGGCTCGGACAAGCGCGGCGGTGCGAATGGCGCGCGGATTCGCCTTGCCCCGCAAAAAGACTGGGAGATCAACCAGCCGGCTCAGCTCAAGACGGTGCTGGCGAAGCTTGAGGCGATCCAGAAGGAATTCAACGGCTCGGCCTCCGGCGGCAAGAAGGTTTCGCTTGCCGATCTGATCGTTCTCGGCGGCGCCGCCGCGATCGAGAAGGCCGCCAAGGACGCCGGCGTCGACGTAAAGGTGCCCTTCACGCCCGGACGCATGGACGCGTCGCAGGAGCAGACGGACGTCGAGTTGTTTGCGCCGCTCGAACCGGTGGCTGATGGCTTCCGCAACTATTATCGCAGCGGCAGTCTCATGACGCCGGAAGAGGCGCTGATCGACAAAGCGCAGCTGCTGACGCTGGCGGCACCCGAGATGACGGTGCTGCTGGGCGGGCTCCGCGTGCTGGGCGCCAATGCCGGCGGATCAAAGCACGGCGCCCTCACCAAGCAGCCCGAGAAGCTGACCAACGACTACTTCGTCAACCTGCTCGATATGAGCACGGAATGGCAGCCGTCGGGATCGAATTCGTACGAGGGACACGATCGCAAGACAAAGGCGGCCAAGTGGACCGCAACGCGCGTCGACCTGATCTTCGGTTCGCACTCTCAGCTACGGGCGCTGGCCGAAGTCTATGCCTGCTCGGATTCCAAGGAGAAGTTCGTGAAGGACTTCGTGGCGGCATGGACCAAGGTGATGGACGCCGATCGTTTCGATCTCGCCCACGCAAAAGCCGCTTAGGCCACTAGAACTCATTCGACAGGAAATTGGGGCGGCGTTTCAAGCGATTGGAACGCCGCTCTTTTCTTTGGATCCGCGCAATCGCTGGACGGCGAGTTGAGAGCACCGCAGCTAGCAATTACTGGGTGGAAATGCGTTCCGACCCAGCGGTGCTGAGGGGTGTTGGCTTAAGCTTCTTTGCCATCTTCGGCTTTCTTTTCATCACCCTGGGCTCCGGCGCCGCGACCGCGACACGATCCATGTCCATCAGCCGCCCCCGTTCGAAATGATAGATTCCGGGACGCGGGCCGCTGTCGAAGGTCACCTGGGCGGTACGGTCGCCATTCGGATTGGTCCCGATCTGCACCGCCGTAGGCGCGCCGGCGCGATCCACCACCTGACACTCGGTCATGCCAAGCGCGACCGGCGCGCCGAGCAGCGACGTTGCGGCGGCATCGGGAGCAGCACCGTTCGGCATCACGCCCGGCCCTGCCGCGGCTGGCGCCGCAGGCGCCACTTGCGCCGGCGGCGGCGGGCAGGCACCGGTCGGGCTCACCAGCTGACTGGCGTCGACCATACGGCTCCGCTCGCCGGTGTCCTTCAGTTCCGTATATGTGTAACCGCCGCTGCGGCCGGAGACATCGAATGACCGCGAGAACCAGCGCTCGTTGGAGTCAAAAACATCGGGATTGGCGCAGCCCGACAGTGCGACGGCCAGCATCACCGCCGCAAACGCGCCGGACAGGTTTAATCGATGCAGCACCCGACCGTCCCCTCTTTCCCCACTTAAGGCCCGTCGATATCGCCCAAAACATGCGCCAATTTGTGGTGCGATCATGGCACGCCGGCCTGACGGGAACCAGCGCCCCTTCACCCTAACGCCGCGGAGTGAACCCGGCAAAGGTAAAATAATAGTGACAGGTCAGTAACTTACCGAAAACGTGGCGCGCACCGCCACGACCGTCGTCGGGCGATCCTCGGCTGGCCGCGCCGTTACCGAGCATTGGAGTATCGCATCTCCTTTCTTTCCCTCGCCGGGCACCATAGAAGGTCGATTGCGGCTTTTGGCGGCAAGGACGGCCCATGCACCTGCAGTTCGTTGGTTGCGGAGATGCATTCGGTTCGGGCGGGCGATTCAACACCTGCTTTCATCTCGTGGGCCGGGAGATCAACGCGCTCATCGACTGCGGGGCGACGTCGCTTGTCGCCCTTAATCGTTTCGCCGTCGACCGCAACAGCATCGACATCATCTTCATTTCGCATTTTCACGCCGACCATTTCGGCGGCCTGCCGTTCTTCGTGCTCGAAGCCAATTACATTCTCAAGCGCGAGCGGCCGCTCGTGATCGCCGGTCCGCCGGGCCTCAAGGACCGCTTTCCAGAACTCGTGAACCTCGCTTTTCCGGGCGCGAACGAATTGAAGTTGCGCTTCGCGCTGACGCTGCGCGAGTTGGAGATCGGCCGGCGCAGCCAGATCGGGGCCATCAAGGTAACGCCTTACCACGTCCTCCATGACGATCGCGCCGGTCCTTGCCTCGGTTTCCGCTTTGAGGCGGAAGGAAAGATCATCGGCTTTTCCGGCGACACGGAATGGACCGACGCACTGCTCGAAATCGGACATCGGGCCGATCTGTTCATCTGCGAGGCCTACATGCGCGACAAGCCGATCAAGACCCACATGGTGCTGTCCGCACTCGAGCGCCGGCTCGGCCAGATCCGGCCGAAGCGGCTCATTCTCACGCACATGAGCACCGACATGCTGGCCCGCCGCGGCGAGCTTGCGTACGAGACCGCCGAGGACGGCATGATCGTAGAGATTTGAAGTCGAACGCGCCGATTCTCCGTCTCGGCCCGCCTGAATAGGTCAGCGCACCAATTCCTAGCTCGATCCACCGGTCGCCGCCGGGCGCCCGTCAGCCGCTATTTTTATGTTGAAATGGCCGTTCTGGGTCACGCACAATCGCGTCTTTGGGATCGCGGGGCGGCAGTGCCGCCCAGTTGCAGACACTGTCATTTGGATCAAGCTCAGCCGGAGCGCATTTGGACAGGCTATGCGGGACATGAGGCCCAAGCCCGAATGGACGCGGCAGCAGAATGCCGCGCCAAACGCCGCCGGCGCCGTTGTGACCGAGCACCATCGGCTGCTCCTACAGGCCGCTCTGGGCGATGGCGCGCAGGCGGAGAGTGCATTCAAGACTTGGCGCGCACGCGTTCCGCTCGATGACATCGAGCCCAGCGCCTATCGGGTATTAGGCCATATCGTCGACACAGCCATCCGCAACCGCGTGGATGACCCGGAGATGCCGCGTATCAGGGGCGTCCTCAAACACACTTGGATCACAAACATGCGACGGATGCGCGCTCTCGACAAGGCGCTGTACTCACTGCAGTGTGCCGGCATCCAGGTCATGGTCTTGAAGGGCGCAGCTTTATTTGCCCGATATCCTGCGCTTTGCACTCAACTCGCCGTGGGAGATTTCGACATCCCGGTTCGGCCAGCCGACGGGCCGCGAACAATCGATACGCTTATGAAAGCGGGTTTCCGGCCCCGCGAATTGCTGCCTGAGCGTTTTGTCGCGGCCGACTTCGAAAAGCAGCATGCACTCTCCTTTGAGCACAACACCGTCGGCGGCGAGATCGACGTGCATTGGTGGCCGCTGCCGCGCTGGACAAGCCAAGCGTATGTCGACGAGCTTTTTGCGCGCAGCGAGTTGGCGGATCTTGAGGGTCGCAGAATCAGAATCCCGGGATTGTCGGATCATCTGCTCCTGACCCTGGCGCGATCCCAACTTTGGGACCACGACGAGATCTTCACGCGAACCATAGAGACAGTGCAAATATTGCGTGGTTGCAAAGGCCGCATCGACTGGCAGCGGGTGGCGGCGCTTGCCACCCGCTTTCACTGCACCACAATCGCCACGGCCATTCTCCGGCTCGCACGGTCGGAGTTGCAAGTCAGCGTTCCTGACGCCGTCATGGACGAATTGGCCCGCGGGCGTTCGCTGTTAGACAAGCTCGATCTGGCGATCGGACGACGCCCATTTGCCGAGCGCACGCCAGTGGCGCATTTTTGCCAGAGGACAATCGGCCTCGTACGGTCGGATCCTAAATTGTCACCGTCCCTACTGGGCACCGCGCGCGACTTGATCGCGCACCGTACCTTCCGTGACGCAGTCCGATCTATCGCCTTCGAAGAGCTGCCCAGATTTCCAGGCCGCTCCGCCCGACGTCTGTGGCGGGCGTTCATCTCCCGCAACGAGAAGCTCGCGACTTCCGGCGTGGACTACGTAGTGGGATTTTCACGACCCGAGAAAACAGGCCGCTGGACTGACGGCTTCGGCGCCGTCATGACCGTGCCGATCAAAGCGGAGGTTGGAAGCCACGCGCGAATCGGTCTTACCGTGAGGCCGCTTCTAACTGCGCACAGAAGAAGCTTTGTGACGGAGATCTGTGCAGGCCAATCGCTTCTCTTTCGCAAGGTCTTTACCGCGGCCGACCCAGTCCCGGCGCGGCTCACAATCAAGGCTGAGATCGTAAAAATAGCCGCGTTTCGCGGTGCAGTTCTCGCATTCGACTTGCCGGACGCCGTGCGCCTGACGTCGCTCGGATTGAGCGAGGATAGCAGGCTGCTAGGCCTGCACGTTGAGGGCATCGAGGTCGTAGCCCCCGCTTTGCCTCGGATCGAGGCTCTCGCGCACTGACAGATACATCGTTGCCATCGCGGTCCGCGCAAATGTTTGACGCCCGTTTTGTCTGGCAGACCCGAGCTCGGAAGGTTCCTTACCTGCCGATCATCTTCTGTCTCGTGCTGACGATCAGTTTCTGCTGCGCATTGTATGCGTCGTTAAGCGCCCGCGGCCTGTATCACGACGGTGTGTACTACTTGATGCGAGTAGCCGAGCGCCAAGGGTTCCATCTGACAGATCCGGCACGCACAACCGTGCAGATTTTGCGCCAAGCTCCCATCGTGGCGCTGTCGCGATTCACCTCGATGTCACTGTTCGGACGCGGACAAGTATTTACTTTCGTCATGTTGGCGTTCCCGCCGCTTTTGTGTGGGCTGTGCTGGTTTGTCGCCCCGCGTGACCGAAAAGTATGGGTTCTTTTTCCGCTCACATTTTTGCTGACAGGTTTCGCGGCCACGTCGATCCATGCCATCGGCGAGGCCGCGATTGCGACCGCTTATTTTTGGCTCTTGCTGTTCATGGTGTTGTTTCGCAGCGATTCGTGGGCCTCCCGTGCGCTGTTCGTCATCTTGAGTATCCCCGCGATCCAGTTGCACGAAGGGGCGTTTCTCCTCACCATCGTTGTCTTGCTGGCTTGCGGCTGGCGCTGGCGGTGCGCAAAGGCATGGGATGCCAGCCTGTTCGCCGGAGTCACCGGCCTTTGGTATGCCGCGATTCTGGCCTACCAGATCCGCTGGATCATCTGGCCGAATACTTTGGGCGATCGCGTCGCAATCTTAGACGGCTTGCGGCGATTTCAATTCCTCTATGTTGAAGGCCATTTCAACCTGCCGCTGCTGACCGGAAGCTTTGCACTGCTGACGCTCGCCGCCCTGACCGGCGTCAATTTGGCACGGCCGGCGGACCAGGCGGCCAGGCTGAACGCATGGATCGTCGCGGCCTGGGCCGCGTTCGCGCTCGGGGCGATTGTGGTCGCGCTATTCGACGAAGCCAGCTTCTCACCGTTCGCGCAATTGCAAGCGCGCTATCAGCCCGTATTCGTCAGTGCATTGCTGGGAACGTCGATGGTCTTTCTTCTCGCCTTCGGCTTACCGCAGCGAGCTTGGGCGGGCGCGGCGACGTGGGTCGTTTTGATCACTTTATGCGCGGCGCAGACAACCGCCGACGTCGTCGCATCGTCGCGCTGGATGGCTTTCGCGTCGAATTTGCGGTCGCAACTCGCAAGCCGGCGCGGGCTCATTCCATGGGAGACTATGCTGCACAGTGGAAATCGCCGGCGGGATATGGACTTTGGGCTCATGGCGGCGGCATGGACCATTCCCGTGACCAGCATCGTTTTCGCTCGTACAAGCCACATCCAGTCGCTGATCGACCTGCCGGCCGGCGCGACCTACCGGCCCATCGATCCGGAGAAGCCAGACAAGCTCCCGATATTGCCGGGGATCGATTATTCGGCCTATCAGCAGGCCTTCAATGCATCGCAGGCCGGCGCGGCCAACCCTTAAGCGCATCACTGCGCTGGTCAGGGAGTAGCCTTGCTGGACCGCTGCCGGCGCAGGTGGATCGAGCGCTTGAGAGCCTCGAGAAGCTCATCGTGCGTCTCCGATCGCTTGCGACGTCCGAGGTTTTCTGCGTGCTGCCGACGCTGTGCGACCACTTGCGTCAGCATGATGGAACGGAGTCCCATCGCGCCGGCGCGGGCATACCAATCCACGAAATCGAGGGTCCTGTACGACTCATCGAACATTCCGATCCGGTCGAACGCAAGGCGACGGATCAACATTGTGGTTTTCGCGACCCCGGGCTGTGGACCAGCGGGCACGACGTAGCGTTTCGCGATCTCCGGATCGACGTCGGGACTGACGAATTGCTGAATCGCACCGAAGACGGCCTCTACGTCATCATCGGAAGCCAATACATTGCGTTGAAATTCCAGTTTCTCCGGCGCCCACAGGTCGTCGGCGTCGATGAATGCAAGCGCATCGCCGGACGCCTCCGCGATTCCTACGTTGAATGCTCGAGCCGGGCCGCTGTTCTGTTGGCGAAATACACGGACCCGGTCCGCATAGCGCTGCAGCACCTCGGGCGTCCCATCCGTCGATCCGTCGTCAACGACAATAACTTCCTGCGGCGGAAAAGTCTGACCAAGCACGCTATCGAGCGCTTCCACAACATAGGGGCCGGCGTTGAAAGCGGCCATAACGGTCGAGATACGCATCTCAGTGTCTCGACCGGTTCGCCGCCGCCATGCGAATGCGCCTACGTCTGATCAGTTGCATGACTCCATCTTCAGCACCTGTGGTATTGCACGTCGCGTTCGAGCCGTGCCGGCGATAGATGAGCGCGTCGGCGTCGCACAAAACCGCGCGAGAGTTCCGCTCGACGAGCCGTATGAGGTAATCGGTATCCTCACCAAACGGCATACGTTCGTCCAGCGGCCCGACCCGATCGAGAATGCGGCGGCGGAACAGCCCGGTGCATAGGCTGAGCGTAGCGCTGAGCGAGCCATCCATGTCGGCCAATTGCGGGAGCAGCACCGCGTCGGGCTCCATCCGCAGCCGTATCCGACCAAAGGCACAATCGATCGCTTCATCCGCGAGAAGGGCTTGCGACAATGCGGCGTGACGGCCCTGCGGCCAGAGATCATCGTGATCGAGAAACGCAACGAATTCCGAGCTTGCGGCGGCGATCCCGGTGTTGCGGGCCGCCGACACGCCGCGGCCAAGACCTTCGAGCAACCGGATGCGCGGATCATTGAGACTTCCGACCACAGCACGTGTGGTATCGTTCGACGCATCGTCAACCACGATCATTTCGTCATCGGGCGACAGCTGAGGTAGAGCCGAGCGAATCGCTTCTGCAATGAAGCGGGCACCGTCGCGGACAGGTATGATGACGCTCGTGCGCGGGCTCATGAACGCTCCGCCGGCTGCGATCCCCCGCCACGAATGCGCGACCTCTTGCGTTTGATCACGTTGAAAATTGAGTTTTGCACCGCGAGTTGATCATTCGTGCAATTCGTTGCATGGCGGCGGTATATGAGACCGTCGACATCACAGAGGCCGAAGCGCAGCCCGCTATTGCGCAGCCGATCGAAATAGTCGAAATCCTCGCCAAAGCTTAGACACTCGTCAAACCCGTCGATTTTGCGCAATTCACTCCCCCGGAACAGCGCGGCGCCAAGATTGATGCCGGGTACATGGCGCCCATCCATGTCAAGGATCCACTGCCATGGGACGCCGTCTGGCTCCAGGTGAATACGCATTCGACCAAATATGGCTCCGAGTCCGAAGTCATCCCGCAAAGCCTTGATCAGTACGATCTGGCGCAGCGGTGGCCACAAGTCGTCGTGGTCAAGAAAAGCGATGAATTCTCCACCTGCCGAAGCCAATCCCGCATTCCGCGCGGCGGATACGCCCCGAATTCGGCCCCTTTATGACGCGCACACGCGGTTCCGTAAATGCTTCTGCCACCGCTTCCGTGCCATCGGTTGATGGATCCCAGACCACAATGACTTCGTCCGCGGCATCGAGCTGGGCAAGCGCGGATGCTACGGCGTCGGCCAGGTAGTTCGCGCCGTTGCGGACGGGTATGATCACACTGGTTAGGCACATCATTGGAATTCTATGAGAGGGATTTGGCAGGCGAAAGCAAAAATTCGCGTCATGGCCCGGCGCCGACGGTCTCTGGCAAGCCGGAAATTACGCGGCGACCAGCAATTCGAGCATGGCACGGTCAAGTAAGCGTCCATCGAATCTTTCATAGGATACGTCGGCGCGGCCGCTATCGAGCACGCCGAACGGGCCGCGAAGATTCCAAAGCGCCCAGCCCCAATTCATTTCCTTCCATATCGACAGCCAGTCGCTCATCCATGAAAGACAGCTCTCATGTGGCGTCTTGTTGTGACAGCCCCACTCGCCAACGTGCACGGGAACACCAGCGTCCAGGAGTGGGCGCCATTTCGGCACCACTTCGTTCAACAGCGTGGAGCGATTCCAAAGCACCCCGTTGTCATCGACCATCGGCCAAGTCGGGACGGAGAACGATTCAAATTCGTTCTTGGGAACCCAGCCGGCGGTATAATGGCTGACCATTTTGGGCAGATATCCACGAGTGCTTTGGATAATGCTTTGCTCCCCCAGCCCGATCACCGGAGTCTGACCGATATCTGCGCCATCAACGAACAGCAGCCGGTCGGGGCTTATTCCGCGAATGGCCGCCACCAGCCTGCGCGCAATCTGGATGTAGCGGGACTGATCCGTCATAAACGGCGGCTCGTTGAGAAGATCGAAGCTCAACTGGCTGCTCGGCTCATCCCGGTATCGCCCAGCGAGGTACCGCCAGTGATGCTCCGCCGCCCGAAGCGCGTCTTCCATCGATTCGGACGTGCCGGAAAACAAACGATGCGGCTCGGAATCGCTGCTGCCGACGGAGTAACCGGGAATGCGATGCAGGCAGATGTTTATATGGACACCGTATTGCCGCCCAAGTTGAACGGCGCGATCGAGCGGTTTCAGAGCGGCTTCGTCGATAATCGCCCAGCTATTTCTGTCCGACCACGTCCAGTAGGAACAGGGTAGCCGGGCAAAGTTGAAACCCCAATGCGCCATGAAATGAAAGTCAGCTTCCCGGTACTCAAGGCGTCTGTCGCCGTTGAGCAATTCCGTCAGATTGAAGCCGCGCCAGTGTCGTGTGGATAGCGTGGACATAGGTCTCTCTGACCGCACCGGCTGATCATTTCCCCAATCGATGCCCATCGTGGCGGATGGCCTATAGACGATCGAGGAATTCTGCGAAAGCCTGCGGTATCGCAGCCGCATTTTGCCCCGTATCGACAAAGAAAACAGGTGCCAGACCGATGATTGCGGCGGTTTTCTTGATGATGGCCTCCGGCCAGCCAAACTGCACCAATGTCATTGATGTGTACAAAGCCGACACAGCATCGAACCGGCGGGCGGCAGAGAATGAGGGAAGCTTTGCTCCCTGTCGCCGGGGCAGGAGTATAGCAGCCAGTGCACCGCCTCTGACCTGCGCCTGCCGGAGATGTACGGGCAGTCTCAACTCGTAGCGCAATTCACCATCAGATCGAGTGGCTGTAGCGCTGACTATTAGATCGGGAAATGCCGACGCCATGTCGGCTCGCAAACGGGCCGAGCAGTAGAGCGGCTCAATTCTGCCGGTGATCGTATTTGCATACACGTAATCGTCGCCAGCATAGTCCCACCCAGCGCGGGCGCAGGCAATTGCGGCAGTAGTCTTTCCCACATGGCCCGCTCCCGCAAGCATCAAGCTCCGATTATTACGCCCGACGGCCGCCGCGTGTATCGCCGCCCAAGGGGTGCCGATGGAAATTGCGTGCATGATCGGCAGCCCCGGCAAGTTGGCAAACCAGTCCGGCGCGGCGCCCGCCCCAAACCAGACCACCGCCCTCTTGGTCTTTCGATCAAGCAGGTGCAGCAAGGGCAAATCGCCGGGCTGCCAAACGGCGAAACACTCCTTGCCGGCGATGAACCGATATTGTTCTGGCGGCTGCGGAATGAGGGGGCTCAAGTCAACCTCGGCTGACGTCAGGAAGCCAACCGCCAGGTCGGTTCTCCCAGGCGTTGCAGGCGGATACGACGATAGAAATCGATCCGCTAGCGATAGGTTGGCGAACAACAGCCGAAGCGTATATGGGCCGCATCGGCCAAAAGAACTTACGGCCGGCGCCGCGAACGTCGTATTAAAGATGTCATCGAGCGAGCGAGCGACCAATGCCTCAATCGGCATTTTTGACCTGCAGCGGCCAGCCCTCTTCGCTTACATCGTGAACCGGGTCGAGGAAGATCAGATCACGCAAATCATCAAACCGATCGAGCACCGGCGGCGAAAAAGGAAAACTGAACTCTGGGGTCCAAGGCTCACCGGAACCGGCACCGTTCTCGGCCGGCGCAATGATACCTTCCGCCAACAACATAGCCAAAAAACGGGTGATTTCCTCGTGGACATCGCACGCTGCAATTTGCGAAATCACAGCCGCTATCTCATCGGCTGTGGCGCCGGACTTTAAACCGAGCCAGATGTCGGCAGCTGATCCGATTAAACTATAATACAAGCCGGTTTCGAAATTCGCGATGATGATTTCGTTGTCAAACTGCCGGCTCACCAGCATCGGCACCTGTGTCGTGTAATGCACAAAACGCTCCGCCCCGCGGGTTTGTTATGGCAATTCTTGCCGCAAAGGTCTTCTATTTGCAAGTTTGGCTCTCTTGTTGCCGCCAGTGTCAAGTTCCAGTCCGACCTGCACTTTCATCCAGCGGCAACCAGGGTCGAGGCTGTTGACGCGCTACGTTGCCTTGGCGCGGTGTGAGCTGGAGGCCGGCGTGCACGGCCCTCGACGCGCCGCTTCAGCCGCCGAGCGCCGCTTCAATTGCTTCGAGCGCGGCGTTGGCCTTCGAGCCGTCGGGACCGCCGGCTTGCGCCATGTCGGGCCGGCCGCCGCCGCCCTTGCCGCCGAGCGCCTCGGCGCCCTTGCGCACCAGGTCCACTGCGCTGAAGCGAGCCACGAGATCGTTGGTGACGCCGACCACGATGCCGGCCTTGCCGTCGCCGGTGACACCGACGATGGCGACCACGCCGGAGCCGACCTTCTTCTTGCCCTCGTCGGCGAGGCTGCGCAGGTCCTTCAAGTCGATGCCGTTGACCGCACGCGCCATCAGTTTCACGTCACCGACCGAGCGCACACCGTCGGCGCCGTCACCAGCGGCAGCAGCGCCGCCGCCCATGCCACCCGACATGGCGAGCTTCTTCTTTGCGTCTGACAGTTCGCGCTCCAGCCGCTTGCGCTCGTCGAGCAAGGCGCCGACACGGGTGGGCACGTCTTCCACCGGCACCCGCAATTCGGACGCTGTCGCCTTGGCGAGACGCGTGAAGTTATTCGCATTGTCGCGCGCCGCTTTAGCCGTCAGTGCCTCGATGCGGCGCACTCCGGACGCCACACCGGATTCTCCCACCACGGAGATGAGGCCGATATCGCCGGTGCGGTTGACGTGGGTGCCGCCGCACAATTCGACCGACCAGCCCATCGCGTTCCCGCCGCTCTCGCCCATGGCGACGACGCGCACCTCGTCGCCGTATTTCTCGCCGAATAGCGCACGCGCTCCGGACTGCCGCGCGTCGTCGAGCGCCATCACGCGGGTGGTCACCGGCGAGTTCTGCAGCACGATGTCGTTGGCGATATCTTCGACGCGCGCAATCTCGTCATTCGACATTGGCTTCGGGTGTGAGAAATCAAAGCGTAGCCGGTCGGGCGCGACTAGCGAGCCCTTCTGCGCGACGTGATCGCCAAGCACCTGGCGTAGCGCCTCGTGCAGGAGATGCGTCGCCGAATGGTTTTTGCGAATCGCGCCGCGGCGGCTGTGATCGACCTCGAGCGCCAGCTCGGCGCCGGGCTTCAAGGTGCCCTCTTCGACCGTGCCGGTATGGGCAAATACATCGCCCGCTTGCTTATGCGTGTCGGTGACGCGGAAGCGCACGCCGTCACCGGTCATCACGCCGGTGTCGCCGACTTGCCCGCCGGATTCGCCGTAGAACGGCGTCTGATTGAGCACGACTGTGCCCGCCTCGCCTTTGTGCAGCGCGGCGACTTCTTTGCCGTCGCGCACGAGCGCCGTCACCACGCCCTCGGCGCGCTCGGTCTCGTAGCCAAGAAATTCGGTGCCACCGAACTTTTCGCGCAGCGCAAACCACACCGCCGCGTCAGCCGCCTCGCCGGAGCCGGCCCACGAGGCGCGCGCCTTTTCGCGCTGTTGATCCATGGCGTCGGTGAACGCGGCGACATCAACACCGATGCCGCGCGGGCGCAACGCGTCCTGGGTCAGGTCGAGCGGAAAGCCAAAGGTATCGTAGAGCGTAAACGCGGTGACGCCATCGAACATGTCGCCCTGCTTGAGCGACTTCGAGGCGTCGTCGAGGATCGCCAGACCGCGCTCCAGCGTCCGGCGGAAGCGCGTCTCTTCGAGTCTCAGAGTCTCGGTAATCAGCGCCTCGGCGCGATGCAGCTCGGGATAGGCCTGACCCATCTCGCGCACTAGAACCGGCACGAGCTTCCACATCAGCGGCTCTCTGGCGCCGAGCAGTTCGGCGTGGCGCATGCCGCGGCGCATGATACGACGGAGCACGTAGCCGCGGCCTTCGTTCGACGGCAGCACGCCGTCCGCGATAAGAAAGGCACTCGCGCGTAAATGGTCAGCGATGACGCGATGCGAGACTTTGCGATCGCCGTCAGAGTCGACGCCGGTGAGATCGGCAACCGCTTCGATCAATGCGCCGAACAGGTCGATCTTGTAGTTGTCATGGGTGCCCTGAAGCACGGCCGCCATGCGTTCGAGTCCCATGCCGGTATCGATCGAGGGCCGCGGCAGGTCGAGCCGCTGACCGCCGGCGAACTGCTCGTACTGCATGAACACCAGATTCCAGATTTCGACGAAACGGTCGCCGTCGGCTTCGGGTGTGCCTGGCGGACCGCCCCAGATATGCTCGCCATGGTCGTAGAAGATTTCCGAGCACGGCCCACACGGCCCGGTCTCGCCCATGGCCCAGAAATTATCCGAACCGGCGATGCGCAGAATCCTGCGCTCCGGCAAGCCTGAAATCTTCTTCCACAGCCCGAAGGCCTCATCGTCATCGATATAGACGGTGGCGGTCAGCTTCTCGGCCGGCACGCCGAACTCTTTCGTCACCAGCTTCCAGGCAAGCTCGATGGCGCGTTCCTTGAAATAATCGCCGAACGAGAAATTGCCGAGCATCTCGAAAAACGTGTGGTGCCGCGCCGTATAGCCGACATTGTCGAGATCGTTGTGCTTGCCGCCAGCGCGCACGCATTTCTGCGCCGTGGTGGCGCGCACATAGGGGCGCTTTTCCAGGCCGGTGAAGACGTTTTTGAACTGCACCATCCCGGCATTGGTGAACATCAGGGTCGGGTCGTTGCGCGGCACAAGCGGCGAGGAAGGCACGATTTCGTGGCCCTCGCGCGCGAAATAGCTCAGAAACTGCGACCTGATGTCGTTGACGCCGCTCATGTTGGCTAACTCTCTAAAGGCACAGCGCTTTCCTGTCCAGGAAGTCTGGCCGGAAGGGCGTTCATTGCGGGCTTGCCGTAAACTATATAAGCGCTGTCAAGCCGCTCACCACGTAACGCGCCGATCCCCGGCGCCGCCGCATTCCCGCCCGCCGAGATTTGCCAGAGATTCCCGCCATGAATGACACTGCCCCCGGCTCGATCACGTTCGAGGAACGGCTGCGGGCCGGTCGTTTTGCCATCACCGCCGAAATCGCGCCGCCAGCCTCGTGCGATGGCGATGACCTGCGCCGCAAGGCGGAAAAGCTCGTCGGCCTCGCCGACGCGGTCAACGTCACCGACGGCGCCGGGGCTCGCGCCAGCATGAGTGCGCTGGCCGCGGCCACGATCCTTGGCGGCATGGATATCGAGCCGATCCTGCAGCTCACGTGCCGCGACCGCAACCGCCTCGCACTCCAGGGCGACCTGATGGGCGCCGCCGCGCTCGGCATCCGCAACCTGCTTCTGCTCACCGGCGACGACCCCAAGGCCGGCGACCAGCCCGACACCAAGCCGGTATTCGACGTCAATTCCAGCACGCTGATCGAGACCGCGCGCCGCCTGCGCGATGAGGGCACACTGCCGACGGGACGCAAAGTCGGTGGCAACGCCGCCTTCTTCATCGGCGCCGCCGATATGCCGATCGATCCGCCGGCGGGCTGGCAGCCGAACGCGCTTGCCGCCAAGGTCAAATCCGGCGCGCAGTTCGCGCAGACGCAATTCTGCATGGATGCGGCGATCGTGCGCCGCTATGCGGGCGTGCTTGAACAAGCCGGGCTGATGCAGAAGCTCGCCGTCCTGATCGGCGTCACGCCGCTGCGCTCCGCCAAGTCCGCGGCCTGGATGAAAAGCCATCTGTTCGGCACCATTATTTCCGATGCCATCATCAAGCGCATGGAAGACGCGGCAGCACCCGAGCGCGAAGGCGTGCGGCTGTGCGCCGATCTGATCGCCGAGCTTGCGACCATCCCCGGCATCGCCGGCGCGCACATCATGGCGCCGGGGAACGATGCCGCGATTCCGGAAGTGATCGCTGCGGTGCGCGGGCGCGTTAAATAGCGCCGCGAACGCGATCGAGCAGCGCGCCGGCAGCGGCAGGAAGCACATCGCCGCGCCAGGCAACATGCCCGTCGGGGCGCACCAGCACCAGGCGCCGCGCGTAAAGCGCCGCCGCCTCCGGGTTGTTACACGCGGCAACCGTCAGCGGCATGCCGCACGCCGCCGCGACCTCCTCAAACGCCGTGGTCTCTGCCTCGCCAAATTTCAGCAGCACAAAGCCCCGGCCGAACAGATCAAGCATCGAGCGGCCGGCGGCGAGCCAGACGTGCGGCGCGCGGCAGCCTGCGTGCGCCGACGGCGTGAAGATTTCGGGATTATCGGCCGGCGGCGCATTGTCGGCGATGCAGATCGGTGACGCCTCGTAACGGTAGCCGAGCTGCAGCCCCGCAGTGCGGAACATGCGGCCGACATTCTTGGTGAGGCCTTCAGCGATGCTCCGTCGCAGTGCCTCTCCCGCTTCGGACGCATCCTCTATCGCCGCCATATCGCCCGCGAATGCGCCATGCGCCAGATGAAACTCGGTCGCCATGCGCACGTTGCGTAAGCCGATCGGCCGCCGCTCGCTGTTGTATGACGCGAGCAGATTGGCACCGCCCCAGCCTTTCAGCACCGCCGCAAGCTTCCAGCCGAGATCGACGGCATCGCCGATGCCGGTATTCATACCCAGCGCCCCGGTCGGCGACAGCTGATGCACCACGTCGCCGGCAAGGAATACGCGGCCCTTGGCATAGCGCTCCGCGACCACGCTCTTGCGCGTCCAGATGCTCAAGCCCTTCCATTCTACGTCGATTGGCCGACCCACCGCCCGCTGCAGGAAAGCGGCGCGGTCGATGCTGTCCGGGGTCTGCTTGCCGTCGGTATCGAGCACCATGAGCCGCCACAGGCCGTTTGCAGGATCGATGACCCGGATGTTGGCCCACAGCCCGTGCTGATCGATGGCGAGAAAGAAAACGCCAGGTTCGCGGCCGCAGCGCACCAACAGGTCGGGCGCGCGAAAATAAAGGTGCAGCGGATGGCCGAGAGTACCCTGCCCTTGCAACGCAATGCCCAGCCTGTCGCGGATCGCGCTGTTGGCGCCGTCGCAACCGACCAGATAGTCTGCGCGCACCGTTTCACGCCGACCCGTTTCAAGGTCGTGCAGTTCGGCGGTGACGCCGCCGTCGGTCTCGCCGAATGACTCAAGCCGCGTACGATAGCGCAGCGCCACGGCGGGCTGCGCGCGCGCAAATGCCTGCAGGATCGGGTCGAACCAAATCTGCGAGCAAACCTGGTGCTGTTCGGGGCTGTCCTTGCCCGACGGACGGGTGCCGCGCGGCGGCCTTCGCATGCGCGCCAGCTCGTGGCCACTCAGGCTCGTGACGAACACAACGTCGAGCGGGTAATCGCCGGGGAATGGGCAATTGCGCACCGTCTCGGCGATGCCCCAGCGCCGGCAAAACTCCATGGTGCGGGTGTTGACCTCGTTCATCTTCGGGGTCGAAATCTTGCCGTCGCCCTGCTCGACCAACTCGCAGGCAACGCCGCGCCAGCCCAGTTCGGCGGCAAGCGCGAGTCCGACCGGTCCGCCGCCGACGATCAGCACCGGAATGTGACGCGTGGGGCGTGCGACCTGGTCCACGAGGCGCTCCGTCACGGCTAATCGTATTTCGACATGCGCAACGGGACGCCCTGCCCGCCGTCGATGTCGAGCGATGCACCATGAAGGAGCCGCCCGCGCGGCGACACGATGAAACGCACCATTCCGGCAATGTCCTCAGGCGTGCCGAAGCGGGTAATATCAAGCTCGCGGCGGTGACGCTCGATCGCGGCGGCTTCATCGAGGCCGGTCTTTTTCATGATGATGTCGAGGCGGTGGCGGAAGCGATCGGTGGTGACCGATCCAGGATTGACGGCGTTGACCTGCACGCCGTCGTGTTTGCCCAAGTCTGCCAGCGCACGCATAAAGGCGATGCCCGCGCCGACGACGCAGGCGCCGATCATGTAATCGGCAACCGGCGCGCGGGCGCCTATGCCCTCGATGAACACCGCCGAGCCCTGCGCCGTCTTCAACAAGGGCCAAGCCAGCCGGCACAGCCAGACGTGCGCAAAGAACTTAAGCTCGAAGCCATCGCGCCAGTCCCCTTCAGGCTGGGTCAAGAAATCGCCCCGGCGCGCGCCGCCGGCATTGTTGACGAGAATGTCGAGTCGGCCGAACTCACGCATCAGCGTTGCGATCAGCGCCGCGGGCTCGACGCTCGCCGTCAAGTCCGCGGCATGCACAGACGGCTTGCGGCCGAGCGAACGAACCTCGCTGGCGACACCGTCCAGCGCCTTGACGTCGCGCGCCGTTAGCAGCAGGTCGCAGCCGGCCGAGGCCAGTTCCAACGCTATGCCGCGGCCAATGCCACGGCTTGCGCCGGTGACCAGCGCGACCTTGCCGGACAGATCATGCATGTTTTCCCCCTACGTGCCTTTCTTTGCGCCATCGTTTCATTTCCTGCAATATCGCCATCGACGAGCGCTGCGGGGGAGGAATGCATTGGTCAGGCCCATGATCGAGACGAGAATAATTCCGATATTGCGCGTGGCCGCCGCCAGCATGCTCGCCGCCTTTGCGGCGATCTGTTCGGCGGTTCCGGCGCCGGCGCAGCAGATGATCAACCCCAAGCATCCCCGGCCTGTCATCCAGGAGCAGGTCGCCCCCGATCTCTATTTCCTGTTCGACTACGATTCGTCCAATGCCGGCTTCCTGGTAACGGACGAAGGTGTGCTGGTGGTCGATACGCGCCAGCATCCGCGCGACGGCCAGGATCTCATCGACCGCATCCGAAAGATCACTGACAAGCCGATCAAATGGGTGATCAACACCCACTTCCACGGCGATCATTATCTCGGCAACCCGGCCTTCAAGGCCGTCGGCGCCACCATTGTGGCGCAGCGTGAGACGGCCGCCCTGATGGCCAAGACCTACAGCAAGGAAATCGCCCGGCGCGGCAAGTTCTTCGAGAGTCGGCATTACGATCCCAAGGAGCTCAAGCTGGTGCTGCCCGACCTCACCTTCGACAGCGAAATCACGATCCGGCTTGGCGGCAAGGAAATCCGCGTCTTCTATCTCGGCCCGGGCCAGAATCCGGGCGACACTTTCGTGCTGTTTCCGCACGACCGCGCAATCTACACACCCGGCGCTTTTGCCAAGCGCAGCTGGGCGAATACGGCGTTCACCCCCTCGGTCGACAGCTGGATCGCGCTGTTGAACAAGGTCGCCGCCTTGCCTGACGTCGACAAGGTGCTGCCGGCGCATGGCGACGTAGCGACCCGTGCCGATGTTGCCGAAATGGCGAAATTCCTTACCGACGAATATGCCGCTGTGAAGGAGGCGATCGCCAAGGGGCTGAGCGAAGACGAGGCCGCCAAGACGCTGTTATTCCCGCAATACAAGGACTACCGGAACTATCGCGTGCGCGAGCACGACATCCGTTCGCTTTACGAATTGATCAAGACGGGCAAGTCGAAATATCTGGAATGATCAGCCGCGGTCCTCGACCGTGCGGATATCGATCTCCGATTCCAGCGTCCGGTGCACCGGACACTTGTCGGCAATCTCGATCAGTCTGGCACGCTCCTCGGGGCTGAGATCGCCGTCAAGCATAATCGCGCGCTCGATATGGTCGATCATGCCCTCCTTGGTCTCGCAGTCGGCGCAATCGGCGGCATGAATCTTGTTATGCCGCAGCCGTACCACGGTTTGCCGCAGCGGCAGTTGCTTGCGATCGGCGTAAAGCCGCAGCGTCATCGACGTGCAGGCGCCGAGCCCCGCAAGCAAATAATCATACGGGCCGGGGCCCGAATCCATGCCGCCTGACGATACCGGCTCGTCGGCGAGCAAGCGATGCCGGCCGACGATGACCTCCTGCTGGAATTTGCCGCGCCGCGTTTCCCGCACCAGCACGGTGCCGTCCGCAGTGTCGTCGCTCGGCTGGGTGTCGGCCGCCATGTCGAGATAGCGCTCGGCCCAGGCGGCGATCACGCCGGCAACGTAGGCGGCGTCGGCCGAGTGGCTGATGAGATGATCGGCACCGCCAAGTGAGATGAAGCTTTTCGGATGTTTGGCCGCGAGAAAAATGTGGCTCGCATTGTCGATGCCGACGGTGTTGTCGGTCGGCGAGTGAAATATCAGCAGCGCCTTGTGCAGGTTGGCGATGCGCGTCGTGAGCATTTGCTCGGCAATGTCATCGAGAAAGGCGCGGCGGACGCGGAATTTCCGGCCGCCGAGCGTGACTTGAGCCTCTCCCTCAAGCGCGATGGTCGCGACCTGGTCCTGCAGGAGCCCGGCCACATGCGCCGGATCGGCCGGCGCCGCGATCGTGATCACGGCGCGCGCCTCGGCGATGCGATGCGCGGCGGCGAGCACGGCGGCGCCACCGAGGCTGTGGCCGATCAAAATCGCCGGCGCCGCGAGGGTCCGGCGCAGGTAATCGGCGGCGGCGACCAGATCGTCGACGTTCGACGAAAACGTCGTGTTGGCAAACTCGCCCTCGCTGGCGCCGAGCCCGGTGAAGTCGAACCGCAGCACGGCGATGCCGTGCAGCCTCAAGCCTTCAGCAATGCGGCGCGCGGCCTTGTTGTCCTTGCCGCAGGTGAAGCAATGCGCCAACAGCGCCACCGCCCGCACCGGCCCATCCGGCCGGTCGAGCAAAGCTGCGAGCTTCTCGCCATGTGCATTGATGAAATCAAAACGTTCGGCCGGCATGACGATCTCCTGCGGGGTTGACAGATTTCTCCGCGGCGTATGCATGTATTTGCGGCGTATGCGTGTATTTAATGACAAATAACGTTCCCCACCACGGCATCGCGGGTAAACTGCAGGCCCCAAGCACGCCGACAAAGACGACAGCCGACCAGCAAGATCATGACTGCCGATCATGATCGGAGGAACGATGACCAAGCATCGGAAGACATCGAAGGAATCGCAAATTCCCGCCCCTCCTCACCCGTATAAGCGCCGCGAGCCGCTGCCGTGGTGCGAGCCCAAGTCGACCGAGGAGGACCCGGAAGCTTTGCGGCGCGTGCAGGCTATCATGCAAAGCCCGAGCTACCGCCGTTCCGACCAGGACATCGATTTCCTTGCCGACGGCGCGCTGCGGGGTGTCCGCCTGCAGCTCGACTATTCCAAAGCCGAATTGGCGCTCGAACAGCGATCCATCGCTCACACGATCGTCGTGTTCGGCAGTACCCGCATCTGTGAACCGATGGCGGCGAGAAGCAGGGTCGACCGCCTCCGCGACGCGCTCGCAACCGACGCTGGCAACGCGGAGTTGCAACGTCGGCTGGCGATCGCCGAGCGAATTCTCGCCAAAAGCCATTATTACGAAGTTGCGCGCGAGTTCGGCCGACTCGTCAGCGATGCCCCGCCGCGTCTGGGTCTGGAGAATTGCGTCGTGATGACCGGCGGCGGGCCGGGAATGATGGAAGCGGCCAACCGTGGCGCGTTCGATGCCGGCGCCAGCTCGGTCGGCCTCAATATCAGCCTGCCGCACGAGCAATATCCCAATCCTTATGTCACCCCCGGTCTTTGCTTCAGCTTTCATTATTTCGCGTTGCGCAAGCTGCATTTTCTGTTGCGGGCCCGGGCGCTGGTCGCCTTTCCCGGCGGCTACGGCACCCTCGACGAGTTGTTCGAGGTCCTGACTCTGGTCCAGACCCGCAAGATCGAGCCGATACCGGTCGTGCTCGTTGGCGAGAGCTATTGGCGCGGCGCGGTCGATATCGATTTCATGGTCGAGGAAGGCGTCATCGATCCGGAGGACCGCGATCTGTTCTGGTTTGCCGAATCCGCACAAGAGATCTGGGACGGCATCGTGCATTGGCACGCCGTCAATGCCAGCGCGCATTACGCCAAGGACTGAGATACGTTTCACGCGCTTCCGATGACTACATCGGTCGCTGGTCGTTGTTTTTAATATGTCGGGAGGATTGCCTTGCGTTTGTCATTTCACGGCGCCGATCGCGAAGTTACCGGATCGTGCCACCTGGTCGAATGCGCCGGCCGGCGCGTGCTGATCGATTGCGGCCTGTTTCAGGGCAGCCGCGAACTCGACGCCGATAATGCCGCGCCGTTCGGCTTTGCGGCCGAGGGCATCGACTTTATGCTCCTGACCCACGCCCATCTCGATCATTGCGGCCGGCTGCCGTTGCTTTCGCAGCGCGGCTTTCGCGGCGAAGTCATCGCCACCTCGGCCTCGCGCGAACTGGCTCGCCTCGTCATACTCGATGCTGCGCATCTGCAAGAGGAGGATGCCCGCACGCGCGCCCGCCACGCGGCACGGCGCGGCGCCACGAACGGCAGACCGCTTTATTCGGTGACGGATGCGCTGAATAGCTTCGATCATTTCGGCCGTACGGCGTCCTACGGCGCGCCGGTCGCGCTTGCCCCTGGGCTGCGCGCAACATTCCTCGACGCCGGCCATATTCTCGGCTCTGCCAGCATCCTTCTCGAACTGGAGGAAGCGGGTCAGAAGCGCAGCGTTTTGTTCTCGGGCGACATCGGCAATCCCGGGCATCCGCTGCTGCGCGGCCCGGTGACGCCGCCGCGCGCCGACACCGTGGTGATGGAAACCACTTACGGCGATCGCATGCACAAATCGCTGGCCGCCTCGGTCGAGGAACTGTACGCCGCAATTCTCGACACTTTCAACCGCGGCGGCAACGTCATCATCCCGACCTTCGCTTTGGAGCGCGCGCAGGAGCTCCTTTATTTCCTGCGTGCCGGTGTCGAGCAATCCAGGCTGCCCAACTCGGCCCAGGTGTATCTGGATTCACCCATGGCAGTCTCGGCCACCGAAATCTTCAGGCGCCATCCGGAATGCTACGATGCGAAGACTGCGGAAATGTTCCGCAACGGCAATGACCCGTTCCAGTTGCCTGGGCTGCATTTCACCCGCGAAACGGCCGAACTCGATCGCGATCAACACTATCCACGGGGGCGCCATCATCATGGCGGGCTCCGGCATGGCCACCGGCGGCCGCATCCTGCATCATCTCAAGCACAATCTGTGGCGCCCGGAGTGCAGCGTTGTCTTTGTCGGTTACGCCGCAGAGGGTACGCCGGCGCGCCGCATCATCGATGGCGCTCGGAGCGTCAGGATTCGCGACGACGATATTCCGGTACGGGCGCGCATCCACACCGTGAACGGCTTTTCAGCGCACGCCGATCAAGCGGCGCTGTTGGCCTGGCATAAGGCAACCCAGGCAGGCCGCACCTTTCTGGTCCATGGCGAGGAAGGCTCCATGGAGCAATTCGCGGCGCAGCTCACTGACACGCGGGTCGAGCGACCGAAGCTTGGCGAGGCGTTCGATTTGTGAGGACGGCCCCCTGCATCGAAGCGCTAGGTGGAAACACAAAGAAGGGCTGCCCTCTCGGACAGCCCTTCCATTGTCAGGCCGTGGCCCGGTTGCGTCGGCGTTCGTCTGCCTTACGCGCGTGAGCCCGATGGCGATTAGGCCACCTAGGCGAGGACCTCGGCAGAGGCCAAGAAAGAGGCCAAGATCCAGTTCACGGATGCCGGCGACCGCGGCGATAGACAATGAGACACTGGATCACCTCCTTTCGGTTGTTAACGATGGGCACCAATATAGAGGCTCCGGCGCGATTCGGAAGAGGAGTTTGGCCGCAGGGAACCCAAGCCGCGGTTTCAATTTTTGCTCGAAATGGCACCGCTGCAACCACGGCGACTCCGGCGCGCCCCCGGCTCAGCACGCAACTCGTCGATGAAAAGCGCGCTCGGAACCTCCCCGTTCCAAACGCCGAACAATATCAAGGCTATCTCTTCACCGACATCGCCCCAAATCCACACTACCTCCCCAGTTCCCGCATCGCCGCGTCGAGTCCCTCCAAGGTCAGCGGGAACATCCGCCCGCCCATGATCTGGCGCATCAGGCGGATCGAGGCGGTGCTGTCCCATTCGTGCTCGGGGACAGGGTTGAGCCAGACGCAGGACGTATAGGTACGCGTCACGCGTTCCATCCACACGCTGCCCGGCTCGTCGTTGAAATGCTCGACCGAGCCGCCCGGCGCGACGATCTCGTAGGGCGACATCGAGGCGTCGCCGACGAAGATCACCTTGTAGTCGTGCGGATAGGTGTGCAGCACGTCGAAGGTCGGCGTGGTCTCCTGAAAGCGCCGTCGATTCTCCTTCCATACCCGCTCGTAGAGGCAATTGTGGAAGTAGAGATGCACCATGTGCTTGAATTCGCTCTTGGCGGCGGAGAACAATTCTTCGGTCGCCTTGATGTGCCAGTCCATCGAGCCGCCGATGTCGAAGAACAGCAGCACCTTGATGGTGTTGTGCCGTTCCGGCCGCATCAGGATATCGAGATAGCCCTTGTGCGCGGTACCCTTGATGGTGCCGTCGAGATCGAGTTCGTCCGGCGCGCCGGTGCGGGCGAATTTGCGCAGCCGCCGCAGCGCGATCTTGATGTTGCGGGTGCCGAGTTCGACGTCGCCGTCGAGATCCTTGAACTCGCGCTTGTCCCACACTTTGACGGCGCGGAAATTGCGGTTGCCGTCCTGGCCGATGCGGATACCTTCGGGATTGTAACCATAGGCGCCGAACGGCGAAGTGCCGCCGGTGCCGATCCACTTGTTGCCGCCCTGGTGGCGGCCTTTCTGTTCGGCGAGCCGCTTGCGCAACGTATCCAGCAGCTTGTCGAGGCCGCCCATCGCCTCGATCTGTTTCTTCTCCTCCTCGGTGAGATATTTTTCCGTGAGCTTCTTGAGCCACTCGATCGGAATTTCGGCGGCGAGCGCCTGCTCGACGAGATCGAGGCCCTTAAACACGTGGCCGAACACGCGGTCGAACTTGTCGAGATTGCGCTCGTCCTTCACCAGGGCCGCGCGCGACAGATAGTAGAAGGATTCGACCCGGCGGCCGGCCAAGTCCTGCTCCATCGCTTCCATCAGCGTCAGGTATTCGCGCAATGTCACCGGCACGCCGGCGGCGCGCAGCTCGGTAAAGAAGGTGGCAAACATCGCGCTAACTTAGTCGAGCGCCCCGCGGCCGTCGAGCTTGAGGGGCCGCGGCCGGCCGCGGGGCAAGGCGCTACTCATCGCCCATGCCTCGGAACATCCAGCGTTTGAACAACGGCACGCGGTCGACGATGCGGAACAGCCCGCGCGATACGAACAAGCGCATGCCGTTCTTGGGGATCGCCTGCTTCATGGCGCGCAGCGAGCCGCACACGGCGCGGAAGCCGTAGTCGAGCATCTCGGCTTCGTAGCCATGGATCGCGTCCAGGACCGGGCGTTCGCCGCGATCGGCCGCCGTCAGCGCCCGGCACAACCGCACTGCGTCCTTGAGCGCCACATTGGCGCCGATGCCGCGATACGGCGTCATGGAATGAATGGCGTCGCCGAGGAGCGTGATGCGCCGCGTCGCCCAAGGCGCCACCGGCACCGATGAGCGAATCGGGATCGCATTGATGGTATCGGCGTGCGCCAGTCGCGGCAGCGACTTGAGGCGCTCGTCCCAGCCTTCCATCGCTTTGAGCGCGATCGCGCGGAGCGAAGCGCCGTCGAACGCGTCGACGTCGCCGCCCACCCCGAAGGTCGTGCGCTGCGCCCCGAGCGCCCACATCAGATAACTCTTGGTGTTGTCGAAATGAGCGCTCGACCCGGCTGACTCGTCGTTCCCGCCGATATCACCGATCGCTTCATTGCCCAATTCCTGCAAGGCCACGAACAGCGCGAGCCCGACTTTGGCGGACACGAGGTTCAGGCCCTGAAGCAGCTCGGGCGCGATGCGCTGACGCGTCTTATCATCGAGGAACACCTTGCCGGCAATGCCGACGACGCCCGTGTCGATACGCTGCGCGCCCGGCAGGAACTGACGGCGCACACGCGAGCCGCCGCCATCGGCTGCGACCAGGATGTCGCCTTCGGCGGCGGTGCCGTCGTCGAAATGGGCGGTGACGCGGCCGCTCACGCTTTCTTCGTAATGCGTGAACGTTTTGCCGAAATGCACGACGTCATCGAGGCCCGACAACAGCACCTGCCGGAGCGTGATGCGGCTGACGGATCGGTGCTGGGCAATTCCCTCCTCGCGTAACACGTCTGGAGCATCAGCCAGATCGAGCGACAGCAGCACTTTCATCTGCTCGGTCAGAAAGCGGATGCCGCCGGAGCGTTTGCCGCAAGTGCGCGTGAACGCCTCGAAGAGCGGCGGAGGCAGGCATTCGTGCAGCGCCCGGCTGCCGGCCGGATTGATGTGGACGCGGTAGCCTTGCACGCGATCGGTGCGGGTGCGATCGCGTTCATAGACCGCAACGTTGACGCCCGATTTCTTCAGGCCCTGCGCCAGGGTAAGGCCGCCAATGCCGCCGCCGATGACGATGACGTGGAGCGGCGCGACCGCCGCGCCGATGATCGCTTTGCTGCTCGGATACGCGGTCATCGGAGGCCTCCTTCCGATTCCAGTTTCCGCAGCCACAGTTCAAAACCCATCATGCCCAATTGCAGATCGCCGTGCCGGAACTGCGACTGCGACACCAGCTGCGTGATTCCCGCCTGAGTGTAGGCGCGCCGCTTGAGCATGGTGTTGAAGGTGAGTTTGATCAGCGCCGCGTTGAATACGCCTTTGCCCCTCACGTAATCGTCGATCTCGGAGGGCGAGAAATCCTTGCGCAGATCGATGACGAGCGCGGCACCGCCGCGCTTAAGCACGCGGTACATCTCGTCGAGCGCCGCCAGCGGCCGCGAGAAATTCTTGAACGCCGCCCGGCACACGATGAAATCGAATACGTTGCCGGGATATGGCAGGTCGGCGGCGTCGCCCTGATCGAAGCAGACATTGACGCCGGCCTTCTCGGCATTTTGGCTGGCGATCTCAACGAATGTGCGGCTGATATCGAGCCCGATCATGCGGCAGCCCGTCAGCCGCGCGAGTTCGATGGCGAGGTAGCCCGGCCCAGGCGCGATTTCGAGCACGCGCGCACCGGCTTTGATCTGCGGCGCGAGCCTCTGTGCCGTGCTCCGGAATTCGCCGATATCCTTGGCGGTCTGGCGTGCGTACCAGTTGGCGATGAAGCCTTCCATGCCGATGCCCTTGTAGCCTTTGGGCGGCATGGCGGTGTGTTTGCTTTCTTCCAGCATGATTTGCTCCGTGCAAAGAAGCGGATTCGCTCGGTCGCGTCAGCGACGCGGCTGTTCTCGCGGAGCATTGGCTGGTAAACGAGTTGTGCGTGCCTGAAACCAGCGCGCTCCGCGCGTTCGGTCTTGGGTTACCGGCCCCGACGATGTTCCAGCATCGTCGGGGTTCGGTCTTTTGACGGCTAATCGGAAGTCATCGGTGCGCCTCCGTATTCGCGGTAGAGTTTGGCCAGTGTCGCATCGCGATCCTGGTGAAAGCCGCGCCACAGCTCGAGCGGACCCCAGCCGCTCTCGATGCGGCCAATGAGATCGGCGACGAAAGCTTGCTCGGCCTTCATCAGCGCCAGGCGGTATTCGGTCTCGACAAGAAATAGCGGCGGAAAATTCTGCGCGCTGATGCCGGCGATCTGGCCGGTCAGCCGCGCGACATCCTGTTCGAGGAGTTTTTGGCGCTGGCGCAACAGGGCGAGCGCCTCGTCCGGCGGCAAAATGGGCAACAGGCACAGCGCCGCTTCAAACTGCGGATATTCCTTCACCGGCATGCCGACCAGATCGGCCATCCAGTCGTGCAGTTCTTCGGTGCCGGCCGGCGTGATCTCATAGACGGTGCGCTCCGGGCGGCGGCCTTCCCGCTCTGTCTCTTTTGCCGCGATCAAGCCCCGTTTCAGCAGCAGCTCGATCACGGTGTAGAGCGAGCCGTAGCGCAGCTTGATGCTGTCCTCCTTGTGCCGCTGCTTGAGCATCACGCCCATCTCGTACGGATGCATGGGGCGCTCGAACAGCAAGGCGAGAACCGCCAACGCCAGGGGGTTCGAGGGGTGCGCGCGAGCCGTCATCTTATCCCTGTTATCCTTTACCGTTTATTCGTTTACGAATATACGCAATCTTTCTGGCGCGTCAAATTTCTCCAAAGATATATCTTGAAACATAACTCAGACTGATGTATCTAACGATATATCTTTAGTCCGAAAACCAAGGAGCATCAAATGCACGGACATTGTCATTCCCATCATTCGCACGAAGGAAAATGGGCCGCCGGCCGGCGCCGCGGCCGTTTCGGCGGCGGCTTTGGCGGACGCCACGGCGGCTTCGGCGGCCGCTTCGGCGAGGGCGGCGAGGATTTAATGCGCGCCCGGCGCATGCTGGCACAGGGCGACCTGCGGCTGGTGGCACTGGCGCTGATGGCCGAGGCGCCTCGCCACGGCTACGAGATCATCAAGCTGCTCGAGGAAAAGACCTCGGACTGGTACTCACCGAGTCCCGGCATCGTTTATCCGACCCTGACCTATCTGGAGGAAGCGGGTTATGTCACCGCTTCGACCGAAGGTTCGAAGAAGCTCTACACCATCACCGAGGAAGGCCGCGCCTACCTCGAGAGCAACCGCGATCTGGTTGACGTGGTGCTCGACCGGCTGGCCGCACTCGGTGAGCGTGTCAACCGCTGGCGCCGCACCGCGCGCGGCGAGCGCGAAGACCGCGGCGAATTGCCGCCGCTGATCCAAGCCGCGTTCGACAATCTGCGCGGGATCGTCCGCAAGCGGCTGGAGAGCGACGCCGATACTGAAGCAAGCATCGCCGAAGTCCTCACGGGCGCTGCCGCGGATTTGCAGCGATCGTGATAGTCTTGCGCCGGTGCGCAAGCCGGCGCCGGCGGCGGTAAAAATCCGGTCCATAAAGGCGCACGGGGAGGAAAACTCATGCGCCTGGACAACAAAATCGCGCTAGTGACCGGGGCCGGCTCCGGCATCGGCCAATGCATCGCCGAAACCTATGCGCGCGAGGGCGCGCGCGTGGCGCTGTCCGACATCGATTTCGATGCGGTCAAAGCCGCCGCGCGCGCCATCGGCAACAATGCCATCGCGCTCCGCTGCGACGTGGCCAAGAAAGCCGAGTTCGAGGCGGCCATCGCCGACACGCTGTCGGCGTTCGGCCACCTCGATATTCTGGTCAACAATGCAGGCACGACGCATGTCAGCAAGCCGATGCTCGACATCACCGAGGACGAATACGACCGCACTTTCGCGGTCAACGTCAAAGGCGTGTTCTTCGGTTGCCAGGCGGTCGTGCCGGTGTTTCGCAAACAGGGCGGCGGCGTCATCATCAACATCGGCTCGACCGCCGGCCTGCGGCCGCGGCCCGGCCTGTCAGCTTACAACGCCACCAAGGGCGCCGTGCACACGCTGACGAAGTCGTTGGCCGCGGAGCTTGGAGGCGATCACATCCGCGTCTGCGCCATCGCACCGGTGGCGACCGAGACGCTACTGCTGCCGAGTTTCCTGGGTCCGGCGCCCGGCATGCGGGAAAAATTCATCTCCACCGTTCCGCTCGGTCGGTTTGCGCAGGTGCAGGACATCGCCAACGCGGCGCTTTTTCTCGCTTCGCCGGAGGCGGAATTCCTCACCGGCAACATCGTTGAGGTCGACGGCGGCCGCTGCATCTAAGGCCGTTACCCTGCGGCGCGCCGATGGCTGAAGCCTCCGAAATAGCCCCATTGGCGTCGAAATCGGCCATAATTGCTGACTTTTTGGCCTCGCCGCGGGCTACGGGTTCCTTTTTGTCGCCACAGGCGTTGGTGTATTCTTGCCCCAGGGGAAGACACGGGATGTGGGGCAGAAAGCCTAAATCCGCGACGCCGGCCGAGGCGCCAGAGCCGTCGCCGCTCAAAGAGGCGATCCACCAGGCGCGCGTCGAAGCGGCCGAGCGCACCAGCGTTGTTGTCGATCTGCGCGATGCCGAATGGGCGCGGCTCGAATTGCTGAACGATGCGCTCGATCCGCTATTCGCCGAGATTCCGCCGGACGTCGATCTGTTCGATCGCGGCGTCAGCCGCGGCGAAACTCCGCGACTGTGGATCGACGCCGTCGCCCACGTCGCCATGGGCCGCGACAAGCGCTCCTATCGCTTCCTGCACGACACCCGGGTCGGCCGCCGCGTTCTCGCCGAATCGCATGAGATTCCCGATATCGTGCAGGCGGTGACAACCTACGTGGCCCGCCGCATCGTCGAGCGGCAGCGGGCGCTGGACGAGGACCCGGAGTTCATTCAGCGGGTGGCCGTGAGCGTCGCCGATCGCGAACGCCGCCGGCGGCGCTGGCGTGCGATCGGGGCCTTTTTGTTTGGTTTCGCGCTGGGCGTGGTAGCCCTGTTCGCGGCCGGCGTACTGATCGCGATGCGCTATCACTAGAGAGGCGCACGATCTTCTCCAAAGACCGGCATCATCCCTCGGATGAAGGGCCAGGAGCGGTCGTTTCGGCGCTTTGACACATATCAACGAAGGCCTCCGAGAATTTTCGCATTATGCTGAAGGTTTCAGTGCGGCTGCGGCACGGTGCGAAGCGTTAACTCGGAAAAACGAATAAACGAACGAACATTGATGCGGGCCAATTATGTACCGTTTTCTCGAAACCACAGCAGATCAATATATGACGCGTGCAGTAACGACCGTGACACGCCAAACAACTATGCGTGAGCTGGAGAAGTTATTCGAACAACACGATTTCAATTCTTTCCCGGTAGTGGAGGAAGGCAAAATATTAGGGATCGTCACAAAATTTGATTTCCTGCGGGCCTTTGCCTTCACCACCGGTCAGATGGTGCCCCATTACGAGGAGTTGATGCGGCGGCCGGTAGGCGAAATGATGACCGAAGCTGTCGTACATGTCGAACCGACAGCACCATTGACACGAGTCCTCCAGCTGATGGTGAGCCTTAAGAGCCGCAGCTTTCCAGTTATCGGGCCGGATCGCCAATTGGCAGGGATAATCTCTCGCGAGGACGTGATACGCGCACTCAAAGAAGCAACACAGGGCGTCCGGGACGCTCGCTAGAACTTCTCGGGCAAAGGGTGACACCGATGCGATGGCTTCGTGAATAAGCCGATAGCAATAACGCCCATCCTTACTCGTGCGGGGCGACAGGCGGCCAAGGCACCCGAAGGATCGGCCGCGAGCGGAAAGGCCTTGGGTGAAGTCGCTTGCCTTTCGCCCGACGATGCATTGCAGCGACTTTCCAGCACTGCGGCTGGCCTCACACCCGACCAGGTCGAGGAGCGGCTCCGTTCAGCGGGACTGAATCAAGTCGCTCACCAGGCGCGACATACAATTTTCGGCGAGCTCATCGGCCGCTCGATCAACCCGTTGAATCTACTTTTGCTCTCGCTCGCAACCGCGTCCTACTTCCTGGGCGACCAGCGTGCCGCGATCGTGATCGCCGTGATGGTCATTCTGAGCATCTCGCTGAGCTTCATCCAGGAGCATCGTTCCAACAATGCCGCCGACAAACTGCAGCGGATGGTGTCGATAAACGCGACCGTGCGCCGGAAGACAGGCGTCGAGGCGCATGACCACATCGACGTGCCGATCGCGCAGCTTGTACCCGGAGATATCGTTTTGCTGTCGGCGGGTGATATGATTCCCGCCGATCTCAGGCTGATAACGGCGAAGGATCTCTTCCTCAACCAATCGACACTCACCGGCGAGGCGATGCCACTCGAGAAAGTCGCGGCCGCCCATACCGGAGCCGCGGAAACGCCGTTTGATCTCCCCAACATCTGCTTCATGGGCAGTGCAGTCGTCAGCGGCATCGGCTGCGGTGTCGTCGTGCTGACAGGACCGCGCACGGCCTTCGGTCTGGTCGCGAGTGAAGTTGCCAAGCAGCGGGTACTCACGAGCTTCGACAAGGGCATCATCCGGTTTACCTGGTTGATGCTCGGTTTCATCGTGGTGATGGCGCCCCTTGTCTTCGTGATCAACGGTCTCACCAAAGGCAATTGGCTCGAGGCCCTGTTGTTCGCGGTCGCCGTGGCGGTGGGTCTCACCCCCGAGATGCTGCCAATGATCGTGACGGTTAATCTCGCCAAGGGCGCGCTGGCGATGTCGCGCCGAAAAGTCATCGTCAAGCGCCTCAATTCAATCCAGAATTTCGGGGCCATGAACGTGTTGTGCACCGACAAGACCGGTACGCTCACCCAGGATCGCATTATTCTCAAGCGCTGCCTTGATATCAGGGGTGACGATTCGGACCGCGTCCTCGAATACGCCTATCTGAACAGTTTCCATCAGTCTGGCCTCAAGAACTTGCTCGACGTTGCCGTCCTGCAGCATATCGAGCTCGCGACCGGCCTGAAGGTGCAGGCCAGATACCAGAAGATCGACGAGATGCCGTTCGACTTCGAGCGGCGGCGGATGTCCGTCGTTCTCGGCCGCGATGACGGAGTTCATATCCTCATCTGCAAGGGCGCCGTCGAAGAGGTGTTCGCGGCTTGCAAATACTACGCGATCGACGGCGAGAGCGGGCCCCTCGATGCCAGCCACTTCGCTTCGGCGATGGATACGACGGCGAAGCTCAACGCGGATGGTTTTCGGGTCGTCGCGGTCGCCTTCAAGGAGATGCCGTCAACGCAGACAGCGTATTCAGTCGCCGATGAGACTGACCTTACCTTGCTCGGCTACATCGCCTTTCTCGATCCCCCGAAGGAGACCTGCGCCGCCGCGCTCGGGACGCTGAAAGCCAGTGGCGTGGAGGTGAAAATCCTGACCGGGGACAACGACATCGTCACGCGGAAGATCTGCCACGAAGTCGGCCTGCCCGTGGACCGCATCGTTCTCGGCAGCGAGATTGTGACGTTGTCGCCGGACGAACTGGCAGGCCTGGCCGAGACGGCCGCGGTGTTTGCCAAGGTCTCGCCGTCCCAGAAGGCGGCAATCATCGACGCCCTGCACCGGAAGGGGCACGTCGTCGGCTATTTGGGCGATGGCATCAACGACGGACCCGCCCTGAAGGCCGCCGACGTCGGCATATCGGTGGACAGTGCAGTCGATATCGCCAAGGACTCTGCGGATATCATATTGCTCGAGAAGAGCCTGACAGTGCTCGGCGACGGCGTGATCGAGGGCCGAAAGGTCTTCGGCAACATCACCAAATATATCAAGATGGGTGCAAGCTCAAATTTCGGCAACATGTTCAGCGTGCTCGGGGCCAGCATCTTCCTGCCGTTCTTGCCGATGACAGCGATTCAGGTGCTCACCAACAACCTGCTGTACGACTTTTCGCAAACCACCATCCCTACTGACAACGTCGACGCCGACTATCTGGCCGTTCCACGGCGATGGGACATCGGTAACATCGCGAAATTCGTGCTGTTCATCGGACCAATCAGCTCGATCTTCGACTATGTCACGTATTTCGTGATGCTTTATGGCTTCAACGCGTGGACTAATCCAGCGCTGTTCCAGACCGGCTGGTTCGTCGAGTCTCTGCTGACCCAGACGCTCATCATCCATATCATCCGCACGGCAAAGATTCCGTTTCTGGAAAGCCGGGCTAGCCCGGCGCTCATCACGACGACCATCGTCATCGCCGCCATCGGGATAGTCCTGCCCTTCACCTTGCTTGGCGGCTTTCTTGGTTTCGTCCCGCTGCCTTCGGCTTATTGGATCCCGCTCAGCCTTATCCTCTTGAGCTACGTCATCCTGACGCATTTCGTGAAGACATGGTTTATTCGACGGTTCGGGTTGAGCTGAACGGCTGCAGCACCATGGCGCCCGCCATTGCTAGCGAATGTCTTCGTTTGGATTGGCATCGCGTTCTGCATCACCCAATCTGCAATCTTCTCCGGCCTCAACCTGGCAATTTTCAGCATCAGCAAATTACGATTGCAGGAGGCAACAGCGATGCGTCCGGATTGCTCGCTCTGCGCAAAGATTCCAACCTCACTTTGGCTACGGTTCTCTGGGGCAATGTCACGATCAACGTGCTCCTCACGCTTTTATCGGATTCCGTGCTTGCCGGCATAGGAGCATTTGCCTCGCGCCGTTACTGAATGTGTACCGGGTGGGACTTTTTCCGATAGCCAAGCCCACAGCGATTATTCTCAATTGGTGGCTCGGACCGGAAGGAATCACCTTTCTGCGAGAACGAGACTTTCGCGCTCTTGCGTGGAATCGCGACGCAAGATGCAGGTCGAATTTAGATCAACGGTAGTCGCACACTAAATGACCACTTTAGGTCATTCGACCCGACCCAGCTGGTTTTTCTCTCCGTTCATATCCGCTCCGGAAGCGGCCTTGGACGAGCTAGCTACCTCGCATTCGTCCAGCTTGCATTAATGCGGCTTTGGCTTCGGGATCGATAACTCCGCGCGCCAAATCATCTGCCGTCCGGCCTCACTGATGGTGCCGTCATCAGCGCGTTGCCGCGCGATGATTTCGCAACGCCACGCCCCTGCGTCGCCATCGATGCGGAAAATCGTGTAGCCGGCGCCATCTTCGCTGCCATGCGGCACGCGTGCCGATACCGATGGCACCCCGGCCGCGGGGATTTTCGAACCGTTCGGCCCATCGAGCCAAACAAGCGCGCGGCGATGGTCGTGGCCGTGGATGAGAAGTTCGGCGCCATGCTCGGCGAGCACGCGGCGTAGCTCCTCCGCGTCTACCAGTCGCCGCATATAGCGTTTGGGCGGGCTCAGCGGCGGATGATGAATCAGCACAATGCGAAACAGGCCGCGCGTGGCGTCGAGCGCGTCGGCCAGTTCCGCAAGCTGGCGCTCGCCGAGGCGGCCGGTCGCCATGAACGGACCGGTCGGCACGGCGGTCGACAGCCCGATCAGCGCCACGTTGCCACGCCGGCGCACGAACGGAAAGCTTTGGCACCCGTCGTCGCCCCGCATGTAATCGCCCCAAAAGGTCGCCGGTGATTGCGCCACGGCGCGCACATAGACGTCGTGGTTGCCGGGCACGACGGTCACGTCATGCGGGGCGCCGAGTGCATCGAGCCACGCCCGCGCGCGGCGGTATTCATCGTCGAGCGACAGATTGACGAGGTCACCGGTCATCGCGATATGGTCGGGCGCGAAACCTTTCAGATCGCGCACGATGGCTTCGGCGATTTCCGGGCGATGAATGAATTTGCGCTTGCGCTGCCAATTGATGTAGCCGAGGCCGCGCTTGCCGATGAGATCGGGGAGGCGCGGCCGCGACGCCAGGTGCAGATCGGACAGATGCGCGAGCACGACCATCGCCGCATGATGCGCTGCGAATCAGGCACCGAACAACGGCTTCGCGCGGCGGGCGACGGCGGTGGCGCTTACGAACTGCCGATCAGGATACCGACGCCGAATACCAGCACGCCACCGACAACCACCTGGAACGCCGCCTGCAGGAACGGTGTATCCATATAGTGCGTGCGGATCCAGGAGATGACGACCAACTCGACCGCGACGACGGCAAACGCGAGCGAAGTCGCGACATAGAAATGCGGGATGAGATAGGGCAGCGCATGGCCGAGGCCACCGAGCGCGGTCATCGCCCCGCACACCGCCCCACGCAGCACGGGTGCCCCGCGTCCGGTAAGCGAGCCGTCGTCGGACATCGCCTCCGCAAAGGCCATCGATATGCCGGCGCCGATCGCCGCCGCGAGCCCGACCAGGAAGGTCGACCAGGTGTTGTGGGTGGCGAACGCGGCGGCAAACAGCGGCGCCAAGGTCGACACCGAGCCGTCCATCAGTCCGGCCAGTCCCGGCTGCACGTATTGCAGAACGAACATGCGTTTGGCGGTTTCGTCTTCGGCCGCGCGCTCGGAAGGCGTGATTTCCTTGCCGAGCTGGTGCGCAAGCTGCTCATGCTTGTCTTCGGCCTCGGCAAGCTTGCGCAACAGATCGCGCGTGGCATCGTCGTGCGCCTGGTGCGCGGCACGCCGATAGAAGCGCGCCGTTTCGTACTCCATCTCCTCGCCGAACTTGCGCGCAGCGTCGAGCGCCAGCGGCCGATTGAGCCAGATCGGACTCCGCGTGACGAAGCCTTTGACGTCCTGGCGGCGAATCAGCGGCAGAAACTCGCCGAACCGCTTGCGGTGCAGATCGAGCAGCATGTCGCGATGGCTGATCTCCTCCTCGGCCATCTTGTCGTACATTGCCGCGGTATCGGGGTAGGAGCCGCGCAGCGCGTCGGCAAAGGAGCGGTAGATGCGGTTGTCCTCGTCTTCGTTGGAAATGGCGAGCGCAAGCACTTCCTGCTCGCTCAAGTCGGCAAAACGCTTCACGGCGGCGCCCCTGGGGGTGATGATGGCACTCTTGGACGATATTAGAACGCTTCTAAACAAGAAGGCTAGTGGGCCCTGACATGGAATTCGACGCCATTCGCCGCCCGTTCGAGCCTGCATTGCGCCGCGTGCTGCATATCTATTGGCGGTTTTCCCGCGGATTGACGCTCGGCGTGCGCGGCGTCGTGTTCGACGCGCAGGGCCGCGTTTTCCTCATCAAGCATAGTTACGTGGAAGGATGGCATCTGCCGGGCGGGGGCGTTGAGCCTGGCGAAACGCTTGGCGCGGCGCTGGAGCGCGAATTGCGCGAGGAAGGCAATATCGAACTAATCGGCGCGCCAGCCCTGTTCGGCCTGTACTGGAACCGGCGTGCGTCGCAGCGCGATCACGTGGCGCTCTATGTGGTGCGATCGTTCCGCCAGAGCGCACCGCCGCAGCCCAACAGCGAAATTATCGCGCACGGTTTTTTTGCGCCCAACGCTTTTCCGGACGGAACTACGGCGTCCACCCGCGCTCGCGTCGCCGAAGTGCTCGACGGCCGCGCGCCCGCCGTAATCTGGTGAGGCGACCTGCTGCGGTGTGGCGGCGCCTGCCGCCTGCGGAGTCCACCCGGCCACGGCTATTTGATCGCCGGCGTTGACGTTGCCCGCAACCATCCAGCCAAACGCGCGTTTTAATTTCCGAGGACGCGGATGTCGTGACGTCCAAAGGAGGAATTGCATGCGTAAGACAGTATTGGCGGTTGCGGCGGCGGTCGCCCTTGGCGCCGCTACAATGACCGGCAGCGCGATGGCGGCGCCACGTGGCGGCGGCGGCGGGATGGGTCACCCCGGCGGAATGGGGGGAGGCGGAATGGGCCACCCCGGCGGAATGGCGGGAATGGGCCACGCCGGTGGCTTCGGCCATCCTGGCGGTGGCATGGCGATGGCTCACGGAGCCCCAGGTGGGTTTGCTCATGGCCATGTTGGCGGCTTTGGACACCCCGGACACGGCGCCGTTGCGTTTGGTCACCCCGGTGGGTTTGATCATCGCGGTGGGTTTGGTCATCCCGGTCATGGGCATTTCGCTTTCCGCGGCCACCATGGACACTTTTATGGGCCCGGCTTTGGCCTGTACGCGTATAGCGGTCCGGACTACGACGGGGGGTACGGCTACGACGACTGTTGGGTCCACCGCTGGGTATGGACCCCGTATGGCTACCGCTGGCGCCTGGTCGATGTTTGCTACTAGCGCCTGAGCGCGCTTCTCGCGCTGCCGTCTCGACCGGCGGTCGCAACTCTTCAAACAAAGCGGCCGCGATCGTGCGGCGCTCTGAAATCAAGGATTGGCCCGATCGGCACGATGCCGGTCGGGTTAACCTGACGCTGGCTGCCGTAATAATGCCGTTTTATCTGATCGATGCTCACCGTGTCGGCTATGCGCAGCAAATGATAAAGCTCGCGCAAATAATTCCACAGATTGGGATAGTCGGTGATGCGGCGCAGATTGCACTTAAAATGACTGTAATAGACCGAGTCGAAGCGAATGAGCGTCGTGAACAACCGCCAGTCTGCTTCGGTGATCTGCCTCCCGACGAGATAACGCTGGCCTGACAGAAGCTGTTCAAGCCGATCAAGCGTAGAGAACACGCCGCGCGCGGCTTCCTCATAGGCCGCCTGGCTGGTGGCGAACCCCGCGCGATAAACGCCGTTGTTGACCGTCGGATAGACCAGGTCGTTGACGCGATCGATTTCGCTGCGCAGCTCCGGCGGATAATAATCGGTCTTAACCTCCGTAAAGGCGTCGAACGCCGTATTGAGCATGCGGATGATTTCCGCCAACTCGTTATTGACGATGGTCCTGCGCTTTTTGTCCCACAACACAGGAACGCTGACACGCCCGCTGTAACGCGGATCGGCCAACAGATAGACCTCGGCCATCGTCGCCTTGCCGTTCGCGGTGTCGCGCGTTGAACCGGGCGTGGCGCCGAATTCCCAGCCGGTCTTGCCATAGAGCGGTTCAGTCATCGACACCGAGATCACGTCGTCGAGCCGTTTCAGCGCGCGGAAAATCAGCGTGCGATGCGCCCACGGACAGGCGAGCGAAACGTAGAGATGATAGCGCCCGCGCTCGGCGGGAAAGCCGCCCTCGCCGCTGGGGCCCGGGCTACCGTCGGCGGTGACGAAATTGCGAAAGCGCGTGACCGGCCGGATGAAATGGCCGTCCTTGGTGCGCGACATATCCTCTTGCCAGACGCCGTCGACCAGCAGTCCCATTGCAGTCTCCACTACCGTCATTTACGCGGCCGGCCGCAGGCCGGTGCCCGGAATCCATAATCACGGTCGATCGAGATTTCCAACTCTGACAGGCAAACTCCAAGGATCGTGACCAGGATTCCGGGTTCGCCGCTTTGCATCCCCCGGAATGGCGTGCGCTGGACCGCGGCAAGGCCAGATGCTACGCGGCGCCGCAATGAATGACGTTGCGCTGACCATCTTGCCGGAAACGAGCGACGACGCCGAGGCGATCGAGCGTCTGCACGATCGCACCTTCGGTCCGGGCCGCTACGCCAAGACGGCGTATCGCCTGCGCGAGCAGGTGCCGCACAGCATCGATCTGTCGTTCACCGCGCGGATCGGTACCCTGTTGGTCGGCTCAGTCTGGCTGTCGCCCATTCGTATCGGCGAGCACAAGGCGCTCCTCCTCGGCCCGCTCACCGTCGAACCGGCATTCCGTGAGCGCGGCATTGGGCAGGCATTGATCGCGCGCGCGCTCAAGGGGGCCGCCGCGCAAGCACACAGCCTGGTGCTGCTGGTCGGCGACGAGCCGTATTACGGCAAATCCGGATTTCGCCGCGTGCCATCCGGCCGGATCGTCATGCCGGGCCCGGTCGATCCGGCTCGTGTTCTGATAGCCGAGCTTACTGATGGCGCGTTTGACGGTGTCGCGGGACGCGTCCGGCCGGAGTGGGAAGGCATAAGCGAATAGACTACCGTCCTTCGCGCGCCCAGGTGCCGGCCAGACTGCCGAGCAGCAACAACAAGCCGAGCAACCCGACGAACACCGGCAGCACGCCGATGCCGCGCACCACGCTGGCGTCACTCATCTTCAGGCCGATCCAGTCATCGCCCGCATAGGTGTCACCGGAGCGTACCGCGACAACCCGCGGCACATGCAGCCCGTCGCCGTCGTCGAGCCGGCGCGACGAGCCGCCCGTCGCCTTGGCGATCGGCGCCAGCACGTCGGTGGTCGACGTCACCTCGGCAAATTCCAGCGGATTGGCCGGTCCGACATTGACCAGCGCGTTGAGCTTGCCGTCGGTGGCGCGCCACAGGCCGAGTTCGTTTAATGAGATCGTGCTCTGCCACAGGCCGGGCTCGACCGGGGCGAGCTTGACCGTGCGCGTCGCGCCGGATGGCGAGGTGACGGTTACGTCGGCGACCTGGTCGGACATGGTCTGCCGCTGCACCACGAGATTGTGTCCGTTGACCTTAAGGCGGAGCGCCTCCTCTTCGAGGTCGGGCTCCTTCATCAGCCAGTGCGACAGCCGGCGGAGCAGATCAAGCTGCGGGCCGCCACCCTGAAAACCGCGCGCCCACAGCCACATCTGATCGGACAGTAACAGTGCGACCCGACCCTCGCCCTGGCGCGACAGCACGAGCAGCGGTTTGTCGTCGGGTCCCTTCATGATCGTCGTGCCATTGGTGGCGGCGCTGTCGACGACGCGGAACCACTGACTCCAGTGCGGCGGATCGCTGTTCGACCCTTCAAGACCGCGGGTCACCGGATGACGCTTGCCGAGATCCGTCAGACGCGGATGGAAGGCCTCGTCGGTCACCTGCCCGGTCGGCTCCGCCGGCAGGATCGAGTCGAGCGGTGTGTGCCAGATGCTGAACTGGCTCGCATAATCCGGCCCGGCATCCACCAGCACCGCCCCGCCATCGCGCACGTATTGGGCGATGTTGTCGAAATAGAGCATCGGCAACACGCCCTGGCGGGCGTAGCGGTCGAAGATGATCAGCTGGAACTGATTGATCTTCTGCTGGAACAGTTCGCGCGTCGGAAACGCGATCAGCGACAGTTCATTGATCGGCGTGCCGTCCTGCTTTTCCGGCGGACGCAGAATGGTGAAATGCACAAGGTCGACGGACGGATCGGATTTCAGGAGATTGCGCCAGGTCCGCTCGCCGGGATTAGGCTCACCGGAGACCAGGAGCACCCGCAGCTTGTCGCGCACGCCGTCGATCGATACCACGGCACGATTGTTCACCGTCGTCAGTTCGCCGCCGGGCAGCGGCGCGGCCTCGATCTCGACGATGTTCTCGCCTTCATGCGGGATGGGAATTTCGACGTTCTGTGGCACACCGACCGGAACACGCTCGGTCTGCAGCACGGTACCGTCACGGCGCACAGTTACCTCGGCGCTGGTTTCGTTGGCGCCGTGATCCTCAACCCTGTAGGTGATGGTCTGCGACTGGCCGACGATGCCGAAGCGCGGCGCGGCGATCAGGGCGATGCGGCGATCGCGCTCGTCCTTATGTCCGGTGATCAGCGCATGAATCGGTGCTGAGAATCCAAGCGCGCTCGCTTGCCCTGGGACGTCATGCACGCGGCCATCGGTGATCATGACGACGCCGGCGACGCGATCGGGCGGCACGTCGGCGAGCGCCGAACCAAGCGCCGTAAACAACCGTGTGCCGTCGTTCTCGCCATCCGCCTGCCCGGCATCGATAACGCGCGTTTCGAGGCCCGGAATACGGTGCAGCCGCTCGACGAGCGCGGCGCGCGCCTCTTCCGTTTGCTTGTTGCGGTCGCCGAAATTCTGGCTCGGGCTTTTGTCGACGACCACGACCACGACCGAGGACAGCGGCTGCCGGTCCTCCCGCGTCAACGATGGATTGGCGAGCGCCAGTACGACAAGCCCAAGCGCAAGCGCGCGCAACGCCGCGCCTCGGCTGCGCGCAACAAACAGCGCCAGTGCGAGGACAACGACCGCGGCAATGGCGGCCCACAAGATGTAAGGGCTGACCAGCGGAGCAAAGGCGACGCCGAAATGCAACGATCTCTCCTATTGCCCCAGCCGCTCAAGCAGCGCCGGGACATGGACCTGGTCCGCCTTGTAGTTGCCGGTCAGCGTGTACATGACGATGTTGACGCCGGCGCGGAATGCGAACTCGCGCTGGCGCGGCTCGCCGTCGACCATCGGCAGCATTGGCTGGCCGTCGGGCTGCATCGCCCAGGCTCCGGCCAAATCGTTCGACGTGATTAGAATCGACGACACGCCGTCGCCGCCGCGCGCTGGACGGGCTTCCTGTTCCTGTTCGCTCTCGGGCGGCAGCGCTTCAACCCAAAGCTGACCGGTATCGAACCTGCCGGGGAAGTCGCGCAGCAGATAGAATGTCTTGGTCAGGACGTGATCGCGCGGCACCGGTTCGAGCTGGGGAATGTCGAGCGAGGAAAGTATCTTACGCAGCTCGAGCATGCCGGGACTGCGGGTCTCTCCGCCGGCACCGGGCGGCGCGTCGATGGCGTCGCGTGTGTCGAACAGCACCGTGCCGCCGTTCTTCATGTAGGAATCGATGCGCTTGAGCGCCTCGTCCGACAGCCGCGGTGCGCCGGGCACGATCGGCCAATAGATTAGCGGATAGAACGCAAGCTCATCATGGGCGATGTCGAGCCCGATCGGATCGCCGGCTTCGAGCGCCGTGCGTTGCGCCAGGAACAGCGTGAGACCCGCAAGTCCGGCCTTGCTGATGGAATCGACATTGGAATCGCCGGTGACCACATAGGCGAGCCGTGTCTGCAGCGCCGCCGGCGGCACCTGAGAATCCGGGGAATCCTGCGCCCGGGCCTGCACCAGCGTCAGCGCCAGCAACGCCAGGCCGGCTACAACGGCTGCGGCCGCGCGCGAACGCCGCGGCATCAGCCGCTGGATGCCGCCGCCCAAGAAAAGGACGACGAGCGTGTCGAGCAGAAACAGCGCCAGTGCGGCGAGGAAAATCGGTCCACGCAGATCGAGCGGCTCGGTGGTGCGGTAGACTTCGTGGCGCGCATTGGCGAGCGGGCTGAAATCGAGCGGCTTGAGCCGGTCGGCCGGCGCGAGGGTGTTGACGGCCACATAGCTCTCCGGCGGACCGTAAAAGCCCGGCGGATGATCGGCAGTGGCATGGCCGGTAAAATCGGTCCGCACCGGCCGCGCCGTCGGCGGCGGCGCAACAAAGGCGCCAAAGCCATCGAGCATTCGGCTTGGCGCTACGGCTTCGTGCACCGTTCCATTTTCTGCGGTGCCGGTCTGCGCAACCGTGCTGGTGCCGGCCAAGTCGACAATTCGTTTGAGCATTTCGACAAAAGTGCCTGAAAGCGGCAAATTCGACCAGCGCGTATCGCCAGTGACGTGGAACAGTACAATCAGGCCTTTGCCACGCCGTGCCGCAGTCACGAGCGGCGTGCCGTCGGCGAGCGTAGCCCAGGTATTGTCGCTGAGCGTCGAGTCGGGCTCGGCAAGCACCTGACGGCTGACGGTCACGTCGTTCGGCACCGGCATTCCGTTGAACGGGCCATTGCGCGAGAACGCGGCGAGCGGCTGCGGCTGGTCCCAACTCAAGCTGCCGCCGAGAATGCGGCCGCCGCGCCGCAGTTTTACGGGAACGAGATCGTCATCCGAAGCCGCCGCGAGTCGCGGGCCGGCAAACCGTACGAGCACGCCCCCATTCTCGACCCACTGTGCCAGACGATCATGCGCCTCGCCGGCGACGGTGCCGACGTCCGCGAGGATCAGCATCGGTAATTTCTGATCGATGAAATGTGTCACGGCGTCGGCCGGCGCTTCGCCTTGCGCGAGCCGCAGATCGGCAAACGGAGACAATGCGCGCTCGAGATAATAGCTGGACGACAGCAGCGGTTCGTCCGTATCGGAGGTCGCCGCGGAGACGATGCCGACGGTGCGGCGCCGCGAGCGCTTATCGAGCAGTTGCACGGCACCTGCCGAGCGCTCGTTGGCGATTTCGATCCTCGCAATATCGTTGCGGATCTCGACCGGCAGATTGAACCGCGCATCGGTCTCGAGGTCGGTAGCTTTGAAACTGAACGGCGCCTCGCCGAGCGACAGACCTTTCAGATCGAGCGCCCGCACCGTGCCGGAAGCGGGCGCGCCGGTGTCGGCCCGCAGGACCTTTACCGAGAGGGCGCCGGCCGCGTTGTCGGCACCAGCGAGCGCACGCGCGCCAGGGATGCCGCCCGATACGATCGTGATCGGGCGCCGACCGAGCGTTTGCGCCAAATCCTTGACGAACTTGTCGCCCCCGCCGAGATCGGTGCCGTCGGACAGCCACACCAATTCAACGTCGTGGGTCGCCGCAAGGAAGCGCCCAATAGCAGGCAGCACATCGCCGCGCGCGATGGTTTGCGGCACCGGCTGCATCTGGTGCAAGCGCACGCGCGCCGATTCAGCAGGCTCAAGAGAAATGTCGCGCGTTCCGTCCGACAGCGGAATCAGCGCCACCGCGCGGCGATCCTCGGCGGCGCGGGCGATGATGTCGTCGGCGGTGCGCACACGCGCGTCCCAGGTCGCGGCCGCGGCCCAGCCGTCATCGATCAGGATGGCAAGCGGCGAACGCGTTTGCGTCGTGGCGAGCGGCGGGTGCCATAGGGGTCCGGCAGCGGCCACAATGATGATGCCGGCAAGCGTCAGCCGGAGCAGCGTGAGCCACCACGGCGTTCGCGCCGGCGTTTCTTCCTTCGGGGCGATTTCGAGCAAAAGCCGCGTCGGCGGGAAATCGACGCGGCGCGGCCGCGGCGGAATCATTCGCAGCAGCCACCACAACACCGGCAGCGTCAGCAATCCGATCAGCACCAGCGGTTCGACGAACCCGAGCGGCAGGCCGGCAATCATGATACCGCCCTCGCGTGTGCGGCGATGTGCGGCCGCGCACCGTCATCCGTTGCGGCGCCGATGCGGGCTTGCAGTGCAAGCAGGAGTTCGCTCGCCGGCCGGTCGGTGCGGTGAATGGTGAAGCTCCAGCCAAGCCGGTCGGTTTCACCGCGAATCTCATCGCGATGGCGTTTAACGCGTGACGTATAGTCTGCTTTCCAGGTCTCGGCGCGGCCGGCGGTGATGCGTCCGCCGCCTTCCGGTTCGACGAACTCGACGCGGCCCCAATACGGGAATATCTCCTCGGCGGGATCGACAATCTGCACGACATGGCCGCGGGCGCCGCTGCCGGAGAGCTGGGTTATCGTGCGCCGCACCTCGCCGATTTCGCTCCACAGGTCCGACAGCAGCACCACCTCGGCGAGCGGCGACGGCGAGAAACTCGGCGGCAGGCTTGTGCGCTCGCTGCGGTCATGAACGATGGCTTGCGCCAACAGCTCCACGACATTCCGGCTGCCGGTCGGCCGCGTCAGACCGGGGATACCGACGCGCTCGCCGCCTTCCACCAGCACCTCGGCGAGCGCCAGCGCGATCACCAGCGTCCGATACAGCTTGGATTCGGTGACAAGCTGCGAGGCAAAGGCCATCGAGGGCGAGCGGTCGGGCCAGATCCACACTGTATGCGCGGCTTCCCATTCCAGTTCGCGCACATAAAGATGATCGTCGCGCGCCGAGCGCCGCCAATCGACGCGCGCGGCTGGCTCACCCGACACGAATCGGCGGTATTGCCAGAAATTCTCCCCCGGCCCGGCGCGGCGACGGCCGTGCAAGCCGTGGATCACAGTTGCTGCGACGCGGCGCGCTTCCAGAATCAGCCGCGGCATGGCGGCCGCGAGCGTCCGGCTGTCGCCAACCGCCCGGCCAACTGCCGCGTTTTCCTGGCTGTCGCGCCTCGGGTCGACGGCCATTCGCCTATCCGATCCGCGCCTTCAGCCGCCCGATCACCGCCTCGATGTTCTCGCCCTCGGCGCGCGCCGTGAAGGTAAGCGCCATGCGGTGTTTAAGCACCGGCAGGGCGAGATCGAGTACATCGTCGATCGATGGCGCGAGACGCCCGTCAAGCAGCGCGCGGGCGCGCACCGCAAGCATCAGCGCCTGGCTGGCGCGCGGGCTCGGACCCCAGGCGATCAATTTGGCGTCACTGCTTCCGGGTCCTGGCCGGGCCGAACGCACAAGATTGAGGATCGCTTCTACGACGGACTCGCCGACGGGAAGTCGACGCACCAGGCGCTGTGCCGCCATGAGATCGTCGGCGCCCATCGCCGTTTTCGGGCGCGTTTCCTCCGAGCCGGTGGTTTCAAACAGGATTTTCCGCTCGGCTTCGCGGTCCGGAAAGTCGACATCGATCTCCATCAGGAAACGGTCGAGCTGGGCTTCGGGCAGCGGATACGTGCCCTCCTGCTCCAGCGGATTTTGCGTGGCCAGCACGTGAAACGGCTTGGGCAGATCATGGCGGGCACCAGCGACAGTGACGTGTTGCTCCTGCATGGCCTGCAAGAGCGCAGACTGCGTGCGCGGGCTGGCGCGGTTGATCTCATCCGCCATCAGCAACTGGGCAAATACCGGGCCCGATATGAAACGGAAGCTGCGCTTGCCGGCCTGGCTTTCTTCCAACACCTCGGTTCCGAGAATGTCGGACGGCATGAGGTCCGGGGTGAACTGAATGCGGCGGGCGTCGAGCCCAAGCACGATACCCATGGTCTCGACCAGCTTGGTTTTGGCGAGACCGGGCACACCGACGAGAAGCGCATGCCCGCCCGACAGGATGGTCACCAGGGCCTGCTCGACCACTTTGTCCTGGCCGAAGATTACGGTCCCAATGGCGGCCTTGGCGTCACGGACGTGCGCCGCCGTCGATTCGGCGGCGCGCACGATCATATCCTCGAGTTTCTCGAGTCCTTCGCCGCCTGTAGCGGACATCAGCTAACTCCTTGTCTCCAGGACGCATTTTCTACGCGCCCAGATTCACTTGAATCGCGTCGAATCCGCGGCAAACGACATTGCACGTTGATTAGGCAATGCAATATATGCGCCAGCTGCATAACGGGCAGACCAAGCGCCTAATTTTTCACCCACAGGAATCGCAATGTAAATGCGGGGTTGCCCGGCTTCCACAGCCTCATCACGATCGCGCGAGCGTCCGGTTTCGATGGGCCCCTTTGGATTCATCTTCGGTAGGCAGGTTCAAGGCTAACCATGGCGAAGGCAGGGCAACCGGAGCTTGATTCGATCACGGGTGCGGTATCGCGGGCCGCCGCCAAGGGACCACCGCCGGTGGAACGATGGAATCCGCCGTTCTGCGGCGATCTCGACATGCGCATCGCCACCGACGGGACCTGGTTCTACCTCAAGACGCCGATCGGCCGTCCGCCTCTTGTGAAACTGTTCGCATCTGTGCTCAAGCGCGAAGGCGACAAGTACTTTCTGGTTACCCCGGTCGAGAAATGCGGCATCCAAGTCGAGGATGCGCCGTTCATCGCCGTCGAGTTGAAGATCGAGCAGCAGACGAGCGGCCGCATCCTGCATTTTCGCACCAACGTCGACGACTGGGTGGCCTGCGGGCCGGAGCATCCGTTGCGCTTTGAGCCTGAGCCCGGCACCGGAGGGCTCAAGCCCTACCTTCACGTGCGCCGCGACTTATGGGCAAAGGTCACGCGCGCGCTATTCTTCGATCTGGTCGAACTTGGCGAAGAGCAAGATGTTGCGGGCAGGATGATGTTCGGCGTGGTATCGATGGGTACATTCTTCGCGATGGCTGGCGCCGAACAAGTGAGGGACTTTGCGTGAACGATTACGGCGCAACGGCATCACAACAGTCGCTGGAACATAGCTTCTTCGAGTTGGCGCGGGAGCGGCTTACTCTCGACGTGCCGCCGGCGCTGACGAATCCGAATGCAAAAGGCGTTCGCCGCGGCGACCTCGATCTCGATCCGGCACTGTGGGAGCGCGCCGGCGTGCGCGCCACCAAGCCGGCGTCGGTGCTCGTGCCCATCGTGGACCGCGATGCTCCGACCGTCTTGCTCACCCATCGCACGCCGGACTTGTCGAGCCACGCCTCGCAGGTGGCGTTTCCCGGCGGCAAGATCGATCCCAACGATGAAAGCCCGGTCGCTGCCGCTTTGCGCGAAGCCAAAGAGGAAGTAGGGCTGTCGCCGATGATGGTCGAGCCGATCGGCTATCTCGACCTCTATCTGACCTTTTCCGGCTTCCGCATCCTGCCGACCGTGGCGCGGGTGAAGCCGGACTTCACGCTGACGCTCAATCCGGGCGAGGTCGCCGAAGCGTTCGAAGTACCGCTCGACTTTTTGATGAATCCGGCCAACCACGAACGCAAGAGCCGCGACTGGAAAGGCATTGCGCGCGAATACTACGCAATGCCTTTCGGCGACCATTACATCTGGGGCATCACCGCCGGGATTCTGCGCAATCTTCACGATCGGATTTACGGCCCATGATCAGGCCGATCTTCACGGAAATCGGACTCTTTCTCGCTCCTTTCGTGCTCTACGTAGTCTTCCTTGCGTTCACGAGCACGGGCGTATTTCAGCCAAAGGCATGGCGGGCGTCGCGGCTCGCCGCGTTGCTCATCGTCTCGCTGCTGTTGATGTTCGCGAGCTTTTTGATATTGGCGCAGTTCTCCGGCGCACCGCCCGGATCAACCTATGTGCCGGCGCACGTCGAGAACGGCAAATTCATACCGGGGACGACGCGGTGACGGCGCCTCCACAGCTCATCGACGCGGCATGGCTCAAGCAGGGCGAGGTCGCCGGGCTCTTGGCCTTGCTCAACAACGATGGCGAGGAAGCCCGGATCGTCGGCGGTGCCGTGCGCAACGCATTGCTGCACATGCCGGTCGCCGAGATCGACGTCGCGACAACGGCCGAGCCGCTCGATGTGGCGCGCCGCGTCGAGGCGGCGGGCTGGAAGGCGGTGCCGACCGGCATCGAGCACGGCACCATAACCGTCGTCATCGACACGCATCCGTTCGAAGTCACCACGCTCCGCAAGGACGTCGAAACCTTCGGCCGCAAGGCGCGGGTGAAATTCGGCCGCGATTGGCGCGCGGACGCCGAGCGGCGCGATTTCACCATCAATGCGCTGTCGGCATCTGTCGACGGAAAGATCTTCGACTACGTCGGCGGCCTCGACGATATCGCGGCACGCCGCGTGCGCTTCATCGGCGAGCCGCTGCAGCGGATCGCTGAAGATTACCTTCGCATCCTGCGTTTCTTTCGCTTCCACGCGCATTTCGCACAAGGCGAACCGGACGCCGCCGGGCTCCACGCCTGCATCGTCGCTCGCGATGGTCTCGAAACGCTATCGCGCGAACGGGTGCGCATGGAACTGCTCAAGCTGTTTGTTGCCCCGCGCGCCGCGCAGACGCTTGTGGTCATGGCCGAGAGTGGCCTGTTGGGTCCGGTGCTCGGCGGCGTGCCGTACCTGTCGAACTTTGCAGAACTGGCTGAGATCGAAACTGGGCTCGGCTCCCTGCCCGATCCCGTGCGCCGGCTCGGCGCGCTTGGCGTGATGGTGCGCGAGGACGCCGAGCGGCTTTCAGAGCGACTACGGCTCTCCAATGCCGAATCGGAACGGCTCTCTGCCCTCGAGGGCTGGTGGCTGATCTCGCCGACGCTTGGCCAACAGACCGCGCATGCCCTGCTCTATCAGCTTGGCCCGCAATCCTTCGCCGACCGTGTGCTGCACGCCTGGGCGCACGCCGACGCCGGCGTGGCGGACGACGCGTGGCGGACGCTCTTGACCCTGCCGCAGCGCTGGACCGCGCCGGAGTTTCCGCTGAAATCCGCCGACTTCACGCGCCGCGGCACGCCCGCTGGCCCGGCGCTCGGCGCCGCCATGCGCGTCGCCAAGGAGGCTTGGATTGCGGCGGATTTTCCCGAAGACCGCACCGCGATCGAATCGATCGCGGATCGGGCGGCGCGGGCCGTTACGACAGTCGATTAGCCGCCGACACTGCCTTGGCGCGCAGCGCGCGCAGCCGCCGGCGTCCGCCTTGAGCAAACTCCTGGACGCGAGGCCGCATCACGGCGATGGCGCGCCGCGGCCGCATCCGTTCGACCTGCATTTCGTTGCCACGCCAGGTGAAATCGTTGCCCCGCAGTGCGCTGACAAACAGCGCCGGCAGCAACAAGTCACGTGTCAGCCCGCACAGCGGCGACATCGCGCTGACCGGCCAACCGGCCGCAGCGGCAACCAACATCTCGCCGCCGTACCAGAGAGCGCCGAACAGCGCGGCGCTCACTATCGCCGGCACGCCTAGTCCGTGCGCGACGATGGCCACCGCGATTATCGGCAGCACGCCACCGGAGAGAATCTCCGGCAGGAAATAAAGCAAAAAGCTGGCGCGGCGCAGCCGAGCCCAGCGCAGTTGCCGGCTCCAAACCTCTGCCGCCGTGCGCCGACCGAGCGGCTGCGCGAACGGGTGGTCGACCAGCCGTACGCGGAAGCCCGCGCCGCGAACGATCTTGGTAGACGCCGCATCTTCGGCGACTTCGCGCGCGAGCGCCGCAAGGCCTCCGGCGCGATCAAGATCGGCCCGCCGCCACAGCATGGTCTTGCCCTGGGCGAAGCCGAAGCCGATCGAGTCGGCGGCGTATTGCCAGCGCGCCTGATAGGTATTGAGGAACGCACATTCCAGTTCGGCCCAGAATCCCTCGGGGCGGCAGCCAATTGGAGGCGACGCAACCAAGCCGGTGTCGTCGCGCCAATTGGCGAACAAACGTTGGATGTAGTCCGGCGGCATCAGCACATTGCTGTCGGCCAGGATGATCCAGTCGTGTGCCGCCGCGGCCCAACCCTTGACCACATTGTTGAGCTTCGGATTGCCGCTGATGCGCTCGTCGCCGATCAGAAGCCTCGCTGCCACATCGACGTGATCAGCGATCAAGCGTTCGACGAGCGGGACGACGGGGTCTTTTGCGGACGCGACGCAGAATAGGATTTCGTAGCGCGGATAGTCGAGGACGAACGTCGAAGACAACGTATCGGCGGCATAGTTGTCTATTCCGCATAGCGGGCGCACCAGGCTGACCGGAGGGAGTTGGCTCAATGGCGTCACAGCGCGCGGCGTTTGCCGAAAGCGGCGAACCGCCAGGACGATGCTTGCGACGTGGAATGTAGTGACCGAGACGGCGAAAGCCGCGGCGGAGAGAATCGACGCTATCATCGTTGAGCCGTTTAACCCGCGCGCGTGACAGTAAAGTGACTCAGGTTCCAAATCAGGTCGGTCGCGCCGTTAACGATCTGATAAGCGCCGTGTTAGCGTTCGCTGTCATCGTGCTGCAATGGAACGCAAATATCAGATCGCCGAAACAAACAGACACGAGATGGATGATTCGTGACATTGGAGCGCGGTCCCATTTCCTTCCGTACGCTCTTCATTTCCGATGTTCATCTCGGCGCGCGTGGCTGCCAGGCCGACCGCCTGCTCGACTTCCTTCGCTATCACGACGCCGACACGATCTACCTCGTCGGCGACATCGTCGACGGCTGGCAGCTCAAATCCGGCTGGTATTGGCCGCAGCATCATAATGACGTGGTGCAGAAGCTGTTGCGCAAGGCCCGCAAAGGCGCCCGCATCATTTACGTGCCCGGCAACCACGACGAGTTCCTGCGCGATTACTACGGCACTCATTTCGGCGGCATCGAGGTCACGGAAACTGCGATCCACGAGGCTGCCGACGGCCGCCGTTATCTGGTGGTGCACGGCGACGTGTTCGACATGGTGGTCAAGCACGCGCGCTGGCTGGCGCTGTTGGGCGATACCGCCTACGACCTCGCCATCCTGATCAACCGCTATTTCAACGCTATCCGCCGCCGGCTGGGCTTTTCCTACTGGTCGCTATCGCAGTGGGCGAAGCACAAGGTCAAGAACGCGGTCAATTACATCGGCGCGTTCGAGAAGACGCTGGCCGCCGAGGCCGAGCGCCACCGCGTCGACGGCGTGATCTGCGGTCACATTCATCACGCCGTCATTCATGACGATTTCGGCATCCGTTACGTCAATTGCGGTGACTGGGTTGAAAGCTGCACCGCGGTCGCCGAACACGCCGACGGCCATCTGGAAATCATCAGCTGGACCGGCGAGGAAGACCGGGCGAAGCTCGCGGCTTTGCCGGAATTCGCCATCGAAGAAGACGACACCGAAATCGCGGCGTAAGGTCCTGTGTCCTGGATGCGGTGCAGCGCGAAGCCGTGCGCCGCTGCGCCCGGGAGACACGATCAGCCGAATCAGCCGTGGCGAATTTTCAACGCCAGGATCATCGCGGTTATGGCCAAGGTGACGGCGCTCGACCCGATCAGCGGCGGGTCGGCGATCGCCACGCCGTAAATCAGCCAGAGCAGCACCCCGAGCACGCACAGCATCGTGCCCGGCAGCGAAATCGCCCGGGTTTCCCGGTCGCGGACGATTTTGAGCGCCTGCGGCACCCAGCACAGCGTTGTCAGAATGGCGGCCAGCGCACCAATGGTTTCCACGAGCGCCGACGCCATCGCTTACGTCCCTGCGTTTTCGAATCAGCAAAATTTTAGCGTCGTCTCGGTGTGGCTGTGATGACAGCGCACGCGATCGCGCGGCGCCGCCCCCGCCCGCCTTGTCATCCGATGGTCACGGATAAAGCGTAGAATCATCAATACGTTGTACGAATCGCTCGGAATCGCAGCAGATCATGATTGTATCCGATCACACCACCAAAGTGTTCGACGCCGACCTGATCAAGCTGACCCAGAAAGTCGCCGAAATGGGCGGCTTCGCCCAGAAGCAGATCACCGACGCCATGGACGCGCTAACGCGGCGCGACGTGCTTCTGGCCCACCAGGTCGTCGCCGCCGACGCGGTCGTCGACGACATGCAGCGGCAGATCGAAGAGAAGGCCGTCGAGACCATTGCGTTGCGGCAGCCGATGGCCATCGACTTGCGGGCCATTGTTGCCATGTTGCGCATCGCCAACGATCTCGAACGCATCGGCGATCTGGCGAAAAACATCGGCAAGCGCGCCATCGCCATGGGCAACCAGCATTCGCAGCGCACCTGGATGCGCGGCCTGCGCCACATGACGACGCTGGCGATCGCCCAGCTGGACTTGGTGCTCGACAGCTTCGTCGGGCGAAGCCCGTTGAAGGCGCTGGAAGTGTGGAAGAGCGACAAGGACATCGACGCACTCTATGTGTCGCTGTTCCGCGAGTTGCTGACCTACACGCTGGAAGATCCGGGTTCGATCTCGATGTGCATCCATCTTTTGTTCTGCGCCAAGAACATCGAACGAATCGGCGACCACACCACGAACATCGCCGAGGCGGTGCATTACATGGTCGAAGGCCGCCCGATCGCGGGCGAGCGGCCGAAGGGCGATACATCGAGCTACACCAGCGAACTGTTCGCCAGCGCGCGTAAAATTCCCGCCTGACGCTGAATCAGGTCAGCGCAGCCGCATCAGCGGCTCGCCGACGCGGATTCTTGCACCGTCCTTGACGTTGTCGCACAGCGCGAAGCGCTCCGGTGCGAACACTACGATCGTCGAGCCGTGCTCGAACCAGCCCATCTCGTCGCCTTTGCGGAACTCCGCGGCGCAACGGACCCCGTTACGGCCGCGCGGCTTGAGGCAGCGCTCGACGTCGACAAAGTGCAGCCGGATACCGGCAACCAGTATGGCGCCTACCGGCACAAGCGAGACCACATCGCCGGTCGCTGTCAGCCGAGTCTGCAGCACCGCGCGTTCGTTCTTGCAATAGAGCTTGTCGACGCGCCGCAGCGCGGCCGGGTTAACGTTCCAGGTATCGCCCGGAATGTAGGAGACATGCTCGACGCGGCAGTCGTGCGGAGCATGAAAGCGATGGTACATGCTCGAGGTGAGCCGCAAGGTCACATAACGGCCGTTGCGGTGGGTCTCGGCCAGCCCATCGTCGCATAGCAGCTCCGGCAACTCATAATGCACGCCCTTGATCTGATGGAGCTTAGTTCCGCAAATCGCCCCATGGGCGCCGACGATCGCGTCGCATGGGCTGACCAGAACATTCGGATCGTCGTTGATCGGCCGCGCGTCCGGCTTTAATCGCCGCGTGAAACAATCCTGCATGCTGCGAAACTGCGTGTCGCGCGCCTCGCTGAGATCGAGATCGGAGAAGAATCGCCAAATGCCGATCGACAGATCGCGCACCAGCGGCTGCTCGATTCGGCTGAACCAACCGGCAAATCTGTTCAAGACGCGGCGCGGCAGCCGGTTGGTGAGAACGAAGTTGACGTCCTCATTCGCCAGCATCCCCTGAATGCGGCTTCGCACCGTCATGTTATCGTAAACTCCCTGTTCTATAGCCGATTCGATGAAATGGGCCGGCACCACACTGGCATTCTATGGATTGGGCGCTGCCGCGGTCGCCGCGTCGGCGGCGAAACTGAAAGACCGGCTGCAGCTTTCTCACGGCAAGCATCCGTCGCTTGCCGGCCATAGCCGCCTGGCGCGGCGTCTGGCCTCGTTCGTTCGTTTCTATGAGTATGACGAGAGCCGCTTTTTTCGTGCCGACGGTGCGCCCGATGACATTGCGGCGCGCCGCCGGGCGGCTTTCATGCATCTGTCGAGCCTGTTTGCGCAGCGTTTCGCCAAAACCGCGGCTTTGACCGACGCGACGATCGACAGCATTTCCGATCTGCAGTTCACCGCCGCCTATCGGGTGCCGTTTCAGTTCAGCCGCATGGTCCGCACGCACCTTAAAGCTGGCTCGTTCCTGCAATCGTCCGCGGGAGTGACCGTAACGGACCTCGACGGCAATGTCTTCTACGATCTCACCGGCTCCTACGGCGTCAACGTGCTGGGCTACGATTTTTACAAGGACGCCATGGCACGCGGGTTCGAAGGCGTGCGGGCGCTCGGCCCGGTGCTCGGCCCCTACCATCCGGTCGTCGCCGATAATGTGAAGCGGCTGAAGCGAATTTCCGGGCTCGACGAAGTCTCGTTTCACATGTCCGGCACCGAAGCCGTCATGCAGGCGGTGCGGCTCGCCCGTTACCACACCGGCCGCAGCCACCTCGTACGCTTCGCCGGCGCCTATCACGGCTGGTGGGGCGACGTGCAACCCGGCATCGGCAATCCGCTGCCGGCGCACGAAACCTATACGCTCAAGGACATGTCGGAGGATTCGCTGCGCGTGCTGCAGACGCGGCGCGATATCGCCTGCGTCCTGGTCAATCCGTTGCAAGCGCTGCACCCCAACGCCAACGCACCCTCGGACTCCTCGCTGGTCGACAGCGCACGCACGGCGCGTTTCGACAAGCGAGCCTATGCCGAATGGCTTGGCCGGCTGCGGCGCGTCTGCACCGAACGCAACATTCCGCTGATCTTCGACGAAGTGTTCGTCGGCTTCCGGCTCGCGATGGCCGGCGCGCAGGAGTATTTCGGCGTCCGCGCCGATCTTGTGACCTACGGCAAAACGCTCGGCGGCGGTCTTCCGATCGGCGCGCTGTGCGGGCGCAGGGAATTGATGCGCCGCTTTCGCGATGATCGCCCGGCCGATATTTGCTTTGCCCGCGGCACGTTCAATTCGCATCCCTACGTCATGGCGGCGATGAACGAGTTCCTGCGCTTCCTCGACACGCCGGATTGTTTGGCACTCTACGGCGGCCTCGACGACACCTGGAACCAACGCGCGCAGCAACTCAATGCGCAGCTGCGCGAAGCGGACGTCCCGGTCGAGGTCGTCAACATTTCGTCGATCTGGACCGTGTGCTACGCGGCGCCGTGCCGCTACAACTGGATGCTGCAATATTATTTGCGTGCCGAGGGGCTGGCGTTGAGCTGGGTCGGCACCGGCCGGCTGATCTTCAGCCTCAATTACACCGCCGAGGATTTCGCCGCCGTGGCCGAACGCTTCGTGGCAGCCGCCGCGGCGATGAAACGAGACGGCTGGTTCTGGCACGATCCGGCGGCGACCAACAAATCGATCAAGCGAACGATCCTCAAGGAGATGCTCGCTCATCGATTGCAGCCCGCGTTCGACCGCAAGTCCTTTAACGGCAAGTCTGCCGCATAAGTCCGCCAAAACGCCCGCGGTACTCAGCTCGTCCGCGGCAGTTCCTCGGCGTCTTCCAGCTCTTCCTCGTCGTCCCAGCCAGTGCCGATATGGGGATCGATCATTTCGCCACGCAGCAGCGCGAGCGGAGCCTTGTGGTATAGCTTGATGTCGTGGAACGGGTCGGTCAGAATTTTGGTCGCCCACACCAGCCCGGTCTGCACGTCTTTGATGAAAAACAGGTGCACGGTGCGGAACACGACGCCGCCGATGCCGAGCGCCAGCCAGATCGTCGCCACTTGGCGCACGAATTCGGTCTTGCTGGTCGCCGGCGTGAACAGGCCGAAGAAGCTCGGGCTGGCATAAAGCGTCACCGGCGACAGCGCCCAGATCGACAGCAGCACGACTTTGCGCCGCAGGTTATAGCCGACCTTGATCTGTTCCTTGTATTCGTGGCTGGCGTGGTTGACCTCGTCATAGTCCTTCGGCTCGAAGAAAAAGTGGCCGCTCTGCCGCGTCGTCATCGCCACCAACCAGCCGGCCAGCGCCGAGATGGCGGGATCCTTGAAGATCATCACGTAGGAAAACAGGAAGCTTAACGCACTGACGAAGTGGAGCGACTGATTAATCCGGCTGTGGTGATAATAGCGATGATCGTCCCAGCGCTGAATTCTCAGCGTTTCAAGAAAGCCGGCCATAATACCCCTCCGCCGCCATGTCGATTGATTGACGGTATGGCGATTCGATGAATCCGCCGTGACAGAAACAATGCGTGACATTTGTGCGAGCGCCGGTGTCGCTGTTTGTCAGCCGGCGGCGCGCGCCGCGGTGACTGGTGTTTCGTGGCCGAGCGCCGCCGCGCCGCCCTTGGCGAAGCGGATAAGCGAGAAATGGCCGAACGGCGGCATGGCGCGCCGTTCGACCAAGTGCATGCCGGCCGTGCTCTTGGCCCACTGCGCGTAGCGCTCGAAGGCAAACTCCGTGCGCCAGCCGAGTTTGCGAGCCGCCGGCGCAAACCAGCGTTCGAGCGCGCGGCGCATGCCGGCCTCAGCGCCGACGCGGCTGACAAGAATGATTTCGCCGCCCGGTTTGAGGACGCGTGCGAACTCGTCGAGCGTGGCTTCGGGGTGCGGCACCGTGGTAATGACGTACTGCGCCACGATCGCGTCGAACGACGCGTCGGGAAAATCGAGATGCTCGGCGTCCATGACGGCGAGCGCCTCGACATTTTTGAGACCGAGTTCGTTGACGCGCTGCTGCGCCTTGCGCAGCATCGGCTCGGAAATGTCGACGCCGTACAGCCGGAGGTCAGCGGAGTAGTAGGGCAGCGACAGCCCGGTGCCCACGCCCACTTCGAGGATACGCCCGCCGACGCGTTCGGCCGCCGCGATCGCGGCGTGACGGCCCTGCTCAAATACCGCGCCAAACACCAGGTCATAGACCGGCGCCCATCGCGCGTAGGCTTTTTCGATCGTGTCCTTGTCGAGTTCGGTGCGCGCAATGTCAGTCATTGCCTGGCCTCTTGGTTGATGTGGTTCGCGATAACGAAGTTTCGGCATGCCCATGAAAATACGGCCTTGGTTCTCAGCCGTGCGCGGCTGCGGCGGCCGGCGCGGCCGACTGCGGCGCTTCGGAGCCGCCAATCGCCACTTTGCGGACGTGGCCAATGAACTGGCGCGCGCTGTTTTCCCAGGAATAGCGCAGCGCAAACGCGCGGCAGGCCTCGCGCGAGATTTGCAGCGCGCCCAAGCAGGCTGCGCGCAGGTCCTCGTTCAAGACACCGATCGGATTGTCGGCGACAACATCCTTCGGGCCGGTCACCGGAAACGCCGCGATCGGAACGCCGCTCGCCAGCGCCTCGAGTTGCACGACGCCGAATGTATCGGTGAGGCTCGGAAACACGAACACGTCGGCGGCCGCGAGATGCGCCGCCAGCGTGCCGTTTTCCAATTGACCGAGAAATTTCGCCTGTGGAAAGCGGCGCTTGAGATCGTCTTCCATCGGCCCCTTGCCGATCACCACCTTGGTGCCCGGCAGATCGAGCGACAGGAACGCGTCGAGATTTTTTTCAACGGCGACACGTCCGAGGCAGGCGAAAATCGGCCGGGGGAAGCCCGGATCGATAGCGCGATCGGGCCGGAACTGTTCGGTATCGACGCCGCGCGTCCACATGCCGAGGTTGGGAAAGCCGCGGTCGCGCAGTTCGCCCATCAGCGACGGCGTCGCCACCATGGTCACGGCAGCCGCCCCGTGAAAACGCCGCAACGCCGCGTAGATTACGCTCTCGGGGATCGGCGCGCGCGCGGAGATGTATTCGGGGAAACGCGTCGTGTAGCTCGTGGTAAACGGCCGGCCGCGCCGGACGCAATATGCGCGCACCGAATGGCCGATCGGTCCCTCGGTCGCGACATGAATCGCGTCCGGCCGCGCCGCCTCGATGCGCTCGGCAATGCGCCGCCGGCTCGGTATGGCCAGCCGCAGACCCGGATAGGTCGGCACCGGAACGGTGCGGAATCCGTCCGGCGAAAGGAACTCGATGTCGACGCCGAGCGTTCGCGCCGAACGCTGCAGCGACAGCAGCGTGCGCACAACGCCGTTGACTTGCGGAGGCCACGCGTCAGTTGCAATGAGAACTCGCATGTATTGTTCCCGCGAGGACAAACTTTACGTCTGAAATACGAATCGATTGCAACAAACATTGCCATTTCGTGTCTCAGTTATGTGACGGCCTATTTGTTCCGCGCGGCGCGTCGGCTGACATGTAACATTAGTGTCGCAGTCCGATGGGAGAGTAACATTGCGAATCAGCAAGCCTCAAAATTGCTCATCGCAACGGACTGATGTCGAATGTGATGAGCGCCGCGGAGCGCGCGGTTTACCGGCGGCCAGGCTGGCACTGGCTTGCAGCGGCAATCAGTGTCGCGATCGTCGCAATCGCGGGCGCCACGCTTTTTCGCGTCTTTCATGAGATTGAAGCCCATCGCGTCGTCGAGGCGCTAAAGACACAAACGACGCATAGCCTTTTGCTCGCGTGTCTGTTTGTTGCCGCCGGTTATCTGACGCTGACCTGCTACGACGTGTTTGCCTTGCGGGCGATCGGGCGGGGTGCCCTGCCCTACCGCGTCGCCGCGTTTGCAAGCTTCACAAGCTACACGATCGGCCACAACATCGGCGCCGCGATTTTCACCTCGGGCCTTATCCGCTACCGCATCTACTCGGCCTGGGGCCTGTCGGTCGGCGAAATTGGCCGCATCGCATTCTTCACCGGACTGACGTACTGGCTGGGCAACGCGTTTGTGCTCGGCTGCGGCATTGCGCTCGCGCCGGGCGCCGCCAGCGCGATCAATCATTTGCCGGCGCCGGTCAATCGCTTGATCGGGCTCGCGGCACTGACCGCGATTAATTGCTACATGCTGTGGCTGTTGCCGCGCCCGCGCAGCATCGGCCGCTCGCCGTGGCGTGTCGTTCTGCCTAATCCGGCCTCTACGGCCGTGCAGATTGCCATCGGATCGCTCGATCTGATTTTCGTGACGCTCGCTATGTATGTGCTGCTGCCGGCGCAGCCGGCGATTGACTTTTTCGATCTGCTGGTCGTGTTCGTCACCGCGCTTTTGATCGGCGTCGTCAGCTACGTGCCGGGCAGCCTTGGCGTCATCGAGGCGGCGATGTTTCTCAGCCTGCCGCAATTTCCCAGGGGAGACCTGCTGGCGTCGCTCCTCACATTTCGTCTTTTGTATTTTATCGTGCCGCTGCTGTTGGCGTCGCTGCTGTTCGGCCTGCGCGAAGCCCGCGTCGTTGCTGCGGGATTCGCGCGAGGCGGTAAATGGACGCGGCTTGTCAGCGCCCGAAAATGAGGCTGTTCGGGTGCTGGTTGATGTTCTTGATGGTCTTCTGCAGTTCGGCAAGTGTGCGCCGGCCGTCGACCGCAAAAGCTTCGAACTGCTTTAATCCCTGATTGGAGAACTGCGTCAGGCCCGCGGAAATCTGCGTGCTCTGCTTGTCGAGGTCGTCGGCAAGCCGCCGGATTGAATCGGCCGCCTTGCCGATCTGGCCGCCGCCATCGGTGCCGCCGGTGAGACTTTGCAGCCCGGCCATAACCTGGTCGAGACGCTGCGAGTTCTCCGCCAACGTGTTGGTCACTGTCTGGATATTCTGCAGCGATACGCGCAGCGCAGTCTCGTTCTGGGCAACCATGCCATCGATCCTGGAGAGAACGTCGCGCGCCTGCTGGGTCACGTCGGCGGTCGCGCTCGCGTCCGCGTAGAGCGTCGGCGGCTCACCGTTCTGACCGGTCAGCGGCTCGGCTTTCGCCGATCCGCCGGTCAGCGACACTTCGGCGAGACCGGTCAAGCCCTGAAACGCCAGCCCTGCCTTGGTATCGGCGCGCACCGGCACGACGCTCTGCAGCTTGAGCAGCGCCACCACCTTGCGCGGGTCCTGCGGGTCGAGCGTCAGCTTGGCGACTTGGCCGACGCGGATGCCGTTGAAGGTCACGTCGGCACCGGTGCTCAGCCCCGCGACGGAACCGTCGAATATGACGCGATAGGCGGTCTCGTGACCGTGGTCGCCGGCCCGCTGGAACCAGAACAGAAAGCCAAAGGCCCCGACAATGACGGCGAGGGTGAACAGGCCCGTCACCACATAGTTCGCCTTGGTCTCCATCAGCGCAATTCCTTCTGCGTCTCTCAGTGCCGGACCGGCCGTCCACGCTTGCCGCGAAAATACGATTTCAGCCATGGGTGCTCGGAGGCGAGCAGCGTCTCGATCGGTCCGGCGGCAATCACATGGCCTTCGGACAACACCGCGATGCGGCCGCAGACCGCGTGCAGGCTGTCGAGATCATGCGTCACCATGAACACGCTCAAGCCGAGCGTGCGCTGCAATGTCAGGATCAGTTCGTCGAATTCGGCGGCACCGATCGGATCGAGACCCGAGGTGGGCTCATCGAGAAACACGATGTCGGGGTCGAGCGCGAGTGCTCGCGCCAGCGCAACGCGCTTGATCATGCCACCGGACAGTTCCGCCGGATATTTTTTGCGCACGCCGTCGCTGAGCCCGACCATGTTAAGCTTGGCGAGAGCGATTTCTTCCATCAGCCGCGGCGACAGACCCTTCAGATGTTCGCGGATCGGAAATTCGATGTTCTGCTGCACATTGAGCGAGGAAAACAGCGCGCCCTGCTGGAACAGGACGCCCCAGCGCCGCTCGATCGAGCGGCGCTCGCGTTCGTTCATTGCGGCGACGTCCCGGCCGAACACCTCGATAGTGCCGCTGCGTTTGGGTAACAGGCCGATGATCGTGCGCATCAGCACCGATTTGCCGGCCCCGGAAGCGCCGACAAAGCCAAGAATCTCGCCGCGCCGCACATCGAGTGAGACGCGATCGAGCACCGTCGCGCCGCCAAAGCCGACGCTCAGATCGCGCACGCTGATAACGGGTTCAGTTAACGGCATGCGTCACATCCCAATCGCGGCGAAAAACATCGCGAAGAATCCGTCGAGCACGATGACGAGGAAGATCGATTTGACCACCGACGCAGTGGTCCGCTGCCCGAGGGAAGCCGTGCTGCCATCGACTTCGAAACCTTCAGTGCAGGCGACAAGCCCGATGACCAGCGCCATGAACGGCGCCTTGATCAGCCCGACCTCGAAGGTCGGCAGCCAGATTGCGTCGCGCAGCCGCGCCAGAAAGACGTCGGGCGCCATGCCGCCATACAGCCAGCACACCAGGCCCGCGCCATAGAGCGCCGCCATCGAGCCGAGGAAAGCCAGCATGGGAACGGCGATAACAAGCGCGACGATGCGCGGCAGCACCAGCACCTCGACCGGATCGAAGCCCATGGTGCGCAGCGCGTCGATCTCCTCGCGCATGGTCATTGCGCCGAGTTCGGCCGTGTAGGCGCTGCCCGAGCGGCCCGCCACCATGATGCTGACGATCAGCACACCGACTTCGCGCAGCACCAGCACGGCGACCATGTCGACGACATAAATGTCGGCGCCGAACGGTCGAAAGCGGAAGATGCCCTGCTGCGCCAGGATGGCGCCGATCAGGAACGTGCTGAGAAGAATGATCGGCACCGCCCGCCAGCCGACGCGTTCGAGTTGATGCACGATGGACGTGAGGCGAAGTCGCGACGGCCGCGCGATCGTGCCGAGCACCACTATTGTCAGCGCACCCAGAAGATGGGCAATCAACGCCAGCGACCGGCCCATGTCGGCGGTGGCGCGGCCGAGCGATTCCAGCGCGCCGAGCGCGCGACTCGGTGCTCGTTCGGCCGGCGCGGGCTCGCGATTGACGAGCCGCATCTCGTCGATCAAGGCACGATCGGCGTCGGAGAGGTTGACGATGCGGGTGGTGGCACCGCGCGCGGCCAGCGCGCGGGTAAGGCGCTCGATCAGCCAAGCGCCGAACGTATCCAGCCGCTCCAGTTCCTGCAGGTCGATGTCGATGCTCTGCGCATTCTCGCAGCGCCGGGCGCCGTCAACGACGATCCGCTCAAGCTCCGCGGCTCGCTCGGCTGTCCAGGCGCCGCCAAGTGACAGCGACGCATGCGTGCCATTTTCGCCGCCTCGGGCACTGCCAGCGGGCGGGGCGAGCGTTGCGGTAAGCGAGACAGCCGTCAAAGGTCGATGCTCCGCACTTTCCGGCCCGTTCGGCACGGCCCTTGAGCGATGACCATCGCCGCGTTCATATCTGTTCTTAGAACGGACCTTCGCATGGACCTCTCCGTACGGATCGAGCGCTGGCCGCTGGCCGGCGCCTTCACCATCAGCCGCGGCAGCAAGACCGAGGCAGTCGTGGTCGTGGCCGAACTTAGCGACGGAACCCACTGCGGCCGCGGCGAATGCGTCCCTTACTCACGCTACGGCGAAACACCGGACCGGATTGTGGCGGCTATCGAAGCCATGCGCCCGGTGTTGCACCAGGGTCTCGACCGCGCGGCGCTCCAGGCCGAAATGCCCCCCGGCGCTGCTCGTAATGCACTCGATTGTGCTTACTGGGACGTTAACGCCAAGGAATCCGGCCGAAGGGTCTATGAATTAGCCGGGCTTGTGGCTCCGGAGCCACGGGTTACCGCCTATACGATTTCACTCGCCGCGCCGGCCGACATGGCGGAGGCGGCCGAACGGGCAGCTTCCCGACCGGTGCTCAAGATCAAGCTTGGCGGTGCCGACGATGACGATGGCCGCAGGATTTCCGCGGTGCGCCGCGCAGCGCCACGGTCGGAACTGATCGTCGATGCCAACGAGGGCTGGAACGCAGACAACGTGGCGCGAAATATCGCAGCCTGTGCCGATTGTGGTGTCACCCTGATCGAGCAGCCCTTGCCTGAAGGACAGGACGACGCGCTCGGGCGCGGCAGGCAGCCAGTCCCGATCTGCGCCGACGAAAGCGTCCATGATCGCTCCTCGCTCGACCGTCTCGCCGGCAAATATGACGCCATCAACGTCAAGCTCGACAAAACCGGCGGTCTCACCGAGGCGCTGGCCTTGGTCGAGGCGGCCGCGGGGCGCGGTCTTGCCGTCATGATTGGCTGCATGGTGTCGACGTCATTGTCCATGGCGCCGGCCATGCTGGTGGCGCAGCGGGCGCGGGTCGTCGATCTTGATGGTCCGCTGCTCTTGGCCAAAGACCGGCCCCGCGGGCTGCGCTACGACGGCAGCCTGATCTATCCACCTGATTCGGCGCTGTGGGGGTGAGCAGCGTCATGCAATGATGTATGATCGCCATGGGCTTGCGGGCGCCTGCGGTCACGGCATACCGATGAACCCGCAGCCCGCGGGGAGAACCGCCATGACAACACGGCGCAGCGTACTGACGGCCATCGCCGGCGCTAGCGTCGCGCTGCCGTTCGCGAAGCTGCGCCCGGCCCACGCCCAACAGGGCTATCCCCACCGGCCGATCCGCATGATCGTGCCATTTCCGCCGGGCGGTCCAATCGACACCATGGCGCGCTTCATGGGCCAGGAATTGAGCGAGAGCGTCGGCAAGGTGGTGGTGGAAAATCGCGCCGGCGGCGGCTCGACCATCGCCACCAAATATGTGGCTGCTGCCCCGCCCGACGGCTACACGCTGATGTTCGGCTCGTCCGGGTCGCTCGCCGTGGCGCCCGCGCTCTATTCCAGTCTCGGTCTCGACCCGCGCAAGGCGTTCGCGCCGATCGCCACGGTGGCGCTGCTGCCGCACGTTTTCGTCGTCAATCTCGACGTGCCGGCAAAAACCATCGCCGAGTTCGTCGCCTATGCCAAAGCCAATCCCGGAAAGATCAATTTCGGTGCCGGGCTCGGCACACCGCCGCACCTGCTCAGTACCCTGTTCAAGACCGAAGCCGGCATCAATGTCGTCTACATTCCTTACAACGGCTCAGCCCAATCGGTCACTGACCTGCTCGGCGGCCGCACGCAGTTCACGATCGATGGCCTCGTGACGCTCTATCCGCTGATCAAAGCCGGCAAGGTGCGCCCGCTTGCCATCGCCCGCGCCGAACGCTGGCCGGCACTCCCGAACGTGCCGACGCTGGTCGAGAGCGGCTATCCCGACTTCGTGCTCGATGCCTGGACCGGCGTGGTGGCGCCGGCTGGAACGCCCACGCCGATCATTGCGAAGCTCAACGCGGCCTTGAACGCCGCGCTCACGACACCCGCAGCAGCGGCGAGCCTCGCCAAGTTTTCCGCCATCGCCAAAACCGGCACGCCGGACGATTTCCGGAAATTTCTGGCCGATCAGACGGAGAAATGGGGAGCGATCGTGAAGCTCGCCAACGCACGAATCGATTAAATTGCTGTCGTCTGAGTGTTGCAGAGTGTGTCGTCGCGTTTAGTCGTTGCGTTCAGTTGTTGCGTGCAATCGAGTTATTTTTGACTGCTTGCCGCCTGCTGCGTCGCTGTTGCGTGTGGGCGGCCGGCCTGCACGAGAGTGGTTGCCAAAAATGTCCACCGACGCTACCGGCGTTGCATTCGCGCGCGATGACGCGACCGTTGCGACGCTCGCTCCGCAGATCGCGGCTGAGTCTTCCAACGAACTCACAGGCATCGCGACGGCCATCGAACGCGTCGAAACGCTGCTGGCGGCGTGCGGTCCTGCCCCGGAAGGCGCGGACACGATCGAGCGCATCGCCGACATCGCCTTTGTGCTCCACGAACGGGACGTGGAGGCGTCGCTGTGCGATGCGCTCGACACCGCCGTACGTGAACTCAACAACGCCAACGCGGCGAAACAGGCGAACGTGCAGCACGTCCGCCAGGCCGCCGAGCTGTTGCGGGAACTGTCGCTGCGCGTCGCCGAGATGATCGCGCTGCTGCAGGCTTCGCCGCCGCCGGCCGCGGGTGAGGCCGCGGCTGCCGATGTGGCGTCGCGCGAAGGCGAACCCGCGTCTGCCGAGCGGCAGGCAAGCGAAGACGCCTTGGATGGTGAAATGTTGGATGGCGAAATCCCCCGGGAGGGTCTGTTCGCCGCGGAGCTGCTGGAGGACGACGAATTCGCGCGTGCAGTCGCGGAGCTGGCCGCCTCGTTGCCTGCCCTTGCCGAGCCCGTCGAAGCGGTTGTCATCACGTTGCGCGAGCCCGCCGATCCCGTGGCGGAGGAGACCGTACTCGCTCCCGAGCTGGAAGAAGCAATTGCCGAAGCGCAGCCCGAGGCCGCCGATCTCGCCGCGGATGAGGCTGCATTCACGTCCAAAGTCGAAGAAGCAGTTGCCGAAGCGCAGCTCGAAGCCGCCGCTGTCGCCGCGCACGCGACTGCATTCGCGTCCGAGGCGGAACTAGCGCTTGTCGAAGCACCGCACGAGGCAGCCGATTTCGCCGCGTACGAGGCTGCACCCGCGTCCGAGGCGGAAGAGGCGGTTGTCGAAGCGCAGCTCGAAGCCGCCGATTTCGCCGCGCACGAGGCTGCACCCGCGTCCGAGGCAGAACAGGCGGTTGTCGAAGCGCAGCACGAGCCGACGGCTCTCGCCGCGGACGAGGCTGCGCCCGCGTCCGAGGCGGAAGAAGTCGCACAGCACGAGGTCGCCACTCCCGCAGCAGACGAGGCGGCACCCGCCTCCGAGGCGGAAGAGGCGGTTGTCGAAGCACAGCACGAGGCCGCCGCTCTCGCCGCGCAGGAGGCTGCACCCGCGTCCGAGGCGGCAGAAGCGGTGGTGGAAACTCAGTACGAATCCGCAGATCTTGCAGCGCGAGAGCCTGCTCTCGTTTCCGAGCCCGCACAGGCGGTTAGCGAAGTGCCGTGCGAGCCACCGGACTTTGCGGCGGAAGAGCCTGCGGTTGAGTTCGAACAGCAGCGAGCAATGGATGATGGGCCGGCTGCCATCGAACCAGCGCCGGCCGAAAAGTTCCCGACTGCTGAAATCGCCGACGCGCAGCTTTCACATGACGAACTTGCCGCTGCCGACGCATTTCCAGAAGAGCCGAAAGATGAAGCGATCTCGAACGCGACGCTACTGAGCGAAAGCGCTCTGAGCGAGACGCTCTCAGGCGAAGCTTTGCTGGAAAACGCCGGCCTCCCCATCATTTCACTGGATCATTCCTCGGCGGGCCCCCACGCTGCCGTCTCAGCGCTCGACGCGGACGCTGTGTCGGTGGCGGCTGAAACCCAATCGTCGCCGGCAGAGGAAGCGTCGGAAAGCGAAATTGCGTTCGCGCCTGACGAATCACTGGCTGCCATGTCCGAAGCAGAGCGAGAGCCTGCGCCGGGCGATGCGCCCTCCTTACCAACTGACGCCGCGAGCAACGCGGCCGAACCGCCGTCGAATCAAATCATGGCGCGCCACAATGGCGGCAACGGCTTGGCTCAAATCGCTGACGAATCGAGCGCGCACGACGCCGGTGACGCGGTCGCTGAGGCTGCAAGCGATGTGACCGAAGAGCCGGCGCCGCCGCCGCGTGTCAGCGAATCATCGCAGTCGCTGCTGCCCGAATTGGCGCTGGTGGATCCGCAAGACGATCCCGGCGATCTATTCGAACCGCTGGCGGAGGCGTCGCCGCCGATTGCCGCGGCGAAACTCACACGGCCGCACGGCGCAAATGACATCTCAGCGCCGGCTGCCACAATGCGAACGCACTCCGTGGCCGCGGCAGCCGACCCGCTTGCGGCCATGCGCGCTCTCAGTGCGGAAGAACTGCTCGCACTCTTCACGTAATTTTGAACCAGCGGTGCCTCTTCGCGTTATCGCGGTGGTGCTCCTGAACCGCTGAAATTGTGTCGCCGGATGGTCATTAATCCTTTATTAGTCGGACTCCAATGCGTGATTCGCGTAAGCGGCACAGAAGTTGCTTTCACAGGAGATTGCGGATCGACAACGACGCGTAGGCAATGTGCGATTGCGTGCTCCAGGTCAGGAGGACCAGCCGTCTGTGGTCCGCACAGATCAGCTACTGGAGGCCAGAATGCACAAACTTACCGTACCCGCGTTGGCGGCCCTGGCGTTGTGCATCAACGCGTTTGTTCCCAGCCAATTGTTGGCGCATGACGACGGGCAATTTGCCAATTCGCCGCTCAAAGCCTGGTTCGATCAGCTCGCCAGCGGCAAGGGCTTGTGCTGTTCGTTCGCAGATGGCGTCAGCGTGCAGGATGTCGACTGGGACACGACGACTGACGGCAGATATCGTGTGCGGCTCAATGGCCAGTGGATCATCGTGCCCGACGCTGCCGTAGTCACGGAGCCGAATCGCTTCGGCCCCGCCGTGGTATGGCCCTATCAGGACATGAATGGCGCAACGCAGATTCGCTGCTTCCTGCCGGGCGCCGGCGCCTGATTATTTGTTTTGCCTGTCGCCGGAGCGAAACTGGCCGATAGGCGCGACCTTCCGTAAACTGTGAACTCCGTGGCGGCGGAGTGCCATCGAGCGCGACAACGCAGTGCCACGGCGGGTGCTATGCGACGAGCCGCGAAAACAATTCCGGATCGACGTTGCCGCCGGACAAGATGGCGACCGCAACTTTGCCCCGGACATCGATCTTGCCCGTCATCAACGCGGCCAGCGCCACCGCGCCGCCCGGCTCGACAACAAGCTTCAATTCGGCAAACGCAAAGGCAACCGCGGCCGCGACCTCGTCGTCGCTCGCCGCCACGCCGGCGCCGACCAGCGATCGGTTGATCGCGAAGGTGAGTTTACCCGGCGTGCGCGCCATCAGCGCATCGCAGATGGTGCCTGTGAGCGCGGCATTCTGCTCGCGCCGGCCGCTCTTGAACGACCGCGCGTGATCATCGAAGCCCGCCGGCTCCGCCGTATAGAGCGTGGCAGACGGCACACGCGCTTTGACCGCAAGCGCGATGCCGGCCGTCAGCCCGCCGCCCGACGCGGTCACCACCACAATATCGGGCTTCAAACCCAGCGCAGCGAGATCTTCGACGATCTCGCGGCCGGCCGTGCCCTGACCGGCGATGATCAACGCGTCATCGTAAGGCGGCACCAGAGTCGCGCCGCGTTCTTTGGCGATCGACCCGGCGATCGCCTCGCGGTCGTCGCGCAGCCGGTCGTAAAGCACGACTTCGGCGCCGAGCGCCGCGGTGCGCTCGCGCTTGGCACGCGGCGCGTCGCTCGGCATCACGATCACGCACGGCATGCCGAGAAGCCGCGCCGCTGCCGCCACGCCTTGCGCGTGATTACCCGACGAGAAAGCCACCACGCCACCGGCGCGCTGCTCGGCCGGCAGAGCCGCGAGCTTGTTGTAGGCGCCGCGAAACTTGAATGAGCCGGTGCGCTGCAAAGTCTCGGCCTTGAGAAAAACGCGCCCGCCGGTCATGGCGTCAAGCGCGGCCGAGGACAATAGCGGCGTGTGCAGCGCGACGCCGGCGAGCCGGCGCGCGGCCTCATCGACGTCGGCGACCGTCGGCAATGTGACCGGGGTGTCCATGGCGCAAGGGTAGCGCCGCGATTGCGGCAACAGCAAGAGCCAGTGCCGTGCCGCGGCTACCGCACTTTTTTCCGCGCTCCCGCAGGAGCCTTCTTTGTCTTTTTTGTCTGATTGTAATCGGCCGCGGCGCGGACGAGGTCTTTCAGAGCGCGTTCATTGAGCTTCTCGCCCTCATGAATATCGATCGCGCGCCTCACGTTTCCTTCGAGGCTGGAGTTGAAAAGACCCGCGGGGTCGCCCAGCGACGCGCCGTTGGCGAAAGTCAGTTTGAGGGCGGTCTTGTAGGTTTCGCCGGTGCAAATGATGCCGAAGTGCTCCCATACCGGAACCCCGTGCCACTTCCACTCCTCGACGACGTCGGGACAGGCCTCTTTGAGGAGCCCGCGGACGCGCGCCAGCATCTCGCCCCGCCAGTCGCCCAGGTCCTTGATCCGCTTATCGATCAGGCGGGAGGGCGAAGTGCTCTCCTTCGCTTTCGTCGCGGCGCTCGTGCTCTTCTTCATGATGTTGTCGCTCATTCATGGCGGATTCGACCCGCCCTTCACTTAAGCATTGCTGGCTTGACTAGACCATTCTTTTTGCAAAAAGCCGCCGAACGAGGTGGCCTTTCCACATCCAAAGGCCCGAGAGGAGCATAATAGGAAAGAATACAAACCGCGTCGGCGGCGCGTAATCGGGAAGATGTTCAAACGGACTATAGATGTAGCCGATGATTGGAATGCTGCACACAAGGTGGATCCAGCGAACGATCGAACGTTGAGTGGCCTCTTTCACGATGAACTGCACTCCATTGGTTGGGGAACCGGAGAGCGGGCATCACTCTCCCCGCGCCAAAACCTGTTCCAGCTTCGTGAAGTGTTGCTGCCATCCCGCCCTGGCGCCGCCATAGGCCTGCTTCTGCTCCGGCCCGAATCCGATCTGCTCCATGCGCAGCTGCGTCCCCCTCGGGGTCGGCGTGAGCGTAAAGGTCACCACGCTTTTGAGATTGTAGGCCGCATCGGCGTGCGCATGATTCCACGTGTACGATAGAATTTTGTTCGGTTCGACGGCCAGAACCTCGCAGTCCAGCACACCACCCCAATCGCCGCGCAGATTGAAATGGTGACCGACGACCGGATGGAAGTCGTTCTTCATCAGCCATTCCTGGATCAGATGTGGTTGCGTGAGCGCGCGCCAGATTTTTTCCGGCGGATGCGCGAACTCCCGTTCGACGACCATGGAGCGCGTTTCGGGCGCACGTTCGCTCATCCGCGTATCCTTCGTGCCGCGGCGGCCCGGCGGGCGGCCCCTCTACCAGCGCATCAGTTGCGTGATTTGAATGAGGTTGCCGCAGGCATCGTCCACCTGGGCGATGGTCGAGCCGGTGACTTCGGTTGGCGGCATCTTGAATTTACCGCCGCGTACCGTGATGCGCTCACAGTCGCCTTTGATGTCGTCGGAGAAGAACATGACTGCGGGCTGGCCTTGCTGGAACAGCGCTTGCTGGTAGGTCTTGGCCGCAGGATTGTCGTTGCGCGCGAGCTGCAGCTCGGTTCCGTCGGGCTCGTCGGGCGAGGCCACGGTCAGCCAGCGATACGGACCATTGCTGACGTCGGTCTTCTTGGTGAAGCCCAGCACATCGGTATAGAAGCGCAGCGCCTTGTCCTGATCGTCAACGTACACGCTGGTCAACTTGATTTTCATTGGCTGGTTCCTCGCTTGTCATGGTCGTTGGCTGCAGTGCCCCTTCAGCCCTCATTGATCCATCCGTTTGAGCAGATCTTCGAGGCGGTCGAAGCGGCCTCGCCAGAAGCCCGTCATCTGGCTGGTCCAATCGATCAGCGGGGCAAGCCCGCGAAGCTGCACGCTATAGTGTGTCTGGCGGCCCTCATGGCGGTCACGCACCAGCCCAGCCTCCTTCAGGATCCCGAGATGCTTTGAGACAGCCGGCTGCGAAACTTTCGCGCGGACCGTCAGGGCGCCGACCGTCTGTTCTCCGTCGCGGCACAGCCGCTCGAAGATCGCCCGCCGGGTCGGGTCGCCAAGCGTTCGAAACAGCACATCGGCGGCGTTCGCCATCACGTTCACTGAATCAATTAATAACCTGCTGGTTATTGATGATATATAACCGCCGGGCTATGCGTGAGTCAAGCAGCGCGGCGAGGAACAATGGTCCTCGCCACCGCAACCGCCACCCACGGCAAGCGGACCGTCGTCTGCAGGCTTTTGTCTTTTTGGCAATGGCAGTGCGTGGTGACGCGCCACCATGCCAAACGGGGCTCAGTCGAAACGGCCGGCCGCGTGCGCCAGCATGGTGTAGACCTTGCCGGTATCGGAGGTGAGATAGTTGCGCGCCACCGCAGCACCGCGATCGCCGCGCGAGACGTCTTCCAGGAGCCGCTCGAACTCGTGGATGTAGTGCTCGACGGTCTGCCGGAATTCCGGATCGGCGCGGTATTTGTTGCGGATTTCCTCGAACGCCTTCTGGCCCTGTGCGGTATAGAGCCGCCGGTTGCCGAGGCCGCGTTCGCCGCGCTGATAACGCTCCCACAGATCGGCGGTCGCTTCGTGGTCGATCATCCGCGCGATATCGACCGACAGCGATTCCAGTGAACCCGCCGTATCGCGCGCCGGGCGCTCCGGTTCGCGCTGCGCGGCCGGTGTCGCCGGCGTGATCGGCGGGCTGTCGTCGCGCGATGATGCGCGGGTCAGCAGATCGCTGAGCCAACCGCCGCCCTTGGCATTGCCCGCATCCTTGCCGCCCTGAATCGGGCTCAGCGACGGTGCATCGGGGCGCCGTGCCGGCGCACCGGTAATGTCGCGGGAGGACGCGGGGCGGGCTGGCGCACCCGATTCGGTCCGGACCGGCCGCGCCTGCGCGCGCCCGCCACCGGCCGCAAAGGCCGGCTCCGCCTCGCGGCGCACGGGCTCGACCGCGTCGAGTGCGCGGCCATGGCGCGCGACGATGCGATTGAGTTCGGCCAAGGCTTCGATCTGGTCGACAATCACGCGCCGCATCTGCGCCGCGCTTTCCGCCGTTTCCTGCGGCAGCTCGAACACGCCGCGCCGCAGCTCGGCGCGCGTCGCCTCGAGTTCGCGCTGCATGTCCGACGCCATCTGCTTCATGCCCTGCATGATGTCGGCGAAGCGTTCGGCGGTCTGTGTGAACATGGCCTGCAGCTCACCGGCGTTCTCCGCATAGGCCGAGCTCAGGGCCTCGCTGGTGCGCTTGCGCTGTTCGTCGGACTGGACGCGCATCAGATCGAACTGCTGCTCGATCGAATGCACGCTGTCATTGCTGCTTTCGGCGACGATGCTGGCGATCTCCCGTGCCCGCGACGTCGCTGAATCGAGCGACTCGTCGAGCAGCCCCGAGAACCGCCGCAGGCGCTGCTCGAAATCGTCGGTGCGCGCGTCGAGCGTCGTCACCAGGTCCTCGATGGTGGCGTGCCGGCTGGCAATCGAGTCCTCGGTGCGCCGGTTGCTTTTCTCCAGCAGCTCGACGGCCTCGGCGAGCCCGCGGCCGTGAGACGTGAACTGCGTGGCAAGTTCGCTGAGATCGCTCAGTACTTTCACAGTCGTGGTGTTGAACGAGCCGAGATGCTCTTCCACCTTGGCGGTGGCGGTGCCGCTCCTCAAATTCAGATCGTTCATGGCGGCGACAAACTCCGAAACGCGCGACACCATGGTGTGCTCGATCGCGTTCATATTCTCGTGCGCGCCGCTGAGCACCTCCTGCAGCAGGATATTGGCTTCGCGCAGACGCTCGAACAGCGCGGTCGAGTCGTTGCGCAGCATGTTGTGGGTTTCCAGCATGTCCGCGACGGTCGCCGCGGCGGTCTGCTTGGATTCGTCGATCGCGGTGCGGGTCGCATCGTGCAGATCCGCGAGCGTGCGCGAGATGTTGGTCTTGGCAGCATCGGCAACGCCCTGCGCACCCTCCTGCAGCTGACTGAGCGTTCGGGTGACCGCGGACGTTGCGTTGTGGCCGGCGTCGTTGATCAGCCGGGCGATTTCCTCGCTGTTGTCCATCATCGTCTGGGTGAAGACGAAGCCCTTGGCCTCGATCGACTTCACGGCCTGGTCGGTGACGCGGCCTACTTCGCTGGTGAATTGCTCGCCCTTGCTGGTCAATGCGCCGAGCAGTTCGTCCGCTTTTTCCTCGATCGCCTGCCTCAGTTCGCCGACGCGCTGCGACACCGCGGTATGGATCTCCTCGGCCTTGCCGGAGATGTTTTTGGCGATGTCCACGCTCATGCCGACCAGCGTGCGTTCCGCCTCGCTTGCAGTCCGGCCGATGGCGTCGGCGCTGCTACGGGCGGTCTTGTTCATCAAATCGGTCGTCGCAGCGGCCGTCTTGCCGATCGTCTCGCTCACGGCGGCCGCGCTCCTGCCGAGCACCTCGCCCGCCGTTACCGCCGTGCGATTGACCAGTTCGGTCGCGGCGGCGGCGTTCCGGTTCAGCGTCTGGCTGCTGCCGGCAGTCGATTTCTCGAGGATGTCGCTGACGGCGGCCGCGCTTTGCGTGAGCGCCTGGGTGCTGCCGGCGGCCGCTTTGTCGATGACTTCGCTGGCGGCGGCGGCGCTCTTGGCGACCGTATTGTTGAGCGCCACGGTGCTGCGATTGAGCGCCGCGGCGGCCTCGGTAGCGCTTTTGCCGACGGCGTTGCTGAGCAATTCGGCGCTCCGGCCGATCGCCGCGCTGGCTTCGGCGGAGGTCTTGCCGACGATCGTGCCCAGCATTTCGGCGCTGCGATTGAGCGCCGCGGTGGCGTCCGACGAGCTCTTGGCGACAACGCTGCTCAGGACGTCTGCGCCGCGATTGAGCGATGCGGTGGCGTCCGCCGTGCTCTTGCCGAGCGAAGTGGTGAGCAGTTCGGCGCTGCGATGAAGCGAGGCCGTGACTTCGGCAGTGCTTTTTCCGATCGAATTTGTCACCCGGTCGGCGCTGTGATCGAGCGACGCGGCGGCTTCCGCCGTGCTCTCGCCGACAGCGGCGACGACGAGTTCAGCACTGCGACCGAGCACCGCTGCGGCTTCTCCCGCGCTCTTGCCGACCGAGGCGGTGAGCAACTCAGCGCTGTGACTGAGAGTTGCCGCGGCCTCGCCCGCGCTCTTGTCGACCGAGGCGGTGAGCAATTCGGCGCTATGACTGAGAGTTGCGGCAGCTTCTGTCGTGCTCCTGCCGACCGAGGTGGTCAGCACCTCAACGGTGCGATGAAGCGAAGCGGTGGCCTCTGAAGTACTCTTGCCGACCGCATTCGTCAGCTGCTCGGCGCTGTGATTGAGCGACGCGGCGGTCTCGGCAGCGCTGCGATTGAGCGCCTCGGTCACTGCCGTCGTCGCCGCCGCGCTCTTGCCGAGCGATTCGTTGGTGGTTGCAAGCAGCTGACTGAGAGTCCTATCGGCGTAATCCGTGTTGGTTCTGACCGCTTCGGACAGCTCGCTCACGCGCGCGCTGAGCGTGTCCGCGGCGGAGCGCGAGCGCGTATCGAGCTCGCGGACCACGGCCTCCGCGCGCCCGATCAGCAACTGCTCCAGCTGCTCGATGCGCGAATCGAGCGTGCCCGCGACCTGCATAGCGCCCACGCCGAGCGTCTTGTCGATCGTCGCGACGCGCTCGCTGACCGCATCGGCGATGGTTTGCCCGCGGCTGTCGATCATCGTGGCGACATCGGTGACGCGCTTGTCGATCGCGTTGACCACGTCCTTGCCGCCCTCGGCCAGCGTCTTGGCGATGTCCATCACGCGCGAGGACAGTGCTTCCGTCAGGGATTGCGTGCGGCTGTCAAGCGTCTCCTGGAACCGCGTCAGCCGCTGGTCGAGCGTGGTGGTAACCTCGTTGGTCCGCGAGCTGACGCGGGTGTCGAAGCTGTCGATATAGCCGCGCATCGACTCGGAGACGTCCTGGGTCCGCGCGCCGAGCCGTTCCACCAGTTCGGAGCCGTAGGTCTTCACGGTACGGTCGAATTCGGTCAGATGGCGCGTGATCAGATTACCCAGCGTGGCGGCGTCGCGCGAAATCCGCTCGCCGAGTTCGACGCCCGAATGACTGAACATTTCCTCATAGGCGGCAAGCCGCGTCGCCAGCAGTTCCTTCATGGCGTCGCTGCGCGAAACGATGACCGAGACAAGCTGCTCGGCGCTCTCGCGCACCGATTCCGTCATCTTCGAGCTGCGCGAAATGAGGGCGTCGGTGATGCGCGTGCCGGCCTGTTCGAGCTTGGCGGCCACTTCGCCGCCGCGCAAATTCAAATCGAGCACGAGCGATTCGCTCGACGTCTTCAGCGTGCTGTTGACCTCCTCGGCGCTGGTCGCGATCCGGTCGGCGATCCGGCTCGACGTCTCGATGATGGTATCGGACAGCTCTTGCGAGCGCCCAACCATCTGGTCCGTCAGTTCCTGGGAGCGCGAGGTTATCTGCTCCGTCAGCTCTTGCGAGCGGGAGACCATCTGCTCGGTCAGTTCCTGCGAGCGCGACACCATGAGATCGACGACGGCGAGCGACTTTTCCGAAAAGCCCTCGGTGACGGCGTCGAGCCGCGCCGTCATCATGTCTTCGAGGCCCTGGGCAATATCGGAAAATTCCTCGCCGATGTGATCGGTCTTAAATTTCAGGCTTGAGGTCAATCGGTCGCTCGCCGTTGCGATGGCGCGCGACGTCTCGCCGCTGGTGCTTTCCAGCCGCTCCAGCAGATCACCGCCGCGGTCGCTCAGCTGCTGGATCATGTCATCGCCGATCTGGCCGAGCGACAGCGTGATGTGCTCGCCCTTTTCGGCGAGCGAATTGGTAATGCGTTGTGCGGCTTCGTTGACCTGCTGCCCGACCAGTTCGCTGATCGTCGACAAGTCCTGCGTCAGATCGATGTGTACATTATTGATCGCCGAACGCACCTGCTCGGCCTGGCTGACCAGCGTATCGCGCTGGCTGGCAAGATCCTGAATGAGATTGCGGATACGCACTTCGTTGTCGCCATAGCTGCGGGCGAGCGCCGCGACCTCGTTGTGCACCATGGTTTCCAGTTCGCTCGCGCGCGCCAGCGCGCGCTCGACGCCGTCCCCCATGGCCGCCACTTCGCGGCGGATCGCCTGGCCGACGCTGACGATGGAATCGCGGGCCACCCCTTCGGGCTCCGCGAGCCGCATGGCGACGCCGGCCATCGACTGGGCGATCAGGCGCAGTTCCTGGGCGCGCCAGGCCATGTGGGCAACGCCAAAAAAGAAGATGATCGGCAAAAGCGCCGCGGCGCCCAGCCCAACGACAATCGCGGCCGACGAATGCCCGGGCCCCAAAGCCGCGGTGAGATCGTGCAGAAAAGCCCACGACAGCGCGAGGCAGCCGATAATCCAGGCGGCAGAGAACACGCCGGCAACGAAATATGACGTGTGGGCGGGGCGGCGCTGCAGTGTCTGCAGGATCTGACCGATCGACTGCCGATCGTCGTTCGCGGCTGGCGCCACCTCCGGCCGCAGATCGCGGCTACCGATGGGTTCGGCACGCAGATCGTCGTGGAAGGAAGGCGGCGCGACTGGCGCAGCGGATGCCCGGCCATAGTCCACGACCGCCTCCGCAGGGACCTCCGCCGCCGGCTCGGCCGGCAGGGCGTGGTCGTCGTCGTCGTCTCGGATGTTGAGGGCTTCCTGGATCGCCGATAGCGCCGCTTCCGTCGGATCAATCGTCTTTTTCGGGTAGTTGGCCATGTCGGTCGTCGCCTCGCGTGTTACGCTTGACTGAGGACGGCCTGGAGAAGGCTCCGGCCGCGCCACGAGCGCGTGATCGTCTAAGTCCTCAATGGGGTGCAGAGGGCTCCCCCACCCTCATGTTGCACTCCCATACCCCATCCTATCGGTCTGGCCCGTCAAAGAAAACTAGCCCCGGTAACGACCTTTTAATCATCGTTAACGGTTTGCTTACCATAGCATCAGGTGGCGGCCGCGGGGAATGCAATTGCCATTTTGATGCCAACAATGCGGCTGGCATTGGGCCAGGACCGGCGAAATTTCCCGCGAATGGCCGCTTCGCTTCGGTCCAGTGGATAAGTTGGAACCGCACCGACGGACGCAGCGCGTAGGACTTTGCTCACCACGCGGTCGAAAGAACAGCTGGGCGTGCCCGAAAATCCGGCTCCTTTTACCCGCTCTTGGCTGCTTTCCACGCAGAGTTGGCGCCCGTCGCAAGGACTGACGACCGGGAGGACACCATGAGCGCATCGGGCGCCAAAGTAGTCGGCGACAGCGCGCAAGCGCGCGATAACGGCGCGAGCGCCGACCGGCGGGCCATCGACGAGAAGCACCTGGAGCGCATGACGCTGGGCGACCGCTGCCTGGAGCGGGAGGTTTTGCAGATCTTCGTGCGCCAGAGCGCGATGATGCTTGGGCGAATTTCCAGCGGGCAAGCCGGAGCGGTGGCAGCGGCGGCGCACACGCTGGTCGGTTCGGCGCGCGGCATCGGCGCATGGCGGGTCGCGGGCGCGGCGGAACGACTTGAACGCGCCAGCCGCGAAGGGGACGAGCATACCGTCACCGATGCAATTGCTGAACTGAAGGCCGCAAGCCTCGAAGCGACCGCCGCCATCGGCGCGCGGCTGGCTGAACCGCTGCGATCACATTAGATTTGCCAGCCCGACGGCAAGCGATCGAGCGAGCCGCGGCGCACTGGCGCACCGCGGCATGAGCCTATAGAAAGGCGTGCCGTCGGCATGGCGGCATCCCTCCTATCCTCTTGCAGCCGACAGACTGCGCCTGCATTACTCAGCCACTACAAGTCACTTTAGCCATGGCCAAAATCACGTTCATCGACATTGAAGGTACGGCGCGCACAGTCGATGGAGAAATTGGCGCAACAGTGATGGAGACCGCGATCAAGCACGGCGTCCCCGGTATCGAAGCCGAATGCGGCGGCGCCTGCGCCTGTTCGACCTGCCACGTCTATATCGAGGAAGACTGGCGCGAGAAGGTCGGCGAGCCCTCACCAATGGAAGAGGATATGCTCGATTTCGCCTACGAGGTCCGGCCGAATTCGCGTTTGTCCTGCCAGATCAAAATCCGCGAGGATCTTGACGGTCTGACGGTGCGCACGCCGGAGCGGCAGGCCTAGGCGACCGCCGGAACAAATCCGAGCAGACCGGAACAAATTCCAACCCACGTTAAGGCTCTTGCGGCTTCCTCTTTCCCTGCCGCTGCGAGCAGGCTAGACACTCGCCACATTATTATTGGGCGTTCCCGCCAAACTTACGAGTGCGACACGTTATGAGCGAACCTATCAAAACCGATGTGCTGATTATCGGCGCTGGGCCGATTGGCCTGTTTGCCGTGTTCGAGCTTGGCCTGCTCGATATGAAGGCGCATCTGGTCGACATTCTCGACAAGATCGGCGGCCAGTGCGCGGAGCTTTATCCGGAAAAGCCGATCTACGACATTCCCGGAATTCCCATGACCAGCGCGCAGGGCTTGGTGGAATCGCTGCTGGCGCAGATCAAGCCGTTCGGCGCGCAATACCACCTCAACGAGATGGTCGAAACGGTTGAGAAAATCGGCGATCCGCTGTTCCGCGTGAAAACCGACCAGGGCAAGGAATTCATCAGCAAGATCGTCGTCATCGCGGCCGGCGGCGGTTCGTTCCAGCCGAAGCGTCCGCCGATTCAGGGCATCGAGCCCTACGAAGGTAAATCGGTGTTCTACGCAGTGCGCAAGATGGAAACCTTCCGCCACAAGCGCATCCTCATCGTCGGCGGCGGCGACAGCGCGCTCGACTGGACGCTTAATCTGGCGCCGCTGGCGAAGCATCTGACGCTGCTGCACCGTCGCAGCGAGTTCCGCGCCGCGCCCGACAACGTCAACAAGATGATGGCGCTCGTCGGTCAAGGCAAAATCGATTTCGTCACCGGCCAAGTCACCTCCCTGGTGGGAGCTGACGGTCAGATCAGAACGGCCAACGTCAAAAGCAATGACGGCTCGACCTTCGAAATCCACTGCGACGTAATGCTGCCGTTCTTCGGCTTGACGATGAAGCTCGGGCCGGTTGCCAACTGGGGCTTCGAACTGAAAAACAACGAACTTATTCCGGTCGAAACCGCGAGCTTCGAGACCAGTGTGCCGGGCATCTTCGCCATCGGCGACATCAACTGGTATCCCGGCAAACTGAAACTCATTCTCTCCGGCTTCCATGAGGCGGCGCTCATGGCGCAGAAGGCCCATCACTACGTCTATCCGGAGAAGCGGCTGGTATTCCAATACACCACATCGTCCACCAGCTTGCAGAAAAAACTCGGCGTCGCACCGGCGCGCTGAAGAGAAATCTCTAACTCAAGGACTGCGCGCCGGCGGCGCCACGACTGTCGGCAACGCCGGTGCGGCCGGCGTTGGAACTGGCGCGGACGGCTGAGCCTGCCCCGGCGGCGGGATTTGGGATTGGTCCACGGTGGGCGGCGGCAGCGTTTCGACGCTGACCGCCGGCGGCTGCGGCAAGCCGAGCACCACCCGCGCAGCCGGCAGCGCCGCGTCGGCCATCGCCGCGTAACCTTCAGCCGTGGGATGAATGGCGCCGCCATAGACCGCGCTGACCACCCCCCACAGCGCGTCGTGAATATCGGTGGGCCGCAGCATCGCCGGGATGCCCACCGGATATGTCATGGCGGTGAAGAAGCTGTCGTCCGCGGTTCTGATCCAGCGCGCGCGCGAGGCGTAGGGCCGATAATCGCTTGCCGGCAGCGAACAGGCCATCGGATCGGTGGCGGCGGCGATCGGGTCGGTCGTGAAACTCTTGCCGTCGGGCGAAAAGCACTGCTGATCGAAGGCCGGATCGTTCGGCCCGCGCACGCACATGCCGTGGTTTTCGAATTTGGTTTGATGCGCATCGACGAATGTCATGCGATCGGTCATCGGATCGCGGCATGTGTTGTTGCCGTCACAGGTCGCCAAGGCCCTGATGGTCGGCAAGAATCTCTTGTTGACGAAATCGGTCGCCGCGCGCAGCCGGGTCGGGTCGGCGGAAAAGGCCGGATGAATATCGAGGCCGTAACGGCCCCCCGGGCAGGGTTTGTCTGGCGCCTGCATCGCCGGGTTGGCGTAGGAGACGAACACGACGCGCGCCAGATTGCCGCCGGCGTAAGGCTTCAGCGCCGCGCGCAATCGGGCAAATGCCCCCGGCAGGTTTCGCTCGAGCGCGTCTTCCGCATCCTGAACGCTGACAATGCCGCCGCCGCGGCTGAGCAGCACGCGTTCGGTCGTGGCATCGACGATGACGTTGCCGACCAGCGAGGCGAACTTCACGTCATTGGCGCCGATCGTCAGCAGGATCATGTCGAGATTGCGCTGCGGGTCGCCTTTGTGCACCTGCGCCATGATGGTTTTCAGCTCGGTCAGCTGGGCCGGTGCAGTTCCTTCGCAGGCGTCGATGCCAACATCGGTCGGGCAGTCGTCGAAGCTCTGTCCGCTGAACATTCCGGTGTCGATCGAAGCGCCGCTGCAGGCCAGCGGCACGAACGTGACGGCAGCGTGCGGCTGCTCGATCGCGAGCGCGAGCGCGGTGCGGATCTGGTAGCTGTAAAGCGAACGATGGCAGGCGGGGCTCATCCAGCGCGCGCCGTGATGCGCCCAGTCCTTGGCCGCGGCGTCGCTCGCTGGCCCGTTCTCGCACGACCGGTCGCCGGTAAAGCCGGCGCGGCCCGGCCGGTAATATTGGCCGCCGGCGAAGCGCCGGAAACAGAACGCGCCCTCAAGCTGGACCGGCTGGTCGGGATCGCCCTCGCCGGCCGCAATGGAATCGCCCAGCCCGGCAATGAGCAGATCGCGCACGGTGATCTCGGTCGCCACCCGTTGCGCGGTGCCGTCGCCGAGCGGAATGTCGACGGTCGCAACGGTGGTGCGGCCATAGCGCACCCGCACTCTGACTTCGCCGTCGCAGGCCGCATTGACCTGCCGAAGCGGTCCGCTGCCGTCGTCGAACGTCCAGGCGCAGGTCTGGCCCTGCGGTATCTGGCCGGAGATTGCGACGCCGATCGCATGATCGCGGGGGTCCAGATAGTTCTCGTTGGCGCCGTCGCGGCTGCAGGTCTGCAGCAGATTGCCGTAATCGTCGAGACACAGATTGCCAACAACGTCCTGGGCCCAGCCGCCGCCGCCGTTGGCCTCCTCGAGCCGCCGTTCCTCCGCAAGCACGCCGTCGCCGCGGCTTGCCGCGACCTGGTGCAGGAAGTCGCTCTCCTTGCGGAACAGCCGGAACCGGTTCTTCACCTCCCAGACGATGTGGAAATTACCCGTATCCGCAAGCTGCCCGCCGTTACCGCCAGGTTGCCCGCCGGTGTGGGCAGGTTGAGCGGGTTGAGCACCCGTGTCAGCCGGTTGGGCGAATGCGGAAGCGAGCGGCGGACCGACGGCCAAAGCGGTCAGGAATCCCAGGATGACTGGATAGCGCATGGTCCAGGTGAACACGGCGGCTGCGACGATTGAGGCTTGAGCCTTCCTAACACGCCGCTTGCGGCGGAAATGTGAGGAGCGCGCCGTCGCGAAAGCTGCCGCCATTATAGGCATTTGCGCCGGCGCGCCGAACCATGGCGACAGGTATTCATCCTGTATTCACGTTCCGTCTGACAGATACATTGCGGGGGTTCATACAAGTCCGTTCGCTTACCAATCGCTCCCGTCCCCCGGGACGCGATGCATTCGTCCGCACGACCATCGCCATGCTCGTTCTGACGCATACCCCGGGTTTTGCTCCCAGCTCCGCGCCCGCGGACGCGACAGCTGCCGTGCGCGCCGCCCGGCGTGCCGCCGAATTCAGCCCCGGCAAGATCGCCCTGCTGTTTGCGGTGCTGTTGGCAATCGCCGCGGTGCCGATCCTGCTCAATCCGCTGCCGCCGATCTCCGATTACATCAATCACCTCGCGCGCATGCATATCATCGCGGCGGGAAACAGCGATCCGTTTCTGCACCGCTATTACGAGATCAACTGGCAGGTCATTCCGAACCTGATGATGGACATGATCGTCCCGCTGTTCGAGCGGGTGATGAACGTCTATCTGGCGGGACAGACCTACACGTTGTTGAGCTTTGCGCTGATCATCTCCGGCGTGCTCGCGCTGCACCGGGCGCTGTTCGGCCGCTGGTCGGCGCTGCCGCTGATCGCGTTTCCGCTGCTCTATAATGACATGTTCCTGGTCGGCACGATGAACTTCGTGTTCGGCATCGGCTTGATGCTGTGGGCGCTGGCGGCCTGGGTCACCTTGCGGGAACGCGGGCGTATATTGCGGCTGACGGTGTCGGCGCTGTTCGTGCTTGGCCTGTTCTTCTGCCACCTGTTCGTGCTGGGCGATTATGCGGTCGGACTGCTGGCGTTCGAGTCGTATCGGCTTTGCGCCACCTATGTGAGAACGCGCCGCGCTTCGGGCCGCGTTGCCGCGCGGCGCGCCTTGCCCGGTCTGGTGCTCGATTACGTTCTGACCGGCGTGCCGTTTCTCCCGGTGCTGGCGCTGCTGATGCTGAGCCCGACACGCGGTCTGTGGGATTACGTCTGGTCGCTGGAAGGCAAGGGCGAAGGCGCGCTGGCCGCGATCCGGGCCTATTCGGATGTAGTCGCCTACATACTCAGCGGCATCTTCGTCGCCGCCGCTGCCCTGGCGCTGCGTTATCGCGCGCTGTCGTTCCACGGCTTCGGCTGGGTGCTGTTTCCCATCGGCGTACTGACCTATCTGGCGTTGCCGCAGGTCATTTTCGAGACCTACCTGGCGGATCAGCGGATGCCGATCTCGCTCGCCTTCATGCTGATCGCATGCTTGGACGTCGATTTTCGCAACCGCTTCGTGCGCTTCGGCTTTGCCACGGCGCTCGTCCTGATCGTGACTGCGCGCGTCGCCGAAGTCGAATACACCTGGGCGCCGCTTTCGGCCGGCGTCGAATTGTTCCGCCAGTCGGTCGAATTGCTCAATCGCGGTGCCAAGGTCGCCGTCGCCTATGCGGACCCGAATGGCGGCGACAGTCTGCGCGATTACGGTCTTGTGCATGCCGATTGCATCGCCGTCATCGAGCGCTCGGCGCTGGTGACGACGGAGTTTACCGTCGTCGGCAAGCAGATCCTGCATGCACGCCCGGCCTGGCGCGGCCGCGTCGACACCGAAGACGGCACGCCGCCGACGATCGGCGAGATGGTGCGGGTCGCCGATCTCCAGGAATCGGGCCGACCGATTCCGTATGGCGAATATTGGCAGCGGTGGACGGCGGACTACGATTATCTCTACGTGCTGTTCACGCCGCCCAATTTCAAAAATCCCGATCCCGAACATCTCTCCGAAATGTATGTCGGCGATCGCTTCGTTCTTTATCGCATCGCGCATTCGCAGATTACCGCGGCATCCAAGCCGGCCAAATAGGCACGCGAGGCGTTACTCGCTAGCACCGCTGGCACGCATCGCCGCCGACGCCGCTTTGGCAATATCCGGCGGCATGGCGAAGGCGTCATCGAGAACCTGCGCGACCTCGGCGCCGGTCACCTCGTCGATTTCAAGATGCTGCTTCTCGGCCTGCGCGACGAAGCCCGGATCGTGCAAGGCCGCATGAAACGCCGCGCGCAGCGCGGCAACGCGCTCTTGCGGGACGCCGGGCGGCGCGAGGATCGGACGGTCCATCGCCAGCGGCGACAGCACGAGTTTCAGAATGTTCTTCGTGCGCTGATCCTTGGCGAATTCGCCGACCGCCGGCACGTCGGGAAACAGCGGATTGCGCCGCGCCGCGATCTGGATCGGCACATTGATCTTGTGCTGGGGAAACCAGTCCGGCCGCGTCGACTTGATGGATGAAATGAGGCCGCCGCAGCGGCCGCCGATTTCGCCGCGCTCCATCGCCAGATAGATGTCGTTGCCCCCCACATAGCCGGCCACAACCTTGATCTTGGTGCCGAACAGATTGTCGAGCATGATCGGCATCGTTTCCATCTGCGAGCCGGCCCCGGTGGAACCGACGGTGAGAGGTTTCGTCAAGAGATCGTGCCACGTCGCGATGCCGGACGTATGCCAGGCGACGCAGATGCCGGTCGAAGCATCGATGCTGCCGATCCAGTTCATCTTGCGCGGATCGAACCGCGCCGGCGCGATGCCGTAGAGCGGGGCAAACGGCACGCTGGAATGCACCAATCCCAACGTCGTGCCGTCCTTCGGGGCGACTGAATAAAGATAGAGCATCGCGCGCAGGCCGCCGCCGCCCGGCATGTTTTGGATCACGATCGGGGGTTTGCCGGGGATATGCGCGCTGAAATACGGCGCGAACGCCTGCGCGTAGCTGGCATAGCCGCCGCCCGCACCGGCGCTCAGGATCCAGGAAATCGAGCGGCCGCGATAGAAATCCGCGATCGGATCGGCATGCGCCGCGCCGCCTAGGCACAGCGCCACCCCAAGCGCGGCGATCAGGCGTCGCATTCGCATCAGGCGGCGGCGACGTCGATCAGCACGCCGTCACAATCGGTCATCTGGTGCTGGCCGAGCAGACACGAGCGCTGGAACAGCTCGAGCAGCGCCTTGCCTTCGGCGCCGGTGCCGAGCGGCGCCGGCGCGAGCAGCGGATTGTCGGCTGCGATACGCTCGACATCCTCTTTCAGCTTCTCCACGCTCTCCACCTTGAAGCCGATATGGTCCATGCCGGCAGTGATGATGCCGGTGCCGTCGTAGTCGGTGATGTCCCACGGCATGATCACCAGCGTCATGTGGCCGTCGGTCAGATAATGATTGCGGTCGCCTTCGCGCTTGTTGGTCGGCGCCAGCTCGAACACATGGCGATAGAACTCGGCCATCTCCTCGGGATGCATGGTGCGCAGAGCGACATGATCGATATGGCGCGCGTTGATCTCCGATTTGCCTTCCTGATCGCGGTATACCGAGGTGCGGTTCGACATGTTCTTTTGCGAAATATCGAACATGTTGCCGTCCGGATCGTGCGTCGAGATGCCGGCAAACGGCCGGTTCGACGGGCGCTTGAGCCATTTCACCGTCGGATATTTCTTGCGCATCCGGTCGAACGCGGCTTCGGAATCCTCGACCTCGATGCCGAAATGGTTGAGGCCGGCCTGCCGCCCTGCCCGGCGTGGATTGATATTGAGCCCGACATAGCCGTCGCCCACCGTCTGGGCGCGCGCCGGCCGCGCTTTGTCCGAGGCGCGCATGCCGAACACCGCCTGATAGAACAGCGTCGATTTGGCGTAATTATCGCTGACGATGGCAACGTGGTTGATCTTGGAGAACATCGGCGCCTCCTTCCCTGAATTGACACTGTCGGCGGAACGCGCCGATGCTGCCGCGCGTTTTCCGCGAGATTTGCGCGCACATTGAACTTTCCCGCGCCGAGGCGCAAGGCGCGCTGCGCCGAGCTATGCAGCCAGGAGTTATGCAGCCAGGAGCTATACAGTTATGGCCGACCAGTCGATCGAAACGCGCTGCTGCGTCGCCGGCGGCGGACCAGCCGGAATGATGCTCGGCTTTCTGCTGGCGCGCGCCGGCGTCGACGTGGTGGTTCTGGAAAAGCACGCCGACTTCTTTCGCGACTTCCGCGGCGACACCGTCCATCCCTCGACGCTTGAGATCATGTACGAGCTGGGCCTGCTCGACCAGTTCCTCAAAGTGCCGCACCAGAAGATTGAACGCCTGAGCATGCAGATCGGCGACGACACGCTGAACATCATCGATCTGACCCACCTGCCCTCGCACTGCAAATACGTTGCGCTGATGCCGCAGTGGGACTTTCTCAATTTCCTCGCCGCGCACGGCAAGCGCTACAAGAGCTTCGGCCTGCGCATGAATACCGAGGCGGTCGATCTGATCGAAGGCAACGGCCGGATCGCCGGTGTGCGCGCGACGACCCCCGACGGCACGCTGTCGATCCGCGCCGATCTCGTCGTCGGCTGCGACGGCCGGCATTCGACAATGCGCGCCCGGGCGGGCCTGGTCAGCGACGATTACGGCGCGCCGATGGACGTGCTGTGGTTTCGCATGACGCGCAAGGCGACCGACGGCGTCGAAATGTTCGGCCACGTCGAGGCCGGTCGCATGATGGTGATGCTCGACCGCGGCGACTATTGGCAATGCGCCTACGTGATCCCCAAGGGCGGCATCGACCGGATCAAGGCGGAGGGCCTCGACGCCTTCCGGGCGGGCGTGGTGGCGATGACGCCCGAGCTTGCCGATCGTGTTAGCGAACTGAAAAGCTGGGATGACATCAAGCTTCTCACCGTGACGGTCGATCGCCTGCGCCGATGGTGGCGGCCGGGCCTGATCTGCATCGGCGATGCCGCGCACGCGATGTCGCCAATCGCCGGCGTCGGCGTCAATCTCGCGGTGCAGGACGCAGTCGCCGCCGCCAACCGCCTCGCTGCGCCGCTCAAGGCGCGCAACGTGAGCGACGACGACCTCGCCGCCATCGAAACGCGCCGCACGTTTCCGGTGCGCGCCACACAGCGCCTGCAACTCGCCATGCAAAGCCAGATCATCGCCCCAGCGCTTGCCAGCACCGCGCAGCCGAAGCCGCCGCTCATGTTCAAATTGTTCAATATATTTCCGCTGCTCCGCCGCATCCCCGCCCGCCTGCTCGGCCTTGGGTTCCGGCCCGAGCATGTGCACACTCCAGATGTCGGTGTTGGCGTATGAGCCCATGTGATCTCGTTCTCGCGGCGCGCCTAGGCGCCCGAGGTTTGTTTTATCTGACGCTTCGGCCGCGGCGCAGGAGCTGATTTTAACGGATGGAGCCCGGCGGTGGGACCGGGTTTTCCGCCACGATCACGCTCTGGGGCCGTAGCCCGGATTGAGCGCAGCGAAATCCGGGAACGATGGTCCGGCTCGCTTGCTGCCCCGGGTTTCGCTGCGCTCAACCCAGGCTACGAAATTACGAAACAAACGAACAAAAAGAAGGATTCGGAACGCCGTAAGACGCAGACCGTATCCACCGCAACTTGCGTTGCGGCGCGCACCCTGCAGGGTGCGCTCGCCTTCCGGCGTTCCACCGCGGCTCTGCCCTTGGGACTCGCGCATCCCAAGGTGCGATCTCGGACCATGTTTCACGGCGCGAGCGCCTGTCGGTGGCGGGGGTCTCCCGCCGGCGCCTGCCCCGGTTACAGCGAGCACCTCGCATGCCGGTCGTAATGCCGGCAGACTGATGTCCGAAACCGCCCGGGAACGGCCTGCAAAGCCGCCCGCGGGCACCGTCCTCGCCCGATGATCCGGCTTGCCTCCGGACCACCTCCTTCACCGAGGCGAGGACTATCCTCCTATCACAAATGGAGACAAAGTCAAGCATAAAGTCACGGAAATGATGATACGCAGATTATTCGTCACGCTCCGCTACCACGGGTAGTGATCCATGACTCCTTTGCCACACTGCAACCATCCTTTTTGCGCACAAACTTAACCGTGTTACAGATGCCGCGAGTGCGGGGGCGTGTGAGTTGTGGGTAACGCGGGCTCATGTATTCCGCAGACCTGAGTACGCTGCCGGACGATACGAATAGCAACCAGAACGACAGCTCGATCGCGATCAATTCGGAGCCGAGCGACAACGATCCGGCGCCGACCGTAACCACCCCAATCGTTTCCGGAATTGCCCAAGTCGGCCATACGCTGACGGCCTCGGCCACAGCCACCCCGGCGGACGACACGCTGACCTTCGACTGGTTCAGCTCGGTGAACAATTTCGCCAGTCCGATTGCCACCGGGCCGACCTTCACAGTGACAGCGATCGGCGTCACGCTTGAAGTCGAAGTCATCGCCACCAACGCCAACGGCCTGACCGCAACCGCAACAAGCGGGGAGATCACCACGGTCACCGGACCGATCGGCGATCCAAATATCCCGCACGTTCCAAACAGCAATATCGACGAATGGCTCTTGGCGGACGGCCAGTGGGCGGCGAGCGCGCAACCGGGTTCCATCCCGTCCGGCTACCAGATCGCCGGCATCGGCGATCTCGCCGTCAATGGCAAAAGTGACGTTATGAGTGACGTTCTGGTGCAAAACCCGACCACCGGCGACATTCAGGAATGGTTGATGGCAAACACAGCCTGGGCCGGCACAGTCGATCTCGGGGTGCATCCTACCGATTATCGGATTGCGGGGATCGGCGATTTCTTCGGCAACGGCATCGACGATGTGTTGTGGACCAGCGCGCCGTCGAGCGTCCCGAGCCCGTCGCAAGCCCCGGTGCAGACCGATATCTGGGAGCTCAATTCGAGTGGCCAATGGCGGGCGAGCGTCAGTCCGGGCAGCCACCCTGGCGGCTACAATGTGGTCGGCGTCGGCGATTTCACCGGCAACGGCACCAGCGACATCCTGTGGCAGAACCCGACCACCGGCGATGTCGACGAGTGGCAGATCGCCAACGGTCAATGGGCCAACAGCGTCGATCTCGGTTCGCATCCGGGCTCCGGCTGGAGCATCGCCGGGGTCGGCGACTTCTTCGGCAATGGCATCGACGACATTTTGTGGACCAATCCCGGGAGCGGCCCTAATGGCGATACGGAGGTCGACATCTGGGAACTTGGCTCCAACGGCCATTGGATCGCGAGTGTGTCGCCGGGCCTTGGCTTGCACCCGCCCGGCTATCAGGTCGCGGCGATCGGCGACTTCACCGGCAACGGCAACGACGGCGTGCTGTGGTATGACCCCAGCACCGGCAATGTCGACGAATGGGTGCTCGACCTAAACGGCCAATGGGCCGCAAGCATCGATCTCGGCAGCCATCCAGGCAATTTTCAGATCGCCGGGAGTGGCAGTTTTTTCAGCGGCAACGTCACCAGCGACATCTTGTGGCACTCGTCGCCCTGACGCCGGAGCGCGTCCCGATTACGCTGAATCGGGAAGCGCTCGCGCAATCACACGGCGGCTACCCGCTGTCGCTGACATTCTATTTGGCCGCGTTGCATTTCTTCTCAAGCGCGGCAGCAATCTCGGCATTTACGGCGCTGCCGGCCGTCTTGATCGTCACGCCCTTGCCGAAATTCGACTGATAATGAGTGCCGTTCTCCGCGAAGTCGAGCGACACGTCGGTGGTCGTGGTCCAGCTTCCGTCGGGCGATCGCTTGAACTGATCGCATTTGATGGCCTGATCGAGCGGCGGGGGAGTACCGCAAGCGCCGAGTTCTACGCCAATGCCGAGCAACAGCAGCAGCATCGCCCCGGCCGATGTCGTCCTTAACGTCGCGATCGAGGCGTGCCTTGCGATGCGCCCTTTGCTTCGTCCGTTTTGCATCATTGCATTCCGTGCTTGCTCGCAGCCCAACCAATCACCGAACGGCGTCGTCGAATTATCTGACGCGCTTTCCGTTCTCATAGCAGTTCACCTGGCAAACCGGATTGTTGCAGCTATTGAAGCCGCCGCAAGCCTTATAATAGGCATAGGCGCCCCACCCAACTCCGCAAAGCAGCAGGACTGCTACCGCGACAAGAATTACTTTCGGTGCCGTCATTCCACGACCGTCCCGATCCATAGCTCCGAGAATGAATGACGCGCAGCATATCTCCGGCCCGTACTGGGAGCGGGTTTCACTGACGGTCCTTCACTACGCCCGCGCAGTGGGAATTTCGCGCGCTTTGAACATTGCTCCGCCGAGCAAGCCATAGCTCAACAGGGCCAAAAACAGGTAAAGACCCAGGACCACGAGACCGTTTTGGCTGACGGTGTCGGCGGCATCCCAGGCACCGTGCAGCGCGGCAGCGCTCAGATAACCGATCGGCAGCAGATAGATCGCTTGTCTTGGCCGCAACATCGACAGCCCGATAAAATAGCCGAACAGGCCGCTATAGGCGCAATGGCCGGTCAGGGTGGGCAGCCCGCGCGCCAGCAGATCCACAAGCCCGTTGAACGCCTGGCTTCCGCTGTCTTTCGCCGCGTTCATCATTTGCGGCACGTATTGCCCCAGTGTCTCATTGAGAAAGAAACCGGTGCCCGAGGCCACTCCGAGGATGATGCCGTTGAGCGGCCCGGAAATACCGACGCGTTTCGCCAGGCCCGCCAGCACCGCTCCGAGCCTGCCCGGCGCACGGCGGCCGAGGAAAGCCAATACCGTACTGAGCAGAATCAATGCGAACAGCGGCAGCGCCTTGAAGGCTTCTTCGCACAGCCCGACAAAGTACCAGCCGACAAGCTGCACCGCGTAATAGGGAGACTTATGCCACTGCAGCGACGGGATGAGGTGGTACCAGAACGCGTACCAGTAATTCCAGACCGGACTTTCCAACAGCAGAAACGTGAAAGCCGCGACGCCGACGAACAGCCACCACGGCGCGGCGCGCTCGCACATGTTGTAGATGTAGATATTGATCATCAGCGCGATATAGAGGGCGATGATCCAGTAGATCACCCACGCCTGCTGGATTTGTTCGGCGCCATTGGGCTGCGCGCCCGGGTGCAGCACCACCATCATTGCCAGCGAAACGAGGATCGTCGCGATGATCGGAAGCAGATGTTCCTGCGACCAGGTGCGGCGGCCGCCGACGAGCGGAAAAACCATGCTGCGCGAGAGCTGGAAGCCGGCTTCCCCAGGCGAAGTGGGTAGTTCGCTCACCATCACGTCCCCCTCATAAACGTGGGCCGTACGCGATGATTTTCGCCGCGAACCATGCCGCACATCGATCTTGCAATGCCGGCGTCGAAAGTGCCCTCACCACCGCGCCTGATTCTGCCGATAGCACCAGCGGCGTTGGTCGTCCACGAATTTTCGAGCTGAAATCCAGGGCTTACGAGAACACCTGTGGGTTCCGCTGTTGGAACCGCATGGATTGCGAAAATTTTTTGTGGTCTGGACGAGCGGCCTGGAGCCACTCGCGACGTCTGCCTTCGCTTTCGCCCTTGCCAATTGTCATCAGGCATCGGGGCCGCTACAGACGTGTTCGTGCATACCGTGCGTTTGCTGTGAAAGTTCCAAGTTGTGAGAGTTCCAAGTCACGGAACTCGATAGCGGCGACGCGAAGGGGGAAAAATGACCAGGACGGCGCTTGCCGGCAAGATCCGGATCCACGGTGCTGCTGCCGCCTTCGTTGCCGCTTTTCTGATCGGGCAGTCGGCGGCTGCGTTTGCGGCTAATCCAAGTTTCTCATGCGCCGGCGATCTGGCGCCGACCGAAGCGGTGATTTGCTCGGACGACTCTCTCGCGGCGCTCGACCGGAGCCTCGCGGATGCCTACAAAAAAATGTACGCCAGTTTCCCGCCCAACGAGCGAAGCACGCTGGCGTCGGTGCAACGCACATGGCTGGCGCAGCGCAACGCCTGCAGAACCGACAAGACCTGCATTCGCAACGCATATCTCGCGCGCCTGAAGCAACTCGGCGGCGCGCCTCAGCCCGCCCAAGTGTCCTGCCAGGCGAGCGTCGGCGCGCAGCAGGCAGCGATCTACGTCAAGCAATGCACGGAGGTGTCGCCGGCCACGCATCCACCGTGCAACGCGAGTAACGCCTGCGCACTGATAATCTCGGAAATTCGTCGCGGCTGCGCCATCATCGGAGCGAACGCGCCAGCTTTCTGCGCGGCATACAAGTAGCGCGCGCCGGCGCATCCTGTCAGCGCTTGGCGCCGAGGGATGGTCTGGTTCGCATCGGCACTGACAGTCGCTGACGGGGCGACAGCGATATCGCCCACGCGAATCGAAACGGCGCGGAGGACGTCGAGGGCGCCGTCTTGTCGCGACCGCTCTCTCAATGCTCTATGCCGAGCCTTTCTTGCGCGACATGACTCTAAGGCGCGCTGGCGGGTTGCTGCGGCGGCGGCGGCAGAGCGCTCAGAGCTGCGAGGCCCTCGGGGCGGTCTGGATGAATGGCGATCATCGGCGCCACGCCGGCGATGTCGAGGATCTCTCGCACCTGCTCGTTGACCCCGCATAACGCGAAGGCGGCGCCCGAGGCGTTGGCCTTTTTCATCAGGAGCAGGACCGCGCGAATCCCCGCGCTGGTGACGTGATCGATCTCGGCGAAGTCGATCAGGATTTTCGGATTCGGGCCGGCGATCAGTTCGCCGACCTCCTTGGCGAACGCCGTGCTGTAGATGCCGTCGAGGCGGCCGGTGGGGGACACCACCGAAATATCGCCGACCCGCTCCTTCTGAATTTCCATATACGACTCCTTGCCCGCGTTCGGCACCGCACTGGCCGAGTGCCGTCGCATAAGATCAAAACTCCGCGCCGCGGTCGAGCGCGCCCTCAATGCGCTCACCAACACGAAACTTTATTGCGAATTCATCTGCGGGTGGAACGGCTCATGAGCCGCCGCAATGGCCGAGCTGTGACGTACGTCACTTCGCACCAGCCCCTTTAGCGCGAGCATCGGACATTGCGAGGGGGATCGCGAAGAGGGACGATGCTTACAACAGAGAACCAAGCTGCCAAGATCGGTTGCCCGCTACTGACAGTCGCGTTCGGTCTCTATCAGGGCGGTTTCAGGGTGGGCGATGGCGTTTGTTGTCAGGGAAGCCGCTGCATGATGTGGCGGTGGCAGGCCGGGCAGTCATGTCCCGATGATGGCGGACGCAAGGGATTTTGCGGGCTTGCCGGCAGGCCCACGGAACGGTGTTAGCAGGACCGTCCGGCGGCGCCCGATTCTGCCAACCGCAGCCTTTTGCGAGGCTTGGATAGCTATGGGCAATTTCCCATCTATCTGCCCACTAGCCATATGGGCCATTTTGTGGTTGACGCCTGGCCCACGCCTTGGTTCGTTTTGAGGGCGAAACGGCAAGAGCGCCAAAACAGCAAGAGCGCCACAGGCGCCCCTCATCAGCGAGGACAACGGCAGGGAGCGGCGAGGTCGCCATGAACGCCCAGCAACTGCTGCAGGAAATCTCCGATTATTGCCGCCAGACCGGGCTTGCGGAGTCGACCTTTGGCCGACGCGCGGTCAACGACGGCAAACTGGCGGCGCGGCTGCGCAACGGCGGCCGCATCACCACCGACACGCTCGATCGCATCCACGGCTTCATGGCTTCCCATCCCGCCCACGATCGGCCCACGATCATCGAACGGCCGCGCGAACCGCGCGCCATGCTGGCGGCTGGATCGGCACCGGCGACTGGCGCTGCGCCCACCCCGCCGGCCGGCGCCGCCGGCAAGCCGGGCGACCCGCAGCGCAATTTCCGCTTCTTCGACAACAGGCAAAAGTATCTGCTGTTCGTCAACACCTGCAGCGAGAAATGGGAAGTGGCGAGCCGCGTGTCCGACGAACTCGCCCACATCCATCCGCGGCCGCCGGCGGTGCGCGTTTTCGATGCCGGCGTCGGCGACGGCTCGGTGCTGACGCGGGTGATGCGCGCGATGCACGACCGCTTCCCGCACATGCCGTTCTACATGGTCGGCAAGGAAATCAGCCTCGAAGACATCCGCCTGACCTTGCAGAAGATGCCCGACCGCTTCTTCGAGCATCCGTCGACGGTTCTGGTGCTGACCAACCTCGCCTACGCGGACGCGCCGTGGCTGCACGTCAAGTCGCTCAACGTGGCGTCGAGTCTGGTCTGGCACGAACTGCCGCTGATCGGCAATTCGGCGCACCGCTTCGAACAGCAGATCATCGATCTCGAACCGTTCCTGGCGCAAAACTGGAAAGCCGGCGTCTCGGCGCGCACCGGCAATCCGATCTACGAGCGTCCGGTGGTGCTCGTGCTGTACCGCGAGGATCACCGCTTCCTGCTCGACCCGATCATTCCGAAGCCCGGCGGCACGCTCACCAACTACGATCTCGTCATCGCCTCGCAGCCCTATCGGGCGCGCGCGTCGCTCGAGTTCAAGGCATCGCGGGTGATCGCGCCGCTCGCCCGCTCGCTCGGCCCCGGCGGCCGGCTCATCGCCATCCATTCGCACGGCCACGATCCGGGCATGGAGATCATCCGCAAGGTGTGGCCCGAGGACAATCCGTTCATCCACGACCGCCATCAGATCATGAAGGCGGTGAAGCACGAACTCGGCACCGCCGGCCGCGAGCTGAATTTCAACGCCTATGCGGATAACCGCTCGCTGTTCCGCTACGACATGCACACGCTGCCGTCGGAGATTTCCGAGTCGATCGGCACCTCAACGTTGTTCGCCGCCTGGAACGCGGCGATCTACGTGGCGCAGGTCGAGGACGACCGCGTCGCCCAGGCCGCCACCGACGGCAGCTATATCGACGCCACGCGCGCGGTGCTGCGCGAGCGCGGCGGCTTGTGGTTCTTCGACGAGAGCTACGTGATCTCGCGAAGGCGGGCGTAGCCGAAGCCGCACGGCAGCCGGCTTGTTTGTGCTCGCTTCACCCGAAAGCAGACGAAATATCGCGCTGCCGCAAATTCACGCGATGTGCCATGACCGACCATGATGTGCCGCAGCAAAAAAAGCTTGCCGCTCATGGCGGAGAGTGTGGGCGGCACTTGCCAGAGCATGTCCCTGGTGCCGTCGCCTTAGAAATCGCCGACGCCGGCGATCCGGAAATTGCCCGGATGCGTGCCGAGGTCGATGCTGCGCAGGATAGTGCGCTTTAATCAGCAATCGACTGTATGTGGGGCGTATCCTGTGTATCGGCTTCTCGTCCCACAATGCGCTGCCAGCGCCGCGGCCAAAAAGAGAAAGAGCCGGAGGCAAACGCCCCCCGAGGTCCGTCCTACGGAGATGATGCGCACGTCAACTGCGGTCGTTGCGCATTGTGAGCGTGCGCGATGACCTCCAGGCCAAATTTTGCCTGGTTCAGCACGTCCTGCATCAAGGTCGGACCGAGAAACTGTGTCGATAGTGTCGATACCGCCAGCGCACAATTGCCGGCTGTGTAGACGGCATACATCACATCCTGCCAATCGACGTCGACATACTGAATGTAGCTTCGAATTGCGTCGGCGGCGCGGTGGCCCCGTCGATCTGTGTGTAGGGCGCCGCATTGAAAAGGTAGGCCGCCTCGGTTCCATTGAAGAAATTGGCGAAGACTTGGAAGGCCCCTTGCTCGACCGATATGTTGTTCGAGGAGTCATTCGAACACTGGCCTTGTGACGAGAGACAGGCCTCTTCCTGGAATTGATCGCCTACCGGATATGTCGCTGGATAGGCAGCCGGGTTATATGAATTGTCGGACAGATCGAACTTGGTGAGGGCGAAATCAAACTCGGCGCCACCGAACAACGGGCCGCCCGGCACAGGCGCGCCCGATGTCGTGAACGGCGACCGATGAGCCGCCAGGAGCTTCACGCCGGGCACATCGATTTTGCCGGTCGGCTGGAAGGATGACGCTGTCATGCCGCCAACAGAGGTACCTCTGGCGATTTCGCCTTCGATCGGTTGCGGCGCCGCGTGGGTGAGAAAGTAAAAAGCGATCGTCGCCTTTGTCTGGCAAGACAGTGGAAGCGACTGCGCGTCGTAACAATCGTCGTTGTAAAAACGGCCAAAATCCTGGTTGAGTTCGTTGGTCAGCGGCGGGAGTGGCAACTCCGGCATGCCCTTGAAATCGTCCGGAGTGAGGATGAGCGTGAGGTGCGCATTCGCAAATATTCGCTCAAATCCTCTGATCGTCAGCTCCCAGGAGTCGACGAACACCTGGGCGGGGTACATTGCGTAAATTTTATTATCCGGGAAGCTGTTCGTGATCAGTGTCTTCCATGCATCGTCTGCATCAAGCCCGCTTTTCTGAAGGGAGCCGTTAGCTCCGGTCGGAAGAATCATCTCCGATGTCGCACAGCTCGGGCCGGCGATGACAACCGCGACAAGCGCCTGGTCGGTGCCGTACCGGGCGGCGAGCTCTTCGACAAATCCGCCCCAATAATCAAGGTACTGGCTGTTCCAGGGCAGCGGCGTAGGCAGGCTCAAAAGGGCCCCCGGCGGGTCAAGGGCGTTTCTTTGTTCCGGATAGGGATTGAACGTCACCATTCCGCAGTCGGGAATCGACGTCGTCCCAGTGAAAAGCGGGTCACAGGATTTCAGGATCGAGCCATCCGTCAGCCAGGATGGAGAATAGACGCCGGGTGTCACGATCAATTGGATCGTCTTGGCAGTTTTATTGGTCGCGTTATATTTGTGGACTGCCACGAAAAGGTCATCGACGTAACTCCAATCGTTGCCGTCAGGATCACAGGGCCGCTCATGGGGCCCAACTGAGCAGGCGCTGCGGGCCTTATTCGGCTCCTGGACCTGCACACGGCACCAGTGCATGCCTATCGTGATTCCCGATACGGCTTCGTCGGACAGCAATGTTGTGTAAAAATTCTGCAAGGCGGCATGCAGTGCCGCGAGGTCGTTGGGCGGCGCCGTTACGACAGCACAAGATTGGGTGGTGGTCTGACTGATTTGGACGCTCGGGAACGTCTTGGCAACTTTAGTGACCATTTCCGGCAACACGGCTTCAAAATCAACATGGGCGTAGACGCCAAACGGCTTGCGCGTCGATGAGTAAAAATCATCACCCCAGGCTGCGCCCGGCAGAACACATGCGAGCGCAACCAGCGCGCCCACGAGCGCCAAAACGCGGCTATGCGCCGCGGTTGCTGTCGCCCTTGTATCCGTTGCTACGATCCAACCGCCCATTTTCGCCTCCTAAATTAAGGATTAGCTACATGACGCTTGGTCTACATTCCCTCATTATCAGCTCTGATGACCATCAGGTTCGCCGATTTCTATCATCTCGGCAAGTACAGATGAGACGTAGCGCGTCATTCCGGGGTGTGTGCAAAGCCCGCGAGCCAGGAATCCATAGCCGCAGGTCAGACAAGACTAACGCTACGAACATCAGCTGGTGAACGGTGGCTATGGATGCCGGGTTTGCCGCGGAGCTTGTCAGCGGGCCGGCCACTTCAGGCCGGGCCCGTTGGCGGCGGCACGAAATGACACGGAGAGGCCCCTCGCCCGCTCTGCGCCACCGGACTAACATGGCACCCAACCCGGGAGCCCGCCCATGCTGTTCGTCGTTCACGCGCTCGATAGGAAGGACATCCTGCCGACGCGCGCGAAGCATTATCGCGACCACCGCATCCATCTCGATCGCGCCGGCGAGCACGGCGTCGACGTCATCACCGCCGGCACGCTGGTCGCCGACGACGGCGAGACGCCGGTCGGCTCGATCTTCGTCATCAATGCGAAGGACCGCGCCACGGTTGACGCTTTCACGACAAGCGATCCGTATCACCAAAACGGCGTGTGGGAGCGCGTCGCCGTCCACCGCTACAATAAGAAGCGCGGTACACCGATCGCGAGCCGGCGCTGACCGAGTCGCCGCCGCGGCGCGGACGTCACGACTTGTCGGCGGGCTTGCTCATGTCGGGCACGTCGATACCCAACGCGGTCGCCAGGTCGATCTGGTGATCCTGCTCCTGGGTGAGGATCTTGCGGATCTGCTCCGCCATAGCAAATTCGCCGAGCGCCTCGCATTGGCGGATGCGGTCGCGGTAGTTGCGCACGGTTTCGTTCTCGTTGTCGAGATCGAAGCGCAGCATGTCCTTCGCCTCTTTCGCGGTCTTCACCGGCTTCGGCGTCACGGGCGGGCCAGGTCTTCGTTCAGCAATTCGGCAAGGCGGTCGCGGGTAATTTCATGTTTGGCTTCGACCATCGAGTTCCTCCAAAGGCAGGCGCAAGACAACGCCTCGGCAGGAGGATTGTTCGGCGCGGCCGCCGTGGAATTATCGCTTCGGCTTCTCCCGCAGCCCCATGCGCTCCAGCCGGCCGATGACCTCATCGCAGAAATACGGCAGCTCATCGATGTAATTGACGAGCGAAATGCCGATGCCGGTGAGCCCGGCCTTGGCAAGGTCGGCGAGCTGGCTCGCGACATGGTCGGGATCGCCGATGATCGGCAGCCCGCCCATGCCTTGGGCGTACTGGTTGCGCTTTGTGATGTATTCCTGCATCGGCACGGTCTGCGGCGAAATATTCTTCAGCGCCAGGATGCCGTCGACCGCCGACCAGTCAGCATGCTCGACGATCGAGTGGTGGAAATAATCCTCCGCCTGTTTCTGTGTCGGCCGGCAGGTGACGACGCCGACCGTGTAGCAGCCGATCTCGCGGCCCTGCGCGCGCGCCGCGTCCTGAGCGGCGCGGACTTTCTGCTGCGTGTCCTCAAGCGAGGTGCGCGAGGCCTGCAGAAAGAACGCATCGCAATTCTTCACCGCGAACGACTGGCCGCTCGCCGACGCGCCGGCATTCATGATCACCGGGCGCGCGCCGCCGAACGGTTTCGGCTTGCCGCGAACGCCCTTCATGTCGAGATACTTGCCCTTGTAGGCAAAGTTCTCCCGGTCGGACCAGATCATCTTGATGACGTCGATCCATTCCTGCGCATAGTCGTAGCGATCCTCGTGGGCGCGCTGCTCGACGCCGAACATGTCGAACTCGCCCTCGTTCCAGCCAACCACGATATTGAGCCCGAAACGACCCTCGCCGACGTGATCGGCGGTCACCATTTCCTTGGCCGCCACCACCGGATTGAAGATCGGCGCATGCACGGTGCCGAACACGGTGATGCGCTTGGTGCTGGCGAGCAGACCGGTCGCCCAGGTGATCGTTTCGAGTGTGGTACCCTGGTAGTCGGTGTCGCCGCCATAGCCCTTCCAACGCCCGATCGGGAGGAGAAAGTCGATGCCGGCGTCGTCCGACATCTGCGCGAGGCGCTTGTTGTCAGGCCAATTGCCCGACCAGCGCTCCGGCACCAGCGTCACCGCGCGGCCCGACGAGCAATTGGGGCCGAACAGGCCGATCTGCAATTTGTTGTTGCTGTGCATGGCGCGGCGGGCGGCGAGCGAGCCGTCGCGCGCGGGGGATGCTGCGGAAGATTCGTGGAGAGCGTGCACTGTATCAAGCCTCGTTTGACTGAGCCTGCATCATATCATCGTTTAGCATGACCTTGTCATCGTCCGTGAAGCCGGACGATCCAGTAATCACCAGGGTGGTCCGCGGTTACTGGATGCTCCGCCTTCGCGGAGCATGACGCGTCCTATTTCTCATTCAGCGCAGCGCGGACCCGCGCGACCACTTCGGGCGGCGTCTCGGCGAGATCGGCGACCAGCTTCTGCACCTGCTCGCCGGTCAACGGATCGATGTCGAGCCCGATCTTTTTCGCATCCGCCAAGAAGCCCTCGTCCTTCATCGTGGCATCGAATGCGCGGCGCAAGGCTTCGACGCGATCCGCGGGCACGCCAGGCGGCAGAAAGAGAGGCCGGCCAATGTCGGTGCGCGAAAACAGCATAGCGACCGCCTGCCGATCCGCCGCCGATTTGGCAAGGTCAATCATCAGCGGCACATCGGGCAGCGTGGCGCTGCGCTGCAAACCGAACTGGGCGATCACCTTGACCTCCTTGTCGGCGAGAAAATGCGACAGCTGCGTCTTGACGGCCTCCCAGCCGAGCGCGGCAACACCCTGGATTTCGCCGCGCTCCATGGCCTCGTTCATCAGCGGCGTCGATCCATAACCCGGCACAATCTTGAACTTGGTGCCGAGCACGGCGTTCGTGAGCTCCGGAAAGTCGACCATGGTCGAGCCCGGCGTGGTGCCGCCGACCACAAGCGGCGCGGTCAACAGTTGCAACAGCGTCTGCACCGGCGCGGTGTGCCAGACATACGCCACATACGGTTCCCGCGTGATGCTGCCGAGCCAGATGAGCTTGCGGGCGTCGTAATGCGCGACGCCCGGTTTCAACAGCGGCTCCGCGGGGATGCCATTGAGCGGAACGCCGACGGCGGTACCGTCCTTGGGTCCAAGCGCATAGAGCTGATTGGTCATCACGATGCCGCTGGCGGTCGGCTGATTCTGCACGATGATCGACGGATTGCCGGGAATGTGCGCGCCCATGTGACGCGCCACCGCACGCGCGGCAAGATCGTAGGTCCCGCCCGGCGCCGAGCCGACGATGAAGCGGATCTGCTTGCCGCGATAAAAACGCGCCGCATCCTCGGCGTGGGCGGGAAGTGCAGCAGCGAACAATGCCAGAAGCAGCGCCGTGATAAGCCGATATCTCGCCATTGCGAGGAGCCAACGGGTCCGGCCCGAAGTGGCCCGCCCGATGACAGGCTCCGCGACGAAGCAATCCAGGCTGCGATGCCGAACGGGATTGCTTCGCTTCGCTCGCAATGACGCGATCATGACCACAACTGCCTGGTCGCGAGGTCGGCGCCCGCCCGCAATGCCTTGAATTTCTCCCACACCACGGTCGGATGCACCTCCGTGCGATACAGCGCCTGCGAGGAGAAGCCGCAATCGGCCGCCGCCATGACGTTCTCGCGACCGACCAGCTTGGCGAAGCGCACGATGCGCTCGGCGATCAGCTCGGGATGCTCGACGATGTTGCTGGCGTGGGTAATCATGCCTGGCGCGATCACCTTGCCGGGAGGAAGCTTGACGCGTTCGAACAGGTGGTACTCGTGCTCGTGGCGCGGATTGGCGGCTTCGAAGCTATAAGAGCCGGCGTTGATCTTGAGCACATATTCGATGATGTCTGAAAGTGCTGCTTCGTAGAGACGCGGGCCTTCGTTGATGCCGTAGCAGGTATGGAAGCGCACCTTCTCGGGCGGGATGCCGGCAAGCGCGGCATTGGTCGCCGCGACATAGATTTCGGCGCGACGCCGCATCTGCGCGCGATCGAGCCCCGGCTCGAAGAAGATATCCGGCAGGAACGGGTCGTCGATCTGCACCAGGATGCCGGCATCGGTGATGGCGCGATATTCCTTGGCGAGCTCGGCGGCGAGCGCGTGGAAATACTCCTCGTCGGATTTGTAGTACTCGTTGATGCCGACGCCCGACGGCGCCGTCGCCGGCAGGAACACATGATGGTCGGGCACGCCGGCCGTCGCGGCGGCGCGCTTGACGTTCTGGATGTCGCGCGCGACGAATTTCTCGCCGCGATATTTGATCGGTCCGACGCACACCACCGGCGCGAGGCCGACGATCGCACCGCCCATCATCGCCTGCTTGAAATAGTCGGCGTAATATTCGGGAAACGCCGCCACTTCCTGCGCGAACAGTTTCAGCTTCTGATCGGGCCGCCGCTCGAAGCCTTCGAGCCGCTCGTACACATAGGTGAAAAATCCGGGCTTTGAGAACTCGCCGTCGGTGACGATGTCGATGCCGCAGTCGACCTGCTTGCGCACGACATCGCGCACCGCGTCGGCGATCACCGCTTCATATTTGCTCTGATCATAAGGCTGGCCGGAATATTTCGCCTTCATCAGATCGAGCAGCGCATGGGGCCGCGGCAGGCTGCCGATATGGGTGGTCTGGATGCGGTCGGTGTTCTGCTGGATCGTCATGGTTACGCCAGCACCTTCTGCGCGGTTTCGGCGGCGCCGATGCTGTCGAACAGCCGGCCGGGGCAGTTACGCCGGTCGGTCGCGCCGAGCAATGACAGCGCCTCCCAGACCACGACCTGGTTGCTGGTAATGACCGGCCGGCCGAGCTTCTGCTCGATCTCCTCGATCACCGGGAATGCCGAAATATTGGCGCAGCTGAGAAAATAGGCATCGGCGTCCGGGCGCGCCGCCTCGATGGCACGGTCGCGCCAGAACTGCGCCGGCGTGGCGCAGTACTCGTCGCTGCCGTTGAGCGCGAAACCGCGGGCGTAGAGCACCTCGAAACCCGCCACATGCAAAAACTCCGCTTCTTCGTCGGTCACCTGCTCGCTGTAAGGCGTGAGCAGAACGATACGACGCGCGCGCAAGGTCTCGAGGGCATGGCGGATGGCGGTCGCGGTCGTCGTCACCCGCCGCGCCCCGGCTTGTCGGAGGGTCGCGAGCAGCTTAGCTTCGCCGGCCGCACCTTCCGAGGTGGAATTGGCGGTGCAGTGAAAGGCGATCACATCGCAGCGCGCGTCGGTGAGCATCGCCGCGGCCTTCATGAGGCGCGGCACGAGCCCCTCGATGGCGACCCGATGGGCGCCGGTCATGCGCAGCCGCGCCACATGGGCGACAAAGCCGGGCGGCAGGTGCCGCACCATCTCGCCCTCCACCATCCGATTGGAAGACGGGATGATCAGTCCGATGCGCGCCGTCATGCTGCTTCCTCCCCGGCCGTGGCGGGACTACCCTAGCCGGGATTGCATAAATCGCAATCCGGGTATCATCGCGGATGCCTGACGGCGATTTTGCTGTTGTGTCGAGCCGCGGCCCCTTATCCTGCGCAGCGAGGAATCGACCGGAGAGAACAATGCCTGTTTCACTGACGCGATCGCCGTTGGCGCGGGCGGCATTGCCGCGCGCGTTCATGTTCGCAGCCGTTATTTTTGGCGCGCTCGCAGGGCGCACTGCCACCGCCGATCCGTTTCCGCCCGGTTCCCAGGCGCACAATATGAAGCAGATCGGCTTCTCGGCGCTCGGCGGCCGCTTCGGCGGCTTCAAGATCGCCATCAAGCACACCGCCAACGACAAGTGGTACCTGTACTCGGGCCACTCCTTCAATCAAGGCTGGAGCATCGTCGACGTCACCGACCCGGCCAATCCGCGCTACGTGAAATTCATTCCGTTCGTCACCAAGGACAAGAGCATCATCACCGCGCAAGTGACCTTGCACGACAATCTGATGCTCACCTCGCTCAACAGCTTTCGGCCGCAAAAGAACCCGCTGCCTGCGGTGCTGCTGTGGGACATTTCCGATCCGGAGAATCCCAAGCAGGTCGGCTCGTGGCAGGGCGGCGCAACCGGCGCCCACCGCAATTCCTATCCGGGCGGCAAATACGCCTATCTGTCGACCAGCTATCCGGGCTTCAAGCTGCACATCATGGTGATCCTCGATGTCAGCGATCCGGCGCATCCTAAGGAAGTCGGCAAATACTGGCAGCCCGGACAGAAGGACGGCGAACCGCCGTCGCCGTTTCCCGAAGGCTTTCACGGCCCGGTCAATGTCAGCCCCGACGGCAGGATGGCGTCGTTCGGCTATACGCCCGACGTGGTCAATCTCGATATTTCCGATCCGGCCCACCCGAAACTGATCGGCAAGCTGCACATCACCGAGCCGTTCGCCAAAGTCGGCATGCAGTCGGTCCATACCGTGCTGCCGCTGTGGGATCGCAAACTCCTTTATGTCAGCTCCGAAGCCAGCAAGGAGCGCTGCCAGGACGACGGCCTGAACTTCGCCGGCATGATCGACAATTCCAACCCCGCGCACCCGCGGCTTATTTCGCTCTTCCCGCCGCCGGTGCCGCCGCCCGGCCTGCCCTACACCGATTATTGCGACAAGGGCGGCCGCTTCGGCCCGCACAATGTCAGCCAGGAGATTCACAATCCGGCGATCCAGAAGCCCGGCAAGCTGATGACGGTGGCGTGGTTCAACGCCGGTGTCCGCGTGTTCGACATCAGCGATCCGCGGCTGCCGCGGGAAGTCGGCTATTTCATCCCACCGGAACGGCCGGATGCTCCGCAGCAATCCGGCGCCCATGCATCGCCGGTCGATTGGAGCGAGGAAATCGCCGTCGATGCCCGCGGCAACATTTTCATGAACGACGACAAGTGCGGCTTGTTCGTGCTGCGCTATACAGGCCCCGAGCCGAAATAAGCCGCGAACGGTCGCGGCAATATAAGGTTCGATCAGGAGGAAACGATGCGGGCGACGACCATGGCTGCATTCGTCTTGCTCTCGGCGCTCGGGATCGCGCCGGCGGCCGCGGCGGCGCCCTACCCGACGCGCCCGATCCATATCGTCGTGCCGTTCCCCGCCGGCGGACCATCCGACGTGCTCACCCGCATGATGGGCGAGCGCATGGCTAAGGATCTCGGCCAGCCGATCGTGGTGGATAACCGGCCCGGCGCCAATACGGTGATCGGCGCCGAGCTCGTCGCCAAGGCAGCGCCCGACGGCTACACGCTGTTGATGGCGATCGATTCGACGCTGGTGATGAACCAGTATCTATACAGCCACCTGCCCTACGACCCGATCAAGGATTTCGCGCCGGTCTCGCTCGCCGCCAAGAACATGGGCTGGCTCGTAGTCAATGCATCGAGCCCCTACAAGACCGCGAACGACCTGGTCGCCAAGGCCAAGGCTGCGCCGGGAAAGCTCAATTGCGGCGCCGGCACCATCACCACAAAGCTCACCTGCTTTCTGTTCAACGACAAATTCGGCATCAACACCGTTCTGATCTCGTTCAACGGCAGCGCCAACGTGGCGCAGGGCGTACTCACCGGCGGCGCCGATTTCGTATTCGACGGCACCGCGGCCGAGCTGCCGCTCGTCCAGGCGGGCAATCTGCGCGCGCTCGCCAAGCTCGACGGCCGGCCGTTCGCGCCGTTCCCGAAGCTGCCGTCGCTGTATCAGGCGACCGGCGTCGACCTCGGCGATCTCGCGGTCTGGAACGGCCTGGTGGCGCCGCGCGGCACGCCGCCGGCCGTGATCGACAAGCTCTCGGCCGAAGTGCAGAAGGTCCTCAACGAGCCGGATCTCAAGGCCAAGGCCGAAACCGTCGGAATTTATGTGGTGAGTTCGACGCCCGCCGAGTTCACCGCCTTCATCAAGCACGAGGCCGCGCGCTGGCCCGCCATCGTCAAGAAAAGCGGCCTGCATTTTGACTGAACAACCCACGTCTCCCGGGCGCGGCACAGCACGAAGTGGTGCGCCGCAGAACCGGGACCTTTACAAACTTTGAGTTTAGGACGATCCCGGATCAGCAGTGCACCGTTTCACGCTGCACCGCATCCGGGAAACGCAGCGGTAAGAATGACACGCACCGATCTCTTCTCCCCCTTTCAGCTCGGCCCACTGACGCTGCCGAACCGCATCATGATGGCGCCGATGACGCGCAATCGCGCCGGCCCAGGCAACGCACCGACAGCGCTCAACGCCACCTACTATGCGCAGCGCGCCAGCGCCGGACTGATCGTCTCCGAAGCGAGCCAGGTGTCGCCGCAGGGCGTCGGCTATCCGGGCACACCCGGCGTTCACAGCGCCGAGCAGATCGCCGGCTGGAAACTCGTCACCGACGCGGTGCACGCCGCCGGCGGCCGGATTTATCTGCAGCTGTGGCATGTCGGGCGGATTTCGCATCCGTCGCTGCAGCCTGACGGCGCGCCGCCCGTCGCGCCGTCGGCGATCGCGCCGGCCGGACAAGCCTGGACGCTCGAAGGGATGAAGCCTTACGTGACGCCGCGCGCGCTGGAGACGGCCGAGATCGCGGGCCTCATCGAACAGTATCGGCATGGCGCGGCCAATGCCAAGGCGGCGGGCTTCGACGGTGTCGAAGTGCACGCCGCACATGGTTATCTGCTCGATCAGTTTCTGCGCGACAAAACCAACCAGCGCGGCGACCGCTATGGCGGCAGCGCGGCCAACCGCGCCCGGCTCGTCGTCGAGGTGATGGAAGCGGTGGCGGGCGTGTGGGGCGGCGAACGCGTTGGCGTACATCTGTCGCCAAGCAATCTCGCTTTCAACGATATTTCGGACAGCGACCCCGCCAACACGTTCACCACGGCGGTGCGTGAACTCGACCGTCTCGGCCTCGGTTATCTGCACCTCGTCGAGCCCGGCCCGGCCGATCCGGTCGGCGAAGGCCCGCGGCTCGATGCCAAATTCTTTCGTCCGCTGTGGCGCACCGCGCTCGTCGCCAACAAGGCCTACGATCTTGCGCGTGCCAACGCCGTGCTGCGGAGCGGCGATGCCGATCTCGTCTCGTTCGCGACTTTGTACATCGCCAACCCGGATTTGCCGGAGCGGCTGCGCCGCGGCGGACCGTTCAACACGGCCGAGCGCAAGACGTTCTACGGCGGCAGCGCGGGGGGATATACGGACTATCCGGCGCTCGGAGGCTAGTGGAGCGGATTTGATATTCGCTACCCACCTAGCCGACAGCTCCCATAGCGAATGTCAAATCCAAAAGCTCCACTTGAACTTATACTTGCTAGTGGTCCTTTGATCCTAACATTCGCATAAGAGGGTGCCGAAATGGGATGCGAATGTTAGGATCGGACCACTAGCGTCGACAGACGGCCACGCGGATTATTGCACCTTGAACCCCAGCGTTTTTATCAACTGACCCCATTTCTTGTAGTCCGCTGCAATAATGCCGCGCATCTCACTCGGACTGTTAGGGTCTGCCTCAAGACCAGCGGCCGCCAGGACCTTTTGCACGTCCGGCATCGCCAAAATTTTGGCGATCTCGGTATTGAGCTTGGCGACACGGTCGTCCGGCGTGCCGCGCGGCGCGAACATCGCGAGCCAAGACACCGCGGTGAAACCCGGAACGCCGGCCTCCTGCAGCGTCGGAATGTTCGGCATGGAGCGCGCGCGCACCGGGTCGGCCACCCCCAAGGCGACAAGCTGGCCGTTTCTGATCATCGGCAAGACCGAACCCGTGTCGGTGAATCCCAAAGGGACCACGCCGGAAGCGATCGCAACCGCGGCCGGTGCGCCGCCGCGATAGGGCACCGGCTGCAGCGTGATTCCGAGCGCACGCTGAAGCAACACGCCGGCGAGATAAGACGATGAGCCGATAGCAGCGGTGCCGTAGCTCAAGGGCTTCGCCTTCGCGGCGGCAACGAGACCGGGAATGGATGTGATTCCCGCCTTGGCACTGGCCGTCAGAATGAGAGGGCTGCTCACCAGCCTGCCGATCGGCACCAGATCGGTGAGCGGATCGTAATTGACCTTGGACAGATGGACGTTGACGGTGACCGGGCTGTCCGAGAGAACCACAAGCGTGTGGCCGTCCGGCGCGCTTCGCATCAGGTCGTCGATGCCGATGGCGGCATTCCCGCCCGGCTTGTTCTCGACGATGACGCTCTGCCCAACGCTGTCCTGAAGGTGCTTGGCGATGACGCGCGCCGTCAGATCAATGCTGCCCCCGGCCGCATAGGGCACGATGATGCGGATTGTCCTGTTCGGGAATGTCTCCGCGCGCGCCGGCATTGCTGCGGCGACAAAGGCCAGCACGGCGACCATCCACCACTTCACGTGACGGGCATACATCATGAAACATTCTCCTTCGACGTTCCCCAAATTGCGCTCTGATTTGATTATTGTCTGAGCGCAGTCGCTTACAGCGCCGCAAGCGCCTTGTCGTAATAGGACAGGTCGATGTACTTGTCCGGCGCCGGCGGCTTGCCGCCCCACTGCCCTTCGATCTCGGCGCGCAGTTTCAGAACGTTCTTGAAACCTTCGAGATCGAACTTGCCGTCCTTGGCGAAGCCGTCGACCGGATTGGTCACGACCGCGTAGGTCTTGGCCGCATAATCATCGGACAGCTTGAGTCGGTCCTTCATAAGCGCTGTGGCCGCGCTCTTGTTGGCCGGGCTGAGCAGCCAGCGATAGCCTTCGATGATCGCCTTGAGATAGCGGACCAGGGTGTCGCTGTTGGCCTTGGCCCATGGCCGCATGACGACGATGCAACCGGACTGATAGGCGCCGACGCCCGAGGTCGCCGATCCCATGTCCTTCAGTCCGTCCGCCGCGGCGGTAAAGCTCATCGGCGGATTGATGACGCCGGCCGCGGCATTGGCCTTGTCGGTCAGCATCGCGTTGATGCGCTGCGGCGTGCCGCCGACGGCGTGAACCTTGTAGTCGCCCTTGTTCAGCCCGGCCTGCTGCAAGGCCTTGTAGAGCAGCAGCGCGAACGCCGTGTTGGGCGCGTCGACCACGACGGTCTTGCCCCGCAGATCAGCGAGCGTCTTGATGTCGGGCTGCGCGAAAATGCGATTGAAGCCGTTGTCGCCGCCGGCGACGATCACTGCATCCTGTTTCGCCAGTTCCACCATGGCGACCGCATTGTCGGCCGCGGTGTGAATGATCTGCGAGGCGCCCTTGGCGAGGCCGTCGCGCTGCGACTGCGAATTCGCCGTATAGGCGAGATCGACGGCGAGACCATATTTGGCGAACACGCCTTGGCTCTGCGCCGCGTAAATCGCGAGATTACTCAGGCCCGGAAACGAAACCACCTTGAGCGGCGTCGCGCCTTGCGCCTGCGCCAGCAACGGCTCGGCGCCGACCGCACTTGCCGCCGCCGCAACGCCGGCGCCTAACAGCACTGTTCGCCGTGTCGATCGCAGATCCATAATCGTCCTCTCCCTGTGCGCCCGGTTTGTTACACCCCGAGCTTGTCCGCCAAATCATCGAGACTGCTGGCCGCGATATCCATCGGTTCGGCGGGCGCGGCCTCGCCCTTGCCGGGACCGCGTTCGTTGGGGCGCGCGATGTGCGCGGTGCGCAAGCCAAGCTTCGCAGCGGCCAAAAGATCGTTGGTGTGCGCGGCCACCATCATGCATTCGGCGGGCGGCAGATCGAGCGCTTCAGCGGCGGCGAGATAAACGCGCGGCTTCGGCTTGTAGTCGCCGGCGATCTCCGAACCAAGGATGGCGTCCCACGGCAAATCGTTGCGGCGGGCGAGATCGACCATCAGCGAAATGTTGCCGTTCGACAACGGCGCTATTATGTGGCGACGCTTGAGACGGTGTAGCCCGCGCGACACGTCAGGCCAGGCATCGAGCCGATGCCAGGCGAGGTTGAGGTCGCGACGATCTGCCTCGCTCAGGTTTTCGACGTGAAAGCGCGGCAGCACAAGTTCGAGATTGCGCCGGTGCAAGACGTCGAGCTTGCAGAACGGGATGCGGCCCGAACGTACCTCGTCCATGGCGCCCTGGTACTCGCCGCGCCAGGCATCGGCGAAGGCGAGCCAGTCGAGCACAAAACCCTTCAGCTCCAGCAGCGCCTTGGTCTCGCGCGCAATCGAACTGCGCCAATCGACCAGGGTGCCGAACACGTCGAAGAACAGCGCTTTGACCGCGACCGCCATGCGGCAGTCCTAGCGCATTCGCGCCGGGATTGCCAAAGACAAAGCGCCGCAAATGCGCGCAGAAGCCGCAGTCTCACGTCCGATTGATTACACGACCAAAACCGCGCCCGAGAGCAGAAGGAACAGCAGGACGACCTGCCGAAATCTTTTGTCGTCGATGCGATCGAATAATTTCAGGCCCAGCCAGGTACCGAATACCACGGCCGGCGCACACCACAGATAGGTCGTCAGTGTCGCCGAGGCGAGCATGCCGAGCTTGGAAAAATAGACCAGCGTCGCGATCTGCATGAGCAGAATGAACGGTTGAACGATGCCGCGCTGATCGAGCTTGGAGAGGCCTTGCACGCTGCACCACACGGCCGGAATGGCACCAGGAAAGGCCGTCGCGCCGCCGGTGATGCCGCCGGCAAATCCCGCGGCGACTTCGGCGTAACGTCCGCCGCCGCGGATGACGAAATGCGGCCGCAGCAGCATGTGGAGACTGTAGCCCATCAGGAACAAGCCGAAGCCCGCCGCGAACATGCGCGCGTCAAAGGCCTTCAGCAATTCGGCGCCGAGGGGTATGCCGGCGAAACCGCCGACCAGATACGGCAGACACTGCCGCCACTGCATCGTGTGCCACAGCTTGGAAATGCTGAACACCTGGGTCGTGATGCTGCATGCGAGCATCAGCGGGACCGCCTCGATTGGCGCCAGTACATGAAACAACATTGCGCCGGTGATTGCGGAAAATGCGAAACCCGCTAGACCGGATGCCAGCGAGCCGGCAAATATGGTCAGCAGCGTCACGAGCAGCGTGATGTGGCCGATCAGGGCTGCAGCAATGGACTGGCTTGACATTGTCTATCCCCGGTTCGGTCACCTCTCCGCGATCGGGCGGTCACGCGCGCCAGAATGGCTTGTTCATTTCCGCGTCCGCCTCGGTCTGCCTTGGGCAGAAATCGTGAATGGCCTGCGGGCTGAGGGAGCGCAGCACCGCGCGGTCCCTGCGGCGGTGTTGCCACACCGACAGAAGCTGCCAGGCGCGGACATGCCACCGGCGCATTTGTTCCACCGCGCCGGTGCGTGCCGCGTAGCGCGGCGAGAACGTGCTCAGCGTTGTCGCGTCGGTAAGGAACTGATTTGTCATCGAGGTGCCTCCTGGATCGGTCCCGCTGTCTTACGGATTCGTGGAATTGCGGTCAGTGACGCCGATCACACACGAATCGTTCGGCTCATCGCCGACACCCACGAACCGGGCGTGTGCTTCGGGGATGCAGGGCCACTGGCGCATTCGCGGCCGGAATGCCAAAAGGAGGCCCCGCCGCAACCACGCCTTCAAGGAATCGCATGCCCGATCAGCCGACATCCGAGCAAAGCCGCTGGGATACGCGGTTTCGCGCGCCGGATTACATTTTCGGCAAGGAGCCGAATGCGTTTCTGAGGGCGCAGGCGCATCGCCTTCCCGCCGGCGGCACGGCGTTGTCGGTGGCCGACGGCGAAGGCCGCAACGGCGTCTGGCTCGCCCAGCAGGGCCTCGACGTGCTGACGATCGACTACTCGCCGGCGGCGCTCGCCAAGGCACGGGCGCTCGCAGCCGAGCGTGGCGTGCGGTTGCGCACCGAAGTCACCGACGTGTTTGCCTGGCGCTGGCCGAAAGACGCGTTCGACGTGGTGGCGGCAATCTTCATCTTCGCGGCGCCGGATGAGCGGCCAGCCTTCTTCGCCCATCTTAAAGGCGCGTTGAAGCCCGGCGGGCTGCTGTTGATGCAGGGCTATCGCCCCGAGCAGCTGCAATACCGCACTGGCGGTCCGCCGGACGCCGAGCGGCTCCTCACCCGCGCGATCCTCGAGCAAGGCTTCGGCGACCTGGCCGAGCTCGACATTCGCGAACATGACGACACGATCAGCGAAGGCACCGCTCATGTCGGCACGTCGGCGCTGATCGATCTTGTCGCGAGAAAATAGCGCGCCCTACCCGCTTGCAAAATCAACAACGGAGTCCACGATGCCTGACGCCATTGCCGAGACGCTGCACGAGCTGATCGTCGCCACGCGCATTCTGGCCAATGAGAAAATCCTCGACGCCTTCGGCCACGTCAGCGTGCGCCATCCGCACGATCCGCAGCGCTATTTCATCCCGCGTCATCGCGCGCCGGAATTGGCGGAGGTATCCGATCTCGTCGAACTGACGCTCGATTCCGAGCCGGTGCGGCCGACCGAATTCCGCCTCTACAGCGAGAAGGTGATTCACGGCGAGATCTACAAGGCCCGGCCCGACGTCCACGCCGTGGTGCATCACCACGCCCACACCGTGCTGCCGTTCGCCATTTCGGGACGCGAGATCGTGCCGGTGTTTCATCTCGCCGCCGTGGTCGGCCACGTGCCGTTCTGGGACCAGCGCGACGAGTTCGGCGACACCAACATGCTGGTGGTCAAGCCCGAGGAAGGGGCTTCGCTGGCGCGCACGCTCGGGCCGCATTGGATGGTGCTGATGCGCCGCCACGGCGCCACGGTGGCCGGCACCAGCATCCGCGAACTCGTGTTTCGCACCGTGTTTGGCTCGGACAATTGCAAGCTGCTGGCGCAGGCCATGGCGATGGGCCACGTCGATTCGCTCTCGCCGGGCGAGGCCAAGCTGACCTCGGCGCATCAGCAACGGCCGCCCTCGACCAACCGTGCCTGGGACTATTGGGTACGCCAGATCGAGAAGACTGGCCTGATGCCGACCGCCCCCAAGGCGAAGGCCGCCGGCAAAAAGAGTTCCGAGCCGGCCAAGCGCACCGCGCCGAAACCAGCTAAGAAGACGGCCGCGAAGAGCCCCAGCAAAAAACGCCGTTGAACCGATCGCACAGAGGAAACGTCATGGCCAAGTCAACCAAGCCCAAAAGCATGCAGTCGCCCCGCCTTCCCGAACTCTCAGAGGCGGCACTCACAGGCGAGCAGAAAACGCTCGCCGAATCGATCAAGTCCGGCCCGCGCGGCCAGTTTAAGATGTCCGGCCCGTTCGCCATCTATCTGCACTCGCCGGCGTTCGGCGAACTGGCGCAAAAGCTCGGCGGACACCTGCGCTTTCACACCAGCATCCCACCGCGGCTGATGGAATTCGCCATCCTGTGCACGGCTTCCTTCTGGAAGGCGCAATACGAATGGGCGATGCACGCGCCGATGGCGGAGAAGCAAGGCGTCAAGCCGAAGACGATCAGCGACCTGCAGGCCGGCCGCGCGCCGAAATCGGCGCCGCGCGACGAGATGACGATCTACGCGTTCGTCAAAGAGCTTTACGCCAAGCGGCGCGTCGGCAAGGCGAATTTCAACAAGGCCTACAAGCTCCTTGGCGAAGCCGGCACCGTCGAACTGGTCGGGCTGCTCGGCTACTACGCAATGGTGTCGATGACGCTCAACACCTTCATGGCGCCGTTGCCCGAGGGCATGAAGGCGCCGTTCAAGGAACCGGGAAAGTAGCGGACTACGCCACGCGGCCGACCGGCTTGCCGCCGGATTGCATCGCTTCCTTGGGCGAGGTGCCGCGCGGCCGGCTCATGCGCTGACAGAGCAGCTCCAGAAACCGCTCCTTCGGCATCGGCGGGGCGATCAGTGCGCCCTGGCCGAAATCGCAGCCCATCACCATCAGCGCCTGCAGGTCCGCCTGCGTCTCGACGCCTTCAGCCACCGCGGCGCTGCCGAAGCGATGCGCGAGGTCGATCGCGGTCTGGCAGATCGCGGCGTTGGTGGCGTCGATGGCGCAGCCCTGAACGAAGGAGCGGTCGACTTTCAGCTCCGCGAACGGCAATTCGCGCAGGCTCGCGAACGAAGAATAGCCGGCGCCGAAATCGTCGATGGCGATCTTGATGTCGCTCATTTGCAGTTGGCCGGCGATTTTCTGCGCCAGCGCCAGATCGCGAACGATCTGATCCTCGGTGACTTCGACGATGAGTCCGGGCCAACGCTCGGACTTGGGCCGAAACTCGTCGATCAGCGCCGGGATCGGCAGTTTGGGAAGCACGCTCACCGGCACGTTGATGGCGAGGTGAAGATTGAAACCTGCCTCCTCGAACATCGACCAATCGCACAGCGTGGCAACCAGCGCATGTTGAGCGAGTTCGGCGACGCTCGCCTCGTCGACATCTGGCACGAAGCTGCCGGGCAACAGCACGCCGAGTTGCGGATGGCGGATGCGCGCGAACGCTTCGGCGCCAGCGAGGCATTTGCGCTTGAGATCGATTTTCGGCTGATACCAGATTTCAAACCAGCGATTGCGCAGCGCCTCCGCGATCGAGATGTGCGGGCGCGTGTCCGCGATCGTCGAATCGACCGAGGAGTGGCGCGCGACCTCGGTCAGATCTGCGATCGGCGCGGACCAGTTGCGGACGTCTTTGGGTTCGGAATCGTTCATGCGCTTTGCGACCGTGCGTAACGGCTCGCCGGTATACGCCAGCTCCTCTTAATCAATGGTAAGGTCGTGTTCCGTTAACCAAACCGGCGGCAAGCAGCGCACCGTCAGTCCGGTTCCCCGCTGGAGGATTTTCCGGAAAAGCAGTCGCCGGTCCTTCGAATAAAATACGACCGCGTTAATGACTCATCGGCGCCATGCTGGAACCCTGCATCATCATGTGGCCGCCGGCGGTGCCGCCCGGCCCGGGCGCGCCGACCGGAGCGACCGGAAACTCCACTTGCGCGGTGCCGCCGTTGTCGACTTGCAATGTCACCTCAAGGGTCTTGCCCTGCCGCAGCGGCGCCTTGAGGCCGGTGAGCATCATGTGAAAACCGCCGGGCTTGAGTGTGACCGTGTCGCCGGGCTTGATTTCGAGGCCACCTTCGACAGGACGCATGCGCATGACGCCGCCTGCCATGCTCATTTCATGAATCTCGCACTTGGCGGCGGCATCGCTCGATACGCAGTTGAGACGTTCCGCCTTCGGGCCGGCATTCGTGACTGTCATATAGGCCGCGCCTGATGCGGCGCCCTCCGGGGTGGCCCGCGCCCAAGGTTGGGTGATTTGCAGCGCGCCAAGGTGGTAATCGGCGGCCGCCGCCAAACCGGGCCAAAACAATGGCGCAAGACTTAATGCGGTCAGCGCCGCGATGGCGCGCGCGGCGATCCGCGGCGGAAAATTATGCATGGGAAGACTCCATTATGATGCCCGCGCGCGACATGGGGTAGCGCATGGGGTCAGGGCTAAGCAATGGATGAGGACGCGATTGGCGGCGGAGCATGACCCGCACGACTGGAAACCGTCCTGCGTACATGCTCAAACAAATCGAAAGAAGCGGATCACTATTCGACGAAAAGTCACCTGGATCCGGCCAGATCGGCGCGCGCGGCGGCCCGCACAGCATCAGCGCGATGCCGCACCCGCAAGCAAGACCGGTCGACAGGCCGACCGCAGCCGGATGACGCTCACCCCCTCGGGCTGGTTTGCGCGCCGAAACCGCGCCAAAGGCCTGACCATCGGCCGCCACGGGCAACCCCCAAGGCCATAAGGGCTGGTGTTTTGCGGCGCATAGGCATCATGCCGAATTTAAGCAGTCCCGCCGCCGGTTGGAACCGGCATAGACTAACGCATGGTAACAACTATGCAATTCTGTGATTAAATAACTGCCCGTGGAGGCGTATGCTGGATTCGATGCGAGAGGGAACGTCCAAGCTGACGCACGAGCCGTCGGAGGCCGAAGGGCCTCGGCACACGGCGCAGGTGCTGCAATTCCGGCCGCGAAATCGCTTTGCCGAGCAGCCTGCCGAGCGGGCGAATCTGCGCGAACTCTTCCCGGAACCGAACGACGACCAGATCGACCACCTGGCCCAGTACGAGCAGGATCAGGAAAAGGAAGACGAGAACGTCAACTATCCGCACCGCATGCTGATGAATGTCATCGCGGTTGCGGTCGTCACCGTGCTGATCGGCGTTGGCGTCTGGCTTGCCGATACCATTGCCGACATGGAACGCGACCAGGACTGCGTGCTCCAAGGGCGGCAAAATTGCGCGCCGATTGAACTGGCCATTCCGCCAAGCTCCCGCTAACTTGCCCAGGCGGGCGGCGCGAACTCCCAACAAAAAGCCGGTATTCCCCGAGGCGTTGTATCCCCGAGGCGTTGTGAATGAGCGAGAGTCTGACGATTGGGCTGCCCAACGGCAAACGCTGTTACATCACCTCCGACACCATGCGGACCATCGCCAAATACCTGCGGTGGGAAACATTCAAGCAAGGGCAATACACCAAGGCGGGCTTCGAACTGCGCGCAGGCGATACGGTAGTCGACATCGGCGCCAATATCGGAATGTTCGCGTTGTGGGCGGAACCGCAAATCCCGCGCGGGCGCCTGATATGCATCGAACCCAATCCGCGCGTGCTTGAATGCCTGCGGCTGAACATCAGCCGCAACAGTCTCAACAACGTCGAGGTCGTGCCCGTCGCCGCCGGCGCCAGCGATGGTACCATGGAGCTGGTTTGCCATCCCGGCTGGGAAGCGCTGGCCTACAGCACCGCCGTCGATGCACCGTGGTTCTTCAACAAATCGCGCGCGGGACGCGTGGTGCGCTGGATGATGCAGCGGTTGCGCCGGCAATCGCATCAAACCGCGGCGCAAAAGCCGTTCGCCGTGCCGCAGATGCCGCTCGCGCGCATCATGGACGAGCACGCCGTAGCAAAGATCGATTTCCTCAAGGTCGACTGCGAGGGCAGCGAATACGAAATCCTGCGCAGCCTCGACGCCGCGCACTGGGCGCGCATCGAACGCATCGTCATCGAGTATCACGAGTTCGGCCGCGACCGCAGTCACCGCGAACTCGTCAGGTTGCTGGAGGACAATGGCTTCGAGGTCGAGCGCGTGCGCACCTTGCTGACCCGCTTGTTCGGCCTCACCGGCGCCTCCGTCGGCATGATCTGGGCCCGGAAGCCTGTGCACGCCGCAGCGCCTGCATAGCGAAGTTTGCGGCCAATGCAGCCAGCCGCTGTGATCACAGGCGCCGCGTCGGGCATCGGCCGCGAGCTTGCCCGCTGCGCGACGCTCGACGGTGCCGTCGTGGTCCTTGTCGATCGATCGCAAGACGGCCTTGCCGATGTTGCGGCTGAACTCTCCAAATCCGGTGCGCAGGTCCATACCGTGCTGGTCGACCTTCTCAGCAAAGATGCCGGCCAGCGGCTGGAAACTGCGCTGGCCGAACGCGGCCTGTATTGCGACGTTCTGGCTAATTGTGCGGGCTTCGGCGTGTTTGGAGCGGCGGCGGCCGCTGATCGGCAACTTCAACTCGAGCTGATCGATGTCAATGTCCGCGTCTTGACGGAAACATGCCTGCGCTTTGTTCCGGGCATGGTCGAGAGGGGCGGCGGTCGCATTCTCAATGTCGGCTCGATCACGGGCTACGTGCCCGGACCGAACATGGCGGCGTATCACGCCTCCAAAGCCTACGTGCGATCATTCACCGCCGCGCTCGGGGCGGAACTCGCAAAGACCGGAGTGCGCGTGACGTGCCTTGCCCCCGGCATTGTGGTCAGCCCATTTTTCCTTCGCACCGGCTTCAACAAGACGCGGCTTGCGACGCTGATGCCGCGTTCCACGGCACGCGACGTCGCGGCGGCTGGATGGCTCGCCTTGCAGAGCGGCAAGCCTGTGGTGATGCCCGGCCTGTGGAATCGGCTGATCATCGCGGCGTGCGGGCTGGTTCCGCATGCGCTGCTGCTGCGGCTGATCGCGGCTTTACAGCAGCCGAATTAGAAGGAGCGGCGTGATGTTCGATCTGTCCGGACGCGCCGCTCTGGTCACCGGTGCAACAGGCGGCATCGGCGCCGCAATCGCGCAAGCCTTGCACAAGCAAGGCGCTATGGTGGCGATTTCGGGCCGGCGCCGGGATGCTTTGGAGTCGCTCGCCCAAGCCATGAAGGAGCGCGTGCACGTCCTGCCGTGTGACCTCGCCGACACGACACAGACCAGCGCGCTTGTCGTGCAAGCGGAACAGACGATGGGCAAGCTCGACATCCTCGTCGCCAATGCGGGTATCCTGAAGGGCAATCTGTTGGCGCAGATGAGCGACGACGAGTGGAACGCGGTGATCGGATTGGATCTGACAGCCGCATTCCAGCTGGCGCGGGCGGCGCTGCGCGGGATGATCCGCCGCCGGTTCGGACGCCTGATCGGGATCACCTCGATGCTCGCCGTGACCGGCTTTCCGGGCCAGGCCAATTATGCCGCCGCGAAGGCCGGCATGATCGGCCTGTTCAAATCGATGGCGCTGGAATACGCCAAGCGCGGCATTACGGCGAACTGCATTGCGCCGGGCTTCATTGTCCCGGCGATGGCTGGAGTTCGCATTGCCGAGGACCAGAGCGCCGCGATCGTCGCCCGCGTGCCGGCCGCGCGCCTCGGCAGCGTCGACGATGTCGCAGCCGCGGCGGTGTTTCTCGCCTCGGACGAGGCGTCCTATGTGGTCGGCCAGACGCTGCACGTCAACGGCGGGCTGGTGATGCCGTGAGCGGATTCGCTTCGAGTTTTGATCAGCTTCCCATCATGCGAAAAAGCGCCTAGTACTGCGCAACAATTCATGGTCCGTAATTGACATGCTGGATAAACCGCAATCCGCCGCCGGCGACTATTCGCGGGGCATCTGGTCGAAGCTGGCGATGCTGCAGAACGCCGGCGATCCGCTGACGCTGCTGTTGCAAATCGCGCGCAACCGCCGCGGCTGCATTCCGCTGCAGATGGGTTCGCAGCGCGTGTTTCTGCTGACGGCAGCGGAGCAGTTCAAGCAGGTGCTCGCCACCAACAGCGCCAATTACGGCAAGTATCTTGAAGGCATGACGCCGATCTTCGGGCGCTCCATGATCACGATGGATGGCGCGTTGTGGCAGAAGATGCGCGCGATCCAACAACCGGCGTTTCATCCCGATGCGCTGGCCGAGTACGTGCCGTTTCTTCTGGCGGCCATCGATGCGCGGATCGCGGGCTGGCGCAAGTTGGAAGACAACGCCGTCGTCGACATCGGGCCGGAAATGTGGGGGCTGGCGGTCGATATGATCTGCAAGGCGCTGTTCGATCGCGAGACGCCGTTCAATCCCTCTTTCGTCTACAACGCGGTCGAAGCCTTCACCACTGTCACCAATCATGGAGCCGTCGGCAAATTCGGCGAAGCGCGCCCGCCGTCTCCCGTGCAGCACAACGGCGCAGAGGCGAGCGATGACGCCGTTGCCTATGCCACCGGCGTCTGGGATTCGCTGCCGGACCTGGTGCTGTCGGCGCCGCCGTTTCAAAGTCGCGAACGCACCTTTTTGAGGATGATAGAGGCCGCGGCGGCCGATCCGGCGATCGGCGAGTTCGACCGCTCTCAGGTCATCGACGAGATCAAGCAATACATTTGGGCCGGGACGGAGACCACCGCGCTGGTGCTGACCTGGGCGCTGTATCTCCTGGCAAAGCACCCGGACGTGGCGGACCAGATCCGCCGCGAGACAGAGACCGTCTGCGGCGGGCGCACGCCGACGCTCGCCGATTTCGATCGTCTTTCTTTCACACGCAGCGTCGTCTCGGAGACGATGCGGATGTATCCGCCGATCTGGTCCTTGGCGCGCAGCGCCGAGGGCGCCGACGTGATCGACGGCCAGGAGATTAAGGCGGGCGACATCATCATGCTGTGGGTCTATGTCGCCCACCACGATCCGCGCTACTGGGACGATCCGCTCTCTTTCGATCCCAAGCGCTTCGGCGAGCGCACCAAGGCGCCCGCGCCATATACCTACCTGCCGTTCGGCGGCGGCAAGCGGGCCTGCATCGGCAGCACCATGAGCCAGATCGAAATGGTGCTGGCGGTGTCGCGAATCCTGCACGAATTCAATGTGCACTGCGTCGGCGCCCCGCCGGGGGTCAAGCTGTCGGTGGTATTGTCGCCCAACAGCCGCGTCCCGCTGCGGCTGGAGCGGCGCCGGAATGCCGGCCCGGTGCGCGCCAGCGCCGCGGTCTGATCCGGCCGCATCCCTTGCCCTAATCGCAATCCACACGACGCCTGAAAAGGTTGAGGTAAGTACCGACTCCTGCAGCGTTAATCGGCCTTAGCAGCGTTGTTCCAGCAGCGTCCGCGCGGGCCGTCCGCCGTTGAACTTGGCAGAATCCTTCGCTATACGAAGGCGGAACAGTCGAAGGGGCCCGTAGCGTTCGGGCTTGTGCGGGCGTCCCTTCCGGGCGTCCATAGCCGCTACGGCGAAAAGAGCATGCCCGATTCAACCACATTCGATAAAGTGGCCGAAATCATCGCGGAAACCTGCGATATCCCCCGCGAAAACATCAAGCCGGAGAGCCACGCCACCCGGGACCTCGAGATCGACAGCCTCGATTTCCTCGACATCGCCTTCGCCATTGATAAAGCGTTCGGCATCAAGCTGCCGCTTGAGCAATGGACGCAGGAAGTGAACGATGGCAAGGCTACAACCGACCAGTATTTCGTGCTGAAGAACCTGAGTACGCAAATCGACCAGCTAGTCGCCGCCAAAGGCGCCTGAGGCGCCCCTATGCGTCTCGAATATTTCCAGATGATCGACCGCATCGTCGATGCCGACCGCGGCACGCGGCGGCTGCGGACGGCGTGCACGATCCCGACCGAGAGCACGATCTTCGAAGGACATTTTCCCGGCTATCCCCTGATGCCGGGCGTGCTGTTGACCGAGTGCATGGCGCAGACGACCGGCTGGCTGATCTGCATGCTCGGGGACTTTTCCGCGATGCCGTTTCTCGCCGGCATCAAGGAGGCGAAATTCCGCACGCTGGTGTTTCCCGGCGATGCGCTCGAATTCGAAGGCGGCATCGTGCACGAGGGCTCGGGCTATTCCGTCGCCGAATGCTCCGGCCTACGCGGCGGCAGCAAAGTGTGCGACGCGGAGCTGACGTTTCGCATCCGGCCCTTTCCCAGTCCGGAGTTCCGGCAGTCATTTTTTGAATGGGGCAAGCGACTCAACCTGCTCGTTCCGGAGTTCGTTAAGTGACCGACCGGCGCGAGGTGTGGATCACCGGCGTCGGTCTCCTGACTTGCCTCGGCGAGGGGCTCGAAGCCGCCTGGCTTCACCTCGAGCGCGGCGACCCGCCGCCCTATGACGACAAGACTTTCGCGCCCAACATCGTCTTCCCGATGGCGCCGATGAGCTTCGACAAGCAGATCGCCAAGAAAAGCGATCAGCGGCAAATGGAGACGTGGCAACGCGTCGGCGTTTATGCGGCGGGCCTCGCGCTCAGCGAGGCCGGTATCGCCGGCAATGCCGAATTGCTCGATCATACCGATATGATCGTTTCCGCCGAGGGCGGCGAGCGCGACATCGCCGTCGATACGGCGATCCTCACCGGCATGCGCAAGGCCGAGAAGCGCGGCACGTTTCTCAACGAACATCTGATGAGCGATCTGCGCCCGACCTTGTTCCTGGCGCAACTGCCGAACATGCTCGCCGGCAACATCTCGCTGGTGCACGGCGTGATCGGCGCCTCGCGTACTTTTCTGGGCGAAGAATCGGCCAGTCTCGACGCGGTGCGCATCGCACAGGCACGGATTGCCGCGGGACAAAGCGAACTGACGCTCGTCGGCGGCGCCTACCACGGCACGCGCTGGGACGTTCTCATCAACATCGAACTGAGCGGCATCCTGCTCAAGCCGCCGTTCGCTCCGGTATGGGATCGCGGTCCGAAAGGCGGCGTCACGCTGGCAACGATGGGCGCATTCCTGGTGCTGGAAAGCCGTGACCATGCGGAGGCGCGCGGCGTGCGGCCGCGCGCGCGCATCGGTCCGGTCTTCTCCGACAGCCGGGCTCGTCAGCCGGGAGAAATCGAATCGACCCTGCGGCGGCTGTGGAAGGAAATTTCTCCAGGCGTCGACTTAGAGCAGGCCGCCATCATTTCCGGGGCGAGCGGCGCAGAACCGGCCACGTCGGCGGAACTCGCGGTCCTGACCGAGATCGGCCTTCCCGTCCGCAATCCGGGCACGTATATCGGACACGGTGTCGACGCCCACTTCGTCGCCTGCCTCGCCATCGCCTGTGGGGCCATCGAACATGGTAAGCTGTTTGCTCCGGCGGGCAGCGGCGACCGTGGCGACAACCCGGCCGCACTGCGCCAGGCCGCGGTGACCAGCGTCGGTACGTGGCGGGGCGAAGGCATGACGCTGCTCGAACGGGTCGATTGAGGACAAGCGCGCATGGCAAGTGCAGCAACTCGCGACAAAGCCGGCCGCCCGGTGATTGCCGTCACCGGCATTGGCGTCGTCACCTCGCTTGGCATCGGCAAGGACGAGAACTGGTCGAAATTGACTGCCGGCGTCTCCGGCATCCGCCGCATTTCGCGGTTTCCGGTCGATGGCCTGCGCACCACCATCGCCGGCACGGTCGACGCCGCCTACGCGAACTACATGCCGCCTGCCGACCTGACGACGCGGATCGCCTTCCTGGCCGCCGAAGAAGCGGTGGCGCAATCGGGCATCGGCAGCAAAAATCATTTTCCCGGACCGCTATTCATCGCGCCGCCGCCGCTCGAACTGGAATGGCATTATCGCGAAGTGCTCGACGAGGCCGCCGCAACCGACCGCAATGCCAACTATCCCGACCTCGTCCGCGCCGCGGCGCGGCCGCAGTTTTCCTCGATCTTCCCGTCGGCGAAGGGCAGCACCGTGGCCGAGCGGCTTGCCGATCATTTCGGTACCGAAGGCTCGCCGATTTCGCTGAACACCGCCTGCGCCTCCGGCGCCACCGGAATTCAGCTTGGCGTCGAAGCCATTCGCCGCGGTGAATGCCAGGCCGTGCTTGCGATCGGCGCCGACGGGTCGATCACGCCGGAATCGCTGGTGCGTTTCTCGCTGTTATCGGCGCTGTCGACGCATAACGACCCGCCCGAACAGGCATCGCGGCCGTTCTCTAAGAACCGCGACGGCTTCGTCATTGCGGAAGGCGCCGCGGCGCTGGTGCTCGAAGACATCGATCACGCCCGCGCGCGCGGCGCGCGCGTGCTCGGCATTGTCGAAGGCTGCGGTGAGAAATCCGACTCGTTTCATCGCACCCGATCGAGCCCCGACGGCAAGCCGATCGTCGCCTGCATGCGCAATGCGCTCAACGACGCCGGCGTCGGCCCGGAGGACATAGATTACATCAACGCGCACGGCACCTCGACGCCGGAAAACGACAAGATGGAATATCTCGGCGTTTCCATGGTGTTCGGCGAGCGCACCAAGGACGTGTCGATTTCCTCCAACAAATCGATGATCGGCCACACTCTGACAGCGGCCGGCGCCGTCGAAGCCGCGTTCACGCTGCTCACGCTCGAACACCAGCGCATGCCGCCTACGATCAATTACGACATTCCCGATCCGGCGATCCCGCTCGATGTCGTGCCCAACGTGGCGCGCGATAAGCGCATCCGGCGCGCCATCTCCAATTCGTTCGGCTTCGGCGGCCAGAATGTATGCCTGGTGCTGGCGCAGGAACCGGCATGAGCGGCGTCGCGCCAGCGCTCGACAGCGCGCGGGACGCCACCGCCCCTGCTCCCGCGCCGAGAACGCACGGTGCGATGCGGGCGCTGACGCTGGTTGCTGACCGCAAGATCGAACTCCTTGAAACAGCGCGGCCGCCCGCGCCAGGCCCGAACGAAGTCCAGATCGCCATCAAGGCCGTCGGCCTCAATCACATCGACGTCTGGGGCTGGCGCGGCATGGCCTTCGCCAAGCGCAAGCTGCCGCTCGTAGTCGGCGCCGAGGCGTCGGGCGAGATCGTAGCGGTCGGCTCCGGCGTCGACGCGCTTAAGGCCGGCGACCGTGTCGTCCCCTACGGCGCGCTGACCTGCGGCATCTGCAAGGCCTGCCGCGAGGGCCGTGACAATTTCTGCGAAAAGGTCGGCGGCGTCATGGGTTTCCACATCGACGGCTTCGCCCGCGATCTGGTCAACATGCCGGCGCGGCTTGTCGTTCCAGTGCCGCCGGGCGTTAGCTTTCGTGACGCCGCGTGCGCGCCGATCGCATTCGCCACCGTGCAGCACATGCTGTTCGACAACGCCAAACTCGAGCCGGGCGAAACCATCCTGGTGCAGGCCGGCGGCTCCGGCATCGGCTCGGCTGCCATCAAGATGGCGAAAGCAATCGGCTGCACCGTCTTCACCACAGTCGGCGACGACGCCAAGGCCGAGAAGGCTAGGCTGCTGGGCGCCGATCATGTCATCAATTACCGCACCGACCGGTTCGAGACCATTGTCCGCAAGCTCACCGGCAAGAAGGGCGTCGATGTCGTATTCGAGCATGTCGGGCCCGACACCTTCAACGGCTCGCTCTTGTGCCTCAAGCGCGGTGGGCGCCTGGTGACCTGCGGCTCAACCTCCGGCCAATCGACCAATCTCAACCTGTTTCAGCTCTACACCCAGCAATACCGCATCATCGGCTCGTTCGGCGCCTCGATGCGCAACATCCGCGAGAGCCTCGCCAAGATGGCGTCAGGGCTTCTGCCGGTCATCGACACCGAGGTGACGCTTGCCGATTTCGAGCGCGGTCTGGCGCGGCTCGAAAGCCGCCAGGTTTTCGGAAAAATCATCGTCGCGTTCTGATGAACGGATCGCGCTTCAAAAAGCTGCTCGATGCAACCGTCGGGGCGGTAGCTGTCGGCTCGCTGCGCGCCGTCAATCTTGTCGATCGCGAGCGAGCGGCGAATTTCGCCGGTGCGGTCATGCGCAAGGTTGGACCGCTCGTGCCGGAGCACCGTCTCGGCCGCGCCAATCTGCGCGCCGCGTTTCCGGAAAAATCAGACGCCGAGATCGAGCAGATCCTGTCCGGCGTCTGGGACAATCTCGGCCGCGTCGCCGCCGAGTTTGTCCACCTCAATGAATTTCATGTGGAGCAGCCCGGAATTTCCCAGACGGACACCGTGATCGTCGACATGGCGACGGTCGAGCGCGTCCGGCACATCATCGCCAACAAGTCCGGTGTCAGCTTTGCCTGCCACACCGCCAACTGGGAGATTCCGGCAGTAGTGACGCATCAGATCGGCGTCAATTCCGCGGTACTCTATCGGCGGCCCAACATCGCCGCCATCAGCGACGCCATCATCAAACTGCGCGCCGGCGTCATGGGCCAGATGATTCCGACCGGACTCGATGCGCCGGTGCGGCTCGCGCGTCTGCTGCAGGACGGCGTGCATGTCGGCATGCTGGTCGACCAGCACTATACCAAGGGCGTCGAGGTGAATTTCTTCGGCCGCCCCTGCAGGGCCAATCCGCTGCTTGCCGTGCTGGCGCGACAGCTGGATTGCCCGATCTACGGTTTGCGCGCCATTCGCCTGCCCGACCGCAATCGCTTCCGTATCGACATCACCGATGCGGTCGACCCGCCGCGCGACACCGACGGCCGGGTCGACGTTCAAGGCACCATGCAGGCGATCACGTCGGTGATCGAAGGCTGGATCCGGGAATATCCGGATCAATGGCTTTGGCTGCACCGGCGCTGGCGTTGAAGCCGGCGGCGGCGTAGTTCAAAGCACGCCGGAGGCACACCATGCCTGGATCCGGCGTGCGGCCGAGCGCACCCATCAGGCTCAACCCACTCTTCATCGGATGCTTCGGCCGCATAGCGCCGGACAGCCGCTGCCGTGTAGGCGCCGAGCGTCAGGCCGTCGGCCGCAGCGCCCATCTTGAAGGTTCGCGACAAGCGCCAGATCGCCGAGATTGAGCACGGTCTCGGCAGCAACAGTCTCGTCGTCGAAGCGCGCCAGGAGATCGCCGAGCAGCATGGGTTGTTCCCACGTGAGGCTTTAATTGACGCGATGCGCTTCGGCGGCGCCGTCGCATGCAAATCCGGTGATCCGCGCCCGCGACATCAGTCGCGCGACGTATTGCGCGCCGGCGCGGCGCCGCACGCTGTCGCGCAAATAATCGGCGATGCGATCGGCGACGAGTTCGAATGGCAGCTCGCGGCCCTCGATCTTGCGGTCGAGACAGATGATGTGAAGACCATAGCGGGTGACGACCGGCTGTTAGGTCGTGGCCCCCGACGCGAGCGCGAACAGCGCGCGCTCAAAATCCGCCGTCATATGTCTAGGGCCGATCTGCCCGAGATTGCCCTTGCGCCGCCGACGGACAGGCGGAATGCAGGCGGGCCAATTCGCCGAATTGCTCCGCATGAACGCGCAGTTTGCTAAGGACCGCGTCCGCCTGCGCGCGCGCCGCAGTGAACGCATCGATATCATCGTTGCGCGCCGCGAACAGGATATGCGCGGCCTCGTACAGCGCGGCATCCGGCCAGATGCGGGCCTCCGCGTATGGCTGCGACAACCGGGCCGCGTCCCTCAAACACCGGCCTCAATACACCCGCGTCGGCTTCTGTTATGGTTGCCGCTGCGTAAAGGTGCGCGCGACCGGCAAAAACGGTCGAGAACGACGCGCCGATAAAAACAACTTATGACACACAGGGAGGACACGCCGATGAGAAAGCTTTGGTTCATTCTGATCGCCGCAGCGACAGTGATGTTCAGCGCGGCGCTCTACGCCGACGACTATCCGACGCGGCCAATCACCATGGTTGCCGTGTTTGGCCCGGGCAGCGCCAGCGACACGATCTGCCGGATCCTCGCCGACAAGTTCAGTCCCGCGATCGGGCAGCCGATTGTCGTTGTCGACAAGCCCGGCGTGGACGGCGCGCTGGCGGCGGCCTACGTGCATCATCAGCCGGCGGACGGTTACACGCTGTTGATGGCGACCAATTCACCGCTCTCCGCCGATCCCTTCCTGCACAAAAGCATCGACTACGATCCGCTCAAGGATTTCACGCCGGTCACGCGCGTCGGCAGCTTCACGCTGATGCTGGTGATCAATCCGAAGCTGCCGATCCATTCGGTCAAGGACTTGGTCGCCTACGCCAAGGCCAATCCCGGCAAGCTATCGTTTGCCAGCGGCAATACCGCGGGCATCGTCGCCGGCGACATGCTGGCGAAATGGGCCGGCGTGAACCTGATCCATGTGCCCTACAACAGCACGCCGCCGGCGCTTGAGGACATCATCGCCGGCCGCGTATCGATGATGTTCGCCGATTTCACGACCGCGATGCCGCATGTGGCGGCGCATTCACTGCGCGCGCTCGCGGTCACGCGGATCAAACGCAGCTCGTTGTTCCCGGATCTGCCGACGATGAATGAGGCAGGCATCAAAGGCTTCAACCTCGACGCCTGGGCAGGCCTCGTCGCACCCGCGGGAACTCCGCCTGACATCATAGCCAAGCTCAACAAGACGCTGCGCCCGATCATCGATAGCCCCGACGTGCAGGCGAAGTTCAAGAATGTCGGCTTCGAAGGCTTTTCCTCGACACCCGGCGAACTGGGGGACTACATCAAGGCTCAGCTCGTCGAATGGAAAAACATGGTCCAGGAGGCCAATATCAAGGCCGACTGAACGCTACCGTCAACTGCACGCTACCGTCACGAACGGCCTCGGCGCGCACCGCCGAGGCCGTATCGCGCCACCTCATTCCCCGGTCTTGATCCGCATCCACAGCCGGTCGTCCAGCCGTTGCGTCTTCAGATCGTGAGCGATGATGGTGAATAGCCGCGCCATGGTCGCGCTGTCGGGATAAATGGCGCGGTCATCGAGAATCGATTTGTCGATGAACTGACTCGGCCGGTCGCCGTCGGCGTAAAAGACGAAATTGGTGTTCTTGGCCGCCACCCGCGGATCAAGCAGATAATTGATGAGTTCCAGCGCCGCGCCAACGTGTGGTGCATCCTTGGGGATGGCGAGGTTATCGAACCATAACGGCGCACCCTCCCGCGGGATCGAATAGCCGATTTCGATCCCGTTTTTGGCCTCGGCCGCGCGTTTGGCCGCCTGCTTGAAGTCGCCGGAATAGCCGACCGCGAAGCAAATCTCCCCAGTCGCCAGCGCGTTGACGTATTCCGAGGAATGAAATTTGCGCACGTTGGGCCTGATCTTCATCAGCAGGGCGGCGGCCTTTTCCAGATCATTCGGGTCGCTCGAATTGGGATCGCGGTGCAGATAGCGCAATGCCGCCGGCATGAGGTCATCGGACGAATCCAACAGATGGATGCCGCAATCCTTGAACCTGGCGATCTTGTCGGGATCGAAGACATAGGCCCAGCTGTCGATCGCCGCGTTCGGCCCGAGAATTTGCCTTACCTGCTTGATGTTGTAGCCGACGCCCGTGGTGCCCCACATGTAATTGACGGCGTATTGGTTGCCCGGGTCGTAAAACGCGAGTCTCTCGGCGATTTCTGGCGAGGCGTTGACGAGGTTGGGCAACTTCGACTTATCCAGTTTCTGAAATATTCCGGCTTGAATCTCGCGGGCGAGAAAGAAGCCGGTCGGCACGACGACATCGTAGCCCGAGCCGCCGGCCAACAGCTTGGCCTCGAGCGTGTCGCTGGAATCGAACGTGTCGTAGCGGACGGCGATGCCGGTCTTTCTGGTGAAATCGTCAAGCACCGACGGGTCGACGTAGTCGGACCAGTTATAGAAGTTGACGACTTGCCGGGCTCTGCGCCGGCCGTGCCGCCGGCTGCGAGCAGCGCGCCGATGAGCGCGAGAGCCGCCCCGCTTATGACGAAACAAGATGGGGCCGAGCGCGGCCCCGCGATGCGCGACGAAGGTGAAGATCGCGTCACTCGATTGCGGTCACGTCTCGGTCGGCAGTCCCGCGGCCTTCCAGGCCAAAATGCCGCCGGCCATATGCGAGCCGTAGGCAAAGCCCTGCTCCTGCGCGGCCAGCGATGCGGTCACCGAACGGCGGCCGGAGCGGCAGGCAAACACGACCTCGCATCCCGCAGAGGCCGGGATGGCGGCCGGGTCGAACGCCGACAGCGGCACGAGCACCGCCCCGGGAAAGCGTTCGAGCGCGGTCTCGTTGGGCTCGCGCACGTCGACCAGCAGCATGCGGCCTTCCGCGAGCCCGCGCTCCACTTCCGCCGGTGTCAGATCGCGCACGCTCGGCGCCGCAGCCCGTTGGTCAGCCATCGGTCATCTCCTGGTCATGGCCAGCGACAATCGCCGGCACCTTGCCCCAAAGGCGGTGGGAATCAAGGGCTTTTGGGAAGCGCTGCGGCCGTTTAACGGAGACGACGGTGCCCAGTTAGGGCGCCATATCCGGCGGTACCGGGGGAGCCTCGCGCATCAACGTGATGGTCACCCGGCGATTGGCCGCAATGTACGGATCGTCGGGAAACAGCGGATCGGTGTCGGCCTTGCCGGCCACCTGATAGATGTTGTTCGACGGAAAGCCCTGCTCTTCAAGGATTTGCCGCACCGCGTTGGCGCGGTCGGCCGAAAGGTTCCAGGGCCCGTAACCGGGCGGCGGGGGCGTGCGCGGTGCAGCGGTATGGCCGGTGATCGAAATCCGGTAAGGCGTCGCCTTGAGCGGCGCGGCGAGTTTCTCGATGATTTCCTTGGTCTGCGGATAAGGCTCCTTCGAGCCTTCGGGAAACATCGAGCGGCCTTCCTGGTCGACGATCTCGATATTGAGGCCTTCCTTGGTGTCCTCCAGCATGATGTGCTTTGACGCTTCGGTGAGCTCGGGCATGTCCTGCAGCGCCTGACGCAGCGACGCCGCGGCGAGCGCGAACGCCTGATCCTGTTCCAGCTTGGCGCCGAAATCGCGCTTGCGGTCGCCCTGGTCGGGAGTGGGATTGGCGGAAGCATCCTCGGGCGGGATGTGAGCGGCATGTTTCAGTCTCGGCCTGGTGGGCAGGCCGTCGATTTCGATGATCCCGGAATAGCGCACATTGGTCTGCACGCCGAACGCGTCGCGCATCGAGCCGGCGACGATCTGCAGCTTCTTCTGATCCTGATTGGAAAACGCGACCAGCATCACGAAGAAGCTGACCAGGAGCCCCATGAGGTCGGCGAAGGTGACGAACCAGCCATGGCCGCCACCGTGCGCCTCTTTCCTGCGCGCCATGGTGTCCTGGTCCCTGCGCTAGGCCGGCACCGGCTCCGGCTCCTGATCGCGATGCTTTTCCGGCAGATACGCCAGCAGCATTTCGCGCACCAGCGTTGGGCTCTTCGACTCGCGGATCATCAGCACACCGTCGATGATCAGCGTGCGGTTGATCTCCTCATCGACCAGTTTCAGATGCAGCTTATCGGCGATCGGCAGACACAGGATGTTGGCCACAAGAGCGCCGTACAGCGTCGCCAGCAGCGCCGTCGCCATGAACGGGCCGAGCTTGGAAGGATCGGTCATGTTGGCGAACATCTGCACCATGCCGACCAGGGTGCCGACCATGCCGAAGGCTGGCGCGCAATCGCCGACCGCGCGATAGATTTTCTGGCCTTCGTCGAGGTGGGTGAGGAAGTTGTCGCGGTCGCGCTCGAGATTGTCGCGAATGAATTCGGCGTCGTAGCCGTCGGCGACGAAGCGGATGCCTTTGGCCAGATAAGGATCTTCGATCTCGACCTTCTCCAGGCCGAGCGGACCCTGCTTGCGGGCGATTTCGGCGATGGTTGCGATTTCGTCAACCAGTTCGCGCTGCGTCAGACGCCGCATGGTGAAGGCGAATTTGGCGCCGAGCGGCAAGCCGTGGATGATCGAGCCCAGGGGGAAGCGGATCAGCGTAGCGGCGAACGATCCGCCAAAAATGACGATGATGGCGTGATCGCTGACGAACATCCTGAGGTCGCCACCCATCATCATCAAGGTGACGACCACCGTCGCCCCGGCAAGTAGGCCAAGGCCCGTTGTAATATCCATAACGCACGCTCCCACCCGCGCCACCGAGCGCCCTGCAGCGACGCCCCCGCAAAGTAGCGTCTTTGCGCTTAAGGGAGCGTTACCGCGGTACGTTGACCACCCCCGTGACCAACACGGTAAAAACCCGCAGAATAGGCAAAATGCAGCGGCTTTGCGCCGCGCCAGAACCGAGGAGACAGCCCCATGCGCGAGATCGGACACTTCATCGGCGGCAAAGAGGTGAAGGGCGCATCCGGCCGGCACGGCGACGTCTTCAATCCCAATACCGGGGAGGTGCAGGCCAAGGTGGCCTTTGCCAAACATTCCGAGGTCGAGCACGCCATCGCGGTGGCCGAAGCGGCGCAGCCGGCCTGGGCCGCGACCAACCCGCAGCGCCGCGCACGGGTGATGATGAAATTCCTCGAACTGGTGCAGAAGGAATACGATGCGTTGGCGCGGCTGTTGTCATCCGAGCACGGCAAGACTTTCGTAGACGCCAAGGGCGACATTCAGCGCGGTCTCGAAGTGGTGGAATTCGCCTGCGGTATCCCGCACCTGCTCAAGGGCGAATACAGCGAGAGCGCCGGGCCTGGCATCGACCTTTATTCGCTGCGCCAGCCGCTTGGCGTCGTCGCCGGCATCACGCCGTTCAATTTCCCGGCGATGATCCCGCTGTGGAAATGCGCTCCGGCGCTGGCCTGCGGCAATGCCTTCATCATGAAGCCATCCGAACGCGACCCATCCGTACCGATGCGGATTGCCGAACTGTTTCTTGAAGCCGGTTTGCCGGCCGGCGTCCTCAACGTCGTCAACGGCGACAAGGAGGCGGTCGACACGCTGCTGATGGACTCGCGCGTCAAGGCCATCGGCTTCGTCGGCTCGTCGGCGATCGCCGAATACATCTATGCGACCGCCGCCGCCAACGGCAAACGCGTGCAGTGCTTCGGCGGCGCCAAGAACCAGATGATCATCATGCCGGACGCCGACATGGATCAGGCCGTCGACGCGCTGATCGGCGCCGGTTACGGCTCGGCCGGCGAGCGCTGCATGGCGGTCTCGGTCGCCGTGCCGGTCGGCGAAAAGACCGCCGACGTGCTGTTGGAAAAACTCGTGCCGCGCGTCGAGAGCCTGAAGATCGGGCCCTCCACCGACGCGCAGGCCGATTACGGCCCGATGATCACCCGCGCCCACATGGACAAGGTGAAAAGCTACGTCGATCTCGGCGTCAAGGAAGGCGCCAAGCTTCTGGTCGATGGCCGCGGCTTCAAGCTGCAGGGCTACGAGAACGGCAATTTCATGGGCGGCTGTCTGTTCGACCGCGTCACCCCCGAGATGCGCATCTACAAAGAAGAAATCTTCGGGCCCGTGCTGTCGGTGGTGCGCGCCAAGGATTACGAGGAAGCCGTGCGGCTGCCGTCCGAACACGAATACGGCAACGGCGTGGCGATCTTCACCCGCGACGGCGACGCCGCGCGTGATTTCGTCAGCCGGGTGGAGGTCGGCATGGTCGGCGTCAATTTCGCCATTCCGGTGCCGCTGTCCTATTACACCTTCGGCGGCTGGAAGCGCTCGGGCTTCGGCGACCTCAATCAGCACGGCCCGGATTCGATCCGCTTCTACACGCGGACCAAGACCGTGACCGCGCGCTGGCCGTCGGGCGTCAAGGAAGGCGCCGAATTCGTCATTCCGACGATGAAATAACGGTCTTGGACCAGTGGGCCGGGTTTAATTCGGCCCCACAGGCTTCACTTCCTCGCCCAATTCGGGTTTTAGTGCAGGCCGCCGTTTTGGGGATCGGGGATGGTCCGATCAGGACACAGGAAGACGAAAGCTGCCGGCGCGGCCAGAGCCGCCGCGGGCATTGTGCTGCTCAGCGGTGTGCTCAGCGGTCTTTCGGCCTGCAGCGGCAGCAGCCTGCTCGGGACTAGCCCGGATCCGAACGCGACGCCGGCGCCGGTCGCCGCGGGGCCGGTAACGTCGCCGCCGCCGGTCGATCTTGCCGGTCGCTGGCAACTCTCCGCCGCGGCGGGCGGCGCGTGTTCGATGAATTTCGCCGACGCGCCGGGCGCGAGCGCGCAATCCCCTGCGCCGCAGGGCACCATTGCACCGGCCGGCGGCTGTCCCGGAAACTTCTTCATGAGCCGCAAGTGGGCCTTTGAAGACGGCAAGCTGGTCATTCACGACTTCAAAGGGCGGCCGCTGACGCAAATGTCCTATGTGGGCGGCCATTTCGAGGGGCACGACGCAAGCGGCAGCGCACTGACATTGTCGAAACAGATGTAGGATTTGTCGCAACGGGATCCGTCATGGCCGAATATGACCTCTACTGCTTCGCCCAATCCGGCAACGCTTACCGCGCCGCGCTGATGCTCAATCTCATCGGCGCCGACTGGAAACCGATCTTCGTCGATTTCTTCGGCGCCGGCGTTCAGCGCACGCCCGAGTATCGCGCCAATGTCAATGAAATGGGCGAAGTGCCGGTACTGGTGCACGGTGCCAAAAAGCTAAGCCAATCCGGCGTGATTCTGACATACCTTGCCGAGAAGACCAAAAAATTCCTGCCGCGCACCGACGACGAGCGGCTCGAAGCGTTGCGCTGGATCATCTTTGATAATCAGAAGGTCAACGGCTTTTTGGGGCCGTATCGGTTCTTGAGAAACTTCGCGCGGCCGCCAGGCGATCCAGCGGTGATGGCGTTCCTGAAAGGCCGCATCGACGGCAATCTCGCCATCCTCGACAAACGCCTCGGCAAGGCACCTTTCATGCTCGGCGACACGCCGACGATCGCGGACCTTTCGCTATGCGCCTATCTCTACTACCCGGCGGAAGAATTCGGCTTCAACATCAGCGCTGAGCACAGGAACATCGCGGCGTGGCTCGGCCGCATCAAAGCGCTGCCCGGCTGGGCGCATCCCTACGACCTGATGCCAGGCTACCCCTTGCCTTCTTGATGGAGCGTGATCTTTTCCGAAAACCGGCACCCACTTTTCGCGATCACGCTGTTGCTAAAGCGGAATATCCAGCGGCTTTGGCGGCGCCGGGAGCGGCATCGCCGGTACTGGTTTGGCGATCGCGGCCGTGGGCGGAGCAGCCGGGGCCGGCGCCGCCACCGGTGCGGGCGCGGCATGAACCGCCGGCGCGGCTGAAGCCGAGGCGGACACCGGCGTTGGCCTCGCGGCCGGTTTCCAGAACTGCCACCAATGCGCTGCGGGCGGCCCGGGCGGCGTGACAGGCGCGGCCGATGCAGGCGGCGTCGGCGCCGATTTCCAGAACTGCCACCAATGGCCCGCGGGCGCGGCCGGTGGCGCGGGGTGCGGCGGCGGTGCCGCAACGCTGACTTTAGGTGTCGGCGCGGGCTTTGCGACGGGCGGCGGTGCGGCAGCGGGACTATCCATTTTGGCCGGCGGCGCTGGCTCGACTTTGGCTTCCGTAGCCGGCGGTTTCGGCGGCGCAGGCGGCTGCGGCTCAGGCACGTCTACGTATTCCGCAAATAATTCGTGCGCGCTTGCCAGGAGCTTATCGCCGTCGGTCCTGCGCGTTTTCATCTCCTTGCGCCACGCGTCGATCACCGGCTGCGTGGCCTTGCGCCAGCGCGCGACCGCATCCGGGTCGAGTGTCACGATCAGATCGCCGTTCTGACTGACCACATCCGAAACCGCCTTGGCTTTCAGATCCCACATCGTGCCGGCCATGCCGGCAGCCACCTGCCCCGAGTTGTCGTCAATCACCTTTTTAAGATCGGCCGGCAGCCTTTCATAAGACGTCTTGTTCATCGCCAGCACGGCGGTGGTTGTGCTCAGTGCATCATCGGCGAAATCGGTGTGCGTTTTGAGTAGATCGTCAAGCTTGAGCGCCGGCACCAAGTCCCAGGGAACAATGCAGCCGTCGACCACGTGGCGCATGATCGCGAGCGGCAGCTGCCCGCTCGGCATCGGCACGGGACGCCCACCCAGCAACGCGACGGCAGCGGCGGTAAAGCGCGTGCTCACGTCGAGCCGCAATCCCTTGACGTCCGCGAGAGTGCGGACCGGACGATTGGCATGCAGGATGCCACGATCGGCGCACACGAAACAGATCGGATGAATCTCGCGAAACTCATCCATCAGATGCTCGGTGGCAAAGTCCTCAAGGGCCTTGGAGCCGACCAGCGCGCGGCGCGGCGGCACGAACGGCAGCTCGAACAGTTCGATCTTCGGGAAGCGGCCCGGCGTTTTGCTCGGCATCGCCCAGACGATATCGACACTGCCGTCACGCACCTGATCGAACAGCTCGGCCGGCTGCCCGCCGAGCGCCATCGACGGATAGATGTCGATGCGGATCGCCCCGCCCGACTGCTGCTCGATCAGGCGCGCCCACGGGGCCAGAAAATTCGTATGCAGGCACGACACCGACGAGAACGCGTGGTGCAGCTTCAAGGTGACGTGCAGCGGCACCGTATCGGCCCGCGCCATGCGCAGTAATGCGGGGCCCGCCAGCGACGCCGCGGCTGAAGCCAGAACTGCGCGGCGGCCGACTGCCATAGCGGGTCCCCAGCCGTTACGGTTACGCGGCGTTCGTTCCCCGCGGAGCGGCGCCGTCAGTTCAACCGCGGCGGACGGTCGTCGGCATCCGGACGGCTGAATCCGCCAGTGATCGGTGGCGAATGCATGGCAGGCGGCGGCGCTTCGGGGCTGTTCTCGCGCGAGCGCCGCTCATAGCCGCGGTACGACAGGTAGCCGAATGGCAGGCTGGCCAGATACGCGATCGTACCCGCGGTCAGCAGCACCCACGGGTAAGCGAACAGCAGAGCGAAGCACAGCACCACGAAGATAATGAGCGGCCCGACCAGTTCGGGCGTCACGCGCGTGCCGACGCGCTTGCCGGAAAACACCGGCAAACGCGACACCATCAGCCAGGCGATGGCGAGCGTGTAGACCAGCGTCAGCCAGGTCAGGACCGCCGAGTGCGGCAGCCCGAGAAACGACGCGTAGATCGGCAGCAGCACGGTGATGGCGCCGGCCGGCGCCGGCATGCCGACAAAAAAGTTGCTGGCCCACAGCGGCTGGTCCGGATCGTCGAGCATGACGTTGAAGCGGGCGAGCCGCAGACCGGCGCAGATGGCGAACACCATGGCGGCGATCCAACCGGCCGATTTCAGGTTGTGCAGGCCCCAGAAATAGAGGATCAGCGCCGGCGCCACGCCGAAATTGACGAAGTCGGACAGGCTGTCGAGCTCGGCACCGAACCGCGACGTGCCTTTCAGCAGGCGCGCCAGCCGCCCGTCGATGGCGTCCAGAATGGCGGCAAACACGATCGCCGCCAGTGCCAAGCCATAGCGATCCTCGAACGCGAGCCGGATCGCGGTCAAACCGGCACACAGCGCCAGAATCGTTACCAGATTGGGCACCAGGATACGCACCGGGATGCGCCGGAACCGCCGCCGGCGCAGCCGCAACATGCGTGGACGATCGAAGCCTGAACGGTGCGTGACCATGTCGCCAATATAGCCCGTCTGCGGCCGCGCCGCCACGAAGCGGGCAAGGCTCCGCAACGGCCGGCTGCTTTAAGAAGTTAACGCCATTCAGCCGACGCGGAACGTCCGACCGGCCTCAAGGCCCCGTAGATCCGCAATCACCGTCTCGCCGGCAATCGCCGTCTGCCCCTCGCCGACCAGCGCCCGCGCGCCCTCAGGCAAGTAGACGTCGACCCGCGAGCCGAAGCGGATCATGCCGATGCGCTGACCGGCGGCGACGGTCTCGCCTTCGCGGGTGAACGGTACGATGCGCCGCGCCACCAGCCCCGCGATCTGAATCACCGCAAGCCGCGCGCCGGTGCCGGTGGTGATGACGAAGCTGTTGCGCTCGTTGTCTACACTCGCTTTGTCCAGGTCGGCGCTCAAGAACTTGCCGCGGCGATAGACCATGCGCTCGATTCTTCCAGCAATCGGACTGCGGTTCACATGGCAGTTGAATACGCTCATGAAGATCGAAATGCGAAGCAGCGGCCGCGGGCTAAGCCCGAGCTCCTGCGGCGGCACGGCATTCGCCACCTGGCTGACGCGGCCGTCGGCGGGCGCCACGATGATACCGTCCCGGATCGGCGTCACCCGCGGCGGATCGCGGAAGAAATACGCGCACCACAACGTCGCGACCGTGCCGAGCCAGCCGAGCGGCGGCCACAGCCAGAACAGGATCAGGCTTACCAGCGCAAAGCCACCGACAAACGGATAGCCTTCCGGATGGATCGGCGACAACTGCGAGCGGATCGAATTGATGACGGACATGTTCGGTCATTCTGGCCGAGTGAGCGCAGCAAACGAAAGCCGGAATCCATAATCACAGGCCTTACAGAATATGCTCTGACGCTTCATTCTTTGCTCTGACAATCGTGATTATGGATTCCGGGTTCGCGGCCTGATGGCCGCGCCCCGGATGACGGGTTACTCCGCAGCATCGGCCGCCGGCACCAGGTCGCTCTCGGCACCCGGCGGATTGCGATTAGGCGCGATCGGTTCGTCCTCTCCGGTCTCTTCGAGAATCTCGCGTGCCATTTCGGCTTCGCGCTGCCGGTTCCACATGCTGGCGTAGAGTCCGCCCTTGGCGAGCAGTTGATCGTGCCGCCCGCGTTCGACGATGACGCCCTTGTCGAGCACCAGAATTTCGTCGGCGCCGACGATGGTCGACAGCCGGTGGGCGATCACCAGCGTGGTGCGATTCTTGGCGACGCGATCGAGCGCATCCTGAATATCGCGCTCGGTGTGGCTGTCGAGCGCCGAGGTGGCCTCATCGAGTACCAGGATCGGCGGGCCCTTGAGGATGGTGCGGGCGATGGCGACGCGCTGCTTCTCGCCGCCGGAGAGCTTCAGCCCGCGCTCGCCGACCTCGGTCTCGTAGCCCTTGGGGGCGTGACGGATGAACGTGTCGATCTGCGCCATCCGCGCCGCTTCCTCGACCTCGGCGTCCGTCGCGTCCCAACGGCCGTAACGGATGTTGTAGCGGATGGTGTCGTTGAACAGCACGGTGTCCTGCGGCACCATGCCGATCGAAGCGCGCAGCGAGTTCTGCGTGACGTCGCGGATATCGGTGCCGTCGATCAGAATACGGCCGCCGGTGACGTCGTAGAAGCGGAACAACAGACGCGAGATCGTCGACTTGCCGGCGCCCGACGGACCGACGATGGCGACGGTATGCCCGGCCGCGACCTCGAAGCTCAGGCCTTTGAGGATCTGCCGCGCCGGCTCGTAGGCAAACGACACATTGTCGAACCGGATCGCGCCGGCGTGCACCTGCAGCGGCCGCGCGCCCGGACGGTCGGGAATTTCCGGCTTGCGCGACAACAGCGCGAACATGTTCTCGATGTCGATCGTCGCCTGTTTGATCTCGCGATAAACCATGCCCATGAAATTGAGCGGCTGGTAGAGCTGGATCATCATGGCGTTGATCATGACGAAATCGCCCACCGTGTTGGTGCCGCGCTGGATGCCGTAAGCGCACAGCACCATGGCGGCGCACAGCCCGATCGTGAACACGATTGCCTGCCCGGCGTTGAGCACGGTGAGCGACACGTAGGCGCGGACGCTGGCTTCCTCGTAGCGCGCCATCGAACCGTCGTAGCGCTGCGCCTCGCGCGTCTCGGCGGAGAAGTATTTGACGGTCTCGTAGTTGAGCAGCGAGTCGATCGCCTTGGCATTGGCGTCGTTGTCGCTCGAATTCATGTCGCGGCGGATGCCGATGCGCCACTCGGTCGCCCAGAAGGTGAACGCGATGTAAAGCGCGACCGTGGCCACGATGATGACCAGGTAGCGCCAGTCGAATTTGAACAGCAGCACCCAGGCGACCAGCACCACCTCGACGATGGTCGGTGCGAGTTGCAAGAGCAGCATGCGCACGATGGTCTCAATCGCGTCGCGCCCGCGCTGCAGGATGCGGGTGAGCCCACCGGTCCGGCGCTCCAGATGAAAGCGCAGCGAGAGCAGATGCATGTGCTCGAATGTGCGCATCGCAAGCCGGCGCACAGCGTTCATCGCCACCTTGGCGAAGATCGCGTCGCGCGACTGGGTCAGTACCGCCATCACTACGCGCATGCCCCCATAGGCGATCGTCATCATCACCGGCGTTGCCAGCGCCCAGGCGAAAATGTCATCGGGACCGAGCGGCGCGGTGCCGTGACCGGCGAGCGCGTCTGTGGCCCATTTGAAGGTGAACGGCACCGCGATGGTCGCGAGCTTGGCGGCAAAGATCAGGACCGTGGCGATGCCGACGCGTACCTTGAGGTCGCGCCGGTCGGCCGGCCAGATGTACGGCCACAAATGCACCAGCGTGGCGAGCAGCGCGTCGCCGCCGGCGGCGCCGGCTTCGCGCTTGATACTGTGGGCAGACCGCTGGTGATCGCTCATTATCGGTGCGGCATCGCTCTCGGCCGGAACTGCCGCAAGCGACAAGACTCCCCCGGTCACATGAATCTACAGTCATATAGTGTGTTTCGCGGCGCTCTGCACGCCGCCGCGGCCCGCAAAAAACTTGCGGCGACCGCAAATCAACGCCACATCTACCGTTCGCTGAGTATCATTCCATGGCCAAAATCAATGCACTGTGCGTCTATTGCGGGTCGAGCCCGGGGACCAACTCTGCTTTCGTGGCGGCGGCGCAAGCCTTCGGCGAGGTCCTCGCCAAAAACCATATCCGCCTGATCTATGGCGGCGGCTCGGTCGGGCTGATGGGCACGCTGGCGAATGCCGTGCTCGATCACGGCGGCCACGTGACCGGCATCATTCCCGAGTTTCTGACCAAGCGCGAGCGGCCGCGCCGCGTCGCGCAGGAACTGCTCGTCGTGCCGGACATGCACGCGCGCAAGCGCAGCATGTTCGATCGCGCCGACGGCTTCGTCGCGCTGCCCGGCGGGCTTGGTACGCTTGAAGAGCTGGTCGAGCAGCTCACCTGGGCGCAGCTCGGCCGCCACCGCAAGCCCATCCTGATCGCCAATATCGCCAATTATTGGGATCCGCTGCTGACGCTGATCGAACATATGCGCGCCGTGAAATTCGTGCCGTCGGCATTCAACGTCGATTTTCTGGTGGCGTCGCGCGTCGAGGATATTCTGCCGGCGATGCGCAAGGCCGCGCACGCGGTTGCCGACGCCGAGCAGACAATGGCGGTGCCTGCGGAAAGGCTGTGATCCGTCACCCTGAGGTGCTCGGCGTGAAGCGCCGAGCCTCGAAGGGCGACGGCCCCGGCTCCTGAGCAGCATCCTTCGAGGGCTGCGCTGCGCGCAGCCACCTCAGGATGACGCGCTATGCATCCCGCAAAAACGTCACCGCCTCGATGCGATTGCCGTCCCAGTCGCGCACGAAGGCGGCGTAATAGCTTTGCGAGTATTGCGGGCGCTGGCCGGGAGCGCCGTCGGATTTGGCGCCCGCCGACAGAGCTGCGCGATGAAACGCATCGACCGCCGCCGCGTCCGGCGCGCGCAGGCAGACGTGCAGGCCAGAGTCCTCGGGCTGCGCGTTAAGCTGCGGGCGTTCGTTGAGCCAGAACTCCGGGTAGCTCTTGCCGTAGCCGATCGTGTTCGCCGCTTCGCGCAGCCGCATGATGCCGAGCGGCTTGAGCAGTGCATCGTAGAACCGCGCCGAGGTTTTGAGTTCTCGCACAGGAATGGAGACGTGGTCGATCATGAAAGCCCCCCGCAAATTAGCCAAACACATCACTCCGGGGCGCCAGGGGCGCGAACCCGGTATCACGATGCCGTATCTAATTCACGCCGGTGCACCAGACTTCACCAGTTTATAGACAATTGAATCCATCAACGCCTGAAACGACGCGTCGATGATGTTGGAGGAAACCCCGATCGTGGTCCAATGCTCGCCGGTCTCGTCGGTGCTCTCGATCAGGACCCGGGTGACGGCCCCGGTGCCGCCATTGAGGATGCGCACGCGGTAATCGGTCAGCTGCAAACCCTCGATGTATTTCTGATACTTGCCCAGATCCTTGCGCAGCGCGACATCGAGTGCGTTGACAGGGCCGTTGCCTTCGGCGGCGTTGATCAGCATCTCGTCGCCGACCTTGACCTTCACAACGGCCGTGGTCAGCACCTCGGTGCCGCCGTTCTGGCCGCGCTGCTCGACCTTGACGTCGAAATAGCTGACATCGAAGAATTTCGGCACCGAGCCGAGCATGCGCCGCGCCAGCAGTTCGAACGAGGCATCGGCCGCCTCATAGGCGTAGCCGATCGCTTCGCGCTCCTTGACCTCGTCGAGCAGACGCATGACGCGGCGGTCGTCCTTGTCGACCGCGATCCCGATACGTTCCAGTTCAGCCAGCACGTTGGAGCGGCCGGACTGATCGGAGACCAGAAGCTTGCGCCGGTTGCCGACGAGTTCCGGCGCGACATGCTCGTAGGTCTTTGGCTCCTTGACGATCGCCGACGCATGGATGCCGGCCTTGGTGGCGAACGCGCTCTCGCCCACATAGGGCGCGTGACGGTCGGGCGCGCGATTGAGAATTTCGTCGAGCGCGTGCGACACGCGGGTCAGCCCGTGCAGCTTTTCGTCCGTCACCCCGATGTCGAATTTTTCGCTGTACTCGGCCTTGAGCTTCAAGGTCGGAATGATGGAGGTGAGATTGGCGTTGCCGCAGCGCTCGCCGAGCCCGTTAAGCGTGCCCTGAACCTGTCGCGCGCCGGCGCGCACCGCAGCGAACGAATTGGCCACCGCCTGCTCAGTATCGTTATGGGAGTGGATGCCGACATGATCGCCGGGAATGTTTTTGCAGACCTCACCGACGATGCGCTCAACCTCATGCGGCAACGCGCCGCCATTGGTGTCGCACAGCACGACCCAGCGCGCGCCCTCCTCGTAGGCGGCCTGCGCGCAGGCCAGCGCGTAGGCGGGCTTGGCCTTGTAGCCATCGAAGAAATGCTCGCAGTCGAGCAGCACTTCGCGGCCTTTGGCCTTGGCGGCGCGCACGCTGTCGCGGATCGAAGCGAGATTTTCCTCCTCGGTCGTCTCCAGCGCCACGCGCACGTGATAATCCCATGACTTGGCGACGAAGCAGATGGCGTCGGCCTCGGCCTCAAGCAGCGCAACGAGGCCCGGGTCATTCGACGCCGAACGGCCCGGCCGCCGCGTCATGCCGAACGCGGTGAGTTTCGCGCGCAGCTTGTGCCGCTCGCTGAAAAAACTGGTGTCGATCGGGTTGGCGCCCGGATAGCCGGCCTCGACGTAATCGACGCCGAGGTCGTCGAGCAGCTCAGCGATGGCGAGCTTGTCGGCCAGCGTGAAGTCGACGCCATTGGTCTGCGCGCCGTCGCGCAAAGTGGTGTCGAAAAGGTAAAGGCGCTCGCGCGGCATGGTCGCCTCTTATCCCGAATACAGCCGATAAAGGACGTACAGGCTGACGATTACCGCCGCCGCGATCACCGCATATTTGAGGGTGACGTAATACAGCCAGTGGCGCTGAAACGGTAAATCCTCGCGCTTCATTGCACGCTCCCCTGTTGCGGCGGCAGCGTTTTGCTCATCGTGGTGTTGGCGAGCCATTCGCCGCCAAGCGACACGGTGTTGCGGGTGCGCGCGACAAAGCCGCGCTTTTCGAAAAAGCCACGCGCGGAGTCGCTGGCGTCGACCGTGAGTTCGATGCTGCCGCGGCCGGCCGCGAGCTTTTCCAGCGCGTCCGTCAGCATGGCGCCCGCCCCCTGCCCGGCCGCCGCGGGATGCACGTAGAGCATGTCGATCTTCTTGTTGTCGGCGAGCGAGGCAAAACCGATCGCGGCGCCACCGAACGTCGCGACCAGCGTCAGCGCACCGCCGAGCTTTTGGCCGAATTCTTCCTCATCATCGGCCGCCGAGGCCCACGCCTCCTGCTGCGCCTGACTGTAATCGTCGCCGGTCAAATCCTCGATGGCGGCGCGAAAGATTTCGGCGAGGTCCGGCACATCCGCCGGCAGCATGGGGCGCAGCGCGAGTTTGGGCGAGGTTCGAGAGGTCATCGAGCGACCTCCCAGGTGGTGCCGTCCTTGGAGTCTTTCAGCACGACGCCCATTTTGGCTAGTTCGTCACGGATGCGGTCGGATTCAGCGAAATTGCGCGTCTTACGGGCTGCATTTCTCGCAGAGATCATTGCTTCAATCGTGGTTTCGTCTACGCCCCCTCGTTGGCGCTTCAACAAATCCCGCAGACGAACTTTCAAATCAAATCCCAGGAAGCCACATGTTGACTTTAGATCGCACGAGGCTTGGTAATCGCCGCTTCGTGCCTCATTAGCTAGCTTATGAAGCTCTGAAATTACCTGCGGCGTATTTAGGTCGTCCTCAAGCGAATTCAAAGTTGCGGAAGAAACCCGGCCTTCATTCAGATCAGCTGCCGTCGTGAAGTGGCGGAAGTTATCTAATGCGACTGCCGCCGCCTCGGTTTGCTGCTTCGTCCAATCTATTGGCTGTCGATAATGAGTCATCATCATTTGAAAACGAATGACCTCACCTGGCCAATCCTTCAGCAACTCATGGATCGTCACGAAGTTGCCGAGCGACTTCGACATCTTCTCGCCTTCGACCTGCAAGAAGCCGTTGTGCATCCAGAAATTGGCCATCACCGGCGTATGGAAGGCGCAGCGCGACTGCGCGATCTCGTTCTCGTGATGCGGGAAGACGAGATCGATGCCGCCGCCGTGGATGTCGAACACTTCGCCGAGATAGCGCCACGACATCGCCGAGCATTCGATGTGCCAGCCGGGGCGGCCCGGCGCGGCAATGCCGGCGGGCGACGGCCAGGCGGGTTCACCCGGATTTGACGGCTTCCACAGCACGAAGTCCTGCGGGTGCTTCTTATACGGCGCGACTTCGACGCGGGCGCCGGCAACCAGTTCGTCGAGCGGCTTTTTCGACAGTCGGCCGTAGTCGGGCATCGACGGCACGTTGAACAGTACATTGCCGTCGGCGACGTAGGCGTTGCCGGAAGCGATCAGCCGCTCGATCAGCGTCTTCATCTCGGCGATATGATCGGTGGCGCGCGGCTCGACGGTCGGCGGCAGGCAGCCCAACGCCGCCACGTCCTCGTGAAACTGCTTGTCGGTTTTTTCGGTGACCCTGCGGATCGCCTCGTTGAGCGGCAATCCCGGATATTCTTCGGCGGCGCGCGCGTTGATCTTGTCGTCGACGTCGGTGATGTTGCGCACGTAGGTGACGTGGTCGGCACCGTAGAGATGCCGCAGCAGCCGGAACAGCACGTCGAACACGATCACCGGCCGCGCATTGCCGATATGGGCGAAGTCGTAGACCGTCGGCCCGCACACATACATGCGCACGTTTGACGGATCGAGCGGGGTGAAAACCCGCTTTTCGCGCGTCAGCGTATCGTAGAGTTTCAATTCCATCGGTCGAAGTCTTTCAGCAACGCCGCCGGCCTGCTGGCCGGGCGTCCCAAAATTTCTCGATCGGAGAAAAAGACGGCCACAGCCAGCGTTGCCGCTAGCGAATAATCTCCCGGCAAATGCCGCAAATGTGGTTAAGGCCGTGCATGCCGCGCAATGTGGTCGAGGACACTTGCGGCGTCAAGGCCGAAGCGGCCGGCCGGACCGTTCGCGGGACATAAAATCCCCTCAGACTTACGAAATGGTGGCGTCCTTACGAAACAGCGGCTTCCCCACAAAACAGTGCCTCGGCGCGCCGAATCACTCGGCCGATAGCGCGGTTAACGAAACCTTCACCGCAGCGTCGCATTGTTAGGCTTCGTCGCAACCCCGTATTCGCGGGCCTTTGCGGCCGAGGGGGTTCCTATGCGTTCCGTCATTGCCATGGCGGCGCTTGCCGTCATCATCTCCGGCGCCGCCGCGCACGCCGAGAAACGCCTGTTCATCCTCGCCGATCAGCCGGACGGCTATGGCGTCGACAACTGCCTCGCCAGGGGCGGGCCCTGCGGCAAGACGGTGGCCAACTCCTATTGCCGCTCGCACGCGTTCGCGCAGGCGGATTCGTTCCGCAAGGTCAGCCGCGACGATATTACCGGCGCCATCCCGACCGACGCCGCCGCCTCGTGCAAGGGCGGCAACTGCGACCATTTCGTCGCCATTCAGTGCTCGCGGTAATTCAGGGCGAATCGCGAAACCACGAGTAGCGAATAAGGGTTTCCCCGTTTCGCCATTCGCCGCTCGCTATTCGCATCCAGCGGCGCAGCAGCTATTTGCCCGCCAGCATGTGGTCGATGCTGAAGCGGCCCCCGCCGGCCACGAATAGCGCCAGCGTGCCGCCGGCGATCGAGAGATCCTTGCTGAGGAAGACGTATTGCAGGGTCTGCGCCGCCGCCGGAAACTCCCAATAACGATGCGCGGTCGCCAACGCGATGACGACGAACGCAAACGCCAGCAACGCGCCGTAACGCGTCGCGACCCCGAGCACCAGCGTGACGACAATGATCCATTCGACGATGTGCGCGAACGGACTCATAGCGTCGGGAGCGATGAAATTGATGGACTTGAGATAGGCGGCCGCCGGCCCGCCGGTCCACACTGTCATCAGGAATACGGCTGCGACCAAGAGACGAGCGAGCAAGAGCAGGATATCGCTCATCCCGGAGGCGATGCCGTCGGTGGCGGATAGCAATGGATGTGACGATCTGTTCGCTTGCGGCGCCATAATACCCCTCCCCTATTACGCCAAGGCTTTTTTCCAAAGTCTGTTGCCCGGCGCTGTGTCACTCTAGCATCAATACCGACACCTCAAAAAACGTCCTGTTGACGAACGGTGATTGGGAAATTGCCCATGCCGGGCGGCCCGTTGCGTGGGACGGCGAGTTCGGCCATGTTCGCGTATTGGCTGCGCCGCAGCATTTGACGGCGCGTAGGACGTGCGATGGCCATTCAACGGGCGAGCCACAGTGAAGCCGCGGACGAAGCCGCCGCGGCCCTGGCCGATGGCGCGCCACTGAAGCTCGAAGATTTTCTGCCCTATCAGCTCATGGTGGTGGCGAGCCTGGTGTCGCAGGCGCTGTCGCGCGTCTACGCGCGGCGCTATCGCATCGGCGTGCCGGAATGGCGGGTCCTGGTGACGCTCGGCCAGTACGGCGTGATGACCGGCAAGGCGATCGGCGCCCACTCGCACATGCACAAGACCAAGGTGTCGCGCGCGGTGGCGCTCCTGGAAAAGCGCAAGCTTCTGCTGCGGCGCAGCAACCGCGCCGACAAGCGCGAGGCCTTTCTGTCGCTCACCGCCGGCGGGCGGGCGATGTATGAAGAAGTGTCGCCGCATGCGCTCGACTTCGCTCGCCGGCTGACTGAGATTCTAACGCCGGCGGATCGTGAAGCCTTCAATCGGGCGGTCGCACGCCTGACCGACCAATCGGCGCAGCTCGTCGCCGAGACGGAGCAGGAGATGGACCAAGAGGAATAGTCATTCCGGGGCGACGCGTAGCGTCGAACCCGGAATCCATAACCACGACAGCTGCAGAACGAGCGCTTGAGTACCAACTTGAAAGCTTGTGATTATGGATTCCGGGTTCGCGCCTTCGGCGCGCCCGGAATGACGAGATGGAGCCAACATGAAACTCTATTCCTATTTCCGGTCGTCGGCCGCGTATCGCGTGCGCATCGCGCTCAATCTCAAGGGACTGAGTTACGACACCGTGGGTGTTCATTTGATCAAAGACGGCGGCCACAACCGGCGGCCGGAGTATCGCGCCATCAATCCGCAAATGCGGGTGCCCGCGCTCATCACCGATAACGGCGACACCTTGATCCAATCGATCGCCATCATCGAGTATCTCGATGAGACCCACCCCGAACCGCCGCTGTTGCCGAAAGATCCTGTGGCGCGCGCCAAGGTGCGCGGGCTGGCGGAGATCATCGCCTGCGATATTCATCCGCTCAACAACACCTCACCGCTGCGCTATCTGAAACATCAGCTCGGCCAGGAGCAGAGCGCGATCGATACGTGGTACCATCATTGGGTGCTCGAGGGCTTCGAAGCCGTCGAGGCGCTGATCGCGCCCGGCCCCTATGCGTATGGCAACGCCGTCACGCTCGCCGATGTCTGCCTGGTGCCGCAGGTTGCCAATGCGCGCCGCCTCAAGGTGCCGCTCGACAAGTTCCCGAAGATCCTCGGCGTCGACGCTGCCTGTCTCAAGCTGCCGGCCTTCGATCGGGCGCGGCCGGAAAATCAGCCCGACGCGGAATAGCTCGACTTGCCGGGCTCTTTCCGCTTGCGGCATGCGGTCATGCTTTCGTCACCATTGGGCGGCTTGATCCGGCGATTCCAGAATTTGCCGGTGGGTCGGGGCTCTGAATGACCAAACTTACGCGCGGCCTCGGCCAAACTGCGATTTTTGCCGCGCTGGGCGCGCTCGCGCTGTCGGTTTCCGCCTCCGGGCAAGGCTATCCGCAGCAGCCGTACCCGTCCGAGCCCTACCCGGCGCAGCAACCCTACCCTGCCCAGCAGCCCTATCCGGCGCAGCAGCCTTATCCGGCGCAAGCCCGTCCCTATCCGGCGCAGCAGCCCTACCCGGCGCAAGGCCAGCCGGCTCCGCCGCCCCCGGCTCAGGGCTACCCGGCGGCGCAGGCCGCGCCCGGAACGTCGCCCGTCTGCGTACGGCTTGAGGCCCAACTCGCTTCGCTGAATTCCAGCGCCGCCAATTCGCCGCTCGCCGACCAGATCAGGCGCGACGAGGATGCGATCGCCAAGCAGCAGGCAGACATCGACCGCGCAACGGAGCGCGCGCGCAGAATGGGTTGCGCCAGCCAGGGTTTGTTCTCGCTGTTCTCCGGCTTCTCACCGCAATGCGGGCCGGTCAATTCGCAGATCGATGAGATGCGCAGCAAGCTCGACCAGATGACGAGCCAGGTCGAGCAGCTCAAGAGCGGCAACAACGATCAGCAAAACCAGCGCAACGTGGTGATCGGCCAGCTGGCGCAGAACAATTGCGGCGCCCAATACACCGCAGCCGCGCGCGCCGCCGGTCCGCAAGGCTTCTTTGAAGCGCTGCTTGGCGGCGGCACCATCGTCAACCCCGGCGATAATGGCGGCCCAGCCGGCACCTATCGCACCGTCTGCGTGCGCACCTGCGACGGCTTTTATTTCCCGATTTCGTATTCGACGGTGCCGAGCCGGTTCGCGGCCGATGCGCAGACCTGCCAGCGGCTCTGTCCAGCAGCGCAGGTCCAGCTCTACACCTATCATAATCCCGGTGAGCAGATCGAACAGGCGGTTTCGGCCGAAGGCAACGCGCCCTACACCGCGCTGCCCAACGCGTTCCGCTATCGCAAGGAAATCGTGTCGGGCTGCTCATGCCGCGCCCCGGGCCAGACCTGGGCGCAGGCGCTGCGCAACGCCGACGATTCCAGCACGCTGGAAAGCGGCGACATCGTCGTCACCGACCAGAACGAGAAGGCCTTGACGCGGATTCCCGGCACGGCCAAGCCACCGGTTGGCGGTGCCGCCGCAACGCCCCACGCGACGCCTGTACCGCAGAGCAGCGGCTCGGGCGGTCAGACCGAGACCGATCCTAAAAACCGCAAGGTCCGCGTCGTCGGACCGCCGTTCCTGTCGCAGCAGTAAACACGACCTGTCATGCCCCGCCTTCGCGGGTGATGACACCATCAACAACGAATCAGGGTTTCTGAACTCGGGAAGAAATCATCCAAGATCGGCGGCGCCGGCCTTGGGGAGGATCGGGCCCGCAAGCAGCGAACGATCGGGCTCGGGCGGGGGCGTGCCCGGATCGCGAAACCGGTTCACGATCGGATAACGGCGGTCGCGTCCGAAATTCTTCAATGTCACCTTGACGCCCGGGGCCGCCTGCCGGCGCTTGTATTCGGCAAGGTAGAGCATCCGCTCCACCTTGAGCACCGTGTCGCGGTCGAAACCGGCGGCGATGATGCTCGCGGTCGATTCTTCGCCTTCGACCAGTCGCGACAGGATAGCGTCGAGTACGTCGTAGGGCGGCAGTGAATCCTGATCGGTCTGGTTTTCGCGCAGTTCGGCGCTCGGCGCGCGGGTCAACACGTTCTCGACAATCACGATTCCGTCCGGTCCGAGCGCACCCTCCGGCTTCCAGTGATTGCGCAGCCAACCCAGCCGATAGACTTCGGTCTTGTAGATATCCTTGATCGGGTTGAAGCCGCCGTTCATGTCGCCGTACAGCGTGGCGTAGCCGACCGACATTTCCGACTTGTTGCCGGTCGTCACCACCATCAGGCCGAATTTGTTGGAGATCGCCATCAGAATTGTGCCGCGGGCGCGTGCTTGCAGATTTTCCTCGGTGACATCGCGCGCTTGCCCGGCGAACAGACCGGCCAGCGTCTGCTCGATGCCCACGACGGCGCTCTCAATCGGCACGATGTCGTAGCGCACGCCGAGCGCATGCGCGATCGCAGCCGCATCGTCGAGTGATTCCTGCGCGGTGTAGCGGTATGGCAGCATGACGCAGCGAACCCGCGCAGCGCCGAGCGCGTCGGTGGCGAGCGCCGCACACAGCGCCGAATCAATGCCGCCGGAAAGCCCGAGCACGATTCCGCGGAAACCATTTTTCTCGACGTAGTCGCGCAGGCCGATCATGCAGGCGGTGTAATCGGCATTGTCGGCCGCAAGTGGCTCCGCCAGCGGCCCCTGCGCGCAACGCCAGCCGGATGCGGTGCGCGACCAGTGCGTCGTGACCACGGCCTCGACAAACGCCGGGAGCTGGCAGGCGAGCGACCGGTCGGTATTGAGCGCAAACGAGGCGCCATCGAAAACAAGTTCGTCCTGGCCGCCGAACTGATTGATGTAAAGCAGTGGCAGGCCTGATTCGGTGACACGCGCCACGGATACATTGAGGCGGACATCGCTCTTGTCGCGCCAGTAGGGCGAACCGTTCGGCACCAGCAAAATTTCGGCACCGGTTTCGGCCAGACACTCGACCACATTCTCGTAATCGCCTGAACTCGGTCCAGGTATCCTCGCAGATCGGCAGCCCGAAACGCACGCCGCGAAAGCTCACCGGACCCGGCACCGGACCGGTCGCGAACACGCGCTTTTCGTCGAACACGCCGTAATTCGGCAGGTTGACCTTGAAGCGGATCGCCGCGATCCGGCCTGCCGCCAGCAGCGCATAGGCGTTGTAAAGGTTGTTGTCCTCGACCCAGGGCGTACCGATCAGCACGCCGGGCCCGCCATCGGCGGTTTCGCGGGCCAGCGTCTCGATCGCGGCGCGGCAGGCGGCCTGAAACGCGGGCTTGAGAACCAGATCCTCCGGCGGATAGCCGGCGATGAAGAGTTCGGAAAAGGCGACAAGATCGGCGCCGTCGCGGGCGGCGACAAGGCGTGCCTTGCGCGCGCGCTCCAAATTGCCGGAGATGTCGCCGACCACCGGGCTAAGCTGCGCCACGGCGATGGCGAGACGGTCAGCGGGACGTTCGTTCATGCCGCAGGTCTAGCGCCGGATAAGCCAGCCGGGCAATGGGTTCCGAACCAGCGGCCGTCTCGCCCTAGAACTTGATGCCGGCGCCGAGACGGACCGTGTTGACGTCGATGTTGGTGCCCGCGATCGATTGAAACTGGACGTACTCATATTCGCCGCGCACGAAGATGTGGTGCGTCAGGGCGTAATCGAGACCGCCGCCGACCGTGAAACCGTAGAGCCACTCGTTGTTCTTTCCGGCCGTGGCGGGAAACACGAAGGTCCCGGGCGGTGTTTTCTGGATCACTGTGGTGGTTTCGGCAATGTTGACGTTGGCTTGGCCTACCGCGAGACCCGCGAAGGCATACGGCAGAAAGTTGCCAACCGCCCAGCCGGCGCGCGCCCGCAAAGTGCCGAAATCCAAATCCGTCACCGAACCGCTGCCGGTAATGCTGACCGTATTCGAGCCGTCCGGCACCACGCGCGTGAGCGGCGAACTCGGCGCAAAGATCGAAAGCGAGGCCTGATCCCAGTTGGCCTCGACGCCGAACACGATTTTTGCGGTCGGCGCAAGGTACACGGTGTTGTAGCCGACGAAGCCGCCATAGCCGGCCGCGCTATGATCGCCGGTGCCCAGCAGCTGCCAGGTCGACGGCGCGAACGTCGCCTCGAGTGTCGTGTTGCGCAGGCTGTACGCGATTGGACCCTGCGTCGAATTGCTGAAATCGGCGCTGCCGTCGCTGTAGGAGAACTGGCCGCCGACATAAAAGCCGCGCCAATCGATCCGGGTCGCGTCGGCTCGCATGGCGAACGACTCGAAAGGATCGCCGAACGCGGGCGGCGCGCTGTCCGGAGCCGGCGCCAGCCAAGGTGTCGCGTCCATATCGGCCGCGAACGCCGGAGCCGCGCTCAAACAGATGGCAGCGAAAATACACGGTAAATACTTTCGTACTGGCACGGCACACCCCTGCGTCTTTTATTTTTTGTTCTGACGCAGAGAGTTTGATTCAAATTATTTGCGCATTCCTTTACTCCCGCGCGGCACCACGCATCAGCATGAGCACTTCGTAAACGGCTGATGTTTGGTGAGCGTCCGGTAAAGAAAACGGACGGCCGCGCTATAGCGCCGCGACCGCCGGCAGCGGCTTTTCCTTGCGCTCGCGCTCCGATTTCAGCAGATCCGCCAACAAAAACGCCAGATCGAGCGACTGCTCGGCATTGAGCCGAGGATCGCACACCGTGTGATAACGGTCGGTCAGATCTTCGTCGCTGATGGCGCGCGCGCCGCCGGTGCATTCGGTGACGTTCTGCCCGGTCATTTCCAGATGCACGCCGCCGGCCACGGTGCCTTCGGCGGCGTGAACTTGAAAGAACGTCCGGACCTCTTTGAGAATCTGGTCGAACGGACGGGTCTTGTAGCCGGTCACCGACGTGATGGTGTTGCCGTGCATCGGATCGCACGACCACACGACGTTGCGGCCTTCGCGCTTTACCGCACGCACGAACGCCGGCAAAAGCTCGGCAGCCTTGTCGGCGCCGACGCGGCAGATCAGCGTCAGCCGGCCGGGCTCGTTGTCGGGGTTGAGAATGTCGATCAGCCGCAGCAGCTCGTCGACTTTCTGGGTCGGACCGGTCTTGAGACCCAGCGGATTTTTTATACCGCGACAATATTCAACATGAGCGTGGTCGGCCTGCCGGGTACGGTCGCCGATCCAAACCATGTGACCCGAGGTGCAGTACCAGTCGCCGGTCGTCGAATCGACCCGCGTAAAAGCCTGCTCGTAGCCGAGCAGTAGCGCCTCGTGGCTGGTGAAGAAATCGGTGGTTCGCATTTCTGGATGCGATTCCGGATTGATGCCGCAAGCGCGCATGAAGTTGAGCGCGTCGGTGAGATGAGTGGCGAGATCCTGATAACGCTTCGACTGCGGCGAGTCCTTGACGAACGACAGCATCCACTGATGCGCGTTCTGCAAATTGGCATACCCGCCGGTGGCGAAGGCGCGCAACAGATTGAGCGTCGCCGCCGACTGCCGGTAAGCCTCAACCTGCCGGCGCGGGTCGGGAATGCGTGCCTCGGCGGTGAACTCGGTGCCGTTGATGATGTCGCCGCGATAGACCGGCAGTTCGACGCCGCCGCGCTTTTCCACCGGCGAGGTGCGGGGCTTGGCAAACTGGCCGGCGATGCGGCCGACCTTCACCACCGGCGACGCCGCCGCGTAGGTCAGCACCACCGCCATCTGCAAAAACAGGCGGAAGAAATCGCGAATGTTGTTGGCGCCATGCTCGGCGAAGCTCTCCGCGCAATCGCCGCCCTGCAGCAGGAAGGCTTCGCCGGCCGCGACCTGGGCCAGCGCCTTTTTCAGGTTGCGGGCTTCGCCGGCAAATACCAGCGGCGGGAAGGTTGCTAGCTGCGCTTCAACTTCGGCCAGCGCCTTGGGGTCGGGATAATCCGGCATCTGCAATGCCGGCTTTGCTCTCCAGGAATCCGGGCCCCATTTGGCCGAATTGGACCGCATAGACATGACACGTCTCCAAATTCCGTCACCCTGAGGTGCGAGCGAAGCGAGCCTCGAAGGGCGATAGCCCCAGCGCCTCGGCCGCATTCTTCGAGGGCCGCGCTTTGCGCGACCACCTCAGGATGACGGGCTAATGCTTCGTTGCCATACTTATACACGCTGGCTGTAAGCCGCGACAGTCCAGCAAACACGTAAAAAACGGGGGTTTTTCGCCTCTATTCGGCGGCGGCGCGGGCGTAGCTGGCGCTGCACGTCCGCATGGTGACCAGCTCCTCGGCGGCCGTCGGGTGCAGCGCCATGGTGGCGTCGAAATCAGCTTTGGAGGCGCGCATCTTGATCGCAATCGCGGCAACCTGGGCCATTTCAGCGGCGCCTTCGCCGACAATATGGCAGCCGACCACCCGGTCGCTTCGGCCATCGACGACAAGCTTCAAGAGCACGGTGGTGTCGCGGCCGGACAGTGTCGCCTTGACCGGCCGGAACATCGACTTGTAGATGTCGGTCTGCTGCAGCTCGGCGCGGGCCTGCGCCTCGGTCAGGCCGACGACGCCGACTTCGGGCTCGGAGAACACCGCCGTCGGCACGTTGGTGTGATCGACGATCGTCGGCTTGCCGCCGAACACCGTGTCGGCAAAGGCGTGGCCTTCGCGAATGGCGACTGGCGTCAAGTTGATGCGGTTGGTCACATCGCCGACCGCGTAGATGCTGGGAACGCTGGTGCGCGAATATTCATCGACCGCAACGCCGCCGTTCTTGGCAAGCTGGACGCCGGCCTCCGTAAGCCCAAGTTTTTTGACATTCGGCACACGGCCGGTCGCGAACATCACCTTGTCGGCGGTCAGATGATTGCCGTTGGAAAGTCTGACCGAAAAATGCTCGCCCGGATTTTCGATCGCCGCAATGGTGAGTCCGGTGACGACCCGGATGCCGTGCTTTTCCATGTCGGCGCGCAAATGCGTCCGCACATCGTCGTCGAATCCGCGCAAAATATTTTCGCCGCGATAGACCAGCGTCACATGCGACCCGAGGCCGGCAAAGATGCCCGCAAACTCGACAGCGATGTAGCCGCCGCCCTGGATGACGATGCGGCGCGGCAGCTCCGGCAGATGAAACGCCTCGTTCGACGAGATGGCGTGCTCCAGCCCTGGAATGTCATTGCCGTAACTTGGCGTTCCCCCGGTCGAGACCAGGATGTAGGCGGCGCGCACGCGATCGCCATTCGCGACCTGTACTGTGTGTGGATCGACGATGGTGGCGCGGTGCTTTGCGACCTTGACGCCGGAATTATCAAGGAGCCTGCCGTAAACCGTCTCGAGCCGCCCGATCTCCTTGTCCTTATTGGCAATCAGCGTCGGCCAGTCGAACGAGACATGCCCCACGGTCCAGCCGAAGCCGGACGCATCCTCGAACTCGCCGTGAAAGCGCGACGCGTAGACCAGAAGCTTCTTCGGCACGCAGCCGCGGATCACGCAGGTGCCGCCGAGGCGATATTCCTCGGCGAGCATAACGCGGGCACCATGCTGCGCGGCAATCCGCGCGGCGCGCACGCCGCCGGAACCGCCCCCGATAACGAAAAGATCGACGTCATAATCCGACATGTCAGATGTCATGCCCGCGCTTTTTCATTTCGTCGCGAAATTTCGCAATGATCTCATCTGCCAGCTTGTCACCGAAGACGCCCGCATTGGCCATGGTCTGATCGAGCGCCCGCGGCTCCTCCACGATCATCTTGCGGCCAACCGGTGTCTGATAGAATGCCAGAATTTGCTTGAGCTCAGCCTCGGTGAAATGGGTGGCATAGATGCGGGCGCTTTGATCCACCAGCTCGGAGGTACGCGGCTCATATTGTTTCATGAGCTGGGCCGCGATTTCGTTGAGATCCTTGGCGTACATGAAATTCGTCTGCATGAACTGGTTCTTGACCTTCTCAACCACGCCTCGGACCAACGGATCGAGCAGGTTTTTAACGCCCTTGATCTCGATGATCTGCTTCGCGATCAAAATGGCGTTTGGAGACGGGGTCGCGGTTTGCGCCAGCACCGGCCTGGCCGCGCCCATCATGGCAAGCGCCAGGAGAGCAGCCAGCATGTGGCGGGGCAACAAACGGCTCATCAGAAATCCGCCAATGGACGAATGGCGCATGGACAGACCGGCGATCATGGAGCGCACTCCCTTTGCAGGATGAAGGTCAAGGCCGTTCGACGACACGTATCCCGCCCGGCCCCGCCAGAATGGCAGTCCGCGCCAGACCGATAAACAGGCCATGTTCCATGACGCCCGGGATTGCAGACAATCGCGCGGCCAGCACCTGCGGGTCGGCAATGCGCTGCAAGTGGGCGTCGACGAGCCAGTGCCCGCCATCCGTGACAAAAGCATGGCCGTTTTGCGCCTTGCGCAGCGGCGCGGTGCCCGGGCAGCCGATCAGGGCGGCACTGTTCTCGATTGCCCGCTGGGTCACAGTGGCCCCGAACGGGGCGACCTCGATCGGCAACGGAAAGCGGCCCAATGTCTGTACCCATTTCAACTCATCGGCGATCACGATCATCTCCGACGAGGACGAGGCCACGATCTTTTCGCGCAACAATGCGCCGCCGCCACCCTTGATCAGGGTGAGGTCCGGCGCGATCTCGTCGGCACCGTCAATGGTGAGATCGAGCTCCGGCGTCTCGTCGAGCGTGGTCAGTGCGATCCCCACCTGCTCCGCCTGCGCGCGGGTAGCCTCCGAGGTTGGCACCGCTGTTACTTTGAGCCCGGCGCGAACGCGCTCGCCCAAAAGCTCGATCAGGTAGCGGGCGGTTGTGCCGGTACCAAGCCCAAGCCGCATGCCCGGACGCAAATACTCCAAGGCACGGCCGGCGGCGGCGCGTTTTTGCGCTTCGATGTCCATTGGCACCGCGAAAAAAGCCTCCAGCCCGCCGGCAATTTGTTGCGGAAACTAGCGCCCTTCCCGGGTAGCGCCTAGCGAAAAGGGCAAATGACCGGTGCGGCGCTTGCACCCCGCCCCCGGGGCCGGTAGGCGGGCGTCATGTGCACCATCGTGTTCGACCTCGACGGCACCCTGATCGATACGGCGCCTGATCTCATTCATACCCTCAATCTTATTCTGACGCAGGAAGGCCTGCCGGAAGTCCCCTATGGCACGGCCCGAAATCTGATCGGCGGCGGCGCGCAGGTCATGATCCGGCGGGCGCTTGCGGCCGAAGGACGCGACGCGGCACCGGCGGAAATGGACCGTCTTTATACCGCGTTCATCGCCTACTATTCCGAGCACATCGCCGACCGTTCGCGGCCTTTTCTGGGATTGGAGCCGATGCTCGACGACCTCACCGCCGCCGGCCTCAAGCTTGCCGTCTGCACCAACAAGCTCGAATGGCTGTCGTTGCGGCTCCTGGAAGCACTCAACCTGACCCAGCGTTTTGCCGCGATCTGCGGACCGGACACGTTCGGGGCGACCAAGCCCGATCCGGAGATTCTTTGGCAGACGGTGCGCCGCGCCGGCGGCGAGCCCAGCCGCGCCATCATGATCGGAGATTCGAAAACCGATATTCACACGGCTCGCGCGGCCCGTATTCCCGTCATCGCGGTCGACTTCGGCTACACCGATGTGCCGATTGAAAGTTTGCATCCGGACCGGGTCATCAGCGCTTTTTCCGAGTTGCCCTCGGCCATCAGCCAACTCTTGCCGCCGAAAAGGTAGCCCGGGACCTCGCCACACCACGCTTGCCAAAACCCTGCAATTATCGTTAACGGTGTCTGGCATTTGCCTTGCGTAGCCGGCGCAATCCTTAACGTATTCAATTCGTTAACCTTTCTCAGCCGACCCAGCGCGCCTTAGCGCATTTCCGAGCTGCCGGGTACATCGCCAGCGCCGTAACCGCTTGCCCGGGCTATCGTTCCGCGCTTTACCCATGCTCGCAGGGGGCTTAATTTACGTTTCGGGGACGGAGAGGGCCATGTCTCGCGTAAAGTCTCGCGTCAAAGTCTCACGCGCAACGTCGCGCGTCAAACTCGTCGTTGGCACGCTGATCGCGAGCCTTGCGCTCGCAGGTTGTTCGGCCATGCCGGATTGGGCGCCCGACTGGCTGTCATCGAAGCCATCTTCGCAGTCCCAGCCGCTGCAATTTGTATCCGACCCGCCCGGCGCTGACGTGCGCACGGCGCAAGGCCAGACCTGTCTGACTCCGTGCGCCATCCCGGTGCCGTCGGAACCCCAGACGGTGACGATCACCAAAATCGGGTTTGTTCCGCAGACGGTGCAGGTCACCGTCGGCGACGTACCGGACCATTCATTCTGGGAATCCGCCCCGCCGCCGGCCCTGGTCCCCAATCCGGTGCAAGTCACGCTGCAGCCGGTTGCGCCACCCAGGCCGATGCGCAGGCCTCGACCGCGCCGGACTGTTGCCCACAGGCCGCCACCGCCGCACCGCGCTGCCCCGCCGCCAGGGATGGCGCCGCCGCCTCCCCCGCCCGGCCCGCCGCCGCCTTCGGACCCGGCGTTCCCGCCGCCGCCCAAGACGCAGTGACGCTCGGCGCCGCAGCATGCTGACCGGTCTGGTGCCGGCGCATCGCCGCGTGTGCTTGGCGTCCTGGACGAACAAGGGTTCATTCGGCAGAATAAATGATTATCTAAACCTCGTGCGCATTTAGGCGTGCAGGAACCGCGTCGGCGGTATGTTAGTGAACAGCGTGAAAGCGAACCAAGCCAACATAGATCACGCCGTGCCGGACGAGTTCGGCGCGGCGAGCAAGCGGGCGTCGTTGGTCGATCCGTTCGGTCGCAACATCTCCTATTTGCGCGTCTCGGTGACCGACCGCTGCGACTTCCGCTGCGTCTATTGCATGGCCGAGAACATGGCGTTCCTGCCGAAGGCCGACGTGCTGTCGCTGGAAGAACTCGACCGGCTGTGTTCGGCGTTCGTCGCGCGTGGCGTGCGCAAGCTGCGCCTCACCGGCGGCGAACCGCTGGTCCGGCGCGGCATCATGACGCTTGTCGGCTCGCTGTCGCGCCACCTGCAGTCCGGGGCGCTCGACGAACTGACCTTGACCACGAACGGCTCGCAGCTTGCCAAATACGCGCAAGAGCTGAAATCGCACGGCATCAAGCGCATCAACGTGTCGCTCGACACGCTCGACGCCGACAAATTCCGCGCCATCACTCGCTGGGGCTCGCTCGATCAGGTGCTCGGCGGCATCGACGCCGCGCAGGCCGCCGGTCTGAAAATCAAGATCAATGCGGTCGCCCTCAAAGGCGTCAACGACGATGAATTTCCCCGGTTGATCGATTGGGCGCACGGCCGCGGCATGGATCTGACCCTAATCGAAGTGATGCCGCTCGGCGAAATCGGCGAAGGCCGCCTCGATCAGTATCTGCCGCTGTCGATGGTGCGGGCGCGGCTTGCGGAACGCTACACACTCGACGACGTCGACTATCGCACCGGCGGCCCGGCGCGCTACGTGCGCGTCACCGAGACCGGCGGCTTGCTCGGCTTCATCACGCCGCTGACGCACAATTTCTGCGAGTCGTGCAATCGCGTGCGCGTCACCTGCACCGGCACGCTCTACATGTGCCTCGGCCAGGAAGACGCTGCCGACCTGCGCAAGCCGCTGCGCGCCTCCGAGGGTAACGATCTGTTGTTCGCCGCTATCGACGAGGCGATCGCGCGCAAGCCCAAAGGCCACGATTTCATCATCGACCGCCGCCACCAGCGCCCGGCGCTCTCGCGCCACATGAGTGTGACGGGCGGGTAGCCGCGATTTTACTAAATTGGTACCCGGCTAATGCGGCACGCCCGAAAGCCGCGCGCTGTTGGCGTGGACGGCTTGCCGCAGCGGCGCATAGGCGTGTTGCGCGGCCGCATAAAATCCGAGTCCATCGGCCAGCGCGCGTTCGGCGGCGAATTGCGCGTCTGAAAACGCCGCGATCTTTTCTGAGATCGCGCCCGGCTTCCGTCGCCGCATCCGGAGCGCCCGATGCGAACAGCATCAAGCGCGCGGAAATCACGCTTTGTGCTTCGCACCCGAAACGCAGCGCCTCAAGCCAGTCGGCCCATAAATCGGCCATCGCAAACTCCGATCCGCGCCGCAGGGCAAAGTGCTCTGCCGGCCCACGATCGGACGATTGTCAGGGAAATTATCTAAAATTGACGCGCGACGATCTCTAAAATCTTAGCGGCTGCGGTAATGTTTCGAGCACGCCGCGCCTGCCCGGCAGCCACATCAGGCAGGGCCTTTCCCATGGTCGGTTTCGTGCGCTTCCCGATCAAGCGCCTTTCCTGACAAATTCCACGGAATCAATCGCCGCCTCAAGACGGACGCGAAACGCTCGGATCGCTTCTTTCATCGGTGGCGGCAGTTCTCCCCACCAGTCGATAACCTGGCTCATCGCTTCTTCGACGGTTCCGAGCATTTCTTCTATTGCGATTTCGCGGTGGGTTTTCGCCATGGCGCGTCGCCTCTTTTTCCAGAAGGTAAAAAGCTGCAGCAAAGTGGTAGCGCTTGGCGACGGCCTTAGCCGGAAACTGCAGCCAGCACCGTCGCCGCCGCCTGCAATTCCGCGAAACGAAACGCGCGGCGCTCGAGCGCCAGTTCATCGCGGCCCCACTGCTCCATGTTCCAGTCTTCATCGACATTGGCGGCCTGCCACGCGGCGGCGGCGGACAGACACCCGCGCACGAGCGCGAGCGCGATCAGCGCCGAACCGGTCAGGGTCGTGGCCGCATGCGCGGCGCCGAGACGCCATGCATCGTCCGGAATGGCGGCGCGCGCAGCGTCGATCGCCACTTGCGGCTGGGCCACATGGATGACCCCTTCCGTGCGCGTGAAGCGCGCGCCGAGGGATTGGGCAGCCCAGTCCAAAACCGGATCCCAGTGTTGTTGCTGCCGCGCGACGAGTTGGGCCGGGTTGGTCGCCCGGTAGAACAGCAAATCAGAAGCAAGATACTTGGCGATCTCGGCGGCGACCGGGCCCGGCTGATCGACAACGCCGTCGATGATCGAGTTGGCGAGCCGGGTCAGCGGCAATTTGGCCGGCTCGATCAGTTCGTGCTGGGCATCCCACTCGGCCGCGATGGCTTCCGCCAGCGCCAGGTTCGGCGCAGCCAGCGCGCGGCGCGCAGGCGTGCGCAGCGGCTTGCCATCGAGTTCAACGGCGTAGCCCTCGGCCACGGGAGCGGTCGCGACCTTGGCGTAGAACCGGCGCCGCGGGGCCGGGCGCACCGCCCGCCGCGCCGCCTCCACGGGATTTTCGGGCTGGTCTTCGAACGGTTCGGGCATCGCACTCTTCACCATGACCAAAATATAGGGTTAAGCCGCCGGTTCCCCTCGCCTGGCCCCGGCCATGGCTGACATAAAATTGTCAATATATTCAAGCCTTTGCCTTTACCTCCCGGGGCCGGCGCGTCAGCCGCCCTGCCAGGCCGCAAAACACCCGCGGATGTGGGTGTAGCTCCAAGGCAACCACCTCCGACAAAACCCTGTTATAACAAAGACAAGCGGTGGCAATCGCCTGTCCCCTCGACTAGTATCCCGGCCCGGAATCGACGACGGGACCAGACCGTGGGGCGGCCGATCCCGGCAGCAGCGTGCTTACCGCGCAAATCGTCAGCGGGCGCTGCGTGCAAGAGGAGTCAATGAAACCTACCGACATTTCGGTCCCCGACTATTTCCACAAAGTGGTTGATTGTCAGTGGGCCTGCCCGGCGCACACGCCGGTTCCCGAATACATCCGATTGATCGCCGCAGGCCGCTACAGCGACGCCTACATGATCAATTGGGAATCCAACGTCTTCCCCGGCATTCTGGGACGGACCTGCGACCGGCCGTGCGAGCCGGCCTGCCGGCGCGGCCGCGTCGAGAAGGAGCCGGTGGCAATCTGCCGATTGAAGCGCGTCGCCGCCGACTTCAAGGACGACATAAGCGGCCGCCTGCCCAAGCCGGCGAGAATGAAAAACGGCAAGCGCATCGCTCTGGTCGGTGGCGGTCCCGCTTCTCTTGCAGTGGCGCGCGACCTCGCCCCGATGGGTTACGAGTGCGTGGTGTTCGATCAGGATCCGAAATCCGGCGGCATGATGCGGACGCAGATTCCGAAATTCCGCCTGCCGGAAACCGTGATAGACGAGGAGTGCGGCTACATCCTCAATCTCGGCATCGAGTTCATCGGCAGCAAGCGCATCGACAGCCTGAAGGCGCTGCTTAACGAGAACTACGACGCCATCTTCGTCGGCTGCGGTGCGCCGCGCGGGCGCGACCTTGAGATTCCGGGCCGCAAGGAAGCGGCCAAGAATATCCACATCGGTATCGATTGGCTGTCGAGCGTCTCGTTCGGCCACATCGACAAGATCGGCAAGCGCGTGATCGTGCTCGGCGGCGGCAATACCGCAATGGATTGCTGCCGCTCCTCGCGCCGGCTCGGCGGCGAAGATGTGAAAGTCATCGTCCGTTCCGGTTTCGAGGAAATGAAGGCATCCCCATGGGAAAAGGACGACGCCATTCACGAGGACATCCCGATCCTCAATTTCCTGGTGCCTAAGGAATTCACCCACGACAACGGCAAGCTCACCGGGGTGACGTTCGAGAAAGTCAAAGCGGAGTACGACGCCAAGGGCCGGCGCAATCTGGTTCCTACCGGCGATCCCGACGAGCATTTTCCCTGCGACGACGTGCTGGTCGCGGTCGGCCAGGAAAATGCGTTCCCGTGGATAGAGCGCGACTGCGGCATCGAATTCGACAAATGGGACATGCCCAAGGTCGATCCGAAGACGATGGCGTCGAGCAACCCGAAAGTGTTCTTCGGCGGCGATGCCGCGTTCGGACCCAAGAACATCATCTGGGCGGTGGCGCACGGCCAAGAGGCCGCGATCTCGATCGACCGTTTCTGCCGCGGCGAGGACGTGAACGTCCGTCCGGCGCCGCAGGTCAAGATCAGCAGCCAGAAGATGGGCATCCACGAGTGGTCGTACGACAACGAGATCGCGCCCGATCAGCGCTATCGCGTGCCGCATCGTGACAAGGTCGTAGCGCTGCGCGACATCAAGGCCGAGGTCGAACTCGGCTACGACGTCGAACTGGCGCTGAAGGAAGCCGAGCGCTGCCTGAACTGCGATGTGCAGACGGTGTTCACCGGCCAGCTCTGTATCGAGTGCGACGCCTGCGTCGACATCTGCCCGATGGACTGCATCACCTTCACCCAGAACGGCGACGAACTCGACTTGCGCTCGCGGCTGCAGGCGCCGGCTAAGAATCACAGCCAGGATCTCTACATCGGCAACGATCTGAAAACCGGCCGCGTCATGGTGAAGGATGAGGACGTGTGCCTGCATTGCGGCCTGTGCGCCGAACGCTGTCCGACCGGCGCCTGGGACATGCAAAAATATCTCATCGACATGACTCACGCGGATCAAGCATGCCAGCAGCGAACCCAATCAGCAGCGTAAACGACTTCGTCATTCGTTTCGCCAACGTCAACGGCTCCGGTTCGGCCAGCGCCAACGAGCTGTTCGCCCGCTCCATCCTGCGCATGGGCGTGCCGGTCTCGCCGCGCAACATCTTCCCGTCGAACATCCAGGGCCTGCCGACGTGGTACGAGGTCCGCGTCTCCGAGGCCGGTCATCTCGGCGCCCGCGGCGGCATCGACATGATGGTGGCGATGAACCCGCAGACCTGGGACAAGGACGTCGCCTCGATCGAACCCGGCGGCTATCTGCTCTACGATTCGACCAAGCCGATGCCGAAGTCGAAATTCCGCGACGACATCAACGTCATCGGCGTGCCGCTCACCGCCATCACCAATTCGACCTACAGCGATCCGCGCCAGCGGCAATTGTTCAAGAACATCATCTATCTCGGCGCGCTGTCGGCGCTGCTCGACATCGACCCCAAGACGATCGAGAAGCTGATCGGCGAACAGTACAAGGGCAAGGAAAAGCTCTTGTCGTCGAACGTGCATGCACTGCATCTCGGCCGCGACTATGCGCTGCAAAACCTCAAATGCCCGATCGGCCTGCGCGTGCAGAAGGCCGACAAGGTCGGCGACCGCATCTTCATCGAAGGCAACTCGGCCGCCGCGCTAGGCGCGGTCTATGGCGGCGCCACAGTCTGCGCGTGGTATCCGATCACGCCGTCGTCGTCGCTCGCCGACGCCTTCACCAGCCACTGCAAGCGGCTGCGTCACGATCCCGAGACCAAGAAGGCCAAATACGCCATCGTGCAGGGCGAGGACGAACTGGCCTCGATCGGCATCGTGATCGGCGCCGGCTGGAACGGCGCCCGCGCCTTCACCGCGACCTCCGGCCCGGGCATCTCCTTGATGCAGGAGTTCATCGGGCTGTCGTATTTCGCCGAAATCCCGGCCGTGATCATGGATGTGCAGCGCGCCGGGCCGTCGACCGGCATGCCGACGCGCACCCAGCAATGTGACATCATCAGCGCCGCCTATGCGTCACACGGCGACACCAAGCACGTATTGCTGTTTCCGGAGGATCCGGCCGAAGCCTTCGAAATGGCGGCGCAGGCGTTCGATCTCGCCGAGCGGCTGCAGACCACCATTTTCCTCATGCTCGACCTCGACATCGGCATGAACCATCGGCTGTGCCATTCGCTGAAATGGGACGACGCCAAACAGTATGACCGCGGCAAGGTCATGACCGCGGAGATGCTGCAGAGCGGCACGGATTTCGGCCGCTATCTCGACGTCGACGGTGATGGCATTCCGTTCCGCACCTATCCGGGCACGCATCCCACCAAGGGCTCGTACTTCACCCGCGGCACCTCGCGTGACCGCTACGCGCGCTACACCGAGGAAGGTCCGGCCTATCAGGACAACATGCAGCGGCTGCTGCGCAAGTTCGAGACCGCCAAGGACCTCGTGCCGCGGCCGCTGCAGGCCAATGCCGGCAAGCCGACCAAATACGGCGTGATCTATTTCGGCTCGACCTCGCCGGCGATGGATGAGGCTGTTGGCCTGCTGGAAGCGCGCGGCCACGAGCTAGACCGGCTGCGGGTGCGCGCCTTCCCGTTCCACTCCAGCGTCTCGAGCTTCATCGCCGAGCACGACTTCGTCTATGTGGTCGAGCAGAACCGCGACAGCCAGCTGCGCTCGCTGATCGTCAACGAACTGAGCATCGATCCGGTGCGGTTGGTGCCGATCCTGCACTATGACGGCACGCCGATCACCGCGCGCTTCATCGCCCGCACCATCGGCGATCATCTCGACCAGCTCAAAGTGACGCCGCTCCGGAAGGTTGTTTCATGACTTACGTCATCAAGCCGAAATTCCATCATCCCGAGCTGCCGAAGAACCAGCTCGGCTATACCCACCGCGACTACGAAGGCAAGGTCTCGACGCTGTGCGCCGGCTGCGGCCACGACTCGATCACCGCCTCGATCATCGAAGCCTGCTTCGAGCTGTCCATCGAACCGCATCGCGTGGCGAAGATTTCCGGCATCGGCTGTTCGTCGAAGACGCCCGATTATTTCCTCGGCAATTCGCACGGCTTCAACTCGGTGCACGGCCGCATGCCGTCGGTGCTCACCGGCGCCAATCTGGCCAACCGCGACCTGATCTATCTCGGCGTTTCGGGCGACGGCGATTCCGCCTCGATCGGCTTCGGCCAGTTCGCCCACTCCATGCGCCGCGGCGTCAACATGGTCTACATCGTCGAAAACAACGGCGTGTACGGCCTGACCAAGGGCCAGTTCTCCGCCACTGCGGACCGCGGCTCGAAATCCAAGCGGGGCGTCGTCAACTCCGATAACGCCATCGATATGGTCGGCATCGCGCTGCAGCTCGGCGCGAGCTTCGTGGCGCGCTCGTTCTCGGGCGACAAGAAGCAGCTGGTGCCGCTGATCAAAGCGGCGATCGAGCATCAGGGCGCGGCCTTCATCGACGTGATCTCGCCCTGCGTCGCCTTCAACAATCACGCCGGCTCGACCAAGAGCTTCGATTACGTGCGCGAGCACAACGAAGCGGTCAATTTCCTCGATGTCATCACCGGCCGGCAGCCAATTCATGTCGATTACGCGCCGGGCACGGTGGAGATGGTCGAGCAGCACGACGGCACCATTCTGGCGCTGCGCAAGCTCAACGCCGAGTATGACGTGCATGACCGCAACGCAGCCATGACCTTCCTGCACCACCACGCCGCCAAGGGGCAGATCGTCACCGGGCTGCTCTATGTCGAGCAGGACCCCGCCGACTTGCACGGCCATCTCAATACGGTCGAGAAGCCGCTTAACGCGCTCGAGGCGAAGGACCTTTGCCCCGGCTCGGCATCGCTGGACAAGATCAACGCCGCGCTGCGGTGAGGCGACCGCGTCCGCTCGTCCCCGCGAAGGCGGGGACCCAGTCTTCGCAAGCTCTGGGAATGAGCGAGATGGAGATTCGACCTTTCGTTCAGCCCTCCAGCCACGGCTTCGTCGCAGCAAGCCCCCTCACCACGTCCATCATGCCCTTGGGTGATTCGAGCTTGATGACCAGTTCGGGGGCGGTCAGCGCTTGCCACACCTTTTCGGCCGTGGAGGCTGTGTAGATCACGTAGACGGTCTTGGGCTTGAATTTGCCTGCGTCGATCATGCGCCGGCCTCAGCTGCGCGCTTTTGCTTCTCCTCGTTCCAGCTCGGATCGAGCGCGCGGCCGGTCTCCAGGAAGCTCTTTAGACTCGACAAGACCGCAGGCCAGCCCTTGCTGATCATTCCGAATATCTTGCTGCCCTCGTCGAATTCGTCGTGGATCACCGTGAGCCGCGTCTGCCCCTTGAACGGCTTGAGCTCGAAGGTGACGCGCGACGGCCTTTCGTCGGGCAGGTCCTTGTAGAGCGGTTTCCAGCCGTAAACGAGCCGGCGCGGCGGATCGCTTTCGATAATGGGATCATGGTGCGAAAGCTTGCCGGCCGGGCTCGTGGCCGTCATGTAATCGCCCGCCTTGCCGTCGACGGCGACCCGATAACCGAACCAGTATTTCTCGCTGATGTCGGCTTCGGTCAGGGCTTCCCAGACCTTTTCGGGTGGCGACGCAATGTAGGTGACGTAGACGAATTTCGGTTTGCTGGTGCTCATGTTGAACTCACTCCATCGGAAAGTCGGACCTCAAAGCGGTCAAGCCGCGGCGAGTTGCGCGATCCTCTCCCAGGTCGTGGCCTTCATGCTGGCCCGGTCATTCATGCGGCTAAGCCACGCGCAAAGGTTCGTCCTTTGCGCCGTCAATGGCGCCCATTCCGGGGTGAGGCTGAAAAAGTCGAGTTGCGGCGCGATCATCAGATCGGCCAGGCTCACCGCGTCGCCGGCGAAGCACATCCTGCTGCCGAGCAGGCGCGACAGCTCCTCGAACACGGCGTGCGCCTTCGGCATGGCCTGAGCGACCGCGGTCTCGTCGGCCGGCTGGCCGAGCAGGCGCGGTTTGACGACGCGCTGAAACCCGATGACGTTGGCGACGCCCTGGAACAGATACCAGTCGCAGATGTTCATCAGCTGATCCATGCGGCCAGCCGCCTTCGGCTCGGCAGGCGTCAGCGCCGGCGACGGCAGCACTCGATCGAGATAGGGCAGGATCGCCTGGGTTTCGTAGAGCAGGAAGCCGTCGTGCTCGAGCACCGGCACGCGGCCGAACGGGTGCCTCGCGGTGTGCGGCTCGGCCTTGAGCGTGCCCGGCGGTACCGGCGCAAGACGATAGCCTGCGCGCTTTTCTTCCAGGGCGGCGAACACCGCGCGGCCGTAAGGGCTGCTAGGAATGCTATGGACCATGAATTGGGACATCGCCTTACTCCATCTGAAGGATGCCGTTCGTCCGCGGAAACGCCGATGCCTTCAGTTTTGGAACGCGATGTCGCCAGTTTCGAGCAGCGATTTGAGATTCGACAGGACCTTTGGCCAGCCGCCGGAAACAGCCTCGATGAGCTTCGTGCCCTCGCCTTCCAGTTCGTGCGTGATCGTGAGCTTCGCTGCCTTGCCGCCAAAGTCCGGATAGTACTCAGCCATCTCGATCTCCATGGTGCAGCGCGAATAGCCTTCCGCCTTCAGCTCGGGCTTGAACTCATTGCGCCAGCGGATCACCAGCCGCCGCGGCGGAACGGCTTCCAGAATTTCGCCGATGTCGGCCGTGCGGCCGTCCGCGAACTTGAGACACCATGACGAACCGGTCTTCCAGTCGCTTTCGGCGGTGATGTTGAACCAATATTTCCTGATCGTTTGCGGATCGGTGAGCGCAGCCCAAAGCTTTTCCGGCGTGGTGCGAATGTAGGTGACGTACACGAACTTCGGTTTCTCACTCACGGTCTGTCTCCAACGCTTGCTTCATGTCGCTCAGGGCCTGAAGGCGATCTCGTTCGAACTTTCCGATCCAGCGCTCGGCGATCTCATGGATCGGTACCGGGTTGAGATAGTGCAGCTTTTCCCTGCCCCGCCGCACGGTGGCGACGAGATTGGCCCCTTCCAGAATCGCCAGATGTTTGCTCACCGCCTGCCGCGTCATATCGAGCCGCGCGCAGAGTTCGCCGAGCGTCTGGCCGTTTTCGGCGCGCAGCCGGTCGAGCAGTTCTCGCCTGCTCGCGTCGGCCAGCGCCTTGAACACCTCATCCAGGCCTTGCCTTTCCATAGCGACAATATGCAACCATTTGGTTGCCTGTCAAGGCAAAATAAAACGCGCCGAGGAGGCGCGCCAGCCGCAGCCTACTGCACGCACGCGCCCATGTATTGCGAGCTGGCGGTGCCGGGCACGCCGTAGAGGCCCTGCTGCATGGCGCAGCGCGAGGCGCGGTCCTGGAAGGCTTCGGCGCCGTGCGGGAGATTGGGAACCGGGTTGGCGAGGCCCGGCACGGCCGTTGGGGCCTGCTCGCCCGGCGCGACGCGGACCACAGCCATGTCGCCGCCCTCCGGCGGAATGAGCGGCGTGCGCGACAGCGGAGCCGGCAAAACCGAGCCAGATGAGCCGCGCGCGACGGCAATATTCCGGCGCCGATGATGACGGGCAGACGTTGGCGGCGCGGACTCGGCATGCCGACGCGCCATGCCCTTCGGTATCTCGCCGCGATGATGGCGGACGGCACCGTGCGTCGGCGCCATGATCGTATAGGGAAAGCCGGGATAGCCCTGCGCCACAGCAGGTCCCAACGCGCTCAGAAACAGGATGAAGAGCGGCGCCAGAGAGCGAACTAGGCTCCGCATGCCCAAAGGGCGCATGCGCTTGATCATGACTTTCGTCGCGTTGACTGCACCTCTTGAAGAACTTTAAGCGCCGGCCGCCAGTTCCCAGACTGGATTAAGTCCGTGCCCCGCTTAATCCGCCGGCGCTTCCTCGATCGGGTCGTAGCGCGACGCGTCAAGGCCGAGCAGGTTCCAGGATTGCTGCATGTGCGGCGGCAGCGGCGCGCTGGCATCGATGACCCCGCCGCGCGGATGCGGCACGACGATGCGGCGGGCGAGGAGATGCAATTTATTCTGCATGCCGCCCGGCAGCTCCCAGTTCTCGATCGAAAAATATTTCGGATCGCCGACAATCGGGTGGCCGATATGGGCCATGTGGGCACGCAGCTGATGGGTGCGGCCGGTCACCGGCTTGAGCGAAAGCCAGGACAAGAGCTGCCCCGACGTTTCGACCACCGCGTAGTAGGTTACGGCATGGCTCGCGCCCTTCTCGCCATGCCGCGCGATGCGCATGAACGATTCATCTTCGCGTTCTTCCTTGGCGAGGAAGGTCGAGACACGGCCCTGCTGCACCTTCGGAACGCCCGCCACCAAGGCCCAATACACCTTGCGTGCCGAACGCGAGCGGAAGGTCTTGGCCAGCGCCGCCGCCGCAAAGCGCGTCTTGGCGACGAGCAGGCAGCCGGCGGTGTCCTTGTCGAGCCGGTGGACGAGCCGCGGCCGCTGGCCGTGCGCGTCGCGATAGACCTCCAGCATGCCGTCGAGATGACGCGTGGTACCGGAGCCACCCTGCACCGCGAGCCCCATCGGCTTGTTGAAGACCAGCACGTCAGCGTCTTCATACAGCGTGATCGATTTGAGAAACGCTCGGGTCTTGTCGTCGGCCTCGTTGCCCGGCGTGCGCGGCTCTTTGGGTGCATCGAGCCGCAGCGGTGGAATACGCACGGTCTGCCCTGCCTCAAGCCGGTTCTTCGGCTGCGTGCGCTTGCCGTTAACCCGCAGCTCGCCTTTGCGGATGACGCGCTGGATGTGGGAAAAACTCAGGCCCGGAAACCGCGCTTCAAGAAAGCGGTCGACCCGCATGCCGGCTTCATCGGCGGTAACCGCGACGTTCTGAACGCTGGTTGGCATCGGTGCGGTGGGAACGTCTGTCCTTTGCCCGTCATCCTGAGGTGGGCGCCCAAGGCGCGCCTCGAAGGATGCGGCCCGAGCGGGCGCGCCGTCGCCCTTCGAGGCTCGGCGCTGCGCGCCAAGCACCTCAGGGTGCCGGGGTCGAGGCTTGCGATCTTGAAAACGCGGCCCGGCGATCTGCTTGCCACCGCCGGGCTGGCGCGGTCCGCGGGAACCTCTCATGTGACGCTCCGCTCTCGCCGCAGCTTCGCCCAGTACTCAAGGCGCTTGCGAATCTCGCGCTCGAAGCCGCGCTCGGGCGGATCGTAGAATTTCTGCCGGCCAAGCTTTTCCGGGAAATAATCCTGGCCGGAGAACGCTTCGTCGCTGTCATGGTCGTATTCGTAGCCCGAGCCGTAGCCTTCGGTCTTCATCAGCTTGGTGGGCGCATTGAGAATGTGCTTCGGCGGCAAGAGCGAACCAGCCTCCTTGGCGACGCGCTTGGCAGCGCCGAACGCCGTGTAGGTCGCATTCGACTTCGGGGCGGTGGCGACGTAGATGACAGCCTCGGCGATAGCGAGTTCACCTTCCGGCGAGCCGAGAAAGTCGTAAGCCTCCTTCGCCGCATTGGCGATCACCAGCGCCTGCGGATCGGCCAGGCCGATATCCTCGACCGCCATGCGGACGATGCGGCGCGCGAGATACAGCGGGTCCTCGCCAGCATCGAGCATGCGGGCGAGATAATAAAGCGCGGCGTCCGGATCGGAGCCGCGCACCGACTTATGCAACGCGCTGATCAGATTGTAATGGCCATCCTGCTTCTTGTCGTAGATCGGCGCGCGCCGCTGCACGACCTCGGCCAGACCCGCGGCATCGAACGTCTCGCCCGAGCGGGCAGCACGCCAAACCTCCTCGGCAAGCGTCAGTGCGGCGCGGCCATCGCCGTCCGCCATTCGGATCAGCGAAGCGCGCGCCTCGGCATCGAGCGGCAGTTGCTTGTTTTCGATCGCCTCGGCACGGGCCAGCAGTTTTTCAATCGCTGCTTCGTCTAGCGGCTTGAATACCAGGACGCGCGCCCGCGACAGCAAAGGCGCAATCAGTTCGAATGAGGGATTTTCGGTTGTGGCGCCGATAAGCACGATGGTGCCGTCTTCCATCACTGGCAGAAAGGAATCCTGCTGGGCGCGGTTGAAACGGTGAATTTCGTCGACGAACAGCAGCGTCCCCTGCCCGGTTTCGCGCCGCGCGCGTGCCGCCTCGAACACCTTTTTCAGATCGGCGACGCCGGAGAAGATCGCCGAAATCTGCTCGAAATAGAGTTCGGTCGCGTGCGCCAGGAGCCGCGCCACCGTTGTCTTGCCGGTACCCGGCGGACCCCAGAAGACGAGCGAGCCGAGCGAGCGCGTCTCCAGCATGCGCGTGAGCGCACCGTCCGCTCCAAGCAGATGATCCTGCCCGACCACGTCGGCGAGCGTCTGCGGACGCAGCTTATCGGCAAGCGGCCGCGGCGCGTCGCGGTCGAGGCCGGCGGCGGCGAAGAGGCTTGTTTGGGCAGCCCGTTTGGCCATGCGCCAAAAATGGGCGATGCGCCGAGCCGGCGCAAGCGCCGGGCGCTCCCCCCTGCGGGGAGAGGTGAAATTATCCGCTGAACATCACCGAAATCTGCTGGTTGCCGCGCTGGATGGTGATGCGCCAGGAGCGGCTGCCCGAATTGGCGATGCGCTCGAGATCGGCCGAGTGCGCGATCTTCTCGTTATTGACATTCACCACGATGTCGCCGGCCCGGAAGCCGATCGACTGTGCGGTCGAGCCGTCGGCCACCGCGGTGATAACGACACCTTCGGCTTGCGGATCGAGTTGCAACTCGTCGGCCAGTGCGGGCGACAGGTTCGCCACGGTGGCGCCTTCGAACGGCGAGTGCGCCCGGATCGCGATTTCGTCGCGCGGCGTCTCGGGCAGCGGCTGCAACGCCATGGCAACGACCATCTGGCGACCCTGCCGAATCAGGCCGATCTGTGCCGTGCCGCCAAGCGGCTTGGTGGCGAAACGATAATCGAACGCATTCGGGTCCTCGATCGCGACGCCGTCGACGCTCACGAGAAGATCGCCGGTCTTGATGCCGGCGCGCGCGGCCGGACTGCCCGCGGCAACGCTCGCCACCAGCGCGCCGTTTGGCACCTTCAGGCCCAGGCTGTCGGCGATATCGGGCGTGACCTCCTGCAGCTTGGCGCCAAGCCACGGCCGCTTGACCACGGAGCTGCCGCTTTCCGCCGAGGCGACGACGACGCGCACCAAGTTCGCCGGAATGGCAAAGCCGATGCCTTCCGATCCGCCTGACGACGACGCGATGGCGCTGTTGATCCCGATCAAGTGCCCGCTCATGTCGACCAACGCGCCGCCGGAATTGCCCGGATTGATCGGCGCGTCGGTCTGGATGAAAAACTGGTAGTCGGACGAGCCGACCTTGGTACGCGCCAGCGCCGAGACGATGCCGTGGGTCACGGTCTGGCCGACGCCGAACGGATCGCCGATCGCCAGCACCACGTCGCCGACCTGCAGCTTGTCGGAATCGCCGAACTCGAGCGTCGGAAAGCGTTCATGCGCACCCTTGATGCGCAGCACGGCGAGATCGCTGCGCTGATCGCGCAGCACGATATCGGCGTCGAACTCACGCTTGTCGGACAGCGCCACCTTGATCTGGCTCGCGCCGCGAATGACGTGGAAATTGGTGACGATCAGGCCCTCCGGATTGACGATGACGCCGGATCCCAGCGATCGCTCTACTTGGCGGCGTGGCGAGTTGCCAAAGAACTGGCGAAAGAACGGATCGGCCATGAATGGATTCTGGTTCTCGACAACGTGGGTGGCGTAGACGTTGACCACCGCAGGCGCGACCCGCTGCACGATCGGCGCGAACGAGAGTTGCAGTTGGCCGAGCGAGGCCGGTACGCGGCGCTCCTGCGCGCCCGCCAAACTCGAGATAACAGCGAGCGCAAGCAGCGCGCCGCCGCATAAGGTCAGAGACCGCCGAAGCATCGATCCTCCGAATAGCATGAGCCCTTTTTCGGGCCGGTCGTATCGGCCTTTTCCAAGGCGATTGGATGGCAGATGCGGCCGATCTAGGGCTGGCAGCCGAGCCGAATCAGGCCGCGGGGGCGTTGACGGGTGCGGCACGGCGCCGCCCTGCCAGCCGGTGCAAAGCGATGCCGGCGATCAGGCCTCCGGCCAGCACCGCGGCCCCGACAAGCGGCCGGTACCAGAACCAGGCCAAGGCGATCACGAACCCGGCGACGACCATGGTGAGGGCGAGCGCGGCCATTCCGGCGCCGGCACCGATCACGCTGCCGATCAACGGCACCACGTCAGCGACCACAACGAGCGGCCGCAGCGTCAGGTAAACGCCGAGCCACATGGCCAGGATGCCGCCGAGCCGAATGACCCAGGTCAGGATCATGTTGTCCCGCTCGGCCTGCTTGAACATCTCGGCGGCAGGCCGCTCCCCCGGCACCGCCAGCAACAGGGGATCGCCCGCCCGGGTTTGGTACGACGCAATCCCCGCGCCGGACTGCCGGCCGATGACACTCACAGCGCCGACCGGCGCATAGGTGTAGGAAATTCTGTAGTCGCCGATCTGCGGGCTGTCCGGGCTTGCGCCGATGTAGATCTTGCCATCGACGATCTGGGCGTTCGCGATCCGCGGCTTGATCGGATCAGCGGCCTGCGGATCAAGCTGCAGCGCCGCGCTCGTCGGGAGAAGATCGAGCACCGGTCCATTGAGTTTGAACGCGCCGAGCGTGGCATCGGCTGCGGTCAGGTCGAGCCGCTCGTACTGCTTCTGCGGATTGCTGTGCCCGTCAGGATGCCGGAAGGTCTGCGAGTTGATCGCCCGATCGGACCACACTTTCTTGTAGGTGTAGGTCGTTACCGTCTGTTCCGAGCCGCCAACCGATTTGTGGGTCTCCTGGTGCCTGTCCTCTTGCCACTGATACATCTCGGCAACGCGCACGAGGTGCAAGGCCGCGGCCGAGACGCTGAACGTGCGATCCGCGATCGGCGCGGCCGCCTTGGCGTCGCCGCTCAAGTGGATGAGCTTGCCTTCGTTACCTGGATCGACCGGTGACGGCGCGGCGTGGACCACGACCTTGCCCCCTTCGGTGAGCGAGCGCGCCGTCTGCACGGCGCGCCCTTCGTTCCAGAACAGGAGCACGACCGACGCGATCACAAATACGATGCCGAACAGCACGCCGGTAATCGATCCGACGATCCGTGACAGCCACGATGTCGAGGTCGACTCAACAAAACTGTCTGGCATGGCGAGCCTCCCTGCCGGATGCCATCAGAACCGCGGCGGTTTACTCCTTCGGCGGCACCGTGCGCACCCAGGCGATCAGATCGTCCAGGTCAGAATCTTTCATGTGGGCGTAATAGGCAAAGCCCATCGGCCCGTTGAGCTTCTTGCCGTCCTTGTCGATGCCCTGGGTAATGGCGCGCTTGATCTCGGCGTCGGTCCACCCCCCGAGTCCCTTGGTCTTGCTTGAGGTAATGTTGCGCGACACCGAAATACCCCACGGACCGGGGAACTCCTGGCCGCCGGCTCCCATCTTGCTCAGCACCAACTGGCCTTTTTCGCGCGGCGTATGACACTCCATGCAATGGCCGATGGTTGCGAGATAGAAGCCGCGCTTGACCTTGTCTTTCAGATCGGCCGGATCAATGGGCTTCTCGGCCCACGGGATCACTTCCTGCCTGATCGGCACATGGTAGATGGGCGCCGGCACCTTGTTGCTCACTGGCTTGACGCTCTGGATATAGGCGACGATGGCATCAAGATCGCTCGGCAGCAGGATGCCGTAGAAACCGGTCGGCATCACCGCGATCGGCTTGCCGTCCTTCGGCACGCCGGTGAGCAACAGCTTCTTGATGTCGGCAGCGCTCCACGTGCCGATGCCCGTCTCTTTGTCGGGCGTGATGTTGGGGGCGGTCACGTCGAACACGCCCGGCACATTAAATCGCAACCCGCCGGAAAAATCCTTGCCGGCCACCACGTTCGGCGGCCCCTTGGGGGAGTGGCAATTGCCACAGGTCATGATCGTGTTGACGAGATAGGAGCCGCGCTCGAGCGGCGTATCGGCGTAGGCCGCGCTGCCAATGACTGAAGCGAGCGCGACCAGTGTTGCAAGCGATTTCATGATAACCCCCAGTGCCAGATACGGCGGCCTGGAAGGTATTGCAGTAGGCGCGGTCTGCCAAACAAAAAGTCAGCCGGCCGCACACATGTTTCGCCGCAGCGGGCTTACCGGCGCCCTATACGGGCAGCCGGGGGCCGCGTCCCGCATCCGTGAATTGTGGGGATGTTACGCCGCTGCCGCCGTCTCGGCGGCCCGTTCCTGGACCGGACCGGAATCCTTGCCCTTGGCCTCGACGTCCCGGTCGACGAACTCGATCACCGCAACCGGCGCGGAATCGCCGTAGCGGAAACCGGCCTTCATCACGCGCGTATAGCCGCCCTGGCGATCCTTGTAGCGCGGCCCGATCACCTCAAACAGCTTCTTGACCATGGCGATGTCGCGCATCTGCGCGATCGCCTGACGGCGGGCATGCAGATCGCCGCGCTTGCCGAGCGTCACCAGCTTTTCCACGACCGGGCGCAGATCCTTGGCCTTGGGCAACGTGGTCATGATCTGCTCATGCTTGATCAGCGAGGCGGCGAGATTGGCCAGCATCGCGCGCCGATGATCCGAGTGGCGATTGAACTTACGGTGCGTTTTGCCGTGATGCATAATGGCAGTCCCTACCCACTAACTCCAGCGTCACACCCGGCCGCATGCCGGGCATCCACGTCTTAGGGCGTCTAGTCTTGCTCAAAGACGTGGATGGCCGGGACAAGCCCGGCCATGACAGGTCTTAGTAATGATCCTCGAAGCGCTTGGCGAGTTCGTCGATGTTCTCCGGCGGCCAGCCGGGCACTTCCATGCCCAGATGCAGGCCCATTTGCACCAGCACTTCCTTAATCTCGTTGAGCGACTTGCGGCCGAAATTCGGAGTGCGCAGCATCTCGGCTTCGGTCTTCTGCACCAGATCGCCGATATAGACGATGTTGTCGTTCTTGAGACAGTTGGCCGAACGCACCGACAGTTCGAGTTCGTCGACCTTTTTCAGGAACGCCGGATTGAAGGCGAGATCGGGGATCGCCTCGTGCGCGGTTTCGCGCTTGGGCTCCTCGAAATTGACGAACACGTTGAGCTGATCCTGCAGGATACGCGCCGCGTAGGCGAGCGAGTCCTCCGGCGTGATGGCGCCGTTGGTCTCGATCGACAGCGTCAGCTTGTCGTAATCGAGGATCTGACCTTCGCGCGTGTTCTCGACCTTGTAGGAGACCTTGCGCACCGGGGAATACAGGCTGTCGACTGGGATAAGGCCGATCGGGGCGTCTTCCGGCCGGTTACGCTCGGCCGGAACATAGCCCTTGCCGGTCGCGACCGTGAACTCCATGCGGATTTCGGCGCCCTCGTCGAGCGTGCACAGCACCAGCTCGGGATTGAGCACCACGACGTCGCCAACCGTCTGAATGTCGGCAGCGGTCACGGTGCCCGGGCCCTGCTTCTTCACCACCATGCGCTTCGGGCCGTCGCCCTGCATCTTGATGGCGATGTCCTTGATGTTGAGCACGATGTCGGTCACGTCCTCGCGCACGCCGGCGATCGAGGAAAACTCGTGCAGCACGCCGTCGATGTGCACCGACTGCACCGCCGCGCCTTGCAGCGACGACAGCAGAATGCGCCGCAGCGCGTTACCGAGCGTCACACCGAAGCCGCGTTCGAGCGGCTCGGCCACCACGGTGGCCGCCCGCCGCGAATCGGCGCCGGCACTCACCTGCAACTTGTTGGGTCTGATCAATTCCTGCCAGTTCTTCTGGATCGTCACGTTGTCACCCATCGCTTTGCGCGGCGCGACCATATCGCGGGCCTCGCTCCGCTCCGTGAGGCCAAGGTCTTGCGGCGGCAGATGTTCGATTTGGTCCATCAACCGGATATCCTTATACGCGCCGCCGCTTGCGCGGCCGGCAACCATTATGCGGGATCGGCGTCACATCGCGGATCGACGTGATGGTGAAGCCGGCGGCTTGCAGCGAACGCAGCGCCGACTCACGTCCCGAACCGGGACCGGCGACCTCGACTTCGAGCGTGCGCATGCCGTGTTCCTGCGCCTTCTTGGCGGCGTCTTCGGCCGCGACCTGCGCGGCATAGGGCGTCGACTTGCGCGAGCCCTTGAATCCCATCGTGCCCGCCGACGACCAGGCGATGGCATTGCCCTGGACGTCGGTGATGGTGATCATCGTATTGTTGAACGACGCGTTGACGTGTGCGACGCCCGAAGCGATGTTCTTGCGTTCGCGCCGGCGGACGCGCGTAGCTTCCTTACCCATTCTGAACCCTTTCGCGGATGGCAACCGGCCGCTTTCGCGCCGGCGCCATCACTCGTTCCGGTCGTTTCACTATTTCTTCTTGCCAGCGATCGGCTTGGCCGGACCCTTGCGGGTGCGTGCGTTGGTGTGAGTACGCTGTCCGCGCACCGGCAGGCCGCGGCGATGCCGCAATCCCCGGTAGCAGCCGAGATCCATCAGACGCTTGATGTTCATGGCCACTTCGCGCCGCAGATCGCCTTCGACAACGTAGTCGCGGTCGATCACTTCACGGAGCTGGAGCACTTCCTGGTCGGTGAGCTGCGACACCCGGCGCGCCTCGGGAATCGATACCTTCTCCATGATCTCCTTGGCTTTGGCGTTGCCAATGCCATGTATGTACTGCAGCGCGATCACGACGCGCTTGTTGGTGGGTATGTTGATGCCCGCGATACGAGCCACTTCAGTTACTCCCTGCCGCCGCTGGCCGCCGCGCCGGTCCGGTCATCCGGCATGGCGGTAAGCCGCTGTTCATCGGTTGCATTGTCGCCTGAGACGGCCACAAACGTAAAAAGGCAACGCTTGCCTGCCCTTGCGGCCCGGCATCGTTGCTCATTCTCCAACTGGGTATTCGCCGTTGGTATTAATGGATTCCTCTTGCTTTCGTCAACCTCGGCTAGCGATTTCGTGTATAATATAGTTACCGGCGCCGGGCGCCGGCCTTTCCCTTACGCTTGGCGGCGGCTGACTTGCGGACTGGGCTCGTTTTTCGCCGGGCCGAAGCAGACCTTGCAGATTTTTTTCCTATTTTAGCCACAGGCTTCCGCGCCGGACCGGCCTCTGCGGGGCGTCGCGTCTTGGCGGACCGGCGGGAGCGTGTCGCCCCGCGCGCTTTCGTGGCGGGCTTTGCCCGGCCCTCGGGCGCGGCCTTTGGCCGTTGCGCCGCCTTCGATTCCTTGGCCGGTTGCGGCTCGGAGGACAGCACCGCGTCGATGGCCTCGGTCACATCCGGGATCGGTGCCATACCATCGACCGTCCGCAGCACGCCCTGCAACTGATAGTAGGCAATGAGCGGTGCGGTCTGCTCGCGGAACGCGACGAGCCGCAGCAGCAGCGCGTCGGCATTATCGTCATCGCGCACCGGCTCGCCGCGCGCTTTCATCTCGGCAATCCGGGTTTCGATCCGGCGCAACAAGGCCGCCTCGTCGACCCGCAATTCGATGACGGCATCAAGTGAAACACCGTGCCGCTGCAGCATCCGGTCGAGCGCTACAGCCTGCGGAACCGTGCGCGGAAAGCCGTCGAGGATGAAGCCCTTCCTCGCATCCGGCTCCTGGATGCGAGCTTCGACGATGCCGACGACGATCTCGTCGGGGCACAGCGCGCCGCGCGCCATGATGTCGGCGACCTGGCGGCCGATCGGTGTGCCGGCATTGACTGCGGCACGAAGCATGTCTCCGGTGGAGAGCTGTACGATTCCGTATTTGGCGACGAGACGCTGGGCTTGCGTTCCTTTGCCAGCCCCCGGCGGGCCCAGCAGGATTAATCTCATCTACGGCGCCCCCGCAGTTTTGAGCGTTTGATCAAACCTTCGTACTGGTGCGCCAGCAGGTAACCCTGCACCTGCGCCACCGTATCCATCGTCACGCTCACCACGATCAGGAGCGACGTACCGCCGAAATAAAACGGCACCGCCGCATAAGCGATCAGCATTTCGGGGAACAGGCAGACGATGGCGAGATAAGCGGCGCCGATCACGGTGATCCGCGACAGCACGTAGTCAATGTACTCGGCGGTGCGTTCGCCCGGCCGGATCCCGGGAATGAACCCGCCATGCTTCTTCAGATTGTCGGCGGTCTCCGTCGGATTGAAGATGATCGCCGTGTAGAAGAACGCGAAAAACACGATAAGCGCCACGTAGAGCACGAGGAACAGCGGCCGTCCGTGCGACAACAGCGTGGTGACCGTCGTCAGCCAGCCGGTCGCCTGTCCCCCGGCGGTGGTGAAGCTTGCGACCGTCGTCGGCAACAGCAACAGCGACGAAGCGAAGATCGGCGGAATCACGCCCGAGGTGTTGAGCTTGAGCGGCAAGTGCGAGGACTGGCCCTCGAACATGCGGTTGCCGACCTGGCGCTTTGGATACTGGATCAACAGCCGGCGCTGGGCGCGCTCCATGAACACGATGAAAGTGATGACCGCGATCGCCATCAAGAGCACGACGAGAATGAGGCCGGTCGACAGCGCGCCCTGGCGGCCGAGTTCGAGCGTACCGGCGACCGCCGACGGCAATTGCGCGACGATACCCGACATGATGATCAGCGACGTGCCGTTGCCGATGCCGCGCTGAGTGATCTGCTCGCCCAGCCACATCAGGAACATCGTACCGCCCGTGAGCGTGATCACCGTCGAAATGCGGAAGAACCAGCCGGGATCGGCGACCACCGATCCGGTGCCCGCACCCTCAAGGCCGATGGCGATGCCGTAGGCCTGAAACGCTGCCAGCACCACCGTGAGGTACCGCGTGTACTGGTTGATCATCTTGCGGCCCTGCTCGCCCTCTTTCTTCAAGTTCTCGAGGGTGGGCGAGACCGTCGTCATCAGCTGGATGATGATCGAGGCCGAGATGTAGGGCATGATCGTCAAGGCGAAGATCGCCATGCGGTGGATACCGCCGCCGGCGAACATGTTGAACATGCCCAAAATACCGCCGGACTGCTGATTGAAAATCTTGTCCCAGGCGGTGGGATCGATCCCGGGGAGCGGGATGTAGGTGCCGAGCCGGTAGACGAGCAGCGCGCCGAGCGTGAACCAGATGCGCTTCTTCAGCTCTTCGGCCTTGGCGAGCGCGCCAAAGTTGAGATTGGCTGCCAGTTGCTCTGCTGCAGAGGCCATATCGCTGCTCCAACCCCCTTCACGCGGTGACCGTCGCCTGTGCCAGACAGGTAGAAGTCATGGATGCCTGGCACAAGACCAGACCTTTTGCCGCGTCAGGCCGCCTTTTCGCCCGCCTCGCGCTTCGGCGCCAGAATTTCGACCGTGCCGCCGGCCTTCTCCACCGCCGCCACGGCCGATTTCGATGCTCCGAATACCGATAATGTGACTTTGGCCTTGAGTTCGCCGTCGCCGAGGAGCCGCACCCCATCCTTGGCGCGGCGCAGTACGCCCGCCTTGACCAGCACCGCGGCGTCGATTTTGCCCGCGGTATCGAGGTGGCCGGAATCGATCGCCGCCTGGACGCGACCCAGATTCACCTCGTTGAGCTTGTGAGCAAACATCGTGTTCTTGAACCCGCGCTTGGGCAGGCGGCGGTGCAGCGGCATCTGGCCGCCTTCGAAGCCTTTGATGCGCACGCCGGAACGCGCGGTCTGGCCCTTGCCGCCGCGGCCGCCGGTCTTGCCGGTGCCGGAGCCGATGCCGCGGCCGATGCGCTTGCGCGCCTTGCGGGCGCCAGGGCGACCTGCCAATTCGTGAAGTTTCATCGTTCGTCCCTTCTATTATCCGTCATCCTGAGGCGGCCGCGCAGCGGGCCCTCGAAGGATGCCGGCCGAGGTGCTCGGGCCGTCGCCCTTCGAGGCCCGCGCTGACGCGCCGGCACCTCAGGGTGACGGTATTGGCTATTCCTTCACGACCTCCACGAGGTGCGCGACCTTGGCGATCATGCCGCGCGTCGCCGGCGTGTCGACAAGCTCGGCGACCCGGCCGATCTTGTTAAGGCGCAGTCCGACGAGCGTCTCGCGCTGGCTATGGTGCCGGCGCATTGGACTGCCGGTTTGCCGGACCTTGATGGTCTTTCCCGATTTGCTCGCACTCATCGCCTGCTCCAAAAATTTCAGTCGGCCGCGGCCTGTTCGGCGTCAACATCGCGGCGGCGGGCCTGCAGCGCCGAGACCTTGATGTTGCGGCGTGCGGCCACCGTGCGCGGCGAATCCTGCCGCTTGAGCGCATCGAAAGTGGCGCGCACGACGTTGTAGGGATTCGAGGTGCCGAGCGACTTCGCCACCACGTCCTGCATGCCGAGCGTCTCGAACACCGCGCGCATCGGGCCGCCGGCGATGATCCCGGTGCCGGGGGGCGCTGCGCGCAGATAGACCTTGCCGGCGCCGTGACGCCCGGACACGTCGTGATGCAGCGTTCGTCCCTCGCGCAGCGGCACGCGCGTCAGCCCGCGCTTGGCGGCATCGGTCGCCTTGCGAATCGCCTCCGGCACCTCGCGCGCCTTGCCGTGGCCGAAGCCGACCCGGCCCTTCTGGTCGCCAACGACCACGAGCGCCGCGAAGCCGAAGCGCCGGCCGCCCTTGACCACCTTGGCGACGCGGTTGATGTGGACCAGCTTGTCAACGAATTCGCTGTCGCGCTCTTCGTCTCGCCGCCGTTCGCGTGGTTCACGCGCCATTGTGCTCTACCATCTGTTTGAAACCTTCAATGCTGCGATCAGAAATTCAATCCGCCTTCACGCGCGGCATCGGCCAAGGCTTTGACCCGGCCGTGATAAAGATAGCCGCCACGATCGAAGATCACGTCTTTGATGCCCTTTTCCTGCGCCCGCTCGGCAATCAGTTTGCCGACAGTCTTGGCCGCCTCGATGTTGGCGCCGGTCTTCAGCCCGCCACGCGTCGGCTTCTCGATCGAGGAGGCGGCGACCAGCGTGGTGCCGGCATCGTCGTCGATGACCTGCGCGTAGATGTGCTTCGAGGAGCGGAATACCGACAGCCGCTTGCGGCCGTGCGCCGCCCGGCGCAGCACACCGCGCACGCTTCCCTGTCTTCGCTCCATTCTGTCCTTGACCGTGGCCATGGCCGGCTCCGTTACTTCTTCTTGCCTTCTTTGCGGAAGATCCGCTCGCCCGCATATTTGATGCCCTTGCCCTTATAGGGCTCCGGCGGCCGGTAATCGCGAATCTCGGCGGCAACCTGCCCGACTTTCTGACGGTCGCTGCCGCTGATAACGATCTCGACCGGGCGCGGTGTGGCGATCGTAATACCTTCGGGGATCGGATAGAGAATGTCGTGGCTGAAGCCGAGCGCGATCTGCAGGTTCTTGCCCTGTACCGCGGCGCGATAGCCGACGCCGTTGATTTCAAGCCGCTCCTCGAAACCCTTGGTCACGCCGGCGATCAGATTTGAGATCAGCGTGCGCGAGGTGCCCCATTGCGAGCGAGCGCGTTTGGTTTCGAAGCGGGGATCGACCTTGATCTGACCGCCATCGAGCTTGACCGCGACGTCGTCGTGCAGCGCGACCTGCAAGGCGCCCTTCGGGCCCTTCACCTTGACGGTCTGGCCTTCGACATTGGCGGTGACGCCGGACGGCACCGCAATGGGTTTTTTGCCGATACGAGACATCAGAACACCGTACAGAGGATTTCGCCGCCCACATTGGCGTCGCGAGCGTCGTGGTCAGCCATGACGCCTTTGGGCGTCGACACGATGGCGACGCCAAGCCCGTTATTGATGCGCGGCAGATTGCGGACAGAGGTGTAAACCCGGCGGCCAGGCTTCGATACGCGTTCGATCTCGCGGATCACCGGCTCGCCGTCGAAATATTTCAGCTCGATCTCGATTTCCGAGCGGCCGTCTTTTTCCACCACGGCGTAACCGCGGATGTAACCCTCACTCTTAAGAACTTCGAGCACGCGCTCGCGCAGCTTCGAGTTCGGGCTGGAAACCTTGCTCTTGTTGCGCATCTGGGCGTTGCGGAGGCGCGCCAACAGATCGCCGAGCGGATCGTTCATCATTGTGCGACCCTCCTTACCAGCTCGACTTCAACAGACCGGGGATCAGCCCCTTGGACCCCAGTTCGCGCAAAGCAATGCGCGACAGCTTGTGCTTGCGGTAGAAGCCACGCGGGCGGCCGGTTATCTCACAACGGTTGCGGATGCGCGTGGCCGACGAATTGCGCGGCAGCTTGGCGAGCTTAAGCGTCGCAGCAAAGCGCTCCTCCATCGGCTTGGTCTTGTCCTGCGCGATCGCCTTGAGCCGAGAGCGCTGGCCCGAATATTTCTTCGTCATCCGGCGGCGCCGGTTGTTCTTCTCGATGGCACTTTTCTTCGCCATTTAGTTCTCCTGCGTGTTCCGCGTCTGAGTCCCGATCGCTTCGCGACTCACTGCCGGAACGGAAAATTGAACGCCGTCAAAAGCGCGCGCGCCTCGTCGTCGCTGCGCGCGGTGGTGCAGACGGTGATGTCCATGCCCCAGACATCGGTGGTCTTGTCGTAGTCGATCTCGGGGAACACGATATGTTCCCTGATGCCGAGCGAGTAATTGCCGCGGCCGTCGAAGCTCTTCGGCGACAGGCCGCGGAAGTCGCGCACGCGCGGCAGCGCGATGTTGATGAGACGGTCGAGAAATTCGTACATGCGCGCCTTGCGCAGCGTCACCTTGCAGCCGATGGCCTGTCCGGCGCGAACCTTGTAGGTCGCGATTGACTTGCGGGCGTTGGTGATGACCGCCTTCTGGCCGGAAATCAGCGCCAGGTCGGCCGCCGCCGAGTCAACCTTCTTGCGGTCGGCCACGCCTTCGCCGATGCCCATGTTGATCACGATCTTGTCGAGCACCGGAATCTGCATGCCGTTCTTGTAACCGAACTGCTCGGCAAGCTTCTTGCGGATCGCCTGGTCGAACTGCACGCGCAGCCGCGCCGGAACCCGCTGCTCGGGCTCGCGCGGCGCGCCCTTGCCGTCGGCGGCCTTCTCGGCAGTCTCGCGCTTGCCGGGCTTGGCGCCCGACCCGCCCTTGCCTTGCTCGGGCTTGCCCTGCTCAGCCTTGCCCTGCTCAGCCTTGGCGGCGCGCGCCGGCTTCTCGGCCTGCTCGCCCTTGGCCGGACGCGCCGGCTTGTCGGCCTTTTTGGCCTTCTTGTCGTCGGTATCAGCCATCGATCTCAACTCCCGAACGCTTGGCGACGCGCATCTTCTTGCGCTCGTCGCCAGTGCCGACGATTTTGAAGCCGACACGGGTCGGCTTGCCGTCCTTCGGATCGGCCAGCGCGATATTCGACAGGTGGATCGGCGCCTCTTTGGAAATGATGCCACCCTCCTGGGTCGCGGTCTGGGTCTGGTGGCGCTTGACCATGTTGACGCCGCGCACCAGCGCGCGGTCCTCGCCGCGGCGCATCTCGATAATCTCGCCGGTGCGGCCCTTGTCGCGGCCGGCAATGATGACGACCTTGTCGCCTTTCTTAAGTCTCGCCGCCATTACAGCACCTCGGGCGCAAGCGAAATGATCTTCATGTGATTCTTGGCCCGCAGTTCGCGTGGCACCGGGCCGAAGATGCGCGTGCCGACCGGCTCCATCTGCGGGTTGATCAGCACCGCGGCGTTGCGGTCGAAGCGGATGATCGAGCCGTCGGCGCGCTTGATGTCCTTGGAGATGCGCACAATCACGGCCTTCATCACGTCGCCCTTCTTGACGCGTCCGCGCGGTATAGCCTCCTTCACCGAGACAACGATGACGTCGCCGATGGTGGCGTATTTGCGCTTCGACCCGCCCAGCACCTTGATGCACATGACGCGGCGCGCGCCGGAATTGTCCGCCACATCAAGATTGCTCTGCATCTGGATCATGGGCTACCCCAAACAGTCTTCACCACGCCTCGCTCAGGAGGCCTTTTTCTTCTCGCCGCGAACCACCGCCCAGCGTTTAAGCTTGGAGATGGGCCGGTGTTCTTCAATCCACACGATGTCGCCGACCTTGAACTCGTTGTTCTCGTCGTGCGCGTAGTATTTCTTCGACCGACGCACCGTCTTCTTGAACAGAGGATGGGTGTAGCGGCGCTCGACGCGCACCACCAAAGTCTTGCTCTGTTTGTCGCCGACGACGACGCCTTGCAGGGTCCGCTTGGGCATCCGAAAAAACCTTTCAACTCCTCGCCGCGGCGGGCTTCGCCGAACCTTGGCGCTTTTGCTGGGCGACCGTCTTCAGCCGCGCGATGTCGCGCCGCACTTCGCGCACGCGGGCGGTGTTTTCCAACTGTCCGGTGGCGCGCTGAAAGCGCAGATTGAACTGCTCCTTCTTCAGCTTGAGCACTTCGTCGTCGATCTGATCGATCGTCATTGTCTTGATGTCGGCCGCTTTCATGACACGCCTACTCGCTGATCCGCTCGACGAAGCGGGTTTTGATCGGCAGCTTGGCCGCCGCAAGCGCCAGCGCCTCCTTGGCGACCTGCACCGGGACACCGTCGACCTCGAACATGATACGTCCAGGCTTGACGCGGGCGACCCAGAGCTCCGGCGCGCCCTTGCCCGAGCCCATGCGCACTTCGAGCGGCTTCTTCGACACCGGCACGTCGGGAAACAGTCGGATCCAGACACGGCCGGCGCGCTTCATGTGGCGTGTGAGCGCGCGGCGGGCCGCTTCGATCTGCCGCGCGGTGACGCGATCCGGCTCCATCGCCTTGAGGCCGAATTGGCCGAACGCGAGGTCGGCCGCACTCGTGGCGATGCCCTTGATGCGGCCCTTGTGGGCCTTGCGGAATTTGGTGCGCATCGGTTGCAGCATGGCGGACGCCTTTCGTTATTCCTTGTGCTCGTTCGCGCTCACGCCGCGTCACGCCGCGGACGGCCGGCTTCGCCTTCTGCCATCTTCTTGTCCTGGGCCATGGGATCGTGCTCCATGATCTCGCCCTTGAAGATCCAGACCTTCACGCCGCAGGTGCCGTAGGTCGTAAATGCCGTGGCGACCCCGTAATCGACGTCGGCACGGAGCGTATGCAGCGGCACGCGGCCTTCGCGGTACCACTCCATGCGCGCGATTTCGGCGCCGCCGAGCCGGCCCGAGCAATTGATGCGGATGCCGCCGGCGCCAAGCCGCATCGCCGATTGCACCGCACGCTTCATGGCGCGGCGAAACGCGACGCGACGCTCCAGCTGCTGGGCGATCGATTCGGCGACGAGCTGAGCGTCGAGCTCCGGCTTGCGGATCTCGACGATGTTAATCACGACATCGCTGTTGGTGAGTTCGGCGACCTTGCGCCGCAATTTTTCGATGTCTGCGCCCTTCTTGCCAATCACGACGCCCGGCCGCGCCGAGTGAATGGTGACGCGGCACTTCTTGTGCGGACGCTCAATTACGATCTTGGAGACGGCGGCCTGCTTGAGCTCCGCCATCAGCACCTTGCGGATCTCCATGTCCTCATGCAGCAGCGAGCCGTAGCTCGTTTTGCCCGCATACCAGCGCGAATCCCAGGTGCGGTTGATGCCGAGGCGAAGCCCGATCGGATTGACTTTCTGACCCATGGTCCTCTCCTGACCGCGTCCCTTAATTCGCCGGCGCCTCAACCTCACGCACGACAATGGTGAGGTTGGCGAACGGCTTGAAAATCGCGCCCACCCGGCCGCGGGCGCGCGGCGCATGCCGCTTGATTACCAGCGCCTTGCCGACATGGGCTTGCACGACGACGAGATCGTCGACGTCGAGGTCGTGATTGTTCTCGGCGTTAGCGATCGCCAATTCCAGGCATTTCTTTACGTCGTGGGCGATACGCTTGCGCGAGAATTCGAGATCGGCGAGCGCCTTCGCAACCTTCTTGCCGCGGATGAGCTGCGCCAGCAGATTCAGCTTCTGCGGGCTCACCCGCAGCATGCGCGACACCGCCTTGGCCTCGTTGTCGGCGAGCGACCGCTCACGGCCCTTCTTGCTCATGATGCTTCTCCCCTCCTCACGATGCCCCGCCGCCGGCCGGCGCCGCGGGTGCCGCCGCGGCCGAACCGCCACCGGCCGGTGCCCCGCTCGAGCGCTTGGCCTTGCGATCGGATGAATGTCCGTAGAACGAGCGCGTCGGCGCGAATTCCCCGAACTTGTGACCGACCATTTCCTCGGTGACGATCACCGGGATATGCTTCTGGCCGTTATAGACGCCGAATGTCAGCCCGACGAATTGCGGCAAAATGGTCGACCGCCGCGACCAGATCCGGATCATCTCGTGACGGCCCGACGCACGCACGGCGTCGACCTTCTTCATCAGATAGCCGTCGAAAAACGGGCCCTTCCACACTGAACGCGCCATCGCCGTCGCTCCTATTTCGTCTTCTTCCGCGCGTGGCGGCTCAGCATGATGAACTTAGAGGTAGACTTGTTCTTGCGAGTCTTTGCGCCCTTGGTCGGCTTGCCCCACGGCGTCACCGGATGGCGTCCGCCGCGGGTTCGACCGCCGAGCGGGTGATCGACCGGGTTCATGGTTTCGCCGCGAACATGGCCGCGCCAGCCCAGCCATCGGTTGCGGCCCGCCTTGCCGATCGACACGTTCATGTTGTCAGGGTTGGACACTGCACCGACCGTACCGAGGCAGCGGCCATGCACCATGCGCTGCTCGCCGGAATTCAGCCTCAAGATCACGTACTCGCCGTCGCGGCCGACGATCTGCACGTAGGTGCCGGCCGAACGCGCGATCTGGCCGCCCTTGCCGATCTTCAGCTCGACGTTGTGAACGATGGTGCCGACCGGAATGTTGGCGATCGGCATGGCGTTGCCGGGTTTCACGTCGACATGTTCGCCCGACACCACGGTGTCGCCGACCGACAGCCGCTGCGGCGCCAGGATGTAGTTCAGCGTGCCGTCCTCATACTTGATCAGCGCGATGAAGCCAGTGCGGTTCGGATCGTATTCGATGCGCTCGACCTTGGCCGGGGTGTCGAACTTGCGCCGCCTGAAGTCGATGATGCGATACGCCCTCTTGTGACCGCCGCCGCGATAGCGGCTGGTGATCGAGCCGGAATTGTTGCGCCCGCCGGTCGAGTTCTTGCCTTCGGTGAGCGCCTTTACCGGCGCACCCTTGTAGAGCGCCGAGCGATCGACCAGCACCAGCTGGCGCTGCCCCGCAGTGACCGGATTGTAGGATTTTAGTGCCATCGCGCCGCTCCCTTACAGTCCCGTCGTCACATCGATCGTCTGGCCCTCTTGCAGGGTCACGACCGCGCGTTTGGTATCGGACGTGCGCCCGACCCGGCCCTTGAACAGCTTCCACTTGCCGCGCCGGCGCAGCGTGTTGACGCTCTTGACCTTGACGTCGAACAGCCGCTCCACCGCTTCCTTGATCTGCGGCTTGGTCGCGTGCATGGCGACCTTGAAGATCACCTTGCTGTGCTCGGACGCATTGGTCGCCTTCTCGGTGATGACCGGCGACAGAATGACGTCGTAATGGCGCGGATCGCTGGTGGTCATTTGAAGCGCGCCTCCAGCGCATCGACCGCGGCGCGGGTCAGCACGAGCTTATGGCGCCGCATGACGTCGTACACGTTGATGCCGGCGACCGGCAGCACGTCGATATTCGGAATGTTGCGCGCCGCCGCGAGCACGTTGGCCGCGACCTCGGCGCCGTCGATGAACAGCGCGTTGGCGAGGCCGAGTTTGGCGAAGCTTGAGCGCAGCTCCTTGGTCTTGCCGTCCTTCACCGCCAGCGCGTCGATGACGATGATGCCGTCGTCCTTGGCCTTGGCCGAGAGCGCGTGCTTGAGCGCCAGCGCGCGGACCTTTTTCGGCAGGCCGATCTCATGGCTGCGCACCTGCGGGCCGAACGAGCGGCCACCGCCGCGGAACAAATTAACGCGCGCCGAACCGTGGCGCGCGGAGCCGGTGCCCTTCTGCCGGTACATCTTCTTGCCGGTGCGGGCGATATCGGCGCGGTTCTTGACCGCGTGGGTGCCGGCGCGGCGCTTGGCCAGCTGCCAGACGACGCAGCGATGAATAATGTCGCTGCGCGGGTCGAGCCCGAAAATTGCGTCCGAGAGCGTGACCGACCCAGCTTCGGCGCCGTCGAGGGTAGTGACTTTCAGTTCCATGTCACGCGCCCTCCCCACTCTGTGCACCAATCGAGACAGGCGCCTCAGCCGCGTTGTCAGCGAGCTTGAACTTGCCGGGCTTCGGCACGCCATCCGGCAGCTTCTTCTTCACGGCGTCACGCACCGTGATCCAGCCGCCTTTGACGCCGGGAACGGCGCCTTCGACCAGGATGAGACCGCGATCGACATCGGTCTGCACCACTTTGAGATTGAGCGTGGTCACCCGCTCGACGCCCAGGTGGCCTGACATCTTCTTGTTCTTGAACGTCTTGCCCGGATCCTGGCGGCCGCCGGTGCCGCCGATCGAACGGTGCGAGATCGACACGCCGTGGCTGGCGCGAAGCCCGGCGAAATTCCAGCGCTTCATCGCGCCGGCCCAGCCCTTGCCGGTCGAAGTCCCGGTCACATCGACAAACTGGCCGACCACGAAATGATCCGCCGTGATCTCGGCGCCGATCGGAATGAGCGCATCGTCGTCGACGCGAAACTCGGCAAGCTTGCGCTTCGGCTCGACCTTGGCGATGGCGAAATGGCCGCGATCGGCGCGATTGGCGCGCTGCGGCTTGCGTACGCCGGAGCCGAGCTGCAGGGCGACGTAGCCATTCTTATCCTTGGTGCGGTGAGCGACCACCTGGCAATTGCCGAGGCGGAGCACCGTGACCGGCACATGTTCACCGGTTTCGGTGAACAGCCGCGTCATTCCCACCTTTTGCGCGAGCACCCCGGAACGCATGTTCGAAATCCCTTTCGCGCTCTTACAGCTTGATCTCGACGTCGACGCCGGCAGCGAGATCGAGCTTCATCAGCGCATCGACGGTCTGCGGCGTCGGATCGACGATGTCGAGCAGACGCTTGTGCGTGCGCATTTCGAATTGCTCGCGGCTCTTCTTGTCGACGTGCGGCGAGCGATTCACCGTGAATTTCTCGATCTTGGTCGGCAACGGAATCGGTCCCCGCACCTGCGCGCCGGTGCGCTTGGCGGTATTGACGATCTCGCGCGTCGACGCATCGAGGATGCGGTGATCGAACGCCTTGAGCCGGATTCTTATGTTCTGGCCGTTCATGTCGCTTCTCTTTTCATGTCATCGTCCGCGCAGGCGGACGATCCAGCAATCCCCGCGGTTTCGGTCTAACCGCAAACCCTGTGGCTACTGGGTCCCCCGCTTTCGCGGGGGACGACAGTGTATTCACCTACTCCACGATGCTCGCCACCACGCCGGCGCCGACGGTACGGCCTCCCTCGCGAATGGCGAAGCGCAGCTTCTCCTCCATGGCGATCGGCACGATCAGCGTCACTTCCATGGCGATGTTGTCGCCGGGCATCACCATCTCGGTGCCTTCCGGCAGCGTCACCACGCCGGTCACGTCGGTGGTGCGGAAATAGAACTGCGGCCGATAGTTGGTGAAGAACGGCGTGTGGCGGCCACCCTCCTCCTTGGTGAGAATGTAAGCCTCGGCCTTGAACTTGGTGTGCGGCTTCACCGAACCCGGCTTGCACAGCACTTGGCCGCGCTCGACTTCTTCACGCTTGGTGCCGCGCAAGAGACAGCCAACGTTGTCGCCCGCCTCGCCCTGGTCGAGCAGTTTGCGGAACATCTCGACGCCGGTGACCGTGGTCTTGGCCGTCGGCCGGATGCCGACGATCTCGACTTCCTCGCCGACCTTGATGATGCCGCGCTCGATGCGGCCGGTGCACACGGTACCGCGGCCCGAGATCGAAAACACGTCTTCGACCGGCATCAGGAACGGCTGATCTTTCGGGCGCTCCGGCTGCGGGATGTACTCGTCCACCGCCTTCATCAGTTCAAGGATCGCCTCCTTGCCGAGCTTCGGATCCTTGTCTTCGAGCGCCATCAGCGCCGAACCCTTGATCACCGGGATCTTGTCGCCGGGGAAATTGTACTTGGACAACAACTCGCGAACCTCGAGTTCGACGAGCTCCAGGAGTTCCGGATCGTCGACCATGTCGACCTTGTTGAGGAACACGACGAGCGCCGGCACGCCGACCTGGCGGGCAAGCAGGATGTGCTCGCGGGTCTGCGGCATCGGGCCGTCGGCGGCGCTCACGACCAAGATGGCGCCATCCATCTGCGCGGCGCCGGTGATCATGTTCTTCACGTAATCGGCGTGCCCGGGGCAGTCGACGTGCGCGTAGTGCCGCTTGTCGGTCTCGTATTCAACGTGCGCAGTAGCGATGGTGATGCCGCGCGCCTTTTCTTCCGGCGCCTTGTCGATCTGGTCATAGGCCGTGTACTGGGCCTGGCCCTTCTCCGCCAATACCTTGGTGATCGCTGCGGTCAGCGATGTCTTGCCGTGATCGACGTGGCCGATCGTGCCGATATTGCAATGCGGCTTGCTGCGATTGAATTTTTCCTTAGCCATGGGGCTCTCCGTTCCGGCTCTACCTCGAACTGGTTTGCGAACCTGTTTGAATGATTATCAGGCGAGCTTCGCCTGAACCTCGTCTGCCACGCCTTTTGGCACCTCGGCGTAGTGATCGAATTGCATGGTGAATGTGGCGCGCCCCTGACTCATGGAGCGCAGGTTGTTGACGTAAGAGAACATGTTGGCGAGCGGCACCATCGCCGAGATGACGTTGGCGTTGCCGCGCATGTCCTGGCCCTGAATCTGGCCGCGCCGCGAGTTGAGATCGCCGATGACGGAGCCGGTATAATCCTCCGGCGTCACCACCTCGACCTTCATGATCGGCTCAAGCAGCACCGAGCCGCCCTTCTGCAGCGCCTCGCGCATCGCCGCACGGGCCGCGATCTCAAACGCCATCGACGACGAGTCGACGTCATGCGAGGCGCCGTCGACCAGGCTGACCTTGACGTCGACGACCGGGAAGCTCGCCAGCACGCCGGACGACAATTGGCCCTCGAGGCCCTTCTCGACCGCCGGAATGAACTCCTTCGGCACCGAGCCGCCGATCACCTCGTTCTCAAACAGGAAGCCCGTGCCGGGCTCGGCCGGCTCGGCGACGATCTTGATGCGAGCGAACTGGCCGTGGCCGCCGGTCTGCTTCTTGTGGGTATAGTCGACGGTCGCCGTCCGGGTGATCTTCTCGCGATAGGCGACCTGCGGCGCACCGATATTGGCATCGACCTTATAGGTGCGCTTGAGAATGTCGACTTTGATGTCGAGGTGGAGTTCGCCCATGCCTTTGATGATGGTCTGGCCGGACTCCTGATCGGTCGCGACGCGGAACGAAGGATCCTCGGCCACGAGCTTGGCCAAAGCCACGCCGAGCTTTTCCTGGTCGGCTTTCGACTTGGGCTCGATGGCGATCTCGATCACCGGATCGGGGAATTCCATCTTTTCCAGGATCACCGGCTTCTGCGGATCGCACAGCGTGTCGCCGGTGCGCACTTCCTTGAGCCCCGCCAGGGCGACGATGTCGCCCGCATAGGCTTCCTTGATGTCCTCGCGGTTATTGGCGTGCATCAAGAGCATGCGGCCGACGCGTTCCTTGCGGTCCTTGGTCGAGTTCATCACGCCGGTGCCGCTCTCGAGCTTGCCCGAATAGATGCGGCAGAAGGTGATGGTGCCGACGAACGGATCGTCCATGATCTTGAAGGCAAGCGTCGACATCGGCTCGGTGTCGGACGCTTTGCGCTCGATCTCGTTACCCTTGAGATCGACGCCCTTCACCGCCGGCACGTCGATCGGCGACGGCAGGTAATCGACCACGGCGTCGAGCAGCGGCTGCACGCCCTTGTTCTTGAATGCCGAGCCGCACAGCACCGGAAAGAACGTGCCGGCGATCGTGGCCTTGCGGATGAGGCGCTTGAGGGTGGCCTCGTCCGGCTCCTTGCCTTCGAGGTAGGCGGTCATGGCGTCGTCGTCGAGTTCGACCGCGGCCTCGACCAGCTTCTCGCGATATTCCTTGGCCTGATCGGTGAGTTCGGCCGGAATTTCGATGTCGTGATACTTGGCGCCGAGCGTCTCTTCATCCCAGACCACGCCGACCATGCGCACCAGATCGATCACGCCCTTGAACTGATTCTCGGCGCCGATCGGCAGCTGTACGGCGACCGGCTTGGCGCCGAGGCGATCGACGATGTCTTTGAGGCACTGAAAAAAGTCGGCGCCGATCTTGTCCATCTTGTTGCAGAACACGATGCGCGGCACGTTGTAACGGTCGCCCTGGCGCCACACCGTCTCGGTCTGCGGCTCGACGCCCTGGTTGGAATCGAGCACGCATACGGCGCCGTCGAGCACGCGCAAGCTGCGCTCCACCTCGATGGTGAAATCGACGTGGCCGGGCGTATCGATGATGTTGAGCCGCTTGCCGTTCCAGAACGCGGTCGTCGCGGCCGACGTAATCGTAATGCCGCGCTCCTGCTCCTGCTCCATCCAGTCCATGGTCGCGGCGCCTTCGTGCACCTCGCCCATTTTGTGGCTCTTGCCGGTGTAATAGAGGACGCGCTCGGTCGTCGTCGTCTTGCCGGCATCGATGTGGGCCATGATGCCGAAGTTGCGATAGTCTTCGATGGGGTGGCTGCGGGGCATGGGGGTAAGTTTCCTTCGCTGTCGCCAGGCTTCACCAGCGATAGTGCGAGAACGCCCGATTGGCTTCCGCCATACGGTGCGTGTCCTCGCGCTTCTTCACGGCGTTCCCCCTGTTATTGGATGCATCGAGCAGTTCCGCGGATAAACGCTCGGTCATCGTCTTCTCATTGCGGTCGCGCGCGGCGGAGATGATCCAGCGGATGCCAAGCGCCTGGCGCCGCGAAGTCCGCACTTCGACCGGCACCTGATAAGTTGCGCCGCCGACGCGTCGCGAACGCACTTCGATCGACGGCATGACATTGTCGAGCGCCTGCTGGAACACGTTGATCGGCGACGACCTGGTCTTAGTTTCGATGATATCGAGAGCGCCATACACGATGCTCTCCGCCACCGACTTCTTGCCGGCGTGCATCACCGAGTTCATGAATTTGCTGACGACGATATTGCCGAACTTCGGGTCCGGCAGGATCTCGCGCTTGTCTGCCCTGTGGCGGCGGGACATCTCGTCTCTCTTCCTTCGTCTCTCGTTCCTATGAACGCAAAGAGGCCGACTATTTCGGCCTCTTGGCTCCGTACTTGGACCTGCGCTGCTTGCGGTTCTTGACGCCTTGGGTGTCGAGCACGCCGCGCAGAATGTGATAACGCACGCCCGGAAGGTCCTTCACGCGGCCGCCGCGGATCATCACCACCGAGTGCTCCTGCAGGTTATGACCCTCGCCCGGGATATAGCCGATGACCTCGAAGCCATTCGTCAGCCGCACCTTGGCGACCTTGCGCAAAGCCGAGTTCGGCTTCTTCGGCGTCGTCGTGTAGACGCGCGTGCAGACGCCGCGCTTCTGCGGCGACTGCTGCAAGGCCGGCACTTTCTTCTTCGCGTGCTGCACCATGCGCGGCTTGCGAATGAGCTGGTTGACCGTCGGCATCCGTTCGTCTCGCTTCCGAACGGGGCACGCGCCCCGTTGCTGCGCCCAGGCGTAAGCCCAAGCTTGAATCCTTCACGCAAAGCCAAACCGCGCCATCCCGCTTCCCGTTGCGGAGGGGCGCTTGGCCGTCGCAGAGGACCGCGGCTTGCGACCGCGGTCGTGCTTCCAAGATCTGACTTCGTCTTAAGTCAGAGGCAGCGTTTGAGCCTGCTTGTGTCGAGGCGTCAGGCCGTGTCCCGGCCGAGAAAGCGAACGACTTTCAAGGACTTAAATGGGGACCCGACAGGCCGTTCCGACGGGCGAAGCTCACCGCCTGCCGAAAAGTGTGGCGTATGTATCGGCGCAGTACGGCGAAGTCAAGACGATCCGAGCCGAAAAGCGCGATGGCGCAAGCACATCTGCGCTTTCAGCGCGCCCAAATTTTAACCCGGCTCCAGGCCCTTGGCGCGAACGATGCGCACAACCTCGGGCGTCGCCAAAAACCTAATCAAATCGCGTGACGCAGCGCCGTGTTGAGCGGCGGTCGAGACACCGGCAGCATAAACGATGATGTTTTGCAGCTCGCCCGGCAGCGGCCCGACGAGGTCGGCACCCTTGACCGGCAGAATCGCCACGATCTGCTGCAGACCGAGCTCCGCTTCGCCGCGCGCCAGCAGCTCAGCGACCGGTCCGGTGGTCAATTTGGTCTTGGATTTTATCGCTTCAGCCAATCCGAGCCGATCCATGAGACCGGCGATGTAGAGTCCGCTCGGCCCGTCGCTATACGTCACCGAACCCGCCTGCAGGACAGTGCGCTTGAACGCATCGACGGTCGAGATATCGGGCTGTGGCGCTCCGGCGCGTACCGCGACCCCGATCGCCGACCGGGCGATATCGGTCACGCTGCCGTCCGCAATCCTGCCATCGCGCGCCAGCGCATCGATGTCGGCCCGCGGCAATAGGGCGATGTCGAACACCGCGCCGCCCGCGATCGCTTTTCGCAACGCCGATGTCAGGCCGATTTCGACCGCGACCTCGCAGCCGGCGCTGCGCTGGAACAGCGGCGCCGCCTCGGCCATCAGGCCCTGCATGGCACCGCCGGAGAGGATTTTCAGATCCACTGCGACTGCCTCCCTCTTCCTCGTTGACGCAAAAGGGCCGCCCCGTGGGCGGCCCTTCGATGGTGTTGGAGCGGAGCGGTTACTCCGCTGCCGGCAGCGCGGCGGGCTCGGCCGGAGCTTCGGCCTTCAGCGCCGCCTCCTTCTCGCGCTCGGCGAGGATGAGCGCGTCGCGCTTGATCGCGATCTCGCGCACCTTGTTCATCATCGCGCCGGTACCGGCCGGGATCAGCCGACCGACGATAACGTTCTCCTTGAGTCCGTCGAGCGTGTCGGCCTTGCCATTGACGGCGGCCTCAGTCAGCACGCGCGTGGTCTCCTGGAACGACGCAGCTGAGATGAACGAGCGGGTCTGCAGCGAGGCCTTGGTGATGCCGAGCAGCACAGGATGCGCCACCGCCGGCTTCTTGCCTTCCTCGACTGCCCGGGCATTCAGCTCGTCGAACTCGATCCGGTCGACCTGATCGCCCTGGATCATGTCGGTCTCGCCCGAGTCATCGATCTCCACCTTCTGCAGCATCTGCCGGACGATCACTTCGATGTGCTTGTCGTTGATCGCCACGCCTTGCAGCCGGTAGACGTCCTGGATTTCGTTGACCAGATAGCCGGCCAGTTCCTCGACGCCCTTGATCGCCAGGATATCGTGCGGCGCCGGGTTGCCTTCGACGATGAAGTCGCCCTTCTCGATGACGTCGCCATCCTGCAGATGGATGTGCTTGCCCTTGGGGACGAGATACTCCTTGGCCTCCTCGTCCTTGTTGGCAGGCTCGATGGTGATGCGCCGCTTGTTCTTGTAGTCGCGGCCGAAGCGCACCGTGCCGGAGATTTCGGCGATGACCGCCAACTCCTTGGGCCGCCGCGCCTCGAACAGCTCGGCAACACGCGGCAGACCGCCGGTGATGTCGCGCGTCTTGGCGCTTTCGGTCGGGATGCGGGCGATCACGTCGCCGGCTCTGACGTGCGAGTCGGGGTCCACGGAGATGATGGCATCGACGGCCAAGATGTAGCGGGCGTCACCACCGCGCGCGAGTTTCAGGATCTTGCCGTCCTTGCCCTTGATCACCAGCGCCGGCCGCAGATCCGCCTGATTGCGGCTCGAGCCGGTGCGCCAGTCGACCACAGAACGCTTGGCGATGCCGGTGGTTTCGTCGAGCGTTTCCGACATCGACTGCCCCTCGATCAGATCCTCGAAACCGACCGCGCCCTCGACTTCCGTGAGAATCGGCCGCGTGTACGGATCCCATTCAGCGATACGCTGACCGCGGGCGATGTGCGCATCGTCCTCGAACTCGGAGCCGGGCGCCGTACGGAATGCGATGCGTCGCGCGCTCGGTACCGTCCGGATCGACCACCGCGACAACGAGATTGCGGCTCATGACGATGTCGGCGCCGTCCGAATTGCGCACGACGTTCTTGTTCCTGATCTTGACCGCGCCCTCGAAGTTCGACTCAACGAACGACTGCTCGGAGAGCTGCGCGGCGCCGCCGATGTGGAACGTCCGCATCGTCAGCTGCGTGCCCGGTTCGCCGATCGACTGCGCGGCGATCACGCCCACCGCCTCGCCCATGTTGACCGGCGTGCCGCGGGCGAGATCGCGCCCGTAGCACATGGCGCACACGCCGTTCGTGTTTTCGCAGGTGAGCACCGACCGGATGCGCACTTCCTGGACCCCGGCATTGACCACCCGCTCGATGTCTTTCTCCTCGAGCAGCGTGCCGTTCGGCACCAGCACCTCGCTGCCGGACGGCGAGCGTACGTCCTCGGCCACGGTGCGCCCCAGAATGCGGCTTGCCAGCGAGGCCACGACCGTGCCGGCATCGATGATGGCGCGCACCTTGATGCCCTGCGTGGTGCCGCAATCCACTTCGGTGATGATGCAGTCCTGCGCCACGTCGACCAGACGCCGCGTCAGATAACCGGAGTTCGCCGTCTTAAGCGCGGTGTCGGCGAGGCCCTTGCGGGCGCCGTGCGTCGAGTTGAAATACTCGAGCACCGAGAGACCTTCCTTGAAGTTGGAAATGATCGGGCTTTCGATGATCTCGCCCGACGGCTTCGCCATCAACCCGCGCATGCCGGCAAGCTGACGCATCTGCTCGCTCGAACCGCGAGCGCCGGAATGCGCCATCATGTAGATCGAGTTGACCTGCGCCTCGGCGTTCTTGCCGGCACCGGGCCGCGACGCCGAGATCTCCTTCATCATCTCGTCGGCGATGTGCTTGGTGCATTTCGACCAGGCGTCGACGACCTTGTTGTATTTCTCGCCCTGGGTGATGACCCCATCGTTGTATTGCTGCTCGAATTCCTTGACCAGCTCGCGGGTCTTGTCGACGATCGAGCGCTTCGAGCGCGGCACCACCATGTCGTCCTTGCCGAACGAGATGCCGGCCTTGAACGCGTGATAGAACCCAAGCGCCATCACGCGGTCGCAGAAGATCACCGTCTCCTTCTGTCCGCAGTGGCGATAGACCGTATCGATCATCGACGAGATTTCGCGCTTCGTCATCAGCTTGTTGACAAGGTCGAACGGAACCTTGACGTGCTTGGGCAGCACCTCGCCCAACAGCACGCGGCCCGGCGTCGTTTCGTAGGTCTTGCGGTAGGTATTGCCGCTCTCGTCGACGCCCTGCCAGGAGTACTTGATCTTGCTGTGCAGACCGATGGCCTTCTCGGCGAGCGCGTGCTCGACCTCGCTGACGTTGCGGAAATAACCCTGCACGATGTTCTGTTTCTTCGGATCGCGCTTGAGTTGCTCCGCCGTGTGCAGTTCGAGCTTGAACTGGCCGGGGCCGTTGTCGACCACGATCGAGAGGTAGTAGAGGCCGAGCACGATGTCCTGCGACGGCACGATGATCGGCGCGCCGTTCGCCGGGTGCAGGATGTTGTTGGTCGACATCATCAGCACGCGCGCTTCGAGCTGCGCCTCGAGCGACAGCGGCACATGCACTGCCATCTGGTCGCCGTCGAAGTCGGCGTTGAACGCCGCGCACACCAACGGGTGCAGCTGGATCGCCTTGCCCTCGATCAGCACCGGCTCGAATGCCTGGATGCCGAGGCGGTGCAGCGTCGGCGCGCGATTGAGCAGCACCGGATGCTCGCGGATCACCTCGTCAAGGATATCCCAGACTTCCGGCTTTTCTTTCTCGACTAGCTTCTTGGCCTGCTTCACGGTGGTCGACAGGCCCTTGGCGTCAAGCCGCGAATAGATGAACGGCTTGAACAATTCGAGCGCCATCTTCTTCGGCAGCCCGCACTGATGCAGTTTCAGCTCTGGGCCGACCACGATGACCGAACGGCCAGAATAGTCGACGCGCTTGCCGAGCAGGTTCTGCCGGAACCGGCCCTGCTTGCCCTTGAGCATGTCGGCGAGCGACTTCAGCGGCCGCTTGTTGGCGCCGGTGATGACCCGACCGCGGCGGCCGTTGTCGAACAGCGCGTCGACCGCCTCCTGCAGCATCCGCTTCTCGTTGCGGATGATGATGTCGGGCGCGCGCAGCTCGATCAGCCGCTTCAGGCGGTTGTTGCGGTTGATCACGCGACGGTACAGGTCGTTGAGATCGGACGTGGCGAAGCGGCCGCCGTCGAGCGGCACCAGCGGGCGCAGATCGGGCGGGATCACCGGCACATGCGTCAGAATCATCCACTCCGGCTTGTTGCCGGACTGAATGAAGGCCTCGATCAGCTTGAGCCGCTTGGCGAGCTTCTTCGGCTTCAGCTCAGACTTCGACTCGGCAATCTCCTGGCGCAGATCGGCCGCCATCTTTTCCAGATCGAGCGCTTTGAGCATCTCGCGGATCGCTTCCGCGCCGATCATCGCCGTGAACGTGTCGGGGCCGAGTTGGTCCTGCGCCTTGACGTACTCGTCCTCGGACAGGAGCTGGCCTTCCTTCAGCGTCGTGGTGCCCGGCTCGATGACCACGTAGTACTCGAAATACAGGATGCGCTCGAGATCCTTGAGCGTCATGTCGAGCAACAGGCCGATGCGGCTCGGCAGCGACTTCAGGAACCAGATGTGCGCAACCGGAGCCGCCAGCTCGATGTGGCCCATGCGCTCGCGCCGCACGCGCGACAGCGTCACCTCGACCGAGCATTTCTCGCAGATGATGCCCTTGTATTTCATCCGCTTGTACTTGCCGCACAAGCACTCGTAATCCTTGATCGGCCCGAAGATGCGCGCGCAGAACAGGCCGTCGCGCTCGGGCTTGAAAGTGCGGTAGTTGATGGTCTCCGGCTTTTTGATCTCGCCGTACGACCAGGACAGAATCTTCTCCGGGCTCGCGATCGAAATCCGGATCTGGTCGAAGACCTGAGCCGGCACCTGCGGGCTGAAAAGATTCATGATCTCTTGGTTCATCGTCTTCTCCGCTTGCCGATCGTATCGGCCGCTGTCGTTATCTCTTGCTGCGAACGAGGATGTGCGGGCGAAGCCCGCGCATGACGCTTCGTACTATTCAGCCGCCTCGGCGACTTCGCCGCCGCGCTGTTGCTTGGAGTTGTGCAGGTCGACGTTCAGTCCGAGCGAGCGCATCTCCTTGACCAACACGTTGAACGATTCCGGAATGCCGGACTCGAACGCGTCGTCACCGCGCACGATCGATTCGTAGACCTTGGTGCGGCCGGCGACGTCGTCCGACTTCACCGTCAGCATCTCCTGCAGCGTGTAGGCGGCGCCGTAGGCTTCGAGCGCCCACACCTCCATTTCGCCGAACCGCTGGCCGCCGAACTGCGCCTTGCCGCCCAGCGGCTGCTGAGTGACGAGGCTGTAGGGGCCGATCGAGCGGGCGTGGATCTTGTCGTCGACCAGGTGGTGCAGCTTGAGCATGTAGATGTGCCCGACCGTGACCTGACGGTCGAACGCCTCGCCGGTGCGCCCGTCGAACAGGGTGACCTGTCCGGAATGGTCGAGACCGGCGAGATCCAGCATGTGCTCGATATCCGCCTCCTTGGCGCCGTCGAACACGGGCGTCGAAATCGGCACGCCGTGACGCAGGTTGGAGCCGAGTTCGATCAGGCCCTTGTCATCCAACGACTTGATGGTCTCGTCCTCGCCATAGACCTTGCGCAGCAGTTCCTTCAGCGGCTTCGGATCGTGCTTGCCGTGATAGAGATCGACGGCGTTTCCGATCTTCAAGCCGAGGCCGGCGCAGGCCCAGCCCAGATGGGTCTCCAGGATCTGGCCGACATTCATGCGGCTCGGCACGCCGAGCGGATTGAGCACGATGTCGACCGGCGTGCCGTCGGCCAGGAACGGCATGTCCTCAAGCGGCACGATCTTCGACACCACGCCCTTGTTGCCGTGGCGACCGGCCATCTTGTCGCCGGGCTGGATCTTGCGCTTCACGGCGACGAAGACCTTGACCATCTTCATGACGCCGGGCGGCAGCTCGTCGCCGCGCTGCAGTTTTTCGACCTTGTCGAGGAAGCGCTGTTCCAGCCGTTTCTTCGACTCGTCGTACTGCTTACGGATGGCCTCGATCTCCGCCATGATCTTGTCGTTCGGCGAGGCGAACAGCCACCATTGCGAGCGCGGATACTCGTCCAGGATCGCCCGCGTGATCTTGGTGTCCTTCTTGAAGCCTTTCGGCCCGGCGATGCCTTGGCGCCCTTCCAGCAGTTCGGCTAGGCGGCCATAGACGTTGCGGTCGAGGATCGCCTGCTCGTCGTCGCGATCCTTGGCGAGCCGTTCGATCTCTTCACGCTCGATGGCGAGCGCGCGCTCGTCCTTCTCGACGCCGTGGCGGTTGAACACGCGCACTTCGACGACCGTGCCCTGAGCGCCCGGCGGCACCCGCAGCGAGGTGTCGCGCACGTCGGAGGCCTTCTCGCCGAAGATGGCGCGCAGCAGTTTCTCTTCCGGCGTCATCGGGCTTTCGCCCTTGGGCGTGATCTTGCCGACCAGAATGTCGCCGGCGCGCACCTCGGCGCCGATATAGACGATGCCGGCCTCGTCGAGATTCTTCAGCGTCTCTTCCGAGACGTTCGGAATGTCGCGGGTGATTTCTTCGGGGCCGAGCTTGGTGTCGCGCGCCATCACTTCGAATTCCTCGATGTGGATCGAAGTGAAGACGTCGTCCTTGACGATCCGCTCGGAGAGCAGGATCGAGTCTTCGAAGTTGTAGCCGTTCCACGGCATGAACGCGACCAGCACGTTGCGGCCGAGCGCGAGCTCGCCGAGATCGGTCGACGGACCGTCGGCGATGATGTCGCCCTTCTTGACCTGATCGCCCACCTTCACCAGCGGACGCTGGTTGATGCAGGTGTTCTGGTTGGAGCGCTGGAACTTCATCAGCCGATAGATGTCGACGCCCGGCTTGGTCGGATCCGGCTCGTCGGTGGCGCGGATGACGATACGGGTGGCGTCGACCTGATCGACAACGCCGGTGCGGCGTGCCGCGATCGCAGCGCCGGAGTCGCGGGCGACCACGCCCTCCATCCCGGTACCGACGAACGGCGCCTCGGCGCGCACCAGCGGCACCGCCTGACGCTGCATGTTGGAGCCCATGAGCGCGCGGTTGGCGTCATCGTTCTCCAGGAACGGAATGAGCGCCGCCGCCACCGAAACCAGCTGTTTCGGCGACACGTCCATGAAATCCACCTTGTCGGGCGGAATGAGCTGCACGTCGCCGGCGTGGCGCACGACAACGAGATCGTCGGTGAAACGGCCCTTCGGGTCGATGGCGGAGTTCGCCTGCGCGACCGTGTAACGGCCCTCCTCCATCGCCGACAGGTAGATCACCTCGTCGGTGACGCGGCCGTCCTTCACTTTGCGGTACGGCGTCTCGACGAAGCCGTATTTGTTCACCCGCGCGTAGGTAGCGAGCGAATTGATCAGTCCGATATTCGGCCCTTCCGGCGTCTCGATCGGGCAGATGCGGCCGTAATGCGTCGGGTGCACGTCGCGCACCTCGAAGCCGGCGCGCTCGCGCGTGAGACCGCCCGGACCCAGCGCCGAAAGCCGGCGCTTGTGGGTGATCTCCGACAGCGGATTGGTCTGATCCATGAACTGGGAGAGCTGCGACGAGCCGAAGAATTCGCGCACCGCAGCCGCCGCCGGCTTGGCGTTGATCAGGTCCTGCGGCATCACCGTGTCGATATCGACCGATGACATGCGTTCCTTGATGGCGCGCTCCATGCGCAGAAGGCCGATGCGATACTGATTCTCCATCAGTTCGCCGACCGAGCGCACCCGGCGATTGCCGAGATGATCGATGTCGTCGATCTCGCCCTTGCCGTCGCGCAGGTCGACCAGCGTGCGGATCACCGCGATTACGTCCTCCTTGCGCAGCACGCGCATGGTGTCGGGCGCATCGAGATCGAGCCGCATGTTCATCTTCACCCGGCCCACGGCGGACAGGTCGTAGCGTTCCGAATCGAAAAACAGCGAGTTGAACATCGTCGACGCCGTATCAATGGTCGGCGGCTCGCCCGGACGCATGACCCGATAAATGTCGAACAGCGCCTCCTCGCGCGTCATGTTCTTGTCGACGGCGAGCGTGTTGCGGATGTAGGCGCCGACATTAATGTGATCGATATCAAGGATCGGCAGGTCTTTATAGCCGAGGTCCAGCAGCGTCTTCAGTGGCGTCTTGCCGACGAAGATCTCCCACTCGTCCTTCTTCTCGGTGCCCGTGATTTCGTCACCGGCCTCGGCGTAAATTTCGCCGGTTTTTGTGTTGACGAGGTCCTCGGCGACGTAGCGACCGACCAATTCCGGATCGGTGAGGCGCAGCGCCTTGAGCCCCTTCTCGGCGAGTTGCCGCGCCTGCCGCACGGTGAGCTTCTTGCCGGCCTCGAGCACGGGCTTGCCGGTGTCGGCGTCGACCAGATCGTTGATCGCCTTGTAGCCGCGCAGCCGGTTGGCATCGAACGGCACGCGCCAGCCGTCCTTGGTGCGCTTGTAGGGCACCTGCTTGTAGAAGGTGTTGAGAATTTGCTCGCCGCTCAGGCCGAGCGCAAACAGCAGCGACGTCACGGGGATTTTGCGGCGGCGGTCGATGCGCGCGTAGACGATGTCCTTGGCGTCGAACTCGATGTCGAGCCAGGAGCCGCGATACGGAATAATGCGGGCGGCGAACAACAGCTTGCCCGACGAATGGGTTTTGCCCTTGTCGTGGTCGAAGAACACACCCGGCGAACGGTGCATCTGCGAGACGATGACGCGCTCGGTGCCGTTGACGATGAAGGTGCCGTTATTGGTCATGAGCGGGATGTCGCCCATGTAGACATCCTGTTCCTTGATGTCCTTGACCGACTTGGCGCCGGTCTCTTCGTCGATATCGAACACGATCAGCCGCAGCGTCACCTTGAGCGGCGCCGCGTAGGTCATGCCGCGCTGGCGGCATTCATCGACGTCGTATTTCGGCGCTTCGAATTCGTATTTCACGAACTCAAGCATCGAGGTCGACGAGAAATCCGAGATCGGAAATACCGATTTGAAGACGGCCTGCAGGCCCTCGTTGGGCCGCCCGCCTTCCGGCTCCTTCACCAGGAGGAATTGGTCGTAGGATGCCTTCTGAACCTCAATGAGGTTCGGCATCTCAGCGACTTCTTCGATTTTTCCGAAAAACTTCCGTACGCGCTTCCGACCGATAAACGTCTGCGCCATCATGTCCTCTCGCTCAATCGAACCACGACGTTTGAACCACGCCGGCTCAAACCATCGCGCCCGCACCCTGCCTGGGTCCGGGCCGTCGAAGCGACCAAGACGACTCTCCAGAAGGCCGCCATCCAATCGCGACCGTCAGGACAGGCGTCGGACGCCCGATTCTCACTTCTTGGTGATCCGGCTGCAGACCAGACCACGCCGCACGCTTACTGCTTCACGAACGGCCCAAGCTGGGCCGTCCACGCCTCAAAAACTGCAGGAATCCCGGGGTTTGCTGCGCCCACCCGGGACTTCCTCTTAAGTAAGCATTACTTACTTAAGCTCAACCTTGGCGCCGACCTTTTCGAGCTGCGCCTTGATCTTGCCGGCGTCTTCCTTGTTGACGCCTTCCTTGACCGGCTTCGGCGCGCCTTCGACCAGGTCCTTGGCCTCCTTCAGGCCCAGGCCGGTAATGGCGCGGACTTCTTTAATGACTTCGATCTTCTTCTCGCCGACAGCCGCCAGCACCACCGTGAACTCGGTCTTCTCCTCGACGGCCGGCGCGGCAGCGGCGGCCGGACCGGCGGCAACAGCAACCGCGGCGGCAGCCGACACGCCCCACTTCTCTTCGAGGAGCTTCGCCAGTTCGGAAGCCTCCAGCACCGTGAGGCTCGAGAGGTCGCTTACGATTTTCTGCAGATCAGCCATGGATTTCGTCCTTCAATTCTAACCGTTGTGATGCGGAAAGCGCGTTCACGCCGCCGCGTCTTCTCCGCTCTTTGAGGCATATGCCTGGACCACACGAGCGACCTTGGCGGCCGGTGCGTTGACAATCTGCGCGATCTTGGTCGCCGGCGCCTGGATCAGGCCGACGATCTTTGCCCGCAGTTCATCGAGCGATGGCAGCGCGGCCAGCGCCTTGACCCCGTTGGGGTCGAGCGCGGTCGTGCCCATTGCGCCACCAAGAATGACGAAACGCTCGTTGGTCCTGGCGAAATCGACCGCCACCTTGGGTGCCGCCACTGGATCGCCCGAGAAGGCGAGCAGGGCCGGTCCCTTGAGCAGCGGCGCAATCGAGGCGACGTCAGAGCCTTCCAGAGCGATCTTGGCCAGGCGGTTCTTCGCCACCTTCACGCTCGCGCCCGCCTGCTTCATCTGCCGTCGCAGAGTCTGCATTTGGGCGACCGTCAGGCCCGAATAGTGGGCGACGACGACGACCGTGGTGGATTTGAAGACCTCGCCAAGGGCGCCGACGAGTTCGCTTTTTGCCGCGCGATCCAAGTTCTCTCTCCGGTTGGCGGTCACGCCGCCAGGTACCCTGCCCCCCGGCTCAGCCGTTACGGACTGCTCCGGGCCGTCGAGGTTAGAACCGAAGGCCTCCACCGTTACCTTCCCGGAATGGGAAGGAACGGAGGAGGTCCCGGTCTACACCCGTCTGTGCAGGTTCTTGCGACTTAGGCCGTCTCCGGCGCCTGCAGTCTTGGACAGGACGCGCTCGCGAATACCGCCAAGTTCCTCCGCCTCTTAGATAATCCACATTGGACCGGTCTAAGAAGGGGTTCACCTCTAGGTTTTCGAGAAGCGCACAAAGACGTGCCGACAAACCGGGCCGGCACGCCCATGGCTGCTATTTAGCGGCTCGGCGCCCGGTTGCCAAGTGTTATGTGCGATCCGGAGCAAATTTCTGGGCCAGACCTTCGCCCTCAGACAAAAGCCGCAGGATAGCGTACCAAGGGGCCGGACAGCGTCACGGCCGGACGCCTGAGAGGGACCATGAACGAGACGCCGAGCTACTTTACGGACGGAGCCGCTTATGACCGCCTGATGGGCCGCTGGAGCCGGGCCGCCGGCGAAGTGTTCCTGGACTGGTTGGCACTGCCTCCGGGGCTGAGTTGGCTCGACGTTGGCTGCGGGACGGGCGTCTTTACAGAACTCCTGCTCGAACGCGGCAAGGCTCAATCAGCCAGCGCTGTCGATCCCGCCGCGGATCAGATCGCCTATGCGCGCACCAAGCCCGCCAACAAGCAGGTCGATTTCCGCCTCGCCGACGCGCAATCGCTGCCGTTCGCCGATCGCACATTCGACGCCGCCGCGATGGCGCTCGTCATGAGTTTCGTGCCCGACGCCGCCAAGGCCGTGGCGGAAATGAAGCGCGTGGTGAAGCCCGGCGGGATCATCGGCACGTATGTCTGGGATTTCTTGGGCAACGGATCGCCGCCGCAGCCGTTGCGTGCGGCGGTCGAAGCCATGGGCTACGAGGTGCCGCCCATGCCCGGCCACCGCAACTCACAACTGGAGACCCTGAAGGGATATTTCGCCGGCGCCGCGCTGGATGAAGTCGCAGCGCGCACGATCGAAATCGAGGTCTCCTACGCCAATTTTGATGAGTTCTGGCTGGCGCAGACGGTGCTCGCCAATCCAACCGTGCAGCATATCCGCAAGATGTCAGATACGCAGATGGAACGGCTGAGGGCGCATCTGCGCGAGCATCTGCCGACCGCCGAGACCGGCCGGATCGCCTACAAAGCACGGGCCAACGCCGCCAAAGGCCGCATCCCAGTCTGAGCGTTCAACCCGAAGCGGCGTCGCCGCGAACGTACCGCAGGTGGCCGGCGATCCGATAACCCGTCCCCGGCTTGGCGCCTTCATCGGTGGGGTGATTGACCCCGTCGATGACCGGAATGTCCTCGAAATCGAACGGACTCACGCCTTCGAGGCACGCCACGCTGATGCTGAGCTCATTCGGATTCGAGCGGCGGCGGTGGTGGGTGTAGATGCCGCACCTTGAGCAGAAATAGTGCTGCGCGACGCGCGTGTTGAATTGATAAAGCGTCAGCGCGTCTTCGCCGGCCTGAAACACCAGGTCGCCGACATTGGCCGACACCACGACGCCGCCCCGCATCCGGCAATACGAACAGGTGCAGCGGCGAACGTTGTTAAAGCCATCTGTCAATTTCACGCGGAATCGCACGGTCCCGCAGTGGCATGCGCCGTTCTTCTCGACCGGTTCGTTGGCCTGCATTGCACCCCTCCTTCGCTTTGCCGAAGGCACTACTCCGGCATACGATGATGCTCAAGGTAAAGGGGGAACCGCCATGCCACAGAACGCCGACCGCATTCTGACCACCCACGTCGGCAGCCTGATCCGGCCGCCGAAGCTGATCGAGTTCTGGCGCGCGATCGAGGACGGCACGCCCTATGACGAAGCCGCGTTCGAGGCCTGTCTCACCGACTCCGTCGCAGAGGTCGTGCGCCGGCAGGCCGATGTCGGCATCGACATCGTCAGCGACGGCGAATTCTCCAAGGGGGTGAACTGGGCATTCTACATCTTCAAGCGGCTGTCCGGGATCACGGTGCGGCCGGCAACGCCTGAGGAAAGCAAGGACCCGATGGCGTCCATGCGCGGTGGCCGCGATGTCCAGGCGTTTCCCGAATTTTACGCCGAGTACGATGCCGCCTCGGGGCTCGGTAAGCGGCTGGGCAACCGCATCGTCGTCAACGGCCCGCTGCAATATTCGGCACAGCAGGTGTCGCGCGATATCGGCAACCTCAAAGCCGCCGTCGCCAAAGCCAAGCAGCAGCATCCGGCGCTGGCGGGATTCCTCCCTGTGGTCGCACCGGCGAGTGCGCTGCCGGGCGCCAAGCTCGAGCATTACAAGGACGAAGAAAGCTTCATGTCGGCGCTGGCCGATGCGCTGCACCAGGAATACAAGGCGATCGTCGATGCCGGGCTCTACGTTCAGATCGACGATGCATTCCTGCCCTACATGCACGAACGCATGGTGCCACCGATGTCGAATACGGACTATCGGCGCTGGGCGCAGCTTCGTGTCGATGCGCTGAACCAGGCGCTGCGCGGCATTCCGGAAGAGCGCTCGCGCTATCATATCTGCTGGGGCAGCTGGAACGGGCCGCACGCCTTCGACGTCCCCCTCAAAGACATCATCGACCTCGTGCTCCAGGTGCGCGTCGGCCACTACTCGTTCGAGGCCGCCAATCCGCGCCATGCCCACGAATGGCGCGTGTGGGAAGCGGTGAAGCTGCGGCCCGGCCAAGTGCTGATCCCCGGCGTGATCTCGCACGCCACCAACATCGTCGAGCACCCGGAACTGGTGGCGGAGCGCATCGTGCGCCTCGCCAAGATCGTCGGGCGCGAGAACGTCATTGGCGGCACCGATTGCGGCTTCGCGCAAAGTCCGTTTGCGCGCCGCGTTCATCCTTCAATCATGTGGGCGAAACTGAAATCACTGGCCGAAGGTGCGCGCATCGCGACGGCGACGCTGTGGGGCAAGCAAGCGGCGGCGTGACGCGGCGGCGCTTTGCGCGCCGTTTCCGCTATTTGAACGTGATCAGATCGGTGCGGCTCAGCGTCGAGGCTGCCTTCTTCAACGGCTCGTTTTCGGCGTTCGCGCTGTGCTGATGTAGAATCTGGTACCGCCCGATGGCGATTTCGAAATCCGTCGCGTCCAGACTCGCATCGATGGGAACGACGACGGTGTAGCCGCGCAGCGTCGCGCCGACCGACGTATAGGTCACCGACCCGCTCACCTTCCAGCCGCACAGAATGAGCGTCGTGATCCCTTTGGCCTTCAGCATGGCGTCGAGATCGGTCTTGTAGAAGCGGTCCTGAGCCTGGCTTTCAATCTTGATGTCGCCGGGCGCGGGCCGAACTTCCGGCATCCAGTTCGCCATGGTCGGCGCGCGCGTGCCGTACGCAACGGTGACGCCAGCCTGACGCGCCCGCGCCAACAGCGAAGCGATCGCCGGCACCATGTGTCCGGTGCAGTTCGGCTGACGTGTGCAGATCGGATCGACGATGTCGAAGATGAGCAACGCCGTCGTTGCGGGAGTGAGCGCTACCGCGACCGGATCCGGCGACGGCGGCACTTGCAGTGTCATTGGTGACTTGCTCATGGAAACCCATCCGATTTGCGACCAGCGCGCTGCTTCAAGGTCAGGCGGTGGAACCACTTTGAATTAGGTGCATTAACGGCGCAGACGTGTCCAGCGGTAAGGTGTGCGGTGAGCCTCATTCTTTTAATTGTCATCGTCCTCCTCCTGTTCGGAGGTGGCGGAGGCTATTGGGGTTATCGCCGCGGCTATTATGGCGGGGGCGGTCACAGTATTATCTGGATCATTGTGATCATCGTCATCGTGGTTCTGCTGTTCGGGCACCACGGCGTGCGCATCTAAGGTCTACCGCCTCGCGTTATTTCCGCGGCCACGCGCGACTTCGCAAGAGCGGGCATTTCTGACGCAAAGACGGAGGCCCAGGATGGTTTACCCGGCAGCTAAAAGACGCGGCGCCGATCCGCACGTGCCGGCGAAGCCCGCGCACAAACATCCAAAAGGCGCAGCTGAGCGCAAGCTTGAGCAAGGTCTTGAGGAGACGATGGCCGGTTCCGACCCGGTCAGCGTTACGCAGCCAAAATCGCCAAAACCAAATTCATCCGACGCGTAAGCGGCAGCAATGCGAACGGAAAGCCAGCAATAAACGGGAAGCCCGCCGCGTTAGCGGCGGGCTTGAGACAAAGACTGTGCCGTCGAATTCAGTTCGAGGCGGCCCCAAACAGGCTTGCCGGATCGACTTTCACGCCGGGGCCCATGGTCGATGAAATCGCCACGCGGTTGATGAACTGGCCTTTGGCGCCGGCGGGGCGCGCCTTCTGCACGGCGTCGGCGAACGCCATGATATTCTGCACCAGGCTTTCGGCGGGGAACGACGCCTTGCCGACGCCCGCCTGCACGATGCCGGCCTTTTCAGCGCGAAATTCGACCGACCCGCCCTTGGCGCCCTTGACCGCGCTGGTCACGTCCATGGTCACGGTGCCTACCTTTGGGTTGGGCATCAGCCCGCGCGGACCCAGAACCTTGCCGAGGCGGCCGACCAAAGGCATCAGATCGGGCGTAGCGACGACGCGATCGAAATCGATGGCGCCGCCCTGCACTTTCTCGACCAGATCCTCAGCGCCGACCACATCGGCGCCCGCGGCCTTGGCCTCATCGGCCTTGGCGCCGCGGGCGAACACCGCAACGCGCACCGAGCGGCCGGAGCCGTTCGGCAGGTTGACAACGCCGCGCACCATCTGATCAGCATGACGCGGATCGACGCCGAGATTCATCGCCACTTCGATGGTCTCGTCGAACTTGGCCTTGGCGCGGTCCTTGACGAGCTTTACCGCGTCCGAAAGCGGATAGAGCTTTTCGCGGTCGACGCCTTCGCGCGCCGCCTTGGTACGTTTACCGAGCGAGCTCATGCCTTCACCTCCAGCCCCATGGACCGCGCCGATCCTTCAATCATGCGCATCGCCGCATCGATGGTGTCGCAGTTCAGATCCTTCATTTTTTGTTCAGCGATCTCGCGCACCTGCGCCTTGGTCACCGAGCCAGCCACATCGCGGCCAGGGGTCTTGGAGCCGCTCTCGAGTTTCGCCGCCTTCTTCAAGAAGTGCGAAACCGGCGGCTGGCGCATCTCGAAGGTAAACGAGCGATCGGCGTAGACCGTGATGGTGACGGGGATCGGCGCGCCCTTCTCAAGCTTCTGCGTCTGCGCGTTGAACGCCTTGCAGAATTCCATGATGTTGAGGCCGCGCTGCCCGAGCGCCGGGCCGATCGGCGGCGACGGATTGGCCGCCCCCGCCGGCACCTGCAGCTTGACGTAGCCGGTAATCTTTTTTGCCATTCTACACTCCTGTTAGTGGTGCAGCTCGGCGCGGCTGGCAGACCGCGCTTGCCTCCCACGGCTTTAAAGCAAACGACGGCAGGTCCGTGTTCTAGCTCAGCTTCTCCACCTGCGCGAATTCCAGCTCCACCGGCGTGGCGCGGCCGAAGATCGACACCGCAACCTTGAGCCGGGACCTGTCCTGATCGACTTCTTCCACGGTGCCGTTAAACGACGCGAACGGTCCGTCCGAGACACGCACCTGCTCGCCGATCTCGAACTTGACCGAGGCGATCGGCCCTCGTGTGGCGCCCTCTTCCATCTGACGAATGAGCTGTTGCGCCTCGGCATCCGGCAGGGGCATCGGCTTGTTGTCGGAGCCGAGAAAGCCTGTCACCTTCGGCGTATTCTTGATCAGGTGATAGGCGTCGTCGGTCAGCTGCATCTTCACCAGCACATAGCCGGGAAACAGCTTGCGTTCGCCTTCGACCTTGCGGCCGCGGCGTACCTCGACGACCTTTTCGATCGGCACCAGGATTTCCTCGAACAAGGGCTCCAGCCCACGCTGCTTGGCCTGCTCGCGGATCGATTCGGCAACCTTGCGCTCGAAATTCGAGTAGGCGTGAACGGCGTACCAGCGGCTCGTCATGTCGCGATATCCAGATCTAGGAGTTGATGCCGAGCACGAAACTTACGGCGACGCGCATGACCTGATCCGCCAACAGGAAGAAGATCGACGCGACAAACACCATGACGAACACCATAATGGTGGTCACCGTGGTCTCCTTGCGGGTCGGCCAAGTCACCTTCTGCGCTTCGGCGCGCACTTCCTGCATGAACTTGAACGGACTGATCTTCGCCATTGCTCGCACCAAAAAGGTATTTCCCGCCCAGGTTTAAGGACGAGACCGATAAAAACGGTTCCTGTTTGGGATTACGTTCGCCGCGGAAGTCCGTTGCCGGGCCGCTGGCGATGGCGGCTATGTACTGCGGCCGGCCGCAAGCGTCAAGGAATATCAACGATGGAAATGAAAAATCCCGCGTAAGCCTCGGTAGTTAAGGCTGTTTAGCGGGCTAAGCTGGCAGGAGTGGAGGGACTCGAACCCCCAACCCCCGGTTTTGGAGACCGGTGCTCTAGCCAGTTGAGCTACACTCCTTCGCGGCGGCTTTGTCATGCCTCTTGACGTGCGGCGGCGCAAGCCCTCGCGTCTCTGATTGGCCGGCCGCCCTTGGCCGCATTGTCTTCTCGAGGCCTTCGCTTCATAAAACGGCAGCCGTTTTCGTGCTTCCATGGAGGGGGCCGCATTTCGATGCCGACACGACACGAATTCATCCTCGCCGCGGTCTGCGCGGCGACCGTAAGCCCGGTGCTCGCCGCCGAACCATCGCCGCGCGATTTTATCACCGCCATCTACGACGCCTATAAGGGCAAGGACGCCCACGGCACCCCGCTCGACACCGATGCTGCCATCCGCCGCTATTTCGAGCCGAAGCTCGCCGCGGCAATGATCAAGGACCGGCGCGCGGCCGCACGGCGGCAGGAAGTCGGCACGCTCGACTTCGATCCGTTCGTCGACGCCCAGGACTGGGAGATCGCCGCATTCGACATCGCCATCAGCGATGCTGGCCCCGGCAAGGCGAGCGCGACTGTCAAATTCGCCAACTCCGGCAGCAACAGCACGGTCGTGCTCGATCTGGTCACGATCAAGGGCGCGTGGAAGATCAGCAACATCACTTGGACGCCGCACGAGAAGCCGAATACGCTGCGCGGACTTTACGCGCTTTGACAACGCGCGCGGCCGCCTGCACCAGGCGACCGCAATAATCGACGGGGGCACATCGCGAACGACTACGGAGGAAACAATGCTCAAACGAAAAATCTTGCCGTGCGCTGCGTTGGCCGCGCTGTGCGGCTTGGCGATGACCGCGAGCGCGCTCGCCCAAGGCGCCGCCAAGCCGGCGCCGTCCGGCGCCATGCAGAGCGCGCTCGCCGGTACCTGGCAGTGCAAGCCCAACCCGGATCCGTGCACGTGGCCCGGAGCTTCGCCCTCGATGACGCAGTCCGGCAATGAACTGCAGATCAAAGGGGCCGACGGCGCCACCGCCGACGCCACGATGACCAGCGCCACCACGATCAGCGCGGGCGGCACGTTCAACTCATTTGGCATCATCCGTCCGGACAAGTCGATCGACTGGTCCGATGGCACCAAGTGGAGCAAGCCCTGAAAGCGGCGATCGCGGCCCGTATCGGCCGCCTTTAGTTGCGCCGCACGCCAGAAATTGCTATATAGGGCGTGCGGGCAGCCCACGGCGGCGCCCCAAAGAAGTCTAGCGAAATTTGACCATTTGGCCCGCCGCCACCGGCGGGCCGATGGCTTTTTGGATTCGTAAAATGAATCGCCCGAACCGCACGGACCATATCCGCATCACCTCGCATCCGGAACCCGGCGGCAAGCCACGATTCCCGATCCACTGGGGCGCGGCCACGGCGCGCGAACGCGGCCCGATCATTGGCACGGTGTCGCGGCCCGGCGACCGCAACGCTATCGGCAGCCACGGCGGGTCTTACGCGCTCTATCGCGCGCTCGCGGTGTCCTCGGGCGCGCTCGATCCGATCCGCCGCCCGGACCTCACCAACACCGAACCGGCCGTGAGCATCGGCCCGTTCGCCCAATGGAGCGAGCCGGGCAAGATCGTGTCACTCGATCCATGGGGCCATCTCGCCGCGCAGGCGTTCAAGACCGAAATCGCCGAGGGCGTCGACATACGCCCGACCATCGCCGTCACCAAGGCGCGGCTCGACCTGCATGAGATGCAGCTAGCGCTTGCCGCCGGCCGGCTCAAGGCCGACGGTGACCTAGTGCATGCCAACGGCAGTATCGCGGTCTCCAAGGTCGCCATCGATCCGGTCTGGTATCTGCCTGGCATCGCGGAGCGTTTCGGCTGCGCCGAGACGGTCCTGCGGCGGACCTTGTTCGAGCAGACCGCCGGCATGTTTCCCGAACTGGTCACGCGCCCGGACATGGATGTGTTCCTGCCGCCGATCGGCGGCACCACGATTTATCTGTTCGGTGACGTGGCGAAGCTTGCCGATCCGACCACCAAGATCACGTGCCGGGTGCACGACGAGTGCAACGGCTCCGACGTGTTCGGCTCCGATATCTGCACCTGCCGGCCCTACCTCATTCACGGCATCGAGGAATGCGCGCGCGGCGCCCAGGAAGGCGGCCTCGGCATCATCGTCTATAACCGCAAGGAAGGCCGCGCACTTGGCGAGGTCACCAAATTCCTGGTCTACAACGCACGCAAGCGCCAGGAAGGCGGCGACTTGGCGAGCGCCTATTTCGAACGCACCGAATGCGTCGCCGGCGTGCAGGACGCGCGCTTCCAGCAGCTGATGCCGGACGCGATTCATTGGCTCGGATTGCGGCGCATCGACCGCTTCGTGTCGATGAGCGACATGAAATACGACGCATTGGTCGGCCAGGGCGTCGAGGTGGTCGAGCGCGTGGCGCTGCCGGACGAACTGGTGCCGGCTGACGCGCATGTCGAAATGGAAGCCAAGAAGGCCGCCGGCTATTTCACGCCGGTGGCGCAGTCGGCCGACGCCGGCGACACAACTGGGCGGGCGCTCGACAAATACTGAACGCGGTCTTTTGGCGCCGCTTTTGCCGGCGCAGTTTCTTCTCGGCACATTTTATGAGCGATGATACCGCCGCCGCCCTTTCGCTTTTGAACGCCGCGGCCGTGCGCACGCGCGCCAAGCGGATGCTGGCGCTCGGGCTTGATGACAAGCTGCCGAATTTTCGCATCGATCTCACCCGGCTCGACCACACCGCCGATCTTGTCGCCGCGACAACACGGAAGAATTATCCGACGCTTGACGTGCCGTTCCATTCGCGCTGGCGGCATTTTGTCACGAACGGCTTCGATCCCTGGACGGAGATTGCACCTCAGTTTACCGCCCCCAAGGCGCGAGCCCGCGCGGCCTTCGATCTCGCAATTATCAGCGTACTGCTCGATGCCGGCGCTGGCCCGCAATGGCGTTATCATGAGCCGTTTCGGGGCGACAATGTCGGCCGTTCCGAGGGACTGGCACTGGCCAGTTTTCTCATGTTCAGCGGAGGTGCATTCGCCACGCAAAAGCATTACGGCGCCGAAACCGTCAAAAAGCTGCGTGCCGATGGAGCCGAGTTGGCTCAGCTTTCGACGGAAACATTAAGTGAAGGTTTTCAGGTTACAGCGAAAAATCCTCTCGTCGGTCTCGAGGGTCGCACTCATTTGCTCCGTGCATTGGGACGCCTGGTGCAGTCGTGTCCGGACATATTTGCGCGCGAAGACGCTCCGCGTCCGGGCGGCTTTTTCGATCACCTCGCCGCGAAGGCCGAGAATGGCGCAATCCCTGCGCCGCTCATCCTGTCCGAGTTACTGTTGCAATTCGCGCCGATCTGGCCGTCGCGGCTATCGCTGGGCGGCGTGCCGCTCGGCGACTGCTGGCGGCATCCGGTGATGACGACCGATGACGCCACGAGCGAACTCGTGCCGCTGCACAAGCTGTCGCAATGGCTCGCCTATTCGCTGATCGAACCGCTGCAGCAGGCAGGCTTCACTGTGACCGACATCGACGGGCTCACCGGGCTCGCCGAATACCGCAACGGCGGCCTGTTCATCGACACCGGCGTGCTGGTGCTGCGCGATCCGGCGGATGCGGCGCGCGAGCATGAGGTCGGCGCGCCGCTCGTCGTCGAGTGGCGCGCGCTGACCGTGGCGCTGCTCGATCGGCTGGCGCTCGCTGTGCGCGCCAGATTGAACAGCGGCGCGGCCGAATTGCCGCTGGCGAAAATCCTCCAAGGCGGCACCTGGGCGGCCGGCCGCGAACTTGCCTTCGCGCGCCGCGCCGACGGCTCGCCGCCGCTCCAGGTCATCAGTGACGGCACGGTATTTTGAGCCGGGACACCCGCGCCGGGGAGAACAACAATGCAAGGCGTCAAGATCGTCGATCATCCGCTGGTGCAGCACAAGCTCACGCTCATCCGCGACAAGAGCCGCTCGACCAAATCGTTTCGCGAGCTGCTCAAGGAAATCGGCATGCTGTTGTGCTACGAGGTGACGCGTGACCTGCCGCTGGAGAGCGTCAAAATCGAGACGCCGCTCGCCACCATGATGGCGCCTCGGCTCGCCGGCAAGAAACTCGTGTTCGCGCCAATCCTGCGTTCCGGCATCACGTTTGCCGAAGGCATGCTCGACCTGGTCCCGGCCGCGCGGGTCGCCCATATCGGGCTCTACCGCGAGCCTGAGACATTCACGGCGGTCGAGTATTTCTTCAAGGCGCCGACCGATCTCAACGAGCGGCTGGCGATCGTGGTCGCTCCGGTGCTCGCAACCGGCAACACCGCGGTGGCGGCCGTCGACCGCCTGAAGGAACGCGGCGCCAAGGACATCCGGCTGGTGACGCTGATCTGCGCGCCGCCCGGTATCGAGCACATGCGCGGCATGCATCCTGACGTGACGATCTGGACCGCGGCGATCGACGAGACGCTCGATGAGAATGCCTTCATCGTCCCGGGCCTCGGTGACGCCGGCGACCGGGCATATGGAACGAGGTAGCCGTCATGGCCGGACTTGTTGCGGCCACGGACCGCGATAAAACCCGTATAAAATGGTCGTTTTCTCGATTAGTGACATACCAATGACACACATTTTGAACTCTGCCCAGTGCTGCCCGACTATGCACGATATGGTTCGAGTGGCGTGGCGGCGAGGCCCCGCCGCCACTCGACCCTCTTAGCACCTTGACGGGCTCGGCGAGCCATGCTTGATCGCGGCCAATCGACCCGAGCCGCCCGGGACCCGAGGCCGCAATCGCCAAGCACATAGTGCCCCCGGGCAGTAGCGAGCCCTCCCCTAACAGGGAAGCTCGCCGATGGGCCCGAACCTCGAACCCCTAGCCTTGTCACCCGCCGCGGCGGGACGCTTCCTAGGCGTCTCTAAGCGTCAGATTTATCTGCTCCTCGCAGCCGGCTCGATCCGCGCCCGCAAGCTCGGCCGCTCGACGCTGGTCGACGTGGCATCGCTCCGCGACTACTTTGCGACGCTGCCCGAGCACGTCGCCGGCGTGCCGCTGTTCCCCGATGCGTAGGGACCGCAGCGCCTACATGCGCCGATACTACGACGCGAACGCCGAGATCATCAAAGAGCGCTCGCGGCGGCGCTACGTGCCGCGGCCGCGGAAGCCGAAGGTCACGCCCGAACAGGTCCTCGATCTGCTTCGCCGCGGATACAAGCGATGGCAGATCGCGATGCTGTGTGGCATCAGTCGCGCCCGGGTCACGCAAATCTTGAACGGCCGAAACGGCAAGCCCGGCGTGATGCCCCGACCGACCTACAACGCGGATTACCGAGCCGAGATTGCGAAGCGCGCTCACCGGAAGCATCCCGCCGGCTAACCATACGAGCAGATCACGCGTGCGCCGACGCGTCCGAGCGAAAAGAGCCGCGCCCGATCTCAAGCCCATTTCGCCGCTCGCGCTGCACGCGAGGCCGCATACAAAGCCGCTCGCGAGGCAACCTATACCTTTCTGTTCAGTATTCCAATTTGTCCCTGACCGGTTTCATCTGAAGATCTGTCCAGTTCTCCCCACGCCGATAACGGACCCGGGCGTACGAACCTTCGCCGTGCGGATTGTGCCAAGTCTGCTCGATCTGGAATTCGCTGCCGCCGCTGGCGTCGCACTCGGAGGCAATCTTTTTCAGGAATAGCTCGATGCCGACCTGACCGCCGCGACCGCGATGCTCGACGAGGACGCGGCCGTCGTCAATGTAAAAATCGTTTGATTGTCCTTTGTGGATCATGGCTTGCGATGGTGTTGTCGTTGCAGAAATGTCTCGACAACTCGCACGGCACTTTCAGGAAACCCGCGACGGTCGACCAACTGCTCATTCTCAACCCCGTTGGGTCTGTAAGCGCTGATATGAGCAATGATTGTCGGCGCGGGAATGGAAGGCGCTGCCGAAGGACCTGTCACCCAAGAGCAAGGCGCATTTCAAGCATGTGAAGGCCAACAGGGAGCGGCCTGCTTCCCGGCCCTCGTGCTCGCGCGTAGCGACATCGGCGGCGGGGTGGATGCGCTCCAACGTACCGTCCCAATCCCACAGCATGAAATATGTAGTGCTGCGATCCGGCGCCTTTGTGCGGCGAATTCCGCAACGCAAAATCGACGCGGTTGACACGTCGCGTCATTTCGCCCGCCGCGGCAGATGTCGGAAGTGGAGCCTATTTCCGACATACCGTTGCAACGCGGAAAGCATCGAAACGTGCGTAGTTGACTCCCAAGCTTTTATGGCGTCGGCACTTGCTTCTCCCCGACCTTGTCTTCGGGAATTCGCCCCTTGCGCCATGCCCCGGGCGGTGTGCCGACATATTTCTTGAAGCTGCGGTTGAAGGCTGCTTCGGATTCGTAGCCGACCTCCGCGGCGACCTGCGCAATGCTGGCGCCTGGAATTTCCAGACGCCGCGCCGCGAGTTGCATGCGCCAGCGGGCGAGATACTGCATCGGCGACAATCTGACATAATGCGTGAATCGGTCGGCGAACACCGACCGCGACTGGCCGACTTCGTGCGCGAGGGTTTCCAAGGTCCATTGCCGCGCGGGTTGTCCATGGATGAGCCTCATAGCCTGGCCGATATGCCCGTCTCTCAGAGCAGACAGCCATCCGCGCGAATCTTCCGGCAAGCGTGTTATGTGTTTGCGGATGACTTCGACGAACATGACCTCGGCAAGCTTGGCTAGCATGGTCTCGCTGCCGGCTCCGCCGAGCTCGCTCTCCTCGGCGGCGACATGAAGCAAATTACCCAGCCAGCTTTGGCTGGCGGCGGACATTTGCGCGTGAAACAGGCGCGGCAGCGATTCGAGCAGTGGATTGAACGGCCGCGCGTCACACCCGAAGTAGCCGCAGACGAAGTGGCAGTCTTCCGCGCCCGCGCCGCGGTGGTGGAAAACAAACGGCAGGTGCTGATCGGTCGGGGGGCGAACGTACATGTCCAGATTGGGCTCGGCATGCATGCCCGGCGACGAACTCATGATATTGCCATCGCCCATCGGGAAGATGACGATATCGCCGGCGTTAAGGTGCGTGCCGTCCTTTGGTCCTTGGGTCAGAACCGCCCAGCAGGAGCCTTGCAGTAGCGCGTGAAACTGAATCACATGCTCGGCGCCCGGCATCACTTTGTCCGCGATTGTCGCGGTGTGCGGCGATCCGCCAACAAAAGGCGCCTGAACATAGTTGTCGAAGAAAATGGCGCCGTTCAGTCGCACGGCCCGCAACACGTCGGACAGAACATCCATGAGAGTCCCCTCCTGCCGACAAACATTTCGGATTTGCAAAATGTTATTCGCGCACTTTTGGGCGTTCCACGAAATCGGAATCTACCGCAAACGAGCGATTAAAGCACCGGCTGTTCGGTCGCGGAAAGCCGATCAGTGGGACTTCCGGACGTTTGAGCAATAAAACAGGACGACAGAACATGTCCCGCGTGCGCCCATACATGTAGTGTCCGACCCTGACGCTGCTCCATCACGCGCTCAGATTGGAGGAAAAGGCCATGAACGAGGAAATTATAGCCAAGTTCACCGAACACCACCGAGGCCCCGTCATTGCGCGTACCCATCCGGAATATGAGGAGGCGCGCAAGCTCTATAACGCGATGATCGACAAGCGGCCGCTCGTGATCGCGCGCTGTGCCGACGCAGCCGACGTGATGGCGGCGGTTAATTTCGGCCGCGACAACAGGTTGCCGATCGCTGTGCGCGGCGGCGGTCACAACGGCCCTGGCTTCGGCAGCGTGGACGATGGTCTAGTCATTGATCTGTCGGTGATGAAAGGGGTGAGAGTCGATCCGGCTAAGCGAACGGTGCGCGTCGGCGCCGGCTGCCTCACCGGAGAGGTCGATCACGCTACCAGCGCCTTCGGCCAGGCGGTGCCGTTCGGTATCGTCTCGACGACGGGCGTTTCGGGACTGACGCTGAGCGGCGGCCACGGTTATCTCAGCCGTCAATATGGCCTCGCCATCGATAATCTGCTCGAGGTCGACGTGGTGCTGGCCGACGGCAGGTTCGTCACCGCTTCGGAGGCGGAGAATACTGACCTGTTTTGGGCATTGCGGGGCGGCGGCGGAAACTTCGGCGTCGTGACCAGCTTTTTGTTCCGCAGCAGTCCAGCCGCCATCGTCTACGGCGGGCCCATCATCTTCGATCTCGCCGACGCCGGCCCGGTCATGCGCTGGTATCGCCAATTCCAGCCGAGTGCGCCGGACGAGTTCTGCATATTTCTCGGGCTGCAAACGGTCCCTCCCGGCGATCCCTTTCCCAGGGAGCATTGGGGCAAAAAGATGTGTGCGCTTGTCGTCTGCCACAACGGGCTGATTGCGGACGCCGAAAAAGCCGTCAACGCGGCCCGCGCAGCGCTTCCAAAGCCGATCATCGACTGGGCGCAGCCGATGCCGTATCCAGTGCTGCAATCGCTGTTCGATCCGCTCCTGCCGAAAGGTCTGCAGTGGTATTGGAAAGGCGATTTCGTCGACACTTTGCCGGATGCAGCGATTGACTGCCATATCGCGCAGGCCGCCAAGCTGCCGAGTCCAATTTCCGGAATGCACCTTTATCCAATCGACGGTGCGGTCCACCGCCAGCGGTCGGATGCGACCGCCTGGAGTTACCGCGACACTACCTGGTCAATGGTGATCTTCGGCGTCGGTCCCGATCCTGCCATGGCCCCGGCGCTCAAGGAATGGGCGCGCGGCTATTGGGACGCCGTCCATCCGTTCAATCTTCCCGGCGCCTACGCCAACTTCATGATGGACGACGAAGGCGAGGCGCGCGTCAAGGCCGCATATGGCGACAACTATCCGCGGCTTGCTGCGATCAAGAAGAAATATGATCCGGGTAATCTGTTCAGGGTCAATCAAAATATCCGTCCCGCCGCGTAGCGATGTCCGACGAAATGACTCGACCGATGCTGCAAGTCGCTATCAAACGAGCGGCTACTCAATGCGTCACGGCGGAGCGGGCAGTCATTGGCGGAGACCCTCGTGGCGCGAACGCGAGAATATGGGCTGTCTCCGGCTTTACTGTACGAACCGCACGAGCTTGCGCATGGCTTCACGTTGCGGCTGCGGCGCTTCGGCGCGGCTTCCATCAGCTCGCCGCGGCGGCGGCCAGCCGTCGGCATCGACCCCGTAGCTCGGCCAGCGGAGCGCCGCCAACCGGATTCGCAAAAAAGAACAGCGGCGACGCCGCCTCGCGCGCGTGTGTGAAGCGCAAACTCGTGTAACCCGACGCCGTTTCAGATGCAGATTCAATGCACTCGCGATTTTTCGGGTCGCGAGGGCGGCCGAAGATCGCCCTGCGCAAAGCCGGCGCCGTTTCAGATGCAGATTCAATGCCCTTGCGACCATCACCGCGCCGCGGCTGCGGCCACGGTCGGCGACCGCCCCTTGGCCCGGCCAGCGGCCAGCGCCGCCGGTGCATTACGCAAAAAAAGTCCAGCGCGGCCCTCGGCGCCCACACACCACACGCGCCAACGGATAAAGACACCAATGTGCCGGCTCGGAATCCAGAGCGAGCAGACGTCCGATACTATCGCCCCAAGAACCTTGTTCAATGGGGGCAGAATTACGGTGTCGATCCGGCGAACCTGACAGGCGCTGTGATGGCCAACGAGCCTAGCACCCTCGTTTTATGAAGTAGGGCAGGAATTGCCATTTCCCGCGGCGCCCGCCTGCCACGGATCGTGCTTTCCTGCTTGCCCATCGGAATATAAGACGGCATCCTGGAGCGCACGTTGCCGTTGTACCTGTTGCCATGAGCGCTGTCGGAAAAGTTCAAACCAAGATTCTGACCCGGGAGGCCAAGCCGGGCCAATACAACGTCTACCGCGCCGGCCTGGAATGGGACCTCACCGATCCCATTGTCATCAAGAATTCTGACGATTTCAAATCGACACCGCGCTGGCGCGAAGCCCTTAAGCCCTACCGTCACCAAGTCGACAACCTGATCACCTTTTGCCGGCGTCTGCCGGTCACCCTTCTGGCCGACGATGTCGGCCTCGGCAAAACGATCAGCGCAGGGCTGGTGATGAGCGAACTCATCGCCCGTTCCCGGCTCTCCAAGGTCCTGGTGGTTTGCCCGAAGCTGCTTTGTCCGCAATGGAAGCAAGAACTTGAGGAAAAATTCCATATTCCGGGCGTGATCGCGACGGGCCGCGAGCTGCTCGCCGCCGATCCCGACGATGTCGGCGCGGTCATCACGACCTACAATTCCGCGCGGCTTTATCTCGACCAGCTTCCCGAGGACCGCTTTCAGATGCTGGTCCTCGACGAAGCCCATAAGCTCCGAAACCTTTATGGCGTGCCCAATCCTCCTCAAGTCGCCCAGCGCTTTCAGAAGGCGTTGGAGGAAAGACGGTTTCGCTTCGTGCTGATGCTGACGGCTACACCTATTCATAACCGCTTGTGGGACCTTTACTCGCTTGTCGATCTCCTCACCACCGCACGCGGCCATGAAAACCCTTTTGGCAAGCCGGGGATGTTTGCGCGCCGCTTTATCGCTGACGACAAGGACAAGGCCCGCCAGCTGAAAACCGAGGCGCGCGAAGAGTTCCGGTCGATCGTCTACGGCTACATGTCCCGGGTTCGGCGCGGGGACGCCGGCTTGGCGTTCCCCGAACGCAAGGTGCAGATGCACCAGGTCGATCCTTCTCCTGCAGAGCTGGAGTTGATCAAGGTTATTGCCAAGCCGATCCAAAAGATGAACCGGCTGGCCCAGATCGGCATCCTCAAGGCCCTCGCCAGCAGTCCGGAAGCCCTGCGCTCCCAACTCAACAACATGGCCAGGAACGGGACGGCCCCCCAAGCTCTCGCGAGCGCCGTCAAAGATATCGTTGACAGGATGCCGCTGACCTCGAAGCTCAAGGGGCTGGGCGCACTGATCGAACAGCTTAAGAAACAAAACCCGGAGCGGTGGCGGCTAATCGTCTTCACCACGCTGCGCGAAACTCAAACAACAATTCAGAATTTCCTGGAGCAACAGGGCTTGACGGTTGGCATCATCAATGGCGATTCCGGGATGCGGAATCAGGAAACCATTGCCCGATTCAAGCAGAACCCGCCACGCTACCGCGTCATCGTCTCCACCGAGGCCGGATCGGAGGGTGTCAACCTGCAGGTTGCCAACCTGCTGGTCAATTATGACCTGCCCTGGAACCCCATGATCGTTGAACAGCGAATCGGGCGCGTTCAGCGTCTGGCCTCTGAATTCAAGCACGTGAGTATCTTCAACATCACGCTGCGCGGGACTTTCGAAGACGTCATCGTCGGCCGCCTCATGGAAAAACTCCAAATGGCGGCCAACGCCATCGGCGACATCGACGCCTTGCTGCAGGGCTCGGATATTGCCGAAGGCGATGAGGACGGAGGCGAGAAGTTTGAAGATCGTATCCTAAAATTGGTCCTTGATGCCTTAGCAGGAAAAGACACTGAGAAAGCCGTACAGCTTGATGTCAAAAGCATCGAGGATGCCGAGCAGGCGCTGAAAGAGGCCAACATCGACGAACTGCTGGGGGGCGGCGGCAGTGACGGCCAATATAGCGGGCCGAAAGCGCCGCAACTGCCGGCCGTGAAGCGGTCGATGAATTTCCCCGAATTCACTCTGGCCGCTTTGGAGTCCGAGGACGCGCGCATCACCGCGGAAAAAAATGGAATTTACTCCGTCCAGGCTAAAGATTACCAAGAGCGCATTTGTTTCGAGCCTCACCCCGACGATCCACGGCCCCTTGTGCTCTACTCTCCCCTCACCCCGCCGTTTCAGCGGCTGGTGAAACGCACCGTGGCCTCTGGCGTGCACAGCGTCGCGGACGGGGATTTGAATCCGAAAGGCGCGGCGGAAAGGCTCGCGGGCGGCTGGGTTGCGCGTGCCGGCGCGAAAGAACGAGATGCCACAGTGGTATCAGTGGCGCCGGCCTTCAATGGCACAGCACTTCTGCGGGTGCGGGCCACCGTAGCTCACGACAGTTATGAGCAGTTGGTGGCTTGCGAGTGCCACAGCGACGATCATCACCAAACCACACAGGGTGACGGCGCGCTCAGGCCGATTGAGAGAATTCTCCGTGACCCCAGCATTCTCGGCCTCGACCTCGCCAAACTTGGCGAGGCTGGCGAGCGGGATGACGCTATCGCGGAGTTCTCGCGTTTCTACGAAGACCGGCGCGAGGAGGAGATACGGGCGGCCGGTGGGGACGCGCGCAAAAGGCAGAAACTCCAGGACGATTTTACGCCGCGGCTGGATATGGTCCTGGTCGGTTTGGAGGGCAAAGTTCAGCGCGATGTCACGGTGCGCGTGCACTACAGCTATGAAGGCGGTGGAGATTACCAAAGCGAACTGACCGTCCGCCCCGCAACCGGCGAAATCACCAGGCAGCCGGAAACCGAGATGTGCGCGATCTCCGGCCACTATGCACCGAAGGACTGCCTGGCCGAATGCGCCATGTCCGGTGCCAGGGCTTTGAAGCACCTCCTGGTCAAGTCGGAGTTCAGTGACCGGTTCGTTCAACCGGAGTTCATCGAACGCTGCGAACTCAGCGGAAAACGTGCCCTCTCCGACGAACTTGAAACGTCAGCCGTCACCGGACGGCGGGTGGCTTCGGCGCTGCTCAAGCAATCTGCGGCGAGCGGCGCCCGCGCCGAGCCCGAGCATTTTGGGGCTTGCGTCTTCAGCAACGCCGGAGTTCTCAAGAGCGAGCTTGGCGTCAGCGAGATTTCCGGAAAGCCGTACCGTCTTGACCAGGCCTCTGCCTCGGCCGTTTCAGGCAAGGCCGGCCACGCGCAGGAGTTCACCCATTGCTACGAAACACGGCAGACCATTGCGCGCATTGAAGCCGAGACCTGCGCGGTCAGCGGCCGGACGGTTCGTCCCGGTGTGTTGCAAGCATGCGCCGCTACCGGCAAGCGTGTGCTGCCATCCCTCCTGGCAACTTGTCAGGCGACGGGGGCCCGAGTTCTGAGAGCACGCCTCGTGGCCAGCAGCATCTCGAATGCCCTCATACTCCGCGAAAAGGCCTTACGATCGACGGCAGGAACATTTTGCCTGCCGGCGGAAGCGGAAACTTGCGTGTGGAGTGGTCGGAAGGCACACCCCGATGATATGCGCCATTGCGCGCTTACGGGCCTAGCGATCCATGCCGATTATGCGACGCCGAGCTCTCCGCCGCGGTTGCGTCCCCTGGTCGAGATGCTCGACGGCATGCGTCACAATGCCGATCGAGATGACGTATGGGAGAAGATCGCCCAACGACTGACCCGCGCGCTGAAGGGCGGCAATTGCCGGATCGAGGCCGCCGTTTTGTCCCCCTCCAAGCAGCGGCTTGCAACCTGCGCCGAATCCAAGACCATGTTAGGCCTCCGCGTGCATCAAGTCGGTGCCGTTTATGATCTGACCGACGATGCGATCATCGGGCGTCTCGCACAAGGTAAGCGCAACGGCAGTGGATGGGTTGCTAGATAGTTTTAGCGTTGCTTCGTAGGTGTTAGCCGGTGACGGCTACAGAGAAGATAAACAACACCCAAAGCGGTCGCAGAAAGCATCGCAATGACCGCCAAAGCAATCCAGATGGACTGGGGGCCTTGAGCCACAATTGTTAGCTCAAATTTTTCCATGGCGCCCCTACTCCTCCAACGCCTCGCGTTCGAGTTGAGCAAGCTCGATATTCCGGTCCGCGTGACGCAGGATTTGGTCATAAAGCTCATAGGCAGGCGAAAACCGCGACAGCGAACGCAGAATATTTTCGGCGTTGCTCTTCATCGCGAGGTCTCTTGGGAAGGGTTCCCCCGGGGTACCGTGTCGGATACCGCTGATCGCAGAACCGAAAAAGGCCCCGGAAACGCGCTGTAAAGTCTCCTTACCAAGTCGCTTAGCGCGCTCAAGTGTTGTCGTTACGAAGGCAGCCTGATCAAATACTAAGTTCGGGGGCGCTTCTTGGAGAACATTGGCAATTAAGCCCATTTCCTTCTTGTCGGCAGCCGCGGACCAGGTATCAAGGTGATCTATAACCTCTTCGTCATAAGAGCCAAACAGCGTCTCGAACAGTTCGCGCGACCGGTAATCGAAGACGACCTTGTTATCCCCTTGGTACTTCGCGTCCTTGATCCACCGAACCACGATTGCGAGAAGTGGCCCGTACTCCTGGGTCTCCTTGAATCGAAGGTGAACGTGACCGTAGGGACCGTGATTGCACGGTCGATAACTCCAGCTATTTGACCTGGCGGCGTGATCAACGCGCTCCATAAAGAATTTAGCAACCCGCAAAGGAAACGCCTTCGAGGCAAGCGCAAGGAATGTTTCTAGCCAGTGGCCATCAAGTTCAGGAACGGCCATAAGTTTGTTCAGAATTACATCGAGATCATCGCTGGTCAGTCGGCCAAACTCTACTTGATTTGGCCAAGTGAAGATGCCGGCCAGCAAATCCGCCAGCTGTTTCGATGACCCAACGTTCGTACTAAGGGCAAGCTTCAGTGCGGTTTCGACATCCGCCTGCGCAACATTCCGAAGTGCACCGATCGCAGCATAGGTGACTTGCGATTTATCAGAGGAAAGAAGACTTTCGATAATGTTCAGTTCCTCTGTTCCATGACGCTCGGCTCTGTAATCCAGTCTAGAATACGCATCGCCTATCGCCGCAAGGAGACTTTCTTCTCCGGAGCGAAACATCCGAGCAATGATTTCGCGACCTTCTTTTATATCGAGTTGCCAAAGTCGCGCTGCGGCAGCGGAAACGAACTTGGCCAACCGAGAAGGGGTCGTCGAACAAGCATCGTCGACCATTAGTCTCGCAAAATCGGCGCTCGTATACACCAATTTGTTGCAGAGGATGAACGGAGAACCGCCTTTTTCAGGATCATTCTTTTCGAGATGAGCCACCTGTTTAACGATCAGCGCGTATAACTCTTTGAGATCAGGATACGTGGACAGCGCTTGGTGAACGAGAGCGTCGAGGCGCCTTTCCTGTCTATTAAGATGACTAGCAGGTTCGATGCGCCGAAGCTCGATGCCGTAACCATCGATGAGCGTCGAAAGTATTCGAAAGTCCAAGCTTTTCGGCAGCCCAGCGCGAATCCGACGTGCGACTTTCCCGGTCTTGTCAGGGCCATGGTCTGCGTGCCACGCCACTTCGCGAGCAATTACGTAACGTACGAGAGGGTCTAAGGTGTCCGACTTGGTAGCAAGTTCCACCTTCTCCAAAGTCTCGACAAAGGCATCAGTCCACTTGTCCCTGGTAGCGAGATCGACGCTCGCGCCGAACATCCCCATCGGGTAGTGGACAGCCTCACCAATTCGCCGCGCCGCAAGTACCGCAATTCTCGTATTGGAATGTGCCAGGAGTGCAATGATAGCGTCGACAACCCTTTTGCGCAGTTTCGCAACGAAATCGAGATTGATGAAGAACGGCTTAAAAGTTATGCCTTTAGCATTGCCACTGGTGGTGTAAGCCTCGGTCTTGAGTATTGGCGCGACGATATCTAGGGGCGTGTAACGGTAGCACCAGGATTCCGCTTTCGAGAAAAGGTTGAGGCCAAAGTCAACGACCTTTTCATTGTACTCATAAGGCTTGTTGGGGAGCACTTCACATAGTTCGCTTAACACTCTAACGGCATGCCCGACATGTCGGTTGAGCAAGCGCTCATCGGCCTTCCCAATTTCCCAAAGTGACTTCGCAAGCTCTGACCACCTGGTCCAAGCTGTAGGCGGCATATTTCAGCAGTTCAGGCAATTGGTCAATAAAACGTCCTTCGCGAATGAGGCGCTCTGCAAAATCTAGAGTCTTGCGGGGTTGATAGTAAGCCACCGCCGTAACCGCACGAATGACCGGATCGGCATACTCATTGACCGGAACGAGTTTGGCCCATACACCATCGAGCAATCGACTATTACTTGGATTACCATTGGACCGGACCCAATCGAGCTTACCTAAATTTACTAAGAGATTCTCAATGTGCTCGCCCTCAACTGCTTCAAAGACATGCTCGGCATAACCCGTTGGTTTGCTCTCCGCCCCGATACAGTTAGTTTCGATGATGTAGTCAGAAAGAACATCGGGGGATAGCCGGTATTTAGCGCCTCGCTTAAACAGCACACCACCATCGCTGAGAAGTCGAATAAGTCTATTGCTTTCGTGGGGGGGGACTTTCTCGACCTGCTCAATGACGGACAAAAGTTTTGGATCGTCAGGGTGGAACGGCTGGAGAAGCGCAAGAACCTTAAGAACTTGTTTTATAGGCCCAGCATCAGCTTTGGTGCCGATTTCCCCCGCAACGACATCCTGAAATCGGCCAAACAGAGTGGTACGAAAGGAATCCTCATTCTTGGCAAAATCGAATAGGATTCGTTCTTTGGCGACGACTTGGGCCCCTATAACAGTGGCAAGCGGGCAGTCTAGGGTAAGCTTGGCAATGTCTGCTGCTGCCTGCAACGGGCCGGAATGCTTTTTCAGGACCTGGGTCGCCAGCTCCTGAGCATCTTGCTGTGAAAGCGGCGGAAGTGCCACCTGGCTAACGAGCGGACGGATAAGCGCGAAGGTACTGGCCTGAGCCTTAATTCGATCAAGGCCGTAGGGTCGGAAGGCTAGTAGCAACTTCGTCGAGGCCCTGGCGCTTGCGACAAAATGAAAAAGTGCTTCCAGGTCATCGCGGTCGTGCGCATCGTCTACAATGATGAGTGCCGGTTTCGATCCCAGCTCTTCCAAGGCTTTTCTACTAATCTCACCGGTTCGGGACAGGAAGCGGACAGTAACGTTTGAATGAGCCGCCTCGTATCTTTCTACGACCTGTTTGAGGACTCTGGTCTTTCCGGCCCCCCCCGATCCGACGAGCATTATTGCGCGGACACCCTCGTCGGCCAACACACTGCCTAACTCGTCGGTCGCCTGCTGACGGCCAACAAGGGTCCAAACGTGATTGAATAGGCTAGAGCTGTTTTCATAAGGTGCAAAGAACTGCACGCGAGTTTCCCAAGGGCCGACCTCCATTTCACCGAGTAGCTCGAAACGGCGGCCTTTAAAATAAGTGTCGACAAGACGCAATTTATCGGCCGGAGTAAGGCGGCGTAGCTTGGCGGAAATGTCTTCCTTGTCCCAAATATCCCATTTCGGATGCTGATGTACGGCGTCTCGCGCCTGCGGACTAGCAATCCTGCTGATCAGCAAAAACTTCCTTGAACCGGGTCGGCTATCTTGAGCGACCGCCGAATGAACCTTCTGGGGACCGAATTCCTCAACCCGTTTGCATTGGAAGGTGAAGATATCGCCGTTGGGGAACCGAGCTTCGATGTCGATGCCTGACTGCTTGTGGCCAGAGGCACCCGCGCGGTGGACTTCCGCTTCTGGATAAAGTGCCTCGATAAAATCGCGGGAAAACCTTTCGAAGGTCTCAGGGGATAAAGCATCGAGTGGAAAGAGTTGGTCGAATGATACGGCAACCGTTGGGCTGCTCGCATAGCCAGCGGCGCGAAGTAGGTCGTTCGTCAAATCGTCCAACTTGTCGGCCTCCCCGGTCGTATCAAGAGCTGCCGCAATCTCCGGGACTTGCTTGGCTCGAGGTCGTGATAGACCCGCCTCCCATCGGCTGATTGTCTGCTGCGTGGTTCCTACCCGCGTTGCCAATTCAGCCTGCTGGCCAAGGCCCGCCTGTCGGCGCAGCTGCGCAAGGCGAGAGCCAAAAGTGGCGTAAGGCGGATCTACACTTTGTTTCTGGGTTTTCATTCTGGATAAATAATAATGTGTGCGTCACTTGATTGCAAGGATCAAACAGTGACTCCCGGCAAAAGAAGCGGCAAAAATGGGCAGGCCCTATGGCCTAACTTATTGGCTAAGCGCTATATTAACCGGCAAAGGAACCGGCAAAAATGACTGCAATCAGCGCTATGGAGCCTATGCTCCCCGAGGAATCCAAGGGGTTGGAGAACCTCGCGACCGATCTGATAGCGAAGGCCAGTACGCTGGCGGGGCGGGTCAATCCCGTCCTGGCAGCCAGTGTCGGCGACCTGGTCAGGTCAATGAACTGCTACTACTCAAACCTGATCGAGGGCCACAACACCCTCCCCCTCGATATAGACCGGGCGTTGAACAACGACTATGCGGCAGAGCCGGAGCGGCGCAATCTGCAAAAGGAGGCGCGCGCCCACATTGAGGTGCAGCGTCTCATTGACCGTGGTGAAGCACCGGCACCGGTGGTCTCGACGGAATTCATCCTATGGGTCCATCGGGAGTTCTACGAACGGCTCCCCGACGATCTGCTGTGGGTAGAGAACCCGGATACCAGGGAACGGCTTCGCGTTGTGCCGGGCGAACTGCGCCAGCGGCACGTCAGGGTCGGACGCCACGTGCCAATTGACCCCTCGGATATCCCCGCGTTCCTAAAACGCTTCGCTGAAGCCTACTCCAGTCCAATGCTCTCAACGCTGCGTAAGGTCATCGGGGTAGCGGCCTCGCATCACCGCCTGCTGTGGATCCACCCCTTCCTCGATGGCAACGGTCGTGTGACCCGGCTGTTCTCGCATGCATGGCTGCGCGAACTGGGCATCGGCTCAGAGCTATGGGCGGTGTCGCGCGGGCTGGCGCGACAGGTCGATCAATACAAAAAAATGCTGATGGCCGCGGATGAGCCTCGCCGCGGTGATCTCGACGGCCGTGGCAACCTGACCCAGCAAGGCCTGAACGCATTCTGCGAATTCTTTTTGAAGACATGCGTCGACCAGGTCGCGTTTATGGAAGGTCTCCTTGAGCCCACCGAACTGCTCCGACGCATTGAAATTTGGTGCGAGGAGGAAGTCCGCGCCAAGCGGTTGCCGCGCGGGTCATGGCCGCTCTTGAAGGAAGCTGTTGTCGCGGGCGAGTTTCCGCGCGGCAAAGCAGGTGAACTTACCGGCTATGAAACGCGGCAGGCACGGACGGTGCTGAGTACGCTGATTGACCAGGGTTATCTGACATCTGAGAGTCATCGCAGTTCAGTACGGCTCGGCTTTCCGGCGACGATCATTGACCGCTGGTTTCCCCGGCTCTACGTGGCGCCAGCAACATAGAGTTTCAACGCCATGCCGCACTATTTGCTGCTTGGAGCCGGCTTCACGCGCAACTGGGGCGGCCCTCTGTCGGAAGAAATCAACGGCAGTCTATTAGGCGAGTTATACGACGATGCCGAATTAGCCCGGGCCTTGCGCGACGGACCGTTCGAGGATGCTTTCCAGGGATTCGCTCCAGCCACCGGCCCTGCTGAGATCATCGCCCGCCAGCGCAGATTTCAGGGCGCAGTAACCGGCGTTTTCTCACGCCTCAACAGAACCTTCCTGAATAGGCAATTTGAGTTCAATAACGATGTCGAGTTCTCGGTCAAAAACTTCCTGGCTCGGTTCGACGCCATATTCTCGCTGAACCAAGACCCACTGCTCGAAATCCATTATATGCAGACGTTCATACAGCAGCGGCGGTTCAATACGGTGCTGCTGCCGGGTCTGCGGGCCGTACTTCCTGCTCCGAACACCGGGCCTTTCGACTTCACCATGACCCGGTGGGTACCGACCGGCGCCGGGCATCGCGCAGGCGCTGATGGCTACCGCGATGGGATTGGTGGCCGCCATTCCGGCGGTGATGATCTACAACGTGCTGGCACGGCAGACAGCGCAATACCGTGCGCTGCTTGGTGATGCCTCGGCGCAGGTCATGCGGCTCGTCAGTCGTGATCTTGACCGCGCCAAGCTCCCGATCGCCCAGGCTGCCGAATAGACGGGGACGAAAAGCCATGGCCATTCGTCTCGATCACGGCGAGGACGAACTTACCGAAGTCCACGATATCAACGTCACGCCCTTCATTGACGTAATGCTGGTGCTGCTCATCATCTTCATGGTCGCGGCGCCGCTCGCCACCGTGGACACGCCGGTCGATCTGCCCTCTTCCACGGCCGAGCCGCAGCCGCGGCCCGACAAACCGATTTATCTGACGCTCAAGGCAGACGGCAGCCTTGCACTCGGCGATGACCCGGTGGCGCGGAGCGGCCTGACCGCCGCACTCGATGCCGTGACCGGATCCGACAAGGACAAGCGCATTTTCCTGCGCGGCGACCGCGCGGTGCCTTACGGCGACGTCATGGGATTGCTGAACGAGCTGCGCGGCGCCGGCTACCTTAAAATCGCCCTGGTCGGGCTCGAAGCACGCAGTGCCCAATGACTCCGTCCGCACTCAGCTGGCTCGATGACGATCCGCACGCCCGGCGGCGCTGGATCATTTCCGGCGTCGCAGTGTTCTGCGGTTATGCTGCCGTCGCCGGGGTATTGCTGCCGTGGTGGCCGCAATCCGACCAGGTCGGTGACGATTCGTCTGTCATTTCGCTCGAGCTTGCGCCGATCGACAGCATTGCCGACGCCAAGCAGACGGACGTTGCACCCGCGCCCGAGGAAATGGTCGAGCAGAAAGAAACGCCGGTGCAGCCTGTCAAACAGCCGGAGCAGCCCAAGGTCGAAGAGCAGCCGCCGCCCGAGCCCGCGCCATCAGCCATCGCGCTCCCGGAGGAGAAAAAGCCGCCGGTCCAGGTCGAGGAGCAACGGCCGCCGGCACCAGTCACGGCGGCCCCGGTCAAGGGCGGCGCGCCGCGGATCGAGCCTTCCTGGGAAAGCCGGCTTTTTCGCAAGCTGCAGCAGGCCAAGCGCTATCCGAGCGAGGCGCGGGCGCGCGGCGAGCAAGGCGTCGTGACGCTTGCCTTCAGCATCGACCGCAACGGCCACGTCACATCGCGACGCATCACGGAAGGTTCAGGCTACACGGCATTGGACGACGAGGCGATGGCGCTGGTCATGCGCGCACAGCCGATGCCGGCGTTTCCGCAGAGCATGACCGAAGCGGAAATCAGTCTGACGGTGCCGATCCGCTTCTCGCTACGATAATATGATTGCAAACAGCTGCGACACCTCAGCGGCCCGTAGGCTGCATCTCAGAGGGAGTAAAAGTACTTCGTCGGCAGACACCATGGCGAGGAGGAGCTGCATTATCGCCGCGAAGATCTCGCATCGTGCATTGCAGCAAGATTCTTCATTTGATGGCAGTGCTGGGTCATCTTCTGCCCCGCCGACAACAAGATGGCGCGGCAGAAGGACCCTCAATCTCGGACTCGAAGACGGATGGCCGACGCGACCGTGACGGGCCAATGCACAAAGTCGCTGCGCTCCAGCCCGCTGCGTGGAGTCAGGAGCCGATGGGCCGGTAGCCGGCCGAGAGAACGCCAACGCCAAAAACAGACCTATTGCGCTGTAACAAAATAGGCAACCACTACCTCTCCTGGAAAAAACTCCCTCACCTCGGGAATGAACCGCTGATAATCATCGTTCTCCCTGACGGTGGCGGATATGCGAGCACGGCTTTCGGCCCTGCGAAGGGCTGCTTGGCGTAGACGAACCAGCTCTTGTTCTTCAGCGGCGCCAGGAACTCGGCGAAGCGCACAACATCGGCGAGTTCCGCGTGCCTGCCAAAGAATCGACCTGCGGGATGCCCCACATGTCCTTGCGCCACGGCTTGAGATCGTTTTCGGCCAGCCATCCGACTTTGGGGGTTCGGCATTGCGAAGCGCCGGGCCTTCGCCGAGCGGCAGTCTCACGCAAACTTGCCGCGCTGAAGCACCGTATTTTGGCGGCACAAAATAACACTGGCAGCGCGAGGCGACCGTCGAGGCATGAGCGACACGAGCCTGAAAGAACTGAGGTAACACGGAATCCGCCCGCCGGCGGAATGATGGTCCCGCAAGCACCCGATTGAAGTGACTGCATTGCAAAGACCGTGCAAGCACGCAGCAGCCGTCAGCTTTCGGGCCGCCATGTTGAGGCGGCCATGCGTCAACCTCGTAGACAAGAGAGAGCCTGCGGGCTATATACAAGCATTAGGAGACCGAGCACCTTCCTTCGCAATCAGACAAGAGTCTTCGGACAATCCAATTGCTGACGCGTAGTCGTTCTTTTGGAATGGGACTCTTCATAGAAAAGCCTAAGCAGCAGAGGCGATTGGTTAGCAGCCGCCTTGTTTCCCTTTATTGTCTTAATCCAGCGCGGCCCTCGGCGCCCACGCGCCACACGCGCCAACGGATAAAGCCATCACTGTGCCGGCTCGGAATCCAGAGCGAGCAGACGTCCGATACCCATCAGCTCGCCGGGGCTGCGGCCAGCAGTCGGCATCGACCCCGTAGCTGCTCCAGCGGAGCGCCGCCAGCCGGATTGGCAAAAAAGAACGCGGCAAGCTGAGGTGGCGAACGCCTCGCGCGCGTGTGTGAAGCGCAAACCCGTGTAAGCCGACGCCGTTTCAGATGCAGGTTCAATGCACTCGCGATTTTTCGGATCGCGAGGGCGGCCGAAGGTCGCCCTGCGTAAAGCCGGCGCCGTTTCAGATGCAGATTCAATGCACTCGCGACCATCACCGCGCCGCGGCTGCGGCCACGGTCGGCGACCGCCCCTTGGCCCGGCCAGCGGCCAGCGCCGAACGTCGCGTCTATGGTTTCCCGACCCTCGCCGCTGGCAGGGAGGCTGTTGGAACCCTGATAGGCCGATCGGAACGCCGGATAACCCTGCCAAGTGAACGTGGTCTGACCGTGAAAATTGACGATGTCCGGGTCTGGCGTCTGCGCTGACACATTTGCCGGAGCCGCGTCGTCACCGAATCGATAATTCAAGCCGGCGCGCAGCTCTTGCAGTGACAAATCGGAATCGAACCGCTGCCTGGCGTTCGCGAACAAAACGTTGCTGTGGCCGTAGTCGGTGTACAAATATTGGATACTCGCGGTCCAGTGTGGTGCAACTGGCACCTCGACGCCGGCCCCGGCCGCCCAACCCAAACGCCACAAAAATGGCGTGTCGGTCGTGCCGGTGGTTTGTTGCGTCAGGGTTAGCTGGTCGTAGGTCCAGGCAAATCCGCTGGTTGCATAAAGCAGCCAGTTGCGCGGAGCATAACCGATGCGACCACGTAGGGTGCCGGACGAGAGCACCGTCTCACTATAGCTTTCTGCGCCGACCGGTGAGGAAGACGTCGAGATGCCGCCAATGGAGATTCCAGAGGGATTTTGAAAACTTGGAAACGATGCGTCGGCCTCGGCGCCGATGATAAATCGGTTCGGCAGCATAAAGTTGTAGCCGGCTTGCAATCCTCCGAAAAAGCTTCCCGTACCCTTGAAGACGTCAAATCCCTGAAACAGGTCGAGCGAGCCAGCGAGACCCGGCGCCGTCGTCCAATTCGAGCTTCCCCCGACATAGCCGAGATGTCCACCTAGATAGAAGCCAGTCAGTCGTACTCCGATGGAGCCGCTGGCGGCGGCGCTTTCGTCAAGACATCCGCGGCGTCGACAGCCTTTGTCGATCCGTCAACCAAAAGCGCTCCCACGCATGCAAACACCCAAGCTGTCCGCACCTCAAGCCCCTAGCTTATCCCCAATTCACTACCCGCGTGCATCAATGCCTCCTGTCGAGTAGCGGCATCACGAGCGCAATCAATAAGCATCCCAGCAAAATCAAATCGTTTCTCGTTAGGAGCACCTTCATCATGTTATTGATTGGAAAACGCCGGCTCAGCTGCCCGCTGACAGGCCCGGGATCGGGACGCCGAAGGTTTGAAGGATCAGGAAAGTGTTGAGCAGCAACACGATCCCGGTCCCGATCAGCGCGGCAACCTGGGTCAGCCGGCTATTCGCGAACTGACCCATGATGTCGGACCGCCGAGTGAAGATGAGCAGAGCGATCATGGGCAGCGGCAGAGCGATACTGAGCACGACCTGACTGATCACGAGCGAGTTTGTTGCGTCCGCACCCAGACCGACAACCACGAAAGCCGGCACCATTGTTACGAGCCGTCGAACCCAGATCGGAATCCGAAACCCGATGAAGCCTTGCATGATCAATTGGCCCGCCATCGTTCCAACCGTCGAACTCGATATTCCCGATGCAATTAGCGAGAGCAAGAATACTCCGGCCGCTCCGATGCCGAGCAACGGCGTCAATGTGTGATAGGCCGTTTCGATCTCTGCGACTTCGGGATGTCCCGCATGGAAAGCGCCCGACGCCATCATCACCATCGCCATATTGACCATGCCGGCGAGAGTCAGTGCGATGACGACCTCTTGATTTGAGAAGCGCAGCACCATGCGCCGCTCGTCCGCGTTGTGGACTGGCGTGCGGGCCTGGGTCAGGCCGGAATGCAGATACACGGCGTGCGGCATGACAGTCGCGCCGATGATACCGACGGCAAGCATGAGAGCCTCGGTATCGGCAAGCTGCGGCATGACCGTGTGTAATGCGGCCGAGTTCCAATCGACCGGAACTATAAACAGCTCGATCAGGTAGCAAAGCGCAATAATGCCGACCATGCTGCCGATGATCAGCTCTAGGGCTCGGAACCCATGGCGTTCAAACATCAAGATGCCATAGGTGACGATGCCAGTGACGACCATGCCCGCGAGCAGGGGCATGCTGAACAGGAGCGAAAGTCCGATGGCGCCGCCGAGAAACTCGGCGAGATCGGTCGCCATGGCGGCGACCTCGCTGACGATCCACATCGCCCAGACCACCGGCCGTGGAAACTGGTCGCGGCACATCTCTGCCAAGTTTCGGCCGGTGACGATGCCGAGCTTGGCCGACAGCGCCTGGAATAACATCGCAATCAAGTTGGCCAACAGGACGACCCAAAGCAGGCCGTAGCCGTACTTCGCGCCCGCTTGAATATTTGTCGCGAAGTTTCCGGGATCGATGTAGGCGATCGAGACAACCACTGCGGGACCGGCAAAAGCCAGATACGCACTGGGCCTGCGGCGCTCCCCGCTCAATATGCCGCGCGCCGCCCCGACGCTGCGCTCTGTGAGCGACCCTCGGCGCACCTTTAAATCGGTCATTCGCAGTCTCTTGTGTAACCAGTATCGACACCAACACGTAGCTAAGGCTACAGAACGCATATGAAGCATATGTTGTCAATATAGGAAACAAAATGTATGGTCAGCTCCACCTTGATCAAAGCATTGAAACGCGCCTCTGCTCAGCGCATGGTGAAATTGGGTGATGTCACGGTCGCAATCGCAGGAGGCACGATGTCCCGGAGAGCAATGGGAGTACAACACGAGCCGCTGTCGAAGCTTCCCGCGGAGCTCACCCAGGCGCGCCGTTTCGGCAAGGCTCGTTCGGCCCAATCCACTGCTTTGCTTGAGGACTATGTCGAACTTATCGCTGACCTGCTGGCCAGCGTGGGCGAGGCGCGTCCTACAGATATTGCGCGCCGCCTTGGCGTTTCCCATGCCACCACGATCAAGACCATCTCCCGGCTGAAGCGGGAAGGGCTGGCAACGGCCCGCCCCTATCGTGGTGTTTTTCTGACCGAAAGCGGGCAAGAGCTGGCGGCGCGAGCACGAACTCGCCATAGGCTCGTCGTGGATGTACTTGTCGCGATGGGTGTACCCGTCGAAGCTGCTGAAGCTGACGCCGAAGGGATCGAGCATCACGTATCGGAAACGACGCTCAAAGCGTTCGGTCGGTTTTTGCAATCACAGGTACCGCAATCTCCAAAGCGGGCGCGAGTTTAAGAATTTGCTGCGCCCGGTGTGACAGTCGGCACCGACCCCGTAGCTCGCGCTGCGCTCGTCGCTGCTCCCGCGGCGCCGCCGCCTCGCGCGCGTGCGGTGCGCGTAAGGTTTAAAAACCTGCGCAAGCCGCGGCGTCGCCGCTATGGCTGCCCAGAACCGTCGCCGCTCATCTCGTCCGGCCACCGGTGGCCGACCTGGTGACGGCAATGGTGCCCGACCAGCCCGATCCGAACGCCGTCGTTGGATCTTCATCGCAACCCCCTTCTTCAGAGTGTTGCGACCACCACTTGAGTCCGCCCAGGCTCGCCCGACCGGAGTGGTGGCACGAACCGTGAGAAAGGGATGGCACGATCGGGGAATGCCCGTGTGCGCCGTGGCATGATCCAACTGGCGTGGCGGCCGAAGGCTCGGCCAGCGGCCAGCGCCGCCGGTGAATTGTGCAAAAAGAAATCCCGCGCGGCGCTCGGCGCCGCCCAACCAACGGATAAAGTGCACGGCTGAAATCTCGGAGCGAGCACACGTCCAAGACCCATGGTCAAGTTAATCTGTTCCGACGGTACTCGCTAGGCAGCACCCCGTAGGTTGCCTTAAATCTGCGGCCGAAGTGGGTCATATCGGAAAATCCCCATCCATAAGCGATCTCACTTAATGTCCGATGCGACTGCAATGCGTCTTCAAGGGCCAGTCGGCAGCGCTCAAGTCGCCTAGTCTGAATGAGGCGCATAATCGAGGTGCCCTCTCGTGCCAGCACAGCATTGGCGTACCGCACGCTAATTCTTGCGGCGGCGGCCACTGTGGCGGTGTCGAGAGCCGGGTCGGACAGTCGCGTCTCGATCGCGGCGCGCACATTCATCAGGACAACCGAGAGAGGCGACGAAAATCTTGTCCTGTCCGTCCCCATCACGTTGGTCAGCGACACGGCGACCAGATCGAGTACCTGATCCCTGATGATTTTCTCGACGGCTGGTCGCATCCGGCCGGCGTGAGATGGCAGCATAGCGAGAAACGATGACGTCAAAGTGGCCTCGGCGCTGCACGCTGTGATGGGGCGGGCTACCATCTCGCGCGTCTTCCCGGCTCGGGCTTCCAGTGCTCGCCGCGGGACTTTCAGAACAAGCAAGCTCGAACCGCAGAAAAACTTCCCGACGTAAGGCAGCAGCGGATCGATCAGCGTAAAGTCGCCAGCCTTCAGAGCGACCCTCCGGCCGTTCTGCTCGAGCGCGAGCGACCCCGAGAGCTGCCGGCACACGAAAATTTCGTCGTTTGTCGCATGCGCGGCCTGGCCGGGCGTGCGCGAAATGTCCATGGGTGAATTCTCGAAGACGACCAGCCCAATGTCGGCCAAAGCGCCTGCTTGCATCGCGGCGTTGAACGTCAACCGGCACTCGGGCTGGGAATCATGGTTGACGATGCTTCGGCACGCCACGTCGTGCCAATAGTCAAATCGGTCACGGACGTGCACCTCGTAGGTCGAAAACACCGGCTCCATGAGGTTCTCCGACTGTTCCTGGGTGGCCGAGCGTTAGTGCCGAGCGAGCCGATCCAGAGCTTAGGAGCAAGGAATATTATAACGGACGCTCGGCGGATCGTTCAATAACCGCGGTCAAGGCGAGACGTGCGACGCGGACTGTGCCTGACGGGTCCCAGGACCCAGGTCCCATGCGCTGAATATCCAGTCAAAGCCAGATAAAAGCTGCCATAGGTTAGGCGAGGGTTACAGGTAGCGTCGGCTCACAAAGCAAATGTGGCGAGGCCGATCCAATCCGTGACGTTCTGCCGCAACGCAACGACACAGTTCGTGAATAACGACCCCAACTCTCCCGTCCCCCCTTTCGATCCTCTCACCTTGCTCGCCAAGATAAAGGGAGGAGCTACGATATCCACCTATCAAGCGAATCAGGTTGTCTTTTCGCAACACGATCCAGCGAATTCTGTTTTCTATATCGACAAAGGCGAAGTGAAGCTCGTCGTGTTTTCCGAACAAGGGAAAGAAGCCATCGTCGCCATACTCGGTACAGGCAATTTCTTTGGCGAGGGATGTTTGGCCGGCCAAACCCGACGCATGGCGCTCGCCGCAGCAGTTGTCGAATGCAAGATCATGCGACTTGAGAAGGCAGCAATGATTTCCCTGCTTCATAACGAGCCAGAATTCTCCGAGAGGTTCATGTCGCATCTTTTGGCGCGCAACATCCGAGTGGAGGCAGACCTAGTCGATCAACTATTTAATTCCAGCGAGAAACGCCTGGCTCGGTTACTGCTCATTCTCGCGAGGTTTGGGAAGGAAGGCGCGTCCGAGCGGGTCATTCCAAAAATTCGACAAGAGGCGCTCGCGGAAATGATTGGAACGACCCGCCCACGGGTGAATTTTTTCATGAATAAGTTTCGAAGATTGGGTCTTATTGATTACAACGGCCATTTGACGATCCACCGGTCACTGCTGGATGTCGTTTTGCATGACGATCCAAAACTCAAGAGCTAGAGCGGATTTCGCCTGGGTTGAATCGGGATTCCCTGGCGGGCTTTGATGGTCGACACTTGCGGCATTGATTCGGATTTTGGAGGGCGGATCGATGCCGAAGCCATGCTCCTTGGAGTTACGTGAGCGTGTTGTGGACGCAGTTAAATCCGGCGCGTCGCGTCGGGCGGCGGCCGATTGGTTCGACGTGAGCCCGAGTTCGGCAATCAAATGGATGCAGCGTCGGCAGGCGACCGGAAGTGTCGCTGCCAAGCCGAGCGGCGGCAGCATATCGCCGCTGGAAGCGCATGCGGACTTTGTACTGTCGCTGATTGCTCGGCAATCGGATCTCACGCTCGACGAAATCGTTGCGGCGATGCGCAAGCGACGGATCGCCGGCAGCCGCAGCGCGGTGTGGCGCTTCTTTCAGCGGCACAAAATCAGCGTCAAAAAAAAGTCTGCGGGCAGCGGAGCAAGAGCGCGCCGACGTGGCCCGCGCTCGGCGGCGCTGGATGCGAGAACAGGGTATGTTTGATCTAACCCGGCTGGTGTTCATCGACGAGACCTCAACCAACACCGTCATGGTGCGACTTCGAGGTCGCTGCCCGCGCGGTGAGCGATTGATCGGCCGCGTGCCGCAGGGGCATTGGAAAAGCATCACCTTTGTGGCCGGCCTGCGCCATGACAAGATGGTCGCGCCTTTCGTGGTGGACGGGCCGATGACCCGAGCCACGTTTCTGGCTTATCTTAAACAAGGCCTGGGACCAACACTCAAGCGCGGCGACATTGTCATCATTGACAACCTTCCGGCCCACAAAGGCGTTGCCGTTGAGAAGGCCATCAAAACTGCACGTGCTCGGCTACTTTATCTGCCGAAATACTCGCCCGATCTCAATCCAATCGAGCAGGCTTTCAGCAAATTGAAAGCGCTTCTGCGCAAGGCTGCTGAGCGAACCATTCCCGGCCTCTGCCGCAGAATCGGGAAACTGATTGCTGCTTTCAGCGCCAGAGAATGCACAAACTACTTCTCCCACGCAGGCTATGGTTCCAAATGACCGGAATCCGCTCTAATTACCCTCTTAACAGTTTCTCACAGTAAAGGGGAAGCAAAGCTCCTCAAGGCCCTTCTCGACAGTCCTGTCCATCCCGCCGTACGGCTACAGTTCTCATCAACTGCGATGTTTTGCTCTTCCCGTGCACCGGCCGATAGTGGCCGAACCTGATCATATCGGCGATACCGCGCGCATCGCTGCGGTTGGTCTTGTCGGACCAGACAACAAGAAACATTGCGCGTGTCGCGTCTCGATGCACACCGTTTTAAAGCCGCTTTCGACCAGCGCACCGTAGAGCCACTCTGATAATGGATGACCCGGCCCCGCCAACGCGGGAGAGCCTTCACCGAGGCGACGGTTCGCTCTCAGCTTTCCCCTCCAAATCACCGTGCCGTCAGCGTCGACGACGTAGATTGATGTGGTCTTTAGTGAAACGTCCAGTCCGACATAAAGCGCCATCGCGCGTCTCCTTGACCGGGCCGAATCCATCAGCTGAAGGTAGCCAATGGCCGGGATCGGATTACCCCAGCTCGCGCTAAATACGGTACTCCGCGCCGGAGGCAGTCGCTCCGGGTCCTTTAGTAGTTCCAGGGCTACCGGCCGCAAGTGCGGCCGCAATAATGTGAGATCGGTGGCCGACATTACGGCCAGCAGCTGATTGCGAGATGGCGGAGAACTGCGAGGTGCGGAGACCGGTGCCATGGCTCTGTTCCCATTAAGGGCAAGAGCACGTCAGAATCTCTCAAACGCCCGCGCCCGAAGGTCGCTGCAGGCGGTTCATAGATAAGCCGCCCGCGTTCCAATTGCTACTGATATTCAGAAACAACGGCGAAAAGTCCTCGAAGGTATAGAACCGCACAACCATGCAGTTGTTATTTTCATTAACGCTTTCGCACATCAAAAAGCAACGAGCGCCTTGGCGACCCAACGAACGAATTACTTACGGCGCCAAGTCCTTATGGCTCGGCCTCGAAAGGCTGCGTATCCTGTCTGTATCGGTGGCAAACGGCGCCCGTGCTGTTGTCGTTCTCGTGGTCCAGGAGGAATTCCTCGTAAGATACGATGTCGCGGATCGTGTGCGAGACGCGGGCTATGGAGTACGCAGGAAGCCGACACATCGGCGACATTCTCGAAAACCGCAATATCGAGATCGTTGACCGAACCGATTCCGACGCGGCGCATACTCGAAGCAATCCTGTGGATTCTTACTAGCAGTTTGCGGAAAAAGTCCTCGCCAACGCAAGAGTTTGTTGATTCAGTTTTCTGCGACGAATCAGCGGAGGGCACGATGCGTGGGGGATTTGTGGATCAGGGCCGGCTGTTCTCGTACGTCTCGCCGGAAGCACGGGTTCCGGCAAACCATCCGTTGCGGACGATCCGCGCGTTTGTGCGCGATGTACTGGATGAGTTGAACCGCAGTCTGTCGCGTCTTTACGCCAGCGAGGGCCGCCCTTCAATCCCGCCGGAGCAATTGCTAAGCGCACTGCTGCTGCAGGTGTTTTATGGCGTCCGGTCGGAACGCCAGCTCATGGAGCAACTGGACTACAATCTTCTGTACCGCTGGTTCGTGGGACTTTCACCCGACGACCCTGTGTGGGACCCGAGCGTATTCACCAAGAACCGCGATCGGCTGCAGAGCGGCGAGGTGTTTGCCAAGTTCATGAGCAAGCTTCTGCATCATCCGCAGGTCAAGCCGTTGCTGTCGGACGAGCACTTTTCGGTCGACGGGACGCTGATCGAAGCCTGGGCATCGCAGAAGAGTTTCCGCCCCAAGGACGGCAGCGGCGATGAGGATGGCGGCGCCAATTTCCATGGCCAGAAGCGCAAGAACGACACCCATGCGAGCACCACTGATCCGGACTGCCGACTTTACCGCAAGGCCGCCGGCCGCGAGGCAAGGCTCTGCTATATGGCCATGCCACGATGGAGAACCGGCACGGGCTGGCCGTGGCCGGCGTGGTGACGCTCGCCAACGGCACCGCCGAGCGCCGCGCTTCGGAGATCATGCTTAAGACCAAAGCCAAAGAGGCCGGCCGCCGCATCACGGTGGGCGAAGACAAAGCCTATGACAACGTCGATCATGTGGCGAAGCTGCGTGCCATTAACGTCACGCCGCATGTGGCGCAGAACGATGCCATCACTTCAACCGGCAAGCGCCGGCAGAGCGCCATCGACGGACGGACCACGCGGCATGAAGGCTACGCCATGTCGCAATCGCGCCGGGCGATGACCGAATGCATCTTCGGCTGGGGCAAGCAGCACGGCACGATGCGCAAGACCAAACACCGCGGCATTGCCGCTGTCACTGCTGACTTTCTGCTCAACCTGATCGCCTATAACTTGATCCGAATCCCCACATTGGTTGCGCCATAGGCATCCGGTCAATCACGCATCATCCGCCACACACCAATCGGACACATCATCCCACAACCACCGAGCCTCACAGGACAGAACGATGGCTCATTTCGTGGTTTTTCCGCAAACTGCTAGAACCTATCTCAAAATTACTGACCGGGCTCGATCAGCTATAAATTCCGGATGGGCTCCCAGTGCTCGTTGCTAAGCCGAATCATCCAACAAAGCATTTTCCGGATGAGCACATTCCCGATGGTCGTCCTGGACGCAAGTATCGCGTACGTGACCGTGGCGCCTACCGAGATTTTCTCGCTGATGACCTCGCCACGCGCCACGGCTTCACTCAGGTGCCGAATGCTATTCTTAACACAGGGGCGCAGTGGCACATGCTGCCGCAGAGCTATCCGAACTACAAAACCGTGCATCGTCGGTTTCAGTCTTGGTGCCAAAGCGACGTTTTGCGTCAAGTTCTGACGGATGTTGCCAACGAACTTCGCGACAAAGGGGTGCTGGATGAAGAAGAGAGCTTCCTCGATGCGACCTTTGCGATGGCCAAGGGCGGGGCGCGGAGGTCGGTCCGACCAAGCGTGGAAAAGGCATGAAAATCATGGCCATAGTGGATCGGCACGGCTTGCCGCTGTCGGTGAGTACGCACGCTGCAAATCATCATGAAGTGCGCTTGGTCCAATTGTGCTTTGATTTTTACATGATTGAAGCCAAGCCCGATTTGTACCTTTGCCGAACACCTCTGATGAAAACTCCTTACCACATCTCACAATTCGCCCCCGCTTAGTCGGCGTGTCCGCCCGGCATTGCGCCGCCACTTTGCCTATAAGAGATGTCCTCAATTATGCATCGGGCAAAGCTGGCGACCGCTGCGCTCCTCGTCCGGTGGCTGCGGCGCTCGGGCTGGCGGCACCGGGTCGGGCGGCTGCGCCGGACGCCGTCGCATAGTCGCCGCGCTGGGGCGCGGCTCTTTGCTTTGGGCTCCGACAAAGCGGGGGAGAACGCTACTCGAAAACCACACGCCGCGATCGGGAACCAGTTTCTGGTTTCACTCGCATTTCGGCGCGCCGCTAACACCGACGCACGTTAATCGTGGTCCAAATGGCCAGTGCCGCGCAACATCCTCTTCGGAAGCATCGGTTTGGACCTAACCTTAATAGCACAAGCGCTCACGTTCCCTCCAGGGAACCGACTGATGGGCCGACGGACGGCATGAGATTTCTATAATGAGCAGGTAAAATAGTCCTCGGGCGCAATGGTGGGAAGGCTGATGGCAATAAATCGAAGACGGATGTTGGGAGGTGTTGCTGGCGCAGCCGCCGCTCCGGTACTTCCGGCTGTCGGATTTGGGCTGGATTATCCGACCCGAGCGGTGCGGATCGTTGTCGGCTTCGCACCGGGCGGCGTGCCCGACTTGGTTGCACGGCTGATCGGCCAATGGCTCTCGGATCAGTTAGGCAAGCCGTTTATCACCGAAAATCACACCGGCGCGGCCAGCAATCTAGCACTTCAGGACGTGGCAAAGACCGCAGCCGATGGCTACACGCTGTTCGAGGTGTCGGTTGCGAATGCGATAAACGCAAGCATCTATCAGGGCGCGAACGTCGAACGTGACATTGCCCCGATCGCCAGCATCGCCAGCGCAGCTTTTGTGATTGTTGCTGCTGGTTCGTCCGATGCGCAATCGATCCCAGCGCTTATTGGCAATGCCAAATCCCATCCCGGAAAGCTTAATTTCGGTTCTTCACCGACCGGAACGCCGCCTTATTTTGCTGTGTCGCTGTTTAATAAGATGGCGAATGTCGATTTTGTGCAGGTGCCGTTCCGCAACTCGGTGTAGGCTGTGGAAGAATTGTTTGCAGATCGGCTTGATGTCGCGATCTCCGACATGTCAGCGATCGAATACATGAAAGCGGGAAAGCTGCGTGCGCTTGCCGTCACCACTGCGTCACGCCAGAAAGCGATTCCCGACGTACCGAGCTTGGCTGAATTTCTGCCCGGTTACGAAGCGACCACTTGGTATGGTCTTGGCGCCGCACCGAACACACCTCCTCAAATCATCACGCTACTCGGTGCGGCAGTGGAAAAGGCTCTGCGGGATTCCGCGCATGTAATCCATTTGGCGGCCCTCGGGCTGACCGTCACCGTGCGTTCCCCGGCGGAGTTTAGAACATTCATCGCCAACGAGGTGAAGAAGTGGGGCGAAATCATCAAGGTGGCCAACATCAAGCCGCAGTGAGGACATTGCTATCGAGCATTCAATGCGGCGTACCATTGGCGGGCGCGGATACTATCCGACCCACTGGGATTCTATAGATGGATACCCCCCACAAAATGCTACGATGACGGCCGGTTTTGAAGTGGCGCGCCGCCCAAAAACGTAGCACACTGGTATGCATTGGAAGCTTCGAACTTTGAGGCCCCCGATGCCTCGGAAGCCGATTAGGGCACCCGCTGTTCGTCGCGGTACCAGGACGCGATCTAAGCCGGGCGTGGCGACGCCCTCTGTTCAAGCGGCGCCGCGAAAGACGGGCATCCGCGCAATGGGCGACATGCCGTGGGGAACGCATATTTGCGTCTTCTACGAGAGTAAGGCTGATCTTCTCGACACGAACGCTGCCTACTTTTCCGCTGGACTAAGCAGCAACGAATATTGCGTCTGGGCAGTGTCCGCGCCAACGACGGTGGACGAAGCACAAGACTTCTTGAGGCGAAATATTGCCGACTTTGATCGTCGTCTGGTCACTGGCCAAGTGGAAATTCTTCCAGGTTACGAATGGTACCTATCAGGCAATCAATTCGATCCCCAGCGAATTACCGGTGGGTGGCACGAAAAGCTCAACGATGCTTTGTCGAAAGGCTTTGAAGGTATGCGGGTCAGCGGTAATGCCTTTTGGATGGAGGCGCATCGTTGGAATGAATTCCGCGAATATGAACACGAACTCGACCAGTCCCTCACCGGCAAAAAAATGATCGTCATGTGCACTTACTCATTGCTTGGGAGCAGAGCGATTGATCTCCTGGATGTGACACGCGTGCACAACGTTACAGCCGCGAGACGAAACGGCGACTGGGAGTTTCTTGAAACCCCAGAACTGCGGCAAGCTCGTGAGGAAATCAAGAGGCTGCGGAGCGGTATCGACATCCTGTCAAATCCTTTTGCGGGTCATGAACTTCTCACTCAGAAAGAGCGTATTGTGCTGGCCCAAGTGGTAAGCGGAGCATCCAGCAAAGAAGCCGCTGCTGGACTCGGAGTAAGCCCGCGCACCATCGAGTTTCACCGCGCGAATATCATGAACAAACTCGGCGCTAAAAATACAGCCGATCTTTTGCGAATCGTGCTTGGCGACGAAAGCCGAAAAATCGAGTAATCGGTTCCCGCCGCGCCGATCCTGGTAGGACTACCAGTAGATTATCGCCGACGCTGTCAAATATGATTTCACAACCAATGATTCGGTTTGCTGTTTAAGCCTAGTGAACTTCTGATGGCCTCGTCATTCGAGCCGATCATGCAGTGCGCCCTTGAAGACCTGCGATTGGAAAATCAGCGTCTCCGGAACTTGGTCGTTTCGTTAAGCGGTGCAGTCCTTCGGAATGTAGCAGTCAACTTACAAGAACAGTCGCGCCGTTAAAAGCACCGACGCCGAACTCCTGCGTGAGGCGGAAGATTGCGTTCGCTGCGCGAAAATACCGGGCTCAAAGAGGAAATCGCCGATGGCCTGGAAGTGGCGGGTCACGAACTCCTGGCAAAAGCTTTAGAAATCGAAACGATACGGCAGCGCCTTAAAAATAGAAAGAATAGGGAACTCTAACTCGCGTCTTCGGAACCTTTTGTTGAGCCGGGGCGGAGGGTTCTTTTATCTTCGTCGCGGCTTCGTTTCGACGAACTGACAAACTGAGTGCCCCACGAGAGATCGCCGATGGTGACAGCCGCAGTCACCAGAGGAACGGTTCTAACAGTTTGCGGAAAAACCCCTCGCCAACGCAAGAGTTTGCTGATTCAGTTTTTCTGCGACGAATCAGCGGAGGGGACGATGCGTGGGGGATTTGTGGATCAGGGCCGGCTGTTCTCCTACGTCTCGCCGGAAGCACGGGTTCCGGCAAACCATCCGTTGCGGACGATCCGCGCGTTTGTGCGCGATGTACTGGATGAGTTGAACCGCAGTCTGTCGCGTCTTTACGCCAGCGAGGGCCGCCCTTCAATCCCGCCGGAGCAATTGCTAAGCGCACTGCTGCTGCAGGTGTTTTATGGCGTCCGGTCGGAACGCCAGCTCATGGAGCAACTGGACTACAATCTTCTCTACCGCTGGTTCGTGGGACTTTCACCCGACGACCCTGTGTGGGACCCGAGCGTATTCACCAAGAACCGCGATCGGCTGCAGAGCGGCGAAGTGTTTGCCAAGTTCATGAGCAAGCTTCTGCATCATCCGCAGGTCAAGCCGTTGCTGTCGGACGAGCACTTTTCGGTCGACGGGACGCTGATCGAAGCCGGGCGTCGCAGAAGAGTTTCCGCCCCAAGGACGGCAGTGGCGATGAGGATGGCGGCGCCAATTTCCATGGCCAGAAGCGCAAGAACGACACGCATGCGAGCACCACTGATCCGGACTGCCGACTTTACCGCAAGGCCGCCGGCCGCGAGGCAAGGCTCTGCTATATGGGCCATGCCACGATGGAGAACCGGCACGGGCTGGCGGTGGCCGGCGTGGTGACGCTCGCCAACGGCATGGCCGAGCGCCGCGCTTCGGAGACCATGCTTAAGACCAAAGCCAAAGAGGTCGGCCGCCGCATCACGGTGGGCGAAGACAAAGCCTATGACAACGCCGATCATGTGACGAAGCTGCGTGCCATTAACGTCACGCCGCATGGGGCACAGAACGATGCCATCACTTCAACCGGCAAGCGCCGGCAGAGCGCAATCGACGGACGGACTACGCGGCATGAAGGCTACGGCGTGTCGCAATCGCGCCGGGCGATGACCGAATGCATCTTCGGCTGGGGCAAGCAGCACGGCACGATGCGCAAGACCAAACACCGCGGCACTGCCGCTGTCACTGCTGACTTTCTGCTCAACCTGATCGCCTATAACTTGATTCGAATCCCCACTCTGGTTGCGGCATAGGTACGCGGTCAATCACGCATCATCCGCCACACACCAATCGAATATCATCCCACAACCACGAGCCTTACAGGCAGAAAGATGGCTCAATCTCTTGGTTTTTCCGCAAACTGCTAAAGGCATTTGTTGATGGTTTCGTAACTACTAAAAGTAAAGCGCGCTTCGTCCCGGTAGTTTTACCGGTGTAAAAAAACGTGAAATGCGACACACATCTCAAATGAGTTTAGCTTAATCCCTGGACCTACCTGTCACATGCTCCATTTCGCGCTTTCCACACTGCAGCAACGGCACACTGGGATAAGCGAGGATTTATCCAGGGGTGGAAGCTGCAGGAAGAGGCGACTACACCATGCCCAAATTGCCGCGCAGACTTCATGCCGTACACGATTCCAACTTTTCCGCCACAAGTAAACCCCAACGCGGGGCGAGGCAGAGCCCGCTTTCTTCCACCTGCAATATCGATAACCGATTCCGCGTCATTTTTGACGCAGTTAACGACGGGATTTTTATTTCAAATCCAGGCACGGGTCGGTTTATCGAAGTCAACCAGACCGGCTGTGATTTATTCGGCTACAGCAAGTCCGAACTCATAGGCCGTGACATCGCGACACTTTCAAGCGGCGACCACCCCTACACACAGGACATGGCTATCGAGTGGCTCAGAAAGGCTACTGTGGGACAGCCACAAGCCACCAGCTTGCCGCGGCGCGGCCAGCTGTCGGCAGCGACCCCGTAGCTGCTCGCTGCTCCAGCCAGCGCCGCCAACCGGATTGGCAAAAAAGAACGCAGCAAGCTGAGGCCGCGAACGCCTCGCGCGCGTGTATGAAGCACAAACCTGTGCAACCCGACGCCGTTTCAGATGCAGATTCAATGCACTGACGATTTTTCGGATCGCGAGGGCGGCCGAACTCGCCGTCGCAAAGCCGGCGCCGTTTCAGATGCAGATTCAATGCCCGCGCGACCATCACCACGCCGCGGCTGCGGCCAGCACTCGGCCACCGCCCCTTGGCCCGGCCAGCGGCCAGCGCCGCCCCTGCATTGCGTAAAAAATCCAGCGCGGCCCTCGGCGCCCACGCGCCAGGGGCGCCAACGGATAAAGCCATCACTGTGCCGGCCCGGAATCCAGAGCGAGCAGACGTCCGAGACCCACCAGCTTGCCGCGGCGCGGCCAGCTGTCGGCAGCGACCCCGTAGCTGCTCGCTGCTCCAGCCAGCGCCGCCAACCGGATTGGCAAAAAAGAACGCAGCAAGCTGAGGCCGCGAACGCCTCGCGCGCGTGTATGAAGCACAAACCTGTGCAACCCGACGCCGTTTCAGATGCAGATTCAATGCACTGACGATTTTTCGGATCGCGAGGGCGGCCGAACTCGCCGTCGCAAAGCCGGCGCCGTTTCAGATGCAGATTCAATGCCCGCGCGACCATCACCACGCCGCGGCTGCGGCCAGCACTCGGCCACCGCCCCTTGGCCCGGCCAGCGGCCAGCGCCGCCCCTGCATTGCGTAAAAAATCCAGCGCGGCCCTCGGCGCCCACGCGCCAGGGGCGCCAACGGATAAAGCCATCACTGTGCCGGCCCGGAATCCAGAGCGAGCAGACGTCCGAGACCCACCAGCTTGCCGCGGCGCGGCCAGCTGTCGGCAGCGACCCCGTAGCTGCTCGCTGCTCCAGCCAGCGCCGCCAACCGGATTGGCAAAAAAGAACGCAGCAAGCTGAGGCCGCGAACGCCTCGCGCGCGTGTATGAAGCACAAACCTGTGCAACCCGACGCCGTTTCAGATGCAGATTCAATGCACTGACGATTTTTCGGATCGCGAGGGCGGCCGAACTCGCCGTCGCAAAGCCGGCGCCGTTTCAGATGCAGATTCAATGCCCGCGCGACCATCACCACGCCGCGGCTGCGGCCAGCACTCGGCCACCGCCCCTTGGCCCGGCCAGCGGCCAGCGCCGCCCCTGCATTGCGTAAAAAATCCAGCGCGGCCCTCGGCGCCCACGCGCCAGGGGCGCCAACGGATAAAGCCATCACTGTGCCGGCCCGGAATCCAGAGCGAGCAGACGTCCGAGCCACCAGCTTGCCGCGGCGCGGCCAGCTGTCGGCAGCGACCCCGTAGCTGCTCGCTGCTCCAGCCAGCGCCGCCAACCGGATTGGCAAAAAAGAACGCAGCAAGCTGAGGCCGCGAACGCCTCGCGCGCGTGTATGAAGCACAAACCTGTGCAACCCGACGCCGTTTCAGATGCAGATTCAATGCACTGACGATTTTTCGGATCGCGAGGGCGGCCGAACTCGCCGTCGCAAAGCCGGCGCCGTTTCAGATGCAGATTCAATGCCCGCGCGACCATCACCACGCCGCGGCTGCGGCCAGCACTCGGCGACCGCCCCTTGGCCCGGCCAGCGGCCAGCGCCGCCCCTGCATTGCGTAAAAAATCCAGCGCGGCCCTCGGCGCCCACGCGCCAGGCGCGCCAACGGATAAAGCCATCACTGTGCCGGCCCGGAATCCAGAGCGAGCAGACGTCCGAGACCCACCAGCTTGCCGCGGCGCGGCCAGCTGTCGGCAGCGACCCCGTAGCTGCTCGCTGCTCCAGCCAGCGCCGCCAACCGGATTGGCAAAAAAGAACGCAGCAAGCTGAGGCCGCGAACGCCTCGCGCGCGTGTATGAAGCACAAACCTGTGCAACCCGACGCCGTTTCAGATGCAGATTCAATGCACTGACGATTTTTCGGATCGCGAGGGCGGCCGAACTCGCCGTCGCAAAGCCGGCGCCGTTTCAGATGCAGATTCAATGCCCGCGCGACCATCACCACGCCGCGGCTGCGGCCAGCACTCGGCGACCGCCCCTTGGCCCGGCCAGCGGCCAGCGCCGCCCCTGCATTGCGTAAAAAATCCAGCGCGGCCCTCGGCGCCCACGCGCCAGGCGCGCCAACGGATAAAGCCATCACTGTGCCGGCCCGGAATCCAGAGCGAGCAGACGTCCGAGACCCACCAGCTTGCCGCGGCGCGGCCAGCTGTCGGCAGCGACCCCGTAGCTGCTCGCTGCTCCAGCCAGCGCCGCCAACCGGATTGGCAAAAAAGAACGCAGCAAGCTGAGGCCGCGAACGCCTCGCGCGCGTGTATGAAGCACAAACCTGTGCAACCCGACGCCGTTTCAGATGCAGATTCAATGCACTGACGATTTTTCGGATCGCGAGGGCGGCCGAACTCGCCGTCGCAAAGCCGGCGCCGTTTCAGATGCAGATTCAATGCCCGCGCGACCATCACCACGCCGCGGCTGCGGCCAGCACTCGGCGACCGCCCCTTGGCCCGGCCAGCGGCCAGCGCCGCCCCTGCATTGCGTAAAAAATCCAGCGCGGCCCTCGGCGCCCACGCGCCAGGCGCGCCAACGGATAAAGCCATCACTGTGCCGGCCCGGAATCCAGAGCGAGCAGACGTCCGAGACCCACCAGCTTGCCGCGGCGCGGCCAGCTGTCGGCAGCGACCCCGTAGCTGCTCGCTGCTCCAGCCAGCGCCGCCTCGCGCGCGCGTATGAAGTGCAAGCCCGTGCAAGCCGGCGCCGTTTCAGATGCAGATTCAATGCCCGTGCGGTTTTTCGGATCGCGAGGGCGGCCGAAGTTCGCTGTCGCAAAGCCGGCGCCGTTTCAGATGCAGATTCAATGCAGTTGCGACCATCGCCGCGCCGCGGCTGCGGCCAGCACTCGGCGACGACCTCTTGGCCCGGCCAGCGGCCAGCACTGCCCGTGCATCACGCAAAAAAAATCCAGCGCGGCTCTCGGCGCCCACGCGCCAGGCGCGCCAACGGATAAAGCCATCACTGTGCCGGCTCGGAATCCAGAGCGAGCAGACGTCCGAGACACCTGAAACGGCGCCGGCTTTACGAGCGCGAGCTTCGGCCGCCCTCGCGATCCGAAAAAGCGCGCGGGCATTGAATCTGCATCTGAAACGGCGCCGGCTTACGCATGTGTTGGCACTTACGCGCGCGCGAGGCGTTCGCCGCCTCAGCTTGCCGCGTTCTTTTTTGCCAATCCGGTTGGCGGCGAACGCTGGAGCAGCGAGCAGCTACGGGGTCGTCGCTGCGATCGCCGGCTGTTGCGCACGGCGCGGATGGGTCTGCAGATTCAATGCCCGCGCGACCATCACCACGCCGCGGCTGCGGCCAGCACTCGGCGACGGCCCCTTGGCCCGGCCAGCGGCCAGCACTGCCCGTGCATCACGCAAAAAAAATCCAGCGCGGCCCTCGGCGCCCACGCGCCACCCGCGCCAACGGATAAAGCCATCACTGTGCCGGCTCGGAATCCAGAGCGAGCAGACGTCCGAGACCCTGACCCTGGAGTAGCGAGGGCTTTGCCGATTGAAAAGCGGAGAAAGGGCGGGCAGTCGCTTTCAATGAGTTCGTATCCGTGCGCGCCCATACATAATTCGATCTCACTATCTTGCTGCATAATTGCGCGATCTGCCGTCTCACCTGCTCTATTACGGGATTGGGCCTGTAACTGACATGCGGCGAGCTGCTGCCTTTGGTCCGAATAGCAACCAGCCAACAGCAGGACAAAAACCAGAGAAGCGGCCAGGAGAAGGCGGTTCATTTTTCGGCTTTCGATTCTGCCACGATAGCCGCCCGCACGGCCCTATAACCGGTTAGTCGAGTTGGGACCGCCATGGACGACGTAGACTTACTGGCCCAAACTGGCCGGCAAACGAGCGTATTGCTTTTGCAAATCTATGACGGTCGGATGTGTCAGCAATTCAAAGCCGGTACTGCCATCCGGAGGCAATCCGGCGAATTTACGAACCGACCAATTCGGCCGTTGCAGCGGGTGCGAGGCGAGTTCGACATTTTGGAGCCAATCGAAGCCTGCGTCTCGCAATGCCGAAAGAACCTTTTGGCGGAGATCGTCATATTTGATCGGAGTTAAGCCAAGATCATCGAGCGATCTCAGCACCTTCTTTTTTTTTCCGGCGGTGCGGCCCTTCGATGTTCTCGGTGTTTCAGGACCCTTGCGAGGAGGCTTTCTTCCCATTTTGATTACCTATCTGAACCGTGTGGCAACAGGACTTCGTCGCTGTTTTGTTATGCGCTCTAGTTGAATGAGCTGCACCGACCGCTCCCTGTGCATGAGCGCAGTTTAGGGGTGCCGATTATCATGGGCAAGCCGAGGTGAACGTTGGACGGAGCGACCACCACATGGGACGCCACATACGCCCCATGTTAGGAGCTAATTATTGCAAAGCAGCTGATGGCCAGCGTCAGGCCGATACCGAGAGTCTTTTTCACGTCCTCTCCCTCAGACTTATCGTGTAGCGAATCTAGCTCCGATGTCGAGCGATCGAGGTCGAGCGCCGTATGTCCTGCCATATCGGCATTGTACATTACCCGCCAAGGTTCTGGCGGATAGCAGGGACTAGGCACTGCTCAATCCGTTGGAATGCCTGGCACATGATGTGCGTCGCGTCTCGCTGAAACGACGCTATCCCGACCAGCCGAATGTCTAGTGATCGGTACGATCCATCGGGCTCGTCGGCCAGGTATACCCGCCATAGCCCGCCGCCGCTGTTGCCACCGAATGACTGCGGCAGTTCAGGAATGTTGTAGTCCATGCACTCCAACGTCATGATGCCGTTCTCCCACGTCAGGACGTGTCCCGGCGTCAGGATGCCTTGCATGGGAGTTGTCACAAGGCCGGCGCCCCGTACCGGCTCCCCGGAACGTTCGTGCACTAGCCCGAATATCGCATCCACATGCCGGTCGTACTGTGGCTCTCCGTCCGTGAACTTCCGGGTGTTCAGATCCCAATTCAAAAACGCAGCCGTCGCGTTCAGGGTCGCCACGACGTCGAGCGGGAGCCGCGTGAATGCCAGATCGAAAGCGTAGGGGTTCGACCAGGGCGGGTCGCCCGCTGACTTGGCCGACGGTCAGGAGCACGCCCGAGCCTAAGACCGAGGGAGCGGGCGGGTCTCGCAGCACGAATCCCACCGTGAAGAGCCGGGCATGGGGCTTTAAAAACTCGCTTGCGTCGGCCGTAATGGTCAAAACCCGAACAGAAGATAGGTGGCCACAGATAATAGCGGTGGGTCCGATGATCGCGACCACATATGATTGCGCCCTATGGATACGGAGGTGGTTTCGGGACGCTAATTAAACTGCCGCGTCTCTTCGGTGGAAATGCTGCTGACCGCCTTGCTGCGCGCTTCATCCAGCGCGCGCTTTATTAAATACCCGGCGGTAGTATCTTGCAGCTTCTCGACAAATTCGAGCGCGCCTTCGAGGTACGCAACCATCGCCGCTCGCTGCAGAGCCGTATCCAGGATCGTACCCCCAAAATCGCGTCGAAATCGGACTGCAAAATCACAGCGGTACGTAATTTTGGCGCGCGATCCCGGGCAGTTTCAAGCCGCGGAAGCACCTGTTTAGTCGCCAGTATTCGGGCTGTGATCGCGAGCTGCGCTCAACCTGTGGCTTTGCGGCAACATAAGTAGATTTTCGGATCGTATACAACTTATTTGCTTGCACGCGAAAGTAGTCTGAGATTGGATACCCCGAAGGGCTGCAGGGGGCTGCAATCCTAGAAATGATGCGGCGTTGCGTAGCGGGGGGGCGTGCCTTGCTAGCGTTTCGTATTTTTATGGTGTGCGCATCTATAGCTTTATTTTCGAGTTGCGGGTTGCCACCGCTGGTCTTGCTCGAAGACAACTCTGTACCCATTGCCCCTTCAGGTCCCTCGGTCGCAGCAGTACTGGCCAACATTAAATGCGAGCTGTGGCAAGCGGCGAATGATGAGAGCGAATTGCCATATTATCTTGACTTGCCAGGGCTACCCTACCATCGGCCATCGCAGCATCCAGCGCCAGATCGCGAATTCACGCTCAAGAACCTTTTTTCAGAAATTGAGTTCGTTTCAGAACTAAAGCTCACGCTGGAAGTGACGGACAGCGGTGCGCTGAACCCGTCTGCGAATTTCATACATCCTTTGGTGCCGTCGACGAATAATCTGACGCTCGCCGTTGGAGGACAGGCTTATAGCAGTTCAGATCGTATCTTCGATTTGTACCAATCAGTAGATTTTGAGCGGCTAGTACAGACACCCGAACACCCCCTGTTCCGGCACGGGTTTCGAATCGGACAGTACGTGTTCAAGTTGCATAAACGAGAGCCCGGTCAAGCGCTCCCTCTTTATGCTGAAGACGGCGGAGAGTGGTCTTTGTGCGATCAGGGCGTGGGCCTTCATGGACGTTTAGGTTTAAGAGAAGATCTCGCAACATCAGCGATAGCGGCGCGGATGCAAGATGTGGCGGTGTTGTTGTCGAGTGGCGGCACAGGTTCGGGCACAGTGTACGGCCAGACACCGCAGCTGTCTGGCTTTAACGGCTACGCGTTTGGAGAAATGGATACGACAATCAATTTCACGATCAGTGTTGATGTGAATGCGGGTCCAAATTGGACATTGGCCAAATTCAAGGGGCCAAATGTGACTAGCGAAGGCGGGGGCAACGGTTCAGGGTTGGCCAACGTTAGTCGTTTGTCAAAAAACTCATTGAGTTTGACTGTGATTCCGGTGTGCATTCGGCCAAAATATTTTCCCGAGCAGTGGGAGCCCTGTGGTTATCACCCAAATCAAAAAGAATGTCTGAAGCCAAGCGGCTTGAAGCCGCTGGCAAGCTCTAATCCGTCGTTTAATGGTACGGTTGACGGGCACGTCCAGGGCAGCGCACTATCGGCGAAGATGTCGGTGTCCGCACTCACGCCTCCAAGGAATCAGTTGCCCCCGATTACTTTTCCGGAAGACTACTATGACCCAGAGATGGGCTTCGGGACGCCTGTCTGGGCAAATTATTTACCGCCTTGTCTTTCACCGGAGGGGCAGGCAGCTCTCGCAGCCGCTCCTGCAGCAGCAAAAACGAATCTCCAGTTGCAGGGCATTGATAACTTGTTGCGGAACCAACGGAGAGACTGACGCACGCTAGGGGGTGTCAAATGAGCCGATGGCAATGGCGATTCGCGGCCGTGGCGAGCGCAATTTCTGTCGCTTCGATCGCGCTTTCCTTGTTTTCCGATGCCGCGAACAGTGGTCCCGCCTACCCACCACTCCAAGACTATTACAAGGGTCCCTACGGCTTCTTTACCCACTATTCGGCGGGGGCTTTGCTGGGAAGCGACGGCAAGGTGCCGCTCGCCTATGCGGTCTGCAACGTAGATCCGAAAGACCCTCTCTACTTTTATTGGGATACACCGGCGTTCGGCACCGGGTGGTATTACCCCCTCCAACTCGGCACGTGCGCAACACTGACGCGGTCAGCCGTCAAGCCGACCGTAGACGACAAATCGCTCATTATATTCACCCAGCATAACGAGAAATGGGCCGCCAAAGCCTATGTGCCTGATAACGTGTCGCAGCTGCCTCAGGACTGGTTTTCGCAATTGGTCGGATTTTTCACGATGCCTGGCAGTGATCCGCGCATCGTCAACGTTTCCGTCCGCGTCGTGGTCGATGCGAACAAACACGTCACCTATGTTTTGAGCTGGTATCAAGGCACACCGGACCTTGCCGTCGGCTTCAATTTGGATGGTCTCCCGTCGGTGGTGCAGCAGCAGATCCTGGCGAGCCTCGAAAACGGCGGCGTGGAAGCTCACTTTGAGAAGCCGAGCGACTTTGTCTCCGGGTTAGATAGGCAGCATTTGGCACCCAAGGCAGCAGGCGCCAATTATCTTGTCATGCGCCCGCGGCCCAACATTACCGGCGTGCGGTTTAGTTACGATACCCCGACGGTGCAGCCCGCCACGCAGCCGGTGATTATCACGGACCAAGACAGGCGTGTCGTCGCTATCGGCTCGTACGGGTCGGCCAGGTGACCACAATGGAAAGCTTCTGGTCTGTGCTCCGTGAGCTGCTCGAAAAATTCATTGTGCTATACCCGCCGTTCCCGGAACAAGCAACCTCTACTTTCCTTTCAATAAAGGGCGTTGCGTACCTGATCGGAATTATCTGCGCCATTGTCGTTTACGAGAGGACTCACATCAAACAATACCGCCTCTTGCTTTGGAGTTGGCAATTTTGGCTAATCCTCGTGGTTCTGGGTGCAGCTGCTCTCGGTTACCAATGGCTTTTTCAAATCAATTCGCCAACTGAGGCAATAAAGTGGGTTGAATATGTCGTGTACCTCTACATCAATTGGGCCATCGCGCTTCTCGTTTTCCTGATAATCTTTCTCATCCCTTACGATAAGCTGAAGTCATTCATATCCCTCTTTACTGGCGGCGGCGGTAACGGAACGACTGAACATTGATTTGCACATGGCAATTCGTGGAATTCAGCGGTCAAGATAGAGGACGCGGAACCCGACCCGTTGCCACAGCTCCGTCAGCATGTAGCCGCTTGCGGTTCGATGGCGTCTGTCTCATCGTCCCCGTTAACGCGCTACCGGTTCTTCCGGGGCCTTCTGTTCCAGGAATGTTATCGCGAGCGCCCCTGCATCGAACAGCGCCAGGCGCCGGCGGAGAAACCGACGGCATCATCGTCAAGCCGTCCAAAACACAATAACGTCGGCCAGGCACTCCCAACCTTCGATTTCACGAAGGTGCTGGAGCAGTTCCGCGCGGATCCGCATTACGCTGATTGGCCTGACGAGAAACTGAAACAGGGGGAGACCGAGTATCGCCAGTACATGGCGCTCTGCAGGTCGAACCCGGGTCAGCAGGTCATGCCCACTCGCCTCGGTGACGACGTGTGGCACCAGCACATCTTGAATACCAAGCAGTACGTCCCGGATTGCCGCGATTACCTTGGCTACTACCTCCATCATCAGCCGACCACCCTGTCCGAAGGACATCATTGAGGCCTCGCACCCAATGTTCGGCGAAAACTTCGGATGAACCCGCAGGCATGGCGCAGCATGTGCGGATGCACCGGAGACGGAAACTTCCCCCGATCCCCTATTCGTGCCACGGTCTTGCGGAGCCCGGCCGTCGTCATCGGCGCCAATCGTTCGGCCAAAAAACACATAGCGTGATTCCGGTTGTTCTCGTTTTAATCGTCGCAGTGCCCGTATCTCAACCCCACCCATCGGATGCACGCCTAGCGTTCTATTCTTGATCCGCCGCACGTGCAGCAGCCCGCGCCCAAAATCAACTTAATCCCAGCTCAGCGCGCACAGCTTGCCTGCACGCAGGCCGTGCCGGTATCCGACGAGAATCATCGTCGCGTCACGATGGCCTTACCGCCCCGCACTTGCGCGCGGTGACCGTTAACAGCTCGACTTCCTTGACGGTGAGGTATTCGCGCTGCCGCCGTTTGATGTACGGCACCAGCCGCGGCTGTACTGTCCCGTTTATGGCATTCCGTCGGCCGCGCCGACGGTCGCTTTTAGCCCGGGATTCCCTTGACGTCAGACGCATAGCTGTCCCGAAAGGAGTCCAAAGCGGGAGAGTTGAAGTATACCATTCCCAGTGTCCAGCCGAGACGGATCAGGTCAAATAGCGGCGCGCAAAGGCTCCGACTTCGATAATTAATGTACCGTCGGCACCATCCGACTTGACCGCCCGCGCAATTGCGCTCTGCCAAGCTGCAATGTTCCCGAGAGAGAGCCCGTCGATCCTTTTCACGATTTTGCAGAACAGCAGTTTGCGATCCTCGCGGGTACGCATATGATTCTCTTCCAAGATACGAGAAAGAACCACGCCCGTCGAACGCGGCACCCCATTTGACTGAAGGTCAAACTCAATCACGTAGGCACCAGGGCCTACTGGTACTTCGGAATCATTCATGCCCGTTACGTCCCAACAATAAATCTCGTCGTCATCTCGATCTTTACGCTCCTCTTCCAGTCCTTGTTTACCTGCTTCATCAAGCTCATGGTACGGCCAGGCATAAATCACAACATCCTTACCTTTCATTATATCAGGATCAACCTTCAGGGCCTCCAGAAGCGTCCGATGTTTGGGTGACGGGCGTGTCTTCCTTTGAATCTTCCACCTCTCCCGGGCGAGCTCCATGTCATGTTCGGTAATCTTGGTAGCGGAGCGCCAAATATTATCTTGGAACCAATGAGATACGCCCGCACGAAACGACGCCGAGCTCGAACTCCTTGTCGCTTACCAGCACATTCGCTTCAACCAGACCTTCTGCCTCCCGACCCTCTTGCGTCAGGCCATTCGTAGACGCATTGGAGGAGCCTAGAATCACGTGGTTGTCGATGATCCATACCTTTGCATGCAGTTTCGCAAGTTTCCGCACGCAGTCAGACCCAAAGACGTCTCGGAGTTTGTTAATTTCGTCCGGGTTGCAGGCTCCGCTCAGCAAGTCACAGACAATCTTAATATCGCGGCCATTTAACCGCTGAATTTCGAGCGCATCCACGGCCCCATCACCCCAATATGAAACTGCGATCCGAATGTGCTTCGCATCGACAAGTAGTTTTCGGATTTCAGATTTCGCTTTTGTTCCATCGACGAACTTCATTGTGTCCTCCGTCTATCGGCACCGACCGTTACTCCACGCAACAACTTCAAATTCTCGTCTTGTCATAATTGAACCCTTCGAAACGGCGCTTAACGATCCAATCACGACTCCAAAGCGAAACAGTCTAAGTGCACCACAATCTCTGATTGGACACTTACAATGTTGACAAACCTGACCTTAGGACAGCAAGAGCTGTCGTATGTAAACCAGCGCTGCGCCGAGGAAGGCCCAAAGGCTAATTCTGAGCCAATAGCCATTCACAAGGTACGCGCATGAATATTGGGTTTCGCACCACAGCGCGCCCAATCTGAAGCTGCAATAGCGTCCCGATGACGAAGCCCACCTAACCATTTGAACAACAACGCTATTTCTGCCTAAGCTTCTTGCGTCCGCGAGGTAAGGCCGCCATTCGTTCTCCTCACGTTCATGCGGACGCTGGCGCAATAGTCCGTTCCCGCTAAAGTCGCGAAATCTAAGTGTCTGTCCGAGAACAAGTTGAATCCAATAAATCATTTGTGATTCAAGAGTGGTGGCCTGATTCGAGGATGGTCACCGATGTGGACGGCGAAAAACCGCAGGCGTTACGACCGTAGCGCGCTACGATATCCGAGCGATCTGACCGACGACGAATGGGCGCATGTCGAGCCGTTTATTCCACCGGCCAAGCGTGGTGGTAACAAGCGGCACGTCGACGTGCGCGAAGTGATGAACGGGATCATGTATGTGTTGAGCACGGGGTGCCAGTGGCGGGCGATCCCGAAAGATCTGCCGCCACGCAGCACTCTTTTCGACTATCTTGATTTGTGGAGCTACGACGGCACGCTCGATCGGATCCATCACGCCCTATATGTGGAGTGCCGCGAGCAAGGCGAACGAGAGGCCAGTCCCACCGCCGCCATCATCGATAGCCAAAGCGTGAAGAGCGCTGAAAAAGGGGGGCCTGCATCGATCCGCCTGGCTATGATGCGGGCAAAAAGATCAAGGGCAAGAAGCGCCATATTCTCGTAGATACGCTGGGTTTGTTGCTCCACGCGATCGTTCATCCCGCCAATATCCAGGATCGCGACGGTGGCGTCCTGCTCCTTGCAACCCTTTTCGGGATGTATCCCTTCTTGAAAAAGTTGTTTGCCGACGGTGGCTATCAGGGGCCGGAATTCCAAAAGGCCTTGGCGAAAATTCTGCCTCACCTCGAAACTGAAATCGTCAAGCGCTCTGATCACGCCAAAGGTTTTGTCATTCTCCCACGCCGTTGGGTCGTCGAACGTACCATTGCGTGGCTCAACCGTTGCCGACGGCTCGCGAAGGACTGGGAGAACCTCAATCGCAAGGCGCTGTCGTTCTTGCGCCTCGCATCAATCCGCCTCATGCTGCGAAAACTTTGTAATCCGGCCTGATGTTCCCGGACAGACTCTAAGTGATTCACGACCCGGTATTTTTCGATGACTTCTGACCAAGGCAACGAAACACCGGCCGGCCCCGTCGAAGCGTCGGGCGTAATTGGTAGCGTCGCGACCGTAGCCAATACCAATTTGGTGACCATCTTGCTGGGGCGGTCCTTGAAAGCGGCCGGTGATTACCTTGGCGAGATAAGTGAAGACTTTTTCAAGAAGCTCCGGGACGCAAGACAAAAAAACATCACAGATCACATCACAAAAGTCGCTGATGTGACTGGGGTGCCTGTCGATATACCAACATCTCAGTTCGTCAGAATTGAACGATGGTTCAGGGTCGCCGCTGACGTCCCGCTAGAGGATGCTGAACGGTCCGCCGTGGTGGAAGCCGCACTTACGGACATCGTTTCGAACATTGAAGATGCGCCAGAGTTTCAAGAAGCCGCGGAAAAGCTGACAAGGAACAGTGCGCGGCTTCTTCTGAATTCACCTGCCGAACAGAGCATAGCGCCCAGCGATGCTGACGAGCGTGGTTTTGAGCAGCTTAAGTCATTGGGGTTAGCCACGACGCCCGGCAAAACGCAATACCTAGCCGACCTCAGCGCCTTATTTGTCGGCACAGTCGTTGGCCTGATTGCGTTATTTGGCGTCGTTATTCGCTATGCACCACGATTCCTTCCTCGATCCATCCCGATTTCTTTGGCGACAGAATTTGTTGTCGAAGCCATTGCAATTACTGCAGTGACCGTAGGGTTTGGCATCTTTCTGATGTCGACGAGATATCGACTCACCCACCTGGGGAGATCGCTACAGAACTCTGCTAAACGCTTTTATCGCAACCAGTCAAAGCAACCAAGAGTGTCATTCCTGACTATTATTCCAGGTCCGTCCTGGCTGATGTGGGGGACGCTCGCTGCATTTTTGGTGTGCATGTTGCCGTTCGCGCTGCAAGCATATCTCCCGCCGCATCTCAGAATCGCCGCGCAACCACCGACGCTAATAATTAGCTCGCCCCCTGCGGAGCAGGGCAACGCGGCACCACCACCGTCTGCACCATCAGCGACTCAGCCGAAGCAGCCGGGAGTTACGCTTTCTGCCGATGACGTGCGAATGTTGGCAGATTTCTGGCGCAGCGTCGCGGATCAAATGAGCGCGATCATCGATGTGACGAATGCAACAAGCGCCGTGCTTCGAAGCTGGCCTCAACGCATCAAAGACGGCAAGTCCACAGCATTGAACGCCGAATTACTCAAAGAGCGGAACGCCATAAATCAGCATCTTCAGTCCCTAACGTCGTTATATAACGCTTACCAGACCTATCCCAATGTTCGAGCCGTACTGGAAAACCCTGTGGCCCGAGGCTTTGGCCGCCTTTATCAAGCACTCGACAGTTTTGCGACTGAAGTCGGCAATTTAGGAACGCCGGCCCCCGACAATTATGAAAACACGCTTAGTCCTTATGCGGATGAACTCAAGCGGGCAGTCGGTCAGATGGTCAAGTGGGCAACCAGCACTCGTGACTTCGCCGCGCGTCAAAGCGATGAACTCTCGCAAACCGATCATAGATAAGGACGCGAAGCCGTTCGCATGATGAAAGAACCGCCGTCTTGGTGCTCGGCGTAGGAGCGATGCTGCGGCTGTTCAAAGGCGCTACTTATGAAGGGCCGGAACGGCAGGGCCTTGTGCGATACGTCGGGAATGCGCTCCCTAACCCAGGCTGGAGAGCAAGCAGCGCCGTCGAAAAGTCCCGTACGCCTGTCCTCTCCGTGCCAGATCCTTCTAAGTGCTCGCCTCAGGGGCCCGAAATTAGGAATCATATCATTTAGCAATGCGACTGTAATTGAATGCCTGTTTACTCTCCTGCTCGGAACCGGCCGAATTATTAATTCGGCGATGGCGACTGGCAAAACGTCGCACGGATTCAAGCCGGTTCGGAAAACTATCGTGACGCTGTGGTCGCCAGGTCTTCGACGAGACTAACGATGCAGCGCCGAAGCTGTGGCCTGCTGATCCGCGTGAAGGATTGAGCCAGAGACAGGCCGTCGTTGGTGGCCATAAATTGAAAGACATCATCCGGAAGCACGACGCCACCGGTCTTGGCAGGTTTGTTTGACAGTCCGGGGATGCTTTCGAAAAAGAATGGAACTGGTACCTCAAGGAAATCCGATATCTGCTGAAGCTTGCTGGCGCTGATGCGATTAACGCCTTTCTCGTATTTTTGCACCTGCTGGAACGAGATGCGGAGTGCGTCGGCAAGCTTTGTCTGGCTCACGCCTAGCATGAGGCGACGCATCCGAACGCGGGTGCCAACGTGTTTGTCAGTCGGGTCTGGTGATTTGGGCATGCAGTCGCTCCGGCCCTCAAAGGCGGAGCCTAATCGCAATTCTGGCGCTTTGGTAGGGCCGGATTTGCTTAAGCGGGCCGGCCCGAACAGCTCTCGGCAGGATAGCCGCGGGTGCGGAGCCACGCGGCGCAGGCGTTGCTTGAGAGCCATTCGATGGCCTCCGACTCGGTGTGGAAGCCTGGAATGTGCTCTTGCTGTCCGCTCGGATGGGTGGCGACAAGATACCAAGCAGCGCCAACTTTGAGGGGCTTGGGATGAAACCTAACCAGGGTACCGTCCGTCATGGGCGGACTACGCACCACTTACCTGGTCGCCGTCATCAAGAGTCGTAAGCGCCGCAGCGACCCACCGTGTTTTTGTTACCGTCGGGCCGGATCTCTCGGAGCGATCGAGGCGCGCCGACACATGTTGATTTCAGAGCATGAGCATGTGTCGGTGGTTTAGGCGGCGTCCCCCTGGGAGACCCTCTCGCATCCTGCTAGCCCGGCGTCTCGCAGCCGGGTCAAGTCGCGTTCACCACGGCTTGCGGCAGCTATGATCCGCTGAGCGATGATCTCGCGAACAATTGCCGGCTGGCCGGTGTCGTGTAGCGTCTTACAGGCTGCCTCAAAGGCAGCGTCGAACAGGCGGGTAAGGGGCATGCAGGAGTTCGTGAACGTAGTGATTGGACCGGCGGGCGTATTGGTCGTGGTGGAGGACGCTTCGAGTGCTGCTATCTGCGCTTCGAGGGCTTTTAGCTCGGCGTAGAGGGATTGGATGAGGAAAGGAGTTGAGCTCGCGACCGAGGTCGTTGGGGTGTCCGGCGTTGTCGTCGCAGGAGCTTCTGGAATGATGGAGTTCTCCGGCATGAGGTCGGCGCCGAGCGTGATGTGCGTGGAGAGGGAGACGCCGACCGGGCCGGTGATGTTTGGCGGAGCGCTGACGGTGCTCCTCGTTGTGGTCGTTGTAGGAGCGGGCGTCGGCGAAGGAGATTGAAGGAGTTGCAGGAGGTCCTGCGCGGCGGTCTGCGCGTAGACGAAAGGCGCAGGCATAAGGCTGGCTGCGAGAGCTGCGCCGATGATAAATCGCTTCACACCGTCATTATGCGGTATACCCTCGGGCTAGCGATGGAGGGGGTGGGGATAGTGTTTCAACGGTGCAGAAGGCGGAGGACAAGAATATCTAGTTGGTGCTGGAGTGGAGCGGCGAATGAACTGGAGTGACACCATACCGTTTTTGGGCTCCTATCCGCTTTGGGCGCGGATCGTGGTGGTGGTCTGCGTCGTTCTCATTATCGGCGTTCTTGTACTTACGCCGCGCCGGCCCACGAAGGCGGATCAGCCAAAGCTGGGAGAAGGTATAAGCGTTGGGGTTCAGAACGCAGGGGTCATAAATAATATTCAGTCGTCGCTGCCTTCCGCGAAAATACTTTCACCATCTCAAGAACGCCTTCTGACGCTCATTGCTGATTATCAGCGAAAGTATGCATCAAACAAATTGATTATCTCGCGTACTGACGGTCGTCTGGTTTTTGACGGGAACCCGGACAAAGGGAAGGAAGTAAGCTTGGTTCGCGACCTGTACGGAGCAATCAATTCTGGCAAGGAAAAGGAATTTGTCGAGTTAATGGAAAGTATGCCGATTGATTACCTACGGGTGTTTCCAGAAATGCGCTGGGACAGTCCATTCGTGGTTGGCGTCACGGAGGCTGGGTCAAACTACATTCGAAACCATCAATAGAGAGCCGATTTGGCGCTAGCAAAGGCGAAAATGCCGTTGCGCGATGTGGAGCGCTAGCCGGGATAGTTGGCAATCGCGGCATCGAGATTAATCAGCAAGCTCGTTTCGTGAGTTCCCGATTAGCCGAGCCTGATGCATTCTTTGCAGCGCGGCCGTCCGTCTTTGCCCGGCTCGCGGTTTTTGGCTTTGATGCGCTTGCCGTCGGGGCAGTTATCGTGATCGTGGTATACATCTCGATGCTCTGGCCCACTCTTCGAGAGACTTGGTGTGGTAGGGATAGACTTTAGCCATCTGTTTCTCCGGTTTGGGTTTTGACGCACCACCAATGGGGCGTAAGTTCAGCCTAACGTGTGCGCAGGTTGAATGACTGAGTCGTGCTCGGAAAGCGAGTCTAACAGCTCGGCAGCAATCGAGACGTTTGCAACCTGCAACTGTTTGCGGCCGCGTCCGCCCGTCTTGACTTATGGGAACGGAAAGTGAACATTCGGTCGCGGAGAGGCAAGGCCCGTTTGCGCGGTCGCCAGCCCCCGAGTGGGCTGTATGTCCTACAACCATCGGGTAGTATCACCCGGCTGGAAACGGGGGGTTGGATGCAGGCGAATAAGGCCGCTCAAATTTTTCACGACTGGGCAGCGGGTGAGGGTCTAATGCCGGATGGCCCCACTGCTCCCGTGCATGCGACGCCTGCTGAGCTGGCGACGATTCAGCCAATAACTGATAAGGGCAAGCAGTTCCTGCGCGCAAAGCAGGTTCAAAGTGTCGCCTTCAATGGTCCATTGAATCAGATCATCGTTTTTACGAAACGCGTGGCCCCATCAAGTAAGAAACAGCTTTCGGTGCTTCCTCAAATGATTGAGGATGTTCAAATTCAATATCGCCAAGGAGTTCAGAATCCTATCGGCGGCGCTCCTTCCACGGCTCACGGCGGACCGTCATATGTCATTCGTAATGTGGGGGGCACGGCACACTATACCTGCGGCAGCTCTATTTCTGTTGGCAACGCCCGCGACGCTGGGACAATGGGTTGCTTGGTGAGAGATGCCGGCGGCGTTCTTCACGGGCTGTCAAACAATCATATATCTGGAAGCTGCAATTTTGCTGGCGTCGGGCTTCCAATCCTGGCCCCCGGAGTAGTGGATGTTGCGCCGAATAATATCCCCCCCTTTGCTATCGGATTTCACGCTCGCTCGCTAACATTCATTCCAGGTTCGGCAGACAATGTTGATCCAAAAACGAATTTAGACGGCGCGATCTTTCGTATTGGAAATGAAGCGGCTGTATCTTCGTTTCAGGGTGCCGCTTACGATACGCCGTCTTTGGTAGGTGACCTTGCAGCGAATATGATAGTCGAGAAGGTCGGCCGGACCACCGGCCATACGGCTGGCCGCGTCACCGGTCAAATACATGGCGCACACCCAATCATGTACACCGCGCCATTATATAATTTCAGCAGCATCGTTTCTTTCGAACCGGTCTTTGCGATTGCTGGTCAAGTAGATTTGTTTTCAGACAACGGAGATTCTGGTTCGCTGATTACATCGACCGATCCCGCGGGGCAACGAATTTCAGTCGGAATCGTTGTAGGTGGTATGAATGATGGTTCCGCCCCAGGAAAGAAGGTAACGATCGCTTTACCGATTCGGCCGATTCTGTTGGGGCTGGGCGTTACCCTGGTGTCGGGCCATAACGTATGACCACGGACTTGAACACCGCTGCTTCCATTCTTCTTAGGCAGATTAAGGCCCCTCCTGGCGCTGTTAATACGCTTGCCGGCACCGATGCAGCGGGTGCGTGTATCCGAGTGCTTATAGACCCGATGTACTGGCATTCGATTTCCGATTTGCCAAATACATTTGAGGGATATCGCGTGGTTGTTGAGCGGCGCGAAATGTCCACTGCGTTTCACTGACCCACATATCATTTTTGTTTACGGTCAATTGCCTGAAAGCGGCGGCGTCGAGAGCCGGATTTTCATTGAGACCACGAACGTCGATCGCGATCAACGCACTCTCGCGCGTTGGGGAAAATGCTGAGCGCTTGACTTTTACGGGATGCGTGGCGTGGTGAGAGTGTGTATTTGCCGGATCTTGCCGGGAAGTGTTTGTCGCACGGTGCTGCTCAATAATAGCATCCTAACGGCGTTGCTGATTTGGAATTGTCTCCGACATTGCAGCATCTAGAATCGGATTTGGCGTTGCCGCTCGATTACTCCGCAGTGGCGGCCGAAGCGCTGGCGGCTCTGCCCGCGGATCGTGAGATCATCTCCCGTTTTGATTATGCGTTCCACTTTTGGGATTAATCCCAATAATTGGCGTTGGGCCGTTATTGCGAATCTTTGCCGAAATTGGCGCACGGATTCCTTTTGGACCGGTGATACGCTGCGGTTGAGCCCTCCCGCTTGGTGGTACGTGGCACGCAACAGCCTCTGCGCCTCCTTGGACGGTGGGAGGGCTCACCACTTTGGAAGTGTTGGTCCGCATTGCGTGATTGCCAATGAATGACAGCCCCGACGAAGCGCCGGCGTGCCCGTCATGTGGGCGCGTGATGATTCACGCAGGTCGAGTGTGGCGGTGGCCTGACCGCGTCGTCGACTTGTTCCGCTGTCGGCCGTGCGGCGCTTCCGTCAATGTGGCTGCGCGGTCGTCGGCCGAAAATCCTAAGTGATAGATACGGGTCATCGCTTTCGCACGCCCGCGAAGGAGCTGTAGCGAGGGTTGTCCACAGGGGCCGAGGGACGATTGACCGATGGTTCGCGGATGAGGACGATGGAGGCGACCAGTGGCGTGAGTTAGTGCCATGCCAAACGCGGAACGATGCCGAGAGCGATCTGAGGAATGTAAGCGGAAAGCTGAAGCCGTACCCGATGCTCGCGATCGAGCGAAATGGCTGAAGCTTGCCGATGACTGGATTGCACTGAGCCGGATACCGTTCCACACCGCCCCCAAAGTACTTAGGCACGGAGTGCCGCACAGAGGTTTGTGGCGGGGCTCCGGCCTACCGGAGTTCCATTGAGACCGCGGCGTGCTCGTCGCGGTCAACGCGGGATGCGGCGGTAGCCTGAGCACATGTCGCGCGGGTGAGTCTTCTAGAGTGGTAGCGCGACTCGACTGTGATACCGTCGTCCGATGAGCAAAGCTCTCGTATATGCCGCCAGATTTTTTTCCGCTGGCATCGCGGCGTTCGTTCTTTTCATCATTGTGCGTGACGAGCTCGGAATTCCCGGCACTCGATTGTCATCGATGCGCTGACCACGGCGGGCATGCTCGGCTTGGCATGCGGGATCGGGGCGCTACGAGGGTGGAAATGAAGAGCCGCCACCCGTGGCGTGGTGAGATTGTGCGGTTGCCGGTTGTTGCCGGAGCTTTTTGTGTTGCGCGATGTTGCTCAGCTGCGTAGCGCGGACAAAAGCTTCGCAATGATCCAGATCGCCCCGAATGCCGCTGCGGCAATAGCGAGCTCCTGCGAATTGTTGCAAAGAATGGGACGCTTGAGCACACGGTATTTATCCAGCCCGGGTAGCCCAGAGCCACCGTAACTGCGTTTGAGAGAAGGACGCTGGCACCAGCAAGTACGACGGCAAGCAACAGAAGCACATTTGCCATGTTGCGGTCCTCGCCACGTGAGTCGCCGCGAGGGATTATACATGCCTGCTCGGAAGCGGAGATGGCTGAAATCTAACCGGCGTGACCACCTGCGAACGGCCGTACGCTGAGATTGGAGATCTTGACAGCACGTTTCGCATAGAAATGGCGCACGATACGCTCTGCAGTGGGACGGCGAATGGCAATAAACTCGGCCTTTGTCTGTTTTAGATCGTCTTCTATAGCCTGATGGGAGGCCAAGCGCGCGCGATAAATGGCATCGACCGTTCGCAATTGGAAACCGATTGATTTCAAAATGATCGCGACCGGGCTGGTCCACCGATCCAAAAACAAGCGTTCAATCTCGAACACAGAAAGCCCCGATAGCCGCGCTATGGATACTATTATCTCCTCAACCCTCTTCGCGCCGGCAAACTCGTTGACGACAGCCTCGGTCAACTCCCGCGAACCGACTACGTCCTCGGCCGCCTTGTAGTCGATAGAGGGGCCGGCCGGCGCGCCGGTGGACGGCACACGAGATGGAAAAATCTCCTCAATGATCCAGCGAAGCTCTGGGTGAGCCTTCGTCAATCTCTCCCTCACGATTTCTGAGGCCTTCGATAGCAGCTCCCGAAGATGGTGCGAGGGAATATCGTTTCTTCCAGCGACGCATTCCAAGAGCCACTCGTCCTCGGCTCCCTTTTGAACGAGCATACCGAAACTTGCATCGGAGATAGCCGCGCCCGGATTGCAGGCCAGAGTGCCCAAAACTACCTTGTCGCCGTTGGCAATCAACTGATGGCTCACCGGCTCGCTGATTGTCTTTCGGGTAGCAATAGCATGGAGATGCTTTTGCCCCTTACATGCGATGCACTGTATCAGAATATCGTCGCTCAAAGCGCTCGATTGAGCCAAGACCGGCTCGGCAACTTCAATTGCATCATCAAGAGCAAGCGAACGGGTTGTTTTGCGTGGTGCGTGATCTATCGAGGCAAGTCGTTGCGCAAGCTTTATGCGAGCGGCAACTTCAACCTTGGCAACAAGTTCATGTAAGATCCCATCATACAGATCGAGTTGCGCAGCCGAGTAATGGCCTGCGTGCTGCAGAAAAAGCTCGGTAATCTGATGCAGCAGCGCGGTGGCCTCGCCGGAACAAGTCGCCAGCGCTTTGTCAAGTTCGGAAACAAGATTGCTATGTCGCACAGGAGTGTTCGTGGCCGCCTGAGATCGCAAAAATTAATCATAGGGGCCAAGTGTGTAACCCATCCTAATGCAAAGAACTAATAATCATTTAATTGCGCTGATCCGGTCCACCGATGGCGCGAAGCCGCGCAGCCGGCTTTGTGCGGAACGTTCAGTGGGTTGCTTTAGCAGCGCATGGCAACGATGCAGTTGCTTGGAACCTTCGATTGGTACGATCGGGCTCTGTCGTGCCGGTGATGCTGCCTTGCCGCAAGGCTCTGTCGAACGAAAGCGACTGTGTACAATGCCTCGACGGGCAACACCGACGGATGGCTGATCAACAACGCCCAATGGGCCGGCAGCATCGACCTCGGGGTCCACCCGGGCAACTTTCAGAGCGCGGGCGTCGGCGACTTCACCGGCGCGGGCACAGGCGACATCCTCTGGCACGCCGCATCATGACGCCGCCAAAGTGACGCGTCGATGCGGATGAGTTCTGTTTGTTCACCGCTGAATGGACCACCGCCACGCGAGCCTCGGTGCGCCTTTCAACCTTCCCAGAATGATTTGAAACGCTCCGGTGATAGCTCAAGCGTAGTGAACGGTAGCCCTCGGCACGGTTGGTGCCTCGGGCCCGCGACCTAAAGGTCGCCGTGCCCTCGTTCGGGTCCCTACGCCGACTGGCCACGGATTGTTGCTCGCCTGAATACTAAGCGGAGGGAACGACCGCAGCCGCGCTGCGCCCGGAGCGCGGAGTACCGCGCTCCGGCTTCGCGTCCGGATCGTTCCCGCATTCGCTCCCACCGCAGGGACGATAACGAACACCGGCGTTGCGGGCTGTCGGACAGCAGAGCCGTCCGATAGTCCGCCGCCGGCGTCACGTTATGCCCCACGGTGGTGGTCGCGCCGCGTCCCGTGACGGCCCGTTGAACGTGTGGTGCGATCCGTGTTGCACGAGCGGCCGGCCGCGTCCGAGGCTCTCCCCATCGTCCGCATGGCTAACGCGGGTCGCTCCGCGGCAGCGGTATAATTTCGGTATGGACACCGCCGTCGTCGCACCGCAGTCTCGCTTGCCGCGGTTCCGCCGTGTGCGTCGGAACCGCCGGCCTTCCGCCTGACCGACGACGACGTGGAGATCGTGCGCCAGCTCGCCCGCCACCGCTTCCTGCGCTCCACCCACATCGCCGCCCTGGTCGGGCGCTCGCTCGACCGCACCAACGACCGGCTGTCTTGCCTTTTTCACGCTGGCTACGTCGACCGCCCGCGCGCCCAGCTGGACTACTACCCGACCTCCGGCTCGGCGACGCTGGTCTATGCACTGGCCGACCGTGGCGCCCGTCTCTTGATTGAGCGCGACGGCATCGCCTTTGCCGATGTCGCGTGGAGCCGCAAGAACCGTGAGGCCGGCCGGCCGTTCATCGAACACCAGCTTGCCATCGTGGATTTCGCGGTCGCCATTGAAGGAGCCGTGCGGACACCACCGGACATCCGGCTTATCCGTCACGATGAAATCGTCGCCGCGCTTCCCACGCGCACCCGCAATGCAATTTCCTTTAAGGTGAAAGTGGCCGAGCGGGGCATGGTGCGTGAGCGCGCCGTCGTGCCCGACTTCACCTTCGGCCTTACACTTGCCGATCGCTCACGTCGTTATTTCATGGTTGAGATCGATCGCGGCACTATGCCTGTCGTCCGCAGCAATCCCTCGCAGACGAGCTTCGAGCAAAAGATGCGCGCCTATCTCATCGCTCATGCGGCCAAACAGCATGAGCGCCTCCTTGGCTGGAAAGCGTTCCGGGTCCTCACCGTCACGACGGACCATCGCCGCATGCTGTCGATGATGGAAGCTCTACGTGCGCTCCGCGTTCCCCACAGCCCCGGCGCCGGATTGTTATTATTTGTAACCGCCGGCGAGCTGTGCAGCAACGATCCACTCTCGCACACGTGGCACGATGGTAACGGCCGCGACGTTCGCTTGAGCTAAAAGCCTTTGAACCGGCTTTATTCCCCGGCAACGATGGGCCAGCACCGGAATTTAATACGAGCTAGGAAAACAATCGCGTCAGAAAGAATTCGTCCAGAGACCTTTTTCTGTCATCCCTCTTTTTGCCCATCGCACAGGTTATTTCCGTGCTTTGGAGCACCGCACAAAGAACCGCAGTTGCGTACTGCGCCAATTTTGTCAACGTTGGCATGGACACTATCGCGCGATTCGCAGATATGATCGTGCTATTCCACGTAATCGGACCTTTCTTTATCTCTAAGTCGCCATGCGAGATGCGGCTCCTCAAATCGTACAGCTTCTTAGTTGTTCGATAGATGTCTAGCCGCTCGCTGGAAGAGTTCCCAATCAACACGGCTACTCTCTCCGAAATTTGATGAGCAATTTCGGCGGTCCCCGTCGAAAGTAACGTCTCCAATATCGTCACCAAACTGGTATAGGCTTGTTCCGGAAATCTAGAGAACAGAAAAGCCCAAAAGCAACCTAGCGCTACCGAGATGGGATCGTGCCGCCACACTAGTGGCTGATAATATGGCTCGATGGTCATCGCGATCCTATTTAACTCATCATGATCAAGCGGACCTGCGCTGTCGGCATAATGAGGAACACTTGAAAACATCGACCTGTCATATCCGGCGTGTGTCGCAGCGCACCCGAAATAAATCAGCTCATCCGGTTTCGAGCCGTGCTGAAACAGATAACGAGCAGCAGGGAGCGTTATGTCGAATGTTCGGCAAAGGGACGAACACATTAAGACCCAGCGCAAAAGGTCTTCCGCGATTAAAGGCACGCGGCCTTCGAAGGTCGCCGGAATTAGTGTGTCGGGGTCATGGCCTTGTGCACGAAGCCTTTCGAAGAGCCCCGCCGTAAATGTTTGTTCGTCAACTTGTATAAGAAAATTAGGTTCGAATTTGTCCTTGAAAGGAACGCTGCTGACGTTGAGCCACTGTGCTTTCTCGCTCTCCGAAATTGGACCGGCCTTGAGACCCGGCCTCACTTCCCAATGGTCACGCTTTAAGATTGAAAGTGGCTGCAGGACGCACGGAAACCAAAATATGTTCATTCCGCATTCCGCCTAGTTCATCAATTCCTACGCCAGCTGAGCAAATAAAATGCGCCGTCGAACCAGCGGGTGCTCCAACAATTATCGTCATTATCGACGGCATTGCATAGGCCCACCGCAATATTGCTCACAGGCCCATGGGGGCGGCCACCGTCGCTGACTGGGTCAAATACGCCACCCACCATTTTCTGCAGAGTCCGACTGCACCCCTACACCTGGCATCTCGCGTCGCCTTTGTGACCACCTATCCTTGACGATTAACTTCCCACAAGTAGGCTATCGGTAGTCTCCGCCCATCTCCGAACCGCGATCCGCGCTGGCAGGCACCAGGCCGTGCGTCCCTGGCGCCTGCCCACGCAGGACATCGCAGTCCGCTTCAAAGGAGATTGTCATGGCGGAGAAAAGTGAACCGAGACAACCGACGCACCGCGCATATTCCGTGATCCGGCGCGAAGGTCAGGACGATTTTTGGCTAAAATCTGGGATTGATCTTTCCGCACAAGGATGGCGGGGGCTTCAACATCATGTTGCAAGCACTCCCGCTTGACGGCAAGATCGTGTGCCGAGAAGTCAGCGACTCAGAACCTGGTGAAGACGATCAGCGCCAACATGCCCACTCACAGCATACCCGAGAAGCTCCTCAAGCATCAAAGCCTCGGGTCACCTCTCGATACTATCCGGGGAGGCGCTGATGGGAATCTCCGGCGTTATTCTCTCGGTCGCCATCGGAGTCTCTCTATGGCTCATGATCCTTGCGGTACTTTGCACGACAGTCAAATCGCTAAAGGCCATCATGCTCCTCACATTTGCGATCGGCATCGTGAGTTCTTATGGTTGCCGCTTTGATCTACCTCAGTGAACCAAATATAACCTCCCCATCTCGGGGAGGTTTGCTCACTTGACCAGGTCCGATCGATGTCGCTCATCAGCGTTCTCATCACGCTTGGCTTGGCCGCTCTAAGTACACTTACAGGACTAGCCGTCGTCCTCTGGTGGGGAATATCGGGCTATTTCATTACAAATCTCTCGGTGAAACTTGCGCTGCAAAGGTCGTGTACTCGCTCCCCGTTCGACAAAGACGATCTCGTTGTTACGATCGACTTGGTGAAAGGCACCTCACATTCGGTCGCACTCCATTCCATCAATATCGAGATATTTGAACTTGATCCCGAGCTATTCAGCAAGCCCTCCATTGAAGGAAACAGAGGAACTTTAGCCGACCCACTCAATCGCTCCACAAACGCGGCAGGCCGGCTAATTGCAACACGCCAGGTCCGCGCCTACTTGACGCCTGAGCGTGGTCGCGCACTCAACCTCGCCCCATCGGAGCAAACAAATTTCGTCGGGTACGCTGTAATTGATCCTGGGGTCGTCTGCGAAGCGGTCGTCACCATACAAGGCGAGCGCTATGCGTCGGAATATGTTCGCCCTCTGGCTTCTTTCGCTTATCGCAAACTTCATAGCTGGGGCTTGCGTCGAGAGCCTAAGCCCTCAGCTGTTTTCTGGACGGCTTCGGCAGTGAGCGTGCCACCTGCAATCCCCATTCAATCTTCCCAGAACGAGTTGAATCGATCGGGCGACAGCTCGGTGTAGCGAACGGTGTGCTGGATGTTTTTGTGCCCGAGGTGGTGCTGTAAGGCACGCGTATCCTGCCCATCGTTGGCGAGCTTGAACCCGCACGCATGCCGCAACATGTGCGGATGCACCGGAAACGGAAACTTCCCCCTTTCGCCTATTCGCGCCATCGTCTTCCGGAGGCCGGCCGGCGTCATCGGCGCCAATCGCTCAGTCAAAAATACGTAGCGTGATTCCGGCTGTTCTCGTTTTAATCGTCGCAGTGCGCGTATCTCAACCCCGCCCATCGGATGCACACTCGGCGTTCCGTTCTTGATGCGCCGCACGTGCAACAGCCCGCGCCCAAGATCGACCTGATCCCACCGCAGCGCGCACAACTCTGCCGCCCGTAGCCCGTGTCTGTATCCGACGAGGATCATCGTCGCGTCACGATGGCCGTACCGCCCGCGCTTGCACGCGATATCCATCAGCAACTTAATTTCCTTGACGGTAAGATATTCGCGTTGCCGACGCTTGCTATAAGGCACCAGCCGTGGCGGTACTGTCCCGTTTATGGTGTTCGGCCGCCCGCGCTGGCGGGCGGTTTTACCTTGGGATTTCCTCGGGGCCGATCGCATAACTGTCCCGAAAAGAGTCCATAGCGGGACAGTTGAAGTGTATCACGCATTCGCGCACGATCGCGTCGCAACCCAGCGAATAAATATGAAATTCAAGTCGATGAGCCGGATAAAGCACGGAAGCCTTTGTTCCCACACAATCGCGCCGCCCATTTCCGTCGGTGATAGTTAAGATATTTCTGCCGGTTCTCCCCAGGACTCGTACGAAGGCACGTTGCGTCGACCACGCCTAGAAGGGCTCGCGTCTCCGGTGTAAGTTCCGGCGAAATTATCATTTTCCCCGAGTCAGCAAAGCTGATGAACCCGTTTTCAAATGCGGCGTCAAGGCTCGCTAGGAGCAAAAGGCCATTATCGCGGTCGAGGCGCTCCCGATTGCTTGCGACTTTCCATGGCTTTATGTGCGACGCTCGGAGCAACTGAGGTAACTGGCAGCCTGTAACAGCGCATCGTTCCCATTCGCGTATAAGAGCTTTACGGAATTCTCCTTGTCCAATTCGCGCGTCCAGCAACATTTTCTTTTGCGTTTGTGTCAGGTTCTTCGCGGCTTTGATTTTGTCTCGTCGAGGCTACCCTTCGCTTCGCCGCCAATCATCGCGCTCACACGCCGGACGAATGACTTGATCTCTGGACTGTTTTTGATGTGGAGATGTGGAAACCACCATTGGGCGTGACCCATCCACCCCTTTCCGGACTTTAGCCGAGCTTTCCTGGATTCAAGCGGAACGATCGTCGCATCCTTGGTCTTAGCGCGAATGTGATAGGTCCCATTGCCATCCAGCTTGTGCTGGTGAGAGGGAGCTCTATCGAATTGCTGCCTTTCTCTAAAGACACGAGCATTCAAATACCAGCCGACCACCCGGCGGCCGTGAAGACTCGGATCGGTCGCGGTCCAGATAACGGTAATTCCGTCTATATGTGAGTCGCCGGGGGAGGCTCCCAGTTCATCGATGTTACTCTTTCTATCAATGCCGTTTTCGTCGTCCCCTTTCCAGGTTTCGACATGTCCGTAAACGAAGCCATCGCTGCATTTCACAAAATTGCAGCTTTCATTTCCCTTTTTGTTCTCAACGACGAAACTTCCACCTCCAACAATCCTGTCAGGCTTCCCTTCTAATCCTTCATAGCGACTCATCCATCCGATATTGCAAAATAAAACTCGATTCTCGTCTACCATGGCACCCACCCTGATCTCGTTAATCCTCACGAAGCACCGTTATTGACATCGGAACGATGCGCGAGCGCGATCATAACTGAACTGTCCCCAATGACCAAAAGCGGCACTTTGGAAATACATATCGTCTCTGCTTCCACCAGGGCAGCCCAGAGCTAAGCTCGTGGATATATGGACCAGTAGCGGATGAAACCCTTTATTGGTCATCCTTCTTGGTTTTACCCGGGCAGCCAGCTAAAGGGCCTATGATTGATATTTCGACTCCATTCGATTTCAACATATCGAGCACAAACGGGAACTCCTGCCCGCACTGCCATATGCGCAGCGCGATGGATTCATTCACCTCGTTATGAACGGCCAACGTCAGATACACATTCTTTCCCTCGTGCTTCGCGCAAACGATCCATTCTCCCGTCAATCGCGAGGTCCTCCTCTTACCAAGTGAGCCTGCGCGGTTCAGAATTGCGCCGTGCACCAAGGTTTGTGCCATCAGCCCCGTCAACCGGCCAATATCATTCTCATCCTTCAAGGCCGGATCAGCTTGCCGTGCATTCAGAAAATCCCGATGCCAAAGGATATCGAAATTCTTTTTCGTTTCTTCGGCTAGATTCTTGACCATGAACCGGGCTTCAAAGAAATGCTTGTGCCAGAAGCCCTCCAACATTCCGCTTAGGGGCTCTGCTGGTTTCGCCCTTGTTGGGATTCCGCCGGACTCTAAGTACAGCAGCTCGTCAACGACGCTGCGTTGGTCGAACGAGTAGTCCTTGCCCCCAAATGCGCACGCACGGCCGCTCCTGAGCCACGCAAGCTGAATTTTCAAATTTGTTGACACCCTTGCCGCCGGAACACGTGCACGCAACGGCGGCATTAGATATAACGAGTATCAAGCGGCGCGCTTTTTGACCTCTGTGGGCGCATTGCGTTCGAGGATCGTGCGCGGAAAGAACTCGCAGTATTGATGCTCGTTGAACCATGCACACTTGAAATCGAACAGCGGAATGCCGGTCGGGTGCGAGAGAGCAAGCGCATAGATCGTGAGCTGCGCAAGCGGCTTGTTCGTCGTTCCTTCAGGCTTGTAGTCGAGAAGATGCACAGCGCCATTCCTGACTTGGAGGAAATCAATATGATATGACCGGTGATGACGCGTTCGTCTTGGGAAACTTTCGGAAGGAGGTTCATCCCCCGTCGCGCCTCGATGGCGGCGATATTGGATTCGCGAAGCCATACGGGTATCTCGATCCCGATGGTGAGGGAATCGCTCGCGAGCATGAATTTCTGAAGCGTCTCGTGCCGCAGCTTGTTATTGCCGACTGCAGGAATGATGAGCGCGGCGGTTTCGGTCGCCGCGTTCTCCCTGATATTGACAATGGCATGCGCGGTGTCGGTGAACGTTGATTCGGCCTGAGAGGCGCGGGCTTTGGAATTCCCCTCTCCGATGAAAAGTTCGTGCGGACAATCCGTCGGCACGTGTTCGAGAATTTCGGCTAGCGGGGCGAAACGCTTATCGCATTTGCGCTTGTCGTCAAGCGCCCCCGCTCGCAGGAAGTCGAGCTTCGGGCGATGGTAAGCGAAGCTCTAGATTTGGCGGTGGAAGAGCTTAATCGTGCGGATCGTCTGGCGTGGGGGAAAGCGGGAGAGGCCTTGTGCGCGGAGCCGCCGATAGCCGCAATGGTGTCTGTACTGCTCCAGCCATGACGCAATCCTGGACGGTGAGACGTTGCGGTGGGTCTTCTTCTTGAGACGGGCAGCGGTTTCTTCGAGCGTGAAGCCGGCGTCGTAATCCGTTAGCGCCGAGAGGATCATGCGCAGCGGATAGGTCTTGTTGCGCAGTGCGGGCAGGCCTCTGGTTGCTTGGCAGTGAGCGGAACGCGACCGCTGCGCGGTATCGGAACCATAGAGATTTACGACCGAAGGGCTCCACCATATCACGAAACTCACGAAAATCGAAAAAGGAGCGCACGCATTTTGGAAGCCCAGGCTGCGGATTGTGGAAGCGGTACGGCTCACGGATTTTGGGAGTGGCGCCTCTATTGGGGCGCTTCGTTGGGCGGTGATGCAAGCGTCGGTCCGCGTCGCGCTATTGGAGGGGGATTGATCGGGGGGGCATTGAGCGCCGAAGCGGGAGTGGCTTTGCTTTCGTCGGGTTGCGATCCTATCTTAGTGTTGCGTGCGTGGCCGGGGCCGCGGGAGTAACCGAAATGGATAGCAATCGGAAGCGCAAACCTGGCAAGCGCGATGACGGCAAGCTCGCGCGCGAGCGCCAAGAGGAGGCGCTTGATGACGCGCTGAAAAACACCTTCCCGGCGTCCGATCCGATTTCAATTGAGCAGCACCGTCCACTTGATACCGACGACGACTAATCCCTCAAGAGCTACCGAATGGCGCGTGGGTCAGAGATTAGGGAGGCTCCTCTCGCCTTCAGGTGATATAGGGAGGTGCTGGAACCATAGGAGGTATGGAAAATGGCTGAAGGCGGCGGTCTCAGTTGGGAAGCAAAAGAAGTGTTCCAGAAGATCAAGTCGTTCGGCCGATTGCCCGGCGCCGGCATTCCGCTGATTCAATTGAATATGAGAGTTGGCAGCGCGAAGACTGTTAAGAAGGGCATCCCGGAATTGAAATCGGTTGGCCTCATCACTGATACGGCTTCGGGTGAACCGACGCTGACTGATAAGGGCTCCAAGACTGCGGCCTGACCTACGACGATCGAAGAAGCTTGCTGCGATCTCTTCTGCAAGAGGCTATGGGCTGGCACAGTTTTCAAAATTGATGCGGCCTCCTCGGAGCAACGGCGCGCATTGATTCAAGTCACGGGTTCACTATCTAAACGGCCTTGATTTCTGAAGTTTGCTTATTTCTGGGCTTCCTCGCAGCCGAACGCGCCAAGCGTGCCAAGTAGCGCGCCCGTACCTCGTCGCCGGCAGCTCGTGCGTCGTCTTGTGACGGGAAGATAGGCACGGAAAATTTTATCGGCTGATAGTGGTTGGCGCTGTAAAGCTTCCAAGCGTATTTGTCCCCGTGCTGCGCGACTTGGACCGTCAATTTGCCGGTGGTATCGCTAGGCATGGCAAGCACTTGGGCTGACAAAATGGTAAATATAAGTCGATGTTGAGACCCGTTCTGACTGAAGAACCGTTCCAAGAACCCACTACACAGACACGCAGCGCCTCACGTCGAACGTACCGTGATGTTGATCACGCGGCTGAGGAGGTGGCGCATTGATCTAGATCAATGTGCAGCTGGCCGTGGCAATGCTCACACGACACAAACCTTGCCAGTCGCATTTGATGGTCAGGTAGAAGGCGCCACTTCGATGAGTTCCGCCGATCCAAAGTGCCCATCAACGGCGACAGCCCTCGTAAGAGGCGTGCTCGGGCGATGCCCGCGATGTGGCCGAGGCCGGTTGTTGCACCGCTACCTCAAAATGGTCGACCGCTGTGGTGTATGCGGCGAGCCCTATGGTCATTTTCGTACCGATGACGCTGCTTCGTGGCTGACAATTCTCGTCGTCGGGAGCATGACGGTGCCAATTATCCGCCTTTGCGAACTGAATTTTCACCCTCCGCTATGGATTGCCTACGCGGTTTACCTACCGCTCATCGCCGGGCTGACCGCAATCATGTTGCCGCGGTGCAAGGGGGCGCTTGCGGCCATCATGTGGGCGACGAAGGCAGAGGGTTCCGAAAAGATTTGAGACCAGCCTAAGCGGTTATGTGCGGTCACGTAATGTGAACCGTAGCGAGCGGTGACGGGCGGTGCTGCGAGCCCACGTTGTTCAAAAAGGACTGAGCCCTGCTGGAGCTCAGTTGCTGGTAGATGCGGGTTATTCGTGGCTGTGGATTTCTTGATCTTGTCGCGGAAACGTCGTCGGTGGGTGGGAGCTTATGCGGGTTTCCTAGTCCCCAAGACTTGGCTTCTCAGCCCCGGCATCGCTGCCGGGGCTTCTGCATGCCTTCCGAAATAAAAGCGTCATCGAATTGCAATATTCAGGGGTGGAATGGCTCAGGTCCCGGAAACACGCTTCAATTGTCCGCAGTGCGGCGCGGTCTATCGGGTACTGCGGGTCGAAATAGGCCCTGCTGACGACGAGGAAGTTGCGTGCGTGAATTGCCGCGCGTCGCTCCAGCCCCGCGAAGGAGCGTTTGCTCTGAAATATTTTCTTGTTTCGCCGAGAACGCCGCCCGGCCGCCGGGGGCGTTAGGTACATTTCGCCAGTTATCATGTATTGAATCCGCCGGAGGGTGCCCATGGGCGCGGCCGGTCGAAGCGACGAAGCGGTTCGCGGAATGACCGCGCTTTCCTTTCTTCCGGAGGAGCTGGTAACGAAATGCACCCTTTCCATCAAAAGGTATCACGCTCGTCGCGGATACTTTTGCCTGCCAGACCTGCTGTGGCGTACCAATTCCCGTGTGGTGATTGAGAGCGACAAGCAACTTGGACAGAGTTTCCGGAAGAGTGTCCGCCGAAAAAGCGTCAAGCGGGTGAACGACGCGCTGCTATCAATCGCGTCGCGCATTGTGGCCGCCGAGGTATTGGTGCGTGATGTCGGCGGCTGGGGAAAGCGATTTCCGAAAGAAAAGGAGAAGGCGGAGCGGTTGTTGGCCGCGTACGCGACGCTGCGCGATGGGTGGCTGATGGACTTTTACGAACCCGGTCGACATAGCTGAATGGCGAGGGGGTCAGGAGACTTTCCTCTGCGCGGTGTCGCCTGACGGTGCCGGCGGCTCCGGCGAAGTGGGGATAGGCGCCGGTTCTGCCCTTTTCGGTGGCTGAATTTCCGGGTCAATCAACTTGATCGTTATGTCCAGCGCCAACAAGCCGAACAAGACCAGCAACGCTAGGAAGTGCAACATCGCTCGACTTTACGGCTGGCCCGGCGGCCGAATTGTCGGGCGTCTGTGTGACACGGAGATGATGGCTGAACCGCGGCGCCGCAGGGAGGCTTCCGAATTATTCCGCAGACTGTTACGATCGAATTCAACCGCGACGTTGCGGCGCCACGAAGCCAAACTGTTTTGAGCGCTTAAAGGAGATGGCAAGATGAGTCGGAAAATCGCGATGGCCGCGTGCTCGTTTGTTTTGGCGGCATTGACATTGTCATCCCATGCCGTAGCGCAGCATAAGACTGCGGCGGCATGCCGAGAAGAGTGGAGAGCCAACAAGGCTGCAAATCAGGCCAAAGGCATTACCGAAAAGGCCTACGTGGCCCAATGCCGAAGCGGCGCGTCGCCGGCTCAAACGACCGCGGCGCCAGTGGCTCCTGCCCCTGCGCAGCCAGCTCCGGCAGCGAGGGCCAGGCCTAAGCCTGTTGCCGCGCCAGCGCCGGTCGCGGCCGGCAATGCCGTATTCCCGTCTGCAGTTTCGTCGAAATATTCGAGCGAGTCGGCGGGCAAGGCGCGCATGCACACCTGTCTCGATCAGTATAGGATCAATAAAACGAACGGCGGCAATGGCGGCCTCAAGTGGATCATGAAGGGCGACGGCTATTACAGCGAATGCAACAAGCGCCTGAAAGGCCAGACATAACAAAAGCTGGGAAGTTCGTGGACGTCTCGTTTAATTGCCGGTCGCTGACAGCACTATTGCGTGGTGGCGTGGCGGCAGTAGATATGCCTGTTTGATATGAATTGACGCTTCCCTGGCCCTGCATGAGGCGGGTGCACGAAAGAAACTCCGGCGTGAATGCGCCGGGGCCTAGCTATCTCGTCGGCGCTCAGACGGGAAAACCGACCCGCGTGCGTTAGCAGGCGCGGCTTACCGAACAATGAAAACGATCCCCGTCCAAGAAAGGATGTTTCGGTCAGGCGCGCTAGATCGTGCGCGATTTCCGGGCAAACAGCGCCCCGAGCCTTCGATATATTGGCAAAGAGTTACCGGTATCTGAAGTTGCGAACGCCCGTTGCGTCCCGGCAGCCTGGCGCATCCCTGCTCCGCCAGGCTCGTTTGTTTATGGAAAACAGAGACTACCGAGATTTTCTCGTCAAGTCTTCGACGAGGCTAACGATCCAGCGTCGCAGCTGTGGGCTTTTGATTTGCATGAATGACTTAGCGAGGGATGGTCCGCCAGAGGTGGCGATACACTGAAAGATATCGCTGGCAAGAACGGCGTCGTCTTTCCTAGCCGGTTTCTTTGATGGCTCGGGGAGGCCATCGAAAAAAATGGGATGGGCACCTGAAGGACGTTCGCTATGTGCTGAAGTCGGCTCGCACTGATGCGATTCTTCCCCTTCTCGTACTTCTGAACCTGTTGGAATGTCAGGCCGAGTGCGTCAGCAAGATCGGTCTGGCCCAGGCCTACAGGGTTTTCTTGGTGCGGGGAGTTGAGTAGGATCGCAACTGGGACCGCGTTGAGGCAGGGGTCGTCTGCTCGTGCAAGACACCGTGACAGTGCCGAGCGACGAGACGAAGACCAGGGCTTTCATCTCCTACTCGCGCAAGGACATGGCCTTCGCGGATAAGCTCGAAGCGGCGCTGAAGGAGCGCGGGTTCGAGGTTTTGATCGACCGTGAAGAGATTTATGCGTTCGAGGATTGGTGGAAGCGCCTGCAGGCACTCATTAGCGGCGCCGACACCGTCGTGTTTGTGCTCTCTCCCGATGCGGTCGCGTCCCGAGAGACGCTGAGAGAAGTCGAGTACGCTGCGTCGCTGAACAAGCGCTTTGCGCCGATCGTGTGCCGGCGGGTCGACGATGCGGCAGTGCCGGAGGCGCTGCGGCGGCTGAATTTCATTTTTTTCGATGAAGCGGGTCAATTCGAGGATAGCGCCAACAAACTCGCCGCTGCGCTGCAAACTGATATTGTATGGGTACGCGATCACACGAAGTTTGGCGAAGCCGCGCGCGGCTGGGCGGCGGCAGGCCGGCCCAATGGGTTGCTGCTTCGTACCCCGGCATTGGAGATGGCTGAATACTGGATGGCATCGCGGCCGCGCAGCGCACCCGAGCCGACCGCGGAGATTCAGGCGTTTGTGGCCAGCAGTAGGAAGGTTGAGGTCGCGGCCAGACGGCGAAGCCGCATACTGAATGCGTCGTTGTACACGTTGCTGGTTGCGATCATTCTCGGTCTGGTCGGCTGGATCAATCAGGCGTACATCGCCGACCAGTGGCGTTGGTGGAGCGTCACTCGGCCATATGCTGGCGTGAACGTTTGGCCCTATGTGTTGAAGACGGCCAAAGAGCAGCTGCTTAAGCCGGGGGATTCCTTTAGAGAGTGCAAATCGGATTGTCCGGAGATGGTCGTCGTCCCGGCGGGGTCGTTCACGATGGGGTCGTCGCCGGCTGGGAAGGACAGCAGCAACGTTGAAGGCCCGCAGCACACGGTGACGTTCGCCAAGCCGATCGCGGTGTCGAAATATGAATTGACGTTTGCCGATTGGAATGCCTGCGTCGCCGGTGGCGGCTGCGACGGCTACAAGCCCGCCGGCGTCAATCAGATACCGGTGGACAAAGTCAATTGGTACGACGCGCAATCCTACGTGGGGTGGCTCTCGCAGGTGACGGGCAAAGCCTATCGCCTCCTGTCCGAAGCGGAATACGAGTATGCTACGCGCGCCGGAACGACAACAGAGTATCCGTGGGGCGACGACCTCAAGCCCGACGGACCCTCGATGGCGAATTGCAACATGTGTGGCAGCAAATGGGACAATCTAATTGCGCCAGTCGGTTCATTCCCGCCTAACAAATTCGGGCTGTCCGACATGGTAAACAACGTTCCAGAATGGACGGAAGACTGTTTCCACCCCAACTACCAGGGAGCGCCGACGAATGGTTCGGCGTGGCTCGCGGATAATGGTGGCGATTGCGCTAGGCGCGAAGTCCGCGGCGCAATCGGGTCCAACTATCCAATGTTCCTCCGCTCGGCTTCGCGCATGACGGAGGCGGCCAGTGAGCGGTTCAATGCTATCGGAATGCGGGTTGCTCGGACGTTTGATACTCGCTGACGAATTGTGCTTACAACGAAGTTGAGGTCGGCCCGGTTGTCGTTGCGGCCTGATCAGCGCCGTCGCTTGCCTGCCCCGATTGCGATGAGGTTGGGGTTGCGGCCGTTGAAGAGGTGTCGTCGGTGGGGATGACTGAGGGGGCTTCGATGATGACGGTTCGCGTCGATGTTGACGTGGGGCCGTTTTGGTCCGTGGCGACGTATTGAACAGTGCCGCCTAGGCGGCGATCTTCTTGTCGAGACCGAGGTGCTTTTCAATCTCTGCGACACGGGTCAACAGATGGTCGATCTCTTTCGCGAATCCCGCGTTGCTTGCACCTTGCTCCTCCAGCCGCTCGATGCGGCGGTGGATGACGGTGATCTCCGAGGCGATAGCGCGTAGCCGGTCGTCCGTGGCGCGGAACTGCTTCTCGACGTGCCCGAACTGGTCCATCATTTCGGTCTTGAGGTCGGCGATGTCGTCGGCGAGGGCGGTGAATGTTTTGTCGGCCGAAGCAGCCGTGCGGGATATTAGGGTTGCGAGCGAGTCGAGGGTCATGGTCGTGGGCTTAGTTTTCTTGGCTGCCATATGGATCGCAGTATATCACAGGCCGGAAGCCAGAACCGGTTGAGGGGTCGTCGAGGTCGCGGAAATTGGAAAGGGGCGGGTCACGGATTGTGGGTGCGCCGGGCCTGCCGAGGCGCTTTGTTGAGCGGCCGCAGCGGTATTGGTTGGCGGCACTGCTGAGCGGTCGCAGGGGTGGCGGGTAGCAGGCGCGGTTGAGCGGTCGGCGCAGCGTTTTCTGGGCAGGGCCGGTCCGCGTCGTTCTGTTGCGATTACCGATGCTCCAAACTGACGTTCTGCGCGATCAGGCGGTGTGGCCGTCGAAGGCGCCTGTTTTGGGCATATTCTTTTCCTGTTGCGCCCCCGCCCCAGCGGGCAAAGCTTGTAACGACGAGCCTTCTAGATGGAGGCCGAGATGGAACAGTTCGTCCGAAGTCAGAACGTTGCGCGTTATCGTCGTCTTCTTGAGCGCGTGACGGAGGAATCAGACCGACAGAAAATACTCAACCTGCTTGCCGAAGAACAGCAAAAGCAAAGAGATGCCGGCGATGCAATTTATTTTAAAGCGCGGGGAACGTAATTCGCGCGTGATCATTATACTGGCGGTCACGGGATGAGCTGTTGTCTCGAAGATCAGAAGCCCCAGCACCCCCGCCTCCCCCGGCACCCCCTGCTGGGGCTTTTCTTTTTTGCTGAACCGCCGTGCGGATTATTGGGCAGCTGATTGGATATGTGTCCGGTAGCGGTCAATTGCCTGGACGAACCGGGTGCAGGAGGGCTAGGGTCGCCTGCAGGCGAGGCCGCCTGGGAGCATGACTCGATGGATATGGCCGTCGCGACCCTGAACATCGCGCATTACAAGCAGCTGCTGGTTACGGAGACCGATGCGGCGAAGCGCGAAGCAATTGCCAGTCGCCTGGTCGAAGAAGAGGCGAAGCTGGCAAAAATCCTGAAAGAGCGAAAGCCAATTTAGGGCTTTGCGGTCCATTCGCGCCAGTGGGTCGGGCTCACGTCGATCCGCTTCTTCGATCCGGTATTCATCCAGCCGCCGGGAATCCGGCGACACGGAAAGACGAGCGCGTGCGGCTCGTCTTTCTCCATGACGGCGAGTTCAAGGTCGCGATCGAACGGCGCGGTGGTTATCGACTGCCACATAAAACATGATGCGGCCTCAGAGCAGCGGGGCGCATTGATGCAGATCAATGAGCCGCGGTGACAACCGGCTATTCTTTCATAACTGCCAGATAGGAGTTGCACTATGATGTGGGGATACGGATCGTATTGGGGCATGGGCCCCTGGGGCAGCTATGGCGGAGGACCGATCGGAATGTTTGCCGGAATTATCGGCCTCGCGCTCGTCATTGCCGGCGTCGTGTGGTTTGTCCGCGCTTCGACGCGGCCGGGCCATCAGCTGGCTGGCTTTGGGCGGCGCTCGCCGGGACTTGACGCGCTCGAAGAGCGTTACGCTCGCGGCGAAATGAAGCGCGACGAATATTTAGAAAAGAAGCGCGACTTGACCGCCTAAGACGGCGCTCCCTCTGTGACGACGCGACCTTGGGACCGCCGGAGCAGCTTTTAGGCACGCGCTTAGGCTCCGGCTTTCGCTGCTCGCTTGCGGACCGTGCACGAAAAGTTCGATGTCGCGAGGGAGTTAGACAAGCTGCTGCTTATGATCGCGATCACCGCAGTTTCGGTGGCGGCCATTATGTTTGTCATGCAGCTTCTGGGAGTTGGCCCGCTATGATTTGAGAGCGTCGCTATTTTCGTGCTGAGGTTTGGCGACCTTCGGAATGACGCGGCTGCTGACTGCACTCGCCCAACCAGGCGGACACTCTGGTCCATTGCATACCAGCAGATGCCAGGATCTGCCTGCGGGTCTGAGAGAGCCCGGCGCAAGGATCGCGGCGAACACGGCGAAAAATGAAATTCCGAGGATCGTAAAGAAGAGTCGCCCAGAGATCATTATCTTCTCCCCGGCAAATAGGCGAAACAATTTGGGAAAGGTACATCGTCAGAGCGGGAAAGCAAAGAGCCTTGTGGGTCTTGCGGGCTGTTCGATGCGTAACGTCAGGTAGCATCGCCTGCGGAATTTCGGAAGGGAAGTTCACGGGAATTAGGCGAATAGCTCACGAATTTTGGAGAACGAGGCGTCGGATTTCGGGGTTGGTAAAGGTCACGGATTTTGGACGTGGGAATCGACCGCCGCAGCTTTATTGCGCGGTGGATGTTGCGTTGGTTGAGGACCCGGTGGTGGCGTCGGTGGGGATGACTGAGGGAGCCTCGGCCGGTTCGATGATGATGGTGCGCGCGGTGGTGGAGCTTGCGGCCGAGGTCGTTGGAATATTCGGAGTTGTCGTGCCGGGAGATTCCGGAATTATGGAGTTCTCTGGCATGAGGTTGACGCCGAGCGGGATGTGCGTGGAGAGGGAGATGCCGATCGGAACGGTCACACTCGGGGAGGCGTTGGCGGCGTTTGCGGTCGCCGTTGAAGTGGCAGGCGGTGGCGCCGTCGGGGACGGCTGAGGCAATCCGCGATCAGAGCCGACAGCGATTTGGGAGGGTGCGCAAGGTGCTTGAGAACCGGCGTTGAGTCGGTCGAGCTCCGCAGTTCCCGTTGTTATGTCCGTTCGAGCACGGGGGCAACTGTCGCTGTTACTAGCCAAAGAGCTACACTTGATTTCAGCGTCGATTCTCTCTCACAATCTGCGCGCACAAAGGGAGCCTGAAGTGAGCAAAGCCCCTATTAGCTACGACTATGCGGTTCACTCAGATTTTCTGATCCATTGGACGGGAAAGGATATCGACGAAGAGCATGATCCGAATTGGGATGATCGCAGCCACCGCTCGAAAACTAGCGCGGTTGTAGCCGACCTCTATTTGCGACGCCTCAGAGACATCTTGACCTACGGATTATGGATGACCGATGGCCAACGAAGCATGCGGGTTGGATCTAAAGAAATAGAGATCCCAGCCACTCCGCAGTGCTGCTTCACAGAACTTAAGCTTTCCGAGTCGAGGAGACATGCTCGCCTGTACGGACGCTTGGGGATAGGGGTCAAGCGACCGTTCTTATTTAAGCGGTTCGGCAGGCCCTTGGCTTACTTCGGATTTACGGAGCAACATCAGAACGACAAATTCGTTCAAGCGTGCGCGGCGGACCTGCGTGATAGGCGATTGTTAAATTTCTTCAAACCTATGAACAGCGACGTAACGCGTTTGAACGACGATCTTTACAGCGAATCGGAGTGGAGAATTCTGTTTTTCGCCGACCTTTTGCATTCGAATAGAAAATGGGTCATCAATCCCCGAGACAACGCTAATGAAAAAGAGCACGCGTATTTCGAAGCGCTTACAGTCGCGCAACAAGAACGGCTTAAATATCTTATACCCTTGGATGGATGGTTTGCGGTAATCATATATCCGTCTGCGCTGGAGAAGAATTGTGCTCAATGGGATGAGTACGGGATCGTAGAACAAATCACTAGGATCAAAAGCATGCCAGGCGATCACGGAAATCAGGTCGAGGGATTGAGAGCTCCGACTAGGGGGAATTGGCCTATAGAAATTGATTTGGATGCGTGCAGAAACGTCTAACGGCGCTCTGAACCGATCGGCATGCGCGAGCTTAGCTGCGAACAGAGCCAACAGCGCTTCGGCCGATCGCGCGCCGCGATCGAGCGGCAACGTAAACTCCGTTTCTAGATTTTTTCAACCCTCAGCGTCGATTCTCACGCAGGTGCGATGCAATGTGCCGCCTTTTTCGGGCGGCTCAATCACATTGATCGCTATCCCACTCCCAAGCTGACCATACCTAAGCATATCTCCGCTCCAGAATTGGCCCGCTTATGTCTCTTTGCACACAAGAAAGCTAGTCTGGGTCTTCTGGAAGTTGTGCGTTTTGAATACGCCGAAACGTTTACCCTCTCTTACACGCAGGAACGCGATAATTGCCGCATTTTCGATCACCCGTGAGCCATCGAATATCCAGGTGTTCTTGAAGTCGAGCTTTCCACCCGCCGAACCGCCGACGAACAAGCACGGGAAGCGGTCCTCGCGATAAACGGCCTCCATTAAGAAGCTCTCGCTCGCAGACAAGCCGTCAATGAACGTCAATGCCAAAGGTGTTAGTGGCCTGCACTCGAAACGGCGGCCTAACATTGCGCAATTCAGCTTGAATCAACTCGATGCGCTCGTCGATCGTTCGGGTAACGGAGTTGGCCCGAATATCCTCGCTGTGCAGCGGCACGACGTGGAGCGAGACGTCTGAGAGGAGCTCGCGTGAAAAGAGTTGCACCACAACGCTCGACCAAGAAGTATTGGCCCCGCAGTAAAGGGAGCGGGCGCCGTCATGTGGGGACGAAGATAATTCCCCGGCAGTCGAGAGGGCAATGAATTGTGGCTGGGGGCAGGCATGATTTGAGTTGCTGCGCGACGGTACGGAAGTCGAGGTGCGGAGATACAAACGCGATGGCCAGCGATGGTGCTTCCCCGTCGATCCGGGTGTCTATTTTTGTCAGCGCGCTTTCGGAAAACCGATCGATACGAAGTACACGAATGTATTGCTTGGTGAGCGTTTTGACCGCCACCGTCGGGGTGGGCTCGATCGTTGCGGCTGGCGGAGGTGGAATTGGTTCTGAACGACGTGCAAAGCGAAACATCGGTGAGACCTCAGGCCAATTTGCATGCAATTACACAAATCCCGTTAATATCTCGTTTACTTATGCCGCCTCGGATCCTGATTCTTTGTGCAGCGTCGGCATTTGAGCATTCCTTCAAATGTATTTGCGGGTTGGGGAAAGGTGCCGATAGAGCGCAATGAACTATCAGGGGCAAAGCTTAGTAGGCGCTGCCGGTCACCGTAGTTCATCGGTCCCCAATGGCAAAGGAGCTATACGCGGAAGTTGGTGACGGCATGAAGGGGTAAGGCGGCGTATCGTGGGGGTGTTCGACGCCTCCACTTCTCCACCGAAGGAGTGATACGCCGTGACCGACACTAACGTCATTAAGCTGGCTCAGCCAGGGACCTTCACCGATTCGCTCACCGAGATTTTGCGCAGCGGGGCGCATGCCCTGCTCGCGCAGGCGGTAGAGGTGGAGGTTGCGGACTTCCTCAGCCGATATGCCGACCTCAAGACCGCGGCAGGCCGCCAACGCGTCGTGCGTCACGGACATCTGCCCGAGCGCGAGATCATGACCGGCATCGGGCCGGTGGCTGTGCGCCAGCCGCGCGTGCGCGACCGCGAGGCCGACGGTGGTGAGCGGGTTCGGTTTTGCCCGACCATCCTGCCGCCCTACGCGCGGCGCACCAAGAGCCTCGAAGTCCTGATCCCGATCCTCTACCTGAAGGGCATCTCGACCGGCGACTTCGAGGAGGCGCTCGGCGCATTGCTCGGCAAGGACGCCGGCGGTCTGTCGGCCTCGACCATCGCGCGGCTGAAGGAGGCCTGGATCGACGAGCACGCCCGCTGGCTCGATCGCGATCTGTCCGCTAGGCGGTATGTCTACGTCTGGGCCGATGGCATCTACGTCCAGGCCAGGCTCGAAGACGATGCGCAGTGCCTGCTCGTCATTATCGGCGCCACCGCCGAAGGCAAGAAGGAACTGGTTGGGCTTGCCGACGGCATCCGCGAGAGCGCGCAATCCTGGAAAGAGCTGCTGCTCGATCTCAAGCGGCGGGGTCTGACGATCGCCCCGCAGCTCGCTGTCGCCGACGGAGCACTCGGCTTCTGGAAGGCGATCGAGCAGGTCTGGCCGACCACACAGGCGCAACGCTGCTGGGTCCACAAGACGGCGAATGTCTTGAACAAGCTGCCAAAAAGCCTGCAGGCAAAGGCCAAGCGTGCATTGCAAGACGTCTGGATGGCGGAGACCAGGAAGGCCGCCGAGGCCGCACTCAATGCGTTCAACGAAACCTACGGCGTCAAATACGAGAAGGCGGTCGAGTGCCTGGCGAAAGACCGCGAGGCGCTGCTTGCCTTCTACGACTTCCCGGCCGAGCACTGGAAGCACCTACGAACGACAAACCCGATCGAGAGCACGTTCGCGACCGTTCGGCATCGAACGGTTCGATCAAGGGGGTGCCTCTCGAACAAGACCGCGCTCGCCATGATCTTCAAGCTCGCGCAGGCCGCCGAGAAAAGCTGGAATCGTCTACGCGGTCACCACCAGTTGCCGAAAGTCATCACAGGTGTAAAGTTCAACGACGGAATCGAGGTCATCAGACCGCAAGCTCAAACCGCTGCCGCCTGACCCCGCTCGTCACCAAGATTCGGCAATAGCTCATGGCAAAGCCCGCGCTGGCGAAAAAGGTAAGGGCGAGAGCAGCCGCGTCGAAAAGCCCCATGCGTCTATCCTCGCCGTTCCAAATCTTTCTAGGCGGAGGCGTCAACGGTCCGAATGCCGGGATTTTTCGAGCAATTGAGGCTGCGATTGCCTTTCTGGACGGCAATTCCAGGTATGAGAACGCTTGTTGGACTTCTTTCCTTGACAGGCTGTGCGTTTGAATACCCCTGCCTTCGGCAAGCGCGCTGGCCGCTTGGATGGTAGCCCTAAGCGACGACGCTCTCTGGGCGCTGGCCGTAGCCCTCAGCACCAGCACGTCCGGACGATTGCGATCGATAACGACGCCAAGACGGCGCATGCACGTGTCCAATCGCCCATGCCGATGCGGCACCTCGCTTACGCCCCAATCGACGAAGGAAAATCGGCCCTTCGAAGATCACATAGGCAAAGCCGCGCGCATTAGGATAGAAGGCCATCGCGAGAGTGTCGCTCTTGACATTCATACCTCTTGCTCTGAGACGGCCGCTAGCCTCGCGATGGCAGCTTCCAGGAGTTCAAGCTTAGCCGTCGTTTTTTGCGATGGCGCGCTCCGCTTGATCCGCTCGCGAAGTTCGTGCATGCGAACGAGCAGGCGCGCTTCCACACCCTCTAGGGTCGCTGGGAAGAGCTCCCTCGGCTTCATCCCGAAGATCACCTCGCAGGCGTGTGCGACGGAGAGCGTCACGGCTCGTTCGTCGCCTTCCAGCCGCGCGACCATCCCTTGGTTGAGGTAGCCCAATAGGAAAGCAAGCTCACGCTGCGTGAGGTGCCATCGTCGTCGCTGAACGCGTAAGTAAGTACGTAGCCTTCCCACAGATCGCGCCGCCCGCCGACTCGCTGACGGTCACGCGGTCAAGGGTGCTCTCGATCGATTGCGGATGCTATGCCCGACAATATGTCAGCTTGGCATATCACTGTGCCACGTTCGCAGTGAAAACCTCATGAAAAATTGCGGAATTCCATGCCCACGAATGTACGGGCAGGTAGACACGGGAGTATGCCGCTCCGGCAGAGGCTCGTGTCTACCTGCCCGTACATTCGTGAGGTTGAGCCACGCCACGTGTAACGCCGGCTCCGTTCATACGTCTTTGTTGAAAAACACGCGAGCTTCTCTCGAAATCGCACGGTGGTGAAGTTTAGAAAAACTTCCGACGTGCGCTTCGCGACGCTCGCGCGTCTTCCGCGACGTTGCACGAATGTCCGTATGCCATCCATTTCGCGGCCGTCTGTGCATCGCGCATCATTGCAAGCCAGTGTACGTGAGCCTGGGCTCTGCCCGCATGCTTTTCGAACCACGCAGCACCAGACCATGACGGCCCGGCATTATGCCGAGTCTTTTTCTTTGGCGCTCGTCGTAGACAATAGACAACAGAAAACGCATCGACGTTCTCAGCCTCGTCTTTCGTCTCCCCTTTTTGTGTGGGGCGCCGAATCGCGGGGCGGAGGGGCACACGCAGGAGCACCATTACCAGGGTATGCGCCCGTTCAGCTCCGCCTCGCGATCCGGCAACCGAGCATGTCGGTTCCCGGCCAGCGAGGAGGAGTACGATGCAACTTGTTCTTACCGAGAAAGCCAAAAAGCTCATGCGGCTCTGCGAGATCGAGGGTTACGAGAACGCCCACGATCTCATTCACGCTGCAGCCTTCGATACCGTGTGCCCTGCCATCTGCATGACGGAGGGCTGCGAGTACACCGCCGAAATGGAGCCCGACCAGACCGAGGGCTACTGTGCATCCTGCGGCGGCAACACGATGGTGTCGGCCCTCGTTCTTGCCGGCATCATCTGATGGAGCCGGTCATGAACAGGTCCTGGACAAAACCCAGCGTATCCGTGTGCTCAATGACAACTTCCGCTCGACTTTCATCGGCGGTCAAATAGTCATGACGCAGGGCGTAAATGAGTTTCCGTTGGACGTCAAAGCGCGCGTGCTGCTCACGGTAAGGTCATTCAACGAGTTCACTGGGGACAATGACCCGTATAGCGAGCATGATTTCGGCTCGTTCGAAATCGCCGGCGACACGTTCTACTGGAAAATCGATTATTACGACATCGACTGCCAGTACGGGTCAGAGGATGCGGCTGATCCGGAGAAGACCACCCGCGTGCTCACCATCATGCTTGCATCGGAGTATTGACCCATGCTCCAAAATGGCAAGCGGGTGTACGTGCTCGCGGAGTATACCGTCGAGCACCGGAACAATGGGTGGTACTTCGGTCGAACGGCCAGGCATGGGGATAAGGAGGAGCGGAAGGGACCGTACGGGAGCATTGCGTCGGTCACCCTCGTCATCGCCCGGCAGTTGAAGCGGGAAATCGCCAAGCGAGATTCAGCGTACGCAGCCGAGGCGTGACATGGCAACTGCCTTCGTCACGATCGACGGCAAGCGCCATCTTTGGCGAGACATCCTGAAGCTCCACCGCGAGCAGCGAAAAGCTGCGAGGCAGCATCAATTGACTCTGTTTGAGCTGAAGGACGACAGCCGCCCGGCTACTCAGCGGACGGCGGAAGGTCGCTTTACTGAACCTACGCTCTTTCGGGTCGATTAGCTTCGGTGCGAACCGATCCCACGAGCAGCGGCGAGGGGTGCGGGGCCGGGCTCTGGGACCAGCGAGCCGGCCAATCCCTGTGAACCGCGAGGTGCCGCAGCACAAACTGCCCCGCTTCCATAAGGAAGCGGGGCTTATTGCTACTTGGTCTGTCCAGTTCTTCTTGTAGCGTTCCTGCTGCTAATTCCGGAGCAAGAATGTGTCGTAACGTTCTGCCCACGGGCTGCCCAAAAACTGGCAATCAAGCTTCCTGTCTGCTTTCTCGTGAGTACGATTGCTTACTTGGGTTCTAGCTCATATGTCCTTCGTTCAAGCCAATAATTGTTGTTCTTCGCGACGAATCCGGGTTTTCCCTACAGTCTCCTTGCGCGGGTTCGAGTCCCGCCGCTCGCGCAGCAACGTTTCGTCCGAGTGATGTGCTTTAGGCGCAATTTCCTGGCTCAAAATGTGCTTCTTTACGAGGCACGATTTTGTCCGCCAGTTCCGCCTGTTGCGTTCGAAGCCACTCGGTGCCCACGGGCTGCCCAAAGTCCATTCTTTTGATGGACTCTTTTGGATTGAGCATGTCGATCGCTGCACGCAGCGTGGAAGGCGCAAGGTGCGAGTACCTCATGGTTGTTTTGATGTCCGAATGACCCATAAGTTCTTTCACCACCGTGATCGGAACCCCCTTCATCGCGAGATGCGACGCAAAAGTGTGTCGCAAAGTATGCCACCCGATCTTGCGCAATCCCGCTCTCTCGCACACGCGTCTGAGGCGGCTGGTAAGGAGCTTGTGGGTGAACGCCTTCTCGCTGGCATCCGTGAACACGTAGCCGCTGCCTCGCCTTCGGCGGTAGAGAATTTCATACACGTCGATATCCATAGGGATATGGCGTATGCGATTACTCTTCGGCGCGACGAGCATCCTGGCGTTTTCGTCGAGGGAGTGCCGGACCGTCAGACTGCGGTTCTCCCAGTCAATGGATGCCCATTGCAACCCCTTCAGTTCGCCTTGTCGTAAGCCCGTGCGGACGGCGAACAGAATCATCTCGTAATCGATGCCTATCGCTTCGGAGAGCAACACCTCGCATTCGTCGAACGACAGGAAATCCATTTCCGTCGGATCGCACTTCGGCCATTTGATCTTCGGCGGCGTTCCTTTGAGTTCGCCCCACTCGCACGCGGAGGTGAGGCATCGGTTTAATACACTGAGGTGATTCTTGATTGTCTTGTTCCTGAGCCCCTCACCGCGCTTTGCGGCTTTATACCGTTCAATAACACGCGGAGTAATCTCTGTCAGGACCATCGCGCCGAAATATGGTGTGAGTACCCCGTTCAGGATATAGCCCACATTTCGTTGCTGCGATGGTTTGAGATTTGGAACGACGTACTCAGCGAACCACACGCGGCCGAACTGTCGGAACGTCCGTCGCAGGTCTGGCGTCTGCACTAGATTGTCGATGGACTCGCCCAGTGCCAGCTTCTGCCGCAACAGGACTTCGTAGGCTTCAGCGCCATTCTTAGAATTGTCCGGGCTTCTCTTCCTGTATCGTTTGCGATTAAATCGCAGATCAACGTGCCACCAATTGTCAATTATTCGTACTGCCATACTTATTTGTGTCGATCGTGTCCACTCGCTGGCGTTCCAGGTAGGCGGCGATATCGTTACTCGTGTACCGAATGCGCCCTCCAACTTTGACGAACGGGAGCTGGCGTCGTTGGGCGACGCATCGATGCGTTTGTCCGAAACAACTCAAAGCTGCCCGGCCTTGAGCAAGCTTGGTGCGACGCGGCCTATTGGTTTCACGAGGGCTTGGCAGAACCGGTAGACACAATCGCAACTGCGAAGCTTGAAACCGCCATGGAGGTTCTGCTCGGCGCTGAAAGCTCCAAAGGCAGTAACCACCGGCTATGCGAGGCGCTTCACGCTTTTTATGGTGTCAACGCGACTGATCCGCTTTCGACCGATCCGGCGATGACCGTCAAGAAATTTGTCGAGGGAATCGTCGGAGCGCGCTCGCGCGTTCTTCATGGCACGCTTTCCACGCTGGCCGAGACAGCTGAGAGAACACGTGCGACGACCGAGCAGATGGCGGGAGATTTCTTACGGCGAATTGCCATCGCTTTAGACGACTACAGTGCGTCCGTGGCGCCACCCGACAACGCGGAAGCGCTGCTGGCCTGGATCGACACAAAACGGCAGGCGATCGCGCCCCGCACGTGAATACGGGTCAGGGCGAGAAATCCCGCCGTCGACAGCACGTAGCGAATGTTGCCCAAGCTGGTAGTCGCGGCGCGCCAGCAAGTAGCAGATGTTGCGCAAGCTGGTAACCGTGCGCGACCTTTTCGACCACGGAGGGCGGTAGCTTTTTGCCGACGCCGAGCTTCTGAACCGGGCTAGCGCGCATTTCTCACCCTGCTGATGCCTTGGATGATCGGTAAGCCGATTCTTGATGATTGGTGAGCGACAGCCGCGGCGCTTCGTGGCGCCGAAAGGGCGCGGTTTGTGGCTCATGTTTTGCGAGTCTCCGTGGGCCGGTTGGTTTGCCGCGCAATGGTCGCGCCGCGGCGGCGCGTGTCAGGCCGGTGAGGCGCGGGCCTTTGCCGCGGCCGTGAGCCGAGTCGCAGCTTGGCCCCAATCTTGGGCGGCTGGACAGGCCGACGCCATCGCGACTCTGACGCGACGGACGCTGACGCGCACGAGCGCACCGATCTTGAGCAGCTTGAGCCGAATGGTGCCGCAGGTGGCGGTCGCGAATTTGGTGTCGTGTAGCCCGATACGGCGCGTGGCGCACAGCAGCACATAAGCCATCGAGTAGAACCACAGGCGCAGTTGGTTGGCCCGCATCGTGGCGCTCGACGTGCGATCGGCATAGAGGTCGAGCTGGCACTCCTTGATCCGGTTCTCCATCTCGCCGCGCGCACAGTAGAGCTTTTCGTAAAGGTACTTGGGGCTGCACTTGTTCCGCGCCAACGAGGTGACGACGAAACGAGGATTGGCTTCGCCTTGCGTCCACTCGGCTTTGGCGACGACCCGGCGCCGGCGGCTCCAGCTCGATCGCGTCATCCACATGAAGGTCCTGAAGCGGCGCGCTGGGGTGCCGGTGCGCTGGCTCGTGGCGGCGGCAAGATCCAGCTCAGTTTTGATCTCGGCGGTGAGCCGTTCGTTCTTGGCAAGACCGAAGACGAAGTCCACGTTGTTGGCCTCGCACCAGGCCATCAGGTCCTCCCGCGCGAAGCCTGAATCGGCGCGCAACAGAAGACGCGTTCGCGGCCAATGGGCGCGAACCCGAGCGACAATGCGCGCCACCTCCTCGACCGCGCCGGCCGCTGCGTCGATGTCAGCACGCCGCAGTTTGGCGACCAGCAGATGCCGGCCGCAGAACACGTATAGCGGCAGATAGCAGTAGCAATCGTAGTAGCCGTGGAAGAAGCGTCCCTCCTGCTCACCGTGCAGCGGATCATCGGTCGCATCCAGATCGAGAATGATCCGCTTGGGCGCGCGGTCATGCGCCTCCAGAAACAGATCGACCAGCAGATTCCTGATCGCCACCGGATTGTGGCTGATCTTGTGGTAGCGCGTCGGCTCCAGTTTGCTCAGTTCCAGCCGGTTCAGCGTCGACTTGCCGGCCACCGGCGCGCAATCCGCGCGTCGCGCTGCCAGCTTGCCCGCCAGCACCGCCATCATCGGATCGTGACGCAGTTCGTCGTGATCGTTGAGATCCTCATAGCCAAGCGCGATGGCGAACACCCGCTGGCCAACCAAGGTCGCAACCTCGTGCTCGATCCATGCCGGATGCCGCTCGTCGTGAAAGCACGACGCAAACCGATCCATCAGATCAATTGCACGATCGGTGGCTCCTAGAAGTAACGCTCCCGCATCCGACGTGACCAATCCCGCGTCAAATGCGGCTTCCACAGAGCGGCCTTCTACCATTCCAAAATCGAATACTTCTGCGCTACACTCTGTCGGCATCGGGTGCTCCGCAAATCGACGTAAAGTCGTTGTGGCACAACAACTTTCGCTGATTCGCAGCCCCGATGCGCGCATTTGTATGAGAAATATGGGCTAGCGCGGGACAAGCTGCAAGCCGCGGCCGATCAGGTAGCGAACGACGGCTGGCGCTGGATCGTGGCCGGGCCGGAGCTTGACCGCGAAGATTGGGCCGACATGCGCCGGGTCTACCGCTCCGCCGGTGCCAAATCAGTGCCAACCCCGGAATGATGCTTCAGCTAACCCCTTGATTATTTTGGCGGAGCCAGGAGGAGTCGGACCCTCGACCTCTTGAATGCTATCCATCGAGCTTGGCGGACGCGCGCAGTACTGGACGCGGTTCGATTCTCATTGCAGTCCAAGATTTTTAGAGATGCCAACTCATTAGAAGATTGTTGCGCCCTGACATTCGGAGTCGATGAGCCAAAAAAGAGCCAAAAATTTTCGGGCGCGTATCAGAAGTACCCGAATAATGGCGCGCCCGAAGAGATTCGAACTCCTGACCCCCAAATTCGTAGGCTGGGAGAGTCCGATAAAACTTGTGTGGTGGTCTTGTTCGCTATGTGTTCTAATTCGTCTCTGTCGAATCGATCCTTCGAAATGAGCCGTTATGGCCGATCAGATCGTCATCACGGAGAAGTCCAGCCAGGCGAAAGACGTCCGCGCCGCCGTGGGTTCTCGGTACGGAGACGTTCTCGCGGCCGAGGGTCATTTGTTCGACCTGCTCGAACCGGAGGATGTGGTGCCGGCGTGGAAGCGCTGGTCGCCGATCCTGCTGCGACCCGAAGGTCTTTACGGCACTCGCCCCGCAGAGGGCGGCAACAAAGCCACTAAGCTCAGAGTCATTCGCGAGGCATTACGGAGCGCCAAGCGGGTTTGGCTCGCGACCGATTGCGACCGTGAGGGTCAGCTCATCGGCCAGGAAATTCTCGAGCATTATGAGTACCGCGGCCAGGTGATGCGGGTGCTGTTCACTGCGCAGGACTCTCAGACCATCCGGGATGCATTCGGCCGGGCCAAACCAAATAGCGAATATGCCCGGCTTTACGCCGCCGCCGTCGCACGCCGACAGGCCGACCAGATCTACAACCTGTCACTCACCCGCACCGCGACCGTCATCCTGGGTCGCGGTGCGCGGAACGTTATCGGGGTTGGTCGCGTGAAGACACCGACCTTGGCCATTGTGTGCAGGCGAGAGTTGGAAATCCGCAACTTTGTGCCGATCGCCTATTTTGACGTTGTCGCCACCGCTAAAGTTGCGGGAGGCCAATTCCAGATGCGGCACGCGCCACAGGATCGAATTGTCCGGCGCGAGATTGCGCAAGAAATTGCCGACGCGGCTAGGGACTTCGAGGGCTCGCTTACCGTGCGCGTCGAGGATAAGCGGCAAGGGCCACCCAAGCTGCATGATCTTCCGTCGCTGCAGAAACTATGCGGCTCGCGATTCGGCTGGCCGGCCAGCAAAACACTTGAGGTGGCGCAGGCGCTCTATGATGGCCAGGGCAAGAAGATCATCACCTATCCGCGCGCCGAGGTACGCTACCTGCCGCAGAGCCTGATATCGGACGTGCCGCGGATCGTGGCCGGACTGCGGGTGGGCCAGTCGTTCGGCGCAATCCCGGTGCCCGAGCCGCCGGTCAGCCGCAAAGGTGCGAGCGGCACTTTCTACGACAAGGGGCTGGAGGGCGCGAGCCATCACGCTGTCATTCCCAACGTCAACACGATCGACAAATTGCGGGAGGTGTGGCCTCGCTTGTCGTCGGATGAGAAGAAACTGTTCGACGTCATCGCGCGGGCTTACCTGGCCGCCCTGATGCCCGACTTCCGCTACCGGCAGACAACCGCAACGCTCGACGTGCGTGGTTTCGAATTCCGCGCGTCCGGCCGTCAGCCCATCGATCTCGGCTGGCGCGCAGCATTCCCGGAGTGGCAGCCCACCGACGAAAAGGGCGATGAAGCGCAATTGCTGCCGCCGCTGCGCGACGGCGAGACTGCGCAACTGCACGATCCGAAAATCGAGGACAAGGAGACCCGGCCACCGCCACGATACAACGAAGGCACCCTGATCGAGGCGATGCAAAATGCCTGGCGCTTTGTTGACGATGAGATTCTACGGGAGCGCCTGAAGGAGGCCAAGGGCATTGGCACGCCGGCGACCCGAGCGGAGATCATCGGCGGGCTGAAGAAACAGGGTTTCCTGATTGCCCAGGGGAAGCACATCGTGCCGACCGAGACCGGCTTGTCGCTGTTCGATGTTCTCAAACAGGCCGACCCTGCCCTGGTCGATCCGGGGGTGACTGCGCAACTTGAATGCCTGCTCGACGATGTCGTTGTCGGCAAGCAGGAGATGGTCGGTGCGATTGATGCCGTGTGCAATGTCGCCGAGCGAATCATTGGCAAGTTCAAGAACGGCGCCGCCGTCGGCGGACCTCCCGTGCTTGGCGCTGCGGTCGGCAACGGCCACGGGACGTTTCCGCCGACACCTGCGATGAAGCGCTTTGCCGACAGCCTCGGCCGGCAGAAGGGGATCAAACCTCCGTCCGGCTACAAGACGTCGATATCGATCTGTCGCAAATTTCTCAACAAACACGCGCCCAAGAAAGCCGAGGGTGAAACGCCCGGGAAGCTCAACTCCAAACCGCCAAGTCCGGCACAGATATTGTATGCCAAGAAGATTGCGCAGGGGAAAGGCGTCGTCATTCCCGAGGAGGCCAAGGCCAACTCGGCTGCCATGTCCGCGTGGATAGACTCGAACCGAGGGGCGAAGCGCCGCAAGCGCGGTCGCAAAACCGGCTACAAGGCAGGGTCAGTTGCGCCTCAATCGCCGGCAACGACGAAGAGGTCACGGAAGCGTAAAGCTGCCGCTGCTGCCGATCCACTGGCTCCCGCGCAGCCAAATTCGGTTACGGGTACGCCGCTGCGGATTCCTTATGGCAACAAGGAGCTCGCTCTAAAGCTTGGCGCCCGCTATCGCTCGGGTGGATGGTATGCCCCACCTGGAGTTGATCTTTCTGCATTCGGAGAGCGCGGATGGTTGTAAGCCGAGCGTGTGCCCGTTGGGACTCGCACCCTCGGGCTTTCCCGTTTTGCCGAAAACGAAAGCAGAAATTGTGCAATTCCTTAGACGAAGATAATTGATCGTCGGTAGCATCGCGGCTCTGCACCGGGTGCGATGACTGCAAATTCCTCTTGGCGCGCCCGCACTCCCATTCCTCGATTTCGGATAGCTCGCGAAGCATTTTGCGAGCGATGGCTCTCGGCAGGATGATGCGGAAGCTAAGATTGCGCAAATGCCGCCCATTTCTCCATCAATTCGCGGCGCTTCTCGATCAGGTCCGACCGCGCGTAGGCGCGCCAAATTTCGTCGCGGACGAGGTGCGACATGGCGATGTCCGAAAGGATGTCATCCTTGCCGGTGTCCTGACACCACGTCTTGAATGCGGCGCGCATGCCGTGCGCAGTCGCGTCCGGCCGAACGGCCTTCGCCGCGTTAAGCAACGCGTTGTTGCGGGGCAGCTTGCCGAAAATTTTCTCGTTCGGCTTGCCGCGTTCACCGAGCAGGGCGAGCGCCGCCCGCGACAGCGGCTGCCGAAACTCGCGCGGCTCTTTATGGCGGCCCTTGCCTTTGTGGATCAGGTAGACCCAAGACGACGTGCCATTGTCGCCCTGGATTTGGCCCCACGTCGCTTTCTCGACCGCGCCGGGCCGTGCCGCGGTCAAGATTTGGAACCGCAACGCGCGGCCGATGTCGTTGTCTGGGAGTGCGCGGTAAAGCACCGGCAGTTCCGCCCAAGGGACCGCCGCGTGGTGGTGGTGATCTTTGACGGGCCGCTCGAAGCCGCGCACCGTGTCACGGTCAAACCGGGCAGGGTTGTCACCGGTGCGCCAGCCCTTCGTCTTGGCGAACGAGAACAGATCGGCCAGCCATCCGCGTTTGTCTTGATGCTGGCGAGGCGTTTCGCCAGCGAGCGCCGCGAGCACGTCATCCTGAGTGATGGCCGCAATATCCTTGGATGAAAGACCGTCCAATCGCGCCAGACCGCGGCGCGCCTTGACGCCCTTTGCCGACCATTGCTTGCCGTCCCTTTCGAGCCACGCCTCTAGCGCCGCGGTGAACGTCACGCCGGCGACCTCCGTAGCGGTTGCGCGAGGCGTTCTAACGTTGCCGTTTTGCAATGCTTCGCGGCGATGCTCGGGCCAGGTGGTCGGATTCTTAGGATCGAAGCGCCGGCGCGCTTTCAACGCCGATGCCAGCGTCACCTTGGACGCGCTGCCGAACCCGATGCCACGGAGTTTTCCCGTGCCGGGCTCGCGATATTGATGCACCCAGTAGCCCTTGCCGGGACCGCGGACGCAAAGGTACAAGCTTGCCTCGCAGACTGAGACCTTCGCCGGTGCACCCTGGCGCACCAGTTTGTCGACGCAGTCTTGATTGAGGCGGGGCATGGTCTTTCCTTCGGTTTTGCCGCCGCGCACGGGCGATCTGTGACATACACTGTGACACACAATTTGGTTCCCGTTCCTGCCCGTGCAAGCCCGATTTGGCGGCATGGTGAACGATCAGGAAACGGCCGGAAATGTTGGGCTTTGTGCCCCTTATTGCCCGTCTGTGCTCGGCAGTGCAAAAAAGCGAGTGGCCGAACTTGTTCCGGCCCTCCACGTCTCCGCGCTCATTGCTTCAAAGACGTGGATGGCCGCGACAAGCGCGGCCATGACGAACGATTGACGGAATCGCCACTTCTACCGTTAACTGCCAACTGCTTGAATTGAGCGAGGGTGTGCTGCGATGCGACGCTTCGCTATTGTCTTTATAGCTTTGTTTTTCAGCTTGGGTTCTACCGCTCACGCCGAACCGCAATGGCTGACGCTGCCACCAACACCGACCCTGCCAGGCGGCGGCAAGTCCGGGCTTGCGTCGGTCAACGGCATCAAACTCTGGTATGGCGAGTTCGGCAAAGGTGCACCGGTCATCCTCCTGCACGGCGGTCTCGCCAACGCCAATTACTGGGGGCTTCTGGTTCGTGCGCTCGCACCGCATTACCGCGTCATCGTCATGGACAGCCGCGGTCATGGCCGCTCATCGCGCGACGCGCGTCCCTACGGCTACGATCTGATGGCCGATGACGTGATCGGACTGATGGACTATCTCAAGATCGACAAGGCGGCGCTGGTCGGCTGGAGCGATGGCGCCATCATCGGCCTCGACATCGCGCTGCGCCACCCCGCGCGGCTGACGAAGCTGTTCGCGTTCGCGGCGAACTCGGACCCGAGCGCGGTGAAGGATGTCGAGCACGATCCGGTGTTCAGCGCTTTCATCGCCCGCGCCCGCAAGGAATACGCGACGCTGTCGCCGACGCCGAAGGAATACGACGCCTTTCTCAAGCAGATCGAAAAAATGTGGGACAGCGAGCCGCATTGGAGTGCGCAGACGCTGCACACCATCAAGGTGCCGACCTGGATCGTCGACGCCGACCACGACGAGGCGATCAAGCGCGACAATACTTTATTCTTGGCTGACAACATTCCCGGCAGCGGCCTTCTGATCCAGCCGCAGGTCAGCCATTTCTCGTTCCTGCAGGACCCCGCGCAGTTCAATGGCGACGTGCTGCACTTTTTGCAGCATTTGCAGGGCAAGTAAGCAGGGCCACCCGCCTCCGCTGAAGTTTCAGCGGGGCAACCTCCGCGGTTATTGTGGCCTGCGGGCCGACGCTCCGAACGGCGCGAAGGCTGGAGCGGGTGAAGGGAATCGAACCCTCGTCATAAGCTTGGAAGGCTTCTGCTCTACCATTGAGCTACACCCGCATTTTCAAGTACTTAGCACGGCTCCCAGTACCCATCTTGGTCGTCATTTGATCGTCAGTTATACTCGCGTGGTTTGTCCGGGTCCGACGCCCGAGCCTGTTAGTATAGGCTCGGCCCGACACCACGCCAACGGTGCTCGACGCATAGGCCAATCGAGGCCAAGGGGCGTTGCCGGAAGGGGGCGGCGCACGCATTGTTCCGATGTTGGCGTTGATGAGTTGATGGCGCATTTTTCCCTCGCGGCTACGTAAACCGCAGATTGCCCGGTGGGCCGCGTTGCGGGAGCGGCTTAGCAGCCAAGAAAGTAGCGGCGTTGGTCGTCCGGCAGGCCGGGACTGGGCGGCAATCCGCCCAGGGCAGCTCGTTGCCCGACCCCGATCCTTCCACGATGTCCGCATTCCGATCCGGTCGGCCTGATTGAGCAGTTCCGACTCCAGCGGTATCGCGTCCCAGACACCATCGGCCATGAAATGGTGCAGTCGATCGTAGTTTCCCGATGCAACGCGCTCCGCCATCGGCTGAACGCTCTTGCGAGCGCCGGGATCGATTAGGCCCAAAACGTACAGCGGACACATCCGCTGTCGGGTCTTATGACCCAACCGACGCAGGAACGGCTTCAGCCAACGTTCGAGTTCGTCTTCCCATTCCGCCATAGTCAGCCCTCCAAGAGCCGACCACCCAATGAATCATTGAAATATCGATTCGGGAATCCTAAGAAAAAGGCCAAATCCGACAATCTGCCAAAGTAGTGCTAATCTCTCCAGAAATCTTTGAACCGATCGGGCGCAAGCGCCGTGTATCGTGTCGTGCTTTGGATGTTGCGGTGGCCGAGGTAAGCCTGCAACGAGCGCGTATCGATACCGTCATTCGCCAGCTTGTAGCCGCAGGCGTGACGGAGCATATGGGCGTGAGCCTTGATGCCGAGACCGGCCGCGGTGGCTGCACGCTCAACCATGCGCGAAAAGCCGGGCGCCGTCAGCGGCGCGCCGCGCTCCGACACAAACACAAACGGCGATTGCTCGCCGTCTCGTTGATGTTTGCGAAGCGCCCGCATTTCCCGACCGGTCAACGGATGTGTGGCCGGCGTGCCGTTCTTGACGCGACGGACATGTAGTATCGCCGTCTTGAAGTTGACCTGCTCCCAGCGCAGGTCGCAGACTTCGACGGCGCGCAACCCGTGGCGGAAGGTCAGGAGAACCATCAACTCGTCGCGATGGGCGTGGCGATTGCCCTTCGCCGCGTCGATCAAGCGCTCGACTTCATCCGCAGTCAGATGTTCGCGGGTCCGCAAGTCGGCATTTTTTCGCCGACGCGTAATGACTGTTCGATTTTCAGTGGCTGGAGCGACAGTGCGCAGCTGCGGGTTGGTCATGGTTTCCGGGGTTCTCTGATAGAGACTGTTAAAATAATAGCCCTTTTATGAACAGTAGTGAGGACCGATTGCGGCGCTGGTTAATGGATTCCATTCGCATAAAATTGTCTGCAACCTGCGTCGCGGCGCCGGTTGCATCGCAACGCTGGTCGACACGTCACGACGAAAGCGTGTCATTCGCTACTCGCGCGGCGCTGGTTGGGTTTATTTGGCGCGAGCGCTCTCATTGACGAGATGCTGCTCGACCAATGTTTGCGACAGTTTCCGACATCGCCGCGTGACCGCATACCCGGCATTCTATTAAGGACGGTGGGGTGGTAGCGCGCGCCGATCGGCTCCGATCACCTACGGGGTCTGACCAAGCACCGGGGCACGCGCGGCAATGATCATTGCCCTTCGCTACGCTCTCTCTCCGATACAAAAGACGGGAATTTTTCCAGAAAAAAACAGGGAAAATCCAAAATTGAAAATCTTTTTGCTCGTTAACTTTCTTTGTCCGGGACTAGAGATGCCATCGCGATCCGCAATTAACCGTCGAACAATATCATTCACATTTTCTCTTGGCAAACGCCCCATGCTTTCCCACGTGTTTGGCAGCATCAAGAACCGCCCCCCGGGGAGTGGCTACGGGAACCGGGACTGTTATCCCGGTGTAATCGCAAGAGCGCCCGCCCCAGACGGCCTAATTCCTTCGGCTCGTTGGGCTTGCAGATGCGGCGATTGTCCGGCTTCGCGCCGGGCAGCATCGCAAACCGAAGGGATGCTCCATGTGTGCTCTGTCTTCGCCGACTGTGGTCGCCGCGCGCCGAAGTCAAAAGCAACCCTGGCAGCCGAACCAGGCGGAGCGCCTGAGCGTGCTCGGCTTCGGCCGCAAGCCGCAAGGCATGAGCATCCCATTCCTGGGCGACTACAACCCGAAGGGCTGGCGCCAGACTGACGACGAGCCGCTACGCGTCGACATGAGCGGCTGCAGCCAGCCGAGCGGGTCCGCGCTGACCATGGAGCAATTCTGCCGGACCATTGCGGCGGACCCTGAAGGGACCGCTTACGCCATGGTCGAGCATGGGCAGTTTCAAGCACGGGTCGCTCGCTTCGTCCGCAAGATCGCGAAGCCGCACTATCGTCGCGGCGGCAGTCACTTCGGCAAATTCGCCAAGTGAACGACCACTACGGCTCACAACAAGAAAGAAGGCAATCACGTGAAGCTCTATCATTGGACGCGACCGGGCACAATCACGCGTCAAGTCGCCGGCGATCTTGTCGTGGTCACCCATCACGGGCGCGGCGGCGAGGTCGGCGTTGCTCGCTTCCTGAAAAAGATCAGAAACGAGTGCAAGCGGTACGGCGGCACCGACTTCCAGATCGTCGAGATCGACGTCCATCCCGGTGGCAGCCGCGCCGTAGTCACGTATCGGCTGTCACTCAACGGGACCGATCTGAAAATGAAACCCGTGCGTGACAAGGTCGTGCTGTGAAGGAAGCCTTCCCCACACGTAACGCCGACACGAAAATAGTTCGGGCCCGGATTGATTTCGCGAACGACGTGCTTGCCGTCGATTTCGCCGCTGATCGACCAGCGCCACTGGGACAAGGAGCAAGCACACGAGGAGCGCAGCCAGCGAACGATAAAGTTGCCCTGGGGATTGTCGGCAACCTCAGTACCCTGCCTTGATCGTTGACTGAATATACGCCTTCGGCACGCGGACAAACTGCCGTGCTTGACAATTCCTCCTGATACCCCCTGATGATAGACAATTGGTTCATAAATATCGCGTGTAGTCGGCAGGTACCACCACGACGAGTGAACAGATCAGCTCCAGAAATTGTGAGCGCTTTCTCAGGAACAGTTTTCCACTGCGAAGAGTGCAGGTTGGACAAGAGCAAGTGCGGCGTAAATTCCGCTTGCTGTGATTCCCGTCGCGCCGCACGGGACAAATTTCACCTGCCATTATCAAGGAGTAAGCCATGCAGAATGGCCCAAATACAATGACGAGTACGAACCGCTCTAAATCGGCGAGGCCATTTGCTAACCGCTCGAAGCAGTGGACATCGAATGGCGCCCGCCCTGACTTTAGGGGTACTCAAAACGCGCAAAGAAGCTATGAGCGGTATCTCGCGCTAGCCCAAGCTCAAGCCCAATCCGGAGACGCGATTGGGGCCGAAAACTACTACCAGCACGCCGAGCATTATTTCAGATCCATGTCGTCAGACCGAGAAACGCCGTAGGAGAATTCGCCCCGATATCGAAAGCGATCTAAGCCGCCATTGCATCCGATATTGCTGGATGCGCGTCCAGCGAGGCCGTGCCGGTCGAGTGAGGATTGCCACGAGAGTAGTTCATCGACAGTGACCATGTAGCGGCTGCAGGCTTCCTCGATGGACGGTAGACCACCGAGCACTGCCGCAATCACTTCAGCCTTGCGTCGGATGACCCAGCGTTTAGCGCCCGCAAACGAATCGACTCTCTTCGTTGAATGCGTCCCGTGATCGTCACATTTGCGGGCGCGGACCTGCATGGCAATTCAACTATTCGAGGAAGCTCCTGAGCTCCCTTGATCGGCTCGGGTGCTTGAGCTTCCGCAGTGCCTTGGCCTCGATCTGCCGAATTCGCTCGCGCGTCACTGAGAATTGCTTCCCGACCTTCTCCAGCGTGTGGTCGCTGTTCATGCCGAGGCCAAAGCGCATGCGTACGATGCGCTCCTCGCGTGGCGTCAGTGACGCCAGTACGCGCGTCGTGGTCTCGCGCAGGTTCGTCTGGATCGCGGCGTCGATCGGCAGGATCGCGTTCTGGTCCTCGATCAAGTCGCCGAGGTGGGAATCCCCCTCCTCGCCGATCGGCGTTTCGAGCGACAGCGGCTCCTTGGCGATCTTCAAGGTCCTGCGTACCTTTTCGAGCGGCATGTGGAGCTTCTCGGCGAGCTCCTCCGGCGTCGGCTCGCGGCCGATCTCGCTGAGCATCTGCCGGCTGGTACGCACGATCTTGTTGATGGTCTCGATCATGTGCACGGGCACACGGATGGTACGCGACTGATCGGCGAGCGAGCGGCTGACCGCCTGCCGGACCCACCAGGTGGCGTAGGTCGCGAACTTGTAGCCGCGGCGATACTCGAACTTGTCGACCGCCTTCATCAGGCCGATGTTGCCTTCCTGGATCAGGTCGAGGAACTGCAGGCCGCGGTTGGTGTATTTCTTGGCGATGGAGATGACCAGCCGTAGGTTTGCCTCCACCATTTCCTTCTTGGCCTGGCGCGTTTCGCGCTCGCCCCTCTGCACCATGTGCACAATCTTGCGGAATTCGGCGATCTCGAGCCCCGTCTCGCCCGCGAGCTCATGTATCTCATGGCGGTACTGCTTGATTGTGTCCTTGTCTTTGGCGACGAGACTCTTCCAACCCTTGGCCGAGAGCTTAGACACGCGATTGAGCCAGAGCGGGTCGAGCTCGAAGCCCAGGTAGGCCTTGAGAAAGTCGTCGCGCGAAACCCCGTGGCTCTCGGCGAGCCGCATCAGGCGGCCCTCGAAGCCGACGAGGCGCTTGTTGATCTCATAGAGCTGCTCGATCAGCGCGTCGATCCGCGCTTGGTTCAGTCGTAGCGACTTCACCTCGGCGATGATCTCGTTCTTCAGCTTCTTATACTTGCGTTCCTGTGCGGGTGAGAGCGACTGCCTTTTGAGCTGGAACTGGATGTCCTGGTCCTGCAGCCGGCGCAGCCGCTTGTATCTGTCGGCGATGATGTCGAAGGTCTCGATCACCTTGGGCTTTAGCTCCGCTTCGATTGCGGCGACCGAGAGCCAATTCTCCATATCGTCATCGTCGTCGAGGTTGCTCTCGCCAACCATCCCGTCGGCTGTCGTCTCCTCGCCGTCTGTGCGTTTGCCGACCGGTTTGAACGGGGTGCTGGCCGCAGGCGCAGTGGCCGGCGCCTGCATCTGCGGCGGCCGCCCGGGTTGGCCCGGAACGGCGACGCCCACGGTCAACTGGCCGTCGGCGCCGATTACCGGCGCCGGCACGGCCTTGGCGTCAGGGCCGGCATAGGTTGCGTCGAGGTCGATGATGTCGCGCAGCAAGACCTTGCCCTCGTTCAGCTCGTCCCGCCAGATGATGATGGCCTGAAATGTAAGCGGGCTCTCGCAAAGCCCCGCGATCATGGCCTCACGGCCAGCCTCAATGCGCTTGGCAATAGCGATCTCGCCCTCGCGCGAAAGGAGTTCTACCGAGCCCATTTCGCGGAGATACATGCGCACGGGGTCGTCGGTGCGTTCGGCGGGTTCCTTGGCCCCGGACTTGGCCGGAACCGGCTGTTGCTGGACTTCGACAAGCTCGTTCGCGCCCTCGTCTTCCTCTTCCGGCTGCTCGCCGGTCGCCGCCCCTGCCTCAGGCCCGGCCTCCTTGGTCTCGGCCTCCTCGACGCCCATTTCTCCAAAAATCGACAGGATTTCCTTGATCTGCTCCGAATTACCCTCCTTCGAGGGCAGCACGGAGTTGATCTCATCGACTGTGACGTAGCCGCGCTGCTTGGCGCTACAGATCAGCTCCTTGACCGCCGCGTCGGAAAGGTCGAGCAGCGGAAGCGGCATGTCCCGATTCTCCGGCGCCCCTTGCATGTTCTTTTCAGGGAGCGCCTTGATATTGCTTGCCATAAGTCTCTCCCTAACGGCGCGGACAGCCCGCCCCAGGTCATGTTCGGCCGAGTAGCCAACAGCCTAGAGAGGGGAGCGGCTATGCGTTGAGGGCCGAGTCGCCCTCGTGCCCCCGGTTCCACGCCGAGATCACCGCCCCATGCGTTCATTTGTATAGTATTTCCTTGATTGTAAGGCCGGTTGGAACAATCGCACTGCGAGGGAAGACCTCCAAACCGGGCAACATATTTCGCATCACGAGGCTGAACATTTTGCTGTTGAGTTGGAGGCCGCCGCTGCCTGCCTTCGCGCAGCACTTAATGGCAACCAAAAGGCCAAATAGAGCACTACACCCATTGTGCTCAAAATTCGGGTAGCCATATATATTATAAGAGGCAGCACCGGTGCCGTCGGTAGGACAGTAAACATCTGCGACGCCGATTTAGGCCTGAGCTGGAAATCACCAACGGTCAAACCGGCTTGGTGGATGACAGCTGCGCACTGGAGCACCACAGTGACCGCTCCCCATTACATCAGTGACGATAAATCCGACATGCGCGGCATCAAGCCCGGCTGGTACGCGATTGAGGATGACGGCGACCTCTCTGCGGGACCTTTTTCCAGTCACGAGGAATGCGTCAAGAGAATCACTCAGCTGACGAATGGGGATGGCGTCCAAGTTGCAACGCGGGCCGCACTGAAAGACTTCTCTACCAACACATCCGGCGTTGAGGGCGGCGTCAGGATGTCTAACCGAATCCACCCTCTAAAGGATTAAGTGTCATGACAGAAACCACGACTACCACCAAAGCCAAGACTACGAAACACGCTGCCACCTCGTTTGGCATGCCGGACTACGGGATTCCAAACTTCGAGATGCCAAAATTCGACCTGCCGAACATGGAAATGCCGGAGGCATTTCGTGAGATGACAGAGAAGAGCGTCGCGCATGCCAGGGACACCTACGCTAAGGCGAAGGTCGCCAGCGAGGAAGCATCCGATCTGCTCCAAAACACCTATGCGACCATTGCTAAGGGCGCCACAGACTACAATCTCAAGCTTATCGAGATCGCCCGTACCAATACTCGCGCCGCCTTTGACTACGCTCATGAGCTGTTGGGTGTGAAGTCCCCGTCGGAGCTTATCGAGCTGTCGACCGCGCAAATGCGCAAGCAATTCGATATCGTCTCCGCGCAGAATAAGGAGCTTTTTGCGCTCGCTCGGGAGGTGGCGACTGAGGCTGCCGAGCCAATCAAGACAGGCGTGTCCAAGGTAATCAATAAGGCCACCTGATCGCAAGGGTCCCGAAATATCGGACTCACAACGAACGGCTTTCGAAACAACGATAAGTCTTCTAAACGCCCCAGTCCTTTGAAGAAAACGTAGGAGGTACCAATGAAATTCCGGCCATTACACGATCGCGTAGTTGTCGAGCGTATTGATCCCGAAGCGAAGTCCGCCGGTGGCATCATCATTCCCGACACGGCCCAGGAGAAGCCTTCGCAGGGCGAAATCATCGCCGTCGGCCCGGGCGGTCGCGATGAGGCCGGCAAGCTCATCCCGATCGATCTCAAGATTGGCGACCGCGTGTTGTTCGGCAAGTGGTCGGGCACCGAGGTCAAGCTCGACGGCGTCGACCTTTTGATCATGAAGGAGAGCGACATCATGGGCGTGCTCCAGGAAACGCTGGCCAAGAAGAAGGCGGCCTGAGCATTCCCATCCCGAAACACAAATTCACGGAGTTAGCAAAATGTCTGCCAAGGACGTTAGATTCTCAGTTGATGCGCGCGACAGAATGTTGCGCGGGATCGACATCCTCAACAACGCAGTGAAGGTGACGCTCGGCCCGAAGGGTCGCAATGTCGTGCTCGACAAGTCTTACGGGGCACCTCGTATCACCAAGGATGGCGTTACCGTCGCCAAGGAGATCGAGCTCGAAGACAAGTTCGAAAATATGGGCGCGCAGATGGTGCGCGAAGTCGCCTCGAAGTCATCCGACTACGCCGGTGACGGCACGACGACCGCCACGGTTCTGGCGCACGCGATTGTACGGGAAGGCGCCAAGTCCGTAGCCGCCGGCATGAACCCGATGGATCTCAAGCGCGGCATCGATCTTGCGGTCGAAGCGGTGGTCGAGGACCTAAAGAAGAATTCGAAGAAGGTCACCTCGAACGAAGAAATCGCCCAAGTCGGCACGATTTCCGCCAATGGCGATTCCGAAATCGGCAAGTTCCTCGCCGACGCCATGAAGAAAGTCGGCAACGAGGGTGTCATCACCGTTGAAGAGGCCAAGAGCCTCGAAACCGAACTCGACGTTGTCGAAGGCATGCAATTCGATCGCGGTTACATCTCTCCCTACTTCATCACCAACGCCGAGAAGATGCGCGTGGAGATGGATGACCCCTATCTGCTGATCTACGATAAGAAGCTCTCGGGCCTACAGGAATTATTGCCGCTGCTTGAGGCGGTGGTGCAGACCTCGAAGCCGCTCGTCATCATCGCCGAGGATATTGAGGGCGAGGCTTTAGCTACGCTCGTCGTTAACAAGCTGCGCGGCGGCCTCAAAGTCGCTGCGGTGAAAGCACCGGGCTTCGGCGATCGCCGCAAGGCCATGCTCGAAGACATCGCGATTCTCACCGGCGCTCAGGCGATCAGCGAGGATCTCGGTATTAAACTCGACAAGGTTACTGTGAACATGCTCGGCCGCGCCAAGAAGGTGACGATCGAGAAGGAGAATACTACGATTGTCGACGGCGCTGGCAAGAAGTCCGATATCGAAGCTCGCATCAGCCAGATCAAGGCGCAGATCGAGGAGACCACCTCGGACTACGACAGTGAGAAGCTGCAGGAGCGTCTCGCCAAGCTTGCAGGCGGAGTCGCGGTAATCCGCGTAGGCGGTGCCACCGAGGTCGAGGTGAAGGAACGTAAGGACCGCGTCGATGACGCGATGCATGCAACCCGGGCCGCGGTCGAGGAAGGCGTTCTGCCAGGCGGTGGCGTCGCGCTCTTGCGCGCGATCGCAGCTCTCAAGCATCTGCGTACGCACGGCGACGACCAGAAGACCGGCGTCGATATCGTGCGCAAGGCGCTCTCCGCTCCGGCGCGCCAGATCGCGATCAATGCGGGCGAGGACGGCTCGGTCATCGTCGGCAAGATCCTGGAGAAAGATCAATACGGGTTCGGCTTCGATGCCCAGAGCGGCGAATACGGCAACCTCGTCGCCAAAGGCATTATTGATCCAACCAAGGTTGTTCGGGCGGCCCTGCAGAATGCGGCGTCGATCGCCGGTCTTCTGATCACCACAGAAGCCATGGTCGCCGAAAGGCCGAAGAAGGACAGTGGGGCACCGGCTATGCCTGGTGGTGGCATGGGCGGCATGGATTATTAAGCCTACCCCTCAACCGAAATGACGAAGGCCCGGGATTTCTTCCGGGCCTTTTTCACCTCGTTGAGCGGCCGCGCGGCTCAGGTGTTGAAGTCATCTTCGCCTTCGAAATCGCACCTTCAGCCACAATTCTACATCAGCCGCTCATCGAGCCCGATGACGTGAAGTGGCGCCTCGCCGGGCAAGACGCGAGGACAGTTCTCAACTGCGCGGCGCAAGCTGATATCGTGTGCGCCTTCGCCGTTTGCCGAGTTGGTGGTTCAAAGCATCACGAGACCGAGTTGTGCAGCTCTCGTGACTGCCTCGGTCCGGCTGTCCGCATTGAGCTTGGCGAGTATGGCGGCAACGTGAAACTTGGCGGTGTGAAAGGAGATTCCTAATCGACGTGCGATCGCTTTGTTGGAGGCGCCGTTCGCCATTGCTGCGAGGACTTCGAGCTCGCGGGGGGTTAGCCCCGCGCGGACTGCGTCATTGCTGTCGGGTAACTCATCAGCTTCCGAGCCTCCGTTGAGCAGCGCCGCCAGGAGTTCGCCCGGCAAGACAGCAAGGCCGTTGGTGACCGCTTTGATCGCGACGACGATTTCGCTGCGCTCCACCAAGCGCGGCAGGATACCTCGGGCCCCTGCATGGAGCGCGTCGAGGCCGTCGTCATTGTTGTACCCGTCAGTAAGAACCACGAAGGCCGTTTCGGCGTGCCGGGTCCGCCAGTCGGCCAACTGCTCGTGCGGCGGCGAGTCCGCCAGGACGGCATCGACGTGATTTTGATCGATCAGCCGGAGTATAGCTGATGGATTGTCCGCGACGCCGACGACGGTCATGGCCGCATCGGCGCGCAGCAGCTGTTCGAGACCGCAGCGCAGGACCGGGTCGGCGGAATAAATCGCGACGGCGATCACGGAGTATGGCCTCGTCCGCTGTGCGGCGGCTGCCATTCTGCCACACGCCTAAGCGACCGGTCGCTCGCCGAGAACAACCTTGAGTGTCGTCGGTGCGCCGCCGCGGATCAGTTGCAAATCGACGGTGGTACCGATGCTGTCCGCGCCCAGCAGATGCATGACGTCGCGCACGCGATCGATCGGTTTTGCATTCCAAGCCATGACGATGTCACCCACGAGCAGCCCGGCGCGCCCGGCCGGCCCATCCGGATCTACCGTCACGACGAGAACGCCGCGCCCGCTGCCTACAGGCTTTGTGTCATGGGTCGGGCGTCCGCGCCGCAGTGGCTGCAGGCCGGCACCAAGATATCCCCGAAAAACATGACCCTTCGCGAGGAGCTGATCGACGACGCGATCGATTGTCGACGTAGGAATGGCAAGTACGCGACGACGCGGCCCCAGGACGGCCATGCCGACGACACGTCCCTGCGCGTCAATGAGGGCGCCGCCTTCGGCGGCCGGGCTGAGCACAAGATCCACGCGGATGAGGTTGTCGATGGTGCCGCCGCGAAGACTGTGCCAAGGCCCTCCTACGGTGGCGACGATGCCGAGGCTGGCGACCGGCCCGCCTTCCTGATTTCCGACTGCCAGGACGACGTGACCCGGCCGCAGCTGTGCCGCATCGGCGGTCGCAACTGCGGGCAGCCCATCCGGCTGGAACCGCAGCACAGCGACGTCCGTACTGGGGTCTCGACCCGCAAGCGAGGCGCCGACGAGACGCCCACCGGGAAGCGTAATCTTGATGCCCTCGTCCTGCTCCAAAACTTCTTCAGCGGTGACAATGACTCCGGAACGCCAATGGATGCCGCTCGAAGACCTTCGGCCGCCGCCGTGAACGCCGACGATGCCACTGCCGGTACGCTCGACCAATTGTGCGGCATGATCAGAAAACGCGACAAGTGGATTGGTAGGTTCGGTCATTAGCGAGTACTCCAAAACGGAAATGAATAGCCAGGATATGGCATCGCCGCGTAGTGGCGGCTACTGGCCGGATGGCCAGGGGCGAAGGTTCTGGGAACACTGGGCTCGGCGGTCGAGGCGATTACGAAGCCATCAACGCGTGTCGAGCTCTGCGCGAGCCGCCTCGGATTCGGCGGTCGCAAACATGATCATAGCAACTATGTAGCATAAAGGACCTTATGCTACTCGCTGCCGCACTGGCCCTCGGCACCGCCGCGAATGGGGCACTGCTTCCGCGCTTGGTCGAGGGCCAGACCGGGGTACAACATTCGGTTCGAGTGTCGGGTGGCGAATGATGACGAACTCGGCATCTGCCTCGATCCTCGAGCCCTGACCGATTGAAATCGGACCTTGTTAGATCGTCCCGATACTATAACTAAGGGCAAGCCGGTTTCTACAGGCCAATCTATTTGTGCGGCAAAGCACTATGACGCAACTGCAATCCATTCGCGAACAGCGGTACGACCAGATTTATCCCAGAACTCGATCCCCTGGAAATCGAGCGGGCGCGTCGGTTCGGCAACGTGCGCTCCTTTGCTGCCGGTGAATCGCTTTGGACTGCCGGCCACGTCGCCCCTGGCCTCATGGTCATCCTCACGGGCAAGGTCGCGGTCACCGAGCGCGACCAATTCGACAATCACAAGCCGATCGGCGTCCACGGCCCAGGCAACTTTCTGGGGGAACTGGCGCTATTGTCGGGCAGTCCGGCGCTCGTGGACGCGATTGCGCAGGAGCCTGTGGAGGCACTCATCATCCCGTCGGAGCGGCTGCGCGCGCTGATGATTGCGGAAGCCGAACTTGGCGAGCGCATGATGCGCGCTTTGATCCTGCGCCGCGTCGCTATCCTGCAAGCTGGGGTCGGCGGACCGATCATTCTTGGTCGCACCGAGAACGGTGATGTGCTGCGGCTGGAAGGTTTTCTCCGCCGCAACGGTCATCCCCATCAGCTGCTCAATCCCGAGACTGACGCATCCGCAAAGGTACTGATTGAGCGTTTCCACATCGATCCGGGAGAACCAGCATCGGTCGCGTATGCAATAAAAACGCCGCCACCAGGTTTTGCTTGGTTGAATTTCGATGCTGATGCCGGGGCTAAGCCAACAGGAGGAATGCCACGGCCACTGACGATATTTCTGTATAGGATTGGGTTGTCTCGACAGGCATCGAGGAAAATTATTTTTGTATTTGCTCCGATGCTATTTACCAAATCATCGACTTTTAGGCCCGTGAATTGGATGTCAGCTTCAGTGTGGGGAATGTCAGTGTCAGTGGGAAGAAGATAATTGCTACCGTTTAGCTGCGCTCCGTGGCCTGCAAAGTATACGACGGCAACATCTGCCGTTGCAGACTCGCTAGCGAATTTGCGAACGGCAGCTCTGATCGAATCTTGGGAGGCATTTAATACTAATTCAGTCTTGTAACCTAGGCTTCTGAAGGGTGTCGGCGATTGACCGGGCGTCGTTGATTGGATTGCGGAGTTTGGGAAGGTCTATGTAGTCGCCGTTGCCAATAACCAGAGCCAGTCTCTTGTCATGAAATACTGCAACAGGAGTTGCGGCTGGAGGCGGCGTCTTTGGTTCAGCAATCTTCTGGACGACTGGCTGGGACGTTGCCGAGGGAATTGGTTTGCTCGGAATGCCGGAAAACGCTAACGCGAGCGTGCCAGCTATTTCATTCATTCCAACGTTAAAGTCCCCGAAGGTGATCTTCGCATTATACAGCTGCGCGACCAGATCGTCTTGTTTTCGCTCGGCCCCTTGGATCATGGAATATACGTTAGGGGGAAACATTGCGTACACAGGCGCATAGTCGCGTCTGCACTCATTCATCGTCTTTATTGCTAAATCGGCAATCGCTCTGTCCTTCGGCGCCAACCTAGTAGAATCAGTCAGCATAGCGAAGGTCGGTTTATCTTCGCCCAGCGGAATTTTGGCACGCAGTTGATCAAAGACGTGATTTGACCATCGCGTGGTACATTCTTGTCTCGCTTTTGCGAATGCCTTGGCAAAAGTTTCGTTGAAAGTGGGGGCTTGCGACTCCTGATCCTCTTGCACAGTCGATGCTGGTCGAGACGACGAGCGCGCAAAGCGCGTACGCCAAGGCAAGAAAGCTTCGACTTATCCACATTTTGTGACAACCCACCCGCGACGCCTCCAGGCGGCACAATAGCGCTGGTTGAGCAATCCCGAAAGCCAAACCGTACAGCCACGGAATTTCTGCCCGATACTTTTTCGGTGCAGTTCACGGGCGAATGATGACCCCCCAGCCCCCTGCTATGGGGGTAAAGGCTAGGGGCCAGCTTCACGACAGAAGCATGCTTTGGTGGTGTTTTGGGCTGGGGGTCGTCTTGACTCAGCGGACGCGGTGGCCTGGTGCGCCAACCGATCTGTGTCCCCTCCCATTAGAATCGAGCCTCTAGGCGCGCCACCCATGCCCATGGGGTCCCAACCCTGCCCCACGCTTGGAAAACGCATCAGCGGGCTCACCAAAGGCTTCGGGGCCTAGCCCTTCCAGCCTCGGGACACTTTGGGGACACGAATGATTACAATAGGTTGACAGTTCAGGCCGGTCGCTTATCGTATAAGCCATTGTGTTTACTGGGTTTATTACACGCCAATCCCCTTCACACGGGAGAGGTCGTAGGTTCAATCCCTAGAGGAACCGGCGTGATGGATCGTGAAGCGATAAAATCGTTGCTTGACCGAGCTTGCGAAGCTCGCAGAACCGGGGATATCGAGGGAATAATCAGCGCCTTCCATCCAGACGCCAAATTCACGCTTGCTGGTTCGGAAGAAGTTACTTCTGTCGTGAGGGTTTCGCAGGGCCACCAGGAACTGCGAAAAACCCTCGCAGGACTGATTGACAATTTTCAGTTTGTTCATCGAGACATACTGAGCATCCTAATCGATAATGACCGCGCCGCTGTGCATTCGCGCGTAAGTTTGAGGTTCGTCCCCAAGGATAAAACCGTGACGACCGAGCTTCTGGATTTATGGAAATTTTGGGACGGACAAATCATTGAGTTGGTTGAGTTCCTCGATACCGCCCTCGTGAATGATCTGATCCGATGAAATTCGTTAATATTATCGACCTATCGTACTCACATTCTGCACGGCCTCCCATTGTATAAATGCAGTTTCCACCGCCACCAAATATGCGTGCTCGCTACAGTCAGGATTCCTTTTGAGCGCGGCGCGCGCTCTCGCGAGCCGACCGCGACGTGCTGGGCCACTGGCGTTCTCTGCAAGCACCTCGGTCAATGCGTCCGTGAACTTTCGACACAGGTCTTCGATATCGGTTCCGGTATTCATGAGTTGCCTGGCATTAATGGATTCGGCGTCACGCGGGTTGCGATAAACCTCTCTGCAACATGCTCCCTCAGCTATTCCCAATTGTAGTGCCAAAAAGACGATCCCAAACACAGGTTGTCACACCGAAATTCCCGTCTTGCTTGCCACGATGATGTTGGGCGTGACGCAGCTTGGCCTGGTAGAGGAGCGACGATTGATCCAAACGCCAGCGATGAACAGCGGTGTGAACAATCACGTACCAAAGATATCCGATGGTCAAACCCGTCGTAACTCCGCTTGCGACGTTGGCTCCGGCTAGCCACCACAGCGGAATGAACACGCCAAATCCAAAAACGCTGAGGCTAGACCAAAGCGGAGCACCTATCAGCGCGCCCGGGCGTGCATGATGCATATCGTGCATCCGTGCGATCACGGGAAGTCGATGAAAGCAGAAGCGGTGAATTAAATACTCCGCAAGGGTCCACCCTGTGGCCCCTATGGCGCATGCGATCAGCCATTTGACTTGGACCATGGATTCCGGCGGACGAAATGCGGTCGCTGTCAGCGCAAGCGCCAGAGCCGGATAGGCGCCAAAGTCCGCGAAATACCCAATTTTGCTAAGCTGCATCGGTCGCTTGGTCCTTTACTGATCTAAGCAACATCCTGCGCATTTGGGAGTATCACGTGCGAGTGTAGGCCACTCTGGCAGCTACGGCGGTGTTTCCAATCGTGTCACGTGAGAAAGGGAAATCCAAATCCGCGTGCCACAACCCAGTGTGCTGACAAAGTCCGACTTATCCGCTCGCCCGGCGGTCGTCCATCTCGTTTGCGACTTCGTCACATACTGCAGCCAATTCCAAAAATTCTTGCCTCGCGGCCAATGCTTCAGCCGCGTCGGCGAGTTGCCGATATTTGACCGCTTCCTCGCGCAAGTAATCCAACTCGTGCATGCGACCATGCCTCAAAATCGTATTCGCCACACTTGCAGTTGAGATCCGCCGGAAGAAGCTGTTGCGGGGGCCTTGCCTCACTGATGCGGCCTCAGGGCCGCTTCCGACGGAATGTTCGCTCGCAGCCGCTAAGCAGAGGCTCGAACTAAACCTCGGCGGTCTTGGCGGCAACATGCGCCGGTGGGGTCATTCGCACCTCCTATCGCAATCGCCAATTCTAGAATTTTCTGGCTGAGAAGGAAGACTGTCAAGTTGAATCTCGACTAACGCTTTGTTCGTTCCTCCCATCATGGCCTATCGTAGGAACCGGGCCAGGGACCGCCATATCGGACCTGCTGCATCAACGAGCTGAGCTGGAGGCCGAGATTGGCAGCATGAGCGATCCCGCCAGATGGACGGAGCTGATGAGTTCCCATGTGGGCGCGGTCAATAAGTTCGAGTCCGAATATCGAGCCTACACCGCTGAGATTCGCCGTCGCTATCCAGCGTAGAAAAACGCTGGTTCCAAATTTCGGGTCACACTCACTTGCTTTTGATACCTTCCGACATCGGACACCTGGCGACCAAGGAGATCGTCAGGAGCTGTCTCTCAAGCTCAGGATGTAAGCGACAAGATCGCCAACATCGCTACCTCTAATAATGACATTTGGCATGGTCTCGTGCGACGTTCGTAGCGCAGCAGTGAGCGCGGTACTCGTCATGCCGGGGACGTTGGCAATGTGCTCGAAAGTCGGTGCATCTGGGTTGGTGGAGCGGCCCGCCATCTTTTCCACGAGATGGCATTCAGAACATTCCGCACGTGCAAACCGAAGGCCTTTCTCGACGTTACCCAGTTCCTGAGCCTGGACGCCCCCATTTATTACTGCCCACAAGGCAATGATCAAGCGACCTGTGCACGTCATCAACTTGCTCCTTTGGGCCGTGCCCTTTGGTCTACTGTAAGGTCCGAATGATCTGACTCACTAACGTCACGGCGGTACTATCAAAGTTCGCACTCATAGAGGGTCATATGGCTGAATATGCGCCCTTCGGCTGCTGTGACAAGCCTCACTCGTCACGCATGTTGCCCGCGATTAGGGCACCATTCACTTGGACCTGGACTGTCACTCCTTATCGTCGCCGTCCGAATCCGGCACCCTAACTCGGGTCGCCTCTATCTTGGTCACGCGGACCACACCCGGCATCGGCTCATCAACGACGCCGATAATTCACCTCCGATTATGGGCACCACTTGCTGTTTTCGCGGAGGACACATCCTCTCACGGAATATACTTCTTGTCTTGATGAAACCATTCCACCGGCGCGGGCGTCCCGACACCGTTTTTGCAAGCAAGCTCGTAAAGAACAAATCCAACGGCTGCAAACTGCATCCCCTCACCTACCTAGAAACTGGCTCTTTCATGCCGCGGCCCTGATTTCGACCTGATAGCCGAGGTTTCGAATACGGTTCGCGAGCCGTGCCGCAGCCTTGGCCGGGTCGCGGCGGGCGAAGTATTCGGAGCCGAGATCGCGGTAGCAAGTGCCGTCGCGCAGCATGTGGTAGACGGTCGTGAGGATCGATGCGGCAACCGCGATGGCCGCCTTCTTGGCTCCGCGGCGCGCTTTGAGGCGCAGGAACTGAGCCTGAAAATAGCTATTTTTCTTGCGCACCGCGCCCCAAGCGGATTGCACCAGCACAGGCTTGAGCCACGGCGCGCCCTTTTTGATGCGGGTCGAACGGCGCTTGCCGGCACTCTCGTCGAGGCGCGGCGTAAGCCCTGTCCATGAGAGAAGATGGCCCGCAGTCGGGAACAGGCTCATGTCGGTGCCAATCTCGGCGATCACGGTCTCAATGGCGGTGGTGCCAAGCCCCGGTACGTCGTTAAGTCGTTCGGCGATGTCGCGAAAGGGCGACAATGCGGCCGCAATGCGGGCGTCGAAGGCCGCAACGCTGTCCTCCAAAATGCTCGATCGTTTGCAGATGCTGCGTGAGCAAGAACCGATGATGTTCCCGCACACGGCCAGTGAGAGCCTCGGCCAGTTCAGCCCGCGTGCAACCCAGCCGCTCGCTTCCAAGCGCGGCAAGCTTTTCCGCATCTGCTTCGCCCGCGATAAGGGCCTTCAAGATGCGCCGCCCGCTCGTGCCCATGATGTCCGTGATCACCGAACATAGTTTGATGTTTGCCTCCTCCAGAACCGCCTGGATGCGCTGCACGTGCTGTACAATCTCTCGTGTCACCTGCTTTCTTGTCCGCGTCAGATCGCGCAACTCCTGGATCGCCGGTGGCGGCACGAAGCTGGCCCGGATCAGGCCATGCGCCAACAAATCGGCGAGCCAAGTCGCGTCGTTCACGTCACTCTTACGGCCAGGTACGTTCTTCACATGTGCCGCATTCGCCAGGATCAGCGCGAAACGCTCTTCCAGAACGTACCAGATCGGCTTCCAGTACACGCCCGTCGCTTCCATCGCCACATGCGTGCATCCGGCGCGCTCCAGCCAGTCAGCAAGCTCCAACAATCCCCGCGTCGTTGTTGGGAAACGCCGGACGTCTCGCTCTACCTTCCTCTTGCTGATAAGCCGCAGGCAGGCCACCACCTCCGCCTTGTGCACGTCCAGACCCGCGCACCGTTTATGTAACGTCTTCATCGCCATCTCCATTAATGTGCGGTCGGCGGTGAAGCCCTTGCTTTTTGAATTCTACCTAACGTGTTCCAGGATGAGCTCCCAACTCGGGAAAGCGCCACCCGTCGACGACAAGAACGGGTGCTCGAAGGACCTCCGGTCAAACTTGATTACGGGCTCGCTCGCACCACAATGAGACCGACCTCCGTGCCGACCGCGTCCCAACCTTACTCCGTTTCATTCATTCGGGTGCGCCCCGCGCATGGCAACTTGATTCATGAAGGCAATGATCTGCTTGTCGTCAGTACGCCCTGGTTCTCGGCCTGCAACAATCCGGCCGAGCAACTTCACCGATTTCCATTGCTCCTGCGTCCAGCGATACCAAATTTCCTTTCCCTGCTCGGGAATTCGTTCGGAACCGCCGACCACATAACGCGACCATGTTGGACCACGCCGATTGCCCGTCAACATATCGCAACGGGCATAGACGCGATCTTCGAACTCTAGCTCCTTGACCGATGTGATGAACATTCCCGGCTCTAGCCAACGTTCAAATAGCACTGGTTCAATCGAATTTGTGGCGGTGACTACAATCGCTGCACCGCGCACCGCCGCTTCTGGGCTCGTCACCGGCACCACACGCGCCCTGACCTTCCCCCGCATCTGAGCCGCGAAAGCTTCGCGCCTATTCGCGTTCGGGCTGTAAATTCGCACTTCGCGGATCGACGGACGCGCATGGCAGTGGGCTTCGACTTGGGCAGTTGCTTGCCAACCGGAGCCAATCACCCCCAGAATCTCCGCGTCCTCGCGTGCCAGATATTTGGCGGCAACGCCCGCAAGTCCTCCAACGCGCGTTTTTTGGAGGAAACCGTCATGGATCACGGCCAGCAATTCGCCGGTTGAGACCCTATGCAGCAAGATGAGGCCGCAATAGCTCTCGCCAGGGGAAGCCGGAATGCGGACCAGACGAACGCCAGTTGCAGTTGGTTCATAATCGAGCAAGTCGGAGTCCTGACGGTTTACGATCATGATACCCTATGGTCCGGGGGGTCTCGGGGACGTGACCTTGCGCATGTACCAGCAGAAGCTCGAACCAAACTGGGCCAGAAAATCATTATTGAGAACCGACCCGGTGGTGGCGGCACAATCGCAGCTAACGCCACGCTGGCACGCCCTGCGGATGGATACACCTTGTTCTTCTGCGGCAGCGGCATGGCGATCAGTATGTCCCTGTTCAAGACGAAGCTGTTCGACCTCGTCCACGATTTCGAATTGATTTCGACAATCTCGAACCTCAATGAGCTGTTGCTCGCCACTGGCGTCAACTCACCATATAAAACTATCGGCGAACTCATTTCTGCCGCTCGCGAGCATCCTGGAAAATTGACGCTCGGGTCGATAAATCCAGGGAGCACCCAGAACCTTACGGCCCATCTTTTTAGACTCAAGACGGGCATCAACGCCCCTATTGTCCCATACAAGTCCACACCCGACCTGATTGCCGCCTTGATGCGAGGCGATGTAGATCTTGGCATTGATTATTTCGCAGGATTTCAACCCGTTTCCAACGATACACGTATCAGAATTCTAGCCACGACAGGAGCGACTCGCAGCGAGCTTCTGCCGAACATGCCTACGTTGAAGGAAAGCGGCTATCCAGATTTCGTTGTCTCCAGTTGGCAGGCACTTGCTGCCCCACATGGCACACCCAACGATGTCATGAAAATACTCAATAAAGAGATGGTGGCCGCCACCGCCGATCCTGACTTTCGGCAGGCGCTACTGAAAACGGGCCAGACGCCTGGCGGTAGCTCCATCGAGGAAGTGAACGCCAGTGTGCGGGCCGAGGTCAAAAAATGGTCCGACGTGATTCAAAAGGCCGGTATCCCACTTGAGTAGTAGTCTTCGCGAAAGTTGTCCCCTAACGTTGCAAGTACAGCCAATGCCCCGCTTCTATGAACCAGACCTCGCCTTTGATGCGGAATGGCGCGCGGCACCGTGAAGTGGTTCAATTCGCAAAAAGGCTACGGCTTTATTGCGCCGCAAGGCGGCGGAAAGGATGTGTTTGTCCATATCTCGGCTGTCGAGAGAGCTGGTCTCACCGGTCTCAACGACGGCCAGGTTGTCGAATACGAGGAAGTCGCCAACAAGGGCAAAACATCGGCAGAAAACCTGAAGGTTTCACGCTGATCATCTGGTCGCCACCTTCGAGCCGGCTTCCGGCCTTTGCGCCATAATATCGGGGCGCCTGCCCTTTGGCGTCGGAGCGTTCGGCGCGCCCATCGACCAGGTGCAGCACGTACGCCGCCTTCCGCTGCCTTGGCGCTATTCCTTTGCCAGCTTGCCTGCCTCATCGACCGGCGCCGAAGCACTCTGGAATAAAATGCGGCTGAGAGCCGTCTACTCATCGGCAAGCTAACGCCAACGCGCGCGGTCAACCGCTGAGGCCACGGTTTGCGCTCGCTCGAAACACTGCTTGGCTCGTTTCTGATACTCGCTCACGCTGCGCATATGCGACTCCGGGTCAAAAGACCAGCGTCAGCGCAGCAACAATCACAATGCCAAAACCCATCACGACGATGGTGACGGGATCAAACGTGCGCAATCCAAACATGGCGAACTCCGTGAGCCTGTCCCCGACCCCCGACCCGCCAAGGCACGATTTCTCTTGCCGAAAAACGGCGCAATTGTGATCCGGCGCCCGCTAAGCCGTTCTGCCCTGTGCGCAAACGCCCCTTTTTTCGCGCTTGTCGGGACGTTCGCAGCCTACGTCTGTATTTTGAGGCCTTGAGACACTATCTCGACTTTAGCCGAGCCGCGCTTAACGCCTGTCGGCGCCAATCCTATTCCTTGCTCAATTCCCACTCGAAACCTACCCACCTCGCGCGTCAGGACGACACGCGCCAGGCGCTCCTCTTGGCCGGGCAGCTGACTCTCAGGAGAGGAGCGTTCCCGACGCATTCATGGCTATGGCGAAGGAATGGAGCCGCCTCGGGCCGAGCGGCCCGAGGATCACTCTTCCCTGTCCCCTGGCGTTACACGAGCAAAGGCACTAGCTTGACGCCATGGAGATTGAAAATCAGCCTGCTGGTCCACGCACATTCACTCGGCTCGAAGCCAAAATTCGCCAGGAAGACGGAGCCTTCACCGTCAGTGTGACATTACAAAATCATCGCAAGAGGTCTGACGTTGCCTGGGGACAAGAGATTGCGCCCACCATTGAAATGGCAAGCGTTATGATTGGAGCTTTGGCCGAGCAGTTCTCGATTCCCCAAAAGCACATCTCCATTCACATCGATATGGAAAAGTTCAGGGACGGCACTTTCCATTGAGCTATGAGATGATCGAGTGTTGAAAAATGTCCTCTCATTCGATGTCTTCGACGCCCTCCACAAGCTCCTCAAGCCGCCTGAGACGCTCGTGCAGTCGTCGAATGATCTTGTGGCGGTCACTGCGCGGAATTGTGCGAATGTAGTCGACGACAGCGGACTCAAGCTCGACGAGTTTTTCTTCCCATTTCTCGGCCACTCAAAAACCCCTCTATACGGCTAGGGCATCCAGTCTTTTCATTGCCTTTTCGTGAGCTGTTCTGTCAGTTCGGTGTTTTGCGCCGCGCTTCCGGTGGCAGCACCTCGACAGGCTGTCCATCCCCTTTGGCCCAGTAAACCATGCGCCCGAGAGTATTCTATACCGACGTATAGAATAAAAGCTCCCACAGACAACTCGATGCGGTCGCACCCTGGATTCTCCGCAAGGTGTTTGAGATCGGCGAGAGACCCCGACGGCCGCTCTGATCTGGCGCCGGTAGGCGGCGCCGCCAACGCTTCAATGGTGGCCCCGACAGGCTACAGTCCCGCTGCCGATTCGGCGAATACGGGAACAAAAATGCGCTGTGAGACATGCCAAGGTTCTGGGAAGATCGAAGGCGCCGTTCGACCCGGCGATCAGGCGCCAACGAATTCTCTAGCGACGGCCTCGTTGCCTTGCCCCGACTGTGGCGGCTCTGGGATTGCTCACTGCTGCGAGGGCTTGCGCGAACAGCCATCCGAGGATTTGAATGGCCTTTGACCGGCTGAACGCGATTCAATGGCGAGAGTCCGAGCACTGACGGACTTCGAAAGCAATCCATGAAATAGCCGACATGGCTGCTCAGCTCCAACCATCGACTGAGGAAGTGCTAGCAGGCCTCGTTGAGCGAGTGACCTACCATAACGACGAGAACGGCTTTTGCGTGCTGCGGGCCAGTGCGCGGGGGCATCGCGATATCGTGACGGTGGTTGGCCACGCGGCAACCATTTCCGCCGGGGAGTGGATTACCGCCTCCGGCCAATGGGTCAACGACCGCACTCATGGCCAGCAGTTCAAGGCACGTTTCCTACGGACATCCACTCCAACTTCGGCCGACGGCATCGAGAAATACCTTGCGTCGGGCATGATCCGAGGCGTGGGACCGGTTTACGCCAAGAAGCTTGTGCGAACCTTCGCCGAGAAAGTGTTCGACGTAATCGAGACCACGCCGGACCGACTGCGTGAAGTGGATGGTATCGGACCGGTTCGCGCTGCGAGCATTCTCGCGGCTTGGGCCGAACAGAAGGCCGTGCGGGAGATTATGATTTTCCTGCACGGCCACGGCGTCAGTACGGCGCGGGCAGTTCGGATCTTTAAGACCTATGGCTCCGATGCCATTCAGGTAATGACCGAGAACCCGTACCGGCTCGCGCGCGACATTCGCGGCGTCGGGTTCAAGACTGCCGATGCGATTGCCATGAAGCTTGGCATCGAGAAAACCGCCGTGATCCGGGTCCGTGCCGGGATCTCCTACGCGCTAACCGAAGCGATGGATGAGGGGCATTGCGGGTTGCCAATGGATCAGCTGATCCCGCTTGCCGAGAGACTGCTCGAAGTGCCGCCGGAATTGATCCGCACCGCCCTTGAGCTTGAGCGAGAGGAAGGCACGGTCGTCGCCGACCAGGCGGGCGAGACCCTCTGCGTATTTCTGGCTGGCCTACATCGTGCGGAACGCACGATTGCCGAACGGCTGACACGCTTGGCAAACGGCACACTACCATGGCCCTGGATCGATCCGGAAAAGGCCCTGCCATGGGCCGAGAAGCGCATCGGTCTTGCGCTGGCGGAAAGCCAAGTCGCGGCCATCCGGTTGGCGCTGACGACCAAGGTGCTGGTCATGACTGGTGGACCTGGCGTCGGCAAAACCACCATCGTCAAGGCGATCCTTGCCATCCTGGCAGCCAAAGGTACTCGCCTCCTCCTGTGCGCACCGACTGGCCGCGCTGCGAAACGCATGACCGAAGCGACCGGCTTCGAAGCCAAGACCATTCACCGGTTGCTAGAGGTGGATCCGAAGAACGGCAGCTTCAAGCGTGGCGACGACAATCCACTCGATTGCGACCTCTTGGTGATCGACGAAGCCTCGATGGTTGACGTGCTGCTGATGCAGGCGCTGATGAAGGCGGCCCCAAACAAATCCGCCCTACTGATCGTGGGCGACATTGACCAGTTGCCTTCGGTCGGGCCTGGCCAAGTGCTGGCGGACATTATCGCATCAGGTGCTGTACCAGTGGTGCGACTCACGGAAGTATTCCGGCAGGCCGCAAAGAGCCAAATCGTCATAACCGCCCATCGCATCAACCAGGGCTCGATGCCCGATCTCAACTCGCCCGGAGCCGAGAGCGATTTCTATTTCGTGCGGGCGGACGATCCGGGGACAGCCGTTGCCCGCATCATTGAATTGGTGCAGACGCGCATCCCCAAGCGGTTTGGCTTCGATCCCATCCGCGACATTCAGGTGCTGTGCCCAATGAACCGAGGTGGGGTGGGCGCACGGTCATTAAATATCGAGCTGCAGAAAGCCCTCAATCCAGCTGGCGACCGCAAAGTCGAACGGTTCGGCTGGACCTTTGCGCCCGGTGACAAGGTCATGCAGGTTGAAAACGATTACGACAAGGAGGTCTACAATGGCGACATTGGCTATATCGATGGCATCAATTCCGACGATGGCGAACTCATCGTGCGCTTCGACGGTCGCGCCGTGACCTATGGGTTCGGCGAACTCGACACGCTGGTGCCAGCATACGCGGCGACCATTCACAAGAGTCAGGGGTCAGAGTATCCAGCCGTAATAATTCCAGTTCTCACCCAACATTACGCCATGCTGCAGCGAAATCTGCTATACACGGGGGTCACCAGGGGCAAACGATTGGTTGTGCTTGTTGGCCAGAAGAAAGCTATCGCTATCGCCGTACGAAACGTCTCAGGGCGGCGGCGTTGGTCGAAGCTCGGCGAATGGCTGAGATCGAGAAACTGTTGAGCAATATGGAATGAGCAATGGCTGAACGGAAAGCGCATCAGATTTGGATTGAGCAATGCGAAGCAGTCCAAACGATCAAGGCTCGCTTCGGACTCAAAGCAGCGTTCGACTATATTGTCGGCGAGAAATTGCAGAATTTTGCCGAGGCCTCCTTGCACCATCGCTAGTTTGCACGAGAGCTGCCTCGGTTCGTTTCAGAGGTGCGGCGGATGTTCACGCCCGACGAGATTGAGACCCAGCTGACAGACCTTGAGCGAGCGCAAAACGAGGAAACCACAGACCTTCTTTTGGACGACGACTCCCTCCCTGAGGATACCTCCGAAAACGTGGAGCGTGCTCGGCAGTTCAATCTGATCAAAGAATTACTGAGAGAGAGCACCCTTGGTACTGCTTGACTGATCGAGCTGCGCCGCTTGCTTCAAGAAACCAAGCTCCAGAAAGACGTCTTGCGCCCATGTTCGTTTTTGAGGCGGGCGGTGTACCGCTTATGCGACTCGAAATTCCCGAAGTCACCGACGGCCGTTGCGAGGCTTTCGCACTCGGCGACGTGACGCGCCGCATGCCGATATCGCTTCACCCGATTGTGCTTTAGGGCAAAATCGATCATTGCGCGAAGGAGCAGGGTGGCTGCGAGTGGGTGCTTCCCTGCGAGCGCGTCGGCCGCCGGTGACAGTATCTCGTAGTGGTCGCCGTTTAGCTCATTAGCGCGTGCCAGCACCAGCGAGGCTGCCTTCTCTAGCGCGGGCCAGGACACCAGAAATGCCAATGCTTGGTGGACCTCCGAGAACCGAAGGGCGGTTGCCATGGCGCGTTCTTCGGCGTCGATGTCTTCGAAATCCGGCAGGCGCTTGAGATAGGCGCGCAGATGGGCGCTGTTGAGCGTCCGTTCAAAGCACTGCCAGCGAAATGCCTGGGCTTCCTCCATGCGCCCCAGCGCCTCCATCACCTCAATCCGGACCTCTTCCCATTCATACGGGATCGAGCCGGTCCTGTTTTTATCGACGGCGTTGATCGCGCTCCACGCCTCCTCGGCGCGACCCGCCTTGAGAAGGCGTTGGCCGATGTCAGCGGCAATCTTGGGGACCGTCCTCGCTTTTTCGCTCTGCTGCGCGATGTAGGCATCCACGTCGCCTTGCGCATCGGCGATTTCCTCCAACCCGAGGCGGATCACACTCGCGCGATGGCGTGCCGAAATATCGTCGGCGTAAAGGGCACCGCCGCCTCCCCAGCCGATCACCTTGCGGTCCTTGTCCTTCGGTCTTTCGAACGGCTCCTTTGAGAGGCCGATAAACCGTTGTTTCAGTTGATCCAGACCGCCTAGTCCAAGCGTCGGCGACAAAACGGTGATCAATTCGTCATACTGGCCATAATCGTTATCGATCAGCGCGCCAAACGCCCGCTCGGCAAGCTCGTCCGGGGAAGCCTTCACAGCTTGGGCCATGTCGCCGAGATCATGGCATGCTGCGCGGAAGATGCTGCCCACGGTACCGCTGCTGTCGTCGCAGCGCGCAAACACCGAATTGGCGAGCCCCATGAACCGCCACATCAGTTCGAGACCTTCGGCAGGATCTGCCTTGGCGACCTGATGAATCGCACGGCGCTGCGCTTCGAGATCATCGACCAGGCCTCTTCGATTCTGCCAGTCAACGAAAGATCGGGACCGGGCGATAGTGGTCAACCGCTTGCGAACCTCCTTGGCGACCTCTAACGGACTTTGCGCGCTGGCCAGCTCCAGGCGAATACGTCGTTTCACGCTAGCGTTACCGCTGCTCACCTCAATCAGCAATTCGGCCAAGCGTTCGGCTCCGAGCGCTTCAAGATTCTTTTTATTCAAGGTTTTCTGGGAAGCCACTGGCTTCATCCGCTGGCGAGGGAGCGTCTTCCACCAAGCCTGTCCAAAACAGGTCGGGCAGTTGCTCAGCTGGGTTGCGCCATAGCATAATCATGCCGCGACAGATACCTTGCCGCAATAGGCAGTGCGGATGCCTTTGAGCACCGGTGGTGACGTATCGCAAGGTTCGGAGTATGCGTAATGGTATTGTCTAAGACCGGCATTTGCGACTTCGGTTGGAAGGCGCACGACTTTGCGCTCAAAGGCGTGGACGGCAAGACCTACGCGCTTGCCGACGTGCGCGGACCTAAGGGCACACTCGTTGTGTTCATCTGCAACCACTGTCCCTATGTGAAGGCGAGCATTGACCGCATTGTGGCCGAAGCCAAGGCGCTGCGCGAAATCGGAATCGGCACAATTGCCATCATGCCAAACGACACCGAGCCTTATCGCGCCGACTCGTTCGAAAATATGAAGATGTTCGCAAAGACGCACGGCTTTACGTTCCCCTACGTTATCGATGAGACGCAGGAGGTGGCGCACGCTTACGGTGCTCAATGCACGCCGGACTTCTTCGGTTTCAACGCGCAAGACGAGCTACAGTATCGCGGACGGCTTGATGCCTCGCGCATGACGCCGGTCGTGAATGCTCGCCGCGACCTTTTCCTAGCGATGAAGCAGGTGGCCGAAACCGGCCAGGGTCCCTTGGAGCAGACGCCCTCGATGGGATGTTCGATCAAGTGGAAGGATTGATGGAGAGTTCAACCGTGAGGCGCGGCTCCTCTTGACTTAGCCCACGGAGGAAACGAGATATGCCCTTTTGCTGCAATCTAGCGAGCGTCGAATGGGCCGTTACAAAGACTACGACCGTGGACCTAAGCGCGGCGGTTATGACGACGATCAAAAGTCTGACGACCGAGCATCCGGAGCTCGGCCAAATTATCTACGTCCGAGCGCCCCGTTGGAGCGACGCCCTGCTACTGCTTCGCAGGTCGTTGGCTCGACCACCGAAAGTATTGGTACCGTCAAAATGTACAAGGCCGACAAGGGATTCGGTTTTGTCGGGCAGGATGGCGGGGGAAAGGATGTCTTCGTCCACGCCACGGCGCTTGCCCGCGCCGGGCTGAGCGGGCTGGCTGAAGGCCAGCGTGTGCGGATGCAAGTCGGTCAGGGTCAAAAAGGACTAGAGGCTCGGACGATCGAGCTCTTGGACTGAAACTCCACGTCGCCCTGAGTTCGCCTTGGCGCTGACGAACGTGGAATTCTTACAACAGAAATTCGACTTCCGTTGCTCGGTCCATCCCACCGCAAACGGCCTCATCAATCCCGCCAGCGTCATCTGCGCTGACTGCTGCCTACCCAGGATCATCTCGACAATGTCCGGCGCCAGGCTGATGTATTTTTGCTCCGGCCAGCCAATGCATTTTTACTCCGGCGTTGACACGTTGATCCATTCGCCGAATGGCAAGTTCGAGGTGACGATGATTGATCGGGTCCTTTGCGACCGAGCGTAACTGACGTTGCCCAGTCCCATTTATTTTTTCTCGTACTGCCGAATGAGTTGCCGGAAACTTTCTGCGGCGGTCAGACTTGTCGCGCGATTGTAGTGCTCCAACGTGACCCGCGGATCCGCGTGATGCAGAGACATTCACCGGGACTTGCTCATACGCTGGAGAGATCAATGCAACCTGACTACGACAAGCCGATAGAATGGCAGATCCTCGCCTTCAGGAAATACGTGCGAGCGCGTTAGCGCTTGCGGCGATGAAGCGGATCGCCGGCGCGATAAGGCCGGAAGAAGGACGGATTCGCGCGGAGGGACGTAGGAAAAGCGAGGTGACGATCAACAATCGCGCGCGGTGATCGATGCCGGTATAATCCACTAAAGGAGGACGCTCCGTATGAGCCGAAGCGCGCTTGAATAGGCGCACTACCGACCCCGCATTATCCACTAATCGCAAGGCTGCCGGATGGCCGATAAAGACCCAACCCTTGAGCGTATTGGCGTCAGTGCCATCGAGGTCATTTTCCTCAATGAGTTTGGCTGGCTATTTCGCGAGCAGGCGGTCAGTGACTACGGCGTAGACGCACAGGTTGAGGTGGTCGAGAACAACGAGCCCACCGGCAAGCTTATTGCCTTGCAGATCAAGACAGGCGCCTCATACTTCCGGCCGAAGGGTAGCGACTTCGTGTTCTACGGCGAGCTACGCCACCTGGACTATTGGTCCCGTCACTCCCTGCCCGTGTTCTTGGTGCTGCATGACCCCGAGAGGAAGCTCACCCTCTGGCAGAAGGTCGAACGCCGCCTAGCCAACGTGACCGACAAGGGATGGTCAATCATGGTCCCGGCGGGGAACGTGCTCGACGCCTCGGCCAAGACATTCATCGCCGACGGTATCGCCAGCGACGATGAGTCAATTCGCCGCTTCAACATGGCCTTCGACCTGGACACCATGGAGATGCTGAACGATCGCGAAGTGTACTTCGAGGTCAACGAGTGGGTGAACAAGTCGCTCAGATTCCGCGACGTGGGCGTATTCTTCGATGAGTCTGGGAAGGACAAGCCCGACTTCATGATTCGCATGTGGGTCAGCGCACCACTGTTGCAGGCGCTCCCATTTGAGCGGATCGTCCAGGTCTTCCCGGCCTTTGGTTTCGATGATCCAGATTTCCGTCTCGCTCCGTTTAACGATGAAATCCATGTAGTTAGCAATGCTGCCGTCGGCGTTACGATAGCCGCACTGGTGGCCGGGCCGATTCGCAAACGCTCGGTGCCAATCAGCAACGTTGGGACGTTTTGTCGCTGACCAAAAACGCTCCTCGCCACACGCGGATAATCTGAAGAGATAAGGCGCAACGGCGATGTCGGCGAGCGAGAACTCGCCGACGATCCAAGCACCCTTCCCAAGCGCCGACCAACTGCGAAAGAAGTTGGCTCGGCCATTGCACCGCCCTGCCAAGTTCACGCGGGAGCTGGCGCAATTGCGCGGTCCACCCCCGAGAACCAACAATCATCGGTCGAAAAATGCCGGGGGGCATCGGTCAGTGTAGGTAATTATAGCTTGATCCCGAGTAACCCGACTATTCGCTCGCTTATTCGCTCCTGCGCTTCGCGCAGTGCATCACTCCGGGCAAGGATCATCATCGAAACATACTTTCTCGAAACGCCTTTAGGGGCGTGGCCCTGCAAAAATTCAGTCAGGATTTCCTCGACGGCAGGCTTCATGGTCACAGCGATGTTTTTGTAATTGTGCCGAAGCCCGTTACCCCACAGCGGCAACCCGTCGCTGTCAAACCGGCGAATGTGGCCTCCTGCCCTCGCCGGAAACAACCATTCCGACTCTCCGTGCGCTCTCAAAGCCATCCGTAGCGCCACCTCGATTGGCGGGCTAATGGGCACCACGATGTTGTTCGATGCCTTGGCCTTGCGGATCGTGAAGCGCCGCTCGGCGAAGTCCACATCGGCGACCTTCAATCGAGCAAGCTCACCGGGCCTTTGCCCTGTAAGACACGCCAGAAGATGGTATGCCCTCCGTGATGGCGATTCAATCTTGTGCCAAGCGTCGGCCCACTTCCGGTGCTGCGAATCAGTCATTCCGGCTTCGCGGGGTTCCTCCGGGTTCATGACCACGCCGCTGGTCGGCAATTCCGGCGGCAGGTCGCGCCGTAGCCTCCCAGCGTAGCGGTAGGCTACCCTCAGTATTTTGGCGACCTTGTTGCCGGTGACGGCCCCTGCCCGTCTTTGACACATCCTCGTGCCACTCCTGGACCGCCTTCGGTTCGCGGCTGATTTCGGCCAGCGACCATCCATCCCATTGCGGTCTCAGGTACAGCTTACCAAGCCCCGTCACGACCCGATGCCACAGCGGCTCTTTTTGTGCGGCGGTCGCCTTCTTCAAAAGGTACTGGCAGTAGTCGTCAAATGCCTCAGAGAACGTCAGAGAGTGCCTTTTGCCCGTCTCGATGTGACCGCCGGCAATCTGGCCGCTTAGCGCCTCAGCGGCCTTGCGCGCGGCGGCAACGGTCATTCCCTCGCCCGGAATAGGTGACCAGTACCCCAGGCGCCGGTGTGTTGTGCTGCGCTTCCCGCGCCGCCTGTGTTCACGAAAGAACGTCCATGTGGCTTTGTGCTTGCCGACCCGCAGCCGCAATCCATGGACCTTGCTATCCCATGCTAATGTCGGTTCGGCATCTTCGGAGAAATCGAACATCGCTTCGACGTGCCGATCCGTCAGCTTGTGGAACCGCCGAGCGTTTTTTTTGACAGCCATTTTTTGATCGTCAATTGATCGTCAGTTGTTCGCAAAATGTATGCACTAAATGTCCGAAAACTACTAATTTCGTGTAAAAATGAGGGGTCGGTGTAGCTTGGAAGGCTTCTGCTCTACCATTGAGCTACACCCGCGCCGCTCCGAACTTAGAGGCTGCGCGGCACAATACAATAGTCGGATGCGGCGGGGAATCCGGAGCCGCTGGATTAACCGCTGCGGCCGAAAAGGCGAGCGCGACCTCGGGATTCTAGCCTGTTGCCCGAGCGCCATGTTAGCCTGATCCGGGGTGGCTGGACGGGTTCCCGACAATGAATGAGCTCACGCACGACACCAACGCGCCGGCGGCTGCGGATGCCAGCGCGCGCGACCGGCACCTGTTCGGCAAGGGGCCGAAGCGCATGCTCGGGCTCGATGGCGGCGGGGTGCGCGGCGCCATCACGGTCGCCTTTCTCGAAGAGATCGAGAGAATTTTCACCGACGAACAGTCAAAGCCGTCCGCGCCGACCGGTGCGCCACAGCCGCAGGACAAGAAGGTCCGGCTGGGCGATTATTTCGACCTCGTCGGCGGGACGTCGACCGGCTCGCTCATCGCCACCGCGCTCGCGCTCGGCTACACCATAGACCAAGTCAAGGAGTTTTATCTGGAGCGGGCCGCCCAGGTATTTAAAAGGCCGTTTTGGAGATTGCCGGGTCTGCAGTCGAAATTCGATGCCCGCGCGCTGATCGACGAAATCAATGCGATCGTCGAAGATCGCAGGCTCGACAGCCCCGAACTGATCACCGGCCTCGCCATCATCTCAAAACGCATGGACACCGGCAGCCCTTGGATCCTGGCCAACAACAAAAAGGCGCCGTATTGGGAGGACGAGCCGCCGACCCCGCCGAGCCGGGGCCACATCGGTAATAGACATTTCAAGCTTGGCACGCTGGTGCGCGCGAGCACGGCGGCGCCGCATTATTTCGATCCGGAAATCATCGCGATCACCGATAACGCGCCGCACGATCCGCTGGGTCAAGTGAAGGCCAATCTCAGCGGTCTTCCCTTGCTTAGCCTTGCGTTGAGCAAGGTGCGGGCGATTTACGGCATGTTCTCAAAGAGCGGCCCCAGCGCGGATACGCACGGCCTTTTCGTCGACGGCGGCGTTACGCCGCATAACAATCCGGTTGTCGCGCTTTTGATGATGGTCACATTCAAGCGGCTCGGCATTTGCTGGCCGCTTGGCGCCGAGAACCTCACGGTCATTTCCATTGGCACCGGAAGCTACCGAACGAAGGTATCGTTCAGCGAACTTGGCTGGGCCGGACCGTTGCGCCTGGCGATCGGCGCATTGCTGTCGATCATGACGGATACGCAAAATCAAGCGCTGGCCCAGATGCAGTGGCTCGGCGAATGCCTGACGTGCTGGACGATCAATTCCGAGGTGCGCACGCTCTGCGGCGACACTCCTCCGGGCGGCAAATGGTTTCGCTTCGCGCGATACGATCTCCGCCTCGAAAATGCCTGGTTGACGCAAAATCTGGGGCTCAAGCTAAGCGACAAGGAGATAACGCGCCTGCAAGGAATGGACGACCCCGACACAATTCCAACGCTCTATGAGATCGCCCGCGAAGCTGCACGCAAACAAGTCAAGCGCGAGCATTTCTTTCCCGGCGGCGAGGTTCCGTTCACCTGCTGCGGCGGCTCCCGCCCCGACTGCCCGCGCTTTATCGGCCCGTAAATTGAGCAAATCCGCCGGTATGCGACCATCGGGGTTGGCCGACATAGCTGGCCTTCGCGCCGGACTTGGCGCTAATTTGGCGGGCAACGCGGGCGGAGACTCGCGCCAAGGGAGACCCATGCCGGAACCAGCTATGCAATTGTCGGTGTCGCTGTGGCGCGGCGGCGCGGACGGCCACTACGAGACCTACAGCGTGCCGCGGCGCGAGAGCCAGACCGTGCTCGACGTTGTCACCTACGTGCAGCGCCATATCGATCCGACGCTGTCGTACCGCTTCGCCTGCCGGGTCGGCATGTGCGGGTCCTGTGCCATGACGGTGAACGGCCACCCGCGCTGGACCTGCCGCACTCATGTCGCCAAGGTCGCCGATGGCGGCCGCCTGCAGATCGGCCCGCTCGACAACCTTCCGGTCATCAAGGATCTGGCGACCGACATGCAGCCGTTTTTCGAAAAATGGCAGCAGGCGAAAGGCGTATTCGCGCCATCGCAGACCCGCGCCGAGGCGATGGCGCGGATCAGACCGGACAGCGCCGCGCGCATCGCGGCCAACGCCGCTATCGAATGCATCAATTGCGGCGTCTGCTACGCCGCCTGCGACACGGTGCGGTGGAATGCCAGCTATTTGGGCCCGGCGGCGCTTAACCGCGCCTGGACGCTCGTCAATGACGAGCGCGACGCCGCCAATCCGGCCCGGCTTGCGGCAGTCGCGGCCTCCGGCGGCTGCCATTCTTGCCATTCGCACCAATCCTGCCAGGAGCATTGCCCGCTCGCCCTCAATCCGACCGCGTCGATCGCCAGGCTCAAGCGGCGCTCCGCCACGGCCTATCTCAAAGGCGAGCTGAAAGCATGAGCGTGCGGCTCTATGTTTGGCAGCGAGCGACGGCGGCGCTGATGGTGCCGTTTGTGCTCGTGCACATCGCCGTCATTTTCTACGCGACACGCCAGCAGCTGACAGCGGCCGACATTCTGTCGCGCACCCATGGCAGTGCAGCGTGGGCGTCGTTCTACGGCGTGTTGGTCGCCGCCGTTTCGATCCACGCCTCGATCGGGCTGCGCAACATCCTGACCGAATGGTCGCCGCTCGGCGACCGTACCGCAGGCTGGTGCGCTGTGTGTGTCGGCATCGTACTGGCGCTGCTCGGCTTCCACGCCGTCGTCGCTTTGGTGGCGATGTGAGCGCGCCGGCCACCAAGCATCGCGGCAGCGCGCTGTGGCTCGCCGCCATGATCCATCGGCTGTCCGGCCTCGCGCTGGCGATTTTTCTGCCGATCCACTTCTTCGTGCTCGGCCTGTCGTTTCACGGCGGCGCGCGGCTCGACGCATTCCTACGCTGGAGCGACCAGCCGCTGGTGAAGTTCGCCGAGGGCGGCTTGGTGTTCTTGCTCACGGTTCATCTGCTCGGCGGCCTGCGCGTGCTGGTGATCGAGAATTTCGACTGGCATGACGGCCAGAAGCGGCTCGCCATGCTGGCCGCGACAGTGTCGGCGCTTGTCGCCTTCGTGTTTCTGGTGCGGGTGTTCTGAGAGATGAACATCGAGCGGCTGAAAACCGACATTCTCATTCTCGGCACCGGTGGCGCCGGGCTGTTCGCCGCGCTGCATGCGCACAAAGCCAATCCCGATCTCGACATCACGATCGTCAGCAAGGGGCTGCTCGGCAAATGCGGCTGCACCCGCATGGTGCAAGGCGGCTACAACGTCGCGCTCAATCCGGGCGACTCGGTCGAGCGGCATTTCATGGACACGATCGAGGGCGGCAAGTGGCTGCCGCATCAGGCGCTGGCCTGGACGCTCGTCTCCACCGCCATCGAGCGCATCCACGAACTTGAAAACGAGGTCGGCTGCTTCTTTGATCGCAATCCCGACGGCACGCTGCATGGCAAGGCGTTTGCCGGCCAGACCTTCGATCGTACCGTGCACAAGGGCGACCTCACCGGCATCGAGATCATCAACCGGCTGATGGAGCAGGTATGGGCGCGGCCGGCGATCCGACGGCTGGAAGAGCACCGCGCCGTCGCGCTCATTCCGTCCGCCGACGGCGCTCTTGCCGGCGCGCTGCTGGTCGACGTGCGTTCCGGCGAATTTCGCTTCGTCGCGGCGCAAGCCGTGCTGCTCGCGACCGGCGGCGGCCCGACCATGTACCGCTATCACACGCCGTCCGGCGACAAGAGCATGGACGGGCTCGCCATGGCGCTGCGCTTCCGCCTGCCGCTGCGCGACATGGAGATGGTGCAGTTCCATCCGACCGGACTGCTCGCCGGACCGGATACGCGCATGACCGGTACCGTGCTTGAAGAGGGCTTGCGCGGCTCGGGCGGGCATCTGCTGAACGGCGCCATGCAGCGCTTCATGGGCGATTACGATCCAAAGCTTGAGCGCGCCACCCGCGACGTCGTCAGCCGCGCCATCTATGCCGAGATGCGCGCCGGCCGCACCACGCGAAACGGCGGCGTCTATATCAAGATGAGTCATCTCGGGCCGGAGCGAGTCGCCAAGGAATTCAAGGGCATGGTCGAGCGCTGCCGCGACTGCGGCTTCGATCTCGCCGGCGGCCTCGTCGAGGTGGTGCCGACTGCACACTATTTCATGGGCGGCGTGATCTGCGAGGTCGACACCGCGACGGAGAAACCCGGCCTGTTTGTCGCCGGCGAGGACGCCAGCGGCATGCACGGCGCAAATCGGCTCGGCGGCAACGGCGTCGCCAACTCGACGGTATTCGGCGGCATTGCCGGCGACGTGATGCCGCGCTGGATCGCGAGCGAGAAGCCCGGCCATCGCAAACCCGACGCGAACGCACTCGACGCCGAGATGGCGCGGGCGCTGCACCCGTTCGGCCAAAAGGCGGGCGACCTCAATGCGCTGCGCGAAAAGCTGCTCAATGCCATGTGGGATGATATCGGCGTGGTGCGTGACCGTGCCGGCCTGCAACGCGGCCTCGCCGCCATTGACGCAATCGAGGCGGAACTTTTGGCTACCGGCGTCGCCGACGCCGGCCGCTGCTTCAATCTCACCTGGCACGATTGGCTCAATCTGCGCTCGCTCACCGAGATCAGCCGGGTGATTGCGCACGCGGCGCTAAAGCGCGAGAATTCACGCGGCGCCCATTTCCGCTCCGATTTTCCCGAGCCGGGCGATCTCGCTACGTCGTGGTTCACCGTGGCGCGGCAGACACAGGCCGGCGTCGACATCGGCACTGAGCCGGTCGCGTTCACACATGTCAAACCCGGCGAGACGCTTTTGCGCGATCAAGTCGCGGCGGAATAGAGAGAACAGAAAGACATGATTCCCCTCTCGTCCATCCAGCGCACCGCCGAGGACTTGATGGCCAAAGCCGCCATCGAAATCCCCGAGGATTATCTCGACGGCCTGCGTCGCTGCGCCAACACCGAAAAGGGCGACCTGTCCGCCTTCGTCATCAAGGCGATGCTGGAAAACTACGAGGCCGCCAAGGAAGATCGCCGCGCCATGTGCGGCGATACCGGCCTGCCGCGCTGGTACGTGAAGATCGGCAACGACGCGCGCATCGAAGGCGGCCCGGTGGCCCTGGAAGCGGCCTTGCGCCGCGCCACCGCGCGCGCCACCGCCAATGTACCGCTGCGGCCGAACCGCGTGCATCCGCTGTGGCGCACCGACCATAATAATAATGTCGGCATCGGCGCGCCCGAGATCGAATATGCGTTTCACCCCGACGCCGAGTGGATCGAACTGACCACCGTGCATAAGGGCGGACTGTTCGGCACCGATTACCGCATGCTGTTTCCCGGCGACGGCCTCGACGGCATCAAGCGGTTTTATCTCGACACGCTGATCGGCTTCGGCAAGCGCGGGCTCGCCTGCCAGCCGGCCATCGTCGGCATCGGGCTCGGCGGCTCGAAGGACACATCCGTGGTGCTCGGCAAGCAGGCGTCGTGCCTGCGCGTCGTCGGCTCGCGCAATCCTGATCCGCGCATCGCCGCCCTTGAAGAAGAGTTCAAGGAACTCGGCAATTCCATCGGCATGGGCGCGATGGGTTTTGTCGGCTCCTCGATGGTAATCGATTGCCACATCGAAGTCGGTTATTGCCACACCGGCGGCATGCCGATGTCGGTGCATATGTTCTGCCTGTCGTCGCGCCGCGCCTGTGCGCGCGTCTCGGCCGACGGCAAGGCTGCGTTCCGCACCGACCCGATGTGGTTCACCGACTACATGCGCCGCGAAACCGTCGAGTGGGGCCAGCAAGCGGCAGAGGCGGCGGAATAAAATGTCCGATCTGAAAACCGTTCACCTCGCCCTGCCCGCCTCCACTGCGGACTTGCGCGAGCTTGAAATTGGTTCGGTCGCCTATTTGACCGGGCGGCTCTTCACCGGCCGCGAAGGCGTTTACAAGCGCGCGGTCGAGGACGGGCTCGGCATGCCGGCCGGCAAGGACGCGCTCGGTACCGCGAGCTTTCACTGCTCGCCCGCCGCCAGCATTGCGCCGGACGGCACTTATAAGGTCGGCGCCGTCACCGCCACCGCCTCGTTCCGCTTCGCCAAATGGCTCGAGGGCTTTTTCAAGATCTCCGGCTGCAACGTTATCATCGGCAAAGGTGGGATGACGTCGGCGACATATCGGCAATTCTTCATTCCTAACAACGCGATCTATCTGACAACGGTTGGCTATGGCACCGGCGCGCTGCTTGGCCGCGGCATCAAGCGCGTCGTCAAAGTTTATTGGCTCGAAGAACTCGGCCTCGCTCAGGCGGTGTGGGTGCTCGACGTTGAAAACTTCGGTCCGTTCCTGGTCGAAAGCGACCTTGATGGCAACTCGCTGTTCGAGCGCGAGAACGCCAAGATCGCGCCCGGCCTCGACAAGTTCTACGCCGGGACCAAACCGGCGACGCTGCGCCGCTACGGCGAGACCGACGATAAGACCGAGGAAGTGATCTGACGCGCGACCGTCTTCGCAGGTGGCAGAATCTTTTGCTCTCGATCAGTGGGTAGGCTAACGTCGTCACCGCCCCTGGGGACTTACGGAAAAGGCAATGAGAATCTTCCAAATACTCGCCCTCAGCTGCGCAGCCGTTTGGCTTGCGATCGGCCCGGCGCAGGCAGCCGAACTTCACGGCAAGACCAGGCCGCTAGGTCAGGCCAAGAGCTGCAGTGCTTACGGCGCAGGCTTCCGCCGTGTGCCCGGCACCGATATGTGCATGAAGATTGGCGGCTGGGTTCGAGCCCAGTCCGGCGCCCATAGCGGCGGCGTGAACTGGAACGCCCTCAACGGGGCTGGAACAGGGACGACGGCCGCATCGGCGAGCGGCTACGTCACCACGGACGTCCGTAAGCCGACCGGATACGGCACGGTCCGCGCCTATCTCTCGGTCGGCGCCAATCACGAGTGAACGGCAGATAGCGACGGCCCTGATTGCCGTTCGCTGGCGCAGCTGATGCCACGCTTCCCAGCGGGATCAGGCGCGCGATGCTCGCCGGATTGGCAAGGCGCTACAATTACTTAGAGTCTGTCCGGGAACATCAGGCCGGATTACAAAGTTTTCGCAGCATGAGGCGGATTGATGCGAGGCGCAAGAACGACAGCGCCTTGCGATTGAGGTTCTCCCAGTCCTTCGCGAGCCGTCGGCAACGGTTGAGCCACGCAATGGTACGTTCGACGACCCAACGGCGTGGGAGAATGACAAAACCTTTGGCGTGATCAGAGCGCTTGACGATTTCAGTTTCGAGGTGAGGCAGAATTTTCGCCAAGGCCTTTTGGAATTCCGGCCCCTGATAGCCACCGTCGGCAAACAACTTTTTCAAGAAGGGATACATCCCGAAAAGGGTTGCAAGGAGCAGGACGCCACCGTCGCGATCCTGGATATTGGCGGGATGAACGATCGCGTGGAGCAACAAACCCAGCGTATCTACGAGAATATGGCGCTTCTTGCCCTTGATCTTTTTGCCCGCATCATAGCCAGGCGGATCGATGCAGGCCCCCCTTTTTCAGCGCTCTTCACGCTTTGGCTATCGATGATGGCGGCGGTGGGACTGGCCTCTCGTTCGCCTTGCTCGCGGCACTCCACATATAGGGCGTGATGGATCCGATCGAGCGTGCCGTCGTAGCTCCACAAATCAAGATAGTCGAAAAGAGTGCTGCGTGGCGGCAGATCTTTCGGGATCGCCCGCCACTGGCACCCCGTGCTCAACACATACATGATCCCGTTCATCACTTCGCGCACGTCGACGTGCCGCTTGTTACCACCACGCTTGGCCGGTGGAATAAACGGCTCGACATGCGCCCATTCGTCGTCGGTCAGATCGCTCGGATATCGTAGCGCGCTACGGTCGTAACGCCTGCGGTTTTTCGCCGTCCACATCGGTGACCATCCTCGAATCAGGCCACCACTCTTGAATCACAAATGATTCATTGGATTCAACTTGTTCTCGGACAGACACTTAGCGGATGTTAATCTTCGATGGAACTGCACGCCCGGTCGTGCATTACGTAGGTGGATTGGAGCGCCGGGCTGCGATCACTTCGGTTAGGTTTGCAGACTGCCGATAGGCCGCGCTGAAGAGCTACATTCCATAGTTGCGGCATGTTCAGGGGTGAGCCGTGCATAGCAACATTAGGATGCCTGCCACCGTTGCGGACATTTCCATTACGCACGAGTTGCTGCGACGCGCATCTCCTGCGCCCGACTATTTGCGCGAAAAACTCGCCCTCCAGGACCTCGCGCAGCAGATGGCGGACCATCCGGAGCGATTGCTACCCCGGCTCGTGAAGCAGGCGATGGACATCTGCGAAGCGGATTCCGCGGGCATCAGCGTGCTTGAAGGAGATGTGTTTCGCTGGCTGGGGCTTGTGGGAAAGCTCGCAGTCTTCGAAGGGGCGACCACGCCGAGGAATTTCAGCCCGTGCGGGGTCTGCATCGATAGCCGCAGCCCAATCCTGATGGCGCGGCCCGAGCGGGTCTACGGTTGGATTGCCGAGGCCAACATCACAGTACCGGAAGTCCTGCTCGTCCCGCTGCTGATCAATGTCTCGACGCCGATCGGCACGCTCTGGATCGTCGCCGGAGAAAAACAGCACTTCAACAGCGGGCACGAGCGGGTCATGACAGAACTCGCGGCCTTCACCGGCGTCGCGCTGCGCATGGTTCAATCGGACGTTCAGTTGAAGAAGGCGCTCGAGGAGCAAGAGACGCTCGCCAAGGAGATGGGCCATCGCATCAAAAACCTCTTCGCCATAACAGACAGCATGATCCGATTCACGTCGAATGCTTCGCATACCAAAGAGGAGATGACCGAGAGCCTGAGCGGGCGACTGCACGCGCTGTCGGTCGCCCACGGTTTGGTGCGCAGGTCATTTAACCCGGATTTGAAGGTGGAAGGCGTCGCACTTGGCGAGTTGATCGACGCTGTTTTACGGCCTTATCGTTCCCCGAATACCCACGGCGAGACAATTCATCTCGGCGAGCGCGCCACCAACAGCATCGCGCTGATCTTTCACGAATTGGCGACCAATGCGGCGAAATACGGCGCACTCAGCGTGGCAGACGGTTCGGTCAGCGTCATTTGGAAGGTCGGCGGCGCAAATCTCGATTTGACATGGCGGGAAGAAAAAGGACCCGAAATCGAACCGCCCGCCAAGACAGGCTTCGGCTCAACGCTTGTCGAAAACACCATTGCGAGCCACGGCGGATCGCTGGAGCGCACCTGGTCGCCGCACGGATTGAGCGTCCATATTAAAATTCCGATGGACCACCTATCGCGCTAGACAGCCTCCTTCGCAAATCGCGCCGAAGCAGCCGCCCCAATTCAGCGCAGCGCGACCGGATAGTGCCGAAAGCCGCGGAAGCGCGCGCGGCCGCCGCGCGCGAAGGCGCCGGCGCGTTCGATATCGGTAAAGCGCCTCACCAGTTTCCCTAGCGCGACCTGCGCTTCCATACGGGCGAGCGAATTGCCGGCGCAGGTATGAATGCCGCCGCCGAAGGCAACATGCCGGTTGGGCTCGCGGCGGATGTCGAGCCGGTCTGGATCGGCGAACTGTGCGGGGTCGCGATTGGCCGCGCCGATGCACAGATGCACGTAACTCTGCGCGAGCAACGTTACGCCGCCGACTTCCACGTCGCGGGTGGCGCGGCGATTGCCAAGCTGATTGGAGCTTTCCATGCGCAGAAATTCTTCGACCGCAGTTTCGATCAGTTCCGGATGCGCCGCGAGATCGCGCCGCACTGTGGGATGCTCGATCAGCAAATGAATGCTGTTGCCGATCAGATTGGTCGTGGTCTCGTGACCAGCATTGAGCAGAAAAATGCAATTGTGCAGGAGTTCGAGTTCGGACAGGTGCTCGCCCTTACCGCTGTCCGCGGCAAGTTCGCTGGCTCCGACCAAGGTCGAGAGAATTTCGCGATCATCGCGCGCGCCATCGCACCGCCGTCGCGAGATGACGCCGCCCAGGTAGGTCTTGAATTCCGCGACCGCGCGGTTGCCGGCGTCGAATTGCTCGCCCGACAGCACCGGTTCAAGCGCGCCGAGGATGGCGAGCGACCAGCCGCGCAACGGCCCGCGCTCGTCGTCGGGAATGCCCAACAGATCGCCGATCAATTGCACCGGAATGGCGGCAGCGAAGTCGTCGATCATGTCGATGCTGCCGCGCTCGGCCGCCGCGTCGAGCAACCGGTCGACCAGTGCCTCGATGCGCGGCTGCAGCGCCTTGAGCGCGCGCGGCGAAAACGCCGGGCCGAGCAGTTTTCGCACCCGCGTGTGCACCGGCGGATCGTTGAAGACGAGGCTCGTCGTATGATGCTCGTACAACAGGCTGTCGTCGAAATTCGGTCTGAAGTCGACTTTCTTGTCCGAGCTCCAGGTCTTGGCGTCGCGATAGACGGCGACGAGATCGTCGTAGCGCGTCAGAAAATACGAGCCGTCCGGCATGCGGTGCACCGGGTCGTGCTCGCGCAGCGCCCGGTAGGTCGGATACGGATCGTCGAGGAAGACCTGATCAAGCCGCTTGAGGTCGAACGCCGCGGCGCGTTCGCGATCCTGCGAGGGTATTGGCGCGATGACGGACGCCGTTGCCATCGCCGGACGGGGTTACGCGCTCAGTTCATATGGGATTTGCGTCGGCCCGTATTGCTCGACCACCGTCCCGGTATCGCTGTCGTAACGGTGCTGCAGCACGGTGCCTTCGCCGAGTTTCTGGCTGCGCACGATGACTGCGACCGAGCGGGTCGGGCCGCCCTGCTCCGCATGAATCGCGCGCGGCGGCACCAGATCGACCTTGCCCTGAGAGCCGGTCGTGATGGACGACAGCTTAACCTCGGCATAGCCCGGACGGCTGCCGTCATCGAGCCGGTCGAATCGTTCGAGGCTTTCGGTGCCGTCGAGCACGCCGTACAGCACCCAGGCATCGGCGTGGTCGTGAATGCTGCCGGTCCGTCCCGGCACGCGCACCACGCCGTTGATGACGAAGTGATAGTCGGGATCGACGTAGAACAACAGATTCTTGCGGCCCTCGGTCGAAGGCCATGCCGCCGAATGCGCCTTGAGCGCTGGATCCATCACGAGCCGTTCCAGCAGCGGCTTGGCTTTCGCCATGCGACGTCCGTCGTCGTCATCGCTCGACCAGATGGCGCGCAGATCCGCGACGAATCCATCGAATACCGGCAAACGGGAATTCGGCATAGCTGATATCCTCGTGACAGTTCGGTTCAGCGACGTCATTGCGAACGGCGCGAAGCGATCCAGCCTTCAAAGCCCGAATCGCCTGGTCGTTTCGCTGCTCGCAATGACGAGCGGATCATTCATATAACGGCTCGCCCTCGACAGTGCAGCGGCGCAACAGCCGCCGCTCGTTTTTGGGAAAATCGGTGCGCGCGTGGATGGTGCAGCGGTTGTCCCACATCAGAAAGTCGCCAAGCTGCCATTCGTGCTCGAAGATGAATTCGCGGCGTTCGCCGATATCGTAGAGTTGCTCGAGTATGCCGTCGCTTTCAGCCTCGCTCACGCCCTCGATCCGGGTCGTCATCAGCCGGTCGACGAACAGCGTCTTCCCTCCGGTCTCCGGATGGGTAACAAAGACTGGGTGATAGAAATGCGGGATGCCGCTGATATCGCCCGCCGAACTCGCCTGCTTGGCGCGGTTATATTCGTGGATGTGCAGCGCCTTTTTGCCTTTGAGCTTTGCCTTCAACGCCGCCGGCACCGCCTCGTAGGCCTTGTACATATTGGAGAACATGGTGTTGCCGCCGCGCGACGGCAGTTCGAGCGCGTAGAGGAAGGTGTATTTGTACGGTCGTGCCGAATAACCGGAATCGATGTGAAACCAGAACTCGCCGTCGCCGAATGCGCCGATCGGCTGGCCGTCGACCTTGATGTTGGTGACGAGCAGGACCTTCTCGTGATCCTGCTGCACGCCCTCGGCGCGGGCACGCAGCGGTTCTGGCGCCTTCTTGCGGCTGCCGAGGTCCCCGAAATAGGATGCAAAGCGCAGCTGGTCGTCCTGCGAAAGCTGATAGCCGCGGAACACCAGCACGAGGTGCTTGTTCCAGGCGTCCCTGATGGCCTGGACCTCGCGGGCGCTGAGCGGCTTCGAGGGATCAATGCCTTTGACCTCGGCGCCGCACGCGGCAGCCAATGGCGTGACCTCGATGTCGATCGTGTCCTGCATTAACGTTTCCTTCCCGCCAGTTTGCGGCAACGTTAGCCCGGAAGGGGCAAGCTCTCAAGGACGTCCTGATCGGTGGAGGCCGCTACCGTCATGGATTGAAAATGACGGTGGCCGTCGTGTTGCGCGGCACAAATAGACACCACACGGCCGCCGGGGCTTCTGCCGAGGACAGCCAAAACAAACGCGCACGGGTCGATAAAGTTTCCGCTGCGGTGCGACGATCCTTGCCGGACGAATCACCGCCAGGGCATCTTTTTGAATGCACCATCCGCCGCTCTTTTTTTGGATGGCGGGCACAAAGTTTCAGTTCGCGCGTTGGAGTGGGGTGTCAACAACCAATACGGAGTCAACTCCCATGAAACGCCTTCCCCTTCTCGCGCTTGGCGCCGGCTTGCTGCTCGCAAGCGGCGCCGCCATGGCGGCCACCGACCTGATGACCAGTATTCCGTCGGACAGCGTTACCGTAACCGACTGGTACAAGCAGAACGTCTACGACCCGCAGAACACCAAGATCGGCGAGATCATGGACGTGCTGGTGGCTCCTGACGGCAAGGTCAGTTCCGTGATCGTCGGCGTCGGCGGCTTTCTCGGCGCCGGCGAAAAGGATGTCGCGGTCGACTTCAGCGCCATCAAACGGACGACGAAGAACAACTCGATCTATCTGACGATGAACACGACCAAAAACGCCCTGGAGTCCGCGCCCGGCTTCAAGTACGACAGCAAGACGACGACCTGGGTGCCTGACACCTCGAAGGGCAACAACGCTTCACAGTAGCTGATGTGCCTCCGTTGCGGAGGCCTAGCATCGCGGGAAGCCCCAGCGACTACGGCGCCGGGGCTTCCTGCACATTTTGGTGTCCGGCCGCTCGGTCAGCTCTTTTCTCGCTCATCCGTTTCGCGTTTGGCAGCGTGATACTTGCGCCGGATCTCCGCCAAGTCGACACTCGGTTTTGGCAGCTTTAAGCCCATGTCATCCATGGCATCGGCGACGATCTGCGAAATAGCCAGATTGCGAAACCACTTGTGGTTCGACGGAATGACGTACCACGGGGCATGCTTGGTGCTGGTGCGATCGAGCGCTTCCTCGTAGGCGTCGATGTATTTCGGCCACAGCTTGCGCTCGGAATAATCGCTTTCGCTGATCTTCCATTGCCGCGCCGGATCGTCGAGCCGCTGTTTGAATCGCTCCAGCTGCTCGTCGGGAGTGATATGCAGATAGAATTTCAGGATACAGGCGCCGTTTTCGCTCAGCATTTTCTCGAAGCCGTTGATCAGATCGTAACGTTTCGACCAGATCGCACGCGGCACCAGTTTGTGCACGCGCACCACAAGGACATCCTCGTAGTGCGATCGGTTGAAGATCACGACTTGCCCCTTCCCCGGCGCACTCTTGTGCACGCGCCAGAGGAAATCGTGTGCCAGCTCCGTCTTGTTCGGCTGCTTAAAGGGGGCGACAAACGTGCCTTGCGGATTCATACCGCTGAACAGATGACGTATCACGCCGTCCTTGCCGGCCGCGTCCAGGCCTTGCAGCACGATCAGCAGCGATCGCGAGGCGTCCGCGTAAAGCAGGTACTGCAGCTTATTGATGCGGGCCACGCCCTTGGCGGTCTCCTCGACCGCACTGTCGTGCGACCCGTGCTTACCGCAGTAAAAGGGGTCGATCTTGCTGAGGCGCAGTTTGGCGCCTGGCGCAACGATGAATTTCTTGCCGTAGTTCATGCTCGTCTCCCGGCCTGGCGTGCCTACTCCTGCCGGCAGGCAGCCGGACCTAGCCGATTAAACCAATACGGCTGGTTCGCACCTGTTCCGGATCGCGGTCAAGGCCGCGGTTGGCAGGACCGCCATCCTGCTGATAAAGCCATGGCGGGACAATAAAAAAGCGGTGCTTCGGCAGCTGCGGCCATGGACCAACCGTTCAATTTCATCGTGCTTCAAATCTCGGTCTGGCTGCTGCCGATCCTGATCGCCGTCACCTTTCACGAGGCGGCGCACGGGTTCGTCGCGCATCTGCTGGGCGACGACACCGCGTGGCGCCTCGGCCGGGTAAGCTTCAATCCACTCAAGCACATCGATCCGTTCGGCACCATCGTGCTGCCCGTGCTGCTGCTACTGGCGCACTCGCCGTTCCTGTTCGGCTACGCCAAGCCGGTGCCTGTGAATTTCCGTGCGCTGCGCCACCCGCGCCGCGACGCGATTCTGGTCGCGGCCGCCGGGCCAGCGATCAACCTCGTTCTGGCGGCGCTGTCAGCGGCGGCCTTCCATCTGCTCGATTACGCCCCGGACGTGGTCGGACAATTCGTTGCCGACAATCTGAGGAACTCGCTCATTCTCAACGTTGTGCTCGCGGTCTTCAACCTTATTCCCGTTCCGCCGCTTGACGGCGGACGGATTCTCGTCGGGTTGCTACCGCAGGTGCTGGCGAGACCATTCTCCCGCATCGAACCGTACGGCCTGGTGCTTTTGATCGCGCTCCTCATCGTGCTGCCGATGCTCGGCGCGCGGTTCGGGCTGAACCTGGACGTCCTCTCGCAGATCGTGACGCAATCGGCGCGCGCCATCATCGCCGTCATCCTGCGAGCGACGGCGAACGGGTGAGAGAGCAGCTCCCGAATGGGCCGTTACGACGCGGCGGCGCGGAGCGGCACGGCGGCCGCACGATCGACCTTGTAGATTTCGTCGAGACACCAGCGTGCGACTTCGCTGCCATGCGCGAACCAGACGCCGCCGGCGGCTTTCATGTGCTGGATGATGCTGCGCAAGGTCTTTGCGCGCCCGGGCCGGCTGGAAATATACGGATGGAACTGGAACGGGCAGTAGGTCGGCGCAAGTTTAGACTCGTCGTGGAATTCGTCGAACATCGCCTTCCAGATCAGCAATGTATCGTGCGGATTGCCGGCATCGTTGTTGCGGTGCTGGTAGGTCCGGCCGTCGCCGAACGGCTGCCGCGGCAGTTCAACCAACACGCGGCCATTCGCCTGCCACAGGAACGGCAGGTCGTGAGAAAACGAATTGCTGTTCCAGAGAAAGCCATGCTCCATCAATAGCTCGAGGCTGTTGGGGCTCTGCGTGCACGATCGCCAGCCGAACGGCCGATGTCCGGTGCGGGTGCGAATCATGTCGACGGTCTTGCGCATCACCTCCCGCTCCTGCTCGCGGGTGAGGTTGCGCGCGACTTCGTGGTGATAGCCGTGCCCGGCGATCTCGTGGCCGTTGGCGACAATCGCCTTGACCGCATCCGGGAAACGTTCGGCAATCGCCCCGCATGTCATGAAGGTCGCCTTGACCTTCTCTTCGTCGAGAATGCGCAAGATGCGCCAGATCCCCGTGTGCGGCCCGTATTCGCACTGGGTGTATTCCTCGTGATCGCGCGTGCCGTCGGCCAGCGGCCGTACGTCCTCGCCCCCTTGGAAATCGAAGGTCAGCGTTACGGCGACGCGGGCATTGTCCGGCCAGCGAAAGCGGCCCTGGTGATGAAGTTCCGTCAGCATGATTCTTCAGTCTCCATGAGGGGTTGGCGGAATTTAAACGAGGTGGCGCTTGCCGTCCATAACCGCCACCGAAAAGCCGATCTGCGCCGAGGCTCGATTGCTCAAGGCGACAAAGCCTCCTCGATTCGGGCAACTACCGCCGGCGGCGTCGCGAACAGCCGGTCGACCGCCGCCTGGGTCTCGTGGGCGCTCATTGGCGCAATATCGATATCGAGCTTCCTCGCGTCGGCGAGAAAATCCGGGTCCCGCATCGTCTTCGCGACAGCGTCCCGCAGCACGTCGAGGCGGTCTTTCGGAGTTTCAGGCGGCGCGGCGAGTGAGCGTCCCAGCGCAAGCGGCAGATAGAGAAATTCGAGCGCCTGCCGCAATTCCGGGGTCTTGGCTTGATCGAGGATATTCGGAACGTCCGGGTAGCGCGGATCGCTTTGAATGGCCCCCTGAGCGATCAGGCGGATTTTTCCCTCTTTGACGAAGCGGCTGAACTGCGACTGAAACAGCGACAGGCTGATGCCGCATGCCCCGGTGATCTCGGCGCGCTCAAGCGCGATCATGCGTTCCGGCGTTCCCGGATAACCGGAGATGACCTTGAATTTCATTTTGAGCAGGTCGCGATAGACGACGGGAAACGAATAGGATTGCGCACCCACGCCGGACGCGCCGGCGACGACCTGGTGGGTGTACAGGTCGCCAATCGCGTGCACGCCGCTTCCGGCCGACACAATGCAGGCGTCGTGGTCGCTGTTCATGTTGCCGATCCACGCAAACTTGCGGCCGCGGAATTGCACCTGAGGCGATTTGTAGACTTCCTCCTGAATCGCGGTGCCGCGCACCATGCCGAAATAGGAGCCGTCCTTCGGCAGCGTATTGTAAAGCTGATTGGCGAGCGCCATCCCGCCGGCGGCCGGAATGTTCTGCACAACGATATTCGGATTGCCGGGAATATACTTGCCGAGATGGCGCGCCAGCACACGGACATAGATGTCGTAACCGCCGCCCGCGCTGTTCGGCGAACCCAACGTGACCGTATGCGTCTTGTAGAAATCCGCCGCGTCCTGCGGGGCAGCGATCGCGGCATTGGCGAAGCAGAAGGCGAGGATCGATGCGGCGAATGAAACCCGGTTCATGGCGCGCAACGCAGGTGTCCCTTCCAATCGCAATAACCATAGCCCGGATGGCAACAGCCGAACGATTCCGACGAGCAGAAATAGAATTGATAATCGGGCCCGCAGTGGTTGGCGCAATAGCCGCGACCGCGAATGGGGTCGTAGCGGCAATGATTGCGGAACCGCACCGGGAGCGACCATGGAGGCTGCCAATCGACCGCGGCGAATAGCCTGGGGGCCGAATAATTCCCGATCCTCATCACCGGGGACGAGCGGGATTCCGCCGGAAAGAGCGCGAGCACAACAGCGGCGACTGCGGTAGTCCAGGTCATGGCACGGCGCCGCCCAGTCAGGCCCCTTGCCATGGGAGCATGATGAACGCGAATCGACTGCGGTTGTCGCATTATGGGTCCCTTCGATGCGCTACCATATTCGATCCGAGCTGCGCCTGTCACTTGCACCGAGTTGTGGGAACTAGGCTTGCTCGCAACGCCGTATGGCTTAAAACGGTCGGGGCGCAGACCACCGCGGGACCCGGATGGACATTCTGGAAGAAACCGATTTCGACTTTCTCGGCCCAAAAAGGACTGGGAAAGTTCGCGATATGTATGAATGCGGCGACAAGCTCGTGCTCATCACGACCGACCGGCATTCGTCATTCGACCGTATCATCGCGCACATTCCCTGGAAGGGCCAAGTGCTCAATCAAGTGAGCGCGTGGTGGTTCGAAAAAACCAGAGACATCGTGCCCAACCACGTGATTGCGATTCCGGATCCAAATGTCACGGTCGCACGAAAGTGCAGGATGGTCCCCGTCGAGGCGGTGGTGCGCGGCTATCTGACGGGCGTGACCGATACCGCGGCGTGGACGAGGTATGCGGCAGGACTGCGCGATTTCGGCGGTACCGTGCTGCCGGACGGCATGCGCAAGAATCAACGGCTGCCACAGCCGATTTTCGACCCGACAACGAAGGAGGCGGCGCACGACCGCACTCTCTCTCCGGCAGAAATGATCGCCGAGGGCTTCATCACAGAGGATCTATTCGATCGGATCAGACAGACGGCGCTGAAGCTGTTCGCGCGCGGCCAGGACGTGGCGGCGAAGAGCGGTCTCATCCTGGTCGACACCAAGTATGAATTTGGCACCGACGATAACGGCGCGCTCGTTCTGATCGACGAAATTCACACGCCGGATTCATCGCGTTACTGGCAGCGGGATTCCTACGCGGCACGCTTTGCCGCCGACGAAGAGCCGCAATATTTCGACAAGGAATTCTTGCGGCTGTGGTTCCGCGACAATTGCGATCCGTACCGCGACGCCACATTGCCGCCGGCGCCCCAGGAGCTGGTCCAGGAGCTGTCACGCCGCTATATCGCCATGTACGAGCAGATCACAGGAACGAAATTCCAATACGGCGAGACGCCGATCTTGCAGCGGATCGAGAAGAATCTGAAATCATTTACGTTCTGAAACGACAAATCGCTGTAGCGTTACCGCCAAGACGCTGTTCTGGCCCGGCCGTCCGGGAGCCCTTTCCACAGGTTTTCCCGACTGCGCGTGGAAATTATGCGTCGATCCGTTCCGGGAGTCTTGATATCGAGCACAGCCTCAAAAGCCCGCCGGAGGCGAACATGGTCTATTGCGCGGATAAAGACGCGCAATACGGCCATCGCCTCTGCGCAATCCTTGGCGACAATGGCATCGCACACCGTGATGCTCGTTCTCGCAAAGAACGTGAATCCGGAATCGCGGCCATCCACGTGGCCGGCCATAGCCAAAACAGTCGCGCGATCCACCTCATCCAAAGTGATGGCGAAACGCAAAATGGAAAGCAGCCATTCCTCTATTGCGCGCGAGGCCTCACGCTGAACGGTCTGCTCTGATTGGGGCATGTTCACCCTCGCAGGTAACGTAGAAATACCACGTTAAAGTGCCGCGGCCAAAGGATTCGGTGGCATAAGCACCCGCTCGATCATAAAGTCCGAATATTTCTTCCAGAGCGTTTGCAGCCCACCAAGATTTCGCATCGGGTTTCTTCCGTAACGCAGGCGAGCGGCAAGCGCACCCGGGGCGACATCAGACCGCAGAGACTCAATGCGTATTTGAGCGGGGCCGGGTTCGTTTCACGGGCGAGGGTGGCGCTCAATTGCGCGAGCGGTATCGTAGTCTGGCGGGCGCGCATCATGTGACCCTGCCGCCACGCAAGATACATTCGTAGCAAAGGCCCGGCGCGACATTTGAGACAACGGAAATGCAGCCGTCACCGCCTTGAGCCAGGAATCCCAGAGCCGTTGCGTCGTCGCCGGAGAGAGGCCTGGGCGCGCAGCCGCGATGGACGGCCGGCGTCGCCCGTCGCGTCCATGAGTCCGATGATCCGCGGTGCCTCGGCGAGCCGCGCCATGCTTTCATCGGTCAGGCCGCGCACTGTCCGCGACGGGACGTCGTGCACGAGTGCTGTCGCGCCATGCATGATCTGCAGGTCGCGAAGCCACTCGAAGGTCTCGTAATCGACCCGGTCATCCTCGGTGAACGGCGTGGGAAGTTCAGGCGCGTAGCCCGTCAATTTCGTTATATGGCGGCCGATGGCAAACACGGAAAGTGTCCGGCCTCAGGCGATATATCGTTTGCGAAGAGAGAAAGAGCTATCGGCAAACTTCCGCTCCGATCTGACCGCCGGTGCAAAGCCGGTATTGAGTTCTAAAATGCCGCTGACCCAAACGATCGCGTGCGGATGTACGCTGCTCTCGCTTTTTACAAATTTGAGCGCCTCCCCGCGATTGACAAACAATCCACCCCGCGTCCCGCTCGGCTCCTGGGCGACCCAGTGCCCCCTGCTATCTCGTCCAAGCATGAAAACTGGCGGATGCAGGCACGAGGGAGGTTCAGAGGCCTTGTCCGATTGTTTCATGGAAGTGTTTCTCATTACGTCGGTTATTGAGTTGGGCGCGAACGATGATCGAAAGACCGCTATTGATCTCCCAACCGCTTTTCCTCGATAGCATCAGCGGGTCGACTGGGCTTTCCAGCGAACGCGTGCGCGACGTCAGCGACAAGCTTCCACCATTCCTCGATCGCCATGGCGAAGAAGCTTCCCGAGCGCGGTGCGATCTCAAAGAAGTAGGCGCCCGCCGTGTCCCGCACTTGTCGCGGCTTGTTCACGGTCGATTGGTAGGATGGGAGCGGCGGCCGAGCGTGGCGGCCGGCCGGTTTCCCCCGGAAACTGCAATCGGCGAGGCTTGAGTTATCAGCCGATGGCACCGCTTGATGTCTGCTCTGGATTGACGGAGCACCGGCGCTGGGACGGATCGCTGACTGCGCTGAGCCATGAAGCGATCAAGCGCCTGTGCAATTCTTTGCCAAAACGGCCGCGACTGCGTCCCAATCTCCGCGTTGCGGCCTGTGTTGCTAGGAATGACGCCCATGGGGGTCCTCCAGTCTTCGTTGCGTTGCGCTGAATGTGCGCGCAAGGCCATATGAATTCGAGACGGGAGCGCCCGCATTTTCATAAAGGCGGCATAAGCGCGCGATCTTTATAGGATTCTTATACGATTACGCTCGCCACCCTCTCGAATTCCTACACGAATAATGACACTTACCCGGCGACAGGCGGCACTTTTGCGCGCTTTGACCTGGGTCAAGGGCCGGTGGCGCTTATAGGTATTTATTACGAGCTGCTGCATCGTTTGCCCGGAGCATTCCCATGTTGGACGTCGTCATGCTGGCGATTGCTTTTGCCTTCTTCGCTGTGTCGATCGCCTATGTTTACGCCTGCGACCTACTTTGAGGGGAGCCGTCATGATCTTCGACTATTCGCTCGCCGCCCTCGTCACTGCGGGGCTGCTAGTCTACCTGGTCTACGCGCTACTCAAGCCCGAGCTGTTCTGAAGGACAAACGACCATGACCGCCATCGGTTGGGGGCAGATTCTGCTCTACTGCGTCATCATCGTCGCGATCACGCCGGTGCTCGGCGCCTATATGACGCGCGTGTTCAACGGCGAGCGCACGTGGCTTTCGCCGATCCTGCGTCCCGTCGAGATCGCCATCTATAAGATCAGCGGCGTCGACGAACGCCAGGAGCAGCATGCCGTGACTTATACGGTCGGCATGCTGCTGTTTCATGTCGGCGGCTTTCTGATTCTCTATATCTTGATGCGGGTGCAGGCGGCACTGCCGTTCAATCCGGCGGGGCAAACTGCCGTTGCTCCCGACCTTTCCTTCAATACGGCGGTGAGCTTCATCACCAACACCAACTGGCAGAACTACGGCGGCGAAGGCACGATGTCCAACCTCGTGCAGATGCTCGGGCTGACCCATCAGAACTACCTGTCGGCGGCAACCGGCATCGTGCTTGCCATCGCGGTCATTCGCGGCTTCGCCCGGCATTCGGTGCGCACCGTCGGCAATTTCTGGGTCGATGTCACACGCTGCACGCTCTACGTCCTCATCCCGATCTGCGTACCCTACGCGCTGTTCCTGGTCTGGCAGGGTATTCCCCAGACCCTTGGCCCCTTCGTGGACGCAACCACGCTGGAAGGCGCCAAGCAGACCATCGCGCTCGGGCCGGTTGCTTCGCAAATCGCGATCAAGATGCTGGGCACCAATGGCGGCGGCTTTTTCAATGCCAACGCCGCGCATCCGTTCGAGAATCCGACCGCATTGTCGAACTATGTACAGATCATCTCGATCTTTTCGATCGGCGCGGCGCTGACCAACGTGTTCGGCCGTATGGTCGGCAGGCAACGCCAAGGCTGGGCCATCTTCGCCGTGATGGGCATCCTGTTCCTCGCCGGCGTGGTCGCTTGCTACGCCGCCGAAGCGTATGGCAACGAGGCGCTCAACGCACTCGGCCTTACCGGGGGCAACATGGAGGGCAAGGAAGTCCGGTTCGGTATCGTCGCCTCGTCGCTGTTCGCGGTGATCACCACCGACGCGTCGTGCGGAGCGGTCAACGCTATGCACGATTCCTTCACGGCGCTCGGCGGCATGATCCCACTCATCAACATCCAGCTCGGCGAGATCATCTTCGGCGGCGTCGGCTCGGGCATGTACGGCATGCTGCTGTTCGTCATCATCGCGATTTTCGTCGCCGGATTGATGGTGGGCCGCACGCCAGAATATGTCGGCAAGAAGATTGAGGCCAAGGAGGTCAAGATGGCGATGCTCGCCATCCTAATTCTCCCGTTGATGTATCTCGGCTGGACTGCCGTCGCCATGATGGTGCCGTCCGCGGTCGCCTCAATGAACAATCCCGGACCACACGGCTTCACTGAGGTGCTTTATGCTTACGTTTCTCAGGACGGCAACAACGGTTCGGCCTTCGCCGGCCTCAACGGCAACACGCTGTTCTACAATCTCACTGGCGCTGTCGCGATGTTTGTCGGCCGCTTCTGGATGATCATCCCGACCATGGCGATTGCCGGCTCGCTCGCCGCCAAAAAGTCGATCCCGGCATCTTCCGGCACGTTTCCGACAACAGGAGGATTGTTCGTCGGTTTGGTCATTGGCGTCATCGTGATTGTCGGCGGCCTGACGTTCTTCCCGGCGCTGGCACTCGGGCCGATCGTCGAGCAGCTCGCCCAGAACGCCGGCACCCTATTCGCTTCCAATTAGGCTCTCGGAGTCACTTCGATGGAAACCTCTCAATTGCGCAAACGCATGCCCGTATCGGCCCTGTTCGATCCGAAGATCGTCATGCCGGCCATTGGCTCTGCCTTCGTCAAGCTCGATCCGCGCACGCTGATCAAAAATCCGGTCATGTTCGTGCTCGAGATCGTGACCATGCTCACGACGGTGATCCTCATTCGCGACCTGATCACCGGCGGCGGACGCATCGGATTCGAATTCCAGATTATCCTTTGGCTGTGGTTCACCGTGCTGTTTGCCAATTTCGCCGAGGCGGTCGCAGAAGGCCGCGGCAAGGCGCAGGCCGACACTCTGCGGCGGCAGCGCACCGAGACGCAGGCCAAACTGCTTACCGGCGCCGGCGACCAGCAGAGCTACCGTCTGGTGCCGAGCACCAACCTGAAGGTCGGCGACGTCGTTCTGGTGGAAGCCGGCGACATGATTCCCTCGGATGGCGAAGTCGTGGTCGGCATGGCTTCGGTCAACGAAGCGGCGATCACGGGCGAGTCCGCGCCTGTCATCCGTGAGTCCGGCGGCGACCGCTCTGCGGTCACCGGCGGCACGCAGGTGCTGTCCGACTGGATCCGCGTGCGCATCACCGCTGCGCCCGGCTCGACCTTTCTCGATCGCATGATCCGGCTGGTCGAGGGAGCCGAACGGCAGAAAACGCCGAACGAAATCGCGCTCAATATTCTGCTGATCGGGCTGACCATCATTTTCGTGTTTGCGACGGCAACGATTCCAAGCTTCGTCCACTATGCCGGAAGCTCGATCTCGGTCGTGGTCCTCGTTGCACTGTTCGTCACGCTCATTCCGACCACGATCGGCGCGCTGCTGTCGGCGATCGGCATCGCCGGCATGGACCGTCTGGTGCGCTTCAACGTGCTCGCAATGTCCGGCCGCGCGGTTGAGGCCGCCGGCGACGTCGATACGCTGCTGCTCGACAAGACCGGCACCATTACTCTCGGCAATCGTCAGGCCACCGAGTTCAAGCCGGTGGGCGGCGTCACCGAGCAGGAGCTGGCGGACGCGGCGCAGCTCGCTTCGCTCGCCGACGAGACGCCGGAAGGACGTTCGATCGTCGTGCTGGCCAAGGAAAAGTACGGCATTCGCGGCCGCGAGCTTGCGGAGATGAAGGCGAACTTCATTCCATTTTCCGCGCAGACCCGCATGAGCGGCGTCGAAGTCGGAAACTCGTGGGTCCGCAAGGGCGCGGTGGATGCGATCGTAAATTTTCTCAATGGCACACCCGCCGCGGCAGCCGGCTCTGGTGGCGCTGTGCAGGCACTGCGTCCAAGCGTCAACCCTGAAACCGTGCGCGAGCTCAATGCGATCGCCGACACCATCGCCAAATCGGGTGGCACGCCGCTGGCGGTCGCCAAGGACGGCAAGGTGCTCGGCGTCGTCCATCTCAAAGACATCGTCAAGGGCGGCATCCGCGAGCGCTTCGCCGAGTTGCGCCGCATGGGTATCCGCACCATCATGATCACCGGCGACAATCCGATGACGGCGGCTGCCATCGCGGCGGAATCCGGTGTCGACGATTTCCTGGCTCAGGCCACGCCCGAAGAGAAGCTCCGCCTGATCCGCGACGAGCAATCGAAGGGCAAACTCGTCGCCATGTGCGGCGACGGCACCAACGACGCGCCGGCGCTGGCGCAGGCCGACGTTGGCGTCGCGATGAACACGGGCACACAAGCGGCGCGCGAGGCCGGCAACATGGTCGACCTCGACTCCAACCCGACCAAGCTGATTGAGATCGTGGAAATCGGCAAGCAATTGCTGATGACGCGCGGGGCGCTGACGACGTTCTCGATCGCCAACGACGTGGCGAAATATTTCGCCATCATCCCGGCGATGTTTGTCGCCTTCTATCCGCAGCTGCAGGCGCTCAACATCATGAGGCTTTCGACGCCGACGAGCGCCATCCTCTCTGCGATCATCTTCAACGCGCTGATCATCATCGCGCTGATCCCGCTGTCGCTGAAAGGCGTGCGCTATCGGCCGATCGGTGCCGGTCCGCTGCTGCTGCGCAATCTGTGGATCTACGGCGGCGGCGGCGTGATCATTCCGTTCATCGGCATCAAGGCGATCGACATCATCGTCACCGCCTTACATCTGGCTTAAGGAGAACAACGTCATGTTGCGCGAAATCCGTCCGGCGATCGTCGTTCTGGTCGCGCTCACCCTTATCACCGGGCTAGTCTATCCGCTGGCGATGACCGGTATCGCCCAGGTCATTTTCCCCCGTCAGGCCAACGGCAGCATGATCGAGCGCGACGGAAAAGTCATCGGTTCCGAGCTGATCGGCCAGAACTTCACCAGCGCCAAGTATTTCCACGGCCGGCCGTCGGCGACGACGACGCCCGACCCCAAGGACCCGACCAAGAACGTGGACGCGCCGTATAACGCCGCCAATTCCGGCGGCTCGAACCTCGGGCCCTCCAACAAGGCGCTCATCGACCGCGTCAAGGCCGATATGGCAAAGCTGCAAAAAGAGAATCCGGGCACGCCGGTTCCGATCGACTTGGTCACCACGTCGGGCAGCGGGCTGGACCCCGACATTTCGCCGGAGGCGGCATATTTCCAAGTGCCCCGCGTTGCCAAGGCACGCAATCTGCCCGAGGATCGGGTTCGCCAGCTCGTCGAGGACAATACCGAAGGGCGCTGGCTTGGCCTGCTTGGCGAGCCGCGGGTCAATGTGCTGCAGCTCAATCTTGCGCTCGACCACTTGGCCGCCAAATAAGGCCGAACGGCAAGTCAAAGTACGACAAGTCTAAGTATGGCAAGCCCAAGTACAGTTAGCCGGCAGGTCCGGATAGCCAGGTCCGAGCAGGCTGGCAGACGTGCTGCTGACTTGATATCTTGTTAGGAAATGGCCGATCAGCGGCGCGATTCCGAACACCGACCCTCCCCCGAAGCCTTGCTCGAAGCGGCACGCCGCGAGGAGCGGCGCGTCGGCAAGCTGCGAATCTTTGTCGGCGCCGCGCCCGGCGTCGGCAAAACCTATGAGATGCTGACGCAGGCGCAGGCGCGGCAGAAGGACGGCTACGATATCGTCATTGGCATCGTCGAAACGCACGGCCGCAAGGAAACCGAGGCGTTGCTGGCGGGCCTCGAAGTCGTCCCGCGACGGCGCATCCTCTACAAAGGCCAATGGCTCGAGGAGATGGACCTCGACGCCATCATCGCCCGTCGGCCGCAAATCGTCCTGGTTGACGAGCTCGCCCACACCAACGTCGAAGGCAGCCGCCACCCCAAGCGCTATCTCGATGTCGAAGAGCTGATGAGCTACGGCATCGACGTCTACAGCACCGTCAATATCCAGCACATCGAAAGCCTGAACGACGTTGTCGCTCAGATTACGCACGTCCGGGTGCGCGAAACCGTGCCGGATGCCGTGTTCGATCGCGCCGATGCCGTCGAGCTGGTCGACCTTACGCCCGACGATCTGATTCAGCGGCTCAAGGAAGGCAAAGTCTACGTGCCGCGGCAGGCCGAGCGCGCGCTTGAACACTTCTTCTCGCCTGCCAATCTCACCGCGCTGCGCGAACTTGCGCTGCGCCGCACAGCGGAACGGGTCGACGAAGAACTGCTGAACGAGATGCAGGCACACGCCATCCAGGGTCCGTGGCCTGCGGGCGAGCGCATCCTGGTATGCATCAGCGAAGATCCGCGTTGCGCCAGCCTGGTTCGCTACGCCAAGCGGCTCGCCGACCGCCTGCACGGCCCATGGACCGCGCTTTACGTCGAAGGCCGCCGCAGCCTGCAGCTCACCGAGGAGGAACGCGATCGTGTCGCCGATACGCTGCGGCTCGCCGAAGCGCTCGGCGGCGAGGCCATCACGCTTCCCGGCGGCAACCACAATATCGCCGAGGACGTCATCAACTATTCGCAAGCTAACAACGTCACCCAGATCGTCATCGGCAAATCGGCACGCACGCGCTGGTTCGAAATCCTGCATGGCTCCGTGGTGCACGATCTCGTGCGCCAATCCGGCAATATCAGCGTTCACGTTATCGCCGGCGACACTGCCGGCCAGACGATCCCTAAAAAATCCGTCCGCACCGCCGAACGGGATGAAATATTCGATCTGTGGCCGTATCTTGCCGCTTTGCTGGCGGTTGCCGTGGCGCTGGGGCTCGGCGGACTGATCTGGCGCTGGGTCGGGCGCGTCAATATCGACCTGATTTTTCTGACTGCCGTCGTAGCTGTCGCCGTTCGCTTCGGCTTGTGGCCTTCGCTGCTTGCCAGCATCGCGTCCGCGGTCTGCTATAATGGTTTTTTTGTCGCTCCCTATTTCAGGTTCACGCTCGGCGACCCGACTAATTTCACCGCGTTCGGATTCTTCACGCTCGTGGCCGTGCTGGTCTCAAACGTCGCGGCACGCGGACGCACCCAGGCGCTGGCGGCGATGGAGCGGGCCCGCACGACCGAAGCGCTCTATGCCTTCAGCCGCAAGCTTGCCGGCACGGCGACGCTCGACGACGTGTTGTGGGCGACCGCCTATCAGACGGCGCTGATGCTCAAGGTTCGCGTGGTTCTGCTGCTGCCCGAGCGGGACATGATCGCCGTGAAGGCCGGCTATCCGCCGGAGGACATTCTCGACAGTGCCGACATCGCCGCGGCGCGATGGGCCTGGGAAAACGACCGCATCGCCGGCCGGGGCTCCGATACGCTGCCGGGCGCCAAGCGACTGTTTCTGCCAATGCATACTGGGCGAGGCGCCGTCGGTGTCATGGGCATCGACAGCGACAAGCCCGGGCCGCTGTTAACCCCCGATCAACGGCGCCTGCTTGACGCGCTGCGCGACCAAGGTGCGCTTGCCATCGAGCGCGTCAGGCTGGTTGAAGACATGGATCGCGTCGAGCGTGTCGCGGAAACCGAACGCCTGCGTTCCGCGCTTCTCACTTCGATTTCGCACGACCTCAAAACTCCGCTTGCCGCGGTGCTCGGCGCGGCTGGCACGCTGCGCGACCTCGATCAGAAGCTTAATGACGCCGAGAAAGCCGACCTTCTCGGCACAATCATCGACAAATCCGAACGCCTCAACCGCTTCATCGCCAACCTGCTCGACATGACGAAACTTGAGTCCGGCGCCATCACGCCCAACATCGCGCTGCATGACGTCGGCGAAATCGTCGGCAGCGCGCTGCGCCGGGCGAGCCGCATCCTTTCACATCACAATGTCGAACTCGAGCTCGCCTCCGATTTGCCGATGCTCGACCTCGACGCCGTCCTGTTCGAACAAGTGCTATTCAATGTGCTCGATAACGCCGCTAAATACGCGCCGGCGAACACGACCATCCGTATTCAAGCCTGGCGCGGCACCGATTCGGTATCCCTGCGGGTCATCGACGAAGGCAGCGGCATACCTCCCGGGGATCTTGAGCATATCTTCGACAAGTTTTACCGCGCGCAAAAGACCGATCAGGTGCGCGCCGGCACCGGCCTGGGACTGGCGATCTCGCGCGGTTTCGTCGAGGCCATGCGCGGCACCATCGTGGCGGCCAACCGCTCCGACCGCTCCGGCGCGATCTTCACCATCAACCTGCCGATCCCGCGCCAGCGGCGGCAATTGGACACCGCCGCATGAGCGCAACGCCGCTCCGCGTGCTTGTGGTCGACGACGAGCCGCCGATCCGCAAACTCTTGCGCATGGGACTTTCCGCGCACGGCTATCAAATTCTTGAAGCGCCAAACGGCAAAGCCGCCATCGAAATGCTGCGTGAAAAGCCGGATATGATTATTCTCGATCTCGGCCTGCCCGACGCCCAGGGCCATGATCTGCTGCGCAGCATTCGCGCCAAGAGCGAGAGCGTTCCGATTGTGGTGCTGTCGAGCCGCGGCGACGAAGCCAGCAAGGTTCAGGCGCTGGATTTCGGCGCCGACGACTACGTAACCAAGCCGTTTGGCATGGACGAATTGCTGGCGCGCATGCGCGCCGCCTTACGGCACCAGTTGCAGACCCACGGCGAGCGGCCGATCTTCAAGCTGGGGGATTTGTCCGTTGATCTCGTCCGCCGAATCGTCAAGGTCCGCGACAGGGAGATCAAGCTGTCACCGAAGGAATACGATTTGTTGCGCGTTCTGGTGCAGCACGCCGGCAAGGTGTTGACCCACAAATTTCTGCTGGGCGAGTTGTGGGACGATTTGACCGATGCTCAGTATCTGCGGGTTTATGTACGACAGTTGCGACAAAAGATCGAAGCCGATCCAGAACGACCGCAATACGTTCTCACCGAAACCGGGATAGGCTACCGGCTGCGCGCTCCCGATTGAGCGCCGGCGACCGTACCTCATGATGTTTCACGCCAAGGGTGTCGTTCACCCAGAGTTCCCATGAATATTTCCGATTTCCTTGCTTCAAGCCAGGTGGAGGCCGATGTAGCCGCCGCCGACAAGCAAAGGCTGCTGCAGGTGCTCGCCCGCAAGGCGGGACCGCTTGTTGACGTTGTACCCGATCACTTACTGGCCGAATTGCGCAAACGCGAGGAACTTGGTTCGACCGGCGTGGGCGGCGGCGTTGCCTTGCCGCATGCGCGTTTCCATCAGGTCAGCAGGCCGATCGGGATGCTGCTGCGGTTGCGTAAGCCGATCGAGTTCAACGCCGTGGACGGCAAACCCGTCGATATCGTTTTTCTGCTGCTGCTGCCTGAATCTCCGGCCGGGGAGCAACTCGGCGCTCTGGCCGCGATCGCACGCGTGCTGAGAAAACCCGAGGTCGCCGCTAAGCTGCGCAAGGCGCGCGATAGCCAAGAAATGTATCGCGCGCTTGCGGCTGGGGAAGCGATGGAAAAGTAGTATGCAAGCGTCATTCACGAGAAGGAGCAACTGATGGCCGATGACCTCATCCTCTATACCAATCCGCAATCGCGCGGACGAATTGCCCGTTGGATGCTCGAGGAGATCGGCCAACCGTATCGTGTCGAGGTGCTCGACTATGCGACAGCAATGAAGGCGCCCGCCTATCTCGCCATCAATCCAATGGGCAAGGTCCCAGCGCTAAGGCATGGCGACGCCGTCGTGACGGAAACAGCCGCGATCTGCGCATACTTGGCGGATGTTTTTCCGCAGGCCGGCCTCGCTCCCCCGCCGGGTGACCGAATGCGCGCACCATATTACCGCTGGCTGTTCTTTGCCGCGGGCCCTGCGGAGGCAGCCGCCAGCAACAAGGCCATGGGCTTTGTGGTGCCGCCCGAGCGCGAGCGGATGATGGGCTACGGCCGTATCGAACTCGTGCTCGACGCGCTTGAGTCGGCCGTATCACATTCGGATTATCTCGCCGGCGACGCCTTCACCGCGGCCGATCTCTATGTCGGTTCCCATATCGGGTTCGGCATGATGTTTGGCACGATCGAAAAGCGGCCGGCCTTCGAACGGTATTGGCAGAAACTCAGCGCGCGTGCCGCATGCCGGCGAGCCAAGGAACTCGACGACGCGCTGGCGGCAAGCCAGGCATCGGCGCGTCAGTAATCCACGGCAAACTCAGTGCATTCCTTGTAAGCCGAAGCCGCTGTCGCTAAGCTTCGCCGCGGTGGATTGGGGCTCGCGGCGTGGTGGGTAAAGTTCTGGCTCCAAAGTTGCAGATAGCGTTGCTGGGAGCGTGGGGTCTACGCGCGGTCGCGGCAGGCGCCGGATTGTGCCTCACGCTGGGCATCGCCGCGCCGTGCGTAGCCGGCGCCGAGACAATCGAAAGCGCACTCGCCAGGGCTTACCAGAACAATCCGCAACTAAATGCGCAGCGTGCCATCGTGCGGCAGACCGACGAGGGTGTGCCGGAGGCCCTGTCCGGCTATCGTCCGTCGATCTCCGCCAACGCGTCGATTGGACGAGAATACACCGATACCAGGCAGCAGATTCCGCCATTGCCGCCCAGTCTGCCGAATGGCGTAGCGTTCGAGGCCAAAGGCCTGTCGACGCCTCGCTCGGTCGGTCTGAGCGGCACGCAGACGCTGTTTAATGGCGGACGCACCGCCAACTCCGTCCGCAAGGCTGAAAGTCAGGTTTCGGCCGCCCGCGAAACGTTGCGCATGATGGAGCAATCGGTACTGCTATCGGCTGCGACTGTGTACATGGACATGTCGCGGGACAGCGCAAATCTGCAGGTCCAACAGAACAACGTCCGTGTTCTGGAGCGCACGCTGCAGGACACGCGCAACCGCTTCAATGCCGGCCAGGTGACCTCGACCGACGTCGCCCAGGCAGAGGCACAGCTTGCCGCCGGACAGGCAACCTTGCACGCCGCGGAATCCACGCTGATGACGACGCGCGCCGAATATCGGCGCATCATTGGAGTAGAACCGGCCGGTCTTGCGCCTGCAAGCCCGGTGGATCGCCTTGCTCCACCGACGTTGAACGGGGCTATCGCGCTCGGGGTCCAGACGAACCCATCAGTGACCGCGGCGCTATACGGCGTCGATGTAGCCCAGCTTCAGGTGAAGATTGCCGAAGGCGCGCTGTGGCCCACGCTCACCGGTCAGTACAGCGTCCAAAAGCAATACGAGCCACAACTGCTGACGCCGAACCTGTACACGAACACGGTGTCGCTGAACCTCTCGGTGCCGCTCTATCAAGGCGGGGCGGAATACTCGGCGATCCGCCTCGATAAGGAAGCGCTCGATCAGGAGCGTCTGACGGTCGATCAGGTGCGCGACCAGACACGCGCCGACGTCGTGCGGGCGTGGGGGCAGTTACAGGCGGCCAAGGCGCAGGTCGAAGCGGCTACGCGCGAAAACGAAGCTGCCGCGCGGGCGCTGACCGGCGTGCGCAACGAGGCCATGGCCGGGCAGCGCACCACGCAGGATGTGCTCAACGCGGAACAGGTCCTGGTCAATGCGCGGCAAAGCCTGATCGTGGCGCAGCACGACCGCGTGGTCGCGTCGTACAGCTTGCTATCGGCCGTCGGCCGGCTCACGGCCCATGACCTGAACCTGCCGGTCGCGGTCTACGATCCGCAAGTCCACTATCATCAGGTGCGCGACAGCTGGTTCGGCATGCGCACGCCGAGCGGGAAATAGGCGGCAGGTCATCTCGCCCGATGCGGAGCACGACACGTCATGAGCAGTCGCCTATCGTTTTATGACCTCGCCGTGACGTGTTGCGGCAAGGCCCGATAGTCGAGCGCCGTGACCGCGACAGTCTATCCGCTCCCACCACGCGTCCGGCTCCGTGTTGGTGTCACCGGCCATCGCGGGCCGCCGAAATTGCCAGCGGAATCGGTGGGATCGGTGCGAGTCGCGCTCGATCGCGTGCTGGCGGTGATCGCGGAGCAAGGACGTAAAGCCCAGGCGATCTATGACGCATGCACGCCGGCGAAGGCCGGCGCGGCGGCCGCCGAATTCGTCGTTATCTCCTCGCTCGCGGAAGGTTCGGACCGTATCGTCGCCGACGCCGGCCTTGCCGCCGGCTTTGCCCTCGAAGCCGTCCTGCCCTTTCACCGCAAAGATTATGCCGGCGATTTCAAGACCGAGCAGTCGGAATCCGCCTACGAAAGGCTGTTGCAGCGATCTTCAGCAGTCTTTGAACTTGACGGCGATCTCACCGACCGTCCCAGAGGATACGAGACCGCGGGCCTCATCATGTTGGCCAACATCGATATTCTCATTACGATTTGGGACGGTAAACCGGCAGCCGGCGTCGGCGGCACGGCGCAGATTATCAGCCGTGCCATTTCGGACGGCGTCCCCATTGTCTGGATCGAGCCGGCAAATTCTCCCGCGATCCGTTTATCATGGTCGCCAGTGGAAGGTGTCCCGTCGGCGGACGCCGCTGCGCGGCCCCAGGAAACGTTTCGACCGGCCGGCGATGCCGAAGTGGCGCAAGCCGTCAGCGAAATCCTCGCGCTGCCGACGCAAGCCGAGGCGCGTGACCTGCTGACCCAATATCTGGGCACCAAGGAGCGGCGCTGGAATTTCTGTCCTTGGTATTCGCTGTTGTGCTGGCTGTTTGCCGGCCGCCCGTTGTCGTGGGGCGACTTTTATTTGCCGCCGGCGGTGGCCGACGCGAGGCTGGCATGGCGCGATTATCTCGGTACGGCACCCGAAGACAGAGCACAACGGCCCGCAATTGAAAACATCCTGCTGCCGGCTTGCGGCGTCGCCGACCATCTCGCGAACTATTATTCGCTGGTCTATCGGAGCACCTATGTCTTCAATTTCCTTTTTGCTGCGCTCGCCGTTGCGACGGCGCTGGCGGGAATTTTCATTCACGAACCGGGCGTCAAGAGCTACTGCGTCAGCATCGAGCTTGCGATCATCGCCACCATTCTGTTCACTTGGCTTCACGGCCATCGACATAAATGGCACCGCCGCTGGCTCGAATGCCGCCATCTCGCCGAGGGCGTTCGTCAATTGCGCATGTTCGCGCCGCTGGGCATCGCCGGCGCGGCGGATCGCCCGCGCCGCGCTGTGGCCGGCGAAGAGGACTGGATCAACTGGTACGCCTGGACCCTGCGGCGCCAGCTGCCCCTACCAGACCGCGTGGTCGATCGAACGTATCTGGAAAAGATCCGGGCGGCCATCCTGCGTGCCGAGATCAATGATCAGATCAGCTATCACCAGCGCAATGCCGTGCGCATGCGGGAGCTCGATCATCGTCTTCACCTCAGCGGCCTGGTATTATTTGGCGTTACCGCAGGCCTTTGCGCCGCCTTTCTCATTCTGGTCTGGTTCGGCGCGCTGGACCGGATCGAACCTCCACATAAAACCATGGTACTCAACGCGTTGACATTTTTCACCGCGCTGTTGCCGACGCTGGGCGCGGCGCTGGCCGCCATTCACGCCCAGGGCGAGTTCAGAACTCTCGCCGAACAATCGGCCCGAACGGCCACGCGGCTCGCGGCCATCGGCACAATCCTCTCGGCAGAAGAACCAAGCTTCGCCCGGATGGTGGATCGCATCGAAAAAACGTCGGACGTCCTGACGGCCGAACTGCGTGATTGGCACACCATTTTCCGGACACGCCCGCTCGCCCTCCCGGCGTAACGCAGCATCGCCTCGGCTTCGGTCCACTCTGTGGCAATATCGCAACGGTCTTTAATAGTTATGCTCCGATCGATGTCGACCGTCACATACGTGTTGACGCTCAAAATGCGCCGTGCAGAATTGCCAGAAGGGAATACCTGTAGGTGGCGTTAGGGTTGCCCCTGTGGGTGGCGTCGGGGGGTTACTATGTGGTGGCGTGCGTTGCTCGTCGGCGGTCTTTTCGCCGGCCTTCTTAGTGCGTGCGCGGTCGTAGATCCAGTTGACTCGCGCTTCGACACGGTGACACGCAGCCTGGCGCGAGCCCGCGACGAGGCTATTTTTCTCAATCTGATCCGCGCCAGCCAAAATTATCCACTCGAGTTTGCGACCATTGCCAACGTGACGCCAACGATGACGAATACGACGTCGTTGGGTCTGCCATCCTTCCTTGAAGGCCCCGGCTTTGCGGGTGTTCTCAAAGGCGCAACCGCCAGTACGGTGACCTTTCCGAGCTCCTCACCATACCGCGACGTGCTCTTCGGCAATACGACCGCGTCGAATGCAACCGCCATCGGCACGAACTTCAACGTGTCGTCCCAGGAAACCGGAAGCTTCTATACGGGCTTTCTCAAGCCGATCGATTTGACGATTCTGGATTATTTCATTCGCCAGGGCTATCCGCGCGAGCTGTTATTCTGGCTCTTCACCGAATCATTCGAGTACCAGCTTCCGGGTCAACTGCCGCTTGGCTACCACTACACCCCCCCGGGCGACCTCGGCTGCGATCCGGCCGACAAAAAGCGCCGGTGTTTCGTTGATTGGGTCCACAATGCGACTTTCAGCGGACTCACGGTCGAGGAGAAAACCCAGGAACGTGCCTCCTCTGGAGGTGGCGGCGGCGCCTCGAAACCCACCACTTTCACGTATGCTCGCTTTTGCTTTAATTACGTGCTGGCAAAAGAGGCGATGGCGGTTGCTCCGCAACTCGTCCCGCAATTCAAGCACGACGTCGACGTCACAAATGAAGAGGTTTTTGGCGGTCCGCTCGCCTGCGGTTCCCCGACATGGCACCCGGAGACAACCGCCACGGATCCCCAGCAGGACATCCTTCCTCTTACATTTAGAAATAACACAATCCAGTTCAGGATTATTCCACGTTCTGCCTACGGCGTGTTCGAATTCCTGGGCAGGTTGATGCAGCTGCAGAAAGAGGGATACGAGCCACTGCCGTACCCTCCAATCGATCCACGTCACTATCCGGCGATTCGTAAAGATGCGGGTGAAATGCCGCCTCGCCTCGCCACGATGGGCAATCATAAGCTCATCGATGTCGTCCAGGATTACGACGGAAAGTGCTTCGTGCACACCTGGTTCGGCGACGGACAGTATTGCGTGCCGGACAATGCCAGTACGACGAAGCAAATCTTCGGGCTACTTTCGCAACTGATCGCAATCCAGACTGCCGCCGCAGATCTGTCCATCACTCCGATCGTCCGCGTCATCCAGTGAACGCGCTGGATTGGCGCATTCACTCCGGGATGATCGGCAGCAGCAAGTGCGATGGGCGGCTGCGGTCGTGGTAGATTTTGTGCAGCACCGTCTTGCTCGAGCAGATGTGATACGGCACGTATTCCGCATTGGTCGCGCCGGCGACCCCTGTGGGCAAATCGAGGCTCGTGATTTCGAGACTGACGCGGTGACCTTGCCGAAACAGGTTGGCGGTCGCCATGATCTCGATCTGATATTTCTCGACCGCCCCCGGCGTGACCGGTTTTTGCGCGTCGCGGGTGAGCGGATGCCACGGCCAGTACGGCTTTGAGCGCGCCGCATCGATCGCGCGGTGCGAGGCCTTGAGCCAGCCGCGCGTGACCTCGCGTTCAGGCAGGTTTTTCGGCACTTCGCGCTCGCCTTCGCGCACGCTCTGCACCGACACGTCCGGGCCGACATCCTTCAGGATCACGATCCAGTTGGTGTCGTCCTGATCGATCGACGCGTAAAGCGTCAACACAATGGGTCCGGCCACCAGCACGTCGCGCGGTAACGGATCGGTCATGTAGCGCAAGCGCTGGATGACGTTGGTCTGCGACGGCGGCATCTGCGCGAAGGCGTCCGGCGGCTGCGCTTCGGTCGCACTCGACGGCGCCGCCTGTTCGGGTGATAGCCGCTCCCAACTCTTCAGATAGAGTTTTGTCCACTGCGTTTCCGGCAACGGCCAGTCGCTCGCAGTGCGCCATTCGTTCGCGCCCATCACCCAGAAGCGGACCGGCGGCTCATCCATGATCCCGGTCTCGATCCCCTTCAGCCATTTGTCGTGCCAGCGCAACACCTCGCCATGGAACGTATGATACGGCCGCTCCAAATGTGCCGGTCCAGCCAACAACAGCTTCTTCGGCGCGGTAATTTCGCTGTACCAATGCTGGCAGCCGTTGAGATGGGTCTTGTAGCTGTAGCCGTACCAGCCCGATCCCGTATAGGTCGGCACCTTGATGGCGGCGAATTCGGCCTCGCTCTTCTGCACCGACGCTTCGTTGTCGTACGGATCCACCAGAACGTTGAAATAGGGCGGCATGTGCTGGCCCTTCTGCGCGATCACGTTGTAGACGTGCGGATACATTTTGTAGTCGGGATTGTTCATCGCCTCACGCCAAAGCGTTTCGCGTTCGGGCGGCAACGACGCCGGCGCACCTCTGTGCTGATGCATCGCCGAGAAATGTCCGACCAGATACCGGAACAGATGAATGACGCCGCCCGGATACTCGTCGCGAAAGCCTCCCAATTCGCCATAGGCGCCGCGGGAATCGAATGGAAAGATCGCGCGCAAATGCGGCGGCTGCTTTTTCGCCGCTGCGAGCTGCTCGGCGCCGAAGCCCGAAATTCCGACCATGCCGACATTGCCGTCGCACCACGGCTGCGCCGCGATCCATTCGATCAGATCGTAACAGTCCCATTCACGCGATCCGCCGCCCTCTGATTTGCCGACACCGCGCGGCGAGCCGATAACGTGAACATAGCCGCGCGAGACGAAGAATTTCGTATCGCCGGCTTCCATCGGGCCGGTCCATAGCGTCGACCAAGCCGGCTGAGGCGGCAGCGCCTCCGCCATGTCGGGGCCCTGAATGTCCTTGTTGTAAATGGCGAAGGCCAACAGGGCCGGAAACTTTCCAGGCGCATCGGGCCGATAGACATCTGCGCAGATTTTCACGCCATCGCGCATCGGCACCATGACGTCGAGGTCTCGCGCCATCGTCGAGAATGTCGGTTCGCGGTCGTATCCCGCGCCGGGATTGTCGGCTGACTGCAATGACAAACTTGGGGCCTCGCCGCTCACAACTTTCTCCCTGACCGCGCGAATGCGCAGCTTACAATCTTTGCTCTTGGCAAACGCGCGGCATATCGTTTAGTGCGGTAAAGTCACGCGATCAAGCCGCATGGGAGGTACCAGAGATGGCGCTTAAGTCCACACGCCGGGTTGTCACCGGCCACGACGCACAAGGCAAGGCGATCGTTCTGTTCGACAGCGAAGTCCAGGCAAAAGCGCGCCCGGGTGGCGGTGGGTCGACGAATTTGTGGGTGACGACCGAGTTCCCGGTCGACGTATCGGTTACGACAGATCGGGCGCAAACGCCGGTTGCGGTGCCCCCGCCCACCAACGGCGCCATCTTCCGCATCGTCGAGTTCGCGCCCGCAACGGCGCATGCCGGACCTGTCGATCACAACAAGATACTGCAGGGCATGGGAATCGACCCGGCCACGCAGGGCTATCAGCGCCATGCCAATACTCACCGGACGCGCAGTATCGACTACGCACTGGTGCTGGAGGGTGAAATCGACATGCTGCTCGACGACAGTGAGATCCACGTCAAAACCGGCGACGTCGTAGTGCAACAAGGCACCAACCATGCCTGGGTCAACAATAGCGGCAAGCCATGCCGCATTGCTTTCATTCTGATCGACAGCCAGACACCGCCAGCATGGAAGCAGGGCTGGAAGCCGTAAGCACGGTTTGCACGGCAATGCGCCGAAAGCGAATGCCGGCCAGCGGGATGACGTTAGATACGGAGCCCGAATTGCGCTAAAAGAGCGTTCCAGGTTTCGTATCCAAGCATTCGTCATCGGAGCCACACATGAGCGCGCTCACTCTCGACCTCGGCCGTTTTGTCGCCAGCTTGGACTTGCGTCAAATCCCGTCCGAAGGCGTTGCAACGGCACGCACGGGTATTGCCGACTGCTTCGGCGTGATGATCGCCGGCGCGCGCGATCCCGAGGTTGCCCTTATTGATCGGGAACTGGGCGTCGATGCCGGTGCAAACGGCGCTGTCGCCTCGCTCATCCCTTCGGGAGGGCGCCGCAGCGTGGACAGCGCCGCCTTGATTAACGGTGTCGCCGCGCACGTGCTCGACTACGACGACGTGTCGCTCGACGGTCATCCAAGCGCAGTGCTTGTGCCGGCGATCCTCGCCCAGGGCGAGGCAAGCGGCTCGAGCGGCGCCGAGATGCTGACGGCCTATGTGGCCGGCTTCGAAATCTGGGCCGAAATTCTCACGCGCGAGCCGACGCCGCTGCACCGCAAGGGCTGGCATCCGAGTGCCGTGCTCGGCGCCGTCGCCGCGGCAGCAGCTTGTGCCAAATTGCGCCGTCTCGACCGCAACGGCGCGGCTACCGCCATGGCCATCGCGGCCTCAATGTCGTCGGGCCTCGTCGCCAATTTTGGCACCATGACCAAGTCGTTTCAGGTGGCGCGCGCAGCGCAATCCGGCGTGATCGCGGCTCGGCTGGCGCAGGCGGGGCTCACCGCCTCGCCCGATGCACTGGAGCATCCGTCCGGACTGTTGGCGGCGCTGTCGCCCGAAGGCAAGGCCGAGCGTGATCGCGCCTTCGATGCCGCACAGAAGCAGTGGCACATTGTCGGCGAAGGCCTCAACATCAAGCGCTACCCGATCTGCTACGCCACCCACCGCTCGATCGATGCCGCGCTTGGACTGGTCGAGCGCCACGACCTGAAACCCGATGCGGTCGAGCGTATTCATGTTTCGACCGGAGCGACGCAGCTGCGCATGCTGCGCAACAGCCGACCGCAAACCGGACTCGAAGCGAAATTCTCCATGCAGTTTGCCATGGCTTCGGCACTGGTCGCGCGCAAGGTGGGGCTTGCTCAATTGACCGACGGCTTCGTGCTTCAGCCAGAGGTGCAGGCTCTCTTTGATCGCGTTTCACTGAGCGGCACCGATGCGCTGATGGCCGGCACCGCGTTCGCGCCTGCGGACTCAGTTGAGATTACCACCAAGAGCGGTGAGACATTCAGGAGCGGACCAGTCGAATACGCCAAAGGCAGCCATCAGCTGCCGTTGTCGCGCGGCGAGCTTTTCGACAAATTCGCCGACTGCCTTGGCACGGGGGTTCCTGAGGCAAGAAAGTCCCGCGTCTTCGAAACCCTGATGATGTTCGATCGTCTCAATGGCGCCGGCGACCTCGCGTTGCAGAATTAGCAGGCTGCGTTTTCGACGGCGCGACATCTGCACGGCCGGAGAAGTCTACCCTTCAAACGCGGCCGCGCCAGCTTTTGCGACGGTTTCGTCGTCATAATCGATCCCGGAGACGCCAACGCCGCCGAGGCATTCGTCTTCGAACAGAATCGGGACCCCACCCTCGACGCCGAGACAGTTGGGTACCATCAGAAAACCGGGCCGCTCCTTGACGCGCGCTTCAAACGCGGAACTCGGCCGTCCTCGTAGCGCCGCCGTCCGGGCCTTGAGCGTCGACATGTCCACGGTGTTGACGCCGTTACGATCCGGACGTTCGAGATGCAGCAGGTGGCCACCGGCGTCGACCACCGCCACGGTCGGTTCACGCTTGATCTTTACGCCCGCCGCTTTGCATGCGGCTACGATTTTCAGAACGTCGTCGGTGGTCAGGGACGGTTTTCTCCGCATGTCGTAAGCTCCAGAACATTTGTCGCTTGTTGGGCGTGGGCGGCCAAGTTGCTATCGGGCGCTGGCGCCGTCAAGTGTCAGCAATCCCGTGCGGCGCATTGCGACGACGTTGATTTTACAGTCAACATGGGCGCGTGCTGCATTGCATCGGCGTAAAAGGCGTTAAAGTCGAATTGACGGCCGGACCGCGGATCGCCAAAGAGCCCAAGGACGTGTCATCGCCTCCCGAAACAATGTCGCGCCGGCTGGCTCGCTGGGTTTGCGTGCTCGGCGCATCGGCGCCAAGCGCGGCAACGATCGAACGCGCCAAGGCTATCTTGCTTGACACGATCGCCTGCGCGCTCGCCGCTAGTGCGGATGAACTCGCACAACCGATCATCCGCACCCTGCCGCAGATGGGCAGCGGGGATTGTACGATTATCGGCTCACGCGCGCGCGGTTCCTTCCCAGGCGCTTCATTCTGTAATGGCGCCCTCATTCGCCTGCTCGATTTCAACGATACCTACACGGGCCCGCGGCAGATCGGCCATCCGAGCGACAATATCGGCGTTGCTTTGGCGGCCGCCGAGTTGAAGGATCGCCCGGGCAAAGATCTCCTCCAGGCCATTCGCCTCGGTTACGAAATCTATGGGCGACTGCTCGATCTCGGCGATCCGAAAAGCCCCTGGGATCATGTCTCGGTGTCGGGCCTCGTCACGGCCGGAATGGCCGGATGGCTGCTCGGGCAGCGCACCGATCAGATCGCCAATGCGCTGGCACTTGCCGCGATGCACACTGCGACACTTGGCGAGGTTCGCGCCGGTAAAATATCCAGTGCAAAATCGATCGCAAATTCCGCTGTTGTGCATACCGCATCGCTGCTGACGTTACTCGCCGGCGAGGGCATGACCGGACCGGAATTGGCGATCGAAGGGCGGAACGGATACGCCAAGCTCATTCTGGAAGGCGCCTCGTTCGACAGCTTCTTCGAGGAGGCGGCGAATGATCGCCTGATATCTGTTGGACTGAAGCAATACCCGTGCTTTGCGCTGGCGCAGGGCCCGATTTCCGCGGTCGTTGAATTGCGGGCGAAACTACCCGGGCTTGACGCGATCGAGCGGCTCCACGTCGCGCTCGCGGATACCGGGCCGGCGCGTATGCGGCTCGGCGACGAGCATGGGCGCAAACCGGATTCGAGCGAGGCCGCCGACCACAGCATCTATTTCCTGGTCGCGGTGGCGCTGCGCGACCGCCGCTTTGGCGCCGACCAGCTGCGCGCCGAGCGTTGGCGCGATCGCGACGTGGTCGACTTGATCGAGCGCATGGACGCCACCATCGACCCAGCACTCGCGCCAAAGACCGCACTGCCCTGCCGCCTCGAAGTCCTAATGGCGGATGGCGGCCGCCGCACGATCGAACGCTCCTGCACACCGGGCTTTGCCGCAAGTCCTTCGCCCTGGGCCGATGTGGTGGCAAAGTTTACACACTGTGCCCGCGGCGCGATCGGCGAACAAGCGCAACGCGAAGTGGTCGCCTGTGTCGCCGGCATTGAACACCTGCCCTCGGTTCGGACGCTGCTCAAACATCTCACTCCAGGCGCATGACGGCCGTTGCAATTCGGAAATGAGGATGACCATGACGTTCAGCTCGGCAATGAAGATCCTTTGCGCGACTGCGATTCTGCTTCCGGTCCTCTGCGGTCCGACGTGGGCAGCTGACGATGTGTTGCGCGTCGGCAAATCGAGCCCGCAGAGCTTCTCGTTTGTGCCGCTCGATGTCGGCATTCAGTCCGGCATCTTTAAAAAGAACAATCTCGACGTCCGCATTGTCGGCTTTTCCGGCGGCACCAAAATGCACCAGGCGCTCGCTTCGGACGGTATCGATATCGGCTTCGGCTCGGGCCCGCAGATGATCCTCACCGCCAAGGGTTCGCCGATGATGGCGGTAGCGGAAATGGCCGGCGCCCCGCTCGTTTTTGCGATGATCGTGCCGCACGATTCGCCGATCAAATCGCTCAACGACCTGAAAGGCAAAAAGATCGGCGTCTCGGGCATTCCGTCCCTGAGTTCGTTCATGGCGGAAGAACTGTCGCTGAAGAAAGGCTGGGGGCCCAAGGGAATCACGCCGGTCGGCATCGGCGGCATGAATTATGGCGTGGTCGCAGCGCTGCGCACCCATCAGGTTGACGCTGTTACCTTCGATCTGCGTGTCGGTTTGCAACTGGAGCAGAGCAAGGAAGGCCGCGTGCTGGCGCCCTGCTCCGACTACGTCACGCATTTCATTACGCACGCCATTTTCGCCCAGAATGATATGATCAAGAACAAACCTGACGTGCTTAGACGTTTCCTCAAGAGCTGGTTCGAGACGATCGCCTACATGCAGCACAACAAAGACCAGAGCGTTGCGATCGCGAGTAAAGTCACAGGGGCACCGGCCGCGCTTGAATCGCTCGAGTACGATCGGCTGATGCCGCACTTCTTCTCGGCCAATGGGCGGTTTCAAAAGGATGACCTGGCCGCGGTGGCGCAGGCCCTGGTGATGCTCAAGGACGCCGACAAGCTGCCGGACATGTCGAAGCTCTACACCGAGGACTTTTTGCCGAAATAAGCCGGGCGCGGCGCCTTACTGCGTGTGATCCAGCCCGAATTGGCCGCGGTCAATCTCCGATCGTTGCGTATTATCCAGCAATTTCTGCCGGAAATTTTCCCACGGCCGATTGATGTCGAATTCCGACGCGCAAAATAACTCGGGCTCGTCCATGACCACGATGTTGCGGTCGATTTGCATGCCCTGGGCCTGCATGCGTGCATTGATGTCGGTATAAACGGCAAAGACAGTTGCCTGCTTGACCGATGAGCCCACCACCACATTGCCATGGCCGCGCAGCAGCGCCAGCGGACCGTTACCCAGTGTCTTCGCCAGCGCGGCGCCGCGGGCCGGATCGGTGATTTGCATTCCGCGTCCGTTGCCGCGCGACTCGCGGCTTTCGAAATTTGGCACGCGCAGCGGCATGAAGCCGGCCTGCACGATAACCGGACGCAGCGGCACGTTGGTGAGGCTGAACGGAATGACGGCCTGCGAATGGGAGTGAATGATCGCCATCACGTCAGGCCGCGCCTTGAAGATCTCGCCGTGCAGATAGCGCTCGCCGTTGACCCGGCGGCCACGCGGATCGATCGGCTGGCTCGTCTCCACATTGAACTCAAGGACGTCACCCGCCTCAACCAGGGAAGGCGGCATGGCGCGCGGCAGGAAGAAATGGGAAGGGTCCGCCGCCGAGCGAATGCTGATGTGGCCGAAACTGTCGAGCACCCCTTCGTTGATCAGGATCTTGTAGGCAAGGACGAGATCGTCGATGGTCTCACTGTCAGTGCTCATTGCCATTACTGCTCCGCGTCGATTTCGTCATGGGTAACAGCCGCGTCCAGGACGCGCACTGTGGATTCTACAATCAATCTTGCTGGCCCGAATGCCGCCCGCATACTCTTGCAAGTCCTCTTGGCTATTGCATCCCCGCGCCGGCACGAGCATCGAGGGCGCGCGACGCTGCGCCGCAAGACCAGGACATGAAAAGCCGCTCGCGATCCGAACGATTTTCCACTAATCGTGCTGGCGGCCACCGCGCGAAAACAAGCTATATAAATCCTGTTTTGGCGGCCAGGGGAGAATGAGGCGCCGGACTGCCGCCACGGGCGATGGGCCGCCACCGCAGAGCGAGGATCGGGAGAGCACGCGTGGCAGAGACAGCACCACAAGGCACCGGCCGGCTTGCCGGCGGCAAAAGCGGGAGCTATCTGCGGGCCGTCAACGAACCCGAAACCCGCGCCAGCCGCTTCACTGCACGTTATATGCTGGCGAGCGACATCGCTTATGTGCTGAGCGCTGTCGAGCTTGGCGCCACACCGCAGGATGCTGCGTCCAAGCTGCTGCCTGCCCTGTTGTCGCTTCTATCCGACCTGGACAAGATCGACACCACTCGCCCGCTCGGTGACGTGGTGGCCCAGCGCGAAGCTTGGGTGACGGAGCGTGCGGGCCGCGACAGCGCGCCCTGGCTGCACCTCGGCCGCAATCGCGGCGAAAGCTTGCGCAGCTTTCTGCCGCGCATGTTTTTTCGCGAGACATTGCACGCCGCCGGGCAGGCCAATGCACGAACTCTTGAGCCAGCTCGTGGACCGATCGCAAGCGCTGCTTGAGGCTATCTCGCCAAATTACCACCACCTGCAGCATTCCGGCTTCACGACGGTCGGTGAATATCTGTTGTCGTGGGCCGTGGTTTTCGAACGGCATTTGGAGCGCTTCGAGCAAGTCGACCGCCGGCTCGACAAGGCGCCGCCGCCGTTTGGCGGCCGCAAGATTCTCAACGATCTGTATGAGAAGGTAAGCCGACGGCTCGGCTTCTCCAACCGCGCGCGGCTGCGCCGCGACGCCATCTGGGTGCACGACCAGTTTACCGAGCCGTTCTTCGCCCTGTCGCTGCTCGCAGTCGATCTGGCGCGGCTCGCGCAGGATCTGCGGGTATGGATGAGCCCGGAGTTCGGCTTTTTCCAGCCGGCCGACGAGCACGCCGGCGGCAGCAGCGCCCTGCCCCACGCCAAGGTGCCGTTCGGACTGCAGGCGGTGATCGGCGGCGCGATGATCGCGTCGACGCGGCTCGCCGGCGAAATGGTCGCGTCCAGCAATCTCTCGGAAGGCTCGGAGGCAATTTATCAATCCGGCTCGCTTTACGGGCTGGCGCAGGACATCGTGGCCTTCACGCATTACATGGCGGACGTGATCGAGAAAGCACATTTCGACCTCGACGAATTTCGCCGCAAGGCGACGTTCGATTATGCCGGATCGAGCGAAGCGCATGACCGGTTGGTCTACGATTTTCACGTTCCGTTTCGCACCGGGCACCGTGCGCTCGGCGCCATGGTGCGCAGCCATTATCTGAACGAGACACCAAGCGACCTCAATGCGCTGCTGGAATCGGAGTTGCACCGCAAGTTCGAGATCGACCAGAAGGAGATCATGGATATCGTGCTCGGCAAGCGGCTGTGGCCGACCACCTTCGATCTGACCATGCTGCAGGAGACGCAGGCGAGCTACCGGCAGAAGGCGCACGCCGCAGTGCAGAAACTCGAAGGCAAGAGCATCCCGGAGCAGGCCGTAAGCCAGCTCATCGAAGAAGCTGGCTTGTGGCTGACCGCCGAGGGCGCAACAGAATAAATATCGCAATCTGGGAGGAACGCATGAACAGAAGCTTGAGCCGCCTCGCAGCGCTGGTACCGCTGCTGTTGGGCTGCGTGCCCGCCGCGCACGCCGCCTATCCGGATAAGCCGATCCATATCGTCGTTCCATACACGCCCGGCGGCACGGTCGATCTCCTGGCGCGCGCGATGGCCCCGCTTCTCAATAAAGACCTGGGCCAGCAGATTGTGGTGGAGAACCGCCCCGGAGCGGGCGGCAGCGTCGGCGCCGAATATGTCGCCCAGGCTCCGGGCGACGGCTACACGTTGCTCCTGTCGACCAACTCGCCGTTGACGACGAATGTGCTCCTGTTCAAATCGATCAAATATAAGCCGCTGCAGGACTTCGTCCCCGTCATCCTGGCTGGTGAAAATTCCCTGGCGCTGGCCGTCAACGTCAAACTCCCTGCCAAATCCGTGCCGGAGCTGATCGCGTTGGCGAAGAAGGAGCCCGGCAAGCTGATCGGCGCGTCATCCGGCAACGGGACGACGTCACACCTGTCGCTGACCGAGTTCGACAAAGACGCGGGCGTTACGATTACACACGTGCCTTACCCGGGCGGCGTACCGAGCCTGACTGCAGTCATTTCAGGCGAAGCCCAACTTGTCTTCTGCGATATCGTTCCGGCGCTGCCGATGATCAACGATGGGCGCGTGCGTGCCCTGGCGACGACGGGGCTGAAGCGCTCTGGGGTGACGCCGAATGTTCCGACCCTCGACGAGTTGGGCCTGAAGGGCTTTTCCGTCACCGCCTGGATCGCCATGGTCGCGCCAAAGGGCACGCCCGCGGCGGTTGTCGACAAGCTCAACACGGAAATTAACAAAATCCTCAAAGAGCCGGACTTCAGGCAGCACATCATCAAGATCGGCATTGATCCGATCGGAGATACGCCACAAGAGTTCGGCAAATACTTGGCGGAGCAGATTCCGGTCTGGCGCCAGCGCGCCATCGATGCCGGTCTTAAGGTCGAATAGGCATTCGCCGACCGTACGGACAGACGGGTGACGCGGTGCACAACACGCTCGGCAGTTTGACGCTGCGGAATCTGAAGCTGCGGCCGCAGGCGCCGGCCATCATCTTCGAAGGCCGCAGCATCACGCATCACGAGTTCACCGAGCGGGCATTTCGCCTCGCCAACGCGCTGATCCAGCTCGGCGTGCGGCGCGGCGACCGCGTCGCCGTGCTGGCGCAGAACTGTCCGGAATACATGGAGGTCTACGCGGCCGGTGAACTGGGCGGCTGGACGACGGTCACGCTCAATTACCGGCTGACCGCGCCGGAGATCGCTTACATTCTTTCCGACAGCCGCCCCAAGGTACTGATCAACGAGGCGCAGTTCGGTGAGCGTCTTGAAGCCGCTGCGCTGGAGCGACTTGATCACGTCATAACGTTCCACGGCAGCGGGCCAGACCTCGAGTACGAAGGAATCCTGGGGGCGGCACGTCCGGACGCGCCCGGCGTATCCGTCCAACCGGACGACGTCGCGCACCTCATCTACACCAGCGGCACGACGGGCCGGCCCAAGGGCGTGATGCTGACGCACCGCGCCCAGATGCGGTCGGCGCTAATCTCCGCATTCGAGGCGCTGGTACGTCCGACCGATCGGCTTGCGCTCGCCATGCCGTTCTATCACGTCGGCGCAAAGAATCAGTGGCTGAGCCACTCGCTCTATGGCTGCCCAATCATTCTGCACCGCGCATTTCGCCCGGATCAGTTCGCGGCCAGCGTGCGCGACCACGCCGCCACCGTGACGCTCTTGGCGCCGACGATGATCGGCGATCTCCTCGATCTCGGTTCTGATCGCCACACTCTGCCGTCGCTGCAGAAACTGTTCTATTCGGCCGCGCCGATGACGGAGCATCTGCTGCAACGTGGCATGGCTGCATTCGGTCCGATCTTCGCGCAGTTTTATGGCATGACGGAATCGAGCGGCCCCGGTTGTACCTTGCACGCCAATCAACATGTCCTCGACGGTCCGCCGGAGGTGATGCGCCGCTTGCGCTCGGCCGGTCAGCCGATGACCGGCTGCGAGGTGCGCATCGTCGGCGCCGATGGCCATGTCTGCGACCCTGGTGAGCCAGGTGAAATCGTCATTCGTAGCGAAGCGCTGATGTCCGGTTACTGGAACAATCACGCGGCGACGATTGAAACGATTGTCGATGGCTGGCTGCACACCGGCGATCTCGGTGAGGCCGACGCCGAGAATTTCATTTTCGTGATCGACCGCCTCAAGGACATGATCGTATCGGGCGGCGAGAACATCTATTCGCGCGAGGTCGAAAATGCGCTGATGAGCCATCCCGCCGTAGCCGAGGCGGCTGTGGTCGGCGCGCCGGATGAGCGCTGGGGCGAAACGGTCATGGCATTCGTTGTCAGGCGCGATGGTCATGATGTCGCCGCGAACGACATCATCGCGCATTGCCGCGAGAAGATCGCTGCTTACAAGCGGCCTCGGGCGGTCAAGTTCGTCGACAGCCTACCCAAGCTGCCCAATGGCAAGATTGAGAAATTCAAATTGCGGGCGCCGCTTTGGGCCGGACGTGAGCGCGCGATATGATCGGCGCATGATTAAACCGAACCGCCTCAAATCGCCATGACCGAGGATGCCGAAGGCCGTGGAGCGACTTCAGCTCGACAGGATTTGATCGGCGGTCTCTTGTCGATCGGATTCGGCAGTTTCGTTCTCTACCATGCGTCAGGCTACCCGATGGGTTCCGCGCTGCGTATGGGACCGGGATTCTTTCCGGCCCTGCTCGCCGGCCTGATCATCATCCTCGGAGCGGCACTGACGCTGCATGGCTTCAGGGTGAAAATTGCGCGTTCACAGGCCCCGATCAAGTTACGGCCGATTGCGGCGATCGCGGCCGCGGTCGCCATATTCGCACTCACGCTTGAGCGCTTCGGTCTCGCGCCGGCGACGATCGCGCTTGTCGTTATCAGCTCACTCGCCGCGCCGCACTGGCGGCCGGCGCGGACGGCTGTCCTGGCGCTGGCTATGTCCGCGGCAGTCTACGTGATCTTTATCGCCATTCTGCAAATGCCGTTCGTGTTGCTCAACTGGTGAGCCGATGGATTTCGTGCGGCATCTCGCGCTTGGCTTCACTGTCGCGTTCACGGCGCAAAATCTTCTCTACTGCTTTCTTGGCGTGACGCTCGGCAATCTGATGGGCGTTATCCCAGGCGTCGGCGCGGTCGCGGCGGTATCGATCCTGCTGCCCGTCACCTACTACATCCCGCCGTCGGCAGGCCTCATCATGCTCGCCGGTCTCTATTACGGCGCGGTCTATGGCGCGGTCACGGGCGCCATCCTGCTCAACATCCCGCACACGGTGTCGGCGGTCGAATGCCTCGACGGCTACCCAATGGCGCAGCAGGGCCGCGCGGGCGTGGCATTGTTCATGACCACGATTGCGTCGCTGTGCGGCAGCATCGTCGGCATCGTGATCATTGCCGTTTTTGCGCCGCCGGTTGCGGCGGTGGCATTGCGCTTTGAATCGCCCGATTATTTTGCGCTTGTGATCCTCGGGATGACAGGTGCTGTGGCACTCGCGCGCGGCACGCCGCTGCGATCCTTCATCATGATCCTGACCGGTATGCTGATCGGCCTTGTCGGCATGGATGTCACGTCGGCGCAACCGCGCTTCACGTTTGGCGTGACGCAACTCATGGACGGAATGCCGGTTGCGGTCGTCGCCATGGGCTTGTTCGGCGTTGCCGAACTGATCGCCAAGGCCGGCGCACCATCGGCATCGTTGGTCAGACCGGCCGACATCACCTGGCGCTCCCTGCTGCCGACGCGCGCCGACCGCCGCGCCGCCTGGCCGGCGATTGCGCGCGGTACCTGCATTGGCGCGCTGTTCGGGGTGCTGCCCGGCGCCGGCGCCGTGCTGGCATCGATCATGGGCTACACGTTCGAAAAGCAGATTGCCAAAGACCCGTCCCGATTCGGCAGAGGTGCGATCGAAGGCGTTGTGGCTCCCGAGGCGGCCGCCAACGCGGCCTGTCAAACCTCCTTCGTGCCGACCCTAACGCTCGGCATTCCCACCGACCCGATCACGGCAGTGATGCTGGCCGCGCTGGTGATCAAGGGCATCACGCCCGGACCGGAGTTCATCCGAGACCACGGCGATATATTCTGGGGACTTCTGGTCAGCTTTCTGGTCGGAAATGTGCTGCTCGTAATTTGGCACATTCCGTTCATCCGCCTCTGGGTCAGGCTTCTCAGCGTGCCGTTCGACGTACTGTTTCCAATCGTCCTCGTCTTTATCTGCATCGGTGTCTACACGATTCACAGTTCGGTACTGGACATCTTTCTGGTGCTGATCTTCGGCTGCATCGGCTACGGCATGCGGCTGCTTGCTTTCGAACCCGCGCCGCTCTTGATCGGATTGGTCCTGGGACCGTTGCTCGAGGCCTATTTGCGGCGCTCGATGATCGTGGCGCATGGCAACCCGCTGATCTTCTTCGAACGACCGATTAGCGGCACTATCCTTGCTGCTTCGGCACTGATCCTGATTTGGACGTTCCGCAAAAGCATCATCCGCCAGCGCGCTGTCACGCAGTCATGACAGGACATTGATTCTGCAATCTATCTTGCCGTTGCCAAGCCGAGACGATGTAAAATCTGGAGAACGCACCATTTGCCGGAGGGCTTCATGTCGTTAGTCGATCGGAGAATTCGGGTCGCTTTCGTTGTCGGTGATTATCCGCCCGCCGAACGCAAACGGCGCGAGGACGCGGCGCTGGCTTACTCCTCCCCCGAAGTCGAAGTCGGCATCGTCTCGGTCAAAGCGAGCCCGCATTACATCGGCAATGCCCCCGATCTGCTTGGGCTTGCTGTCCCGCCCTTCATCGACGCGTTTCGCGAGGCGGAGAAGCAGGGCTACGACGCCGTTGTGCCGCTCGGCACGCTCGATCTTGGCGTCGACGCCGGCCGCTCCGTGGTGAACATTCCCGTAGTGGGACCGAGCGAATCCATGCTGCACATTGCTTCGATGCTCGGCCGCCGCTTCGGCGTCATCATGTACCACGATTTCGTCCTGCCACTCGGCTACCGCATGGTCGATCGCTACAACATGCGCGACAAGGTGATCGGTTGGCGCACCTGCGGCTTCGAATTGCCCGATATTGTCGCCAACCGCGACGCCGTTATCGCCACTTTCGTCAAGAGCGCGCGCGAACTGATCGATCTCGGCGCCGACGTCATCCTGCCGATGGGCATCACCCAATGCCCGGTACACATCAAGCCCGATTGGTTGATGCAGGAGCTCGGGGTGCCGGTGGTCGAAGGCATTGGCGCGCCGATTCGTCTGGCCGCGATGCTGGTCAGCCTGAAATTAAATTACAGCCGAAAATTCTGGCCGAAATCGCCGTTGTTCGACGGCAAATAAGCGGCGTTGGCATGGGCCTGCGGTCTATGCGACCATTGGCCGACTGACGAGGTGCCTCATGGATACCGAAACCATCCTGGTTGTCGTCGCTGCGGGCGTCGCCAAGGTGATGTTCAACCGGCCGAAGAAAAAGAACGCCATGAATCCGCGGCTGCACGAGGACATGACACGCGTCCTCGAAGCACTTCGCTACGAAGACGCGGCGCGCGTTCTGGTCATCACCGGAGCGGGCGACGCCTTCTGCGCTGGAATGGACTTGAAGGAGTTCTTTCACGATCTGAAAGAGAATCCGAAAGAATATAATCGCATTTTGCGTCTCGCGACCGAATGGCGGTCGCGCACGCTGCGCTATTTTCCGAAGCCGACGATTGCGATGGTCAACGGCTTCTGTTTCGGCGGCGCGTTCTCGATCGTCGAGAGCTGCGATCTTGCTTTCGCGGCGAACGAAGCAAAATTCGGCCTGTCGGAGATCAACTTTAAGGGTTTTCCCGGCGGCAGCGTCAGCAAATCGCTCGCCAATCTCTTTCGCCCACGCGACGCGCTGTTCTATGCAATGACCGGACGCTCATTCGGCGGAGCCGAAGCCGAGCGCATCGGCTTTATCAACAAGGCCTTTCCCTTAGCGGAGCTTGAGCGCGAAACCATGGCGATAGCGGCCGAGATTGCCGGCAAGGACCCAACCGCCTTGCAGATGACCAAGGACGCCTATCGTCATTCGCTCGAAATGCCGCTCGACTCGGCGCTCAACTTCATCGTCGCCAAGGAGGCCGAGATGACGATGATGCAGGGCGACGCCTGGCGGCGTGAAGGTATCGGCGATTTTGTCGCCGGCGACTATAAACCCGGCCTTGGCGGCCACGAGAAAGTCAGGCGCTGATCACGCCGCGCGAATGGCTGCGCCGGCCGCCGCCGCGGCCATAAACCGGCCGCGCGGTCGAATCATGAAATCCTGCTCGCGTTGCTCGATGACATGGGCAATCCAGCCTACGGCGCGCCCCAACGCCAGCAAGCCGCCAGCCATCGGCTTGTCGAGCCCGAGCGCACGGCACAACACCACAAGGGCGGCATCAAGACTGAGCCGGCCGCCGCCGCTCTCGATTTGCTCAAACCGATCGCGTGTCGCCCGCACGACGCTGTCGTATTCCTTCAGCCCCAGCGCCAGTTCGAGGATTTTCTGTGCGCGCGGATCGCCGTTGACATAGAGGGGGTGACTGAAGCCGGTCTGCACGAGGTCGGCACGGATGGGTCGATCGGACATGCCGATACCGGACGACGGCTGCCGCAACAGGTCCTGCTCCATGCGGTCGCAGCGCAATCCGAGAGCGGCGCCGAAATGAACCTGCAGCGCGGCGGCAATGCAGGAGTGCAGATCGACACCGGCTGAAGCCGCGATGCGCGCCGCAAAAGTCGCCGGCGTGAATTCGTGATCGGCCAGCAGCACGAAGACCGCATTGATGGCCTGTACCTTATGTTGGTCGGTGCCCGCGCCCAACGCGCGCGCGACGACGCTCGCAACGCTTTCACCCTCTTCTTGCCGAATAAAACCTTTTTTGGGGCCGAGCAGGCCGCTTGCCCCGCACAAAACTTGAAGCAGGGCACGCGCGGTCGGAAGCGACGCACCCGGCCCGACATCGTGGCTGCCGGCCTCGCGGTCCATGGCGTGCAGCAGGACCGCTTCGGTCAACAATTGCCCCATGTGCAGTTCGGGATAGCGCGCCACCAGATCGGCAAGTTGCGGAGCCATTCGCGCGGCCGCCCTGCTGACCGGCCAGGAAGCGACCTTTGCCGGAGCGATCCCACTCCAGAGATATTCGGCCACGGCCTCGATCGGCTGCTCGTCGCGCACCAGGTCAAGCGCGAGGTGCGCCCGGTACCGAGGTCCCTGCGCGGTAATTTCGGTGATGCCGGTCGAGAGCACCGGCTCGCCCCAGTGCATGGCGCTTTCCGCAACGGCGCCGTGCCCCGCGCGCGCCTTGCTGCGCGCCTTCAGCCGGTGAATATCCTCGCGGTTGTAGAAGCTCGACCTTCCATTCGGCGAGATGCGGCGAATGAGGCCACGGCTGACATAAGAATAAAGGGTTTGCGGCTTTACATCCAGGATTGCGAGGGCCTCGCTGCTCTCGACATAGTCACCGGACGGCCGGTATACGCCCGTCATCCTTGTGGATGCGGCCATGGACTTCCTCCACATGTGCTTTTCGTTGCCTTGGGCAGCCATTGCGGCGCTGGCAAAATAGCGCCTGGTGACGCGTAGCCGCAAGCCGCCGAGCGTCGCAGCGACAAAGGCGAGCGGAACCGGAAATGCGTTTCTGCTAGTGCGCCGATTCTGGCTTCAGAATTGACGGCCAGAACGCGATGTCGGCTTGAAACAGCCGCCCGGCAACTTGCGGCGGGCCGCCGCCGGACTGAATGCTCTGCGGAGAAAATGCGCTTGTGACACCCGGCGATTTGATCACTTTATCGAGATAACCGTTCAATGAGGCAATGACGGCGTCCGGCGTCCCTGCTGGAGCAAACAGCGACAACCAGCCCAGATATGAATAGCCGGACACACCAGCTTGGGCGATGGTAGGAACGTCGGGCAACGACGGTGCGCGCTTATCTGACGTGACTCCGAGCGCCTTCAGTTTTCCGCTGCGGACGAACGGCAGCAACTCCGGCAAACCCATCACCATCGCGTCGACCCGGCCGCTGAGCAGATCGGGCATCGCCTCGCCCGATCCGCGGTAGGGAACGTCGAGCAAATCGACCTTCGCCTTCACGCGCAGGAGGATGCCGGACAGATCCGAAGACGAGCCCGGGCCTGACGAGGCGAGCGAAACTTTGCCGGGCTGAGAGCGCGCGCGTTCAAGAAACTGCGCGAGCGAGTCGACGCCGAGGTGCGGACTCGCCACCAGGATGTTCGGCACGTTGCCGACGAAAATCACCGGCGTCAGCGCCTTTCCCGGATTCCAGCTCTTGTTGCCCGTGAGCAATTGTCCGACCGAGCACGCAATATTGCACAACAGCAATGTGTAGCCGTCCGGTGCCGACCGTGCCGCGGCCTGCGCGCCGATGATACCGCCGCCGCCGGTGACGTTCTCGACGAAGAACTGCCACTTGGCCTTGCCCGCCTGCAGGTCCGGCCGGCTCGCCTGCTGGGCGATGGTGCGCGCAAGGATGTCGGCTGTCCCGCCCGGCGCGAACGGCACGACAATGCGGATGCTGCGCGTTGGGTAGCCGGTCTGCGCATGCAGATCGCCGGCGCGCGCAATCAGCGCGAACACTACCAGAGCGATCGTCGATAAAAATCCATCCTTAGCCATGTGATCTCACGGAACGACTCAAGCAGCACCCAATGCAATGCGATTAGGGGTGCGATCTCGTTGGAGACTGCAGACTGCCGGCAATATGCCTTGCTCTATCCGGCAATGCATGGTCGATTCGATAATCAACATCGCTGAGACACCGGCGATCCCGCAATCTCCGTCCCAACCTGCTCTGAGAACTCCATGAGCGAAACCGCCCCTTGCTCCGTCACGCCTTTGCTTCCTGTCGACCTCGGCTCCGGCAAGATCAAGTTCGCGCGGGGCGTCAGGGCCGGCCGCTGGGTGTTCGCCACAGGCCTGATGGCGCAGGACTTCATCAACGGCATCGCCCCGGACGTGCTGGCCGAGCGGGCGCCCCACGCGGACCTGCCCAAGCGCGAGAAGGAGGCGCTCCGCATCTTTGAAAACCTTGACGCCGTGCTGCGCGCCGCCGGCACCGACCGCACCAATCTCGTCCGCACCGACCAATATTATACGACCGTCAAGGCCGTTCCCGCCTACCAGCAAGTCCGCCGCGAGTTTCTCAAGGGCCGCATTCCGCCCTCGACCTCGATCGCGCAGCAAGGCTTGCTGCTGCCTGGCGCCGACATCAACATCCAGGCGCTTGCCATCATCCCAACAAAGGGATTTGAGGTCGAGCACATCAAGCACGAGCAGCTCCAGGGGCGTCCAACGTCCGGCTACTCGGCGGGGCTCACCGTCGGCGACTTTATTTTTCTTCCGGGGATTACATCGCTTGCGGTTGGCAATGAACCGCAACGTAACGGCGTCGCGTCTGCGGCGCTGATGGCGCAAGGCGCGCAGTGGGGCGGCGAGCCGATCAAGCTTGAAACCGAGTTTATCATCACGGAGCGAATAGCCGCCTCGCTGGCACTCGCCGGTGCGCGCCTCGAAGACGTCGTGCACGCGCAGGTCTATCTGACCGATCGCGAGGATTACTCCGCCTTCAACGAGGCCTGGACACGGCATTTCGGTCCGTCGGGTCCGACCGTTTCGATTATTCCCTGCATCGAACATGGGCTCGCGCCCTATGACGGCAAGATCGAGATTAATGTGATCGCGGCAAAACCCGGCAGCGCCGCGAGCAAACGGCATATCGATGCCGGCGTGGCGATCGCATTCCGCTATCAGCCGCAAGCGGTCAAAGCGGGTGATCTGCTCTTCATTCCAGCCTTGATGGCCGCCGACGGCAACGGACTTGTTTCTTCAGCGGCAACGGACGCCAGACAGCCGTATTTCTCGTCATCGCCGGAAACACAATCCGACGTCATCCTCGATAATATCTCGCGGCTGTGCAAGGCTGCCGGAACGTCGCTCGCCAATGCCGTGCGCGTTCTGCTGTTCCTCACCGACATGCGCGACTTCTATACGGTCTACAAGGCGTGCGAGCGCAGGCTCGGCGGTCAACCGCTGCCGTTTTCCGCCGTGGAGGTGCCCGGTCCGCTGCCAGTGCCCGGCGCCACCGTGATGATGGAAGCTTGGGTGTACGCGCCGTGAACTGGCCTGCCCTGCCGGCGATCATCACGACGTGACAATCAACGCGTCCAGCGCGGTAGCGCCCTTCCCCTTGGCGTGCGCCATCAGCGGGTTGACGTCGATCTCGACAATTTCCGTAACGGTCTGCATCAAGCGACCGATGCCCCGCACAACTTGGACCACGGCGTCGACATCGGCCGGCGGCGCGCCTCGGACGCCTTCCAGGAGCTTCTTCGATCGCAGCCGTCCCAGCGCATCGAGAATCCGAGTTTCGTCGGCGTTGCCAGGCAGCATCTGCACGTCGCCGAGCGCCTCGACCCAGATCCCGCCGAGACCCAGCAACAGCACTGTTCCCCAAGCGGGATCGCGCTTGGCCCCCACCATCAACTCGACTCCGCGAGGCGACATTTTTTCGACCAGAGCACCATCGAGGTTTACTTCAGGCGCGGCACGTTTGATGTTCCGCATCATGGCATCCCAGGCAGCGTGGAGCGCCGACTCATCGGCCAGGTTCAAGGCCACACCGCCGGCTTCGGTCTTGTGCGAAAGCGCCGCGGCTTGCGCTTTGAGAACCACCGGATAACCGATACGCTTCGCTACAGCCGCAGCCTCGTCCGGTGTGCGCGCGAGACCCCCGTCAGGCACGCGAATGTTTGCGGCGGCGAGTACCTTCTTACCGAGCCATTCCGGCTGGGCGCCCCTGCTCAGCTGAGGCAGTCCGGCGAGCGGCGCCGCCATGTCGGCAACGCGCCCGCGCGCCAGCAGCCGCCCGTATCGGGTATAGTGCGCGATGGCGCGCAGCATACGGTCCGACGAGCGGGAGAAAACCGCGGGGCTTTCCTTGATGGCCGCTTCGACCTCGGGGCCGAGTTTCCAGGTATCGCCGAGCGCCACCATAACCTTGGGTTTGGGCGAATGCGCCATGCCCTCATTGAAGCCCTTGATCGGAGCAGGCGTGTTGATCGGGAATGATATGAACAGCATCCCGACATTGGGATCATCGATCAGTGTTCTGGTGACGCCGGGCAGCATGGGCGGCGTGAAGCCCGCCGTCGTGTCGAGCGGATTGCCGTAATTGCCGTACGACGGCAGCACGTCTGCGATCTTTTTAAGGGTTGCGGGCTCAAGTTCGGGAATTTCGAGCCCGATCTCCTCGGCAAAATCGTTCGTTAGCCCGACATAAGCACCGGACGCGGTGAGAATTCCGGGTCCCTTTGTCGGCGGCGCCGGAAAGCGCTGCAGAATTTCGACGAGGTCCATCACCTCGTCCATGGTCGACACCACGATTGCGCCAGCGTCCTCGACCTGAGTGCGCATGGTTTCGAAGTCGCCGATCAGCGCGCCGGTATGGGATTGTGCCGACTTGCGCGCCTTGGCGCTGCGGCCGGCCTGCATCAGTACGACTGGCTTGCCCGCCGCGCGGGCGCTTCGGATCGCGGCCAGAAAAGCTTGGGGCCGCCTGATTTCTTCGCAATAGAGCACGATCACGCGGGTCGCGCGGTCTTCGACCAGGAATTCAAGAAAGTCCGTGCCTTCAAGGCCCGCCTCGTTGCCGCTCGAGATCACGTAGGACAGCGGAACGCCGCGCCCATCGGCGGCGCGCTGAAAGTGGCCGAGCAGTCCGCCGCTTTGGCCGACGAAGGCCACGCCGTTCTCGACACCGCGCACCGCCTGCCGAGCAAACAGCATGTGCAGCCACAAGCCGTCGACATTATTTGTGATGCCGAGGCAGTTCGGCCCGACGATGGCGAGGCCGGCGGCGCGGGCGGTCGCGCTCACGGCGTCCTGTGTGGCGTAGTCGCCCACTTCGGCGAAGCCCGCGGCGAACACCAGCGCCGACCCGACCTTGCGCCTCGCGCAGGCCTCCATCGCGTCACGCACCGCGGCGGCCGGGAGCGTGAACACGGCGAGGTCAACGCCCTCCGGCAAGTCGTCCGGACTCTTGAGCACCTTGCGGCCGTCGATCGGCTCGTCGGTGCGACCGACCAGATGTACCTCTCCCTGAAAGTTATTGACCTTCAGGCACTGCAGAATGATCTGGCCGGCACTGCCCGCGCGTGTCGAAATTCCGATGATCGCGACAGAACGCGGCCTTAAGAATCTCGCGACCGCCTTTGGACCGCGCGCATCCTGCGGTCCGTTCATGCGGCATCCTTGTCAGGCTGCCACATCAGCAGATGTTCGCCATTGGCGAGCTGGTGCCAGTACGGCTTGACCTTCATGCCGATCTTCAATTCATCTGCGGTGCAGTTGACCACGTCGGCAATGACATTGACTCCGACATCGAGCGTGACGCTCGCGATCGCATAGGGCTCGGCGCCCCGGAAAGCCGGCGTACCGCGCTGGGCGATAGTGAACGAGAACACAGTGCCTTTGCCCGATACTTCACGCCATTCGATGTCGCGCCGGCGACCAGTGAAAATACTGACGGGACGCGGAAAGTGCTGATATTTCTTCGCGGTCTTGCAGTACTGAATGACGAGCTTTTTCTGTCGCGTTGCCTCCCAGAATGGCATACCGAAATCATAATGTTTAATATCGCGCTTGACGCCAAGCGTATCGTTCAGTGTGATGGCCATCTTGCCCTCTATTGGTTTGGGACGAGCGCCAGCGCCGCGCTCGATCCCCAATTGCGCCCGTAATTGATCCAGCCGATACCGGTCACCAGCGCGTTGGTCGTGTCCTTGACTTGACGCGTGCCCGCCTCGCCCATGAGCTGGCGCACCGCCTCGATCAAATTGTGCGAGGAGCAGGCCGCTTGGCCAGCCGAGATTTGCCCGCCGCCGGTGTTCAGCGGCAACGTGCCGTTATAAGAGAGGTCGGTATCGCGCACGAAGGCCATGCCCTCGCCCGGCTTGCAGAAGCCGAACGCCTCGAGCTGAATGACGATGGCGATGAGAAAATCGTCGTAGGGGTGGAACGAGCGCACATCCTTGATATTCCACCCGGCGGCCGCCAATGCCTTCTTGCCGGCGATCTCATGACCGCTGCGCGTCACATCGACGAAATTCTCGCCGCCGAGGAAATTGGTGCGCTCGGCGTAACCGACCGGAATGACGTACTTGTCGATGCCTTTTTCCTTGGCGCGTTTGCGGCTCGTGACGACGACCCCTGCCGCACCATCCGCGAGCATCACGCAGTCGAGCAGCCGGATCGGGTCCGCAATAATGCGCGAGTTCAAGTAATCTTCGACGGTGATCGGCATCCGCAGCTCTTCGCAGGCATTTTCGTTCATCAGCGCATGGTTGCGCTGCGTGACCGCAAGCTTGCCGAGCACGCGCAGATCGACGCCATATTTGGCATCATATGCCCGCTGCAGCAGGCCGAAGGCGCCGGGTGGCCCCAACAGGCCGTACGGCTCGGTCCAGTCGCGGCGGTAATTGCGATCGTTGCGGCCGTTGTGCTCGCGCACGTGCGTGTCGGCGTATAGACACAGCGCCACCTCGCACATACCGGCATCGATGGCCGCCGCCGCACGCGCGACGGCGCCGATGGCCGAGCAGCCCCCGGTGTGCACCTGCTCGCAAAATCCCACCTCGAGCCCGAGCATGTCGCAGGTGCTTTGCGCCCAGAACATGCTGGCGCCGCCGGTCCCGGTCAATCCGGACATGACCAGGCCATCCACCTCGCTTTTCTCGAATCCAGTTTTGTCGAGCAGCAATTCCAGAATCTCGCCGGCCAGGACCCAGACATCCCGGTCACTCTTCTTCATCACCTTCGTCTCGGCGTAGGCGACGATCGCGTTGTCGCGAAAACTCATTCATTCTCTCCCTGGATCGGATGCGTTACGCTTTGTTCAGGACGCACGCGTGGCGCCGTTTTGTCGAGGAATTGATTGAGCCGCGTGATCGAACTCCGGGCTGCGGGTGTATTCCGCCACCATGCGCTCGAAGTACAGCCCGTCGTCGTAGGACAAATCCTGAATCCGCGGCAGGCTGTTGGTGATGGCAAAATTCGACAGGGGCGCATTCTTGCAAATCTTCAATGCCAGTTCCCTGGCCTTCGCCAAGTGCTGACCCTTGGGCACGATGTACTGCACGATGCCGTAGCGCTCCGCCTGGTCAACGTTAAGCACCCGGCCCGTAAGCATCATATCCTGCATACGGGCGAAGCCGATGAGCCGCGCCACGCGGACCGATCCGCCACCGCCGATAAAAATGCCGCGCGTCCCTTCGGGCAACCCGAAAAACGTGGTCTCGTCCGCCACGCGGATATGCGCCGCGGCGGCGGTTTCGAGCCCGCCGCCGAGCGTGGCGCCGTGCAGCGCCGCGATGAACGGGATGTTGCCCCGCGCCATCGCCTCGAAATAGGTGTTGCGGTTGAACGGAAAGGGCAGCCGCGCCGAGCGCCCGTTCTTCCAGTTCTCCGCGGCCCATTTTAGATCGAGACCGGCGCAGAAATTCTCGCCATGCCCGAAGATGATGCCGCATTTGGCCTCTTCGCCGGCACGCTCGATAGCCTCGCGCAGTTGCTTCATCACCGTCGGATTGAAGCAATTGCGTTTGTCCGGACGATTGAGACCGACCAGCGCAATCTCCCCGTCTAGCTCGTAGGTGACCGTTTGTTCTTCGCTCATGAATACTCCCGTCTCGATAGGCTAAGGCAGCGCCGCTCCCGCTGCCCGAGGATTGGATTCGCGGGGTGTGTGGCTCTATCCTGTCACATTGGCGATTTTGACATAGCGCCGCCGCTGCGCCGCTGCGTTGCCAAAAAGCGATGACAGCAGCATCGCCCGCTTCAGATAGAGCCCGATGTCGTGCTCGTCGGTAAACCCGATTGCGCCATGCAGTTGGATGCAGGCCTCGGTGACCGCCATGGCGTCTTCCGAGGCCTTGGCCTTCGTCGCAAGCGCCAGCACGGGATCGATGCGATAGGGTTCATTGTTGGCAGCGACTTGAAACACGAGCGACCGCGTCGCCTCGATCCGCACGTAAAGGTTCACCGCCTGGTGCTGCAAGGCCTGAAAACTGCCGATCGGCTTGCCGAATTGTTTGCGAATGCGCAGATAGTCGAGCGTGATCTCATGGGCTTTTTCCATGACACCAAGCAATTCGGCGGATAGCGCAAACAGCGCCAAGTCATGCAGCGTTTCTACCGCGTTGCGCGCCGATGGATGGGGTGGAATGAGGTCGGCGGGCGTATCCGAAAGGCTCACTGTCGCAAGCTTCCGGCCTTCTACCGTCTGGGTGGTGGATACGGCGCAGCCGGATGCATCGCGCGCTACAAAGCACAGTACCGGCCCACCGCTGCCGCTCGCGCTGACCAGAAAGCCGTCGGTACCGTCAGCGCAGACGAAGGCCTTTTGCCCGGTCAGCCGGATCGCGCCATCCGTACCGGCTGCTCGTGTGCGCGGCGCCAGCGGATCGTCACTGGCGCCGCTCTCTTGCAGCGCCGGAACGATCAAAACCTCACCGTTCATCACTCGCCGCATCAGCGGATGCGGCGTAGACCCGGATCCAAGGACCGCAGCCGAAATCGCTCCAAGTCCGACTGGCTCGCAAAGCAGCCCGCGCCCCGCCTGTTGGAGCACCAAGGCGAATTCGGTCAGGCCGAGGCCAAGACCATCAGCGCTGTCCGGAACGAGGATGCCTAGCCATCCAAGCTCCGCTGCCTGCCGCAACCGGGCGGGCGCAAAACTTGGGTCCTGTTGACGAAATCCTCGTGCGACTTTCGGCCCGGCCGCCGCAATAAACTTCGCGGCGCTGTCGCGCAGCAAGGTCTGTTCCGATGTGAGATGCAATTCCATGTCGCCGCCCGCGCCGTGTCTGTCAGTTTGGCAGATTCAGCACGCGTCGGGACAGCACGTTACGCTGAATTTCCGATGAGCCGCCGTAGATCGTCGCGCGCCGCGCCTGCAGAAACGGCGCCGCGATGTCCACTGTGCCGAAATTGGTCGTCACCGGATGCTCAGTGGTGGCGAGCCCGCCCGCTGCCTCGATCAGCAGCGCGTTGAGCGACTGGATCAAATCGGAGCCGAAGATCTTGAGCACCGACGCTTCCGGCCCGAGGCTGTTCTGCCGATTGGTCAGCTCTACGGCGTGGCTGAACATGGCGGCCAGCGTCGTGACATTGATGCTGGCCGCCGCAAGCCGATCCTGAAACGCGGGATCCTCGATCACACCGGACGCCCGCGCCATCGTCTTGATGCGTTCCAGTGCGACGATGGCGAATTGCGGGTTGGAGGTGCCAAGACGTTCGTGACCCAAAAGCGCATTGGCAATGCGCCAGCCGTCATTCAGCTTTCCGACCAAGTTTTCGGCCGGCACGATGACGCCATCAAAGAACACCTCGCTGAACTCGTCATCGCCGGCGATCGTCTTGATCGGCCTGATCCTTATTCCCGGGCTGCGCAGATCGATCAGCAGAAAACTGATGCCGGCGTGGCGCGGCTGCGCCTGCGGATCGGTGCGCACGAGCGCGAACATCCATTGGGAATGATGGCCCCATGTCGTCCAGATCTTCTGCCCCTGCACGACGAAGTGGTCGCCATCGAGAGTCGCGCGCGTCGCGAGGCTGGCGAGGTCGGAACCGGCACCCGGCTCGGAATAACCCTGGGCCCAGATCACGCTGCCGTCTAGAATCGGCGGCAGATGCCGCGCCTTCTGCGCCGCGGTGCCGAATTCCATGAGGATGGGACCGATGTGGTTGAGGCCCTGGACCGGCAAATGCGGCGCGCCGACACGCGCCATCTCCTCGGTCATGATGATCTGTTCGTTCAGTGTCGCGCCCATGCCGCCGTATTCCTTTGGCCAGTGCGGCGCGATCCAGCCTTTGCGCGACAAGGTGCGATACCAGGGCAGCACTTCTTCCGGTGGCGGCCGCGCCGTGCGCCAGCGCAGCGCAGCCGGGAGATTCGCCTCCAGCCACGCGCGAGCATCGGCGCGAAACTGAGCTTCGGCGGGGGTGTCACGACGGAACACGGTCAGTACCTGGATGAAGGGTTAGCTGCTGCAGGGGAGGAAAATTCGGCAAAGCCTCTGAGTCGCTGGATCATTGACCGCTATTGCATCGTGATGTGCGCCTTCTGGACGATCGGAGTCCATCGCGCCCGCTCTGCGCTGAGCATCTTATCCAGATCCTGCGGCGAGCCGATCTTGATCTCGGCGCCGAGGGCAGCAAGCCGTTGGCGCGTCTCCGGCACGGCGAGCGCCTGGTGAAATGCATCGTTGAGCTTGGCGATAACGTCATGCGGGGTCGCGGCCGGCGCCACGACCGCGAGCCAGAACGGCGATATCAAATTGGGGAAGCCGGCCTGCACCGTGGTCGGAACATCCGGCAGTTTTGGATCGCGGTCGTTGCCGGCGATTGCGATCGGCCGCAGTTTGCCGGCCTGGACATACGGCAGGCTGGTCGTGCTGGGATCGGCGATGATATTGACTTCGCCGGCCAGAATGGCGTTGAGCAACGGGCCGGTGCCGCGATAAGGCACGTGCAGCATGTTGATGTTGGCATCGAGCCGGAACATTTCGGCCAGTAGATGCGGCGCGGTGCCAAACCCCTGTGAGCCCCAGCGCAGCTTGCCCGGATTGGCCTTGGCATAGGCGACGACCTCAGCCAGCGTCTTCACGGGCAGGTCGGGCCGGACCGAGATAATGAGCGGCGTCTCGATCAGCTCGCACACCGAGGCAAACACCTTGGCGGGATCGTAGCCGATGTGAGGATTGACGATGGGACCGGTGGTGAGCGCACCGCCTGGTGACATCAGAATGGTGTAGCCGTCGGGATCGGCTTCCGCGACGTATTTGCCGCCAACGCCGCCACCGGCGCCACCACGGTTCTCGATAACGATGACCTGCCCCAGTACCTTGCCGAGTCGGTCCGAGATGATGCGGGCCATGCCATCAGTCGGTCCGCCCGGCGGGAACGGCACCACCACCTTGATCGGCTCTTTATGCGGATAGGTTTGAGCGGCGACAAGATCAGCACCGCAAAGCGTCCACGCAGCGCACAGCACTGCCGCAATCAAGGCCCTTAGCATTGTGGCGACCTCCCCGGTTAGTCTTATTGGCCGCCATTCCATTCCATTTTTGCCGCTTTAGGAAGTCCAAATGCCGACTTTCGAGCCCTCCTCGGCGCCCAACCTGCCATGCCGATAATGCGTGAATGGACGGAACGTCGTTGTGGACGCCGGCAATCTCCGCCCCGGCGGCTCGCCTCCCAAGCACGACTACCAGGTCTCTTTAAGCCACTCGACAAAAGCCGCCGCTGCGATCGGCAATACACGTCCGCGGCGCGTTGCGAGAAATAGCTTGGCCTGGAGCAGCGGTGCATCGACCAAGGGCACGGCGAGCATGTCGCCGGACGGTATTGCCTGCGCCCCCGGCTTGCGAAATTGCAGATAAAGGCCCCGATTCAAGCGCGCGAACACCCGCATGAGTTCAAATGAATTCGCCTCCAGCCGCGGATCCAGATCGAATGAGGATTCGGACAGTGCCTGCTCAATCAAGGCCCGCAACGCCAGCGTCGTATCGGCAAGCGCCAGCGGAAAAGGCAGACAATCCCGCAAGCGCAACTCCTTGCGGGACGCCAGCGGATGGTCGCTCGTCATCAGCGCGCAAACGGCTTGATCGATCATCGCGGCTACGGCGACGTGTTTTTTCGGCGGCGGATAATGGGTGAGAATGAGATCGGCTTGGTCCGAGGTGAGCGCGGAGACGAGGTCCTCGGGCGCCCCGATGCGGACATGAAACCGGACATTGGGATGGTCTTCCTGAAAGGCGGATATGGCGGCCGGCAGTAAATCGCCGGCCACAGATTCGACGGCGGCGACGTTGACCTGGCCTCGCACCAGCCCACGCAACTGCTCGACCTGGGACTCGACCGCCTTGAGCTCCGAGATGGCCTGCCGCGCGTAACCCAGAAAGATCTCGCCTGCCGCAGTCGGGCGGACGCCCCGCGGCAAACGCTCGAACAATGCCGAGCCAAGATCGGCTTCCAGGTCGAGGATCTGCTTGTTCAATGCGGAGGACGCGACATTGAGGTGCTCGGCAGCCTTGCGAATAGAGCCATGCCGGGCCACCGCATCGACATAGGCCAGCAAGCGCGGTGGCCGCAGGCGGCTGCGCGCCATACCGCCCGGACGGATGGTCGCCGGCCGCGCGGTTAAGCCCGCGCGGCCGCTGCGCCGCGGAGGCGGATGATGCGATGCTTTACCGAGGGTTTTGCCAATATTCGCAGGCATGATCGGGGCAGCTCCAACGTGCCTCAGCCGAAGCTCTTCAACTTCTAGACGCAAAAACAATCAGGTTATTGTAACCCATTTTCGGACCAGCGATCGTATTTTTCGCTCGATCTGTCCGAAAATTGCTTCTAGCAACGCTCGCTTGCCGGGGCGAAAATTAGGCGGCTGCAGCAGCGCATTCGGTGACAAGATGGCGAACCTTCAGACCCTATCAGAGTGCTTCGCTCACTTTGGCGCGGTTTGCGCCAGCCGCCGGTTCAGCAAGTCCGCGATAACGCAAGACGGACAAACAGTTGTCGTCGCAATGTGGGAGGATGAAGTGCAGCGCGACGGCGATCGGATCGTCTACGAATCGCGTTACAAGCCGAGGCTGAAAGGAAAGGTGCGGGGCGTCGATTCCGAATTGATGGCAAACCTGAAATGGGCGCGCGATCATTGCTTTGGCCTGATACGCGTCGTCATGCTGGCGGCCGAAGATGTCACGGCGGAGCCGCGAAAGATCGTGTGCTGTTATCCGGACGACAGCCTCGTGATGCGTATCACGGGCTTTGACAACCGCACCCGAACATTCCGTGCCGAGAGCGTGTGATAGCGGCGTCGCGATCCTTAAAGTGCGTCGAACACAATCTCCTGGGCGCCCTGCCAGAGCACCTTTTCCCCAAGCGGCCGCAGATTCTCTCGGCCCTCAATGACTGTCAGAAAATGATTCCCGGCCAGCTGACCAAGCTTGCTGGCAAAATGGACGGCGCCGTATGCCATCAGGATTTCGGTCTCGCTGATGCCGCCCGGATAAAGAATGATCTCGCCCGGTGCCGGATAGCTGGTGTGATTTTCGTATGGCAGACCGAGGTCAAGGCTGCCGAGCGGAATCCAGCAGCCTTCGCCGCTCCAGCGTACGTGAATGATGCGCTCCTTGTAGGGCAGCATCGCGCGAAATCGCGCACAGGTCTGCGGCGCGCGTTCGGACTCGAAGCGCGCGATGAAGTCGAAGCCGCCGGCTTTGATGCGAATACGCTCCATAACCGAATCTCCAGAAACGGCTGGCTAGTCCAAGTTGACCAGAACGTCGAGCAGAATGCGCGCGGCGAGATCGGCGTCCTCGGCCGTGACAGTTTCCAGCGGAGAGTGGCTGATGCCGCCGTTGCCGCAACGTACAAAGAGCATGCCAATGTCGGTCAGGCCCGAGAACATCTCGCCGTCGTGACCGGCACCGCTCGGCAGGTAGAACGGAACCACCCCTGCCCTTATGACGGCCGACGCCAAGGCCGCTTGCATCGATTTTGCACAAGGCGCCGCGCGATGGCGCGACAGCTCCGCTACGGTGGCGGCTACGCGCCGGCGCTTGGCGATTTGTTCAATTTCGGCGCGTATATCCGCGATGGCCGCTTCGCGCGTGGCATCGTCGCTGGATCGCACATCAAGCGACAGCTCGCAGCGACCCGGTATGACGTTAATCAGCCCGTGCGGCACCGAGAGCTGGCCCACGGTGCCGACAAGGTCTGCGACCGCAGAGCAACGGCGCTCGACGGCGAGCACGATTTCCGCGGCCGCCGCGGCGGCATCGCGCCGGAGCGACATCGGCACGGTCCCCGCGTGGCCGGCCACTCCCTCGATCGTCACGCGAAAGCGCGACGACCCGGCGATCGATGTCACGACGCCGACGGGAAGGCCTCGTTCGAGCAGGACCGGCCCTTGTTCGATATGGACTTCGAGATACCCGCGCAGCGCCTCTGGCGATAGCGCCAGCGCGCGAATGCCGGCGAGGTCGACCCCTTCTTTCCGCAACACCGTTGCCAAGCTGATGTTGTTGCGGTCCCGACGCGCCAAGACCGTCTCATCAAATCGCCCGGCAATGGCGCCGCTGCCAAGATAAGGAGCGGAAAATCGCACGCCCTCCTCTTCGGAAAAAGCAACGATGTCGAGATGGAAGGGCAGCCGCAGGCCCGCACGATGCAGGTGCTCGGCGACCACCAAGCCGGTCAAAATTCCGAGGCGGCCGTCATAGAGACCTGCATTGGCGACCGTATCGTAGTGCGAGCCGACCAGCAGACTTTTGGTGGCGCCGGGCGTGCCCGGATAACGGCCAACAACGTTGCCGACAGCATCGATCTCCGCGATCAGCCCCGCTGACTGCATCCAATCGCGCAACTGCGCTGCAACAACTTTATGCACTGACGAGAAATATGTGCACATAAGCGCGTCGGGCAACTCCGAATGCTGTCCGAGCTGCCGCGCCAGATCGATTATGCGGTCACCGAACATTCCGGGAGCCATGCGCTCGCTCGATTTTGTGGCTTCAGGATTTAGCATGCGGCTGCCGGTTCCGTTTGCTGGCCAGTGATACTTGAACACGTTGCGGCGCATCTGTCAGCGTGTGACAATCACGGCAACCCGGCACGGTTTTGAAATGCACCTTTTATCGTCCGATCCAAGGACGCATGCAGGTCGGAATGACACGGCCAAAGCGCCGTTTCAAGAAAAAGGCGCTTGGATCACCGCATAGCGTTACATTCCGGTGCCTCACCAAAGGTAAGTCGATGTCCGCTTCGGATTTCTCCGTCTACCCGCGCGACCTCGCCGGATATGGGCGCAACCCACCCGACCCACGCTGGCCCGGCGAAGCACGCGTTGCCGTGCAGTTTGTCGTCAACTTTGAGGAGGGCGGAGAAAACTGCATCCTGCACGGCGACGAAGCATCCGAAGCTTTTCTGGTCGACGTGCTCGGCGCCAAGCCGTGGCCGGGCCAGCGGCATATGAACGTGGAATCGATGTTCGAATATGGCTCCCGCGCGGGATTCTGGCGATTGTGGCGGCTGTTCACCGCCCGGACGATACCGGTCACCGTGTTCGGCGTAGCGGCGGCGCTCGCCCGCAACCCGCAGATTGTCGCCGCGATGCGGGAAGCGAACTGGGACGTCGCTAGTCACGCGCTGCGTTGGATCGAGTACAAGGATTACTCGCGCGAAGCCGAGGGCGCCCATATGCGGGAAGCCATTCGCGTCCACACTGACGCGACCGGCAGCCGCCCCCTAGGCTGGTACACAGGACGCTCGACCGAGAACACCCTGAAGCTCGTGCTCAAAGACGGTGGCTTCCTCTATTCGTCGGATTCCTATGCAGATGATCTACCCTATTGGGTTAGAGGCCCGCACGGTCCGCACCTGATCATTCCCTATTCGCTCGATGCCAACGATATGCGTTTCATCAACCCGCAAGGCTTTCCCAACGGCGATGCATTTTTCACTTACCTGCGCGATACCTTTGACTACCTGTACGCCGAGGGCGCGGAGAGTCCCAAAATGATGTCGATCGGACTGCACTGCCGGCTCGCCGGACGGCCGGGCCGAGCGCACGGCCTGGCAAAATTTGTGGATCACATCGGAAAATTCGATCGTGTGTGGTGCGCGTCGCGTCTCGATATCGCGCGCCATTGGCACCGCGAACACATCGCGCTCGCCGCAGACGCACCATTCATCGCTTAAGGACCCGTCTCAATGGCCCACGTTACGCTCGATCAACTCAATCGGATGGATCGGCAGGCGTTTGTGGCCGAGCTGGGGGACATATTCGAACACTCTCCGTGGATCGCGGAAGCTGCGTATGATGGGCGGCCATTTTCACACATTGAAACCCTGTATCAGGCATTGACCGAGGCGCTGCGCCGCGCCGACACCGCCCGGCAGGTCGCGCTCATCGCCGCCCATCCGGACCTCGCGGGCAAGGCCGCTCGCGAAGGCACCATGACGGCCGATTCAAAATTGGAACAGGCCAGCGCCGGCCTTGACTGGCTCACCGAACAAGAATTCGAAAATTTCCACAAGCTCAACGATGCTTATCGCGCCAAATTCGGCATGCCATTCATCGTCTGTGTGCGACGGCACGGCAAGGAATCGATTCTACGCCAGTTTGAGCGTCGCCTCGCCAATGACCAAACCGCCGAACGCGCGACCGCACTGGACGAGATTTTCCGCATCGCCGCCCTGCGGCTCGATCAGCGGGTTTCCGCGCCCGATCGTCTCAACGTTCACGGCCGACTTTCGACCCATGTGCTCGATACCTGTCGGGGAAGTCCCGCCGCAGGCGTAAAAATCGAACTGTTCGAAATCACGTCTACAGGGGCGGCGCGACGGGTCGCAAGTGCTGCAACCAACCCGGACGGGCGAACGGACAGTCCGCTGATAGCCGATCAGCCCATTCCAATTGCCGAATATGAGCTGCGCTTCGGGATCGGTTCATACTTTGCCAGCAACGGAACGCCGGCTTCCGATCCCCCGTTCCTCGGCAGCGTGCCAATTCGTTTCTCCGTCGCCGAGCCTGAGGCCAATTATCATGTTCCGCTGCTCGTTACGCCGTGGAGCTATTCCACCTATCGCGGCAGCTGACCACGCGGGCCGAAATGCGAGCGGAGCCGACGTTCGCTCGCGGACTCCGAAAGTCTATTTTGTGATCACGTTGATTAAATAGACGCCACGCTGTGGCCCTATCTTGACTCGATTTGAGCGGCCTATAGGGAGTGGTAACCGGCAAACCCTGATGAGCCGCTCACGTGGTGAAGAGTACGGTGGACAGTTCCCCGCTTTGGATCAAGGACCCGCTCGCGATCCTTGCCAGCGATGCGGACCGGGGACTAGTCCTGCACAACGGCCGGATCGTGGAATTGGTGCCCGCGGGAGGCAGCCCCGTAACTCCCGACGTGCAGGCATTCGACGCCGGCGAGCACGTCGTGTTGCCGGGCTTGATCAACACGCATCATCATTTTTTTCAGACGCTGACGCGTGCCGTTCCGACGGCGCTTGACCGCGAACTGTTTGACTGGCTGCAAGCGCTCTATCCGATTTGGGCAAAGCTCACGCCGGAAGCGCTTGATCTCGGCACCACGATGGCGATGGCCGAACTCGCTCTGTCCGGCTGCACCATGACAACCGATCACCACTATGTCTTTTCGGCGGGTCTGGAAGACGCGCTCGACATCCAAGTGGATGTCGCGAAACGACTGGGGCTGCGGGTGCTGCTGACTCGCGGCTCGATGAATCGCTCGAAACGTGACGGGGGCCTGCCACCGGATAGCGTGGTGCAGGACGAGGACACGATCCTCGCCGACAGCGAACGCGTCGTGAGCCGCTATCATCAGGCAGGCGAAGCCGCCATGGTGCAAATCGCGCTCGCGCCGTGCTCGCCATTCTCGGTGACGACGTCGCTGATGCGCGCGACCGCCGATCTGGCGGAGCGACTCAACGTTCGCCTCCACACCCATCTTGCCGAAACCGAGGATGAAAACCAATTCTGCCAAGAAATCTACAAATGCCGCCCGCTCGACTACCTGGAAGATTGCGGGTGGCTCGGCGAACGGACTTGGCTTGCGCATGGCATCCATTTCAACGCTGACGAGATGAAACAACTCGCGCGTGCCCGAACCGCGATCTCGCATTGTGCCTGCAGCAATCAGACGCTGGCCTCGGGCCATTGTCCGGTCTGCGACATGGAACGCGCTGGTGTCGCCGTCGGCATCGGCGTCGATGGTTCAGCCTCGAATGACTCCTCGAATCTGATGCAGGAACTGCGCGCTGCATTTTTGTTGCAGCGCAGCCGCTATGGCGTCAAGGCGGTCAGTCACAAGGACGCATTGCGCTGGGCGACGCAAGGCTCCGCCGCATGCACCGGCCGCAGCGATGTCGGGGAGATCGCCGTGGGCAAGATGGCCGATCTTGCGCTTTTCAAACTGGACGAACCTCGCTTCTCCGGCAGCGGCGATCCGCTGGCGGCACTCGTCCTTTGCGGCGCGCACCGCGCCGACCGCGTCATGGTCGGAGGACAATGGATCGTGGTGGACGGCGCAATCCCGGGACTCGACATGCATGAACTCAAGAGGCGCCACGCCACGGCGGCGCGCTCGCTGCAGTCCCCCGATCCGACCTGAGGAGATTCACATGCGGCGTTTGGGATTATCGGTCTGCGCAGCCGTGCTGGTCACCCTTTGTCTGATCGGTCAGGCGCGGTGTGAAGACATCGATTGCAATTCCTTCATCAAGAATCCCGATGGCTCCTGGACGGTCATCAAAAAGGCGTTCATTCCGGTGCAAAATGTCAGGGTGGTCGAGGGCACCGTGTTCGAGCCTGGCGGCACCTTTCTCGGCGACGACATGACAGTGCGGCTGGCCAAGGCGTGTCCCAACAAGCAGGTGACAATGCCGGACCAGCCGGGACAACCGCAACAGGCGTCAGCGCAGCCGCAAGCGCCGCAGACGCCTTACGTGCCGCTGTCGAACTATGCTGACGCCAACGGCAATATCGACATTCAGCGCCTCACCTGTGCTCATCTCGCCGCAGCATCTCCCATCGACATCGAGATGCTGGTGACCTGGTACAGCGGCTGGTATGCGGGAGTCGCGAAACGGCGCGGCATCAACCTGGCTCGCGTCGAGTACGCAATTCGAAACGTCGCCGACTATTGCAAGGCCAATCAAAATCGAAGGTTAAGCGAAGCGCTGAACATTTTGTTGAAAGCGGAATAGCTCGGACTCGATCAAGAGCGGCCGCTTGAGCCGCGGCGGAATTGGAGGAACGTCAAGCCTCTGACGTTCCTCCCGCCGTGCAACGCGAGTATAAAGCGCGACCGACCGTGATTATTTCCCAGGAAATCTTGTCGTCGACGCCCTTGACGTAGAAATTCATGCTCAGAATTTGTGCGTCAGAGAGATGATCGCCGCCTTTGCATTCGACGGTCTGGCCATCCTGGGTCACGATCGGGCACTTGAATGGATGCAAGGTCCCGGCCTTGATCGCGGCCTCGGTTTTCATTGCCAGGGCCTTCACGTCGTCCGGCATGTTGGTATAGGGCGCCATCACGACTAGATCCGAACCCAGACCGCCCCAGGTGTCCGTCGATTTCCAGGTGCCGTTGATCACATCGTTGGCGCGCTGGATGTAGTACGGCGCCCAGTTGTCGACGATTGCGGTGAGCTGACTCTTCGGACCGAACTTGATCATGTCCGAATCCTGGCCGAACGCCAGAATGCCGCGCTGCGCCGCGATCTGCATCGCCGCCGGCAAATCGGTATGCTGCATCAGAACGTCGGCGTGCTGATCGGCCAGGGCCTTGGCGGCGTCTGCCTCTTTTCCGGGATCGAACCAGGTATTGACCCAGATGATCTTGACCTTGATGTTCGGATTGACGCTCTGCGCGCCCAGCATTGTCGCATTGATGCCGGAAATCACCTCGGGGATCGGGAACGACACGATATAGCCGAGGATGCCGGTCTTCGACATTTTGGCGGCAATAACGCCCTGTATGTAGCGAGCTTCATACCAGCGGCCTGCGTAAGTGCTGACGTTCTTGGCACGCTTGAAGCCGGTGGCATGCTCAAAGAAGTCTTTGGGGTACCTGCTTGCCACCTTGATGGTCGGGTCCATGTAGCCGAAAGAGGTGGTGAAGATCAGGCGGTTGCCGGCCCGTGCCAACTGCTCGATGGCGCGTTCCGAGTCGGGCCCCTCGTTGACGTTCTCAAGATAGGTAGTCTCGACCTTGTCGCCGAGCGCCTTGACGAGCGCCTGCCGGGCCACTTCGTGCTGATACGTCCAGCCGAAATCGCCGATCGGGCCGAGATAGATAAATCCGATTTTCAGCTTGTCGGCGGCCAAAGCGCCGACGCCTGCGACACTTAGCGAAAGCGCAGAAACGAGCGCTACCGCCGCCGCCATGATCACTATTCGATATTTCATCTTAGGCTCCGGGTTGCCACGACGGGCGTATCTCCTTGACCCGCAGACGAAGCACGCCCATCGCCTCGCCTGCAGGGGCCTGCTTAGCGATCCGGCACGAAGACCAGACCAAGCGAAGCAGGAGCGGCCAACCCGGCGGTGCCGCGTTTGCCTGAAATCAACACCAGCACAACAACAGTTGCAAGATAGGGCAGCGACGACATCAACTGCGGTGGAATGCCGAGGCCGAGCGCCTGGACCGAGAGCTGCAGAAACGTCACGGCTCCGAACAGATAGGCGCCGCCGACCAGGCGGCCCGGCCTCCACGACGCGAACACGACCAGCGCCACCGCGATCCAGCCGCGGCCGGCCGTCATTCCTGGAATGAAGAACGGCGTATAAGCGAGCGGCAGAAACGCGCCCGCGAGCCCGGCGCACCCGCCGCCAAACAGCACGGCAAACAACCGTATCTTCAGCACCGGATAGCCAAGCGCATGGGCCGACGCATGATTGTCGCCGACGGCGCGCAAAACGAGGCCGGATCGCGTGCGGTAGAGGAAAAACCAGATTCCGACGATCAGCGCGATCGAGAGATAGACGAATGCGTCCTGTCCGAACAGGATTTGCCCGACCCCAGGCAAGCCGGACAGTATCGGCAAATCAAGCTTGGGCGCGGGGGCGATCCGCGCTCCGACAAAGCCCCTGCCGATCAGTCCGGAGAGCCCGGTGCCAAAAATGGTGAGCGCCAGTCCGGCTGCGACCTGATTGACTGCGAGCCCGAGCGTAAGCAGCGCGAAGATTGCCGAGCAGGCGGCGCCGGCCAACACACCGCAGAGCGCACCGATCACGATCGATCCCGAAATGTACGCACCGGCGAAGCCACAAGCGGCACCCATGATCATCATGCCTTCAACGCCCAGATTGAGGACGCCGGAGCGCTCCACGACCAACTCGCCGGCGCCCGCGATCAGAAGCGGCGTCGACGCCGTGATCACCGTCAGGATGAAGCTGACGGAAAAGACGAGCTTGCCGATCTCGATCAGCGATTCAAGCATGGGCAGGTTCGCGGCTGTGCTGCGTGCGCAGCAGTCTGATGCGGTAGACGATCATTAAATCGCAGGCGAGCACGTAGAACAGGAGAACGCCCTGAAAGACCTTGGTCAGGTCCAGCGGCACTTTGATTGCGATCTCGGCGTTTTCACCGCCGATGAAGGTGAGCGCGAGAAACAGCCCCGCAATCAATATTCCGACCGGATTGAGCCTGCCGAGAAACGCCACGATGATGGCGGTAAAGCCGTAGCCAGGCGAGAAGTCGGGCTGAAGGTGACCGACCGGGCCAGCCACCTCGATGATACCGGCGAGGCCGGCGAGGGCGCCCGAAATCGCAAAAGTCAGGAGCACGAGTTTGTCCGGGTCGAAGCCCGAAAAGCGCGCCGCCCTCGGGGCAGCGCCAAGCAGCCGGACTTCGAAGCCCATGATGGTGCGGCCGAGCACCACGGCGCCAAGTCCAACCACCAGCAAAGCAATAAGCGCACCGGCATGCACGCGGCTGCCTGGTATCAGGATCGGCACGGTTGCCACCGGATCGAAATCGGCCGTTGTAGGAAAGTTCAATCCATGGGGATCGCGCCACGGACCGCGCACCAGATAGTCCATGCCGAAATTGGCGATGTAAACCAACATCAGGCTCGTGAGAATCTCGCTGGCGCCGAAGCGAATCTTGCAAAGCGCCGGGATGAGTGCGTAGAGCGCGCCCCCGACTGCGCCGAGAACGAGCATGGCGGGCAACACCCACGGACCGACGCCGGTGCCATTGGTGCGCACCGCCAGCCAGCTTCCCGCCACCGCGCCAATCAGAAACTGTCCCTCGGCGCCGATGTTCCAGATATTGGCGATATAGCAAAACGACAGACCGATCGCGATCATCACCAGCGGCGTCGCCTTAACAACGAGTTCGCCGAGCGAATACGAATCCGTCAATGGATCGAGAAAGTACACGCCGAGAGACGTGATCGGATTCTTGCCCAAAACGGCAAACATCACCGCCATCGTGATGAGTGACAGCGCAATCGCGACGAGCGGCGAGGCAACAGCGGCAAGTGCGGAGCGTTCGGGCCGCTTTTCAAGCACCAACTGCATGTTTCCGCTCTGCGTCCGGGGATTTCACACGCAACTCGGAGTCCTGGCTGGCGCCACCCATCAGCAAGCCCAGCGTTTCGCGCGTTACGCCGTCAGTAATGAGGGGAGCCGAGAGGCTGCCGTGGAACATCACCGCGATGCGATCAGCAATCTCGATCAGTTCGTCGAGATCCTGGCTGATGACCAGGACCGCGCTGCCGCGGGCGGCGAGATCGATAAGCGCCTGGCGGATGGTCGCCGCCGCGCCGGCATCGACGCCCCAAGTCGGCTGACTGGCCACGAGAACGCCCGGCTCACGCAGAATCTCGCGGCCAACAACGAATTTCTGCAAGTTGCCGCCGGACAGGCTGGCTGCCTCCGGATCACGCTTGCCCTTGCGGACGTCGAATTTCTCGGTGGCGCGGTCGACAACGGCAAGCGTCGCCGGACGATCGATGAAGCCGCGCTTGACCATGCCGCTGGCCGCGTGCCCAGTCAGCAGGGCATTCTCGGACAGTTTCATCCGCGGCGCGGCGCCGTGCCCGAGCCGCTCCTCCGGCACGAAAGCGGCCCCGGCGCGGCGCCGCTCGGTGACGCCAAGCTTACCGACCGGATTGCCGTTGACGATGATGGCCTTGCCGGTGTCCGAGAGCCGCTCTCCCGATAGCGCGGAAAACAATTCGTCCTGGCCGTTGCCCGCGACCCCGGCGATGCCGACGATTTCGCCGCCTTGAATCTCGAGCGACACATCGGCCAGGCGCGTACCGTGCGGATCGTCCGGCTCCAGTGATAGGTGTTGAATAACCAGCCGCGGCCGTAAAACGCCGCGCTCGGTCGCCGCTTTGACTTCGCCGATGTCGCCGCCGACCATCATGCGCGCCAGCGACGCCGCGGTTTCCTGCCGGGGATCGCAGGTTGCGACCTTCCTGCCACTCCGCAAAATGGTTGCCGTGTCGCAGAGCCGCTTCACCTCGTCGAGCTTGTGGCTGATATAGAGAATCGCCCGCCCCTCTTGCTTGAGCCGTTCGAGGACAGCGAACAACTGATCGGCCTCCTGCGGGGTAAGTACCGCGGTCGGCTCGTCGAGAATCAAAAGCTTGGGATTCTGCATGAGCGCGCGCACAATCTCGATGCGCTGCCGTTCCCCCACCGACAACCGCCACACTTCGCGCCTGGGCTCGAGCGGCAAGCCATAGCGCCTAGCCGTCTCGGCCGACCGGTCCGAGATGGCAGCAAGGGATTCCGTAGCAGGCAACCCGAGCGCGACATTCTCAGCGACCGTCAGGTTTTCAAACAGCGAAAAGTGCTGAAATACCATCCCAATGCCGAGCTGGCGCGCCTGGCCGGGGCCGTCGAGCACGATCGGTTGCCCCATCCATCGCAGTTCGCCGGCGCTTGGCTGAATGAGGCCGTACATGATCTTGACGAGGGTGGACTTGCCCGCGCCGTTCTCACCCAGAAGGGCATGAATTTCGGCCGGGAAAAGATCGAGATCGATTCGGTCGTTGGCAAGAAATTCGCCGTAGCGCTTGCTGACGCCGACGGCGCTCAAGATCGGCTGAGTTGGAACCGAATTGCCCAATTGGGAGGCATCCTGCATGGCTTGGGCGCTGTCAGCCTCCGCGGTGCAAAGTCCATTCCAGCACCGCTAAATTCTCCTGACCGTAGAAGATCATCCGACAAAACGGCCCCACTGTAAAACGCTGCTGGGGTCCTGCAGCGCCGGCCCCATAAGCTGATCCACTGCTACGAGTGAGTTTCACATCGATCCGTGAGCGGCGCCGCAGGCGGGTGTAGCGAATTTGTCACATTGGCGGGAATTATCGTCCTCAGCGGATGCCCTAGTTATAAATTAGGCGAACCGAACCGAACGCACCGGAAGCCCGCCACGTGGCCCGCCGGCTTTGCGCGCGCTTTCAGGTTTGTCCAATTTGTAGGGAATTTTCGAATAGCCGAACACTTCGGCCGGCGCCGATTTCAATTCACAATTGCTGCTGCAAACAGGTTTTCCGAAGGCACGTCTCCTAAAAAACGCGCACGAAGTGCTCAAACTAGAGGCTTTGTTTGCTCCCGTCGCTCGCTAACGTGAGCATCGGGAAAGGGATCGTTCCCGCTCGAACAAATAACTCTCGGCCGAGCGGACGGAGCGATAGGGGACCGAAAGATGAGAAACATTCTCGGCGAAATCACCAAGTCTGTGCTTGTAGCGGCGGCCGCGGCCACAGCGACGATGACCTGCGCATATGCCGCCGATATGCCGTTGAAGGCGAAGCCGGTGCCTCCCGTGCCGTTCTTCTTCGTAAATGATACGTCGGTCAGCTTCACGTATTTCCCGGACTCGACCGATCCCGGCGTTTCCGGAGGCTCGGACATCGTACCCGGCGGCATAGCGGGTGCGAAAAATACGTTCGCTCGCTATCAAGGCAGCATCGATCACTTTGACGTATGGGCTTATGGCACCAACCTGATCCATGCCGAATTCAACCAGTACGGCAAGCAGGATCCAACCGAAGGGACGCCAGGCGCCGCGGGCTCCAGAGAATTCTTCGGATTTGCGCAAAGTACCTTAGGTTTCAATGAGCTTTCTCACTCGAAAGCCTTCACCAACTTTCTGACCAAAGACGTATCCTTGATGTTCCGCATCACGGCCGGCGTACAGGACGACTACCTCAATGAACAGACGACACAATACGCGCCCGGCCTGATGTTCGATTTGAATATGCCCGGCGTCGTCGAGGTCGGCATCACCGCCTACAAGGAGTTCACCAACAACTCGTTCAACGTCTGCGGACCGCCCGGCTTCGGCGCGCTGAACGGTCCCGCGGCAGGACTAACTGGCGCTGCAAATACCTGCATCGGAGGCGGCTCGTTCAACGGCACGCGCGACTTCGAATGGACCTGGAAGCTGTTCAGTTTCATTTCCGAACCCCTCACCTTCCTGCCGCCGTCAGTGCCGCTCACCTTCGTCAACGTTCTGAACGTCACCGGCCCGAAAGGTACCGGCATTACGGCGGCGAATTGCGCGGCACTCGGCTGCGGCGGTCCGCTTGGTGCGTTTGCCAATAACGAGACCAAGACCGAAGTGTTCGAGGACGCGCGGCTGTCGCTCGATGCATCCAAGGTTTGGTGGGGCAAGCCGGGATTGTGGGACATGTATGTCGGCTACCGGTACTGGTACAACAAGTTTGGTACCAACCACAACGCGGCGCTGTTCTCCACCATCGCGCCCGACACTTCGATCGAAAGCACGGCCTATTTGGGGACGACATATCACTTCAAGTGATCCGGCCCCGTGTGTAGCGGAAATTGACGACATGCCCGGCCCAGCGCCGGGCATGTTGTTTTTGCGACCGGTTCGCAGAGCGTCGGGGTTGCTTATCGCATGCGGCAGTCACCCGCACGTTACGCAGGCTTGATCGAGGAGCCGCCGTTCCTTGAAGCCGAGCGCGTCGTCAAGCGCTTCGGAACTTTGCTCGCCAACGATGTGGCTCGATTCGCGGTGTATTCCGGCGAAGTCGTCGCCTTGCTCGGCGAGAACGGCGCGGGGAAGAGTACGCTCGCCAAAATCCTTTATGGGTTCTATGCGCCCGATGCCGGGGAGATTCGCGTTGCCGGCCGACGCGTGCGGATAAACTCGCCGAGCGATGCTCGCGCTCTTGGTATCGGGATGGTGTTCCAGAACTTCTCGCTGGTGCCTGCGTTGAGCGTGTTCGAAAACGTGGCTCTTTTTCAAAACAGATTGCCGGCCGTCGTGCCGCGGAAGGCGATTCTCGATCGGCTCAAGTTTTTCGCCGAACGATTCCGGCTCGCGGTCGACCCGTCATTGCCGGTCGGACGCCTGGCCGTCGGCGATCAGCAGAAGGTCGAAATCCTCAAACAGCTGATGGCGGGCGCGCGCGCGCTTATTCTCGACGAGCCAACCAAGGTTCTGGCGCCGCAGGAAAGCGAGGGGCTGTTCGCAAGCATTGACGAGTTGCGCCAGGAGGGGCTGGGAATCGTTTTGATCACCCACAAGCTGCACGAGGCGCTGGCATACGCTGATCGAATCACGGTGATGCGCCAAGGCCGGGTAACGGCCGAACTCGGCCGAGACGACGCTTCACGGGAGCGCCTGCTCGACCTGATGTTCGGGGATCCGGTGCTTGGCGCCCCGTTGCTGACCGCCACCCAGCAACAGCCCTGGGCCATGCCTGCTTGAGCTCCTCGGCATTTCGACCGCCGCGGACGCGGCGGAGACGCCTCTGCGCAACGTCTCGATGAAAGTGCGGGCGGGTGAAGTCGTTGGAATTGCCGGTGTCTCCGGCAACGGGCAGCGTGAGCTTTGCGACCTCATCCTCGGCCTTAAGACGCCGCACAGCGGTGAAAAGCATCTGTGGAACGAGAACGCGTCGCGCTGGACGATTGCCGCCATTCGTCAAAGGGGCGTCGCCGCCATTCCGGAGGACGCGATGGCGTTCGGTTGCGTGCCGGGGTTGAGCGTGCGCGAAAACCTGGCGCTCGGCAGCGGCAAGCGATACCGCAAGGGGCTCGCGATCAATTGGAAACAGCTCGATGCCGACATGCGCCGGAGTTTTGCGCGCCTGAGTTTCGCGCGTCCGTCGTTCGAGGCGCGCGCCGCAACGCTGTCCGGCGGCAACTTGCAGCGGGTGATCCTGGCGCGCGAACTGGCGCACGACCCGGGCTTGATCGTTGCGCTCTATCCGACGCGCGGTCTCGACGCGCGTAGCGCGGCCGCGTTGCGGGCGGTTCTGCTGAACGTGCGCGCGCGCGGAGGAGGCGTGCTTGTCGTCTCCGAAGATCTCGATGAGTTGTTCGCGCTAAGCGACCGTATCCTTGTGCTCTATCGCGGCACCATTGCCGGCGAGTTTTTGCCCGACCATTTCAGCGCCGCGGTGATCGGGCCATCCATGGTTGGCGCCGGACAAGAGGCGCATGCAGCGTGAGGGCGCACCCATCTGGCGAACGCTGTCGGAGCGCGGAATTACCTTCGCGGTCGTCGCACTCGTCTCGCTCGGCACCTTTTCGGCGCTTCTGCTGGCGGCCGGCAAGAACCCGTTTGCGGCCTACGCCGATACGATCGCCTACGTGTTCGGCAATGCATACGGATTTTCTGAGCTTTTAGTCCGCATGACGCCGCTAGTGTTCACGGCGGTCGCGGCGGCGCTGCCGGCGCGGATCGGGCTGATCAATGTCGGCGGCGAAGGCCAACTCTACATGGGCGCGTGGTTGGCGACCGCCGGCGAACTGGCACTGCAGAATCACTCGGCGCTCGTGCTGCTGCCGACATTGACGATGCTCGGATTTGCCGGTGGCGGCCTGTGGGCATTGCTGCCGGCGATCTTGCGGGCGTTGCGGCTCGTCAACGAAACGATCTCCACGCTCCTTCTCAACTACATTGCGCCGCTGATCGTGAGCTACTTTATCTTCGGGCCGTGGCGAAGCCCAGAGAGTTCGTCCTATCCGGAGTCGCCGGCCTTCGTCGAAGCGGCGCGCCTGCCGACCTTGTTTCATTCGCGGGTTCATGCCGGCCTGATCTACGCGCTGGTATGCCTTGGCCTTTATTGGCTGATGCTCAGCCGCACCCACTACGGCCTCGATATGCGGGCGATCGGCGGCAATTCGGAAGCCGCGCGTCGGCTCGGCATTCCGGTAACACGCTACATGCTGGCGATCATGTTCGTCGCCGGCGGCGTCGCGGAACTCGCCGGAATGGCCGAAGTGTCAGCGATTCAGGGCCGCCTCGTCGCCGATCTGTCGCCGGGCTACGGCTACGCCGGATTTCTGGTGGCATGGCTCGCCGGCACGAACGCTGGCGGCATTCTTGCCGCGTCGTTCCTGTTCGCGGTGCTTAGCTCCGTGGGCGACATGCTGCAGATCACCCAGGGTCTGCCCTACGCGGCCATCAACATTCTGATGGCGGGCATCCTGTTCGTCGTGCTGGGCCGCCGCCCGGCCCGCAGCGCTGCGAGATGAATAGCGCCCTCCTCATCGGCGTCGCCACCAGTTCCGTCGCATCGGGCACCTCACTGCTCTATGCCACGATCGGTGAGATCATCGGTGAGCGCGCCGGCGTCGTCAATCTCGGGCTCGAGGGCATCATGCTGATCGGTACCGCGACGGGCTTCGCAGCCACCGCCCTGACAGGTGACGCTTATCTGGGCGTCGCCGCGGCCGCGCTGGCCGGCTCGGCGGTCAACCTCGTTTTCGCCTACCTGGTCGTTGGGCGCCGCGCCAACCAACTCGCCACCGGTCTGGCTTTGATGTTCTTCGGCCTCGGCCTGAGCGCGCTCATCGGCCGCCCGTTTGTCGGCACGCTGATTGCAGGGCTTCCCAAGCTGCATCCCTTCGGTCGCGGAAGCATGGTCAATCCGATCCTCAGTTACGACGTTCTGGTGTACCTCGCGGTGCCGACGGCCGTGCTGGTTTGGTGGCTGCTGTTTCGGACCAGGTGGGGACTGAACCTGCGCGCCGTCGGCGAAAGCCCGGTGGCGGCGGTTGCCGCCGGCGTGCATCCCGGCCACGTCCAGTATCAGGCGCTGGGTCTCGCTGGGCTGCTCGGCGGCATCGCCGGAGCGCATTTGTCATTGGCCGTCACCCTGACCTGGGCGGAGGGCATGACGGCCGGTCGCGGCTTTATCGCCATCGCGCTCGTGATTTTCGCCAAGTGGAATCCGCTTTGGGCGATAGCCGGCGCGCTCCTGTTCGGCGGCGCCGAAAGTCTGCAACTGCAGCTTCAGGCAGCGGGCGCCGACGTGTCGCCCTTCGTTATGAACATGGTTCCGTATCTGCTCACATTGGCGGTGCTCATCGCCTGGGGCTGGCGGCGTCAGGCCGCGGCGCCAGCCGCGCTGGGACGGAATTTTGTTGGCGTGGAATAGGTCAATCGAGCGATGCCGGGCGTAGACAAGTCCGCACTGTGACAACGTGAACGGGGAGAGAGTCGATGACTCGCAACAAGCTTCTCCTTGCAGCCATGCCCGCCGCTCTGGCGGCGTTGATTGCCGCGGCGCCGCTCTCAGCTCAGCAAAAGCCGCCGCTGACCGTCGGCGCTATCTTTGTGGGTAGCGTCAATGACTACGGCTACAACCGTTCGATGAAGGACGGTCTTGACGAAATGCAACACAGCATTCCCGGCGTCAATCTGCTTGAAGCTGAGGACGTTCCTGAAACCGCTGAGTCGGAGCGGGTCATGGAAGGCATGATCCAGCAGGGCGCCAGGCTCATTTTCGCGACCAGCTTCGGCCACCAGCAATTTGCCTTCGATCTCGCCAAGACACATCCGGACGTTTATTTCGAACATGCCGGCGGCTGGATGATGTCGCACAATTTCGGCAACTTTTTCGGCGCGACCCAGGCCGCCTGGTACCCGATGGGTGTCGCGGCCGGAAAGATGACCAAATCGAACACGCTCGGCTTCGTCGTCGGCGTGCCCATCGGTTACGCGCTCGGCAACGTCAACGCGTTCGAAATGGGCGCACGCTCCGTCAACCCCAAAGCCGTTACCCGCGTTGTCGTCACCGGTGGCTGGTCCGACAAGGCCAAGGAAGCCGCGGCCGCCAATGCTCTGATTGATCAGGGCGCGGACGTCGTGACCATGCACGTGGATTCACCGGCGACCATTATCCAGACCGCCGAAAGTCGCGGCGTCTATTCGATCGGCTTCCAGTCGCTGACCGCAGCGCAGCTCGCCCCGAAACACTGGATCACCGGACTCGGCTTCACATGGGGCCCCTTTATGACCGGGATCGCCAAGAGCGTGATCGCGGGCACATTCAAGCCCGCCTTCGTGCGCGAGGGGCTCAGACAGATGATGGCGATTGCGCCGTTCGGTCCTGCAGTTCCCCCCGACGTTCGCGCCCTCGTGAACGCCTCCGCGGACAAGGTCGAGAAGGGATTCAATCCGTTCACCGGACCGGTTACCGACAATACGGGCGTGGTCCGTATCGCCGCCGGCCAATCATGGGGCGGCGACAAGATGGGCAATTTCGACTGGTATGTTGAAGGCGTGATCGGCAAGGCCAAATAGCAGGGCCGACGGCCAGCGTCGCCCTCTCGTTAGGTTGAGGTTAAGTCGCGTAGCCTCCGGCATGGTAAGAATCCCGGAACGCATCGAAGGAGTATCGCTTTGGAACTTGTGCTCACAGAGTGGGCTGGCTCTATTCTGCGCTGGCTGCACGTGGTCGCCGGCATCGCCTGGATCGGCAGCTCGTTTTATTTCATCCACCTCGATCTGAGCCTTAAGCCGCGTCCAGGTCTGCCTACCGGCGTCAAAGGAGACGAGTGGCAGGTCCACGGCGGCGGCTTCTACCACATGATGAAATATGTCGTCGCGCCGGCGCAGATGCCGGATAGCCTGACGTGGTTCAAGTGGGAAGCTTATACGACATGGCTCTCCGGCTTCGCACTCCTGGTCGTGGTCTACTACCTCGGCGCGAATTTGTTTCTGATCGACAAGTCTGTGCTCGACATGACCGCGGCACAGGCGGCGGGCATCGCCTTCGTCAGTCTGGTGGTCTCCTGGATCGTGTATGAGGGGCTATGCCGCTCGCCGCTCGGCAAGCACGAAGTCGCACTGGCGCTCGTCGGCTACGTCTATCTGGTCGCGCTGACCTACGGATTCACCCACGTATTCAGCGGCCTCGGCGCTTTCACACAAATCGGCGCGCTTATCGGCACGATCATGGTGGCGAACGTGTTCGTCATCATCATTCCGTACCAGAAAAAGACGGTCGAGGCGATGCTGGCCGGCAAAGAACCCGACCCTCTCTGGGGTCAACTCGGCAAGCAGCGTTCGGTGCACAATAACTATCTGACACTGCCAGTCGTCTTTCTGATGCTGAGCAACCATTACCCGCTATTTTTCGCCACGCGTTATAATTGGCTGATCGTCGCCATTGTGCTCGGCATCGGGCCCGTGATCCGCCATTTCTTCAACTCGCGGCACGAGGGCAAGGGCAGCCCCTGGTGGACATGGGGAGTGGCGGCTGCGGGCATGGTCGCAGTTGGCTGGCTTTCCGCGGCCGGACCAGCCACGGTGACAGCAGCTGCGCTGCCGGCAACGCCGAAGTTCACGCAAGTCCAGAACATCATTCTGGGACGCTGCAGCATGTGCCACTCCGCCGAGCCGGTTTGGGCCGGTATCCCGACCGCACCTAAAGGCGTGCGACTTGACAGCCCCGAGGAAATTCTGCGCCACGCGCAATTGATCGAGGCCTATGCGGTGCGCTCGCAGGCGATGCCACCGGGCAACGTCAGCCTCATGAGCCCCAAGGAGCGAATGTTGCTCGCCTCATGGTTCGCTGCCGGCGAGCCTACTAAATAATGTCGTTCGCGGCATGATGAGGTGGCTTATGATGTCGATCAGTTGTTGTGCAACAATTGGCGCTGATTTTGCATTTTGATCCCGACGGCGATGGGTGACCAGACGGAACTGTGCCGTGGACCTCAATACCGTCACCGAGATTGCAAGACCGCGCCACCGCGCCGAGTTGCCGGCTTGGAGAGAAGGCGACGCGTGGCTCGGCGGTGGTACTTGGCTGTTTTCAGAGCCGCAGAGCCACGTGACCCGGCTGATCGACATCACCGATCTCGCCTGGCCTGCCTTGGAAGTCACCGATCGGTCTCTGCGCATTGCCGCGACCTGCAAGGTCGCCGAGCTCGACGGCACGGCGTTTCCGGCTAGCTGGACAGCGGCTCCGCTGTTCAATCAATGCTGCCGGGCGTTTCTTGCCTCGTTCAAGGTGTGGAACATGGCGACGGTCGGCGGCAACCTGTGCATGGCGCTGCCCGCGGGCCCGATGATCTCGCTGACGGCCGCTTTGGAGGGGGCATGCACGATCTGGACTCCAGGCGGCGGCGAGCGCCACGTTTCAGTTGTCGATTTCATCGAGAAGCCGGAACGCAACGGGCTTGCTCGAGGCGAACTGCTCCGCCGCATCGATTTGCCGATCGCTGCATTGCAGCGGCGAACAGCGTTCAGACAAATCTCGCTGAGCCCGCTTGGCCGCTCCGCGGCACTGCTGATAGGCACGCGCGCGCAGGATAGCGGTGCCTTCACTCTCACTGTGACGGCATCAACGCCGCGGCCGGTGCAGTTGTCGTTTGCCTCCGTGCCTTCATGCGACTTCCTGCAGCAGGAGATCGAGCGAGTAATTACGACGTACCATAGCGACGCTCACGGCTCGCCGGTTTGGCGCAGATACATGACGCTGCTTCTCGCGGAAGAGATTCGCAACGAGCTCAACGGGTGACGTCGGCATGACGTTTGTCGTCAACGGCAAAACGCACTCGGTACGCCCACGCTCCGGGCAATGCCTGCGCACCTTCCTGCGGGACCTCGGCTGGTTTGGCGTGAAAAAGGGATGCGATGCCGGCGACTGCGGGGCGTGCACCGTCCTGATCGATGGCGACTCGGTGCACTCTTGCATCTATCCCGCCTATCGCGCCGAAAACCGCGCGATCACGACAATCGAAGGACTGAACGAAAACGGCGATTTGCATCCGATGCAGCAAGCCTTCCTGGATGCGCAGGGATTCCAATGCGGATTTTGCACGCCCGGAATGATCTTGACGGCCGCCAGCCTCAATCAAGGCCAACGCCAGGATCTGGGCGCGGCCCTAAAGGGCAACCTATGCCGCTGCACCGGCTATCGTGCGATCGAGGACGCGATCAGCGGCGTTCGACATATCGAGAATGCCGAGCCCGGTTCAGCCTGTGGCTACAGCGTGCCGGCCCCGGCTGGTCCCGCGGTCATTACCGGCAGCGCTCGATACACGCTCGACGTCGCGCTGCCCGGTCTTCTCCATCTCAAGCTCCTGCGCTCGCCGCACGCGCACGCGCGCATCGGAGCGATCTTCAAAGAAGACGCCCTGCGCGTGCCCGGCGTGATCGCCGTCCTGACCTGGGAGGACGCGCCGCGAAAGCTCTATTCCAGTGCAAGGCACGAGGACGAGAGCGGCGACCCGGACGACACGGCGGTGCTCGATCGGATCGTTCGTTTTGTCGGACAGCGCGTGGCGGCGGTCGTTGCCGACAGCGAAGGTGCGGCAGAAGCCGGCTGCCGCGCCGTCAAGGTCGATTACGAACTTCTGCCGGCGGTATTCGATCCGGAGGCGGCCATGCGGCCTGGCGCTCCGGTCATTCATGATAAGGGCCCGCAAGCGCGGATCGACGACCCGCGGCGCAACATTCTGGCCGAACTGCACGGCCATATCGGTGACGTTGAGAAAGGCTTCGCCGAAGCCGACGTCGTGCACGAGGCGACTTACACGACGCCGCGCTCTCAGCACGCCCATCTGGAGACCCACTGCGCGATTGGCTGGCTTGATGACGCGGGCCGCCTCAATGTGCGGTCAAGCACGCAGACCCCGTTTCTGACGCGCCGCACGCTTGCGTCTATTTTCGACCTCGATCCGTCCACCGTCCGCGTATTCTGCGAGCGCATGGGCGGCGGCTTCGGCGCCAAGCAGGAGATGCTGGTTGAAGACATCGTTGCCCTTGCCGCGCTCAAAACCGGAAAACCGGTCAAACTTGAGTTCACCCGTGAGGAACAATTCATCGGCGCAACGACACGCCATCCGATGCGCGTTCACGTCAGGGTCGGCGCGCGTCGCGACGGCCGCCTGACTGCGATGCAGATGAGCGTCCTGTCCGATACGGGCGCCTACGGTAATCACGGCAGAGCCGTCTTGCAGCATGCATGCGGCGAGTCCTTCGCAGTGTACCGCTGCGAAAATAAGAAGATCGACGCACACGTCGTCTATACCAACAATGTGCCAAGCGGAGCGTTTCGCGGCTACGGCTTGCCGCAGACGAATTTCGCCGTCGAATCGGCGATGGACGCGTTGGCGCGCGGCACCGGCATTAACCCGTTTGAATTTCGCAGGCTTAACGTAGTGCGTCCCGGCGACCCGATGTATTCGACGGCTGTGGAAACAACCGATGTCCTTTATGGCAGCTACGGCCTCGACCAATGCCTGAGCCTGGTCGAGGATGCGATGCAACGCCCCGGTGGCCTCGATCCACCGCCGTCAAAGGATTGGCTGATCGGCGAGGGCATGGCACTCGGCATGATCGACACCGTCCCGCCGGGCGGTCATTTCTCCAATGTGACCGTCGCGTTACGCGCAGACGGCAGCTACGATCTCGTCGTCGGCACCGCTGAATTCGGCAACGGCACCGCGACCGTCCATCGCCAGATCGCCGCGACCGTGCTTGGCACGCGGCCCGACAGCGTCGTGCTGTCGCAATCGGACACCGATCATGGCGGCCACGATACCGGCGCCTTCGGCAGTACCGGCACAGTGGTTGCGGGACTCGCGACACAGCATGCAGCCGAGGCGTTGCGCAATCAGATCATTGCGTTCGCGGCGATGCAGTCGGGGAGCACAAAGGAAGGCTGGAAACTGGTCGCCGACGCCGTTGTGCGCGGCGGGGAGCGGATGGCCCTTGCGAACCTCGTTCAGTCCGCGCTTGCTGCCGGCCGCGAACTTACAGCGACGGGCCGGCATAATGGCACGCCACGCTCGGTCGCATTCAATGTTCAGGCATTTCGCATCGCCGTGAATAAGCGCACCGGCGCCATCAAGCTTCTGCGCAGCGTGCACGCCGCCGACGCGGGCTCGGTCATCAACCCGATGCAATGCCGCGGCCAGGTCGAAGGCGGCGTCGCACAGTCGCTCGGCGCAACACTCTACGAAGAGGTGCTCGTTGACGACAGCGGACGGATCGTCAATCCGAGATTTCGCGACTACCACATTCCGGCCTTCGCCGATGTTCCGCGAACCGAAGTGATGTTTGCCGAAACCGTGGATAAAGCCGGACCGCTGGGCGCAAAGTCGATGAGCGAGAGTCCGTACAATCCGGTTCCTGCAGCGATTGGAAATGCACTCGCCGACGCCGCTGGAATCCGGTTCTGCACCTTGCCGTTCAAACCCGACCGCCTTTTCCCCGCGTTGCGCGAGAAATTCGGAAAGGCTGCCGCTGAAATGCCGATTCTGAGGCCGAAATGAATGCGGCAACCGACGCGGATGAGGCGCTTTTGCGTCGCACCTTCGCGGTCGCCAAACAAGCGCAAGCACGCGGCAATCATCCGTTCGGCGCGGTTCTGGCCGACGATACCGGCACCATCCTGTTCGAGAGCGGAAACGGCTTCATGCCGGAACGCGATCGCACCGCGCACGCCGAACGGCTGCTCGCCAGCCGGGCGTCAAAGGCATACGAACCGAGCTTCCTTGTGCGCTGCACGCTTTACAGTTCGGCCGAGCCATGCGCGATGTGCGCCGGCGCGATCTACTGGGCCGGCATCGGCCGCGTCGTATTCGGACTGAGCGAGCGGCGGCTGAAAGCGATTACGGGCGACCACGACGAGAATCCCACGATGGACCTGTCCTGTCGCACGGTGTTCGCAGCCGGCCAGCGCCTGATCAACGTCATTGGGCCGCTGCTCGAAGATGAAGCAGCGGCACTGCACGATGGAGCGTGGAGGAGTCCTGGAAAAACAGCTGAACTAAAGCGGACGCGCTGACGCTCAGCGTCGGACATTGACGTCATGCTGGACGTGGCGTCGGGTATGGTGATGCCGATAGGTCCAATGATGGTCTTGCCCATGGCCCGGCGGGTAACAGCCGAGACCATAACCGTAGCCGCAGCCTGAAAGCGGATTTTGGAAGACGTTGCCGACCACAGTCCCAGGGTTGAAGTCCTGCGCGAACGAGCAGCATGTGGCGGACAAAAGAAAGGACGCAGTGAGGAAGACTTTTCGCATCGGTTCGACCTCCAAACTTCACCCCTCCCTATCGCAACTCCGCGCGGAGGATGATTTACTGCTTCGATCTCCGTGCCGATCCTAATCGAGAAATTCATGCGGTCAATCAACTGCGCCTACCTCGTCGAAGCCGCCGACAGGCCGGTTGCCGCGCACCGGCAAATTCAGATCGATGGCGGGCATGTGCGCGGCGTAAGCAATGCCGAAACGTCCGATTCCCCGGCGCTATTCGCTCTGCCGGCGCTCGTTAATGCGCACGACCACGGCCGCGCCATACGGACCAGTTCATTCAACGCCAGCGGCAAACCGCTCGAAACATGGATCCAATATCAAGCGTTGATCCCCTCCGTTGATCCCTACCTCGCCGCCGTTCTGGCACTGTCACGTTCGGCACTAGGCGGCGTCGGTGCCGTCATGATGCACCTGACCAAGCCGCAGGGCTTGACCGATCTTCCGACCGAGGCGGCGGCGATAGCCCGCGCGGCGCGCGATGTCGGCGTCCGGGTCGGCTTCGCCGTCTCGATCCGCGACCGCAACCCGCTGATCTATGGTTCCTCCGAGAGAATCTTGACAGCCCTGCCGGCCGAGGCGCGCCGGCAGATCGAAGCAATCCTGCCCAAACCGCTCGAGCCGAAGGCTTACATCGCCATTGTTGAAGCGGTGGCGTCAGCCGCGGCAGGTCCCGGCTTCGACGTCCAGTTTGGTCCCAATGGCGTACAATGGTGCAGCGATGGGCTGCTCGCCGCAATCGCCGAAGCTTCGCGTCGCACCGGCCGCCGCATTCACATGCATTTGCTCGAGACGCGCTATCAGCGTGCGTGGGCCGATGCAGCGCATCCCGCCGGCGTGGTCAAGCATCTCGATGCGCTTGGGCTCCTATCGTCGCGCCTGACGCTTGCCCATTGCGTCTGGGCGCGTCCGGACGAACTCGAACTGCTCGCCGAACGCGGCGTCACCATCGCGATCAATACCAGCTCGAACCTGCATCTGCGCTCGGGCATCGCCCCGGTCGCACGGATGATCGAAGCCGGGTGCCGTATTGCCCTGGGGCTCGACGGCAGCGCGCTCGATGACGACGACGATGCGCTGCGCGAGATGCGGCTTTGGCATCTTCTTCATGTCGGCAACGGGTTCAAGATTGCGGTCGGGCGCGAACAAACCCTGCGCGCAACATTCGCCAACGGCCGTTTGTCGGTCACCAACGTCGACGACGGCGGCGCGATCACGGCCGACGCGCCGGCGGATGTCTTGCTGCTCGACTGGACCGCGATCAACGAAGACCTGCTGCCGAACGATGTTGACCCGCTTGTTCTGGTCCTCACCCGTGCGACGGCGCGGCATGTGCGCGAATTGCTCGTCGCCGGACGCACGGTCGTGAAGGATGGCGCCATGATCGGTGTCGATTTGCCCGCCGCGCGGGCGGAACTCTTGAGCCAAATGCGTCGCGCCATGCCGGGCAAAGACCAGATTGCGGCAGCTTTGCCCTTGCTCGAGCAGGCCATCGCCAAACACTTCGAGCCGAATCCGTCTTGCTTCTAGCTATGCCTCGGCGCCGCCGTGGTCCGAGCCGCAGTCTGCGGCCAACAGCCTCGCCGGCGGGCAAACGAAAGTGCGGCGGCCGTGCTTGATGCCGAACAGCGGCCTTGCGATCTCCGCGATCGCGGCGGCGCGATCGTGGCAGTCAAGCACGACAAAATCGGCGGGATTGCCGATAGCCACGCCGTAGTCGCGAAGGTTCATCAACTTTGCGGGCGCCGCAGTTATCATGTCGAGGCACGCCGTCAATTCGTTTGCGCGTCCGATCTGGGCAATATTCGCATAAAGGTTTGCCATTCTGACGAGCGAACAGTCACCGAACGGCGTAAACGGATTGAGCACATTGTTGCTGGCGATCGAGCACGTGACGCCGTGATCGAGCAGCCGATGGGCGGGCGCAACACCACGCGGGACGTTGTGATCGTGATTGCGGCCGGTAAGAAAGAGGTCGGTGGCCGGCAGCACGGTCACCGCCACGCCTGCACCGGCGAGACGCTTGGCGGCTGCACTAAAACGCTCCGGTTTGAGCGCGGATAGTTTGGTCACGTGACCGATGGTCACGCGGCCGCCCCAGCGCATTTCCTCAGTCTTCCGGCACACCTCTTCCAGATCCATCCATGATGGATCGAGATCGAAATCGAGGTGGAAATCGACATCGCAATCGAATCTTTGCGCGATGGCGAAGATGCGCGCGATCTGCCCGTGCGGATTGTTGTCGGTATAGGGGCACCCTCCGATCAAGTCTGCGCCTTGCTCGCAAGCTTCGATCAGCAGTTCCTCGGTGCCCGGATCATTAAGCAATCCTTCCTGAGGGAAAACACAAATCTCGAGGTCGATCGCCCAGGCATAAGCCTGCTTCAGGGTCCGGATGGCGTGAAAGCCTTTGAGCCCGATCCGTGGATCGACCTCGACATGCGTGCGCACGCGCGTCGTCCCCTGCACAATCGCTTTTTCCAGCGTCCGCCGCGCGCGACGATAGATGTCATCCTCGCTGAAACCGCGCTTGGCCGCGGCTACTTCCGAAATGGCCTCGGCCAGCGTCCCCTCGCGCGATTTGCAGCGATCGAGAATGCAGGATTTGTCGAAATGAATATGCGTCTCGACAAACCCTGGAATGACCAGTTTGCCGCCAACATCTTCCACCGGAACGTCTGCTTCGATCCGTTCGGAAATTGCCGCGATACGCCCACTCGCGACGCCAATGTCGCAGGTGCGCGGTTCGCTTCCGGCGATCGCCGCATTTCGCAAGATGAAATCGAGAGCCATTTCTTGCTTACCGCACGCCAGCGCATAGACCCGGGCAGGTTCGGTATCCGATCATAAGCGGGGCCGCCCTTGATCATAAGAAGTGCAGTTTCCAAGCCAGTTCTCCACGTTCGATGGCATGATGCTTGCAAAATTTCTGCGCGGCGCGTCAAAACAAGGGGAGTCACATGACATCATTCGCGTTGAACCGACGTACGTTTCTAAAGGCGAGCGCCGCTTCCGTCGTTGCCAGCGGATCGGGAGCGAACTTGGCCCGTGCCGCCGAGAAGGCGATCATCGGCATCGTCTATGTCGGACCGCGGGATGATTTCGGCTGGAATCAGGCCCACGCCGTGGCCGCGAAGGCCCTCAAGTCAATTCCCGGCGTTACCGTCGTCGAAGACGAAAATATCCCCGAGACGGAAGCATGCGCCAAAACCATGGAATCGATGATAAACCTGGATGGCGCAAACATCATCCTCGGGACGTCGTTCGGGTACTTTGACCCCTTTATGATCGACCTGTCCAAAAAATATGCAAAGGTCGAATTCCGCCATGCGGCGCCCCTATGGACGCCGAAATTGCCAAAGAATCTCGGCAGTTACTTTGGCTACCTGAACCAGGCGCACTACGTCGATGGCGTCGCAGCCGGTCTATCGACCAAGTCGAACAAGCTCGGCTTCGTCGCCGCCAAGCCGATCGCCTCGGTGCTCAGCAACATCAACTCGTTCCTGCTCGGCGCAAGATCGACTAACCCGAAGGCGACCGTTCAGGTGATCTTCACGGGCGATTGGTCACTGCCGGTCCGCGAAGCCGAAGCTACCAATGCCCTTGTCGATGCCGGCAACGACGTCATCACCTGCCACGTCGACAGCCCGAAGGTGGTCATAACGACGGCAGAGAAGCGCGGGGTCAAGACCTGCGGCCACAATGCTTCGCAGGCGCCGCTCGCGCCCAAGGGCTTCATCACCGGCGCCGAATACAAGTGGATTACGGTCTATTCGGGCTACGCCACCGACCTCAAGGCCGGCAAGCCGCTCCCCAACATGTGGGCCGGCGGCTACGAATCCGACATGGTGCAGAACACCCCGTATGGCGCGGGGGCAGACGACGCCGCTCGCAAGGCGGGCGATGCCGCCATCGTCGGACTCAAAGCCAAGAAGCCGATCTACGTTGGCCCTCTGAAGGACAACAAGGGCAACCTTGTGATCGCCAAGACCTACGACAATCTGGATCCCTGGCTCGACAAGATGAACTTCCTGCTCGAGGGCGTCCAAGGCTCCATCACTTAGCGCGTGCCATGGGATGCGCAGCACATCCGAAGCCGCGCATCCTTACGCTGAGTTCGCTGCCTTCAAACGTGCCGGGAGTTTTAAGCAGTTCATGGCTGAGATCGTGCAACCGCTGCCGACTGCGGCGCCGTCCGTACGCTGGGGCGACTTCTCCGTCCGGCTGCGACGCGGCGCCGAGTACATCGTCATTCCCGGTCTGGCGCTCGCCGTCTCCGGGATAGCCTTTTCGATCTTCCTGCTCGCACTCGGCAAATCGCCGCTGGAATTCTTTGATCTCGTTGAGCGCGGCGGCTTCGGTACGGCGTTTTCTCTGCAAAACACTTTGGTCACGTCGTCGCCGCTGATCCTGACAGCGCTCTGCGTCGCGCTGCCGGCCCGCATCGGCCTGGTGATCATCGGCGGTGAAGGCGCGCTCGTGCTTGGCGGCTTCGCGTCGGCCGCGGTCGCGATTCCCCTGGTCGACGGCCATCAACCCGTGGTGCTCACGCTCACCATCATGGCGCTCGCCAGCGTGGTAGTCGGCGGTTTCTGGATCGGGATCGTCGGTTACCTGCGCCATGCGCGCGGCGTCAATGAAACGATCTCGTCGCTGCTGATGACCTACATCGGCATCGCCATTATGAATTTCTTCGTCGAGGGGGCGCTGCGCGATCTGACCAATCCGAACAAACCCTCCACCAAGCCGATCGGCGACGCCTACATGATCGGCAACATTCCCGGCACGGAAGTGCACTGGGGCCTGCCCGTCGGCATTGCCTTGGCGATCGTGCTTTGGATCCTGCTGTCACGCACGACCTTCGGCTTTGCCGTGAGAGTGTCGGGCGGCAATCCTCGCGCCGCGTTGGCGCAAGGCCTGCCCGTCGGAAAGCTCATTGTGATTTGCTGCGCAATTGCCGGCGCGTGCGCGGGTCTCGCCGGCTTCTTTGAGGTGGCGGCGATTCAGGGCCGCGCCAACGCCTCGTTGGCGGCCGGCTACGGCTATACCGGCATCCTCATCGCATTTCTCGCGCGTCATAATCCGCTTGCGATCATCCCGGTCGCTATCCTGTTTGGCGGTATTGTGGCCTCGGGCAGCCTGATTGAGCGCCGCATGGACCTTCCGGACGCGACAGTGCTGGTATTGCAGGGCCTGACTTTCGTCGTGCTGCTGATATCCGAAACGCTGTACGGCCGTTTCAAGATCTTCCAGGTCAGCAAGAGCGCCGAGCGCACATGAACAACCACGCGCTTTTCATCGTGTTTTTCGCGCTGGTCGGCGGCGCATTGCGAGTATCCACGCCGTTCATGTTCGTCGCGCTCGGCGAATGCCTCACGGAAAAATCAGGGCGGGTCAATCTGGGCCTCGAGGGCACGTTGGTGCTCGGCGCCATGACCGGCTACGCGGTGTCTTACCAGACCGGATCGCCCTGGCTCGGTGTGCTCGCCGCCGGCTGTTCCGGTTCGGTGCTCGGCGCCATGCACGGCTATATCTGCAAACTGCCGCGCGTCAACGACATCGCCGTGGGCATCGCCATGATGCTGTTCGGCACCGGCGTCGCGTTCTTCTTCGGCAAGCCGTATATCCAGCCGTCCGCCCCGCAGCTTGGTTCGTTTTCGCTGGGCAGCTGGACCGGCAATCATGAAATCGCCGCAGCGCTGCAAATCAATCCGCTGCTCATTGTCGGCGTCATTGTCGCGCTGATCATGGCGTGGGCCTTTGCCGACACCAAGTGGGGCCTGATCATCCGAATGACCGGTGACAGCGCGGCATCCGCGCGCGCCATGGGCGTCTCGGTCGACCTCGTCCGCTTTCTTTGCACGACTGTCGGCGGCTTTTTGGCGGGCGTGGGCGGCGCGTTTCTCTCGCTTTACTACCCAGGCGCCTGGAACCAAGGCCTGTCGTCGGGCCAAGGCCTTATGGCGGTCGCGCTCGTGATCTTCGCGCGCTGGAGTCCGATCCGCTGCGTCATCGCCGCACTGTTATTCGGCGCTGCCGGCGCCATCGGGCCGGCGCTGCAATCCATCGGTGTCACGCAAGGGTACTATTTCTTCAATGCCGCGCCCTACATCCTCACTCTGTTCATCATGATCGGATCGGCACGATCGAAACACGCCGCGCGCGATGTGCCGGGCGAGCTGAGCATCACCAGGTAAGCACCGTGACGGAGCGTGCATGAGCGGGCTGGGTGGACTCAACAAGACCCCCAATGGCGTGACGTTGGGGCTCATTCAGCTGCAGCTTCCGACGGTATGGACGCCCGACGATCTGGCGGCACAAACGCAGCGCATCGTTGCGATGATCGCCAAAGCGCGCCGCAACATGCCGACCACGGATCTCGTGGTGTTTCCGGAATACGCGCTGCACGGACTTTCAATGGACACCAATGCGGACATCATGTGTTCGCTTGACGGGCCTGAGGTTGCGGCATTCAAGCGGGCGTGCGCCGATCACCGAATCTGGGGTTGTTTCTCGATCATGGAGAGCAATCCCGGCGCTTACCCGTTCAACTCCGGGCTGATCATCGACGATACCGGCGCATTGCGCCTTTATTACCGCAAGATGCATCCCTGGGTGCCGGTCGAGCCCTGGGAGCCCGGCGATCTGGGTATTCCGGTCATCGACGGACCAGGAGGCGCCAAGCTCGCGCTCATTATCTGCCACGACGGCATGTTCCCGAGATGGCGCGCGAATGCGCCTACAAGGGTGCGGAAATCATGATCCGCACGGCCGGATACACCGCACCGATCCGCGATGCATGGCGGTTCACTAATCAGGCTAATGCGTTCTGCAACCTCATGGTGACCGCGAACGTATGCATGTCCGGTTCTGACGGCACTTTCAATTCCATGGGTGAAGGCATGATCGTCAATTTCGATGGCACCATCATCGCCCATGGAACGAGCGGCCGGCCCGATGAGATAATCACCGCCGAGGTGCGTCCCGATCTGGTGCGCGAGGCGCGCCGCTATTGGTCGGTCGAGAATAACATCTACCAATTCGGTCATCGCGGCTTTACGGCGGTGCGCGGCGGCGCACAGGATTGCCCTTACACCTATATACGGGACTTGGTCGCCGGCCGCTATCGGCTGCCGTGGGAAGCCGACGTGCTCTGCGTCGATGGTACGTCGTGCGGGTTTCCGGCGCCCGCGCGACGTTACGGCGAACGGCTCGAACAGGCTGCGGAGTAATCCATGCCGACCATTCCGGCCGATCCCTATCCCTGGCCGTTCGACGGCAAGCTGACGCCGCAGAACACGACGCTCATCATCATCGACATGCAAACCGACTTCTGCGGCAAAGGCGGTTATGTCGATGCGATGGGCTACGATCTTTCTCTCACCCGTGCCCCGATCAATCCGATCCGCACTGTGCTCGGCGCCATGCGCGCCAAGGGCTACGGCGTGATCCACACCCGCGAGGGCCATCGTCCCGACCTTTCCGATCTGCCGGACAACAAACGCTGGCGTTCGCAGCGCATCGGCGCCGGCATTGGCGATCCGGGCCCATGCGGCCGTATCCTGGTCCGTGGCGAACCGGGCTGGGACATCATTGCGGAGCTCAAGCCTGAGCCGGGGGAACCGATCATCGACAAGCCCGGCAAGGGCTCGTTCTGCGCCACAGATCTTGAGCTCATGTTGCGCACAAGCGGTCGCCGCAACATCGTCCTGTCTGGCATCACTACCGATGTGTGCGTGCACACGACAATGCGTGAGGCGAATGATCGCGGCTTTGAATGCCTGTTGCTCGAGGACTGCTGCGGCGCGACGGACTACGGCAATCATCTGGCGGCGGTACAGATGGTCAAAATGCAAGGCGGCGTGTTCGGCTCGGTATCCAATTCAAAAACCTTCGTGGAGAACCTGCCATGAGTTCTGGCTGTTGCCGACCGAGCCCCGCAGCTCGCCGCGCCGGCGATGCGCGCGCTTTCGCTGGAGACGATCGGCATGACCAAGATCTTCGGATCGCTGGTCGCACTCGAAGACGTTTCCATCAAGGTCGAAGCCGGAACTGTTCATGCTCTCCTCGGCGAAAACGGCGCCGGCAAATCGACGCTTGTTAAATGCATCATGGGTTTCTATTCGCCGGATCGCGGCCAGATCCTGCTCAACGGCAAAGAAGTGCCGATCCGAAATCCGCGCGACGCCCGCGCCCAGGGTATCGGCATGGTCTACCAGCATTTCACGCTGGTACCGTCGCTGACCGGCGCGGAGAATCTCGTCATCAGCCGCGCCGACGCACCGGCCGTCATCGACTGGAAGAAGGAGATGCGCCGGCTCAACGAGTTTCTCGACCGCATGCCGTTTCGCGTGCCGCTCGACGTGCCGATCGCCGCCATGGCGGCCGGCGAAAAGCAGAAACTCGAAATCTTGAAGCTGCTCTATCTCGACCAGCGTCTCCTCATCCTCGATGAGCCGACCTCGGTACTTACCCCTGGGGAAGCGGACGAAATGCTTGGTCTCCTGCGCGAGATGACACATCGCAAGGAGATCACCGTCATCATGATAACGCACAAGTTCCGTGAAGTGACGAGCTTCTGCGACAGCGTGACCGTGCTGCGCCGTGGCCGCAAGGTCGGCGGTGGCGACGTCAAGGACCTCACCACCGACGAAATGGCGCGCATGATGATCGGCGACACCCAGATACGCGAGCGGGCGTTGCGCGAAGCCAAGCCTCCGGGCGACACAATTCTGGAGCTTGTCGATCTGTCGGCAAGCGACGACGAGGGCCTGCTGGCGCTCGATCACGTCAATCTAAAAGTGCGCTCCGGCGAAATCGTCGGCATCGCCGGCGTGTCGGGCAATGGGCAGTCGGAGCTGGTCGAAGTTCTTTCCGGGCAGCGGCCGCGCATGGCCGGCCGCATCATGGTCAAGCACCACCGGTTTCGCCCGGATCGCTACTCGTTTTATCGCCTGAAGGTCTTCGGGCTTCCCGAAGAACCTCACAAGAACGCCACCGTTCCAAAAATGACGGTTGCCGAGAACATGACGTTCCGAACGTTCGATCGGCCGCCGGCGGCGAAGTTCGGCTGGTGGTTTTCGCCGGGGCCGATGCGCGAAAAGGCGCGCGAGCTGATCGCTCGCTATCGCGTCAGAACCCCTTCGCCGGAAACCCCGCTCGGCGATCTGTCCGGCGGCAACATACAACGCGCCGTGCTCGCGCGCGAGCTTTCCAGTGACGTCGACGTCTTGATCGTCGCCAATCCGTGCTTCGGCCTCGACTTCGCTTCAGTCGCGGAGATTCGTTCGCAGATCATGGAGCAGCGCAACAAGGGCGCGGCCGTGCTTCTTGTCTCCGAGGACCTTGACGAAATCCTGGAGCTTGCCGACCAGGTCGCGGTGATGTCGGGCGGCGCCATCAACTACCTGGCTCCCGTCGGTGAGACCGACCGCGCCACCATCGGCAGCCACATGGCAGGACATTGACCGGCCCGACATTGACTGGCCGGCCATTGGCTGACCGGACACCGCCCCGTATCGCGACGCCCGTGGCTGGTTTTAGGCTCATCATCTTCGACTACGACGGCACCTTGTTCGATACACGGCCGGCAATTGTCCACTGCCTGGGTCGCGCCTTCGAGCAAAGCGGCCGGGCGATTCCGGCGCGCGATGCCGTAACAGACGCGGTCGGCACCGGCGCAACCCTGCCGGATACCTTGCTGCTACTCGATCCCCGCCTGCGCGGCGACTGCGCGGGACTCGACGAACTCGTGGTCGCATACCGGCGTCTCTATCGCGATGAAGGCACAGCATTGCTGCACCAATATCCGAGTGTCACCGAGACACTGCGGGAGCTTCACCTGAGCGGCATCATTTGCGCCATTGTCAGCAATAAGGGAATCGACGCCATCCGCCGATCGCTTGATGAAACGGGCCTCGACCCGCTCATCGACTTTGTCGTCGGCGACCAGCCGGGAACCCCCAAAAAGCCCGAGCCCTCGGTCGTCACCGATCTGATCGTTCCCAGATATCGCTTGGGCCGGGACGAAATGCTAATCGTCGGCGATACCGAACTCGATATTCAGTTCGCCAAGTGCACGGGCATTGCATCCTGCTGGGCATCCTACGGTTACGGCGCGCCCGTGTCTTGCCGGGCGCTCGAACCCGATTTTGAGATTTCGAACATCAGCCACTTGCAGGAGATCGTCGTACAAAGCGATCCGAGACAGACCGACAAGGTCGCACTATGATGCCCTGAAACGCGGAGTGCCGGCCTCGCGCTCAACAGGTCAAGGCTGACAGCGGCAAAAATACATGATGAAGTTCAGCTTCGAAAACGCAACGACCGCGCAAGCCTTCCGGATCAGTCCGAAGGACACAAACTACTTCGTCCTGCTCTTTGACAAGGAAAAAGACGACATCGATAATATCTTCGTCGTCGAGATCTTCACCAGAGGCGGCGCCACGCCGCCGAACGAGCATGCCGGCGCGCATGAGTTTTTCTACGTTTTGGAAGGTGAGGGCAAAGCGCGCTGCGAAGACAGGACGATGCCGATCCGCCGCGGCGATGCCCTGTTGTTGCGGCCCGGCAGCGAACACGTCATCGAGAATACCGGGCCTGGCAAACTCTACACCCTGACGGTAATGACGCCGAATGAGGGCTTTGCCGAATTGATTCGGGCCGGGCAGCCCGTCGAGCTCGATGACGAAGACCGCAGGGTCCTGGGAGCGCAGCGGTGGACGACAAGCTGAGCGACCCTCTGGCGCCGCTCGGCAGCGCGCCCGGCAATCTTTGGCAAGTCAGCGCGAGCCGCGCCAGTCTCGTCCGTGAGCCTGCCAAGCCGCGCCCTCTCGCAGTCGACGCCGGCAACCGCAGTGTTACCTTCGACCTCGCACGTTCGGCCATCGTTGTCGTCGACATGCAGAATGACTTTTGCCACCCGAACGGCTGGCTCGCGCATATCGGCGTCGATTTAGCGCCAGCGCGGCACCCGATCGAGCCGCTGCAGCGGCTATTGCCGCTCTTGCGGCGGGCGGACGTTCCTGTGATCTGGCTCAACTGGGGCAATCGTCCCGACCGGCTCAATCTCAGTCCCGCGCTTCACCATGTCTACAACCCGACCGGCCGGGGCGTCGGGCTGGGCGATCCGCTTCCGGCAAACGGCGCCAAGGTGCTTGAATTCGGCAGCTGGGCCGCCGCGATCGTCGATGAGCTTGCCGTCGAGCCAGCGGACATCCACGTCGCCAAGTACCGCATGTCGGGTTTCGAGGACACGATGCTCGACAGCATCCTGCGCAATCTCAACGTGACCACTTTATTGTTTGCCGGTGTCAACGCCGATCAATGCGTGCTGTGCACGCTGCAGAGCGCCAATTTCCGCGGCTACGATTGCCTCTTGATCGAGGACTGCACCGGGACGACCTCGCCGCACTACTGCATGGCCGCAACCATTTATAATGTTCGCCAGTGCTTCGGCTTCGTGGTTCACTCGAACACCATCGCGGCGGGCCTCACACAAGGCGGCCGTGTCTAAAATCGCCTCATTTCGCGGCCGATCTTGTCGATAAATCCGTTCCGTTGCGCTTCGGTTGCAATATTCATGTGGTAGAGCGCAAAGTGACGTGCGCTTTGCCGCCGGTGAACCAGCGCAGATAGCGCTTGACGATCTTGCGCGGCGGGTCGCTCATCCACATCGCCATATGACGTGGCTGGCCGTAGGTGACGATGCCGGCGATGCGCTTGATGTTGTGCAGCAGCGGTTCGGCATGAGCCGGATCGCTGAGATCGAACGCGACACCGGGCATGATCATGCGGTCAAAAAACCCTTTCAGCATCGCGGGCGGGCCGAAACACCAGGTGGGAAATTGCAGAACGATCCCCTCGGCGGATATCAGCCGGGTGACGTAATTCTCCAGCCCAATCCGATTGCGCGTCGGATCGTGATAGTGCCGCCGTGCATCTTCAGATAGGACAGGATCGAATTTCTCCGCGTAGAGGTCGAGCAGGTCGACTTCGTGGCCGGCTGCGGCAAGCCCGCCGAGCGCCCTCACCCGAATCGCGGCGTGAAAACTCTCCGGCAGCGGATGACAATAGACGTAGAGAACGCGCATCGCCGATTTTCAGGGAACTGCGGTAAGCTCGGGCACCTTTGCCTGCTCTTCCCACAGCTCCGAATATTCAGGCACCTCGGCGCGAAGCTGTACACCGCGCTCGATAATCACGCGATCCGCCTGCGGCCGGCTCACGATTTCATTGAGGGTGCGGGCATTAAACACGATGAAACGCGCAGGAGCGCCCACACCAAGCTGACCATGACCTTCGAAATGGCCGATCCGTGCCGGAGTGGCGCTAACGATGGCCGGCGACCCGGCCAGCGGGTGATCGAGATGCAGGATGCGGACCGCCTGGCGGTATGTATCGAGCACATCGTGATCGCCGTAGGCGTAAAAGCTGTCGCGGCAATTGTCGCCAGCCGCCGCCACGCGGATACCGCGGCGTTGCATTTCATGGACAACGGTGACGCCGCGCCAACGCGGCGTACGCCCTTTGGTGCGGTCCTGCAGGTACATATTGACGGTTGGCAGCGTGACGATGGCGATGTCGGCCTCCGCCAGCAAATCCAGCGTGCGATCGATAATCGGCAGTGCCTGGTTGGCGAGGCTGCAGCAATGGCCGCTGACGACGCGCCCTCTATAGTCATGCCGCATCGCGGCGCGGGCAACGAAAGGCAACGTCGCCGCGGCCGGATCATGGGTCTCATCGACATGGAGATCGATGTCGAGATCGTGCCGCGCGGCGAGTTCGAAAAGCCTGTCGAGCAGCGTGTCCAGATTATCGAGCGGCGCGCCGTGATTACCGACCGTGGCCCGCGTCACGCCACCCAGCAGGCCGCCTGATTTGGCGACGGTCGCCGCCACCCGGTCGCCGAACTCGTCTTCCAACAACCCGATTGGACACAGCGACACCGCCTGCAGGTCCACTCGCCCGCGCCATTGCTCGCGTATCTCGCACACGGTTTGCCAGCTCCGATCGACCGTATCCGGATAAGTGTCGATGTGAGTGCGGATAGCGGAGACACCATGTGCATAGGCGCAACGCAGGCCGAACTCCATGCGCCGACGCAAATCGGCGGCGGACCAATTCGGCCGGTCGGCAACGGCGGCGAGGCGTGCATTGTGAAACGTCCCATCGACGTTGGGACTGCGTTCGACCGTATGGCCCTTGTCGAGATGCGTATGAATGTCGACGAGCGTCGGCCAGACTTGGCGATGACCGATATCGACAAACGCGACGGTTCCGGCCTGCGCTTGGCCTGACGGCACCACGCGGTCGATTCTGCCGCCGTCTATCAGCAAATCTACATCGACCACGCCTTCCGCATCGGCTGACGGCAGCGCCGCGGGAAACGCGCCAAGCAGGCAGACGGGTATGCGCGCGTTGACGAGCCAATAGCGGCTCGCCGTCGGCCAGACGATATCAGCGAAGCGGATCGGCATGGGAGTCGGCCTTATACAGACCTTCGAGTCGAAATGCGGTCATGTCGCGCAACAACGCTATGAATCCCTCGATCTGATGCTCGGCGGTCCGTTTACCTTTCTCGGCCGTGGCTTTACTGGCGTCGCCGACTGCACCGTCGGCGTTGAGATCCTGCGCGATCCAGCCGAAGGCGTGGCTGCCGGTGGGGCCGAGATGGGTGAATTCCTTTTCCATCGCGATTGCGGACGACACAAAATTCTTGGCGCGGTTCATGCTCACAAGGTCGCGGCGGAACGACAGCATCAGCGATGTTTCAATGTCCCCGGCATGAATGCCGTGCCGCCCTTCGACCGCGTCGTACATCCCGCTTGGCAGACCGAATGAGCGCCAGTGCGTGGCGACCACCAGCATGCCGAGCCGGACCCGCAACTCACGTGCGACTGTTGTCAGGACCGAAGCGTTGCCGCCATGGGAGTTGGCGAGAACAAGCTTGCGCAGCCCGGCGCGATGCACGCCCTCACCCGTTTCAACGAGAACACGCTGCAGCGTCTCCGCCGAAAGACTGAGCGTCCCCGGCGACAACAAATGTTCGTTCGATTTGCCGATCGTCTGGATCGGCAGCACCAGCACATTGAGATCGCCCGGCAGCCGCTCCCGCAAAAGCGCGATCATACCCTCGGCTATTGCGGTATCGGTCATGACCGGCAGGTGCGGCCCGTGCTGCTCGGTGGCGGCGACCGGCAGAATCGCGACCGTCGCTTCGGGGTCGAGACCCCTGAATTCGTCGCTCTTTAGCTCGGCCCAAAAGAACGCCCGCTCCGGCACGTTTGCCTCCTTTGCCATTGCGTTACGCAAACGCTGTGCCAATCAACGCTTTTCAGTCCGTTCAAGGTCGATTGGATCAAGCCGCGGCATGGCGCGGCGCAATTCCTCAACTACCAAGCTCGGGAAGGCATCGAGCCCGCCGCGGGCGCGCACCAAGAGTTTGAGCGAGATAGGATGTTTGGCGAGTTCATCGAGCGGCAGATGGCAGATTTCACCGGCCGCAACTTCCTCGGCGACATCGACAGCGTTGAGAAAGGTGATGGCTTGGCCGCTGCGCGCGATTTTCTTCATGAATTCGATCGAGTTGGTCTCGATCGTCGGATGCAGAGGAATATCGGCGTGGGTAAAAGCGAGATCGACGGCAGGCCGGATCGTCATGGAAAAATCGGCGATCGCGAGCGGAAACTCGGCGCAGTCGGCAAGCCGCAGCGGACGGCGTTTCGTTAGCGGATGCCTCGGAGACACAACCGCACCCAGAGCGAGATCGTGGGTTGCGACGATGCGCAAGCCCGGGCTGTTCGGCGGATTATACGTCAGCGCTAAATCGGCTTCGCCGGTGACCAATGCGTTGGTCATCCCGTCGAACGGCAGCACCCGCACGCGCAGATGAACGCGCGGATGCCGGTCCAGAACGCTGCTGAGAAATCGCGGCAGCGGACCGGCGGCCAGTCCGTTCATGGTGGCGATGGTCGCTTCACCGCGGGCGAGTCCTTTCAGCGCTTCGATCTGCGCCTCCACGCGCTGATGGCCCTTTAGGGTGTCCCGGACATGGGCAATCAGAATTTCGCCAGTCGATGTCAGACGCAGCCGTCGCGGCATCCGCTCGAAGATCGGCGAGCCGACCTCTTTCTCCAGCGCAAGGATTTGTCGGTTGATTGCCGAGGACGCCACGTTCAGCCGGGCGGCCGCTTTGCGGATGGAGCCGAGCCGGGACACTTCATCGAGGTAGATCAACAATCGCGAATGCAGCATTTGGGCCCGTCTGCCTGAGTCTTAATCGCGTTGCTCAAGATCTCATCACCGATGCCTCAAAGGCAGCGTTCAGCACGAAATTTGATGCTTTAATTACCATTCAATTCGCGCACAGTGCTGTCAAGAGAGTTCTGGCCCGCATCGTGCATCACCGATCGCGGGATTCATTTCGGGCGATAGGAACCACCCATGCCGCACATTCGAACTGCCTGGGCAACGCTGGCTTTTGCGCTGTCGCTCGCTGGCGCAGCGCATGCTGCCGACAAGGTCACCTTCCTCACCAGCTGGTACGCGCAAGCCGAACACGGCGGCTTCTACCAGGCCAAAGCCACCGGCCTTTACGACAAGGCCGGACTTGATGTGACGATCAAGATGGGCGGCCCGCAGGTCAACGGCATGCAGCTTCTGCTCGGCGGCAATGCCGACATCATCATCGGCTATGACTTTCAGGTCTTGTCCGGCGTGGCGAAGGGACTGCCGGTCACCACTGTGGCCACGTCTTTTCAGAAGGACCTGCAAGGCATCATGGCCCACGCCGACGTCAAGGACCTCGGCGACCTCAAGGGCAAGACCATCCTGGTTGCGACCTCCGGCAGAACCACTTGGTGGCCGTGGTTGAAGAAGAAATTTGGCTACACCGATGCACAGACGCGGCCCTATACGTTCAACCTGCAGCCATTCTTCGCCGACGACAATGTCGTCCAGCAGTCCTACCCGTCGTCCGAACCGTTCCAGGCGATGCAGAAGAACGTGCCCGTAAACTTCTTTCTGTTCGCGGATTATGGCTACCCGCCGTACGGCACCACGATGGTCACAACGAACAAGTTCGTAACCGAACATCCCGACGTGGTGGCCCGCTTCGTCAAGGCGTCGCTCGAGGGTTGGAAAAGCTACCTGCAGGGCGATCCCTCGGGCGCCAACAAGCTGATCAAGGCGGACAATCCAAACATGAGTGACGCGCAGATCGCCTTTGGCATCAAGCGCATGAACGAACTCCACATCGTCGACGGCGGCGATGCCAAGACCATGGGCATCGGCATCATGACCGACGCTCGCTGGAAAGCCGATTATGATCTGATGGTGAGCGGCGGGCTCATTCCGAAAGACACCGACTGGAAGAAGGCCTTTACCACCCGCTTCGTCAAAGACACCAAAATCATGTGGTGACGGCCGAAACACGCCGCCAGCATCCTTCAATAGTGCGAGCTCGGAATGGCTCTATCCAGCCCTGGCAAGAAGATCGCCGATGTATTGCCGCCGCTTTTGGTCGGCATTCTCATTCTCGCCGGATGGGAGGCGTGTTGCCGGATCTTTGCGATCCCGTCCTATCTGGTTCCCACACCCAGCGCGATCCTGAAGACGTTCATCGTTAATGCGCCGGCGCTGCTGCAATCACTCTGGGTGACACTGCGAGTTACATTTATCGCGCTCGGTTTGTCGGTTGCCATCGGCACCGCGATCGCCTTCCTGTTCGTGCAAAGTCCGATCATCGAGCGCAGCTTCTTCCCCTACGCCGTCATCCTTCAGGTGACGCCGATCGTCGCCATCGCCCCGCTTATCATCATACTGGTCAAAGACACCCAGGGCGCATTGATCATCTGCGCCACGATCATCGCAATCTTTCCCATCATCTCCAATACCACGATCGGCTTGCGCAGCATTGATGCCGGACACCAGGATTTGTTCGCCATCAACCACGCGTCGCGGCTGCAAAACCTCGTCTACCTCCGCGTTCCCAGCGCGTTGCCTTATTTCTTCGCCGGCCTTCGCATTTCGAGCGGACTCGCGCTGATCGGGGCCGTTGTGGCGGAATTTGTCGCCGGCACCGGCGGCCAGAATACCGGCCTCGCCTATCAAATTCTGCAGTCCGGCTATCAACTCGACATTCCGCGCATGTTTGCCGCGCTGTTCCTCATCACGCTCGCCGGGATTGCGCTGTTTGCGGTGGTGGTGGGACTGACGAAGCTGACGCTCGGGTCGTGGCACGACAGCGCGGTCGAGCGAGACGTTTGACGAAATCGGCGGTAGCCGAACCGGGAGCCCATCATGCTGACAACGAAGCAACCAGTCTTGCGCCGCTTTTGGTACGCGGTGGTTCCGCTCGCCGACCTCGCCGGCGGTCCCAAGCCCTTTCGCCTGCTCGGCGAGGACATCGTGCTATTCCTTGATGCGGCTGGAAAACCCGCGGCGCTGAAGGATCGTTGCTGCCATCGTACTGCCAAGCTGTCGAAAGGCTGGTGCAACGATGGAAAGCTCGTCTGCGGCTATCATGGCTGGACCTATGATCGAACCGGCCGGGTCGTCGCAGTGCCGCAACTGCCTTTGGAGCAGCAGCCGGGCGGCTACGCGACGCCGTCCTATCATTGCGAGGCGCGCTACGGTTACGCCTGGGTCGCACTCGACGAGCCACTTGCTCCCATCCTTGACGCGAGCGAGGAGCATGATCCCGCCTACCGGCGCATTCCACAATTCTACGAGGTCTGGAACACATCGGCGCTGCGTTTGATGGAAAACTCGTTCGACAACGCGCACTTTGCGTTCGTTCACAAAGGAACTTTCGGTCAGCTCAGCCAGCCGATCCCGGAAAAATACCAGATCAACGAAACCCACTATGGCTTCGAGGCCGAGACGCTCATCACCGTGGCGAACCCTCCGGTGCAGTATCGTATTGCGGGGACCACGGAACCTACGACCAAGCGGCACATGCGCAACAAATGGTACATGCCGTTTTGCCGCAAGCTCGACATCGAATATCCGTCCGGCCTGCGCCACATCATTTTTAACTCCGCGACGCCGATCGATGACGATCACATCCAGGTGGTGCAATGGCTCTATCGCAATGATACCGAGGCCGATTGCTCGGCGCAGGAGCTGATCGATTGGGATTATCAGATCACGCGTGAAGACAAGGATATCATCGAATCGACCGATCCTGATACGCCGGTAGACATGAGCCGGCGGATCGAAGCGCACATGCCGTCCGACCGCCCCGGAATGATGATGCGGCGGCGCCTGAATAAGCTGTTTGAGGAACACGGCGAGGCTGAGGTGTATGCACCACGCAACGCCGGGATGACGTTCACTGCCGTCGCGGCGGAATGAGCCGGGCTGCGATCATGTCACAAGCAGCCGCCGCCCTGGCGAGGGACACAGACACCGGCCGCTACCCGGTTGACGAATTCCTTGCCGATATTTCCGGAATAGGCGCGAGCACCGAACTCGTCGACCGCAAGCGCAGGTCGCGCGACTATTTCTGGTACAGCCCGATCCTGTACGAACAGCTGAAGGACAACGTCGCCGACATAGTGGTCACGCCGCGCGACGAGGCCGAGGTGGTGCGTATTGCCGCGGCCTGCGCCAAACTCCGCATTCCGCTGACAGTGCGCGGCGGCGCGACCGGCAACTATGGCCAGTGCGTTCCGCTCCACGGCGGCGTCGTGCTCGACATGGCGCAACTTAATCGGATCGAGTGGCAGAAGCCCGGGCTGGTCCGCGTACAGGCCGGCGCAAGGCTTTACGACATCGATGCGGCAACGCGGCCGAACGGCTTCGAATTGCGCATGCATCCTTCGACCAAGCGCTCCGCGCAGATCGGCGGCTTTGTCGCCGGTGGCAGCGGCGGGGTCGGCAGCGTCACGTTCGGCGGCATGCGCGAGCCGGGCAATATCGTCGCCGCTCGCATCGTGAGCCTTGAGGCAAATCCCCGCGTCATCGAGTTGCGCGGCGACGCCGCCCAGAAAATCAGCCGCGCCTACGGCACGACAGGCATCATCACCGCGCTCGAAATGCCGCTAGCCCCCGTGCAGCAATGGATCGACGTAATCGTAGCGTTTGACGATTTTGTCGATTGCGTGCGGTTCGGACACACTATCGCGATGGCCGACGGCATCATCAAGAAGCTGCTGTCGCCCGCGCAGTGGCCCCTGCCCCGGCACTTCGCCGCGTTTCGGGAGTTCTGTCCGGAAGGCAAGAGCGTGCTCAGCGCCATGATCGGCGAGATGTCGCTGGAAAGCTTCGAGACCCTACTCGCGCTTTCCAAGGGAATGATAACCTACAAGGCGCCAAGCGAAGACGTTCTCGGCAAGGTGCCGCTTTATGAGCACACGTGGAACCATACGACGTTGCAGGTCCTTAAGACCGATCGCGGCGTCACCTACCTGCAATGCCTGTATCCTCACGACCGCCTGGTCGATGCTGTGGCCGAGGTCGGCGCCAAGTTCGGCGATGAAGTCTCCCAGCACCTCGAGTTCATTCGGCTCAACGGCTACATGACGGCGAGCGGCATCCCTATCGTTCGCTACCGCTCGCCGGAGCGCCTCTATGAGATCATGGCCGGCTACGAAGCCTGCGGCGTCATGATCGCCAATCCGCACGTTGTGACGCTCGAAGACGGCAGCCGCTACAAGCGCGTCGACGCCGATCAGCTCGGCTTCAAGCATGAGGTCGACCCGATGGGGCTGCTCAACCCCGGCAAGATGCGAAGCTTCCTGCCGCAAACGGTTTGAGGATCAGCATGAACGCCGCAGTCCCCCTCAAGGCTGTTATCGATCCTCTGCCTATCAACGCCGCAATCGCCGCCGCGCCGCGCCAGCCGCTGCTGCATCTTGCCGATATCAAAAAGAGCTTCGCCAGCGGCACCACGGCATTGACCGGAGTCGACCTTGCGATCTATCCCGGCGAATTCGTTAGCTTGCTGGGCCCGTCAGGATGCGGAAAGTCGACGTTGCTCAAGATCATTGCCGCGCTTGCGACACCATCGTCGGGCACGATCGACTGGCCGCAATCGCCGCATGAAGCAGCAAAAGGCGCCGAGCCCTCGCTCAGTTTTGTGTTCCAGGAGCCGACGCTCCTGCCGTGGCGGACGGCGGCCGAGAATGTTCGTCTGCCGCTGATGCTCGCAGGCATCAACAAGCAGGAAGCACGCGAGCGCGCCGCCGAGGCTTTGGACCTGGTCGGGTTGGCGGCGTTCGCCGACCAGCATCCGCGACAGTTATCCGGCGGCATGAAGATGCGCGTTTCCATTGCGCGCGCGCTGGTGACGCGGCCGAAGATTCTACTGATGGACGAGCCTTTTGCCGCGCTTGACGAGATAACCCGCAACAAGCTGAACGACGATCTCCTCAAGTTCTTCGCGCGCCAGCATCTGACCGTTATCTTCGTCACTCACAGCGTCTACGAGTCGGTATTCCTGTCGAGCCGGATCGTGGTGATGAGTTCACGGCCCGGCCGCATCGCCAGCGAAATACCCGTGGAGATGGCCTATCCAAGGACGGAAGAATTTCGCACGTCGCCGGCCTACAACGAGCGTTGCCGGCTGGTCTCGGCCGCTTTGCGGATGGCGATGCATGCGGGCGATTGCGCTCCATGACGCAGCTTCGTCACCTCGTGCCGAAGCAGGTTCGTGCACCATTCGCTCGCTATAGTCACGCGGTTGAGATACCGGCCGGCGCGCGATGGCTGATGTGCTCGGGTCAGCTCGGCATTTCGGCAACCGACCATGTCCCGGAAACCGCCGAGGAACAGGCGGTCTTGTGTTTCGAAGCCATCGGCGCCTGCCTTGCGGAGGCGCAGATGTCGTTTGCCGATATCGTCCGGATCAATGCGTATGTCACAGACCGGGCCTACATGGGTCCATATATGGCCGTGCGCGACCGGTACGCTGGGCTGCCGCCGCCCGCGTCGACGCTGATGATCGTTGCGGGATTTACGCGGCCTGAGTTCAAGGTCGAAGTCGAAGCGATCGCTGCCCGCAGCGACCGAGCATAGCTGCGGTAAATCCAGCCAGCGTGGCTGGTCAGAATCCCGTCGGCCCGAACACGTCGATGCCGAACTTCTTCTCCATCGCGCGGCCAAAGCGGTATTTCATCTCCGGTCCTTCGTAGGAAAACGGCGGCGGCCGCTGATAATCGTCCTCCGCTTCGACCCGCAGATGAACGAAATACGGCCCCGGCGCCGCATTGATCTCCGGCATCCGTCGATCGAGCTCATTGACAGTATCGATCGATACGGCGCGCGAGATGCCTGCGCCGCGGGCAATCGCCGCATAATCGGCGCCATCCCGATTGACCATCGGCATGGCGGATACAGTCTGATAGCACTGATTGTCGATGACGAAATGCTTCAGGTTCCGCGGCTGCTGGCCCGCTTCGGTCAGCAAGCAACCTAAATTCATGCAAAGCGAACCGTCGCTGTTGAGCACCCAGACCGGCGCATGCGGCAGTGCGGCTGCAAGTCCGAGCGCGAAACTCGCCGCAAAGCCCATTGCGCCGTGCATGTAGAATGAATCCTCGCTGCGCGTCACAGCCCACCAGCCGTTCGCTGCGGTGCCGAGCGCGCACACAACAACGGCGTCGCCGCGATGCGCCGCCAGCACCCTCATGGCGTCATTGGTCTTCATGCTTGCCTCGATCGGAGCAGCTTCTTGGTCAGAAAGAGCGCGAACGGCCGCTTTTGCAGCCGATGCCATTGATAGGCGTCGGGAATGGTCTCGATCTCGTCTTCGCGGTCGATGACCCGGTACGGAAAATCATAAGCCTGCAACAGCGGAATGGTGCGCCGGCCCTGCACCTCCTGATAGACCATATGATCGTCGATCGACCCGCGCGCGCTGACGATGCAAAACACCGGAATGGCGTGGCGCAGGCAAAGGGTCGCCATCTCGCCGGTGCAGGTCAACAGGCCGGTGTTGCCGATGATGGCAACAGCCCGCACGCCGCCAAAGAACGCGCCGGCGCAAATGGCGATCGTCTCCGCTTCCCGGCCGACCGGAATGTGACGAATGACGTTGTCCCGCGCCACGCGCCGGATCAGGCCGTTAACCCAATCGTCGGGCAAGGTCGCGGCCAAGCTCACGCCGGCTTTGACCAGCTGAGCGTGAATTCGATCGTTGACGTCCATTATAGGTCTCGCAGACGGCCGGCTGCCGGACGAATGAGCAATAGCCGACCGTAAGTCAATGCCAACCGCCATGATGCCAAGGTTTGACATCGTCGCGGCGCCGGCCCTTGATTGACTGACTCGCAGCGTTAAGGGACCGAAGCTCATGATCGATTTCGACCGCGTCATCGAACGCCGCGGCACTCACTCCTCGAAGTGGGACAACATCGTTCGTCTTTCCGGCATCAAATCGCCGGACGCGATTCCGATGTGGGTCGCCGATATGGATTTTGCCGCGCCGCCCGGCGTGACCGCGGCACTCAGCGCTGAACTGCAATGCGCGGTTCACGGCTATTACGCCAATACGGGAAGCTGGGCGGCAGCCCTCGTCGATTGGATGGCCCGCCGCCATGGCGTACAAGTCGATCCGAGCTGGGTGAGCCCGACGCCCGGAATCGTGTCAGGGTTGGGCCTTATTCTTCAGGCGGTGAGCGCGCCGGGCGATGAAGTCGTCGTGTTTCCGCCCGCCTACCATGCCTTCCGCAGGATCATTGTCGCCAACGAACGGCGCATTCTGGACGCGCAGCTTGTCGAAAGCGCCGGGCGCTATACGATGGATCTCGATGCGCTGCGCGCGCTTCTCACGCCACGAACAAAGGTTGTTTTTCTGTGCAGCCCCCACAATCCCGGGGGAACGGTCTGGCCGGCAGCAGAGCTTCGCGCGCTCGCGGCCTTATGCGCCGAGCGTGATCTGATCCTGGTCTCCGACGAAATCCACTGCGATCTCGTTTTCGCAGGCGCGAAACACACGCCGACGATGGCTGCCGCGCCGCAGATCGCCGATCGTCTGATCACTTGCGTCGCAGCAACCAAGACCTTCAACCTCGCCGGCGCGCATGTTGGCGCGTGCATCACCTCGAATGCCGCATTGAAGCACCGGCTCGATGCGCGCATTGGCGCGAGCGGTCTCGGCTCCTACAACAGGTTCGGCATGATCGCGACCGAGGCGGCATGGCGGACAGGCGAGACGTGGCTCGATGAACTGCTGCCGTATCTCGCCAAGAATCGCGATGTATTCGATGCCCGCATAGAGGCTGCCGCGCCCGGCGCGCGTTCGATGCATCTCGATGGTACTTACCTCGCGTGGGTCAATTTCTCCGGAACTGGTCTTGCTCCAGAAGATGTCGCCGCGAGAGTAAGCCAGCGCGCCCGGATCTTTGCCAGTCCCGGCGAGCAGTTTGGGCCGGGCGGAGAGACATGGTTGCGCTTTAATTTCGCCGCGCCGCGCCCGCTTCTCGACGAAGCCCTTACGCGATTGGAGCAGGCATTTTCGGATTTGCGCATGCGCAAGTGAGGACGTTATGGCGGCGCGCGCTCGGAGCCGTACCTTGCCAGGAACTGCCGCGCCCGCTCGGTCCGCGGATTGGTAAAGAACACTTGCGGCTCCGCGATCTCGACGATTCGTCCTTGATCCATGAACACGATTCGCGTCGCCGCCTCGCGGGCAAACGCCATCTCGTGGGTGACTACCAGCATGGTCATGCCATCGCTGGCGAGCGTCTTCATCACCGCGAGCACTTCGCCGACCAACTCCGGATCGAGCGCGCTGGTCGGCTCGTCGAACAGCAAGAGCACAGGGCGCATCATCAGCGCACGGGCAATGCCGACCCTCTGCTTTTCGCCGCCCGAGAGACGCGCTGGCGACGCATCGCGTTTTTCCCACAAGCCGACTTTGCGCAGCAGGGCCTCGGCCTGCGCCGAGACCTCATCGCGTGGCCGCTGCTGCACATGCAGCGGGGCCGCCATCAAGTTGCCAAGCACGCTCAGGTGCGGCCACAACGCAAAGTGCTGGAACACCATGCCGATGCGAGTGCGAATGCGCGCAAGCTCGCGGTCCTGCATATGCAATCCGCTCGGGCGAACGCCGACGCGCTTGCCCGACAGGTACACTTCGCCGCTGTCCGGCACTTCGAGATAGTTGACACAGCGCAGTAGGGTCGACTTGCCGGCCCCGGACGGTCCTAGGAGGCAAACCGTTTCGCCCTCGGCGACGGACAGGTCAATGCCCTCCAGCGCACGATGGTCCTTGAAGGCTTTGCCCAGGCCGGTGATCTGAAGAACCGGGATGGCACTCACGCGTCTGCGGCCTGCTTGACTTCTCCATCGCGGTACTGGCCCCAGGCCGCGCGCATCGCAGCAAACGCCACGGGATCGAGATCGAACTGCGGCAGCGGGTCGGCATCCCAGTAGCCGTAGCGATCAACCCCACGCACCAGCGTGGCGCTGCGGCGGCCGGTCGTGGAGCGCACGTGCGTTGGTATATAGAAGAACGCAAAGCCGATGCGCGGAGCGGTGCTGCGGTTCTGCTTGGAGCCGTGCGCCGTCCGCTCATGATGCAGCGAGAATTCGCCGGGCTTGAGTTCGATCGTCACCGCGTTGCTGTCGTCGTTAATGTGCAACGACTGGCCGCGCGCCAGCATGTTATCGGGAGCATACGTTTCCTCGTGCACCAGATCCGGGCCCTGATGCGTGCCCGGCAGGACCTGCAAGGCGCCGTTCTCGGCGTTGGAATAGGTAAAGGCCACCCAGGCCGTGATTTCCTCGTGCGGATCGAGGCCGAAATACGCGCTATCCTGATGCCACGAGACATAAGCGCGATCTTTGCCGCCTTTGGCAAAAATGGAAGCGCCGAACAGCATGATGTCAGGTCCCATCAGGTCCTCGAGAGCGTCGAGGATGCCGGGACTGCGGGCGATCTCGACAAGCCACGGCATGGCAAGATGGCCCTTGATCTTCAGGGTGCGATTGGCGCTTTCGCCCATCTTGGCCTCATAGGCGGCAATACGCGCCGCGCAGTCGGTTGCGTGCGCGGCATCAATCGCCCGCAACGCCGCCAGCCAGCCCTGTTGGCGAAACTGCGTCACCTGCGCATCGGTCAGTGTCCTCGGCATTTAGATCCTCCGTCTCATCGCCTTGCTTCTGCCATCGCCAGAACCGTCCGCACCCCGCTTTCGATCGCCAGGCAGAGCAGCCAATAGAGCAGCATGGCGCACACGAAACTCGCGAACGGCACGTAATAGGTGGCCTGGATTTCATTGGCCGCGAAGGTCAATTCCTGCACCGCAATGATCACCAGGAACGCGCTCTCCTTGACGATCTGAATCATCTGATTGCCGAGCATCGGCGCCGACGACAACAGGACCGGTGGCAGAATGATGCGCGTGAGCAGCCGCCAGCCGTGAAAGCCGAAAGCATGCCCGGCTTCGATGCCTTCGCGCGGCAGGGCCACATAACCCCCGCGCAGCAGTTCGGCGATGTAGGCGGCGTTGTAGAGCGTCAGCGCGACAATGCCTGCCGTCAGATTGCCGATGACGATGCCGAACGACGGCAGCGCGTAATAAATCATGTAGCAGAACAGCATGAAGGGCACGCAGCGGATGAGATCGATCAGCCATGTGAGCACCCAGGCAATGGCGCGCACCCGCGAGATCAGGAGCGCGAACAGGACGAGGCCAAGAAATCCGGCGAAAACCGCGGCAACGGCGGTGATCGCCATCGTGGTGAGAAACCCGGAGAACAGGGCGTCGCGCTGGTCCCACAGAACTTCGATGCCGCGCGGGATCATGCAACAGGCCCCGCGGGACGACGCCGTTCCAGCATTCGCTGCGCGGCGACGAATGCGCCGATGATGACGATGTAAATGGCAAGTGCGACCAGAAACGGCGGAATTGGCCGGTAGGTCGCCGCGCCGATCCGATCCGCGGCGCGCGTTGTCTCGATCACGCCGATGACCGCAACGGCCGGACTGACCTTGATGATCAGTGTCATCTCGTTGACCAAAGCGGGCAACGCGGCACGGGCAATCTGCGGCAGGATGACAAGGCGAAAGCGCAGCGCGCGCGGCATGCCGAAGGCGCGTGCGGCGTCAAGCTGATCGGTCGGGAAGGATAAAAGCGTGGCGCGCCAGATCTCGCAATTGTAGGCCATGGTGCCGAGCGCCAGCGTGGCGACGCCTGCGGCAAAGCGCGGTATCTCAAGCCCTATGGTTGGCAGCGCGAAATACACCAGCAGCACCAGCGTCACCGCGGGCGTGGCGCGCAGCAAACTCACCAGCGCGGCAACAAAGCCGTCAAGGCCGGGCACCTTCCCCCAGCGGATCAGCGCCAGACCGAGACCGAGCGGATTTCCGATCGCGATCGCAAGCACGCTGACCGCAATCGTGTTTACCGCCCCGGCAGCGAGAGCAAAGTAATCCCCGCGTCCCACGGCAAATGGGATCAGACGCCGGCAACCGGCTCCACCGGCATGCTCTCGTACGTGGCGCCGAAATACTTCTTCTGCAGCGCGTACATCGAGCCATCCTTGCGCGCACCGAGCAGGAACTTGTTCAGCAGGTCGCGCAGTGCATCGTTGCCTTTAAGCACCGGGTAGGCGATGTAGGTCGGCTTGGACACAGCCTGACCGACCTCGAACGTATCGGGCTTCTCCTTGGCGATGGTCTGCAGGCTGAGCCAGACGTTGACCACATAGTCGACCCGGCCGAGCGCCAGATCCTGATAAGCCTCGGGATAGCCCTGGTATTGCACGACCTTGCCGAGATGACCGCCGGTGGTTTTGAGCATGTCCTCAAGCTGCGGCAACAGCTTGAGCATGGCGCTGCCGGCCTCGACGCCCAGCGCCTTGCCGGACAGATCCTTGACGCCCTGAATCGACTTGTCGCTCTTGCGCTTAAGGTAATAGTCGACCAACTCCGCCACCGGACTGCAAAAGTCCAGCGTCTTCATGCGTTCCTTGGTGACGAGCACCGCGGTTATGGCCGCATCGTACTTGCCGGTGGTGACGCCAGGCAGGATGCCGGTCCACGGGATGACGTCCTGGTGCACCTGGAATTTGACGGTTTTCTTGAATGCTTCCAGCAGTTCCTGGTCGTAGCCGGTCGGCTTGCCGTTATCGGTAAACTCGAACGGCCGGAAATCGTCCTCGGTTGCGACCGCCATATAGCCGCGCTTCTCGATCTCGCTGAGCGTGGCCGCCTTCGCAGCGCCACCCATCGCAGCAGCCGCAACGGACCCCGCTAACAAGTGCCTTCGTGTCAGGCCGATTCCGGTCATGGCAATGCCCTCCGCTGTTGCTTGGAAAAAATGCAATCTTTATGCCAGCAACGTCGGCATTCTTTTCACGGCGAGCGGCAAACGGGGCGATGGCATTGCCCACAATATGGGCAGGCGCGGCGAACGACTGCGCGATAAAGGACAGGTAATGGGAAAGGCGCGCGATGACGACACAACTGAAAATCCTGCGTGAGGAAACCGTCGCCCCGGCAGGTCATTTCGCCGCGGAAATTCGCAAGGGTCAGGTGTTACGGATCGTCGATCTCGAAGGCCAGCAAGTGGCCGACCTGGTGACGATCAGTGCCGCCAATGTCGCCGAAAAACTGTCGGTGATGAATACGATCAGCCTGAACAAGCAGGTCTTTCCCCGCGTCGGTTATGTGCTCTATTCGGATGAAGCGCGCGGCATGATGACAATCATCGCCGACACCTGCGGCGTGCACGACATGCTGGCGGGCGCGTGTTCGAGTTTCACCAACGAAAAGCGCTACGGCGTCAAGGACACCCGCAACTGCCGCGACAATCTCGCCGCCGCGCTGAAACCGTGGGGCATTGCCTGGAAGGATGTGCCGTTCAACATGAACGTGTTCATGAACTGCCCGATTGGCGCCGACGGCAACTGGTCGATTCAGGTGCCGAAAAGCAAGGCCGGCGACTACATTGATTTCCGCGCCGAAATGGACGTGATCGCGGCATTCTCGAACTGTCCGCAGATCCATAACGCCTGCAACGGCTTCCGCCTCACGCCGCTTAAGGCAATGATCTACGAATACAGCCCCACCTGATTGCCTCGGCCGGCAACGCATCGCGAATGCCGTTAAAGCGTAATTCCTGCCGCTGCCAATATCTTGCGAGCGCGAGCGCGCTGTTCTTCGGGAATAAAAAGCCGCTCGGCGAATTCGCGGCCGGCTGGGCGCGTCGCATCGATGCCCATCTTGGTGACGGTGAAATTCTGCGGGTCCGACGTCGGGTCGAGAATGGCGCTCTTGGCGTTGGGAATAAAGAATATATCCTTGTCCGCCCGCACGCGCGTCGCCACCGCCCACATCACGTCGTTGAGATCGAACACGTCGACGTCGTCATCGACCACGATGACATATTTGGTGTAAAGTTCGGTCCCGAACGTCGCCATGGCCGCCATCTGCGGCTCGCCCTCGGCAGTCTTCTTCATCGAAATAAACGCCATGAACGCGCCGCAGGTCGTGTGCGGCACATGCACCGCGCGTACGTTCGGCAGATTGCGTTTGAGCGCGTTGAAGATTTCTCCCTCGCGCGTGATGCACGACACCAGCACGTGATCCTTGGACATGCCGGACGTGACAGACTGAAAGATCGCATCGCCGCGCATCCGGACGCGTTTGGCGACGAACACATTTTGCGTGCTGCGATAGGATGCATAGCCGGTGAATTCGCCGAACGGTCCTTCCGGCTCGTGTACGCCGGCAAGGATTTCCCCCTCGATGACGATTTCGGCGCCGGCCGGCACTTCCAGATCGTCAACGCCGCAACGCGCCAGCCGATAGGGCTCGCCGAACAGTCCGCCAATGATTTCGTATTTCCGCGTGTTCGGCGGATAGGCGTAAACCATCGAGCCCATGTAATGCAGCGGGTGGGTGCCTATGGTGATGACCGCAGGCAAGGATTGGCCTTGCTCCTCGGCGCGACGGTGAAACTCGTACATGCGGCGGCGCGAATGCAGCGACACGCCAAGCCGATTTTTTCCTCTCAGCATCAGCCGATGAAAGCCCGTAGTGTCGACGCCGCTCTTTGGGTCGCGCGCCGAAATCTGTCCGGCCGTGATATAGGGTGCCCCATCGACTGCAAATTGGAGAGTGATCGGCAGTTTCGTGAGATCCACCTCGTCGCCCTCGATGACGACATCGTTCCAGCCCGCCTGGGCGACCATTTCGCAGGGGAGGTATTTCTGACAGCGTTCGCGAAACGCCCCGGGCAGATCGCGCGTATCGACGCCGAGACACGCCGCCAGGAGCCGGCGGTTAGCCGCGACATTGGTGACAACCGGCATTTTGTAACCGTCGACACGATCGATGATGACCACCGGATTCTTGCCCGCGCGATCAAGTTCGAACACAATAGCAGTCATATCGAAACGTGGATCGATCGGCTCCTTAATTCTCAGCAACTCTTCCGGGTATTCGCTTTCCACCATGTGCAGAAAGCCGCGCAGGCTTTGCCGATCGATATTGCCCGTTGTTGCCAGCGCCATTGAGACCTCACCGATTCTCTTGCCGAAAAAGCACCTAAAAACATAGTATGTGCGTACGCGCGCCCCTCGCAACTGCAATCTGACCGGACGATGCCAAATTGGGTTGCATTGGCCGTCGCCGTCCGATTAAATCTTCAGCATAGCGCCGCCGCCGGGACATCAGCGACGCATGAGTCGAGTCCAACTGGCGCGGGAGCCTGTTGAATGAAAGGACAGGGCGTCGGGGCGCGCGTTCTTCGCAAGGAGGACGATCGCCTGATGCGCGGACGCGGCCGGTTCGTCGCCGATCTGGATTTTGCCGGCATCAAAGATGTCGCGTTCGTGCGCAGTCCAGTCGCGCACGCGCGGCTGCGCGGCATAGCGGTTCCCGAGGCAAACCGAAGCCAAGTCTTCGCCCATCACGATCTCGACGGCGTCAAACCGATCCGCGCATTGTCCGGCCTTCGCGGCTTCAAGCCTTCCGAACAGACGGTGCTTGCTTCAGACAAGGTGCGCTATGTCGGCGAGCCTGTCGCGATGTGTGTGGCGCCCTCGCGCGCGCAGGCCGAAGACATCGCCGGCACGATCGCACTTGATCTAGCCGAGCTGCCGGCCGTCCACGACATGGTGGCGGCGCGCGACCGGTCGTCAGCCCTCGTGCATGAGCCTTGGGGCGACAATGTTTTTCTGGAGACGTTTGTCGACGTCAATATCGCGGCAGCGCTCGATGCGCCGATCAAGGTCACGCGTGAAATCCGTACCGCGCGCCAGTGCATGGTGCCGATCGAAGGCCGCGGCGTGGTCGCGCTGTGGGATTCGCGTCTGGAGCAGCTAACGATTCATTCCGCCTGCCAGATGCCGCACATCGTGCGCACCGGCCTGTCGGAGTGTCTCGGTCTCGACGAAGGCCAGGTGAGAGTCATCGCGCCGGATGTTGGCGGCGGCTTCGGCTATAAGGGAATCCTGCTCGCCGAGGAAGTGTGTCTCGGCTGGCTGGCGATGCGGTGCGGTCATCCGGTGCGCTGGATCGAGGATCGCCGCGAGCATCTGATCGCCGGCGCCAACTGCCGCGAGCACTATTATCGCATCACGGCTTACGCCGAGCGCGACGGCACATTGCGCGGCATCGACTGCGAAGCCATGGTCGATTCCGGCGCCTATTCGGCTTATCCGTTTTCAGCGTGCCTGGAGGCGGCGCAGGTCGCGAGCATTCTGCCCGGACCCTACGACTTTCCGTCCTACCGGTGCCGTACCTTTTCGGTCGCCACCAACAAATGCCCGATCCTGCCCTATCGCGGCGTCGCCCGAACCGGCGTTTGTTTTGCGCTGGAACTGATCCTCGATGCCATTGCGCGCGAAGCCGACATCGAACCGCATCAGGTCAGGGCGAAAAATCTGGTCAAACCCGAGCAGATGCCGTTCAATAATATTACCAAAAAGCATTTTGACAGCGGCGATTACCCGCAATCGCTGCGCCGCGCGGTTGAGGCGATCGACCTGGGCGCCGTGCGCGCGCGTCAGCGGCGGCCCGAGCCCGACGGCCGTCTCCTAGGGGTTGGGCTTGCAACCTACTGCGAACAGGCTGCGCACGGCACATCCGTCTATTGCGGATGGGGCATCCCGATGGTGCCGGGCTACGAGCAGGCGACAGCGCGCTTGAAGCCGGATGGCGGACTCGAACTCCGGGTCGGTGTGCAGTCGCACGGCCAGAGCCTCGAGACCACGCTGGCGCAAATCGCCCACGAGATCCTCGGCATCGACGTGGCGAAAATCAAAGTCGTTCACGGCGACACGGCGATGACCCCCTACTCGACCGGCACTTGGGGATCGCGCTGCATCGTCATGGCGGGCGGAGCGGTGTCGGTCGCCTGCAAGGAAATCGCAAAACGGGCTGCAAGGATCGGCGCCCAGCTTTTGCAAGCCGATCCGAGACAGGTCACCGTACGTGATGGCGCGGTCGCAGGCCCCGGTGGATCGATCACGCTGCGCGAGATTGCGCGGACCTGGTACCTCAAGCCGCAGAATCTGCCGCAGGATGTCGATATGGGCGGCCTGGAAGCGACGATCGGCTACCGGCCGAACCCGGACACCGGGACATTCAGCTATGCCACCCATGCGGCGCTCGTCGCCGTCGATCCGGAGATCGGCGCAGTCGAGATCCTGGATTACGCGGTGGTCGAAGACGGCGGCAGGCTCGTCAACCCGATGGTCGTCGACGGCCAAATTCTCGGCGGACTTGCTCAGGGCATCGGCACGGCATTGTACGAGGAAATGCCGTTCAACAGTTCCGGGCAGCCCCTCGCCTCCACTTTGGCCGACTATCTGCTGCCCAGCGCCACGGAACTGCCAACCGTCAAGATCGATCATATGGAGACCCCGTCCCCCTACACCGAGTTCGGCGTCAAAGGGATCGGCGAAGGCGGCGCCATAGCGGCCCCAGCCGCAATCGCGAACGCAGTCAACGACGCGCTGCGGCCGCTCGCGGCCGAACTTCTTGTCTCGCCAATCACCCCGCAGCGGGTGCTCGATGCCATTGCTCGCGGCCGAGAGGGCAAATAGCAAAGCCGCGTTGCGCGCCACAGGCATGCCTCTTGCTTGTGCAGAGTTCGCGGTTTTGCTTCCCGGAAAAACCCATTAAGTTCGGGCGTCGCAACGAAGGAACATCCCATGGCCGAGCAGCCCAAATACGACACCCTCCTGCGCGGTGGACACGTCATCTGCCCAGCATCCGGCATCGACGGCGTGCGCGACGTTGCGATCCGCGACGGCCGCATCGCCGCCATCGAACAGACCATCCTGCCGTCCAGCGCCCGCGAGACGATCGACGTTTCCGGCAAGCTGGTACTGCCGGGAATGATCGACACGCACGCCCACGTTTACCAGTACGTGACCGGCCGCTTTGGCCTGAACCCCGACATGGTCGGCGTGCATTCGGGCGTCACCACCGTGATCGATCAGGGCGGCCCTTCGTGCATGACCTTGCCGGGTTTCCGTCATTTTATCGCCGAGCCTGCCGCGACGCAGGTCTACGCGTTCCTGTCGGCTTATCTGGTCGGCGGCATGGAGGGACATTATTACCCCAATCTGTACAGCCCGGATTGCCTGGACATCGATGCGACAGTGACCGCGGCCAACGCCAACAAAGACATCGTGCGCGGCATCAAGGGCCACGCCGAGATCGGCGGCTTCGCCCGCTGGGGCATCAAGGTTCTGGAAATGTCGGCGGAGATCGGCCGCCGCGCCGACCTGCCGCTCTACGTGCATTTTGGCACGCTGTGGGGCCTGCCGGAAAGCGGCGCCAATGGCGAAGACGCCGACACGATCCTTGAACGGGTCATTCCGAAGTTGCGGCCCGGCGATATTCTGGCGCATCCGTTTACGCGGCATCCCGGCGGCTTCGTCAACCGGCAAGGCGAAGTGCATACCGTCATTCGCGCCGCGATCGACCAGGGGCTCAAGATCGACGTCGGCCACGGCAGCCACTTCTCCTACCGTATCGCCCGCAAGGCGCTCGACGCCGGAATCATGCCGGACACGCTCGGCGCCGACATGCACGGCTACAACACCGAGGTGCCGGCACCGGCCGGCACGCCGGCGCAGCATTATGACGACGAGAACCATCCGTTTCGCGGCCAGGCGCGCTTTTCCCTGACGCAGGCGATGAGTTCGATGCTGGCGCTCGGGCTTTCACTCAAGGACGTGGTGCCGATGGTGACCTCAAACCCCGCGAAGATGATCGGCCTGACCGACCGTCTCGGCGCGCTGAAAACGGGTTACGCCGCCGATGTGTCGGTCTTGCACGATGACCGTGGCCGCTTCATTTTGCGCGACAACGAAGACAATCGGCTCGTCGCCGAGCGCCTGTTACGGCCGGCTTTCTGCCTGCGCGCCGGCAAGCGCTTCGACGCGGATGCGCCGATCTTGCCGCAGGCGGTCGCGGCTTAGCGCCGCCACGCGATGGCTGCGCCCGACACCGATGGCAGCGAACCGCTGCCACCAGACCCGCGCGACGATTGGGCTGCGCTCGATCAGGTGCAACGCGACGCCGCCTACAACAACAACGCGGCGGTCGCCGATAGCGCGGCATGGATCGAAAAGCGCAATCGCGATTCCGCGGCCTATCGCGCTGCTCATCCAGACAATCTCGATCTTGCCTTTGGCACAGCCGAGCGAACCGCCTTCGATCTCTATCCCGCCGCCAACTCTCAGGCCCCGTGCCTCGTCTTCATTCACGGCGGCTACTGGCAGCGCAATTCGCGCGAGTTGTTTGCTTGCTTTGCCGAAGGACCCGCCGCAGTGGGCTGGTCGGTCGCCATTCCCGGCTATACGCTCGCGCCGCAAGCCAACATGCGAACCATCGTTGCGGAAATTGGACAGGCGCTGGACTGGCTGGCCGATTATGGCCCGGGCCATGGCATAGCAGGACCGCTGATCGTCGCCGGATGGTCAGCCGGCGCCCAGCTGGCTGCGCTTCATCTCGCGCACCCACGCGTCCTCGCCGGGATCGCCATATCCGGAATCTACGAGCTTGCTCCGCTGCGCGACACCAATCTCAACCAAGCGCTCAATCTGACAGACGATGACATCGCCGAATTCTCACCATTGCGGCGCGATGTCGTGCACAAGCCGCTGGTCATATCGGTTGGCAGCGCCGAACTGCCGGCACTGGTCCACGATGCCTGGGAGTTTTACGGATTGCGCAGCAGTCGCAGCGCCCCAGGCCGCCTGTTGTCGGTGGCGGAGGCAGATCACTTCTCCATCCTGCAGGAATTGCAAAAGCCAAGCGGCGCTCTGGTTCGCGCGGCGCTTGAACTTGCTGACAAGCATTAACCAACAGGCCGGTCGCGTTTGCCGAACACCAATTCTGCTCTTTCAGTGGATGATATCCCATGAGCGAAACTGAAATTCCCAATGGCGCGACACTGTTGCTGAAAGGCGGCCGGGCGCTGTTGCCCGGCAAGGATTGGCACGATCCCGAATGCGCTGACATCGCCATCGTGGGCGACAAGATTGCAGGAATCGCTGCGGATTACCGGCACGTCGATCAGACGGATGTGGAAGTAATCGACGCGCGAGATCACCTTGTCATACCCGGCTTTGTGAACGCGCACTACCACTCCCACGACGTGCTGGCGAAGGGGACGCTGGAAGAAGTCCCGCTGGAAACCTGGCGACTCTATGCGCTGCCGCCGCAATACCCGCCGCGTTCCGCCGAAGAGGTCTACGCACGGACGCTGCTCGGCGCGCTCGAATGCCTGCGATCCGGGATGACGACGATCCAGGACATGCTGACGCTTTATCCGTATCAGGAGCGTCACATGGATGCGGTTATGAAGGCTTACGACGCTGTCGGCATCCGCGTGGTTTTCGCCCTGCAATATGCCGACCGCAAGGGCATCGACACGATCCCCTTCTGGAAAGACACGTTTCCGTCCGAGCTTCACCCGCTGCTGTCGACATCCACGGAACCCGAACGGCAGCTCGATCTTCTCGGTCATTTCGAGTCGACGCGGCTCAAGTCGCCGGCGCCGACACGTGTCAGCTGGGCGCTGGGGCCATCGTCGCCGGAACGCTGCTCTACATCGCTCCTGCAGCGCACGACCGAGCTTGCCCGCCGCTACGATATTCCGGTTTACACGCACATCTACGAGTCGCGCGGCATGGCGCTGCAGGCGCGCCTGACTATTCCGGAATACAGCGGATTGCTGATCGAGCGCTTGGCCAAAGAGGGCGTATTGGATCCGAGGCTTAACTTCGCCCATAGCGTCTGGCTGTCGCCCAGGGAAATCGAGCTGCTGGCCGAGCATGGCGCGGGCGTCGTGCTCAATCCCCAGGGCAATCTGAAAATGAAATGCGGCATCGCGCCAATTCGTTTGTTGCAAGATGCCGGGGTTCGCATCGGACTGGGCTGCGACAATTGCAGCTGCTCCGACGCACAGAACATGTTCGTGGCCATGAAACTGTTTACACTGCTGGCGGCGGTGAGCGATCCAATCCCCGGTCCACCGCAGGCGGCGAATGCTCTGCGCGCGGCGACTGAAGGCGGCGCCGAGGGGGCGAGGCTCGGACAGTCGATCGGACGCATTGCCCCCGGTTACAAGGCCGATCTCACACTCATCGATACCGCGGACCCAAGCTGGTCGCCGATGAACAGCGCGGCGCGTCAGCTGGTTCACATCGAAGCTGGCCGTGGCGTGCGCCACGTGGTCGTGGACGGAAGGATCGTCGTGCGCGACAGACGGCTGACCACGATCGACGAGGCGACGATCTACGACGCCATAAAGACCGTCATGCCGGATTTTCGGCGTGATTTTGCAGTCATCTCCGAGCGCGTGGCGAAGCTGCAGCCCTATCTGGACCGCGCACACCGCCAAATCATGACCGCTCCACTCGACATGGATCGCCTGCCATTCGGCAGCCACTGAGCATTACCCGGAAGCTTGCTGGCACGCCTCTTGCTTGAACGACCTATCGCTGCTCGGCGCATGCGCCGTTTCTCGCAGGACAGATCCAAAGAGGCGATGTCATGAGCTTTCGCGATTTCCGACGTCAGCCGGTATCCCGCCGACGCTTTCTCAAGACCTCCACCCTGACCGCGGCGTCTCTGGCGCTTCCACTTGCCCCGATCAAAAGCCGCGCCGCTTCGCTAAAGCCGGTCTCACTGACGCTGGATTGGGTTTATCAGGGTCCCAACGCCGGCTTCATGGTGGCGCGCGAGAAGGGCTTCTACCGCGACGCCGGATTGGACGTTGCCATTACCGCAGGCAAAGGTTCCGCAAGCACTGCCCAACTGGTTGCCGCCAAGGCCTGCCAGGTGGGCTTCGTCGACGGCTATGTCGTTGGCAACGGCGACTCCAAAGGGATGAACATCAAGGCTGTCGGCAGCATCTTCCGGCGCAATCCGTGCGCCGTCATGGTGTTCGAAGATTCGCCGATCAAGACCGCAAAAGACCTCGAAGGCAAGACCGTCGCCATCAGCGCCGGCAGCGCCGTGATCCAGCAGCTTCCGGCTTTCTGCAAAGGCTCCGGCGTCGATGCATCTAAGGTCCATATCGTCAACATCGATCCCGCTGGAATTGGACCGGCGCTCATTACCGGCAAGGTCGATGCGATTGGGGCCTATGTCTCGAGCTACGTGCCGACCCTGGAAATTCGCGGCAAGAAGCCAGTACGCATCCTCTGGTTCTCAGATGCCGGCGTGATCGCGGTCTCCAACGGCATCACTATGCATAATGATCTGATCAAGAGCGATCCAGGCCTCGTCCACGCCTTTGTTTCCGCAACGCTGAAGGGTTTCCTGTACGGCCGCCAGCACCCGGACGAGGCCGTCGCCGCCGTTAAAACCTACCAGCCAACGGTGGATGCCGCGATTACCCACCGCGAGCTCGAAGTGTCGTGGAAGCTGTGGCTGACGCCCAACACAATGGGCAAGCCGCTGGGCTGGGGCTCGGAAGCGGACTGGCAATCGACCATCAAGGTTCTTCATCAATATGGCGGCGTGACGGCTCCGATAAATCCGGCCGAGCTCTTTACCAACGAATTCGTGCCAACCGGCGCCGAATTCGTACCGCCGCAAGAGGCCTGAAGCCGACTTGCTTCGCGCAGCCAAATTCGCACTCTACGACGCTGTCAGCAATCGCTTTCCGATGCACGCACGACCGAGCTGCTGCTCGCTTTTCTGGCGTTTGAAAACCGCAGGTTACTGACGTCCGTTGCAAGACCGACGGCCGGCCGAGATAGTCGCCCGACCCAGAGGTGCCCTTCGCGGTCAGAGGACGCGTTTGGTCCGTCAGGACGACGAGTGCCAGAGGATGTCGCTGGTAGCGTTGCCGTTGACGAAGGCTCCGTTGCCGGCGAGCTGGAAATTCCCCGGATGGGCGCCGAGATCGATGCTGCCGGCCCACTGGCCATTATTGATCAGCCATTCGTCAACATCGCCGGTCGTCGGGTTCTGCCAGAGAATATCACTGGTGCCATTGCCGCTGAAATTGCCGATGGCAACGACATTGTAGCCGGCAGGATGCGAACCGGGGCTAACGCTGGCGATCCATTGGCCGTTGGAGCCCAGTTCCCAGATGTCGGTTTGCACCTGGCCGCCGGTGGAGTTGGTCCACAGAATGTCGTCGATGCCGTTGCCGGTGAAGTCGCCGGCTCCGGCGATCGTCCAACCGGTTCCTGGATGATTTCCGAGACCAACGCTGGTCACCCATTGGGCATCGTTGTTGAGCACCCACTCGTCGACGTAGCCATTGTTGAGGCCATACCACAGCACGTCGTCGGTGCCGTTGCCGGTGAAGTCGCCGATGGCGGCCACCTCATAGCCGGGCGGATGAATGCCAAGTCCGGGCAGCACGCTGGCGATCCATTGGCCGTTGGAGCCCAATTCCCAGATGTCGACCTCTTGCCAGCCGTTGAGGCCGGTGTCGGGCCCGGTCCAGAAAATGCCGTCGATGCCATTGCCGAAGAAATCGCCGACGCCCGCGATCTGATAATCACCAGGGTGAACGCCGAGATCGACGGTGCCGGCCCAGCCGCTATTGTTGATCAGCCATTCCTGAGTGTCGCCGGTCGACGGGTTCTGCCACAGGATATCGCTGGTGCCGTTGCCGGTGAAATCGCCGACGCCCATGACCTGATAGCCCGACGGAATAGAGCCGGGCTGGACGCTCGCCGCCCACTCGCCATCGACCAGGATCCACTCGTCGACATTGCTGGGGGAAACGTGCGGGAAATTGACCCCCGGCGGCGGCGACGGGTTCACCAGATCGGTGTCGATGACGCTGGTGGTGTTGTCCGTTGTCGGCGTCGGGAAGACACTACTCTGATCGCTCAGAGTGAACGTTGTAGTGACCGAGGTGGCGGGCACGCCGTTGTTCGGCGTGTAGTTGAGCGCGTCGAGTTCGGCGGTGACCGCCGCCGCGGCACCGGTCAGCTGATAGGTCGCTCCCGAGCCGGTGAGGCCTGAGCCCGTCAGCGTGCCGAGCTTGGTGCCCGTGGTCGCCAGCGTGATAGTCAGCGTGTCGGTTGCGTTTGGATTGGCATCGCCGATCGTCACGCCGGAGAACGGATTAACCGACGCCTCGGCGACGGTCTGTTGGTTGGCGACCGCGCCCGCGATCGTCGGCGGCACCTCGACCGTTGTCTGCTCGTCGGGCGGACTTGCGCTGTCGCTTGTGCCGTCGTTGTTAACATCGCCGCTATAGGTCGCAGACCATGAATATGTGCCGGCGACCGCTCCGCTACCCGGCAGCGTGAACCCTGTGGGGGTGGTGTAAGCCTTGTTGCCGTTCACCGTGACCGTCTCGGTGTCGACGGTCGTGTTGCCTGGGCCAGTCAGCTTGAAGGTGATCGATCCCGTGGGGTCGTACCCTCCGGCAAGAGTTGCGGTGTCCTTGAGCGTGCCGCCAGTGGTCGAAAGCGCAACTGTGGGGCTGGCCACACTTGTCAGAGTCGGGCTCGCGGAAGAGACCGCTGTTTGCTCGAAGGCCGCGGCCTCCGTCTTGTTGTTCGTATCGCCGCTATAGGTCGCGGACCAGGTATAGGTGCCAATGACCGTGCCGCTGCCGGGCAACGTGAAGCCGGTGGGGGTGGTGTAGGTCTTATTACCGTTCACCGTGACCGTCTCGGTGTCGACGGTCGTATTGCCGGGGCCGGTCAACGTAAAGGTGATGGTGCCGGTCGGGCTGTAACCACCCGACAGCAGCGCCGTGTCTTTCAGCGTCACCGTGCTCGTACCCAGCGTGACCACGGTCGAACTAGGCGTCGTGCTGAGCGTCGGGCTCGCCGAGCTGACCGTCACCTGCTCGTTGGCGTTATTGTCGTCACTGACGGTGTTGTTGTTGCTGTCGCCGCCGGAGCTGGCATCCCACTGATAGCTGCCGGTTTGTGTGCCACCGATGGGCAGCGTGTAGCCGGTCGGCGTGCTGTAGGTGCCGTTGCCGCTGACTGCGGCCATCTCGGTGTCCACCAGGGTGCTGCCCTGGTACAGCGTGAAGGTGATAATGCCGGTCGGATTGTACCCACCCGCCAGGCTTGCCGTGTCGGTCAGCGTCACCGTGCTGGTACCCAGCGTGACTGCGGTCGAACTGGGCCTCGTGCCGAGCGTGGGATTGGCCGAACTGACCGTTACCAGTTCGGTGGAGTCATTGTTATCAGTGGCGGTGTTGTTGTTGGTGTCGCCGCCGTAGCTGGCGTCCCACTGATAGCTGCCGGTTTGCGTGCCACTGATGGGCAGCGTGTAACCGGTCGGCGTGCTGTAGATGCCGTCGCCGCTGGTGACCGACACCGTCTCGGTGTCCACCAGGGTGCTGCCCTGGTACAGCGTGAAGGTGATGGTGCCGGTCGGGTTGTAGCCGCCCTCCAGGTCCGCCGTGTCGGTCAGCGTCACCGTGTTCGTGCCAAGCGTGACCGCGGTCGAACTGGGTGTCGTGCTGAGTGTCGGGCTGGCCGAGCTGACCGTCACCTGCTCGTTGGCGTTATTGTCGTCAGTGACGGTGTTGTTGTTGGTGTCGCCGCCGTAACTGGCGTCCCACTGGTAGGTCCCGGTTTGCGTGCCGCTCGTCGGCAACGTGTAGCCGGTCGGCGTGCTGTAGCTGCCGTCGCCGCTGGTGACCGACACCGTCTCGGTGTCCACCAGGGTGCTGCCCTGGTACAGCGTGAAGGTGACGGTGCCAGTCGGGTTGTAACCGCCCTCCAGGTCCGCCGTGTCGGTCAGCGTCACCGTGTTCGTGCCCAGCGTGACCGCGGTCGCACTGGGCGTCGTGCTGAGCGTCGGGCTGGCCGAACTGACCGTCACCTGCTCGTTGGCGTTATTGTCGTCAGTGACGGTGTTGTTGTTGGTGTCGCCGCCGTAACTGGCGTCCCACTGATAGCTGCCGGTTTGCGTGCCGGTGGTTAGCAGCGTGTAGCCGGTCGGCGTGCCGTAGGTGCCGTTGCCGCTGACCGTGGCTGTCTCGGTGTCCACCAGGACGCCGCCCTGATACAGCGTGAAGGTGATGGTACCGGTCGGGTTGTAGCCGCCCTCCAGGTCAGCGGTATCGGTCAACGTCACCGTGCTCGCATCCAGCGTGACCGCGGTCGAACCGGGTGTCGTGCTGAGCGTCGGGCTGGCCGAGCTGACCGTCACCTGCTCGGCAGGGTCATTATTATCGCTGGCGCCATTGTTGTTGGTGTCGCCACCGTAACTGGCATCCCACTGATAGCTGCCGGCTTGCGTGCCGCTGGTCGGCAGCGTGTATCCGGTCGGCGTGCTGTAGGTGCCGTTGCCGTTCACCGTCGCCGTCTCGGTGTCCACCAGGGTGCCGCCCTGATACAGCGTGAAGGTGATGATGCCGGTCGGGTTGTAGCCGCTCTCCAGCTCTGCCGTGTCGGTCAGGGTCACCGAGTTGGTACCCAGCGTGACCGCGGTTGAACCGGGCGTCGCGCTGAGCGTCGGACTGGCCGAACCGATCGCCACCTGTTCGTTAGCGTTATTGTCGTCAGTAGCGATATTGTTGTTGCTGTCTCCGCCGTAGCTGGCATCCCACTGATAGCTGCCGGTTTGCGTACCACTGATCGGCAGCGTGTAACCGGTCGGTGTGGTGTAGGTGCCGTTGCCGCTGACCGTGGCTGTCTCGGTGTCCACCTGGACGCCGCCCTGATACAGCGTGAAGGTGATGGTGCCGGTCGGGTCGTAACCACCATCCAGGTCCGCCGTGTCAGTCAGTGTCACCGAGCTCGTACCCAGCGTGACCGTGGTCGAACCGGGCGTCGTCGTCAGCGTGGGGCTGGCGTTGCTGACCACCACCTGCTCGGCGGTATTGCCGATCTCACTGACGGTCTTGTTGTTGCTGTCGCCGCCGTAACTGGCGTCCCATTGATAGGTGCCGGTTGCCGCGCCGCTGCTGGGCAACGTGTAGCCGGCCGGCGTGGTATAGGTGCTATCGCTGTTCACCACCGAGGCTGTCTCGGTATCCACCAGGGTACCACCCTGATACAGCGTGAAGGTGATAGTGCCCGTCGGGTTGTAGCCGCCCGCCAGGTCCGCCGTGTCAGTCAGCGTCACCGAGCTCGTACCCAGCGTGACGGCGGTTACGTTGGGCGTTGTACTGAGCGTGGGACTGGCCGCGCTGACCGTCACCTGCTCGGCGGTATCGCCGATCTCACTGGCGGTGTTGTTGTTGCTGTTGCCGCTGTAACTGGCGTCCCACTGGTAGGTCCCGGTTTGCGTGCCGCTCGTCAGTAACGTGTAGCCGGCCGGCGTGCTGTAGGTGCCGTTGCCGCTCACCGAAATTGTCTCGGTGTCCACCGCGGTGGTGCCACCATCATAATATAGCGTGAAGGTGATGCTTCCGGTCTCGTTGTAGCCGCCCGACAGAACCGCCGTGTCAGTGAGCGTCGACGCGGTCGTACCCAGCGTAACCGCGGTCGAACTAGGCGTCGTCGTCAGCGTGGGGCTGGCGTTGCTGACCACCACCTGCTCAGCTGTATTGCCGATCTCACTGATGATGATGTTGTTGCTGTCGCCGCTGTAACTGGCGTCCCACTGGTAGGTCCCGGTTTGCGTGCCGCTCGTCGGCAACGTGTAGCCGGCAGGCGTGCTGTAGCTGCCGTTGCCGCTCACCGAGACTGTCTCGGTGTCCACCGCGGTGCTGCCATCGAACATCGTGAAGGTGATGCTGCCGGTCTCGTTGTAGCCGCCCGCCAGAACCGCCGTGTCAGTCAGCGTCGGCGCGGTCGTCCCCAGGGTGACCGCAGTCGAGCCGGGCGTTGTACTGAGGGTGGGGCTGGCCGCGCTGACCGTCACCTGCTCGGCGATATTGCCGATCTCACTGACGGTGTTGTTGTTGCTGTCGCCGCTATACGTGGCATCCCACTGGTAGATGCCTATTTGCGTGCCGCTGGCGGGCAACGTGTAGCCGGTGGCGGTGGTGTAGTTCCCGTTGCCGCTCACCGACACCGTCTCGGTGTCCACCTTGGTGCTGCCATCGAACAGCGTGAAGGTGATGGTGCCGGTCTCGTCGTAGCCGCCCGCCAGGTCCGCCGTGTCTTTCAGCGTTACCGTGTTCGCTCCCAGCGAGACGGCGGTCATGTTGGGCGTCGTGCTGATCGCGGGGCTGGCCGCGCTGACCGTCACCTGCTCGTTGGCATTGTTGTTGTCGCTGACCGTGCTGTTGTTGCTGTCGCCGTTGTAAGTGGCGTCCCACTGATAGGTGCCGGTCACCGTGCCGGTGCTGGGCAACGTGTAGCCGGTGGCGGTGGTGTAGTTCCCGTTGCCGGTTACCGACACCGTCTCGGTGTTCACCAGGGTGCTGCCCTGATATAGCGTGAAGGTGATGGTGCCGGTCTCGTCGTAGCCGCCCGCCAGATCCGCCGTGTCTTTCAGCGTTACCGAACTCGTACCCAAGGTGACGCTGGTCACGCTGGGCGTTGTGCTCAGCGTCGGACTGGCCTTGCTGACCGTCACCTGCTCGTTGGAAGCATTGTTGTCGCTGACGGTGTTGTTGTTGCCATCGCCGCCGTAACTGGCGTCCCACTGATAGGTGCCGGTCACCGTGCCGGTGCCGGGCAACGTGTAGCCGGTGGCGGTGGTGTAATTCCCATTGCCGGTCACCGACACCGTCTCGGTGTCCACCTTGGTGCCGCCATCGTACAGCGTGAAGGTGATGGTGCCGGTCTCGTCGTAGCCGCCCGCCAGCGCGGCCGTGTCTTTCAGCGTTACCGAACTCGTACCCAAGGTGACGCTGGTCACGCTGGGCGTTGTGCTCAGCGTCGGACTGGCCTTGCTGACCGTCACCTGCTCGTTGGAAGCATTGTTGTCACTGGCGCTGTTGTTGCCGGTGTCGCCGCCGTAACTGGCATCCCACTGGTACGTGCCCGTGACCGTGCCGGTGCCGGGCAACGTGTAGCCGGTAGGGGTGGTGTAGATGCCGTTGCCGCTGACCGTCGCCGTCTCGGTGTTCACCAGGGTACCGCCCTGATACAGTGTGAAGGTGATGGTTCCCGTGGGGCTGGACCCTCCAGAAAGGGTCGCGCCGTCGGTGAGCGTTGCGGGGGGCGCATTCGAAAGGGTGACGGTAGTAGGATTGGGAGTCGTCGTCAGCGTTGGGCTGGCCACGGTCTCGAGTTCGATGTCGGTGCCGCCATCGCTTATCAAAAAGAAGCGTTCGCCCGAAAACGACTGGCCGGAATTGAATTGGATTTTGTAGGTCGTGCCGTTTTCGCTGAACTGCAGCAGACCGGAGCTCAACGTCGGCGTGGTCGGAGAGTTGAAAGCGGCGCCGGTGAGATCGATGACGTCGCCAATTGCGAAGCCGTCGATGGTGTTCCCGGTGAACGTGAATACGTTGGCGCCGCCGCCTGCCAGCGCGGCATTGTCGATCTTCAGCTTCGTATCGGCGTCCAACGTGATCGCGCCGCCGCCGGCACCGCCGTTGGCCGCGATCTCGAGCGTGCCATCCTCGATCGTCGTGCCGCCGCTGTAGGAATTATCCGCGTCCAGTACGACCGTACCGCCGCCGTTGATGTTGAGATGGCCGCCGTTGATGATCTGGTTGGTGTAGGTGTCGGTCGTTCCGGGCCCGGCGGTGAATGTCGGATCGCCGTTGATCTCGATCGCGACCGAGATCGTCGTGCTGTTCAGCACGTCGAGCGTCGTTCCCGACTGAAGCTTCAGGGTGCCGGTGCCGAGATCGTGGCCCACCGCGATCTCAAGCGAGGCGCCGTCGGTAACAGTCGTACCGTTGACGTAAGTGTTGGGAGCGTTGTTGTCGTCGTTGGCGTTGCCGGTTTGGTTGGGATTGCCGAGCTCGACGGTGCCGCCGTTGATGACGAGACTGCCCGCACCATTGGTGCCGCCGCCCTGGTCGGCGATGGCGCCGTCGATGACGAGGGGGCCGCCGCCGGTTCCCGAAAGATAGAGCGGCACGTCGCCGATAAAGAGGCCGTCGCCATAGGCTGAGCCCGAGCCGCCGCCGCTGGCACCGGAGCCGCCAGTAACAGTGCCCGCCGCGAGGTCGCCGCCTTCGATCGTGAGCGAGCCCCCGGCCTGGACGAAAATGTCGCCGCCCGCCCCGAGGCCGCCGCCGCCCCCCCTGTTGAGGATACCTCGCGATCCTGAAGAGTTGCCGCCGTTGCCGCCGCCCCAGCCAGCCGCGCCACTGTGCCATCCCGCGCCGCCACCACCGCCCCACCCGCCAGCGCCGCCGCCGCCGCCGTTGCTGCCGTAGATTGACCCGCCGGTGAGAAGCGCGCCGCCGCCACCGCCGCCAAACCCGCCCTTGCCGCCACCACCGCCCTCGGCGCCACCACCGCCGCCACCACCGCCATAGCCACCGTCGCCACCGCCACCACCCGCGAGAACCCCGGGATTGCCGCCGGCATTACCACCGCCAACGCCGCCGCCGCCGCCGCCGGCACCGCCATCGGAGCCGTTGTCTCCGTTGTTGCTTCCGTTCGAGCCGCCGGCGAAGCCGCCACCACCACCGCCGCCACTGTTGGAGCCGCCGGAGTAGTTGTTGTCGAGATAACCTGGGCCGCCCCCACCGCCGCCCGCGGCGCCTTGCACGATGCCGGAATGCCCCCCGCCTGCGTTGGTAAATCCGATCTCGGCGCCGCCGCCGCCGGCACCGCCGATACCGCCGCCGCCACCCCCGCCGCCGTTGGACCCACCAGCCCCGCCGTTACCGCCGAGGCCGCCGCCGCCGCCGCCGGCGTGACCGCCGGGCGCGCCGTTGCCGTAGCCGCCGGTGCCGCCGCCGTGGCCGCCGGTCGCCTTGTCGGAGGAGAAGCTCACGTCCTCGAGCGTCGCTTGGCCATTCGAGCCAATGAACAAGCCGCCGCCCAGACCAGCGCCGCCACCGCCGCCGCCATTACCGCCAGCGCCACCCAGCGCGCGCATGTCGTCAAGCCGCAAATTCTGGAAGGAGACCTGACCGCTGTAGAGGAAGAAGCCGCGCTGGGTGCCGCCGCCGCTGATGGAACTGCCGTTTGTGCCTTGAACAAGGAGCGATACGCCGCTTGGCAGGTTGATCGCCTCGATCGAACCGCTCAGGCTCCAGTCGCCTTGTACGTAGATCGTAAAGTCGGGAGCCCCGCCGGCATCGGCCGCTTCGATACCCTCGTTAAGGAGCGCTTCGGAGGTCGCGTACCAGGTAGTTTGCGGGTCGACGACCGCAGTGCCGCCGTGCCCGTCGCTCGCCAGCGTGAAGCTGTGGCCGGTATAGTTCTGCGTCGGGTCGAGGTTGAGACTGACAGTCTGGTTGCCTTCGCTGACCTGAAGCACGTTGTTGCTGGTCAGCACCGCGCTGCCGCCGGTTGCGTAGCCGAGCCCGGTAAGGTCGATGGTCTGGTTGGTGTTGACGAAGCCGTCGATCGTCGCCGTCGGCATCGTGGTGCCGTCGATCTGCAAGGTGCCGGCGCCGTCGAAGGTGACTGTGCCGGACAACGTGCCGCCGGATTGGACGTCGATCGTGCCGCCGGAGATCACCGTGTTGCTGGCAACGCCGCCCGCCTGAACGATCAGAGTTCCGCTGTTGATCGTGGTGCCACTTGCGATACCGCCCGCCTGGACCGTCTGCACGCCGCCAGAAATCGCCGTAGCGTCGGCAATACCGCTGGACTGGACGATCTGCGAGCCGCCGGCGTCGACTGTTGCGCCGCTCGCGACCCCGCCGGACTGCACGGTCTGCACGCCGCCATCGAGAATCAGCGCGGTGTTGTCGCTGCCGCCCGAGAGGACATTCTCATTGCCGGCGACACTAACGCTGACCGCATTGGCTCCGGCCCCGACGTCAAGGGTGCCGCCGGCGTCGACCGTGCCGGTATCGGTTTGCCCGTCCGGGATCAGCCACTCGGTGCCGTCGTTGATGATTATACGCTGTGCCAAGGTAGGCTCCTATGACAAGACGACGCCGTTTTCAGAAAGCGATTCGATCAACGGCTTGAGTTGCGTGGCGTAGCGTCGCCAGCGGCCCAACCCGCGCGCGTTGACTGGTTGTTTGACCTGCGCCCGGCTGACCGTCATCACCCGCGAGTCGCGTTCGTAGAAGCGCTCGCAAGCCGGGTCGTAGGGCAGATCAATGAAGTCGAGGACACGGCGCAGCGTCCCGTCAAAATCCTCGACCCAATCCTTGAGCGGAAGCGTCAGGATCGGGTTGGGGAGGACCTCGCGCCAATGCGCCATGAGGCGATCATGTTGGGCAATGTACCAGCCGAGATCGCCAAGATCGTGTGCGTAAGGATGATGACCATAGAAGCGGAAGGTGAAGATCGATAGGCCGATGTCGCGCGGGTCGCGCACGCAATGGATGATGCGCGCGCCGGGCAGCATCAGCGCGGCGAGACCAAGGAAACTGTAATTGCCCGGCATCTTGTCGACGATGCGCGCCTTCTCGGGGGCAAGCGCGTGCAGTTCCGCGAGATAGTGCTCGGCGTGAGCATCGAGAGCCGCGGTGTCGAGTGCCGCGATGCGCGCGACACCTTCCGGCGTCTCGCCGCCGAAGCCGAAGACGAGCTGATGCAACGCGGTGCGCTCGCCGGCGCCAAAAGCCTGCGGATGCGCAGCAATGATCTGTTCCGCCAACGTCGTCCCCGTCCGCGGCATACCGACGATGAAGACCGGCGCCGGATCACGGTTTTGCGCGCGCGGCCCGTCATGCAGCCGCGCCCGATCGAAGGACCGGATCGTCGCGTCGATAAATGTGCGATGCGCGTCGCGCGAGAACGGCTGGAAGCGGCCAAGCAGCCGGTGTCCGGCGACCCAATTGGCGAACGTGCGGTCCGGGTCGTGCTGTTTGTTCCAAAAGCGCGCGAGATCGTAATGCGCCATGATCTGATGCTCAGGGACGAGCCCGCTCGTCGTCGCCAGTGCCTGCTCCATAGCGATCGCCTGCGTCCGCGCGGTCTCCTCATCGCCTGCCGCCAGGGCAAGCAGGACGCGCCGCCACAGCATCAGCGGTTCCATCTCAGGAGGTACGTCGCCGATCGCGGCGAGGATTTCGCCTGCTTCGGCGGGCCGACCGACCTGCAACAGCGCAAGCGACCGCTGCATCCGCCAGTGCTGGGCAAGCCGCGGGGCGGCCGGGACAGGTTTCGCGTCGAGCAGCGTTAGGGCCTCTTGCGCCCGCTCCTCCGACAGCAACGCCGCGGCGTGGTTGACACGCACCTCGGCAGCCTCGGGGTTGCGTTTGAGCACATCGCTGAGCAGCTGTTCGCCGGCCTCGACGTGTCCGGTCAGCCGCAAGAAGGCGCCCAGATTGCCGGCAGCGGCGGCGTGGCCTGGTGCAATGTCGAGCGCGCGCCGCATCGCGGCCTTGGCGCGTTCGAAATCGTGCCTCCGGTAGAGGATGACGCCGATATTGACCCACGCATCCGCGAGATTCGGATCGAGCCGCAATGCAGCGGTAAAATCCCGCGTCGCATCGTCAAATTTCTCGGCCGCCATATGGGCGAGGCCGAGCACGTAATGGGCCTGCGGCAGGTTTGGTCCGCGCCGGAGTGCGCGCGTGGCCGCCTTAATCGCTCCGAGCGTATCGCCCAGCGCCAGCAAAGCACCCGACAGGTTCAGATACGGCGCCGGATCGCGCGGCAAGAGCTTTGCGCTCGATCGAAAGAGCGCAGCAGCCTCCGCGTGCCGGCCGGCTGCATTGAGAACCACGCCGTAATGCAGTTGCGCGTTGGGATCAGCCGGCGCCGCCTTGAATGCGGCTTCCAGCAAAACCAACGCCTCTTCCATCTTGCCAAGCCGAAAGCGCGCCAGTCCGAGCATCCGCAGGGTTTTTGGATCGCGTTGCTGGCCCGTCGCTTGCGAAGCCTCTTGCTCCGCGTAAAGCTTCTCGAAAATCGCTTCCGCTTCGGCATAGGCGCCAGCCTGATAACGCTCCCGTCCCAACTCAAAGGTCGGGACAATCTCGGGGCCTTCGTTTGTCGTCGCCGACTGCTGCTCGCCGACATCACTCGCGACGTCACTTGCGCCGTCACTTGCGCCACCACTGCGCATGAAGGCGTCCAAATGGGCGCTGGCCTCCGGATGACCCGGCGCGTGAATGAGCGCCTGCCGCATCGCGCCCTTGGCGTCTTCGATGGCGCCCCGGCGATGACGAATAAGGCCGTAATTGATCCAGGCCTCGGGCCAGCTCGGCATCAGCCGCACGGCTTCGGCAAAAGCGCGCTCGGCTTTGGCGGTTTCGTCGCACGCAAGCAGGGCGCGGCCGTATGTGTAATGCGTCTGCGCAAGCCGCGGCGCGCGGTGACAGGCTTCGCTCGCGGCACGCAATGCCTGTTGCGGTTGGTTCAGATCGAGGAGGACAATCGCAGCACGCAGGAACGGCGCCGGGTCGTTCGGGATGAGCTTCTGCGCCGACACAAAACACGTCAGAGCTTGGGCGTGCTGACGGAGGCCCTGCGGCGCGACGCCAAGCTGGACCCAGGTTGGTCCGTCACCCGGCTCGGCGGTGGTGGCCCGGGCAAGCAGTTCGACTGCCTTCGCAAAATCATTTGCCTTGAGCCGCTCGCGGCCTTCCGCGCGGAGAGTGGCAGCGGTCGGCGGATGGGGCGCTGCCAACGTTGGGGCGGATGAGTCCGGCCGCAGAGACGCCGAGGTTAACTCCCCTTTCGGAAGGAGCGGTGTATCCTCCGCCTTGGTCGCGACGACGTCCGCCGCGCTGCGTAAACCCATGAAATTAACCAGTAATTTGCCTTAAGCGAACGTAAATGCATTACCATTGGGGGGTCGCTCCGACCATGAAACGGACGCTGCACATCCGAACAGAATTAACAGGCCGGACAGCCGGAATTTCTGTTCTCGTGAAAGGCACTTAGCGGATTTCGGTAGCCGAGTGTGGCGTCGAATGACATTCTGAAATTTTTCTGATATTTGGCCCGGATCACCTGAAAATAACGACTAACAATCGTGCTACGATTTGATCGCTTCGAATTTGACGAACAGCGTGCGGTGTTACGTGGCCCCGACGGCGAAGTCGTCAGGCTGCGGCCGAAGTCGTTCGCCATGCTGTCTGCGTTCGTCGCCAATGCCGGGCGGACGCTCAGCAAGCAAGAACTGATGCAGGCTGTCTGGCCGAACATCCATGTCGGCGAAGACAGCCTTTTCCAGTGTATACGCGAGATTCGCGCAGCACTTGGCGATGACGACCGCCAGTTGATCAGGCTCGTTTCCGGGCGCGGTTATCTGTTCGAGGCTGAGGTCGTCGATGCGCCGGAAGGATCAGAGTCGAGTAGAACTCTAGATCCTTCGGGAGTGATGCTGCCGAACCCGCAGCAGACCGGTGACGCCGAACTCCGGGCGCCAGACCCAACGCCCCAGGCTTTCGTCAACGCGCCAAGCGTCGCAAATGCGTTGCGCGCTCCGTGGCGCAGCGCGACGCGCTCCATGACGGCAGGCTTGTTCGGCCTGTCCGCAATCGCTGGCCTTGCGGTCAGCGCAACCGCGTTGCGCCCCGACATTTTTACTGGATCGAAGGGACCAACCGTCACCGTGATGATCACGGACGCCGGCAAAGATCCGCAAGCAAGCTTGATGGCGGCGAATGTCACCGCCGACCTCACAGAAGGACTTGCTAAAATCAGCAATATCCGCGTGCTGTCGCCATCGACCTCCGCGTCCGCCGTCCCCAAGATTGTTGCGTTCAGGCCGGCATCCAGCCCTGACGTCCTGGTGCAAGGCCGACTGCAGGAGGATAGCAATTCCTGGACACTGCGGGCGCTGGCGACAAATACCAAAAATGGCGAGGTCCGCTGGTCGACCTCGGTGTCCATCGCCACCGAGGGCGTCGATGCGGACCTGCAGCGATCGCGGCTCGCCGGCGGGCTCGGACACAATCTCGCGGTTTATCTCAACGCGCTTTACTATCCTGGAGGGCAGCCCGGCGCCTCCGATGCGCAAGCTCATGCCAAGGTCGTGGTCGATCAGGCGACCGCCTATATCAATCAGACTAGCCGGGAGCGTTTTGCCGCGTCGCAAGCGATGCTGGAAAATGCACTCGCCAAAGATCCCGATAATATCGACCTCGAGGCGGGGCTCGCCGCCGACCTGCTGCGCGGCATCCAGACTGCCTGGTATACCGGAGGCGACGCCGACGCCGCGGAGCACAAGGCACGGTCCCTGCTGGAACGCGCACTGGCCGTACAGCCGCAATATCTGCCGGTGCTGGAAACCTACTGCCGGTTCATGACGGCGACCAATCATTTCGACGAAGCCTTGGTAGCCTGCGCCAACGCGCTGATTTTCGATCCGTGGGACGGCCTGGTTCGTTTCAACCTCGGTTTGGCGCAGGACCAGTTGGGCCGCTTCTCCGACGCGCTCGCGACGTTCAAGGACGCGGATCGCTACGACACGCCGCAAGTGTCGCGCTGGACGTGGCTGCTCGGCGCGGGGTTGACCTGTCTGTTGATGGGGCATGACGCAGAGGCCGTGACATGGCTGCAGCGGTCGCTCGCCATTACGCCGGGCACCGGCCGGACACAGATCTTGCTTGCAACCGCCTATCAGTTGCTAGGCCGCCATGACGAGGCCAAGGCCAACATGGCAGAGGCCCTAAAATTGCGGCCGGGCTCGACTGTGCGGAACATCGCCTTGCCGCCAAAGAATTCCAGTCCGGTGTACCGCGAAGCCGTTGTCAGACTCAGCGGCGCGCAGATCGCGGCCGGATTGCCGGCCCGTTGATAGCGCCTCGTTTTGCGACGCTCTAATACAGCTTCTTTGCAAAGCTGATGACGAACAGGTTCGCCACGACGCCGTTTTCGGAAAACACCGTCGTGTTCGCCTTGAAGCGGATTTCAGCGTTGTATTCAGACATGTCGTAATTGATGACGGCGCCGAGCGCCATGTATTCGAGCCGCTTGCCGTCGGGCGGAACGATTGCGCCGTACTGGTAGTCCTCGCCGGACTGGAATACGTAGAAGCCGGCCGGACCGACCTGGAAGCGGCCGATGTGCTCGGTCACGGCAAAATCAACGTCGAGCAACTGGCTCGCGTGATACTGGGTGACGGGATTGGTGGCGTAGTTGTCCCAATAGAACTTGGCGCTGAACTCGGTCCCGTCGGCAATCAGCGGCGGCGTGGTGTAGGTCACCGCCACGCTGGGTGCCAGATCGAACGTGTTGTTGCCTGGCGTCACGCCATTCATCGACTGGGTCTGCTGATTATAGGTGCCGATCGGCAGGACCGCGCCGATGCCAAAATCGAGCACCAGTCCCTGGATGATCGGGTAAGCGCCGGGAGTGCTTGCGGGCCGGACCTGCCCGAAGGAGCGCGACCAGTCGGCCTCGACATAGGGATCGCCGAAGCCCTCCACGCAGCGCCGCGCTATGGCGGAGACGAGTTGGCCGCAGTTTTGTCCGGCCGCTTCGAAGCCGGAGAAACCGATTTGACCGCCGAACAGCTTTACGTCCGGCACATAAAGAAAGAATGCGCCGGCGTCGTAGTTCTGCAGGCCGAAGGCATCAAGGCCGGCCGCAGGGTGTCCGGTACCGTCATTATATCCGACGACGTCGTTGTAGAGACCGATCACGCCGCCATACAGGCCGGGCGGTGGAATTATCGCTGAACGGATATCGCTGCCGCCGATCGGCCCCGCTGCGGAGCTCACAACCTTGTACGCGGAGGTTTTGCAGCCAGGACGGAGCGAGAGAGAGGGATCAGAGGCCCCGGTTATGGAAAGAAAAGGCGATCCTCAAGGATATCGTGACCAGCTTTCTTCTCCCGTCGATCTTTCGGCTGAATTAAATGCTGCCAAATGACATGAAAGTTGCGGGAAATGTGATTCCACGCCGACGATAACTATTCCCGCTAATAATGCTCCTCTCGAATGCCGCCATTTCAGCCGTATCCGCGTAACGGCGCTATTGCCGTCAAACACGATCTCACCTACTAGGCGTGCCGTTGCAGAAGGGTGGCCGAGGTTGTAGTCTTACTCGGGCGCGACGGGTTGGGCGATCAATCGCGACATACAATAAGTAATTCAATTTCGCGCATTACGCGTTCGTGCGTTTCGTTAACGCACTTGATCCGATACTCGTACTCGCCATTGCGCCTCGGCAATTGCTTAGTGATTTCATACATGCCGCCCGGCATGTTCCGAGCGATTGCGGGCGAGAGAGTTATGGTCTGGCCGACTTTGAACTTGTGGTCAGGCATAGACAGGCCACTGAAGCGAAAAGATCGAATCGAAAACTACCATGAAGTCCAGCGTTTGTGCATAGGGTTGGAGTTACAAAGCTCATGCGCCAATCGGGGACCGCGCGCTATTGCGCGGCGGCTTGCGTATCGGTGGAGATCACAAATATTGTAGCTCCGGTCCACGGTATTCGGCGGCGGCGTACTTCGGCAGGCGGCGCGCAACGTCACGGATTTTGATAGGCAGCGTGGAGTTTGGTGCTCTATTGGGCGGTGAAGGTAGCGGCCGTTGTGCACGCGGAGCCGACTGAAATGATGTCATCTCAAGCTTGCCGCCGTATCAGTGCTCCGATTGCGGTGTTTCGGCCTTGTGCACAGACCTTGCCGGGCGCACTTATGGTCAGGTAGGAAAGCGCCGTTGCGATGACATCCGCCGATCCAATGTATCCATCAACGGCAACAGCCCTTGTAAGGGGTATGCTCGGGCAATGTCCCCGATGTGGCCAAGGTCGGTTGTTACATCACTACCTCAAAATGGTCGATTGCTGTGGTGTATGCGCCGAGCCCTATGGTCATTTCGTACCGATGACGCCGCTCCTTGGCTGACAATTCTCCTCGTCGGCCATATGACGGTGCCAATTATCCTCCTTTGCGAGCTGAATTTTCAATTTCCGCTATGGATTGCCTACGCTATTTACTTACCGCTGATCGGCGGGCTGACCGCAATCATGTTACCACGATGCAAAGGGGCGATTGCGGCCGTGATGTGGGTGACGAAGGCAGAGGGTTCCGAAAAGACTTGAGACCAGCCTGAGCGGTTAAGGAGCCAAGATCGACGTCGATTGGAGCGCTCGGCTCAAACGGGGGGCTCATTTTTGAACGCGCAGACTTTTGTGACACACTGTCACCACGTAAACATCCGTAATTGAACATCAGGCAGCGCCGAGTGTTCATGCCATTTACAAATGGCCACCTTCCTCTATCGCTGCCCCAATACAGGATTGAACGTGCAGGGGTTGGGTTGCCGACAATCCGTCCGAGCGCGATGAGCACAGCTATGAGCCCGTCAGCTGCCACGCTTGTCGCCGCGAGCACTTGGTCAACCCCAAGACCGGAAAGCTTCCCTGGAAAGACGACGAATAGGCCGCGTGAGTTGGTGGCATCTTCGCTCGCAACCTGACCTCTGCCCCTCAGCGAGAGGAAACGGGCGGAAGCAATATCATTCGCCTGCCAAACAGCAGAATAGGAACTGCCGAGGTCAGTCCTTGTACAGGGTTTCGGATGCCGGCCGTGGGAGAGCTGGACGCGTGCGCTTGGCCGGCGTCCGAAAGCCGTCAAGGAACGAACCCGCGGTCGGGAGTGCACGGAGATGGTGCGCTGGCTATGGGTATTTGGCTGACACGGGACTCGCGCGATGGTGGCCGTGCTCAGCTTTAACGGAGCCGATGAGGTGGTTTTTAGCGCGTGCCGGCTTGCAATGATAATTGCAGTTGTGGACGGGCATTGCGGTTACGGCTCGGTTTGCTGGTTATTTTGCGCATGGTGACGAGCGCTGTCGCGGCCGATCTGAGATCGACGACAAGCCGGCGCGGCGCGGGGTGCTTGTAAGAGCGCGATTGTTCTCATGAGGTATCGATCCTGACGGCGACCATTGGGCCGCACGGCTGATGGCGAGGCGTCTGGCCGCGTTCGAAGGTCTCAATGACGATCATGCGGCCGCCGCAGTGGGGACAGGTATGCGTCGTGTCGTCGTCTTTGGCATGGGTGTCGCTGGTCTGATTTTGTGCAGCCACATTGAGCAGCGACCGCGCCCGCTCGATATTCTCGGTGCGCGAGCTTTTTGCGAATAAGCCGTAATGACGGATACGATGGAAGCCGGCGGCGAGGACGTGGAGGAGAAATCGGCGGATGAACTCCTCTGCGGTGAGCCTCATCACCTTGTATCGGGCGGCACCGTCGGCACGGTAATCCTTGTACTTGAAGGTGACGCTGCCATTGTCGGCCGCGATCAGCCGGCTGTTGGCGATGGCGACCCGGTGAGTATAGCGAGACAGATAGGTCAGCACCGCCGCAGGTCCGCCGAACGGGCGCTTGCCATAGACATACCATTTGATCTTGCGCAGCGGCGCCAGAAAGGCGGCGAAGGCCGCGGCCTCACCGAGGCGGCGACGGCTACCGAAGAACTGTAATTGACCGGCGGCATGCGCGGCGAGAAGTTTTTGCAACATCAGCCGGCAAAACAGTTTGGATAGCACCCGCCATGGCAGAAAGAACTTGGGCCGGCAGGCGACCCAGCGTCGACCATCGTGTGAGAGACCGCCAGCTGGCACGATCATGTGCACATGTGGATGGTGGACGAGTGCCGAGCCCCAGGTGTGCAACACGGATGTGATGCCGATGCGAGCGCCCAGATGCTCGGGGTCACCTGCAATCGTCAGCATGGTCTCGGCACTCGCCTTGAACAACAGATCGTAGACTACCGCCTTGTTTTGATAGGCGATCTCGGCGATCGCCGCCGGCACGGTGAACACCACATGGTAATACGAGACAGGCAGCAGGTCGGCCTGCCGCTCGGCCAGCCATTGCTTGGCCGCCGCACCCTGACACTTCGGGCAATGCCGATTGCGACAGCTGTTGTAGGCAATGCTGGTGTGGCGGCAGTCCTCACAGCGTTCGACATGGCCGCCGAGCGCCGCCGTGCGGCAGCGCTCGATCGCGCTCATCACCTTGAGTTGGTCGAGGCTGACATGACCGGCATTGGCTTGACGCCATGCAGGGCCATGCGCGCGGAAGATATCCGCGACCTCCAAAGCCGGACGAGGCACGCGCGTGGTGGCGTTATACCGGCGGCTTATTGGGCTTTGGGATCAGCGGTGTGAGCTGATCGAGCGGGCTGGTCACCGCGCGGATCACGTTGGTTGCGACCTGAGTGTAAAGCGCGGTCGTCTCCAACTTCACATGTCCGAGCAAAACCTGGATCAGGCGAATATCGATATTTTGCTCCAGCAGATGGGTGGCGAAGCTGTGCCGCAGCGTGTGCGGTGTGACCCGCTTGTTGATCTCCGCAAGCCTGGCGGCGATATGGACGGCGCGGGTGAGTTGTCGCGTCGTCATCGGCAGCATCGGATCGCGGCCGGGAAACAGCCACACCGCGGGCCGAACGATGCAATACCAGTCGCGCAGCAAGTCCAATAACCGTGGGGACAGCATGGCCAGGCGATCCTTGCGGCCCTTGCCCTGCTCGATGCGCAGCAGCATGCGCTTGGAATCGACGTCCGCGACCTTCAGCGCCACCACCTCGGAGACCCGCAGCCCTGCGCTGTAGGCGGCGCTCATCGCTGCCTTGTACTTCGGCCCGGGTGCTGCCTCTAAGAGCTGGCCGATCTCCTGCGGGCTCAGGATCACCGGGATCTTGCGCGGCTCGCGGACGAAGGTGAGGTGCCGCTCCATGTCGGGGCGGTCGAGGGTCGTGCTGAAGAAAAAACGCAGTGCCGACACCGCACTGTTCATGCTCGACGGCTGCACCCCGTTCTGCCGCTGATGCAGTTGAAAACGGCGCAGATCGTCAGCGCTTGCCGTATCGGGCGAGCGGCCAAGAAATGACGCAAAGCTTTTGACCTGGCGGATGTAGTCGTGGCGCGTCTTGTCGCTGAAATTGCGCACCGCCATGGCGTCGAGCATGCGCTGGCGCAACGGGCTGATGGGTTGGTCGTGCATCGGAGTGCTCCTTTGTAAGGTTGCAACACTCCGATCGTCGAACTCACGACGCTCTCATCAAATCCCCTGTCGGCCTTGGCTCCAGACTAGACCGGCCCCCAGCCTCCCTCCCGCGAAGCGGGTTCGTTCTTTGAGGTTAAAGCGACATCGCCAGAAATCTACGACCGCGCGAAAATCGATCTGCTTGGCCAGCCCCGATCGGTCGTCGGTTATGCGATGATGCTTAAAACATCATATTAACGGTCTGGCGTATACCTATTGATATGATGTACATGATCCAATAATATTCGCGCATTAGAAATATTCGCGGATTCGACAATTCTGAAGCAGACGGAGATCTACATGTTAGAGACGGGCGTGAGGAACGCGGGTGTCGGAGCTGATAGTTTTGGCTTCAGATCTCTCGCCGCTGTCCACTGGAACCTCACCGAAGCCCCGCTCTACGAGCATGCCATCCGCAACGGCGAGGCGACCATTGTCGCCGGTGGCCCGCTCTGCGCCGAGACCGGGCACCACACCGGCCGCTCGCCGAAGGATAAACACACGGTGGTCGATACAACGACCGAGAATACCGTGTGGTGGGACCGCAACCGCAAACAAAGCAAAGAGCATTTCGACAATCTCTATCAGGACTTCCTGGCGCACGCGAAAGGCAAGTCGCTGTTCGCCCAGGACCTCTACGGCGGCGCCGATCCGAAATATCGCATCAAGGCGCGCGTCTTCACCGAATATGCTTGGCACTCGCTGTTCATCCGTCAGCTCTTGATCCGCCCGCTGCAGGCCGAGCTCGCGCACTACGTGCCGGAGTTGACGATCGTCGACATGCCGTCGTTCAAGCCTGACGCCAAGCGTCACGGCGGCCGCGATGGCTCAGACACCATGGTGGCGATCGATTTCACCCGCAAGATCGTGCTGATCTGTGGCTCGTCCTATGCCGGCGAAATTAAGAAGTCGGTCTTCACCATGCTGAACTTCTACCTGCCGGCGCAAGGCGTGATGCCGATGCATTGCTCGGCCAATGTCGGCAAAAACGGCGACAGCGCGCTGTTCTTCGGCCTGTCCGGTACTGGCAAGACCACGCTCTCAGCCGATCCGAACCGCATCCTGATCGGCGACGACGAGACCGGCTGGTCGCCCGACGGTATCTTCAATTTCGAAGGCGGCTGCTACGCCAAGACCATCAAGCTCTCGGCCGAGGCCGAGCCGCAGATCTGGGACGCCACCAACCGCTTCGGTACCGTGCTTGAAAACGTGGTGTTCGATCCGGTCACCCGCGTCCCCGACTACGACAGCGCCGAGAAGACCGAGAACACCCGCTCCGCTTATCCCCTCGACTTCATTCCGAGCGCGTCGCGCACCGGAATGGCCGGCCATCCGAAGAACATCATCTTCCTCGCCGCCGACGCGTTCGGCGTGATGCCGCCGATCGCCAAGCTCACGCCAGCGCAGGCGATGTATCATTTCCTGTCCGGCTATACGGCGAAGGTCGCCGGCACCGAGAAGGGCCTGGTTGGCGTCGAGCCGGAATTCTCGACCTGCTTCGGCGCGCCGTTCCTGCCGCGTCCGCCGGCGGAGTACGGCAATCTGCTGGGCGACTACATCGCCAAGCACAAGGTCGATTGCTGGTTGGTCAATTCCGGCTGGACCGGCGGCATTTATGGCGTCGGCCGGCGCATGCCGATCAAGGTTACGCGCGCGCTGGTCACCGGTGCGCTCGACGGGTCACTCAAGAAAGCTGATTTTCGTACTGATCCGTTTTTCGGTTTTTCGGTCCCAACCTCGCTACCAGGTATCGAGACCAATCTACTCTATCCAGAACGAACCTGGACCGACAAGAAGGCGTTCGACGAGACTGCGCGCAAGCTGGTTGGCATGTTCCAGAAGAATTTCACCAAATATGAGGAGACTGTGGATGCCTCCGTTCGTGCCGCGGCCCCCGATGGGCGGGTAGCGGCAGAATAGAACCTCTCAATCAAGGCTGATACTGCGGATGCGTCATGCCTACCCAGTCTCCTCCCCCTTATCAGCTCAAGATTCGCCCCTGCACGATACGTCGCAACCAATTTCGCTGGGAGGTCCGATCTGAGGGCCGCCCACTGTTGATTTCACATGAGTCCTATCGGTCACAGTTGGAGGCGGAGACAGAAGGCCGGATTGAGTTGCAGAGGCTCACCGAGAAATGGCAGGCGCGGCATGGACATCGGGCTCAGTCAAGCCGCGATGGCAAATAAATTGGACAACACGATAGAAGCGCATGTTGCTGCGACTCCCGAGTCGAAGCTACCCAATCGAATTTTCAACACAGATTAAATATTCACGATCAGTGTCGCGCAACGGATTCTAATTCTAATTTCGAAGCGCTTCTTGCTTTTTGCAGGCCACCTTCACTGATCGCGGATCGTCTTCCCGCCCGGTGGCCGTAACGATGATTTTCAGCCCGCATGTTTCGCAGACCAAGAGGTATTGTCCGCAGCCTTTGGCGGGATAAGGCAATGACTGCGTACACGTTACCTTCGCGCCGTCTGAGCAATCGACCTCGATACCATTGGGATAGGCGGGGTTCGGCGGGTATTGAGGCCGGCGCTCCTCGTCAAGCCACGTGACTCTCATTGCCGGATTTCGGATCGTCTGACCGGTCATTGCATTTCATCGGTGTGCACGACGCCAAACGGCAGGCCATCGCGGTCGTACGAGCTTTTGAACTCAGCAACCAGGCGCGAAAGCCGCTTCGCGAATTCGTTGCCTATGCCTCGCATTTTGGCGGGCGATCCAGCCTCCTTCGAGCTGGCAAGGATCATGGCCTGAAGCTGAAGTAGCGCGTCGTAGATTTCATAATTGCGGAGCTGTGCGACCTTCGTCGCGGGGTCGCGAGAGGTCGCAATGATGGCCTCCCAGACCGCATCGCGTATGCGATCACAATACGCCCGATCGAACGCGTCGATCTCTCCGCGCCTGGCCTTCATGCCTCGACCGTTACTTCAACCCGGATGAAGCGCAGCCACCATAAATTAATGCTTGAAGCATCACAAGCTAAATTATATACGCTAAGATATCGATTCTGACCGTGATATTAATAGGACCGGAATGATAACGGCCGGGCAACTGCGCGCCACCCGCGCCATTCTCGGGATAGACCAGCGCCAGCTGGCGGAAGCGGCCGGGCTCTCGCTGCCGACCATCCAGCGGATGGAAGCTAGCGACGGCGTGATCCGGGGCAATGTCAATTCCCTGATGAAACTCATTGCCGCCCTCGATGCGCTTGGCATCGAGTTGATTTCCGACAACGCGATGAGCCAAGGCGGCGGGCGTGGTGTTCGGCTCAAGAGGGCGCCGTCGTGACGCTGACGATAGGTTTGGCGTGTGTTGCGTTCCTGTTGGCACTCGCGCCGCTCGCTGTCGCGACGGCAGGCGCGAAGGTGTCGTCGCATTTAATCTACGGTGCGAGTCTGGCTGCGTCGGCGACGTCGTTGGTTGCGTCTCTCGCGCACCTTCTTGCTGCGGCACCACCTGAAACCGCCGCGCTGCCGCTCGGCATTCCCTGGCTCGGCGCGCACTTCCGGCTGGATGCGCTCTCGGCTTTCTTTCTGGTCGTGGTCGATCTCGGCGCGGTCGGCGCGAGCCTGTTTGCGCTCGGCTACGGGAGACACGAAACCGCGCCCGGGCGGGTACTGCCGTTCTATCCGGCGTTCCTTGCCGCCATGACGTGCGTGGTGCTGGCCGATGACGCCTTTACCTTTCTGCTTTCGTGGGAATTCATGTCACTCACGTCTTGGGCGCTGGTCATGTCGCACCATCGCGTACCCGAGAATGTGCGCGCCGGCTTTGTCTACCTGGTCATGGCAAGTTTCGGCACGCTCTGCCTGCTGCTTGCTTTCGGCCTGCTTGCCGGTCCCGGCGGCCTCTACACCTTTGCGCAAATGCGCGCCGCGCATCCCTCCGCCGCGATTGGCGCGCTGGCGCTGCTGCTCGCCCTGCTCGGCGCCGGCTCGAAGGCCGGCATCGTGCCGCTGCACGTCTGGCTGCCGCTCGCGCATCCCGCAGCGCCAAGCCACGTCTCCGGCCTGATGAGCGGCGTGATGACCAAAGTCGCCGTCTATGGGTTTGTCCGCATCGTTTTCGATCTCGCCGGATCGCCCGCCTGGTGGTGGAGCGTTGTGGTGTTGGCCCTTGCCGGGATCACCACCGTCATGGGCGTGCTGTACGCGCTCATGCAGCACGACCTCAAACGGCTGCTCGCCTATCATACGGTCGAGAACATCGGCATCATCTTTGTCGGGCTCGGGCTTGCGCTGGCCTTCAAGACCTACAACATGCCGTTCGCGGCGGCTTTGGCGTTCAGCGCCGCGCTGCTCCACGTCTTCAACCATTCGCTGTTCAAAAGCCTGTTGTTCTTCGGCTCCGGCGCGGTGCTCACCGCCACCGGTGAGCGCGACATGGAGCATCTTGGCGGCCTCATCCACCGGATGCCGCAGACCGCGTTCGTCTTTCTGGTCGGCTGCGCAGCAATATCCGCTCTGCCGCCGCTCAATGGCTTCGTATCGGAATGGCTGACGTTCCAGGCGATCCTGTTGAGCCCGCAACTGCCGTCGTGGGGGCTCAAGCTCCTGGTGCCCGCGGTCGGGGCGCTGCTTGCGCTCTCGGCGGCGCTCGCGGCTGCTTGTTTCGTCAAGGCCTACGGCGTGACTTTCCTCGGCCGGCCGCGGACCCCGGCCGCCGAGGCCGCGGCGGAGACCAATTCCTGGTCGCTCGCCGCGATGATGCTTCTCGCCGCGCTGTGCCTTTTCGCCGGTATCCTGCCGGGCCTCTTTATCGACGCGCTCGCGCCGGTGAGCTCCACGCTGATCGGCGCTCGCATGCCGGTGCAGAGCGGCATGCAATGGCTCTCGATCATTCCGATCGCCGCCAGCCGCAGCTCATATGATGGGCTCCTGGTGTTCTTGTTCATGGTCACATCGGGCACGCTCGCCGCGGCCGCGATCCACCGCTTCGCCTCGAACCGCCTGCGCCGCGCGCCGGCCTGGGATTGCGGCTATCCCGATTCGAGTCCGGTCACGCAATACTCGGCGATGAGCTTCGCGCAGCCGATCCGACGGGTGTTTGGCAGCGTCGTGTTCCAGGCCCGCGAGGCCGCGGGAATGCCCCCGCCCGGCGACATCCGGCCGGCATGGCTCAAAGTCGAATTGCATGATCCCGTCTGGGATTATCTCTACGCCCCGCTTGCCGCAGGAATCGGCCGCGCAGCCGACCGTCTCAACCGTCTGCAGTTCCTCACCATTCGCCAGTTCCTGACGCTCGTATTCGGCGCACTGGTCATTCTGCTGCTGGTGCTTGCCGTATGGTCCTGATCCGCGATCTCGCCGTCCAGGGTGCGCAGATGCTGCTGGTGCTTCTGCTCGCGCCGTTGTTCACCGGGTTCGTGCGCAAGGCGAAGGCGCGGCTTCTGCGGCGCCGCGGTCCCTCGCTCATTCAGCCCTATCGCGATCTTCTCAAGCTTACCCGCAAGGACGTCGTGCTCGCCGAAAACGCCTCCTGGCTGTTCCGCGCCGTTCCCTATCTCGTCTTCGCCGCCACCTGGGTCGCGGCTTCGCTGGTGCCGACCTTCCGTACCGGGCTCCTGTTCTCCTGGTCGGCCGATCTCATTGCCATTATCGCGCTCCTTGGCAGCGGGCGCTTCTTTCTCGCCCTTGCCGGCCTCGATGTCGGCACGAGTTTCGGTGGCATCGGTTCGAGCCGGGAGGTGATGATCGCCTCTCTTGCCGAACCGGCGATGATCATGATTGTGTTCACCTTGGCGCTGGTCGCCGGCTCGACCCAGCTTTCCACCATCGCCGCCTTCATGAGCTCTTCGAATGTGGGCCTGCGCGCATCGCTCGGGCTAGCGGTCATTGCGCTCATCATGGTGGCGATCGCCGAGAACGGCCGCATCCCGATCGATAACCCGGCGACGCACCTTGAACTGACCATGGTGCACGAGGCGATGGTGCTGGAATATTCGGGCCGGCATCTGGCGCTGATCGAACTTGCCGCTTCGCTCAAGCTCATCCTTTACGTATCGCTGATCGCGTGCCTGTTCGCGCCCTGGGGTATTGAATCGAGCGACGCGGCCGGGCCGGCGCTTGCGGCCGGGATTGCCGCGTATGTCGGCAAACTCGCCGTCGGCGGCTTCCTCCTGGCGCTGTTCGAAACCTCGATCGCCAAAATGCGGGTGTTCCGCGTGCCGGAATTCCTCGGCGCGGCGCTGATGCTCGGTCTGTTGGCCACGCTGCTGTTGTTCGTGGCGGGAAGCTTCTAATGAACCCGATCGATTTCGATGTCGCCCATGTGCTGGCCGGCTCGCTGGTACTGATCAGCTTCCTCGAACTCTACCAGGACCGTCTCTATGCCCTCCTGAATATCTATGCGGCGCATGCACTGGTGCTCGCCGCGTCGGTCGCCTGGCAGGCTTTCATTCAGGACGCGCCGCATCTCTACGTCACCGCCATGATCGCCCTCGTCTTCAAGGCGATCATCATCCCGGTTGCCTTGCATCGCATAATCGTGAAGCTCGGCATCCACCGCGAGATCGAAAAGGTGGTGGGCGTCGGCTCGGCGATGCTGGCCGGCATCGGCCTGGTCGCGCTGTCCATGGTGGTGATGCTGCGCGTGATGCGAGATGCGGGGCCGCTGGCGCAGGAGGATCTCGCTTTCGCCCTGTCGGTGGTGCTGCTCGGCCTGCTCATGATGGTCACGCGCCGCAACGCCGTGAGCCAGGTCGTCGGGTTCATGTCGCTGGAGAACGGCTTGGTACTGGCTGCGACGGGCGCCAAGGGCATGCCGCTCGTGGTCGAGATCAGCGTCGCGTTCTCGATCTTGATCGCTTTCATCGTCATCGGCATTTTTCTGTTCCGCATCCGCGAACGCTTCGACACCGTGGATGTGCGGGCGCTCGATCAGTTTCGCGGAGAGCGCCGATGAGGGTCGATGCGCTGACCGGCGTCCTGTTGATTCCGGCGCTAGCCGCCACGCTATTGGCGGCGCTACCCGGCTACCGCATGACGGCGCGGCTGAACGTCGTGGCCACGACGCTGACGCTGCTCTGCGCGCTGTCGCTGTTCTTCCGGCGGCCGCCGACCGGCCCCTATCTCTTGGTCGACGATCTCAATGCCACCTTTATCGTGCTCACGACCTTCGTCGGATTCACCACCAGCGTGTTCAGCGCAAGCTATATCGCCCACGAGCTGGAAATCGGGCGGCTGACGCCGCCGTTCGTGCGCTTCTATCACGCCATGTATCAAGTGCTGATGTTCGCGATGAATCTCGCGCTCATCGCCAACAATATTGGCTTGATGTGGGTGGCGATCGAGATGGCGACGCTGACCACGGTGCTGATGGTCGGCATCTATCGCACCCATGAAGCGCTCGAGGCGGCGTGGAAATATTTCATTCTCGGCAGCGTCGGCATCGCGCTGGCTTTGTTCGGCACTATCCTCGTTTACATGGCGGCCCGGCCGATCGTCGGGGAAGGCCTCGACGCTATGGTGTGGACTGTGCTGGTCAAGCGCGCCGGCGCCTTCGACCCGGCCCTGCTCGATCTCGCTTTCATCTTTTTGCTGCTCGGCTACGGCACCAAGGTCGGGCTCGCGCCACTGCACGCCTGGCTGCCCGACGCGCATGCCGAAGGCCCGACGCCGATTTCGGCGGTGTTGTCCGGCCTTCTCCTAAACGTCGCGCTCTACGCGTTACTGCGTTTCAAAATGCTGCTGGCCGTGAATCCTGCTGCCTTAGCGCCCGGGCCGCTGATGGTCACTCTCGGATTGCTGTCGCTCGTGTTCGCGGCGTTCATGCTGTATCGTCGCCGCGACATCAAGCGGTTGTTCGCCTACTCGTCCATCGAACATATGGGCATCATCACCTTCGCGTTCGGCATGGGCGGCCCGCTCGCAAATTTTGCCGCTCTGCTCCACATGACCATGCATTCGCTGACCAAGTCGGCGATCTTTTTCGCCGTCGGTCACGTCACGCAAGTGAAGGGAACGCAGCGCATCGCCGACATGGGCGGGCTTACCGAGACGCATCCGCTGCTCGGCTGGGGCCTGATCCTGGGCGTGGTCGCCATCGCTGGCTTGCCGCCGCTGGGCATTTTCATGAGCGAGTTTCTGGTCGTCAGTTCGACTTTCGCCCGTGAGCCGCTCCTGGCGATCGTGCTGGTGTTTGGTCTCCTCGTCGCTCTCGGCGGGCTGTTTCTGCGACTCAACAGTATTGCTTTCGGCGAGCCACGAGGGCCGGCCGACAAGGTACATGCCTCCTACATCCCGATGTTCGCCCATCTCACTCTCGTGCTCGTCGCTGGCGTCTACATGCCTCCGGCGCTCGTCGCTTGGTTTCAACACGTCGCCGGACTGCTCGGGTAGCCAATGCCGCAGATCGCCGAACTCCTCCGGAACGGTAAACCAGTCGAAGCACATCGTCCGTGGCCGCGCGCCGTGGTGACGGCCGACGTCTGGCAGGGCATTGCCAACGAACTGGCCGCAGGCCACGCGATTCTGCTCGGGCTGTGGGGCGACAACCCGCCTGCGGTGCAAATGGCCACAATGAGCGATGACGGCCGTCAGATTGCCGTCGCAACCATCAACTGTCCGGGTGGCAGCTTTCCTTCGGTCAGCGCCGTCCATCCGCCCGCCATCCGCCTCGAGCGCGCGATTTACAGTTTGTACGGGCTCGAACCGATGGGCGCCCCGGATATGCGGCCCTGGCTCGATCTGGGCGCCTGGGATGTGCGGTATCCCCTCGGCGCCCGGAGCGCGGCACCTGCCACACGGACGGCTTACGCATTTCTGCCGGTGGAAGGCGAGAGCCTGCATCAGATTCCAGTCGGCCCCGTCCACGCCGGGATCATCGAACCCGGCCACTTCCGTTTTACCGCAGGTGGCGAAACCGTGGCGCGGCTCGAACAGCGCCTTGGCTATGTTCATAAGGGGATCGAATCCCTCATGGCGGGGGCAACTATCGAACGCGCGGCACAGCTCGCCGCCCGTACCTCGGGCGACAGCACTGTCGCCTATGGTATCGCCTTCGCGCACGCGACCGAGGCGGCGCTCAAGGTTGACCCACCGCCGCGCGCCCAATATTTGCGGGCGCTGATGGCCGAGTTGGAGCGTCTCGCCAATCATCTCGGCGATATCGGCGCCATCTGCAACGACGCGTCGTTCGCGCTCATGCACGCCCATTGCGGCATCTTACGCGAACGCGTGTTACGAGCCGCAGACGCCGCGTTCGGTCATCGCCTAGTGATGGATCGCGTGGTGCCGGGTGGCGTTATGGTCGATGTTGATGCTGCCGGTACAGCCGCTATCTGGGAGGCCCTGCACGAAATCTGCCAACGCTTCCCGCGTCTCGTCGAGCTTTACGACAACACCGCCTCGCTGCAGGACCGCACCGTCGCCACGGGAATCGTGACCGCCGAGCTGGCGCGCCAATTCGGCGCGGGCGGCTATGTCGGACGCGCCAGCGGACGCCATTTCGATGCGCGCAAGACGCCCGGTTATGCTCCCTACGATCAGCTCGACTTTGCCGTTCCCGTGTTCACGGCGGGCGATGTCGACGCCCGCGTTTGGGTGCGCATCCGGGAAGTCGAGCAATCCTTGGCGTTGATCGAACAAATTCTTACGCGGTTGCCGAATGGGCCCATCCGGACGCCAATCGCGGTCGGGAGCGGCGAGGGCCTGGGTTTTGCCGAAGGATTTCGCGGCGACATTCTAGCCTGGGTGCGCGTGGACGGCATGCGTGTCGAGCGCTGCCATCTGCGCGATCCGTCGTGGTTTCAATGGCCGCTGCTCGAAGCCGCGATCGAGGGCAACATCGTTGCCGACTTTCCGCTCTGCAATAAGTCGTTCAATTGCTCCTATTCGGGCCACGATCTCTAGGAGCCACGATGCGCCGGACACTGTTTGAAAGCCTTACGCGCGGCCCGTTGACGGAACGGCCACCGAACCCCGACGACGCGGCGCTTGCCGAACTGGCCGCGAGTGTCGACCGGGCAGCCCGGCGTCGCCTGGGCCGCAGCCTTGCTATCCGCGCTGTCGATGCCGGCTCCTGTAACGGCTGCGAGCTGGAAATCCACGCCCTCAATAACGCGTTCTACGATCTCGAACGTTTCGGACTGCGCTTCGTCGCGTCCCCGCGGCACGCCGATGTTCTCACGGTGACGGGACCCGTGACCAAGAACATGCGCGAAGCGCTGAAGCGCACTTATAATGCCACGCCCGATCCAAAGTGGGTTGTCGCGATCGGAGACTGTGCCGTCGATGGCGGCTTGTTCTCAGGAAGCTACGCGGTGGTTGGCGGCGTCGCTCACGTTGTGCCGGTTGATCTGCATATCCGAGGCTGTCCGCCGCGGCCCCTGCAATTGCTTGCGGGATTGCTCACACTCCTGAAATAGATGGTTGCTCGCGGCGGCCGTGAAATGAGTGCTTGCAGTGCGACCCGAGAGGTGAAAAATGCCGAAGAACATAAGCGAAGGAGGCTCGGATGGCAGTTGAGCGGATCGATTATCAGGCCGGGAGCGTGACCGCCAAAGGCGCACTAGTATGGAACGACAAGATCAGCGGGAAACGTCCGCTGCTCCTCGTGATGCCGAACTGGCTGGGCGTCACCGACCACGCGATCAAGCGCGCGCAGAGGATGGCGGGCGACAAGTATGTCGCCCTCGTCGGCTGCATGTATGGCGGCGGTCAGACTTGCGAAGGCCCGCCCACCTCGCAGGAATGGATGATGGCGGTGCGCTCCGATCGGATCGAAGGACGCAAGCGCGTCAACGCGGCACTCGCCACGTTGGTAGCGGAGGCTGACAAGCGCGGCATCGGGGACAGTAGCAAAAAGGCGGCCGTGGGGTTCTGTTTTGGTGGTGGCAATGTCCTGGAATTGGCTCGAAGCGGCGCCGGCCTCGACGCCGTGGTCTGCCTCCATGGCGACCTGCAGACCACCATGCCCGCGAAGAACGGCGACATCAAAGCCGCCTTGTTCGTGATCCACGGTTCCAAAGACCCGGTTGCGCCAAAGGCCGACCGTGATGCGCTTGAGGCCGAAATGGACGGCGCCGGCGCCAACTGGCAACTGCTTGATTTCGGCGGCCGGCTGCATTCCTTCGCCGAAGAGGAAACCATGATGAAGGGCATCGCGGAGTATAACGCCGCGGCCGCGCATCAGGCCTATCGCATGCTCGACGACTTCATTCAGGACGCCTTTGCCGCCGCTCTCCTCGCACGCGCGCGTGAGGGCAGCGATTAAGATAGACGGGGCCAGATTTCTGCTGATCGTTCAAATCGGAAGCCCGGGCAAGAGCGAAGCCAGGCGTACTATGTGCCCGCTGCAGAATTTAGCCGGCGTTGAAGTCGATGACCCGGTAGCTCCCTCGCCCGCCGCCTCGATCGGCGATGCCACCGTCAGCAGCGTCGGTCACCGCCCAAGCGCCATCATCGCCCCGAATCGCGACCAACAATTTCCACTAAAACGAAGGCGGCCAGCGGCGCAGCACCACATCGCCGGCTCCAGCCGGTCGAGCAGGTCGATCCCTGTTGTTGCCGCCGCTCACCCTCGCGCGCGCGCGTGAGGGCAACGATTAAAGTGAACGGGGAACGGACAGCGTAATTCAGTTGTGGCGTAACGGTGAAGCTGGGCCCCGTTGCAAGTGTCAGTCAGGATCGGATGTAAATGAGGCGCCGACAAACCAGCTTTTTTGTCCCACTCATGAATTCCCCCTTAAAGGGAAATACTCGCTGCGATGATACACGCTGGTGTGTGAAAAACCATCCTATGGCACCAATACCACCAGGCATTATCGGCGCGCGTCTCGCGGTGGCACGTGTCAGTTTGTCAGGGCAACCGTCCAGGGTACGCGGGTGACTAACGAATCATTTCTTTCTTAAATATCGTTGCACCTCGCCTGACCAAATCTCTTTTGTCCTGACGTTCACTCGGCGAGGGTTTGTCTTTGCTATGCGGAATGGGGATCGTACCAATTTTGATGAGATCGCCCTGTTTGCCCTTAGCGTAACCACGAATCACTTTCCTCATGATCTTCTCCTTGATTCCATCATGCGTTTGACTTTTCAGCGTTTTCCCTTGCAGGCTAATCGCCCGTATTGCGATTATATTGCTTGTGCGCGCCGAAGCACCGCACGACAACCGCACATCGCTGAAGTTCGCGACAGCACCACCAGAAGCCCCAGAGGTACTCCGGGGCTTCTGCGTAGGTCATAAATTACTTGCCGCCAAAGGTCGGCGCGTCAGCCGCGAGCTTCGCGAACTCCTCCGGCGTATATGCCCGCACCGTCGTTGTTCGTGCGCTTCCTGACGCCCCGACAGCCGTCACGAATTTCGCCATCGCGTCGCCGCTCGGCATCTCCAGTGTTGCCACCACGTCGTACTCGCCCGTCGTGACGTAGGTGCTGAGGAGCTTACCACCCAATTTCTCGGCCAGGGCCTTGGCTGCTTTGTTACGTTTGCCCGCGTCTTTCGCGTGTTTGACGCCTTCTTCCGTCCAGTTGAGGAAGCACATGAATGTAGGCATTACCTTCTCCTTGCTTAAAAAATACGACGTGCAGCCCTGTGACTGCACTGCAGACCAAAAAAATACTGGTCAGAGGAAATGCCCGCCGACGACATGCTGGCTGCCCCTAACATTGGGAGTTCGGCACCTCCCCCTCGCAGCTTGCCCGAGCCTAGCCGTGCTTTCCACTGATGGAAAGGTCCGTCTCGCCCACAGCAAAGGCCGCGATGCCAGGCGCCTATTGACCAACTTCCAGAATGCAAGGGCAACAAAATACCTAGAGGCCCCCGAGGCGGAAAAGCACCCTGCCGACGTGATTGGCAACGCCGTCCATGCCATGCGTGGGCGGGGCTTTCCTTTCAAATCAGTTCCATCTATAAGCCGACTGCTTTCATAGAATTGGAGAATCACATGGCTAAGAAGCGCAAACGAGTTGCCTGGTCTGCGGAGCAAGTCCGCACCTTGAAGTCCATGGCGAAGAAGAAAACACCGGCATCGCGTATCGCCAAGAACCTAAAGCGCACCGAGGGAGCGACGCGTCAAAAGGCTTTCAGTATGGGATTGTCGCTCAACTCGCGCGGATAAGTTTTACAGCTCTCCGTTACCGCTACGGAACCCCGCCACCTTCACTGGTGACGGGGTTTTTTAACCGGTCCAATAGGTCTTGAGCCAACGTAAAACTGCTTGCAGATACGTTTCCTCTGTCTCCCACTGCGCGATGTTTGGCTTATCCCCTGTTTTGTACTTCCGCGACGCTTCTAGAGCACGGCTGTTGAACGGCCGGGAAATAAGCAGAGCAAAAGAATAGTGAAGCGGCTGAATGGTTAGCGAAACGCTGACAGCACGCAGTAATCAACAGCCTCCGACAGATCAGCTCGCGCGCTCCCGTCGCTGGTTCGCATTCGAGGCTTGTCGCGCCGAGCACGTCAAGGAACTCGTCTCCACCGCCACCGATGCCGACCTCATCGGCCTCGATATCGACGTTAGCTACCCTGGCGAACAGACGGCAAAAGGCTCCTTTGATCGGCGCCGGGTCAGACTGCTGTTTTGGATCCCTTATCAGTCAACGTCGGCTCACCCGAAGCCGTATCAGTGATGAGACCAACTGATTTCAATTCCGGAATGCGCTTCTTAACGGTCTTCGCGCTGCCAACTCTCATATTCAATTGAATCAGTGGAATACCAGCGCCGGGCAATCGGTTGAACGACTTGATCTTTTCGAACACTTCTTTGGCTTCCCAACTGAGCCCAGGGCTTTCAGCCATTTTCCATAACTCCCATGGTTCGAGCTCGTCACTTTATCACCAATTCGCTTCCGTCGCTCAGAAGCTCCGTCCGTTGGAAGAAATCGGCACCACGTCGTCGTTTTTTTGACAGTTCTCAGGCAAGCTGCGGCCCGCCACTATCCATGTGATTGGGGGGGGTATCGACGCCAAGCGACAAGGGTGCCGAGCGTTTAATTTGCCGAACACGATTTGACATTATTGATCGGCGACGTGTGAATTTAGGGGTCGCGTTAGGATCGAGGATGCCGACGATGAGCGCGCTCAAAATCCATCACAAAACGGTCTATCGCTACCGTGAGCCGGTGAGCCTGGGACCGCACCGTTTGATGCTTCGGCCACGCGAAAGCCGGGATCTTCGCCTGATGTCGCACACTTTGGAGATCACGCCAACGGCAGCGCTGACGTGGGCACAAGATGTTTTCGGTAATGCCGTCGCCATGGCCACGTTTGCGACGGCGACCGACACGCTCGTGATCGATAGCTTGGCAGATATACTGCTCAACGCCGCCCCCTGGCCGGTGTTCGACATCGCTGCATCGGCCCTTTGTTACCCGTTCCGCTATTCCGACGACGAGTGGATCGACCTTGGCGCACTGGCGACGGAGCAGTATCGGGACCAGGCGGCACAACTGCGCAGCTGGGCGCGCGGCTTCATCCGCAGCAATCCGACCGATACGCTGTCCCTGCTCAAGGACCTGAGCGTCGGCGTCGCGGAGCGGATCCGCTATCAGACCCGTGAGGACGAGGGCATCCAGTCACCGACCCAGACGCTTGATCGCGGCTGGGGCTCGTGCCGGGATTTCGCCGTCCTGTTCGCCGAAGCAGCTCGCAGTCTCAGCTTCGGGGCGCGGGTCGTCTCTGGCTATCTCCATAATCCGGCTCAGGACAGTGTGGGCGCCGCGGGCGCGGGCTCGACCCATGCGTGGGCGGAGGTCTATGTGCCGGGCGCGGGCTGGATCACCTTCGATCCGACCAATCGCAGCGTCGGCGGCTTCAACTTGATCCCTGTTGCAGTCGCGCGCGATATCCGACAGGCCATGCCTGTGTCCGGCACCTTCGTCGGCATGACCGACGCTTTTCAAGGGATGGGGGTGGAGGTGTCCGTCACGTCCTAGAACAGGCCTCTTTTTTGGCGCGTTCAAGTCCGGAAGCTCTTGCGGGGTTCATGGAATTGGAACGCGTTTTTGCCGGGTGGCTCGATGTCGCTTATTTTGACTGGTGTCGCCTTCCGACAGAACACAGTCTTGGTTGCGTCACTGGCAGTGGTTGCTGGTCGGACTTCCCGTCCATCAGTCCGTCGGCGATTTACTTAGAGCGGATTCCGGTTGAGTGGAACATAACCGGCGCTGATCAGGTAGTTGGAACATTCCAGTGATGTGAAGCGTCCGAGCATTTCGCCGATGGCGTCCCATAATCGCGCGACGGTGCGGGCAGCAGCCTTGCGGAGTAGAGCCTTGAGCTTGGCGAAGGCCTGCTCGATCGGATTGAGATCGGGGCTGTAGGGCGGCAGATAGACGATGCTGGCTTCTTTGGCTGCGATCGCCTCGCGTATACCGGCGACTTTGTGGCTTGCGAGATTGTCGAGAATGACAATGTCACCCGGCTTCAGCGTTGGTACGAGCACCTGCTCGACATAGGCGCGGAACGTGTCGCCATTCATGGCGCCGTCGATGACCAGCGGAGCAGTGAGCCCATCGGTGCGTAAGCCGGCGACGAAGGTGGACGTCTTCCAATGCCCATGCGGGACCGCCGCAACCAGACGCTGGCCGCGCGGTGCGCGTCCGTAGCGGCGCGTCATGTTGGTGGCGGCCCAGGTCTCGTCGATGAAGATCAACCGGTCCGGGTCGAGAGCAGGCTGCCCGGCACGCCAAGCCTCGCGGGCGAGCGCCACATCCGGCCGCTGTTGCTCGGCCGCGTGAAGCGACTTTTTTTGAATGTCAGCCCGCAGGCCTGCACAAAGCGATTGACCGAGGAACGCCCCACATGGATGTCGCGGTCGGCCAGTGCCTGCGTCAGTTCATCAAGCGTCAGGTCCGGCTGCGCCGCCACCAGGTCGCGCACAACCATCTCGTGCTCGGCCAAGGCAAACGGCTTCCTGCCGCGGGCAGCCGGCGCAATCGATCCCGTCCGCCGGAAACGCTGCATCAACTTGACCACGCAGCTCACGCTCACCGCAAAATGTTTCGCTGCGGCGTTCCGTGACATTCCGCCCTCAACTGCCGCCACCATCCGGCTGCGCAGATCTTCCGAGTAAGGTCGTCCCATGCCCGCTGGCCTCCGCCCAGTGGCCAGTTTGAATCATATTCGCGACCCCTCGGGAATCCCCTCCGATTCCTTCCCGCCGGAATTTGCTCTAGCGCCCGATTATTGCAGACCGTACCCGGGCCGCCTCGGTCCACCGCGCAATGATACTCCGCAATCCACGCGAAGCTCTGCAGCGAGATCGCACTGATCAAAACATGGTTGATCGGGAAGCGCCAGAAACACAAAAAAAGAAAAGGCCCCAGCAGGGGTGCCGGGGGGGGCGCGGCGTGCTGGGGCTTCTGATCTTCGAGACAACAACTCATCCCGTGACCGCCAATACAATGATCGAGGACCTATGACGTTCCCCCCTGCTCAAATTAAATTCTATCGCGGGCATCCCTTTGTTTTTCCACTTCTTCGGCAAGCAGATTGATCATTCTCTGTCGGTCTGATTCCTCCGTCACGCGCTCAAGAGGACAACGATAACGCGCACCGTTCCGGCTTCGGACGAACCGGTCCATGTCGGCCTCCATCTAGAAGGCCCTTCGTTAGAAACTCTGTCCGCTGCGGTTTAGCAAGTCTGAGCACTTTTGCTCACCAGCAAAACCGTCATCGTCGAGGCAGTAACGGCAGCGACTGCCTCGATAGCGATTCAAATTGTCGACGCCCCCCTTGTCCTCTGATTTCGCTACCACACATAACATAACATTGGCAGGCAGAAGCTTGCCTGAGAGCTGCTCACAAAACGGCGATCTGCCGAAGTTGCCGTCCCCCCACTGGCGGTGCCGATGCCATCGGCTGGCACAATCCTAATCTGACGGTTGATGGCGGCTTGCGTTGCGGATTACGGCCGCCGGCGCAAATCATTCTCAAACTATCAGATTACCGCTTGGAGCGTAGGTCATGGACACATTTTTAATAACGCTCGTCGTGATAGCTTTGTCTGGCGCTTGCATTTGGTTATTCGTTTTCGAACCGCGTAGAAAGATTCACGATCTATGAACAAAGGCCTCAAGCAACGAATTAGAAAAATATGATTGAGTTCCTCGGCGCAATTGTGGTGGTTGGCATTTTCATCTGTTGGTGCGATCTCACGGATTCATGGGCTTTCGTGCTGCGTCCGATCCGCGTGCTACTTCCGCCCTATTCAAAATAGCCCAATAACGGCAGGCAGCGGCCAGTCCCGAAAATCAAATATCGTACATCCGTGGAGCCCTAACATGCGACCAGCGACCCGCGAAGAAGAGAGGCCCACCGAAGACGACATCGCCCGCAGAAAACTCGGGCGTCGCGGTGTGCCGGGCGGTCAAGATTATGCAAAAATGACGCCCCAACAGGAAAAGAATATGCCTAAGACAGGCGCCTTCGACGGCCACACCGCCTGATCGCGCAGACCTTTATTTTGAGGCCTCGCAACCGACGCGACCGATCTTGCAGAATAAGCGCCGCCTCGATTGTTGCGGCCTATCGCATTCGTTAGGAGGCGCGAAGCCACTGCTGAGTGGTAAATCCAAGCCGTCATTTGATGTCTAAAGACAGCGGTATAGGCTCCGAACGCTATTCTGTAGACCGTCACTCTCGATGGAAGGATACAACGTGCTCAGACTTGTCCAACTCGGATTGGCTGTTCTCGCCATCGCAGCCACTCCCGCAATGGCAATGGCCGCTGATGCTCATAATGGTGAGCGGCTAGCTCAGCGTTGGTGCGCGTCTTGCCATGTGGTTTCGTCGTCCCAACAGGGCTCGGCAAGCGATGTGGCTCCTCCCTTCACCAGCATCGCCAAGATGCCCCACCTAGATGCGGCGAGGATCGCTTTGTATTTGCTCGCTCCGCATCCCAGGATGCCAGACATGAATTTGACTCGAATCGAAGCGACGGACTTGGCGGCATATATCGCGTCGCTTAGCTCTCGCTAGAGCTGGGGTCCCTCAGTCCGCCACTGACGCGGGCCGGGAGCAGAATTCCTGACGCGCCTGTGCAACAGGGTCTGGATTGTCCGGAGCGAGTTGCCGCGAGAGGTGGGATCGGAGCGCGGTCGAGACACCTAGCCGACCTGAGCCGGTAACTTTTCGTGACCGCCCTTACGCTACTTACTTCCAGTTTGGCCATCGACAACTCATCCACCTACCGGTGACAGCCTTATGAGAACCAGCCTGGGTTAAGCAGTGCGTTGCCGCCGAGCAAGAACATCAGCAGCATTGATCCGCCTCGATATCAAAAGCCGGGCCGCTTAGTTCGCGGCGAACAACTGGTCGTCATCGGATCGCTTCGTTCCAGTCATAAAAGGTCATGAGCACGGGAGGTTACGTAAAAGCCCTTAGGGAGAATATCCGAATTTTCACCGTATCGGGTGGCCGCTATGAATAGGTCACTTCCGCGGGCTCTGATTTCTACTGATTGATCTTGGAGCAGGATGCAGAACACAGGGGAGCTCACATGATTGGAAAAGCTACAGCCATCATCGCCGCCGCCCTTTGCGCCAGTGCTCTGGCCTCGCCTGTTCCCGGTGCAGCTCCGGAAATATCTGGCGGCGCGGAGATGCAGAGTAACCCACCGGTCACCGTGGCCCATATAGTATCGGTCAATCGTGCGAACAAAGGTGACCGATTGCGGTTTGAGCGACGCACAAACGAAACTGTGCAGACCGAAATACTTGTCGCCCACCGCATTCCACTTGGATGTGACTCCGCCTTCAGCCCCATCGAAAATCCAAAAGCGGCCAATATCTTTGGCCGCTGCCTGACTTAGGGACGAACACGAAAGGTCGCAATGCGGCGGTGAGGGGCCCGGCGGAAGACCGGACACCAAATCGTCCCCACCCTGCTCTGGCGCAGCGCGACGAGCCGCGTAGCTTGGCTACATTGATTTGATTCAGCCGTCGCACACGCAAGTCCACCTCTTGCGCACGAAACACATATACGGATTTCTGCCCGCCCGGTGACAACACGGGACCGCGCTGAATGATCACGTGGGTCGGGTTCGTCACTCAACCCTCGGACGTAATCACGTGGCGCAATTACCGAAGCTTTAATGCGGTGAGCCGCTTCCATAGCGCTCTGTACTGATCACTCTCCGAGCCTCGCGTGTTTCGCGGGGCGCGATACCTTGGGCTGTCTTCTGTAAGCGCGACGCTCAGTTTGCAGATGAGCCCGGTCGGTTTAAATGTCGTCTCGACGGCTCCGCCGAACTGATCCAGTGCGCGTGACAGCAGCCAAACGCCGCGTTCCCAAAAGCGAGTTCAATGTGGACCGCTACAGCTACAATAATATATCTCTCACCCTTGTTATCAACCGCACTGATTCAATTCGTTTCCTTATCAGATTTTGTCATGTTTTCCTGAGCGGACAATCACACTTGCAGAGCAGCGCATGCCCTCGACTAGTATGCAAGAAGGCAACACATTGACTGCGCTGCAGCAAGTTTAGCTGCTTCGACGCGGAGTGGGTAAAGCAAGAAGCCCCAGCCGGGGCTGGGGGGCTTGGAGGCTGGGGCTCCCAACTTCGGGATGGAACGCAACATTGTACTCGCGCTACATTTCACCCCGATTTCAACGGTTCCGGGGTTAAGCAGCCTTCCTCGGTGCATTGCCAGTGGTGGGTGGAGCACCCGTCTTGATATCGATTGTCTTGGTGCTCTTTATCGCCTTCGCAGGCTTCTTGATCATAAGATGAAGCACGCCCTTGTCGAAATGAGCGTCAACGGCTCCGTCTTCTGGCTCGAATGGTAGAGATATTGATCGGTAGAATGAGCCGTAACTTCGCTCCTCGACATGCCAGTCTTTTTCTTCTTTCGTGCTTTCCGCTTTTTTCTCACCGGAAATGACCAGCTGGTTGTCGTCCAGGCGGACCTTGATATCCTTCTCGTCAACGCCCGGAAGTTCGGCGGTCACTTCAAAAGCATCCTTTGTTTCCGCCACACTGATCGCCGGTTCGCCAGCGCCAATGTCGGGGGAGGACGCATTCTGATCGAAAACACGAAGCGCATTCTCCATTTCGCGCCGCACGGCACGGAACGGATCCCACGTTACCTCTTGGCCCGTGGTCCATAATCTCGGAAGATTCATCTGTTCACTCCATCGCAGGTTAGAGGGGCATCTTTCCCCTTCCCTCACCATCACATTGAGCCTTTTCCGACCCTGTAGTCTTGATCTAGCTCAAGACCGCCCAATTACTTCGTGCGGGAAAAGCTCAGGCATTCGTTCTGCGAAAACAGCGACTTGAGTGCTGCATGGGTGCCTTGTGCGACCAGCAGCCACGGGAACCGCGACGGGTCCGCTGCTACGATATCCTCGATTGAAACGGCGTCGGCATCGCCATTTCACGCTTAGAGTCTGTCCGGGAACATCAGGCCGGATTACAAAGTTTTCGCAGCATGAGGCGGATTGATGCGAGGCGCAAGAACGACAGCGCCTTGCGATTGAGGTTCTCCCAGTCCTTCGCGAGCCGTCGGCAACGGTTGAGCCACGCAATGGTACGTTCGACGACCCAACGGCGTGGGAGAATGACAAAACCTTTGGCGTGATCAGAGCGCTTGACGATTTCAGTTTCGAGGTGAGGCAGAATTTTCGCCAAGGCCTTTTGGAATTCCGGCCCCTGATAGCCACCGTCGGCAAACAACTTTTTCAAGAAGGGATACATCCCGAAAAGGGTTGCAAGGAGCAGGACGCCACCGTCGCGATCCTGGATATTGGCGGGATGAACGATCGCGTGGAGCAACAAACCCAGCGTATCTACGAGAATATGGCGCTTCTTGCCCTTGATCTTTTTGCCCGCATCATAGCCAGGCGGATCGATGCAGGCCCCCCTTTTTCAGCGCTCTTCACGCTTTGGCTATCGATGATGGCGGCGGTGGGACTGGCCTCTCGTTCGCCTTGCTCGCGGCACTCCACATATAGGGCGTGATGGATCCGATCGAGCGTGCCGTCGTAGCTCCACAAATCAAGATAGTCGAAAAGAGTGCTGCGTGGCGGCAGATCTTTCGGGATCGCCCGCCACTGGCACCCCGTGCTCAACACATACATGATCCCGTTCATCACTTCGCGCACGTCGACGTGCCGCTTGTTACCACCACGCTTGGCCGGTGGAATAAACGGCTCGACATGCGCCCATTCGTCGTCGGTCAGATCGCTCGGATATCGTAGCGCGCTACGGTCGTAACGCCTGCGGTTTTTCGCCGTCCACATCGGTGACCATCCTCGAATCAGGCCACCACTCTTGAATCACAAATGATTCATTGGATTCAACTTGTTCTCGGACAGACACTTAGGGCGGCGGTCACTGGTCAGCGCAGGGTCAGGATGCCATCCCAATACCGCTTCGGCAATTCGCGAACCCCACCGGCGCCTCTGCCGTTGTCAGCCTGAATTCGCAACGATATCGTACAGGCCTTACCCGTGACCAGATCAGGTTCGGCGCCTTTTCTTTAATCGGGCAGTCGAACTCGCACTTCCTGATGGGATGAGGAGCGTATCGGGGGTCACACCAAGGGCTTTGGCGATCCGTGCCAGCACGGAGATCGTAATGTTGCGCTGCCGCCGCTCGACCTGGCTGATGTAGGTCCGGTCGACCTGGGCTTCAAAAGCCAGCTCCTCCTGAGACAGGCCAGCAGCCTTCCGAGCGGTCCGGACGTTTGCCGCGACTATCCCTGAGGCAATAGCAAATGATCCCGGGGAACTAGCCAAGTTCATATGTGGCGTAGATGCGGATGTTCTAGGCACTTCGAAGGATGGCACGCCATGTTCTAATCAAGTCACCTGCAGCATCATACTTTCCCGACGACGCGTTGAAGCTGTTATCGGCATAACTTCGGTATTTGATCAAGGGCGAGAGATAAAGGTGGTTGAATTTGATGAAGGGATTGAACCCACTGCTGAAGGAAAAACCTTTTTTGGCTTGAAAGAAGAGGCCCCATCCTGCCCGAGCATTGTTTCTGCTTTACGATGATGGCTGGAGGATTTTGCAGATACTTGATTGATGCTAAATACCCGCAAATGCTAGGGCCTACGGTGTGGGCTAGGTGGGCCCCCCAAGCAATGCCAGCTCGCCCGAGGCGACGGGTAAACCGATCAGCGCATTTATTGATACCGCCTTTGCGCTTGATGAAATCGGCTAAAGGCTCTTCCAGACGCTTGTATTTCGCGGCATACCTTAATGCACGGGACTACTTGCTGAGCGTCCGGTAATCGACTTTCTTCGAAGCCGACAACCACACGATCCTTTTCAAGATAGATTTCACTACGACAGCACCATGACGATACACTCATTGGACCCAGCCGATCCCACAGTAACCGCGCGCGTCATCACCATCATGCTGGCCGAGGAATATTGAGCCACCTACTCACTCACGAGCCTGCGCCGTTCAAAACTTGTGGATCTTCGAGTTTCAAACGGCGCGGAATCTACTTCCAGGTGAGTCCGGTCTGCCCCCAACAGCCGACATACCGCTGCAGTGCAATATCTGTCGAAGAGGCCCAATCGCGTCGTTTTGCGGCAGCAACAAAGTCTCGGCTTTCAGTCGGCGGAAACCAGAGAGACCATCTGAGGCACCGAGACGCTAAGGTGGTCTAGTCTTACTGCGTCACAACTTTTGACGTCTACCTTGTGCTGAGATTTGCCCGACGCAGCAAGGACATCGTGACAGCGTTGCGACGAGAGCGACGATCAATCTCCGTCGGATAGTTGCGATGGAATTCGGAACGTGGCGCTCAGGCCGCAATGGCGGACCCTCTGGGCCGATAAGTTTCGGGAAATTGTAATTTCCGTGAACAACCGGGGGGAACGAGTTCCTGAGGGGGGAATCGTCTCCCGCTCGGAGATCAGGAATCCATAGGCCGCGATGCATAGCGTTGCGTGATGATGGAAGCCGCGCCATCCGCGCCCTTCGAAGTGGCCGAGGCCAACCTCCTGTTTGAGTTCCTGGTAATCGCGTTCGATGCGCCAGCGCAGTTTGGCGGTATCGACGAGTTGAGCGAACGCGATGTTCGCCGGAAGCGTTGAGAACCAATATTTTGTCGGCGCATCTTCGCCGTCTGGCCACTCGATCAGCAGCCACTCGTCTGGTCGACTTTCAGCCAGCCAATAATCTCGATGCGCGGCACGAACGCGCACACGGGCAAAGCGTGAGGATAACGGCTCTGCCGAGGCTTCCCGCCACGTGATCTTGCACCAAGCCTCTGACGGCAGGGCAAACGCAAGCTTCTTGACCGATATCGGTCGGTGCTTGCCGTCACGCCGCAACAGCTTTGGACGTCGCCCGTGGCCCGACCATTTCTTTGGTGGCCACGGCCCAGTGCCCGGCCCCCATACCGATGTTTGTGGCATGATGCCGGCTACATAGCTCAATCCGAGCGCTGTGATGTTGGCACGCAAATCGGTGTCCGCGCCATAGCCGGCATCCATCAGCACCACACCGCGCGGTAGGGCAGCCGCGCAGGCCCATCGCAATTGATCGAGCGCGATTGCCGGCTTGGTTTTGAAGGTAACTTCCTTGGGTACACCCGCTTTGCGCCGACGTGGACGGTCCGTCGCCCATTCCTTCGGCAGATAGAGGCGATAGGCTGCTGGCAAGCTCGCATGATGATTGGCAATCGAAAGCGTTACTGCGATCTGACAATTGTCTTGCTTGCCAAGCTCACCGCAATATTGACGCCCGACCCCAACCGAATGCCGTCCCTTCTTGGGAAAGCCCGTGTCATCAATGATCCAGGCTTCGATCGGCCCGTGGCGTTCCATCTCCGGCAGCACCATTTCGCGCACCTTGGCCAAAACCTTCTCGTCGGACCAGTTGCCTTCACCAACAAAATGCAACAGCGACTGATGTTGGGCCGCGGTCCGTTCAGGCGCCGTAATCGCGGCCATCGGCTCGACGCTCTTGCGCTCGCAAGGCATCATCAGCCCTACGCAATAATCCCGAAGCGGTTTGGCTCGGTCCGCGTGTCCAATCGCGCTCGTCAGACCATCGATATACCCCGAAAACCGCGATGCAGCTTCACCTGATTTTGGCAGATCCATCTCAGCCCCTCCACATGCTGAAAAGTGAACCTTGCCAAATACATGAGTCTCATCGGAAAAAGATGCGACCTACTGACTCAGTAAGACTAGTCTTACTGCGTCACAACTTTTGACGTCTACCTTGTGCTGAGATTTGCCCGACGCAGCAAGGACATCGTGACAGCGTTGCGACGAGAGCGACGATCAATCTCCGTCGGATAGTTGCGATGGAATTCGGAACGTGGCGCTCAGGCCGCAATGGCGGACCCTCTGGGCCGATAAGTTTCGGGAATTGTAATTTCCGTGAACAACCGGGGGGAACGAGTTCCTGAGGGGGGAATCGTCTCCCGCTCGGAGATCAGGAATCCATAGGCCGCGATGCATAGCGTTGCGTGATGATGGAAGCCGCGCCATCCGCGCCCTTCGAAGTGGCCGAGGCCAACCTCCTGTTTGAGTTCCTGGTAATCGCGTTCGATGCGCCAGCGCAGTTTGGCGGTATCGACGAGTTGAGCGAACGCGATGTTCGCCGGAAGCGTTGAGAACCAATATTTTGTCGGCGCATCTTCGCCGTCTGGCCACTCGATCAGCAGCCACTCGTCTGGTCGACTTTCAGCCAGCCAATAATCTCGATGCGCGGCACGAACGCGCACACGGGCAAAGCGTGAGGATAACGGCTCTGCCGAGGCTTCCCGCCACGTGATCTTGCACCAAGCCTCTGACGGCAGGGCAAACGCAAGCTTCTTGACCGATATCGGTCGGTGCTTGCCGTCACGCCGCAACAGCTTTGGACGTCGCCCGTGGCCCGACCATTTCTTTGGTGGCCACGGCCCAGTGCCCGGCCCCCATACCGATGTTTGTGGCATGATGCCGGCTACATAGCTCAATCCGAGCGCTGTGATGTTGGCACGCAAATCGGTGTCCGCGCCATAGCCGGCATCCATCAGCACCACACCGCGCGGTAGGGCAGCCGCGCAGGCCCATCGCAATTGATCGAGCGCGATTGCCGGCTTGGTTTTGAAGGTAACTTCCTTGGGTACACCCGCTTTGCGCCGACGTGGACGGTCCGTCGCCCATTCCTTCGGCAGATAGAGGCGATAGGCTGCTGGCAAGCTCGCATGATGATTGGCAATCGAAAGCGTTACTGCGATCTGACAATTGTCTTGCTTGCCAAGCTCACCGCAATATTGACGCCCGACCCCAACCGAATGCCGTCCCTTCTTGGGAAAGCCCGTGTCATCAATGATCCAGGCTTCGATCGGCCCGTGGCGTTCCATCTCCGGCAGCACCATTTCGCGCACCTTGGCCAAAACCTTCTCGTCGGACCAGTTGCCTTCACCAACAAAATGCAACAGCGACTGATGTTGGGCCGCGGTCCGTTCAGGCGCCGTAATCGCGGCCATCGGCTCGACGCTCTTGCGCTCGCAAGGCATCATCAGCCCTACGCAATAATCCCGAAGCGGTTTGGCTCGGTCCGCGTGTCCAATCGCGCTCGTCAGACCATCGATATACCCCGAAAACCGCGATGCAGCTTCACCTGATTTTGGCAGATCCATCTCAGCCCCTCCACATGCTGAAAAGTGAACCTTGCCAAATACATGAGTCTCATCGGAAAAAGATGCGACCTACTGACTCAGTAAGACTAGCAGGCTGCTGAAAAACTATCTCGACTGCGAGGTCCGATCGTGATTCCGTCGTTTTGAAGCGACGGAGGCGATTTGCCATGCGTGGCGAGGAACGAAGATCGGAAGGGCTTTTTTCGTATCTGCGGTTGGAGGATCGGATCGCCAAGGATCATCCGCTGCGGGCGATCCTGGCGCTGGTGAACGAGGCGCTTGCGGGGCTGTCGAAGCGGTTCGACGCGCTTTACTCGCAGATCGGACGGCCGTCGATCCCACCCGAGTATCTGCTACGGGCGACGCTGTTGCAGGCGTTCTTCACGGTACGCTCGGAACGCCAATTGATGGAGCAAATCGATTATAATCTTTTGTTCCGCTGGTTCGTCGGACTTTCGATGGACGATGCGGTCTGGGACCCGACGGTGTTCACGAAGAACCGCGACCGGCTGCTTGAGGCGGACGTGGCGCGCGATTTTCTGGCAAGCCTGTTGGCGCTGCCGAAGGTGATGCAGCTGCTGTCAAGCGATCACTTCTCGGTGGACGGAACGCTGCTTATAGCGCGACAAACTGGATGAGAACGGCGCGTCAATCTGGATGAGACGAGGCGGCCGAGCGGAGTGATAATTGACGCTGGCGGCCGTCTTGGCAAGCGCTTTGATTGACGCGGCGCGTCAATCAGTCTTCAGCCTTTTCTGTTTTCTTGATTGTCGCGTGGGTTGCGGGCCGGCCACGACCACGCTTTTGATCGAGGGCTTCGCGGCGTCGATAGCTCTCGACATTCATCTCCAAGATCGTGGCGTGATGGACGAGTCGATCGATGGCCGCGAGCGTCATGGCCTGGTCCGGGAAGATCTTGCCCCATTCGCCGAATGGCTGGTTGGCCGTGATCAATATGGATCGCCGCTCGTAACGCGCGGCGATCAACTCGAACAGCACGCTGGTTTCGGCTTGATCCTTGGTGACGTAGGCGATGTCATCGAGGATGATCAGATCGTAGCGGTCGAGCTTGGCGATCGTGCTTTCCAGAGCCAACTCGCGACGAGCGACCTGTAGCCGTTGCACCAGATCGGTAGTGCGGGCGAACATCACGCGCCATCCATTCTCGACCAGGGCGAGCCCGAGTGCTGCCGACAGATGACTCTTGCCGCCGCCCGGCGGGCCGAACAGCAGAATGTTGGCACCTTTCGCCAACCAAGCGTCGCCCGCCGCCAGCGCCATCACCTGAGCTTTCGAGACCATTGGCACGGCCTCGAAGTCGAACGTGGCAAGCGTCTTGCCGACAGGCAGACGCGCCTCGACGAGATGCCGCTCGATGCGACGGCGGCCCCGGTCGGCCATCTCGTGCTCGGCAAGTGCAGCCAAGAAGCGAGCAGCCGGCCAGCCTTCCTTGTCGGATTGTTCGGCCAGCTTGGCCCATATCAGCTTGACGCCCGGTAAGCGCAATTCGCTCAGCAACAGCTCGACGCGGGCGGCATCAACGGTATTTGTCGTCGTCATGCCACGGCCTCCAGGTTGGAGGTGGATTTGACGGCATAGACCGCCGCGAGCTCGTCGTAGGTGCTGAGCGGCACGAACTCCACCGTGATCGCCGGCATGGATGCTGGACCTGGACCGAACCGCTCGCGCAGGATCGCCAGATCCGGCAACCGGCCCGCATCGAGTTCCGCGTCGATCAGTCCTGCCAGCTCCGTCTCGCAGCCGCGATCGTGGGCGAGCGCCAGCAATTCGACTGTCAACTTGCACGCGCGCTTGTCGCCCACGCTCTGGTGCAATGCCGCGAAGGCTCGTGCATAGGCCGGGCGCGGGAACAGCTGATCGCGGTAGACGAGATGGTTGAGCGCCATCGGCTTCTTGCGCAGCGCGTGGATCACGTGCCGATAATCGACAACGTGGCCGCCCTTGCTCTCTGATACCGGCCGGCCACGCCGAAGCGTCATCATCGATGTCGTGCCGAGGAAGCACTCGAGCCGGTCATCGTAAAGATGCACGCGCAGGCGATGGCCGATCAGCCGCGATGGCGCTGTGTAGAATACGCGGCGAAGCGTGAAGCCGCCGCTCGATGTGACGATGACGATCTTCTCCTCGTAATCGGCCGTCCGCCGCTTGGGTAGCGGAGCGAGCGCCGGACGCTCCAGTTCGATCCGCTTGCGATTGTTGGCGTTGCGTCGGCCAACGATCTCATCGACGAAGCGGCGGTAGCCATCCAGGTCGTCGAAGTCACGGCTGCCACGCAGCAACAGTGCGTCCTCCAGCGCTTTCTTGAGATGGCCATGCGAGCTCTCAATGGAGCCATTCTCGTGTGCGACACCCAGGTTGTTCCGGGTCGGTATCATGCCGTAATGGCGCATCAGCCCCTGATAGCGCAGCGTCAGATCCTCTTGAGCATCGCGGTCCAAGTTGCAGAATGCCGCCGACAGGCTATCGCTGCGATGCTCGCGCGGCGCACCGCCGAGCGCCCATAGCGCATTCTGCAGACCCTCGGCCAGCGCCACAAAGCTCTCACCGCCGAGTACGACGTGGGCATGCTCAAAGCCCGAGAATGCCAGCCGAAAGTGGTAGTGACCTCAGGGCCATGCCCTTGCGGACGTGAAAAGCCATAACGGTGCGCATACAGTAGCAATGGACATGCCTAAAGCGACGAACAAGTTGCCTGTAGATAGACGAGTTCTTTGGACACAGATGAGATTGCTATGATGGCGTCCGCCGAGACAGTGGCTCCCTGCTCAAAGTGTCACACTCAAACGAAGCACAAGGTCCTCCATTCGGTGGCCACCAAGCACCCTACCGATGATGGGAACGGGGATGTAGAACTCCATGAATTAATCCAATGCGCGGGATGCGACACAATTTCGATGCGCCATCGGTGGTTGGGGGAGGCGGACCCGGACGGCCCGCCGAAACCGGAGGACGAATTTTATCCGTCCCCCATTGCTCGCAAACAACCATCGGGGCTGTTTTCCTGGTCTCTCCCGTTCGCGCTGTGGCCGGATGAAACAAATAAGACTCAGGTGTTTTTGTCAGAACTCTTTGACGAGATTTACCGAGCAGTAAATGGCGGTCAACACCGACTGGCGACGATGGGCATTCGCTCTTTGCTGGAAACAATTATGGTAGCGAATGTGGGGGATCATGGCTCATTCGTTAAAAACTTAGAGGCATTCAGAGACAAGGGCTTTATTTCACTGTGGCAATACGATGCGATGAAGACCGTCCTTGACACAGGGCACGCTGTTACGCACCGTCTGTTTAGACCTTCCGAATCACACTTGAACATTGCTCTTGATATTGCCGAGGGAATTTTTGCGGCAATCTACGTCCACTCGAAGCAGACAGAGCAGTTGGGCGACGCTATTCCACAGCGCTCAACCCGCAAACGGTAAGAGAATCTACTGGTTGATGCCAATGCTCCAATTCTATGAACCAGACCTGACAACTGACCCAAACAGTCCGTTCGTGCGGGATGCCACCGGGAAACTTGTTCGCCGTGGGTACTGGCTCGATATGACTGACCAAACGCTCGTGTTGGCCATGACCCGTGGAATTGGCGCTAATCTCACCAACGATGAGAAACGGGCGCACCTTACCGACTTGCGTCGGGAGCGCCTGATCGACCAGGTGTGCCCGCAGGAGATTTTGCCTCCTGAGAGGTAGTGCGCTTGTCGGGTGCTTTGTCCGCTCCGCCGATTTCCCGCGGTGGCGGTGAACAACCCGTCGCAAACGGGACGCACCATCAAACCTTATCACTTCGGACCGCCTCCGCCGCCAAACGAGCCAGGCAGCAGAGAATCATGTCGTCCCGACGATCACGAACCCTTTTTCGACAGCATCGGTCAACCACGGCAACCGCCTGTTCGTTTGGGACATTAGCTGATCCCCAGCACGCACGGCCTATTCGTTTGTCTTGACCGGCTCGTCTTCGGAGTCGGTGAGGCGGAGGCGCTGCCGCAGAACCTCCGCCGCGTCTATAACATCGGCTGGTCGGGCTTTGCGTTGCAGCAGGTCAACCGGTCGCTTAGCGGAGAACGGTCGCAACGATGCATCGCGCTCGACTTGCTGGGCAAGCGTCATCCATGCATGCGCGGTGCGGCAATAGTCCTCCCGCGTCTTTCGATCCGTAGCCGCCTCGGCAGAGCGGATGCACTCCGCGGCTTTCCTGCGGCAGTCTGGGACCGTCAACACTGACGCACTCCTATCGGATCAAAGCCTTTCACAATCTCCGGGCTGCAAGCGTAGCCAGGGGCTTTGGCGCTTGCAAGGTTGTCGAAGTCATTGACGAGGCCCTGTGCGAGTGCTGGTTTTAACTTAAGAAGCCTGCCGCGCCAATAGGGCCGATGGATTAACAATTAGAGCGCGAACGTCGAATTCGACCTCCTCACATCATTCGCCGCCAACGCCTTGCGCACGTTCGATTTCGATATTTCCAGCATTCCCTGCTCGGCGCGGTGCAGCGGCTAATCATCAGATATCGGATATCTGATGACATAAATCGGAATTATCTGCCGGTTCCGGCTTCCGCTATGGGGAGGGGACGTCTCTTCCAAGCGGCAACACGGTCCAATTGTACCGTGCGCCGGGCGGGAAATAGGCGGCTGACTCAGGGGGCACGCCTTTCTCGCCTATGAAAATTACTCGGATATTCGTTTTGATTGGAAGGGCGTCCGGTAGTCGGCGGTATATCACGAGCGGATACAGTTTGGCGTTCTTGAGAGCGACCCAGAGCGGATCCTTGGTCGAATCAAAATTGGATGGCAGAAACATTGATATCCCAATCATTGGCGGCAAGTCCAATGCGCGATCTTCGTATAGTTGCGCTCCGGCTGCGTCCAACGCGAGTTCCACATTAATCGCGAGAAATTCGCATTCCAGGCATTGTGAAACTGCCAGCGGGATTACAGTCATTTGCGGACAGACACTACATTCGGCGAAGGTTTGTCCCGGCGTAAGCTTCTGCTCCGCGTCTGGCGTCATCACCTTGGGCCACAGGGTGTCGATTAGCTCGCTGGCATGAACGCGAAGATAAAATTGATTAGACCATGCCAAATAGCTTAAGCCGCCAATCGCCACGAACAGGAAAGCCATGGCATATGCGAAGGCCAAATGCTTTCTCCGGGTTGCACTGCGCCGACTACCGACAACGAATGCCGAGACCTCAGCGGTGGGTTTGGGCGCGCCGTGGGGTCTGGAGTTAATCCAACGCTCTGCCTCTTCGAGGAGTGGGGACCGCAAAAGCAGTCCGTTCGCGCAGCCCGCCGCCATCCATTGACGGGACGCTTCGGATAGTTCCGTGTGCCGCCAAATCCAAGCAATGTCGGTTTTAAGAGCTTCCGCCAGCCGGTTGGCGCTCGCCTCGAACTCTGTCGGCTCGTCGAAGAAAATAAAGTTCAAACGCCGCAATGCTTCTGGAATGGCATCGTCATTGACGCGACGATAGACGATGGGGGCAAAGCGTTTGTTTAGCGAGGCCGCCTTGATGACCTCGTTCAGCGCAACATCGGAACTAACTGAATCTGGCGAGAGCACGAAGACAACCGTGTCGGCACGCGCAATAAGTTCCTCGATCCGTTTCCACCAATCTTCAAAAGCATAAATTTCTTCGCGATCAATAAGAGTCTCGAAGCCGCGACCTTTGAGAGCCTCGTCAAGCTTGTCTGCAAATTGCATGTCCTTGCGAGAATACGAGATGAAGATTCGGGCCGTTCGGTCGCTTTCGAACCCAAGGTCCCGGCGCGGCATGGAGGTCCCCTAATCCTCGCCGAAACCTACAACTGTTCAGAGCGTATTAGAACTCCCTCGCCAAACCTCGTCCTCCCTGATATTTTCTGTCGCTGTGCCATTGCGGGGCCTAACACTTCGGCTAATCCACATGCCGACCATTGTCATTTCCTATCGTCGCGAGGACTCCAAATGGATCGCGGGTCGGATTTACGACCGGCTTGAGGGTCATTTCGGCAAGGGCAACGTGTTCATGGACATCGACAGCATTCCTTTTGGTTTGGATTTTCGTGACCACATCCGAACTACCCTTGATCGCTGCGACGTGCTGGTAGCCATCGTTGGACCAAATTGGACCGGTAAGGATCAAAGCGGCGAGCGTATTTTGGACGAGACGGATTGGGTAAGGATCGAACTCGAATCGGCTCTGAACAAGAAAATTCCGGTAATTCCAGTATTGATTGATCGCTCACGGATGCCAAAACCGAGCGAACTGCCGGACGGATTGAAGAATTTTGCGTTTCGCCAGGCTGCCAGCGTCGATACCGAGCATTTTCATTCGCACATGGACAAGGTGATAGCGTCCATTGACCAACACCTCGCGGCAATTGTACAGCGTTCACCTGAGGTTCAGCCGCCCTTGCCGCATCCTTCGCTACCTTCCGGGCGCAAGTCATCCCCGAATGCGACATCGCAGGGTTCTATCGCACGTCGCCTGCGCGAAGATGTGCAGAGCAAAAGCAAAAACGAAGGCCAATCCGCAACGCGACTACCGTCGAGGTCTTCTTTCCCCGTGCCACTCCTTCTTACTCTTTATGCTGTCATAGTCGCCGCGATTACATATTTCGGGTATTTGCTTTTGGGATATCGGTAAGTTAATCGCGTGAGGACCACGTGCGATTAGATAAGCGACCGAGCCGTTATGTTCCCACGATGTGGGGTTTGAAGTGTCGGACGCCGCCCTCTGCGAATGCGTAATTAGAGTTCCGCCGCAGCCAACGACGCCAGCAAGAAGACATGCGAGCCTTTTGAGTATCGCGTCCAACCTGAAACTTACTTCGTGCCACGCCGCTCTTGTTCAGCGAGGAGCGTAGTCCATCAGGCGATACTTAGAGCGCACCTATGCGCCGCGCTGATATCGTGTCAATCGAACACAATGGGTTTAAAGGACTCGACAAAAGCATTCGGTCGCGACTCCTGAAGTGCCGAAACCATCGTGACGAGATTGAAAAGTGGCGTGCTACCCTGACGGAGCCGGAAAGGCTTCGCTACAACCATCCCAACACGGTCCTCCGTAAATGGAAATTGCGAGCGGCCCACACAACAACAAAACGCAAGTCGCGAAACGCCGAGCTTAAAGAATCCGTTCAACGTCTCGAAGACGAAAACTTCGCCCTCCAACAGCGAATAAGAACCGGCGCGGTGGATGAGCCGCAAATGCCGCAGTTACCTTCCCCAGGCCCAGACATTGCGCTTTTCCTGCCCCCTGAGATGCCTTCGGACGCTCTAGGGCTACTGAAGAGCGACCTCCACCGGCTACACGAAAGGTATGGATTGCGTTGCGTCTGGAAGCCGGGGATACAGACCAGCGGGGATGGTGGCGATGCCGATTTGGCTCGCTTGCCGCGCTCAAACCGGGATGGCCCGAAATGACGCGCCCCGTTGTATTGGTCGGGTGCTGGCCCCGGCGCATGTCCGCCGAACTCGCCGCCGCCTATTGCGGAGAGCATACGGTCGAGGGCTTCATACGGCGGGTCGGTAAAGAGTATCCTCAGCCGAGGATCAACGAGGGACGGCGCAAATTATGGCTGCGCGACGACCTGGACCAAGCGATAGCACCGAATATCGCACTAACCCGCGACCTCGCCGAGGATTTGTGATCATGACATTGCGACTCCCACGCTATGTCATCGTCAAGTCGCTCGCGACCGAACGCACTGGATTTTACTGGAACGTCCCTACCTACTATCGAAATTTGGGTTGCACGATTCCGAACGAACCGCTTGGCACCGATTACGAAGTCGCTTGCGGCTCTGACGGCACTGGCGGCCGTGCGGCTGCCCTAAACGGCTTATTCGATGAGTGGAATGCGAAGCGTTGTGGCGAAAGCGTCCCCACTGGTCGTCTCTACCACTTCGGTACCGTTGATTGGTTGTTTCGCGAATACAGAGCGAGCAAGGCATATCAAGAAAAAGTCTCACCGCGTTCTCGACCTGACTACGAACGCACAATGCTGCTACTCGCAGATACGCTCACAAAAACCGGCGACAGGATAGGCAGTCGCCCGGTTCGATCAGTCACGCCTCGGGGAGCCGACAAGATTTATGAGAAAATCATCCATGGGCCAAATGGCAAAAGGCTCCGGCAAGGAGAGAAAGCGATAGCCTTATGCCGGAAAGCGTGGCGCGTAGTACATCGGCTCTATCCCGACGAGTTTGATCGCAAGGTGCCGAACCCGTGGGAGGGCGTAACGCGCGAACGTCGAGTCAAGCAAAAGAAAGTGGCTGTTACACGCGAACAGGTTTATGCCTTCGCGAACGGCTGCATTGACCGGGGTAGGCCGGAGGCCGCCGCAGCAGCAGTCATTTGCTTTGAATGGCTGCAGCGTCCCGAAAATATATTGGGTGGTTATCTTCGCTGGACAGATTATCGGAGCAACGAATGGCCAACCGCAATCAGAATTGAGCATCACAAGACTGGCGAACTCGTTTGGCATCCTCTTGAAGAGACCGCTAACGGCATCACGACTAAGTTTTATGAGAATGCGGAGGCGGTGCTAGCCAAACTTCCTCGTAGAGGCATACCAATGATACTCCGTGAGGTGAAGCCTCCGAGAAGTCGTCCAAACGAGCAGACGACGTACAAGCCCTATTCCTTTAGCGGGTTTGAGAAGATCATTCAGAAACTTCGGGTCGAAATCGGATTACCGTCAACGTTCACGCTCGATGCCTGCCGTCACGGCGGAATGACGGAATTGGAGGAAGCCGAACTCACCGATGGACAGGGCCGTGCACTTTCTGGGCACAAGACGCGGCAGGCTTACGCGGGCTATGCGAAGCAGACACTTGCACGGGCGCTGCCTGCAACCCGTAAACGCTACGCGCATCGTTTAGCGAACACCAAGAGAACTTAATTCAGAACAAGGGGCAGAATCGTCTTCAGAATAAGCCCGACAAAAACAATACGAGAACACGCTAAGCTATTGTTCGCATGGTGCTTTTGTTGGCTGGGGCGGGAGGATTCGAACCTCCGAATGGCGGAATCAAAATCCGCTGCCTTACCACTTGGCTACGCCCCAAAACGCGCTGGAATCCTTGCTGGCGCCCGGCAAGATAACGACGGCCGCCTGACGGATCAATGTTCGTAGTGTTGCCGGAACGCCCCTTATAATAATGTATGTCGGGTTCGTTGGCGGGTGAACGCGGCTGCTCCGGCGGTACGACTGACAGGAAACACATGTCCGATCAAGTTCTCGTGGCCGACAGCGGCGCCGTGCGCACCATCCGCCTGAACCGGCCGGAGAAGAAGAACGCGCTGACGCAGCCGATGTACGAAGTCATGACGCGGTCGTTGCGCGAAGCGGCGGCCAGCGACGCCATCCGCGCCATCGTGTTCGCCGGCGCGCCCGGCGCGTTCTGTGCCGGCGCCGACATCGCCGAGTTTCTCGAATCCGCGCAGAGCGGCGGATTGCGCCCGAAGACCGTCGAGTTCCTGCACACGCTGGCGCGCAACCCGAAGCCGCTCGTCGCCGCGGTTGGCGGGCTCGCGGTCGGCATCGGCACCACCATGCTGCTGCATTGCGACTACGTCGTCGCCGGCAGCAACGCGACCTTCGCCACGCCGTTCTCGCGGCTCGGCCTCATCCCTGAAGCCGGATCTAGCCTGCTGGCGCCGCTGCGCATGGGCCACGCGCGCGCCTTTGCGCTGCTCGCCATGGGCCGGCCGCTGACCGCCGCTGCCGCCAAGGAGGCCGGCATCGTCAACGAGGTGGTCGATCCCGCCAACGTCGACGAAGTGGCGCTCAAGGCGGCGCAAGACATCGCGACCCTGCCGCCGGGCGCAATCGCCGTATCGCGGCGGCTGCTGCGCGGCGAGCTTGACGATGTGGTGGAGCGGATCGATACGGAAGTCGCGCTGTTTCAGGAGCGCCTGCAATCCGACGAGGCGCGCGCCGCGTTCGCGGCCTTTCTGTCGCGCAAGAAGTGAGGGGCGATGGGGCTCGCGAACAAGACGCTTTTCATCACCGGCGCGTCCCGCGGCATCGGGCTTGCGATTGCGCTGCGCGCCGCGCGCGACGGCGCCAACATCGCTATCGCCGCAAAGACCGCGCAGCCGCATCCGAAATTGTCCGGCACCATCTACACGGCCGCCGAGGAGATCGAGCGCGCCGGCGGCAAGGCGCTGCCGCTCGTCGTCGACGTGCGCGACGAAGCGACGGTCAAAGCCGCGCTGGAACAAACGGCGCAAAAGTTCGGCGGCGTCGACATTGTCGTCAACAATGCTAGCGCGATTTCGCTCACGCCGGTTGTCGATACCGACATGAAGCGCTTCGACCTGATGCATCAGATCAATGCGCGCGGCACCTTCGTCGTCTCCAAATGGGCCATTTCGTATCTGCAAAAGGCGCCGAACCCGCACATTCTGATGATTTCGCCGCCGCTCGACATGAAGGAGAAATGGTTCGCGCCGCACACCGCCTACTCGATGGCCAAATTCGGCATGAGCCTCGTGGTGCTCGGGCTGGCCGGCGAATTGCGCGACAAGGGCGTCGCGGTCAACGCCCTGTGGCCGCGCACCATCATCGCCACCGCAGCGATCCAAAATCTGCTCGGCGGCGAAGAGCGGATGCACCAGGCACGCAAGCCGGACATCATGGCGGATGCGGCCTATGCGATTTTCAACACGCTGGCGCGCGAACTCACGGGGCGGTTTCTGATCGACGACAGCTTTCTGGCGACGCGCGGCGTCACTGATTTCGAACGCTATCGCGTCGACCCCACCAAGGACCTCGCGGCGGACTTTTTCCTGCCCGACGACATTGCGCCGCCGCCCAATGTCCACACCGTCGAAACCTATGGAGAACGCCGGTGACATATCGCGCCCCGCTTGCCGACATCGGTGCCGCCCTCAAATACGCCGCGGACCTTCCTGCCGCGATCGACGAAGGACTGTTCGGCGATCTCACCATGGATGACGTCGATGCCGTGCTCGCCGAGGCCGGCCGTTTCGCCGGCGAGGTGATCGCCCCGCTTAACCGCGTCGGCGACACCTTCGGCATGCCGTTCAAGGACGGCGCGGTGACCACCCCGCCGGGCTGGAAGGAAGCCTATAAGGGCTGGTGCAGCGGCGGCTGGAACGGCCTCGCCGCGCCGGCCGAATGGGGCGGCCAGGCGCTGCCGCAGACGCTCAGCATGGCGTGCCAGGAAATGTGGAACTCCGCCTCGATGGGGTTCGCGGTCGGCCCGCTCCTGACCATCGCGGCGGTCGATGCGCTTTACGCCCACGGCTCCGAGGCACTCAAACAGACCTATCTGAAAAAGCTCGTGTCCGGCGAATGGACCGGCTCGATGCAACTCACCGAGCCGCAGGCCGGCTCCGATGTCGGCGCGTTGCGCACCCGTGCCGAGCGCGCGGGCGACGGCAGCTACCGCCTCAAGGGACAGAAAATCTTCATCACCTACGGCGAGCACGATCTCACCGACAACATCATCCATTTCGTGCTTGCCCGGCTGCCCGACGCGCCGCCCGGCACGCGCGGTATTTCGCTGTTCCTGGTGCCGAAATTTTTGCTCAACGCCGACGGTTCGCGCGGCGCCCGCAACGACATCCGTGCCCATTCGGTCGAGCACAAGCTCGGCATCCACGGCTCGCCGACCTGCACCATGATCATGGGCGATCGCGACGGCGCGGTAGGCTACCTGATCGGCGAGGAAAATGCCGGCATGGCCTGCATGTTCACGATGATGAATCGCGCCCGACTCGCAGTCGGCCTGCAGGGCGTCGGGATTGCCGAATGCGCGACCCAGCAGGCGCTCGCCTACGCGCGCGAACGCAAGCAAGGCCGCACCCCAGGCATGAAGGCGACGGACTCGGCGCCGATTATCGCCCATCCCGACGTTCAGCGCATGCTGCTGTCGATGCGCGCGCTGACCGGCGCCGCGCGCGCCATCTGCTACGCCACCGCGATCGCGCTCGATCGCGCTGAACGGAGCAAGGATGACGCGGCGCGCAAAGCGGCACACGAACGCGCTTCGCTGCTCACGCCGATCGCCAAGGCATTTTCGTCCGACATCGGCATCGAAGTCGCTTCCCTCGGCGTGCAGGTGCACGGCGGCATGGGCTTCATCGAGGAAACCGGCGCGGCGCAGTTCTATCGCGACTCGCGGATCGCCGCGATCTACGAAGGCACCAACGGCATTCACGCCATCGATCTGGTCATGCGCAAGCTGCCGCTGTCGGGCGGCGCGACGGTCACCGCGCATCTCAAGGACCTGCGCGGCATGGTCGAGGCCGTCGAAGCGAGCAACGATCCCGCCTTCGGCTGGACCGGCGTGCGGCTTGGCGAGGCGGTCGAAAGCCTCGCGCGCGCCACCACATGGATGCTCGACCGCGGCATCAACGAGGCCGACGCGGCGCTCGCCGGCGCGACGCCGTATCTGCGGCTCTACGGGCTTGCCGCCGGCGGCTGCCTGTTGGCCAACGAGGCGCTCGCTGCGTTGCGGACCGGCGACGACGCGGCCGCGCGCGCGGCGCTGGCGCGCTTCTTCGCCGAGAATTTCGCCGTCCAGGCCGGGGCGCTGGAGCGCGCCGTGGTCGAAGGCGCAGCGGGCCTGCTCGGCGGCGGCGCTGCGCTGGCTTGACACTAACAGACCACAGTGTCCCGGATGCGGTGCAGCGCGCAGCGAAGCGGAGCGGTGCACCGCTGATCCGGGACCGTTGCAGGCGCGGAGTTTCTGACGATCCCGGGTCTGCAGCGCACCACTTCGTGCTGCGCTGCGCCCGGGAAACGGGCCTATGTCAGCGCTCGGGACACATGACGGGTTTCGCCTGCGTTCAAGGCGTCCTACATTGCACCAATGTCCACTCTCCTCATCACTCACCCGGCTTGTCTCGATCACCTGACGCCCGCCGGTCATCCCGAGCGGCCCGACCGGCTGCGCGCCGTTGAGCGTGCGCTGGAGGCGGAAAAATTCCAGACGCTCGATCGCGTGAGCGCGCCGCTGGCGCCGCTCGAGATCGTCGCCCTGTGTCACCCGATGGACTACGTCGAGGAAATCCGCGACGCCTCGCCCAAGGAAGGGTTGGTTCATATCGACGCCGACACCTCGATGTCGCCTGGCACCTTCGAGGCTGCTTTGCGGGCGGTTGGCGGCGGCATGTTTGCGGTCGATGAGGTGATGACGAAGAAGGCCGCCAATGCCTTCGTCGCCACGCGGCCACCCGGCCACCACGCCGAGACCGCGCGGCCAATGGGCTTCTGCCTGTTCGACAACGCCGCCATCGCGGCGCGCTACGCGCAGAAGAAATACGGCATTGCGCGCGCCGCGATCGTCGATTTCGACGTGCACCACGGCAACGGTTCGCAGGAAATTTTCTGGTCGGACAAATCGGTGATGTATTGCTCGACACACCAGATGCCGCTGTTTCCCGGCACCGGGGCCAAAAGCGAATCCGGCGACCACAACACCATCGTCAATGCCCCGCTGCGCCCCGGCGACGGCGGCGAAGTCTTTCGCGAGGCCTTCGAAAGCCGCATCCTGCCGCGGCTTGATGACTATCGTCCCGAACTCATCGTCATCTCCGCCGGTTTCGACGCCCACTACCGCGACCCGCTCGCCAACATCAATCTGGAAGAACAGGACTTCGCCTGGGCGACGCAGAAGCTGATGGACGTTGCCGATCGCTTCTGCGAAGGCCGCGTCGTGTCGATGCTGGAAGGCGGTTACGACCTGCAGGCGCTTGGCAATTCGGTCGCCGCTCACGTCACCGCGCTGATGCGCGGCTAGCTGCGCATTGACTTTCCGCTCGCTCCCGCGCAAGCGAAAACCCAGATAGAGGCAGCCATGGCGCAGAATGACGTAAAACAGGCCGGCGATATCGAACAGATGCCGTTCGAGCGCGCGATCGATGAACTGGAATCGATCGTCAAGCGGCTGGAAGAAGGCAAAGTGCCGCTCGAGGAATCCGTCGCCATCTACGAGCGCGGCGAAGCGCTCAAGCGCCGCTGCGAGGATCTGCTGCGCCAGGCCGAAGCGCGCGTGGAAAAGATTACCCTCGACGCTCAGGGCAAGCCGACCGGTACCGTCCCGCTTGATGTGGAATAGTTCGTCGGTCGGCACGTTTTCTCCCGCATACCATCGCGTTCTCGCGGCGCGTTCCAGCGCCCGAGTTTTGTCGCACGGCAAGAAAACCGGCCCCCAACAAACAAGAGGGGACGGAGCGCCGGAAGGCGCATGCAGTGGTCCGCGCCACACCGGCGGGCGTTACCGTCTGCCGATGCTTCGGGCGCGGACGCGCGCCACGGACGATCCGCTTGCGCGAACCTTCCGCTTGCGGGCGCGCTCGCCTCTCGGCGCTCCGCTGCGGCTCTTGTCGCAGGGCGAACCATGCACGACTCGGCCCAGGCCGCGCTTCACGCGATGAACTTGCGAAGGCGTTACCCTCGTCCGTTACATCACGCTTAAGCCAAGCACCTGGCACGCCGGTCATATTGCCGGCAGGGACGATGCCCGGACCGCCCGGGAGCGGCTTGCGAGGCCCCCCGCGGGTACCGCGTTCGCTCCACCTTGCGGATCGCGTCCGGAAAGCGCCCCCAGGACGAGCGAACTGATTCGCTAGTACCCTGAACTGAGACTATTGTCAAGATTAATCGCTTGATATGCGACTAACACCATGGCTTGGGGCCGATTTGGACTCCAAACCCCTGGATTTTGTGGCTCTTTACAAGCCTGAACAAAGAGAGAACGATGCATCGTCTGTCTCCCAGCGAAGGAAGCAAACCATGAGCAAGCAAGCGAGCAGACAAACATCGAGCCTCGACAAGCGCAGCGCCTGGCTGAAAAAGCTCGACGAGGAATGTCCCTATCAGGTGGTGCTGCCGCGGCGGCAATTGTTCGACGACAGCGAAATCATGGATTTCCTGATCAGGCATGTCGGCAATTTCGACATGTATGTGGAGGATGATTACGCCGCGTTCGTGCGCTACTGCTTCGAAGACCCGATGGACGCGGAGATCTTTCGCGCGCGCTTTGAGCCGAAGGACGAGCGGTTTAAGCTCGCCGGATGAGCGCAAACCCTGTCAGCAAAAAAATGGATCAAGCCCGGCAACTTCAGCCTGCGCGCGCTGCCAGTGAATCGCAGGCGCGCCAAAAAATCAGCGCCAACTCGTCGGCCATGACGCGCAGATCCTTCTGTAGCGCGGCGAGTGAGAGGCCCGCGGCGAATTCCGGTTCCAGGCTAAACGTCGTGTCGGGATTGTCCGGGTCTGAGTAGGTGAGAACAACTTGCCAGCGCACCGAGAGCCGGCTTGCACCGAACAACTGATGGACAGCCTCGGCCAGGCTGCGGATATGGACGACCGAATCCGCGTAGAACCAGACGCGCGGAATTTTCTGCAAGCCGCCGTCGCTATCGGCATGCCCCTCGCACGACCAGCAAGGATGGAACATGCCGAGCTTTTTCAGCTCGAAAACGAGCGGCGCGACCAGCGGCTCGATCGGACTGTGCTCGCCCTCGCTCGACAGCCGCCGCGGTGCCGCCGGGCAGTAGCGATGACAGCCGGCCGCCGCCCGGTAATCTGCGCAATGCGGGCAACAGACCGGTTCAAGCATCGGGCCGAGCGCATGCGCCCGCCGCACTTCACGCGCGACGGTGCGTTTGCGGGTCGCGCTGTCCTGCCTTGGCTCTATGCGCAAAGTACCCTCCAAGGGTAAATTGCTACCGAAAATCGGTAAATGAATTACGGATGCAGAGCTGTCGGAGGGGCTAAACCTCGGCCTCACTCGACAGCGAACATTGCCGACCGCCGCGCCGTAGCCGAATATGGCGGCACCATTCCGGGATTATTCGCTTTGTCATGGTACCGAGGAGAGTCAGCATGAAGCGCATTTGTAAAGTTGTGGTGATGGCGGCCGCACCCCTGATCGGTGCATCGAGCTCTCACGCCGATGCTTTGGTGACACACAGGATTCCGGCGGCGCTCGCGGCGGAAGCGGTCAGTGAGGCCGTCGCGTCCTGTGCCAAACAGGGTTATCGCGAAACCGCCGTCGTCCTCGATACCGACGGCGCAATCATTGCCGCGCTGCGCGGCGACGGCGCCGGCATTCACACGCTCGATAGCGCGCACGACAAGGCATACACGGCAGTATCGTTCAAGAACGACACGCTCGCCCTGGCCGATCGCGCCAAGGGCGAAGGTCCGATCGCAACGCTCGCCAAGCTGCCGCACGTGATGTTCTTCGGCGGTGGCGTGGTGATCAAGCTCGGCGATGAGGTGGTCGGTTCGATCGGCGCGGCCGGAGCGCCCGGCGCCAAGCTCGACGATGCCTGCGCGCATGCCGGGCTCGACAAGATCCGCGATCGACTGAAGTGACGTGGAACAGCGCGGTGACCGAGCGTCACCGCGCTTCCCAACGGCTCACGGCAACACATGCGGCCGCCCGCGGCGGTGAAGAATGATTTGGACAGGGGTGGTACATCGATGTGGAACAGCTGGGTCTGGAGCCTGCCATTGATCGTGTTGACCGTGATCATTCACGTCATCGGGCTCGGCTTCTTCAATTTGAAAGTAACCCGGGTGCTGACCGCTGCAAGAGATCACCGGTATTTCATGTACGCTTTCGCGCTCGGCATTGGTGTCGCTGCGCTCTGGGCGACCTTCTTGCACGCGGTCGAGGCCGGCCTTTGGGCGGCGACTTATCGGCTGCTTGGTGCGGCGCCCGACAACGAAACGGCGATGCTCTATTCGCTGAGCGCGATCACGACCTACGGCCATCAGCCGCTTTTTCTGGCCGACCATTGGCGGCTGATGGGCGCGCTGGAGGCGCTGAACGGCGTCATCCTGATCGGCCTGACCACCGCCCTGCTCTATGGCACGATTCAGCGGGTGTGGCCGGTTGAAATAAGGACATTACCGCACCTGCCGTGGCCAAGGTGGAACAAGGCGTAGGCCGATGAACCGGCTCGCGGAGGCGGCCGACCAATGACCGGCAGTCTCGACGCGAGACATGCTCTGAGCAAACCCATTGTCGGAGCAACTCGGTATCGGAGCAACGGATGGGCCAATTGTCACTCTTCCATTGGGTCATTGTCCTGATCGTCATCGCCTTGCAGGTCATCCCGCTCGCGCAACTGTTCCCGCGGACCGGCAGATCGGTCTGGTGGTGTCTGTGGGGCCTGTGGCCGTTCATGGGCTTAGTGATCGGTGTCTGGATCGCGGCGTTTGCGAGCTGGCCGGCGTCCCAACGCCAAGTCTAGACGCGGACCGATCCGCCGGAGCCGCGCAATATCGGAGATTCACTTCGCGGGCAGCCGCTGCTTCACTTTGCCGATGTCGCGCCACGGATCGGCGCGTAGACGCTGTTTCAGATTGAGCACGGTCAATTCGTTGGCGCCGGTGGTGCGAGTGAGTTGCGTCCACGTGACCGGCGCGGACACCGGAGCGCCGGGCCGCGCGCGGGACGAATACGGCGCGACCGAAGTGGCCTCTCGCGAATTGCGGAAATAGTCGATGAAGATGCGGCCCTTGCGCAGCGACTTCGTCATCTTGGCGAGGTAAAGCCGCGGGCTGTCGGCCGCCATGGTGAACGCGATTTTTTGCGCGAAATCCTTCGCCGTGTCCCAGTCGGCGTCGGCGATCGGCAGCACGACGTGAATGCCCTTGCCACCGGAGAGCTTGACGAAGCTTTCGAGCTTCAACTCTTTCAGCCGCTCGCGCGTCTCGCGGGCCGCGGCGACGATGTCGGTCCACGATACGCTCTCGCCCGGATCGAGATCGAACACGATGCGGTCGCAGGTCTCCAGGCTGTCGAGCCGCGAGCCGCGCACGTGAATCTCAAGCGCGCCGGACTGCACCACTGCGATCAGATCGGCAAGATTGTCCACGGCGATGACGTCGTGATCCTTGCCCGGCACGGCGCGACGCAGCGGCGATCCCTTGATGTTGGCGGCGATGTGTTTCTGAAAGAACGTCTCTCCGGTGATGCCTTCCGGCGCGCGCACCAGCGACAGCGCGCGGTTGAGAATGTGCGGCTTAAGCCAATCCCACACCGAGGCGTAGTATTCGGCCAGCTCCCTTTTGGTGACGCCGTCGTCCGGCCAATAAACCCGGTCGGGATGCGTGAGGCGCACATCGGCGACGGTATCACTGCGCGGCCCGCGCGGCGGCGTCCTGTCAGTTCCGGTTTTGCTCCCCGCCGATCGCCGCACGGCCTGCCCGCGCGAAGCGGCCGCGGCCGCCGGCCGCTCGCGGACCACCTCGCGCGCCGGCTTGTCCTCGCGCACGCCCCTGTAGGCGGCCTGGCGCAGGAGTCCGTCATGGGTGATGCCGCGATATTCGGCCTCGACGACGAGCTGCGGCCTGACCCAGATCACGTCTTTGCGCCGCTCGGTCTTCGGCACGGCGAGCGGCGGCCGTTCGCTGCGCATCTCGTCGAGCTGGCGCCACAGGTCGCGCGCCGTATCGCGCGTATAGCCGGTGCCGATGCGGCCGGCGTAGCGCAATTCGCCGTTGTCGTGGAACGCCACCGTGAGCGCTCCGATTGCGTGCGGCATCGCCGCCGACGGTGAAAATCCAACCACGATGAATTCCTGCTCGTCGTGCGCTTTGATCTTGACGAAATTGTCGGTGCGGCCGGAACGATACGGTGCGTCGCGCAGCTTGGAGATGATGCCTTCGAAATTGAGTTTCTCGGCATTCTCGAAAATGACGCGGCCGTCGCCGTCGAAATGCTCGACATAGCGGATCGGGCCATCGCTTCCCGTCGGCAACAGTTGCTGCAGAATGGCCTTGCGCTCGGTGAGCGGCAGTCCGGTCAGATCGCGGCCGTCAAGATGCAGAAGATCAAAGACGTTATAGACGAAGCGATCGCTGCGGCCGGCTTTCAGATCGGTCTGCAACAGCGAAAAGCTCGACAGGCCTTTCTGATCCTCGACGACCAGTTCACCGTCAAGCAGCGCGGTTTTGGCCGGCAGCTCGGCGACCGCCGCGGCGATCGGCTTGAAGCGGTGCGTCCAGTCCTGCCGGTTGCGTGTCAGCAAAGTCACTTTGCCGTGGTCGAGACGCGCCTCGATGCGGTAGCCGTCGAATTTGATCTCGTGCAGCCAAGCAGCGCCGCTCGGCGGCGTGTCGCGCTGCACGGCGAGGCTCGGCGGAATGAAATCGGGAAGCGCGGTGCACTTTCCCACCGCCCGGCCGTTGCCCGATGCTTTTTTCTTTCCTGGTTTTTGCCCGCTCTCGCTCGGCTTCGCCTTTGTTCGGGCTCCCTCTGCGCGCTTTCGCGGGGCGCGGCGACGCGATTTTGCGCGCGCGCCCGACTGCTTCTTGCCTGCGGCCGAATTTGCTCTTAACGCGCGGAGTTCCTCCTTGAACGCCTGCTGCGATCGAGGCGAAGGAGCGGAAGCGCCACCGGCACGGCGATTGCTGTGCCAAACCCGCTTCTTGCCTTTGCCTCCGGCTATTTCCTCCATCGTCCGCCCGGTCGCGGCCGAGTTCGGCTCTTCCGCCAAAATATCCTCTTGCCGCGCGCTGCGCGCCTCGCCGTCCTTCGCCTTGATCAGCAGCCAATTGTCGTGGCGCTCGAGCGGCCGGCCGCGCATGCGCACGAGATGCCAGCGGCCGTGCAGCTTTTCGCCGTCGAGGTCGAAGACGAGGTGCCCCTTGGCATAGCCTTTGTGGGGATCGCCGTCCGGATGCCAGGTGCCGCGGTCCCAGATCATCACCGTGCCGCCGCCGTACTCGCCCTCCGGGATGGTGCCCTCAAAGCTGTTGTATTCGACGGGATGGTCCTCGACGTGGACGGCGAGCCTCTTGTCGGCCGGGTCTAGGCTGGGTCCTCGGGTGACCGCCCAGCTCTTCATCACCCCGTCGAGTTCGAGCCGCAAATCGTAGTGCAGCCGTCGCGCCGCATGCTTTTGAATGACATAACGGTTACCGCCGCGCGCCCCCACCGGGCGGCCGCGCGGCTCCGGCGTCACGCCGAATTTTCGCTTCTTGCGGTAAATTTCAAGCGCCACGGCGGCCTACCCTTCGGTACGTAAGGGTTCCGTAACCCTAAGTAATTGCAAGAATTTTGTCATGAGGCCGCCACCGCCATGGCAAAACCGCCCTCGAGTCCCTACCATAAGCTGGACCGTTTGGGACGTGGGAGTCTTAACTGTAATGAACCCGTCGGGGAGGATAGGAGTTCCCTCCTTGGGGAAGCCGAAAAATTGCTTCCCCGGTCCAGACTGGTGTAAAATCAATAAAATTTACGTGTTCCGGTCGGTAACTGGGCGCGCACTCAACCCCAATAAAAGCCGTTAGGCCGAAGAATAGTGGAGCTTAGCGTGACCATTCGATCAACTCCTTTGCTCGATATTATCAAAACTCCCGACGATCTCCGCCGCCTCGATGAGAGCCAGCTGCGCCAAGTCGCCGACGAACTGCGCCAAGAGACAATCGATGCCGTCGCCACGACCGGCGGCCATCTTGGCGCCGGCCTCGGCGTCATCGAGCTGACTGTGGCGCTGCACTATGTGTTCGATACCCCGCGGGACCGGGTGGTCTGGGACGTCGGCCATCAGGCCTATCCGCACAAGATCCTGACCGGGCGCCGTGACCGTATCCGCACCCTGCGCCAGAGCGGCGGCTTGTCCGGCTTCACCAAGCGCGCCGAAAGCGAGTACGACCCGTTCGGCGCAGCGCATTCCTCGACCTCGATTTCGGCTACGCTCGGCATGGCAGTGGCGCGCGACCTGCAGCACAAGGACAACAACGTCATCGCCGTGATCGGCGACGGCGCGATGTCGGCCGGCATGGCCTACGAGGCGATGAACAATGCCGGCTCGATGGATTCGCGGCTGATCGTCGTGCTCAACGACAACGACATGTCGATTGCGCCGCCGGTCGGCGCGCTGTCCGCCTACCTGGCCCGGCGCGTCTCCGGACGCGGCTATCACCGCGTGCGGAAGATCCTGCGCCAGATCGCCAAGCACATTCCGAGCAAGACGCTGGAGCAGCGCGCGCTCGCCATGGAGGAATACGCGCGCGGCCTGGTGACCGGCGGCACGCTGTTCGATGAACTCGGCTTCTTCTATGTCGGGCCGATCGACGGCCACAATATCGACCACCTGCTGCCGGTGCTGAAGAACGTGCGCGACATGAAGAACGGGCCGATCCTCGTTCATGTCGTGACGCAGAAGGGCAAAGGGTACGAGCCGGCGGAAAAATCCGCCGACAAGTACCACGGCGTGGTCAAGTTCGACGTCGCGACTGGCGCGCAGGTCAAGGCCAAGGCGGCGGCCCCGGCCTTCCAGAAGGTCTATGGCGAAAGCCTGATCAAAGAGGCGCGCAAGGACGACAAGATCATCGCCATCACGGCCGCCATGCCTTCGGGCACCGGCATCGATCTGTTCCAGAAAGAGTTTCCCGACCGGACCTTCGATGTCGGCATCGCCGAGCAGCACGGCGTCACCTTCGCCGCAGGACTTGCGGCCGAAGGCTTCAAGCCATTTGCCACGATCTACTCGACGTTCCTGCAGCGCGCCTACGATCAGGTGGTGCACGACGTCGCCATCCAGCGGCTGCCGGTGCGTTTTGCCATGGACCGCGCAGGCCTCGTCGGCGCCGACGGGCCGACCCATGCGGGCGCGTTCGACATCGCCTATCTCGGCTGCCTGCCCGGCTTTGTGCTGATGGCGCCAGCCGACGAAGCCGAACTGGTTCACATGGTGGCCACGGCGGTCGCGATCGACGACCGGCCGTCGGCGTTGCGCTACCCGCGCGGCGAAGGCAGTGGCGTGCCGATGCCCGAGGAAGGCAAGCCGCTCGAGATCGGCAAGGGCCGCATCGTGCGCGAGGGCTCAAAGATCGCGCTGTTCTCCTACGGCGCGCGGCTTGGCGAATGCCTGAAGGCCGCCGACGAACTCGCCGCGTTCGGGCTGTCGACCACGGTTGCCGACGCGCGCTTCGCCAAACCGCTCGACGTCGACCTGCTGCTGCGGCTCGCGCGCGAGCACGAAGTGCTGCTCACAATCGAAGAAGGCTCGATCGGCGGCTTCGGCTCCTTTGCGCTGCAGGCGCTCGCCGAGCACGGCGCGCTCGATCGCGGCCTCAAGGTCCGTTCGATGGTGCTGCCCGACATTTTCATCGACCAGGATTCGCCGAACGCGATGTACGCCAAGGCCGGCCTCGACGCCAAGGGCATCGTTGCCAAGGTGTTCGAAGCGCTCGGCCAGAACATCCGCGGCGAGACGGTGAAGCTTGTCCGATCGTAAGGTCGGCCAATGCTTTTAAGCCTGGTCATGCCCGGCCTTGTGCCGGGCATCCACGTCTTAGGGTTCCATGAGTCCAAACAGGTGGATGGCCGGCCCGAGTCCGGCCACGACGCGCATACGATGAGCAATGACCAAACAACGCGCCGATCGGCTTTTGGTCGCGCGCGGCTTGTTTGAAAGCCGCGCCCGCGCGCAAGCCGCGATTGCTGCCGGCCTGGTACGCGCCGACGGCGTGCAGTTGCGCAAAGCCTCAGAGGAGATTTCCGACGCGGCGGCGATCGAGGCTGCTCCGGAGCACCCTTACGTGTCGCGCGGCGGCGTCAAGCTTGCGGCAGCGCTCGACCATTTTGCGCTCGATGTAGCCGGTCTCATCTGCCTCGATATCGGCGCCTCGACCGGCGGCTTTACCGAGGTGCTGCTGCAACGCGGCGCGCGGCGCGTCTATGCGATCGATGTCGGCCGCGGACAGCTTCACCCGCGGCTCCACGGCAATGAGAAAATCGTCTCCATCGAGGACAGCGATATTCGCACGCTCGATGCTGCGCGTCTGGCGCATCGTCCGGACTTTGCCGCCGTCGACGTGAGCTTCATTTCGCTCAAGCTGGTGCTGCCGGCGGCCGAAAAGCTTCTTGAAGCGCGCGCCACGCTGATCGCGCTGATCAAGCCGCAATTCGAGGCCGGACGCCGTGCGGTCAAGAAGGGCATCGTGCGCGATGCCAAAGTGCACGACGCAGTCTGTGCCGACATCGAGCAATTTCTCACCGCGCGCGGCTGGCGCGTCGGCGGCGTTATCTCCTCGCCTGTTCTGGGCGGCAACGGCAATCGCGAGTTTCTCATCGAGGCGGAGCGTGGTTGAGCGGCTGACAATCGCCCGGCTTGGCCATCGCGGTGACGGCATCGCCGACGGCCCCGAGGGGCCGATCTATGTTCCCGGCACGTTGCCGGGCGAGAGTATCGAAGTCGAAGACTGGCCCGGCCATCCCGACCGACGCCAATTGCTCAACATCGAGCGACCGAGCACCGAACGCGTAGCGCCCATCTGTCCGCATTTCGGCGTCTGCGGCGGCTGCACTCTGCAACACTGGCAGAGCGCACCCTATCGCGCCTGGAAGCACGGCCTCGTGCTCGAGGCGCTGCGGCAGGCGGGCCTCGATACGCCGGTCAGCGGCCTCATCGACGCCCATGGCGACGGCCGCCGCCGCGCGGTGTTTCATGCCCGGCGCGGCACGCATGACGTCCTGGAAGTCGGCTTCTCGGCGGCGCGCACGCACCGCATCGTCTCGATCGATCGCTGCCCGGTGCTGGCCAAGAGTCTCGACGGCGCGCTGCCAGCGGCGTGGGCCCTCGCCGAGGCACTCAATGCGACGGACAAGCCGCTCGACATTGCGGTCACCGCGACCGATGCGGGCCTCGATGTCGATGTGCGCGGCTCTGGTCCGCTCAAGCCGCCGCTGATGGCGGCGCTCGCCCGCATCGCCGCCGCACACAATCTCGCACGGCTTACGCGCCATGGCGAGATGATCGCGCAGGCCCGCGCGCCGACGCAGCGCATCGGCACGGCGACCGTGGCGCTGCCGCCCGCGGCGTTCCTGCAGGCGACGGCCGAAGGCGAAGCCGTGCTGGCGCGGCTCGTGCTCGCCGGCTGCACCGATGCCAGACACGTCGCCGATCTGTTTTGCGGCGTCGGTCCGTTCGCGCTGCGGCTGGCAGCGCGCGCCCGCGTGTTTGCGGTGGATGACGATGAGGCCGCCGTGGCCGCGCTCAAGCGCGCCGCATCGACCGCTGCGGGTCTAAAACCGGTCGAGACCGCGACGCGCGATCTGTTCAAGGATCCGCTCGCCGGGGCTGAACTGAAAAAGTTCGACGCCGTGGTGTTTGACCCGCCGCGCCAGGGCGCCTTGGCGCAGGCGCGCGCACTTGCGGCAAGCCGCGTGCCGCGCGTCATCGCCGTCTCTTGCAACGCCGGAACATTCGCGCGCGACGCCGCCGAACTGGTGCGCGGCGGCTATCGGCTCACGGAAGTCACGCCGGTCGATCAGTTCCGCTATTCGGAGCATACGGAGATCGTCGCGCGGCTGGAACGGTGAGTTGCCATGCCCGCGCCTGTCGCGGGCGTGCTTGTCTTTGGCGACAAGCCAGACAAAAACGTTGATGGCCGGAACAAGCCCGGCCATGACGACGTCAGCGGAAGGTTTCAGCGCGCGGCGCAGTCAGGCCGCAGCGCGCACCTGATCTGGAATCGGCAGCGGCTTATTGGCGCTGTTGAGGAACTCGATGGTCATGAAGACCATGTCCTTGTCGCCCAGGTTTTCCAGATCGTGCACCTTGTACTCGCCGCGGCCGTAGGTCTCGTGGCGGGTCTCACCGGGCTTATAGGTGAATTCGACGGTGGTGCCGTCCGTCAGGTGCTGGCGGCCCTTGCCGCCCGACACCGAGGTCCAGAAATAGTCGAGTACGTGGCGGTGAAAGCCGATGCGCTCGCCGGGCGTAAGCCGGATGATCCAGACCCGCACGCGCTCGTCCTCGGACAGCAGCGTCGAACCGACGCAGCCATTGTGGTTGCGCTCCTCGCGCTCGAATTCGGCGGCGATCGCAGGCGGCCACGCCGATGTGTCGGCACGGTCGGTCGATTTATCCAGCATCGTCAGAGCCATGGCATACCTCCAGTAATTTTGGGCACAATATAGAAAACTGCGCCGCTTTTTGAAATAGCTTGATGAACAGGCCGGAATCTCTGGGTATGACAAGGCAACACCGCGCGCTGGTCATCGGCGGCTCGATGAGCGGGCTTCTGGCCGCCATCATGCTGCAGCGGCGCGGCTGGACCGTCGATGTGTTCGAACGGGTCGAGAGCGAGCTTTCCGGCCGCGGCGCCGGCATCGTGGCGCAGGCCGAATTGATCGCGCGGCTCGACGCGCTCGGCCTCGACACTCGCGATCTCGGCGTGCTGGCGCGAACACGCAAACTCCTCGACATCGACGGCCGCACGGTCCTGACCATCGAATGCCCGCAAGTGCTGACCGCCTGGGAGCGGGTCTATCGCGTGCTGCGCGATGCCTTTCCGGCTGGGCATTATCACCGCGGCCGCGGGCTTAAGGGCTTTGAACAAACCGAGACGAGCGTCGTCGCACAGTTTGCCGATAGCTCGGCCGCCGCGGGCGACGTGCTGATCGGCGCCGACGGGCTGCGCTCCACCGTGCGCGGCCAATGCCTGCCGGAGGCGGTTCCGCTCTATGCCGGCTATTGCGCCTGGCGGGCGCTGCTGCCCGAAAGCGCAATACCGCCCGCGATCCATCGCGAGTTGTTCGAGTCGATGACGTTTTGCCTGCCGCCCGGCGAGCAATGCTTGTTCTATCCGGTGGCGGGCCCGAACGGCGACCTTCGTCCCGGCCACCGCCGCTGCAATGTCGTCTGGTACCGGCCGGCGGACGAAGCGAACGAACTGCCGTGGCTCCTCACCGACGACGCTGGCGTCACGCATTCGATCTCGATCCCGCCGCCGCTCATTCGCCGCGAGGCTATCGCCGCGATGCGCGCGGCCGCGGAGCAGCTGTTGCCGCCGCAGTTTCGGGCCATCGTGCGACTGATCGACGAGCCGATCCTGCAGCCGATTTACGATCTCGCCAGCCCAAAGCTTGCGTTCGGCCGCGTCGCCATCGTCGGCGACGCCGCCTTCGTGGCACGCCCGCACGTCGCCGCCGGCGTCTCCAAGGCGGCCGACGATGCCGCCGCGCTGGCACGAGCGCTCGACGGCGACGATTTGGTCGCGGCCTTGCGCCGCTTCGAGGCCGAGCGCCTGCCCGAGGGCAACAAGATCATCGAGCGGGCCCGCCACCTCGGCGCCTACCTGCAGGCGACCCAGAGCGCCGAGGAACGCGCTCGCTCCGCGCGCCACTCGATTCCGGAGGCGGTTCTCGCCGAAACCGCGGTCCTGGATTTCCTGTATGCTTGAACGCTTACCGTGATCGCCCTCGGAAGCTCGCAGGGCACAATTCCATCGCGATTCGATCGTAGGCCGTCGCCGCACCATGCTCGAAAAAGCTCCACCGCACCGTCGCCTGCGGACCGCGATTTTTGTCGGAACGGCCCTCGCCGCGCTGCTCACACTGCTTTTCCTACCGCCCACCGCACGCGCGATCGGCGGCGCACTCGCCCATTCGGCAGATGGAGCGACGATCGCCGCATATCCGCAATGGCTGCGCGAGCAAGCAACCCGGCATCATCGGATCTACGTCGACTATGCGGACATTCCGCCCCGTCTCTCGCAGGCCCTCATTTCGGTCGAGGACAAGCGCTTTCTGCTGCATGGCGGCATCGACCCGCTGGCACTGGCGCGGGCCCTGGTCGAGGATGCGCAGAACCCGCACGTCGATCACGGCGGCAGCACCATAACGCTGCAGCTGGCGCGGATGATCCTGCGCGTTCCGCGCCATCAGCCTTCCGATTTCGCCGAGGTCGCAAGCCAGCTCCGGGTCGTGTTGGGCGGGCTCGTGGTCGAGCACGATTTCAGCAAGCAGAAAATCCTGGAGTTGTATTTGAACGGTGTTTATCTCGGACGCCGGACCATCGGCGTGCCGGCGGCCGCGGAAGCCTATTTCCACACGCCGCTGCGGCAGCTCGACCAAGCGCAGTGCATCTACATGGCCGGCCTGCCAAATGATCCCGCGCGTTTTGGTGCCGACCCGTCGGGACCGCGTGCGATGGCCCGCTACCGGCACGTCATCGCCACCATGGAGCGCAACGGCTCTATGACCGAAGAGCAGGGCATCGCGCTTGCTGACGATCCTTTATTCCCGCGTCTCTCCGCACGGTAACGAGACCGACTAACGCTTTCCCGTCCGGCACAGCAGCGATGAGCAAGATCCAGCGCGTGTTGGTGGTCGGTGGCGGCGTCGGCGGCTTGACGGCGGCAACTGCGTTCGCGCAGCGCGGCGTCGAAGTGTTGCTGATCGAGCGCCGGCCGGCTTTCGATGTGCCGGGGGTTGGGCTGGGTCAGCCGGCGAATGCGCTGCGCGTCTACGATGCGCTCGGGGTTTTGCCGGAGATTCTGGCGAGCGGGTTCGCCTACGACCGCATGTGGATTTTCGATCCCGACCGCACGCTGATCGTCGAGCACAAATTTCTCATGGGCGACGACAGGCTGCCCGCCGTGTGCGCGCTGTCGCGGCTGCGGCTGCACGAAATTTTGCTGGCGGCGGCAACGCACGCTGGCGTCACGGTCCGTACCGGCATGACCGCAACCCATATCGACGACGACCCCGAGCGCGCGACGGTGACGTTCTCGGACGGCCGGACAGCGGCTTTCGACTTGGTTGTCGGCTTCGACGGCATCCGCTCGGCGACGCGCGCGCATCTGTTCGGCACGGCATTCGTGCCGCGGCCGTCCGGCTACGGCGGCTGGCGCGTGCAGGTGCCGCGGCACGACGACGTACGCGGCATGGAATTTCTGCAAGGTATCGGCAGCAAGACCGGCGCCATGCCACTCGCCGACGACCTGATGTACGTCTTTCACATCCGTCCCGAACTACCGGACGCGATATTTCCGCGCGAGGATTATGCCGAGCTGTTCCGGCAGCGGCTTTTTGGCTACGGCAGCTATGTGGCCGGCGTCGCGGCCGCGCTCAACAAGGACTCCGACATCGTCTACAGCCCGATCGTACCGCTCTTGCTGCCGTGGCCGTGGTTTCGCCGCAGAGTCGTTCTTGGCGGCGACGCCGCGCACACCTTCCCGCCGCACCTCACCCAAGGGGCCGCCATGGCGGCGGAAGACGGCTACGTGCTGGCGCGCGAAGTGCTGGCGAACGACGCGCCGCTCGACGCGCGGCTCATGCGCTATTCGCAAATACGCTACGCGCGCTGTGCTTTCGTTTACGCGTTCTCCTATCAATGGATGCTGGACGAGCAATCCGTGCGCACGCCGGGCGACCTCGCCGCGGCGCGCATCGAGCTTGCGTCCAACGCGTCGGCGCGCATCGCCGCCAGCGACCGTATTCTCGATAGCCAGGTTGTTTAAACCTCTCCTTCTCCCCGCGTGCCGGGAGAAGGTCGGGATGAGGGGTCTCTCCACTGGGCTGGGCTTCGAGGGCTCGTCTCCAGCGCTGCCGGACCATCCGCGCCGCTCAGAATCGCGGAAAGGCCCCCTCACCCTCGCTCACTTCGTTCGCTCGACCTCTCCCCGCGCGGCGGGGAGAGGTTAAACGAGCTTCGCGTCGAGCGTGATCTCGGCCTTGAGCACCTTGGATACCGGGCAATTCTTTTCGGCGGCGCCGGCCAGTTCCGCGAACTTGGCGGCATCGAGATTCGGCACCTTGGCGCGCAGCGTGAGCTCCGAACGGCTGATGCGAAACCCCTGCCCTTCCGGCTCCAGCGTGACTGCAGCTTCGGTCGCAAGCTCGTCGGGCGTGAAGCCCGCGGCCTGCAGCCCGAAGGCGAACGCCATTGTAAAACAGCCGGCATGCGCCGCGGCGATCAGTTCTTCCGGGTTGGTGCCCTTCTCGTTCTCGAACCGGGTGCGGAACGAATAGGGCGTGTTAGCCAGCACGCCGGAATCGCTCGACAGCTCGCCGTTGCCGGCGCGGCCGGTGCCGCGCCAGACGGCCTTCGCTTTGCGGATCATGTCGATCTCCTTTGCCGAGACACTAGACGTGCTGGCCGCCGTTGATGTGGATCTCGGCGCCGTTCACGTAGGACGAGGTGTCGGTGCAGAGCACATAGATGATCTTGGCCACCTCGTCGGGCGTGCCGAGACGGTGCAGTGGGATTTGCTCGACAATCTTTTCCGTGCCGGGCGACAGCATGGCGGTGTCGATCTCGCCGGGCGCGATGGCGTTGACGCGCACGCCGAGCGCGCCGAAGTCTGACGCCATCTCGCGCGTGAGCGCGGCGAGCGCCGCCTTCGAGGTGGCGTAGGCCGCGCCGGCGAACGGGTGCACGCGCACGCCGGCGATCGAGGTGACGTTGACCACCGAGCCCTTGGCGGCTTTAAGTTCGTCGAGCAGCCCCCGTGCGAGCATGATCGGAGCGAAGAAATTGACCTGAAACACGTGGTGCCAGTCGTCGCGCGCCGTATCGATGGAGCCGAGCCGCTTGCCACCGGGCGCCTTGGGGGAGATCGCCGCGTTGTTGACCAGCGCATGCAGTTCGCCGTTGAGGCGGCGCTTGGTTTCCGCAATGGCCTCGTCAGTGTTGTCCGGGTTGGACAGATCGACCTGAATGTGATCCTCCGGTCCCGCCTCCCACGGACAATTCTCCGGAAACGGATGGCGCGAGCAGGTGACGACGCGCCAGCCGGCGGCGGAAAACCGCTTGACCGTGGCATGGCCGATGCCGCGGCTTGCTCCGGTGAGCAGAAGCGTGCGGCGTGGCTGATTGGACGTCGGCATTTTTACATACTACCCGTCATTGCGAGCGAAGCGAAGCAATCCAGTGCGGCATGCTAAAGCGGCGAGGCTGCCCTGGATTGCTTCGTCGCTATCGCTCCTCGCAATGACGCGGCTCACGGATAAAGCCGCGTCTTGGTCCACGGCACCGTCATATCGGCACGCCGGAACACGATGCGGTCGTGCAGGCGGTAGAGCCGTTCCTGCCAGAATTCGATCTCGACCGGCGCAACGCGGTAGCCCGACCAGAAGTCCGGCCGCGGCACCGTACAGATGCCGAATTTGGCGGTGAAGCGGGCGATGGCCTTCTCGAAGGCCATGCGGCTTTCGAGCGCCGTCGACTGCTTCGACGCCCAGGCGCCGATCTGCGCCATGCGCGAGCGGGTGGCAAAATAGGCATCGGCCTCCGCGGCGGAGACCGGTTCCACCGAGCCGCGCACCCGGATCTGGCGCTGCAAGGTCTTCCAGTAGAACGTCAGCGCCGCCCGCGGCGCGCCGTCGAGCTCGTGCGCCTTCACGCTGCCGAGGTTGGTGTAGAACACGAAGCCGCGCTCATCGAAGCCCTTCAGCAACACCATGCGAACGTTGGGCAGACCGTCCGCATCGACGGTGGCAAGCGCCATGGCGTCCGGGTTGACCGGCTCGGCGCGCTTGCCCTCGGCAAACCACTCCCCGAACAGCCGGAACGGCTCAGCGGCCTCGGTAAAGTCACCGCCCGTTAACCGGCTCGAGTGCTCTATGGGGGCCGCGTCAGTCATTGGCTGTGGGGTCTCGCGTTGAGTGTGTGGGCCGGCCGGCGCGTTATTCGCCGGTCTTTATATAGTGGAAGCGTGACGAGCCGCCTATGCGGGGCGCGACGACTTGCGCTGGCGGTTGCGCTCGGCGCCGCACTGGCCGCCGGCGGCTGCTCCTATCAGCTTGAATCGATACTTTCGAAGCCGGACGCCCAGGCCGACGTCAGCGGCTCGATCAGCCACACGTCATCCAAGCCCAGCCCCGCCGCAACGAAGGTTTCCGAAGCCGACCTTGCCTATGCGCGGGCCGCCGCGGCCGACGCGCTGGAACGCGGCGGCAAGGGCAACAGCGTACCGTGGAGCAATCCGCAAACCGGCGTTGGCGGCAACATCACCCCGCTCGCCGCCGCCTACAGCGAAGGCGGCCAATCCTGCCGTAATTTTCTTGCGAGCTACATTAACGGCGGCGCCCAGGCCTGGCTGCAGGGCTCGGCCTGCCGCAGCGCCCGCGGCGGATGGCAGGTCAAGGACCTCAAGCCGATCAGTTCGGGCTGAGGGCCGGCGCGGACGATCGGGGCAACGCATTGCAACTCGGCCCCGTTACGCCCACATATTAATGCTTAACATGGGTTAGTGGGCGGCGGGGCCGGCCCCAAGCATGATTTGGAGTCCGCGGGGATGCGCGATCCCTATGAGGTGTTGGGCGTCGATCGCAAAGCGAGTGCAGCCGAGATCAAGAGCGCCTATCGGCGGCTCGCCAAGAAGCTGCACCCCGACGCCAATAAGAACGATCCCAAGGCGGCGACGCGTTTTGCCGAACTCAATGCCGCGCATGAGATTGTCGGCGACGCCGATAAGCGCAAGGCCTACGACCGCGGCGAGATCGACGCCGAGGGCAAGCCCAAATTTCAGGGCTTTGAAGGCTATGGCGCCGGGGCACAGCCGGGCGCCGGCTTCGGCGGCGGCGATGGGAATTTCGAGTCCTTCCATTTTGGCCCTGAAGGCTTCACGCGCACCCGGCGCGGCAGGGGTGCAGGCGCGGGAGCCGGCGGCGGCTTTGGCGGCGCCGGCTTCGAGGACATTTTGCGCCAGGCCTTTGGCGGCGCCGCCGGCGCCGGGGCGGGCCGCGGCGGCACGCATTTCGAAGCCGAGGATTTCGGCACCGGCGCCGATGTGCATGCCGAAGCAACAATCACGCTGCCGGAGGCCGCCAAGGGCGTGACGCGCCGGCTGCGGCTGCCGACCGGAAAGGACATCAACGTCAAGATTCCGTCTGGCATCACTACCGGTCAGAATGTACGGGTGCGCGGCCAGGGCATGCCCGGACAGGGCGGCGCGGGCGATGTGATGATCACGATCGCGGTCGCACCACATCATCTGTTCACGCTCGACGGTGCCGACCTGAAACTCGATCTGCCGATCACGCTTTACGAGGCGGCGCTCGGCGGCAAGGTGCGGGTCCCCACCCTCGACGGCCATGTCGAACTGACGCTTCCAGCGTGGACCAATAGCGGCCGCACCTTCCGGCTGCGCGGCAAGGGCTTTCCGGCCAAGGGCCACCACGGCGACCTCCTGGCCACCATACGCATCGTGCTGCCGGAGCAGAGCGACGCCGATCTCGACGCGCTGATGAAGACCTGGAAGGCCGACAAGTCCTACGACCCGCGCAAGGATATGTGAGTGCGCGTCATTGCGAGGAGCCCGAACGGCGACGAAGCAATCCAGGAGCCGGCGACCTCCGCCGCTGGATTGCTTGGCTTTGCTCGCAATGACGGTTTAATCGAATCGGATTTTGCTTAGCCTGCCGGCTGGAGCTGCTCGGCGGCGCGTTGCAATTCATCCTCGATCTGCTTGATCCAGTCGCCATCCTCGTTGCGCGCCTCACGCGCCGCGCGGATGAGGCCGAGATTGCGCCTGGTCGATTGCACCTCCCAGCCGTGGCGCGCATGCGAAGCGACTTCCGCCAGATTTTCGTCGGCGGCATCACGATCATCGCCGAGCACGGCTAGCTCGAGCAAGGTCGCGTAATCCCAATAATCGGCGCTCTTCGCCGCCTTGCGCGTCACCGAATAAGTCACGACCGGCAGGATGCGCGCCTTGCGCGGATCGGGCTTGTCCTGCTGCTCCATCAGGGTCAGCGCGTTGATGCCCGGATAGGCATCGCGCCAGTCGGCTTCGAAACCCTCCAGATACGTATCGATCGCCCGCCGCAACAGGCTGCGCGCTTCCGGGCGGGCGGCATCCTTCGCCTTGGTCCAGCGGTCCTTGTAGATGCGGCCGAGCAGTCCGTTGGTCTCGCTGGAAGCGCCGAACTCGGCGATGACTTCCTTGAGCACCTTCTCGGCGGCCTCAAAACGCTCGGCGCGATTGAGCGCGAAGCCAAGCTGCTCGCGCATCATCTTGGCGCGCTGCAGCGGTTGCGGCATGCGCTCGTAGAGGTCGATCATCGCCTCATAAGCCTCGACATCGCGCAATGACAGATAAAGGTCGACGATGATGCCGGTCTCGATGTCGTTGAGATTTTTCAGCGCCGCCTCGGCGGCGATCTCTTTAACCGCCTCGGCGCCGGCGCGCACCGCGTCGGCAAGTCGTTTCTTGTAGCGCTTCGAATAATCGATCTGTTCGCGGAACACATCGGTCTTGGCATGATCGATCTGCCAATGCGGCAACACGTCGAGCAACTGAAAGAGCGGGCTGTCGTCGTGCGGCTCGTGCCGCGCCGCCGCAAGGTGCGACGCGATCGCCGCGATCGGGCCCTCGGTATCGACCGGTTCGCCGGCAGCGTCCGTCCTGTACGAAATGCCGCGCACCAGGGCGATGTCGAACGGAATCACGGTGCCTTCGAGGAACACGATGGCGGTGCTCGAAGGCCGCAGCGCGTGGCGGATGCCGAGCTCATAGAACACGTTGGGATTGGCGCCGGTGATGTCGGCGACTGCGTAGTGGCACAACATCAGCCGCTCGAACATCGGCTTATGAATGGTGCCGCCGATCTTTTCCTCATCGGCGCGGATCGGCTCCAGCCCCGCCTGCTCGACGGCAGGAGCGATGATTTTTTTGAATACCGAATCGAAATTGGTGACGCGTCCGGCCGCATCCGTCTTGCGGCCGAATGGCATCAGCACGAAACACAGCGGCGACGGCAGGTCTGGCGGTTCCACGGCTGTCCTGTGCTCACGGGACATTGCCGATTGCGCGGCGTTCCCACCATCAGTCAAGCGCGCAAATGCGTCAAGCAGGTTTGGCTTCACGCCGCGGCGTGCGCCCTTGACTGCACATCCATGTTGACCAGATCGAGCGGGGTTTGCGCGGTTTTCAGCATGCCCCAACTCTTCACCCAGTCGTAGGTACGCTGCATCTCGTCGAGCGGGATCGGCGCCGGCTCGCAGACGACAAGCCGGCTTTCGCGCAGTTCGTCGGGCGACAGCGTGCCGATCTCCGGGTCGCGCGCCTTGTGATAATCGATGAAATAATGGAGATAGCCGCGCTTGTTGGCGTTGATGCGCCGCACCGCTTCGCCAACGGCGCGGTTATAGGCGCCCATCGTCTCGGCATCGATCTTGTCGGTGCCGACCTGGGTGCCGTGATAGAACGCCGAACAGACAAGCCGGCAGCCCTTTTTCTCCGCCAGCGTCACGTAAGGCTCGGTCAGCGTCGTGGCGTCGATCTCGCCGTTCATCAACAGATCGAAGCGGAAGCGCGAGCCGTGCGGCACGCTGCACACCACGATGTCCTCGCGCGGCACAAATCCTTCCAGCATGTGCAGCGCCAGATAATGCGTGCCGAAATAGAACGGCACGCCGACCTTGCGGCGCGCCAGCTGCGGCGGCGTGTAGACCGGCGAATCCGGCCGCACCGCGATGGCGGCGTAGGTGACGATGGCGCGGCGGCCGAGCTGGCGGCTGTTCACGCCGGTCGCCTGCACGCGGCAGTAATTGCCCCATTCGCAGGCATTGTACATGTCGGCTTTGCCCTGTTCGAGCAGCCGGCCATGGCTGCGGAACGGATCGAGGCCTTTCGGATCGAACACGTCGGTGCGCGCGCTGCGGTCGACGCCCACATTGGTGTTGGCCCACTCGATTTTCAGGCCCTCGCGGGCGAACAGGCCTTCGGCGTCGGCCACCAGCTCCGGCAGGCCCTGGAACGGCGCGGTGTGTTCGATGACCAGTGTCTTCACAATTGGCTCCCAAACCCAGGTGGCCCGGCATGTGATGCGCGGGAGATGCCCGCGCGAGGTTGCTAATAGGGCCGGCAATTGCCCTTAACGGTGGTGCGCAGGAGGAGTCGGCGCTGATCGGCAGGAAAATCGGTACGCGCGTGGCTCGAATTGCGATTGTCCCAGACGATAAGGTCGCCCTTACGCCAGACATGCGTGTAGACGAATTCGGGCTTTTCCGAATGATCGAACAGCGCGTTGAGCAGCGCGTCGCTCTCAGCCTCTTCCATGCCCTCGATGCGTACCGACATCAGACGGTTGACGTAGAGCGCCTTGCGTCCGGTCTCATCGTGGGTGCGCACGACCGGATGCACCGCCTGGCTCGAGGCGTCGACCGCCTGCTTGTCGTTGCGCTTGACCGAATTGTAGACATAGTAGTTCACCGCCTTGAGGCCTTCGAGCCGCTTCTTCGTCGCCGCATCGAGCGTGTCGTAGGCGGCGGTGCCGCTGGCGAACAGCGTGTCGCCCCCATAGGTCGGAATCTCCACCGAATAGAGCAGAGTCGCCTTGTGCGGGTCGTCGCGGTGGATGGTGTCGTGATGAAACATCATCTCGCCGTCCGGCAACGCGCCGATGGTCTCGCCGTTCTCGCGGATGTTCGAGATCAGCATGATGTTCGGCAGGATCTTGGAGAACCCGCTCGGCAGCGTGTGCTTGGGCCGCCCGAGCGGCGCGAAATCGCCGAAAATGCCGGTGACGCGGATCAGGTCCTCCTGCGTCATATCCTGGCCGCGGAACAGCAGCACCGTATGATCGAGCCAGGCGCGGTAGATCGCCGCGGCATCGGCCGCCGACACCGGCTGGCGCAGGTCAATACCAGACACCTCGCAGCCAATATATTTGGTCAGCGGCTTAAACTGCAGTGTGGTTCGCGCGCCGCGGTCGGCGGCGGCATCGATCGTCGACATCAGGCTCATGTGCGCCTCGCTGTTCGGCATCAGGATCGTCACCGACAATCCTAGCCGAAAGCGGATGCCTAATCATCCGCCCTGCGGTGGTGTACGCACGTCGATCTGGTCATAGGCGGCTTGCGCGATTGCATGAAGCCTGTCCCGCTCGGCCGGCCCGGTGAGCACGTAGAACAGATCGCCGTCGACCCAGTAATACGCCGAGTTGTTTTTGCCGGCGATGTAGCGCAATGCGGTTGCCTGATCCTTGGTCTGGCCGCAATAAAGCGTGAACCGCTCGCCCAACGGCGTCTCGTACATGAAGAATGCCGTCGGCCCGGTTGGCCCGGGCAACAAGCGGCCGCCGACGAGTTTCAAGCCCATCTTCTCCAGTTCGGGAATGCGCACCGGCAAGCCGACGCGCTTCGACAGCCATTGTGTCAGATGTGGCCGCTCGTCGCCCGGAACCTCGACCGGATGGCGGACCTCAACGACGTAGAGCCGATAGGCATCGAATGCCTCGGCGGTATAGCGCTTCAAGTCCGACGGACCGGCGGCCGCGGCGCCGTGGGCGAACCAACCGGTTGCGCCGCCGGCGATGAAAGCGACGAGTGCAGCCGCGGCAGCGCCCGCAATCCAGCCGTTACGGCGGCGGCACGCCAGCCGGGCAATGCTGAGCCGTTCCGGCGTCGGCTCATCGGCAACGCTGCCGTAGCGCGCCTGGATCAGCTCGGCCTGGCTGCGCCAAGCCGCGACCGCGGCCACGGCGTCGGGATGGGTCGCCAGCCAAGCCTCGACCGCGCTGCGCCGCCCGGGCGGCAATTCGCCGTCCACATAGGCGTGAAGCTCGTCTTCAGTCACAAGGAAGTCTCGATCAATCATCGTCTTCTCTCTTTGTCATTTCACGCGGCGCAACGCCGGGCGCTCGCCGTCCAGAAAGGAGCGGATCTGCATGCGAGCCCGCGCCAGCCGCGACATCACCGTGCCGATCGGCACGCCCTGCACTTCTGCGACTTCGCGATAGGTGAGCCCTTCGAGCACGACGAGCAGCAGCGCCGTGCGCGGCTCCTCGGCGAGATCGTCGAGCGCACGGCCAATGTCGCGGCCGCCCGATTCCGGCCCGCTGGTCGCGGCATCGCTGTCCTTGATCGGGGTGAGCACCGGACGCCGCGACAGGGTCCGGAGCCGGTTGCGATTGAGATTGGTCAGAATGGTATAGAGCCAGGCCCGAACGTCGCCGCCATGGAACAAGTGCTCGGACCGCAACGCGCGAACCAGCGTGTCCTGCACGATGTCGTCGGCCGCGTCGGCGTCGCGGGTGAGCGCCCGCGCATAGCGTCGCAGCGCCGGTATAGCGGCCTCGATCTGAGCCCGAAAATCATTCAATCACGCACTCCGCCATTAAGATGCCGTGAGTGAACGCGGTCGCGCGGCAAGTGCTCACGTGACTTGCCTACAGCCAAACAACCCCATGGCAAGCGCCCTATTCCTTAACTCGGACAAGGGCTAAGGCGGACGTCAAGCCCGGCTTAAGGGTCGCACCGCGCGCTTGTCGGGTCGGGCGACCCTATGCCATAGGTGGCAGCGGGGGATTGGGGTCATTCAGTTCGGACAGGGTGCCATGCCGGAAGCACCGGGCCTGATGCGCGGCAAGCGCGGCCTGATCATGGGGGTTGCGAATCAGCGCTCGCTGGCCTGGGGCATCGCCAAGGCCTGCCGCGGGCATGGCGCCGAACTCGCCTTCACCTATCAGGGCGATGCGCTCAAGCGGCGCGTCGAACCGCTGGCCGAGGAGGTCGGCGGCATCGTTGTCGGTGACTGCGACGTGTCGGTTCCCGCGACCATCGACGCAGCGTTCGCGCAACTTGCCTCGGCCTGGGGCAGCATCGACTTCCTGGTCCATGCCATCGCCTTTTCCGACCGCGATCAGCTCGACGGCCGCTACGTCGACACCACCGCCGACAATTTCACCAAGACGATGCTGATCAGCTGCTACTCATTCACCGCCATCGCGCAACGCGCCGAGAAGATGATGCCGAATGGCGGCTCGCTCTTGACGCTGACCTATTACGGCGCCGAGAAATGGATGCCCCACTATAATGTCATGGGCGTCGCCAAGGCGGCGCTCGAAGCCAGCGTCCGCTACCTCGCCGCCGATCTCGGCGGCAAGAACATCCGCGTCAACGCCATCTCGTCGGGCGCGATCAAGACACTGGCGTCCTCGGCCGTGGGCGATTTCCGCTACATCCTCAAATGGAACGAGCACAACGCACCGCTGCGCCGCAACGTCACCATCGAGGACGTCGGCGAGGCGGCCGCCTATCTGCTCTCCGACATGTCGCGCGGGGTGACCGGCGAAGTGCACCATGTCGATGCCGGCTATCATATCGTCGGCATCAAGCACCCCGATGCGCCCGATATCGCGGTGGGCAAGACGGATGACTGAAATCGGCAGCTATAAACCAACAGTCGGGGATTTGCCGCTATACGTCCTGATTTCTAATCTCTAATTTCTTGCGTCCGATTTCAGGCCCCATTTCAGGCCTCCACATGCCTGTGCTGTATTATATTCGCCACGGCGAGACTGATTGGAACGCTGAGCAGCGGCTGCAGGGCCATCGCGACACGCCGTTGAATGTCCATGGCCGCGGTCAGGCCAGCCATTGCGGCGGCATCCTGCGCGAGCTGCTGGAGCGTGACGGCCGCGCTGCGACGGCCTGCTCCTACGTGTCGAGTCCGCTCTGCCGCGCGTGGCAGACCATGAAGCTCGTGCGCGCCGCACTCGATCTCGATCCCAACGCCTACGCTCTCGACAAACGGCTCATCGAGATTTCATTCGGCGACTGGGAGGGACTGACGCTGCCCGAAATCGCGGCGCGCGACGCCGTTGCGTTGGCGGCGCGCGAGCACGACAAGTGGGGCTTTACCCCGCCGGGCGGCGAGTCCTACCGCGACGTGACGGCGCGCGTGGCCGCCTGGTACGCGACCGTGACGCAGGACACCGTCGTCACGGCGCATGGCGGCGTGGCGCGAGCGCTGGTCGCCCATTTCAACATTCTGCCGCACGAAGAAGCCGTCCACGCCGATATCGTCCACGGCGTAGTCTACGTGTTCGCCGGCGGGACGATGGCTGAGTATTCGTGAAAAGCATTCGCGAAAGGTATTCTCGGATCCCCATATTTGACCGGTTCCACCCACCGGGCTAACAAACTTGGCATGCGGCGCAATTTGTGCGGGCAGCACTTTGCGCGGCAAATTCGTTAACCCACATTCGTAAACCGATGTCGTTCAACAGCTTCGGCCATATGTTCCGGGTCACGACCTTCGGCGAAAGCCATGGGCCGGCGATCGGCTGCGTGATCGATGGCTGCCCGCCGCGCATTCCGCTGACCGAGGCCGATATTCAGCCTTATCTCGATAAGCGGCGCCCCGGGCGATCGCGCTTCACCACCCAGCGCCAGGAGCCGGACGCGGTCAAGATTCTTTCTGGAGTGTTTGTTGACGACGCAACCGGCCAGCAGGTGACGACCGGCACGCCGATCGGCCTCATGATCGGGAACGTCGATCAGCGCTCGAAGGATTATTCCGACATCAAAGACAAGTACCGGCCCGGCCACGCCGACTATACCTATGACGTCAAATACGGGCTGCGCGACTACCGCGGCGGCGGCCGCCAGTCGGCGCGTGAGACGGCGATGCGGGTCGCCGCCGGCGCCATCGCGCGCAAGATCGTGCCGGGATTGTCGGTGCGCGGCGCGCTGATCCAGATGGGCCCGCACCGGATCGATCGCGCCCGCTTCGACTGGGATGAAGTCGAGCGCAATCCGTTTTTCTGTCCCGACGCCAAGCTTGCCACCATGCTGGAAGGCTATCTCGACGGCGTGCGTAAGGCCGGCTCATCGACCGGAGCGGTGATCGAGATTATCGCCGAGGGCGTGCCGCCGGGCCTTGGTGCGCCGATCTATGGCAAACTCGATGGCGACCTCGCCGCGGCGCTCATGGGCATCAACGCCGTCAAGGGCGTCGAGATCGGCGCCGGCTTCGGCGCCGCGGCACTGTCCGGCGAAGAGAACGCCGACGAAATGCGCATGGGCAACGACGCCAAGCTGACGTTTCTCTCCAACAATGCCGGCGGCATTCTGGGCGGCATCTCCACCGGCCAGCCGGTGGTGGCGCGCTTTGCGGTCAAGCCGACCTCGTCGATTCTCACCCCGCGCCGTACCGTCGACCGCTACGGGCGCGATACCGAAATCTCAACCAAAGGCCGCCACGACCCCTGTGTCGGCATCCGCGCCGTGCCGATCGGCGAGGCCATGGTGGCGTGCGTGATTGCGGACCATTATCTGCGTCACCGCGGCCAGGTCGGGGCGACTCCGGATTGGCCGTTTGCAGGACCGGGACGGTGAGGCAGCTCGATGCACATGGCATTTTCGCCAAAATCCGCTCGTCCCCGCGGGTGCGGGGACCTAGCCGGCATGCAGTGATACGACGCGCTTTATTTGGATTCCCGCTTTCGCGGGAATGAGCGGAAGAAAAAGAGAAATGGCAGACGCGCACCAGCACCTCAGCGACGCAATTGCGGCCTTTGCGCGAGGCGAGATCGTCATCGTCGCCGACGACGACGATCGCGAAAACGAAGGCGATCTGTTCGTCGCCGCGAGCCTTTGCACGCCCGAGAAGATGGCGTTCATCATCCGCCACACCTCGGGCATCGTCTGCGCCCCGCTCGGTGCGGACGAAGCGCGCCGCCTGCATCTCGACCCCATGGTCGCGTTCAACAATGCACCGCTCGGCACGGCGTTTACCGTGTCGGTCGACGTGCGCCACGGCCTCACCACTGGAATTTCAGCCGAAGAACGCACCAACACGGTGCGCGCGATCGCCAACGGCAATAGCGGCGCCTCCGATTTCGTGCGGCCCGGCCACGTCTTTCCGCTGATCGCCAGGGAAGGCGGGGTGCTCATGCGCTCGGGCCACACCGAGGCCTGTGTCGATCTCTGCCGACTCGCCGGATTGCCGCCGGTCGGCGTGCTGGCCGAGCTGATGAACGACGACGGCACGGTGATGCGCGGGCCCGAGCTGAAAAAATTCGCCGACCAGCACCACCTGCAGCATCTCACCATCGCCGAGCTGATCGCTTACCGCCAGGCGCGTGACAAACTCATCGAGCGCGCCGGCGAATTTCCGGTGCAGTCCGAGATCGGCACGCTGACTGGCTACGCGTTCCTCACGCCGTTCGATCCGGTCTATCACATGGCGTTCGTCCACGGCCGCATCGGCGACGGCAAGAATGTGCTGACGCGGCTGCATCGCGCCGACATCATTGCCGACGTGTTCGGCGGCGCACAGACGATCCATCGGACGCTGGCGCGCTTCAAATCCGAAGGCCGCGGCGTGCTGGTGCTGCTGCGCGACGGCACGGCCGGCGTGCCGGTGCTGACGATCCCGAAGCCCGACGAAACCGCCTCCGGCGAGGCGCGCAGCCGGCAATGGCGCGAGATCGGCCTCGGCGCGCAAATCTTGAAGGATCTCGGCGTCAACTCGATCCGGATTTTGTCATCGTCACGCCCGATGACTTACGTAGGCCTGTCCGGCTTCGGCATTGAGATCGCCGGCATGGAGCCCGTTGAGACTTGAGCGCGCATTTCGCTAGGTGGACTGGGAGGCGGCCATGAAGACGCTTGCGACGCGTATTCGCGCGGTTTTGGCGGTGATCGGTATCGGGCTTGCATTGTCGGCTTGCGGCTACAATACGATCCCGACGCTGCAGGAGCAGGCCAAGGCGCGCTGGTCTGACGTCCAGAACCAGTATCAGCGGCGCGCCGACCTTATTCCCAATCTGGTGGCGACCGTGCAGGGCTATGCGGCGCAGGAAAAAAGCGTGCTCACCGCCGTGGTCGAAGCCCGCGCCAAGGCAACGCAGGTCAAAGTCAGCGTCGACGATCTCACCGACCCAGCCAAGCTCAAGGCGTTCCAGGACGCGCAGAACCAGTTGAGCGGCGCACTGGGACGGCTCCTCGCGGTGACGGAGAACTATCCGGATCTCAAATCCAACGCCAATTTCCTGGCGCTGCAATCGCAGCTTGAGGGTACTGAGAACCGCATCGCCGTGGCGCGGCGCGACTATATCGAAGCGGTGCGGGTCTACAACACGTCACTGCGCACATTTCCAACGGTGATCTGGGCGAAGACTTTCTTCACCGACGCCAAGCCGATGGCGGAATTCACAGCCAACGAGGGCGCCGAGAAGCCGCCTGCGGTGAAGTTCTGATGCGAGACGCGCCGTTGCGGATCTGCAGCGCAGCCATCGCGATGGTCATGCTCTGCGCGCTGTCGACGCTCGCCTTTGCCTTCGATTTTCCCCCGCTGACCGGCCGCGTCGTCGATCAGGCCAACGTCATGACGCCGCAGAGCCGCTCCGATGTCGAAGCAAAGCTGAAGGATCTCGAAGACAAGTCCAGCATCCAGCTCGTCGTCGCCACCGTGAAGTCGCTGCAGGGCGGAGATATCGAAACCTTCGCCAACGAGCTGTTCCGCTTCTGGAAACTCGGCGAGGCGCAAAAGAACAACGGCGTGTTGTTCCTGGTTGCCCCGGCCGAGCACAAAGTTCGTATCGAAGTCGGCTACGGCCTTGAAGGCACGCTGACCGACGCGCTGTCCTCGGTCATCATTCAGAGTGCCGTGCTGCCGCGTTTCAAGGCCAACGATTTTTCCGGCGGCATCGAACGCGGCATCGACGGCATCATCAGCGTGCTGTCCGGCGACACCTCGGACTGGCAGCGCAAGGTTGCCGTTCGCCAGGACGACTCCGGCGGCCTTTTTAATCTCCTGTTCCCGCTTCTGTTCTTCGGCGTGTTCGTTTTCGTGTTCTTCCAGATGGTTCGCGCCGAACGCGGCTCGCCGTCCGGCCGCTATGTCAGACGCAACGGGCGCACGGTCTTCGTACCGTTACCGGGCGGGAGCTGGGGCGGCGGCTTCGGCTCGTCAGATTGGGGCGGCGGATCGTCCGGCGGAGGTTTTGGCGGCGGATTTTCCGGCGGCGGCGGTTCGTCGGGTGGCGGCGGCGCGTCCGGGAGCTGGTGATGGAGATCACGGCGGAGGATCACGCGGCTATCGCCGCCGCGATCAGAGCGGCCGAGCAGCGCACCAGCGCGCAACTCGTCTGCGTGCTCGCCCACGCGTCGTCGGGCTATGCCTACATTCCGATTCTTTGGGCGAGCGTGCTCGCGCTCGCGCTGCCGTGGCCATTGATTTATCTGACGCCGTGGAGCGTCGAGCGCATGTTCCTCGCGCAGCTCATCGTCTTTGTGGTTGCTGGCCTACTCTTCTCGTGGCTGCCGCTGCGGCTGTGGCTGGTTCCGCGACGCGTGCAGCGCGCCCGAGCGCACCGTGCCGCACTCGAACAATTCTTCCTGCGGCGCGTCAGCCACACCGCCGAGCGCACCGGCGTGCTGATCTTCGTCTCGCTCGCCGAACGCTACGCGCGCATCATCGCCGACGAGGGTATCGCCGCGAAGGTCCCGCAGACGGAATGGCAGGCCGCGCTCGACGCCCTGATTGGCCACATGCGCGACGGCCGCATCGCCGCGGGCTTTGTTGCCGCGATCGAGCGATGCGGCGCGGTGCTGGCCGCGCACGCGCCGCCCGACGGCTCGCCGGACGTGTTGCCAGATCGGCTCTATGTGATGTAGCGCTTCCTTTGGGCGCGAACAAAAGTTCATTCGCCATGCTGGTCGGCGTTCCCAAGGAAACCAAGGACAACGAATACCGCGTCGGGCTCGCGCCCTCGACGGTGCGCGAATTGACCGACAAGGGCCACCGAGTCCTGGTGGAAACAAATGCCGGCACGGGCGCGGGCCTCGTGGATGCCGATTACCGCGCGGCGGGCGCCGAGATCGCCGCCGACGCCGATAGCGTGTTCGGCCGGGCCGAACTGATCGTGAAGGTCAAGGAACCGCTCGCCTCCGAGCGGAAAAAGCTTAGGCGCGGCCAGGTGCTTTTCGCCTATCTGCATCTCGCGGCGGATCGCGCGCAGACCGAGGATTTGCTGGCCTCCGGCGTCACCGCGATCGCCTATGAAACCGTCACCGGACCGAACGGCACCCTGCCGCTGCTCACCCCGATGTCGGAAGTCGCCGGCCGCATGGCGCCCCATGTCGGCGCGCACTGTCTGGAAAAGGAGAACGGCGGACGCGGCGTGCTGCTTGGCGGCGTGCCCGGCGTGGGCGCGGCCGGCGTGCTCATTCTCGGCGGCGGTGTCGCCGGCACCAACGCCGCGCTGATCGCCTCAGGCATGGGGGCCGATGTCACCGTGCTCGACCGCAATCCGGCGGCACTGCGTCGTATCTCCACGCAATTCGGCGGCAGCGTGCGCACGATATTCTCAACGCCCGACGTGATCGAACTTCTGTGCCGGCGCGCCGATCTGGTGATCGCCACCGTACTGATCCCAGGATCGACTGCGCCAAAGTTGATTTCGGCGGCCACGGTGAAGTCCATGAAGCCCGGGTCGGTGATCGTCGACGTTGCGATCGACCAGGGCGGCTGCGCCGAGACCTCGCGACCGACGACGCATTCGCATCCCACCTACACGGTCGATGATGTGGTGCATTACTGCGTTACCAACATGCCGGGCGCAGTGGCGCGCACCTCCACGTTTGCGCTGAGCAACGCCACCACGTCGTTCGTGCTGGCGTTGGCCGACAAAGGCTGGCGGCTCGCGCTCGCCGCCGATGCCAACCTGCGCGATGGCCTTAATATCCACGACGGTCATGTCACCTATCGGGCCGTCGCTGAGGCTTTGAAGCTGCCCTACACCCACGCTGACCACGCGTTGCGTATTTGAATAAGCAAAGCGTTTGAACAACACGGTCGCGAAATAACAACTTACCGTATCGGGGAATAATTGTCGCCGAACGATCACTCGCGCCCGAAGGTCGCCTGCACGGCAAGCCGGCGCCGCCATGAGCGGCGAGGCTTGCCGGCAACCGGCGCAGCACCGTGCATGGCGCAAATCGTCGCCCCCAAGAAGCGCCCTGTTGCCCTGCTCCGCAGGCGCCGCAATTCGCCGCGTCAGGTTGCCTCCCTGCGCCCGGACCGGCCTTTTTCGCTAGCCAAGCGCGGCCTGTTCCTGCACACTCGCGGCGGGGTGGAAGCACAATAATGATCTTTTCGTTCGATCTCCTGATCAATGCCATCGTCTCCGGCATCCTGATCGGCGGTTTCTATGCGGCGATGGCCTCGGGCGTCTCGTTGTCGTTCGGCATTCTCGACATCGTCAATATCGCGCATCCCGCTTTCATCATTCTCGGCTCCTACGCCGCCTATACGATCAACAGCCATTTCGGCGTCGATCCGATCCTCACCAGCATCTTGATGCTGCCCGCCTTCTACGCCCTCGGCGCCGGCATCTACCAGATCTACTACGTGGCGTTCGAGAAGCGCGGTCAGGAATCGCTGCGCGGGCTCGCGTTCTTTTTCGGCCTTCTGTTCATCACCGAAGTCACGCTGGTGCTCTATTTCGGCGTCGACTACCGCGACGTCGAAGCGTGGTATATCGGCCCGACTTGGCATCTCGGCTACGTTGACGTGCCGCTGCGCATTGCGGTGCCGTGCCTGGTCTCGCTCCTTCTGATCGCGGCGCTGCAGCTTTTACTCACCCGCACCTTCATCGGCCGCGCCATCATGGCGGTGGCGCAGGATCAGCTCGCGCTGCGCCTGATGGCGGTGAACCCGGTCCGCATCAAGCGCATCGCCTTTGCCATTTCCATCGCGACCGCTTCGCTCGCCGGCGCATTTCTGATCATTATCCAGCCAGTCGAACCCTCGGTCGGGCGCGACTATATCGGCCGCATCTTCGCAATCTGCGTGCTGGGCGGGATGGGTAGCCTGCCGGGAACCGTGCTCGCCGCCATGCTGATCGGCGTCGTCGAAAGCCTGACCTCGACGTTCTACGGCCCGTCGTGGGCGCCGGCGGTGTCGTTCGGGTTTCTGTTGTTGACGCTGGCGGTGCGGCCCGCCGGCCTGTTGGGGCGGTGACGCGTGCGCACGCTCCCGTTCCTTATCATCAGCCTTGTCATCGCCGGCCTCGTCTTCGCCGGCGCGCTCGCGGTCGGCAACGATTACATCTTCTTCGCCGGCTACGTCGTACTGCAATACATCGTGCTGTCGACGGCGTGGAACATTCTCGGCGGCTATTGCGGCTACGTGAATTTCGGCACCGGCGCGTTTTTCGCGCTCGGCGCCTATTCGACGGTCGCCATCTACAATCTGATCGGCAAAAACGAACTGACGCACGTGATCGCGATCCCAGCGCTGATGCTGGTCGGAGGCGTGGTGTCAGGCATCGTCGGCCTCGGCATGGGCTACCTGACGCTGCGGCTGCGCGGCGCGTTTTTCTCCATCGCGACGCTCGCGCTCGCCGTGGTGCTGGAGACGCTGATCGTCAACTGGGATTACGTCGGCGGCTCGCGCGGCGCCTACATTCTGCGCCCGGAGACGATGCCGCTGATCGGCAGCTACGTGCGTTATCTGTTCCTGGTGATGCTGCTGCTTGCCATCGGCTCGCTGGTGATCGCGCGGCTGATCGAGCATTCCCGCCTCGGCTACGGCATGGCCACCATTCGCGACGACGAAATGGCGGCGGAAGCCTCGGGCGTGCCGACGCTGCGCGTGAAGCTGATCGCAACTACGATTTCCGGTGCGCTAATGGGCATGGCCGGCGCGCCGTTCCCCTATTACATCGGGTACCTGCAGCCGGACTCGACCTTCGCACTCGACTACGCCATCAATGCCATAGCCATGCCGCTGATCGGCGGCACTTCGACCTGGATCGGCCCACTGATCGGCGCCGTCCTGCTCAACTCGCTGCAGCAGCTCATCACCGTAACAATTTCCTCGGCGGTCAATCTGTTGATCGTTGGACTCTTGCTCGTCGCGTTCGTCATCCTGGCGCCGAACGGCATCGTCGGGCTGTTCCAGAAATATTTCCGGCGCAAAGACGACAACTCCGTCGGCCGACGCCGCGCTTCATTGGAGGAACCGGGAGGCGCGCCCGCGGCCGGCTCCGCACCGGAGTCTCCGGCATGAGCGAGCTGCTTGAAGTTGACAATCTCAGCAAGCGTTTCGGCGGCTTCGTGGCGCTGGAGAATATTTCGCTGTCGGTGCCGGCCGGCGAACGGCTCGGCCTGATCGGACCGAATGGATCGGGCAAGAGCACGCTGGTCAATTGCATCTGCGGCACGCTGCGCAACGAGCTGGGCTCGGTGCGTTTCGACGGCCGGCCGATCGACGGCATGCCGGCCCACAAGCGCACGCATCTCGGGCTAGCCCGCAGCTTTCAGCTGCCGCGGCCGTTCCCCAGCCTGACGCTGGTCGACAACGTGCGCATCCCGCGACTCTATACGGTCGAGGCGCGCGGCGTTCACCGCAGCACCGAGGAGATCGACGAGCACTGCCACGGGCTGTTGCGCGAGGTCGGGCTCGAAGCCAAGGCGCGGCAGTGGCCGCGCGACCTCACCCAGGTCGAAATGCGCAAGCTCGAACTGGCGCGCGCCATGGCGGCGGAGCCGAAACTCCTGATCGCCGACGAAGCGATGGCGGGGCTGACGCATTCGGAGATCGGAGACATCCTGGCTCTGTTGGTGCGCTTGAACGAAAGGGGCGTCACCGTCATTCTCATCGAGCACATCATGAGCGCGGTGATGAGTTTTTCCCGCCGCCTCGTCGTGCTGGTGTCGGGCCGCATGATCGCCGACGGCAAGCCGGATGACGTGATGCGTAATCCGGAAGTGGAGAGGGCGTATCTTGGCTAACAGCCTGAACCTCGCCGGCGTTCACGCCGCCTACGGCGCGGTGCGCGTGATCCACGATGTCTCGCTCAAGGTCGGCGGTGGCGAGACGGTCGCGCTCCTTGGCACCAACGGCAACGGCAAATCGACGCTGATGAAATGCATCATGGGCATCGTGCGGCCGAGCGCGGGCTCCATCGTCGCCGAGATCGAAGGCATCCACCACGACCTCGTTGGGCGCACAACCGAGCAAATCGTCGACCTCGGCATCGCGCTCGTCCCCGAAGGCCGCCGGCTGTTTCCCAAACTGACAGTCGAGGAAAACCTTTTGCTCGGCGCCTTCCGCCCCACCGCCCGCCGCGAACTCAAGCAGAACCTCGAAGTCTGCTTTGAAACCTTCCCGCGGCTCGCCGAACGCCGCGCGCAATTGGCCGGCAGCATGTCGGGCGGCGAGCAGCAGATGCTGGCGCTCGGCCGCGCGCTAATGCTGGCACCGAAGATTCTTCTGGTCGACGAGCCGTCGGTCGGCCTCGCCCCGATCCTGGTCAGCCGCACCATCGATGCCATCAATGAGATGAAACAACGTTACGCGCTCACCGTGCTGATGGCCGAGCAGAATTTTAACCAGGCGATCCGCATCGCCGACCGCGGCTACGTCATCGTTCACGGCAAGATCGCCTTCGAGGGCCGCTCCGCCGACGAACTCAACAACAACGATCTGATCAAGAAATTCTATTTGGGGCTGTAGGCGGTTGTAGAGTCTGCGGCTGTCAAATATGCGCCCCGCGCCCGTCCGGCCCCCTCTTCAAAAAGCGATTGGCGTTGCCTAGGTGACAGGTGATGCTCGCCGCGCGATTGACCATGATCCTGTTCGTGCCGGTTGTGCTGGCCCTGCAATTTCAGGCCACGCGCGCCACGGCGGCCGAGTTGGACTTGCACACACGGCAAAGTCTGCGGCAAGGGAGCGCGACCATGGGCAAAAAGACCATCGGCAAAAAGACCACGGGCAAGACGACCACGGCAAAAAAGATTGCGGACAAGAAAGCCGCAATCGAAAAGCAGGTGCTGACCCCGGGCGGCCCTCGGCCACCATCACAAGTGCACCAGATTGCGCCCGGTCATGTCTTGGATGCGAGCGGCGGCCGGCTGCGCGAACTCGACGCCGACGGCCACGTGGTGGCCGATTTCGGGCCGGTCCCGACTGAGAAGCATTCCGGACGCCCCACGCTGCCTGGAAAGCGCGGGTCGCCTGAATAATTCGGTCGCCAAACGCGCGCCGGCGTGTGGGCGCCGGCGCGTCAACCGCAGTTAGCCGAAATTGTACAGGATGACTCCGAGGTTGCCGCCGTTGTTCCAGAGCTGCACGACTTCGTCGACCTTGCCGCCCTGGATCGGACCCGTGAGCCAAGCGACCGCGCCGGGCCCTTCGCCGAGTGTCGGCGACGCGTGAAGCGTGGCCATGCCACTGCCCGACCAGCCGTAGATGATCATGCCGAGCTGACTGCCGTTGGCCCAAAGCTGGGCAATTTCGGCGCGCCCATTGCCGTCGAAGTCGCCGGTCTGCCACGTCACCGCGCCGGGCCCCTGCCCCATATTGCCGGTGCTCCACAGCACCTTCATGGCGCTTCCCGACCAGCCATAGACGATCATGCCGAGGCTGCTGCCATTGGCCCAGAGCTGAACGATCTCGGCTTTGCCGTCGCCATTCACGTCACCGATCTGCCAAGAGACAGCGCCGGGACCTTCGCCCATGTTGCCGCTGCTCCACGCCACTTTCATGGCGTTGGCAACCCATTCATAGACGATCATGCCGAGGCTGCTGCCGTTGGCCCACATCTGGACGAGTTCGGCTTTGCCATCGCCATTGACATCGCCGATCAGCCAGGAGACGGCGCCGGGACCTTCAGCAACATTGCTGCTGCTCCACGCCACTTTCATGGAGTTGGCGGCCCATTCATAAACAATCATGCCGAGGCTGCTGCCGTTGGCCCAGAGCTGGATAAGTTCGGCCTTGCCGTCGCCGTTGACGTCGCCGATCTGCCAGGAAACCGCGCCGGGACCTTCGCCGACATTGCTGCTGCTCCACAGCACTTTCATGGCGTTGCCGGACCAGCCATAGACGATCATCCCCAGACTGCTGCCGTTGGCCCACATCTGCAGGAGTTCGGCCTTGCCGTCGCCATTCACGTCGCCGGTCTTCCAGGCTACGGCACCCGGGCCTTCGCCCATGTTACCGCTGCTCCATAAGGTTCTGATGGCGTTGCTGGACCAGCCGTAAACGATCAGTCCCAGTCTGTTGTTGTCATTCCACAACTGGATGACTTCAGCTTGTCCGTCGCCATTGACATCGCCGATCTGCCACGCGACTGCGCCAGAGCCCTGACCGATGTTGTTGGTGCTCCAGACGACGCCGTTGCGGTAGTACAGGTCGACTTCCCCACCGGGCGACGCGTTGCTGACGACCACGCAGTGCTGTCCGGTGTCGGTCACCGCGTCCACCGGCGTCCAATTCAGCGACGCTTCACCGGTGCCGACCTTGAGTTCGATCGCCTTCATCGCCGTATCGAGCGTGGCGGGATAGTCGCTCGCCTTGGTGATGCCGTAGGCCTCGAGCGTCTCGATGCACCAAGTCAATTCCTGCACGTTGGTGATTGAGTAATTCGTGTTGGCGATGTTTTCGAAATAGCAATTGTAGTTGAAATTGCTTCCAGACTGGCCGGTCAACGCCATGACGCCCGTCAGTGTCGCGCCGACATTGACGGGGACCAGCGTGGAGTGGAACGCGGGGCCGCCCTGGCCGTCGACGTACCAGCTCGCAACCGCCCAATAGTTGCCGCCGCCGGCCGCCGATGGCCCCCATTGCAGCACCGGTTGGTAGATCATCGTCGAGTTCTGAATGCCGTTGAACAGAAAGATCGTCTGGCCGGACGCCGTCGACGGCGCCGGCGGCACCACCCACGCGGTTCGAAAGCTGGAAACCGGCTTGCCGCTGTTGTTGGTCCAATACGCGTAGGTGATCCAGCCGCTGCCGAAGGCCGGCAGCGCGGCGCCCGGTACGGCCGCCGGCAGAGCCACGTTGGCGGGCATCAGCGGCCGACTGGCCGGCCGCAGTGACAACGTGCCGAAATCCTCGATCACATTTCGGGAGGCATCGAGGTGAAGGAGCCGGTTATCGGTTTGATCGACGGTGTGTCCCGGTTCGATCAGATGGACCATGGATTGCGGGCGAAACCCACCCGGAGTGAGCACCAGTTGATCGGCCATGTTGCGTCTCCTGTTGCGACTGCCGGACGGCCGAGGAGACGCGTTTCGCACCGGGCTGGTACCAACACCAGATCAGAAGGTCTGTTACCGGCACTGTGATCCAGAACGCCACCACCGCACCTGACCGGACATAAATCATAAAGTGTAATAGATATATTTTCTACTTTTACGAGTAGTCGTCATACTCCGGTCCGGCAACGGCCGCAAGTGGCCGGGTGCGGAAATTTATCGGACGGGAAAATCGAAATAGGTTCGCGGGAACGGTTCGCCGCGCAGCGTGAAGTGCCACCATTCGCGCCAGTAGCCGTAAAAGCCACGGCGGCGCATGGCGGCTGCGAGCAGCATGCGGTTGGCGCGCGCCTGCGCGCCGATGCTGCGGTCGGCAGTCCATGAGTGCGGAGAAAAGAAATCGAAATGCGTGCCCATATCGAGGTCGGTGCCGTCGGATTTCGCCAGCGTCAAATCCATGGTCGAGCCGCGCGAGTGGCCGGAATGGGTGGCGATGTAGCCGTCACGGAACAGCGTGCGCTTGTCGACGTTCGGATAGAACTCGGCTTTCATCTTCTGGTCTTTGAGGTCGCGCGCCCAGCGCACGAAATTCGCCACCGCTCGCGCCGGCCGGTAGCAATCGAAGACCTTGGGCACGAGACCCTGCGGCTTGATTTCGGCCGCGACGGCGGCAAGCGCAGTGGCGGCAGCGCGCGTCAGCAAACAGTGCGGCGCTTCGTAACCGTCGATCGGGCGGCCGACGAAATTGTGCGAACCGGCGTAACGCATCTCGACGATGAGACCGGGCACGAGGGTCGCGGCATCCACGAAGGCTCCGGGACGCGTTTGCGCGGCGGCCGATATGCACAATGCGAGCAGTGCAAATAGCGAATAGCGAGTAGCGAGTAGGGGAAGGAAGGCACGCCTCGCCTTTCGATCTCTGTGCGTCATCTTCCCTGCCCTACTCGCTACTCGCTACTCGCTACTCGCCATTCGCCACTCACTATTCGCCATCTACTGCGGACACGCCGACACCCACGTGCCTTCGACGGTATTTTTCGAACTCGGAATCTCCTGCCCCGCCATCGAGGCCTTGCTCGCCACCGTACCGGTATAGTGGTGCGGGCTGTCGAAATTGAATTCGCCGCTCAGTTCCATGTCGAGCTGGCCCTTGCAGACAAGATCCCAGGTCAGTTTCTTGCCGTCGAAGCTCCGTTTCATCGGCTCGCAGGTCGAATTGATCGTGCTGGCGACCGGCGAAAACATCCCCGGCAGATCGGCGACCTGCTCGGCGGTGAGGCATTTTGAGGTTTCGCGCGGCGGACCGGCCCTGCCGCCAGTCTCCACCACCGTGGTGATCTTCCACAAGCCGGCCTGGATGCCGTCGCCGCTCGCCATCGGCGCGATCAGCGTCATGGCGGCGGCCGCAAGCGTCATTAGCGCTATGGTTCTACGCATCCCATCCCCCTCAATGCCTCATGGCGTCCGGCGTTAACCCCGCAGTAACCATATACCCGGCAGATTTTGCCGGGGAGGCGTAAGCGTTTCCATCGGACCCTTTTGACGCTGCCTGGGGACCAGCCTTGGACGCGAGCGCGGCACCAATGTTCCGTGCCGGTGGCCCTCCGGCCGCCGCGCAAACCTTTGAAACACGCGACCGTAACCGGCGGGGCCGATCGGACGACATGACCGACGTATCTTCGGCACAGAGCGCCGACACGCCGCTGTCTCGGCTCGCCGACCTCGGCACGATGCTGCGGCGGAGCGACATTGCTCTCGCCGTCGGCATGATGGCGATCCTGCTGGTCCTCATCCTGCCGCTGCCGCCGCTGCTGCTGGATTTTGCGCTCGCCATCTCGATCACCTTTTCCGTGCTGATCCTGATGACGTCGCTGTTCATTCAGGCGCCGCTCGAATTCTCCGCGTTCCCGACCGTGCTGTTGATTTCGACGATGCTGCGGCTGTCGCTCAACCTCGCCTCGGCGCGGCTCATTCTCGCCCACGGCCACGAAGGCACACAGGCCGCCGGTCACGTCATCCAGGCGTTCGGCAACTTCGTGATGGGCGGCAATTTCGTCATCGGCATCATCGTCTTTACCATCCTCGTGATCGTCAATTTCGTCGTCATCACCAAGGGTTCGGGGCGCATCGCCGAAGTCGCGGCGCGCTTCCACTTGGACAGCATGCCCGGCAAGCAGATGGCGATCGACGCCGACCTGTCCGCCGGTTTGATCGACGAAAAGGAAGCGCGGCGGCGGCGCAAGGCCCTGGAAGACGAATCCGGCTTCTTCGGCGCCATGGATGGCGCCTCCAAATTCGTCCGCGGCGACGCCATCGCCGGGCTGCTCGTCGTCATGATCAACATCATCGGCGGCATGGTCATCGGCATCGTGCAGGAAGGCCTGAGCTTCGCCGATGCCGCCCACACGTACACGCTGCTCACCGTCGGCGACGGCCTGGTCACGCAAATTCCGGCGCTGATCGTGTCGACCGCAGCGGGCTTGTTGGTGTCCAAGGCCGGCGTCAGCGGCGCCGCCGACAAGGCACTGCTCAGCCAGTTTTCCAGCTACCCGAAGGCGCTCGGCATGTCAGCCGCGGTGATGATCGCGATGGGACTGCTGCCCGGATTGCCGCTCATCCCGTTCTTCGCACTCGGCGGCGGTGCCGGTACGCTTGCCTACCTGCTCGACCGCCGCAACAAACGCGCCGCCGTCGCCGCAGCCGTGGCCAAGCCCGACGCCGCCAAGGCGGCTCCCGCCGAGGAGTCGATGTCCGCGACCTTGAAAATGGACGATCTCAAGGTCGAGCTGGGCTATGCGCTGCTGCCGCTGGTCAACGCGCCCGACGGCTCCGAGCGGCTGACCGAGCAGATCAAGGCGCTGCGCCGCTCGCTTGCCGTCGAGATGGGTTTCGTCATGCCGGCGGTGCGCATTCTCGACAATGTACAACTCGACGCCAACGCCTACGTCATCAGGATCAAAGAGGTGGACGCCGGCAACGGCAAGGTGTGGCCCGGCCAGTACATGGTGATGGATCCGGTCGGCAATCAGGTGACGCTGCCCGGGACCCACACCACCGAGCCGACCTTCGGCCTGCCGGCCACCTGGATCGACACTTCGCTGAAGGAAGAAGCCTCGGTCAGGGGTTACACCGTGGTCGATGCTGCGACCGTGCTCGCAACGCATTTGACCGAACTGATCAAGATCAACATGTGCGAGCTACTGTCCTACGGCGAAGTGCAGAAGCTGCTCAAAGAGCTGCCGAAGGAACAGGGCGAACTGCTCAAGGATATCGTTCCGTCGCAGATCACCGTCTCCGGCATCCAGCGCGTGCTGCAGATTCTGCTCGCCGAGCGCATCTCGATCCGCGATCTCGCAACCATCCTGGAAGGCATCGCCGACGGCCTGCCGGCCACGCGCAATCCCGCAAGCCTTGCCGAGCATGTGCGTGCCCGGCTGTCGCGCCAGCTCTGCGCCCAGTACACCAGCCCCGCCGGCTATCTGCCGATCATTGCGCTGACCGCCAAATGGGAACAGGCCTTCGCCGAATCGATCGTCGGCCAGGGCGACGACAGAAGCCTTGCCATGCAGCCATCGAAGCTCACCGAGTTCATCAACGCGGTGCGCGAAAAATTCGACCACGCCGGCCGCGAAGGCGAAGCCCCGGTGCTGGTGACCTCGCCCGGCATCCGGCCGTTCGTGCGGGGCATTGTCGAACGCTTCCGCGCGCAAACCACCGTGATGTCGCAATCCGAAATTCACCCGCGCGCGCGGCTGAAGACGGTGGGAAGTATCTAGCGCGCGCCGGCTCACCAGCGTCGGCACGAAGACACGAGCGCACGTAAACGCCTCGCGGCCGAGTTGGGCTCGTCGAACTGCGACCTCGCGATTATTGGATCAGTGGTTCGATATCGCTCAGCTCTCTCGAGCCCGGCCGGAAAGCTCCGTCTCAGGGCTGGTAACAGCGTGATTTGAGCTTATATTCTGTGCATCGTTTGGATGGCCTTGCATTCAGATGATACTTTAATCGCTTTTTCACGGGCCACAGACGATGACCAAATTCGATTACAATTGCGCGGCCGAGCTGTTTGCGATGCGCCGGCGGCTGCCGCGGCGTCAACCGTTCGGCTACAAGCGATTTACCCAGGCCGCGCAGGCCATCCGTTTCGCCATGGAAGAACTGCCGCCCGAATATCTGGTCGGGGCGTATCTCGAAGTCGACGAGCGACGATACGGCAGCGATGACATCCGCCGTTTGTACGAGCAGGCTGAATATCCCCTGACCCGTCGCAGCGTATGATCATGACCGACAAGACGATCGAACTCGATCAGCATCGCGGCATGGCCGCCCAGAAGGCGACCGAGCTGCGCCGGCTGCTGGCCGATGTGGAGGAGAACGAGAAGGCGCTGCGGCTTCGGCAGGACGAACTGGAATCTCACCTGCTGGCGGCGCCGGCGGCAAATTGGCACGATGCCGCCGACAGAGCGCGCTATCTCCTCAACCTCTTTGCGGCGACGCTGGCAGCGCAGGATCCGCGCAGGCAGAAGCTCATTGCTGCCGTCATTGCCGACTTTGAGCGCCTTGATGCGGAGGTCAGCAAGGCTTGAGGGACGGAAATAACCGAGCGCCCACCACAGCGAGGATGAAATGGCGAAGGGACAATTGAGAAGCAATCGCGAAAAGAAGAAGCCAAAAGCCGACAAGAACAAGAAGAAAAGCTCGCCCGCGGCCCCGTCCTTCATGTCGAGCCCCGCCCTTGGCAAGGGCTCTCAGGGCAAGAAATTCTCATAGCGGGAGCGGTTTCGCCCCTGCCGGAATATCGCTCGCAATCCACGACGTTCCGAAAAGCGCGTTGATGACAACGCGGTTCGGAGCGGTCGCCGCTATCGCGCGGGCGCCATCACCCTAACACAAAGGTTACGAACGCGTGCGATACTCCTCGGCCGACGATCGGCTGTCGAGGCCGGAGGGCAGCTGCTTTTCGAGAGCTGATGCAGCCCATGCAGCAGCCCGGGTGTCAGCGCCCCGGCAAAAGGATCGTCTCGTGAAGAAAACCTTGCCGGACACGATGTTTAGCGATCCCGAACGAAGCCGTCTCACCATGCTGCGAAGCTGGGTGCTTGACCACAAAGTCAGCGAAATCGAGATGACCGAGAAGCAGTTTTGGAACTTTGCCCAGCTTCAGCCGATCGCCGAAAAGCCGTGGACGACATTCATGGGCCGGGTCATTCGCGTTCCCGACATGCCCATCGAGGCGCAAAAGCAGCTGGGCATTTTCGACAAATGCGGTCCCGGCGCCATATGACGCCGGGCGGGCGATGCGACCTCGCCGCCGTGCGGTAGTCAGCCTTTATCGGAAATCGAAGCGGCAGCGCGGGCGCGCTCGAAGCTCGCTCACTCGGGCGCCGGCGACGCGAGCACCGTGCTGGCAAAGTCGACGGTGTCATAGACGGTGACGTGAAGGATCGGGAATTGCTTCTTGATTGCGAGTCCCGCCGTTTCGGCAGATTCCGCCGTCTGGTATGAGCCTTTGGTCTGCCGGTCGACTTGGAGCAGATAGCGCCCCAGTTCCGGCCGTTTGCGCTGCGAGAAATGTTCTTCAGGTTCGGCTTCGATTTTCTCCGGCATCTTCATTTGGCGCGGGGCCATTCAAGTCTCCTTGTGCGGATACATCCTCCACGTACTCTCTTTGCGGAGACAATACGAGGCCGGACTTGGTCAGTGGCTAATTCACGGTCGGCACGCCCACGGCCCTCGGAAGAAGCCGTCGACTCATGCTCGCGCTACGGCGCGACTGACAGTCCGGCAACGTGGTGCTTCTCGATCAGCCGCGCGACCAGTCCGGATTTCTTGGCGTCGCTGACGAATTCCTGCAAAAATTTCGCGCCCGCCGCATTTGGCTTTCCGGTGCCGATGGCCTGCTGGACGGTCATGAAATTACCCGGCAGGATCGTGCCGCCCGAGACTTTCTTGACGTCGTCCAACAGTGCGGGCTTGAGCGCTGCCAGCGCGTCGAGCTTCTCGGCAATGAACTGATTGAGCGGCGCATCGGCGGCTTCGAACTGCATCACGGTCGCATTCTTGATGTTGCGCTCGAGCCAGAGACAGTAGGCGGCGCCGCGGCGCACCGAGATGCGGATGCCGGGTCGGTCGACATCGGCGATGGTCTTGAGCGGCGAATTCGGCTGCACAAGGTAGGTGGCTTCGATCTCGCAATAGGCATCCGTGAAGGCGATCTTGGCGGCGCGCTGCGGCTCGGCGCCGATCAGGCCGATATCCCAGGCGTTGGTCCCGGCGGCGTCGGCGAGCGTCGAGGGCCGCTCGTAGGGCACGTAGCGCACGGGCACGCCGAGGCGGCTTGCGATCTCGGCCGCCATGTCGGGGGCAACGCCAGCCGGGTCGCCGGAGGCGGTCTTGCCGGTCACCAGCAGGAAATTGCCCATATTGATGGCGGCGCGCAGCACCCCCATCGGCGCGAGTTCGGCTACAATTTGGCGGTCCATTTCACCCTCCCCTGGCCCGTTCAGCCCCGTATGCCTCTGATTACCGGAACCGGGCTCCCGATCAATCGTTATCACGGGCCTTCACCAGTCGGTGAGGGTGCGTTTCGCCGTAAAAATAAGTTCCCACGTGTCCGGATCGAATGAACCTTTTGTCCAGGTGCAGCAACCAATGGTTAACGCATCGGGAGGGTTGTTATGAGCAGCCATTCAATGTACGGCGCCGACCGCGGCACGCATTTAAAGATCGTGGTGATTGGACTTGCCTGCGCGACGTTGGTCGCGGCTGTCGGCATTTTCTCCCACGTCGGTTCGATGGACCTTGGCACGGCTCCGCTGGTCAAAGCCGGTCAGCCGACCGAAACAGCCGGCCGCCTGCCGACCATTCGCTAATCGCGGCCATCCACTGAGATTCGATCCCAACGGTCCGTGAACGACAGCGTCTAATCAGGTTTTTGACGCGGCGGGTGGGGCTGACTCGACAAGCTTGCCGGTGAACAGGATGGGGCCGGTCGGTGAGCCGGTCTTTGACCCGCCGGGCGGCTCAAACGATACCGCGTATGTCGCAGCCCGCATCGCCTCGGCATCGAAATCCGCCGGCAGCGGGCTTTCGGTGTATTCGCTGGCGCCAACGACCCCGAGCGACTCCGGCTTCGTCGAGTTCGGGGCGATAAACCAAAGCTGATAGCTGTGGTCGGCATCCGCCCGGGCGGCGACCCGCCGCACGGTCAGCGTCCGGCTTACCGGGTCGATCGTCAGCAGAAATGCCGGGGCGGTGGGGTCCTGCTGGAGGACACCAACGAGCCTGCTGCCCGGTGCCGAGGCGACCGACGGCTTCGCCGGCGCGGGTCCCTGGCCGACCAACTGCGGGATATGAAAACCGCCCGGTGGAAACAGACCGGGGTCGGTCTGCGACACAATGATCAGCGCCGCGAGTCCGGCGGCAAGCGCTCCGGCGACAATTGTGAGGCCGCGCCAGCGTCGCACGCGGCTTTCGAGATCGATCACATCGGCGCTCGGTGCCGTTCGCACCGGCGCGGCCGAAGGCGGCGCGAGCGGCACGGCCGTCTCGCCGGCAGTCTCTGGTTCGGGCTCAGGCTCGGGCTCGAGTTCAGGCTCGGCCGGTGGCGGTTCATCGGGCGGCAACAGGCTTGCAGCGGGCGCGCCAATCTCTTCCGGCTCCTCGATGGCGCTCTCTGCGGCAGGGGCGGCTTCGGGTTTCGGCGCGAACTGCGCCGCCGACGGCATCAGCGGCGGCAATTGCAGATTATCGATGGGCGCAGCGGTGGTGCCGCCGAGACCCGTTCCCAGTCCCGACCTGATGCGGTCCCAAACCTGCGGCGGCGGCTCTACCGCTTCCACCATGACGTTGAGTTCACCGAGACGTCGTTCCCACTGGCGCACGCTGTCGGCGAATGCCGGATTGCTCGCGATCAGCCCTTCGGCATTCGCGCGCTCATCGGCGGCAAGCGTTCCAAGCACGTACTCGGCCGCCAGCGCGTCCAATTCGTCGTCAGTCATAACAGCCTCGCGCGGTCGGACTGGGCGGCAGGATCGAAGCGGGAAGGCGGCGGCATAAGGTCCGCATTTGGCTTTTTCGCGATCATGCTCAGCGCCCCATGCACTCGCGGATTTCGAGCAGCGAGCGGCGCAGCCACGTCTTGATGGTGTTCACCGGAATATCGAGCTTTTGGGCGAGTTGCTCGCGGCTCCAGCCGCTGTAATAGGCGAGCAGCACGATGCGCTGCTTTTCCGGATCGAGCTTGCCGAGGCATGACAACAGCCGGCGCAGTTCTTCGGTCATTTCGCGGCGCGCAAGCGGCGGCGGCGCTTCGGCGGTAACGCCCATTGCCTCGGGCGAGTCCTCGATCGAAACGTCGGCCCGCTTGCGCACGATATCGATCGCCCGGTTGCGCGCGATGGCGACCATCCAGGTGATGGGACTGGCGATCGTGGGGTCGAACTTGCCCGCCATCTTCCACACCTTGAGGTAGGTCTCCTGCATGACGTCGTCCGCCAATTCGGGCGTGCCCAAGATACGCAGCAGCACGCCGTAGAGTTTCGCGCGCGTTGCGCTGTACAGCCGCTCGAATGCCGCCTGGTCGCCCTTGGCGACGGCGGCAAGCAGCCAGACGAGTTCTGCTTGCGTCAGCATCGTTGTCCCTGGCGCCACAGGGGACGCCAGCCCCGGCCGATTATCGCCACGGAAGCGGCCGCTCGTCGAGAGCGAAACCGGTGGAAAATCAGGATGGCAGCGTCGCAGGCCAGCGCAGATTGCCACAAAGGCGGCAATCCGGCGGCAAGGCTCCGCCTGAGCAGCGACGTCGGAAGGTGTCGGAGGGTAGTTAGGCGCTAGGCCGGCGCGCTGCCACGGGCCCGCATCAGCGCGATACCGTCGAGATCGGCCTGCTCGGCGGCGCTAATCGCTTCGCGCTCGCGGGCCTGGTCGCGCTCATCGAGCAGTTCGACCTTCTTGAGGTCCTCGAACGCCTCGCCGAGCGCGGCCTTGGCGTCTTCAAGCTGAACCCTCAGTTCGTCGGCGGAGCGTTTGAGGTTCTCGCGGCGATTGATCGCCGCCTTGGCGTACGTCGGATAGGCAAAATGCCCCGGATCGTGGATACCGGCGCGGTCCTGCTCGACCTTGATTTCGCGCTCCAGATCGCCGGCCATGCGCTCGAACTCGGCGATCATGGTCTCGATCTGCGCAACCTTGCGCCGCTTTTCGTCGACCTGAAATTTCTTCAGGCGAATGAGCGTGTCACGGGACTTCATCGACTAGTACTCCCCGAAGTCGCAGGACCATGGCGCCGTGCGGCCCCCCGCCGGGCGGCATTCCCAGATCGCGATCGTGCCACGATAAGGGTTAGCGTTCGGTTTCCGGCCGGGCCACTATTTCGGCCAATCGGCGATAACCTTCCGCCAAGCTGGTTGCTTCTTCCTTACCCTGAGCGAGAAAGTCTTCGAGCGGCTTGTGCAGGCGGATGGCTTCGTCGACGTCCGCGCTGGTTCCAGCCCGATAAGCACCGAGCCGGATCAGTTCCTCCATGTCCGCATAGGTCGCCATGACCTGACGGGCGCGGGTCAGCGCGGGCAGGTAGGCCGGATCGGCGGCGCGCGGCATGGTGCGGGACACTGACTTTAGAATGTTGATGGCCGGATAGCGCCCGCGTTCGGCGATGGAGCGCTCCATGATGATATGGCCGTCGAGGATACCGCGCACCGCGTCGGCGATCGGCTCGTTGTAATCGTCGCCGTCGACCAGGACGGTGAAGATCCCCGTAATGGTACCCTGCTCGGTTCCGGGCCCCGCCCGTTCCAACAACCGCGGCAGCTCGGTGAAGACGGTGGGCGTGTAGCCCTTGGCGGTCGGCGGCTCGCCGGCGGACAGCCCGATCTCGCGCTGCGCCATGGCAAAGCGCGTCACCGAATCCATCAGCACAAGCACGTCCTTGCCCTCGTCGCGAAAATGTTCGGCGATCGCCAGGGTGACGTGGGCGGCCTGGCGGCGCATCAGCGCCGGTTCATCCGACGTCGAAACGACAACCACCGAGCGGGCAAGACCGGCATCGCCGAGATCGTCCTGTAGAAACTCCTGCACCTCGCGGCCGCGTTCGCCGACCAGCCCGATGACGCTGACATCGGCGACGACATTGCGGGCCAGCATGCCCAGCAGCACTGATTTTCCGACACCGGAGCCGGAGAAGATGCCAAGCCGCTGGCCGCGGCAGCATGTGATGAAAGTATTGAGCGCGCGCACGCCGAGATCGAGCGGCCGGCCGACCCGCCGGCGCGCATGCGCGAGCGGCGGCGTGTTGCGGAACGGATAGGGCGACGGACCTTGCAAGAGCGGCCCCTTGCCGTCGATCGGGTCGCCAAGCGCATTGACCACCCGGCCGAGCCAACCCGCCGACGGCCGCACCGAACCGGGCACGCCGGTCACGATCGCCCGGCAGCCGCGGCGCACGCCTTCGAGCGGGGCGAACGGCATCAACAGGGCGTTCTGGCCGGTAAAGCCCACCACCTCGCAGGGAATGGCCTTGTCGGCTGTCTCGATGATCACGCGGGCGCCGACCGACATCACGTAGAGGGGGCCGGCCACTTCCACCATCAGACCGCGCACGCCGACCACACGGCCGTAGATCTCGACGCCGTCGAGTTCGTTGATCTGTTCGGCCAGCGCTTTCATCGTTTAGCCAGTGACCTGCCCTCCTGGTGGACTGATTCGCATCATCAATCCGGGTTCAATCGCCCCAGTAGCGCCGCAGCCACGCATAAATGGTTACTTCCGAGCCCAACTTGTTAATCGGTTGTTTACCCGGGCCGTTAATCATTGCGCTGTCGTCCTTGGGGCCAAGGAGGCTCACCTGCCGCGACGGAGGGTGAGTCGCTAGAATCGGTTAGAGCCGAAACTTAAACTCGGACATGAACACAGGCGTGGCTAAAAAACCACTATTGCGCAATACCTTATGGCGATTCGAACGAATTCGCCTAGGATTATCTTGCGCGGAAGAATCAGGTTTTGTTAACCATAGCCCGTTTAGTGTGTCGAATCAGTTTCTTCGCGGGCGCTTGCTTTTTCAGCGCTTACCTGGGGCCGCCGCTGCGGCCGGCCGATTTTGAGCCCGCGCGGCGAGGAAGGGGACTGGCATGCGCGTATTGCTGATTGAAGACGATAGCGCCACCGCGCAATCGATCGAGCTGATGCTCAAGTCAGAGAGTTTCAACGTCTACACCACCGATCTCGGCGAAGAAGGCATCGATCTCGGCAAGATCTACGACTACGACATCATTCTGCTCGACCTGAACCTGCCCGACATGTCGGGTTTCGAGGTTCTGCGCAGCTTGCGCGTCTCCAAGGTGAAAACGCCGATCCTGATCCTCTCCGGCCTCGCCGGCATCGAGGACAAGGTGCGGGGCCTGGGCTTTGGCGCCGACGACTACATGACCAAGCCGTTCCACAAGGACGAATTGGTCGCGCGCATCCACGCCATCGTGCGCCGATCGAAGGGACACGCCCAATCGGTCATCAACACCGGCGACCTCTGCGTCAATCTCGACACCAAGACGGTGGAAGTGAACCAGGCGCGCGTGCATCTGACCGGCAAGGAATACCAGATGCTGGAACTGCTCTCGCTGCGCAAGGGCACGACGCTGACCAAGGAGATGTTCCTCAACCATCTCTACGGCGGCATGGACGAGCCGGAACTGAAAATCATCGACGTGTTCATCTGCAAGCTGCGCAAAAAGCTCGCCAACGCGTCGGCCGGCAAGAACTACATCGAGACCGTCTGGGGCCGCGGTTACGTGCTGCGCGAGCCGTCGGACGACGAGGCGAAGATTTCCGCCTGAAGTTACGTGCGGGGGAACGATCGGGGGAAACCCCCGGCGGAAACGCCGGGGGTTTTTTATTGTTCAGCGCGCAAGATGAAAACTCACCGGCCGCCGTTGACGGCCACAAGGCGCGGCATCGGCTTGCCGCCGGCCATCGGCATAAACGGTTTCGGCGATCGCGCATTCGGCGCGTAAAGCCCGTGCTTGTCGCCGACCACTTTGAAGCTATCGGTCAGGCCGACCACCGTCTCCGCGGCGCCCAGCACCAGATAACCATCGCTCGCGGTGACCCGCGCCAAGCTTTCCAGCACGTCGATCTTGGTCTGCTGGTCGAAATAGATCAGCACGTTGCGACAGAAGATCAGATCGAACATGCCGAGGCTGGAGAAATTCGACAGCAGATTGAGTTGCCGGAATTTGACCATGGCCCGGATGTCCGGACCGACCTGCCACAGCTCGCCGACCTGCGTGAAATGCTTGATCAAAAGCTGGATCGGCAGGCCACGCTGCACCTCGAACTGGCTGTAGAGGCCGGCGCGGGCTTTTTCCAGCACCTCATTGGACAGGTCGGTGGCGAGGATATCGATACGCCAGCCGGCGATCTCGCGCTCCATGCTTTTCAGGCACATGGCGAGCGAATACGGCTCCTGACCGGTCGAGGCGGCGGCGCACCAGATGCGAATGGTGCGCGAGGCGCGCCGTGCCGCGAGCAACGCCGGCATGACGATCGAGCGGAAATGTTCGAACGGGATCTTGTCGCGAAAGAAGAACGACTCGTTGGTCGCCATCGCCTCGACCACCGCGTTCATCAGCGCTTCGCCGTCGCCGGCTTTGAGCGCCTCGACGAGCGCTCCTAAATTCGCCAGGCCGGCCTTGCGTGCGACCGGCAGGAGCCTGCTCTCGACCAGATATTGCTTGTCGGCCGAGAGCACGAGACCCGAGCGCTGCTTGAGCGCCCTGCGCAGGAAATCGTAATCGAGCGGCGTCACGATCGGCTCCCCAGCAGCAGGCGAAGAATTTTTCCAGGAATTTGATCGAGCGGCAGGACCGCCGAGCACAGGCCTGCCTGGGCGACCGAGCGCGGCATCCCCCACACCACGCTGGTCGCTTCGTCCTGCGCGATGACGCTGCCGCCGGCCGCGACGATATCGGCGGCGCCGTGGGTGCCGTCGGAGCCCATGCCGGTGAGAACAACCGCCAGCACATTTGACCCCCATGCCGCGGCCGCAGTGGAGAACAGAGGATCGACCGAGGGCTTGCAGAAATTGATCGGCGGATCGTCGCCAAGCGCGATCTTGACGATGTCGCCGTCGCGCACGACGCGCATATGGCGGCCGCCGGGCGCCAGATATATGCCGCCGGCAAGAACCGGCTCGCCATCCTCGGCTTCGTGGGCGCCGCGGCCGCTGACACGCCGCAAATGCTCGGCCAGGACCGCGGTGAAAGTCGGCGGCATGTGCTGCGTGATCAGCACCGGCGCCCGGTCGACGGCTGCGGTCAATTTTTCGAGCAGCGCGGTGAGCGCCTGCGGGCCGCCGGTCGACGAACCGATCACCAATGCGCGCGGCGTCGTGAGCGCGAAGTGGCGCAGCGTAATCTCAGCTTTCTCGGCGCGCTGCAGCGCCAATTCCGGCACCATGTCCGGCATGGACCTGGCCGCCGCCGACGGCGCGCGCCAGGCTACCGGCGTGAGAGCGGGCGCCTCTTCGGGCGCCGAAGGCGGTGCAGATTCGCGCAGCACCAGCCGTTTGCGGCCGAGGCCGCGGACCTTATTGATCAACTCGCGGCGAAAGGCCGCCGAGGTCATGGCCTCGTAGGTGGTCTCCGGTTTCGGGATGTAGTCGGTGGCGCCGAGCGCCAGGGCCCGCAAGCTCAATTCGGCGCTGCGCCGTGTCAGCGTCGAGACCATGATGACGACAAGGTCGCGCTTCTTGCCAAGCAGCAGAGGCAGCGCCGCGATGCCGTCGAGCTCCGGCATGTCGACGTCGAGCAGAACGACATCCGGATCGTGGATGGCGATGCTGTCGAGCGCCTCGCGGCCGGTGCGCAGCGATGCTGCGATCTTCATGTCCGGCTCGGACTCGATCCAGCGCGTCATCATGCTGCGCGCGACGACCGCGTCGTCGACGATCATCACCCGGATCTGCCGCTCGGGGGCAGGCGCGGATTGCGCAGCAGCAGCAAGAGCGGAACTCATGACACTTCAACCGTACGCACGCACACAACTCGACACGTGAAACCTTCGTCCGGCGCACTCGCACCGGCGAAGTTAGATCAATCCGACTTCCTGGAACTTCGCCTCGACGATGTCCTTGTCGAACGGCTTCATGATGTACTCGTTGGCGCCGGCATGCAGCGCGCGCGCGATGTGCGCAACGTCGTTTTCGGTGGTGCAGAACACCACCTTGGGCCGATCGCCGCCGGGCAACCGCCGCAGCATGCGCAGGAAGTCATAGCCGTCCATTTTCGGCATGTTCCAGTCGAGCAGAATCGCGTCGGGCAAGTTCTTTTTGCACGACTCGATCGCTTCCTCGCCGTTCTCGGCCTCCACGATCTGGAAATCGAGTCCTTCGAGAATGCGCCGCGCCACCTTGCGGATGACGCTTGAAATCATCAACGATCAAGCAGGTTTTCATAGCCTTCTCACTCCACATTGCGCGGGCGAGCCCGCTTCGGTTCGCTGTTCATAGCCGTCTGGTTCATCCGGTTCAGTGCCATCATGCCGCGGCCGCCTCGGCGGCAAGGTCGAGCACGCGATCGACGTCGAGCACTACCATGAGCTGACCGTCCAGCCGGAAAACGCCGGCCGAGACGCGGGCGAGCTTGCGGTCGAGATTGACCGGGTTCGGCTCGCGGTCGCCGTCGGGAAGCTTCATCACCTCGCCAAGCGCATCGACCAGAAGTCCGAACGATTCGTTTCCTGATTCGATGCCGATCGCCATCAGCGTTCCGCCCTCATCGCGCGCATCGAGCTCGAGCCGCCGCCGCATGTCGATCGCGGTGACGATGCGGCCGCGCAGATTGAGCACGCCGGCGATCTGGACGCCGGCGAGCGGCACGCGGGTGATGCGGCTTGGCCGGAAGACTTCCTGCACGCGCTCGATCGGCAGGCCGAAGATCTGCCCGGCGGTCGTGAACGTGACATAGTCGGTGAGTTTGAGATTATCGTTCATGGCGGTCACGCCGCACACTCCATGTCGGCGCCCTGCTCCTTGATCGCAGCGATCAGGCCGGTGCGGTCGAATTTGGCGACGAAATCGTAGAAGCCGATCGCGCGCCCGCGGGCGATAGCGTCGGCCGATACCGCGGCCGTGATGGCGATGATCGGCAGGCCGGCGGTCGCCGGCATGGCGCGGAGCTTTTCGGCGAACGTGAAGCCGTCCATCTGCGGCATCTCGATGTCGGTAATGACAAGATCGAACCGCCGCTCCGAACCTAGCGCCTCGAACGCCGCCGCGGCCGATCCGACCGCCACCACTTGGCAGCCCGCGGCCTTGATCAGCGGCGTCAGCATGTCGCGGAAGAACGCCGAATCGTCGACCAGCAGCACGGTGCGCGCAGAGCGCTCGATCTTTACGTCGCGGCGGCGAAACCAATCGGCGAACGCCTGCGGCAGGAAATGGCCGATATCGACGATCTCGGTGGCATTGCCTTTGACCACCGCGTAGCCGAGCACGCCCGGCCGCTCGCTTGCGACTTCGATGTCGAGGCGCTCCTCGACAATGTCGACGATTTCATCGACGACCAGTCCCATGGAGCGGCCGCCGTCCGAAAACACCAGGATCGGCTGCGCGCCGTCCTGCTTGAGGCCCGATTGAGTGTCGAGGCGCAACAACGGCATCAGATGCCCGCGGTACTGCACCAGATGGCGGCCGTCGGAAATTTCGATCTTGCGGCAATCGATCTCTTCGAGCCGCGTGACCAGCGACAACGGCACTGCCTTGGGCTGGTGCGAGCCGGCGCGAAACACCAAGAGCGACACGACATCCTCGGCCTCCACCTGCCCGCGCTCGGTCAGTTCCGGCGCGTCGTCGCGCCCGGTCTGCACCGTACGGCTGAGCAGCTGCGCAATGCCGTTCGGGTCGATGATCATGATCACCGAACCGTCGCCCAGAATGGTGGTGCCGGAGAACACAGCGATGTGCCGCAGCTTCGACGACATCGGCTTGATGACGATTTCCTCGGTGTGAAACACGCCGTCGACGACGAGGCCGAAAGTCTGGCTGCCGACCTGAGTGACGACAACGAAACCTTGGTCGCCGCCGCCTTCGCCGGCCCGCAACACCTCTTTGAGATAGATCAGGGGCAACAGCTTGTTGCGCAGCCGCAGCACCGGCGTATCCTTGATGCGCTCGATGCGATGCTCGCCGGCGCCGCTAGTGCGCACCAGTTCGAGCACGGAAAGCTGCGGCAGGGCGAACCGCTCGCCGGCCGACTCGACGATCAGCGCGGACACGATCGCCAAGGTCAGCGGAATCTTGATGGTGAATTTGACCCCGGCGCCGGTAACGGAGCGCAAATCGACCGTGCCGCCGATCTGCTCGATATTGCTGCGCACCACATCCATGCCGACTCCGCGGCCGGAAATGCTGGTGATCCGCGCGGCGGTGGAGAAGCCGGGCGCAAAGATGAGATTGCAAATATCGGCGTCGGACTTGGCGGCGATCTCGGCTTCGGTCGCAAAGCCTTTTTCGACCGCCTTGGCGCGGATGCGGGCCAGGTCGAGACCGCGACCGTCGTCGGCGATCTCGATGATGATGTGGCCGCCCTGGTGGCAGGCGGAAAGCTGGATAGTGCCCTTGACCGGTTTGCCTGCTGCGACGCGCGCGGCCGCGTCTTCGATGCCGTGATCGGCGCAGTTGCGCACCAGATGGGTGAGCGGGTCCTTGACTAATTCGAGCACCTGACGGTCGAGTTCGGTCTCGGCGCCGAGCATCTTCAGCTCGATTTCCTTGCCGAGTTCACCGCACAGGTCGCGCACAATGCGCGGCAGCTTCTGCCAGGCATTGCCGATCGGCTGCATGCGCGTCTTCATGACGCCTTCCTGCAGCTCGGCGGTGACGTTGGAGAGCCGCTGCAGCGGCACCTTGAAGTCGGAGTCTTCGTGCCGGCGCACGATTTCCAATAGCTGATTACGCGTCAGCACCAGCTCGGACACCGTCGTCATCAGATGATCGAGCGTGCCGACACTGACGCGGATCGAATGATTGGCGACCCGCTCGCCGCGCTCGTCTGGCGGCGTCTGTAACAAAGCGGATTCGGGGGGTTCGACCGCCTCGGCAATCGCGGCTGGCTCGGCCGGCCCATGGATTTCGAGCAAGTCCATCGGCTGCTGCGGTGGCGCTGCTTGCAGCTCGTTCGCCGCCCGCCGGCCGAGGCGCTCGATGAGATCGGTATCGCCGCCGTCCGGTTCCTTCTCCTGGCTCTCGATCTCATCGAGAATGAGCTTGATGCGATCGATCGTGGTGAGAATGAGCGTGACCGCATCGGCCGTGACCGGCATGCCGTCGCGGAATTTGCCCATCAGGGTTTCGGCAGCGTGGGCCAGCGCCTCAAGGCGCGGCAGCCCAAGAAACCCGCAGGTGCCCTTGATGGTGTGAACCAGGCGAAAGATGTTGCCGAGGATGTTGGTGTTGTTCGGCTCGCGCTCGAAGCGCACCAGCTCGGCATCGACCCGCTCGAGACTCTCGTTGGTCTCGGTCAAGAACTCACGCAACAGGTCGTCCATACTCAGGCGCCCCGGCGCCGCCCCTCACGACGCGGGCGGCGCATACATCAGGTTACTCGCGCCGCATGCGCAAAGGATGCGCGTTGCGGTCGCCAGGCGCGGCGCGCCTGAACGATCGCTCCCAGTCTGTTGCCAAAGGGTTTAATTTCGGTTGCAGCGGAGGCGAGAACGCTACCCGGCGGCGCAGCGCAACGGCGGCAGCGGTTCAGCGTGCCGCCACCACCACGGCCTCGCCTTCGGCCGCCGCGCTGACCGTAAGCCCGCAATCGCGCGCCAGAATTCCGGTGTAAAACGGCTGGATGCCGTGCGCATCGACGGTCTGGCCGGGAGCGCCGGCGAGCAGTTCGACCGTAGTGGGCGTTACCCGGGCGTTAAGGCCGACCGCAGCAATGCGGAACCCCGGGGAGCTTTCAACCGGATCGACCGTCAGCGTTCCGCCCCGCGGGATGGCTCCAGCGGCGACCAGCAACATGTTCAACAAAAGCTTTACCTGGTTCTTGGGCCGCAATTCGCGCGGCAGGTTCCATGTGATCTTGATCTTGTCGTCCTCGATGAGCCCGCGCGTGACCTTTTCGGCATCGCCGGTATCGATTTGTGCCCCGGCGGAGCCTGCGGCGCCGAATGCCAGCCGGCAAAATTGCAGCCGCGCCGAGGCACTGCGCGCGCTTTTCTTGATCAGATCGAGCGCAAAGTTGCGCGTCTCTTCGTCATTGTCCTCTTCGAGCACCTCGACGCCGTTGACGATAGCGCCGACCGGACTGATCAGGTCGTGGCAGACGCGCGAGCACAACAGCGCCGCGAGATCGAGGGCGCCGAGCGCCAGGGGACCGGAAGCGTCTGGACCGGACATGGGTCGCTCCGCACAGACTTAAGGCGGCCCGTGCCTGTCACAGCGCGGCCGATTCGGCAACCGTGCCCTCATTCAGTCACCGTGCTAGACGGACCCCGCCGGGCGGCCGCCCGGCGATGCCAGCCGACATCGCGCCCTCCGGAGACCCGAAACGTGGCGAACCTCGACGCTGCAGCCTGCGCAAAACTCCTGGCGGCGATGACCACGATCGGCGCGGGCGCGGCGCTCACCATCCGCGCGGCCGCAGGCCGCGGCGGCGTCCGCTACAAGGATGACGGCTCACCGGTAACCGACGCCGACATCGAAGCCGAAGCGGCGATCCGTTCCGGCCTCGCAGCGGTCGCACCGTCGATCCCGATCGTTTCCGAGGAAGAGGCGGAGCACCGGCCCGTCGCCGCCGGGGCAAGCTATTTCCTCGTCGACCCGCTCGACGGCACCCGCGAATTCGTTGCCGGCCGCGACGAATTCGTGATCGCCATTGCGCTTATGGCAGACGGCGCGCCGCTGCTCGGCGTGGTCGTCGCGCCGGCCCTCGGCACGATATGGCGCGGTGCCGTTCATGGCGGCGCCGCGCGCCTGACTTTCGCCGCCGACGGAACGCTTTCGCCGGCGGATGTCATCCACACGCGCAAGCGGCCGCCGCGCGAGCCCCTAACGCTGGTGAGCCGGTCGCACCTGGACGCACGTACCCAGGCCTATCTGCAGAGCCTGTCGCAGCCGCGCACCGTCGCCTGCGGTTCGGCGCTGAAATTCTGCCGCATCGCCGAGGGCACGGCTGATATTTATCCGAGGCTCGCGCCGACGCATGACTGGGACGTCGCCGCGGGCCACGCGATCGTCACGGCGGCCGGCGGACAGATGCTGGCGCCGGACGGCTCCCAGCTTCGCTACGGAACTCCAGACCTCTTGATCCCTGCCTTCATCGCCTCGGGCGACGCAAACGGCTGAGCGCCTTAAGGGTCGAGGGTATTCATGACGTCGGGCCAGCGGCGCTGGGACGTAGCCAAGTAGCGTGCCGGATTCGACAAAAATTTCTCGCGCTGAGTGCCGTCGTAGAACAGGAACAGGCGCTCGCCGACGATCGCCCACACTCTCGGATTTCCCGGCACCGCCACCCCCCGCGCAACGCCGACCGGATCGTAGCCGCCGTATTGCGGCATGTAGATGTCGGGCCGGTGCACAAAGGCCGCGCGATTGCTGCTGTTGACGAACCGCCAGAGCGCTTCGGCGTATGGCAGTTCGAAATCGCCGCTGCCGGTCTCCGGCTTGCCATCGGTAAAAAAGGCGACCGGGTCATAGCCGTCGATTGCCAGCCCGGAATTCCAGTCCACGACAACGCGTTGCGTCAGGCCGGCGAGTACAGGCGCCGTCATCGCCAATAGCGCGAGTGCGACGACAATGGCCGCACGGGGCGCGCGGTTTTGCTTTCGTTCTCGCCGTGCTGGCGTCATAGTTTTGGTCAAGGCTCTGACTGATTCGGATGGGGCTTGGCCGAGGCTTAGACTTAAGGTCCTGAGCAAGGCGTTAAGACCGGAGAAATCGATGAAGTTCGCCGCCAGCCTGGCCCAAATTCTTGCCGCCGTCGGGCTGCTCAGCGTCGGCGCCATGGTCATGCAGGCTGCCGCACAACCGGCACCGGCCTATCCACCCCCGGCATCGTCCTACCCGCCACCGGCGGCGAGCCCCTACCCGCCACCCGCCGCATCGCCTTATTCGCCCCCGCCGGGGTCCGCTTACCCGCCGGCGGCTCCTACGCCGGCCTATTCACCGCGTCCGGTGCCGACGCGGGACGACCAATTCTCGCCTGATGAACTGATCGAGGCTGGCCATCGCTTTTTCGGCGGTGTGTCGCGCGGGCTCGCGATGATCGTGCAGCGTGCCGGCAGCCAGTGGGGACAGCCGAACGGTTACATTTTGGGCGAGGAAGCCGGCGGCGCGTTCGTCGGCGGCCTGCGCTACGGCGATGGCACGCTCTACACCAAGAATGCCGGCGACCGCCGCGTGTTCTGGGAAGGGCCGACAGTTGGCTTCGATGCCGGAGCCGACGGCGCGCGCACCATGATGCTGGTGTATAATTTGCCGAGTACCGACGCGATTTACGACCGCTTCGGCGGCATCGACGGCTCCGCCTATTTCGTCGGCGGCCTCGGCATGACGGCGCTAACGGCGCGCGATATCGTGCTGGTGCCGATCCGCACCGGCGTCGGGCTGCGGCTTGGCGCCAATCTTGGCTACCTGAAATTCACCTCGCGGCCGACCTGGAACCCGTTCTGACCGCGGCCGCCGGCGACAAAACTCAAGCCAAAACGAGCTTCCACTTCCCGGCCACGACGGCCATCCCGACCGGCCGTCTGGCGAGCACGGCTGGATTTAGGTTAATGGCCGGTGAATGTGGTAGTATTTCTGCGCGCGTGGCAGGTTGCTGCCCGCTCTCGTTGTTGCATCCGCTGCTTAAATGCCGAGGGCCGGGCGTGTTGGAGGTGTAGCGTGATGGTCGAACCGATCATGTATTTCGGCATCGGCTTTCTGGTTGCGGCGCTGCTGGCGCTGATGTTCTTTCCGCTGGTGCATCGCCGCGCCGTCCGTCTGACGGTCAAGCGGCTGGAAGCGGCGACCCCGCTGACAATTGCCGAGATTCGCGCCGACAAGGATCAACTGCGCGCCGAATTCGTCATGTCGACGCGGCGTCTCGAACTGAGCGTCGAGCAGCTGAAGGCACGCGCAACCTCGCAACTCGCCGAACTCGGCAAGAAGACCGACGCCATCAATCAGCTGAAAAAAGAACTCGGCGAAAAAACCGCGGCCTATTTCGCGCTCGAAGCGCGCGACAAGGCGCTGGCCGATCAGTTGCGCGCCACCGAGCAGGAGTTTGCGCTCAAGACCGGGGCGCTGCGCGAGGCCGAGCGCGCGCTGTCAGACAAGGAGTCCGAGCTTGCCAAGCTGGTTGGCGAACTCGGCGACCAGTCGATCGCGTCCGACAGCCAGCGTGTCGAACTCGCCGCTTTGCGCACGCAGGTCGAGGCCATGAAGGTCAGCGTCGCCGGTTACGAGCGCACGGTGAAACAGGCCGAGGAGCGGCTGACGCGCGAACGCGGCGCGGCGGCCAGCGATCTCACCGACGCGCGCGGCAAGCTCGACCTGCTCAACGCCCGTAAGACCGATCTCGAGCAGCAGATCTTGACGCAGACCGCCGAAGCCGAGCAGTTCAGCCAGCGCGTTCAGGAGCTGGAAACCCGCCTTGGCGAACAGGGCCGGCTCATGGCCCAGCGCGACGATGAAATCGAACACCTGCGCCAGGAAGCGGAATCCGCCCATAAGGCGCACGACGACCTGCGCGATGAGCTGTCGAGCTCCAGTACGCGCAGCGTGGAACGGCACAAGACCGAGATCGCCCGCCTCGAAGGCGAGCTTGTCGCCGCCGGCGAGGTGCGCGCCAAGCTTGAATCCGAGATCGCCGACCTCAAACGCGATGCCGAATCCGGCTGGGCGTCCGAGCGGGTCGAGAATGCGCTGTTGCGCGAGCGCATCAACGACGTCGCTGCCGAAGTTGCCCGACTCACAGCCGCGCTCGAAGGGCCGGATTCGCCGATCGACGCCATGCTGGCCGCTGGCGCGCACGACCTCAATCTCGCCGCGGTCCCGGCGAACGGCAGCCCGCCGATCGCCATGGCTCGCAATGACATGAACTCGAAATGACATGACTCGAAATGACATGGCCCGCGGTGAGGCCGGACCGGCCAGGATTAGCGAGCAGCGTCGCACGCTCGCCGACCGTATCCGCGCGCTGCAATCCGGCGCCTCGCGCGTCGCCTCAACGAACTGAGTGGTAAGCGCGCGCGGCTCGCTTGACACCCCGCCGAGGCGCTCCCTAAATGCAGCCGATCCGCCTATCAGGCGCGGGCGCTTAGCTCAGCGGGAGAGCGTTCCCTTCACACGGGAGAGGTCGTAGGTTCAATCCCTACAGCGCCCACCATTTATACAACGTGTTGATTCTAAATGATTTATTGCTTTAAAATTTGGAGTGATGGTACAGTTCAATGGTACAAGGCGGTCCGACAGTCGGTCCCGATCGCGCCCGTCCCTAAAAGCAAGATGCTATTCATACCTGCATCACAATCTGAACCCGGTCGCGAGGAAACCAATGTTGCGTGCAACGGCTGAGGTATCGTCAAAACTGGCCATCCGCGCATCGCCAACAAATGGATTTCAATCGACCCAGGTTGCAACCGATTTTGGAAGAGAAGTCATCGAAGGAACTTCCCTGTGCTGGCATTGACCGCCAGTGAATAATCGCCGCACACGTCGGCCACTCAAACGTCACCTTCTTCTAAAGAGAGTAGCGCGGCAAGAATTCATCCGCCGACCGCCCGCCAGGAGCCAGCCAGCTACTGGTTTGACTGTCGCCCAGGTTGCCAACGATCGGTCATTGATTTTATTAGTTGGCGCGGCCGAAGGGTTCCAGCCTCGCCTCGAATCGCGACCGATAATTTCCACTAAAGCGAACAGCCGGCGGCCAGCGTCGCACCGCCACACCGCCGGCGCCAGCGGGTCGAGCGGGTCGATCCCTGTTATTGCCGCCGCTTTCCTCGCGCGCGCGTACGGGCAGCGATTAAGACAAACGGGGCCATTCCGCGCGGTCGCGATCGGGGTGGCGCGCGGCTCTGCCGTACCCGGGAGCCTGTCCGCTGAGCCGGGTGCGAATTTGAGTTTCCAGAGTTGTAGGCCGCTCCGCACGCCTTACAAGAACGGGGGTGGTCGCGGCCCAGCACGTCATGCTTACTGGCCGCCGGCGTATGCTGTGCGATTGATGAATTCTAGAGCCGTACCATCGGGGTCTCGGAAATAAGCGCGGGGTCCGTCGATCGTGCCACCACGACGGTCTTCCTCGAAAAAGATCTCGACCCCGTTCGCGCGCAAGGAGTCAAGAGCCGATTGGTAATCAGCGGCATCGACCATGAAGGCGTGATGCACTCCATCAGACATTTCGAGCGGCATCTTGTTGATTGGGGCTGGGCGTTTAATTAGCAGCACACAAATGCCGCCGGCATCGAGAAACGTGATACTCTTGTTCGGCAGGGCCGACAGAAACTTGCAGCCCACGATCTCGGTATAGAACTTCGTACTTTTGTCCACATCGCTGACAGGAATGCTGAAATGCGCAACGCCCTTGATTTTGGGCATGAGCGGATCCTCCTCTGAGACGTTACAAATCGTGACGACATCGCATTACAGGCGGGATCATCCGAGTTTCAGCATGAACTAGCCAGACCGTGACGACGCGGCGCCGCTTTTTGCTGTTGCATGGTCCGTTACCATCCTTAGAGACGATGACGCCATTGGTTTGTCGTGCGCCGGCATAATCAAAATTGATCTTGAGATGTCCCTGGTGCGCTCCGGTTCGCACCTAAGCCGCGGCGATCTGGGCGCGGTAGTGGCGCATGATCTCGCTTCCAGTCGCGAGCCACACTCCAGCGTGGCGGCAGATGTGCTCGAGTGCTTTATCAAGAGCGCCGATCCGATAGGGCTGACCGGTCAGATAGGGGTGGACTACGATAGCCATGACCCGCTGATTCCTCTCCTTCTTCGTACAGGGTGTCGAACTGACGGCAGATCATGTCTTGAAATTCGGCGGGCGTGCGATGGTCGCGCTCGAAGGCCTGCTTGTCGTTGATGTCATAACTATAGGGTATCGACACCAATTCTCGGCCGCCTTCGAGGTTCATCACATAGGGCTGGTCGTCATTCGTCCAATCAGCGACGTACTGGCAGCCGGCTGCGGCTAGATGATCGAGTGTATCCCAGGTCTCTTGCAGGCCGGAACCTAGCCAACCAGATGGCCGCTGGCCGGTAGCCCGCTCGATAGTTTCGAGCGTGTTTCGGATGACGCGGGGCTCCTCGCCTTCCGGCAGCTGGTTGAGCCGCCGCGTATTGCTCTCATTGTGCCCCATCCACTCCCACTGGCGTGCCTGACCTTCCTCGATGATAATGGGGTGCTGGACGCAAAGATCGCTATTCAAGGCGACCGTCGCCCGAAAGCTGTAGCGATCGAGCACGCGCATCAGTCGGAACACGCCGACCCGATTCCCATAGTCGCGTACCGCCCAGGTTGGCACGTCGGGTATCTTTTCCTGCGGGTTGGGCGGCACGCGCTCGTTTAGTGAAAAAAATTCGACGTTGGGAATGATCCACAGCGCCACTCGCGCGCCGCCCGGCCATTCTATCCGGGGGCGCCGGATGATGGGCGAATAGGGAAACGGACCGTAAACGCCAGGCTTCATTTCAGCGCAGCCTCGCTGTTGAGCTGCGCCATTTCGGGGCTGACGAAGCGCTGAGGATCCGCAGGTCCCGATAGCGTCTTCATCTGTGCCAGCGCCTGCACCAGCGCGGTGAGTTTTTTAGCGTCGATCGTTCCATCTTCCGGGAAAATGTGCAGCGCGCGGTAATAATCGTAAGTCTTCTCGATATTGGCCTGCGTCTGCCCCGATTCCTTGACCAGGATGGCGACAGCCTCGGCACGATTTTTTGTATCATAGAACCAGTCGACGGCTTTGCGCCAAGCCTTCAGGAATCCGATAATGGCTGGCTTGTTCTTGGCGGCCCAGGCGTCGTCGACAGCATAACCGGTGAACGGCATATCCTTCACATAATCGGAAAGATCACCGATATTCGGATAGCCTTGGCTCGCTGCCTCGAAGCTGCCCGGTGGATAGAGCATTGCCGCATCGACAGAACCTGATGTAAGTGCCGCAAGGCGAGCTGGCGTGGTGCCCGCATAGACTAGGTCGTAGTCGCCTGGCTTGAGACCATTGGCCGCGGCCATCCGTTCAAAATAGACCAGCGTCACGTCCTTGGCCCCACCCACAATGACGGTCTTGCCGCGCAGGTCCTTGATTGACTTGATGGTGCGCTTGGCGAAGAGACTGTAAGGCGACTGCTAACGTGCGGCTGTCCGAGCCGACCGGTCCAACGATTTGGATGCCGACCGGCATACCGTTTGGTCCCCGGTACGCCGGAATATTAACGCAAGGTCCCTGCAGCACCGTCCATGTCCGGTTAAAGGCTGAGTAGCTGCTGCTGCGCGTAGTGCTGCCCGCCGCGCTCCCATCGATCTTTACAGGTCTGCGCGTCGGACTGGGCCTCGCCTGGTCTAACAGGCGGCCCGCATCGGCTAGAGCGCCTTCCTCTTGCGCCAACTATCGGGAAATCAAGAGCTAAAGCGTGATCCTCGGCGTCGATGGCCCCGTCCCTGTAGGCTATTCGCCGGAACTGTTCGGTTGCCGGCCCCTTCCTGGGCGGCCCGAGCATCGGACGCCCCTGATCGTCGACGCAGTGGAACAGGATAGGCAACAACAGACCGTGATTGACGTCGGCGAGATTCGTGAGCGGAGCCCACGCCGATAGTCTCAACTTCATTGCGGCGTAGAAGCCCTCGCACCATGGACCCGCATCGATGTCGTGGTTCGGCTTGCGCGCAAAGATCGGTTCGAAGGTCTTGGGTGCGTTCGAAAGCGTCTCTGCGATCGCATTGTGACGGACCGCCACGGCGGAGATCGCTGCGAACTCCGGCGTCCCACCATGATTGAACGCATCAATCTCGATGCCAAGCAGAGGGCAGATCCACTCGGGCGGGTCCATCGATACTGGCCCCGCCACGACCGCAGTCACGAAGCCGTCGAGCATGGATAAATTCGTGGCGGCGGCGCCGGTTCGGCCTTGCAGCCACACGTCAAGCTTGTCGAGCGACATCGCCACCGCCGTCATTGGGGGATGCGCGGAGCGGCGGCGGCGCGCGCTCACGCGGCGACCTGGCCAGCGGCCTCACGGGCCGCCTTCCAGTTCCAGGCCAACAGCTCGTGGAGCTGATGGTTCTTGGTGCGACCTGAGACGATGCGATCGAGCACGTCGCAGAGATAGGTCTGCGGATCGAGCCCATTGAGCTTTGCCGTGTTCAGTACCGAAGCTAAGATCGCCCAGCTCTCGGCACCGCCTTCGCTGCCACTGAACAACGAGTTCTTTCTGCCAAGTCCGATTGGACGCATCGAGCGTTCCACCGTGTTGGTATCCACCTCTACCCGCCCGTCGCTCAGGAACACCGTCAGACCGCCCCAATGGCCGAGCGTATATCTGATCGCTTCCGCAAGGGGCAATTTGGCCGAGATGTCCTTGAGCACCTTGGTCAGCCGCGACTTCAATTCCTCCATGAGCGGTTTGCTCTCAGCCTTGCGGGCTGCAAGCCGTATCTCGGCGCTGGTTCCCCGGACGCGCCCCTCAATGGCATAGATCGCCGCGATGCGTTCGATCACTTCCTGGGCGAATGGCGATTTTGTCGACTTGTAGATCTTCACGAACTTGCGCCGCGCGTGGGCAAGACAGAAGGCGAGCCGGATTGTTCCAGCCTCACGCGCGCCCTTGGCCAGTGACTTGTAGGCCGCATAGCCATCGACCTGCAGGATGCCCGCATAGTCGATCAATTGCGCTGCGATTTCAGCCTTGCCCCGGCCGTCCGCAAATACGTAAGCCACAGCGGGCGGCGACGGTCCGCCCCACGGTCGGTCATCCACCGCATGAGCCCAGAACTGGCAGACCTTGGTGCGGCCCCTTCCGGGGTCGAGCACCGGCATCGGGGTCTCGTCGCAAAAGAACAACGGCGCAGCATGGATGGTTCGCAACTGGAGTTCATAGAGCCCCGTCAGCCACCACGCTGTCCGCTTCACCCAGCCGGCCAGGGTCGAGCGATCGAGATGGACGCCATGACCGGCCAGGATCTGCACCTGCCGGTACAGCGTCGAGTACCAGGCGAACTTCGAGACAACCACATGGGTCACCAGCGCGGTCGACGCCATGCTGTTCTCGATCAGCCGCGGAAAGGCCTTCGCCTGGACGACTGCTCCCTCGCAGCCCCGGCAGGCATATTTGGGACGGATCATGCGCAGCACCCGCAGGATCGCCGGAATGACGTCCAGCACCTCGCTGACGTCCTGGCCGATCTTGTGCAGGCGGCCTTGGCAGCACGGGCACGCGGTCGTCTCGGGCTCGATCACCTGCTCACAGCGCGGCAGATGCTTGGGCAACGCGCCGATGTTCCGTTGTGCCTTCTTGCGAGGTTTGCCAGCCGTGCCCGCTGGTTTGCTCGGCGCATGATCGTCGTTAGCAGCGGCCGGTAGAGACACGTCCGTGGCGAGATCAGCAAGATCGAGGGCGAGCTGATCGGTTACGACCGCGGAGAGCTTCTCCGATCGCGAACCGAACACCATGTCCTTGAAGGTACCAATGACGGCCCGCAGCCGATCGTTCTCAGCGTCAAGTGAGAGCACAATCTCAATCAGACGAGCAGGATCTGAAGGAAGATCTTCGGGGCGAAGCGCCATCCACAATGCATACTTGAGATTCGTCAGATTCGCCAGCAAAAATGGCCACTTCTCACATCATTGCAACCGGTTGCTTCACGGCCTTTGGCGTCACACGCGTCCAGTCCAGGCCATCGATCAGCATCGATAATTGTGTCGCTGTCAAAGATACGATGCCATCACGGATCGGCGGCCAGGTGAAGCGACCTTCCTCGAGCCACTTCGTCACCAGAACCATGCCGCTGCCGTCCCACGCCAAAAGCTTCACGCGGTCCGATCGTTTCGAGCGGAAGATAAAGACGTCGCCGCAATACGGATTGGCCCGCAGTGCTTCGCTCACCAGCGCTGATAGCGTATGCACGCTTTTTCGAAAGTCGACAGGTTGCGCGGCCAACATGATCTTCAGGTCCGCATGGAACGAGATCACTTGTCGCCCCGCACGGTTGCCAGCACCATCGCCAGTGTGGCGTGATCAACGCCACTCTCAACCCTGATCCGGGCTCCGGCAATGTCGATCTCAATCCGACCTCGGCTCCTCACGACTGGCAATGCCGTTGCCAGTGCATCCGGCGCCGCAGAATATTGCGGGGCATCGTTCGACACTGCCGAAACCGCATCGATCTTCACCGCGGCAAAGCTCTGTCCTGGCTGCTGGCCTGCGCTCGAGAACTGGCGCCGCCATATCGTCAGCAACCCGCGAGCCACACCGTGACGGCGCGCCACATCCGATATGTTTGCGTCTACCTCAAGGCTCTCCGCAACGATCCGCGCCTTCTCTTCCGCCGTCCATCGTCGCCGGCGCTGCCGCCCCGTAATCACCTCGATCCGCTGATAAGTGCCACCTTCAGTCCTGGCATCATTCCTGCCATCAAACATGGAAGTTACCATCAAGCCATCTCCCGAAATCAGCGAATGACCGCTAATATCGCGGGAAATCCGGGCGCGCGCGAGGTGGGACGCTCAAACCCGTTACGCTTAATGCTTCGTCGTGCCGTGGCCTTGATGTTCGCTCAGGGGCTCATGGCACTCATGGATCGTTTCGCCAGTGTCCTTGTCCCTGATCTTCTCGCTGTACCAATCACCAAAGCCAACGCGCTTCCTCAGCCTTTCCACAATCGCATATCGACCGAGACGACCGCGCTGCGGCTCCGCACCAACCTTGAACCAGTGAAACCATCCCTTGCGGCGGCTCTTGCCTGCCTCCACTGCCAGACCTTCCAGAGAAGTCTGCCCTTCCTGTTCGATGCGTATGCGAACATCAAACTGCTTCGGCATGCGTTACCCTTGTGCGGAACGATTGACGAACAGCAAAGCACGTTCCGTGTGCCATCCATGTGACATGGACAATCCAGCACGGGATGACACAGAATGGGAAATGCTTGATTTCAATAGCATTTTCCGAATTGCGCCCAAACCACCGGATTTGGCCAAAACGATTAATGAAAAAGCCCGCTAACGCTTTGACGTTGCGGGGCTTTATGTTGGTTGCGGGGGTAGGATTTGAACCTACGACCTTCAGGTTATGAGCCTGACGATCTTTTTCCACGACCGCAGTTTGAATGAATTCCAACTGACAAGGGAAACTATCATTTCCTTATCACAGCCGCGCTTCTTCTCCGTAGTCATTTCGCTGCAGTTGAACCACGGTACTGGAGACAACTGTACAGGGTTTCGGATGCCGGCCGTGGGAGAGCTGGACGCGTGCGCTTGGCCGGCGTCCGAAAGCCGTCAAGGAACGAACCCGCGGTCGGGAGTGCACGGAGATGGTGCGCTGGCTATGGGTATTTGGCTGACACGGGACTCGCGCGATGGTGGCCGTGCTCAGCTTTAACGGAGCCGATGAGGTGGTTTTTAGCGCGTGCCGGCTTGCAATGATAATTGCAGTTGTGGACGGGCATTGCGGTTACGGCTCGGTTTGCTGGTTATTTTGCGCATGGTGACGAGCGCTGTCGCGGCCGATCTGAGATCGACGACAAGCCGGCGCGGCGCGGGGTGCTTGTAAGAGCGCGATTGTTCTCATGAGGTATCGATCCTGACGGCGACCATTGGGCCGCACGGCTGATGGCGAGGCGTCTGGCCGCGTTCGAAGGTCTCAATGACGATCATGCGGCCGCCGCAGTGGGGACAGGTATGCGTCGTGTCGTCGTCTTTGGCATGGGTGTCGCTGGTCTGATTTTGTGCAGCCACATTGAGCAGCGACCGCGCCCGCTCGATATTCTCGGTGCGCGAGCTTTTTGCGAATAAGCCGTAATGACGGATACGATGGAAGCCGGCGGCGAGGACGTGGAGGAGAAATCGGCGGATGAACTCCTCTGCGGTGAGCCTCATCACCTTGTATCGGGCGGCACCGTCGGCACGGTAATCCTTGTACTTGAAGGTGACGCTGCCATTGTCGGCCGCGATCAGCCGGCTGTTGGCGATGGCGACCCGGTGAGTATAGCGAGACAGATAGGTCAGCACCGCCGCAGGTCCGCCGAACGGGCGCTTGCCATAGACATACCATTTGATCTTGCGCAGCGGCGCCAGAAAGGCGGCGAAGGCCGCGGCCTCACCGAGGCGGCGACGGCTACCGAAGAACTGTAATTGACCGGCGGCATGCGCGGCGAGAAGTTTTTGCAACATCAGCCGGCAAAACAGTTTGGATAGCACCCGCCATGGCAGAAAGAACTTGGGCCGGCAGGCGACCCAGCGTCGACCATCGTGTGAGAGACCGCCAGCTGGCACGATCATGTGCACATGTGGATGGTGGACGAGTGCCGAGCCCCAGGTGTGCAACACGGATGTGATGCCGATGCGAGCGCCCAGATGCTCGGGGTCACCTGCAATCGTCAGCATGGTCTCGGCACTCGCCTTGAACAACAGATCGTAGACTACCGCCTTGTTTTGATAGGCGATCTCGGCGATCGCCGCCGGCACGGTGAACACCACATGGTAATACGAGACAGGCAGCAGGTCGGCCTGCCGCTCGGCCAGCCATTGCTTGGCCGCCGCACCCTGACACTTCGGGCAATGCCGATTGCGACAGCTGTTGTAGGCAATGCTGGTGTGGCGGCAGTCCTCACAGCGTTCGACATGGCCGCCGAGCGCCGCCGTGCGGCAGCGCTCGATCGCGCTCATCACCTTGAGTTGGTCGAGGCTGACATGACCGGCATTGGCTTGACGCCATGCAGGGCCATGCGCGCGGAAGATATCCGCGACCTCCAAAGCCGGACGAGGCACGCGCGTGGTGGCGTTATACCGGCGGCTTATTGGGCTTTGGGATCAGCGGTGTGAGCTGATCGAGCGGGCTGGTCACCGCGCGGATCACGTTGGTTGCGACCTGAGTGTAAAGCGCGGTCGTCTCCAACTTCACATGTCCGAGCAAAACCTGGATCAGGCGAATATCGATATTTTGCTCCAGCAGATGGGTGGCGAAGCTGTGCCGCAGCGTGTGCGGTGTGACCCGCTTGTTGATCTCCGCAAGCCTGGCGGCGATATGGACGGCGCGGGTGAGTTGTCGCGTCGTCATCGGCAGCATCGGATCGCGGCCGGGAAACAGCCACACCGCGGGCCGAACGATGCAATACCAGTCGCGCAGCAAGTCCAATAACCGTGGGGACAGCATGGCCAGGCGATCCTTGCGGCCCTTGCCCTGCTCGATGCGCAGCAGCATGCGCTTGGAATCGACGTCCGCGACCTTCAGCGCCACCACCTCGGAGACCCGCAGCCCTGCGCTGTAGGCGGCGCTCATCGCTGCCTTGTACTTCGGCCCGGGTGCTGCCTCTAAGAGCTGGCCGATCTCCTGCGGGCTCAGGATCACCGGGATCTTGCGCGGCTCGCGGACGAAGGTGAGGTGCCGCTCCATGTCGGGGCGGTCGAGGGTCGTGCTGAAGAAAAAACGCAGTGCCGACACCGCACTGTTCATGCTCGACGGCTGCACCCCGTTCTGCCGCTGATGCAGTTGAAAACGGCGCAGATCGTCAGCGCTTGCCGTATCGGGCGAGCGGCCAAGAAATGACGCAAAGCTTTTGACCTGGCGGATGTAGTCGTGGCGCGTCTTGTCGCTGAAATTGCGCACCGCCATGGCGTCGAGCATGCGCTGGCGCAACGGGCTGATGGGTTGGTCGTGCATCGGAGTGCTCCTTTGTAAGGTTGCAACACTCCGATCGTCGAACTCACGACGCTCTCATCAAATCCCCTGTCGGCCTTGGCTCCAGACTAGACCGGCCCCCAGCCTCCCTCCCGCGAAGCGGGTTCGTTCGTTGCTCCGTTGCAGAATGCCGCCCACGCGTCCATGAGTTGGCGACGCTTTTCAAACAAGTCGCCGCGTCGGTAGGCAGCCTCGGTCTTGCTGTCGATAGCATGCGCCAATGCCATTTCGACGACTTCGCTTGAGAAATTGGTCCGCTCGGACGCCCAGTCCCGAAACGTCGAACGAAACCCGTGCACGGTCAGATCGTCACGGCCCATGCGCTGGAGCAGCATCAGCATCGCCATGTTGCTCAGCGGCTGTTTCGGTCGACCACCAGGGAAGATAAAATCGTCATCGGCTATACCTTCCGTCGCAATGAGTTCGAGCGCTCGATTCGACAACGGAACGCGATGCTCTTTGCCGGCCTTCATACGTTCGGCAGGAACGGTCCAGAGTTTTTCGCGCATGTTGATCTCGGAGCGCCGAGCGCCAATCGTTTCGTTGGTCCGAGCCGCAGTCAGAATTGTGAATTCCAGCGCACGCGCTGCGACCCCGTCCTGCTCGCGCAATGCAGCCAGAAACGCCGGCAGCTCGGCATAAGGCAAGGCGCTGTGGTGCTTGATCTTGCGCACCTTGGCGCGTGAGGGCAGTAGCTTGTCGAGGTGTCCGCGCCAGCGCGCCGGGTTTTCGCCGTGGCGATAGCCGCGCGCGGTTGCCCAATCGAGCACCGACTCAATCCGTCCACGTAGCCGGTTCGCGGTCTCCGGCTTTTCCGCCCATATGGGCTCGATCACCTTCATGATGAGCGTGGTGTCGATGGCTTGCACCGAGACCTCGCCCAGCAACGGATACGCATAGGTCTTCAGCGTCGCTGCCCATTGCGCGGCGTGCTTGTCGTTTTTCCACGCAACGCGGTGAGAACCCATGTAGCTCGTCGCGGCCTGGTTAAACGTCAGCGCCTTGGCCCGCGCCATGGCGGCTTGTCGCCGTGCGGCCTCGCGTGCTGCGATTGGATCGACCTCCTGTTCACGAAGCTTGCGGCATTCCAGAGCGCGATCGCGTGCTTCCTTCAGCGACACCGTGATGCATGAGCCCAGTCCCATCTCGCGAGCTCGCCCCTTCACCTTGTTGGTTGCCGCATCACGGACGAAATCGCCCGTGGCTGGATCGCGCTCAGCGATCCAGAAGCGGAAGATCCACGACTTGGAACCGCGTGCGGTGATCTGCAGATAAAGGCCGCCGCCGTCGCCATAGAGCCCGGGGCGTTTGGCTTGCGCCACCTTCAGCGCGGTGAGTTTTCCAAGAGCCAGCATCGAAGTGTCCGTCTAACTCGTACCCATGTCCTGACCCACAACCAGTTGTGGGGTAGCGGGCGAACGGCCGCGAACGCAGCCGAGCCACGTTAGCGCAAAATATCAAGTGTTTAAAGGGCGTTAGCGAACGTCGGCGAACAAAGGCGAACGACGTCTTGGCGGAGGGAGTGGGATTCGAACCCACGATACGGTTTCCCGTATACACGCTTTCCAAGCGTGCGCCTTCAGCCACTCGGCCATCCCTCCGGCGCTCGCGTCGGGCGCACTATAGCGGCCGGATTCTCTCTGACAACCAAAGGGATAGCATCGGCTGGATTTCCGCATCAACGCACCGGGGGACGCATTGCGGCCGCCAAGTCAGCAAAAGCGGAACTTTCGGCCATGGCCGGCGTTGCCGTTTGCGGACTCTGAGACGCGGCGACGACGGAGGCGTCACGGACGTAGGCCGAATTGCGGTGGCTCCTCCAAATTCCGCAGACAGGGATTGCCGTGGTTCTGGCCGCATTTCGGCCGCCACGGAAAGCAATTTGAGGCGACGCGCGTGACAGTGGAGGCCCGGCCGAAAGGCTGGGCCTTCGCATGTGCGCCCGGTGACGCTTCCGTCAGCCCGCCGGTCGCCTTACATTACGGTATGCCTTCGCCTCAGGATGACTATCTGATCCGCCCGGACCCGCTTGATCGGCGATTGACCGAGCGCATTAAAGGCATCGATCAGGCCGGCACCGCGATCGAGACCTCGGTCACGGTCGAGCGTGCGCTGACGATCTTCCTTAACTCTCAGGAGATCGTCACCGCCATGACCATCAGCGACCATCCTGAATACCTGGCGCTGGGCTATCTGCTCAATCAGAACATGCTCAAACCGGGCGACACCGTAACCGGCATCGACTACGACGAGGAATTGTCCGTCGTGGTCGTGCGTACCAAGCGCAAGACCAATTACGAAAAGAAGCTCAAGAAGAAGGTGCAGACGTCCGGCTGCGCGCAAGGCACCGTGTTCGGCGATCTCATGGAAGCGCTGGAGAACGTCACCCTGCCCCCGGCGGAGCTGCGCACGTCGTGGCTCTATACGCTCACCCACAAGATCAACACCACGCCGTCGCTCTATCTCGAAGCCGGCGCTATCCACGGCTGTGTGCTCGCGGTTGAAGATCGGCCGCTGGTCTACATGGAAGACGTCGGCCGCCATAACGCCGTCGACAAGATTGCCGGCTGGATGTTCAAACATCGCGTCGGCGCAGCCGACAAGATTTTCTACACCACCGGCCGGCTTACATCCGAGATGGTGATCAAGACCGTGCGCATGGGCATTCCGATCCTGATTTCGCGCTCGGGCTTCACCGCCTGGGGCGTCGAACTGGCGCGCAAGGCCAATTTGACGCTGATCGGCCGCGCCCGCGGCAAACGCTTCATTGCGCTGGCCGGCGAGGGCCGCATCGTGTTCGACCAGGACCTCGCCTATGTGGAAGAAGAAAGCGCCAAGCACCGGCGCAAGGCCGCGATGCACGATGAGTAGCTTTCCGCTGTCTGGTCAAGCCGGGCGATGACAACTGAGGGCACTCTCGGCCTCGTGCTCGCCGGCGGGCTGGCCCGGCGCATGGGCGGCGGCGACAAGGCACGCATTCGCATCGGCGGCGCAACCATTCTCGAACGCGTGCTCCATCGGCTCGCACCGCAGTGCAAGCCCATCATCATCAACGCCAACGGCGATCCGGCGCGCTTTGCCGATACAGGCTTCACGGTTGTCGCCGACGATGTGCCGGGATTTGCCGGACCGCTCGCCGGTATTCTCGCCGGCCTTGATTGGGCGGCAGCACATGCGCCGGGCATCGCATGGCTCGTCAGCGCGCCCGGCGATTGTCCGTTCCTGCCGAAGGACCTGGTGAACCGGCTGCACGAAGTCCGCATCGCATCCGGCACTGCGCTCGCCTGCGCCCGATCCGGCGAGCAGACTCATCCGGTCGTTGGACTGTGGGCAGTTGCGCTGCGCGAGGATTTACGTCGCGCACTCGTTGACGAGAACATGCGCAAGATCAATTTGTGGACCGCGCGTCACGGCGTCGCCGCTGCCGACTGGCCGGCAACGCCGATCGACCCGTTTTTCAACGTCAACACGCCGGAAGACGCGGCACAAGCCGAGGCGCTCGCGCTGCAATATTCGCGGGCGTGATGGGTTTCGCGACAACGTGACTCGGGCGTCGCTGCCATCAACCTAAAAGCGATGCGTATGAGTGAAAGCCGATCGCGGCGCCGAGTTCAATCCCGGTGACCTCCTCGCCGAGTTCTGCAAGCCCGTCCGTTTCGGTGAGAGAGGTGAGCACGCCGGCGCCGTCTTTCGCATATTTCTCCGCTTCGATCGCGCCGTCGGACGCCGTGCGCAATTTGACGCGCACATATTCGCGCCGGCCCTTGCGTTTCTTGTAGGAAAATGCCGAGCGCACCGGCAGCGCCAGCAGCGGCTCGGGCAGCGCGCCTGAAAGCCGCAGCATGAGCGGCCGCACCACGCGCACGAACGTGACGAACACCGCCACCGGATTTCCCGGCAAGCCGACAAAGGCGGTGCCGTCGCCGAAATTGGCACCACGAACGACGCCCATTGCCACGGGTCGGCCCGGCTTTATCGCCAGCCGCCAGAACACCAGCCGGCCGACGCTTTCGAGCGCGGCGCGCACATGGTCTGCCTCGCCGGTCGAGACGCCGCCTGATGTCAGCACCAGATCGTGGTCGACGGCGGCTGCGGCAATGGCGCGCGAGAGCGTCGGCCGGTCGTCCTTGAGAATACCGAGGTCGGTCACTTCGCCGCCGAGACGCGCGATCAGACCGGCCAGGAGGTGGCGGTTGGAATCATAGAGCGCGGCCCGCGGCAGTTCGGTCCCTGGCTCGACGATCTCGTCGCCGGTCGAGAACACCGCGACACGTACGCGGCGGCGCACTGCGAGCTTGGTCAAGCCCAGCGCCGCCGCGAGCGCGACATGCTGAACCGCGAGCCGCCGTCCTGCGGGCAGCGCCACGGCGCCGGCGCGAATGTCTTCGCCAGCGAGCCGCGTGTTGGCGCCGCGCTTTAATCCCGGCGGCACGATCACCGCGCCCTCGTCGAGGCGGCAATCCTCCTGCATGAACACCGTATCGGCGCCCGCGGGCATCGGCGCACCGGTGAAGATGCGGATCGCTGCGCCGGCCTTAAGCGCGTTCTTTGCTGCGTGACCGGCGGTCACCCGGTCGGCGATCGTGAGCCGGCTGTCGCGCTCGCCGTCGAGATCGGCGGAGCGCACCGCGTAACCGTCGACCGCCGAGTTATCGAATGGCGGCAGATCGACGGCAGCAACAAGATCGTCCGCCAGCACGCGGCCGGCGGCATTGGCCAGCGTCACCACATCGCGCCCGCCGACCGGGGTAACGCGCTCGGCGATCAGCCTCTCGGCCTCGGCGATCGGCAGCAGCGGGCCGTCGAAGGCAAAGCAGTCGTCGGAAAGCTGCGCCATCACGCCTCCTGCAACGATGCAACCTGCTCGCGCGGCAGCGCCTCGGCCTGCAGCACATTGGCGATGGCCTCGATGTCATCGAGCATCACCACAGGCACGCTCGCCTGCGGCAACGGCGCGTCGGCGGCAATGGCGACGATGCAATCGTCATCGGGGTGCAGCAGCGGCTTGCCGACGGATTCACGATAGACTTCGAGCTTGGGATGCGCGTGGCGTTTGAAGCCCTCGATGATCACCAGATCAACAGGACTGAGTTTCTGCAAGATGTCGGTGAGCGGCGGTTCGGGTGCCGCACCCAATTCGTGCACCAGCGCCCAACGCCGGCTCGACACGATCGCGACCTCGCTGGCGCCGGCCTGACGATGCAGCCATGAATCCTTGCCCGGCTGGTCGATGTCGAATTCGTGGTGCGCGTGCTTGACGGTCGCGACTTTCAGCCCACGCTTCACCAACACCGGGATCACAGCCGTGACCAGCGTCGTCTTTCCGGAACCGCTCCAGCCCGCAAGGCCGATGATGCGCATACATATACTATATGTACTATTCGCCGGCCGGTTCCATGCCCAGCGCGCGAATGCGGTCGCGGGTCGCCTCATCGCGCAGGACCGCGAGGAAGGCCTGCACCGCCGGCCGGTCACGGCGGTCGTCGCGCAGCAGAAAATCATAGTCCTCGGGAGCGATCGGCAGGAACGACAGGCCGTACATGCGCGCCACCGGCTCGATGGCGACGCCCCAGTCGGCGCGGCTCTGCGCGACCGCCGCGGCGACGGCGTTGTGCGAGCGCGGCTGGTTGGCGTAGCCCGGAGGCCGCGCGCCGATGAGCAGGCTGTCGACCAGCACCCGTGTGCCGGACCCGGCATTGCGATTGACCATCAGCACGCCCGGATCGGTCAGCGCGGCCTTCAGCGCGTGCGCGGCGCTGCGGCCCTCGAAGCGCGCATCGCCCGGCCGGAACACAAAGCCCTGCATGCGCCGCCAGCCCGGCACCAGCGCCATGCCGGGTCCCAGCAAATGTCTGTTGTAGATTCCGGTCGCCGGATCGACCAGATGCACGGGCGCCAGATCGCACTCGCCGCGGCCGAGCGCGGCGACGCCGCCGAGACTGCCAACCGCGATGGTGCGCGCCGCAAAGCCGCGCGCCGCGAGCGCGCCGACCACGACGTCAAGCGCGACGTCGTGGCTGCCCATGATGACGAGATCGGGGGCGCGCGCCGCCTCTCCGATCAGCGTCACCTCGGCGGCGCTGTCGGCATCGAGCGCTGCCGCGAGCGCGTCGATCGACAGGAATCCATCGGCCTGAGAAAAAGCCGTGACCGCGCCGGAACCCTTGCCGGTCGGAAACGCGATCGGGCCGTCGCCGCCGTCGACCAAAGACACCAGCACGAACTCTTCGCGGCCGAGTTCGGAAGCGATCCGCACCGGCACGCGCGCCGTGACGGTCTGCGCGGCTTCCGCCGGCAGCCCGGCACGCGCGCGAATGACCGGCGCCACGAACGCGTGGAATGTGAAGATCGCCGAGGTCGGGAATCCCGGCAGCACCACCAGCGGCTTGTCGCCGATGACGGCGAGGCACAGCGGCTTGCCGGGTTTGAGCGCCACGCCGTGCACCAGAATGCCCGGCGAGCCGAGCCGCGACACGATGCGATGCGACAGGTCGCCGGCGCCTTTCGAGGTGCCGCCCGAGAGCACGACCATGTCGCAGGATTCGAGCGCCGTGCGCATCGCGAGTTCGAGCGCGACCTCCTCGTCCGGAAACGCACCGAACGGCACCGGCTCGCCGCCGGCTTCGATGATCGCGGCGGCGAGGATCGCGCCGTTGCTGTCGTAGACAGCGGCCGGCTTGAGCGACCGCCCGGGCTCAACCAGCTCGTCGCCGGTCGAGAGCACGGCGACGCGCGGCCGGCGCACGACTTCGGTCGCCGCCAGCCCGCAGGCCGCCAGCATGCCGATCTCGCGCGAACCGATGCGCGTGCCCTGGCGCAGCAGCGTTTCACCGCGGGCGATGTCGGACCCGGCGTAGGAAATAAACTGGCCGCTGGCGACGCCGCGGCGCAGTTCGATCGCCGGGACGGCGCCGTCTTCGATCAGCTCGGTGTGTTCGATCATCACCACGGCGTCGGCGCCGCGCGGAATGACGCCGCCGGTCGCGATCGCCGTCGCGGTGCCGGACAGCACCTCGACGGCCGGCTCTACGCCGCAGGCCACGACCTCGGCGTTGAGCACGAGCCGCCGCGGCGCATTGGCGCTAGCGCCGGCCAGATCGGCGGCGCGCACCGCAAAGCCATCGACGTTGGAGCGGTCGAACGGCGGCGCATCGACCGGCGCGATCACGTCGTCCGCAAGCACGCGACCGAGCGCCGCGGCAAGCGCAACAGTTTCGCCGCCGAGCGGCGCGCGATCAATCGAGGCTTCGAAGCGTCGCCGCGCCTCTTTGGCCGAGACCACTTCGAGGAATTGCTCCTGCCGCGCGGCGCGCTTGACGGCGTCGATTATCGAGGCGTCCGCTGGTTTGAGCACTTTCTTCGAGGCGGCGGCTTTCTCATTCATGGCCAAGGCCTTACCGCAGCCAGCGTTCCTTCCATAAAACCTTCGCTGTCCGCCGGAACGACGATCCAGCCGTCGCTGCGCGCCAGCAACTCAAACGACAGATAGCCTGAGGCGAGCGGCTCCGCCATGCCGGCCGCGACGCGCACCGGAATGAGTTCGGTCATACCGATGGTCGAGGTGACCTTGCGGCGAAGCGGCATCACGATAGGCACGTCCTCAACCGTGCCGGCCGCGAGCTTGGCAATGAGGTAGCGACCAATCAGGAGCCAAATCGCGAGCGCGGCATCGAGCCTTCCGGGGATCAGCAGCACCGGCCGCGCGCCGGCAAATCCAAAGGCCGCGGTTTCGCCCGGCGATACGGCAATGCCATGCATCGCGACGCGCCCAAGTCGCGCCAGGGTCTTCACCGCCGCGTCGCGCGATCCGCTGCCGGTGCCGCCGACGGCAAGGATGGCATCGTTCTGTTCGTCGGCACTTGCGCCTTCGAAAGTCATGTCGCGATTGCCGGACACGGTCGCTCCGGCCTTGGCGATCGCCCGAATAGCAAAGCCGAGCACCGCATGCAGCGGCCGCGTACCCGGCTCGCCCCCAAGGACAAGGGCAACGCGCGGCTCTCGGATCGATGCATGGCCGATTCCGGCGGCCTGTATTGCCGCCATGTCGACGGATCTCATCCGCTCGCCGGCCCGGCGCAACACCCCATCTTGCGCAACGTCGCCGCCCGCCGACAGGACCCCTTCCCCTGGCGTAACCGAGGCGACGGCCGCCGCCTGATCACCGCGGATCACGACGGCGTCAAACGGCAAAACGGCGTCCGCAGCGCTCGGCAGCGGCTGTCCTACATCGACGCGGCAGGCCGGCGGCGAAAGCGGCACCGGCGCGTAGGACCCGGCATCGACGACGCTCGCGGCAACGACTGCAAAGCCGTCGCGCAGTGCAATCGGATGGTCAGGGCGTGCGCGAGACACGATATCTTCCGCGAGCGTATAACCATGCGTCGTTGCCATCGCCCGGCGTTGCGGCTTTACGGCCGCGACCTGCGCATCGATGCATTCCAGCACCGCTTCGAGCGGCGTCAGACGGGAGATGCGCTGTACGGCGGAATCTTCAACCATCGGCTTTATGATAAGTATCTCTGGTAGCTCAAACGACCCCTCGATAATGACTGAAAAGACCCTCAACCTGCGCGGCCTCAAATGCCCGCTGCCGGCATTGCGCACCAAAAAGGCGCTCAGTCAGGCGCAGCCCGGCGATGTCTTCATTGTCGAGTGCACCGACCCGCTCGCCGCCGTGGACATCCCCAACCTGCTCAATCAGACCGGCGATACGCTCGAAGCAACGCACAAACAAAACAAGCTGCTGACCTTCCGCGTCCGCAAGAAATGACGGCGCGCGCCGTCACTCCATCTTCAGTCCGGCCTTGAGAATCACCGGCTTCCAGCGCTGCGCCTCGTGCGCGACGAACGCCTGGTAGGTCGGCACGTCCATCGGATCGATGATCATGCCGTCGCGGCGAACCACGGCCTGGTTGGCGGGCTGCGCCATGCCGGCGTTGATGGTGGCGTTGACCTTCTGCACGATGTCGGCGGGCAGACCCGCCGGCCCCGCCAGCGCAAACCAGTTGGTGGCGACGAGGTCGTAACCCAGTTCCTTGAAGGTCGGCACGTTCGGATAATCCGGCAGCCGCTCCTTGCCGGTATGAGCGAGCCCGATCACCGTGCCGCCGTGAAGCTGCGGCGACGCCGAGGTCACCGTCGGGGTGGCGAAATCGATGTTGCCGGCGACCACGTCGAGCTGGCTCTGCGCGGCGCCCTTGTACGGCACCACCTGGAATTTCAGACCGGCCATCTGCGCGAAGGATTCGGTGATCATCTGCCCGGCGCTGGCAAAGCCGGAAACCCCGTAGCTCAGCGGCTTGGCGCTCGCTTTCGCCTTGGCGACGAAATCCTTGAGCGTCTTCACGCCGCCTTTGGCGCTGACGATGAAGACGATCGGCGATCCCGCCAGATACGCCACATGGGTCAGATCCTTGAACGGATCGTAACCGATCTTCTTGTTGATCAGCGGATTGATCGCGGTCAGCGACAATGTCGTGATCACAAAGTTGTAGCCGTCGGGCGGCGTGTGGGCGACGAGATCGACGCCGATGACGCCGCCGGCGCCGTCGCGGGTTTCGACATAGAACTGCTGCCCGAGCGCCTTCGTGAGCTGGTCGGCGCCCATGCGGGCCAGGATGTCGGCGGCGCCACCCGGCGCGAAGGTGTTGACGATGCGCACCGAATGCGCCGGCCACTCGGCGGCCGCGGCGCGGCGCGGCCGCGATACCAGTCCGGCGGACGAAACGGCAAGCGCGCCGCCTAGCGCAGCGCGCCGCGAGATCATTGCATTGTTCATTCTGCTGCGACCCTGTGAGCGGCCACGCCGCGCGCCTTCACCACCACCTTGATGGCGTCCTCGATCCGCTCCTTGGCGTAGCGGATCGCCGTCGGCAGATCGTCCAGCGGGAAAGTATGCGTGTGGATCTTGGTGGCGTCGAAACGCTTCTGCGACATGAAGGCCTCGGCGCGGTGGGTGGCGCTCTTGCCTTCGCCGCGGATGCCATAGAGATAAATGTTGTTGCGCACGATGTGGGCGACATCGACCGGCGTCTCGGCATGCGGGAATGCCGCAAGACACACCTTGCCGCCGCGATTGACCATGCGGACCGCCTCGTTCACCGCGTTGGGCGCGCCCGAGCATTCCAGCACGTAATCGACGCCCTTGCCGCCATTGAGCCGGCGCACCGCCTCGACGGCGTCCTCGTTGCGCACGTTGATGACATGATCGGCGCCGAGTTCGCGGCCGATGCGCAGCCGATTGTCGCGCGTGCCGGTCAGGATCACAGGCGATGCGCCCATCGCCTTCGCTACCGCGACGCCAAGGAGCCCGATCGGCCCCGGCCCGGTGACGACGACGCTCTCGCCGGCGACGAGGCCGCCCAGCTCGGTGAGCCCGTACGTCGCGGTGCCGGCCGTCACCACCAAGGTCGCCTCCTCGTCCGACATCGCGTCCGGAATGGCGACCAGCGTGTTGATGTTATTGACCTGATACTCGCAGAAGCCGCCGTCGGTGGTGAAGCCGTTGGCGCGGTGGCCCTTGTCGACATCGCCGTAATTGAGCCCGTAGTTGTGGCACGAGGTGTACATGCCCTCGCGGCAGCGCTTGCACTGGCCGCAGCCGGCGTGGATTTCGACCGTCACGCGCTGGCCGATCCTGTACTCGTCGACGCCGGGCCCGAGCGCCGCGACCGTGCCCATGTATTCGTGGCCGGGGGTGAAATTCTTGTTGAACGGCATGCCGCCCAGGATCGAGGCCGGCGGCCCGTGATCGATGATTTCGAGATCGGTGGCGCAGATCGCCACCGCATCGATCCGCACCAGCACCTCGGCGCGCTTGGGCACCGGCACCGGCTTTTCGGTGAGCTTGAGTTCGCCGGGATTGCCCAGCACCCAGGCCCTCATGGTGTCGGGGACCGGAACATCCTTGCTGGTCTTTACGCCGGGGCCTGAATACATGGGTCGATCCTTGTGGTTCTGCGGGCGCTTATAGTGGAATTCGACGCAAGGCGAAACTGAGGCGCTCTCCCTCTTTCCGCCCCCACGCACTTGCGTGGGGGAGGGGGACCATCCGTAGCGCGAAGCGCGAAGGATGGTGGAGGGGGCGCGGGCCGCGACGAAGCTCTTTCGGCGAAAACGAAACGGTGAGTCAGAAGCCCCCTCCACCACCCTTCGCTCGCTTACGCTCGCTGCAGGTGGTCCCCCCGCACTGCGTGCGGGGGCGGAAGGCATGCGCTCCCGTTCTCGCGGCGCGCTTTTTTTCGCGCCCCGAGCTTTGAGCAAGCCATTCCCAAAAACACTGCCCAACAACGACACCGTATCTCGACCTTCGTCAGAGCCGTTCGGCGTGGATCGTCCGAACGGCTCAAGATCGCCACGGTGCACGAACGAACGGACGGAAAGGAAGAAAAGAACAAGGAAGCAGAACGCCGACAGACGCGTATCCAACTGCTGCACCTGCCGGCGCAGCGCGCACCCTGCGGGGCGCGCTCGCCTGTCGGCGTTCCACTGCGGCTCTCGCCAGGGAGACAGCTGGTCCCCAAGGCTCGGCGTCAGGCCATGCTTCCCGGGACGGTCCGGAGCGTTCGATCCTGTACGGCCGCCCCAACCGGGGGGCGGAGACCTTGCGCGTCTCCGCGGGCGTTACCCGCGCCGGAACAACAAACGACCGTCCCAGTGCAGCGAGCACCTCGCACGCCGGTCATTGTGCCGGCAGGATGATGCCCGAGCCGCCCGAGTGCAGAGGGGACGAACCCCCTGCCCGCGGGCACCGCATCCCGCTCCGCCAGCCGTTCGTCTCCGGCCGGCGTCCTTGCAAGAGAGCGAGATGCACTCCTTTAGTTCGCCGCGAGGCGCGAATTCAAGAAATTCAGGCGGGGCGAGCCATCCCGTTGATGGGACGAGAATCTTTTTTCTGTTTGTTTGATTCGCGGGCGCGGAAATTGCGGCATTGCTGCCATGATTCGCAGTTTTCTGCTAAAGCTCGGAGAATACAGGCGTTTTGGATTGCGGCAGGGAAACCCCGTTGACTTGCATGCGGAACCTTGATGCGGCAGGGGTTAATCCGTGCACATGCTCGTTCGTCTGTTGAGAGCGGCAACCGCAAAGAGGGCTATGGGAGAAATTAATCAGCATGTTCGCCTTCGATGTACCGCCCAAGCTGGTGAGACGGATCGCTCGTTACGCGCGTGAAGACTTGCTGGACAAACTAGTTGGCCTCGGCGTTTCGCCGGAATATCAGGCAAACGCCACACGCATTGAAACACTAATCCATATTGGTCTGATCGCAGCACACGGCACCACAAACGCAACGCGCAATGACTTGTCGAAGCTGCTGAATGGGTTTGAGGGTCACGAGGCGGTGCAGCACGAAGACCCTGCGGAAGATGTATTTGTATCGACAGTATCGACGTTGACCGCTCAGTTTCGAATCTTCAATGGGATTTACCCCGGAGCGGATTACAGTTTGCAACGGCTTTTAGATGCGGTGCTGGCGCAGGATTTTGAACATCATGATTCCATTGCACGTCGATGCGATGCGCTATTGCGCCTGAGCGACGCGCTCGCGGAGCGTTGCGGCTTTGCAGCCAACGAGTTTGCAGAAAGCAGGCAATGGCGCACGGACTGGCCGTTGAGCCTACCGCTCCTACTCACCCGCGGCGCTGCCAGTCGGTTTACGCCGGAGGATCTCGTCGAACTGGGCGTGGACATTGCAGATTTGGAGCCGTTTCGCCTTATCTCACTCGACGGGCTCCTCGACGCCCGCTTCGGCGAAACACTGCTCAACCGTTGGCCGGTGATCGCGGAAGACAGCAGTATACACCTGCCGATGCCGTCCTTCATATCGCCCGCACTGCAACTCTACCTCGCGCATGCGATTGCCGACGGCGTAGTGCCACGCAAGGCAATTGAGACATTCCACGACAGCGGGTTCACCCGCTGGATAGGCGTGGACCTGCCGCGGTGTAAAGCCAAACCGATAGAAATAGAACCGCTCGATCTGCCCGAGCCCGATCTCGATATACCGCGTCTCACGCAGGCCGTACTGCGCTTCGATGAAGATAAGGTTGCGCACCTTCTTGTCTTAGGATGCAGCTGGCGCAATCCGCCAGAGCGCAATATTCACGAAAGGCATACGCCGTCGGCGCGTCTCCAATACGGTCTTGCAAACTATTTGCGCCTGATTCGCGACAAGCTTTCCCATGACATGGGAGTCAGTCGAGGGCTCACGCTAGCCGCATCTATTCACGAGGTCGTCGGTTTTTGAGTTCGGTTAAAGGGAGGCGCGTTTTGCGCTTCGTCTTTTTCACCGCGAGTTGGATGGGACTTGGTTTAACGCGTTGCAGGTTGTCAGGATGGGTTCAACGGGGGCGCTGGTAGCCCCAGCTGTCACGGCGCGGCAGGAAGGATTGTCGTGGCGAGCAGCCGGAACAGTACGGCGTCGGGACAAGCGGCGGCGAAGGCGAGGCGGATCCGAGATGCGGTTTCGATGACGCGAGCACCGAGCTTGAGAAGGCGCTGGCGGATGGTGGCAAACTCGGCGGTTGCCAGCGCGTGCGTCTTGGGGATTGCGTTGCGCACGGTCAACATCAGCCAATAGGCGGCAGTATGCAGGATCAGTCGCATCTGATTGGCGAGCGGCGAGCGGCAGCTGGTTCGGTCAGAGGCGAGTTGACGCTTGTGCATCTTGATCAGGTTCTCGGCCTGGCCCCTGGCACAGTAGAGGATGTCGTAGATGTGCTCGGCCGAGCCGGCAACGAGGCTGGTAACGACGAAGCGGATGTCGAGGCCGAGCGTGGTGGCCTCGATGCGGGCACAGACGCGCCGCGCCGCGGTCCAGGACTTGGCTTGATACTGCGTTTCGGCATAGCCGCGCAGGATCGGCGCCGCGGTGAGCGCGCGACGGGTGCGGATGTCATCGGCGGCGATGTCGACGGCACGGTCGAGTACAGTATTACCGGCCAGGCCGAAAACGAAGTCGATGGTGTTTTTCTCGCAGAAATCCATGACTTCCGGCCGGCCGTAATGACTGTCGCCACGGATGGTGATCCGCGTGTTCGGCCAGTGCCGGCGGATACGCCGCAAAAGGCGCCGCAGATGCGCGGCGACTTCCTTGCCCGATGGCGTCTTGCCGGGTCGCAAAATGACCGCGACCGGCCGGCTGGTGGCGGTGTCATAGATGTGGATCGGCAGGAAGCAGCGCTCATCATAATGAGCGTTGAACAGCGAAAGCTGCTGATGCCCGTGCACCACGTCGAGCGTATCGTCGATGTCCAGCGTAACCGCAGCCGGCGGCGCCGTATAGCTGGCGCAATACAGATCGACCATGACTTGGCTCAGCCGAATAATCTCACACAGCGTCGGTGCATTCTCCCAGCGCGATACGGTCGGCTGCGAGCACAGGTCTGCTCCGCTGTCCGGCAATCGTCCGCACGCAACCTTGAAAGCCGGGTCAGCACGCAAATAATCGAGATCGTTGGCGTCCTCATAGCCACACGCAATGGCGAGAATGCGCGCCCGCAAAATGTCCGAAAGCGTGTGGATGGTTCGTGTCGGATCGCGCCGATCCGCGATCGCCGCCGCCAGCTTGTCGGCGATCATCAGATTGCGTTCCGCCTGAGCCAGAAGCATGACGCCGCCGTCGGAACTGATGCGGCCGCCATCAAACGCAGCGCTGATCTTCTTCTTGCAAACGGCTGGAAATGCGAAGGGCAGAGTCGTATCGTCGGTCATGGCGGGCGAGGCGTTGCGGTGAGTGAGCGCCGGATTGGCTTCGACAACCGAATCCTACGCTGCTTCAACCAATTACGCCACGCTCGCCAGCCTCATCAAATCACCCTCATGAATTAGACGGGCTAGTGGTCCAGGACTCACCGGGATGGAGCACTTCCATCCAATTACCCGGAGATTTCGCTGAAAATTGGTATTGCGCAGGATTTCCAGCACGAACCTTTGCGGTCTTGTTGGCCGATCATGCGTTTTCGTTGGTCGATCTTTGGAAGATGCTTCGCGAGGTTCGTGAATTAGAAGCAAAAGGCGTGCGGATGATGGCCTGGCCAGACATTCTTAATTACTGGAGTATCTGGCAGGCTTTCGACTCAACCTTTTGGCCGCCTACAATCGATCTGTGCGCTTTCGGTGCATTTGCGCCGGATACCAGCAAGATCGTAGACGTCGTGCGGAAAATCAGGCTGGAAACCAACCCCCATGCTACACCCTTGCCAACTGAGGAATGGCTTCGGGTCGAACGCTGGGTGGAGGAACTTTCACCATCGCAAGACTACACCAAGCCCATCTATCTCGACCCATTTTCAATTGTCTTGGGTGAACTGCGTGCTGTCGTGGAGACGAAATACGGTCCATGGTGGGTAGCGTCCGCACGGCCGCCGTTCGATCCGCAGGATCGTCAGCTCATATACCTAATTTGGCAAGCTGCAGCGGAATGGATGCTCCGCATTGCGCAAAGCGGCTTCAGCCGCATTCGAGCTTCAACAAAGCCACTAGAAATCCGTCTGCTCACCGTCCCGGAGACAATCATCGACGCGCCTGACGAAATCGAATTTGTGCGCGCAAAAGATGCAGCGATCGTCACTATCATTCTGCCACCACGGTTTCCGGACAAACTAATGACGGTCGACAACAGCGGCGAGCGCCTTCTGATCGGTGCATTGATTGAAGGCATCCTTATCGTGCTCGATCAACCTCTGTCAGACAAAGACAAATCACAGTTGCTTGCAGAAGTCGCTGCAAATCCAGATTTAAAGATGATTCATGTGACGGCTGACGGCGATCATGGGTTTGCCGCCGATCTGGTCACCGAGCGATTGTCTTTTCGATTCCTGCAGCAAACTGATTTGACGGCCGCCAGGCGGTTCATGCGCGAAGCGCTCGAACTGATTCCCAGTTCAGGGGTCACGAGGCAAACCGGCGTTGTCTCGGGGCAGGCCGCCACGCGCGCCGTTCTGCACAGCGCAGTAGACGTGCACTGGAGTTGCTGCAAAACGATCTTGAATACACTGGATCGCGAACACACTCTGATTTTGGTGTCACGATTGATCGAAGCCCTGCATCGTGAGCGCGTTTCATCGGAAAGAGGCGCTCTCGCACGGCTTCGCCACTATGCGGAAAGCCGTGAATATTCCGATATTGCGCGGATCACTATTGGCCGACGGGATGGGAGCTTTCTGGCCTACCGCGTCGTTGCTGAAATGGCTCTTTGCGAATGCCCGCTATCCGGAGGGCGTGTTCCCGGTTTGACAGACATTGATAGGCTGGCAGCAGAGACCGCCGAGCTAATCGAGATCGCACACAACAGCGACACAGTCGCGCGCGCTCTCATTAAACCAGAACTAGGATTTCGCGCCGACGGTGCAATCGAGATGGCCGACGGCGGCGCATCGGTGTTTACTCAATCCTACATCTTGGCCTGTCTCGGCGAATCCATCGCGCTGGACATCGATGCCTATCCTACCCTATTTGAGGATGTCCCCGAAGACATCGAAACCCTGCTTCGAGAGGATGACCCTTTCATGCTCGCTTTCCAAGCGGAATTCGGTCTTGATTTGAAAAAGTCGTTTGAGATCAATAATGCTTTGCAAGCGATCGCGATAGATCAGAAGAACGACATTGCATCCATACGTCGCCGTCAACTGGAGACATTATTAGCTTATAGATCGCCGAAAATATCCAGTGCAGCGTTGTCACGCTTTTTGGACGCCTTTGGTTTGAAAGCTCGAAACGGCTGGGAAACCGAGCCGGCCGCGCCGTGCAACCGCAGTGATATCTGGCCATGGTTATTCGAACGCCGCCTCTCCCTAATGCTGCGTCCCGTACTGATCGTGCCGGATCAAATCGACGATCCTTTGTTGATTTTTGGTGTGCGGCAAATCGATATGGGGGTTCGGTATGCCTCTACATTGCTGGAAACAGGCGGCTGGCCGAAGGAAAAATTATCAAGCGAGACTGCTCAGGCTTATACCGATCAGGAGGTCAACCGGCGCGGCCACGCTTTTGAAGTGGAAGTTGCGGGATTAATGCGTCGTGGGGGATGGAAGGCCATCGAATCGCTTGTAATGAAACGGCTAGGAGCGCCGAAACAATTGGGCGACTTGGACGTCTTGGGCGTGAGTGAAGATGGGCACCGCTGGTGGGTGATCGAATGCAAGTGGTTTGGGGCCGCACGAACGCCGCGGGAAATCGCAAATTGGCTGCAGGACTTTCGTGGTCATGATGGTGACAAACTCGACAGACATCTCAAGCGGCTCGCATGGATCCGCGAGCATCGCGAAGACGTGGCGGCCCAGCTCGAACTGCCATGCCTTCCCCTCGCCATCGAGGCCAAGATTGTCACTACGAGCCCTGTCCCGCTCGAACTGCAGAAGCACCTACCAGCGGACTCCGATGTTTTGACTAAGCGCGATTTGATCGGTCTGCTCTCCGGTTAAGGTCGTGGTTAACGAACGAGAACGTCTGACTCGCAGACGCGCAGCGTGTAAAGAATTGATGGCGGCTGCGCAATTTCGCTCCCCTGAAAGTCCCACATTCCGCCTTTGACTAATCCGCCCCACGTTCCGACGCCTGCGTGAGGGGCGATCCTCCCGAGCCCGGCATCGCAGACTTCAACCCGACTTCCTCATAGCCGCCGCCGCTTTCGTCCGGCCACGAGACTGCGGTTCGGAATGCTGGGCGGGCGACAAGCCTCGCATACCATTCGTTGACCCGCGGGCGACGGTTGTAGGACCAGAACTGGTCGGCGCCGAGCGCCGCGAGGCGAAACATGTAGGGCGCGATCGCGATGTCGGCGAGCGTAAACTGGGGGCCGACAATCCACGGCCCCGGATCGAGCGTCTGCTCGAGATCGTCGAGCAGACCCTCGATGACAGCGCGCAATTCGTCGAGCTCCTGCTCGGTGATCTCGCCGCGCACGGCGCGGGAGTGGATGTCGCGGTAGTATTTTTTCGGCCGGCGCGCCGCCTGCCTGGTCAGCTCCTCGATGCCCCAGCGGTTCTTCAGCTTCGGAAAGATGTATTTGACCATGGTAAGCTTGACGATGCCATCGAAGCCGTCTTCGCACCGCCGCACGAACTCGCGCATGCGGGCCTGCAGGATCGGTTCCGCAGGGACCAGTTTAGGACCCGGGAAGGCGGCATCGATGTACTCGTTGATGATTGTGGACTCGCGGATCGGCGCGCCGTCATGCACCAGCGTCGGCACGACGCCGTCCGGATTGATGGACAGATATTCGGGCTTGAGCTGATCGAACTTGAAAAGGTCGATGTAACGGCTGGTCCAGGCGACGCCTTTTTCCTCAAGCGCCATGCGGCAGCGGACCGAGCAGACAGAACTCCAAAAATGATACAGCTCGATCATGGCCCCTCCCCTCGTGGCGATGCTTGATGCGCCTGCGCGGGCGCGTCTTTGTTGCTATCGTGCGATATCGCGTTCGATCCGGCAACCCGGGGCCGGTCTCACCGATCAGCGAGCGTAGGGTGGGCAAAGGCGCGAAGCGCCGTGCCCACGTGTACCGCGACAGGCTTCGTCCGCGTGGGCTTCGCTGCGCTCAGCCCACCCTACAACGGTGGCTATTTGCGCTCACCGATCAACTCGGAAACCAGGGTATCGTCTCACGCGGCGGCGGCACTGGGCGCATGGGCGGCGGTGCTTGTTGCGGCATGACTTGCAGCACCGGCGGCGGTGGCTGAGCGACCAGCAGCGCCACTTTGACGGGGTTTGGTGTCAGCGTCGGCGGCGGGCTGGTCGAGAAAAAGGAATGCTCCGGCGGCGGCTGATTGACGGTGATCGCAACTGTCTGCGGCAGGAAGCCGTTCTTCGTAAATGTCACCGATTGGCTTTCGACAGGCACTGCGAGCGAGCACGGTGTCTGGCACGTCTGGCCCGCCCCGATGCGCACATCGGCGCCGTTTGGTACCGACTCGAATTGCACGGTTTGCGGCGAGGCAGGCGACGGTTCTCGCGGCGCCAGACCGAACATCAGCGCAGAGCATCCTGCAAGCGCATGGCCTAGCGTGGCCGCGATAGCCACGAGGACGAATCTGATGCGGGGCATGGCCGCCTCGGTCCCAAAAGGGTGGCTCGGCCCGCGCTTGCGCGACACCGGGCGTCACAGACGCAGCCGCACTGTTCTGGATCAAGTATGGTAAATGTTCAGTTAACGGCGGCCCATCCCCTGCCGCCGAACGGGCCAATCCTGGCACACCCGGGAGGCAGCCTGCAGGAGCGCCCCTCGCCGCTTCGGCGACCGGCACGTCCTTCTCGGAAGTGCTCAGTGCAACATGAACTCGATTTAACTTGGCCCGCGCCCGCGTGAGGCGCAGAGGTGGCGGGTGGTTTGCCGGCACAGTCGCCCCCGCCGGCAGATCGCACAAGGGGGTGGATCGCAAGCTCCACCCCCTCGCTTTTCGCGCGGCACGAAGTCCGATCCAGAACTTTGGCGCGAGCACGCGTCGGCCAGCGCGGGGTGAGCAAGGTTGCGCTCACACGATTCGCAGATCGAAAAGCGTAATGAGCTCGTTGATCAGTTCGCGCTGCTTCGCACGCTTTTGCGCCGGCTAGTGGAGCGGATTTGACATTCGCTACCCACCTAGCCGCTAACTCTGGTAGCGAATGTCAAATCCAAAAGCTCCACTAGAACTTATAGTTGGTAGTGGTCCTTTAGATTCTAACATTCGCATGAGAGCGTGCCGAATTGGGATGCGAATGTTAGAATCGGACCACTAGCGGCGCATGGCCAGATAGGTGAAGACAGCCGCAATCGTGATGACGATGACTACGATGACGGCCACCGCGGAAGACAAACGGCTGTGCTTCTGGAAATCCTGCCGTGCGAAGCGATCTTCGCTGCTTGATGTGTCTTCATCGTCGGGAGGTTGGGGCGTGACCATGAGGTTCTGCTGTAAGTACGGAGCTATTCGCCCGCATCGGCCGCTGGCATCATCTCACCGATTGTCGTGATTTCCCGGCGCGCGGTCACCGATCGGCTGGACTGCGTTCCTTGGCCAGCCGAAGCGCCTTCAACCGGGCAGTCTTCGCACGGGCCGTAACAGCCTCCGCCTCATAGGCTGGCGGATGGTCCGGCGGATGCTCAGCGTGCTTGAAGCTCTTTTCCGCCAGCTTTCGGGCCTCGATACAATTCATGCAAAAGTCTCCAATTTACAGGGAAAGTCACGGCTTCATGACGCGGCGCCGCGGGCGCCGGGCTACGGAACGCAGCCGCTTCGGCAATGCCAACAATCAGACCAGAACCCGCTGCACCGTGAACCACTCGTGACTGCACAGCGCACACAGCCAATGATGACGAAGGTTCCCGTCGCCGCGATATTCCGATGCTGCCGGCGCAACCGAAGCAGGTCCGTTACAGACCGGACAACGACCACCACCGGGCGTGTTTTCATTCGCAGGCTGCGGCATGCGAGCACTCTGCGATCGAAGCTGCCAACGCTGTTCCACACGCCGCTCGATATGGAGGGGGATACACCAAGCCACAGCATCCTCCCTTGCTTGGCGGGAGCGCGAAGCATCTTTTCAGAGGCGGCGGGCCAAGCCAGTGCCGCCTGTGTAGGTGACATGGGTAATGCACGCCAGAATAGCCAGCACGCTGTTTGAAATATTTTCAGTTGGGTCTTGAGCGCGGGGCGTGCGCGGCAATAAGCGCCGCGGCGCCTCGCGGGTCCGCGGAGGCCAAGCTTGCTTTTTTGGTTATTTCCTGCCGGCGCGGGGCTGGACCCAGCTTACAATCTGCCGATAGGGGTCCGGTCTGAATGAAATCCGGCTCATCGCCTTCCTGGCGAAGGCTTCGACCTGCGCTTCGGTTTGGCGCTTGTCTTGCGGCAGGGCCATCCATTCACGGATGATTTTTCGACGCTCCTGGTGTTCCGGCTTCATGCTCGCTCCATGTTGTATGTCCGATCGCCGCGCAATGCCCTTTCACGTGAGGATTATTTTGCTTCGGTCATCGCTGGTCCAAATATTGTGCAGAAAGCGCGCGATTTGCCCGCGCAGCGATGCGGCGTTCAAGGGGTCGCCCATCGCACCGGCATTGTCGAAGAGTGAACGTCCTTAAAAGACATGGGCATCGAGAAGGCGAATAGCGAGGCCCAACGGCACGACACCCGGAACGACCGCCACACCAGCGCGATTAAATGAAAAGCCGGTCACTGCCGTCGCAATCGCGCCTGCCTTCGCCACGGCTGCTGCTTACTTAAAGCGAGATGGCGATACGCGCGGCGCGGGTTCTGTGCTTGATTTGACGGATTTTTTTCTGACCGACTTCTTCTTCGCCACATCCTCGCCGGGCGCCGCACTTTTTTCCGCTGCCTCTTTGGCGATTCGAAGCGCTTTCAAGCGAGCTATCTTTTCGCGCACGGCTCTGGCTTCCACCTCATAATACAGCCCGGCATTTCCACCTTCCCGGGCCGCTTTCTCCAAACGCGATTGAGCCCGGCTATCCTTCAAATCAGCCATGCAGTTCCTTTCGGGGCATCGGCAAATGACAAGCCGTAGTGCCGCATGAGTTCGAACAGGCAAAGATAGCCGCGCCATGCCGCCTTGCGCGTTGCGTCACAATCGGACGCTATTTCTTCTGACTGAGCAGGGCCACGCATGCGTCGGCGACTTTGGGATCGGGCTCCGAGCCGGGAAAAGTCACCCACCCGGCTTTTGTGATGATATCGTCCCGATCCCACGAATCCGCCTTCATCAGCGCCGCCAGATTGGCGCCGGCATCGGCGGAATGTTGAAACCGGTCGGCGCAGATCGGCGCCAGCACGCGCACCATGCCGGCCTGATCGGCGTCGCTGGCCGCTTGCGCGGCGGTGCTGCCCAGCACCCAGCCGCCCCATTGGAAGCCGACGAGCATGGCGACGGCGGCACCGGCGCAGGCGCCCTTGAGCAAATCCGGCAGCCTTGCGCGATACGATGAGAAATCCATGCACTGTCCTTTCGCCCGACATGATTCGGTGCGAGGTGACGGAGACCCGGATGGGCTCCGATCGGCGATCTCGGTTGGCGATGTCAGGCGGAGACCAGGCCCGGCCGCCTTGCGCTGGCGTTTCGGTCGCGCCCACCCTGCGCCCTTTATCAGGCGAAGTCGATGCCGCTTCTTCGGCGCAACACGGCAAGCCGCGAAACAAGCGACCGCCAGCTTTGATAACAGCGGGGACGACTGCCGATATGGATTGCGCTTACGAGCCAAAACCGTCAAGCATATCGAAATGAAATGTGCGAGGGCCGAATGTCGCTTTGTCTTGAATCACAGTTTGAAGCCAAGCTGCCCGGCCTCGACGCGCCAATTCGAATAATGACGCGACATGACGCCGCTGTCTTCATGCGCAGATGGACGATCAGGGAAAAAGACCCCGCATTAAAGGTGCTGTTGCGAGAAATGGAACGCGCGAACAGCTCCGCGACGCTGACCAGCGCCATCCTGGCATTGAAGCAAGCCCTTGCGTCCCGAGGACTGTTGGGCCGCGTTGGATTCGCCTGACGGAAACTTATGGAATATTAGGCGAGACGGTATAGACACAGGAGCCGAGGCACAAGGCGCGCCGAGAGTTTATTTCGCGGTCGAGGTCGAGCGATCGTAGCCGAGTGACCCGGCCTGTTGCCCCGGCTTGCGCAGAAGCGCTATATTTTTGAATTGCCGAGCTGCACCCCTGTGGTTGCCGCAATTCATCGCCATATACGGTCGTTGTTTGAGTGATACACATTCAGATGATATTTCACCGATAATCTGGAGATTTTACTCATGAATACCGTAAATCCGAACAACGCATCGACCAGCGGCGGCAGTCCTGCCGACACCAGGCAGATCGTTCTCAAGGACATCGGCGCCAAGTGGAACAAGTTTTCCGAGCAGGAACTCGGCGCGCTCAAGAGCAAAGACGATCTCGTCAGTCAGGTCGTCGCCAAATACAGCATCGACAAAGTGCAAGCGCAGCGCGATGTCGACGCCGTGATGAAGGGCCGCCAGATCTAAATCTGGATGCAAAATTGCGGGGCCGCCTCCTGGGCGGTCTCGCCGTCTGGCGGAGTTTCCCCTCGCTCAGAGGGCAACGAGCGTTCTGCAATTCGAGCCGCGGATTTGGCGCGCAGGTTTGGCAAAAATGGGAGCGCGAACCGTGGATACTATCCGTCTAGAGGCAGATGGCCGCGGGTCGTTTACATTCTCATTTTCATCGGCGCGCGGAGAGATGTCTGGCCGCGTCAACGTCGGGACCGAAGGTCCCCCGGACAAGCGGTCGACCGCAGACAAAGAGCAGGCGGCCAAGAACCAGATTCTGGCTCTGGCACGAGAACTCGCCGAGATCTGCGAATAACGGTTTGGGAATGGCGATCGTCGCCAAATTGGGAGGGCATGATCATGACGACAGGCTCCGACACTGCCGGCTTCGCAATCAAAGTAGGCTATTATGTCTTGGCGGCGGCCGTGGTGATCTTTGTCGCCATGCTGATGCTGACGCTCTATTCCTGAGCCGCATGCAGAACGGCTGCCATGACAAGGCGCACAACCAGCACAACCGTAACTTTCGCTCATCCGTTCTTGCTCAAGGGCGTCGATCGAATGTTGCGGGCCGGGGACTATCGCGTCGTAACGGATGAAGACCTCGTCGAGCAATTGTCGTTCCCGGTTTATCGGCGCGTGGCCACCATGATCTTCGTACCAGCGGACTCTCAAAATTCCTCCTCGGTCGAGATGGTGACCATCGAGCCTCGCGACCTTCAGGAGGCGCAGGATCGCGACGCCGAGTTATCGCGAATATCGCCGGCGGGTGCACGGACCGAGCCGCAGAAGGCCCGCGACAAACACTGATTCGACATCGCGCGACGACCACGGAGCGGCATGCTGTCGTCATCAATGACCGCGCCGGCAACGACGACGGCGACCTGGTGGCGAATTCTGGAGCGCATTTTCGGCATGGCACAAAGCCACTCAGAGCCTCGATTTATCGCACGCGAGTACAAGGACGGCCGCGGTTGGTACGTCGAAGCGACTATCGATGGCGGCAGCGCGGAGAACGTCGGCGATTTTGCCTCAGATTCCGAGGCCAAGGATTGGATCGTTCGAAAATCGATGGCCTATTGCAAAGCGCGCCGAAAATGATGCTGGGGCGCCAGGCGAATTTCGCCGGCGGGCTGAGTTTATGAACAAAATTCAAGATAAGGATGGCGCGCATCGAGGCGAACAGCGGCCGCCATGCCGATCCGGAGGTTTGCATGACGTTCCGGATCGATCGCGGGACGGTCAGCTTTCAAGTGCCGATCCGCCTGAACGCCCGCGACTACGACGATACTGAAATGGTTCAAGCCGCCCGGAATTCCCTGCATCAAACCTTCGTCGAGCTCGCGGCCCAAACCCGGCAATGGCGCCTTTCGGCTAAAGAGCTGCGGTCGCTGTCGGGTATGAGCTTGCGCGCAAAGAAATGACAGTCGCGGGCGCGGAGCGCGGCGCAAGCCTCCCTCGTTTAACCGCGGACCTGCGACCAAGTGGCGAAACGACTTACAAATCGAAAAACGCAATGATCTCGCCGATCAGCTCGCGCTCGCCGCTCAACTCGGAAACCAAGGTATCGTCTCGCGAGGCGGCGACGCTGGCCGCGCGGGCGGCAGTAGTGGCTGCGGTATGACCTGCAGCACAGGCGGCGGCGGAGCGATCAGGAGCGCCACTTTGACCGGATTTGGTGTGAGCGTCGGCGGCGGTGTGGTCGAGAAAAAGGAATGCTCCGGGGGCGGCTGATTGACGGTGATCTGAACGGTCTGCGGCAGGAAGCCGTTCTTCGCAAACGTCACCGATTGGCTTTGGACGGGCAATGCGAGGGAGCACGGCGTCTGGCACGTCTGGCCCGCCCCGGTGCGCACGTCGGCGCCGCTTGGCACGGACTCGAATTGCAGGGTTTGCGGCGACGGAAGCGACTGTTCTCGCGAAGACCGATCGAACACCAACGCCGAGCATCCCGCGAGGGTATAGCTTGTCGTCGCCGTGATAGCCGCGAGGACTAGTCCAATGCGGGGCATGACCGCTCCGGTCCCGAACGGGTGGCTCGGCTCGCGCCTTAAGCGACACCGGGCGTCACAGACGCAGCCGCACTCGTTCTGGGTCAAGTATGGTAAATGTTCAGTTAACGCTCGCGCGGCAGCGAACCGTGTCCCGCCTCGTCATTCCGGGGCCGCGGGCTTGCGCCCGCGCCCCGGAATGATGGCGATTGGACAGCCCAGACTGGCCGCTCTATCCATTCGGCGAACCTATCGCGCGACACACGAGAGCCACGATGACTGACACAGCTGAATACACGCCGCCGGACGTCTGGGTCTGGGACAAGGGCGACGGTCCCAACTGGCGTTATAGCAATACCAATCGCCCGATCGCGGGCGCGACGCATGAGAAGGCGTTGCCGCGCGGCAAGCATCCGCTGCAGCTCTATTCCCTGGCGACGCCGAACGGCGTCAAGGTCACGATCATGCTGGAGGAACTGCTGGCCGCCGGTCATCGCGGAGCGGAATATGACGCCTGGCTGATCCGGATCGGCGAAGGCGACCAGTTCGGCAGCGGATTTGTCGGGGTGAACCCGAACTCCAAAATCCCGGCGCTCATGGACTACAGCGAACCGACACCGCAGCGCCTGTTCGAATCCGGCTCGATCCTGCTCTACCTGGCGGATAAATTCGGCGCCTTCCTGCCGAAGGCTCGCGGCAAGCGCGCCGAGGCGCTGAACTGGCTGTTCTGGCAGATGGGTTCGACGCCCTACGTGGGCGGCGGCTTCGGGCATTTCTATGCCTATGCGCCGGTGAAGATCAAATACGCCATCGACCGTTTTGCAATGGAAGTGAAGCGCCAGCTCGACGTGCTCGACCGCCAGCTGGCGAACAATCAATTCGTCGCCGGCGACGAATATACGATCGCCGACATGGCGATCTGGCCGTGGTACGGCAACGGCATGTTGAACGGCGCCTCCTACAACGACCCGCGCAAGTTCCTGCAAACGCAGGACTACAAGAACCTGACGCGCTGGACGAAGGAAATCGGCGAGCGGGCGGCCGTCAAGCGCGGGCGGATGGTCAACCGCGCCACCGGGCCGCTTGAAGGACAATTGCGCGAACGCCATGACGCCGGCGATTTCGAGACCAAGACGCAGGACAAGATCGAAGCGCGCGGGTAACCGCCGCGCACTCTCGCATTAATCAAGCCGACGCCAGCCGAATGAGCGCAGGATGGGATGAGCCAACGGGTCGGGCGCGGACTGGCCGGCCCGATGACAGGCTCCGCGGAACCCATCATCCATTCGGTCTCGTCGCGCGGCGCGGCGGCGATGACCGGGCGCCAGAAGCCCGTTGCGACGCTTCGCGGCCATTGGTAGGACAGAGATGCACAAGCCAAGAAAGCAGGAAATGTCAAAGCAAGCGATGCGCGACGAGACCGAACGCCTCGTGAAGGAGGCGTTGGAGCGGAAAGGCCTCGCCATCAAGCACGGCGAAACGCGCATAGAGTCCAAATGCAGGAAGTGCGGAGCGCCAAATCGCGTCTCGGCAGCTCCGGGACAGGCGCGCGTATCATTCACGTGCAAGGAATGCGGCGAGGAACAAAAAACGTTCTGAGGTTGTCCGCATCCCGGACCCGGCTGGCAGATCAGCGGGGTCGGCGACTTCAATCATGACGGCGCCAGCGATGTGCTCTGGCACAACGCGCACCCGTGATGACGGCGCTGCTTTAGACCCTTCGGACGAGCGCAGTCTCCGCGCTTTGTTTTCGCCCGACGGAGGATCGCGGCCCGGCCGGACTCTCGACGGGAATTATTCGCGTCGCCGATTTTATCGCATTCATGCTTCGCCCTTCGCAGGGCGGACTCATCGTCCCGCATGCTTGACGGATCGAGCAATTACTGGTCCCCTGTTTTAGGGGCACAAAAAATACCTGGCAAAAAACACATGGGAGGAAAGCATGATACGCCGCGTCTTGGCGCTCGCCGTTGTTGGATCGGTGTTGAGTTATGCCGCGCCATCGTCCGCACAGACGATCATTGACGAATGGGCAAGCGTTAAGGCGCCCCCGCCGCCCAAGCTCACATCCGTCACCGTCGATCCAAAGACGACCGCACTGCTGCTCATCGACATCATCAAGCAAACCTGCAACATGAAGATGCGGCCGCGCTGCGTCGCCATGGTTCCGAAGGTTCAGAAACTTCTGACCGAGGCGCGCGCCAAGGGCGTGTACGTGATCTACTCGCTGTTCCCCAGTCCGAAGCCGGCGACCTTCCCCAATCCGAAAATCACCGATTATGTTCCCGAGCTTGCGGCGAAAGGCAACGAGCCGATCGTAACGGCATTCGTCGACAAGTTCGAACTCGCCGGCAAGGATACCGGCCTGGAAAAACTGCTCAACGACAAGGGGATCAAGACCCTCATTCCGGTCGGCGTCGCGTCGCACAACGGCGTTCTCTTCACGTCGGTCATGGCGGCGCTGCGTGGTTACAATGTCGTCGTGCCGGTGGACGGAATGGCGGGCAACAACGCCTACGAGGATCAGCTGACCGATTACACGTTGACAAGTTCGATCGTCTACAAAGTCACGCTGACGACTTTGGAAACGCTCAAGTTTCAATGAGCGGGAAAGAGGCTGTAGGATGGGTTGAGCGTCAGCGAAACACATCCTGCAGCCCTTAGGACTCTAAGATGGGTTTCATTCGTTCAACCCATCCTGCTTCGTCGGCCGATCTACAGATCAAAAAACGCAATGATCTCGCCGATCAGCTCGCGCTTCTTGGCGAGCTTCTCCGCTGGCTGGTAGCGGCCGAGCGAGCGGCCGGCGATGTCGATCTCGCCCTGTTCGCCGACCACGATATAGAGCGGTTCTTCGTAGGCGCCGGATTGCGGCCGGTGCAGCACGAGCTTGTTGTCGGCGAAATGCGCCTCGATGCCGCGGCTTTTCAACGTCTGCGACGGCTTGATGTCCTGCTCGTAGAATTCGGCGAGGAACGCGACGCCAACTTTTTGCCGCTCGCGGCGCTCCGCGTCCTGCTGGGCGCGCTTTTGGGCGAGTTCGCTGAAGACTTTGTCGAGTTCGGACATGGGCGTCCCCGTCGTCATTCCGGGGCGCCGCGCAGCGGCGAGCCCGGAATCCATATTCGCTGACCTGTGATTATGGATTCCGGACTTGCCGCTGCGCGGCAATCCGGAATGACAAGGTCACAAGATGAAACTCACCGAACCCAACAGGCCGAGTTCCTCGGCGTCGAGGATGGCGCGGCGTTCGGCGATCTTCAGCCGGCCGGCGACGCGCCGGAGCCTGTAGCGGTAATGGCCGACGAACACGCGTAACAGGTCGTTGTAGCGGAAACGGTGGATGATGAAATTGGCCGCGGCCAAAATCTCGTCGCCCTCGACGCCGGTGATGCGCACGTTGCCAACGAGCCGCCGCGTGCGCGACAGTGGATACTCGGCGTGACAGTTCGGATCCTTGAGGCGGATGACGCGCTCGCGCAGCCGCACGATGTCATCGGCGATAGTGAACAAGGTGAAGCGCGCATCGGCATCGGGCTTGTCATTCGGCGGCACGTAATAGGTCGCGTCTTCGGTCAACAGCGTCAGCCACTCGTCGAGCTTCCAGTTATCGAGCAGATCGGCCTCGTGAAAGAACAGATCCTCGACTTCGGGGCGCGATACCGTCGCGGTCACGACCTCGTTCATGGCCGCGCCTCCATCAGCTCGCGCCATTTGCGCCAGAACACGCGCAGGTGTCCCTCGTCGGTGGCGAGCTGCTCGTCGGACGCCTTGCCCATGCCGCGCGACAAATCGGACCACGGCACTTCGCGCCAGGCGGCGAAGCCGAGCTGCGCCGCCTCGAGCGCCGCGACATCGTCCGGCGTGGCGAAGCCGCCCGGGCCGTAGAAGGTGAGGAACGCGTGCAGGCGGCGAGCGCGCTGCGCCTCGGTCTCCTCGACCGGGCCGAGCGCCCAGGCCGTCACATGCATCTGGCCAGGCGCGACCGGATAGAAGTGGCGCACCGTGACCGAGGAGCCGTCGTTGATGACGAGATTGGGAAAGATGCACAGGTTGCGGTTGGTGTCGGCGACGCGGGCGGCGCGCGCCGAGCCGAGTCTTGGACCAGCTCGTTGCGCATGGCGTCGATATCGGCCTTGGCGTCCTCGCCATAGACCGAAATCCAGCGCGCCACCGGCCGGCCGCGATAGTTCGGATTGTCGGTGGTGAGATGGCCGTTGCCGAGATCGCGGCCGAAGCCGCGCGTCGGCAGCAGTTCGCCCTTCGGCGGCGTGACGTTGACGCCGGAGTTGCGCATGTAGTTGAGCCAGGTCGAGTGCGTGGAGATCAGGTGGTAATCGTCGACGCTGTTCTCGACCAGAAGCTTCCAGTTGGCGCGGATATCGTATTCCTGCGTGCCGGAGATGATCTGCATCTTGCCGGACGGCGACTGATCGACGACGAGATCGATGTATTCCTTGGCCTTGCCCAGGTAGGTGTCGAGATCGACCGCGTCGGCATCGAAATTGGCGAAATAGAAGTCACGGTAGGATTTCGAGCCGCGGCACGGCGACGAGGCCCATCTGGTCCTTGTCGAAAGCCGGCCCGTAGGCGGCGTCACCCGGCACCGATTTGAGCCGGCCATCCGGGTGATAGGTCCAGCCGTGATACATGCAGTAGAATTGCCGGGCGTTGCCTTCGCGTTCGCGGCAGACCAACGCGCCGCGATGCCGGCAGCAATTGATCAAGGCATGGACCTCGCCGTCGCGGTCGCGGCAGAAGATGATCGGCCGCCCCGCCACCGGGCGCGTCTTGAAGTCGCCGGGGTTCTTCAGTTCCGAGGCGTGCCCGACATAGACCCAGCAGCGATCGAAGATGCGGCGCTTCTCGCGCTCCAGCACATCGTCTGAGACAAACACCTCGCGATTGACGAAGAAGGTCTGCTGCTCGGGATTTTCGACCACGAAATCGTGGCTGAACGGCTGGTAATTCATGGGCAGGCTCCGATCGGATCGGGATTTATATAGAGAATAGCGTTTCGCCGGCCAATACGCACACGCTGTCATTCCGGATTGCCGCGCAAGCGGCAAGTCCGGAATCCATAACCACTGACGCTCCAGGACGGGCTTCATTACAGGGGTTATGGATTCCGGGCTCGTCGCTTCGCGACGCCCCGGAATGACGGCTATGCCGTCACCTGATGCTCCAGCATGATCTCCCGGCGCTCGCGGGCGGAGCGCAGAATGGCGAGCGCGACCTCGACATTGGCCTTGCCCCAGCGGCCGTCGTGGCGCGGCTTTTTGCCCTCGCGAATGGCGGCGATCATGTCGTCCAGCACCTCGCTGCGGCCGGGCATCGACTTGCTCGCAGGCAATGCCAGTTCGCGCTTGCCGTTGCGGTCATAGATGAACAAGCCGTCGGCCGACGCGCGCATCTCGCCCCACGCGCAGGTCACCACAATGACGCCGAAATGCGGCTGGTGCGCGGGCGGCGGCCCTTCGGGCGAACCATAGGCGTAGCGCTCGACCCGCAGGCGCGATTCGTCGGCCGTGCGCGCGGCCAGGGCGCGGCGCGCGGTGCCCTGCTGATCCGGCGGCTTGTCCGCGCCGCGCTCTGAAATCCAGAAATGCAGTTCGTCGCTGTCGAAGAAATCATAGCCGCCATAGACCAGCGAGGCGGCCGCGCCGTCCTCGAATTCCAGGAAGACGGCGGCGCTGCCCTCGGTCGGGCGCGACGGGTCGAGCGCGGTCGCCTGGGCGCGGACGCTGCGCAAGCGTCCGCCGCCGATGGTGCGAACGATGTCGATCTGGTGCGGCAACTGGTTGAACAGGATGCCGCCGCCTTGCGCGGTATCGAGTTCTTCGGGCCGCCGCGGACGGTAGAGAAAATTGGTGTAGTTCCAGGCGGCGATCATGCCCAGCGCACCGAGTTGGCCGCTGGCGACGATGCGGGCCATCTCCCGCACCGCGGGATCGAAAGCGTGGGTGTGGCCGACGATCAGGTGGACTTTGGCGCGCTCGACCGCATCGATAATGACGTCGCAGTCAGCAAGCGTGAGCGCCATCGGCTTTTCCAGGATGACGTGCTTGCCGGCCTCGGCGAGACTTTTTGCGTGCGGCGCGTGGAATTGATGCGGGGTCGCGACATAAACCGCCTCGATACGGCGATCGTCGCACAGCTCTTCCAGCAGCGCGTAGGACGGCGTCTTGAAGTCGCGGGCAAAGGCCTTGCGGGTGTCGAAGTTCGGCTCCGCCACGGTGACGAGCTTCACGCCCGGATGCGCGGCGACCGCACGCACCATGACGGCGCCGGCCATTCCGAGGCCGGCGATGGCAAGCGCGATGGGGACTTCGCTCAGGCCGCCTCTCCGGCCGCGTTCTTGTCGAGATCGACGTAGACGTCGTCGCCCTGCAGCAGCACCTGATAGGTGCGCAGCGCGAACGAACATGGCGGCGCCTTGACCTCTCCGGTCTTCACGTCGAAGGCGCCGAAATGCAGGCTGCATTCGATGACGCCGTCTTCGAGGATGCCTTCGGCGAGGCTCGCGGAGGCATGGGTGCATTCGTCGTCGGTGACGTAATACTGGCCGCCGAGATTGTAGACCGCGAGCCGGCGGTCGCCGACCTCATAGGCCTTGACGCTGTCCGGCGCGATCTCCGACTGCGCGCAAACCCGGACCACCGATTCCGTCATGGGAGATGCCCTCTTCTTCGCCCTCGTTACGGTCCTTATAGCGGCAGGTTGGATTTGCTTTCAATGATGCGCGTTTCGCGCCTCCAACGGGGCCGAATTGCCCGGCCCGGCCGCCGCAACTATAAGGCCCCGGCGCGTTCCGGAACGCCCGGCCCGCGTGGGAGGTTGCAAAGGCAATGCAGATCCTTGTTGTCGGCGCCGGTGTCATCGGGCTCGCGGTCGCGCGCGAGGCAGCGTTGCGCGGCCACGACGTGATCATTGCCGAAACAACGGGCGGCATCGCCAACGGCGTGTCGTCGCGCAACAGCGAGGTGATTCACGGCGGCCTGTATTATCCGACCGACAGCTCGCGCGCTCACCACTGCGTGCGCGGCCGGCGCATGCTGTACGAATTCTGCGCCGGGCACCACGTGGCGCACAAGAAATGCGGCAAGCTGATCGTCGCCACCAACGACGCCGAGCTGGCCAAGGTCGAGACCATCCGGGCGCAGGCCGAAGCGAACGGCGTGGAAAATACCGAGATGATCGGCGGCAACGCCGCGCGCGCCATGGAAGCCGAATTGTCCTGCATCGGCGCGCTGTGGTCGCGCGAGACCGGCATCATCGACAGCCACGGCTTCATGCTGGCGCTGTGGGGCGAGTTGCAGGACCGCGGCGGCATGATCGCATTCGAAACCAGTGTCGAGCGGATGCGCTTCAAGGCGCCGTCCTGGCACGTGCAGTTCTCTGGCCGCGACGCCGGCGAACTTGAATTCGATGCAGTGGTCAATGCCGCCGGCCTCGGCGCGCAGCCGCTGGCGCGGCGCATCGACGGCTATCCGGCCGACAAGATCCCGCGCCTGGTGCTGGCCAAGGGCAATTATTTCGGCTTCGCCGGCCGGCTGGTGTTCTCGCGGCTGATTTATCCGACGCCGGTCGACGGCGGACTCGGCGTGCACGTCACGCTCGATCTTGCCGGGCGCATGCGCTTCGGCCCTGACGTCGAGTGGATCAAGCAGGAAAGCTACACGGTCGACGCGCGGCGCGCCGACAGCTTCTATGAGCGCATCCGCGCCTACTGGCCGGGACTGCCGGCGGATTCGCTGGTACCGGATTATTGCGGCATCCGGCCGAAGCTGACCGGGCCGGGCGAGCCTGCCGCCGACTTCATGATCGCGCCTCCGTCCGCGCAGGGCATGCCGCGGCTTGTCAACCTGTTCGGCATCGAATCGCCCGGGCTGACTTCATCGCTGTCGTTGGCGGAAGAAGTCGTCGGCTATCTGTCAAGCTGACCGCGCAGGTCGGCAACCGGCGACAGTGCGCGCGGCGGCGCGTTTGGCGGCTCTACCATGATGCGCGGCGCGTCGGCGCCGGCGAGTTCGGTGCGCTGCGGCGCCTGCGGCGAGGTCACCGAATTCAACTCCCTCATGACGCTCGACGGGTCGACCGGCGTGTAGGCCGCGCCCTGCCCACTCCCGCCGGAATAGGCCATCAGTCCGTTTTGCGTCACCACGATATCGCCGGGCCGCAATGTCGGATCGTCGGCGATACCAAGCGGCACCAGGCCGAGTTGGTCGTGCCCGTTGCATGTACAGTTGGCGACGAGATGCTTGCGGTACACATAGGCGTTTTCCAGATCGGCATAGTGAATACCGTCGCGCGCGACGGCGTCATCGATCTGGGAACCGTAAAACACCTTGGTCCGGCTCGCTGGACACGTCGCCTGGCAGGCCTCGATCGGAGTCGCATTCGCTAGGTGGACCAGCGGAAAGGCCTCGCCGTCGCACAGCCGCACACAAAACGCGACCGTGCGGCCACTGCCGCCATAGTCGTGCACGGTCTCCGACGAGTATCGAGCCGAAGGCTCGGCATAGGATCGGACCGGTGCCGCCGGCCGGTCCTGCGATCCGCCGAACAGGAAATCGAACAGGCCCGCGGCGCGCACCGGCCGTGGTACAGCCGTAATGCAGGCGCCGCACAGTGCGCCGGCCATGACGGCCATGCCCCATACTGACGGTTTGCTCAGACGCCTACACAACGCCACACCCCGCCGCCGACACGCGGCGTATTCAGCGCGGAACAGTAATGCGGGATGGTAAATGGCGGCTTGGCGATTATGGCAAACGAAGTGTGAATGGCAGCAAGCAGGGGGATGAAAAGCCTCGCTATTTCGCTGCCCGCTATTCGCACTCTCAAAAATACCGCAGCCAGACATAGAGCTGGCAGATGGCGATCGATACGAACGTGAGCGGCAGCCCGTAGGCCAGGAAGCGCATGAAGGAAAAGCGAATCCCGTTCCGCTCGGCGATGCCGGCGACCGTGAGGTTTGCGGCAGAGCCGACCAGCGTGCCGTTGCCGCCGAGGCAGGCGCCGAGCGCCAGGCACCACCACAGCGGCTCGATGTGGTCGGCACCGCCATAGGCGGGCGCGGCGCTCTTGAGCAGCGGAATCATGGTGGCCACAAAGGGAATATTGTCGATCAACGCCGACAGACCCGCGGACGCCCACAGCGTCACGGCACCGGCGGCCGCGATGTTGCCGCCGGTTGCCGCGGTCAACTGCTTGGCAAGCAGGCCGAGCAGGCCGCTGACGTCCACGGCGTGAACCAGAACAAACAGCGCCAGAAAAAAGAAAATCGTCACCCATTCGACATCGCGAAACGTGTTGTGCACGTTTTCAGACTGCTCGACGCCTCGATGCCGCCAATTATCGAGCAGCATCAACACGGCAGCGGCGGCAAGCGCGATGGTGGCCGGTTCAAGCCGCAACGGTCCGCCGAACACAAAGGCGGCGAGCGCCGCGACGATGACGGCGACGGACTGCCAGAGCAGCCGGCGGTCCGTGATCATGCCCGGCGCATTCATGCCCATCACCAGCGTGCGGCTCTCCGGCGTGGCGTTGAGTTTGCGGCCCCAGATGGCGTGCACCATCAGCATCTGCGCCGCCAGAACCAGGACGGCGACCGGCGCCAGATTGACCAGGAACGCATTGAAATCGAGTCCGGCCGACGATCCGATCAGGATATTGGGCGGATCCCCGATCAGCGTCGCCGTGCCGCCGATGTTGGAGGCAAAGATTTCGGCGAACAGAAACGGAAACGCCGGCAGATCCAGTTCCTCGACAATGACGAGCGTCACCGGCGCCACCAGCAGCACCATGCTGACATTGTTGAGCAGCGCCGAGAGCACCGCCGTCGTCAGTTGCAGCATGACGAGGATGCCGGCAGGACTCGCATTCACCCGCTGCGCCGACCAGATGGCCAGAAACTGAAACATGCCGGAGCGCCGCGCGATCGACACCAGAATCATCATGCCGGTGAGAAGCCCGATGGTGTCCCAGTTGATCCCCGCAATAGCCTCGGTCTGATCGAGCACGCCGATCGCGATGACAACCACGGCGCCGATCAGCGCCACGATCGTCTGATTGATGGGCCCGGCGATCACCAGCGTGTAGGTCAGCGCCAGAATCGCCGCCGATACCCACATCGGGTCGAGGCCGAAGATGAGGTGCGGATGAAGTGGTGACGCCACGGCGAGGCCTGCTCCTTCGGCTTTTCGCTAAGCGGAGCGGTTGAGGAACGCAACACCAAAAGGCGAACTTGCCAGCGCTATCGGGCGATCTATGCTCGCCCCAATGGCCGCCATCAAACCAACGAGCGGCCGGAGCCGGAGGAATCGATGAAATCTACGCGCAGACGTGTCCTGCAACTGACGGCCGGCGCCGCCCTGCTGCCGCCGCTGCGTCGCCTTGCTTTCGCCGACGCCTATCCGTCACGGCCGGTGCAGATAGTCGTGCCGTTTCCCGCCGGCAGTTCGCCCGACATCATCGCGCGCCTTTCCGGACAATGGCTCGCGGAGCGGCTCGGCCAGAATTTCGTCGCTCAGAACCGGCCCGGGGCCGGCGGCAATATCGCCACTGAAATCGTCGTGCGAGCAGACCCGGACGGCTACACCATACTGGCCGACGTCCTGAGTAACGTTCTTAATGCGTCGCTCTACCATCATCTCAGTTTCAATTTCTTGACCGACATTGCACCGGTCGCGACCGTGGCCAACGCGCCTTACATTGTGCTGACCACGAAATCGCTGCCGGCTAAGACCATTCCCGAACTGATCGCCTACGCCAAGGCCAATCCGGGCAAGATCAATTTCGCGTCCGGCGGCATTGGCACGGCGTCCCATATCTTCGGCCTGTTGTTCATGACCATGGCCGGGATCCAGCTGGTGCATGTGCCCTACCGCACCAATTACATGCCGGACCTGATCGGCGGCCAGGTGCAGATGGTGATCAATCCGATTCCGCAAGCGGTCGAATTCGTCAAAGCCGGCAAAGTGCGCGCGCTCGCGGTGACCACGAAGGAGCGGCTCGCCGCATTTCCCGACCTGCCGACGGTCGCTCAGTTCGTGCCCGGTTACGAGGCGGTCGGCTGGTACGGCATCGGCGCACCGAAGAGCACTCCGAGTGACGTGGTCAACAAGCTCAATGCGGCCGTTAACGCCGCACTCGACGAGCCGGCCCCGAAGGCGCGGCTTGCCGCTCTGGGCGTCGAGCCGATGAAGAAGACGCCGGCGGAATTCGCGCAATTCGTCGCCGCCGAAGACGACAAGTGGGGCAAGGTCATCCGCGCAGCAAACCTCAAGCTGGATTGAATCGATCCGGCGCGTTCGTTCAACGAGGCCCACCGAGGGAGTTCAACGTGGCCGTTCATCGCTTTCTCAATCCTCCCGCCATTGCGGCGCCGCGCGGCTATTCGCACGTGGTCGAGACCAAGGGACCATGCCGTACGATCTATCTGGCCGGACAGCTCGGCATGACGGCGGACGGCAAGTTCGCCGGCGCTCCCGGCGACTTCCGCGCCCAGGCCGTGCAGTGCTTCGAGAATATCAAGGCCGGACTCGCCGCAGTCGGCGCCACGTTCGAGCATGTGGTCAAGCTCAACAATTACCTCGTCGACATGGCGCACCTGCCGCTCTATTTCGAGGTCCGCGACCGCTACGTCGACACCAAGAATCCTCCGGCTTCGACCACGATCCAGATTTCGAAGCTCGCCCGCGACGGCGCGCTCTACGAGGTTGAGGCGATTGCGGTCGTGCCCGACTAATTGGCGGTCTGCGGTCGACCGGACATTATGGCTCGCCCAGATATTTCCGCGAGGCATGACGCCCGCATTCAACCTATGGGTGTCTAGCGTTTCTTGCTGCCGAGCTAAGATGCCGGCAAGTTTGTTCAGCTGGGAGGAAAAAATGAACGGCATGGGGCGGATTTTTGCTGCGCGTGCCCTGGCGGGAGGTTGCGCGCTGGGCTGGGCGGTGGCCCTGGCGCTATCGCTGCCGCCGGTTGCGGCCTCGGCGCAGGGCAAGACCTACACGATGAAGATCACCCTGCCGACGATCAACGACCCGAGTTACGTCTACGCCAAGAATTATGCGGCGGCGCTGGAGAAGGATTCCGGCGGCCGCATCAAGCCACAGATTTTTCCGCTGAGCCAGCTCGGCTCCATTCCGCGGCAGATCGAAGGCACGCAATTCGGCTCGATCCAGTGCGCGGTGCTGCCGCCGGAATTCTTCGTCGGGGTCGATAACCGCTTCGAGATGATGGCGGCGCCGGGCCTTGTCGGCTCGCTGGCGCAGGGCCAGCGCGTCGCCGCCGATCCGGCGGTGCTGAAGCTGATGCTCAGCCTTGGCGCCAACAAGGGCCTGCATGGCGTCGCCATGTTCATGAATTCGCCGTCGTCGGTAATCTCGAAAACACCGATCCGGCACCTTGCCGATTTTAAGGGCAAGAAGATCCGCGTGCTGGCCTCGCCATTCCAGACGGCGCCGATCGCCAAGCTCGGCGCGACCCCGGTGGCGATGACGCTCGCCGACGTCGTGCCGGCGATGCAGCAGGGCGCCATCGACGGCGCGGTCGGCGGCATCGTGGTGTGGACGCCGATGCACTTCAACGACGCCGCGAAATATGTCACCGAGACCGGCCAGCCGGCCGTCTTCGTCGTGGCCGAGGTCAACAAGGCTTGGTACGAATCGTTGCCGCCCGATTTGCAGAAGATCATCGACACCGACGCTTCCGCGCAGCAGAAGGCGATAGCTCCCGTGGCGGAGGACATCGTCGGCAAGGCGCGCAAGGGCTGGGTCGCCAATGGCGGTGAACTGATCGATCTGCCGGCCGACGAACAGGCGCAGCTGATGAAGACATTCTCCGACGCGGTTGCGCAGGTCGCAAAGGAGAAACCCGCGCTGTACGATGCCTACAAGGTGGTCAGCGACGCGGCGCAGCGGGTGAAGTAACGGCAAGGCCCATTCTGCGGAGATCAAGCGGCATGGGCGCCACAGTCGTCAATGCGCGGCGTCCCAATTGTCGGCCGCCTTGGCCTCGACCTGCAGCGGCACCGAGAGTGACAGCGCCGGCGACGGCGCGTCGCGCATCACCTGCGTGACCACCGGCAGCGTCTTGTCGACTTCAGCGTCGGGCACTTCGAAGACAAGCTCGTCGTGCACCTGCAGCAACATCTGGGCCGAGAGCTTCTTCTTCGCCAGCGCCATGTCCATGCGAACCATGGCGCGGCGGATGATATCGGCGGCGGTGCCTTGCAGGCGCGCATTGATGGCGGCGCGCTCGTTGAAGGAGCGGATCGAGGCGTTCGACGCCTTGATATCGGGATAGTGGCATTTGCGCCCGAACAGCGTGAGCACGTAGCCGTTCTCGCGCGCAAACTTCTTGGTCTCTTCCATGTAGTCGCGGATGCCGGGGAAGCGCTCGAAATATTTCCTGATATAGGCGCCGGCTTCCTCGCGCTCGATGCCGAGCTGATTGGCGAGGCCGAAGGCGGAGATGCCGTAGATGATGCCGAAATTGATCGCCTTGGCACGGCGGCGCACCTCGCCCGGCATGTTCTTCACCGGCACGCCGAACATTTCCGACGCCGTCATGGCGTGAATGTCGAGCCCGTCGCGGAACGCCTTGCGCAGCGGCTCGATCTCGGCGATCTCGGCGAGCAGCCGCAGCTCGATCTGCGAGTAGTCGGCGGAGACGAGTTTGTAGCCCTTGTCGGCGATGAAGGCGCGGCGGATCTTGCGGCCGTCCTCGGTGCGGACCGGGATGTTCTGCAGATTAGGCTCGGACGACGACAGCCGGCCGGTCGTCGTTGAAGCGAGTGCGTAGCTCGTATGCACCCGATGCGTCGTCGGATTGACGTGGCCCGGCAGCGCGTCCGTGTAGGTCGATTTCAGCTTCGACACCTGGCGCCAGTCGAGGATCTTCTGCGGCAGTTCGTGGCCCTGCTCGGCGAACTCGTCGAGCAGCCGCGCGCCGGTCGCCCACTGCCCGGTCTTGGTCTTGGTGCCGCCCGGCAGCCCCATCTTGCCGAACAGAATGTCGCCGATCTGCTTCGGGCTGCCGACGTTGACGGCCTCGCCGGCAAGCCGGTTGATCTCGGCTTCGAGACCGGCCGCCTCCTGGGCAAACTCGCCCGACAGCCGCGACAGTACGTTGCGGTCAATGGAAATGCCGCGCCGCTCCATGTGGCCGAGCACGGCAAGCAGCGGACGCTCCAACGTCTCATAGACGTTGCGCACCTTCTCGGCGGCGAGCCGCGGCGCCAGCGCCTGCCAGACGCGGAAGATGATATCGGCGCGCTCGGCAGCGTATTCGGTGGCGCGATCGATGCCGACGGCGTCGAAAGTGATCCTTGCCTTGCCGGCCTTGATCAACTCGTTGATGTCGACGGCGGCGTGGTTGAAGGTGCGCTCGGCAAGCGATTCGAGCGCGTGGCTGGCGCGGCCCGCATCGGCCACATACGACATCAAGATGATGTCGTCGTAGGATTCGATCTCGATGCCGCGCTGCCCGAACATCTGCCAGGCGAATTTCAGGTCGTGGCCGATCTTGAGCACGCCCCTGTCGGTGAGCAGCGGCTTGAGCGCTTCGAGCGCGGCGGCTTCGCCAATCTGATCGGCGACGACATCGCCGCGGAACAGGCCGGCGCCCTCGCCGCCCTGGCGATGCGACAGCGGCACGTAGCAGGCCTCGTTCGGCGCGACAGCGAGCGCGATGCCGCACAGTTCCGCCTGCATCGGGTCGAGGCTCGCCGTTGCCGCATGCAGCGCCACGGTGCCGAGGTCTCGCGCGCGAGTGACCCAGAGCTTGAGCCGGTCAAGGCTGCGCACGGTCTCATATTTGCTGCGGTCGAACTTGGCGGCGCGCGCCGCCTCGCGGCGCGCCTCGGCCAGCGCCGTCGGTGTCAGCACCGCGGTCGACGGCGCTTCGGGCCGGCCTTGGCGCGACACATCGCCGGGCTGCGGCGGCCGGTCGAGCGCGAGCTGCGGCGATGCACTGGCGTCGCCGTTGCCGTTTGTCGTGGCCGACGCCGTGTGGCCGACGCCTGAGAGTCGCGAAGCCGGTTCGATCTCCGCCACGTCGACGCCGGAGAATTCGGCGACGCGGCGCGTCAGCGAATTGAACTCCATCGCCTTGAGGAAGCCGATCAGCGCCTTGTAGTCCGGCTCGTGCACTGCAAGGTCGCCGATCGGCACATCGAGCGTGACGTTGACGTCGAGCGTGACGAGCTTTTTCGACATCCGTGCCGCCTCGGCATGCTCGATCAACGACTGGCGGCGCTTCTCCTGCTTGATCTCGCCGGCGCGCGCGAGCAGCGTTTCCAGATCGCCGTATTCGCCGATGAGCTGCGCCGCGGTCTTGACGCCGATGCCCGGCACGCCCGGCACGTTGTCGGTGGAATCGCCGATCAGCGACTGCACCTCGATGACCTTCTCGGGTGGCACACCGAATTTTTCGATCACCTCGGCGCGGCCGATAGTCTTGTCCTTCATGGTGTCGAACATCGTCACGCTGTCGCTGACGAGTTGCATCAGATCCTTGTCGGAGGACACGATGGAGGTCTTGGCGCCGGCTTCGGAGGCGAGCCGTGCATAGGTGGCGATCAGGTCGTCGGCCTCAAAGCCGTTCTGTTCGAGGCATGGCAGGTCGAACGCCTGCACCGCCTCGCGGATGTACTTGAACTGGGGAATAAGGTCGTCGGGCGGATCGGGCCGGTGCGCCTTGTAGTCGGGATACATCGTGGTGCGGAAGGTCTTTTCCGATTTGTCGAACACCACGGCGAGATGCGTCGGCTTGTCCTCCGGCTTCATATCGCGCAGCAATTTCCACAGCATATTGCAGAAGCCGAACACGGCGTTGAGCTGCAGGCCGTCGGATTTGCGCGTGATCGGCGGCAGCGCGTGATAGGCCCGGAATACGTAGCCGGAGCCGTCGACCAGGAAGACGTGATCGCCCTTCTTCGGGGCGCTCGCCGCGGGCGGCGATTTCGGCGCGACTTTTTGTGCGGTGGGCATGGTGCCAATAATATATGGGTTTGACGTCATTCCGGAAGCCGCGAAGCGGCTATCCGGAATCCATAATCACAGCCTGTGCAGAACGGACGCTGCAAGTTTGACGATTCCAGCCCCGCTTCCGATCGACGCTGTCTTGCCGAACTTGACGGCCCAACTGCACGACCGAAACGTAGCCGTGCTGGTTGCGCCGCCGGGCGCCGGCAAGACAACACGCGTACCGCTCGTCCTTGCCCAAGAGGCATGGGCGAAAGGGCGCCGGATTCTGGTCCTGGAGCCGCGCCGGCTTGCCGCTCGCGCCGCAGCGGAGCGCATGGCGCAGACGCTCGGCGAACGCGTCGGCGACTCGGTCGGCCTGCGAATTCGGTTCGGATCCAAGGTCTCGCGCAACACCCGGATCGAGGTCGTCACTGAAGGCATTTTCACCCGGCTCATTCTCGACGATCCGACGCTCGACGGCGTCGCCGCGGTGCTGTTCGATGAGTTCCACGAACGCTCGCTCGATGCCGATCTCGGCTTGGCGCTGGCCCGCGACGTGCAAATGGCCTTGCGCGAAGACCTGCGTCTCCTGGTGATGTCGGCGACCATCGACGGCGCGCGCGTGGCTGCGCTCCTTGGCGACGCACCGGTCATCGAGAGCATCGGCCGCGCCTTCCCGGTCGAGACCCGCTATGTCGGCCGCGACGCGCGTCCGATCGAGCCGCAGATGGCCGACACGATCGTGCGGGCGATGCGCGCCGAATCAGGTTCGCTGCTGGCGTTTCTGCCCGGCGCCGGCGAAATCCGCCGCACCCAGACGATGCTGGATGGGCGGCTCGATGCCACGACCGATGTCGTCACACTCTATGGCGCACTCGCCGGCAATGAGCAGGACCGCGCCATCGCCCCGGCCCCGCCCGGCCGCCGCAAGGTCGTGCTGGCGACCGCGATCGCCGAGACCTCGATCACCATCGAGGGCGTCCGCGTCGTGGTCGATTGCGGCCTTGCCCGCGTGCCGCGCTACGAGCCCGCCGTCGAACTGACGCGGCTTGAGACCGTGCGGGTGTCGCGCGCTGCGGCCGATCAGCGCCGCGGCCGTGCCGGACGCGTCGAGCCTGGTTTTTGCTACCGGCTGTGGGACGAGCCGCAGACCGCGTCGCTCGAACCCTATGCCAGGCCGGAAATCCTCACCGCCGATCTGTCGTCTTTCGCGCTCGACCTCGCGGCATGGGGCAGCACTCCGGAGCGGCTTTCTTTCCTCGATCCGCCGCCGCGCGCGGCGTTTGCCGCGGCACGGACGCTGCTCGCCGAGCTTGGCGCCATCGATGCGGACGGCCGCGTCACCGAGGAAGGCCGGCATCTGCGCCAGCTGCCGCTGCCGCCCCGGCTTGCGCGCATGGTGGTGGATGCGGCCGCGCAAGGCGAGGCGCAGCGCGCCGCCGAGATCGCCGCAATCATCGGCGAGCGCGGCCTCGGCGGCGACGATCCTGATCTGCGCACGCGGCTCGATGCGCTGCACCGCGACCGCTCCGCCCGCGCTCGCGATGCGCGCGCCATGGCGGCGCGATGGGCCGAAGTCGCAACGGGGCCATTGGCGCGATCCGAGCACAAGACGGAAAGTGAAAAATCGGCCGGCGCCCTCCTCGCTCTCGCCTATCCGGAACGGATCGCAAAAAGTCGCGACAGCGGCACCGGTGCCTTTCTGCTCGTTAACGGACGCGGCGCGCAAATCGACGCCGCCTCGCCGCTGGCGCGCGAGCCGTTTCTCGCGGTGGCAGAGCTGACGGGGACCGCGGCAGCCGGACGTATTCTGCTCGCGGCAGCGGTCACGCTCGCCGAGATCGAGACACTCTTTGCAGATCGGATCGAGACCCGCGACGAGGTGGCATTCGACACGGCAAGCGCGAGCCTGCGCGGCCGCAAGAGCCGCAGGCTCGGCGCTCTCGTCCTGTCGGAGCAGCCGATGCCGGTCGCGCCGGACGATGAAACCGCGCACAAACTTGCGGCCGGCATTGCCGCGCTCGGCATCGGCCGGCTGCCGTGGAGCAAGGCGCTGCGCCAGTGGCGCGACCGCGTCATGTTCCTGCGGGCAAGCGAGGGCGACGAGTGGCCCGATCTGTCCGATGCGGCACTGGCCAAAACCGTCGACAATTGGCTTACGCCAACCCTCGCCGCCAAGATCGCGCTGTCCGAGATCACCGCCGATGAACTGGCGACCGCCTTGCACGCGCTGCTGCCGTGGCCGCTGCCTCGCCGTCTCGATGCCGAAGCGCCGACGCATTTCGAGGCGCCGACCGGCTCGCAGGTGCCGATCGATTACGACGCCGAAGGCGGTCCCAAGATCGCGATCCGCGTGCAGGAACTGTTCGGACTGGACGGTCACCCGACCATCGCCGGCGGAAGAATTCCCCTCGTCATCGAACTGCTGTCGCCGGCGCAGCGTCCGGTGCAGACCACGCGCGACCTGCCCGGCTTCTGGCGCGGCAGCTACGCGGCGGTGCGGACCGAAATGCGCGGCCGCTACCCGAAGCACCCGTGGCCTGACGATCCGCTCGCCGCGAGCCCGACGCGGCGCGCCAAGCCGCGCAACCGATAAAATTTGAACAAAGTTTTTACCGCGCCGCTTACCGACGACATGCAAATCAGGCGCGCGGCGTCCCGCGTTAGCGCCTTTTTCTTCCCGCGGCGTTGAGATGCGACGACCAACTTGGGCGAGGATCTATGCCATGCGCTCCGTGCTCAGTTTCGCAGCGGCCGCCATCGTCGCCGGATTGATCGTTCCGCATTTCGCCGACCATATGAAAGGCCAAACAGCCTCGGTCGCCGCCCCGGCGCAGCCAATCGACCCGGCGCAGCCGGCCGCTACCGTCACACGAACATCGTCCGGCGGGTATTCGGCCGTGGTGTCGCGCGACAGCTTCGGACGCTTTCGCACCCAGGGCCGCATCGATGGACGCGAGCTGCAATTCACCGTCGACACCGGCGCCTCGATCGTCGCGCTCACCGCCGATGACGCGGCGCAGCTCGGCATCCATCCGGCCGCCACCGAGTACACCTTGCTGATCAGTACCGCGAACGGCACCGTGCGCGCCGCGCCGACCACGCTCGACATGGTCGAGGTCGGCGACATCATGGTGCACGACGTCGCTGCCGTGGTGATGCCGGACGGCGCGTTGAGCGACAATCTGCTCGGGCTGTCGTTTCTGTCGCGGCTGCGCCATTTCGAATACAGCGAAGGCAAGATGGTGCTGGAGCAGTGAGGCCGTCATTCTGGGGCGCCGCGACGAACCGCACCGGCTCCTTGAATTGACAAGATTTTTCGGCCAGTTCCACAGCAGGTTACACAGATTTGTCCGCCATTTTGGGCTTCCCGCCGTGGCTCGGCATGACCCGATTTTAGCCGTTGACGGGCCCCCCGGCCATGGTAGTTTCCGGCCGCCTCTGCGCAACCTTCGGGCGCGGGCACGGGCCGGGGTTTCATTCGCCGATCATCCCGTGTGACCGCATTTCGCCCTCGGTGGCCTTCTCTTCCGCACGCCTAGGCCAAGCGTGCAACGGGAGAGGTATGCCATGGGCACCCTTGAACCGATTGCATTGTCACCGCGCGACGCAGCCGCGTTTATCGCCGTCAGCAAACGCACTCTGTCGCGCCTCATCCGATCAAAGACGATCGCCGCACGGAAGGCGGGCCCTCGCACGCTGGTCGATGTGGCATCGCTCAAAGCCTATTACCAGTCGTTGCCACTGAAAACGGATCATGCGCCGCTTGTGTTCGGCGAGCGCGCCCACATCCGGCCGCGTCCGCATTGCAAGCACTGACGGGGAATTGGCTGCCCACGGATTTTGCGTCGGTGTCTGGTGCGGCCGGCTATCCCTTCAGTCAACCGATGACATGTAATGGACATGTCGGATGCGCTATTGTCCTCGCCGCGCTTGAAGCCGCCGGTCTTTGGATCGACTTCGAGCAGCCGATGGATGGTCTTGGCTTCGAGCCCGGTCGCTTCGGTCATGTGCTTGGCGGCGCGGCCCGTCGGCGCGCAAAGGCCAAGCTTTATCGCCTTGGCTGCGAGGATCCGCAGAATGGCGTTGACGATCGTCGTCTTGCCGACGCCGGGGCCGCCGGTCATCACCAATACCTTGGACATCAGGGCGAGCCGGATCGCCGCTATCTGGCTTTCCGCGAGAACAAGTCCGATCCGCTTTTCCACCCACGGCAAGGCCTTCGTCGGATCGATCCATGGCCAGGGCAGCATGCCGTTCGCAAGCCGCGTCAGCCGCTCCGCAATCGCACGCTCCGCCCGGTATAGCCCCGCCAAAAACACACAGGGCGTTTCACCCACCGTGTCGGCAATTACGGTACCGTCGCCCAGTTCGAGATCGAGGGCAGTCCGGATCAGCTCCTGCGGGACCTCAAGCAGCTCTTCGGCAAGTGGTGCGAGTTCATTGGTCGGCAATCCGCAATGGCCTTCATCCATGGCTTCGGACAGCGCGTAGGTGATGCCGGCCCGCACCCGGATCATGGCCGTTTTTTCGATCCCCACTCGCATGGCGATCGCATCGGCAGTTTTAAAGCCAATGCCGCGGATATCTCGCGCAAGGCGATACGGGTTCTCCGACATGACTTGCACGGCGTCGGCGCCGTATGTCTTGTAGATGCGCACGGCCCGCGCTGTGCCGACACCATGGCTGTGCAGGAAGACCATAATTTCCCGCACTGCTTTCTGCTCGCCCCAGGCGGCGAGGATGCTGGCAGCGCGAACCGGCCCTATGCCGGCGATCTCGCGCAATCGGTCCGGCGTCGCCTCGATCACGTCGAATACCTTCTCGCCAAAGGCCCGCACCAGTTTCTTGGCGTACACGGGACCAACGCCCCGGATCATGCCGGATGAAAGGTACTTCTCGATCCCGTCGGCCGAAGTTGGCGGCGATGTGCACAGGAACCGCGCTTTGAACTGCTGGCCGTGCGTCCGATCGTTGACCCATTCGCCCGAGGCGGTAATCCACTCGCCGGCCGCAATGGTTGCGGCATGGCCGACGACGGTCACCATGTCACGATGCCCGCGCGCCTTGGCCCGCAGCACACAAAAGCCGTTCTCGGCATTATGATACGTGACGCGCTCGACCAGGCCCGCCAAGACTTCCTGCGTTGACGGTTCTGGCTGCGGCTTCATAGCGCTTTTCATATCATCGGTTTCGACGCTACGCGCGCCAATCCCAAGACATATCGGAAGTCACCGGATCAGATGTCGATGCCTTTTTACGGGGTGGCCGGATCGACGGCTGTAAAAACCAACAGCAAGGCAATGACCAGCGCGCGCCATACCATCGTCATCGCCCGATCCTGGTCGGCTCGTCGACTTCCTCGGCCTCGCCGGTCTCCTTGTGCACTTCCTCGCGAATGACCTTCGCGGTGATCTCGGAAAGATACGCCACCAAGGCGGCATTCAACTCCTGGAATTCCGGCCACAGCACCTGCTCCATAAAACTCTGTGGCGCGTTGATCATGATGGATTGACGATGCATCCTCGGGTGGCGGAATGGCCGCAGGCCGTAGCGGCGGCACAGTGCGATAAACAACTGCCGCGACCAGAGATCAGGAATCGAGAACTTCATCTCGATTGACCTTTCCGTGCTTGCGGTTTTTCCGAGACGTTCGCGGATTCGTTCCGCAGCTGCGCCCGCGGCGGCCTTCTCGCCGGGGGTTGCCGCGCCGGCGAACAGAGCTTCGATCTTGCGCAGCTTATCCCGGAGGATGTTCTCTGGCGTCATTGGACTGCTCACAACCGCTTTGCGGCCCAGATCACGCCGGCCGAACGGCTCTGTCGCATATTTCAGCTTACGTATTTCGCCATGACGAGAATAATAGCGATTTGCAACAGGCCCTGCGTTCCCGCAAGCCAAATGTTAATTCGGTTGATGCGGACAATCCGTTCACGGTCTGGCACAGGCCGACGAAGTTCCCGCCAGATACGCACGCTGTTTGGCAATAGGAAACCCAGGCCCATGACGGTCATCACAACAACCAGGGTCAGCGACATCACCACCAAATGGTACATCGGGCTCGCTGACGTCGTGAAGCCGAACCAATCGACCAGGAACCAGCCGGTGGTGCCCGCAGTCAAGGAGACCATGGGGAAGTACAAGAGTGTGCGTGGCACAAGGTAAGCAATCAGCGCAGTGCGCGCGCTCATATCCAGCATACGCAGAGTGGGACCAAGAATGAAGCCCATGTATAAGTCTGCCCCAGTCCACAGTGCGCCGGACAACACATGAATCCAGTTGAGCAGGTAAATGTCGTGCCGTGCGATGGCCACGATCATCACGATAGGGAAAGCAAGCGTCCACCAGGTGAGCTGGCGCCAAAGTGGCCGCAGCGGCGGTATTTTTGTCTCTGTCATCTCCACTGCTTCTGTTTTGCCCCCTTTACAGCAGATTTGGCTGTGTCAATACGGACGTTTGGTGCCTTTGGTGGTGGTGCGCAGCATGAGACGACGCTGGTCTGAAGGAAAATCAGTGCGCGCATGCATCGAGCAGCGGTTGTCTCATACCAGCAGGTCGCCCTTCCGCCAGGAATGCGTATAGACGAACTCCAGCTTTTCGGAATGGTCGAAGACCGCGTTCAGGAGCGGTTCGCTTTCCGCTTGCGGCATGTCGACGATGCCGACAGTCATGAGGCGATTCACGTATACCGCTTTGCGCCCAGTTTCGTCGTGGGTCCGAAAAACCGGATGCGTCAACTCACCGAAGGCGGCAACTCCGCGATGATCGCCGCGCTGAGTAGAACCGTAATTGTAATGGTGAAAGGCTCGCCGGCCCTCCAGTTTGGCGCAGACTTGCGGGTCCAGGGTCTCGTATGCAGTGTATCCGCTCGCAAACAGTGTGTCGCCGCCGTAGGTCGGCACCTCGAGCGAATACAAGAGCGTGGAGTTGTGCGGTATTTCTGCGTGCAGCATGTCGTGATGAAACATCATCTCGCCATCCGGTAGGGCGCCGATCGTCTGGCCGTTTTCGCGGATGTTGGAAATCATCATGATGTTGGGGAGAAGCCGCGAATAGCCAGGGGGAAAGAATTCGGCCGGGCGCGCCAAATTCCCGATCTCGCCGAAGTAGCTCGTGACCCGCAGAAGATCCTCCTGTGACAGGTTCTGGTTTCGGAACAGGAGCACGGCATGCTCAAGCCAACTCTTCCGGATCGCTCGAATGGTATCCGGGGGAACCTCGCCGCTGAGATCAATGTGCCTGATCTCCGCACCGATATGCTTCGAAAGTGGCGCGACATCCAGCCGCTCAGAAGCGATCATCTGCATAGAAAACCTCCGCCTTGCACGAGACGATTATGGCTGTCCGTACGCGCAGCGCAAGCGACCGGTAATTTCGTCGGCAGACTGGACGATCGCGAATGAAATCGATAACAAACGCGACGAAACCAAAATGGAGTGCTTCAATGCGCGCGGCGATCAGGCGGGCTGAAGGAATGTCCCGGGATCCTGCCAATGCGGGAGCCGTCGCATTCAAGCGTGCAGGCGACCCAAACGTTGGTGAATTTTTGGACGCAATCATACTGAAAAAGTTCGGCGATGTGCCGGAAGATTTGAGTGAGTTATGAGTTCATAATAGTTCATAACGTTTTTCAGTGTCGTTTGCTAACGTTTGCCACTCCGAACAGCGACCGAGCCTTCTGCCTCTTCGGCCGCATGGTCAAATTGTTGCTCGAGCCAGGGCGAGGCCCCGCGCAGACCTTTCACGACCTCTCGGGCCCAGCCAATATATTCCAACCTGCGTTTCACCGACCAATTCGGTGCCGGGCTGAACGTAATGGCACGCATGTTGCTGGTCTTGTCGGCAAGCTTGATGATCTTGGCGTCGTTGGTTTTCTTGCCAGCCGTTTTGACCTGGGCCTTTTTACGTTCTTCTTTCGGCTGTGTTTTGTCGTCTGTAACTTGGCCCACCACTTCGGCCACTCGGGTGCCAAACTCCCGCTTGATGAGCTCACGAGGAACCTCCTGGTCTTCGATCGCATCGTGTAACAGCGCAGCGATAACCAAATCCGGATCCTTACCGTTCGTCGCCTCCGCCACGAGGCTTGCCACCTCAAGCAGGTGATTGATGTAAGGTTCTTGGGCTGATCCCTTGCGTCGCTGGTGGACGTGCCAACGCGCTGCGGCATCCGCGGCTCTGAGAACCGTGACCCATTCCTTCATATCTGCGTTCCTTCATCCGTTTCTATGTTTTCTGCGGTTCTCAGATCCGCGCCGACATCCAGAACCAGCGCCGGTGCGTTTGGAAGAACGTCGATCAGCCAGTCGTTGGCGGTCTCTGCCACTACGGATTTGTAGCGACGCGAGACATCGGAAACATTTTGGTCGTACCAGCGAACGGCGTCGGGCATCATCTGCCGGATTATAGCCATCCCGGCTCGCTGAAGGCAGAAAGATCAACTCCAGGCGGAGCGTACCATCCTCCCGAGCCATAGCGGGCGCCCAGCTTCATCGCGACATCCTTGTTGCCATAAGGAATCTTGGCACAAAGCGTCGCATGTTGCGCTGCAGCGGCATGTCTCTTCTTGGGGGGCAAAGCTGACCTCGCTTCAATGGTGAGACAACTAGCTGTCGCGATTTCGCAGAGCCCTATTCGGAACAACAGAATTAATTATCGATGTTCTATGATTGTGAACGCTCGCCCGAGGCGACGGGCAAACCGAGCAGCGCATTTGTTGATCCCGCCTTTGCGCTTGATAAAGGCGCTTAGAGACTCTTCCAGGCGCTTGTATTTCGCGGCATACCTTAATGCACGGGACCATTTGCTGCGCATCCGGTAATCCACCTTCTCCGGCTCTGCCGTGCAGAGAATAATGGCCGCGAACGGCTCCGGCACATGATCGACGGAACGACGCTCCTTCAGGCACATGGTCCGCCGGGCATATATTTCGGCGATGTCGCCGTGGGTCCAATGAACGAACCCGCTTCGCGGGAGGGAGGCTGGGGGCCGGTCTAGCCCATATTTCTCATACAAATGAGCGCATCGGGGCTGCGAATCAGCGAAAGTTGTTGTGCCACAACGACTTTACGTCGATTCGCGGAGCACCCCGATGCCGACAGAGTGTAGCGCAGAAGTATTCGATTTTGGAATCGTAGAAGGCCGCTCAATGGAAGCCGCATTTGATGCGGGATTGGTCACGTCGGATGCGGGAGCGTTACTTCTAAGAGCCACCGATCGTGCAATTGATCTGATGGATCGGTTTGCGTCGTGCTTTCACGACGAGCGGCGTCCGGCATGGATCGAGCACGAGGTTGCGACCTTGGTTGGCCAGCGGGTGTTCGCCATCGCGCTTGGCTATGAGGATCTCAACGATCACGACGAACTGCGTCACGATCCGATGATGGCGGTGCTGGCGGGCAAGCTGGCAGCGCGACGCGCGGATTGCGCGCCGGTGGCCGGCAAGTCGACGCTGAACCGGCTGGAACTGAGCAAACTGGAGCCGACGCGCTACCACAAGATCAGCCACAATCCGGTGGCGATCAGGAATCTGCTGGTCGATCTGTTTCTGGAGGCGCATGACCGCGCGCCCAAGCAGATCATTCTCGATCTGGATGCGACCGATGATCCGCTGCACGGTGAGCAGGAGGGACGCTTCTTCCACGGCTACTACGATTGCTACTGCTATCTGCCGCTATACGTGTTCTGCGGCCGGCATCTGCTGGTCGCCAAACTGCGGCGTGCTGACATCGACGCAGCGGCCGGCGCGGTCGAGGAGGTGGCGCGCATTGTCGCTCGGGTTCGCACCCATTGGCCGCGGACGCGTATTCTGTTGCGCGCCGATTCAGGCTTCGCGCGGGAGGACCTGATGGCCTGGTGCGAGGCCAACAAAGTGGACTTTGTCTTCGGTCTTGCCAAGAACGAACGGCTCACCGCCGAGATCAAGACTGAGCTGGATCTTGCCGCCGCCACGAGCCGGCGCACCGGCACCCCAGCGCGCCGTTTCAAGACCTTCATGTGGACGACGCGCCGTACCTGGAGCCGCCGGCGCCGGGTCGTCGCCAAGGCCGAGTGGACGCAAGGCGAAGCCAATCCTCGTTTCGTCGTCACCTCGTTGGCGCGGAACAAGTACAGTCCCAAGTACCTTTACGAAAAGCTCTACTGTGCGCGCGGCGAGATGGAGAACCGGATCAAGGAGTGCCAGCTCGACCTCTATGCGGATCGCACCTCGGCCGCCACCATGCGGGCCAACCAACTGCGCCTGTGGTTCTATTCGATGGCTTATGTGCTGCTGTGCGCCACGCGCCGTATCGGGCTACACGACACCAAATTCGCGACCGCCACCTGCGGCACCATTCGTCTCAAGCTGCTCAAGATCGGTGCGCTCGTGCGCGTCAGTGTCCGTCGCGTCAGAGTCGCGATGGCGTCGGCCTGTCCAGCCGCCCAAGATTGGGGCCAAGCTGCAACTCGGCTCACGGCCGCTGCAAAGGCCCGCGCCTCACCGGTCTGACACGCGCCGCCGCAGCGCGACCATTGCGGCAAACCAACCGGCCCACGGAGACTCGCAAAACATGAGCCACAAACCGCGCCCTTTCGGCGCCACGAAGCGCCGCGGCTGTCGCTCACCAATCATCAAAATCGGCTTACCGATCATCCAAGGTATCAGCAGGGTGAGAAATGCGCGCTAGTCTGGAGCCAAGGCCGACAGGGGATTTGATGAGAGCGTCGTGAGTTCGACGATCGGAGTGTTGCAACCTTACAAAGGAGCACTCCGATGCACGACCAACCCATCAGCCCGTTGCGCCAGCGCATGCTCGACGCCATGGCGGTGCGCAATTTCAGCGACAAGACGCGCCACGACTACATCCGCCAGGTCAAAAGCTTTGCGTCATTTCTTGGCCGCTCGCCCGATACGGCAAGCGCTGACGATCTGCGCCGTTTTCAACTGCATCAGCGGCAGAACGGGGTGCAGCCGTCGAGTATGAACAGTGCGGTGTCGGCACTGCGTTTTTTCTTCAGCACGACCCTCGACCGCCCCGACATGGAGCGGCACCTCACCTTCGTCCGCGAGCCGCGCAAGATCCCGGTGATCCTGAGCCCGCAGGAGATCGGCCAGCTCTTAGAGGCAGCACCCGGGCCGAAGTACAAGGCAGCGATGAGCGCCGCCTACAGCGCAGGGCTGCGGGTCTCCGAGGTGGTGGCGCTGAAGGTCGCGGACGTCAATTCCAAGCGCATGCTGCTGCGCATCGAGCAGGGCAAGGGCCGCAAGGATCGCCTGGCCATGCTGTCCCCACGGTTATTGGACTTGCTGCGCGACTGGTATTGCATCGTTCGGCCCGCGGTGTGGCTGTTTCCCGGCCGCGATCCGATGCTGCCGATGACGACGCGACAACTCACCCGCGCCGTCCATATCGCCGCCAGGCTTGCGGAGATCAACAAGCGGGTCACACCGCACACGCTGCGGCACAGCTTCGCCACCCATCTGCTGGAGCAAAATATCGATATTCGCCTGATCCAGGTTTTGCTCGGACATGTGAAGTTGGAGACGACCGCGCTTTACACTCAGGTCGCAACCAACGTGATCCGCGCGGTGACCAGCCCGCTCGATCAGCTCACACCGCTGATCCCAAAGCCCAATAAGCCGCCGGTATAACGCCACCACGCGCGTGCCTCGTCCGGCTTTGGAGGTCGCGGATATCTTCCGCGCGCATGGCCCTGCATGGCGTCAAGCCAATGCCGGTCATGTCAGCCTCGACCAACTCAAGGTGATGAGCGCGATCGAGCGCTGCCGCACGGCGGCGCTCGGCGGCCATGTCGAACGCTGTGAGGACTGCCGCCACACCAGCATTGCCTACAACAGCTGTCGCAATCGGCATTGCCCGAAGTGTCAGGGTGCGGCGGCCAAGCAATGGCTGGCCGAGCGGCAGGCCGACCTGCTGCCTGTCTCGTATTACCATGTGGTGTTCACCGTGCCGGCGGCGATCGCCGAGATCGCCTATCAAAACAAGGCGGTAGTCTACGATCTGTTGTTCAAGGCGAGTGCCGAGACCATGCTGACGATTGCAGGTGACCCCGAGCATCTGGGCGCTCGCATCGGCATCACATCCGTGTTGCACACCTGGGGCTCGGCACTCGTCCACCATCCACATGTGCACATGATCGTGCCAGCTGGCGGTCTCTCACACGATGGTCGACGCTGGGTCGCCTGCCGGCCCAAGTTCTTTCTGCCATGGCGGGTGCTATCCAAACTGTTTTGCCGGCTGATGTTGCAAAAACTTCTCGCCGCGCATGCCGCCGGTCAATTACAGTTCTTCGGTAGCCGTCGCCGCCTCGGTGAGGCCGCGGCCTTCGCCGCCTTTCTGGCGCCGCTGCGCAAGATCAAATGGTATGTCTATGGCAAGCGCCCGTTCGGCGGACCTGCGGCGGTGCTGACCTATCTGTCTCGCTATACTCACCGGGTCGCCATCGCCAACAGCCGGCTGATCGCGGCCGACAATGGCAGCGTCACCTTCAAGTACAAGGATTACCGTGCCGACGGTGCCGCCCGATACAAGGTGATGAGGCTCACCGCAGAGGAGTTCATCCGCCGATTTCTCCTCCACGTCCTCCCCGCCGGCTTCCATCGTATCCGTCATTACGGCTTATTCGCAAAAAGCTCGCGCACCGAGAATATCGAGCGGGCGCGGTCGCTGCTCAATGTGGCTGCACAAAATCAGACCAGCGACACCCATGCCAAAGACGACGACACGACGCATACCTGTCCCCACTGCGGCGGCCGCATGATCGTCATTGAGACCTTCGAACGCGGCCAGACGCCTCGCCATCAGCCGTGCGGCCCAATGGTCGCCGTCAGGATCGATACCTCATGAGAACAATCGCGCTCTTACAAGCACCCCGCGCCGCGCCGGCTTGTCGTCGATCTCAGATCGGCCGCGACAGCGCTCGTCACCATGCGCAAAATAACCAGCAAACCGAGCCGTAACCGCAATGCCCGTCCACAACTGCAATTATCATTGCAAGCCGGCACGCGCTAAAAACCACCTCATCGGCTCCGTTAAAGCTGAGCACGGCCACCATCGCGCGAGTCCCGTGTCAGCCAAATACCCATAGCCAGCGCACCATCTCCGTGCACTCCCGACCGCGGGTTCGTTCCTTGACGGCTTTCGGACGCCGGCCAGGCGCACGCGTCCAGCTCTCCCACGGCCGGCATCCGAAACCCTGTACACCAGGTGACGAGGTCAAAAAAAACCGCCGTCAGATACCGGTAAATCCCATCACGATCCCGACAGCTTTGGCACTCCTCCCACGCGCTCTCCAGCCGCTCTAGGTTCACTTTCAGCGCCGGATCGGACAATGCGATGCGGTTCGACAAGTACCGAAGCACCGCTACATGTCCTCGGCTTCGGCATCGGCCTCTGCGTCGGCTCTAAGATCCTCCAGATGCCCAGGCAGCTTCGGCGTCGCCTTCCACGCAATCCGGCCTTTGGCGTCCAGATAGCGCATCGCGTCACCGGCGGCTTCAGCCTCTGCGAGGATTTTGGCCAAAACGGCTTTTCGATCCCGTCGGACGCCATTACGCCTGAGGCGAGCGCCTTCAAAGGCCTCGTCGAGGTGGTTTTGGAGCATTTTGTCGATGTGGGATTTCATGTTCTAATCCATTGTGCCATCCATGGAGAGAGCAACCTGCTCGGGTCGCCTGAAAGCAAGACTGATCGCCTTGTTTCAAATTAGACCTCATCGTAGGTACGTGCTGGCAGGTCGCCGCGCCGGTTTGGAGCTATTGACCTAGATCAAAGTCGCGCATCGGATGAGTGTTAAAATTCTAAAAAAGTTCCGACAAGGAGTAAGGGATGCGCTATGACCGTAAAACATCTGCTTGAACAGAAGGGTCGTAACGTTTGGACCATTAGTCCGGACGCCACAGTACTTGATGCTGTGGCAAAAATGGCTGAAAAAGATATCGGTTCTCTGCTTGTGATGGACGGCGAAAAATTGATCGGCACGATAACCGAGAGAGACTATTCGCGGAATGTCATTCTCAAAGGCAAAACGTCCCCAAACACGCTGGTCAGGGACATCATGAACAGAAACGTAATCGATGTCCGGCCGGAACAATCGGTCGAGCTATGCATGGCCCTGATGACCGACAAGCGTGTGCGTCATCTACCCGTGCTCGAAGGTACAAAGGTGATTGGCATTGTCTCCATCGGCGATTTACTCAAGTTTATCATTTCTAAAAAGGAATTCGTTATCGATCAACTTGAACACTACATTCAAAGTTAGCGCGGTTCAGGCGGTCACATGCGGAATCGCTTAATCCGCCGAATGTTGACCCGCATCAATGCCGGCCACGGGGTCGCTTTGAACCGCTCCGGGTTTGCCGGAGGCTCCAACTCTTGAGAGGATGGAGCCATGGACAAGCAGCAAAGGCCGAAGTTTTCACCTGAAATGCGCGCGCGGGCGGTACGGATGGTGATCGAGCACCGAGGCGATCACGCCTCGCAATGGGCGGCGATCGTATCGATCGCGGCAAAGATCGGGTGTACGGCGCAGACCCTTCACAACTGGGTGGCTCAGGCCGAGAGGGACCAGGGCCATCGAGCTGGCACCACGACAGACGACCGCGAGCGCCTCAAGTCGCTGGAACGGGAGAACCGCGAGCTTCGCCAAGCCAATGAGATTCTGCGCAAGGCCTCAGCATATTTTGCCCAGGCGGAGCTCGACCGCCGGTTCAGGCCATGATCGCCTTCATCGACGATCATCGTGAGGTCCATGGGGTCGAGCCGATCTGTCGTGTGCTGAAGATCGCTCCGTCCACCTATCACGCTCACGACGCGCGGCGACGTCGCCCTGACACGGCGCCGCGGCGCGTCCAGCGGGATGCAGCGTTGCGCGTGGAGATTCGGCGCGTGTTTGATGAGAATTTCCAGGTCTACGGTGTCCGCAAGGTCTGGCGTCAGTTGGTGCGAGAGGGCGAAGATGTGGCCCGCTGCACGGTGGCCCGGCTGATGCGCGGTATGGGCTTGCAAGGCGTCATTCGCGGAAGACGCGTAAGGACGACGATCAGCGACAAGGCCGCGCCATGCCCGCTGGACCGCGTGAACCGCCAGTTCCGGGCACCGCGCCCGAACGCGCTGTGGGTCTCGGACTTTACGTACGTCGCCACCTGGGCGGGCTTCGTCTACATGGCGTTCGTCATCGACGCCTACGCTCGCCGTATTGTCGGCTGGCGGGTCAGCCGCTCGGCTCACGCCGGCTTCGTTCTCGACGCCCTGGAGCAAGCGCTTCATGACCGCAGGCCCGTGTCCGGCAGCGGGCTCGTCCATCACAGTGATCGCGGCGTGCAATACGTATCGATCAAATACACCGAACGCCTTGCCGACCAGTCGGCTACTGCTAAGGAACGCAGGCTGACAATGCGCTGACGATCTGCGCCGTTTTCAACTGCATCAGCGGCAGAACGGGGTGCAGCCGTCGAGCATGAACAGTGCGGTGTCGGCACTGCGTTTTTTCTTCAGCACGACCCTCGACCGCCCCGACATGTCGCACTCACTCTCGGAGCTCGCGGCGGCATCTATAGAGGAGGCGGTATTGTACCGCGGATCGTCGACTATTTGGAGCGTTCGGAATTCCGCATTCGCTTTGAGGCGAAAGGTCGGTTTCAAAGCTACTTAAGGGCTATTCCCACGAATGTCATCATTCATCCGGATCCCTCCTTTATCGGATTGAGGGCACGGGTCGAGCAGCAGTACGGCGCCAAGACCGCCTGACGGCGTCATCAGTTGCGCTCTTGGCCGGTTGTCTTCGAGGTGGAAACATGACGGCGATGGACAATCCCTACCCTCTACCGGCAGAGATGAGCCCGACGCTTTTGCGCGTCTTTTCCTATTGGGAGAGCTTGAAGCGCGGCGATAACAACATGCCATTTTGGGATGACGTAAAGCTGTCGACACTGCCGGACCTGACGGATCAACTGCTGCTGATCGATGTCTTTGCGAATCCGGAGAACTTCATGGGCAAGGATTTCATCGTACCCTATAACGAATCGTTGGCGAGAAAATTTGCCGATGAAGTAGAATTGCAAGGTCGGCTCAAATATTTGCGCTCACAGTGCAGCGCTACAGTCGAGGGACGTGAACCTACCCTCTATCATCATCGGAGATCAGCGACTAGTGCGGCGTTTTCGCGCCTTCTGATGCCGATGTGGGGCGACGGTCATGTCGGCATGCTGCTCGGGGCAATCGACGCGCACTAGCTTCTGACCATTGCCAGCCTGGGCCGACTCTGGGGATGGATACCATGGCCGCTATCGTCACACTGACAATTAACCCGGCCATCGACCTGTCGACATCGGTGGACTAGGTGGTGCCATTGCGCAAATTGCGGTGCGCCGGATTGCGTCGAGACCCAGGCGGGGGCGGGATCAACGTTGCTCGGGTCGTGCGGCGATTGGGAACGGAGGTGACGGCGATCTATACGGCGGGCGGAACCACCGGGCGACTGTTACAGACCCTGGTCGAGCAGGAAGGTATTGAAAGCATTGTACTGCAGATTGCCGCGGAGACCCGTGAAGACTTTACCGTTCACGAAGAGGCAACCGGCCAACAATTTCGCTTCGTTCTCGCCGGGCCCCGGCTAGTTGAGGCGGAATGGCAGGCGTGTCTGAGCATCCTTGGGTCACTTAATTCATTCCCGCACTATCTGGTCGCAAGCGGCAGTCTCTCCCCGGGCGTTCCCGATGACTTCTATCGGCGGGTCGCGCGACTGGCGCACGAGCGCCAAGCAAAATTTGTCCTCGACACGTCGGGTCTGCCGCTGAAAGAAGCACTGGCTGAGGGTGCCTTCCTCATCAAGCCAAATTTGAACGAGCTGTCCACACTAATTGGCGCACGTCCGAACGCTGAGGAGGATGCAGTCGATGCATGCCGGCGGATCGTCGCCAAAGGTCAGGCCGAAATCGTGGCACTGACACTCGGAAATCGCGGTGCCTTCTTGACAACCCACGACGGGATATGGCGGGCACCAGCTTTGCCGATCGGGCCAGTAAGCACGGTGGGAGCCGGCGACAGCTTTCTCGGTGGGATGATTTGGAGCCTTGCCGCCGGTCACGCTCTCGACAAGGCATTCCGCTATGGCGTGGCTGCGGGTACTGCAGCGTTGCTCTCGGCAGGAACGGAGCTTTGCCATCTAGTCGATGTCGATCGCCTTTATCCTATGGTCGATTTGGTGAAAGCTTGAGCGAGACCGGCCGAACACCAGCGTAACGCTACGCCGCTCGCGTTTACTTCCTTTGTTGCGCTCACCGCGCGCGAGGAGCCGATTGACAGCACCTCGGCGGTGGTGTCGGTATTGTGGCCCAACAGCATGTCGTGCACGCTTCGCCGACGTCGCCGATTCCATTTTACGAATTACGGATCGGGCGAACGATGAGCTCGGGCGGGATGGAGCGCGGGTGGTGCGAACGATCGTTGGCCGCCGGCACCGGCGCGGTGCGAGCTCAGCGAGCGCCGCGAGGTACGGGGTTTGAACGCAGTCGCACGCTAGGCAGCATGAGCGCGAAGCCGTAGGCGTGAACGATGCGCCCGCGCTAAAGCAGGCGCCGGCGCTCGCAAGTCTGCTGCTGGCGAATGGGTTATTGTGATCCGTAAAATCGGGCCGTAGTTTGATCTTTGTCAAAAAGGATATGAACCGCGTGGCGTAATGGGAGATGATGGTTGATACTATAAGCGAAGATGCAATCATTGAGGAAAGGCCATGGGAGTCTGCCACGCAAATTGCCACTCGGGAGTTTGTCAATTCGAGCTTGAAGTCGAGATGGCGACTGGCGAAGACCGTGAGTATAAGTACGCTGTCCATGCTCATCAGGAGACCGGCGAGGTGGAGATTCGCTCCAGCGATGGTCGCAAGAGCAAGCACGAGGACGAGGAAGCTCTACAGGGCTGCAAGAGCCTCATAGAGCGGATAGGTTCTTCACGTCGAATGAGCCCCGATGAGATCATCGCGCATGTCTGCGGAGCGCTGGATAGGAGCCGCGAGCAGATCAAGAAGCTCAACGTTAAGATCGAATACGATGATGGCACCGAGGTTGGGGTGAAGGTAAAATAGCCAACCCTGGCGAGGCGAAGGAGCGTCGCGGATTAACCTCTTTCGACGGCCATACGCACGTGCGCGCGCGAGAGGCGCGGTGAGCGGGGCAATCGAGCTACAGGGGGGCGCCGCGCCAGCGCGGCCTAGGCACACGCGCGCGCAGGGCGCCGAGCGTCTCACGATCGTGGCCGAGAACATCTCGGATCAGAGGGATCGTGGTGTTGGTCCCATTGGATGATGAGGGAGGCAACCGCGAGAGCGGGCAGCTGGGCATCCGAGAGGCAGTGCAGGGCTTCCTGATCGCGGCGCTGTCGGACTTTTGATTGGCCGGAGGAGGTAGCCTGCAAGCCCCCGATTGTGCTCATCTCTGAGAGCCAAAGGGCTTCTAGCGGACACCGGGCCTCCATGAAAGCACCAACTGTCGCATTACCACACCCGACCTGGGCGCCGGGGCGGAAGGATATGGTGGGGACGAGCCTCGGATCCTCGCGGCTGTGGTTCACCCTCGCTGGGGGGATCGTTACCGAACTCTATTACCCGCGGATCGATATCCCCCAGATCAAGGAATCCTCCTTTGAGCCTCGTGTGGCAGCAGCATGGTCCGGACAAGGTGGTTACTGAATTCGGGCAGTGCCAGCGGACCGATCAATCAGCGGCTGGTGTTTGACCCAAATCAATGTGATCGCCGGCGATTAGAGGCATTGACTGCCCGCATCGAGACAAGGGCGGCGCAACGCGTCAAAGAATTGGATGCCTGGATTTGCGGTATCAGCTGCGCCGCGTGGTGGATGTTCCAGAGCTTCAACCTGCTGGCCCGCACCAGCGCCAAGGCTCGGCGAGTTGATCATAGGGCTCGCGCGATGGCGACCCGCCGCCGTTGGAGTGTTTTCGGATATTACCCCGCGCGCAAGACAGCAAGTCTTAACCCCATCGACGCGTTACGCTATGAATGAGGTGGCTGGCGCCGCGCAAGGCAGCAAACTCCCGTGGCACCTCGTTCTTCATCTTAGTTCGCTTGAGGACTGCCGAACTGCACATATCGCTGCGATCAGGCGCCAAGGTGACGTGAAACCGGAAAAACGGACGTCCGAATCATAAAGCCTGGGAGACGAAATAGGACTTGATGTGATGCATGCGCCGTTTGCTCTGCGAGCGAAAGCCGAGAAAGCCGAAAAGGTCCTGAGCACTTGGATCAGGCCGAGATCTTGGCTGGTCGCTATCGTGATCGCTGGCGTGGCATTGGCGGCCTATTTCGAGCGCGGCACGCTTTACGATTGGTTCGCCGGTCCGCAAATGGCGGCCACTATCCCGGTCTCCGGCAATATCGAGGCGCACCAGAGCGTCCTCGGCTTCAAAACCGTGCAGTCGCGGATCGTCGAGCTTCCGTTCGATGAGGGCCAATGGGTCGATAAAGGCACGCTCATCGCGCGGCTCGACGATTCCGATTACCGCCAGCAGGTTGCGATCAACCAGGCAGCGCTCGACATGCAGCAGCGCCAGCTTGCCGCCGCCGAGCAGGATCTTACGGCCACCGGGCAGACGGTGCAAAGCGACGCTGCGGATCTCACCTTTCGGCAGCAGGAATATGACCGCGCCGCCATGCTGTTGAAGCAGGGCTCGGGCACCGTCGAGCAACGCGATCAGACTTACGCCGCCTTGCGGCAATCGACCGCCGCGCACGAGCGCGATGTCGCGCTGAAGAACGCCGCCGAGCGGCAGGTCGAACTGGCCAAGGCCGTAATCGAGAGCGCAGCAGCAACGTTGAAAATGTCGCAGATCGTGCTCGGCTACACGGTTTTGACGGCGCCATTTTCCGGCGTCATTCAGGTACGGCAGGCCGAGCTTGGCGAAATCATGGTTCCCGGCACGCCGGTCGTTACTCTTGCCGATCTCGATCACGTTTGGCTGCGCGCCTACATCAACGAGACCGATATCGGCAGGGTGCGCTACGGCGAGGAGGCGGACGTCACCACCGAGACCTATCCGGGAAAAACCTACAAGGGGCGCGTCTCTTTCATCTCGGCCAATGCAGAATTCACGCCGAAAAGCGTGGAGACCCACGCTGAGCGCGTCACGCTCGTCTATCGCATCCGCATCGACATCGATAACCCCACGCACGAACTTGTTCCGGGCATGCCCGCGGACGCGGTGCTGAAAGCACTTCCCGCGGGTAAATCATGAATGCGCAATCAGATCTCATCGTTTCCGCCGACAAGCTGACGAAGCAATTCGCCGAAATCGCCGCAGTCGACGAACTCAGCTTCACGGTGAAGCGCGGCGAAATTTTCGGCCTGGTGGGTCCTGACGGTGCGGGCAAAAACACCACCATGCGCATGCTCGCGGGCGTGTTGCCGCCGGACGACGGAAGCATCGTTGTCGACGGCATCGATGTCGTGGCCGATCCGGAGGAGGGCAAACAGCACATCAGCTATATGCCGCAAAGATTCGGGTTGTATGAAGACCTGACCGTCGACGAAAACATTCGCTTCTACGCCGACTTGTTTGAGGTCGCCGCGGACGTTCGCGAGGAACGTGCGCAGCGGCTCCTTGCCGCATCGGGAATGAGCCAATTCCGCTCCCGCCTTGCCGGCCGGCTGTCCGGCGGCATGAAACAGAAGCTCGGGCTCACTTGCGCTCTCGTGCATACGCCGCGGATCTTGCTGCTCGACGAGCCGACGACCGGCGTCGATCCGGTGTCGCGCCGCGATTTCTGGCGCATCCTTTATGGCTTGCGCGAGGAGGGCGTGACCATTCTGATCACCACCGCCTATCTCGACGAGGCGGAGCGCTGCAACCGCTTGGCAGTCTTACACAGCGGACGCGTCCTCTATTGCGACACGCCGACAGCGCTCAAGGAGCGCATGCCAGGCGCGCTCGTCGTAATTTCCTCCCCCGCCGGCCGAGAGGTGCGATCGGCCATCGCCGGCCTTGCCGGCGTGAGCAACGTCTTCCTTGTCGGCGACGGGGTTCACGCTGTTGTTGACGATGCGGCTACACGCATTTCCGAACTCCGCGCGGCCTTGCAACAAGCCAATGTTCCGTTCGCCGATATTGTGGTTGGCGAGCCGAGTATCGAAGACGTGTTCGTGGCGCTCCTCGAAAATAACGGGGAGGGGCAATGAACGGCGATCGGGATACCGAGCCGCAGATCGTCGCCGAAGACCTCGTCAAGCGCTTCGGCAGCTTCGTTGCGGTTGATCGCGTAAGTTTTCGTGTCGGGCGCGGCGAAGTGTTGGGCTTCCTCGGTCCTAACGGCGCCGGCAAGTCGACGATCATTTCGCATTCTCTGCGGTCTGCTGCGCCCGACTGCCGGGCGCGTGCTGGTCGCCGCCATCGATGTGGCGCGCGATCCGGAGCGGGTGCGCGAGCGCATTGGCTACATGTCGCAGAAATTTTCGCTCTACCGCGATCTCAGCGTCGAGGAGAACCTGCGCTTCTTCGGCGGCATCTATCGTGTGCCGCACGACGAGCTGCCGGAGCGGATGCGCTTCGCCATTGATATGGCCGGGCTCCGCGGGCGCGAGAAAGCGCTGGTTTCGACGCTCGCCGGCGGCTGGCAGCAACGGCTGGCGCTGGGCTGCGCGGTGCTGCACCGCCCGCCGATCCTGTTTCTCGACGAGCCAACATCGGGCGTTGAGCCGACGTCGCGGCGTCGCTTCTGGGATTTGATCCACTCGCTGGCGGCTGATGGTGTCAGTGTTCTGGTCTCAACTCATTACATGGACGAGGCCGAATACTGCCATCGCGCCGCCCTCATCAATCAGGGTCGGCTTATTGCCATCGGCAGCCCGGACGAACTCAAGCGCACGGCGCTCGGCGGCGAGTTTCTGCTGCTCGAATGCGATGTGCTCGGGCCGACGCTGGCCGCGCTCGAACATGCGCCCGGCGTTCTCGATTGCTCCGTATTCGGCAATGCGCTGCATTTGCTGGTTGGCGATGCCGAGCAAAGCCTGCGCAATCTGCCGCTATACCTCGGGCAAAAAGGGCTGCCGCCGTCTCGGATCGAGCGCATTCATGCGTCGCTTGAGGACGTCTTTGTGCGGCTCATTGCTGTCGACATGGCCAAGAGGAGGCAGGCGGCATGAAGCTTCGCCGGCTCAAAGCCATCGCGGTCAAAGAGATTTTGCAGGTCTGGCGCGACCCGCGCAGCCTGATGATCGCATTACTGCTGCCGTTCACGCAGATGTTCCTGTTCGGCTACGGCGTCAATCTCGATCTCAAGCACACTCCGGTCTGCACCTTCGACCGCGAGGGCAGCCAGCTCAGTCAGGCGCTGCTCAAGCACTTCCAGGCCTCCCAGTATTTCTCGATCGTGCGCAACGTCGACAGCTACGCGGCCATAGTGAAGGCAATCAATAACGGCACTTGCGGTCTCGCTATCGTCATTCCGCCGGATTTTGCCGAGCGGCTGAACGATACCGGGACAGCGCCGGTTCAGGCTATCCTCGACGGTACCGACGACAACACGGCCAATATTGCCTACGGCTACGCGGCGGCGGTGGTCGACGGCTATTCGAATAATGTTGCGGTGACCGGGATGGATCGGCAAGGCAACGCGCTGCAGCAGATCCAACCGATGGTGGTGCAATCGCGAGTCTGGTTCAACGAAGATCTGGAAAGTCGCAATTTCATTATTCCTGGTCTGGTCGCCATGATCATGGCGCTGGTCGGCGCGCAGCTCACTTCGCTGACGATTTCGCGCGAATGGGAGCGCGGCACGATGGAGCTGCTCATTTCGACTCCGGTACAACCAAACGAATTGATGTTTGGCAAGCTCATGCCGTATCTGGCACTCGGTTGGATCGATGCTGCGGTTTGCCTGCTGCTAGCGGCCTGGTGGTTCGACGTGCCCTACCGTGGCACGTTCTTCGCGCTCTTCGTCACCACATCGCTTTTTCTGATCGTCGTTCTCAGCATCGGCTACCTGACGTCGGTGTTGATCCGCAGTCAGATCGGCGCCAGCCAGATTGCGCTGTTGGTCACGATGCTGCCGACCACTTTGCTTTCCGGCTATATCTTTCCCATCGACCAGATGCCAAAGGCGGTGCAGGGCATTACTTATTTGATCTATTCCCGCTATTACGTCTCCATCGTCAAAGCTCTGTTTTTGAAGGGCTCGAGCCTCGCCGAGCTGTCGACGCCGATCCTGTTTCTCGTGGTTTACGCTACCGCAGTACTCATTCTCGCCGCGCGCGCCTTCCGCAAGCGATTGGACTAAACCATGTTTGCGCGCATCATGCCCATCGTGATCAAGGAATTCCTCGAGCTCAAGCGCGACAAGTGGGCCCGATTCCGTCTGGTCGTGCCGACGCTGGTGCAGATGTTGCTGTTCGGCTACGCGGCAACTTATGAGGTTTATCATGTCTCCACTGTGGTGCTCGATCTCGATCATTCGCAGGAAAGTCGGGAACTGGTGTCGCGTTTCACATTCAGCAATCGTTTCGACGTGACAATGGCGCAGTCGCAGGCGCAGGTCGCCAAAGCGATCGACGACGGCAATGCCGCGGTCGCGCTGGTCATCCATGCCGGATTTACCGAATTGCTGCGCAAAGGGCAGAGCGCGCCTCTGCAGGTCATTGTCGACGGCACAAACTCCAACACCGCGTTGATTGCGCTCGGCTATGTCAACACGATCGCGCAGGGATTCGCGCAGGATTACGCCGCGGATTTGGCGCAGCGCATTCAAGGCGTGCGCGGCATGCGGCAAGTCCAGGTGACGCTCGAACAGCGGCCTTGGTTCAACGAGGACCTCAATGGCCGATGGTTCTTCGTGCCGGGACTCATCGGCACTCTTACTCTGGTCATCATCGTCAATCTGACGGCGTTTGCTATCGTACGCGAGCGCGAAGTAGGCACGCTCGAGCAGATCATGGTGAGTCCGATTCTGCCCGCCGAATTCATCCTCGGCAAGACAGTGCCGTTTTTCGTCATCGGCCTGGGCGAAGTCGCACTGATCGTCGCCGTCGGGACATTGTGGTTCCAGGTGCCGTTTGTCGGTGATCCGTTCGTGCTGCTGCTGGGCAGTACGCTGTTTCTTCTCAGCACGTTGGCGCTTGGCCTGCTCATCTCCACGCTCTGTTCGACCCAGCAGCAGGCGTTCTCCATGAATTTCTTTGTGCTCAACCCGTTTTTCATCCTGTCGGGTTTTGCCTATCCGATATCGAGCATGCCGCAGGTGTTGCAATGGTTCACCTATCTCAATCCGCTGCGCTATTATCTGATCGTCATCCGCGGCACCTTTCTTAAAGGCGTCGGCTTGAGCGTGCTTTGGCCGCAATTGGCGGCGATGGCCGCGATCGCCGCAGTGCTGCTCATGACGAGTATTCTGCGCTTCCGCAAGTCGCTTGAATAAGGCCGCCGAAACCATCGACGGGTTTCGCCATGACAGAGGAGTCCGTGCGCCGATTAGACCTGGATGAAAATCTTGCGGCGATACATGAAGCGCGCCAGATGATGGCGAACACGAGGGCCAGCATATGCAGAACGAAGCTGCCGGTACCCTGCGTCACCACAGGGTCGAGCCAGCCCGCGAAGTCGCCTCTTCCGCGAGCTTCCCGGGCGCAACTTTCAATCGATCTTAGTGGGCCGCGCGACTGATTCCGCGCGGCCTCTTGAGCCTCTCATTGAGGCCGCCGACCGTAGGTGGTGCCTACTCACACTCGTAAACCTAGTGCCAATAAGCCCGGTGGTGATATTTCACGCGCACATAGCCGCACGACGGCCCGTAATAGTAGGGCCATGGATAGTATCCGTATCCCCACCAACCGCCATAGCCATAACCGCCGCGGTAACCATGGAAGCCGCCTCCAGGCCCAAACCCACCACCGGGGTGCTCTGCGTCGTGCTCTCGCTCCGACATTTCCGGCTGGCGCGATGCTGCTCATTATCCCTTGGCGGGGGTGGGCGCCGCGGATTCTGGCGCGGCGCTGCTCGACCGGCGCGAGCCGTCGATTTCTTTTTCGCAAATTCCGCTGCGCGCCGATCGATGGCGCTCGTGCCGTTTCGCAGCTACCGGGACTCTGCACATCGGCGCCGGCCGCGAGCGAACTGGCCGGGGACTTCGAGACAATGGATAAGCGCCTTACAACCTCGGTCGATATCGCCATTGCCAAAGCCCATACCGCAGCCATTTTCTATGTGATGACCTTGCAGCCAGGAATGGTCGCGGCACCGGGAGGAATTCCACTCCCAGTTAACGGCAAGGTCGTGGGCGCGATTGGCGTGAGCGGGGCTCCCTCAGGAGCGATGGACAGTCGAGCTGCCCAGGCCGGTGCCGATTCCCTCAAGTAAGACAGAGAGGCCTCTCAGTCACACGAACAAAAAGCATCGCGGACCGGCTGCAGGCTTGCAGACAGTGAGCTGCGAATCTCGCGGAAGCGATGCTGATGATCTTTCGCAGAGCCCGCTAGCGACGTTCTCACTGTCGCGACCGAACTTTGTCACGTTTACACATACGTGATGAGTCCTGCGAACCCTTCGTCCATATGGTCTTGATGGTGACAGTGGAAGAATGTCGGACCGGGATCGTCGGCGACGAAGTTGATCTCTGCGGTCGAGAACCTTGGCATACTCAACGTGTCTTTCATCAAGCCCGACATGAGCTTGTCGCCGATTTTCGCCACTTCAAAGGTGTGGCGATGGGTGTGAACCGGATGACGATCGCCGCTGTTATTGTGCATGACAAGCCGATAGCGCTTGCCCTGCTGCACGGTGAACAGCGGGTTCGTATCAGGCCATGATTTGCCGTTGATGGTCCACCGATTGTAGCCGCCATGGCCGCCTGGGACCTTGGCGAATGTCAGCGCAATTGTGGCGTCCGGCTCGGGAGCGGACGTGGTGCGCGCAAACTGCGTGTAATCCCAATTGCTGTTCGCAGGGGCTTTCCACTGTGGTTCACCCTGACGGTTTGCATATTCTACGACGACTCCCATTTCCCATGTTTCGGTCCATGTCGTCGGTAGAGCCCATTATCCATACGCCCGGATTGTTCATTTCCCCGATCACGTCCGCACGCTCCGCCACGTCGAGCCGCAAGGTGTCGACCGTCGTGGGCATAGGAACCGGATTGCCGTCGAGCGCAAGCACGGTAAACGAGTGCCCGGGCAGCGCGAGCGACACGTCCATCGTGGCACTGGCGTTGAGCAGGCGGAACAGCACGCGCTCTCCTTCGCGCACCCGGATCGGTTCATCGTGGCCGAGCATCCGCTCACCGAGAGTGGCGGACCGGTACATCACCTCCAAGCCGTTGTTTGGCGGCGGCCCTTTGCGGATATCCTGCATGCTGCCCCACTCGCCTTCCCAGCGCCGGGCCGCGAGCAGGATTTCACGGTCGTATCGGCCGGGGTCGCTCGTCGGTTCGACGATCAGAAAGCCGAACTCGCCTGAATAGGTGCTGCGCGAGAGGTCGGTCATGGCCATCGCGTGGCTGTGATACCAGCGGGTGCCCGTGGGTTTCGGTGAGAACGAATAGATCAGCGATTGGCCCTCCGGAATGATTGGCGATCCTTCCTCCGTCGCCCCGTCCTGAAAGGCCGGCAGATACAGCCCGTGCCAGTGCACGATGTCGTCATAACCGGCATTGTTGATGACTTTGATGTTAACCGGCTTTCCTTCCGTGAGCCGCAGCAGGGGGCCGGGAACTTTCCCGTTATAGCCGGTCGTCTTGATGCTCTTTCCAGGCGCAAGCTCTAGTGAAATGGGCTCGATTCGGATCGTGTAGTCGATTTTCGGCACCGCTGTCTGCGCATAGGCGCCCGAATTGGCGACGGCCGCTGCTCCGGCGCCCAAGAGAACCGCGCGACGGCTAGGTCCCGTGCGGCTCAGATCGTTCTGGCCTTTGTAGGAGTTCGTGTTCATCCGAGGCCTCTGGTTGTTGCGACGCTATCGCAAGTATGGCACCGCCCAGCCTATCGCTTGCAGCCGCCACAACATTAAGTTTTCGCAATGAGGGCGGCGCATGCGTTTGCTGCTATTGGTAACGACGTCAATCAAAGCCTTCACTCTTGTTTGTGGGAATCATCGCAAATCGTTATCGTGCCAGCTGCGAATCCGGGGCGACAATGCCGAAGATGAAGCACCAGGAACTGCTGAAGGGGCTCATACGGCTGCATATTCTGCACCATGCCTCCAAAGCGGCCTTTTACGGGCAGTGGATGATCCACGAGCTCGCCCGCCACGGCTACACGCTCAGCCCCGGAACGCTGTACCCGATGCTCCACGGCCTGGAACGTCGCGGGTACTTGAAGTCGAAAATCGAACGATCTGGCCGGACCTTTCGCCGCCTCTATCGCGCAACGGCACGCGGGCGCGAGGCGAACAAGATCGCAAAGCTCCAGGTCCGCGAGTTGATCGGTGAACTCCAACGCTCGCGTATGCCGGGATCGTCTTCATAGCCACCATTGTCGAGACCAGTCCCGGAAAGGCTGCTTAGACGTCTGACTGAAAGCAATGAATGTCAATGTCGCGCAGGGCGAGATCGTTCGGCTGCAGCGAGAATGAATAGTTGTGGGTGAGGCCCGTTCGCTCCGGAATTGAGACGGAAAGTTGCTTGCTCCGGGTCAGGACGGCAAACAGGTCCTTCGTTGAATCCGGATCGGCAGTGATTTGCTTCTGCTCGATGGCGGCGACCGGCAATACCAATGGTCGCAGCGCATCCAGCCGAAACCCGATCTCCGCGCGTTCGGGCAGGGGAAATGGAAATTTTTTCGCATCGACAAACGAGACGTAGAACCTTCGCGTGGCGAAACAGGCGAGCAGCAGCCAAACATTGCGGTCTTCCCGCGATGGGGTAGTCGCCATGAACTCCATCCGCTGCCCTGAAGTGCCGTGATACGTATAGGCCCAGGGAGGCTGGGACATAACGTCATCCGTATCCGCAGAAGACCGCACTGGCCCGATGATCGTCGCAATCAGCAATGTGCCAATGCCGGCCCAGCTTGCCGGTCGCCATGCTCCATGTCGGCTAGCCAGGCTAACCTGTCGGTTGCGGTCCTTCCAGCTCGACCTCATGTTCGTCCTATCGCGGACCTATCGCAGCGGCTGCCCAGAGCGCGCCCGAAAAATGGTGGCCAACGATGGATTTCATGCTATCTATTTGGATATCGAAAGTCGATATCGAAATAGGGCCGATCACAGGATTTCACGCAATCTTGCATCGCTGTATGGCCGGGTTGCCCGTTGACAGGCAGCGATTGAATCATACTATCGAGTTCCGATATCGACAATCGATCGTTCTGGTTCCGCTGCGTCGTCAAAGGCGAGCGCTTGGTCCGGTCATTGACAGTTGAGGAGTAAGTTCTCAATGCGTTTTGACTTGTCCGGATGCGGTGCCGGCTTAGACGAGAGCGGCAAGGATTTGCTACGGCTCGGGCCTCTCGCGGAATCGCTCGGCTACGATGGGCTGTGGATTAACGAGGAGCATTTCGGGCAGAACAGCCGCACCTGTCTGTCACCGATCCCACTGGCAACCGCGCTGGCGATGCGCACGCGCACCATCCGCATCGGATTCTCGGTTTTGGTGTTGCCGTTGTTCGAGCCGATAAGGCTGGCCGAGGAGATCGCCACTCTCGACTTGCTCTCCGAAGGCCGCGTCGATGTGGGCGTCTCACGCGGTAATACCAGCCGATATTTCGAAGCCTGGGGACTGTCATACGACGATCGGTCGGCCGCATTCTCGTCGTGCTTCGACAGGCTGATCCGCTACTGGACCGAACCGAAGGTCGCCGTCGGTTCCCTCACCGAATCCATCGAACCGAAATGCGTGCAGCGGCCGCACCCGCCGGTCTATGTCGCGACCTATCGCGAGGAAGGTGCGGCTTGGGTGGCAGAGCATGGCTACACGCTGTTTCAAGGCAGCCAGCAATCGGTCGACAGCCTCCGCCGTTGCATTCGCGCGTTCGAAAATGCCGGAGGCGATGCAGCCAAAGTGCCGGTCGGGCGTTTTGTCGTTGTCGGTGAAACGGATGAGGCGGCCCGCATTGCGGCGCGGCCCGCGGCCGAGAAGCTGACGGCCGGTTACCGTCGCACCGGCGAGCAGGTCAAGCGGCGGATTTCCACCGAAGACGAACTCGATACAGAACGCTGGATGAACGAAGTAGCGATCATCGGCAGCCCCCAAACTGTCGCGGCGCGCATCGTGGCGCTCCATACTGAGCTGGGATCCGAGAACATCCAGCTGGTGACAGGTTTCCTTGGCAATCTGCCACAGACGGACGTCGTCAGGACGGTCGAACTGTTTGCCAAAGAGACGAGACCGCTCTTGCAGGCGATGTTGGTGCAGGGCGAGCAACGGGCGGTAGCTGCGGGATGATGCTCGCGGCAAAGGAGACTGGACTGTGCGCAAATCGGTGGGCGCCGCCCGCCTCGCGGCTGCGGGCTTGCTTCTGTTGGTGTTGATGCCGACGGGAGCCATTGCGGGTCCCCGTTTCTGACCGACGACCCCGAGCCAGTCGATTATCAGCACTACGAATTCTACACCTTTTCCATGGGAACCGCCGTGAAAGGCGACACGTCAGGCATCGGACCGGCTTGGGAATTCAACTACGGGATCATTCCCAATGGACAGCTCCACATCATTGCACCCATGGCGTTCGACAGCATGGCGGGAGGCCCGGCGCAATTCGGCTACGGTGAAACCGAGCTAGGGTTCAAATACCAATTCATTCAGGAGGACAAAGACGGCGTAACGCCGATGGTCGGCATATTCCTGCATCTCGAAATCCCGCCCGGCGATCAAGCCGACGACTTTGGTCATGGCCACGTGAGCATGCTCATTCCTGTTTGGGTGCAAAAGGGCTTTAACGATTGGACCACGTATGGAGGCGTCGGCTATTGGGTCAACCGCGGTGGCGGTACCGACGACAAGAATTACTGGTTTTTCGGCTGGGTGCTGCAGCGGCAGGTGACGAAAAGCCTGGCGATCGGGGGCGAGATTTTTCATGAGACCGCCCAGACCATCGGCGGAGAGGATACGACCGGATTCAACATCGGCGGAATCTACGACATCGATGAGCACAATCATTTGCTGTTTTCGGCCGGCCGCGCCCTAGAAAACGCTTCCGCCGCGAATTCGTTTTCCTGGTATCTGGGCTACCAGATCACCGGTCCATGAACATTTCGAAAGGGTGCCCGGTCTGACCAGGGTCACCGATGCCTCGGGTTGCTCGCCGGCTTCGATCGATATCGACTTTCGATAGCGCGAAGGCTAGCTTGGTCAGGGTTATGCGTGAGGTCAATGACGTGAGTGAAATGTCGCGTAGTTTGACAGGCTCCCCGGCTGATATCGCGGTCGGCGGCCATGCGCCGCAGTCTCGACATGCAGGGATGCCGCTCGAAGTGCTGCGAGCGTTCTTCAAGCTCGGGGTGAGCTGCTTCGGCGGCCCGATCGCCCACATTGGGTATTTCCGCGAGGAGTTCGTCGTTCGCCGGCGCTGGCTCGACGAGCAGGCCTTTATCGATCTCGTTGCACTGTGCCAGTTTCTGCCGGGCCCGGCCTCCAGCCAAGTCGGTTTTTCGATCGGCCTCATGCGCGGCGGCTATCTCGGCGGTCTTGCGGCATGGACCGGCTTCACCTTGCCGTCCGCCATCATCCTCGTTCTATTCGCTTACGGTGCGGGCGCGCTGAACGGCCCGATCGGAACCGGATTGCTGCACGGCCTCAAGCTCGTTGCGGTCGCGATCGTCGCGCAAGCTGTTTGGGGCATGGCGCGGACCTTGTGTCCGGATCGCGAGCGGGCATCGATCGCAGTTGGGGCGGCGCTGATCATTTTGTTCAGCACGTCGTCTGTCGCGCAGATCGGGGCGATTGCGATAGGTGGCGTCGCTGGACTTTGGCTGTGCCGGGGAGCCGCACCTGCACCGGGAGGCCACGTGGTACTGCCGGTCTCGCGGCGAGCCGGACTTGTTGCGCTGTTTGCCTTCTTTGTCCTGCTTGGCGGCCTGCCGATCCTGCGGAGCCTGTGGGCGGCGCCGGGGATCGCACTGTTCGAGGCGTTCTACCGGTCGGGAGCGCTGGTGTTCGGCGGCGGCCACGTCGTGCTGCCGCTGTTGCGCCAGGCGTTCGTCGCGCCGGGCTGGGTGAGCGACAACACGTTTCTTGCCGGCTATGGCGCCGCCCAGGCGGTTCCCGGCCCGCTGTTCACTTTCGCAGCCTATCTCGGCACCGTCGTGCGGCCATCTCCGCATGGGATTCCCGGGGCGGTTTTGGGACTGATCGGTATTTTCCTTCCCGGAATTTTGATCCTGCTGGGCACGCTGCCTTTCTGGGACAGCTTCCGGAAGCGGGCCGGCGCGCAGGCCATCATGCGCGGCATCAACGCCGCCGTTGTCGGCATTCTTGCCGCAGCTCTCTACAATCCGGTCTGGACCAGTTCCGTCAACAGCCGCGGCGATTTCGGCGTCGCGCTTGTCGCCTTCGTTCTGCTCATGGTCTGGCGTGCGCCGCCGTTGCTTGTGGTCGTTGTCAGCGCGCTTGGGGGAATGGCATTGGCAATCGGCAGCGGGTGACAGGCTGCAAAGACGAAAGCCGGTCGCTCTCGTCGGATATTTTCTCGCCGCAGTTGGCAAGTCGTTGATGGGCTTTGCCACCAATGTTTGTTGGATCGCCGGAAAGACGACAGCAAAATCAGTCCGCTTTGATACCGGCGCTTCGAATGACTTTGGCCCACTTGTCCGTTTCGTCGGCGCTAAATTTGCCGAACGCGGCCGGTGTCATCGACCGCGGCTCGATCCCCAGGCCGGCGAGACGGCTTTTCACGTCAGGATTGGAAACAATCGAATTGATTTCTCCGTTGAGCGTCGCGACGATTTCGACGGGGGTGTCCTTGGGCGCTCCGATGCCCAGCCATGCGCTGGCTTGATAGCCCGGCACGAATTCGCCGATGGCGGGGAGGTCCGGCAGAACGTCCAATCGCTTTCCCGTGGTGACCGCCAGTGCGCGGATTTTGCCGGCCTTCACCAAAGCCAGCGATCCGGCTACCGCGATGAAGGCGACCTGTACCCGCCCGGCGAACAGATCGGGATAGAAGCTCGATCGGTAGGGCACATGAACCAGATTGACTCCCGCCATCTCTTTAAACAATTCGCCGAACACATGCGGCGCGCTGCCGTTGCCGCCGGACGCCATGTTGATCTTGCCCGGATTGGCCTTGGCGTAGACAATGAATTCCGGAACTGTCTTGGCCGGAAGCGATGGCGTAACCGCCATGAAAAATGCGTTGTCGCCGACGAACGCAACGGGCGCGATGTCGCGCAGAAAGTTGAAATTGAGTTTGGTGGCGTCGATCCACTCGCCTGCGCAAGGGTGCTCCCTGGCTCAAAACCACGTTGGTGCAGTGCGCCTGGGCGGCGGTCAAAAAGAAAGGCAGCTATCTGCAAGCCCAATTCTACCGCATCAAAGCGCGACGCGGCCCCAAGAAGACAATTATGGCCGTCGCCGCATCCATCCTTACCGCGATCTACCACATGCTCAAGGACGGGACGATGTACAAGGACCTTGGCTCCAATCACTTCGATCGCCGTTCCCACCGACCAGCAAAAAAACCGCCTGATCAAACGCTTGGCCGACCTTGGCTACGTCATGGAGATCAAGCCGATCGCCGCTTGAAACGTCTTTGTGTCGCCCCGGGGAGTATGCGGCACCGCCCGAGCAAGTGAGTTTCCTACTAGCGGAATTGTTGGTTGCAGATTCGGGGCGACGATGGAGCTCGGGCGGTGACCGACGCTGATGATGTCGGCATCGCCTGGTCGCCATGGCGGCGGGCGAGCGCAGCGAGCTACCGGGTCATCGGTTCAATGCCGGCCAAATTCGCCAGCTGACATAGGGATTCGTTGGCCTCACGCGCGCGCGAGGGCTGTGGCGGATTCGCCCGCGGCGGATTTCTTTTTCGCGATTATCAGATCGCGACGGGTCGGACCCACGGCGTGGTGAGGTAGGGGGTCGACGCTGACGCCACAGCGCCGGCGCCAGCAGGTCGAGCAGGTCGATCCCTGTTGTTGCCGCCGGTCGCCTCGTGCGCGCGCGTAAGGGAGAAGAATGCTCCGCGGTCGATCGAGCCGGGATGGCTTCAACTTCGACCCACCTCACCACGCTGTGGGTCCGACCCGTCGCGATCTGATAATCGCGAAAAAGAAATCCGCCGCGGGCGAATCCACCACAGCCCTCGCGCGCGCGTGAGGCCAACGATTTGAGTAAACCAGGGCGGTTCCGATCGTATCTTGCCGCGATCCCCACCTACGTCATCATGCGCCCGCTTCCTGCTTTGCTGGGGGCTGCGGCGCTGTTGGAACGCCGGTGAGAAGACCTTTCGAAAACGCCGTGACGGGCACGCCGTCGATGGTGCAAGATCGTCATAATTCAGATCGCTTGCACCTTGACTTCGCCGGCCAAACGTTCGGCGTCCTCTCGCCGGCACAGCTCCGTTCCTGGCAAAAGCAATGCTGCTGATCCAGCAGCTATTCCATACCGAAACGCGTCTTCGATGGAATGACCAGAAGCGATGCTGCAGATCATGGCACCCAAGAAGCTGTCCCCTGCGCCCACAACGCTAACCGGCTTTATGGGGACGGCTTGTGCCCGCAAGACTTGATCACGGGTCACCAAAAGCGCCCCTTGATCGCCCAGCGTTAGCGCAACCATCTCGGCCCGGCCGCTCCCTATGAGGCTGCGACAGGCTGTGACTTGATCGCGTTCACTTTCCAGCGGAGCTACCATTAATTCTCTGAACTCTCGCAGGCTCGGCTTCACAATGTATACGCCTGCGTCCAACGCCGCTTTCAAGGGCGGCCCTGAGGTGTCGACAATCATCTTTGCGCCAGCTTGCTTTGTCGTCCGAGCTATTCGCCCGTAGAAGTCCCCCGGAACGCCAGGCGGAAGGCTTCCACTGGCAACCACGAAGCGCGTTCCCTGTTCGCGAGACGCATGAGACGCAAACGTATCGAGGTAGGCGCGCCATTCTCTCTCGCTCAGTCGGGGGCCCGGCAGAATGAACCGATATTGTCGTCCGGACACTTCCTCAAGAACCGTAAAATCCTCCCGTGTCTCTTCCGAAATCGGGACGGGGAGGCCCGGAATTCCCTCTTGGTCGAGAAGATGCCGCAGTAACTGACCAAGCGTTCCGCCCATTGCATACATCGCCGTCACATCGGCGCCGAACCGCTTCACGACGCGAGCTACATTGATGCCGCCCCCGCCCGGATCGCGCCGCGCAGAGGTACAGCGTAGCTTGTGGATCGGAACCAGCTGCTCGATGGAGGTCGAAACATCAATCGACGGGTTGACAGTGACGGTAACGATGTCCGCCATTTATTGCTCACCTCAACCATGGGCGCTCGTAGCGCACCCTGATCACCTTGCAGATGCGAACCTGAATACGATCCGGCTTGGGACAGAGTATTTTCGCCGTCTGCGGTCGAAGCAAGCGAGATGACGACCGGGATGGCGGCCGCTCCTCCTTCCACCGGAGAAGCATTTATCCCCAGGCGACCCCTCCGAGGAGCATTCCGATTCGACCGTCTCCCCACATTGGAAGAAGCAGCCGGGAATAGCTATCCGTCGAGCTAGTAGAGCTGCTGCGCTTGGCCGAACCATGGCGGTAATACGTCGGAGCGCGGCTCTCGACGGCGGCGCTCGATTGAGAGTTCAGATACTGCAACGGCGGACGGGCATCGATTTCATCCAAGAATTTGCCGACGACATCACGGCCGTGCTGCTCTTTGAGTTCCTCGCCGAGCATTTCGAGCCGGAAACGCACGGGTTTGTCGAAAACTGCAATCAACATCAGCCTGCCCGATAGGTCTGGCAAGCTGGATAGGTTGACGTCATCCCAAAAGGGCATGTCGGCGTCTCCGCGTTTAAGGCCTTGCCAATATGCCCGGACACGAACGAGGTCCGGTTCCAACTTCCGGGGTAGAGAAAAGGGCGCTGTTGACGTGTTCATGACCTAGCCCACCGTGGCAGGACCTGCGAGGCCCAAGGTTTAAGCGCGAACTTCATGGCAACGACAGGTCGGGAGTGAACCACGTTCGCGAGCATCACGAAGGCTGTCGCGGGCTTTTCGCCGGGGGGCCGGCCGAGATCGCGAGAAGCAATGTGAATCTGCGGGACGTAAGGGCCAAGCGGCATGACAATGGTCCTCTCACGTCGCGATGCCGAGCCTGCTGTTGCGGCCCCGCGCGACAGGCACTAGGCCGGATCGTCTCGTCATGCTGCAACTTGCTCATGAGCGATGCGCAATCTTGGGCGCATCAGTACCCTTCATGGCGGCTTCAGCAGCGGCAACCCTGCGCTTCACCGCGATGAAGCTGTCAGGGCTCACGGACACGGAATCGATGCCGCATACGACCAGGAACTCGGCGAACTCGGGATGATCGCTCGGCGCCTGGCCGCACAACCCGATCTTGGCGCCGGACTTGTGGGCTTCCCGGATGACACTATCGATCATCCACTTCACGGCCTCATCTCGCTCGTCGAACAGCTCCGCCAATTCCTCAGAATCGCGATCGACCCCGAGCGTGAGCTGCGTGAGGTCATTGCTGCCGATCGAGAATCCGTCGAAGCGTTCCGCAAATGCTTTCGCCAGGATGACGTTCGACGGGATCTCGCACATGACGTAGACCTCGAGGCCATTCTCGCCTCGCCGCAGGCCGCTTTCGGCCAAGACTACGAGCACGCGATCTGCTTCCTTGGTCGAGCGGCAGAACGGGATCATAACGATCACGTTCCTGAATCCCATCTCCTCGCGTAGGCGACGGATCGCGCGGCACTCGAGCGCGAAGCCGTCGCGGTAGCGTGGCGAGTAGTAGCGCGAGGCGCCGCGGAACCCAAGCATTGGATTCTCCTCCTTGGGTTCGAACGCAGCTCCGCCGACGAGATTCGCGTACTCGTTGGTCTTGAAGTCACTCATGCGCACGATGACCGGCTTTGGGTGGTGGGCCGCTGCAATGCGGGCGAGGCCGCGGGCGAGACGGTCGACGAAATACTCTGTCTTGTCTTCGTAGCCTTGGGTCAGTTCCGCGATCGCGCGCTTGGCATCCTCATCCTTGAGTGTGTCGTAGCGGACCAAGGCCATCGGATGCACCTTGATTTGGTTGCTGACCACAAATTCCATGCGCGCGAGGCCAACACCGTCGGCAGGAATCCGCCACCAGCGGAAGGCGGCTGCCGGGTTCGCGAAGTTGAGCATGACCTTAGTTCGGGTCGCCGGAATGTGCTCAAGATCGAGCTCTTCCACTTCAAAGTCGGCGGTTCCCTCGTAAATGAAACCTTCATCGCCCTCGGCACAGGACACAGTGACTTCCTGTTCGTCATGAAGAACGCGCGTCGCATTGCCGGTCCCGACGACAGCAGGCAGGCCGAGCTCGCGGCTGACGATGGCCGCATGCGAGGTGCGTCCGCCATGATCCGTGACGATCGCCGCAGCCCGCTTCATAATAGGGACCCAGTCGGGGTCGGTCGCTTGGGTCACGAGAATCGTGCCATCGACGAAGCGGCCGATATCGCGCGGATTATCGATCAGGCAAGCACGCCCGGATACGACGGCATCCCCAATGCTGAGACCCGACGCGAGTTTTCGACCCTTCGACTTGATACGGTAGGATCGGAACGCGCTCGCCTCCTTGCGCGATTGCACCGTCTCGGGTCGCGCCTGCAGGATGAATAGTTCGCCGCTCTCGCCATCCTTCGCCCACTCCATGTCCATCGGGTAGCCGTAATGGTCCTCGATCACGCAGGCCCAGCGGCCAAGCGCCAGGATGTCCTGGTCCCTCAGCACGAACGTGGCGCGTTCCACCTTGGAGGTCGGGACGTTACGTGTTGGGTGATCGCCGTCCCGCGCGTAAACCATCTTTTTAGCCTTCTCGCCGAGCTTTTTCTCGATGATGGGCACCAGCGAAGACTGCGACAGGAACGGCTTGAACACCTGATATTCGTCGGGATCGACCGCGCCCTGCACCACGTTTTCTCCGAGCCCCCAGGCCGCATTGACGAGCACGACCTTATCGAAGCCGGTCTCAGTATCGATGGAGAACATGACCCCAGCTCCGCCGAGATCGGAGCGCACCATCGTTTGCACGCCGACCGAAAGCGCGACCTTAAGATGATCGAATCTCTTGGCTTGCCGATAGCTGATGGCGCGGTCGGTGAAGAGCGATGCGTAGCAACGCCGGCAGGCGTCGAGGAGGGCCTTCTCGCCGCGAATATTGAGATAGCTCTCCTGCTGTCCGGCGAAGCTTGCGTCAGGGAGATCCTCGGCCGTCGCGCTCGAACGGACGGCAACGTCGGCGTTCGCCTTCCCTGTGCGTCGGCAAAGTTCTTGGTACGCGGTTCGAATAGCCTCGGCGATGTCCTGTGGCCATGTCCCACGCAGGAATTCGCGGCGGATCGTGGCCCCAACCTCGGCAAGCGACGCATGGCCAGCCTCGAGTGCAGCGAGCGAATCGACCATCGTTTCTCTCAGCCCGTTCGCGTCGACAAACTGCCAATAGGATTGCGCGGTGGTGGCGAATCCTGGTGGTACTCGCACTCCCCGCTCTCCGAGATGACGCACCATCTCACCGAGCGAGGCGTTTTTCCCGCCGACCAGCGATACGTCTCCCCACCCCAATTTCTCGAACCACACCACCAGAGGGGCTTTCGGAATCATCGGATGTTCCTTAGACAACGTTGATGCTCACGAGAGAGGCGCATTGACCACAATAGCACGTCGGCCATTAGACGTCGCGTTGTTCATCGGGGTCGAGAGTGCAACCAGCAACGGCGAACCGCGCCAGTTGATCGTGTGTGGCGGCAACTCCGTTACCGAGATCGAAGGTGGGAATGCCCGATGCCTCGAATATTCGGATTGCGGAGGTGACGTGCGCCAAGTCCGATCGGGCTTGCGCCGATTTCTTGCCGATTTCTTTTCGTACATCCCGATCACGGCGGAGATTCCATCGCGCTTGTGGCGCACCGTCGTGACGGTTCGGATTTTGCTCATGCGCCAAAATAGGCGCGGTCCGGTCAAAACGCTTCCAGCGCTTGGGGCATAATACCAGCCTTGGCGGCGAGGCGCGGCGGCTTGCCAACTGCCCGGCCTAGGTTGAAGGCTGTGTGCGGCGTATCACGAACAAGCACATCAGCCATTGGACAGTCGCGGCGAATGCGGCACCGTGGAACCGCGACCCACTCTGAGCAGGAGCTGCGGGAGCCGACAGGAGCTATGCGCAGTTCAGTCGCCAAGCGAGTGCGAAACTCCGAAACTTCGATTGGTTGATTGAGATACAACGTGAGTAACCAGCCTTCGTAGCAACCATGCGCCGACGCTTAGAGCCAAGCCTGCGGCAAGCCACGCTTCATTGTTGTCCATAGTCACCATAGAGAGTGCAACCAGCAACGGCGAACCGCGCGCCAGTTGCTGGTGTGCGGCGGCAACTCCGTTACCGAGATCGAAGGTACGAATAGCCATAGCGGCGATCGGGGTCGCGACATCGGTGAGGGCGTCAAAGCCTTGGGAAGAGGCCGGCATGCCGTCATTGCTGCCGTGACGGGCGAATCTAGCTCGCAAGTTCGCGTCGAAAGCGCGGATCATCGAAATCGGCCTCCGCAGCATCCCTCCCGGCTTGCACCAGATCGTCAACGTTTTTGCGAAAAGCGGGATCGTTTAAAACACGCTGGAGTTTCTCCCGCGAGACCGTTTGTAGGACGACCCAAGGGTTATGCGTGAGCTGCCACCACACTTGGTCGGTGGCATGATTCCACGACCGGAGAATCGAATCTCTCGACGTCCATGGATAAAAGACGCTCCTTCGGGTGACTGATTCGTGGTTGTTTGCTCATAGCGTCTTCTTCAAATTTGTCGTGGACGCAATTTCCAGCTGCTGCATGGGCGCCGCCAGCGCGGCACCGACGATGGCCTGTGCTTCCGCAAGGATGCGGCGCAGATGATCCGCTCCACGAAAACTCTCAGCATATATCTTGTAGATGTCTTCGGTGCCGGACGGACGCGCGGCAAACCATCCACTCTCAGTGATCACCTTCAAACCACCGATGGGTGCGCCGTTGCCAGGAGCCTCGGTGAGGATGTTCTGGATTTTTTCGCCAGCCAGTTCTGCAGACAGTATCTGCTGTGGTGAGAGCTGCGCCAGCTTTTGTTTTTGCTCCGGGGTCGCTGGCGCCTCAACACGATCGTAAACAGGTTCGCCGAACTCGCGCGCGAGCTCACGGTAGATTTCGCCGGGATCGCGGCCCATGCGCGCGGTGATCTCCGCCGAAAGCAATGCCGGGACAATGCCGTCCTTATCTGTCGTCCCAACGCTGCCATCCAGACGGATGAAAGACATCCCGGCACTCTCCTCCCCGCCAAAGCCGAGCGAACCGTCGAGGAGGCCATCGACAAATCATTTGAAACCGACGGGCACCTCGTAGAGCTTCCGGCCGACCTTGGCCGTGACCTGATCGATCATCTGGCTGCTGACGACCGTCTTGCCGACCGCGGCATCCGCGCTCCACTTCGGTCGATGCTGGAAGAGATAGAAAACGGCGACCGAAAGGTAATGGTTGGGCGGCAGCAACCCCGCGTTCTTGGTGACGATCCCATGCCGGTCATGGTCTGTGTCGCAGGCGAAAGCGATGTCGAAGCGGTCCTTGAGGCCGATCAAGCTCCGCATCGCGTAGGACGAGGACAATTTTGCCGTTAAATCTGGCCGTCCCAATCCACCGTCATGAACCGGAAGGTCGGATCGACCACCTCATTCACAACCGTTAGATTGAGACCATAGCGCTCGGCAATCGGGCCCCAATAGTGAACTCCGGCGCCACCAAGCGGATCCACGCCCATACTGATGTTCGCGCCGTGAATCGCATCCATATCGAGCACGCTGCCGAGATCGCTTACGTAAGCATTGAGAAAGTCATGCCGGTGCGTGGTAGTGGCGCGCTGGGCCTGTTCGAAAGAAATTCTTTTCACGCTCTGAAGACCGCTTTCCAGAAGCGCATTGGCCCTCGCTTCGATCCATCCCGTGACATCGTTATCCGCCGGCCCGCCGTTGGGCGGGTTGTACTTGAAGCCGCCGTTGTCTGGCGGATTGTGCGAAGGCGTGATGACAATGCCGTCCGCCAGCCCTGTGTCGCGGCCGCGATTGTAAGCGAGTATTGCGTGAGAAATCACAGGAGTGGGCGT